>NZ_JAQSDO010000001.1:0-7634 GCF_029945965.1 Thermomonas sp.
AGCTCCTTGGGCTTCCTGATGGGCCTGTGTCGGCGGGCCGGAGATCGCGACCAGCAACTTGCGCACACGCCCCGCCATGCCGTCGACGGTGAAGCCGTATAGCAGGCCAGCTACTACGCCCCGGGATGCCCCACCCTCGATCGCAAGGCGCTCAGTATAAATAGCAAATACCGGCAGCGTCATACCGAAGCCGATCATGACCAGGAGCAAAAAGAAGAACAGCACCCACAGATATTTTGACATGTCATGTATCCGCGGGTGGCTCTGGCTCCACCGCCAGAGCGCCACTGACGATCGCCTGCGCTTCCGCCAGGATGCGGCGCAGATGATCTGTTCCCCGAAAGCTCTCCGCATAAATCTTATAGATGTCTTCGGTGCCCGAAGGCCGGGCGGCAAACCAGCCGTGATCGGCAATCACTTTCAAACCACCGATGGCGGCGCCGTTGCCCGGCGCTTGCGTGAGAATATTTTGAATCTTCTCGCCGGCTAATTCCTTGGACTTCACTTGCGCTGGCGTGAGCTTCGACAGCAGCGACTTTTCCGCGGGTGTTGCCGGCGCATCGACCCGTTCGAATGCCGGCTCGCCTAACTCGAGCGCCAGGTCGCCATAGATCTCGCCGGGATCGCGTTCCATGCGGGCCGTGATTTCCGCGGCAAGCAGCGATGCAATCATGCCGTCTTTGTCGGTCGTCCAAACGCTGCCGTTTGTGCGCAGAAAAGACGCGCCGGCGCTCTCTTCGCCGCCGAAACCGAGCGACCCGTCGAGCAACCCGTCCACGAACCACTTGAACCCGACCGGCACCTCATATAGCGGGCGGCCCAGTTTGGCGGCCACGCGATCGATCATGGCGCTGCTCACGACGGTCTTGCCGATGGCGGCGCTTTTGGGCCAATGCGGCCGGTGTTGGATTAGGTAATGAATCGCCACGGCGAGATAATGATTGGGCGGTAATAGACCGTGGTTCCGCGTAACGATCCCGTGGCGATCGTGATCGGTGTCGCATGCGAATGCAACGTCGAAACGATCTTTTAGCCCAATCAGGCTTTGCATCGCATATCGCGATGATGGATCCATACGAATGCGCCCATCCCAATCAACCGTCATGAAACGAAACGTCGGATCGACGGCGTCGTTGACGACGGCAAGGTTCAGCCGGTAGTGCGCGGCAATCCGGGGCCAATAATGCACGCCGGCTCCACCGAGGGGATCTACGCCCATTTGAATGTTCGCGCCTCGAATGCAATCCATATCGATCACATTGGCGAGGTCGTTCACGTAAGCGCTGAGATAATCGTGGCGATGGGTCGTGGCGGCGCGAAGTGCCTGGTCGTACGTAATGCGCTTTACGTCCTTCAGGTCGTTGCTGAGAAGCTCGTTCGCCTTCGCTTCGATCCAGCCTGTGATGTCTTTGTCGGCCGGCCCGCCGTTCGGTGGATTGTATTTGACCCCCCCGTTGTCGGGCGGATTGTGCGACGGCGTGATGACAATGCCGTCGGCCAGTCCGCTTTCGCGCCCGCGGTTATAGGTGAGGATCGCGTGAGAAACTGTAGGCGTCGGAGTGTATTCGTCGTTCTCCGCAATCATGACTTCCACGCCGTTGGCCGCCAGCACCTCGAGCGCGCTGGCGCAGGCCGGCGCGGACAGCGCGTGCGTGTCGATGCCCAGAAATAGCGGACCGTCGATGCCCCGTTGCTTGCGGTACCGGCAAATGGCCTGGCTGATGGCAAGGACATGCCATTCGTTAAAGTTCTTGTCGAATGAGGAACCGCGATGTCCCGAGGTGCCAAACGCCACCCGCTGCGCCGGCACCGAAGGATCGGGCCGTTCGGAAAAATAGGCCGTGATCAATCTTGGTATATCGACCAGCATCGAGGGGGCGGCTGGCATCCCTGCCAGAGGATTTATTTTCATTGCCGGCTCTTTTGCGCTACTCATTCTGCACCTCCACAGCCGTATCCGGGACCACCCGGCTCACTGCCTCTCGCCGTGCCGCGCCATTTGTTCCCTGGCCGCCGCGACAACGTGGGCGGGCTCGAACCCGAAGTGCTGCGCGACGACTTTCATCGGCGCCGACAGTCCAAAAGTGTGCAAGCCAAGAATGGTGCCGCCGCAGCCGGTATAGCGTTCCCATCCGAACGTGGACGCCTCTTCGACCGCGACGCGTGCCGCTATATGCGGTGGCAGCACGCTGTCTCGATACGCCTGGCTCTGGTGCTCGAACAGCTCCCACGACGGCATGCTGATCACCCGCGCCTTGATTCCTTCCACCGTCAATTGCTCATAGGCCGCAATGCACAGCGCGACTTCGCTGCCGGTCGCCAGCAATAGAACATCCGGTCTGTGATCCGGTGCGTCGGCGAGCACGTAAGCGCCACAGGTCACGCCACTCGCGGGCGCGTACTTTGCGCGATCCAGGGTCGGTAGCGCTTGCCGCGACAGCACGAGACACACCGGGCGATTCTTGGTCTGCATGATTACCCGCCAAGCCTCGACCACCTCGTTGGCATCCGCAGGGCGAATCACAATCATGCCGGGCATCGCGCGAAACGACGCCAGATGTTCGACCGGCTGATGCGTCGGTCCGTCCTCGCCCATGCTGATGGAGTCATGGGTCCAGATGGTGATGACGGGAAGCTCCATCATCGCGCTGAGCCGCAGCGCACCGCGACAGTAGTCGGTGAAAACAAAAAAACTCGCGGCATAGGGGCGCAGTTTCGCCAAGCTCAGTCCGTTAGCGACGGCGCACATCGCGTGCTCACGCACGCCGAAGTGGAAATTGCGTCCGCGGTAGTCGCCCTCCCCGCCCGGCGACTGAAAATCGCCGGCGAAGTCGAAGCTCAAGCGAGTCTTGGTCGATGGCGCCAGGTCCGCTGCGCCGCCCAACAACCAAGGGATTTTCTCGGCGATAGCGTTCAGCACTTTGCCAGACGAGTCGCGCGTCGCCATGCCCTTTGCGTCCGCCGGAAACGTCGGCAGCGCGCTGTCCCAGCCAGTGGGCAAGTCGCCGCCCTGCATAAGATCCATCTGCCCGGCAAGATCCGGATATTGCTGGCGATAGGCTGCAAACAACTGCTTCCATGCGGTACGAGCCGTTGCACCGCGCCGCCCCACTTGCTCGTCAAATTGTGTCGCGACGCCTTCAGGAATATGGAACTGCGCGTCGGGATTCCAGCCGTAAAACTCCTTCGCGAGCCGTACCTCTTGCGCGCCGAGCGGCTCGCCGTGCGCTTCTCGGGTGTCTTGTTTATGGGGCGCGCCATAGCCGATGTGGCTTTGAACGATGATCAACGTGGGTCGAGCCGGTGTGTCGACAAACATTTGGAAACTACGCGCCAGCATCTCCAGATCGTTGGCATCGCTGACGCGAACGACATCCCAGCCGTAAGCGAGAAAGCGGCCTGCCACGTCTTCCGTAAACGTGATCTGGGTCGAACCCTCGATGCTGATGTGATTATCGTCGTAAATCCAACACAGATTCGATAGTTTTAAGTGTCCGGCGAGCGACGCCGCTTCGCTGCTCACGCCTTCCATCATGTCGCCGTCGCCGCAGAGCGCGTAGACGCGGTAGTCGAAGATCTCGAACCCGGGACGATTGTAAGACGTCGCGAGCCAGCGTTCCGCAATCGCCATTCCGACGCTCGTCGCAACGCCCTGTCCCAGCGGCCCCGTGGTCGTCTCAACCCCCGTGGTCCAGCCATACTCCGGGTGGCCGGTGCAACGGCTGCCGGCCTGACGGAACGTTTTGATGTCGTCGAGCGTCACGGCGAGCCGATTACCTTGCCCGTACGTCAGACTCGTCGCCTTGACACCGCACAAATGCAGCACGCTGTAGAGCAGCATTGAGGCGTGACCGGCCGAGAGCACGAAGCGGTCGCGGTTTGGCCAGTCGGGGTCTTGCGGATCGAAGGTGAGAAAACGTTGCCACAGGCAGTAAACCGCCGGCGCCGCGTCCATCGGCGTGCCGGGGTGGCCGGACTGTGCCCTTTGCACTGCGTCGATCGAAAGTGTGCGAAGGGTATCGATGCAAAGCTGGTCGAGTTTGGTCGCGCATTCGATCGTTCCGCTCCGTGCGGTGTCTTCCACGCTGCTCATGACGGCCCCCTCTGGAGTCGGCGATAGTGCCGAATGTGCGTGTTGGTCGACCTGTCTTGCTTGAGCGGTGGCTCATCCGCGCTCGCCAGTTCGGACAGCATGCGCTGTGCCAGCACTCTTCCGAACTCGACGCCCCACTGGTTGAACGTATCGATGCTCCAAATCGCGCCTTGCGTGAAGACGCTGTGTTCGCAAAGTGCGGTCCACGCACCCTGTGTCTGCGGCGTCAGGCGCTCGGCGAGCAAGGGGTTGATCGGACGATTGTCTTCGAAGGTGCGGTGCGGCGCCAACCGGCCAGGCGTGCCCGTCAGCTTTGACTGCCTCTGCTGTCTTACCCGACGCCAGCGCCTCGGTCTGCGCGAACACGTTCGACATCAGGAGGTCATGATGATCGCCGATTGGATTTAAGGTTTGGCAGAACCCGATGAAGTCGCACGGCACCTTCCGGGCCCCGGAAGAAGCGGAAGCAACACGCCGAAACCATCCGACAGCGCTGAAGGCAGCGAGCATGGGCACGGCCGCTGCGCGCTCGGCGGTCCTCGTCACGCGGCTGCCTTCTTGTTTGCCGGCGGGGCTGCCGCCATTGCGGGCGCCCCCTTCTTGCCTGGCTTGTCGGGCCGATAGATCCCAGCGAGCTTGGTGCGCTTCAGCAGCAAGGCATTGATCGCCACCACAGCAGAACTGCCCGACATCGACAACGCTGCGACCGCAGGGCTCAGCACGAACGGGTAGAGGACACCTGCGGCGAGTGGAAACGCGATTACGTTGTAGGCCACTGCCCACCACAGGTTCTGGTGCATCTTGCGCAAGGTCGCGCGCGACAACTCTATCGCACCGACGATGTCGTAGGGGTCGCTCTTCATCAGCACCACATCGGCGCTTTCCATTGCCACGTCCGTGCCGGCACCGATGGCAAAGCCGACGTTCGCCTGCGTCAGCGCAGGCGCGTCATTGACACCGTCGCCGACCATCCCGACCTTCTTGCCTGTGGCCTGAAGCTCCTTCACTTTCGCGGCCTTTTGGTCCGGCAGCACATCGGCCAGCACGCTATCGATGCCGAGGTCCGCGGCGATACGCTTGGCGGTGCCAGCGTTATCACCGGTCAGCATCACCACCTCGATGCCGCGCTCGCGCAACTTGACGATCGCAGCCTTGGCGGTAGGCCGAATGGCGTCGGCGATGGCAATCAGGCCGATCACCTTGCCGTTCCGCGCCACGTGTACCACCGTCCGGCCTTCGCCCTGAAGCCGCGCAGCGTCAGCCTCCAGCGGCCCGAGTGCGAGCTTCTGGGTGTCCATGAGCAGGCGGTTGCCGAGGAAGACAATGCCAGCGGCGGTTTGCGCCTGTGCGCCCTGGCCGTCGATGCTTTTGAACCCCGTTGGCGCGACGACGACAAGCTTTGAGGACCGGCGCAGGATGGCCTGCGCGAGCGGGTGGGCGGACCCCTGTTCAACGGCGGCGGCGGCGAGCAGTAGCGCATCTTCCGTGATGCCTTCCGCCATCACCAATTCTACGACCTCTGGCTTGCCGACGGTGAGGGTGCCGGTCTTGTCGAAAATGATGACGTTGAGCTTGGTGGCGTCCTCCAGCGCCGAGGCATTCTTGAACAGGATGCCGTTCATGGCGCCCAGTCCGGTGCCGATCATCACCGCCATGGGCGTGGCAAGCCCCAAGGCATCCGGGCAGGCGATGACAAAGACAGTGATGGTCAGCGTTACCGCGAACAGCAGCGGCTGGCCGATCCACCAGAACCAGACGGCAAACGTAAGCAGTCCGAAGCCGATCGCGGCAATGACCAACCACTGGGCGGCCTTGTCCGCGAGCAATTGCGCGGGAGCCTTGGAGTTCTGCGCTTCCTGCACCAGTTTCACGATCTGCGACAGCGCGGTGTCGGCACCGACCTTGGTTGCCTTGTAGTTAAAGCTGCCGCTGGTGTTGATCGTTGCGCCGATCACCGTGGCGCCAGGGCCCTTCTGGACCGGCATCGACTCGCCGGTTAGCATGGACTCGTCCACTAGCGATTCGCCTTTCTCCACCGTGCCGTCGACCGGGATTTTGTTGCCCGGCCTGATCACCACGATGTCGCCTGCCATCACTTCAGCGGTCGGCACCTCCACCTCGGCGCCCTCGCGAATGACATTGGCCTTCGGCGGTGCAAGGTCCATTAGCGCCGTAATCGCAGTCGAAGCGCCGGCGCGGGCGCGCATTTCCAGCCAGTGGCCGAGCAGGATGAAAACCAGCAGCATGGCAACGGCTTCAAAGAACTGATCGCTCTTGAAAAAGAACGTGGCGCCGACGCTGAACAAATACCCCGTGCCCACTGACAGCACGACCAGTACCGCCATATTGAGCACGCCGTTCCTGAGCGCACGCCAGGCGGCGACGAAGAACGGCCAACTCGGATACAGGATGGCGGCGCTCGCGAGGAAGAACAGCCAAAGCTTGAGATCCAGGCCAAATGGCGGCGCAGGCGGCGCGAACATGCCTCCCATTGGCGCATAGACAAAAATCGGCACGCTGAACGCGAGGCAGATCCAGAATCGGTTGCGCATGTCGCGCACCATGGCCGCCATATCTTTGCCCCCGCCATGCCCCATCTCATGCGCCATTCCCGCTGACTTGGCCGGCTGGCCCTCGGGCACCGCGTGCCCCTCGTGAGCCGCGGCTGCGGGCGCTGATGGCGCAGCGTCAGGTTTTGGAGCTGCAGCAAGCGTAGTGTCCGGCACCGGCGCCGGAACGGCGGCCGGCGCGGCCGGAGAAGGTTTCGGTGCAGGGGGTGCGGGAGCTGTGGGCGGCGCGCCCGGTGCTGCATGGCCTTCGTGCCCATCACCCGCTGAATCGGCGGCGGACGCAGCCGACTCATACCCGCGTTGGCGCACGGCCGACTTGATATCGGCGACCTCAAGCCGGGTTTCGTCGTAGCGAACTGTAGCGCTACCCGCAGCGAAATTCACCGTAACGCTTTCGACACCCGGCACCTCGCCGACGCGCTTTTCCACTTCGTCCACGCTCAACATGGACAGCATATCGTGGACTTCGATAACGCTCGTTTTCATCGCGCTTCCTCAACTTTCTTCAGTGGGGCCGCGCGGAAGATGAAGCACCCTGCGGTTTCCTCTTACATCTCGTGCTTGTTACATCTCGTGCTTGTCGTAGCGCTGTGTGTCTCCAGGTCCTTCTGTCCGAGCCATTTCACACACGGCCGAGGGCGGCCGACGCACCGGCACGCCACAACCATTGCACGGGGAAAAAGCGATCTGCCTGGCCTGCAACTTCCGCCACCGGCCGGAAGGACACCGCCAAACCGCTTTCCACCTGCATGACTTCATCCGCAAGCCGCTGGAATTCACCCGTTTGTCCGTCATGCATGTGCGGCATGCAGATACCGAGGCCGTATTCAGACAGCCTGCGGAGCATCTCCTGGACTTCCGGAAGGTGGATCGCCTCCTGAGCAGTCCTTACGCCTTGCGGCAATCCAGGGCCGGCCTCTTGTGCAACATTGGCTATCGTCATGATGCTCTCCTACTTGGATGATTTTGGG
>NZ_JAQSDO010000001.1:7734-9429 GCF_029945965.1 Thermomonas sp.
AGGCGAAGCTGACTCATACCCGCGTTGGCGCACGACCGACTTGATATCGCCGACCTCGAGCCGGGTTTCGTCGTAGCGTACGGTAGCGCTTCCCGCAGCGTAATTCACTGTAACGCTTTCGACACCCGGCACTTCGCCGACGCGCTTTTCGACTTCATCCGCACTCCATATCGAGAGCATGTCGTGGGCTTCAATGACGCTCGTTTTCATCGTGTTTCCTCCGTCATCTTCATCGTCCGCGTGCCTGGCTGAATCTCCGGTCACTTGGCCGATGGACCGTTTCACCAGCGGAACCGTTACTTAGGCAAACCGTAACAAGTATTAACGAAGTGAAGTTCAGAAGGTTCCCCGGTTCGCGCCCATCTGACACACATGCTTTGGCTGCAACGCGCCGCTACAGCGATAGCCGCACTGCTGTACCCTGGCCTGGATTTCCTTGAGGCCGATAAGCCGCTCGTCATAGATCGCGGTTGCGCTGCCGCAGACGTAGTTGACCTCGGCCTTCTCGATGCCTGGCAGTTTCATGAGCTGCTTCTCGACGCCCCGCGCGCTCAGCGCCGAGAGCATTCCGCCGACTTCAATGATGCTGGTTCTCATGGCTGCTTCCGATCGGCTTCTGAGTTGGTCGTGTTATGTCCACTGCCACCTCTGGAGTTGGCCGCTTCCGAGTTTTGAAGCATGGTAGGCAGATGCGGTCCGCAGGTCGGCCCGGATCAGCCGCTTGTCCTTGGGCTTCTATCCCGACTTCGTGTCGGGAGCCGTGGGCTGGCCGGCGCGAAGTTTCATCATTTGCGGTTGGCCCATTTCCAGTTCCGGATTTCCGGCATGTCTTGGCCGTTCCTGTCGATGTACTGTCTGTGTTCGGCAAGCTTGTCCTTGAGCTGCTGCTTCAGGTAGATGCCCTGGTCGCCGGTCTGCGGCAGGCGGTCGATGGCGTCCATCACGAGATGGAAGCGGTCCAGATCGTTCCGCACCGTCATATCGAAGGGCGTGGTGATGGTGCCCTCTTCCTTGTAGCCGCGGACGTGTATGTTGTCGTGGTTTGTGCGGCGGTAGGTCAGCCGGTGGATCAACCAAGGATAGCCATGGAATGCAAAGATGACTGGCGTGTCTTCGGTGAAGAGTGAATCGAAATCCGTATCGCTTAAGCCGTGAGGGTGCTCGAGTTGCGGCTGCAGCTTCATAAGGTCGACAACGTTGACCACCCGAATTTTCAGGTTAGGCAAATGTTCACGCATGATAGAGACCGCGGCCAGCGTCTCCAGTGTGGGCACGTCGCCACAGCAGGCCATGACCACGTCGGGCGCGGCGCCTTGATCGTTGCTGGCCCATCCCCAGATGCCAATGCCTTCGGTGCTATGCTTGACGGCCGCATCCATCGTCAGCCATTGCGGCGCTGGGTGTTTTCCTGCGATCACAACGTTGACGTAATGACGGCTGCGCAGGCAGTGGTCCATCACCGACAGCAGGCAGTTTGCATCCGGCGGAAGGTAGACACGTACGATTTCAGCCTTCTTGTTCACGACGTGATCTATGAAACCGGGATCTTGGTGTGTGAAGCCGTTGTGATCTTGGCGCCAGACATGCGAGGCCAATAGGTAGTTAAGCGAGGCGATCTTCCGCCGCCACGGCAGGTGTGCCGTGACCTTCAACCACTTGGCGTGCTGATTGAACATCGAATCGACGATGTGGATG
>NZ_JAQSDO010000002.1 GCF_029945965.1 Thermomonas sp.
GCCTTCGCTGATCGCCGTGCCGGCCGTCGTCGAGCTCAGCGTCACTGTCGTGGCCGCCATCGCAGTATCTTTCGCTGCCACCGGCGCAGGAACTAAAGGAAAGACGCCAGCAATATTCGCATAGTTGTTAACAGAAGCAGAAGCCTCATAGAGGGATTGCACCCTGCCCGAAGGCAAATATCCTAAGGCCTGTCGATCAAGCGAAGCGTAGTCATAGGTTAACGGTGCAAGCCCCTCGGCTGTCCTTAACAACTGAACAAAATTGTTGCCATCGTCAGCCCTGATGTTGGTGCCGCCGACGTCAGAAACCGAATTCACCCCGGACGATGTTTCCTGCAATAGCCTGTCAAGACTACTGCCTTCGTTGATGGCATTAAGAATGCTTGTTAGCTCTCCGACACGCGGCAAAAGAGCGCCGCTGTTGGCATCCGGCAAGACGTTGCCAAAGACCGTTGAGTCAAGTGTTACGGTTTCGCTGGAACGGAGAAGAAACTTTCCCCCCTGATCGAAGGCGAGTTCCACACGGCCTCCGGCAGCAGTGACAATCACTTCCCCTTCAAAAACAGGATCGCCAAACTTGAGAGGGCGCTGCTCGCCATCGCTGTTTTGAGCGAAAGCTATGCCTTCAATCAAAACGACATTGCCGACGACGTTGGCTTCTTTTGCCATAGCGAATTCCAGACGGAGTTATTACATTGGGTTTCAATGTAGTCCGTTTGCCTGGCCGGGGGAACTGTACTGAGGTACTAGGTCGAACCTGGACTTTCGGGACGTCCGGACGCCTGGCCGTTCACGATCAGCGACAACTGGAGGCGATCCCGCACATGGAGTTTTTCAAGAATGGCGCCTACATGCGCCTTGACGGTACGCTCCGTAATACCAAGTGCCCGGGCAATTTCCTTGTTGCTGGCCCCGGCGGCCAGCGTGGTGGCAACCTCTTTCTCCCGATCAGTGAGATCTTTAGACCAACTCGGCCTCACCGCGGCACGCCCCCCGCTGGCCTGCACCTGAACGCGGCTGGTGGCGCTGACGAGCCGCTGCATCAATGACTCGCCAATCCAGAGCCCACCCTGCAACACGACTGCAGCTACCTGAATCAAAACCTGAGCAAAGGCGTGTGTATTGCAATATCCCCGTGCACCTGCCGAAAAAGCGGCTATCGCCTCCTCATCTGTCGGCAGATCACTTAATACCACGCATGGAACCAGCTTCAAACGCGGGGCAAGACGTTCCATCTGCAGAGCCACAGGCACGCCCTGCTCCAGCCGTAGCCAAACGAGATCTACCCTGCCTGCCCCCGAACCGGGTCTCGCGGCGTGGACTTTGCCGGCTCTTCCCGTCTTGAAAGCCTCACTCCAGCGAGGAAGCATGCGTCCGTGCGGGCAAAGAAAAAGATGTCCGGAGTCCTGAATTCCCACTGCCGTCTCGATCTAGCGCTCTGTAAAGGCGGCTTGTTTTGCCTTCAATACAGGTTTGAGAAGATAGGACAGTATGGATTTTTGGCCGGTGATGATATCCACTTCAGCGACCATCCCCGGAATGATGGGCAAGCCCTCACCCAGCTTCGATTTTTCGGTACGAACACGCACGGTATAAAAGGTATTGCCGCGTTCATCAGTGACCGAATCGGCGCCAATAAACTCCAGCTTGGCCTCGAGACCGCCATATATGGAAAAATCATACGCAGTGAATTTCACCAGCGCCCGATCCCCTGGTCGCAAGAAAGCAATATCTTTTGGCAAAACTTTGGCTTCGAGAAGCAGGTTTTCCTCGAGCGGCACAATTTCGATGATGTCCCTGCCCGGCTGGACCACGCCACCCACCGTATTGACAAGAAGACGCTTGACCGTGCCTTTGACCGGCGACCGCAGGGAGGATTTATCAACCTTGTCCGCCAGTCCCACCCCGCCGGCTGAACTCACGTTTAGTTTCGCCAGGGTATCGGACAACTCCTTGCGAGCCTCGCTCTGAAAATTCAAGGTGATTTCCTGAATCTTGCGTGAGGCCTCTTCGATCGCCGACTGTGTTTTTGAAATTTGGGCGGAGGCCATTTCCCGCTCACCCAGAAAACGTCCGGTTTCCCGCTCCAGCCGCAGCAATTCGACCTCGGATACAGCGCCATCCTTGAGCAAGGGCTTGGTGTACCCCAGTTCCCTGGCGGTCAACTCGTACGCCCGGGACGCCTGCTCCCTTTTCGCCCGAACTTCAACCAGTTCCTGCTGACGCTGGGCCAATTGCTGCCGGGCGATAGCCAGCTGTGCATTCAATGTTGACGTACTGGCTTCGTAGGAGCGGAGCTCTTCTCCGACTGTCTTCGGCGCCTCGGCAACGGCTTCAGGGGGGGGTACAAAAGCCACCCCTTCGGCAAGGGCACGAAGTCGGGCCGCCTTGGCCAGCAGGGCCAGGTACTGGACGCGGTTTTCCTTCACGGAAGAATCGAACCGCGTCGTATCGATGTTTACCAACACCTGCCCAGGCTCGACAACCTGCCCCTCCTGGACAAGAATTTCGGAAACAATACCGCCATCCAGACTTTGCAGAACCTGCAATTGCCTGGAGGGAATGACCTTGCCTTCGCCTTTTGTAATTTCATCGACTTCCGAAAGCCCGGCCCATAAAACCGCCAGAATGAAAACCACGCCGAGGCTATTCACGAGCATTCTGGCTCGGAGCGGCTCCTGGGCAAGCATGGCGCGATCTGCATCTCCGCCAAATCCTGCATCCATGCGGCGATCATCCTCCCGCCAAGAGGAGAGGGTGCGGTCAAGTCCAGGCTGCAACATGCGCCGGACAGACTTCAGGCCTGCAATCAAGGGGCGAGCCAACGCTATCCATCGCGGCTTCATGAGGCTTTCCCAATGCGGCCGGCTTTCAGCGCCTCGATAACCTGCTCATAGGGGCCATCGGCAACGATGCGGCCTTCGTCAATAACAATAATGCGGTCGGCCAGATCAAGCAGGGTATTTCTATGCGTCACCACAACCATCGTCTTGTGCTTGGCATAGCTGCGCAAGCGTTCCTTGAATTGCGCTTCTGAAGAAAAATCCATGGCGCCCGTCGGCTCGTCCAGCAACAACACAGGCGGTTCCAGCAACGCTGCACGGGCGATTGCGACACCTTGCCGCTGTCCGCCGGAAAGCGACTCTCCTCGTTCGCCAATGATCATGTCGAAGCCCTGGGGATGGCGATTGGCAAACTCGATCAAACCGCCCACCTCGGCGGCTGCCAGAATGGCACCGTCGTCGGCATAAGGGGCAGCGATCGCGATGTTGTCTCGCAAGGTGCCATAAAAGAGCATGGCATCCTGCTCAACGTAACCGACGTTGCGACGCAAATCCGCGGGATCGAGCTGCCGGAGGTCGATGCCATCCATGGTGATCGCACCTTCAGTAGGGGTATAAAGACCCAGGATCAATCTCTGCAGGGTCGTTTTGCCCGACCCGACCCGACCAATCACAACCACATTTTCCCCTGGCTTGATCCTGAAGGACACTCCTCGCAACGCTTCCTGCGTACGCCCGGGATAACTGAAGTGCACATTGTCAAATACGATTTCGCCAACGATGTCGGGACGATGTACGAAATTTATTTCATCGGAACGCTCACCGGGTTTTTTCATCGTGTCCTCAAGCGAGGCCAAGGCTGTTCTGGCATTCTGGTATTGCATCAACAGGGCCACAATTTGCCCCAGCGGAGCCATGGCGCGCCCAGACAACATCGTGGCCGCGATCAGGCCACCCATGGTCAGCTTGCCTTCATGAATCAGGTACACGCCTGCCACGATCATTACGATATTGATCAGTTGCTGCAGGCTTGAGACGACGTTGATCACCGAAGACGACAACAACCGCAGCTGGGCACTGACACGCGCCAGAAACGCGGCAGTGTCCTCAAGCTTGGCCTGCATCTGACTTTCTGCCCCGTGGGCCTTGATGGCCTCCATGGCTGTTAGTGTTTCCACCAACGTGGCATTGCGCATTGCAGAGGCCCGGAACGTGGTCTCGGAAAGCAGGTGCATCTTGTGCTGAACAACGTAGCTGTAGATGACAACCACAATGACCCCAACCAAGGGTGGTATGACCAGCGGCCAGGATATCCAGCCGAGAACAAGGAAAAACAGCAGGGCAAACGGGAGGTCAACCACCGCAGTGACTGTGGCAGATGCGATAAAGTCGCGCACCGATTCGAAGGAGCGCAGTGTCGCGGCATAGGACCCCACAGAAGCCGGCCGTTCGGAGAGACGCATCCCGAGCACCCGTTCCATGATCAGCGTGGAGAGCTTGATATCTATGCGCGAACCCGCGAGATCCACAAAATAACCCCGCATGACGCGAAGGAAATAATCAATGACCAGCACCAGCAGCAGACCGAAGGCCAGCATCCAGAGTGTTTCAACCGCGAAGTTGGGCACAACACGGTCATAGACATTCATTGAAAAAAGTGGCAACGCGAGCGCAAACAAATTGATGAGGAGCGCCGCCGCCAGAATATCCCGGTAAAGCGGAAACTGGTCGCGAAAAGCGCCCCAAAACCAATGCCGCTGGGGAATGTCAGCCAGCTCAGGTGTACGCTGATCGAAACGAAAGTTCGGCCGCGAGAAAATCGCAATGCCGACATATCGGCCAAGCAACTGTTCACGTGACAGCTGCACAACGCCCTGCCCGGCCTCTGGGAAAAGCAGATTTGCCGTTTGCCCCTGCTCATCCCAGCCCAGCAAAAGACAGGCCCCATCTCCTTCAAGGAGCAGGACCACAGGCAACAGAGCCGAATCAATTTTTTCGAGGGGGCGCCGCAATATCTTGCATGACAGGCCCGCGCGCGCTGCAGCACGGGAGAAGAGCGAGGGAGGAAGACCCGCTTTGGGCAGGGGAAGGCCGGCGGACAGAGCGGCCCGGGTACTTGGACGACCATGTATGCGCGTCAACTCCACCAGGCAGTCGAGCAAGGGATCGTGATGCAGCAAGTCTTCGCGCAAGCCTTGGGCCAAGTGGCTAGCCTCGCGCTTAGGACTGGTCTGCAATGGCACGTTCATGTCACTCATTTCCTGATCTTTAGGGTCAACTCATTCAAAATTCAAATTGACACTTGACGTAACCAATTGTAATAAAATCAAGCACTTGCCGCTACATCTGCAAGTTAGATTTTGCAAGTTGGCAGTTTTTTTGGTGACATTGCCCGCTAAGTGTGGTGGCTTGACCCCATGACCACCGGCCCATGGGACCTACTGCTCCCATTTGGGCGCGTTCAGGGAGTTTACGCGACACTGGGGCATACAGATTCGCCAATTGCGTCGCTCCAAGATAAAAGCAGTACCGCTGGGACATGTTACCCCGCCACGGTGAGCCTACCAGCGTCACAGGACACCGGCTTCTCATGAAGTTCCCAGTCCAACCACGAAGAAACAGCGGATCAACATCCTGAGCCCGGACTAATCCGCAACGCCGTGCGGCCCAAGGCCATCACGAACGAATAGCGGAAAGCAAAACGCCCACTTGATGTGGGCGTTTTGATCCCGGCATGATTAGCCAGGAGATTGGTTGCGCGGGCAAGATGGTTATGAGGCTACGCCATCTAGGAACGTATATTATGTTTTAAATAGGCTTAGAACGTATTAAATCATTGATTTTCTCTCCGAAGTCGAGCTGGAGCGATACACTTGAACGATGATCATCCACCCAGTTAAACCCAATTGAACTCACGGAACCTGCTAGGAATTGCGCCGCAGGCACCCAGTGACTTGGACGAAATAGCGACCTTTGGGCTACACAAGAAACTGCACTCCATCTCTCGGTGGGCCCACAGACTGGGCTTGGATAAAATCTGGATCGCATTACTCGACGCCACCAAAACGGACCGGCATCCCGACTATGTTGGCACCATCGTCCAGTTCCTCATGCAGCAAGACTCTTCAGCTTTGCTGCGTATATGGAGCGATGAATTGCCATGCGCAGAGGAATTACGCCGACTCTCTGACGCCTGCCAGGCTTCCCCATTCATTGCGACCGAATACCCGGCAATGCCATCCATCAAACAGGTCTCCCGTCAACTCACAGGCGGACTGCTGACCAAACTGCCCGCCGTAGCGCTAGTCGCTCGCCCCGTCACCGCAACCACAGACGAAGACCGGCAATGGATTGTTGGGTTACGAATGTGGGTCCTCCTTCAATGCATCAATTCGGTTTTCCAGGGTGGCCGTCCGAATAGCTATTTGGTGGAGATAACCCAGAAACTGCGACTGGCTATCGACAAGGATGAAAAATGGCTAGGACTTTTTGCTCGCCTGCGAGGATCAACTGCCTCGGCAAATGGAATGACAAGGGACCTGACTTCCGCCTGCGAACGCCTTCTTGCCAACCAAAACGTCCCCGTCGAAAGTGCGGCGCACCGGAACCTGCTTTCCACATTGCGAAATTTTTGTAACGGCAAAACACCGGTATCGGGAGAGGATGATGGCACAGAGGATCAGGGACTATTTCGAAGATTTCTGGATCAAAAATCGCAACAGATCCCGACCTCGTTTGTAGCGTCTGAAGTGCAAGGTGGATGGCGGCTACTGGATAACGCCTCACCGGGCCAAGACCAGGATGAGCAAGTTCTTACCCAGAATTTTGATCCCCCAGGAGCTGAAGAGTCCATATTAAAACTGGCCATAGTCGACGAGGATCGAACCCCACTGGAACAAGACCACCAGGCCAAGGGCATCCTGCTGGCCACGGCTGAGGACCATCAGTTTCTGCCTTTCAGCTGGAACCGCCCGTCCCCCGCCGAAAAGTACTGCCTGGAGCAATGGATTACATCGGCTTTGAAGAGCAGTGATTTGATGCTGCAGTCTTTGGCAAGTTTTGTGGAGATCGCCGCTAAGTCGGCGTACTCGCTGGACACAGTTCGGACCATTCAACTTTCAGATGTTCCTGCGCAGGATTGGTCCATCGATATAGACCGGAGGCACTTGCATCGGTTACCACCACGCCGATACAACGGCTGGCGGGTCACGGCGGAGGCCGCGTCTTGGGTGGAGCCCATCGCAACAACTTCGCGGATCATGCTCAATCCGGCAGTAGCCACCACCTTGCAACGATTGCGCGCCGATGCGTCAGCCAGCAGGCAGTTGGGGCATTTGTGGCCCATCTCGGTTGGCGATACCCCAGAAACATTATTCAACCGTATCTGTCGAGAAACCAAGGGACTGGAGCGACTGCGATCTGGCATGTTGGCCCATATCCTCGAACAACGAGTGTTCGAGGGGACGGGTGACCCCGTTTTGAGCCAGTTGCTAGCCAGTCATCCGAGAACTGGATTGGGCGGTGCTTGTGCCTATGCCTCGTATAGAAGTGATCAGGTGCGGCGTCTGCTGACCAACGCAACATCTGAATCAACAAATTTCCCAAACGATCCGATTGAGCCCCTGTCGAACGCCGCGGGCAGTGAACTGTCGCCGTTGGACGCCGCGCTCCGTCAGGCTTGTCAAGAAGCGCTGTCCAAAGTCAATGATCTGGCCACCCAGTCCGAGCAGTGGGTCGCGCACCATAACGCGCTCACCGCCTATATGGTCACGGTACTGCTGGCAGCGACTGGCGCGCGGCCCGTGAGCAGCCCATTCGAATCCCTGAAATATTTTGACTGGATTACGCACGCTATATATATAGAGGACAAAGTTTCATCTCAATTACACCAAGGTCGGCTCGTCCCCCTTCCTGAATCGGTGGTTTCACTGATGCAGAACAGCTACTTGCCGCACCTGGCCCGACTTGCCGTCACTGTCGCGCAGATCGATGGGCCATTGAGTGAGGTGCTCACGAAACTCTCTCGGGGCGTTCCCTGCGAACGCTTGCCCTTGTTTTTTCTACTGGGAAGGAGCTCGGAGAATGAAAAGCAGTTGCGGTGGATCGAGGTCTCGGAGACATCTTTAAGTGCGCTGGAGGTTTTTTCGTGGCCGCTGCCCTGGAATTTGATGCGGCACCGGTTGCCGTCGACACTCAAGCGCGCCGGCCAGGACCATGAATGCATCAATGGGCTTACGGGGCACGGCGAGAATGGCACAGCCGCCTACGGACCATATTCAATGCGGATTTGGCACGCAGATGCCCAGAAAATGCGCCAGCCCTTGATGGACGCGCTGCTAAACCTTCAGCTCCAGACCCCGAAGATGCCGCAATGGCCAGCCTCTACGATACCCGCCCAAACCGGGCAAGCGCCCACGTCCTGCCTTGGAACGGTCTCTAATTTTGGCGCGATGGCGCGCACGATCCGGCGCAAGGACAGTCACAAAAAAGCCGCCCAACAGGCACGAGCCGATATCCTGGATTTCGTAGGCGGGCGCACGATTGACAGCTTGAGTCCACAGGAATGGGAAACCCTGAGTCAAAAAATGCTGCTCAACGTTGATGGGCGACCTCGTACCCTAGGCACGCTTCGCTATGAGGCCTTGCAACATTGGATAGCCCAAAACTGGCAAGACAGCGGATTACGACCCCGCATCAAGCGGCGTTATATCCCATCCCTTGAAGAGCAGTCTCCGTTTACGGTCGATGCAATTGGATGCTTGGAGCGCATCAGCGCGTCACTTGAAAATGCGCGCCGGATACAGGCGATACTCTCACGCCCTTCGAAACGCGAATCGCGGGCACTGGGGATTCTGTTTGTAATCCTGGAGTCCCGCCTTGGGGACCCGGCGGTGATCAAAGAGCTGCTACAGGGCAAAAACTTTCGGCTGGTTTTATTCCAGAAACGCTACTATATTGAGCACTCCCCTGGACTGGACAAAGCGCCCGACGCACCGGTTCGTCGCCATGCAGTCAGTGCGGCTGCAGCCGTACTGCTAGCCAGAGGCAAATCGTCAACCTACAGATTGGATTTGCGTCAGTGGCCGGTCGCGGATCTGCTACGGGTCATCGGTCAGCCATTCGGCCTGGATGATCGTCAGTTTGAATCATTGCAATCCTGCACTCTCGCCATTGCGATCCACGTGCGCCAAGCCAACGCACTGCAATATCCCGGGCTGGTTGCCGCCTATCTCAATGGTGACATTATTTCGGCTGGCCTTCATCACCTCGACTGGGTGCGCGTCAGTCTGGGCAAAGCAGTCAGCCCTGCAGCCCTCGCAAGGCCGGGAAGTGATGCCTCAAAAAGCGATACAGAGGATGAAGATGAAAACGACGCATTACCTTCCGAAGCGATGGATGAAGGCTACGTCGCCTGGCCCGACGCATTCATGTCGCTGGATCACGAAAAGCCTGCCACTCGCCCCGAAATGTCCCAGCTGCAACATTGCAGCTTCAAATTCTTCCAACATATACGCGACGCGCTCAATGCCGAATTGGACGGCACAAATCCCTCCCGGCGGAATCTGGACGCAAAGCTGCGCACCCTGATCTCGGCGAACAAGGATCTGGTCAGCCGTTCCTGCCTGCTACTTGGTGAATGGCAACGCTCGCTTTTGTGGCGAAAAACCAAGAAGGGGCTGATTCGCATCCGGTCACTACAGCGCTACCTCAACGCCCTGTCGGTCTGCTTCCAGGCCATGGCCTATGAGCATGACCTGCTTGAATGCGATGGGGACGAGGTCACCGAGTTTTATCGAAAAGTAATGGAGGTCCGCCAGCTGGTCCGCCCCGGTCATTCGCCCGAAACAGGCGTCTTATCGCCACAGGCCACAGCAGCCGAGAAGATAGATGGTGATGATGCGGAGACTGCCATGCAATACCGTTCGCAAGGTCTGGCGCTGCAACTTCTCACGGATTTTCATAGGCTGGTGAGCCGCGAGTTCGGTGTCGAGGATCCTGACTGGTCTGAGCTCAGCATCAGTGACGCGCTGCTGTCGATCTCCCCCGGGATGATGACCGAGGCGGAGTATTGCTGTGCGCTCCGCACCTTGACCCCCGCGCCAGCCCAGGCGTCGCGAGAAGACTTGGCGCGCGCCTTCATCCTCCTCACGATCTATCGCTTCGGACTTAGGGGCGACGAATCTACCGGCCTGCTCCGCTCAGACTGGGTCGATGACCAGCCCGACGCCATCGTGCTCCTGGTGCGTACCAACCGCTTTCGCCGCCTCAAAACTGCGGCGGCGCAGCGGCAAGTGCCTCTACTGTTTGTGCTGACCGACCAGGAAAAGGAAATTCTCGCGAGCTGGCTGACCTCTTGGGAGGGTATCACTACGCTCAGTAGCGCTGGTCCCCTGTTCGCTGATAGGCAGTTACCCGACAAGTTGATGAACGTCAAGCAGCTGCGACGTGACGTCGGCAAGATCATCAAGCAGGTTACGGGCAATCCCGATCTATCCCCGCACCATGCGCGTCATTCCTTCGGCAATCGGGTTGCCCTGCTGCTCATGCAGAGCGCTGGAAGCATCTGGCCTCACGCAGCAACCACCAGCCAATCGAACGAGGAACGCCAAAACCATGTGCGGCGCCTCCTGCTAGGTACCGACCAGGTCACACGGCGCAGCCTATGGGCAATTGCCCGATTGCTGGGGCATGCACACCCAACGACGACGGTTCGCAGCTACCTTCACTTTCTGCCGGATTTAGCGATGCACTATGTGAATCTGCCGGTATCCGACAAGCGCCCTGTATCCAAGCACCTCAGCGCCATTTGCGTCAACCTTGAGAACCTGGCATTTACCGAAGACTACCTCCAGCCAATCCCCACAGAGTTTGAAGTGGCTGCACCGAGCCCACTCACAACGGATCGAGCCCTGAGCTTTCTGCACCTTTGCCAGCGTGGCGTTCAGACTGTACGCGCTCAACAGATCGTCGGCATTTCCACGGAAGATGCCGATCAACTGATTCACGGCGTGGAAAAGATAGACAGCATTCTCGCTCGCCGCCCTGCCATCAATCGCTCAATGGGAGGGCCTTACAACCTGCTCGGCCATATACCGCAAGCGCGCTGGGCCGATTTGATTGCGCGCGCTCATGACGTGGCATGGAAACCGGAGTCACCAGAAAAATTGGCGATCACTTCTGACGAGCTGCCCTTGATGATCGGCAGCTCACGCCAAATTGTGCTGTGGAAGCCCCTGCACTTCCGTTTTTTCAGGGAAATGGTGGACCTTTGGAAATTGGGTGAAGATAGTTATCGCATCCACAGCACCGTAACTGGTCAGGCCGCCTTGCAGGGCATGGCAGATCAATTTCAATTGCGTCTAGAGCCCACAACAGGAACTCAAGCTAACAAGTCTTTTCAGCAAATTGATACGATTACGGTTGAAATTGGCGATTCTTCGATGCTTGTCCGGCATCGCTGCGCAGCACTTGCACAGACTCACGCGAGGTCTGCATTTCGCTCAAATCATGAGTTGGTGTTGCTCGTCCTAGTTAGCCTGGCACTGCAATGACAAGCGTGCAGTCAAGAATTCAACGGCTTGAACGGTACGTCAGGCAAGTAAGCATACTCGTCTCGACCGTTCGGGCTGATAATTTTATGCGTGCGTACCGTGCATTCCCGTCGGTCTCTCGCGGCACGCGCTACCTCCACCAGATCGATCGGAATCTTTCCAAAATTAATCTGAATTCGCTTTTCACCCGCTTGGAAAAAAAGCTCCTCCTTGTACAAGTCAAAGCCAATGAAGCTGCCGCAAATATTTTCTTCAATCGGATGAAAGTTTGCCTGGCTCGGCTTTGCACCGAGTTTGCCCTCGATCTTCAAAGGATGGCCCTCAGTCTGGACGTATACCGGCTCTGACAATTTCTTTCCTCCTATCGAGCCCAGGGATTCTGCGACCGCTTGCTGAACCGCGACGCGTTCCGTCAATTCCAGATCCATCGAAGCAAAGTCATCAGCGTCGTTTGCTGCATCACGGGTGAGACCGGCGAGAACTAAGTCTTTGACTGTCTCTATCTTTTTATAGTCGATACAACTGTTCTGCGAGGCGTCTGCCCATAATTCAAGTCCGGGACTCCAGCCCGACGCTGCCTTTCTGATAAACGGCGCACAGCAAAGAAGTTCTGAAGGTACCAAGCCGGCCAAAACGATGGCGGCTTTGAGAGTGTCGTGGAAGATATGCAACTCCTTCCACTTGACCATATCTACAGGCCCGCGCAAAAACAGCACTGAGCCTTCGGACAACTCGGCAGACATCTGCAGATCTTGCGATTGAAGAAAACTCGCCAGCAGTACATGCCCCTTTAGACCACGGGATGCGGCATCTCCCACAAAGGAGGTGATTTTCGTTTTTTTTTCTTGCAAAGCTGACATGAGCATTCTTTCCAAATAATTGTTGCTATTGATCGGAGAGCTGAACAGGCCGTCAGTAGGTCATCGACAGGGGACCCTTCTCACCCCTGCCCGTTGAACTTGACAAAACGAGTCCTTTCAGATACCCGGTAACGCTGACAAACGTTGATTCGTTCAACCTCTCAGATATAAGATACCGAATCGATGTCATTGATTCAAGTCAGCACCCTGACTGCACTGTTTTTAAGCGAATGCGGTATCTTGGCTGCATATTGATCCGACCAAATCAGTCCGGACCCCCGGCTTTTTCCGACCCTGTCGACTACAACCCTGACGACTTCAAGAGGAGAGCTTGGTGGTGGCGTGCAGTCCTGGGCCAAAGAGCGCCGCATCATCACGCGCCTGGAGTAGGGCGCACAGGGCAACAACCGCGCTACATTGTGACCAACCTCACGGCAGACGCCCAAGCCTTGTACGACGAGGTGTGTTGCAAGCGCGGCGAAGCCGAGAACCGGATCAAGGAGGCCCAGGTCGGACTGTTTGCCACGCGCACAAGTTGCCAGCAGTTCCAGGGCAATCAGCTTCGCATGTTGCTGGCGGTTTTGGGTACTTGAATATCGAGCGGCTGCGCGCGCTGGCGCTCAAGAAAACCAGACTTGCCGTCTGGGTCTCATCGTTCCACCCAACAACACAGTCAGCGAAGCCGAATGGGCCAGTGCCATGCCTGAGGGTGTCTCACTACACACTGAATCGCCCCAGGTTTTGAAGAGGCTCTATTCTCTGAGAGGATTGAGCCATGAAGAAGTCAAACAAGTTACCCCCCGAGGTGCGCGAACGCGCGGCGCGCATCGTGCAAGAGCACCGAGGGGAGTACCCGTCCTTATGGGCGGTCATTGAGTCATAGCGCCCAAGACTGGCTGCGTGCCGCAAACCCTCAATGAGTGGGTGCGCCGGCACGAGGTCGGTTCCGGTGCCCGCGACGCGAGGTGGTCAGCCAGTGGCGCCAGCGCCTGGGCGCACTGGCCAGTTTGAGGATTTCATTGACGCGGCGCCGCGCAGTGGCGGAAAGATGTGCTGAAGGACCGCACGCCGACGTGCTCCCTCATTGAGAGCCAGGCCGGCCTGCGAGCATCCGCGTCACCGTGTACGTGATCACCTGCTCGTCACGCTGGTTGTAAATGTCGACCTGCGAGGTGACAATGGCGCGGTTGCCTTTCGACGTCAGCCGCACACCCGTGATTTCCACTTCGGCGAACACCGTATCGCCGACCATCACGGGCTTGAGAACCTTCTTGTGCACTTCGAGCGAGGCGAGTCCGGTCCCCTGGATCATCGATTGCAGCAGCAAACCTTCGATGAGCGAGTACGTCAACACCGCGGGCACGGGCCGTCCCGGGATCGCGCCTTCCTCGAAGCTTGTATCGATGAAGATCGCCTCGAGCATGCCGGTGACGCCGATGAAGTTCACCAAGTCGGTTTCCGTCACCGTCCTGCGGAAAGTGCGGAAGCGTTGCCCGACCTCGAGGTCCTGCCAGTAAAAGCCCTGCCCCAGCCGGGGCAGGTTCGTGTCGCGCGCAGTCATGTCGTCCTTGGGAATCCGGCTCTTCAGTTCTCGGGCTGGATGTTGAAGTCCTTGAGAAACTTGCGCCAGTCCTGCAGTTGCGACTTGAGGTACCGGTCGAGCTCCTGCGGTGATGCGGGCGAGATCTCGACGCCCAAGTTGTGCAGCCGCAGCTTCACGTCCTCGCGCTGCAGCACTTGGTCCAGTGCGGCGGTGATCTTCGCGGCGATGGGCGCAGGCAGTCCCGCTGGACCGTACAGACCCCACCAACCGGAGTTGTCTGGGAAGTTTTGCAGGCCGGCTTCAGCCATCGTCGGCACGTCGGGCAGCAGAGCGCTGCGCTTAAGGCTTGTCACTGCGTACGCCTGCAACTGCCCCGACTTGACCCTCGGCCCGCCGGATGGCACATCGACGAACATCAGCTGGACCTGTCCGCCGATGAGGTCGTTCAAAGCCGGCGGCGTCGACTTGTAGGGCACGCCCATCAGGTTGGCGCCGACGCGCTGCTTGAACAGCTCGCAGAAGACGACTCCGTTGGTGTTGCCGGAGGCGCAGTTCACCTTGTCGGCGTTGCGCTTCGAGTAAGCCATCAGCTCCGTCAGCGTCTGCGCCGGCACCTTGGTGTTACCAACCAGCATGAAGTTCACGGTTGCGACCTTCCCGAGCGGCGTGAAGTCCTTCACGGGGTCGTAATCGATGTTGCGTATCACGCCAGCAGGGCCCGTCGCCAGCGCAGAGTTCGTCCCCAGCGTCAGCGTATAGCCGTCGGGCATAGCCTTCGCAACCATACTCGTAGCCAGCGTGGACGCCGCGCCGGGCTTGTTGTCGACCACGATCTGCTGGCCAAGCGCCGCGCCGAGCGGCTCGGCCAGCGCACGCGCGACTGAGTCGGTGGCTGATCCCGGCGCGAAGCCGATCAGCAGCCGAATTGGCTTGGTGGGGTACTGCTGCCCGAAGGCGGTGTGCGGAGCGGCGAAACCTGCAAGGGCGAGCGAGCAAAATACGCCCAGCGCGGCCCGGCGCGTAGCGCGCGGAAATGTGTTCATCGAATATCTCCTGGTCGTCTCAATGCGGTTGGACAGTTCTATGCGGCCGCGTATTCGTCCGGGCGGGTGGCGAGCCTCAGATACAGAACGTCGGCGCCACCCGTGCCTGCGCGAAGGGGAAGCGGTGGCTCGTCGGCCGAAACGAAAATCGGCTCCCAGCGCGTGAACTCGCGCCCGCCATGCAGCAGGCTGCCCGCCACGGGCATGATGTACTGACCGGAGGAACCCGCACCCGGGGGGGCAGCGACCTCGCCACCCGGCGGCAGCAGCAGGCGCGTCGCCGCGACCCCGTCGGGTTGCGCCGGGAAGAGCTCGATGGTTTCGATGCCGGTGCGTGCAGCGAGTGCCGCGGTCTCTGACGCCGGATAGGGCTGGCTGTGCATCTGTCGCTTGGGTCCCCGAACCATCTTGTCACGGCCCTGCGGCAGTAGGAAGGCGCCTTGCTCGAACACCGAACGGATCGTGAAATAGGAAAGCCCGTTCTCCCCCGCGATGATCGGACCGTAGCCGGTGTACGCACCCGCGTAGTGCACGGTGATGGCTTGCACTTCGTGGGCGCCAAACGTGCCGCCGCCCTCAACCACCACCTGGAACTCGTTCTGGCGATGGAAGTGCGCGGCCAGCGTGGAATGAGGGCCTTGCTCGATCAGGAACATGGTGGGGGACAGGTATGGATCCTGGCCCGCCTCCAGCCATTCGCCCTTGAAATACTCGAATCCGTCTTCCAGCCGGAGCTTGCGCCGCCTGCTTTGCCCGTGCTCCGCCGATCCCGTAACGATCATGATCTTCCTCACTTATTCACACACAGGAATATAAATGTACGCATAGGTGAATCAAAATATCTTGGTAGATTCCCTAGTAACTGAAGACTTCTGGTAATTTTACCTCTCACCTCCCTTCAAAGTCAGGATGGGGAGAAACCCTGAATTGACTTTTTGATCACGGGCAAGCATTATTTGTTCATCACTATGGACAAAACCATACCCCGCAATGCAGCCACCGTCGCTGTGACTCGTGACGGCCCCTCCGGCCTCGAAACGCTGCTCCTTCAGCGCGCAGATCGCGGCGACCATAACAGCGGCGCCTGGGTGTTCCCCGGCGGGCTGGTCGATGCAGCGGACGCCGATGTACCTGTTAGCGGCCTGTCGGACGAACAGGCAAACGCCACTCTCGCTGTGGAACAAGGCGGGCTCGCGTTCTACGTGGCCGCGATCCGCGAATGCCTGGAGGAAGCGGGTCTGCTCTTCGCCACAGACGGCATAGGCCAAGGCGTTCACCTGAGGAGTGACGCCGGGGCGCGCCTACTCGATCTGCGTCCAGCGCTTCAATCCGGCACCGCCTCGATGGCAGAAGCCTGCCGCGAGCTGCAGCTGCGCCTCGCTGCGGACCAGCTTTTTTATGTCGCGCACTGGCTAACCCCGGTGGGGCGCACGAAGCGCTTCGACACCCGCTTCTTCGTGGCCATCGTGCCGCAGGGACAGGAGAGCGCACACGACCAGGTGGAAACGCTGGACCACATCTGGATCCGTCCTTCGGCTGCCCTCGCACCTGAAAACACCCGGCGCCTGATGACACCGACGCGCGCCGTGCTGGAACTGCTTACGCGTTTCGCGGACACGGCAGCCCTCGTCGAATGGGGGGGGTCATCACGCGAAGTTATGCGCGTGCTGCCGCGCCTTGCCACTGGGGAGTCCGGCCAGCGTCCCGTCCTGCCGCATGAGGCGCCTTGGGAGGAAATCGGTCTGATCGATCCCGAGGGCAAAGGCACCGCCTGGTGCGAGCCGCGCGCCAACGTTCCGGTCCGGCTTTCGTCGACGCTGTGGCGCGTGATGGCCACGAACGGCGCGAACACCTATATCGTCGGCACCGAAGAGTGCGTGGTCGTCGCGCCGGCAAGCGCAGCCCGGGCCCACCTCGACGCCGTCATCGCCGCACTGGCAGGACGCCTGACCACCGTCATTTGCGATGATGAGGATCAAATTGCAGCCGCTGAACAGCTGCAGCGACTCACCGGCGCCGCGCTAGTCATCGCACCGCGGCGCGGCTTCCTGCGGCTCCTCACCGCTTCCTCCCCAGGAAACAAGCCATGAAAAACCGCCTCTGCGAGATGTTCGGCATCGAAGTACCGATCTTCGCATTTTCCCACTGTCGCGACGTTGTGGTCGAAGTGTCCCGTGCCGGTGGCCTGGGTGTCCTCGGCATGGCGCGCATGAGTGCCGAGCGTGTTCATGAGGAGCTGACATGGATCGACGAGCACATCGGCGGCAAACCCTACGGCGTCGACATCCTGAACCCTGCAAGCTACGAGGACTTCGGTGACCGCAAGTTCGATCCCGAGCGCCTGTTTCCGCAGGAACACCGCGATTTCGTGCGCAAAATGCTCGACGAAGCCGGAATCCCGCCTCTGCCGACCGCCGATGCCGACCGCATCATGAAGGCGATGGTAGGCGAGTTCACATTCACGCCCGCCGAGAGCGCGAAGATGCTCGACGTCGCTTTCCGGCACCCGATTAAGCTAATCGTCAACGCGCTTGGCTCGCCCTCGAAGGAGCTTGTCGAGCGGGCCCACGCGAAGGGCGTGAAGATCGCGGCGATGGCTGGCGCCCCCAAGCACGCGCTGCGCCACAAGGAAGCGGGCTGCGATTTCGTTATCGCCGTCGGCACCGAGGCCGGCGGGCATACAGGCAGCACCACCTCGATGGTGCTGTGGCCGCGAGTTGTCGATGCGGTGGCGCCGATGCCCGTGCTCGGTGCTGGCGGCGTCGGCCGGGGCCGTCAGATGGCGGCCGCACTGGCGCTCGGCTGCGAGGGCGTGTGGTGCGGCTCGGTCTGGCTCAAGACGCGCGAGAGCGAAGTGACGCCCGAGATCAAGCAAAAGATGTTCGAAGCTGGATCCGAGGATGCTGTTCTCACCCGCACCGTCACTGGCAAACCCTGCCGCACCCTGCGCAGCAGCTTCACTGACGCGTGGGAACAGCCCGGCGCGCCCAAAACGCTGCCAGCGCCTCTGCAGGCCCTGCTGTGGTGGGGCCAGGGCCGCACGCGCGTCGAGCGTGTGCGAGCAAAGGAATTCCTCACCTATCCTGTCGGCCAGATCGTAGGCGACATGACCGAAGAAACGTCCGTGCGCAATGTCATCCACGACATGCTGCTCGAATTGTCCGAATCCAAGGAGCGGCTGGATGGCCTGCTCGATTGAAAGTCGAAAACACATGATGATGATCCGAAGCCTCTTCTTCGCGCCCGCAAACCGGGCCGACCTCGTTGCCAAGTTTCCGCGATTTCCGGCCGACTGCTACGTCGTGGATCTGGAAGACGGCACGCCGCTGGCCGAGAAGGAACCCGCGCGCGCTGGGCTGGCCGCAATGGTGGCGGCAGCTCGCAAGCAGTCGGTGGGCGGCCTACTGACCGTGCGGGTGAACGAGCCCGAATCGGACCAGTACCTTGAGGACCTGGACGCCGCACTGCGCGCCGATGTCGATGGGATCGTCATTCCCAAGCTGGAACAGGTCGAGCAGCTCTATCCGGCGCTGCACCTCATGCGTCGCCTCGATCGCGATGCGCCGCGCGCGGCGCCGCGCTTCATCGTGGGTGGCATCGAGTCGATCACCGGCGTGACCAATTCGGCGGCGCTATGCGCCGCGCATCCGGCCATCGCCGCCGTCTACTTCGGCGCGGAAGACCTGGCGAGCGACCTCGGCGCCCGCCGCACTGCCGATTCGGCGGAAGTGGCCTATGCGCGCTCTCGCGTGCTGTTGCACGCAAAGGCAGCCCGCATTTTGGCGCTTGACCAGGCAGTGCTGGAGATCCGCGACGACAACCATTTCGAGCGCGACGCCACCACGGGCCGCGACATGGGCTACGACGGCAAGATCTGCCTGCTGCCGCGCCAGCTCGAGGTGGCTAACCGGGTGTTCCGTCCCAGCGACGCAGAACTCGACCACGCGCGCCGCCTCATCGCACGCTACGAGGAAGCGATGGCCCGCGGCATCGGCACCATCGATTTCGAAGGCAAGATGGTCGACGGTCCGCTCCTGAAGCGCGCACAGCGTATGGTCGGGTTCGCCGAGGCGCTGGCCGCGCGGGGGACGAAATGATCCGCATCGCCCCCTCCGACCTCGACCTGCGCGAGTGGATCCGCAAGGGCGATCACATCCTCGTTGCGCAAGGAACGGCCGAGCCGCAGACGCTTACCGAAAAGCTCGTCGAACAACGCGCCGAACTCGGTGGCGTGAACACCTTCCTCTGCGCCATGTTTTCCGGGACCTTCCAGCCCGATGCGGTGGACGGCCTCGGCCTGCGCGGCATCGGCGGTGTCGGCACCAACCGCCGCCTGATCAAGGCCGGCCGGATGCGCGTCATCCCGGCGCATGTCTCGCAGATCCCCGCGTTCATCGAAAGCGGCGCAATCGGCTGTGACGTGGCGTTCGTGCAAGTCAGCCCGCCTGACGAGAACGGCCGGTACAGCCTCGGCCTGGCGGCGGACTACACGCGCATCGCCGTGGACAAGGCCAGGATCGTCATCGCCGAAATGAACCGGCAGGTGCCGCAGTCGCTCTGCGACGGCGCCCTGACCGAAGCCGACATCGACGTGCTGGTCGAGACGGACCGCCCGCTCATGGAGCTGCCGTCGGCCGCCGTTGGCGACCTCGAGCGGCAGATCGCCGTCCACGTGGACCGTTTCATTCCCGACCGGGCGACGCTGCAGGTGGGGATCGGCGCCATCCCCGAGGCCATCATCGCGATGCTGTCCAGCCGCAAGGACCTGGGCATCCATTCCGGCATGGTGGGCGACTCGGTCGTGGACCTGATGGAATCCGGCGTCGTCACCAACGCATACAAGGAGATCGACCGCGGGCTCACGGTGAGCGGCGTCCTCTTCGGAACGCGCGACAAGCTCTATCGCTTCGCGCACCGCAACCCGGCGCTGCGCCTCAAGCCCATTCCCTATACGCATGGCGCGGCCGTGCTGTCGCAGCTCTCGCGCTTCATTTCCGTCAACTCCGCCGTCGAGGTGGACCTGACGGGCCAGGTGAACGCCGAACTGGCTGGCGGCGACTATGTGGGCGCGGTCGGCGGGCAGGTCGACTACGTGCGGGCCGCTGGCCAGTCACCGGGCGGCGCGTCGATCATTGCCTTCCCGAGCGCCGCCAAGGGCGGCACGGTGCCGCGCATCGTTGCCAGGCTGGGCGGCCCGGTCACGACGGCGCGCGCGGATGTAGACATCATCGCCACCGAGAACGGCGCCGTGCGGTTGCGCGGCCTGGACCTGCAACAGCGGGTCCGCGCGATGATCGATCTGGCCGCACCCGACCACCGCGAGGCGCTGGCCCGAGAAGCGCGCGAGCTGTACGGTACCTGACGGCCGACCAGGAACTGCGGACAGGCTTGGTACGACACCCCGACAATAGCGAAACATCAAAACGCGTCTTCAGGCCCATGGCCGCATTGCCACCCTTGTCAAGGCGCCCGGCCTTCGCTGCGGCTTGGTCTTGCCCTGCGCACGAAGCCATCGCTTTGTTCTTGTTTCACTACTTTCGAGTTGCCTCACTAGTCGTCGCCAAACACCGGTTTGCGCTTTTCAACGAAGGCGTTCACGGCTTCGACGTGCTGCGGTGTCTTGTGCGCTAGTGCCTGGAAGCCCGCCGACATTTCCAACAGGCTTTCCAGCCGCATGTGCTGGCCCTCGCGCAACAGCCGCTTGCTCAGCCGCAGCGCGCCGCCCGGGTTCGCGGCGATGCGGTTGGCCAGCGAGCGCGCCTCGTCCATCAGCCGGTCCGCCGGAACAACTAGCGACACTAGCCCGCATGCGAGCGCTTCCGCCGCGCTGACCGCATCGCCGGTGAAGGTCATCTCCGCTGCCTTCGACATTCCGACAACACGTGGCAGCAACCATGCACCCCCGTCTCCGGGGATGAGACCCACTTTCACAAAGCTTTCCGAAAAGGACGCCGCCTCAGAGGCGATGCGGATGTCGCACATGCAGGTGAGGTCGCAGCCGGCGCCGATCGCTGGGCCGTTCACTGCGGCGATGGTCGGCACGTCCAGGTTGTAGAGAGCGGTGGCCACGCGCTGGATACCCTCGCGGTACCACGTTCTCAGCGCCGCGGGCGACGCATCGAACAGCTCCTGCATGTGCTTGAGGTTACCGCCCGACGAGAACACCGTGCCTGTGGCCGTCAGGATGACGACGCGCACCGAAGCATCCCTGGCGATGCGCTCGCAAGCCTCGAAGAACTCCTGGGGAGCGTTGTTGCCGGTAAGTGCGTTGCGCGTTTGCGGTGAGTTCATCGTCAAGGTGACGACGGGACCCGATTGTTCGTAAAGAAGGAAGGCAGTCACACGAAGATCTCCTCGTTGGCGGGAATGATGCTGGCGCGCATGAATTCCAGCGCGCCACGGCAGTCGGCAATAAAGGCACGTCCAAGTTCGAGGTTCCAGTGCCGCTCGGAACCGAAGTCGGCGCGCCACTCGTGGATGCGCCGGGTGAAGAGTTGCAGGTCGAGTTCGGAGGTAACGCCGATGGCGCCATGGATCGCATGCGCCATCGGCGCTGCCAGAGCCGCGGCCTCGCTCGCCCGGGCCTTTCCTGTCGCGGCGCGCAGGGGCTCGGGCAGGCAGCCTTCGGAAGTACAGCCGATCTGCGCTGCCATCCGGGTCGCCGCCACGTTCTCAGCCAGGACGGCGAGCTGGTGCTGGATCGCCTGAAATCTGCCGATCGGCTTGCCGAACTGCACCCGGTCGTTCGCGAATGCGACAGTCATCGCCAGCACGCGTTCCATCGCACCGGCGAGCTGTGCTGCCGTAATCGCCGCCCCTGCCGCCATCCAGTCGACGCTGGAGTCGGCGCGGATGGTTTCGGCGGGCAACGCGTCCCAGTGAAAATCCGCACGCAGGCTGCCGTGGATACCGCTCGGCTCGCGCCGGGCCGCAGCCACCGGCAATAACAGCCAGCCAGCACCTTGCGACAGCGCAACCCATTGCGTCGTCATCCCGCAGGGCACCTGATGGGCATGCACACCGTCTTGCGCAAGGGATTCGACACGCGCCGCAATCGTGATTGGCCCTGCCGGCGCGCTGGCGCCCACCTGCGCGAGCAAGGCCCGCACAAGCATCGTCGCAGCCACAGGCACGGGCAACACCGAAGCGCCCGCCGCCACGAGCAGCTCAAAGGCCTGGGCCAGCGAGAGTCCCGCGCCGCCTGCCGTCTCAGGCACCATGGCATCGAGAAAGCCCGAGTCCTCGAGCCTCTCCCACGATGCGTCCGCGTTCCTGCCGGCCTCGATGGCGCGTACTGTCGTCAAGGGGAATACATCGGCAAGAAGACGCTCGAAAGGCGCTGTCAGATCGTTCATCGCAACCCCAAGCCGCGTGCAATCAGCCCGCGCAAGACTTCGCGGGTGCCGCCGCGCAGTGAAAAAGTCGGTGCGAACTGTGTCACGTAGGCAAGCGTGCGCATCAGCGCCGGCGAAGCCACGTGGCGCGTGTCGCTGGCGATCGCATCGGCAATCGCGATCGGGATGTACTGCTCGAGCTCGGTGCCCAAGTCCTTCACCAAGGAGGCCTCGGTCATCGGGCTGCCCCCCGCACCGATCCGCGCGGTCACTGCCACGGACATGGAGCGCAGCGACGCCAGGTGGCCGACCATGCGGCCGGCCAAGGCCAACGCCTGCTCGTCCGGGGCCTGCATCTGGCGCAGGTGATCGATCCAGGTGTCGAGCAGCACCATGCTGGAGTAGAGACGCTCCGGGCCGCTGCGCTCGAGCGCCAGTTCGGCATTGACCTGCTTCCAGCCGGAGCCTTCATCGCCGATCAGGGCCTCGTGCGGCAACTCCACATCGTCGAAGAACACCTCGCTGAAGTGGCGGTCGCCGGTGAGGTCCTGGATCGGGCGAACCGTGACACCTGGCGCCTTCATGTCGACCAGCAGCTGCGACAAGCCGACCTGCCGGTCCGCGGGCGTGCCCGAGGTCCGCACGAGTGCGATCATCCAGTGCGAGTGGTCGGCGTTGGTCGTCCAGATCTTCTGGCCCTTCAGGCGCCAGCCGTCCTGCGTCGGCGTCGCCCTCGTCCCAACGCTAGCCAGGTCCGAACCGGACTGCGGCTCGCTCATGCCGATGCAGAAGAAGAGCTCGCCTTTGCAGACGCGCGGCACGAAGAAGCGCTTCTGAGCCTCAGTGCCGAAGCGCAGCAGCATCGGGGCGCTCTGGCGCTCCGCGATCCAGTGGGCCGAAACAGGCGCACCTTGCGCTAGCAGCTCCTCGACGAGCACGAACCGCGCGAACGCATCGCGCCCGCCGCCGCCGTATTCCTGCGGCAAGGCCATGCCGATCCAGCCGCGCTCGCCCAGGGCACGGCTGAAGTCCGCGTCGAAGCCGAGCCAGGAGCGCGCCCGCCGCTCGGGCGGCACGCCGCGCAGCTTCTCGTCGAGAAAGTTGCGGACTTCGGCGCGGAGGGCTTCCGCCTGCAGCGGCAAGGGCTGCAGGGACAAGGTCTCGATCACGCCTTACTTCAGGCCGGCGCGGAAGGCATTGAGGATCTCGGTGCCCGACTTGCCGCGCTTGTCGAGCGTGTCGGCCCAGTCCTTGGCCACTTCCAGCGAGAGCGTCGACAGCGTCGCCTTGTCGGCGGCGGGCAGCGGCGTGAGCTTCACGCCGGCTGCCTTCACCTTCTCGATGTCGCCCGCTTCGTCCTTTTCCACCTGCAGGCAGACGCTCTTGGTGAACTGTTCGCCCATCGTGGTGAGTTCCTGCTGGACGGCCGGCGGCAGCGACTGGAAGCGCTTCTCGCTGATGACCCAGTTGGCCACGAAGGTTCCGAAGTTCTCGCCGATCGTGCCGGCCTTCGACAGCTTGTGGATGTCATAGGGCGGCAGGCTGTTGAACGGAAACAGGACGCCGTCGATGGTGCCGCGCGAGAGCGACTCATACACCTCGGGCGTGGGCATCAGCACCGGCACGGCCTTCATCTTCTTGAGCAGCAGTTCCTTGGCTGAGCCCGAAGCGCGAATCTTCATGCCCTCCACTTCCTTGAGCGTCGCGAACGGCTTGCGCGTGACCACTTGGTACGGTGGCAGTACGATCGTGAACAACAGGCGCACGCCGTTCGGCTCGAACTCCTTCTTGGACAGCGTGCCGCCCGGCTTCGCCAGGTTCCAGTACGCCATGGTTGCCATGCATGAGCCGGTGAACTCCAGGGGCAGTTCGGCCACGACGGACAGAGGCATCTTGTCCGACACGAAGCCCGGGGCGACATAGGCGATGTCGACCACGCCCGACTGTGTCAGCGCCAGCAGGTCCTTGGCCTTGCCCAGCTGTTCGGCCGGATAGTACTCGAACTCGTAGCCCTTGGCGGCCGGGTTGGCCTTCAGCCGCTCAATCATCGGCATCGTGAAGTACTTTGGCAGATAGTGACCGACCGGGAAAGAGTCGGCAATCTTGATCTTGACGGTCTGGGCGTTGGCCCCACCGGCGGCCAGGAGCACTGCGGCGGCGAGAGCCAGGGGCGCGTTGTGAATTAGCTTGGACATGATGTAACCTTTCGTTTTGGGTAAGGAGAGATGGAGATCCGGCTTCAAGGCGCCATCTGCTTTGGCAGCCAGAGGATGATGGAAGGGAACGCGACCAGCACTGCCAGCAGCATCAGGTGGCTGAAGACGTGCGGCCAAACACCAGCGAAAATTTCCTGCAACGGTCGCTTCGCGTAGCGGGCGACGACGAAAACGTTCAGCCCCACGGGTGGCGTGACGAGCCCGACCTCGGCAACGACAATGATGATTACGCCAAACCAGACGGGATCGAAGCCCAGCGCCTTGATCAGCGGCAGCACGACAGGCACCGTCAGGATCAGGATCGCGACTTGGTCCATCAGGCAGCCCAGCACGAGGTAGCCGAACAGGATGATCACCAGCACGACCCAGGGTGAAACGCCAAGCGATCCGACCCAGGTCACGATCATCTGCGTGCTCTGGGTCATCGTCAGGAAGTAGCCGAAGATCTTGGCGCAGACGATGATCATGATGATCATGCAGCTGGCGTGTGCCGCGTGCGTGAGGGCCTTGACCAGGCTCTTGCGGTTAACCGTCCCCGCCTTGATCGCCAGAAGGAAGGCCCCGAAGGCGCCGATGCCCGAGGCCTCGGTCGGCGTGGCGATGCCGCTGTAGATGACGCCGGTGACGGCCATGAAGAGCAGCAGCATCGGGCCGACGACCTTCAGCGACAGTATCTTTTCCTTCATCGTGTAGGCCTGACCGCGGGGCGCCGCGGACGGGTCGATGAGGACCAGCACATAGACGGTGGCCATGATCGTGAGCGTCACGAGGATGCCAGGAATCACGCCGCCGATGAGGAGCTGGCCGATGTTGACGTCGGCAATGATGCCGTACAGCACCAGGGCGATGCTGGGTGGAATGAGCATCGCCAGCGTTCCCGAAATCGCGACCACGCCGCCCGCGAGCCTGGGGTCGTAGCCTTGCTTGAGCATCGCCGGCATCGTGGTCGACGAGAGCGTCGCCGCTGATGCCGTGCTCGAGCCCGAAATCGCGCCGAACCCGGCTCCTGCAAGCGCGGTAGCCATGCCGAGGCCGCCCGGCACGCGGCCCACCCAGGTCTTGGCCGCCGTGAAGAGCCCGTCCGCGACGCCGCTCAGGATGACGAACTCCGCCATCAGGATGAACATGGGGACGGAGATCAGTTCGTAGCTGCCCGCGGTGGACAAGGGGGTCGTCGTGATGACGCCAGCCAGCACGTCGAGCCCGCCGATCATGAACAGGCCCAGGCTGCCCGCGATCGCCAGCGAGAATGCGACCGGCGTCCCGAGCGCCAGCAGCACGAACAGCAGGAGGGTGATACCGGCGGCGATCATTGCGCCGTCTCCTCGGTGCCGGCGATGGGTGGCAGCGCCAGCAGCTCGCGACCGCTCGCGAGCGTGCCCAGGTAGCCGATGGCGTTGAGGATCAAGCGGATCGTGAGCAGGCCGAACCCGATCGGCAGCATGATGCTGATCGTCCAGGTCGGGACCGCCAGGCCGCTGGTTGACTCGGCGGCCGTCGCGAGGTCGGCCATCGTGTTGCGCGCCGAGACCCAGGTGCAGATCGCGAACGCGGGGATCGACACGAGCGTGGCGATCGCCTCGAAGACATACCGCGCACGGGGGCTGATGTAGTTGTGGACGATGTCGACAGAGACGTGGGCATGGGCCTTCAGCGTGTGCGACACGGCGAAGAAGAAGAGGCCGGGCATGAGGTAGCTCGACACCACTTCATACGCCCACTGGAGCGGCGCGTTGAAGAGGTAGCGCAGGGACACGTCCGCCACGACGATGAACATCAGCGCGAAGAGCATCGCGCAGCCGACGAACATCACGACGTTGTCGATTGCATCGACGACGCCGCGGATCGTTTGGTAAGCAGTTGGTTTTGTCATTCGTCTTTCTCAACGCCCTTTCCAGGCGGGTGTTCTTTTTTCTCGGAATGCGCGAGGACCCTCCTGGGCGTCCTCGCTCAGGTAAACCTTCTCAAAAAGGTGCGTCGCCGCACGCTGCGCGGCGGAGCGCCCCATCTCGTTAGACAGGTAGACGAGTTCGCGGGCGGCCCGCACCGTCAGCGGCGCGTTGGCGGCGATTCTTGCGGCCATCGCCATGGCGCGCGGCAGGACTTGTAGCCCCGGCACCACGTGATTCACGAACCCGATCTCGTACGCACGCTGCGCAGTAATCGGCTCGGCCGTCAGCAGCAATTCCATCACGGCCCGCTGCTGCACCATGCTCATGAGCGGCGCTGCCCAGGGCATGCCGCGTCCCACCCGCGCCTCGGTGATGCCGAAAGTCGCGTGGTCGGCGGCGATGCACAGGTCGCACATCTGGGCCAGCAGCCAGCCGCCCGCGAAGGCCAGCCCGTTCACGGCGGCGATGGTGGGCTTGGTCACCCGTATGCTGTCACCTATGATCGGCAGGAAACCCGGCGGCGGCACCGCCAGACCCGATTCGGCGGCCTCCTTCAAGTCCATGCCGGCGCAAAAGGCCTGGTCCCCGGTTGCGGTGAGGATGGCGACCAGCGCCGAGTCGTCCTGCTCGAAGCGCTCGAATGCAGTGAAGAGGCCGGAGCGCACTTCGCCGCTGATCGCGTTGCGCTGGTCGGGCCGGTTGATCCGGATCACGACCACGGACCCGTGCTGCTCGTAAAGCAGGCTCGGATTGATCGCTTCTATGCTTCCGGGCGCGTTCATGCAGTCACTACCTTGCGCCGCATCATGGCCGTGCGCCGGCAGACAGCCACGATCTCGCCGCGCTGGTTCAGACCCGTGTGCTCGAACTCGACCAGACCGGTGTCGGGGCGCGACTTGCTGGCACGCACCGACACCACGCGGGTGCGGGCCTTGAGCGTATCGCCATGGAACACGGGCTTGGGAAAACGCACGTCGGTCATGCCCAGGTTGGCTACCGTCGTGCCCATGGTCGTGTCGTTCACCGTCATGCCAACCAGGATACCCAATGTGTACAGGCTGTTGAAAAGGCGCTGGCCCCATTCGGTGCCGGCGGAAAAATGGGCGTCCAGGTGCAGCGGCTGCGGATTCATCGTCAGGAGGCTGAACAGCGTGTTGTCCATTTCCGTGACGGTGCGCGACCAGTCGTGCATGAATTCTTGGCCCTCAAAAAATTCCTCGAAATGCAATCCTGCCATGTTGTCCCTCCTATGTCCTCAGGTCATACCCGCAGCCCGTAAGTTCGCCCCCCGGGACGCCCCAGGCCGCTGCCCATTCCTCACCACCGTCTTGCCCAGGCGGCTCGGGCAGGTCGGGGACGGTGGCGCTGAAACGTGGTGCCGGCGCCGGCTGGACGACGCCCGCGATCTCGATGAAATTGCGGCGCGCGGCGCTGTGCGGATGTCGTGGCGCTTCGGTCGGCGAGAGCACGGGCGCGAAGCAGCTGTCGCTGCCTTCGAGAATTTCGCACCACTGCGCGCGGGTTCGTGTTTCGAAGATCGCCGTCAGGCGCCCACGCAAGTGCGGCCAGTTCGCCCGATCGTCGAAAGCGGTCAGGTCCAGCGCGTCGATGCCGGCCTCAGCGAGCTTTTTTCGAAACACCTGCTGGAACTTCGCCTCGATCGGCGCCAGGCTGACGTACTCACCGTCGGCACAGCGATATACATCGTAAAAGGGCGCGCCAGAGTCCAGCAGATTGGTGCCGCGCGGGCCCTTTTGAAGCCCGGCGGCGATGAGCCCGTGCAACGGCGTCATCAGCGCACCCACACCATCAACCATCGCCGCGTCGACTACCTGCCCTTGCCCAGTGGCGCGGGCATGGAGCACCGCGCTCACCATGCCGAAGGCCAGCATCAGGCCGCCACCCCCGTAGTCGGCGACCAGATTCAACGGCGGCGTCGGCGGGCCGCCTTCACGGCCGATCGCATGCAGCGCGCCGGTGAGCGCCAGGTAGTTGAGATCGTGGCCCGCGGCGTGCGCGAGCGGGCCTTCTTGGCCGAAGCCGGTCATGCGGCCGTAGATGAGTTTCGGATTGTCGGCCAGGCACACATCAGGGCCGAGGCCGAGGCGCTCCATCGTCCGGGGACGGAATCCTTCAATGAGCGCATCCGCCCGCGCCACAATGCTGCGAGCCAGAGCCAGGCCAGCCCCGCCCTTCAAGTCGACGCGCATGGACCGCTTGCCGCGTTGCAGCAGGTCGAACTGCGGAGGGCGCGGAATACCCAGGCTGCTGGGCTCGGTGCGGTCCAGGCGCAGCACCTGCGCCCCCAGGTCGGCCAGCAGCATGCCGCAGAACGGCGCCGGGCCGATGCCCGCGAACTCGACGACGCGCAGCCCTGCCAAGGGGCCGCTTCGCGCAAGGTCGTGCGTGCCGGCTGCCATGGGGTCAGTACGACTTCGGCAAGCCGAGCACCCGCTCGGCGATGTAACAAAGCACCAGCTGCGGGCTGATCGGCGCGATACGCGGGATCAGCGATTCGCGCAGGTAGCGCTCGACGTGGTATTCCTTCGCATAGCCGAAGCCACCGTGCGTCATCACTGCCTGCTGGCAGGCATTGAAGCCCGCCTCGCCCGCCAGGAACTTCGCCGCATTGGCGCTCGCGCCGCAGTCCTTGCCGCTGTCGTACTCCCACGCCGCCCTCATCACCATGAGGTTGGCCGCCTCCAGTTCCATCCAGTTCTGCGCGAGCGGGTGCTGGATGCCCTGGTTCATGCCAATGGGGCGGTTGAAGACGTTGCGATCCTTGGCGTAGGCCGTGGCGCGCTGCAGAGCCACACGGCCCAGCCCCACGGCCTCGGCCGCGATCAGCACGCGCTCCGGGTTCATGCCATGCAGGATGTATTCGAACCCACGACCTTCCTCGCCGATCAGGTTCTCCGCAGGGATTTCGAAGTCCTCGAAGAAAAGTTCGTTGGAATCGACGCACTTGCGTCCCATCTTCTCGATCTCGTGCACCGTGACCCGGCTGCGGTCGAACGGCGTGTAGAAGAGGCTCAGGCCGTGCGTGGGCTTCTTGACCCCTTCCAGCGGCGTGGTGCGTGCCAACAGCAGAATGTTGTCGGCCACCTTGGCGGTCGAGATCCAGACCTTCTGACCGTTGACGACATAGCGGTCGCCCTTCTTGACCGCGCGCAGTTTCAGTTGCGTCGTGTTCAGGCCCGTGTTCGGCTCGGTCACGCCGAAGCAACTCTTGGCCTCGCCCCGCGCCACCGGCGGCAGCATGCGGCGCCGCTGTTCCTCGTTGCCGAAGACGGCCACCGGGTTCAGACCGAACAGGTTGATGTGCACGGACGACGCGGCCGACATGCCGCCGCCCGACTGGGTGATGGCTTGCATCATGATGGCCGCCTCGGTCACGCCCAGCCCGGCCCCGCCGTATTCCTCACCGATGCACATGCCCAGCCAGCCATCGTCGGCCAGCGCCCGGTAGAGCTCTTCGGGGAAGCGCCCGTCATGGTCGCGGTCAAACCAGTACTGGTCATCGAATTGCGCGCAGATGCGCGCGATGGCCTCACGGATGCTTTCCTGTTGTTCGCTCAGTTCGAAATTCACGCTGTGTTTTCCTTGGAAGAGGGAGCCGGCGGGGCCTGCACGGCGCCGCTGGCGAGAAACGAATCAATTTCCTCGGCGCTGTAGCCGGCCTGGCGCAGAATCTCCACGCTGTGCTCACCCTGGCTGGGCGCATGCTTGATGGGGCCGGTCGGCGTGCCGAAGAAGCTGACAGGGGCGCGCATCGAGCGGATGGTGCCCTCGGTGGGGTGCTCCACCGTAGTAAAAAACCGGGTGGCGGTGAGGTGCGGATCCTCGAGCACGCTCTCGAAGTCGTGCATCGGCATCATCGGGATGTCGGCCTCTTCCAGCACGCGCATCCATTCGGCCGTCGTGCGCTCCCCGAAGATGTCCGAGAGCCGCTCGTAGACGAAGTCGATGTTGCGCGAACGGTTCGCGAACGTGGCAAAGCGCGCGTCTTCCTTTTGCAGGGACTCGCGGCCGATGGCGCGCAGAAAACCTTCCCACTGCTTGTCGTTGTAGACAAGGGCGCAGATGTAGCCGTCCTTCGTACGGTAAGGACGCCGGTACGGCGAAAGCTGCCGCGCGTAGCCACCACCGTCGAGCGGAGGCTCGTACGTCAGGCCGCCGAGGTGGTCGCCGAGCACGAAGCCCACCATGGTCTCGAACATCGGGATGTCCACGCGCTGTCCACGGCCGGTGCGGCCCCGCGCGATCAGGCTGGCAAGGATGCCGCCCACCGCCGTGATGCCAACGATGCGATCCGCCATCGCCGTGGGCACATAGCGGGGCGTGCCGTCGCTGGCGCGGGCAATCAGGTACGAGAGCGTGGACGCACCCTGTATCAGGTCGTCGTAGGCGGGCCGCGCGGCATAGGGGCCATCCTGGCCGAAGCCGAAGAGGCCGGCGTAGACGATGCGCGGATTGATCTTTTCCACGGCCTCGTAATCCAGGCCGAGACGCGCCATCGCTTGCGGGCGCACGTTGTAGACCAGCACGTCCGCTTCGGCGATGAGTCGATGAAGCACCGCGATGCCTTCGGGACGCTTCAGGTCCAGCGAGAGCGATCGCTTGTTGCGGTTGGTGTTAAGGAAGATGGGCCCCATGTCGTCATGGCGAGCAGGCCCGATCTGACGCACGACGTCCCCTTGTGGCGCCTCGACCTTTATAACGTCTCCACCCATGTCGCCGAGCGCCTGGGTGGCGAACGGACCCATGAGGACCGACGTCATGTCGATGATGCGAATGCCGTCCAAGGGTCCCATTGGGGTCGTTCTCGTGGTTGAGTGAAAGTTAAGTTCAGCGGGCTGTCATCATTGTTCCTGAGAGTGGACAGATTATTAATAGGGTTTTTACCGATCGACGGAGAACTTTCTAGTGAAAAAACCAGATATTTCGCGACTACGACGTTATGACTAGAATTCAAATTCAGATACCTGTACATTACCTTTCATGTACAAGAATGAAGGCAATCCTGCGGCTAGCGCTCGTCTGCCGGCCTTGGTGCTGGGGCTCTGCTTCCTTTTCAATTTTCTGGCCCGCGGCATAGGCGATACGTTCATGGTGTTCCTGCTGCCGCTGCAGGCCGAATTCGGCTGGCAACGGTCGCAGATGACGGGCGTTTATTCAACCCTGATGGTCATCAGCGGCTTGAGTTCGCCCCTGGCTGGGCTTCTGATCGAGCGCTGGGGTCCGCGCAAGCTTTATTCAGTGGGCATCGCCGTGTTGGCGTGCGGCTACTTCCTCGCGGCATTCGCAACGAAAATTTGGCACTTCTACTTGTACGTGGGATTACTCGGCGGCCTGGGTGCGGGCGCGATCGGCATGGTGCCCGCCACCGCCCTGCTGAGCCGGTGGTTCTCGCACCGGTTCGGCGCAGCCACGGGCATTGCTTACGCGGGATTCGGTTGCGGCTCGCTCGTGATGGTGCCTCTCACGCAGGCGTTGATCGATGCCTCGGGCTGGCGCGCCACCTACCGGTGGGCCGGCGAAGCCTTGCTGGTCGTGCTGGTCCTCTCGCAGTTCATCCCTTGGCGGTCGATCCTAGTGGGGCGCACCGATCCGCTGTCGCCCAGACTGGCTCGCGGGGCGGCCGGCGCGAAGAGCGCGTCCGCGGGGTTGCGCTCGGCATTGGGGCAGCGGCGCTTCTGGCTGATGGTGCAAACCATGTTCTTCACCGCCGTGGGCATGTACCTCGTGATCGTCCAATCGGTTGCCTATCTTGTCGATGTGGGCTTCCCGCCACTGAAGGCCGCGAGCGCCTTCGGGGCCGCGGGCATGCTATCCGTGGTCGGGGTGTCCAGCGCCGGCTGGATCGCCGACCGCTTCGGCTACAAGCTGTCGGCCACCGCGAGTTTCATCGGCACGGCCTCGGGAGTCGCCATGCTTTACAGCCTCTCGTTCGGGCCCAGCACCGTGCTCCTCGCGTGCTACGTCCTGTTGTTTGGGCTCTTCCAGGGTGTCCGGGGGCCACTTATCGCCAGCCTGAGCTCGCGGCTCTTCGCGGGCCCCGGCCAAGCGGCGATTTACGGCGTGATCTACGCGTGCATGGCGATCGGCTCGGGCATCGGCGCCCTGCTCTCCGGCGTGCTGTACGACGCAACAGGCAGTTATAGCCTGGCGTTCATGCTGTCACTCGGGTGCCTGGCCATTGCGGCCGCGCCGTTCTGGACGTCCGACCTGCTGCGGCATAATCGGGCCGCCGATTAATCCACCCTTCGATAGATAACCCGTGAACGTCAAACAAGCTGCGAACGTGCTCGATCTGCTCGAGTTCTTTGCCAAACACCGGCAGCCGGCGACGCTTGCGGAGGTGTCGAAGCAGCTCGAGTGGCCGCGGTCAAGCACCTTCAACCTGCTGGGTACGCTGGCGGCGCGTGGATTCCTCTATGAGCCGCGCGCCCGCGGTGGCTACTATCCCTCGCCGCTCTGGTTCTCGCTTCTGCAGCAGATCGAAAGCGCGGAGCCGATCCCCGAGCAACTGAGAGAACTGCTTCACGCCCTTGTCCAGCGCACCGGCGAGACGGCGGTGCTGGCCGCCTCGAGTAGCGCATACGCCGTGTTCCTGGATGTAGTGGAATCACCCCATGCCATCCGCTATACCGCTTCGCCAGGCAAGCTGGTCCCACTTCATGTGACGGCCACCGGCCGCGTCCTGTTGTCGCAAATGACGACCGCTGAACGCTCGGCCGTGCTACGGCGGGCGAACTTCGAGCGCTATACGCCCTCCACACTCATGAGTGTGGCCGCGGTCGAAAAGGAAATCCAGCGCTCGCTGGAGCGCGGCTGGTTCGAGGGCAACGCCGAGTTCACGCCGGACTTGGGCGGCGTAGCGCTGCCTCTGAAGATGCCGCACCGCCAGTTCGCCCTGCTGTTGGCCGGGCCGATGTTCCGCGTGGGCGAGCGCGCCAAGGAACTAGTGGAAGCGATGAAGGGCGAGATCGAGCGGCACTTGGGAAACCCCAAATAACAGCGCCTACTCCCCCCGGTATTCGTTACAGATGAAATTCACGGCAGATTGCCGCGGAACGGTTTGGAGCATCGCCAGACTTTGATCGGGAATCGTCCACCGCGCCTTAGCCCGGACGCCGCGATCCCCTCAAAGAGCCGACTTGACACTGTAGGATTCCCTCATTAGTAAGCGTCCGACCAGTACCGCCTTGTGGAGTTGAAGGGGTGGCGTAAAGATAGCGTCCATGATGAAAATAGTGGACGCCAAAAATAGCGTGTCGATAGCGGCACCTGTTACCCGCAGAGCGCGACGTACCTACGCACAGCAGTTCAAGCGCGAGGTGGTTGCGCAATGCCTGCTGCCAGGAGCCTCAGTTTCAGCCATTGCGCTGGGCCACGGCATCAACGCCAACGTCATACGCAAATGGCTGCGCCGGCCCAAGCCAGGGACATCAACGTCGTTGGCGACGATGCTGCCGGTCAGCATCGAGCCAGCAGCAGCGGCAGTCACGCCCAGGTCTGGGATGAACCCAACACTCGCTGCGGAACGTGCGCCCATCGAGATGAGCCTGGCTGGAGCAACGGTGCGCTTGCCGGCCGGATTCGATCCGGCGGAGCTGCGCTGCATCGTGCAAATTCTGGCCGCATTGAGATGATCGGCTTGCCTGCGGGAACACGGGTCTGGCTGGCGGCCGGCATGACCGACATGCGCAAAGGATTCGACGGTCTGGCCGGTCTTGCACAAACTTCACTCACCCAAGACCCGTTCTCCGGCCATGTGTTCGTCTTTCGTGGCAGGCGAGGCGACATTATCAAGCTGCTGTGGTGGGATGGACAAGGCCTGTGTCTGTTTGCCAAGCGGCTGGAGAAGGGGCGCTTCGTCTGGCCGCAGGCCGACAGCGGCGCGGTTTCATGACCCCGGCGCAGCTGTCCATGCTGCTCGAAGGCCTCGACTGGAGAATGCCGACTCGCACCTGGCAACCGCAGCGCGCGGCATAGGCAATTGCATGGTCCACTGCGGCCTTGGTTGACAGGGACAATCCTGTAGCGAGGCGTCGGTTTGCGTGGCAAAGTCATGCCCCATGACAACGGATGTGCTGCAGGCCACGATCGACACGCTGACCAAAACGGTTGAGCGGCAGGGCGGCGCGCTCAAGACGGCACACCTGACCATCGACAAACTCAATCTGGAACTGGCGTACCTGAGGCGCATGCGCTACGGGCGCTCCAGCGAACAGATGGACGCCCAGCAGCTGGAGTTGCTGGTGCAAAACGCCCAGGTCAACGCAGCGCCGGTGATCGATCTGCAAGTCGAGCGTGAGCGTCGCAAGGGCAAGTCCAACAAACGCCCTGAACTGCGCCACCTGCCCGAGCATCTACCGCGCGAGACGGTGGTCCACGAGCCCCGCCACGCAACGGACTGCACTTGCCTGAGCTGCGGCAGCGAGTTGCGCGCCATCGGACAAGATGTCTCGGAAGTGTTGGACTACGAGCCAGGCAGCTTCAAAGTCATCCGCCACGTGCGTCCCAAGTACGCTTGTGGGCAGTGCAGCAGCATCTGCCAGGCCAGCGCTGGCGAACGTCCGATTGAGCGCGGCATGGCTGGAGCCGGTTTGCTGGCCCATGTCCTGACCAGCAAATACTGTGACCATCTGCCGCTGTACCGGCAGAGCCAAATTTACAGGCGGGTGGGTGTTGACCTGCACCGCTCCACCTTGGCCGACTGGGTGGGACAGACCAGCGCCTTGCTGCGCCCGTTGGTGGACAGTCTGGCCCGTCACGTCATGGATGGCGTGAAGGTGCATGCGGACGACACCCCGGTGTCAGTGCTTGACCCGGGCCGCGGGCGCACCAAGATCGCCAGGCTGTGGGCTTACGTACGGGATGATCGGCCGGCCGCTGGTCCCGCGCCACCGGCGGTGTGGTTCCAGTACACGCCGGATCGCAAGGGTGAACACCCAGCAAGACATCTCAGGACGTTCCATGGCATCTTGCAGGCCGATGGCTATGCGGGCTTTAACGCACTGTATGAACCGACGCGCGAAGCCGGGGTGATTCTGGAGGCGGCGTGCTGGGCGCATGTACGCAGGAAGTTCTACGACATTCATGAGGATCAGAAACGGTTGCCGGGAACGCTGGCTGCGCAGGCGCTGCAACGCATTGCCCAGCTGTACGCCGTGGAAACGCCGATTCGGGGATGCCCGCCCAATGAGAGGGTAAGTGTTCGGCAGGCGAGTTCGCGGGCTCTGATGGAGGAACTGCACGCCTGGTTGCAGGATGCGCTGGCGCAGGTATCGGCCAAGTCGGCTCTGGCCAAGGCGATTGGCTACGCGGTTACACGCTGGACGGCGCTGACCCGCTACCTGGACGATGGGCGCATCGAGATGGACAACAATGCCGCCGAGCGGGCGATACGCGGCATCGCCCTGGGTCGCAAGAACTGGCTGTTTGCCGGCTCCCATGCCGGTGGCGAGCGCGCCGCCGCTGTTTATAGCCTGATCGAGACGGCCAAGCTGGGCGGGGTCAACCCGCAGGCCTACCTCACAGAAGTGATCAAGCGCATTGCGCAGCATCCAGTCAATCGGGTCGATGAGTTGCTGCCGTGGAATCTTGCGCAGGAGATGGCCGCAGCACGCGCACCTGAGCAGAAGGCGGCATGAACATGATCGGAAAAACCAGGAGGCGGCCACAGCCACAGCCCGGGCAGATCAATATTGAGGCGTTGATTGAAGGGGGCGGGGAAATTACGATCGGGCCCGTGCGTCCGTTTGAATGTGTGGCCACCGCAACCGATGCGCACAACTGCCTGGCAATGCTGGTGCGCCAGCCCGGTGAGTCTTTGGACGACTTGCTGCAGCGCCTGGATGCTGCCATCGAGGCTGCCTATGAATACGACCACTTCATTGACGAAGTGAACGGCCCCCAGTAGCTGCTACCCGTTCAGCATCTGCGTCAAGACGGTATTGGTCGGACGCTTACCCTCATTATCACGGACACACCGTTAAGCTCGCATAGCGTTTTTCAAACTCTACCGGGCTCAATGCATCGAGCGTCGAATGCCGACGTCGGGGTTGTAGAACCGCTCAATATAGTCAAAGATGCCTGCACGGGCTTCGTCACTGGTTTTGTACCTGGAGCGAAACACTCTTTCAATTTTGAGCGTCGAGAAGAAGCTCTCCATCGCCGCATTGTCCCAGCACTCACCGCGCCGACTCATGCTGCAGGTGAGGCCCTGATCGGCCAGCAGGCGCTGAAAGTCTTCGCTGGTGTACTGGGCGTATTCAACAGTTACAGTGAGCGGCTGACCGAAGCCGGTATTGAGCCCTCTGTGGGCAGCCGGGGTGACAGCTACGACAACGCTCTGGCCGAAACGATCTACGACTCGTACAAGGCCGAATTGATTCATCGGCGGGCGCCCTGGAAAACCAAAGAATCGCTGGAATTTGCAACGCTCGAATAGGCGTCATGGTTTAAACACCACCGACTGCTGGAGCCCATCGGATACATTCCCCTTGCCGAAGCGGAAGAAAATTACTTTCAGCAATTAGCCAGCCAGGCCACCACGGCGGAGGTCTGACTTAACCCAACGGGCCTCCACGAAACCCGGGGCGATTCAGCTTTTGATAGAAAGTCTAGTCCACCACCTCTTACTCCAGCCGCTCATGTACTCGTCATCCGATGGGACGCTATCCGACATCAATAAGTACCCCTAAATCTAATGATCGCTTTTCTCGACTCCGAATTCACCGACCTGCTGGATCCGCAATTACTCAGCCTTGGACTTGCCTCCCTAGATGCGAGAGAGTTTTACGCAGAGCTCGACTTGGAATCGGACATCGGAAAAGCCCGCCTCAAAGCTTCATCTGAGTTTGTGCGCTACAACGGCGTCATTGACCAATGGGGCCGTGTCCCAGGTGCGTTGGGAACGGAGTGGGAGATGGGCCGGCGAGCCGGGGAGTGGATCCTTGGGCTTGCTGCCGACGCCGGGGAAAAAGTCGAAATTGCCTTCGATTACTCGATGGACTATGAGCTGCTGGAATACGCGATACGGGATGCCGGGTTGTGGGAGCAAGTGCGAGAAGTTGTGATCCCAAGAAATGTCGACGCGATTACCGGCACCATCACCGGAGAGTTGGCGGCCGAAGAGTGCTTTCGCTCCCTCAAGGCTCGACGTCTCGGCCGACACCACGCCCTGGCTGATGCCCTTGCTCTGCGGGCCGCCTACATGGCAAAGGCCGCGGCGTTTCTGCCTGGATTCGGCGGCAAGGACTGACCTCAGGGTGGAGTGAACTGTCGCCGAGCACCAAAAAAATTGGCTCTTTCGCCAATCTAGAGGCTGGCTTCGCCGCATTCGAAGGCGCTCAAATCATGGACAGCGGAAAGAGGCTCGGGAGCGGACAGGCGCAGGCTCATTCGGCGTTGGCGGCCCAGGGGGCGCGCACGGCCATCAGGCGCTGCAGCCCGGCATTGGGTGTCGCCGGCGTATCGAGCAGTGCCGTGAACTGCATGAATCTGTCCGTATCGAGGCTGAAGAACACCTGGTCGATTAGGTCGCGTTGTTCGGGCTTGGCCCGCAGGTTGAGGGCAGCGTCACGCATGGGAAACTCCGAATGTGTATGTAACAAATATACAGCACGCACGCACGTGTAGCTATTGTCCACACCGAGCTAGTTCTCGCAAGAAGCTGCATCCCGCGGTTCCGCAGCAATAGCCTTCACCCTCGCATACCGCCCGAAACTCCACGACGCCGCAACCATCTACCGAACCCTTCGCGCTCTAGCCCCGTCACACGCAACCGTTTTCTGCAGCTCCAGCCTCGAATTCCTATCACCCGGTCAAATCTCCAACGCCTATCCAGTCGTAATCCTCTGGCGCCCCTAAAATGAAAAACACAACTCAGCTCCTCAGACTCAGATCTTCAGCCTACACATGAAATCCCTCATCTTTCTCTGCCTCATCCTAGGCATCGCAGCCGCGCTGCTGCTGCAAACTGAAACGCTATTCGGACGCGCTTTGAGCAACGCTGAACTTTTAATGGGCGCGCTAGTGACGATGGTAGTTGTGGTGATTTGGCGCGTGGTGGTGAGAAAGAACGCGCGGCGAAAGCTGGACGAGATACGTGATTCGGCGCTGTGGTGACGCGGCTTTTGATGGTATTCGGAGGACAAAGGGCTGGGATGCGATAAAAGAAGGTTTACGTAGGTCAGGACAGGACTTCAATGCCAAACAGGTGGGGCGCAAACGCAATCAATAGAGCAATTAGTAAATTGGGCGGAGTCTGTACCCTACCAAATGATTGGTGCTGTCCCCGGGTAGCCAGACGGCAATTCGCGGAGCAAATTTAGCGGCTTGTTCAGGCCATCCTTTGCGTTGAAGCGTTGCAGCTCAGTTGCCCTCACAAGCGAATTCCAACTCCTTGCAGAAGTAGCCAGCGTGCCGCGTGTGGTCACGCTCAGCCTTAGTGGAAAGCAGTGAGTGCGCCGCGCCCCAGCCTGTGGCTCAGCAGAAGTGCGACCGCCGATCGAAGTACTACTGGTTTGCATCCATCGTGGAGTGCCCGCAAATTTTGCGAAATGCCTCATCACGCGCATCGACTTCCTGGCCTGAATATTGATGTGCTACACCTTCAAGAAGAGAAACAATCAGACTTGCCGGAACCGAGGGCGACGTCAGGCTCGTGCGATTCAGCTTTGAAACAGGGTTGACTCCGGAGTGGCGGATGGACGCCTGCATGTCTGTGTCCACCAACCCTGGAGCGAACCCCACGGTGCTGATACGTGCACCGAATTCCTGATGCATGGAGCGCGTGAACATGGCAAGAGCGGCCTTGCTGGCGCAGTAGGCGGACCAGCCTTCCATTGGTTTATTTGCGGCGCCGGACGATAGATTCACGATCACGCCACCGGCATCTGCCATGTACGGTACTGCACATGCGCTGCACAGATAGGGCCCATATACGTTGGTCAGCAAGGCGTCTTTCCATTTCGTTGCAGGGACTTCAGAGATTTTCCCGATGGGGTGCACCGTGCCCGCGTTGTTGACCAGCCCGTCCAGTCTGCCGAACTGCTGCATTGCAACTTGAACGAGCATGCGAACCTGCACGGAATCGCTGACATCACAAAGAACGGCCTCAAGATGAGGTCCGATAGCGGAGGCGATGTCCTGTATATCTTTCTCTTGGCGCACAGCGGCAACGACTCGATGACCACGGCCTACAAGTTGCCGGCAGACCTCGTAGCCAATGCCACGAGCGGCGCCAGTCACGATAAAAACTTTCGCTATGATCACGAAGCACGGTCCAGGTAATCGTGGAGCACACGCCCCTGCACCAACGTGAAATCACCTCGCCAGTAAAACCCGTCCAGCATTTCAACTACAGGAAGTCGATGGACAGGGGCTTGCACGTTAGGCCTCAGTTCGACGGTGCAGGGACCGGACCAGCATTCATGCACCGTCAATTCACCCAATCTGCGTGCTGTCAGCTGGCGAATCGCCGGACGGCCGTCGATGTGGTCAATGGCTTTCAGGTTGAAGTTCAGTGCGAAATCGTAGTAGTCGGCCATTTTGGCGATAACGCTGCGCGATTGTTTGTACGCCAGCGTTCCCGTAATGATCTCAATACCATTTCTTTCTACCCGCCCAACCCAAGCATCGCCGTCGGTGACCAATGTGGGCTTGCCTAGCTTTTTCGGCTGACCGTGGACTTCACGTCCATGAGCCACACCGACGTCAGAGGACAGGAACAGATAGGGAGAATATGAGCCTGCCTCGCCCGTACGGTCATAACGGCAACCCACCATGAAGTTGCTTTCCGTGTAAGGCCCGAGCCATTCGGTGTCGTTCATCTTGTAGATATGGGCCATCACTACATCAGAAGTGCGAGACAGTTCGGGTGGCAGCAAGGCGTCGACGCACTCGCCACGGGTTCGCCAGGCGAGCGTCAGTACTTCTACGTTCCGGAATGAAAACGGAAACGGCGGAATCATGGGCGCGTCGAAGGGTGTGGAAAAACCACTGCCCAGAATCTGTTCCGTCGTCAGGCGCCGGCCACGCATAACATCACGCTCACTCATTGGTTCTCCTTTTCGGGAAGTTCGACATTCATAACTTGGCGGGTGGAGTTGTGCACGCTGTGCATATGGCGCTCCATGGCGCTGACGACGCGGGTGCTGTCCCGCGCTGCGAGGGCATCCACTATTTCCTGGTGATCAGACAGCGACTGCTGCAGCATGCCCGGCGTCTCCCAACGCACGCGCCGGTATTCGGTGCCAAGGACATAAAGTGAGGCGGATACGCGCTCGAGAAAAGGATTGGCAACCGCCACGCGCAGGGTGTGATGGAATTCCATATCTGAAATACGGAATGCGACCGGGTCATTGACCAGCTTGCGCTGGGCTTGGACCATTGCATCGAGGCGTTCTATTGCCACGTCTGAAATGCGGCCTGTCAAGAGCCGACCCAGCCCGGCCTCGACCTCAAGCCGCGCCTCGTGCAAGGCTTCGAAGTTTTCGCCGGACAGGGTCAGGTACACCTGAAGCGGCTGGAGCAGATCGGTCGCATCTAAGCTCGAAACAAAAATTCCGCCACCCTGCCGAGTTTTGATGACGCCAAGAATCTGCAGGCCCCGTAGCGCTTCGCGAACTGATGGCCGCGACACCTGCAGGCTGGCAGCCAAGTCGCGCTCCGGTGGAAGCTGCTGACCCGGCTCCAGATTGCCCGTGCGAATCAGGTCGAGCAGGTGTTTGGCAACCTTCTCGGCAATGGAGACCCGTTCGATCGGCGCAATACCCAAATCCCGGCTTTCACCGGTTGAGACGGTAGGAAGGGAGGTCATTCGGTGAGAAGTGATGGCAGAAAGTTGGCAATAGAAGGAACGTAGGCAATCAATGCGATAACAGCCAGCCAGACTAGCGTGAAGGGAATGATCACACGGAACGTAGACGAATAGGGGATTTTGGCGATTCTGCAGGCGATCATGGCCAGCACGCCTACAGGTGGGGTCACGCTGCCGACGATGAGCATCATGATCACGGCAATACCGAATGACAGTGGATCAAAGTTCATGGCGTTGGCTGCTGTTACCAGCAGTGGCCCCGTCAACACCAGGGCGGGTATCGGCTCCATCACAATGCCAACAAAGAACAGCATGCCGAGGACCAGGGCCATGACCACATGTGGGTTGTTGGACACACCCATGATCATGTTCATCATAGCGGCGCTACTTCCAGTGCGAACAAGCACCCAGGAGAACAGAGCAGCACCTGCCAACACGACCAGCGCGGTGCCGGTGGTAATGGCCGACTCCATCACCGCCTCATAAAATGCACTGGCCCCCGTGCGCATGCGAAACAGGCAATAAATCAGCGCATAGACACAAGCTAGAGCACCGGCTTCGGTGGCCGTGAAGATGCCACCGAGAATGCCACCGAGCACAAGGACCGGCATCAACAAAGCAGGACCTGCTACAACGATGGCGCGGCCGCGTTGTGCAAAAGTAGCCTTGGTATCCCGCGGTGTTCCGGCGCGAAGGGCGTAGTACCAAGTCAGTAGCATGATGGCCATGGCACAGATGATCCCGGGTATCACGCCGGCGATGAAAAGCTTCCCGACTGATACGCCTGTAACGGACGAATAGATGACAGCAATGATGGACGGCGGAATGATTGGGGCCAGCATCGCGGCGCTGCTGGTCACGGCCACCGCGAAGGGCTTGTCGTATCCGGCTCGAGTCATGGCGGGAATCATGATCGACCCGACGGCAGCCACGTCGGCAGCCGCGGAGCCAGAAATCGCAGACATGAACGTGTTGGTCAGCACGTTGGCCTGTGCCAACCCACCGCGGAGATGACCAACCAATGAACGCGCCAGCGCCACAAGTTGTTCGGTGATGCCGCTGAGGCCCATCAGGGCGCCAGCGAACACGAATAATGGAATCGCCAGCAACGAAAAATTGTCGATAGACGTGTAAAAGAGTTGTGGGAGCAAGATAAGCGGAGCGCTCTCAAAAGCTGCAATTGCCACCACAGCGGCAAGACCCATCGAGAAGCCGATCGGTGTTCCGAGGGTCATTAGCACCAGAAACACAAGAATCATCACTGTGGCTGTCATGCAATCTGCCTAGGCCGTACAAGGGCGTCTATGGTAAAAACAATGGCTGCTAGGCAACCGATGGGCGCGGCTAGGTATACCCAGCTCATCGAAATCTCGGTGACCGGCGACATCGTTTCATGCGACCGGTTGACCAGCTGAACGCCGTAATAGCTGAGGATGGCTAGGAATACTACGGACACCGCGGCATTTATCCAGTCGAGCACCTTGCGAAAGGCCTCTCCGACCGAGGTGTGTAAGAGGTCCATAACGATGTGCGCCTTGCGGTCCGCCGCAATCGCAATTGATAGCATGGTCATCCAGTAGAGCGCAAAGCGCACATATTCTTCGGCCCAAAAAATGCTGTCATTAAGTACATAGCGCCAGAAAACTTGGGCGGCAACGGCCACCACGAAGCTCAAAAAAATCAGGACGGCTGCGGTTTCCACGCAGATTCGCAACGCCCGTATGAAAAGCGCCAGCGGCCTGATGGGCGCTGGGCCCGAGTTTTCTAGCGCGCCGTTCATTTCGCCGCCCCGACCTTTGCCAGTATTTCACCGAGGCCGTTGCGTTTGGAGAAGTCCTCGACCACCGGAGCGACGGCAGTTCTGAAGCTTGCGAGTTCCGGGTTTGGATTTAGCGTAGCCCATTTGGCGAGGTCGTTCCAAGCACCGGTTTCCAGAGCGATCTGCTGTTTGGACAGGCTATCGGTTACATGGCGTTTGGCCGCGGCGGCAATTATGGCCTGCGTGTCGCGTGGTAGTGCGCCAAAGCGGTCGGGATTCATCAGCAACCCGCTGTCCAGCAGGATGTGCTGCGTGCGCGATGCGAACTTGGTGACCTCGACATGCTTGGCAAGGATGAAGCTCGACGGGTTGCTTTCCACTCCTTCCACGACGCCAGCCTGCAGAGCCGAGTACACCTCGCCCCAAGGAACTGGCGTGACATTGGCGCCCAGCGCGCGGAACGTGGAGACATAAATCGGGATCTCTGGCACCCGGAGTTTCATTTGGCGAATGTCTGCGGCGGAATTTACTGCGCGCTTAGAGGTCAACATCACACGAAAACCGACGACGGCATGACCCAGTGCAACCAGGCCGGCTTTGGATCGAATTTCCTTCGTGCGCCATTCACCCACCGGTCCAGCCATGACCCGCTGCGCATGGTCGTAGTCATTGAAGATGAAAGGCAAGGACCACATCCCCAAGGCCGGAGCCCAGTTGCCGATGGTCGCGGTGTCGGCCATAGTCAGGTCGATGGTACCCAGGCGCGTTCCCTCGACACTGTCTCGCAAGCCGCCCATCTGGCTCAAGGGATGGACAACGATATCCACTTCACCGTTGGTTTTGGTGCGTACTTCGTCGGCAAACGCCAGCGCAGATTTATGCCGCAGGTCTTCTAAGTTGAAGATGTGCGACAGGTGCAGTGTTTGCTTAGCGTGAGCTCGGAACGGAATAACGCCGACGGTGGCTGCTGCCGCTGCGGATTGAATGAAACGGCGCCGGTTGCTGGTCATCATTGATTTGTCTCCTGTTGTGAATGGCGCAGTAGCCCTGCGCTCGCGGCTTTTGCATTTAGGCTGTGAAAGGAACGGGGCAGCGGGCCGGCTTGCCAGAAAGGCCGCGGTCAACTTCATCGGACGCCAACTCCTGCAATCGACCTATCGCCCGGTCGGAATACCAGGCTGCATGAGGCGTTAGGATGAGGTTCGGCGCCGAACGCAGAGGGCTGGTTTCGACTAAGGGCTCATGACCGAATACATCAAGGGCGGCGCGAACCTTCCCGGCCGTCAGAGCTGCGGCTAGGTCATTTTCATCAATCAGGTCGCCGCGGGAGCAATTCACGATCAATGCGCCATCGCGCATGGACGAAATGCTTTGCCGGTTGATCATTCCGCGCGTCTGCGACGTGGAGGGAACGTGCAGAAGCACGGCATCGGAGGACGTCAAGAGTTCATCTGTGGATACGCGGCGGACATTCAACGCCACGGCCTGCTCATCAGTCATCATCGGGTCGCTGACCACCATGTCAAAACCGAAATTTCTGATCCGGTGTAGCACAGACCGGCCGATGCGCCCCAATCCGACAAAACCGATAGTCGAGAGATCAAACGGCTTGAGCGGCGCAGAAATAGCGACCGCCTTCCATTGCCCTTGCCGGACCGATGCGTCCAGTTGAGGGATTTTGCGCAATCCGGCCAGCAAGAGCGCCACGGTGTGATCAGCCACCTCGTCGGTGCAATAGTCGGGTACATAGCACACACGATGCCCGCCAGCGAGTGCCGCTGCCACGTTGACATTGTCGAAGCCTACCCCATAACGAACGATGGTGGCGCCTGGCGCCAAGCCGTTAATCGCCTCTTCCTGAAGCGGGGCAAATTGCACAAATACAGCTGCCGCGCCTTTGACAGCCTCCGTCACCTCGGCACTTGTTCTGCATTGGTGTGCATTGAACTGGCCCTGATGCCGCAAGGCAACTGCCTGTTCGTACTCCAGCGTTGGAAATGTGCTGTCAGTGACCACAACTTTACGCATAGTGCTTTTACTTGGTTTGCTTGACTAATTGGACAGACCAATTGTAAGATGACTGTAGGTACTCGCTAGTAGTAACTACCCTAATAGGAGACAGCCGATGACGATTCAGGCACTGCGCACGCATGTCCTCGCTTGCCCGGAGCCCAATGACTTTGGTAATACGCGTTACACCCTGCTACTTGAAATGCGTACGCTGGAAGGCATACGGGCCTGGGGCGAGGCAATCACGCTATGGCCCGAAGCTGCGCATGCCGTGGCAAGCCTGATCAATTCCGGCTTGGGAGACACGGTTTGCGGTATGGACGAGCGTGAACCCGAGGCAGTCTGGCTAAAGCTCAAGACGCATACATGGTGGTACGGCGAAGGCGGACTCGCGTCAATGGCCATCTCGGCCATTGACATGGCTTGCTGGGACGCGGCCGCGCAGAATGCCGACCTTCCGCTCTATGCCTTGTTGGGAGGGCGGGCTCATCAGAGCCTGCCGGCACTCGCGTCCATGCACGTCAACCGCGCCACCCACGAAGAAGGCGCAGAGGAAGTGGCCGGACATATCCGCTCGGGCTTCAAGGGCGCAAAGCTGGGATTCGCTAAACGCGGCCTGTCGAGAGTCGGTCCTGACCCCGTCGTGAATCTTGCCTACCTGAAAGCAGTACGCGACGCGTGCGGCCCAGACGCTTCACTGATGGTTGACATCGGCAACGGTGTGCGTTGGGATGCTGCAACCGCCATTCGCGCCACCGACCTGTTTGCAGAAGTAGGAATCGACTGGATCGAGGAGCCGTTGCACCCGGACGACTTGGAAGGGCTTGCGCAACTGCGTAGACATACCGCGACACGCATCGCTACCGGCGAACGTGAGTGGACAGTTGAAGGCTACCGCCGGCTTATCGCGACGGGACTGGTCGATGTCGTGGGCGTCGATCCGGCGCGGGCCGAAGGGGTTACCGGGTTTCGCAAGATTGCGGCGATAGCGGAAGCGGCCCGGGTGACTGTGAACGCGCATGCGTGGTCCTCGGCGATTCTGACCGCAGCCTCGCTTCACCTGTCACTGTCCACACGATGTGCCCGCTGGTTTGAACTCAAGCCCTTGCCAAGTCCCCTGCAGCATGAACTGGTGCGTGAGCCTATCTGGCATGTGAAAGGGGAGGTCTTTGCGGGAAACCGTCCCGGTCTCGGCATTGAAATAGTGGATGCGGCATTGAACCGCTACAAGCATCAGTAATCTCCGGATTCAAAACCGCAACATACTCAAAGAATTCACGTCCATGCAACTTTCCAACTGCTTTTCACTGCAGAACAAGCGCTTCCTCGTGACCGGTGCCGCCTCCGGTATAGGCGCGGCTACGGCGGAGCTTCTGGTCGCCGCTGGTGCGAGAGTTGTCACGGCCGACCTCAATGAGGTTGCACAGCAATGCCGAGGCGAAAAAAGCCTCCGGCTGGACCTCGGTATCGAGGCTTCCTGCCTGGAGACCATACACGAGACCATTGCGGTTCTAGGTGGGCTCGATGGGCTGGTGCACTGCGCCGCAATGATTCGGCGCGAGGACATTGATGACGTGACCGAATACTCCATGCAACGCCAGTTTGCGGTCAACATGGCCGGGCCATTCCATCTCTGCCGCGCCGCCCGCCCATTGCTCGCAAAAGGCGGAGATGGACGGATCGTGCTATTCACGTCGCAAGGAGCGCACACGGGCGGCTATGTCGGATCTACTATCTATGCGATGACAAAAGCGGCGGTCATCGCCCTCGGCAAATCGCTTGCCCGGCAATGGGCTCCGGAGGGTATTCGCGTGAACATGATTTCGCCCGGTGCAGCCGATACCCCCATGCTGCGTGACGGTACATCATCCGCAGCTCTCGATGCATTCCTGAAGCTTGCGCCGCTCGGACGTGCAGGAACACCTTTTGAGGTGGCTGCGTGCGCTGCTTTTCTCCTCTCGCCCGCTGCTGCCTATGTGACTGGCCACACACTGGATGTGAACGGCGGCATGCTGATGCGCTAACTGATTTATACAAAGGAGACTACTATGAAACTAGTTCGATATGGAGAATCCGGCAAGGAAAAACCTGGCCTGGTAGACAAGGAAGGGACGCTGCGTGAACTGGGCGCGCATGTCGCCGACATCAACCTGCATATACTCACACCGGACAAACTGGCGGTGCTGCAGAAAATCGATACGAATAGCTTGCCTCGGGTAAATGGGGACGTACGCTTCGGTCCCTGTGTCGCCGGCATCAGCAAGATCATTTGCGTAGGCTTGAACTATGCCGATCACGCAGCCGAAACTGGTGCTGCAGTACCAGCGGAACCCATTATTTTCATCAAACCGCCATCTGCCGTCTGTGGTCCAGATGACGATGTAGAAATTCCCCGAAACTCCCATAAGACGGACTGGGAAGTCGAGCTAGGAGTGGTAATCGGAAAACGCACCAAATACGTTGATGAGGCGCAAGCGATGGAACACGTAGCAGGCTATTGCCTGATGAACGATGTGTCCGAACGCGAATTCCAGCTGGAACGTCTTGGCCAATGGGACAAGGGAAAAAGTCACGACACCTTCGCGCCGGTTGGTCCGTGGCTGGTCACAAGAGATGACATCGCCAACCCGCATGATCTCTCAATGTGGCTTGATGTAAACGGCAAGCGCTACCAAAACGGCAGCACCCGTACCATGGTGTTCGGCGTCGAAAAACTGGTGTCATACATCTCGCAGTTCATGACGCTGGAACCCGGCGACATTATTTCAAGCGGAACACCCCCAGGTGTTGGGCTGGGCCAAAAACCGCCGGTTTACCTGAAAGCCGGCGACGTGATGGCGCTGGGCATCGAAGGCCTCGGCGAACAACGGCAGGTGTGTGTTCAGGCCTGACACCAAAGCAGATCTACCGGTTCTGTCGTGATAAGGGTATCCGACAATCCGGGCCATGCTTGATTTCCGCAAAAGTTCAATCAACAGCGCCCTGCGCAAGGTCCTCAAACGGTTTCACTATCCCCTCGAAGTTATGCTGACGTGCGTGCGCTGGTATGTGGCCTATCCGTTGAGCCTGCGCCATGTTGAGGAAATGATGCAGGAGCGCGGTGTTTTCGTTGACCACGCCACTGTGCATCGCTGGGCAATCAAGATGGTGCCGGTGTTGGCTGCCGTTTTGCGGCGGCGCAAACGACCCGTTGGCCTGAGCTGGCGGATGGACGAGACCTACATCAAAGTGGCCGGCCAGTGGAAGTACCTTTACCGCGCGGTTGATCGCGCTGGTGATACGGTTGACTTTCTTCTCACTGCCAAGCGAGATATGGCTGCAGCGCGGCGCTTCTTGGAGCGCGCCATCAACCTGCACGGATTGCCAGAGAAGATCACCATCGACAAGAGTGGAGCCAACACGGCGGCCATAGAAAGCATCAAGGCCGACGCTTGCGTCGATATCCTGATGCGTCAAAACAAATACCTCAACAACATCGTCGAGCAGGACCATCGCGCCATCAAACGAATCACCCGACCGTTACTCGGATTCAAGTCGTTTTGGAGTGCACGAATCATCATTGCCGGGGTCGAGACAATGCACATGATTCGCAAGGGGCAGCTGAACTGCCCTGCCGGTCAGACCATGTCCGCAGCACAGCAGTTCTACAGTCTCGCAGTTTGATCACCAGGTCAGCAACGCAACTCCTTTCGGCCAGAGTCCGTTATTGCGACAAAACCATTTTTACCCCACCTGGTTATCGCCGCAAGACGGTACTGGTCGGACGCTTACCTTTATCCCGCAAGAGCATCGAGCCCATGTCAGTGGTCGATTCGCCATGATCGAAGACGGCATGGGCTTCAGCCTGGCTCCGTGGCGCCTGATGGTTGAGCAGCGGTTGGCGCAGTACGTAGCTTTCGTGGTGCGCGGCCAGTTCGTTACCTGGAAGTTCGGCCGCCAGCGCGGTATCGGTATCTAAGATTTGTTGACATTTCAGCCGAGCACACGATGGCACCGACGCGGCTGATGAACGAATGCCAGCCCGCGCACTATCAAGCCGATTCAACGACCCGCGTGGCTTCGCGATTTCCATCGGATGCTGTCCGACCTCCGTCATCGATTGAGGCGGAAGTGGCCTCCACGAGGAAGAAACGCGCGACCATTTCCTTTGTGATTTCGATCGCCCGCTTGAGGCTCATGTCGATATGTTCGGTGAGGGTATTGAGCGCCTCCTCCGTTTTGCGCTGCGCGATGAGGTCAACAATGGCCAAGTGGGCATCGAAGGCCTGGATGTTCCATGCAGACAATTGTTGGATGTCGATGTGCCGCGCTACGTGGATGCGGCGGGTGACGATTTCCATGAACGCCGACAGTTCCTTGTTGCGGGACAATGCAACTAATCTGCGGTGAAACTCCTCATCGGCGAGCAGCAGATCGCCGGTCGTTAGCGTCGCCGTTCGCTGCATCACTTCGACCCAGAATCGCTTGAGGGACGCGATCTCCTCGTCCGTGGCTCGTTGAATCACCAGGAACACAGCCCTGCGCTCCAACGCAATGCGCACCTGATACAGATCGAACACTTCGTCGACGCTGATGGCTTTGCGGAAGAACCCCTTGTTCATCACAAAGTCAAACAGACCTTCAGCCACGAGGCGATTCAACGCTTCCCGAAGCGTCGCGCGACTGACACAAAGTTCTCGTCCGAGCGCCTGCTCGTTGATTCGCGAGCCTGGTTTGAAGTCATACCGCATTGCTCGATCGCGCAGCTCATAATACAAACGCTCCACGCTGCTTTCGTCTCGGACCCGAGGCGGCGGTTTAACGGCGCTGCGTCGTGAAGTTGTAGCCATATGTTTATTTCAGTGTGGGTGGGCTCCCAGTGTAGCCAGTTCGTGTACGACACACATCTGCGTAGACAGCTGTCGGCACTTGTTTCAACATGACCCACAATAGGGCTTCACCCTAAGCCGCCGCTGGCACGCGTACCTTGGAAACCCTCATTTCGGGTCAACAACGCCACTGTGCGTCACCGTGTTCCGATTTGCTATCGGCAAACCCGCCTCTCGCATGGCCACAGCCACACACTCTGCCAACTCGGGTGGCAGCGAGGTCATGGGCAGCCGAAGCATGGGGGCACTGAGGCCTAAGAGGGACACGGCGTGCTTCACTGCAATCGGGTTTGATTCGCAGAAGAGCGCCGTGGTGAGGGGGTGTAGTTTCCGGGCGACCGTGCGAGCCATGTCGAGTTGGCCGAGGGCCATGTATGCACACAGGTCAGCGACCATACGCGGTGCAACGTTGGCAGTCACCGAAATGATGCCCCAGCCGCCCACGGCGACGTAAGGCAACGCGGTGAAGTCGTCACCGCTGTACAGCGCGAAATCAGTTGGAACCACGGAGGCGATGGCTTGGGCTCGGATCATGTCGCCCGACGCATCCTTGATGCCGCATATGTTCGGATGGGCCGCGAGGCGCTGCACAGTCTCCACGGAGAAATCGACGACCGTACGCCCCGCGACGCTGTACAGGATCAACGGCAATGAGGTTACCTCGGCTTGAGCGCTGAAATGGCGAAACAAGCCATCCTGCGTCGGCTTGTTGTAGTAGGGCACCACGCTGAGCAAAGCGTCAGCGCCTGCTTCGCTGGCGATGCGCGCGAGTGCAATCGCCTCGGAGGTGGCATTGGCGCCGACACCGGCGACTATCGGAATCCGCCCCGCGGCATGCTGAGCCGCCTCCACCAGCAGGCGGCCATGTTCTTCAATTGACAGGGTGGAGGATTCGCCCGTCGTCCCGGCAACGACGATGCCGCTCGTGCCCTGGCCAATGTGCCAATCTATCAGGGTTCGGAACTTCTGAAGATCCACCGAACCGTCATGAAGGAACGGGGTGATCAGTGCAACCAACGAGCCCCGTGGCAGGTTCGAAGACAATTTGGTGCACGCGTTCATGTTCGCGTTCTTTGCTCTTCGCTTTTCATTGTGTTTTCCCTTGCTGTTCCGGGGCGAGGTTCAATGGGGACGGCCGCCCAGGTAGAGCTCTCGCATCTCGCTGCTGTTAAGAAGATAGCTCGCACTGTTCTCCAGCGCGACGGTTCCCATCGACAGGACATAGGCTCTGTCGGACATGCGCAAGGCTTCCATGGCGTTCTGTTCCACCATGAGTACGGATACTTGCTCGGTCTCCCGAATGCGAGAGATTGCATCGAAAACCTCGCCCAAGGTCTTGGGCGAGAGACCCGCCGAGGGCTCGTCAAGCAACAAGACCTGAGGGCGCGGCATCAGCGCACGCGCAAGCGAGAGTATTTGCCGCTCGCCGCCGGAGAGCGAGGATGCGGGGGCAGTCATCTTCCGACGAAGGACCGGATAGATGTCGCACAGTTGCTCCATGCGTTCAGCACAAGCCACCTTGGTGCAGAACTGGCCCCCAAGCGCCAGATTCTCCCAAGTAGTGAGCGCGCCGAAGACGTTCTCCGTCTGCGGTACAAAGCCTACGCCGCAGTGGCGGACCTTGCGATGCGCAGGTACATTCGTGACTTCGCTACCGGCAATCCGCACGACGCCGGAGCGGGGTTTCAGGAAGCCCGCGACCGTCTTCAGCAGCGTGGACTTTCCGCACCCGTTGGGTCCGAGAATGCAGACGATCTCACCGCGCGCGACTTTCAATGAAATGCCACGCAGGATATCGACCTCCACCGCATATCCGGCGACCACGTTGTCGACTTGAATGGCGAGGCTGTCCGTCCGCTGCAGGGCCGACGGCACCGCTTGTGGCGTCTGGGGCCAGAGTTCAGGTGTCATCACGCGGCTTCCTTGCAGATCTGGGAAACGGGTTGAGCTTGATCAGTCGGGCGGCCCAGGTAGGCCTCCAGCACCTTGGGGTTAGTAGCAAGCTCGGAGGGAAGGCAGTCGGCGACGATCCGGCCACGATCAAGGACGATGCACCGGGTGCAGACTTCACGAACGAAGTGCATGTCGTGTTCGACGATCATTTGAGAAATGCCGCGCTGGTTCAGCCGTTGCAACGTACCCACAATGTCGCGCCGCAGATTCGGATGAACGCCGGCAGTAGGCTCGTCGAGCATCAGGAGTTTGGGCGCGCCCATCAGTGAGCAGGCGATGCTCAAGAGCTTCTTCTGCCCCCCCGACAGGGAGGCCGCCGGCAGATCCTTCACCTTGGCCAGCAGGAGCTCGTCGAGCAACCTGTTGGCCTGGTCTATGGCGGCTCGCTCCGCTTGTTTCACCGATGCAGGACGCAACATCGTCGCGATCACGCCGTGGTGCGAGGTGCTCGCTGCCACCGTAACCTCGAGCACCGACATCTTCTGAGGCATCGAGGGCAACTGAAACGTTCTGGCGATACCGCTGTGCACGATCTCGTGGCTCTTCCAGCGGGTGACATCGGTATTCCCCAGACAGACGCTTCCGGCATCTGCCCGCGTGAAGCCCGAGATCGCATTCAACAAGGTGCTCTTGCCAGATCCGTTCGGACCGAGCAACCCGACGATCTCGCCGGGGTGGATCTCAAACGAGACATCGTTCAACACCTGGTTGCCGCCGAACGCCTTGGCGACGTGGGCGACCCTCAGAAGTACTTTCATCGAATTCTCCGAACGCGTTCCGGCAGCAGGCCCTCTGTGCGCCACAGTAGGCAGGCCAGAAGAAGGCAGCCAATCAAACCGAGACGTACCGCGCCAGCGACGTCCGAGCTAATGCCCAGGTAATCTTTTGCGAAAGGAACGGCTGTATAGATCATCTGAACGATCACGGCACCTAGGACTACGCCTCCGGCATTGCCGAGCCCACCGATCATGACCATCGTCCAGATCAGAAACGTCTCGGAGGCGAGCATGAAGTCCGGGCCGACGTAGCTCATGTACAGCCCCAGCAAAGATCCACCGATGGAGGCCGCCACGGCCGAAACCATGGTGGCTTTGGACTTCAGCGACACTAGGTTGTATCCAAGGCTGGTCGCCAACGCGGGCTCCTCCCGCATGAGCCGAAGGGCACGCCCGAAGCGTCCAGCTGCCAGGCGTCGCGATAGCAGAGCTGCCACCAACGCCGCGCCAACAGCAGCGGCAAGAAATGCACTTCGGTCCCAAGGGCGTTCGATGTGTTGGAACAGCCGCGGAATGCCGCTCATCCCCTGCGCCCCTCCCGTGAGCCAGTTTTCGTTCAGCGCAACCGTGCGTAGGATCTCTGCAATCGCGAGCGTGGCGATTCCCCAGTAGTCCGCGCCGAGGTTGCGACCGAGTCGCGACATCCCGAAACCCAGCGCCGCAGCGGCAGCGCAGCCGGCTGCGATCCCGATGATGGGTGACACGCCCGATGCGCTGGAAATGCCGATCGCATATGCGCCGATACCCACGAATGCGATGTGGCCCAGATTCAGGAGTCCGGCATAGCCCGCCTGGAAGTTAAGAGCAATCGCGATGAGCGCATAGATCGAAGCGACCGTGGCGATATGGATAGCAAAGTCAAACACGGCGAACCTCACGATCGAACAGACCGTACGGGCGGAAAAGCAATGCCACCAGCAGGAAGAGGAAGGATGCCGCCCCGATGTAGGTGACGGGAAGAAATGCCAGGGGCTGGCCGACAGCCCAACCGAAGTTGATGTTGGTCACGGCTGTCTCCGCGATGGCGATGAGAAAAGCACCTGCTGCTGCCCCGAGGGGATTGCCCAGCCCCCCGATGATGGCCGCAGCGAACACGGGCAACAGGAGGTCGGTGCCCAGGTTGACGTGGACGTCGCCCGTCATCGCGAGCATCGTGCCACCGACCGACGCGAAGGCTCCGCTGGTGAAGGCGATCAGGTTGGTGATAGTCGCGGCATCAATACCGGTGGCTGCGGCCAGAGATCGGTTGGCCGACAAGGCACGCATCGAGCGCCCGACACTGGTCCGGTACAAGACCAAGGCGAAACCGATCAGGACGGTCAGTCCTGCGGCAATCGAGTAGAGCTGTGCATGCGCCACCCTGGCACCGCCGATGATGACGGGTGGTGTGATATCGAATGCGTACCGCAGGGGACGCGATCCGGCAAAACCTAGGATGCAAGCCACGATCACCATGGACACAGCCAATGAACCGATCATCGCGATCGCAGGACCGGCGCGAAGCAGTCGGGTGAAGATGAGGCTATTCAGGACCACCGCGAAGATGCCCGTTATCAGGCACGAGACAAGCATGGCGACGGTAAACGGCAAGCCAAGTTTTTGGCCGGCCAGCGTAAGGAAGGCGCCCAGTGTTGCGTACTGTACGTGCGCGACATTTGGGAACTTGACCAACGCGTAGACCGCGCTCAGGCCGACCGCGACCAGTGTGATGTCGGCCGACCGGATCAGCACGTCCAGGATGAATTGAAACATGGCAGTAGCCGCTTGGGTTGCTTCAGGAGCGCGCAGCGGACCGTGCACGCCTGAAGTATCGGGTTATCGAACTGCCTGCAGCCGTTGGATTTCTCCGAGACGTGCCGCAGGCTGCGTCCTCGCAGGAGGAAAGAACTGCCATTTCAGCGCGGCACAACACCGTTCGTATAGCGGGTCTTCACGTAGGGTTGAACCGTGCGCTGACGATCGGCATCGAATGCAATGGCGCCGGTCACGCCCTCGAATTTCCTGCCCGTTTCAAGCAGTGCCGCGCGAACTTTGGCCGGCTCCGTGGATCCCGCCTTGTTGATTGCAGCCGCGGCCAGGATGACGCCGTCGTAGGCATAGCCGCTGTAAGCCGATTTGAACTTCTCGCCAAACCGCTTCGTGTACGCTTCTTCATATTGACGGCCGTTGGGCCCGGTGGAGCTCACCTCCATGCCCAGCTGTCCATTGGCAATCTGCGCCGGGGTGTCAGTGGTGCACATGGTCTGGTAGATCGCATACCATGCCGACTTGTTGAGGGCCAAGTCATAGGCTTCGCGGTTGATGATGGCCGCTTCTTGGCCATATGCACTGTAGACATAGACGTCGGGCGCGGCCCGCTCGAGCTGCTGCAACTCACGCCGGTAGGTGGATTGGCCCGCGGTGTAGAGGACGGATCCAACCACTTTGCCACCCATGGCTTCGAAGTTCTTCTTGAACTCCTCTGCAACGCCCTGGCCGTAGGCGTTGTTCGGTGCAATGAATGCAGCCTTGCGGTACTTTTGATCGAAGACATCCTGCGCTGCGAACTTGGCGGATACGTCATCCAGCCCGATCACGCTGAATGAGCCTTCGCCGATGCTGCGTACCTTGGGGCTCGAACTCCCGATGTTGACATGCGACACGCCTTCGTTGACTAGGTACTGTGCGGTCGGGATTGTGATGCCGGAAGAATACTCACCCAGAACCACCGGCACCTTGTTGACTGTCACGAGTTTCTTCGCGCCGTCCAGCGCGGTCGGCGCACGCCCACCCGAATCTTCGGTGATTACTTTCAATTTCCGCCCAAGTACACCGCCGGACGCATTTACGCGTTCAACGGCCAGTTCCATGCCGCGGCGCTGGTCCTCACCAATGCTCGCACTCGAACCCGTCAGGGGCAGCACCGCGCCGATGGCGATGTCCTGCGCTCGGACGGCGCCGATCGATCCCACACACACGCCCAGCACAGCCAGGGCTTTGATTGCACGCTTCATCATGATTGGATCCTTTAGATTCCTTGGTTGCTAAATCGCCGCGGGCAACTTGTCCGCGACACGGTAAAAGAAGACGAAAGACTTTGCGGGGAAGGAGATAACGGCGCCTCCCGCGCGCGACGCCGTCCTGGTTTCAGAGGTCAAAGAGCCGTCCTAGGTGGGGCACTTTGTCTTGCACCCCACCTAGGCGGAGCGCGTGCCAGGCCATGGCGTGGTTGCTGGACAGCACGGGTTTGCCCAGTAGCTGTTCCAGTTCAGTGACCTGGCTTGCCACGCGCAAGCTGGTGCACGACACAAAGACTGCGTCGACGGCGTCGTCAGAGCCCAGGTCAAGCACTGCATTGCGAATTGATTGGGCATCAATGCGGGCGACCTCGTTGTCATTAGCGTGGTTGAACGAACCGGCCTTGACGACCTGGATGTCGCGCGCTTCGATATAGCTGGCCATCCATTCGCTCACGCTGCGCACATAAGGCGTCAGCAGCGCGATGCGCTTGGCTCCCAGGGCACGCAGGCCCGCGAGTGCCGCTGTGATAGGAGTGGTGCACGCAACACCTGGTCTCGCCTCGCGAATGCGCTCAAAGACTTTCTCTTCGCCGATCACCATTGCACCAGACGTGCACCCGAATGCAACGACGTCGATGCGCTCTCCAGGCCGGATCAAAGCGACGCTTGCGGCAATGTCCTTTTCCATGGCCGCCAGCGTCTCGGGTGATATGTCGGGCGAATTGGCAAGTCGGCATTCGTAGAAGCCCACGCCATCCAGACGCAGCAGGTTCCGCCACTCGTGTTCAATGGTGTGATCGGTGGCCAAGACCACCAGTCCGATGGCCGCCCGGTGTGAGACACCCTGATCCAGCGTGAAGGGTTGCACCGCGAAAGCTGCTTTTGCAATCGTGCTCATCACAGTGTCAGTCCTTGAAGATCGAGATCCGGCGTGTGTCCATTCATGATGTCGACGAGGATCTGTGAGGTTCCGCAAGCCATGGTCCAGCCCATGTGCCCGTGGCCCGTGTTGAGGTAGAAATTGCTATGGCCGGTCTTGCCCAGGATTGGCGCACCGGCCGGTGTCATGGGACGCAGACACGACCAATAGGTGGGCTTGTCGTAATCCGCGCCTTCGGGGAACAGGTCCCGTGCGGCTTGCAACATGTGAACGAAATCGCTGGGCCGATACGAGGTGTCATAGCCGGCGAATTCGGCGGTGGCGGTGAATCGAAGTCGATCGCCAAAGCGGGCCCAGGCCACCAGGTTGTTCTCATCGACTCCACCCATGGTGGGCGGCCGGTGGTGCGCATGCACGGGCAACGTGACCGAGTAACCCTTGACCGGGTAGACCGATAGCCGATAACCGAGCTTGCTTGCCAACAGCGGCGAATAGCTTCCTAGGGCCAAAACGAAGTCATCACCCTTGACTTGGCCTTTGTCCGTAAGAACGGCGTCGACGCGGTTGCCCGCGTGTGAGAAGCCCTGGATCTGTCGGTCCAGCTCGAATCGCACGCCGAGAGCCCTGCAGCGCCTTTCAAGGTCCTGGGAGAAAAGGTGCGCATCGCCGCTTTCGTCGGTCGGGCAGAAGATGGCGCCGGCGATGCGGTGCTTGGAAGCTGCCAGAGTGGGTTCGCGCAGCGCGACCTCGTCGGGCGTCAGAATCTGCAGAGACAGACCGTTGTCCGAAAGGACGGTCATCGCTGAGCAGCCTTTGGCGAAGGAGGCTTGGTCCCTGTAGAGGTAGAGCAGCCCACCTTCAATGCGGTCGTACTGCAAGCCCTCGGATGCCGTGAGCTCCTGCAGCTTGCGCTGGGAGTAGACGCACAAGTGCAACTTGCGCGTAGTGTTCAGCCGGGACCGTTCCGCTGTGCAGTTGCGCAGGAACTGCAGACCCCAAGCCCACATCCTGGGATCGGCATTGAGCCGCAGCCGCAAAGCCTGTCCGTCCTGGAAAAGCGATTTGAACAGGATCTTGGGCGCCTTCGGCGATGCCCAAGTGTAGGAATGCCCGGGCGCGACCAATCCCGCATTGGCATAACTTGTCTCCCGCGCGACGCTAGGCTGACGGTCGATCACCGTGACCTCGCGTCCGCTCTTCGCCAAGTAGTACGCCGTGGTCACACCCACGATGCCCGCTCCAAGGATAACCGTCTTCATTCGGAACTCCCCGATCAGGCTGCCGCGATGACGCCGATTTCGACGGTGTACTGCGGGAATGCCAGTTTCGACTCCACACAGGCTCGGGCAGGCGTGTTGCCGGCGGGCACCCAGGCGTCCCAGACAGAATTCATCTCGCCAAAGCTGGACGCTTCAGCCAGCCAGATGTTCGCGCTCAGGATCTTGGTCTTGTCGCTGCCAGCCTCCTCCAGAAGCTTGTCTATCTTGTTGAGGATTTGCTGGGTCTGCCCGGCCACGTTTGCGCCGGTATCGTCGGCTACTTGGCCCGAGACAAAAACGAAGCCATTGTAGTTAACGGCGGCGCTCATGCGGGCACCAGGTTGCAAGCGTTTGATCTGCATTCGATAGTCCTTGAAAAAATAATGTTGATTGATTTCACATGTGCCGACACTTGTGCAACCACTTGTTTATAATTTACCCATTAGATTTGCGAACAGAGTGTTTTCCCTAGGTGCAATCAACTAGTAAATATGAGACCTTTGAATTCTGAAGTGTGCCGGCACAAGTGCCGACACATATATTTAAAGGATAAGCAAAGGCCATGCCAACATTTTTGTGGACATTTTCCTGGTGCGTATGGACTTAATTGAAATTCCGGAAATCGCCGACCGTCTTGCGCATTGGCTGGCGGTGGTCCTCCACCGCCCGGGTTTGCGAATCACGTCGACGCGTCGGCTCACTGGCGGCGCCATCCAACAAAACTGGAAGGTGGAGACCATCGATCTCATCGGGGAATCCGCATGGCTGCTGCGCACCGACGCCGACGTACTAGTTTCCGCCAGCGGATCGCGCGCGGGTGAGTACGCCTTGCTAAAGGCCATGGTGAAAGCTGGTGTGAAGGTCGCGACGCCGCGTGCGCTGTGCGATTCGCGTGAGGTGATCGGTAGGCCCTTTTTCATCACCGATTTCGTTCCTGGCCTGGCCACGGCGTACCGCCTGGTGCGTGACGACAGTCTGGTGCCCGACCGGGAAGCGCTGACCTTCGAACTCGGGCAGAACTTGGCGCGCTTGCATCGCGTCCTCCCACCGGTTGCCGAACTCGACTTTCTCGCTCCGGTGGAGAGCCGCCCAACGCTTGCACAAGTCTTGCTACAGCGTGCGCATCTCGATGAAATCGGCGTCGCCGATCCCGCCCTCGAATGGGGCCTGCGCTGGCTCGAATTGAACGCACCGGGGAAAGAACGCGCCCATTTGGTGCATCGCGACTTCCGTACCGGCAACTACATGGTCCACGAGGGGCGCCTGGCTGCCCTGCTGGATTGGGAGTTCGCCGGCTGGGGCAACCCGTTGGAAGATATGGGTTGGTTCACGGCCAAGTGCTGGTGCTTCGGCAGACCGGACCGCGCGGGCGGTGTTGGTCCGCTGGCCTCGTTCCTCGCCGGCTACCGCGACGAAGGCGGCGAAGCACCCTTGCCGGAGGAATTACGCTACTGGCAGATGCTGGCCCAGGCACGTTGGGCCGTAATCGCCCACTTGCAAGCCCACCGCCATCACAGCGGGAAGGAACGTTCGCTTGAACTGCTGTTGACTGGTCGAATTCCGTCGCAGCTCAACCTTGAACTGCTGACCGCTGGAGGACGCGCTTCATGAATAAAAAAAGCGACGCTGTCGACCTGCTAAAAACGTCGTTGGAAGCCTTGCGCCAACAGGTGCTCCCCGCGTTGAGCGGGAACACGCGCACAGTCGGACTGATGGTGGCCAATGCGATGGGCATCGCGATCCGGGTGCTGCAACAAGGCGATGCGCAGGAAGCGGAAGAAATGCGCGGCCTGCAAGCCTTGGTCCGGGGCGAATTGGACGATCCCTCCTCGCTTCGCCGAGAACTGATCCAGCAGATTCGCACCGGAGCGTTCGACGCGGAAACGCACCCCGAAGGAGCAAGCCGACTCAAGTCATTTCTTTCACAGTCCGTGGTCGCTCAGTGTTCCATTGACCAACCCAAGGCGCTCGCGGCATTGGAGGAGGCACAGCCATGAGGGGGTTGTTTTCCCTTCAGGGCCGCACGGCTGTCGTCACCGGTGGTTTTAGCGGCCTTGGTAAGCACTTCTGTTCCACGCTGCTGGAGGCTGGCGCCAACGTAGCGATCGCGGGGCGACGCATCGACTTGGGACGAGCCACGGCGGAAGCATTGCAACAAGTGGCCATCGACAAGGGCTCGAAAGCCACCGTTCGCGCTTTTGCTCTCGATGTGACAGAACGAAAAAGCGTGGAGTCCTGCTTGCGCGACGTCCACGCAGCATTCGGTCAACCAAGCATTCTTGTCAACAACGCCGGTGTGGCAACGACCACACCCATTCTGGAAACCTCGGACTCGGACTGGAATGCTGTTGTCGACGTCAACCTCACGGGTGCCTGGCGTGCCGCGCAGGTGTTTGCGCAGAACCTGGTCGCCCATGGTGTGCCCGGTTCGATCATCAACGTGGGCTCTATCCTGGGGCTGCGCGTGGCGCAGCAGGTTCCGGCTTACGCGGCGAGCAAAGCAGCGCTGCTGCACCTCACCAGCGCGATGGCCATCGAACTGGCGCGTCACTCGATCCGCGTCAACGCACTGGCGCCGGGCTATTTCGAGACCGACCTCAACCAGGAATTCTTCGCCGGAGAAGCCGGCGAGGCGTTGACCCGCAGAGTACCTCAACGACGAATTGGCAACCCGGCCGAGCTGGACGGGCCGCTGCTGCTGCTCGCATCAGACGCCTCTTCATTCATGACCGGCACCGTCTTGACAGTGGACGGTGGTCACAGCATCAACAGCCTCTAATCATCATGGACTTCAAACTCGACCCCACCACCGAATCCCTGCGCCTGCGCATCCGACAGTTTGTCGATGAGGAACTGATCCCGCTCGAGGCCCAGCCCGACGCGTACGACGCCCACGAGAACATCGACGAGCACACTCTCGAAATATATCGGGCCAAAGCCCGCGACGCCGGCCTGTGGTCGCTGCAGATGCCAGTCGCGCGCGGGGGCAAAGGCTTGTCGGTGACCAGCATGGCTGCGTGCTACGAAGAAATGAACCGTTCCCTCTTTGGTCCCGTTGTTTTCAACAGTGCCGCGCCTGACGATGGGAACATGATTGTCCTGGAGAAAGTCGCCACCGAAGAACAAAAGGTACGCTGGTTGGATCCGATCGTGCGAGGCGACGTTCGCTCTGCCTTCGCCATGACCGAACCGGCACCCGGCGCGGGCTCCGACCCCTCGATGATGAAGACGACGGCGCGTCGCGAAGGCGACCGCTGGATCATCAACGGCCGCAAGTGGTTCATCACTGGCGCCGGCATCGCGAGTCACTTCATCCTGATTGCCAAGACCTCGGACGATCAAAGGAAAGGCTTGACCGCCTTCCTGTTCCATGCCGACCAGCCTGGCTGGCGCATCGTTCGTCGCATTGGGATCATGGGGCCGGAGGAGCACGGCGGCCATTGCGAGATCGAGTTCGAAGGCCTGGAAATTCCTGACGAGAACCGTCTCATGGACGTCGGGGACGGCTTGAAGCTCACACAGATCCGCCTTGGCACGGCCCGTCTGACGCATTGCATGCGCTGGCTCGGCCTAGCCCGGCGATCAATGGAGATCGCGCGGGAACACGTTGGCACGCGTCGCAGCGGCGGGGTGTTGCTTGCCGACCGCGAAGGCGTGCAATGGATGCTGGGCGAGGCGGCCATGCAGATCGAGATCGGACGCTTACTGACGATGCGGGCCGCGGCACGGCTAGACCAGGGTGACTTTGCGCGCAAGGAAGTATCGATGGCCAAAATCGTAGTCTCGGAAGCCCTGCACAAGGCCGTGGATACCGCGATCCAGCTCAATGGCGCACGGGGTTACTCCAAAGACACGCCGCTTGAATGGATCTACAGGTACGCGCGCCAGGCACGCCTTGTCGATGGCGCCTCCGAGGTCCACAAGATGGTCCTCGCCCGATTCCTGATGTCACAGGGCGACCAGTTCTGGCAGTGGGACTGAGCCAGACGACCGTTCCTCCAACCACCCCCATAGAAGCGATAGCCATGCAACTTAAAACAGTCACACTGGACGACAAGTACACACTCTCCGAAGGGCGAATTTTTATCACCGGCACCCAGGCGTTGGTTCGCCTGCCCATGACCCAGCAGCAACGCGACCGCCAAGAGGGACTCAATACTGCGGGCTACATCAGCGGTTACCGCGGCTCCCCACTCGGCAACTTCGATGACCAGATCGGGAAAGCGAAAAAGCATCTGTCAGCGCACAACGTGGTGTTCGTGCCTGGCGTGAACGAAGACCTGGCAGCGACCGCCGTATGGGGTTCGCAACAGGCCGAAATCGGTGGCGAAGGCAAATATGACGGTGTGTTCGCGCTTTGGTATGGCAAAGGGCCAGGCGTGGATCGCACGGGTGATGCTTTCCGCCACGGCAACCTCGCGGGTTCTTCCAAACACGGTGGTGTGATCGTGCTCATGGGCGATGACCATACCTGCGAGTCTTCCACCACATGCCACCAAAGCGAGTTCGCGATGGTGGACGCCATGATCCCGGTGCTGAGTCCAGCCGGCGTTCAGGAAATCCTCGACTACGGCGTCATTGGCTGGGCCTTGTCCCGCTACAGCGGCTGCTGGGTAGGGATGAAGTGCGTCAAGGACACCGTTGAGGCCACTGCCTCCATCGACGTGGATATCAACCGTGTCCGCATCAAGATTCCGGAAGGTGTGGGCTTGCCGCCCGACGGAGTGAACATCCGCCAGCCGGACACACCGCATGCGCAGGAAGCCCGGCTGCATCGGCACAAGCTTGTGGTGGCCAAGGCATTCACCCGAGCAAACGGCATCGACCGGACCATCATCAACGGACCAGCGGCAAAGCTCGGTGTGATCACCCACGGCAAGAGCTATCTCGACGTTCTGCAGGCTCTGGATGACCTGAACCTTTCGGAAGAGGCAGCTGCCAGGTTGGGCCTGCGTCTTTATAAGGTCGGGATGCCCTGGCCTCTGGAGCCCGAGGGCGTAGCGGCGTTCGCTGATGACCTGAAAAAAATTCTTGTCGTCGAGGAAAAACGCAGCCTGCTTGAGTTTCAATTGAAGGAACAGCTGTACGGCCGGACCGACGCCCCCACCATCGTCGGCAAGTTCGATGAAAACAAGCAAACGCTATTCCAGTCGGAGATGGCGCTCGACTCCAACCAGGTCGCTATCGCCATCGGCGAGCGTTTGCTGGAACTGAACGAGGGGGACAACGATGCGCTGCGCAAACGGGTGGAGGAAATCCGCACCTACCGCGCCCCCAAGGGAGTCATCGACATCTTGTCGCGCAGCTTCTACTTCTGCAGCGGGTGCCCGCACAGCTCCTCGACGGTCCTCCCGGAGGGAAGCAAGGGCTACGCCGGCATCGGTTGCAGCTGGATGGCGCAGACCATGGACCGCTCCACCACTGGCTATACCCAGATGGGTGCCGAGGGTCTTTCATGGGTGGGGGAGGCGCCATTCTCAAAGCGCAAACACATGTTCCAGAATATCGGCGACGGGACGTACTTCCATTCCGGCTTGCTAGCCATCCGCGCTGCGGTCGCGGCAAAAACGAACATCACCTACAAGATATTGTTCAACGATGCAGTCGCAATGACTGGCGGACAGCGGCACGACGGTAACCTTGACGTGCCTACCATCGCCCACCAAGTGCATGCTGAAGGTGTGAAGCGTATCGTTGTGGTCACCGATGAACCCGACAAGTATCCGGCCCGCACCGCCTGGCCGCCCGGCGTGACGGTGCACCACCGGGACACCATAGACGACGTACAACGCGAATTGCGCGAGACCGAAGGCACGACCGCCCTAATTTACGACCAGACCTGCGCCGCGGAAAAGCGCCGCCGCCGAAAGCGCGGCGCCTTCCCTGATCCGGCCAAACGCATCGTCATCAACGATCTCGTGTGCGAAGGTTGCGGCGATTGCGGCGTGAAGTCCAACTGCGTGTCTGTGCAGCCGCTCGAAACCGAGCTCGGTCGCAAGCGCACCATCGACCAGTCCTCTTGCAACAAGGATTATTCCTGCGTCAAGGGGTTCTGCCCTAGTTTCGTGACCGTTCTCGGCGGCAACCTCCGCAAACCCGAACGCGTGAGCGAGGCCAACGTGTTCGCCGCATTGCCTGAACCGGTGCTGCCTTCCCTGGACAGTCACGTGTACAGCATCATGGTGACCGGCATGGGCGGTACCGGTGTGGTCACGATTGGCGCCATCCTAGGAATGGCGGCCCACCTGGAGGGGCGCGGCTGCGGGCTGCTGGACATGGCTGGCCTCGCGCAAAAAGGCGGCTCGGTATGGAGTCATCTGCGCTTCGGCGCCTCGCCTGAGGCCATCAAGACCATCCGCATCGCCGCGGGCGGCGCTGACCTGGTGCTCGGCTGCGACATGATCGTGGCAGGGAACTCGAAGACCCTGGCCGCCACGCGGCGCGGCAGCACCCGGATGCTGGTGAACACCCAGGAAACGATGCCTGGTGAATTCACCCGCAACGCGGACATGCAATACCCGAGTGGTGGTTTGCGCAAAAACGTTATCGATGCCGTAGGCGAGGACTGCGCCGAGTTCGTGGACGCGGGGCGCATCGCAACGGCACTGATGGGCGACAGCATTGCAGCGAACATGTTCATGCTCGGCTTTGCCTACCAACGCGGCCTGATCCCGATCTCCGCCGAATCCATCGATGCGGCCATCGTGCTCAATGGTGCGTCGCAACAGATGAACAAGGACGCCTTCCTCTGGGGGCGCCGCACCGCCGTCGATCCGAAGGCTGTCCAACGGATTCTTGCGTCCAAGCGCTCTGCATCCAACGCGGGTGTGTCGCCTGCGCCGGCGAAGACTCTCGAAGAAGCGATTGATCTGCGCAAGAAATTCCTGAAGGACTACCAGAACGACGCGTACGTGCAGCGCTACATGGCCTTGCTGGAACGCGTGCAGACGGTCGAGCAGCGTGCGTTTCCCGGTCGCACCGCTTTGACCGAGGCTGCTGCGAAGTATTACTTCAAGCTGCTCGCCATCAAGGACGAATACGAAGTCGCACGCCTGCACGTGGAAAGCGGCTTCCTCGACAGCGTGGCGCAGCAGTTCGAAGGCGGCTACAAGCTTGTCTTCAACCTGGCGCCGCCGCTGTTGTCCAAGCGCGACCCATCGACCGGCGAGCCGAAGAAACGCGAGTTCGGCCCGTGGATCGTGCCGGTGTTCCGCATCCTCGCCAAGCTCCGCTTTCTGCGCGGCACCGCACTGGATGTGTTTGGCTATACCACGGAACGCCGCGCCGAGCGTGCCCTGATTACCCGATACGAGGCGAGCATCGAGAAGGCTCTTTCGATTCTCGAAGTGACCAAGGACCAATCGCACCATGACACCGCAGTGGAGTTGGCCTCCTTGCCGGAACAAATCCGGGGCTACGGGCATGTCCGCGTCCGCAACATCGAACCCACGCGCAAACGAGAAGGCGACCTGCTCGCTGCCCTGCAGTGCCGCGTGATCCCGCTGAAACAAGCGGCTTGACCAACCAGTGAAGGAAAGCATGAAGACCGTACCAGAAATAGTGGTGGCGGGAGCAGCGCGCACGGTTTTGTCGCGTTGACTGTCAAAGCAACCCGCTCGACTATGCTGAGGGCCTTAACAGAAAAGGGTTGAAACGAGATGCTGAGCACCAAAAAAATGCGATTCCCAATCGACGTGATTCTGGTGTGCATCCGTTGGTACGCGGCGTCAGTAGTGTCCCAACGTTTGCACACCAGGACGTCGTAAGTTAATGATTTACTTGTTGAATTTGGCATTTCAGTCTGGTCTCGATTTGAACGTCGAAAGTCAGACTGTCGGTTTTTTGCGGATTTCCGCCCAAAACCGCCATGCACCAAGGCAAGCTCGTATTTGCGCAACTCATGCTCTACCTGCCACTGAGCACGTTTCGCCGCTGTGTGGCCGACCACCGAGGCGAGCACAAGGTCAAGGACTTCTCCTGCCTGGACCAGTTCTTCGCCATGGCCTTCGCCCAGTTGACCTACCGCGAGTCCTTGCGCGACATCGAAGTCAACCTGCGCGCTCAGGCTCGACGGCTGTACCACATGGGGTTTCGCTGCCAGACGATTTCGCGCAACACGCTGGCCAATGCGAACGCCACGCGCCCATGGCAAATCTACGCCGACTTTGCTCAGCACCTGATTGCCCTTGCACGCCCGCTGTACGCCACGGAGCCCTTTGGCTTGGCGCTCGACGCGGCGGTTTATGCGTTCGACGCCAGCACCATCGATCTGTGTCTGTCGGTGTTTGCGTGGGCTCCGTTTCGCTCGACCAAGGCCGCCATCAAGCTGCACACGCTGCTGGACTTGAGAGGCAACATCCCCAGTTTCATTCACATCACCGACGGCAAGACGCACGAGGTCAATGTGTTGGACGATCTGGTGCTGGAGCCGGGGGCGTTCTACTTGATGGATCGGGGCTATCTGGATTTTTCCCGCCTGTTCGTGATTCACGAGGCCAAGGCCTTCTTTGTGACTCGCGCCAAGAGCAACACCAAATTCAAACGGCGCTACTCGCATCCGGTGGACCGGATCAATACGACGGTGATCTGCGATCAGACGGGCGTTCTGACGACCTATCTTTCGAGCAAGGATTACCCCACGACGCTGCGCCGGGTGGTGGCCAAAGACGACAATGGAAAACGCCTGGTGTTTCTGACCAACAACTTCACCTTGAAGCCAGAGTTGATTGCCGATCTGTACCGCCAGCGCTGGCAGGTGGAATTGTTCTTCAAGTGGATCAAGCAACACCTGCGCATCAAGGTGTTCTTCGGCACCAGCGAGAACGCGGTGAAGACGCAGATATGGATTGCCATATCGACCTACTTGCTGATTGCCATTGCGAAGAAGCGTTTGCATCTTGACCATCACAGCCTGTATGAAATCCTACAGATCTTGAACCTGTCCATGTTTGAAACTATCCCTATAAATCAACTACTTACGCCACCATCGCCGGATTCAGACCCGGATTTCGAGCCCGATCAGCTCGCTCTCCTCTGAAGAACGTTGGGACACTACTGACGCGGCGTATCAATTGAGCTATCGCCATCTAGTCTTACTGTGTCACAAAGTTTGCTATGATGTCGACGTCGTAAATTCCGGCCGGAGGCATGATGGACACAGTGACGAAGTTCAACCGCTACATCGCTCATTTGTCTGAAGGGCTCGGCCATGTTGACCGGCATGCAGGACTGAGCGGGTATTGCACCGGCCTGATGCTGCCCCTGTCACGTAAAAGCGTAGAGCCCATGGCCGCGCGCGTTGACCCACTGCACGCCAGCGCCAGGCACCAGGCGCTGCATCACTTTGTGGCCAAATCCGAGTGGTCGGACACAACCGTGATGGCTGGCGTGCGCGATTGGGTTATGCCCTCGCTAGGCCTGGATAGCGGCTGCTACTGGATCATCGATGACACGGGCTTTCCAAAGAAGGGCAAACACTCGGTGGGTGTGGCCCGCCAGTATTGCGGTCAACCGGGCAAACAAGACAATTGCCAGGTGGCAGTCAGCCTGTCGCTGGCAAGCGCTCAAGGCAGCATCCCAATAGCCTACCAACTTTACCTGCCCAAAGACTGGGCTGCTGACCCAGTGCGGCGCAAGGCGGGCGGGGTTCCTGAGACACAAGCGTTCGCCACCAAGCCCGAGATCGCCCTGGCACAGGTGCGCCAAGCAGTCGCTGCGGGTGTACCCATGGGCGTGGTGCTGGCAGACGCCGGTTATGGGGATGAAACCGCCTTTCGTGATGACCTTACCGAGTTGGGCATGCTCTACGCCGTCGGTATTCGTCCGGCCACCACGGTGTGGGCGACGGGGACCGGGCCGCTACCGCCCAAGCCCTGGTCGGGTCGCGGCATACGGCCCACGCGGCTGCGTCGGGAGCCCGGTAATGAGCCATTGGCAGTGAAGGCACTGGCCATGACACTGTCGGCCAAAGCCTGGCGCACGGTCACCTGGCGGGAGGGTACCAACAACGAACTCTCCTCCCGTTTCGCCGGGGTACGGGTGCGCCCGGCTCATCGGGATTACCTGGGTAGCGAAATGCGAGCCGAACAATGGCTGCTGATCGAATGGCCCGAAGGTGAGGCCGAACCAGCAAAGTACTTCCTCACGACCGCCCCAGAAGATGCCACACTGGAGCAAATGGTGTTCGTCACCAAGGTGCGCTGGCGCATCGAGCGCGATTACCAGGATTTAAAGCAGGAGTTCGGGCTGGGCCACTATGAGGGAAGGGGCTGGCGCGGCTTTCACCATCACGCCACTTTGAGCATCGCAGCCTACGGGTTCCTGATGGCCGAGCGACTCAAGACTGGCAACAATGCCAGCAGTAAAAAAAACTTCGCCGGGCGCCAAGTGCCTGCCATTCCCAAAGATTACATCCCTCGGGGCAGTCCAGCGCGCGCAGCGTCATGTGCCGGACTCAATCACGACGCTGCGCCTGCGCCTGAGCGGCGCACTCGCAAACGCTCTGGGTCATTGCCCTCATTGCAATTGGATAAGTCCAAAATTACGTTTGTGACACAGTAAGACTAAAACGCTGACCATACAAGTTCCCCCGGTCTACGCGCCGGATTTGAACCCACCGAATTGGTTGGAGTCATGGCTTGCAATCCATTGCGTGCCGGCGAAAAGCTTGGAGTTTGCGTCGAGCAACAACTGCACGAGGTAAAGAAGCACCCTAGGCCCGTTCGATCATTCTTTAAGGCCAGGTCTGGGGGCTGAGTTTCAGCTTTCTGAGTTAGGTTATCAAAAAGATAAGGGGTACCAGTCTATTAGGATACATAATCCGTCTGAATACCTGAGGCTTTTTGCTCCGATCCATGGACCCTACAGAGATTCCACAGACTCAACGAGAGCGCTTGGCGTTCCTGGAGATGCGCGCCTACTTCACGGGTGAGCTTCGTCGGGCCGATATCGAGACTCGATTTGGCGTTAAACCGGCCGCGGCATCTCGCGACATCAGCGCCTACCGGCATCTCTCTCCAAAGAACCTCCAGTATGACGTGGCCTCCCGCTGTTACCGCCCCGTCAAGTCCTTCGCGCCAGTGTTTGAGTTCTCGACAGAAAGAGTTTTGACCTGGCTTATGCAGGGCTTTGGAGATGGCCTGGATCTGAAGCAGCGGAGAATCACGCCCTGTGAAGGGCCTGGCAACCTGGTGCGGCCCAGCATGGGAATTCTGTCCGAGGTGACGCGTGCGATGTGCGCGCAACGCTCCCTGCGCGTCAGCTATATCTCTCTCTCCTCCGGAGCATCCTCCCGCGAGATCGTTCCAGTGGCGCTCGCCGACAACGGCCAGCGCTGGCATGTTCGAGCCTATGACCGGGCTCGTCAGCGGTTCAGCGACTTTGTGTTGACGCGCATCACATCGGCCAAAGTTGGGCCTGGAAAAGCCGAAGAGTCCGAGTTGCTGTCCGCAGACGAGCAATGGGCACGTATCGTCGAACTCGAAGTTGTGCCACATCCCGCCATCCGGTGGCCCGACGCCGTTGCTGCGGACTACAGCATGGACAACGGGGTACTGCAGCTGCGCACCCGCGCGGCCTTGGCCGGCTATCTCCTGCGCCGTTGGTCGATTGACTGCTCGCCCGACCACCGACTGAACTCGGCATCCCATCACCTTTGGTTGCGCAATACGATGACGCTATACGGGGTTGAGAGCGCGGCACTGGCTCCAGGATTCACAAACGAAAACTTGGAGAGGGAAAAAGAATGAACGCCTGCTTGTCATCCGCGTGGTCATGCACAAGGTCATGCCATTCACGCGGCAACGTAAGCGCGCTGTGAACCCGTCTTGACGACGGCCCGGGGGGTCAGATAGTCGCGTACTCGGGTCGCCAGCGGTGCGGCAGCAGCTCCTCGACGCGGCTGGCCGGCTGCGTGGGCAGGCGCTCCAGGACGTCCTTGAGGTATGCGTACGGATCGTGCCCGTTGAGCCGCGCCGAGTGCACCAGGCTCATCACCGCGGCGGCGCGCTTGCCCGCCCGCAGTGATCCCGCGAACAGCCAGTTGTTTCGCCCAATGGCGATCGGCCGAATCTGGTTTTCTACCCAGTTGTTGTCGGCGGGCAGGTTCCCGTCGTCGATGTAACGCGTCAGCGCCCGCCATCTGCCCAGGCTGTAGTCGATGGCTTTGGCCGTCGCCGAACCCTCGGGCAGCTTCTTGCGCTGCTCGCTGAGCCACAGGTGCAGCGCATCGGCCACGGGCCGGGATCGCTCCTGCCGTATTCGCTTTCGCTCGCCGGCATCGAGCTGGCGCACCTCGCGCTCAATGGCATACAGCTGCATGAAGAACTTCAGCGCCCCCTCGCCAACGGTGCTTTGGTGGTTGGCCCACAGCTCATGAAACTTGCGCCTGGCGTGCGCCAGGCAACCGGCCTCGGTCACGCCCATCTCAAAGCACGCCTTGTAGCCGCTATAGTCATCGCACACTAGGCTGCCATGCCAGCCGTCTTCGCCGACGCGGCCGGGCAGCCCCAGGAAGTCCCTGGCATGCTGGCCGGCGCGGCTGTCGGCGAAGTCGAACACCACCGCCTTGGTGTCGTCGTATGCCGTGGTGCAGTAGCTCCACAGATAGGCGCGATGGGTCTTGCCCTTGCCCGGCTTGAGCATCGCCACCGGCGTCTCGTCGGCATGAAGCACGCTGTGCTTGAGCAACTCAGTGCGCAGCGCATCGACCAGCGGCTGCAACTGCACCCCGCATTGCCCGACCCAATGCGCCAGCGTCGAGCGCGCAATCGCCAGCCCGGCACGGGCAAAGAGGTTCTCCTGGCGATACAGCGGCAGGTGATCGGCGTACTTGGCCACCAGCACCTGGGCCAAGAGGCCGGCGGTGGGGATGCCTTTGTCGATCACGTGCGCAGGCACCGGCGCCTGCACCAGGGTTTCGCACTGGGCGCAGACCCACTTGCCACGGATGTGCCGCTCCACACTGAACACGCCGGGAACATAGTCCAGCTTCTCGGCCACGTCCTGGCCGATGCGCTTTAACTGGCAGCCGCAATGGCAGGTGGTGCTGTTCGGCTCGTGGTGAATCTCCCGGCGCGGCAGACTCGCAGGCAGCGCCTGGCGCTTGGGCTTTTGCTTGTCGTCCTGAGTTTGTGGTGAGGGCTGTGCCTGCTCGATGTCGGCGGCCAGCGCGACCAGATCGGTGTCGATGGCTTCTTCGAGCAAACTTCTTTGCTCGGCGCTGTACGCCTCGGACTGTGCTGCGAACTTCAGCCGCTTCAAGACCGCCATCTCGTGGGTGAGTTTGTCGATGAAGGCTTGCTTGAAGGCGATCTCGCGATCCTTGCGCCCGATCTCGGCCTGCTGGCTTGCCAGCGTGTCGGCCGCCTCGGCGATCAGAGTGCGCACCAGATGGCGCAGTTGCTGCGCGTCAAGGTTGTGGATGTGTGCTTCGTCGATCACGAAGGGTGATGCTACCGATCAACATGCCCATGCACATCGGCACTTTCGCCAATTGCACTGCACTGCGCTGCCTGCTTTGCGCCTACAGCACCGTGATGACGCCGGCCTCGCCGATACGCTGCCAGGGCAGGCCCAGCACGAGCGCATCAAGCTGCGCGCGGGTGAGCGCCAAGGTGCCGGCAGTGTCCTTGGGCCAGACGAACTTGCCCTGGTTCAGGCGCCGCGCGGCCAGCCACACACCAATGCCGTCGTGCACGAGCACTTTCAGCCTGTTGGCGAACAGGTACGCATGGTGCGGGCGGGCCGCGCCAAAGACATGGACCACGCGGGCCAGCGCCGCTTCGCTGCCCGAGCGCATGTCCAGCGGATCAATGGCCAGCCACACGGCTTCTACCCGGATCACCGCAGCAGCTCTCGCATCCAGGCTGCGCAGTCCGCAGCAGCGGCGACGGGCCAGGTGATGGTCATGCTTGTGGCGCCTCGGCGCAGTTCCAGTCGGATATCCGCTGGCGCCGGGCTGCCGGGCGCAGGCAATGCCAGGGGAACGAATGCGGCAACCGGCAGGCGCGCAGCGCCTGCGAGGCGGCGCCACTTGTGCACGACGTTGGCGTTGAGTCCGTGTGACAGGGCCACACTCGCCACTGACGCTGCGGGCTGGGCGCATTCGCTCAGAATCTGCGCCTTGAGCTCGGCGCTGTGGCGCCGCCGCACAATCTTTCTGGAGTCTTTCATGGTGTCCACCTAAATTCTTTGGTGGACACCATCTTTACCGCTTACACCTCCGGATTCAAGAAGGGGATCGCCGGACGCTTACCCAGCTCTTGCCAACGGGGTGCTTGCGCCGACGAAATACGGCGGCCAGCACCGGCACCATCTTGATTGCCCAGCGATGCACAGTGGCGTTGTCAACGAAAACACCGCGCTCCTGCATCATCTCTTCAATGTGACGCAGACTCAGCGGATAGGCCACATACCAGCGCACGCATGTGAGCATCACTTCCAGCGGATAGTGGAACCGAAGGAGCACCTTGCGCAAGGCGTCAATAATCGAACTCTTGCGGAAATCAAGCATGAGCTGGATTGTCGGTTGCGCTTATTGCGACAGAACCGCCGAGACTACGACATCGTCGCGTTCGAGGCGCTGGCTGGATTGAAGCTTGGCGCTCAGACGCGCTCAGGCAGCGTGCGCGTTCACCGTTCCGGCAGCCCGTTCTTGAGCAGGTCCCGCGCGATGACCCAGCGATGCACCTCGCTCGGGCCTTCCACGATCCGCAGCACGCGGGCCGAGCGGGCGATGTATTCCAGCGGCAATTCCTTTGACAGGCCCATGCCGCCGAACAGCTGGATGGCGCGGTCGGCGACGCGCCCGATCAGCTCGGTCGCCTGCACCTTGACCATCGAACCATCGCGGCGGAAGTCCTTAGCGCCGTTGTCAATCTTCCAGGCCAGCTGATAGACCTGCAACCGCACCATCTCGAGTTCCTGCCAGCTGTCCGCGATCATCCACTGAATGGCCTGGCGGTCGGCCAACAGCGAGCCGAAGGTCTTTCGGGTGTTGGCCTGCTCGATCATCATTTCCAAGCAACGCTCGGCTAGGCCGAGGCAGCGCGAGGCGATGTCCAGCCGGCGGACGCCGAGCCGGTTGGTGATCGGCACGAAGGCGTTACCCACTTCGCCCAGCACCTGACCGTCGTCGAGTTCGACGTTGTCGAAGAACACCTGGTAGGGGTGGTACTCGCCGATCATCGGGTACGAGGTGGGGATGCTGACGCCGGGCGTCTCGCGGTCCACCAGGAAGGCCGTCATGCCGCCGCGCGAGCCCTTGCTGGCGTCCGTCACAGCCACCACGATCATGAAGTGCGAGCGGCGGGCGTTGCTGATCCACATCTTGGCGCCGTTGATCACCCATTTTCCGTTGACCCGCTCGGCCTTGGTTCGGATGCCGGCGGCATCCGAACCGGCGCCTTCTTCCGACAGCGCGATGCAGCTTTTCTTCTCGCCTCGCACGTAGGGCATCAGGTACTTGTCGATCTGCGCGCCCTTGCACTGTTCCTTCAGCAGGTACAGGTTGGGGCTGTCTGGAGGCGGCACGAAATGCACGATCGAGTGCTTCAGCTGCTCGGTGACCACGCACTTGGCCAGCATGCCGAAGGCCTGACCGCCGAATTCCTCGGGCACGTCGATACCCCACAGGCCGATGGCTCTGGCCTTCTCGGTCAGCTCGTGCTCCACCTCGGGGGGCAGCAGCGGGTCGTCGCGCATGCCGCGCTCGGCCTCGCGGCGGATCACCATCGACTCGAGCGGCATTAGCTCCCGCCTGGTGAATTCACGCACGGTGTCGCGGATCATCCGGGTGGTGTCGGGGAGCTCGAAATTCATGGCATCTCCTGGTCGTTGCTTTTCCGGCATATGGACGCAACTTGCCCGCCGGGTATGCGTGGATCATAGAAAGCCACGCTGGATAACGCCCGTTTTCGCGTGCGAAAATGGTCCATATGATGAGACAAGAGGAAGACGCGGCGCCGACCCGGGCCAGCGGCAGCCAGGTGGTGCAGCGGGTGGCCCTGCTGATGCGGCTGGTGGCCGCAGGCCAGCGGTCCGGCCTGCGGCTGGCCGACCTGCACCGGGCTGCCAGCCTGGAGCGTCCGACCGTGCACCGGCTACTGCAGGCGCTGGTAGGCGAGCGCCTGCTGCGGCAGGACGGCGCAAGCCGGCGCTATTTCCTGGGCCCGGCGATGTACGAGATGGGGCTGGCGGCATCACCGCAGCTGGCGTTGCGCGACATCTGCCACCCGCACTTGCAGCGGATCGCCCAGCATACTGGCGACACGGTGTTTCTGACAGAGCGCTCCGGCCTGGACGGCGTCTGCACCGACCGCGCCGAGGGCAACGCGCCGATCAAGGCCTACGTACTGGAGATCGGCAAGCGCCGGCCGCTGACGGTGGGCGGCGGCGCCACAGCCATCCTGAGTGCGATGGACGACGTGGAGGTGGATCGGATCTGCCGTGCCAATCTCGACCGCACCTTGAAGAAGTTTGCCCGCTACTCGGAGCCGACGTTGCGCGGCGCAATCGCCCGTGCACGGGCCCGCGGCTTCGTGCTGAGTGGGGTGCTGGAGATCCCCGACGTACGGACGGTGGCGGTGTCGATTCGCGATGTCGGCGGCGCTCCCGTGGCGGCTATCAGCGTATCGACAGTGGCTAGCCGGCTGGACGATGAACGAGCCATGGAAATCGGCACTCTGGTACGGAGCGCTGTCGAGGCGATAGAGGCCGCACTCGCCGACCAGGCGCTGGCGGCTCTTCAGCCGTCAGCGCCGTCTGCTGCTGGGCGCCAGCCGAAGAATTGAGGCCGGTAGCGCTGTACCGGGCCACCGTCGAAGGCCCATCCCAGGCACTCGCCAAGCGGCGGCCGGGGTTTGAGCATCACGGGTTCCGGCTCGCCGGCCAGGGTGCGCTGGTGGGCCCGGTAGCGGCCCACCGTCTGGAAGGCGGCGGTGCCCATGCCGAACAGTAGTTCGCGGATGTGGGTGCAGCCGCGATCGCCGCCCATGGCCTCGCTGATGATCTTGCGCCAGCCGCCACCTAAGCGCTGCCCCGCCAGTTGCTGCAGTGGCGAGGTCGCGCCCTGGCATTCGCCGAACGGCGTGGCCGGCATGTCGACCTGCGCCGACCGCACGGTGAAACTCTCGTCGATGGTCAGGCGGATGCGCATGTGGTGGATGGGCGTGCCGGCAGGCAGCGGCCCGCGCTCGATGGCCGCCTGGTCGTAGGCCTTGGTGTCGATCAGCGTGCCTTCAATGTCCCATAGCCCGTCAGGCCGCAGGAAGCTGCGGTAGCTGACGTCGCGCTGGTGGACCGGGATGCGCCCGGGATCTTCGGCGAACATCCGCCTCAATCGACCGTGATGCCGCGCGCCGCGATCAACTTGCCCCAGCGCAGGCGATCGGCCGCGATGATGGCGTCGAACTCCGAGCCCCTGTGGGGCTGCGGCACCAGATAGCCCTCGCCGATGTACTTCTCGCGGTAGCCCGCATCGGCCAGCGCAAAATTGGCGGCATCGTTCAGCACCGCCAGCACCTCGGGCGGAGTTTTCTTGTGGGCGACCAGGCCGTACCGCACCATCGCCTCGAGGCCGGGGTAGCCGGTTTCGTGCAGGGTGGGCACGCCGGGCAGCACGTTCACGGGTTCCTTAGTGACCAGAGCCATCGGCCGCAGCTTGCCGGCGCGCACGTGCGGCAGGCTGGAGCCGACGATGCCGAACATCACCTGCACCTGGCCGGCCAGCAGCGCCTGGATTGCCGGCGCGCCGCCGGTGTAGGGAACGTGCGTCATATTGACGCCGGAGGCCTGGTCGAACAACTCGCCGGCCAAGTGGAAGGCGCCGCCTGTGCCGGTGGAGCTGTAGTTCAGCTTCCCCGGGTTCTGCTTGCCGTAAGCGACGAACTCCTGCAGGTTCTTCACAGGCAGTGAGGAATTCACCAGCATCACCAGCGGCACGTTCGCGGCTAGCGCCACCGCGGTGAAGTCGCGTTCAGCGTCGTAGGCAAGCTTCTTGTACAGCAGTCCGTTCAGCACCAGGGCGGAATCGGAAGCGAAGAACACGGTGTAGCCATCAGCAGGAGCGCTGGCCACGGCCTGGGCGGCGATCGCGGCGTTGGCGCCAGGACGGTTCTCCACCACCACCGGCTGGTTCAGCTTCTTCGACATCAGCAGGGCCATGCTGCGGGCGATGGTGTCGACCGAGGCGCCGGCGTTGAACGGCACGATCATTTTGATTGGGCGCGAGGGGAAGGCCTGGGCGCTGGCGGCGCCGGCGCCCAGTGTCAGCGTGGCGCCGATGGCGAGGGCGCGAAGCAGGAAGTTCTTGCGGTTCATGTCGGTCTCCTTTGTGTTGGTTCTACAGGACGGCGTCCAGCATTGTTTGCAGGCGCGGCTGCTTGTCGTCCATCCAGCCGTCGGCATTGCAATTGAAGGTGCGCAGCGAAGCGGCCCTTACGACCGCGGCGCTCTCGCGCGACACGCCGGCGGCACGCAAGTCGAGCGTGAAGCCGAAGTCGCGCAGGCGGCTTTCCAGCGCATCGGCGACGCCGGCGGTGGACGTGTCGGCTACACCGAGCAAGTGGCCGATGTCGGCCACCACCTGCGGGCAGAGGTCGCCGAAGGCGCGCACGGCCGGTGCGGCCAGCGCCATCGTGGCGCCAGGCTGGCTGATGCCGAAGCCGGCGTTGAACAAGCCCTGGGCCAGCATGTAGGTGGCTCGGGTGACCGGGTGCATTCGAATCTCGTGGCTGCCGGGCGCGACGCCCAGGGGCACGCCGCCATCGTCCTCGTCGCGGGTGCGCAGCAACGCGGCGGCGCAGAGCTCGACCCGCACCTGCCAGTCGGTGTCATCGTCCATGCGCGGCATTGCCTCCTGGGCGATGGCCCAGGCCTGGCGCCGGCTGGCCAGCACCAGCGGGTTCTCGTCGGAACCGCCGGCCAAGTTCATCAGGCCCCACCAGTACTCCATGCCGGCCGCCGAGCGGGTCAGCGAGCGCGGTGCCGTGAGCAGCACCCGGGCATCCCAGAACACGGCGCGTGGGCGGGTCTTGGGGTCGAAGAACTCCAGTTGTCGATTCGCAGCTTCGTCGCGGATGGAGGCGCCGGCGCGGTTCTGGCTGGTGGTCGCGGCGGTCAGCACATTGAAGATCGGGAGCTTGGGGGCTGGCAACCGGGTGCTGGTGCCGCGCCCGTTGGCGTCGTATCGCGTGGCCAAAGCATCAAGCGGGCCGTCTTCAGCCAAGCGGATCGCGACCACCCGCGCCGCCTTCGTGACGCTGCCGGCGCCAATGGCGATCAACGCATCGCCTGCGAGTGCCGCGACGGCGTCCGCGGCCGCTTCCACCTGGCGCTGCGGCGCACCGGCGCCGAGATCGGCGTACACGCCCGCCAGTCGCGGACCGAGGAGGCTGCGCAGCCGCGCGATGAGGTCAGTACGGTCTTGCACGGTGCGCCCGCACAGCACCACTGCGCGGCTGGCTCCAGCCCGGGCCAGCTCCGCCGGCAGGTGGGCCAGGGCGTCCTCGCCGCTGAACACCCGCAGCGGATGGCTGACCGCGCGGAAGGTGTGTGCATGCGCCCGCGGCATCGAAGCGCGGCCCACCGTCACTCGGCCTTGATCCCGGCGGTCTTGATCACGCCGGCCCACTTCTTCGACTCGACGGTGATGGTATCGGCCATCTCCTTTTGCGAGCCGCCATCGACGTTGAAGCCTTGCGCAGTCAGCTTTTGCTCGTTTTCCTTCAAGGCCTTGAGGATCGAGGCATGCAGCTTCTGCGCGATCGGGGCCGACACGCCGGCGGGCATCACGAAGCCGTACCAGGTGTCGGAGTTGTAGCCCTTGACGCCGGACTCCGACACGGTGGGCACGTCCGGCATGGACGGGTCGCGCTTGTCGCTGCCGACGGCCAGGGCACGCACCTTGCCGGCCTTCACCTGCGGCAGGCCAGACGGCACCTGAACGAACATCAGGTTGATCTGGCCGCCCAGCAGGTCGGTCATGGCCGGGCCGCCACCGCGGTACGGGATATGCAGCAGACTGACTTTGGCCATGGACTTGAACAGTTCGCCCGCCAGATGCTGCGAGGTGCCGGTGCCGGCTGAGCCATACGTCAGCTTGCCCGGGTTGGCGCGCGCATAGGCCATCAGTTCGGCCATGTTCTTGATCGGCAGCGAAGGGTGCACCACCGTGACGATGGGCATTCGCACGGCGATCGTCAGCGGCGTGAAGTCCTTGATCGGGTCGTAGGGCAGCTTTTCGTAGATGTGCTGGTTCATCGTCACGATGCCGGCGGAGGTCAGCAGAAAAGTGTGGCCGTCCGGTGGTGCCTTGGCCACGATCTCGGCCGCCAGGGCCCCGCCCGCGCCGGGCTTATTTTCCACGATCACCGGCTGGCCGAGGTCCTTGGCCATCGATTGGGCAATGGTGCGGGCCAGGACGTCGGTGCTGGCGCCGGCGGCGAACGGCGCGATCAGGCGGATCGGCTTGTTGGGGAAGTCCTGCGCCAGCGCGGCACCCATGGCGGCGAGTCCCACCACGGCAACGGCTGCAGCGGTGATCAAGCGTCGGCTGCGGTCTCGAATGACTGTCATGATGTCTCCTGTTCGGCGTTAGTGCAAAGTTTCGTACAGGCGCCGGCCGCCTGCACATCGCGTCGCCATAAAAATGTCCACATACTGAGAAGGCGGAGTTATTCCTGCAGGCATTTCACCCAAGGGCATTGGAGTCTCACTATGTGGACGTGCGGCATGGCCCGGGGCATTGCGGTGGGCCAGTCCAGCCTCTACGATCAGCCGGACTCCTATGACCTTCGACGACATGCAATCCCCAGCCCTCCCGCCTGGCAGTCCCGCACCCGGGCCGCTGGAAGGCATCCGCGTCCTCGACCTGACCCAGGGCAGCGAGCAGTACTGCGGCAAGCTGTTCGCCCAGCTCGGTGCCGAGGTGCTACTGGTGGAGCCGACCGCTGGCTGCGCCAACCGCCGCGAGGGCCCGTTCCTGGGCGACCGCGCCCACCGCGAACACAGTCTGGCGTTCGCATACTTCAACCAGGGCAAACGCGGGATTGCTCTCGACCTCGACCAGGCACAGGGCCAGGAAGTGTTCCGCGCCTTGGTGCGCGAGTCCGATCTGGTGATCGAGGCCGAGCGGCCTGGCCGCATGCAGGCCCGCGGACTGGCTGTGCAGGCGTTGCTGCGCGAGCAGCCGGCGCTGGTCACCACCAGCATCACCCCGTTCGGCCAGAACGGACCGTACGCCCAGTATGAGGGCGGCGACCTGATCGGTCTGGCTTTCGGCGGATTGCTGTCGCTCGGTGGCTATCCCGGGCTGGCGCCGACCGCACCCTACGGCAACCAGGCGTTGCTGGCGGCCGCGCAATTCGCTGCGGTGGCATCGATGATCGCCATCTTGGAAGTCGAAGGCCAGTCCGGCGCAAGGCAGGGCCAGCATGTGGACGTCTCGGTGCAGGAGAGCGTGGCCATGGCGTTGGAGAACGCGGTGCAGTTCGTCGAACTGGAAAACACCGTGCGCAAGCGAAACGGTGGCGAGCAGCGCCAGGCCGGCACCGGCGTGTTTCCGTGCCAGGACGGCATGGTCTACCTGATGGCGGGCGGTGTCGCTTCCAACAAGTTCTGGAACACCACCACCGACTGGCTGGTGGAAGCCGGCGCAAAAGGCGCAGAGCAACTGCGCGAGCCGCGCTGGCTGGACTCCGCCTTCCTGCAGACGGCGGGCGCCAAGCGAATCTTCGCCGCCATCTTTCTGCCCTATGCCGCCGGCATGACCAAGGCGCAGCTCTATGCCGAAGGCCAGCGGCGCCGCATCCCGATCTGCCCGGTCAGCACCACGGCCGACCTGCTGGTCAACCGGCAACTCGTCTTCCGGCAGTTCTTCGAACAGACCGCGCACCCGTTCTCCGGCCGCACGCTGACCGTCCCCGGCGCACCGTTCCGCATGGAAGCTTCGCCGTGGCGGCTGGGCCGGCCGGCGCCACAACTCGGCGAACACACGGGGGAGGTCCTTTCGGGCCTCGGCTACGACCACCAGCGCCAGGCAGTGCTGCTGCGCGAGGGAGTGATCGCATGAACCGTTTCCCGCTCGCCGGCATCACCGTTGCCGACTTCACCTGGATCGGCGCCGGCTCCTACACCACCAAGATCCTGGCCGACTTCGGTGCCGACGTGATCAAGATCGAAAGCGCCGAAAGGCTGGACACGCTGCGCGACGCCAAGCCCTTCCAGGGCGGCGTGCGCGGCGTCAACCGCAGCGGCTACTTCGCCGACCGCAACTCCAGCAAGCGCAGCGTCACGCTGAACATGAAGACCGAGGAAGGCCGCGCGCTGGCGCGCCGCCTGATCGAACGCAGCGACGTCGTGGCCAACAACTTCACCCCCGGCACGATGGAGAAATTCGGCCTCGGCCATGAAGCGGTGCGCGCCTTCAAGCCGGACGCGATCTACATCGGCATGTCGATGCATGGGCAGGTCGGCCCCGAGTCCAGGTACCTCGGCTACGGCCTGACCATGGGCGCCGTCACCGGCCTGCACCAGCTATGCGGCCGGCCTGAGCTCGACCCGGCCGGCACCGGTACCAACTTTCCGGATCACGTGCCCAACCCCGCCCATGCCGCCTTCGCCATCCTGGCGGCACTGCGCCATCGACGACGCACCGGCCAGGGGCAGTTCATCGACGTGGCGCAGATCGAGCCGACGATCGCGCTGCTCGGCCCGGCGGTGATGGACTACACCGCCAACGGCCACGTTGCCGGCCGCGTGGGCAATCAGCACATCGCCGGCGCGCCGCACGGGGTCTACCCGAGCCGCGGCGAGGATCGATGGATCGCCATCTCGGCTTCGAGCGAAGTGGCCTGGCAGGCACTGCTACACGTGCTGGGGGACCCGGCCCTGGAGCAGGATGTGCGCTTTGCCGGTATGGCCGGACGCTGGGAACACCGCGCCGCATTGGACGAAGCACTGGCCCGCAGCACCGTCCTGCACGACGCACTCGAACTGGCGCAGCGGCTGCAGCAGCGCGGCGTCGCCGCCGGCCCGGTGCAGGATGCGGCCGACGTGCTGCAGCGCGACCCGCAGCTGCAGGCGCGCGAGCACTGGGTCTACCTCGATCACCCCGAAATGGGCCGCACCGTCTACAACGGGCTGCCATTCAAGATGTCGCGTACGCCCGGCTTCCCGCACCGGCCGGCGCCGCTGCTGGGGCAGCATACCGACGAAGTGCTGAAGGAAAAGCTGGAGCTGGCAGCAGCGGAGATCGTCGCACTGCGCGCGCAGGGGGCGCTGCAGTGAAGGCCGCCGAGCGCATCGCCGCCTTCGCCGTCGGCTTCAGGCGCGAACACCTGACGCGGGATCTGGTTCAAGCGTGCGGCCGCGCCTTACTGGACACCTATGCGGTCGCCCTCGCAGGCCGCAATGAAGAAGCTTCGCGGATGGCGTTGACGTACGCGCGCCGCAGCGGCCTGCCGGCACCGGGCCGGGCCTCCCGCGACTGGGGCACGGGGGAAATGCTGCCGCTGGAACTGGCCGCGCTGAGCAACGGTGTCGCCGGCCACGTGCTCGACTACGACGACGTCACCTCGCCGCTGCGCGGCCACCCTAGCGTGGCGCTGCTGCCGGCGCTGGTCGGCCTGGCCGAGGCCATCGACGCCGACGGCGCCGAACTGGCCTGCGCCTACGTCTGCGGCTTCGAGGTGATCTGCAAGCTGTCCAAGGCGATGGCGGTGCGCCATTACGCCCGCGGCTGGCACTCGACGTCCAGCATCGGCACCATTGGCGCTGCCGTGGCCTGCGCTCGACTGCTCCAACTGGACGCGGCGCAGACCGTCCATGCGATCGGCCTTGCCGTATCGCAGGCGGCTGGCAGCCGGGCCAACTTCGGCACCCACGCCAAGTCTTTCCAGGCCGGCCACACCAACAGCGCCGGCCTGCGGGCCGCGCTGCTGGCCAGCGAGGGCTTCGACGCCGCCGCAGGCGCGCTGGACGACGCCTTCGGCTACATGGACCTGTACGCCAACGGCGAGTCCCTCTCCGCGCTGGAAACGCTCGGCCAGGCGCCGCTGGAGCTGGTCTCGAGCGGGATCGAGGTCAAGAAGTACCCTCTCTGCTATGCCACCCACCGCGCCCTCGACGGTGTGCTCGACTTGCGTCGGGAGCACGGGCTCACGTTGGCCGATGTCGGTTCGGTGCACGTGCGAGCGAGCGCAGGCGCGCTGACGCCGTTGATCCACCAGCGGCCGCAGACCGGACTGGAAGCGAAGTTCAGCATGCAGTACGCGGTGACCGCGGCTCTGCTGGATGGCGGTATCGGCCTCTCCAGCTTCATCGACGCAGCCGTGCTGCGGCCGCAGGCCCAGGCTTTCTTCCCCCAAGTGACCGCCGTCGATGCCTCGGAAGGCGGCACCTTCCCACGCTGGACCGAGATCGCGTTTGAACTGCGCAACGGTGAGCGGCTGCAGCGCCGCGTCGACGTGCTGCGCGGTTCGGCCGAGGCGCCACTCAGCCTGCAGGAATTGCGCGCCAAGGTGCAGGACTGCCTCGAATGGGGCCATGCCCGCGCGGACCTCGACCGCCTGTTCGAGGGCGCGCTTTCGATCGACAGGATGCCGGTGCGCCAGTGGCTGGACAGCGCCGTCGCCTTCCCCAACCGAACTTGAAGGATCGACATGCCGCTGCTGTATGAAGTGCGTGAAGGCGTAGCCATCATCACGCTGAACCGCCCCGAGGCGATGAACTCGATCGACCCGGAGACCCGGGCCGAGCTGCGCGCAGCCTGGCAGCGCGTCGCCGAGGACGACGCGGTGCGCTGCGTGGTCCTGACCGGCGCCGGCGAGAAGGCCTTCTGCACCGGGTCCGACCTCAAGAAGACCATGCCGCCAAAGGAAAGCTTTGCCCAGCTCACCTTCGGCCAGGCACAACCCGGTCACCTGCTGGCCGGCATGGAGATGGACAAGCCGATCATCGGCGCCGTCAACGGCTACGCCATGGGCGGCGGCATGGAGCTGGCGCTGGCCTGCGACGTGCGCATCGCCTCCGAGAACGCGCACTTCGCGCTGTCCGAGGTGCGCATCGGCAGCATCCCCGGCGCCGGCGGCACCCAGCACCTGCCGCGGCTGATCGGCCGCTCCGACGCCATGCTGATGCTGCTGACCGGCGACCGCGTTGACGCCCAGGAGGCGCTCCGCACCGGGCTGGTCAGCAAAGTGGTCCCGGCGGCACAACTGCTGGAAACGGCACTGGCCATTGCCGCCCGCATCGCCCTGAACGCACCACTGTCGGTGCGCGCCGTCAAGCGCCTGGTGCGCGAAGGTTCGGCCATGCCGCTGGACCGCGCGCTGGCGCTTGAGAGCTACGTGTTCGGCCTGCTGCGCGACACCGAAGACCGCATCGAAGGCCGCCGTGCCTTCCAGGAAAAGCGTCCCCCGGTCTACCACGGCCGCTGAAAGCAAAAAGGAACAAACGATGAACTCACTCAAGGACAAGATCGCCATCGTCGGCGTCGGCGCCACCAGGCAGGGCAAGCTGCCAGGCTCCACCCCCGTCACGCTCGGCACCGAGGCTTTCAAGCTCGCGCTCGAAGACAGCGGCCTGCACAAGGGCCAGATCGACGGCCTGCTGACGATGCCGGGAACCACCTCGCCGGAAGGATCGCTCAACTACCTGCGCATGGGCGAGACGCTGGGCATCGACCCCAAGTACACCGGCAGCATGACCATGGGCGGCGGCACTTGCGGCGCGCTGATCCAGAACGCCGCGATGGCCATCGAATCAGGCATGGCCGACTACGTGGCCTGCGTCTTCGCGGACACCGCCCGCACCGGCAACTACCGTTTCGGCCGCGCATCTGGCTGGGGCGATTCCTGGGGCATCTGGGGGATGTTCGGCGCCGCCGCCAACAGCGCCATGGCCGCCAGCCGCCACATGGCGCTGTACGGCACCACCAGCCGCCACCTGGGCAACGTCGCCGTGGCCTGCCGCAAGCACGCCTCGATGAACCCCAACGCCGTCATGCGCGACCGCTTCACGATCGAAGACCACCAGGCCTCACGCATGGTCGTCGAGCCTTTCCACCTGCTCGATTGCTGCCTGATCAGCGACGGCGGCGTCTCCATCATCCTGACTTCGGCCGAACGGGCGAAGGACCTGAAGCAAAAGCCCGTTCTGATCTCCGGGATGGGCCAGGCGTACACGACGCAAAACATGGAGCGTGAGGACTGGTGGTACGTGCCGCACCAGAAGGACGCGTTAGCCCGTGCCTACAAGATGGCCGGCGTGGGCCCGAAGGACATCGACGTCGCCCAGCTCTATGACAACTTCACGATGAGCGTGATCCTCTGGCTGGAGCACGCGGGCTTCTGCGGCGTTGGCGAGGGCGGCCCCTTCACCGAAGGCGGCCGGATCGAACTGGGCGGCCAGTTGCCGATCAACACCGCGGGCGGCAACCTGTCGGAGTCTTACATGGAAGGCTGGCTGCATGCCGTCGAGGGCGTGCGCCAGATTCGCGGCCAGGGCGGCGAGCGTCAGGTGAAGGAAGCGCAGACCTGCCTGGTGACGGGGCGCGGCATGACGCTGAACTGCTCCAACGCGATGATCCTGCGAGCTGCCTGAGGAACCACAATGACCGAAGCCATGACCTACGACAAGCCGCTGCCCTCGTTCGACGACGCTAACCGCCCGTTCTGGAGCGCCGCCCGCGAGGGCCGCCTGGTGCTGCAGCACTGCGGCGATTGCGGCAAGCCGCGTTACCCGATCAATCATGTCTGCCCGCATTGCCTGTGCGAAAAATTCGAGTGGAAGGCGGTGTCCGGCCGCGGCACGGTGCATTCCAGCATCGTGTTCCACCAGGTCTACAACCAGGCCTTCGCCCAGGACGTCCCGTACAACGTCTCGCTGATCCAGCTGGCCGAAGGGCCGCGCATGATCAGCAACGTGGTCGGCGTGCCGCCGTCCGACGTCAAGGTCGGCGAACACGTGCAGGTGATGTTCGACCCGGTAACGCCGGAAGTCTCGATCCCGCGCTTCCAGCGCGCCAGCTGAGGCGACGCCATGCGTGACGACCTGCCCTTCGTCCTGATGCGCGGCGGCACCAGCAAGGGTGTCTTCCTGCGCGCCGAGGACCTGCCGACGGACCGCGGCGCGCTGACCAAGGTCCTGCTGGACCTGTTCGGCAGCCCCGACCGTCGCCAGATCGACGGCCTCGGCGGCGCCGACAAGCTGACCAGCAAGGCGGCCATCATCGGCAAGCCGGTGCGCGAAGGCACCGACGTGACCTACCTGTTCGGACAGGTCGGCACGGTGCGGGCGGAGGTCGACTACAACCTGAACTGCGGCAACCTCACGGCCGCGGTCGGGGTCTACGCCATCCAGGAGGGCATGGTCGCCCCGGTAGAAGGCATCACGCTGGTGCGGGTGCACAACGTCAATACCGACCGCGTGATTGGCGTCGAAGTGCCGGTGCAGGGCGGCAAGCCCGTGTGGCGCGGCGACTTTGCCATCGGCGGTGTGCCCGGCACCGGCGCTGCGATCTCGCTGGACTTCTCGCAGGCAATCGGCGCCATCACCGGCAAGCTGCTGCCCACTGGAAATGCAGTCGACATGATGGACGTTCCTGGCGTCGGCTCGGTGGAGCTGTCGGTGGTGGATGGCGCCAACATGGCAATCTACGTGCACCACAGCGCGTTGCGCATGACGGGCATCGAGTCGCCGGAGGAGATCGATGGCGACACCGACCTCAAGACCCGGATGGATGCGATTCGCCGAATCGTGGCCTACAGCTGCGGCCTGCGCGAATACTGGGATGCGCGGCAGGCGCCATCGACGCCGATGCTGATCGTGCTGGCGGAACCGGCTGACTACCGCACCTGCACGCAGGGCGACCTGGTGGCCGCGGGGGATCTCGACCTGGTGGTTCGCCAGTACGCCTCCGGCTCTGCCAGCAAGACCCTGGCCGGGACCTTGACCGCCACCACCGGCATCGCCTGCCGCGTGCCCGGCACCTTGCCTCATCGCATCATGGCGGCCGTCCGGGGCAACCCGGAGCGCCCGCTGGCTTTCGGCCATCCGTCCGGGGTGATCTACGTGGAGGCCGATGCCAACTGCCGCGCCGGCGCGCCGCCTCAGGTCCGGCGGCTGGCAGTGCAGCGAACCGCGCGGCGGCTCGCGGAGGGGCGGGCCTTCCTCAAGGAAGCCTTCTAGTCTTACTGTGTCACAGACGTAAACGCAGATTTATCGAGTTGCAGTGCGGACAGTGCCCCAGGACGCTTGCGAGTGCGACGCCCAGTTGGAGGCGCAACGTTGTGATGGAGTTTGCCACGTGACGTTGCGCGCGCTGGGCTGCCCCGAGGGACATAATCTTGGTTCTATCGCAATAAGCGTAACCGACAATCCAGCTCATGCTTGATTTCCGCAAGAGTTCGATTATTGACGCCTT
>NZ_JAQSDO010000003.1 GCF_029945965.1 Thermomonas sp.
ATCCGCGAAGGTGGCCGTACCGTCGGCGCCGGCGTGGTCGCCAAGATCATCAAGTGAGGCTCTTAAATTAAGAGCGCCGGCTGAGATAGAAGGACGCGCATCAGCGCGTCCTTCTGGCCAAATATCGGTGAGGCAGGATGCCGAACGTGCACTGCTCCCGGCATGGATACCGGTGAATCTAGAGAAAAATTGAAATCGCGCTTGCATCGGGCGGTTTCATGACGTTAGAATGCAAGACCACTAGCGGCAAGTCATTTCGGATTGCTCGCGGATAGCGAAAAGAGGTGCAGGAAGCACCTCGTATTCGCCAGACATGGAGATGTCGCGCGGCAGGGCCTCGTCCGTTCCGGAGATTTCCGGGACACATTGACGGGGCCACTCGTGCGTTCATGCAATCCATCTGGCGGACCGGGCAACCGGCCCGCTTTTTGTTTCAGCCGCTTTTCTTCACCAAGCGGTACTGCAAGACCGTTGTTTCCACGGGGTGTGGCGCACCTAGCCGTCCACCTGTCGCTCTTTAGATACAAAGGACTCCTCCCATGGCGGACCAGAAGATTCGCATCCGGCTGAAGGCGTTCGATCATCGTCTGATCGACCGTTCGGCCAGCGAGATCGTCGAGACGGCCAAGCGGACCGGCGCGCAAGTGCGCGGCCCGATTCCGCTGCCGACCAAGATCGAGCGTTACACCGTACAGACCTCGCCCCACGTCGACAAAGACGCGCGCGACCAGTACGAAACCCGCACGCACAAGCGCGTGCTCGATATCGTCGACCCCAATGACAAGACCGTGGACGCGCTGATGAAGCTCGAACTGGCTGCCGGCGTCGACGTCCAGATCAAGCTGACCTGAGGACGACACAGATGAGCGCGAAGAAATATTCGCTCGGCATCGTTGGTCGCAAGGCCGGCATGAGCCGCATGTTCACCGAGGACGGCAAGTCCATCCCGGTGACCCTGATCGAGGCCACCCCGAACCGCATCACCCAGGTGAAGACCGTCGAGACCGATGGCTACTCTGCTGTACAGGTGACTGCGGGCGTGAAGCGCGCCTCGCTATTGAACAAGCCGGCCACCGGCCACCTGGCCAAGGCCAAAGTGGAAGCGGGTCGCGGCCTGTGGGAACTGCGCGTGGAAGCCGATCAGATCGGTGGCTATGAAGTGGGCGGCGAGATCAAGGCCGACATCTTCAGTGAAGGCCAGATCGTCGACGTCCAGGGCGTGACCAAGGGCAAGGGCTTCCAGGGCACGATCAAGCGCTGGAACTTCAAGATGGGCGATGCCACCCACGGCAACTCGCTGTCGCACCGTTCGCCGGGCTCCATCGGCCAGCGCCAGACCCCGGGTCGCGTGTTCCCGGGCAAAAAGATGTCCGGCCACATGGGCGACGTCAACCAGACCACGCAGAACCTGCTGGTAGTCAAGGTTGACGCCGAGCGCGGTCTTATTGCCGTGCGCGGTGCCGTGCCGGGTGCGCCGGGTGGCGATGTGATCGTGCGCCCGACGAGCAAGGGAGTCTGATCATGGAACTCAACATCAACGGTAGCGCCAATACATTGTCGGTTTCCGACGCAGTGTTCGGCCGCGAGTTCAGCCAGGACCTGGTACATCAGGTCGTGGTGGCTTACCGCAACGCTGGTCGTGCCGGGACCAAGGCGCAGAAGACCCGTTCGGAAGTCAGAGGCACCACCAAGAAGTCGAAGAAGCAGAAGGGCGGCGGCGCGCGTCACGGCGCATTGACGGCCCCGATCTTCGTCGGCGGCGGCGTGACCTTCGCGGCCAAGCCGCGCAGCTTCGCGCAGAAGGTCAACCGCAAGATGTACCGCGCGGCGATGGCTGCGATCCTGTCCGAGCTGAATCGCCAGGGCCGGATCATGGTGGTCGAGGGCTTCGAGCTCGATTCGCCGAAGACCACCGGCATGATCGCCAAGCTCAAGGACCTCAACGTCGGCCAGCGTCCGCTGATCGTCACCGAGGACGCCACCGAGAACCTGTACCTGTCCGCCCGCAACTTGCGCTACGTGCAGGTCCGCGATGTGCAGGGCCTGGATCCGGTCGCGTTGGTTGGCGCCGACACCGTGGTGATGACCGCCGACGCGATCAAGAAAATCGAGGAGTGGCTGGCATGAGCACCGCCAATTTGTACGAAGTGATTCGTGCGCCGCGTGTGTCTGAAAAGACAGCGCGCCTGCAGGAAGTCTCCAACCAATACGTTTTCGATATCGCGAAGACTGCAACCAAGGCCGATGTAAAGGCCGCGATTGAGCAGATCTTTTCGGTCAAGGTTAAAGCGGTGAACGTGGTGAACGTGAAGGGCAAAGCCAAAGCCTTCAAGAATCGCCAGGGTCGCCGTAATGACTGGAAGAAGGCGTACGTCACGCTGGCCGAAGGCCAGTCGATTGACGTGATGACGGCCTCGGCCTGAGGAACTAGTCCATGGCATTGATGACATTCAAACCCACCTCGCCCGGCCGTCGTTCGATGGTCCGCGTGGTGACGCCGGGTCTGCACAAGGGCGCGCCGCATGCGGCGTTGCTTGAGCCGCAGAGCAACAGCGGTGGTCGTAATCACCACGGCCGCATCACCACCCGCCACATCGGTGGTGGCCACAAGCAGCATTACCGCGTGATCGACTTCAAGCGCGACAAGGAAGGCATCCCGGCGCGCGTGGAACGGATCGAATACGATCCCAACCGCACCGCGCACATTGCCCTGCTTTGCTACGCAGACGGCGAGCGTCGCTACATCATCGCGCCCAAGGGCCTGAAGGCCGGCGATCAGGTGATCGCGGGCCGTGATGCGCCGATCAAGGCAGGCAACACCTTGCCGCTGCGCAACATCCCGGTCGGCTCGACCGTGCATTGCATCGAGATGAAGCCGGGCAAGGGTGCGCAGATCGCGCGTGCCGCCGGCGCCGGCGTCCAGCTGGTCGCTCGTGAGGGCGTCTACGCGATGCTCCGCCTGCGTTCGGGCGAGATGCGCAAGGTGCCGGCCGAGTGCCGTGCCACCATCGGCGAAGTCAGCAATGATGAGCACAACCTCGAGAAGCTGGGCAAGGCAGGCGCCAAGCGCTGGCGCGGCGTCAGGCCGACTGTGCGTGGTGCTGCCATGAACCCGGTCGACCACCCGCATGGTGGCGGCGAGGCGAAGGCTGGCCAGGGCAACCCGCATCCGGTCACCCCGTGGGGCGTGCCGACCAAGGGTTACAAGACGCGCAAGAACAAGCGCACGCAGCAGTTCATCGTTCGCGATCGCAGGAGCTAATCGGCAATGGCACGTTCACTCAAGAAAGGCCCGTTCATCGACCATCATCTTCAGAAGAAGGTGGATGCCGCGAGTCCAAACAGCAAGAAGCCGATCAAGACCTGGTCGCGCCGCTCGACGATCCTGCCGGAGATGATTGGCTTCACCATCGCCGTGCACAACGGTCGCAACCACATCCCGGTGCTGGTCAACGAGAACATGGTTGGCCACAAACTCGGTGAGTTCGCCCTGACCCGTACCTTCAAGGGTCATGGCGGCGACAAGAAGAGCGGGAAGTAAGGAGATGACCATGGAAGCGAAAGCCATCCTGCGCAGTGCGCGCATCTCCGCCCAGAAAGTTCGTCTGGTCGCGGATCAGATCCGCGGGTTGTCGGCCGAACGCGCCGTCAACCTGTTGAAATTCTCGGACAAGAAAGCCGCCCACATGATCCGCAAGGTCGTGGAGTCTGCAATCGCCAATGCCGAGAACAACAACGGCGCCGACGTCGATGAGCTCAAGGTCAAGACCATCATGGTCGACGAAGGTCCATCGTTGAAGCGCTTCATGGCGCGTGCGAAGGGTCGTGGCACGCGCATCGTCAAGCGCACCAGCCACATCACCGTCATCGTCGGCGAGGGCAAGTAATATGGGTCATAAAGTCAATCCGATCGGCATCCGCCTGGGCATTTCCAAGGACTGGAATTCCAAGTGGTACGCCGGCAAGAAGCACTTCGCCGATTACCTGGCAGCCGACCTGAAGGTTCGCGAGATGCTTCGCAAGAAGCTGGCCCAGGCCGGCATCAGCAAGATCCTGATCGAACGTCCGGCCAACAATGCCCGCGTGACCATCCACACCGCCCGTCCGGGCGTGGTGATTGGCAAGCGCGGCGAGGACATCGAGAAGCTGCGCAAGGAAGTGTCGGACGTGATGGGCGTTCCGGCCCACATCAATGTCACCGAAGTGCGCAAGCCCGAGCTCGATGCACAGCTGGTCGCCGAGTCGATCGCGCAGCAGCTTGAGCGCCGCATCATGTTCCGCCGTGCAATGAAGCGTGCGGTCGGCAATGCGATGCGCCTGGGCGCACTGGGTATCAAGGTCAATGTCGCCGGTCGCCTAAACGGCGCCGAGATCGCGCGTTCCGAGTGGTATCGCGAAGGCCGCGTGCCGTTGCATACCCTGCGCGCGGACATCGATTACGGGTTCGCCGAAGCAAAGACCACCTACGGGATCATCGGGATCAAGGTGTGGGTCTACAAGGGCGAGATTTTCGATTTCAGCCAGGTCGGACAGGACAAGCAGGACGACTCACCGCGCAACGATCGCAATGATCGTGGCGACCGCGAGCGTCCGCGTGGCCCGCGCCGCGATCGTGGCGAAGCGAGGGATTAATCATGTTGCAACCCAAGCGAACCAAATACCGCAAGATGCACAAGGGTCGCAATGACGGCCTGGCATGGTGCGGCAATGCAGTCAGTTTCGGCGAGTATGGCCTGAAGGCCACGACGCACGGCCGTCTGACCGCGCGCCAGATCGAGGCCGCGCGTCGTTCCATCAGTCGTTACGTGAAGCGTGGCGGCAAGATGTGGATTCGCGTGTTCCCGGACAAGCCGATCACCAAGAAGCCGATCGAAGTCCGCATGGGCTCCGGCAAGGGCAACGTCGAGTACTGGGTCGCCGAGATCCAGCCCGGCCGCATGATCTATGAAATCGAGGGTGTCGATGAAACGACAGCGCGCGAGGCGTTCCGCCTGGCCGCAGCCAAGCTCTCGGTCAATACCACTTTCGTGACCCGGACGGTGCGCTGATGGAACTCAAGCAATTACGTCAGAAGTCGGCGGACGAGCTCAAGGCCCATCTGCTCGATTTGCAGAAAGAGCGCTTCGCGCTGCGCATGCAGAAGGCCACCGGCCAGCAAGCAAAGACCCACGAGGCCCGCCGCGTGCGTCGCGAGATTGCTCGCGTCAACACGCTGCTCGGGCAGCAGAAGTAAGGAGCTGCCGCGATGACCGAAATTACCAAGAAGCTGCACACGGTCGAAGGCCGCGTCGTCAGCAACAAGATGGACAAGACCGTGACGGTGCTGGTGGAGCGTCAGGTCAAGCACGCGCTGTACGGCAAGTACATCCGTCGCTCGACCAAGCTGCATGCCCACGACGCCGAGAATTCGTGCAACGAGGGCGATACCGTCCGCGTGGCCGAATGCGCGCCGATGTCCAAAACCAAGAACTGGCGCGTGGTCGAGATCCTCGCCCGCGCAGCCGAGTAAGGGAGCAGAGACAGCCATGATCCAGATGCAGAGCTATCTCGATGCCGCCGACAACTCGGGCGCCAAGGAACTGATGTGCATCAAGGTGCTGGGCGGCTCCAAGCGCCGCTACGCACACATTGGCGACATCATCAAGGTGACCGTGAAAGACGCGATCCCGCGCGGCAAGGTCAAGAAGGGCGACGTCTACGACGCCGTCGTGGTCCGCACCCGCAAGGGTGTGCGCCGCGCCGATGGTTCGTTGATCCGCTTCGACGGCAACGCCGCGGTGCTGTTGAACAACAAGCATGAGCCGATCGGCACCCGCATCTTCGGGCCGGTGACGCGTGAGCTGCGCTCCGAGAAGTTCATGAAGATCGTCTCGCTCGCGCCTGAAGTGCTCTGAGCAGGGGAACAGACATGAATCGTATCAAGAAGGGTGACCAGGTCGTGGTCACCACCGGCAACAAGAAGATCAAGGGCCAGACTGGCGAAGTCCTGCGCGTAGATGGTGAGCGCGTGTTCGTCTCCAACCTGAACCTTGTCAAGCGACACACCAAGCCGAATCCGCAAGCCGGTCAGCCCGGTGGCGTGATCGAGCGCGAGGCGTCGATCCACATTTCCAACGTGATGCCTGTCAACCCGGCGACGGGCAAGGGCGATCGCGTTGCAACCAAGGTGCTGGAGAATGGAAAGCGCATCCGCTTGTTCCGCTCCAACGGTGAGGCGATCTGATCATGAGCACGCGTCTTGAAAAGTTCTACAAAGAAGAGGTTGTGCCGAAGCTGATGAAGCAGTTCGGCTACACCAACGTGATGGAAGTCCCCAAGCTGACCAAGATCACGCTCAACATGGGCGTGGGCGAGGCGGCCACCAACAAGAAGATCCTCGAGAATGCGGTGGCCGACATGGCCAAGATCGCTGGTCAGAAGCCGATCGTCACCAAGTCGAAAGTCTCGGTGGCCAGCTTCAAGATCCGCGACGGTTGGCCGATCGGCGCCAAGGTGACCTTGCGTCGCGCCAAGATGTTCGAGTTCCTGGACCGCCTGATCAACATCTCGCTGCCGCGCGTGCGCGACTTCCGTGGCGTGTCGGGTCGTTCGTTCGACGGTCGTGGCAACTACAACATGGGCGTGAAGGAACAGATTATCTTCCCCGAGATCGACTTCGATGCTGTCGATGCGATGCGCGGCATGGATATCGCCATCACCACCACCGCGAAGACCGACGCCGAGGCCAAGGCCCTGCTCGAAGCCTTCCGCTTCCCGTTCCGGAACTGAGGACAGACATGGCCAAGACTTCCATGATCAACCGTGATCTCAAGCGCATCAAGCTTGCCAAGAAGTACGCTCCCAAGCGCGAAGCGCTGAAGAAGATCATCTCCAGCCAGGACGCATCCTACGAGGACAAGATGGATGCGGCGATCAAGCTGCAGAAGCTGCCGCGTGACTCCTCGCCGAGCCGCCAGACCACACGCTGTGTAATTACTGGTCGCCCGCGTGCCGTTTACAGCAAGTTCGGCTTGGGCCGCAACGCGTTGCGCCAGGCGACCATGCGCGGCGACGTGCCTGGCCTGCGCAAGGCAAGCTGGTAAGCCAGAAAATTTGGTAATAGTTCTGCTATAGTGGGCGGCTACCGCCCGTTTGGCAGGACGCCCCGCAAGGGGCAAACCGAAGGGCCCGCAGCGATGCGGGCCTTGCGACGCAGCAAAACATTGCGGTAACGCAATCACTACAACTCGAATTCGCATTACGCGGATATCGGTACTCATCAGGGAAACTTCCATGAGCATGACTGATCCAATCGCCGACATGCTGGTCCGCATCAAGAATGCGGCCGCTGTGGGCAAGCCGACGGTAAAGATGCCGTCTTCCAAGACCAAGGTCGCCATAGCCAACGTCCTCAAGAGCGAGGGTTACATTGGCGACGTGCGCATCACCCAGAACGGCGCCAAGGCCGAACTCGAGATCGGCCTGAAGTACTACGAAGGCAAGCCGGTGATCGAGACCCTGAAGCGCGTGTCGCGCTCGGGCCTGCGCCAGTATCGCGGCAAGGACGCGCTGCCCAAGGTCCTGAACGGCCTCGGCGTCGCCATCATCTCCACGTCCCGCGGCATCATGACCGACACCAACGCACGCCAGCAGGGCGTCGGTGGTGAAGTCCTGTGCATCGTGGCCTAAGGGAGTAACGACAATGTCCCGAGTCGCCAAGAAGCCGGTCGCCATCATCAAGGGTGTCGACCTGACCGTTCAGCCGGAACTGATCAGCGTCAAGGGCCCGAAGGGCACCCTGACCATTGCCAAGCCGGCTGGTATCGAAGTCAAGATCGAAGACGGCAACGCACTGCTGTCGGCCAACGATGTTTCGCTGGTGCCGCTGACCGGCACCCTGCGCGCGATCATCGCCAACATGGTGCATGGTGTGTCCACCGGCTTCGAGCGCAAGCTAGAGCTGGTCGGTGTTGGCTATCGCGCCGCCATGCAGGGCAAGGACCTGAACCTTTCGCTAGGGTTCTCGCACCCGGTGGTTTACGCGACGCCGGAAGGCATCACGATTACCACGCCGACGCAGACCGAGATCCTGGTCGCCGGTGCCGACAAGCAACAGGTCGGTGAAGTGGCCGCCAAGATCCGTGGGTACCGTCCGCCAGAGCCATACAAGGGCAAGGGCGTGAAGTATTCCGACGAAATCATCATCCGCAAGGAAGCCAAGAAGGCCTAAAGGCTCACCAGCCCCTGGCACTTCAGCTTTCGGAGACCAAGATCATGCTCAAGAAAATCGCCCGCCTGCGCCGCGCCAAGTCCACCCGCTCGCGCATCCGTATCCTCGGCGTGCCACGTCTGTCGGTGCTGCGCACTGGTCAGCACCTATACGCCCAGCTGTTCAGCGCCGATGGCTCAAAGGTGCTGGCTTCGGCCTCCACCGTGCAGGCCGACGTGATGGCCGGCCTGAAGAACGGCAAGAACGCCGAAGCTGCTGCCAAGGTTGGCCAGATCATCGCCGAACGCGCCAAGGCCGCTGGTTATTTGAAGGTCGCGTTCGACCGCTCTGGCTACCGTTATCACGGTCGCGTCAAGGCGCTGGCCGATGCGGCCCGTGAAGGTGGCCTGCAGTTCTGATTCACATTGAAGGCGTGGGGTTTCATCCCCATGCCTTGGGCTTGCTTTCTCGAAGCCTGCTTGCCGATGCAAGGTGCATCGGGCGCTTTGATCGGTTCCGGTCATGGCGAAACACCCGGTCCAGCCAACAACCATAAGCGGCAACGCCGCAAATATCCTTAATCAAGAAGAGACATCGAAATGGCAGATCCACGCGAATCCCGCGGTCGTCGCGACCGCGAAGAAGTCGATGACGGCATGATCGAGAAGCTGATCGCGGTCAACCGCGTCAGCAAGACCGTCAAGGGCGGCCGCCAGTTCACCTTCACCGCACTGACGGTGGTGGGCGACGGCGCCGGCAGGATCGGCTTCGGTTATGGCAAGGCGCGCGAAGTGCCGGTGGCCATCCAGAAGTCGATGGAATACGCCCGCAAGAAAATGAGCTCCGTCGAACTGAACAACGGCACCCTGTTCCATCAGGTGAAGGCTCGCCACGGCGCCGCCAACGTGTTCATGAAGCCAGCCTCCGAAGGTACCGGCGTAATCGCCGGTGGCGCGATGCGCGCCGTGCTGGAAGCGGTTGGCGTGAAGAATGTGCTGGCCAAGGCGGTCGGTTCACGTAACCCGATCAACCTGGTGCGTGCCACGATCCGCGGCCTGGAGTCGATGCACTCGCCTGCCAAGATTGCGGCCAAGCGCGGCAAGAAGGTGGAGGATCTGGCTCATGGCTAAGGACGACACCGCCCCGAAGGCGGCCTCAAAAGAGAGCCATGGCACCGTCACGGTGCGTCTGGTCAAGGGCCTGCGCGGTACCCAAGCACGTCATCGCCTGTCGGTGAAGGCGCTGGGCCTGGGCAAGCTCAACAGTGTCCGTGTGCTAAAGGACAGCCCGCAGGTACGCGGCCTGATCAACCAGCTGCACTACCTGGTCAAGGTCGAGGAGTAATCGATATGAAGCTCAATACACTCAAGCCCGCCGACGGCGCCCGTCAGGACGCACGCCGCGTCGGTCGCGGCATCGGTTCCGGCCTTGGCAAGACTTGCGGTCGCGGTCACAAGGGTTCGTTCGCACGTTCGGGCAAGGGCAAGATCAAGGCCGGTTTCGAAGGCGGCCAGATGCCTTTGTACAAGCGGTTGCCGAAGATCGGCTTCCATTCGAAGTCGTCCAATGACACTGCCGAAGTGTTGTTGTACCAGCTGGACAAGCTGCCGGCCGGTGACGTCGATTTCGCTGCCTTGCGCGCTGCAAAGCTCGTACCTCGCATTGCCAAGCGCGCCAAGATCGTGGTCAGGGGCGAAGTCACCAAGGCGTTCGCGCTGAAGGGCATCGCTGCCACCGCAGGTGCCAAGGCGGCCATCGAGGCTGCTGGCGGCAGCCTGGCGGAGTAAGACTGGCATGTCGCGAAACGCTGCTGCATTGTCCGGCTTGGCCGGTGCGGGCAAGTTCACTGAACTGCGCTCGCGCCTGCTGTTCGTGCTGGGTGCGCTGATCATCTACCGGATCGGCTGTTTCATTCCCGTGCCGGGCGTCAATCCGGCTGCGATGTTGCAGCTGATGGAGTCGCAGAAGGGCACCATTGTTGACATGTTCAACATGTTCTCCGGTGGCGCCCTGCATCGCTTCAGTATCCTCGCGCTGAACGTGGTGCCGTACATCTCCGCATCTATCGTGATGCAGTTGATGGTGCAGATCCTGCCCAGCCTGAAGGCGATGCAGAAGGAAGGCGAGTCCGGGCGTCGCAAGATCACCCAGTATTCGCGCGTTGGCGCAGTGTTCCTTGCAGTGTTCCAGGCTGCTGGTATCGCGATCGCATTGCAGCACCAGGGCGCCAGCAATGGCATCCCTGTGGTCTACAACCCCGGCCCCGGCTTCGTGATGACCGCGGTGATTTCACTGACCGCCGGCACCATGTTCCTGATGTGGATGGGCGAGCAGATCACCGAGCGCGGCATCGGCAATGGCGTTTCGCTGATCATCTTCGCCGGCATTGTTGCCGGCTTGCCTGGCGCCGTGATCAATACGTTGCAGCAGGCCAACAGCGGCGACATGCAGTGGATCACAGTGTTCTTCATCCTGGCCATCGTGATGTTGTTCACCTGGTTCGTGGTGTTCATGGAAAGCGGACAGCGCCGGATCACGGTCAATTACGCCCGCCGCCAAGGTGGCCGCAGTGCGTACATGAACCAGAGCTCGTTCCTGCCGCTCAAGCTCAACATGTCTGGCGTGATCCCGCCGATCTTCGCCTCGTCGATCATCATGTTTCCGGCCACGGCGTCCACCTGGTTCGGCCAGTCTGGCAGTACGGCTAACAACTGGCTGCAGAAGGCCAGCCAGATGCTGAACCCTGGTGAGCCACTGCATATGGTTCTGTACGCGGGCCTGATTATTGGCTTCGCGTTCTTCTATACCGCGCTGGTGTTCAACTCGCAGGAAACCGCCGACAACCTGAAGAAGTCCGGTGCCCTGATCCCGGGGATCCGGCCAGGCAAGGCCACCGCCGACTATGTCGATGGCGTGCTGACCCGGTTGACCGCGGCGGGTGCGGTGTACCTGGTGCTGGTCTGCCTGTTGCCGGAAATCATGCGCACCAAGCTGCAGACTTCGTTCTACTTCGGCGGCACTTCGCTGCTGATCGTTGTGGTGGTAGTGATGGACTTCATCGCGCAGATCCAGGCGCATTTGATGTCGCACCAGTACGAGAGCCTGTTGAAGAAGGCCAATCTCAAAGGCGGCTCGCGAGGCCGCTGAAGCAAGGCGGGTCTTGACCCGCCGGAGAACAGAAACAACCGCTGCGCCGGGCATTGAGCCCCGGCACGGCAACATGGGCGACCCGGGCGGCAGTCTCGCGCACGGGTGGTACCGAACCGATCCGCGCGCTTGAGTAGCGCGCGGGCAGGCCGCGAAAGTTTTTCCTAGGGAAAGCGATCAAGGTACTGCCAGTTCGGAGCCATCGCCGGAGCATGGGCACACTCCCCATGCCGGGCTTTCACGCTGTTATGGGTGGGGGCTTCCTGAAAACCCGAGACCACGCTATAATTTCATGTTCACTGCGCCGGATTGCCAAAAATCCGCTGCCTCGTTATCGGAGATCGCCTAATGGCGCGTATTGCGGGTGTCAACCTGCCTGCCCAGAAACACGTCTGGGTTGGGCTGCAAAGCATCTACGGCATCGGCCGTACCCGTTCCAAGCAGGTGTGCGAATCAGCCGGCGTTAATTCGTCGACGAAGATCCGCGACCTGTCCGAGCCCGACGTCGAGCGCTTGCGCGCCGAAATCGGCAAGATTGTGGTGGAAGGTGACCTGCGCCGAGAAGTCGGCATGGCGATCAAGCGCTTGATGGACCTGGCCTGCTATCGCGGCCTGCGTCATCGTCGTGGCCTGCCACTGCGTGGCCAGCGTACCCGTACCAATGCACGCACCCGCAAGGGTCCGCGCAAGGCCATCAGGAAGTAAGGGATAAATCATGGCCAAATCATCTACAGCTAAAACCAAGAAGAAGATCAAGCGCATCGTCACCGACGGCATTGCCCACGTGCACGCGTCCTTCAACAACACCATCATCACCATCACCGATCGTCAGGGCAATGCGCTGTCGTGGGCCACTTCGGGCGGCGCGGGTTTCCGCGGTTCGCGCAAGTCGACCCCGTTCGCCGCACAGGTCGCCGCCGAGAAGGCCGGCAAGGCTGCGCTCGATTACGGTGTGAAGTCGCTGGAAGTGCGCATCAAGGGTCCAGGCCCGGGGCGTGAGTCGGCCGTGCGTTCGTTGAACAACGTCGGCTACAAGATCATCAACATCATCGACGTGACGCCCATCCCGCACAACGGATGCCGTCCGCCGAAGAAGCGTCGCGTCTGACGCCGGGGAGCATAAGAAAATGGCTCGTTATACTGGTCCCACATGTAAGCTCGCCCGTCGCGAAGGCGCCGATCTCGGCCTCAAATCGCCGGCGCGCGCGCTCGATTCCAAGTGCAAGCTGGAGCAGAAGCCCGGTCAGCACGGTGCCAACGTGCGTCGCGGCAAGCTGTCCGACTACGCCACCCAGCTTCGCGAGAAGCAGAAGGTCAAGCGTATCTATGGCCTGCTTGAGCGTCAGTTCCGCAATTACTACAAGAAGGCCGCCACCAAAAAAGGCAACACCGGCGAGAACCTCCTGCAGATGCTGGAAACCCGCCTGGACAACGTTATCTACCGCATGGGTTTTGCAATCACCCGTCCGGCCGCTCGCCAGCTGGTCAGCCACCGCGGCGTGACCGTGAATGGCAAGTCGGTGAACCTGCCGTCGTTCGCGGTCAAGGCGGGCGACGCGATTGCCCTGTCCGAGCGCGCTGCAACCCAGATGCGGGTCAAGGAATCGATGACCGTTTCGCAGCAGATGGACCTCTCGCCGTCATGGGTCGAGGTCGATGCCGGCAAGTTCGCAGGTGTGTTCAAGGCCGTTCCGGATCGTGCAGACCTGCCCAGCGACATCAACGAAGCGTTGATTGTCGAGTTGTACTCGAAGTAAGCCATTGCCACCGGCCTGCGCCACGCGCAGGCCACAGGAGACACCACGAATGACGGTTACCGCCACCCAAGTGCTGCGTCCTCGCGGACCGCAGATCGAGCGTATCGCCGAGAACCGCGCCAAGGTCGTGATTGAGCCGCTGGAGCGCGGTTACGGTCATACCCTCGGCAACGCGTTGCGCCGCGTGCTGCTGTCCTCGATCCCCGGCTTCGCGATCACCGAAGTCGAGATCGACGGCGTGCTGCATGAGTACACCACGGTCGAAGGCCTGCAGGAGGACGTACTCGAAGTCCTGTTGAACCTGAAGGACGTTGCCCTGCGCATGCACAGCGGCGACACCGACACCCTGGAGCTGAAGAAGCAGGGTCCGGGCATTGTCACTGCTGCCGACATCAAGACCAGCCACAACGTCGAGGTGCTGAACCCCGACCACGTGATTGCCAGCTTGACCAAGGACGTTGCGCTGAACATGCGCCTGACCATCAGCCGCGGCTTCGGCTACCAGCCGGCTGCTGCGCGCCGTCGCCCGGACGAGGAGACGCGCACCATCGGTCGCCTGATGCTGGATGCCAGCTTCAGCCCGGTGCGTCGTGTCGCCTATTCGGTCGAATCCGCCCGCGTCGAACAGCGTACCGACCTCGACAAGCTGGTGCTTGACATCGAAACTAACGGCACCATCGACGCCGAGGAAGCCGTGCGCACCGCCGCCGACATCCTCAGCGACCAGCTGTCGGTGTTCGGCGACTTCACCCACCGTGATCGCGGTGCGGCCAAGCCAGTCGCCAGCGGTGTGGATCCGGTGCTGCTGCGCCCGATCGACGACCTGGAACTGACCGTGCGTTCGGCCAACTGCCTGAAGGCGGAAAGCATCTATTACATCGGCGATCTGATCCAGAAGACCGAAGTGGAGCTGCTGAAAACCCCGAACCTGGGCAAGAAGTCGCTCACCGAGATCAAGGAAGTGCTGGCCCAGCGTGGCCTGTCACTTGGCATGAAGCTCGAGAACTGGCCGCCGGCCGGCATCGCCTCGCACGGAATGATGGGGTAAGCAAGCGGCGTTTGCGCGGCATGCCGCGCGCCGCTTGCGAACGCCCGGCACGCTGCGCCGGGCAGGGCAAGCAAACGCGGCTAAGCCGCGGCCTTCGCCCTTGCTTTAGCTTCAAACAATGTACTTACAGCAACACGTAAACAGCCGACGGGTCAAAAGACCCGCGGCAATTCTGGCCAGGATGGCCGGTTCGGACCAACCGCAGTCCACTTGCTCGAAACTAATGAGCACAACGCCGGGATGGCGACAGCGAACTTCAATCGATCCAACATTCATCAGGAATCAATGCCATGCGCCACCGGAAATCCGGCCGTAAATTCAGCCGCACCAGCGCACACCGCCACGCAATGTTTTCGAACATGGCGGCTTCGCTGATCAAGAACGAACTGATCCGTACCACCCTGCCGAAAGCCAAGGAACTGCGTCGCGTTGCCGAGCCGCTGATCACCCTGGCCAAGGTTGATGGCGTGGCTAACCGCCGCCTGGCGTTCTCGCGCCTGCGCGACAAGGAAGCGGTGGGCACCTTGTTCACCATCCTTGGCCCGCGCTACGTCAGTCGCCCGGGTGGCTACCTGCGCATCCTCAAGTGCGGCTTCCGCGCCGGTGACAACGCGCCGATGGCGTACGTCGAGCTGGTCGATCGCCCGCAAGTGTCCGCCGAATAATCCTGCGGTAACCGCATGCGACATCGCAATATCGAAAACCCCGGTACTTCCGGGGTTTTTGGTTTTTGAGCGCGGTAGACGATAATCGAACGATTGCCTAATCAGGAGCACTCATGTCCCCGTTCCGTTGGTCGTTCCGCAGTCAGTTCCTGCTGGGTTTCGTGGCCTGTGCGGCATTGCTGGGGTACGCACTGTACGTGCAGTTCCAGTTGCAGATCCAGCCGTGTCCGTTCTGCATTTTCCAGAGGATCGCATTCGCGGCGCTGGGCCTGGTGTTCCTGGTCGGTGGCCTGCATTCACCGCGTGGTGCCGGTGCACGGCGGTGGTGGTCGTTACTGGCATTCATTGCTGCGGCGGTCGGGATGGGCTATGCGGGGCGACATTCGTGGGTGCAACTCTATCCGCCGGAAATGCCCAACTGCGGACCTGGGCTGAACTTCATGGTGGAAAGCCAGAGCTGGCTGGGCGCCGCGCGCCAGGTACTTATGGCGAATGGTGATTGCAGCGCCATCGACTGGAAATTCCTCGGCCTGAGCATGCCGATGTGGTGTCTGCTGTGGTTCATCGGTCTGGCGCTCTGGGCGTTGTACGCCGGATTCAAGCGCAGGCAGACCCATTTGTTCCGTCGGTAACGGTTGCGGTGGATGCGTGCGGACGCGATGATGCGACGCAACATCCCCCTGATTATCCCCATGCCGAACGCGCCTGCCATCCTCACTCCCGACGCCGAAACCTGGGCGCCTGACAGCTGGCGCGCGCGGCCTGCGCTGCAACTTCCGACCTATCCGGATCCCGCAGCCCTTCAAGGTGTGCTGGAAGAACTACACGCGCTGCCGCCACTGGTGACGTCGTGGGAAATCCTCGCACTCAAGCAGCAACTGGCCGATGCACAGGACGGCAAGCGCTTCCTGCTGCAAGGTGGTGACTGCGCGGAGACCTTCGCCGAGTGCAATTCACCGGTGATCTCCAATCGCCTGAAAGTGCTGCTGCAGATGAGCGTGGTGCTGGTACACGGGCTGAAGTTGCCGGTGGTTCGCGTCGGCCGCTTCGCAGGCCAGTACGCCAAGCCGCGTTCGGCGGACATGGAAACGATTGGCGATGTGACCTTGCCGAGCTATCGCGGCGACATGGTCAACGGACCAGCGTTCACCGCCGAGGCGCGAATCCCGGATCCGCGGCGCATGATCAAGGCGCACGCACGTTCGGCGATGACCATGAACTTCGTGCGCTCGTTGATCGACGGCGGCTTCGCTGACCTGCACCACCCGGAGTATTGGGACTTGGGCTGGGTAGGAAAAGCCGAGTTGGCAGAGGAATACCAGCGCATGGTTGGCGCGATTGGCGATGCGGTGCGCTTCATGGAAACGCTGTCCGGCGCGCAATTGCACAACGTCAATCGGGTCGATTTCTATACGTCGCACGAAGCGTTGCTGCTGCCGTACGAAGAAGCGCAGAGCCGGCAGGTGCCACGCCAGCACGGCTGGTTCAACCTCAGTACACACTACCCGTGGATCGGCATGCGCACCGCTGCGCTAGACGGTGCACACGTCGAATATTTCCGTGGTGTCCGCAATCCAATCGCGATCAAGATCGGGCCGTCAGTCAATCCGGACCAGCTGTTGCGGCTGATTGATGTGCTCAATCCCGATGACGAGCCCGGCCGCCTGGCTTTCATCCACCGGATGGGCGCTGTGCATGTGGCCAACAAACTGCCGCCGTTGCTGGATGCGATCAAGCGCGATGGCCGCCGCGTCCTGTGGATCTGCGATCCGATGCACGGCAATACCGAAGCCACCAGCAACGGCTACAAGACGCGTCGCTTCGACAATATCCGTGGCGAGCTTGAGCAGTCATTCGACCTGCATGCCGCTGCCGGAACGCGCCTGGGTGGCGTGCACCTGGAGCTGACCGGCGAGGACGTGACCGAATGCCTGGGCGGCGCGCGCGAATTGACCGAGCGCGACCTCGAACGCGCATATCGCTCCACCGTCGACCCGCGCCTGAACTATGAGCAGGCGCTGGAAATCGCGATGCTGATCGTGCGCAAACGCGGCCACATCGCCAGCGCATGATCGGCGCCTTGCTGCGGACCAGCCTGACACTGGTGTTGCTCGCATGCGTCTGCACGGCGCAAGCGGGTACGAATCTGCAACTGCAGGAAAGTGGCGTCGATGTGCGTCTTCGTGGGATTTCAACAGTCGATTCAAGCATCGCCTGGGCCAGTGGTCAGAAAGGCACGGTGCTGCGTACTGTCGATGGCGGCGCGCAGTGGCAGGCGGTGCATGTGGACGGCGCCGAGACACTGGATTTCCGCGACGTCGAGGCGTTCAGCGCCGAGGTCGCGGTGGTACTCAGCATCGGGCCAGGTGAAGCCTCGCGCGTGTACCGCACCGAAGATGGCGGCTGGTCGTGGACACTTGCGCTGCAAAACCAGGATCCGCGCGGTTTCTTCGACTGCATGGCATTCGAGGGCGAGCGTGGCTGGATGCTTGGCGACCCGGTTGATGGGCGCTACCAGCTATTCGCCACCGACAACGGCGGTCGCGACTGGCGACAGCTGGCAAATGGCCCGCGAGCGGAAACGGACGAAGCGGCATTCGCCGCCAGTGGCACCTGCATCGCGCGCCTGCATGGCGCATTGGCCGTTGCCAGTGGTGGCGCTAGGGCACGTGTTCACATTTTGCGCGATGGTCAGCAGGAATGGCAGACGGTCGACACCGGCATGGCACGGCGCAAGTCGGAAGCCGGCGTGTTCTCCGTCGCGCTGTTGGCCAAGGGCTGGTTTGCGGTTGGCGGTGACTATCGTGGCGAGTCCATGCCGGGCAATGCCGCCATCGGCACGGGCGAGACCGTCAAGCGGATCATCGCGCCACGTGGCTATCGCTCGGGTGCGGCTTGCGTGGGCGACACACTGCCATGCATTGCGGTCGGGCCGTCCGGCACCGACCTGTGGGACGGCAATCGCTGGCATGCGCTGGGCGATGTCGGATTCGACGCCATCGACCTGCACGGCAATATTGGCTGGCTCAGTGGCGATGCGGGACGGATCGCCCGCATCGTCATCGACGATGACTGATTACTTCTTCGGTTCGAAACTGACCGTCGGCAGGAAGTGCGGCGCCTTGCGCGCCTTGGTCGCCTGCTCGAACGCATAGCCCAGCTCCACAAGTCGCGCTTCGCTCCAGGCTGGGCCCATGAAGGTGATGCCCAATGGCAGGCCGTGGCTATCCCCCATCGGGATCGTGATACTGGGCGTACGTGCAACCGCAGCGGCGCCATAGCCGCTACCGGTGGAATGGTCGGCATTGATAAGGTCAGTTGGCCACGCAGGCGACATCGACGGTGCCACCAGCGCGTCGAGGTTCTGCTTCTTGAGCGCGGCCATGATCCCGTCAGGGCCTGCCAGCTTGCGTGCCTTGTCACGCGCAGCGATGTAGGCGGCATCGGTCAACGGGCCCTTGGCATTTGCCTGTTCGAAGATCTCCTGACCGAAGTAGGGCATTTCGGTAGCGGCATTGGCCTTGTTGAATTCGATCAGGCCGGTAAGGGTCTTGATCGGTGCATCGCTGGCAACGAGATAGGCCTCGAGGTCGGCCTTGAACTCGTACAGCAGGACCTGGTATTCGGCGTCATCCCACTTGCCTGCGGTCGGAATCTCCGCATCGACAACGGTGGCGCCAGCGGCCTTGAGCGCGGCAATAGCGCGTTCCATCGAAGCGTCCACGTCGGGCTGGTAGCCCATCAGCTTGCGCACCACGCCGATCCGCGCGCCCTTGAGCGCATCCGCTTTGAGATGAGTCGTGTAGTCGATGGCGTCGGGCGTCGTGCGTTCCGCCGAAGCGGCATCATTCGGGTCGGCTGCGGCAATCACGGTCAGCAGCGCCGCGGCATCGGCGACGTTGCGGGCCATCGGTCCGGCGGTGTCCTGGGAATGCGAAATCGGGATGATCCCGCTACGGCTGACCAGGCCCACGGTCGGCTTGATCCCGACCAGGCCCGCGACCGCAGATGGGCAGATGATGCTGCCGTCGGTTTCGGTGCCGATGCCGACGCTAGCCAGGTTGGCGGCGATCGCGGTACCGGTGCCGGCGCTTGAACCGCAGGGGTTGCGATCCAGCGCATAAGGGCTCTTGGTTTGCCCGCCGCGACCGCTCCAGCCAGAAGTTGAACGGGTTGAACGGAAATTGGCCCATTCACTGAGGTTGGTCTTGCCCAGAATCACTGCGCCGGCTTCGCGCAGGCGCTGGACCAGGAAGGCATCGGTCTTCGGATGATGATTGGCGAGCGCCAGCGAACCCGCCGAGTTCACCATCGGCATTGCATCGATATTATCCTTGAGCAGCACCGGAATGCCGTGCAGCGGTCCGCGCAATTTACCGGCCTTGCGCTCGGCATCCAGCGCGTCGGCATCCTTCAATGCATCGGGATTGGTTTCGATCACAGCGTTGAGCATCGGCCCGGCATCGTCGATCGCCGCGATGCGATCCAGATAGGCTTGGGTGAGCGCGCGGCTGCTCAGCGAGCCATCCGCCATCTTCGCCTGCAGCGAGGCGACGTCGGCTTCTTCGAACGCGAAAGCCGGAGCTGCCGCGGTTGATGCGGGCTTTGATGCAGCATCCTGCGACGGCGCTTGCTGTGACGGAGACTGCGAAGTGGCTTGGCAGCCAGCGAGCAGCAGCAACGAAATGGTGAGCGACAGGCGATGCATGGGCGCGAACTCCTTGAGGAATCCGCCAAGCATCGCCGCTACCGTTGGCAAGGGCAACTCGGCGACATCGATCAAGTCGCGCCAACTCAGTCCGAGTCGGCGTGGTTGCGTCAGTTCAGCGGCGACGCACGAACAGATCGTGTGCCAACACCCAGACCACGATCACATTGATCAGCACCACCACTGCTTCCAGCCAATGGCGATGCGTGGCAAACGCGTAGATGTCGAAGGGCAAGTACAGCGAGGCTGTGATGCAGCCGAGGAATGATGCCCAGGCCTTGGCCCGCCACAGGCCCCAGCCTTCGACGATGTGCAGGATGCCGTAGAGCAGCACCACGAATGCCGCGAAGTGCACCACGCCGGGATTGATGGACTGCGCCAGCCAGGCCATGGCGCCGTGGTCTGGATCGAGCTGAAAGCGGGCGATTAGCGCGTGCGCCCAGCGTTGCAGAGGTGCCGGACCAATGATTTCAAGTCCACTGGCAGCAAGCAATGCCAGCACGCCCTTGACGCCTTCCACCAGCGCAATCAGGTGCAAGCCCGGATGCGCATGCGGATCCGGGTTGTAGTGCGGCCCGTTTGGGTGCTGCTCGCTGTCGTGTTGCTCGCTCATGCCGCTGCTGGAGTCCGAAGCAGCGGCCATGATGCCAGCGATGCTTCACTGGCGTGCGAAAAGCGCATCGAGTTGATGCGCCTGGCCTCAGGCGGCGCGCGAGGCGCGCTTGCGGTCGGACTCGGTCAGTGCCTTCTTGCGCAGGCGGATTTCCTTCGGCGTGACCTCGACCAGTTCATCGTCCTCGATGAAATCCAGCGCCTGCTCCAGCGTGTACTTGATCGCCGGGGTCAGCTTGATCGCATCGTCCTTGCCCGAAGCGCGCATGTTGGTCAACGGCTTGGTCTTGATCGCATTGACGGTCAGGTCGTTGTCCTTGGAGTGGATGCCGACCAGCTGGCCTTCATAGACGTTGTCGCCTTCGGCCGCAAAGAGTTTTCCGCGCTCTTCCAGCGGGCCAAGCGAATAGGCCGGCGTGGCGCCCGGCGCATTGGCGATCATCACGCCGTTCTGGCGTTTGGCAATGGCGCCGGTTTCCTTCGGGCCGTAATGGTCGAACACATGGAACAGCAAGCCCGATCCTTGGGTCAGGGTGCGGAATTCGTTCTGGAAGCCGATCAGGCCACGCGCCGGGATCATGTAGTCCAGGCGCACGCGACCCTTGCCGTCGGATTCCATGTTCTTCAGCTGGCCCTTGCGCACGCCCAGCTTCTCCATCACGCCACCTTGGTGAATTTCCTCGATATCGACCACCAATTGCTCGACCGGCTCCATTTGCTGGCCGTCGATGTCCTTGATGATCACTTCCGGGCGCGACACCGCCAGCTCGAAGCCTTCGCGACGCATGTTCTCGATCAGCACCGACAGGTGCAGTTCGCCGCGGCCGGAGACCAGGAACTTGTCCGGGTCGGAGCCTTCTTCGACCTTCAGCGCGACGTTGTGCAGCACCTCGCGCTCCAGGCGCTCGCGGATCTGGCGGCTGGTGATGAACTTGCCGCCGCTGTGTTCCTTGCTGCCGGCGAACGGCGAGTTATTGACCTGGAACGTCATGCTGATCGTCGGCTCGTCCACGGTCAGCGCGGGCAGCGCTTCCGGGGTATCCAGCTGACAGATAGTGTCGGAGATGCTGAGGTCGGCCACGCCCGAGATGGCGACAATGTCGCCGGCTTCGGCTTCCTCGATTTCCACGCGCTCCAGGCCCATGAAGCCGAGCACCTGCAGCACCTTGCCTTGGCGCTTCTTGCCGTGGCGGTCGATCACGCTGACCGCCTGGTTGGTGCGCACCTTGCCGCGCTGGATGCGGCCAACGCCGATCAGGCCTACGAAGTTGTTGTAGTCCAGCTGGCTGATGCGCATCTGGAACGGGCCGTCCGGGTCCACGCTGGGCGCCGGCACATACTGCATGATCGCTTCGTACAGCGGGGTCATGTCGCCTTCGCGCGCAGCGTCATCCAGGCTTGCATAGCCATGCAATGCAGACGCGTAGACGATCGGGAAATCGAGCTGCTCATTGGTCGCGCCGAGCTTGTCGAACAGGTCAAACACCTGGTCGATCACCCAGTCCGGGCGTGCACCCGGGCGGTCGATCTTGTTGACGACCACGATTGGTTTAAAGCCCATCGCGAACGCCTTCTGCGTCACGAAGCGCGTCTGCGGCATCGGCCCGTCCATCGCGTCGACCAGGATCAGCACCGAGTCGACCATCGACAGCACGCGCTCGACCTCGCCACCGAAGTCAGCGTGGCCCGGGGTGTCCACGATATTAATGCGGTTACCGTTCCAGGTGATGGCGGTGTTCTTGGACAGGATCGTGATGCCACGTTCCTTTTCCTGGTCATTGCTGTCCATGACCCGTTCGGCAAGCATCATGCGCTCGTTGAAAGTACCTGATTGCTTGAGCAGGCAGTCGACGAGAGTGGTCTTGCCGTGGTCGACGTGGGCGACGATGGCGATATTGCGAAGGCGTTCAATGGACATGCGTAATGCGTGCCGGGTTCAGCCAGCACGGCTATCTGGGAAAGGAAGCCGGCTATTATAGCGGGCTGCGGCGCCCGCCGTATGACTCATTCCAGCAGGAGCCAAAATGTCCCTGAACGCCATCTTCGAGACCCCCCGAGGCCCGATCAACGTCGAGCTGTACCCGGACAAGGCGCCGCTGACGGTCGCCAACTTCGTAAATCTGGCCAAACGCGGCTTTTACGACGGCCTGTCATTCCACCGCGTGATCCCGGACTTCATGGTCCAGGGCGGTTGCCCGCAGGGCACCGGCACCGGTGGACCTGGCTACAAGTTCGAGGACGAAACCACTAACGGCGTGAAGCACGAGCGTGGCGTGCTGTCGATGGCCAATGCCGGTCCCAATACCAACGGCAGCCAGTTCTTCATCACCCACGTGGCCACGCCGTGGCTCGACGGCAAGCACACCGTGTTCGGCAAGGTGATCAGCGGCCTGGACGCGGTAGACGCGGTGAAGGGTGGCGACGAAATCACCTCGGTCAAGATCGAAGGCGATGCCGACGCAGTGCTGGCCGCCAAGGCCGATCGCGTGGCCGAATGGAACAAGATCCTGGCCGCCTGATCCAGCAACATGCGAGTCCCGACGGGCGGCCCTTGGTCGCCCGTTTTCGTTGCCGCAAGTCGCACGGCGCGCGGTGCGATGCCGGGATATGCACTGTGACAGGGGCAGGCAGCGCGGGGCTGCGTGGTAACATTCCAAGGCTTGATCCAACGTCCCAGCCGCCTTGCGCGGCTCCTAGCCTGAGGTTCCCCCGATGCCCCAACTCGCCCGGCGCATGGGTCGCGCCAAGCCCAGTGCCATCATGCAGGTCGCCGACAAGGCCAAGCGGCTGAAGGCCGAAGGCCGCGACATCATCAGCTTCTCGATCGGCGTGCCGAACTTCCTGCCGGGTGAGCATGTCTATGCCGCCGCGCGCGAAGCACTGGAGAAGGACAGCGGCCAGTACGGCAGCAACCGCGGCAGCGACGCGCTGCTGGACGCCTTCCTTGCCCACATCGAACAGATCGGCTTGACCGGTTATGGCCGGGTCAACTGCGCGACCGGCATCGGCGCCAAGCACATCATCTATAACCTGGCCGAGGCACTGCTGGATGAAGGCGACACGATCACCTTCCCGGTGCCGTATTGGACCAGCTACCTCGACATCGCCGAGATCGTGAACGCCAAGGTCGACCTGCTGCCGTGCCCGGCGTCGCAGGACTACAAGATGACCCCGGCGCAGCTCGATGCGGCGCTTGCGAAGAAGCCGAAGGTGTTCCTGTTCAATAACCCGTCCAACCCGACCGGCATGGTCTACACCAAGGCCGAGGTCACTGCGCTGGCCGATGTGCTGATGAAATATCCGGACACCTGGATCATCACCGACGACATCTACAACCGGATGCTGTTTGACGGGCTCGAGTACACCAATTTCGTGATGGCGCGCCCCGAATTGCATGACCGGGTGATCTTCATCGACTCCCTGTCCAAGACCTATGGCATGCCGGGTTGGCGTGTCGGCTTCATGGCCGGGCCGGAATCGGTGGCGCAGGCGGTGGCAGTGTTGAATTCAAACCACATCACCAATATCCCGGAGATCGTCAGCGCCGCCGCGATCGCTGCATTGTGCGGTCCGCAGGATGTGCCGACGCAGAAGAACGCCGAGTTCCAGGCCAAGCGCGACCAGGTCATGGCGGTGATGGATGCGATCCCGGGTATTGTTTGTCCGCGGCCGCAGGGCGCGTTCTACGTGTTCCCGGACATCAGCGCGTATTTCGGCAAGTCGCATGGCGACACGCTGGTCAGCAACGATGTCGATTTCTGCAACATGCTGCTGGAAACCAAGGGCGTTGCCTGCGTGCCGGGTTCGGCATTCGGCGAGCCGCGCGCTTTGCGCATCAGCTACACCTGCCCGACGCCGCAACTGGCACCGGGCCTGGCCCGCATCCAGGAATTCTGCGCCGAGCTCAAATGACGGATCGTGCCGTTCATCCTTCGACAGGCTCAGGGCGAACGGTTGCACGCAACGGATCTGAAAAGACCGTTCGTGGTGAGCCTGTCGAACCACGAACGTCCACTAGGAGATGCCAATGAAACCCCCCATCCGTGTCGCAGTCACCGGCGCCGCCGGCCAGATCGGTTACGCCCTGCTGTTCCGCATCGCTTCCGGGGAAATGCTGGGCAAGGACCAGCCGGTCATCTTGCAGATGCTCGAACTGCCGCTTGAGAAGGCGCAGGCCGCGCTCAAGGGCGTGATGATGGAACTGGAAGACTGCGCGTTCCCGCTGCTGGCCGGCATGGTCGGCACCGATGACGCCGACGTCGCGTTCAAGGATGCCGATGTCGCGATGCTGGTCGGTGCGCGTCCGCGTGGCCCGGGCATGGAGCGCAAGGACCTGCTGCTGGAAAACGCCAAGATCTTTACTGCACAGGGCGCCGCACTGAACAAGGTCGCATCGCGCGACGTGAAGGTGCTGGTAGTCGGCAACCCGGCCAATACCAATGCCTACATCGCGATGAAGTCGGCGCCCGATCTCAACCCGGCCAACTTCACTGCGATGCTGCGCCTGGACCACAACCGCGCGCTCAGCCAGCTGGCAGGCAAGGTCGGCAAACCGGTGAGCGAGTTGCGCAAGCTGGTGGTGTGGGGCAACCACAGCTCGACGATGTATCCGGATTACCGTTTCGCGACTGTCAGCGGCGCCTCGTTGAAGGATGCGATCAACGACGCGGACTGGAATGCCAATACCTTCATCCCGACGGTCGCCAAGCGCGGCGCGGCAATCATCGAAGCACGTGGCCTGTCGTCCGCGGCATCCGCGGCGAATGCCGCCATCTGCCATGTGCGCGACTGGGTGCTGGGTACTGATGGTGAGTGGGTGACCATGGGCGTGCCGTCCGATGGCAGCTACGGTATTCCGGAAGGCGTGATCTATGGCGTGCCGGTGACCTGCGTCAATGGCGTGTACACCCGTATCGAAGGCCTGCCGATCGATGACTTCAGCCGCGCGGCGATGGACAAGACCTTGGCCGAGCTTGAGGAAGAACGCGCGGGTGTTGCTCACCTGCTGTAATCGATAACGCCGCTGACGCGTTGCAAAGGGCTGGCCATGTGCCGGCCTTTTTTGCGTTTGTGATCAAGACAACCTGCTTCCGGTTGGGACCGGGCCGGATGTCCACGCAATGCATACTGCGTGCAGGGGAAGCCGCAGGCGGATGCCGAGGCTAGGTCACCCATTCGGCTTAATACGCCAATGTCCAACGGTTTGCAGGATGCAACCGACGCCATGAACGAGGGGAATTCGATGGTGCAGTCGGGGCGAATCGCCGCGGCGCGTGACGTGCGCGACCTGCAGAGCGAGGCACGGAACCTGTTCCCGCGGCGGCGTCGGCCATGATCCTTCGCCGCCTATCGCAATCACTCAAACAACAGAACTGGACGGCGATCTGGATCGAGTTCGTGCTGCTGGTGGTCGGTGTATTTCTCGGCATCCAGCTGGCGAACTGGAATGAAGAGCGCACCGAAGACATTCGGGCGCAGGCCTACCTGACGCGCATCCAGGACAATCTGCAAGCGGACGTGCAATTGATCGAGCGTCGCCAGATGTTCTGGGGCGAGGCCATCCACTATGGCAAGGGCGCGATCCATTACGCCGAACGGGTTCTACCCCGTTTCCACGGACTGTTGGGTTAAGAGTCTAAAGGCCTGATCTTGTGCGTCCAGCCTGCGCTGCATACGCGGGTTATGGAAGCGTTCGACGTAATCAAACACATCACTTCTTGCGTGGGCCAATGTCAGGTAGCGACGGCGATGCACGCGTTCGCGCTTGAGCACCCCGAAGAATCCCTCCATGGCTGCGTTGTCACCACAGTGGCCCACCGCACTCATGCTGCTGGTGATGTGGTGGTCCTTGAGAAACTTCTGGTAATCCGTACTGGTGAACTGCGTGCCGCGATCGGAGTGCAGGATCACGGGGTTGCGATCAGGGCGTTGCCAGCAGGCCATCATCACGGCCTTGAGCACCATGTGTCGGTCCTGCACGGGTGACATGGACCAGCCAATGATTTTGTTGGAGAACAGGTCCAACACCGCACACAAGTACAGCCAGCCTTCGCCGGTCTTGATGAAGGTGATGTCGACCACCCACTTGGTGTTCGGTTCCAATGCCTGGAAGTCGCGTTCCAGGTGATTACGCACATATGCCGGCCGCATGCCGGAGGGTTTGCGCCGCCACTGCCGCTTCTTTGGCACGCCGAACAGGCCCTTGCCGGCCATGAGACGTGCTACGCGGTTTGGGCAAGCGCTTTACCCAGTCGTGGAAGCCGCTGGGTGAGACCTTCAGGCAACGACACATGAGCCGGACCGGGTACTCGCTGCGGTGACGTCGGATCGCCTCGTACCTCAAGACGATTCCTTGGCAAAGAACGCCGCCGCATCTCGCAAAAAATCCCGCTCCTTCTTCACCCTGACCAGCTCAAGCTTGAGTGCCAGCAACTCCTGGTCTCTGGCCGTGCCTGCGCCAGGGAATGCCTTCTGTTCACCCGCATCCAGTTCGCGTCGCCAACGATGCAACTGATTGGCACGTATCCCCACGTCCCGAGCAACCTGGGAAACGCTCGTCCCAGGTAGCCTGGTCAGCCCAACCGCTTCACGCTTGAACTCGCCGCTGTACTTCTTCCGCTGTTGCATGACACTCCTCCTGCCCCATCATGGGGCTTAACTGAAGTGTCCGTGGTATCGGGGTAGAACCCGCCGTGGCCTACATCGCCGCGGCGTTCGCGTTGCTGCAGGGCGTCGACATCGTGGATCAGCAGTTCGGCTGGCCGGAAACACTGCAGCGCGGCATTATGCTGGCGCTGGTCTTGGCCAATCAGCGCCGCTACCGCGAGAGTACCAAGGAGATGGCGCGGGCCCTTGCGCTGGATCCGAACGATGTCACCACCAATTTCTGGAATGGCACCATCCTGGTCATAGTGGGCTATCGCAAACGGGGAGCGGCAGCCCTCGATCACGTGCTGCAACTCGATCCACTGTTACCCAATGCCCTGGTCTGGCGAGCTCGCATCCACACTGCTGATGGTGATTTGGAAATCGCCGAGCGTCAGTTGCAACGGGCTGCCGAGGGCGGGCATAGCTTTGTTGGCCTGGGCCAATACAAGCTGGATCTTGCACGCGGCGACCATGCCGCTGCGGTCACGTAGCTCACCAAGGGGTTGCGTTATTTCGGCCAGGGTTTTTCGTCGTAGGCAGCCGGGATCTTTGCGCGTAGTTGTCTGGGCGATGCCGCCGCCAAGCGGGAGGCCATGCGCTTGATCAACGACTATCTGGCGACGAAGCCGAAGGTGCTGTCGGGCATCGTCCCTTACGTGCTGATCTGCTCGGGTGAGGTGGACCGTGGTTTCGCGTTGTCGCAATCGGCGCCGACCAACAACGATTCGCTGCTGCTGTCGGGCCTCTTCAGCGGAGAGCAACCTGAAGTGCTGCCCACACCGGCATTCACGAAATTCGTGCTGACCGACTACTGGGATGAATTAGGTCGGTCGAATTCCTGCCGCAAGAACGACGCAGGCGAATACGTCTGCAAGTAGGGGCGGCGAATCACCTCAGGCGCCCGGTCTGCAGTCGATGCAGCGAAGCGGTGGATGCGGGTCCATGCCCAGCGCTTTCAGAAGCAATTCCGTGCCCTTGCGCGTCATCACATGTAGCGCTCGGCACCAAGAGGATAGTCCCCATTGAGGACAGTTGGCGGTCAGCTCTATCAGCGATTCGATCCAGGCCCTTGCTTGTGATTACATGTTGCAAGTAGTGGTCCCCTAGCTTAGTTGATTATTTATGCCGCCTGTCAATACACAAACTGGTGGAAAAATGAAAGCACTCCGCGTACCGCCGGGAAAATCCGTCAGCAAAGCACCCACCGGCATCATCGGACTGGACGAGATTACTGGCGGAGGCTTGCCGCGTGATCGCACAACCCTACTGATGGGTGGACCGGGTTCTGGCAAGACTATCTTCTCGCTGCAGTTCCTCGTCCACGGTGCACTGAATTGCGGGGAGCCTGGCATCTTCGTTGCCTTCGAGGAAACCTCCGAGCGCATCATTGCCAATGCCGAGAGTTTTGGTTGGGATCTCGCCAAGCTCAGTCAGAAAAAACTGATTTTCATAGATGCCAAGCCCCAGGCGGACATGATCCAGTCCGGGAATTTTGATCTTGGCGGCTTGCTCGCCGCACTCGACGCCGCAGTCAAGGCGACAGGCGCAAAGCGCATCGTCTTCGATGCGCTCGACGTCCTGTTGGCGTTCTTGCCCGATCTGGCCGCGCGCAAACAGCAAACATATGAACTGCACGAATGGCTGTTGTCACATCAACTCACCGGCATCATCACTACGAAAACGGACAAGGAAGAAGCCACGTCGCTTAACAAGCAGCAGTTCGGTTTCATGCAGTTCATGGTCGATTGCGCGGTCATCCTTAACCACCATGTGGTTCTCGGCGTGTCGCAGCGCAATTTGCGCGTGCAGAAGTATCGGGGCTCCAGCTTTGACGAGAACGAAGCGCCATTCTTGATCGGGGCTAGCGGCCTTCAGGTAAGCGCAACGCGCACGGTAAATCGCCAAGTACGAAAGGTGACCAGCGAGCGCGTCACCAGCGGCATAGAGCGACTCGATACGATGCTGAGTGGCGGCTACTACCGAGGCGCCAGCGTCCTGATCACCGGCTTTCCCGGCACGGCCAAGACGACGATTGCCGCTGCCTTCGCCGAGGCGGCCTGCGAACGGGGGGAGCACACTGCGTTTGTAAGCTTCGACTCGGATGCGAACGAGGTGATCCGCGACTTGGCCTCGGTCAACATCCGGCTCGAACGATTCGTCAAGAACGGATGCCTGCTCGTGGCCTCTGCCCGAAGCATTACCGGTAGCGCGGAAACTTACCTGGATCGCATCAAATCGCTGGCGATCGAGCACGCTGCGCGTTGCCTCGTGATCGATCCAATCTCCACCTGGTCGCAATCGGGCAACGACTTAAAAGTGCATAGCGTCTCGGAGCTGTTGACCGACTGGGCCAAGGCCCACGGCATCACGCTGGTCTGCACCAGCAATGTCGACGAGGCATCGCAAACCGAGCGAGGCCAGACGCTGCAGATTTTCACGCTCGCCGACACCTGGATCCAGCTCAGCTATCTGATGCAGGCCGGCGAGCGCAACCGTGGATTGTCCATCGTCAAGTCGCGCGGCACTGCGCATTCCAACCAGCTACGCGAGCTGATCTTGAGCGACGAAGGGGTGACTCTGGCGGACATCTATTCAGCCGGGGGCGAAGTGTTGATGGGAACGATGCGCTGGGAAAAGGAAAGCGCCGAGCGCGAAGCGCACGAAACAGCCAGCGTTTTGGCAACACTGAAACATGTCAACCTCGATGCGGAAGAAGCCGAACTGGAAGTGCGATTGAAGGCGATCCAGGTAGCGCTCGAGGCCAAGCGCGTCGAACAAGCGCTGTTGGCCACCACGATCCAGAGCCGCAAGGGTGATCTGTCACGCGGTCGTACCCGAATCAAGGAGTTGCGAGGCGCCGATGCGATCAAGCCCGAACGCAAGGCGAGGAAGCCATGAGTCGTCTGGCCATCTACAAATTCAGGCTCTACGTGGCCGGAGAGGGACCAAATTCCGCGCAAGCACGTGCGAACTTGGCAGCGATTTGTCGAGAATATTTGCCTGATCGTCACCAGATCGAGATCATTGACGTCATCAACGACCCCGAGCGAGCCTTGGCAGACCGCATATTCATGACCCCCACGCTGGTCAAACTGGCGCCACGCCCTGTCCAGTGCATTGTTGGAACACTCAGTCAGAAACAGATCGTCCTGCAGACCATGGGGATGGAATCCATAGACGTATGAATCCAGTCAAACCCAACTCATTGCTGGATCACAGCGAGGAAATCCACGCGTTGATCGAAACGCTGCACGCTACCGAGCAGCGTCTTGAAGAACTGACGGCGGGAGAAGTTGACACGGTTTCGAATCTCGCAGGCAGGACTGTGATGTTGCAGCATGCGCAGGAGCAACTGCGTCAAAACGAAGCGGTCAAACAGGCTGCCATCCTCAACGCATTACCGGCACATATCGCATTGCTTGATGCCCAGGGCGGCATTGTTTCGGTGAACGAGACATGGCGTCGGTTCGGGAGTGCGAATGACTTGCTGAGCCCGAAATTCGGAGTCGGCTTGAATTACGTCGAGATATGCGACAACGCCGATGGAGACAATGCAGCCGAAGCCCAGGAAGCCGCTTTCGGTCTTCGTGCCGTACTGGCTGGCGCGAGCAATCATTTTTCGCTCGAGTATCCCTGTCACTCGCCCAATGAGCAGCGCTGGTTTCAGCTGACCGTGACACCGGTGGCCGATGGCATGTCACTCGGCGCCGTGGTCATGCACCTCGACATCACCGAAAAACATCATGCGGAGAAGCGACTCCGCGACCTGGATCAGAAATACCGCACGGTGTTCAAAGCCTCCAGCGATGCCATCATGATCCTGGACGAAAATGGCTTCTCCGAGATCAATGATGCGACCTTGCAGATGTTCGGCTGCAAGGCGAACGGCGAATTGCTGGGCAAACACCCCAGCGAGGTATCGCCGCCTACCCAGCCCGGTGGCGAAGATTCGGTAGAGCTGGCCAGTAGACACATGGCCAAGGTGTTCAGAGGGGGGAGCCTTCAGTTCGAGTGGATGTTCCGTCGAATGAATGGCATCGATTTCCTGACCGACGTACTGCTGACCGCGATGGAGTTGGATGGCAAGCAGGTGGTGCAAGGCACCGTGCGCGACATTACCCGGCGCAAGGCAACCGAGGAGGAATTGACCTACAAGAGCACGATGTTGCAGACCCAGATCGAATCCTCGCTCGACGCAATACTGGTCGTTGACGAAACGTTACGCATCATCTCCTACAACCGAAATTACGTTTCCCTGTGGCAGCTGCCTGAGAGTCTTGTGGCTACCGGCAACCACGAGCTGATACTGCAGACCATCCTTGACCAGATCGAAGACCCCGTCGCATTCGCTGCCAGGGTCCACTATCTGTATGACCATCGCGACGAAAAGAGTCGCGAGGAAGTCCATTTGAAAGACGGTCGGCTGATTGACCGTTACTCGGCCCCTGTCACCGGCGCAGATGGCAAATACTACGGCCGCGTCTGGTATTTTAGGGATATTACCGAAAGCGCGAAATCAGCGGCCGATTTGCTCGAGTCGCGGCAAATGCTGCAGCTGGTGCTTGACACCATTCCATCGCGGGTATTCTGGAAAGATACTGAATTAAATTTTCTCGGCTGTAACAAATCCTTTGCGATCGACGCGGGATTCAGGTCGGCCGAGGAACTTGTTGGCAGGAACGATCTGGAAATGCTCTCGCTAGACAGAGCCAAATCATATCGCTCAAACGACCAGCTGGTTCTGGACGGCGGCAAGGCCATACTCGGCATAGAGGAATCGCAACCCACCTCGGACGGAAAAATCGGCTGGATACGGACCGACAAGGTCCCCATGACCAACGCCAAAGGAGTAATCACTGGAATATTGGGTACCTATGAGGACATCACCGAGCGAAAGGTGACGGAGGAACGCATCAAATACCTCAATCGGGTCTTTGTGGTCCAGACCGGCATCAACTCACTCTTGTTGCGCGTACAGAACCGAAATGAGTTGTTCAGGGAAGCGTGCAACATCGCCGTCGATTCGGGCGGGTTCAAAATGGCCATGCTGGGCATCCTCGATCAGGACACGATGCGGATCATCCCGGTCGCAGCCGCAGGCAAGGATGAGGAGCTGTTGAGCTCCATCCGCAACGTCCTGAATTCCGACGAGCTCGCCGCAAACACGATGTTCACGCGGGTTCTCCGTGAGAAAAAGACCATCGTGTCGAACGATTCGGCCAACGACACCCAGCTCATCTTTCAGAAAAACTACGCGGAGGCCGGGATTCGCTCGATGGCCATCTTGCCGTTGCTTGCATCGGGAAAGGCAATCGGCGCGCTTGCCCTGTATGCCAGTGAGATTGAATTCTTTCATGACCAGGAAATGGCGCTCCTGACCCAGCTGACCGACGACATCGTGTTCGCGATGGATCACATTGGACAGCAGGAGAAGCTCAACTACCTCGCCTACTACGATTCGCTGACTGGACTCGCTAACCGCAGCCTGTTTTTCGAGCGCGTGACGCAATACCTGCGCAGCGCGGAAAGCGGCGGGTACAAGCTCGCCATTGGCCTGATTGACCTTGAGCGTTTCAAAAGCATCAACGACAGCCTGGGCCGGTCGATGGGCGACGTGTTGCTGAAGCAAGTGGCGGCGTGGATGACGCAACGAGCGGGAGATGCCAGCCTGCTGGCGCATATCAATGCCGATCACTTCGCTGTCGTGCTGCCGGAGGTGAGCTCGGATGGCGACTTGGCAAAACTGATGGGACACCTGCGGGATTCTTTCCAGGGCCATTCCTTCCGGCTCAATGAAATCGCTTACCGCATTGGCTTCAAGGCTGGCGTCGCGGTATTTCCGGATGACGGCACTGACGTCGACACCTTGTTCAAGAATGCCGAAGCAGCGCTGAAGTTGGCCAAGACGGGCGGCGACCGGTATCTGTTCTATACGCAGGAAATGACCCTTGCGGTGGCGGAGAAGCTCGCGCTTGAAAACGAACTTCGCCGTGCCATCGACAACGAGGAGTTCGTGCTTCATTACCAGCCCAAGGTAGATCTGGCGACTGGCATGGTCACCAGCGCCGAGGCGCTGATTCGCTGGAATCATCCGCGGACAGGGCTGGTACCGCCGGGTAAGTTCATTCCCATCCTGGAACAAACCGGGCTGATCCATGAAGTGGGTCAGTGGGCCCTGCGCCAGGCGATCGCGGACTACCTACGCTGGCGCCGCGCTGGTCTGCTGGGCCTGCGTATCGCGGTGAACGTGTCGCCGTTGCAGTTGCGAAACCAGGAGTTCATCGCCGAGGTCGCGCAGGTGATCGGTATCGAACCAGGTGCATCGGCCGGCTTGGAGCTGGAAATCACCGAAAACCTGATCATGGAGGACGTCGGGCAAAACATCGCCATCCTCAAGACGCTGCGCGCCATGGGCATCACGGTAGCCATCGACGATTTCGGCACGGGTTACTCATCGCTCAGCCACCTGGCCAGATTGCCCGTGGACACGCTCAAGATCGATCGCTGCTTTGTCACCGACATGGCGATTTCCTCGGAAGGCCTGGCGCTGGTATCCACGATCATTACCCTGGCACATTCCATGAAGCTCAAGGTCGTAGCCGAAGGTGTCGAAACCGAGGAGCAAAAGCGGCTACTGCAGTTGCTGGGCTGCGATGAAATGCAGGGGTTCCTGTTCAGCAAGGCAGTGCCGGCGGATGAGTTCGAAGCACGCTTCTTGATGCAACGAACACACTGATTCGAAATGAGCACAGCAGTCGGTTGGCTGGAAATGCCTTCAATGCGGCATGGTGTTGGCGATGGTGCCGGGCTTTTCCTCTCCCTATCCGCTGCTAGATCCTGGCCCGCAGGCCTTGGTTGATCGATTCCACGAGCGCCTCTGCGTTCCATGGTTTGGCAAGGAAATCATGCAGCCCCGCTTCGTGGCGGGCACGATCGACGGCGGCGGTCTCGGCATGGCCGGACAGCATGATCTTGACGACCGACGGGAACCGCTTGTGCGCCTCAATCAGGAATTCATCACCCTTCATGCCGGGCATCAGCCAGTCCGACACGATCACCAGCAAGGTGTGGCCTTCTTCGGCCAGCTCGTCCAGCAGCTCCAGCGCTTCTTCGGCGCTTTCGGCCACATCGATCAAGAAATCATTGCCGAACGCGCGCCGAAGCTGGTCCTTCAACGCCGTCAGCACGATGATTTCGTCATCCACGCACAACAAAATTCCCTTGTTCATTATCCGGCTCCGTCGATCGGTAGATGCACGGTGAAGGTACTGCCACGCCCGACTTCACTTTCCACGGTAATCCTGCCCCTATGCTTTTCCACGATCTTGCGGACGATGTCCAGCCCCAAACCAGTGCCTTCGCCCGTGGCCTTGGTGGTGAAGAAAGGTTCGAATATCCGCTTCTGCACTTCAGGCGATATGCCGCAACCGGTGTCGCTGATCGACACCAGTGCGTCGCCGTTTTCCTGGCACAGGCTGATAGTCAGCGTGCCCTTGTGGTCCATCGCCTGCAGCGCGTTGTGAATCAGGTTGGTCCAGACCTGGTTGATCTCGTCGGGCAGGCAGCGCACCAGCGGGATCTCCTGGAATTGGCGGACAAGCTCGGTGCCGTGCTTGATCTGGTTCTGGTAAATGGTCAACACCGTCTCCAGTCCTTCGCTCAGGTTCGATTCCGTCCACACCTGAACGCCGCCGAAGCGTGAGAAGGACTTCAGCGCGAAGATGATCTTGGCAACCCGGTCCACCGCCGTGTTGATGTTCCCGGCGTTGGTGGAAATCGTGGAAATCCCGTAGGCGGTTTCCAGGATGCGGTCTGCGGCCGGATGCCGCAGCAGTGGCAGCATCTGTTTGAGGTCGGTGTGGGATTGCAATTGCACCAGCAGGTCGGCGTGATGCCGCGCGTGGTCCAGGCCCAGGGCCTCGAGTGCCGTGGTCACCTCACGCACGACGGCGCGTTCCTCGCGCGTACTGAGCATCTTCTTGGGCTTGTTCGCGCGTTCCACCAAGGCGCTGAAGCGCTCGCGGTCGGTTTTATCGAGATCGTCAAGCAAGGCCGGCAGGCCGAGCAGGGCGCTGTCGAGCGCATCGGAAATATTGTGGCCGCTGGATTTGATCGCGCCGATCGGGGTGTTGATCTCGTGCGCCACGCCTGCAATCAATTGGCCAAGCGCGGCCATTTTTTCCGAATGCACCAGATGCGCTTCGGCCTGGTGCAGGTCTTCCAGCGCCTTGGCCGCCTGTTTGCGTGCCTTTTCGGCGACAGCGAAGGCATCGGCGTTGGCCAGCGCAATCGCAGCGAATGCGGCGGCCGATCGGAACACTTCCAGCTCGCGTTCGTGATAGGCGTCAGCCTGGTGGCTTTGCACGGTCACCACGCCTATGCGGCGGCCGTTGGCGATCAGCGGACGGAATACCGCTGACAGGATCGGCGTGCTCTCGTTGAAGCAGCTGGCGCTGGGTGCATCGGCAAGTTGCGTTTCGTTGAACAGGGTCAGTTCGCGGTCCTCGCGGAACGTCAGTACCGCCAGCGAGGTCGGGTGGTCGAGTGGAAACGAGCTGGGTTCGTCGATCAAGCCGTCCTCCACATAAAACAGGAAGTCGAGCGCATCGCCCGCCGGCGAGAGCAAGGCGACGCCGAACACGTCCACCGGCAGCAGGGCGGAGAAGCGTTTCTCCAGCGTCCGGCAGATGGCCTCGGTGTCCAGGCTTCCGGTCAGGTCCTTGCCGATGTTGCCTACCAGCCGCAGCGTTTCGGCCGACACCGCAAGATCGTCCATCGCACGCTTGAGTGCTGCGTTGGCCTGCCAGCGCGCCGCCGTCGCCGCCACGTGGCTGGCCACGAAATTGAGCAGGTCCAGGTCGGCCTGCGTGTAGGTGATGTCGGCGCTATAACTTTGCACGATGATCAATCCGTACACTTGGTCCTGCGCGATCAGCGGTGCGCCCATCCAGCTGTTGAAGTCGACGACGCCGCGAGCGGCCAGGATCTCGCCCTGGTCGACCAGCGACTGGAACAGGTCGTTATCCATCAGCCACGGGAGGCGTGTGCGGATCACCAGCGAGGAAATGCCCTCGCCATAGGGGAAGGTCTCCTTGACCTGGCTCAGGTCCTCGTCCACCAGGTATTCCTGGCGGATCAGCCCATGCTCGGCATCGTAGGTGGCGATGATGAAGTTCTTGGCATACATCAGCCGGCCGACGATTTCGTGTAGTTGGGCGTAGTGTTCGTGCTCCGGACTGTCTGCGGTCGACAGCGAAGCGATCTCGTAAAGGGCGCGCTGCAGGGACTCGCCCTGGCGGCGTTCGGTCACTTCACGTTCGAGCTCGACCACGCGCTGCGTCAGCTGCGCGACGCTCGCCGGTTGCCGTGTGCTGGCTTCGGACTCAGTCAATTTCAATCTCCACGCGATTGCGGCCGCTGTTCTTGGCGCGATACAGGGCGGCATCGGCGCGGCCGAGCAGGCTGGCCACGGTATCGCCGTCCCGGTAGGAGGCCACTCCAAAACTCGCAGTAATCGGGTCCACCCCGGCGAAGGCATGGCCTTCGATGGCAGCACGCAGGTTTTCCGCCGCGGCGAGCCCGCCGTCGCGCGTGCTGTGCCGGCAGAGCACCACGAACTCCTCGCCACCCAGGCGGCCCACGGCGTCGGAATCACGGGTGCTACTGCGCAGGATGTCAGCAACGCCGGCCAGCACGATGTCACCGGCACCGTGGCCGTAAGTGTCGTTGACCCGCTTGAAGTGATCGATGTCGACCATGATGATGGCAAGATCGACCGCATAGCGGCGGCTACGCGCCAGTTCCTCTTCCATCTCTTCGTCGAGCTTGCGGCGATTGAACAGGCCGGTCAGTTTGTCGGTGACCGAGAGTATTTCCAACTGCTGGTTCTTTTCCACCAGCTCCTGGGTGCGCGCCGCCACCAGTGACTCCAAATCAGCGTTCATCTGGCGCAATTTTTCGTTTTGTTTGATCAGGTCGCGTTCCTGCTGGTAAGCGCGGATTGCCGCGCGCACAGTCAGCACGATGTCCTCGTTGAGGAAGGGCTTTTCCAGGAAACGATACAGATTGGCTTCGTTGATCGCACGCTTGACGCCGCTCACGTCGCTCTGTCCGGTCAGCAGGATCTTCACCGTGTTCGGCGAGCGTTCGTGCAGGCGCACCAGCAGTTCGTCGCCACGCAACCCTGGCATCATGAAGTCGGAGATGACCAGACTCAGTTCGCGCCCCTGCGCGCGAAGTTCAGCATCGATCTCTAGGGCCTCCTCACCGCTTTCGGCGAACTCGACCTGCAAGTGCTGGCCGAAATTCGTCGCCATCATCGTACGAAGTGCACTGAGTACAGTCGAATCGTCGTCTACGCACAGAATGATGTCGCAGTTACCCATGCGCCGTTCGCCTCAGGGTTCCGTTGCATTCAGTAGAACAGAATGCGCCGCCAGGGGCAGTCGGCACGTGAACGAGAAGGCCGAGTTGTGACCGGATTCGACAATTGCAAGCTTGAGCTAGCCCACGTGCGTCGATCCGGGCAGACGCTCGGTCACTCATGTCGTACTGGCGCCTACTGGCTCAGGCGCCTGGCCCGCAATCGATGCAATGCAACGGCGGATGCGGACCCATGCCCAGGTCTTCCAACAGCATTCGCAGTGCGGTGCGCAGGCCTTCCTCGATCACCGGGTGATAGAACGGCATGTGCAATACCTGTGTCACGGTCATCCGCAACTGGATCGCCCAGGCCAGCAGATGCGCAAGATGTTCGTTGTCCGGGCCGATCATCTCCGCGCCCAGCAAGAGTCCGCTGCCGTTTTCGCCATAGACGCGCAGCAGGCCCTGGTTGACCAGCATCACCCGTGAGCGGCCCTGGTCCTCGAACGAGACTTCGCCGGTCGCGAAGTCCACCCCATCCTTGATCAGTTGCGCGTGGCGCTGGCCGGCGAATGCGGCCTGCGGGTCGCAGAACACGATGCCTAGCTCTGTGCGTCTGGTGTGCTTGTAGACCATGGGGAAACTGGCAGCATTCTTGCCGGCCAGATGGCCTTCGTCGGCGGCCTCGTGCAACACCGGCATGTCATTGCTCGCATCGCCGGCGATGAAGATGTGGCTGCTGCCCGCCTGCATGCTCTGCGGATCGAACATAGGCACGCCTCGCGCATCCAGTTCCAGTCCGGTATTGGCCAGCCCCAGTTTGTCGACGTTCGGAACTCGTCCCGTGGCTGCGAGCAGATAGTCGAAGCGTTCGCTGCGGGCGCTTGCATCGTCGTCGGTGAAATACACGATCACGACATCACCGTCGCGTTCGACGCGTACGTCGCGCGCATCCAGGCTGGTCGGCATTTCCGCGCCGATGATCTTTTTTGCCACGTCGCGCACCGCCGGATCGCTGAGCCCGGCGATACTGCCGCCGCGGCCAAACAGGCGCACGCGTACGCCCAGCCGATGCAGGGCCTGACCCAGCTCTACGCCGATCACCCCAGCACCAAACACCGCGACCGAGTCGGGCAGGTCCTGCCAGTCGAATACATCGTCATTGACCACCAGGCGATCACCCGCAGCACGCAACGATTCCGGAATGCGTGGCCGCGATCCGGTCGCGATCACGATGCGGCCGGCGCGGAGACGTTCGAACGGCGGCTTAGTGCCATCGCTGGCCGCACTCAATCGCAGGGTATGCGGATCTTCGAACACGGCATGCGCACGCACCACATGTTTCTGGTCGAAATCATCCACCGCATCTTTCACGAAGCCGACGAAGCGGTCGCGTTCCTCGCGCACGCGTTTCATCACGGCGCGGCCATCGACCTTCCCGGCATCGCTGTGGATGCCGAAGGCGGGCAGGGCGGATAGGTGATGACGAGCCTCGGCCGGGGCGATCAGCAACTTCGACGGCATGCAGCCCACGCGCGCGCAGGTCGTACCGAATGGACCGCCCTCGATCAGCGCGATGCGATCAGTCTGCTTGCGCACCTCACGATACGCACCCATGCCGGCGGTGCCGGCGCCGATGATGGCGATGTCGACTTCGTGCATGCCCATCGTCATGCGCCTTCGCGGCGTGGCAGCCTCCATCCCGGCCGCAGGTAGTGGCAGGTATAGCCGGTCGGATAGCGTTGCAGGTAATCCTGGTGTTCGGGTTCGGCTTGCCAGAACGGACCGGCCGGCGCGAGTTCGGTCACCACCTTGCCTGGCCACAATCCGGAGGCTTCGACATCGGCAATCGTGTCCTCGGCGACCCGGCGTTGCTCATCGGAGGCGTAGAAGATTGCTGAACGGTAACTGGCACCGAGGTCGTTGCCTTGCCGGTCAGTCGTGGTCGGGTCATGGATCTGGAAGAAGAACTCGAGCATGTTGCGGAAGCTGGTTTGCGCGGGATCGAACACGATCTCGATCGCCTCGGCATGTGTGCCGTGGTTGCGATAGGTCGCGTTGTCCACGTCGCCGCCGGAATACCCCACGCGAGTGGAAAGTACGCCTGGCTGCATGCGGATCAGTTCCTGCATGCCCCAGAAGCAACCACCAGCGAGGAGTGCGGTTTCGGTGCTGTCAGTCATACGGTGTCTCCTGAGTCCGAGCCATCAAAGGACGTGCCTTCGAAAAGGTGAAGATAATCGCCATGGCCTTCGCGCTCTAGTGCATCGACCGGAATGAAGCGCAGCGATGCGGAGTTGATGCAATAGCGTAGGCCGCCGGCATCGCTCGGGCCATCGTTGAACACGTGGCCAAGGTGGCTGTCGCCATGGGTCGAACGGACTTCGGTTCGAATCATGCCGTGGTTGATGTCGCGGAGTTCGGCGACGTGCGCGGCTTCCACCGGCTTGCTGAAGCTGGGCCAGCCGCAGCCGCTGTCGAACTTGTCCAGTGAAGTGAACAGCGGCTCGCCAGAGACGATGTCGACGTACAGGCCGGGTTCCTTGTTGCCGTTGAAGGCGTTGTCGAACGGGCGTTCGGTACCGGACTCCTGGGTGACGCGGTGCTGCTCCGGGGTCAGGCGTGCAAGGGCTTCGGGGGTTTTGTCATAGGTCCGGCTCATCGTCTTGGTCATCGCTGCGCTCCGTGGCTGTACGGCTTGTTTACCTGTCTTAGATGTAGGGTCGGGTGAACCTGCGGGCAAGTGTCCCGGCACATGCCTATGGCTTGGCCAGATAGCCAAAGTCGGGGGCCGATCTGGTGACGTTGGGCAATCGACTAAGGTGATCCGCTAAAATACGGGTTTTCCCGGGAGGCTCCATGCGCGACCCGAATCCCTCCTCCGCGGGCGCCCGCTTCCGCGCCGCGATCAAAGCCGAAACCCCGCTGCAGGTCATGGGCGCGATCACCGCCTATGCCGGCCTGATGGCCAAGCGTACCGGCTTCCAGGCGCTGTACCTCTCCGGCGGCGGCGTGGCAGCCAATTCGCTGGGCATGCCGGACCTCGGCATCAGCACCATGGAAGACGTGCTCACTGACGCGCGCCGGATCGTGGATGCCACTGGCATGCCGCTACTGGTCGACATCGATACCGGCTGGGGCGGCGCGTTCAACATCGGCCGTACCATCCGCAATTTCGAGCGCGTCGGCGTTGCCGCGGTTCATATGGAAGACCAGGTCGGGCAGAAACGCTGCGGCCATCGCCCGGGCAAGGAAGTGGTGTCCACCGGCGAGATGGTCGATCGCATCAGGTCGGCAGTGGATGCGCGCAGCGATCCCGACTTCGTGATCATGGCGCGCACCGATGCCGCGGCGGTGGAAGGACTCGATGCCGCGATCGAACGCGCCGTCGCCTATGTCGAGGCCGGCGCCGACATGGTTTTCCCCGAAGCGATGACTTCGCTCGACGACTATCGCAAGGTCAAGGCTGCGGTAAAGGTGCCGGTCCTGGCCAACTTGACCGAATTCGGCAGCACGCCGTTCTATACCACCGACGAACTGCGCGATGCCGGCGTCGACATCGCCCTGTACTGCTGTGGCGCCTACCGCGCGATGAACAAGGCGGCGCTGCATTTCTACGAAACCGTCCGCCGCGACGGCACCCAGAAACACATCATCGACACCCTGCAGACGCGGGCCGAGCTGTACGACTTCCTGGGCTACCACGCCTACGAAGACAAGCTCGACGCGTTGTTTGAGGACGACAAGAAACACGACAACAAGGACGCCTGAGCATGAGCGACACACCAAGCACCCTGCCGAAGCCAAAGAAGTCGGTGGCACTCAGCGGCACGCCGGCCGGCAACACCGCGCTGTGCACGGTCGGCCGCAGCGGCAACGACCTGCATTACTGCGGCTACGACATCCACGACCTGGCGACCAAGTCGAGCTTCGAGGAAGTCGCGCACTTGCTGGTGCATGGCACGCTACCGACGCAGTCCCAGCTCAATGCGTACAAAACCAAGCTCAAGCGCTTGCGCGGCCTGCCCGCGATCGTGACCGATGCACTGGAACTCGTCCCTGCCAATGCACATCCGATGGATGTGCTGCGCACCGGCTGTTCGGTGCTGGGCACGGTGCTGCCGGAACGCGACGGCCACCCGGCCAGCGAAGCGCGCGAGATCGCCGACAAGCTGATCGCGAGCTTCGGTTCGATGCTGCTGTACTGGTGGCATTTCACCCGCAACGGTCGTCGCATCGACGTGGAAACCGATGACGATAACGTCGCCGCGCATTTCCTGCACCTTCTGCATGGGCAGGAGCCATCGCAGCTGCATGCCGATGCGCTGGACAAGTCGCTCATTCTTTATGCCGAGCACGAGTTCAATGCCTCGACCTTCGCCGCGCGGGTGATTGCCGGTACCGGCAGCGACATGCATAGCTGCATCACCGGCGCTATCGGCGCGCTGCGCGGGCCGAAGCATGGCGGCGCCAATGAAGTGGCGATGGACACCATCAGCCGCTACGACAATGCCGACGCCGCCGAGGCTGATATTCGCGCGCGGATGGAGAAGAAGGAAATCATCATTGGCTTCGGCCACCCGGTGTATACCATTGGCGATCCGCGCAATCCGATCATCAAGAAAATCAGCCGCGCCCTGTGCAAGGAAGGCGGCAACCAGGTGCTGTTCGACGTGTCCGAGCGCATCGAGAACCTGATGATGGACACCAAGAAAATGTTCCCGAACCTGGATTGGTACAGCGCCAGCGTGTACCACATGCTCGGCATCCCCACCCCGATGTTCACTCCGCTATTCGTGATCGCGCGCACCACCGGCTGGAGCGCGCACGTGATCGAGCAGCGCGAGGACGGCAAGATCATCCGCCCGAGCGCGAACTACATCGGTCCGGAAGACCGGGCTTACCTGCCGATCGACCAACGCTGAGGCTCGCGCATTGGACTGGCTGATCCCCAGCGGGCAGTTAGGCGAACACGTGCTTGTCGCGCTGGTGGCCTTCCTGGTCACGTCGCTGGTGGTAATCATCCATTACGAGGGCTTGCACTGGTTGGCCAAGCGCCATGCCGGACGTACGCCAAAGCACGACCATCGTGCGGTCCTGAAGATCATCTTCCAGCTGTTGGCCCTGCACATCGTCGAAATCTGGTGCTACGGGCTGGTGTACTGGGGACTGACCTGGGTACCAGATACCGGCTTCGTGCATGGCGAGCACGGCATGGATCGATTGTTCGATGCCGTGTATTTTTCCGCCGCCACGTTCAGTACCGTGGGCTTTGGCGACCTGTCGCCGGTGGGTGCGATCCGGCTCGTCGCTGGTCTGGAGGCGGTGACAGGCCTGCTGTTGATCACCTGGTCGGCATCGTTCACTTACCTGGAGATGTCGCGGTTGTGGACACGTCGTGGGTGACGCATCGGCATCGCACGACTGCCTTTCGGACAAAATGAAAAAGCCGTGCATTGCACGGCTTTTTTGCATGAAGCGATGCGTCGTTTACAGCAGGCCTTCAGCCTTGAGCGCGGCCTGCACGCCGGGATCTGCTTGCATCCGCTGCTTGAACGCGACCACGTTGGCCAGATCCGATACATCGATCTCCATCGCGTCAGCCCAGCGCAGGGTGATGTAGAAGTAGGGGTCGGCAACGCTGCGGAAGCCGGCCAGCCACTGTTTGTCTTCAAGCCTGGTGTTGGCGGTTTCGAAGAGCTCGCGGATGCGCTTGCGGGCCGCAGCCTTGATCGCATCGTGGTGGCTCGTGTCCTCGCTGAAAACGCCCGGGCTGAACAACGGACTGAATGATGGATGCAGGTCGGAGTTGCAGAATGCCAGCCATTTGCACGCAATCGCGCGTTGCTGTGCACTGCCGTCGCCAGCGAGTTTGGCATCGGGTGCGCTGTCTGCGATGTAGCCCATGATTGCCGCGTTCTGGGTCAGCACGAATTGCCCAACACCGGTGGCGGCAACATCGGTAAGGGCAGGCACGTTGCCTGAGGGATTGATCGCGAGGTACGCGGGTTCCTTCAAGGTCGTCGCATTCATGACCTCGAATTCGAACGGTTGGCCGGTCCATTGCAGGGCGATATGGTCGGCGGTCGAGCAGGCACCTGGTTTGGTATAGAGCTTCATCGGGTCTTCCTGTGTGTGGGCAGGCGACCACTATCCAATGTTGGCGATGAAGCTTCGATCATGTTGGGCGCAACGGATCGTTGCACCGGGCATGATTCAGGAGCGACGCGGCTTCAGGCTCTGCACCTTGTAGAAGGTATGGTCGCCAATCGTTGCGACTTCATAGGCGGTGCGCCAGCTCGGGCTGGCAATGGCGCTTGCGGCGAAATGGCTGGCACCAGGCACCACAAGCTTGCGTTGCGCAAGTGGCAGTGCCCAATTGCGTTCGGATTCAAGCGCGATCGTGACTGCTTCGGCCCAGGCTTCCGGATTGGACAACCGGGTTTGCGGCGAAACGATCGACGGGGCGAACTGCTTGCGCGCAGTCACCACCTGACACACGTTGCGGCCCCACAGGCCACTGTCGCGGCGACGCAGGGCGACTTCCGCCACCGCCTGCTGGCCGCGCACGGATTGATCCCGCGCCTCCAGGTAGACGGTAGTGGACAGGCACAGCGAATCGGCCGCCGGCTGTGGCAGTACATGCGTGGACAGCCAGAGGATCCAGGCCAGTTTCATGTCGAACTCCTTGCTCCGTTGCGGCGCGCGCGTCTCCGCGCGGTATTCGCACGGTTGGCAACACGTCATGGCGTACTGGGGAGGGCGGCAGCTCTGAGGCGGCCTTGTGCCCGGGCGCGAAAGCCGCAGGATTGCGTGCTCGTGCCGGTTCCCGCCAAGTCATGGGGCGGGAAAAGTTGGCGAACCTTAGGTGGGCAATCCCTAACGGCAGCTGAACAGAGGATCGGAAAGATCTGATTCGATTGGAGTTTTTACTCTCAATCGCATGCGCGGGAACCTTTGCTCAGAGGCTGGCGGCGAGACGACTGCCTTGTGCAATCGCGCGCTTGGCATCCAGTTCCACGGCTACGTCGGCACCACCGATCAGATGCACGTTCAGTCCCAGGGCGTGCAGTTCATCGAACAGGCTGCGTCGCGATTCCTGGCCCGCGCAGATCACGATGTGGTCGACTGCCAACGTCTGTTCACTGCCATCGATGCGCAGTTGCAGGCCGGTGTCGTCCACGCCCAGATACTCAACGCCTCCGAGCAACTTCACGCCCTTGGCTTTCAGCGTGGAGCGATGGATCCAGCCAGTGGTCTTGCCCAGCTTCGCGCCGAGTTTGCCGGCCGTGCGTTGCAACAGCCAGACCTGCCGTGCCGGCGGCTCCGGACGCGGGGAGGCCAAGCCACCGGCCGTATGGAAGTTCGCATCGACGCCCCATTCGGCCATCCAGCGCTTGGGATTGAGCGAGGGCGATTCGCCCTCCTGGACCAGGAACTCGGCGACATCGAAGCCAATCCCGCCGGCACCGATGATTGCAACCTTCTTGCCGACCGCGACGTGACCTTGCAACACATCCAGGTAGCCGATCACCTTTGGATGCTCCGAGCCTGGGAAATCCACGACGCGTGACGTCACCCCGGTGGCCATCACGATCTCGTCGAAATCTTTCAGTGCTTGTGCATCGGCGCGTTCGGACAGGCGCAGGTTCACGCCGGTGTCGGAAATGCGCTGGCGGAAATAGCGCAAGGTTTCGTGGAATTCCTCCTTGCCCGGGATCTGCTTGGCGAGGTTGAACTGGCCACCGATCTCGTCGGCGGCATCGAACAGGGTGACCCGATGTCCGCGCTCGGCGGCTACGGTGGCGCAGGCCAGTCCCGCTGGACCCGCACCAACGACCGCAATCGACTTTGGCGTGCTGGCCCGCAGGTAATTCAGTTCGGTTTCGTCGCAGGCACGCGGATTGACCAGGCAGCTGGCGCGCTTGTTCTCGAACACATGGTCCAGGCAGGCCTGGTTGCACGCGATGCAGGTATTGATGCGGTCCGCGCGTCCGGCACGGGCCTTGTTCGCCCATTCGGGATCGGCGAGCAACGGACGCGCCATCGACACCATGTCGACGGCGCCGCCTGCGAGGATCGCTTCGGCGACATCAGGCATGTTGATGCGATTGGTCGCGATCAGTGGCAGCTGCACATGCGGACGCAGCTTCGCGGTCACGCCCGCGAACGCGGCGCGCGGTACCGAGGTGGCAATGGTCGGGATGCGCGCTTCATGCCAGCCGATGCCGGTATTGATGATGCTGGCGCCGGCGGCTTCCACGGCCTTCGCCTGGGTGACAATGTCGTCCCAACCGTTGCCGCCCTCGACCAGGTCAAGCATCGACAGGCGGTAAATGAGGATGAAGTCGGGGCCGCAGGCCTCGCGCACGCGGCGCACGATTTCGACCGCGAAGCGCATGCGATTGGCTGCATCGCCGCCCCACTGATCGCCACGCTTGTTGGTGCGCGCTACCGTGAACTGGTTCAGCAGGTAGCCTTCCGAACCCATGATCTCGACGCCGTCATAGCCGGCTTCACGTGCAAGCCTGGCTGCATTCGCGAACGCGTTGATCTGGCGTTCGACGCCACCTGACGACAGCGCGCGCGGGGTGAACGGATTGATTGGCGCTTTCAGCTTGGAGGGAGCGACTGACAGCGGGTGGTAGGCATATCGGCCCGCATGCAACAGCTGCATGCAGATTTTCGCATCGTGCGCATGCACAGTCGAGGTTACTTGCCGATGTCGGCGAACATGCCACGGCCATGCCATGCGACCGGCGAAGGGCTTGAGCCAGCCGAGCATGTTGGGCGCGAATCCGCCGGTGACGATCATGCCGACGCCGCCCGCCGCGCGTTCGCCGAAATAGGTCGCCAGCTTTGGAAAATCCCGTGCGCGATCCTCCAGCCCGGTGTGCATCGACCCCATCAGGATCCGGTTGCGCAGGGTCGTGAAGCCCAGGTCCAGTGGACGGAACAGGTGCGGATAAGGTGTGGTGTCTGGCATCATTCAAGCATACCGGTGCGTATGGGTCTTGTATCAGATAGATTCCTGCCCAGGCCGGCCTTGTCAGGCTGAATAGCCCCAAGAACCCGGGCCAAGTGGCACTTGTTAAGGCTGGTGTAACAAGATTTTGCATCCCTGCAACTGTTATGGTAGCGTTAACACGGCTTTCACGGACCCACTCGTACTGTATGCGTGGGATGGCGTGCGGACACAGCCGTCTAGACGAAACAATTCAGGCGTCACTAGTTTCTATTACTGATCAAGGAGCTGAACATGAATAAGAAACTCCTCTGCACTGCCCTGTTGTTGGGTGGTATGGGTTTGGCGCACGCTGCGTCCGCCCAGGAGTTCGATGATCGCTGGTATGTCTCCGGTTCGACCGGCGTCAACTTCCAGGACAGCAATCGCGGTACCAACGATGCCCAGTTCTTGACCTTGGGTTTCGGCAAGTTCCTGAACCCCAACCTGTCGTTGGAAACGGAACTGAACTATCAGAATCCAGACAAGATCGCGAACTCGAACTTGTGGTGGAGCCAGTACGGCGTGTCGGTAGATGCGCGTTATCACTTCCGCAATGCGGATTCCAAGTGGTGGCCCTACCTGCGCGGCGGTCTCGGCTGGCAACGTCATGAGGAAGAGTTTGACGCCTACCCGAGCCCGAATTCACCGGGTCAGCACAAGGCCAGCAATCTTGCGGTCAACCTCGGCGCCGGCCTGCAGTTTGATTTCGGTCGCATGAACATGCGCACGGAAATCGGCACCCGCATCGATTTCGACGACCAGCAGGCCCGCCTGGGTCCGCAAGCCAGCCAATTCACTGACTTGCTGGGTTCCATCGGCATGACCATTGCATTGGGCCCAGAGCCGATGGCTCCGGTTGCCCCGGCGCCGGTTGCGGCGGTGTCGACCTGTGCGGACATGGATAGCGACGGCGACGGCGTCAACAACTGCAACGACAAGTGCCCGGATTCGCAGGCTGGCCAGACCATCGGTCCAGACGGCTGCCCGGTGCCGGTGTCGATCGACCTGAAGGGCGTGAACTTCGACTTCGACAAGTCGACCCTGCGCCCGGATGCGGTTGCGATCCTCAACGAGGCCATTGAGATCCTGAAGCGTTACCCGGATCTGCGCGTCGAAGTTGCCGGTCACACCGACTCGAAGGGCACGGACCAGTACAACCAGGCCCTGTCCGAGCGTCGCGCCACTGCGGTGTATGACTACCTGACCAGCAACGGCATCGCTGCCGGTCGTCTGGTGGGTCCGACCGGTTACGGCGAAAGCCGCCCGATCGCGCCGAACACCAATGCCGACGGTTCCGATAATCCGGAAGGTCGCGCACAGAACCGCCGCACCGAGCTGAACGTCCAGAACTGATCGGACGCCTCAGTTGCAAGATACGAAACCCGGCCTAGTGCCGGGTTTTGTTTTTTCCGATGACAGGTTTTGCAATTGCGGTTATTGCGCGCGCTACCTACACTGGCCGCATCGTTTTGTCGGGGAACACCAAGCCATGCATCGATCGTTGTTCGTGCTCATGTTGTTAGCGTCGCCGTTGATCGTGCACGCACAGTCCGCGAACACGGCATGTGGTTCGACGATGCAGCAGGCTACGCCGGTACGCCCGACCCTGCTGGCGCCATTGGCGATCGAACTCACGCCTGCCTCCACCCAGCTCGGCAACTCAGCCGGCGTATTGGGCCAGGCCTTCGATGAAGCGTTGTCGGTTGACAGCGTGTTGTTGCGGATCAAGCTGGACGGTTGCCAGCCCACCGCCTATGCGGCACCTGCAGGCAGCGTGGTGAAGCCGGACGATCCGGCAGGCTACAAGCCACGCACCGAGTTCGACAACACGCCCTGGCGCTTCAACATGACCCAGAACGGCAAGAACATGACCGCCGAGGAATTCGATGCGTGGATGAAGTCACGCGGCGTGCGTGTGGCGAAGGGCGCTGCACCGGCTCCGGCAACACCCGCGGCAATGCCAGCGGGTGCCGAGCAAACGAACTAGACGCGCCCCATGCGCAGCGGGCGTACCCGCGGCACTGGAACACGCCATGGCCTGGCTCGAGTACTTTCGAAACGAGGCCTATGTTCGCGGAGTGAAGCCGAGCGACGCATCCGCGACGGACGCGTGCAACTCGACGGACGGGTCGTTCGCGATCCCGAACATCCCACCGATGCGTTGAGTGCGGTCATCCTGATGGATGGCATAGAAACAGGCGCGACCACGCCGCGCTACCTGATGTTGAACAAATCGCGTGGACTGGTCACGACGCTTAGCGACGAGCGGGGCCGCGACACCGTCTATCGTTGCTTCGATGGCGCGAACCTGGGCTGGATTGCGCCGGTCGGCCGCTTGGACAAGGCCAGTGAGGGCCTCTTGCTGTTCTCGAACGACCCAGCCTGGGCGGCGCGCATCACCGATCCCTCGACGGGGCCCGGCAAGCGCTATCACGTGCAGGTCGACTGCATTCCGGACGCGGCGCTGCTGGCGCGCATCGCGCAAGGCATCGACATCGATGGTGAACACCTGTCTGCCGTAGATGTCAGTTTGCTGCGTGCAGGTGACAAGCATGCATGGCTGGAGATCACGCTGGACGAAGGCCGCAACCGGCAGATCAGGCGCTTGCTCCAAGCCTTCGACATCGGTGTATTGCGTTTGCTGCGGGTGGCGATCGGTACGCTGCAACTCGGTGAACTGCCAAAAGGCAAGTGGCGTCTGCTGACCGCCGCCGAAATCGAATCGTTCTCGTAGGGTGGACTAAGCCCACCCATGGTGTTGAGCGTCAGTCTTTGAGCACGCCGAGTTCGTGGCCGATGCGGATGAATGCATCGATTGCACGATCCAGGTGCTCGCGGGTGTGCGCGGCCGATATCTGGGTGCGGATCCGCGCCTGCCCCTTGGCCACGACCGGGAAAAAAAAACCGATGGCGTAGATGCCTTCTTCCAGCAATCGCTCGGCGAAACGTTGGGCGAGCGGGGCATCGTAGAGCATTACCGGGGAGATCGGATGCACGCCGGGGCGGATGTCGAAACCGGCGGCGGTCATCCGTTCACGGAAATACTGCGTGTTGGCCTGCAGTGTCTCGCGCAGGTCGCCCGCTGCGGCCAGCATCTGGAAGGCCTTGGTGCCGGCAGCCGCAACGTGCGGTGGCAATGAGTTCGAAAAAAGATATGGGCGCGAGCGCTGGCGCAGTAGTTCGACCACTTCTTTTTTCGCGGTGGTGAAACCGCCCAGCGCGCCACCCATGGCCTTGCCCAGGGTGCCGGTGAAGATGTCGATCTTGTCCATCACACCCTTGACCTCGGCGCTGCCGCGGCCGGTGGCGCCCAGGAAGCCGGTGGCATGGCATTCGTCGATATGCACCAGTGCACCGTACTTCGCGGCCAGTGCGGTGATCTCGTCCAGTGGCGCGATGAAGCCGTCCATCGAGAACACGCCATCGGTGGTGATCATGATCGTGCGTGCGCCATCGGCCTTGGCCTGTTTGAGCTGCACTTCCAGCTCGGCCATGTCGCAGTTCGCATAGCGATAACGCCTGGCCTTGCACAGGCGCACGCCATCGATGATCGAGGCATGGTTGAGCGCATCGGAAATGATCGCGTCGTTGTCGTCGAGCAGCGGTTCGAACAGGCCGCCGTTGGCATCGAAGCAGGCCGCGTAGAGGATCGTGTCTTCGGTGCCGAAGAACTCGGCGATCGTACGCTCCAGTTCCTTGTGCAGGTCCTGGGTGCCGCAAATGAAGCGCACGCTGGCCATGCCGAAGCCGTGCGAATCCAGCGCATCCTTGGCGGCTGCAATGATCTCCGGATTGTCGGCCAGGCCCAGGTAGTTGTTGGCGCAGAAATTCAACACTGTACGGCCGTCGGCCAGCTGGATTTCAGCCGATTGCGGCGACGCGATGATGCGCTCGGATTTGAACAGCCCGGCGGCGCGGATCTCGTCGAGGGTGTCGTTGTAACGCTGGGTCAGTGACATCGATGAATCCTTGTAGAGCGGGTCTTGACCCGCTAAGGGCAACTGCGGTCAATTCCAGCTCAAGACGATCTTGCCACTGCGGCCGGATTCCATCAGGTCGAAGCCCTTCTGGAAGTCGTCGATCGGCAACTGATGCGTGAGCACCTTGCCGAGCGGGAAGCCGGACAGTACCAGTTGCGTCATCTTGTACCAGGTCTCGTACATCTTCCGGCCGTAGATACCCTGCACGGTCAGGCCCTTGAAGATGATCTTGTCCCAGTCCGCGCCCGCGCCCTTGGGCATGATCCCGAGCATCGCGATCTTGCCGCCGTGGTACATGCAGTCGAGCATGTCGTTGAACGCGCGCGGGTTGCCGCTCATTTCCAGGCCGACGTCGAAACCTTCCATGTGCAAGTCGGCCATCACCTCCTTGAGCGAGGTATTAGTGACGTTGACCACGCGGGTCGCGCCCATGTCGGCGGCGAGCTTCAGGCGGAAATCGTTGACGTCGGTGACCACCACGTTACGCGCGCCGATGTATTTGCAGATGCCGGCGGCGATCACGCCGATCGGGCCGGCGCCGGTGATCAGCACGTCCTCACCGACCACGTCGAATTCAAGCGCGCAGTGCGCGGCATTGCCGTACGGATCGAAGAACGCGGCGAGTTCCGACGGGATCTGATCGGGGATCGGCCACAGGTTGGAGGCCGGCATCACGATGTATTCGGCGAACGCGCCAGCGCGGTTCACGCCGATGCCGACGGTGTTCGGGCACAGGTGCTGGCGGCCAGCGCGGCAGTTGCGGCAATGCCCGCACACGATATGACCTTCGGCCGATACGCGCTGGCCCAGCGTGTAGCCACCAACGCCAGGGCCGATCTCGACGATGCGGCCGACGAATTCATGGCCGATCACCAGGCCCGGTGTGATCGTGCGCTGGCTCCACTCGTCCCACAGGTAGATGTGCAGGTCGGTGCCGCAGATCGCGGTCTTTTCCAGCTTGATCAGCACTTCATTCGGCCCCGGGGACGGGACAGGCACCTCTTCCATCCAGATGCCCTTGGCCGCTTCGCGCTTCACCAGCGCCTTCATCATGGTCTGCGACATGCCCGTTCCTGTTGCGACGTGTAAGACCGCCATTCTAGCGCCGGGTGAGCTTCAGTCCTGCTGCGGCACTTGAATTGCCGGGCGACGGCGAGACCGGCGTGTGTTCGCTACGCGGCTCGAAATGCCGCTGCGCGAATCACGCGCCGGTCTCGCCGTCGCCCGGGTATCGCGTTCAAGCATCGCCAAGTTCGTAATCGAACGTATAGAAATGCTTGCCGTCGACGATGTCGATGGCGATCCGCCCGCGCAGGCCGGTGAGAGCGTCAGTGCCGGTGTCCGGCACCACGGTGAGATTGAGCGAAGGCGTGCCGCGGTCAAGGATGCCGTTGTGCTGGGCCAGGAAACTGCCGGCGCGGCCATCCAGCGTGCCGACGACGCGTTCGAGCGCGACATATGCGCCGGAGCCTTCCACCGGCGACATCGCCGCCAGCATGTGGACCACGCTGGTCGCCTCCAGTGGTCCATGGAACTGCTTGTCGAAGCGCATGTGGCCGATCTCGACACCATCGCCCATGTCCAGTGAGCCCTGCGGGATGCGCTTGACGTCGAATTCGCCCTTGGCCTGCATCAACATGTCCTGTTTTTTGTTAGTTGGTTGGTTGCGAGCGTAACGATACGTGGCCGCGCGCCGTGCGTCTGCTACGCTTGCCGGCGTCACGATTCCCATGCCAGCCGGCCCCGTCTCCTGACCCGCGTAGGAGCGCCCACTTGGGCGCGATCAATAACGCAAATGCGTCACAGGTTGCGCGCTGTGCCGGCTGCCGGGATCCGGGGACATTACCCCTAGAGGATCCTAAACAATGAAAGTGCTGGCGTGCGATGGGATCCATGATGATGGCTTGGCGCTTTTCCGCGATGCGGGATGGGACGTCGCCATCTCCGACCCGATCAAAGACCCCGACGCGCTGGTGCTTGCCTTGGCCGATTGCGATGCCGTGCTGGTGCGTTCCTCGACCAGGATCACCCTGGAGTGCCTGCAGGATGCAGCTCGCCTGAAGGTGATCGGGCGTGCCGGTGCCGGCGTGGACACGATTGATGTCGGGGCCGCCACCGCGCGCGGCATCGCGGTGATGAACGCACCGGATGGCAATACCTTGGCCGCTGCCGAACACGCGATCTCGCTGTTGTTCGCGCTGGCCCGGCATATCCCTGAAGCCGATGCGGGCATGAAGGCGGGCGGCTGGCCGAAGGCCGGCCTGATCGGGTTCGAACTGGAAGGCAAGAAGCTTGGCGTGATTGGCCTTGGGCGTATTGGTGGCACCGTGGCGCGCAAGGCACAGGGCATCGGCATGGACGTGGCTGCGTTCGATCCGTTCCTGCCAGCGTCCGCCGCGGGCAAGGGCAGCGTGCCGCTGAAGACGCTGGAGGACCTGCTGGCCTGGGCCGACGTGGTGACCCTGCACATCCCGCGTACCAAGGAGACGACGAATCTTTTATCCGAAGAACGCATGCGTTCGATGAAGCGGGGCGCGTACGTCATCAATGCCGCGCGTGGCGGCCTGGTCGATGAAACCGCGCTGCTGCAGCTGCTCGACGAAGGCCACTTGGCCGGCGCCGCGCTGGACACCTTCGTCACCGAACCGCTGCCGGTTGATTCGCCGCTGCGCGCGCATGCCAACCTGATCCTGACCCCGCATCTCGGCGCCTCCACAGGCGAAGCGCAGCAGGCGGTGAGCACGATTCTGGCCCGGCAAGTCATCGATTTCGTTGCCACCGGCGCGGTCGCCGGCTGCGTCAACCTGCCGCCGTTGACCGCCGAAGCCGCGCGCGAAGTTGGTCCGTGGATGCCGCTGATGACCTCGCTAGGCCGGCTTGCCGCACGCCTGGTGCCCGCACCGACCCGGCTCGACATTACCTATGCCGGTCGCACCGATGCGCTCGATACCCGCCCGTTGACGCGGCTGCTGGTGGCCTCACTGCTGGGCGTGCACTCCAGCCGCGTCACCCCGGTCAATGCATTGGCCGAAGCCGCCGGGCGCGGCCTGGTTGTTGCTGAAACTGTCGGCGGCGATGGCGACGGTTTCGACCGCCTGCTCAAGCTGCGCGTGAGTGACGGCAAGCGCAGCCGCGAGATCGAGGCGACCCTGCATCGTGGCCCGCGCGTAGTACGGATGGACGGCGTGGAGATCGAATTCGATCCACAGGCGCATGTACTGTTGCTACGCAACGAGGACCGGCCAGGTATGGTCGGTGCGGTTGGTTCGCAGCTCGGCACGCTCGGCATCAACATCGTCAACTTTGCGCTGGGCGCAGCCGGCGATGGCCAGGCCCGCGCGGCGATCACCGTGGATCGCACGGTCGACGACGCACAGCTGCAGGCATTGCGGGCGATGCCCGGCGTGCTGTCGCTGGCACAGGTGTAAGCCGTGCGCATCCTGTTGGCACGTCATGGTGAAACCCCCTGGAACGCGGAAGGCCGTTACCAGGGGCAAGAAGACATTGCCCTGTCCGACGTTGGCATCGCCCAGGCGACTGCACTCGGGCAGCGCTTGCGCGAATTGCACATCGACCGAACAGTCGCCTCGCCGCTGTCGCGTGCGCGGCGCACCGCCGAGCTTGCGCTGGGCGAGTCGCGGGCACCGAAGCTGATGTTCGACCAAGGCCTGAAGGAAATCGCGCATGGCAGTTGGGAAGGCCTGCTGGCGAGTGAAATCCACGAGCGCGACCCCGATCGCCTGCGCGCCTGGCGTGAGGCGCCGGAAAGCGTGCAGATGCCCGATGGCGGCGAATCATTGCAGCAGGTGCTGGATCGCGCGTGGCCGGCATTGGTGCGTGCATGCAGCGGCATGGGTGCGGAGAGCACGTTGTTGATCGTCGCCCATGATGCGGTCAATCGCGTGCTGCTGTGCCGGATCCTCGGCATCCCGCTGTCGCGGCTGTGGGGCTTTCGCCAGGCACCGACCACGCTCAACCTGCTGGAAGGCAAGGATGTCGATCATCTGGAGGTGGTGCGCCTGAATGATTGCAGCCACCACACCGCGCTGTTCGGCGAAGCGGTGCATCGGGCGTTGTAGTCCCATTCTGAAGCAGATGACGCCTACGCCGGATGGTGGCGAAAAGGGGTCAGAGAACATTTCCCTCAGATTCTCCTGCAACGCGCAGCGCCACATGGCAAATGTTCTCTGACCCCTTTTCGCAGACGGCGGTAGGCGGCGTCTGCAATTATCGCGCCGGTCTTGTCGCCGGTTAACGCCGCGGGTCGCTCATACTTGCTTCCGTGCAACGAAATCTCACCGACTGGCTGGCTTACATCGAGCAGCAACATCCGAAATCCATAGCCATGGGCCTGGAGCGCGTGCGTGATGTGGCTTCGCGCATGGAGCTGGGTAAGCCGGGTACGCACGTCATTACCGTGGGTGGCACCAATGGCAAGGGTTCGACGGTGGCTTTCATCGAGGCAATCGCGCGTGCCGGCGGCTACAAGGTAGGCAGCTACACCTCGCCACACCTGCTGCGCTACAACGAGCGTGTGCGTATTGATGGTGTGGACGCGAGCGATGCTGATTTGGTCGCAGGTTTTGAGGCGGTCGATGCCGCGCGCGGCGACACGCCACTGACCTATTTCGAATACGGCACGTTGTGCGCGCTGTGGCTGTTCGAGCGTGCCGGCCTCGATCTTGCGGTGCTGGAAGTCGGGCTGGGCGGGCGCCTGGATGCGGTCAATATCATCGATGCCGATGCGGCGATCATCACCACCGTCGACCTCGACCACCAGGACTGGTTGGGCAACGACGTCGAGGCAATCGGACTCGAGAAGGCCGGCATCGCGCGCGCCTTCAAGCCATTGATCCTGGGTGATGACGATCCGCCGGCCAGCGTATTACGGCATGCGTATGCGATTGGTGCATCGGCATGGCGGATCGGCTGCGATTTTTTCATCGAGCCCATCGACGATGTGCATTGGTGTTGGCGCGAAGTAGGCCATGAGCTCGTATTGCCGACGCCGGCCTTGCTCGCATCCGTGCAATTGCGCAATGCGGCCTGTGCGATCGTCGCACTGCAATCGCTCGACTTGCATATCGATGACGACGCATACGCGTGTGGGGTCGCGAATACACGGATCGGCGCGCGCCTTCAGCGCATCGAGCGGGATGGCGTGGAGGTCGTGGTCGATGTCGGCCACAACCCGCAGGCGGCGCGCGCGTTGGCGGCGTGGCTGGAGAGCCAGCCGCGACGACCGACGCGGGCGGTGTATGCCGCGCTGGTGGACAAGGATGTAGCTGGCGTGGTCGCGGCACTGGCAGGGCAGGTGGATGGCTGGCATGCCGCCGGATTAGCCGATGCCGGGCCGCGTGGCGAGGATGTGGAGACGTTCGTGCAGCGCCTGCAAGGCACCGCAGCGGCCGCTGCCACGCGCCATACCGATGCGCAGACGGCCCTGCAGGCGGCGATCCAGCAGGCCCAGCCAGATGGGCGCGTACTGGTGTTCGGCTCGTTCCATACCGCGGCGGCAGCCCTGCGTGCGCTGAACGCGATGCCCTGACCAGCCGTCCCCAAGCCAGCGGGCCGCTATAATTCGCGGGTCCCCCGCTGGCGGTCCGCATACGATGGATTCTTCGCTCAAGCAGCGCCTGGTTGGCGCGACCGTGCTGGTCGCCCTGGCCGTGATCTTCCTGCCCATGCTGGTCAAGGGACCGGCACCCGACAGTGGCGTGTCCGACGTGTCGTTGAGCATCCCGGCGGAACCCAGGGGCGACGCCGAAACCAAGACCGTCGATCTGCCGCTGATGCCTGCCGCTGGCGTACCGCAGGGTGGCGTGGTTGGCATGCCTGCAGATGCGCAGGACGACGAAACGGCTGGATCGCCCACGGGCGCGTTCCCGACGGTGGCCGCAGGCGATTACGTGGTCAGTTTCGGCAGCTATGCCACCACCGCCGATGCCGGGCAGGTGATTGCGGCACTGCGCAATGCCGGACTGCCAGCCTTCTCCGAAGCGACCAAATTCAACGGCCGAGACGCGCAACGCGTGCGCATCGGGCCGTTCGCGGATCGCGCGATCGCTGAATCCGCGCGCCTGGCCGCGGGCAAGGTGAACGACGGGGTGGATGCCAAGGTGGTGGTGCTGGACGCCGGTCCGGCAGGTCCTACAGCGACGCCTGAACCAGCCAAGGTTGCCGCCGCAACAGCGCCTGCACCGATCAAGCCCGAGCCGCTGCCGCCCGTGGCCAAACCTGCCACGCCACCTGCCACGGCTCCTGCGAAGCCGGTTGTAACCAATACGACCGCAACAACACCTGCAGCGACGCCGCCAGCCGCAGTACCTGCAGTGGTCGCCAAACCTGCAGCGGATACCAGCAAGACCGGTTTTGCGGTGCAGGTTGGTGCGTTCACTGCTGCTGCAGACGCCACTGCCTTGCGCGACAAACTGCGCAGCGCTGGCTTCAATGCGTTCACCGATACGGTGACCACCGACAAGGGCGTGCTGACCCGCGTGCGCGCAGGCCCGGCGATGAACCGCGCCGAGGCCGACGCACTCAAGGCCTCGGTCAAGGCCAAGCTCGGGCTTGACGGCATGGTGCGTCCGCATCCGTGATGCTTGATCTCAGGCCGTCGTTCGCGACGGTTTGAGTGATGTTCGATGTTTCTCCACCGGTACAAATTTGCGGGTTTTGATCATGTGCGGAATTGTCGGAATCGTCGGCCACAACGAAGTCGCAGCGCAGCTTTACGACGGCCTGACCGTACTCCAGCACCGCGGTCAGGATGCTGCCGGTATTGCTACAGCAGTTGGAACCCACCTGCGTCTGTTCAAGGGCAATGGCCTGGTCCGCGATGTGTTCGACGCCAAGGCGATGCTCCCGTTGCAAGGCAAGGTCGGGATTGCACACTGCCGTTATCCGACCGCCGGCAGCGAGGGCATGGACGAGGCGCAGCCGTTCTACGTCAATTCGCCGTACGGCATCGCGCTGGCGCACAACGGCAACCTGATCAATACCGATGCGTTGCGTCGCGAGGTGTTCGAGCAGGATCGCCGCAACATCAATACCGAGTCCGACTCCGAAGTGCTGCTGAACGTGTTCGCGCATGAGCTGGATACGCAGAAACCACTGGCGCCCGAGTCCGCATTCCGCGCGGTTGAAGGCGTGATGCGCCGCGCCAAGGGTGGTTATGCGGCAGTCGCTGTAGTGCTGGGCCTGGGGCTGGTCGCGTTTCGCGATCCGCACGGCATCCGCCCGCTGGTGCTGGGCATCAAGCAAACGCCGGAAGGCGACGAGTACGCGGTGGCGTCGGAATCGGTCGCCTTCGACATCCTCGGCTTCACCCGCGTGCGCGATGTCGCGCCGGGCGAGGCGGTGGTGGTGACCGCGCGCGGCGAATTGTTCACCAAGGTCTGCGCCGAACCGCAGCAGCACACGCCTTGCCTGTTCGAATACGTGTATTTCGCGCGCCCCGACTCGATGATGGACGACGTGCAGGTGCACAAGGCGCGCATGCGCATGGGTGTCACCCTGGGCGAGAAGATCAGGCGCCTGCGCCCCGACCATGACATCGACGTGGTGATGCCGATCCCGGATTCCTCGCGCGATGCCGCGCTTGAAGTCGCCAGCCTGCTTGACGTGAAATATCGCGAAGGCTTCATCAAGAACCGCTACGTCGGCCGCACCTTCATCATGCCGGGGCAGGGTGAACGCGCGAAGTCGGTGCGCCGCAAGCTCAACCCGATCCCGTTGGAATTCCGCGACCGCGTGGTGCTGCTGGTCGACGATTCGATCGTGCGCGGCACCACTGCCAAACAGATCGTGCAGATGGCCCGCGACGCCGGCGCGCGCAAGGTCTACCTGGCCTCGGCCGCCCCACCCGTGCGGCATCCGAACATTTACGGCATCGACATGCCATCGGTCGACGAACTGGTCGCTAACGGCCGCAGCGAAGAAGAAGTCCAGGCGTTCCTTGGCTGCGACTGGTTGATCTACCAGGACCTCGAGGACCTCAAGGACGCGGTGTCCGGACCCAGTCATCGCATCGAGCATTTCGATGCATCCTGCTTCGACGGCAATTACGTCACCGGCGTGGATCCGGGCTATTTCGAACGCATCGAGCAACTGCGTTCTGACGATGCCAAGAAACAGCGGCGGGCGAGCTGAGTTTGCTTCCAAACGCTTGCCGATGAGCGATCTGTTTTCCGCAGCACGCGCGTGCCTCGCCGCTGCATCGCCCGAGGCGAAAGTCAGCGCGACCTTCGATGCCGCTGCGGCGTTCGCACGTGGCGAACTTTCCATCGATGCGGCATCGCCACCACCCGAAGCCATCCGCATGCCGGGCCGGCCACCGACGCCGCGGCTGGTGCATCCGCGCGAATTGCCGAAACGTGGCTTCGGTAGCAACGAAGGACGTGCCGCTTTCATCCATGCGGTCGCGCATATCGAATTCAATGCGATCGACCTGGCCTGGGATGCGGTGTATCGCTTCCGCGGATTGCCGGACGCGTACTACGCGGATTGGATTTCGGTCGCCAATGACGAAGCACGGCATTTCTCGATGCTGCGCGCGCGCCTGTACGAACTCGGCCATGACTACGGCGATTTCGATGCGCATAACGGTTTGTGGGAAATGGCCGAGAAGACGGCAGATGACGGCCTCGCGCGAATGGCACTAGTGCCTCGGGTGCTGGAAGCGCGTGGCCTGGACGTGACGCCGGGGATGATCGTGAAACTGCGCGGGCTTGGCGACGATGCCACGGCTGACATCCTCGAAATCATCCTGCGCGAGGAAATCGCGCACGTCGCGGCAGGCTCGCGCTGGTACCGCTGGCATTGCGAACGCGCCGGGATCGAGCCGCGCGCCAGGTTCCGCGAACTGCTGCACGAGTACGCAACCAGCGTCTTGCGCAAGCCGTTCAACATGGAAGCGCGCCGGCAGGCCGGTTTCGATGCCGAGGAACTGGAAGGACTGCTGGATGCTGCCGACTGACCGTCATCAACCGTATGCTGCAAACTACCCGGCAGTCCAATATCCGAGGCCGGTCATGAAGTTTCTTGCCATCGCATCATTCTCATTGTTGCTGGCAGCGTGCACGGCGCCGCAGGCGCCACCGGATGTAGTTGCGCAGCCTGTCGAGCCCACTGCGCCCGTCGCCACAAGCATAGCCCCGGCACCCAAGCGCGCGCCTGGTCCGGAAGCCGCCGGTTCCCTGCAAATTTTCCGCGCATTCGGCAACGAGCCGTTCTGGAACGTCAACGTGCAAGGCGGCCAGCTGACCTTCACTACCCCCGAAGATCAGCAGGGCACGGTTTTGCAAGGCGTACGTGCTGCGACCGGGAATGGCGGCATGGATATCAGCGGCAGCCAGGATGGAAATTCGTTCTTGCTGAGGGTACGCACCGGTAACTGCAGCGACGGCATGTCCGACAATCAGTACTCGATGACATCCGCCTTCCGCATGGGTGACGCCGTTTACACGGGGTGTGCTGAAGCCGCCAAGTAGCGGCTTCAGACCGTTAGTGCAGCCAGCTCGAATCCATTCGCATCGACCCGCAACACCGAGCCCTGCGTGTACCAGTCGCCCAACACGATGCGAGTGCAGTCGTTGGCTTCCGCGTGGATCGCCGGGCGATGGGTATGGCCATGGATCATGCGGCGGATGCCGTAGCGCGAAAACGTGCTGGCAACCGTTTCCGGACTGACATCGGTAATCGTTTCCGACATGCCGGTCGTCTGCAGTTCGCCGAAGCGTGCCTTGCTCGCGACGCGCGCCTGCGCTGCAAAAGCCAGTCGCGCGGCCAGCGGTTGCATCAGGAACTGCGCCTGCCAGCGCGGGTCGCGGGTTTGCGTGCGGAACTGTTGATAGGCGAGATCGTCGGTGCACAGCAGGTCGCCATGGCCAATCATGGTCGGCGTGCCATGCAGCAGGATGACCGCAGGATCAGGGAGGATCGTGATTCCGGCACGGCGTGCGTACTCGTTGCCGAGCAGGAAGTCGCGGTTGCCGCGGATGAAATACACCGGTACGCCGCCGTCCGACAGCACTCTCAATTTCGAGGCGACAAACGTGCCGGCTTCGGACGGATCATCGTCACCGACCCAGGCTTCGAACAGGTCGCCGAGGATGTACAGCGCCCGTGCATCGCGGGCTTCGCGTTCGATGAACTCGCCGAACAACTCGGTGATCGCCGGGCGCTCGGCATCCAGGTGCAGGTCGGAGATGAACAGCGTGGTCATGGCGGCATTGTAGGGATTTGCAATCGAAGTTCGCGCAGACAATCAGCGGCGAGGGTGCCCGGTATGCCGCGCCAGCGGCATTTCGAGCCGCAGATGCGGCATACCGGGCACCCTCGCCAAAACGGCGATCCAGAGGCACAGGCTAAAATGGCCGCACTCCGATTGATCAAGTGCCCATGACCGTCCGTACCCGTTTCGCCCCCAGTCCCACCGGCTACCTGCATATCGGTGGCGCCCGCACCGCGCTGTATTGCTGGCTGCAGTCGCGCCGCAACAGTGGGCAGTTTGTCCTGCGCATCGAGGACACCGACCGCGAACGCAGCACCCAGGCGGCGATCGACGCGATCCTGCAGGCGATGGCGTGGCTGGGCCTGGACTATGACGAGGGCCCGATCTACCAGACCGACCGCCTTGACCGTTACAAGCAAATGGCCGAGCAACTGGTCGCTTCCGGCCACGCGTACTACGCCTACGAAAGCAAGGCCGAGCTCGAGGCGATGCGCGAAGCGGCGATGGCAGCCGGCGACAAGCCGCGCTACAACGGTGCCTATCGGACCGCCAATGCCGAGTGGCGCGACGACCCGAACCGGGTGATCCGCTTCCGCAACCCGGACGAGGGCGTGGTGGCCTGGGATGACAAGGTCAAGGGCCGCATCGAAATCGCCAACAGCGAACTCGACGACCTGGTGATCTTCCGCCCGGACGGCTACGCGACCTACAACTTCGCAGTGGTGGTGGACGACATCGACATGGCGATCACTGACGTCGTGCGTGGCGACGACCACGTCAACAACACGCCGCGGCAAATCAATATCTATCGCGCGCTCGGCGCAACGGTGCCCGCGTTCTCGCACCTGCCGATGATCCTGGACGAGAACGGCGCCAAGCTGTCCAAGCGCACCGGCGCGGCGGACGTGATGCAGTATCGCGATGCTGGCTACCTGCCGCATGCGTTGCTCAACTACCTGGTGCGACTGGGCTGGTCGCATGGCGACCAGGAAGTGTTTTCGATCGCGGAAATGCAGTCGCTGTTCGACCTGTCGAACGTGCATGCAAAGCCAGCGCGGCTGGACATGGCCAAGCTCGGCTGGCTCAACCAGCAATACCTGAAGAACGATGATCCGGTGGAGATCGGCAAGCACCTGGAATGGCATCTTCGTCAGGCGGGTTACGACTTGGCCAAAGGCCCCACTCCTGCCGACATCGTCATCGCACTGCGTGACCGCGTGCAGACGCTGAAGGACATGGCCGAACGCGCTGCAGTGTGGTTTGGCCCGCTCACGCAGTACGACGACAAGGCGGTCACCAAACACCTCACATCAGCCGCATCTGCGCCGCTGGCCGACATGCGTGAACGTCTCGATGCGCTGGAAGCATGGACGGTGGAGGGTATCGAAACCGCGTTCCATGCCACGGTCGAGGCCTCGGGCCTGGGCATGGGCAAGGTCGCGCAGCCGCTGCGGGTGGCGATCACCGGTACCCAGGTCAGCCCGGATATCTCGCACACCATTTTCCTGGCGGGCAAGCACGAGGCACTGGCGCGGATTGATGCCGCCCTTGCAAAAATCCCGGCGGATGCCTAGATCAAGGTCATGGCCAAGAGCACCTCAAAGTCGCACGCCTGCATCGACCCCAAGCATCACGTGCATGATGCCGCGGGTTTCGTGCGCGCGGTGGAGCATGCCTGCCACGAACGCGGCCTGCGGCTGACCGCGATCCGCGCACGCGTGCTGGGTTTCGTTGCCGCCGCTGGCAAGCCGATCAAGGCCTATGACTTGCTGGAACTGGTGCGTGAAGGCGAGGGCGCCGGCGCCGCCGCACCGCCGACCGTCTATCGCGCGCTGGATTTCCTGCTGGCGAACGGGTTCATCCACAAACTTGAGTCCGTCAATTCGTTCGTGGCCTGCCATCACCCGAGCACCGACCAGCATTCGGTGCCGTTCCTGATCTGCAACCGCTGCCATTCGGCGGTGGAACTGGAAGATCGCGGCGTGGTCGATGCATTGGATGCCCGTGCCCGCGCGCTTGGCTTCGTGCCACAGGCACAGACGCTGGAAGTGCACGGACTGTGCGCCAAGTGCGCGTTGGCAGCCTGAGCAAAGCCGTCCCGTAACACCCTGGGTCGTACCCTGCCATGGGTCATGTTGACGACATCGGTAGTAGAAGTGTTATGTTATAACTTCCTAACTGTCCGATACCCATCCACATGCGCAAGTCGTTACTGACGCTGGCCCTGTTGTCGGCGATCAGCGCTCCCGCGTTGGCCGTGCCGCAGCAAAGCGACCATGACCGCATCGCCATGCTGGAAGCGCAGTTAAGCGCGCTGCAGGCCGAGATCCAGGCGATGAAAGCCACAGCGCCGGTGCTTGCCGCGACTATACCTGCGACCAGTGCCACAGACGAGATTGATGCGTTGGCCGCCGATGCGCCGGACAGTGCGACATCTGTCGCGGACGTCAGCATGGGCGTCGCCGCATCCAATCCCGGTACAGGCGGCGGCAACAGTGGTGCGAATGCCTTCAATCCGGCGATCAGCATCATCCTCAATGGTAGCTACTCGCACCATTCGCTGGACCCCGTCAGCTATTCCCGCGCTGGCTTCCCGCTGGTCGGCGGAGCTGGGCCGAGTGCCAATGGCTTCTCCCTGGGCGAAAGCGAGATGGCCTTCGCCACCAATATCGATGACAAGTTCTATGGCCAGGTCACCTTGGCAATCGGGAGTGAGGACGGTCAGGACCACCTTGGCGTGGAAGAGGCCTTCATCGACACCACCACGTTGCCGGCCGGGCTCAGCCTGCGGATGGGGCGGTTCTTCTCCAACATCGGTTACCTCAACAGCCACCACGCGCATACCGATAGCTTCTTCGACCGGCCATTGCCGTACCAGGCGTTCCTGGGTGGCCAATACGGCGACGATGGCGTGCAACTGCGCTGGGTCGCGCCAACCTCGGTGTTCCTGGAGCTGGGCGGCGAGTTATTGCGTGGCCAGCCGTATCCGAGTGGTGGCGCGCAGCATGGTGGCGTCGGCACCAAGACCCTGTTCGCGCACGTTGGCGGTGATGCCGGCAGCAACAATGAATGGCTGGCGGGCGTGTCGATGCTGAAGACGCGCACGGCGGGCGGCGAGGACGGTTTCAGTGGCGATGCCAATGTCTACATCGCCGATGCGACATGGAAGTGGGCGCCGCAGGGCAATTTCAAGGATGGCGGGATCACGCTTCGCGGCGAATACCTGCTGGATGATCGCAACGGCATCTACATCGACCCAACCAATCCATTGAACAGTGCGCTTTGGTCCGGGCAGCGCCGCGGTGGTTACCTGGAAGGCGTGTATCGCCTCAACCGGACTTGGGATGTCGGCTATCGCTACGACCGCCTGTGGAGCGACAGTAACTTGCCGCTGGCGACCGGCTTCGATCCCTATCGGAACAGCGCAGAACTGACCTGGCGCAACAGCGAGTTCAGCTTGTTCCGCCTGCAACTCGCGCGCGACCGACCCAATGCCGCCAACAGCGACAACGTCCTCACCCTGCAATATCAGACTGCCTTGGGCGCCCACGGCGCGCACAAGTTCTAAGGAAACGACATGAAGACAATTGCAATTGCAGCCCCCTTGTTGCTGCTGGCCTCGATGGCAGTCGCTACCCCGGCGCAGGCCAGGTTGAAGGTGTTCGCCTGCGAACCCGAATGGGGTTCGCTGGTGCAGGAACTGGCCGGCGACAAAGTCGACCTGGATGTCGCGACCACGGCGCTGCAGGACGTGCACGTGGTCGAAGCCAAGCCAAGCCTGATCGCCAAGGTGCGCGCCGCTGACCTGGTGGTGTGCACCGGCGCCGAGCTCGAAGTGGGCTGGTTGCCACAGCTGCTCCGCCAATCCGGTAATTCGAAGGTCGCCTCGGGCGTGGGTTCGTTCATGGCGACGGCGCAGGTCAAGACGCTTGAGAAGCCGACTGCGCTGGATCGCGCCAATGGCGACGTGCATCCGGACGGCAATCCGCACATCCAGATGGATCCGCGTCGCGTGTTGATCGTCGCGCGCCAGCTGGATGCCCGCCTGATCCAGATCGATCCAGCCAATGCCGACACCTACAAGCAACGTGGTGCCGATTTCGAGAAGCGCTGGCTGGCAGCCATGACGAAGTGGAAGGCCGAGGCTGCGCCGCTGAAGGGCCGCAAGGTCGTGGTCCACCACATCAGTTGGGTGTATCTGTGGGATTGGCTTGGCGTCGAGCAGATTGGCGCACTGGAGCCCAAACCGTCGGTACCGCCGACGGCCGCGCACCTGGCCGAGCTCGTTGGCACCACCAAGTCCAACAACACCTTGGCCATCGTGCATGCGGCCTACCAAAGCTCGAAACCGTCCAACTGGCTGAGCGAGCGCACCGGCGTGCCGGTGGTGAACCTGCCATTCACCGTGGGCGGTGATGCGCAGTCCAAGGACCTGTTCGGCCTGTTCGACTCGACCATTGCCAAATTGCGGGCAGCCGCCAAATGACCCTGAACATGCAAGGGCTGGACATCAGCATTCTTGGTCCTGCCTGCGTGGCAGGGTTGATCGTGCTGTCCACCCATGTGCCGCTGGGCAAGCAGGTGCTGGGTCGCGGGATCATTTTCATCGACCTCGCAATCGCGCAGATCGCCGGGCTGGGCGTGATCCTCGCCCAGTATTTCGGTATTGACGAACACGGCCTTGGCGTGCAGTTCGCTGCCGCCGCAGCGGCCTTGGCGGGCGCCGGACTGCTGGCATGGACTGATCGTCGCTGGCCGAAATTCCAGGAGCCGCTGATTGGCACCCTGTTCGTACTCGCGGCGACCGGCGGCCTGTTGTTGTTGGCCGACAACCCGCAGGGCGGCGAACACCTCAAGGACCTACTGGTCGGGCAGATCCTGTGGGTCAGCTATTCGCAGCTGATCCCGGCGGCGATCCTGTCGGCGTTGCTGCTGGCGGTGATGTGGCTGCGGCGTGGGCGGCTGAAGGGTCTGCTGTTCTACGGGTTGTTCGCGCTGGCGATCACTGTCTCGGTACAGTTGGTCGGGGTCTATCTGGTGTTCGCGAGCCTGATCGTGCCGGCATTAGCCACTGTTGGTATGCGCGGACGTGGTCGCTTGGCGATGGCCTACGGCATCGGTGCGGCCGGTTATGTCGCCGGTTTGGTGTTGTCGGCGGTGCTGGACCTGCCGAGCGGGGCGATGATCGTCTGGACCTTGGCTGGCTGTGGATTGCTGGCACAGGTGTTGCCTGCGGTACGGCGCTCGCATCCTGCGCAGGTTGCGCCGGATGCGGTGTTCGATGCCGCGGACTGACACACCATCCTGGAGCGCGCCATTCAGGCGAGCCCGGTAGTCAAATGTTACAATATAACGAATGAAACCATCATCCTGCCCACCCCGACCAACCAACCATGCCCTGGATCGCCTCGGTGTGACCGGATCGATGCTGTGCGCGATCCATTGCGCGCTACTGCCGATGTTGATTGCGGTACTGCCGTCGCTGGGCATCGCGGTCTGGCTGGGCGACGGATTCGAGCGTGGCTTCGTGGTGTTCGCCAGCCTGCTGGGCCTGTTCACCCTGATCCAGGGCTATCGCCGGCATCGCGCGGTGCGTGCGCTGGGGTTGCTGGTGCCGGGCTTGGCTGCGCTGTGGTTCGGGACCGGTTACGAACCCTTGCACCACCAACTGCTGCCGCATGCGGTGATCATGACGTTCGGCGGCACACTGGTGGGTCTGGCGCACTTGGCCAACCTGCGGCTCAACCACGGCCACGTGCACGACGCCCACTGCGCGCATTGATGCCGGGGCAGCGTGCTAGAATTCCCGGCTTCGCGCGCCAGATGCCTCTTGTTGGCAGATCGTGCGGATTGCGAATTCCGGATATCACCGCCAGCGCTCAACGCGCGGCCACACACGAACCAGGAGCATCACGATGGGCAAGGGCGACCGCAAGACTGCCAAGGGCAAGCGCTACAACTCCAGCTACGGCAATGTGCGTTCGCATGTCGCTACCAAGACCGCCGGCACCGCCACCGCGGCCGTGGTGAAGAAGGCGACCAAGGCCCCGGCCAGGAAGGCCGTTGCCAAGAAGACCGTTGCCAAGGCCTGAGTGCAGCACTTAATTCAAGCCGCATCGTTCCAAGCAAAGCCCCGCTTCGGTGGGGCTTTTGCGTTATGAAGTTGAACTATTGGGCAATGGATTTGCCCGCGGCGCGTACGTCGGCCGCCAGTTGTCCACCGAGCCAATAGCAGAGTTCGGCTGGCTGGCTGACATTCCAGCGCACGAAATCCGCGCGCATCCCGACCCGTAGCATCCCACGGTCGTGCAAGCCCAGCGCATGCGCTGCATGCACGGTCGCCCCGCGCAGGGCTTCTTCCGGGGTCAGCTTGAAATGGGTGCAGGCCAGCTGCATGGCCTGGCGCAGCGACAGCAGGGGCGATGTGCCCGGGTTGCAGTCGGTGGCGATCGCCATCGGCACGCCATGCGCGCGCAGCAGGTCCAGTGGCGGCAGTTTGGTTTCGCGCAACACGTGGAACGCACCCGGCAGAAGTACGGCCACCGTGCCGGCATCGCGCATCGCGAGCACGCCAGCCTCGGAGGTATGTTCGATGTGGTCGGCCGACAGTCCGCCGAATTCCGCCACCAGCGCCGCGCCGGCCAGGTCGCTGAGCTGGTCGGCGTGCAGTTTGACCGGCAGGTCGAGCGCGCGTGCTGCTTCGAATACGCGTCGGGTCTGCGCTGGCGTGAAGCCTATGCCTTCGCAGAACGCATCCACCGCATCGACCAGGCCTTCGGCGTGCAGGCGCGGCAACCACTCGATCACCGCATCGATATAGCCATCGGCATTGCCGGCGAACTCGGGCGGCAACGCATGCGCGCCAAGGAAAGTAGTGCGGATGTCGATGCCGATTTCGCTGCCGATTCGTCGCGCGACGCGCAGCATCTTGCGTTCGTTGTCGAAGTCCAGGCCATAGCCCGACTTGATCTCCAGCGTGGTCACGCCATCGCGCAACAAGGCGCGAGCACGTGGTAGCGACCGCGCCAGAAGTTCGTCCTCGCTGGCGGCGCGAACCGCGTGCACGGTCGACAGGATGCCGCCACCGCTGCGTGCAATCTGCTCGTAGCTCGCGCCCTCAAGGCGCAGCTCGAACTCGCCGGCGCGGTCGCCGGCAAACACCACGTGGGTATGGCAATCAACCAGTCCAGGTGTGATCAGGCCATCGGCTTCGATGACCTCGTCGGCAAGCCCGGAAAGTGTGCCCGGCAAGCCGTCGCGCGGGCCGACGAACGTGAGCACGCCGTCTTTCCAGCCCAGCGCGCCGTCCGCAATCAGCCCATAGCCGGCATCTGCATCCAGCGTTGCCAGTGTTGCTCCCAGCAACAGGCCATCCCATGTTCCGGAGGGCAAGCTCATGTGGGTTCTACTGGCGGGTTGGCGGGTTCCGGTTCGGGTACAGGTTTCGATGTGGGGGCAGGCAGCAGTCGCATCGCCAGCGCCTTGTACACCGGCACATGGCAGACCAGCGCGGAGCAGCCGCGCGCAATCAGTACCGTGGCCAGGATCGGCAGCAGCAGGTCACTGCTGTCGGTGAGTTCCATCGAAATCACCGCCGAGGTCAGCGGTGCCTGGGTGACGCCAGTGAGATAGGCGCTCATGCCCAACAAGACAATTGCCGAAGCATCCACGCCCGGCAGCAGCTGCGCGATGTTGTGGCCGAGTCCTGCGCCGACGGCGAGTGCGGGCGAGAACAGGCCGCCCGGAATGCCGGCGAGATAGGAGACAAGATTGGCGGCAAGTTTCACCACGCCAAAGTCCTGGCCGACCATCGCGTGGCCCTGCACCAGGCTGCGTGCCTGCTCATAGCCGGTGCCGAACGCACCTGCACTGAAATACACGCCAAGAATCGCCAGTATCAGTCCGCAGCAGGCGGCCATCACTACCGGATAGCGCGAACGCAGGCGGCCCAGCCAGCGCGGCTTGCCATCCACCACCGCCAGCAGCATGCGGCTGAATCCACCGCCTGCAAATCCGCACAGGCTGCCGCAAAGAAGAATGGCCAGCCAGCCCTGGCCGAGTGGCAGCGACGCGCTGACTCGTCCGAAATAGGTGTAGTTGCCGAGCAATGCAAGAGAGGCCACGCCGCCGACCAGCACCGCGGTCAGCAATGTGCCGGAAAAGCGATGCTCGAACGTGCCGCTGAGTTCCTCGATGGCGAATACCACGCCGGCAAGCGGTGTATTGAATGCGGCGGCAATGCCGGCAGCACCACCGGCGAGCATGAAGCGCGCGGAGTCATGGTCGTTACCGAAGCCAAAGCGCTTACCGAACGCATGCATGATGCCAGCGCCGATGTGGACGGTCGGGCCTTCGCGGCCGATCGACGCGCCGCCGAGCAATCCGCCCACAGTCAAGCACAACTTGGCCGCTGACACTTTCAGCGACAGGTGCTGTTCGCGTTCTGCCTGCGGCATGTCGAGCGCCGCGATCACCTGCGGGATGCCGCTGCCGCGTGTACTCTGCAAGCCGCGCGAGGTGACCCAGGCCAGTATCGCGAATACCGTCGGCGTCAGCAGGAAGGCCCAGTACGGTGAGTGGTGTTCGACCTGCTTGAACACTGCAAACGCGGCATCGCTGGCACGGGTGAACAGCATCGCCGCCAGTGCGACCATCAGCGCGCCGCACCAAAGTGCCGCGCGGCGCTTCCAGTCCTGGCCGGACAGCAAGGCGTCGAGACCGGCGTTTTGTGGATCAGAATGCGACTCAGGCATCAGGCCATTGTAAGCGTTCGACGCATGCCTGCCGGACGTAGCTCGCATCGCACGCGCCCGCAGGTGACAATCCACGCATGTCGAACCTGGTCCTCGAAAACGCATCCGGCTGGTCGTTGCCCGGCATCGTCAACCTGCATTCGCACGCCTTCCAGCGGGCGATGGCGGGGCTGGCTGAACGCCAAACCAATCCCGCCCATGTGCGCCTTGATGCACAGGATCATCAAGACTCGTTCTGGACCTGGCGCGAGACCATGTACGCAATGGCCGCGCGTTTTGATCCCGAACTGCTGCACGCAGTGGCCTGCCAGCTTTACGTCGAGATGCTCGAAGCCGGCTACACCAGCGTTTGCGAATTCCATTACCTGCACCATGCGCCGGACGGCCAGCCATATGCGCAGGCCGATGCGATGTCGCGTGCACTGATCCGTGCCGCGCGCGACACCGGCATCCGCATCACCCTGCTGCCGGTGCTGTACATGACCGGCGGCTTCGACGGCTGCGCGCTGTCGCTGCGCCAGCAACGCTTTGGCCACGATGTCGATGCCTACCTGCGCCTGCTCGACATGCTGCGTAGCGAGCAAGGCGAAAGCGTGCGCATCGGTTGCGCGCTGCACAGCTTGCGTGCGGTGCCGGAAGCGGCGATGCACGAGGTGCTGGCGGCGCTACCGAGTGACAGCCGCGTCCATATCCATATTTCCGAGCAAACCGCCGAAGTCGACGAATGCATCGCCCTGCGCGGTGCGCGACCGGTGCAGTGGCTGCTCGACAACGCCCAAGTGACCGCGCAGTGGACACTGGTGCATGCCACGCATCTGGACGCTGCGGAATTGCAGGGCATCGCACACAGCGGCGCAACCGTGGCGATCTGCACCACGACCGAGGCCAACCTCGGCGATGGGCTGTTTCCGCTCCGCGACTTTTTGGATGCAGGCGGTGGCTGGGGCGTGGGTTCGGATTCCAACAGCTCGATCTCGCCGGTCGAGGAATTGCGCTGGCTGGAATATGGTCAGCGCCTGCATACCCGGTATCGCAATATCGCCGTGTCTGCAGACATGCCGAGCGTCGGCGAAACCCTGTTGCAAGGCGTGGTCGCCAGTGCCGCCAACAGCACCGGTTTCGAAGCAGGCGATCGCATCACGCTGGATGCCAATGCGCCAATCCTGGCTGGTGCAAAGCACGACGATGTCATCGATCGCTGGCTGTTCAGCGGCAACCGCAACATCGTGCGTGAGGTCGATGTCGCCGGGCATCGTGTCGTCAGTAACGGGCGTCATCGCGACCGCGATGCGACCGCCGCGCGCTATCGCGAGGCGATGAAAACGCTCCTACGGGGGGCATTGATCGCTACACGCCATATCGCGCCGTAAACGGCGCTCCTACAGGAGCGCGAACAGGTCGGTCGGCTCCGGCATCGCGCCTTCCAGTTGCAGCAGGAATTGTTTCATCGGCAATCCGCCACCGAAACCAGTCAGCGCGCCATCGGCGCCGATCACCCGATGGCAGGGCAGCACGATCGGCAGTGGATTGCGCCCATTGGCTGCACCAACCGCACGTGTCGCCGTGGGCTTGCCAACGCGCTGCGCCAGATCCGCGTAGCTGATGGTGGTGCCAAAGGGAATGCGCGCGAGTTCCTGCCAGACAATTTGTTGGAAGTCAGTGCCCTGCGGTGCCAGTGGCAAATCGAAGTGGGTGCGTGAGCCTGCAAAATATTCATGCAGTTGTGTTTCGGCAGCCTGAAGCACGTCGTTGTCACCGCCACGCCAGTCGTCGCGACTAGCGGGATGGCGGTTGTGATGGAACTCGATGTGGCGCAGGCCGGTGTCATCTGCCGCGATGACCAGCGGGCCTGCCGGACTTTCGATCCGGCGATGCAGGATCACGGCGAGGCGTCGCGCAGCGCCGGCAACAGTGGATCCACGCTGCCGTCGTTCGCAGCCGGGGTGATGTGCAGCAGGCGTGCGAGCAAGGGGTAAACCTCGACATTGTCGAACGCAGGCAACTGCGTGCCATCGATGAAATCAGGCCCGGTGGCGACGAACGTCGCACGCATTTCCGGCGCTTCCGGCGCGTAGCTGTGTTCGCCGCTGCGTTGCGTCGATTCCGGCATTCCGTGCATGACCACGCGCCAGCCCGGATCGGCCTGGCACAGGATCGCCGGGACGCGCGGGTTGTGTCCGTACTGCCAGCGTGCCGGCAGGTCCTGCTTGCGCCAGCATTCGTAATGATCGTGACGGCCCAGCAAGACTTTCTCGACTTGCTGCACATGTCCCCGCTTCGGGTTCAGACCGGCTAGCGGGCCGGTGTGGATGACCTGGATGCTGTTTGCGGGTACCAGATCATCCAGGTAACGCACGTCCTCGCTGCGCACTGTGATCATCCCGTGGTCGGACACCACGATCAGGTCGGTTGATGCGTCCAGCCCGCGGCTATGCAGGCCATCGCGCAGGCGGGCGAGGGCTACATCGACCGTCTTCAGCGCGTTGATGGATTCTTCCGAATCCGCGCCGGTGGCATGCGCGGCGACGTCATAATTTTCGAAATACAGCGTGACCAGCCCTGGCCGCTGCGCAGCCGGAAGATCCAGCCACGCCAGCACCTTGTCCACGCGGGCATTGGCGGGCATCTGCTTGTTGTAGGTCATGTAATAGCGTGGGCGCTGTCCGGCGATTTCCGCCTCCGAACCTGGCCAGAACATGGTCGCGGCGATCCCACCCTGTTTCTGCAAGGTCACCCAGATCGGTTCGCCGCCCCACCAGCGGCCATCGAGCGCGCTCGTGCCCTTGGACACGAAATTGCCCAGCACCGCATCGCGCATGTGGTTGTGGACGATGCCGTGGTGGTCCGGTCGCAGCCCGGTGACCAGCGTGTAGTGATTGGGAAAGGTCTGCGTGGGATAACTCGGGGTTAGCCACGCCGCATGCACGCCAGACGCGGCGATGGCGTCCACGGTTGGCATCACGCCGGTGCCGATGGTCGTGGCGCGCAGGCCATCGACGGAGACCAGGATCACGGTTGAAGGCGCGGTCGAGACTTCGGCAGGCACAACAACCGTTGATGGCGCAGGCGCTGCAGCAGGTGTCGTCGGTGCGTGGGAACAGGCGGCCAGCAGCAGGCTGGCACATGCGCTGGCGAACAGGCTTATGTGAAGCGGGGGAATTTTTCGCATTACCGAATCATACGATGATGAGGGGGCGGGGTCAGGCACAGTGGGATAATGCGTCATCGCCTCAGTCACGAGTCCAGCCCATGACCGCTTCCACGAACGATGCTTCCCGCAATGACCCGAGTCGCGTCATCCGCGCACCCCGCGGCAGTGAACTCACCTGTAAATCGTGGCTGACCGAAGCGCCGTTCCGGATGCTGCAGAATAATCTGGATGCCGAGGTCGCCGAGAACCCGGCCGAGCTCGTCGTCTACGGTGGCATCGGCCGCGCCGCCCGCGATTGGGATTGCTATGACGCGATCATCGAATCCCTCAAGAACCTCAACGACGACGAAACCCTGCTGGTGCAATCCGGCAAACCTGTCGGCGTGTTCCCCAGCCATGCCGATGCGCCGCGCGTGCTGATCGCTAATTCCAACCTGGTGCCGCATTGGGCCACGTGGGAGCACTTCAACGAACTCGATAAGAAGGGTTTGATGATGTACGGGCAGATGACCGCCGGCAGCTGGATCTACATCGGCAGCCAGGGAATCGTGCAGGGCACCTACGAAACCTTCGTCGAAATGGGCCGCCAGCATTACGACGGATCGTTGAAGGGAAAGTGGCTGCTTACTGCCGGGCTGGGCGGCATGGGTGGCGCGCAGCCGCTGGCTGCGTCACTGGCCGGCATGAGCAGCCTAAACATCGAATGCCGCCAGACCAGTATTGATTTTCGCCTGAAGACGCGTTATGTCGATGAGCAGGCGACCGACCTCGACGATGCACTCGCGCGCATCGACAAATACACGAAGGCTGGCGAAGCGAAGTCCATCGCGCTGCTCGGCAACGCCGCCGAGATCCTGCCGGAACTGGTCAAGCGCGGCGTGCGCCCGGACTGCGTGACCGACCAGACCAGCGCGCATGATCCGATCAACGGCTATCTGCCGATTGGTTGGACGGTCGAGCGGTGGATGGCCGAACAAAAAACAAATCCCGATGGCGTTCGAGATGCCGCCAAGCAATCCATGCGCGTGCACGTGGAGGCGATGCTGGCCTTCCACGCTGCCGGCATCCCGACCGTGGACTACGGCAACAACATCCGCCAGATGGCGTTCGATGTCGGCTGCAGCAATGCGTTCGACTTCCCCGGTTTCGTGCCGGCCTATGTGCGGCCGCTCTTCTGCAAAGGCATCGGCCCGTTCCGCTGGGTCGCGCTCAGCGGCGATCCGGAAGACATCTACAAGACCGATGCCAAGGTCAAGGAATTGATCCCGGACGATGAGCATCTGCACAACTGGCTGGACATGGCGCGCGAACGCATCGCATTCCAGGGGCTACCCGCGCGTATCTGCTGGGTTGGTCTTGGCGTGCGCGACAAGCTGGGCCTGGCCTTCAATGAAATGGTCCGCAATGGCGAACTGAGCGCGCCGATCGTGATTGGTCGCGATCATCTGGACAGCGGCAGCGTCGCCTCGCCCAATCGCGAAACCGAATCGATGCAAGATGGTTCCGATGCCGTCAGCGACTGGCCGCTGCTCAACGCGATGCTCAACGTCGCCAGCGGTGCGACGTGGGTGTCACTGCATCATGGCGGCGGTGTAGGCATGGGGTATTCGCAACACAGCGGTATTGTCATCGTCTGCGACGGTACCGAGGCCGCTGATCGGCGGATCGCGCGTGTGCTGTGGAATGATCCGGCTACCGGTGTGATGCGGCATGCGGATGCGGGGTATGAGATTGCGAAGGAGTGTGCGCGGGAGATGGGGTTGAAGTTGCCGATGGGGAAGACGGCATGACTTCAATAATTGAAAGCGCTGACGTAAATATCCTTAATGGAACGCTGATTGGAAAAATCGATTTCTTGCCAGGTTTGAATATCATTTGTGGCGAGAACGGGACACTAAAAACCAAACTTTTGCAATCGCTCAAGTCGGAGCAGTACAACTCCAGTGCTAACGTTCGGCCTCGGATTCAGGCCATAAGCCCAAAGAGAAATTCCGAGAGACGAGCTCTCGAGCAAGCTATACAGTTCATGCGTCAGAATAATCGCAACTATGACACTTACATCGGTGAGGCGGGCGGTCAGCAGCTCAATGATCGTACATTCGCTAACTACCCATCTCTCGTCGAGTTGTTCTTCTATTCGTACGATAGAAAATGCCGTGATGGTAGTGCGCCTACAGCGCATATGAAGGATGTGGAAGCAGAATTTAATGAGGTTGTTGGAAGTGTTTTTCCAGAATATGCAATAGCAGCCGATTGGAACGCCGCGCAGGGGCGACCAATGGTGCAAATAAGTAAAAGGGGGAATATTGTCGTTCCCATTGAGGAGCTATCTTTGGGGGAGCAGGAGGTTCTGTCGTTAATCACCAACATCTACGTTTCTAAAGATGCGTATGAAACGTTTTTGATAGATGAGCCAGAAGTGCACCTAAATTGGGGTCTTGAAGAGCGCCTGTTCGATTTTCTTAATGATTTCTGCGAAAAGTATGAGAAGCAAATGATTGTGGTAACGCATAGCCGCGCAGTTTTTTTGCCGCAGTTTATAAATAAAGTTCAGTTCCTGGTTTGGAATGAGCAGCAGCGAGTTGTCCCGACGAAAGAAATAACTCCGGATCAGAGACGCCGAATTGCAGGCGAGGCAATCTCGGTGCTAAAGCTTGGCGGTACGGAGGTGCCAACAGTATTCGTCGAAGATTCGATACATGAGCTGATCGTTGACAGAATTTCAAAAGTAACCGGTGTAACTATAGCTACAGCACAATGCGGAACAAAAAGTAATGTTCGATCGCTTTTTAAGAGGTCAAAACAGGATGGAGGTTGGTCAAACTCACTTTTCATAGAAGACGGTGATAATGAGGGGGCTCCTTCTTTTGCTGGTCCTGATTTTCTGCATCTTGACAAGTACTGTATGGAGAACTATCTCTTGGATGCCCGCGTAGTTACTAGTTTATGGAGCATTTCTGAGGAAGAATTTAGGGAAAGGCTTTTCTCATGTATCTCTAATAGCAAAGACAAGATATTAGGTAAGAATAAGTTTTTGGAATTCTTGTGGGGTCAGTTCCGCTCTGATCAGCTGACCCCCTCGTTGCTTGCGAAGTTAGATGCTTCATTAGTGCTCGAATGTTTCTGCAAGCGATTCGATGTAACTGTTACTGAGTACATTACGAATTATATCGGGCAGGCGAATGCGCTTGATTTGCTGGAAAAAGTGTTCCCGGAGAATTTGGTTTCTTGGATTCGTGAGCGAGCGATGTCGTCTGAATAAGTGACGTGGCCCGGGTACGGAGAAAAACAGGGGTCAGAGTCGACTTTTTCCAAGGGCGTGCCGATGCAATCGATCGGTTACGCGTTTTACCGGAACCTGTTCCTGATCACGGTCCGCTTCTCGTCGCCGGTCGCGGGCCTGTCTCCAGAACGGTTTGAGGCGATGGGTGATGAAGCGGTGCGCGTCCTGGTACCCGGCATCGATATCCAGAACTTCGCGGAAAAAGGGGTCAGAGAACATTTCCGTTTGAATTTCACTGCTGGTTGATGGTGGATCGGGGAAAAGTTCTCTGACCCCTGTTTTGCATTTACTTTGTTCAAAAATGGAAAAAAGAGTCAGGTACATTTAACTAGGCCCGGAAAAAGGGGTCAGGTTGGACTGCCCTGGTATCCACAGACAGGAGGTCAGGATACAGACCAGAAATAGTGTCAGGGACAACTTGCTAACTCCATGACGCCCACCTTCTAAACTTTTGGCCTCTGCAAGCACCGAATGTGGGTGGAGCGTGTTGATTTCCACGCAAAACTGACCCGGGGTTTCCAACCAAAATTGACCCACCC
>NZ_JAQSDO010000004.1 GCF_029945965.1 Thermomonas sp.
GAACGTCATCGTCTACATCGCCGGTCGCGGCCATGCGCGCCGCGTGCAGGAAATCGCCCGCGTCACCGGCTTCGACAGCCACGGCTACCAGCTCAGCACGGAGCTGCTGCCTTCCATCCCCTCACTTTCACCAACGCCCGGAGAACCGTCATGACACTTTCGCACACTTCCGTAAATCCGCTTCTGCCCAACGCCCGGCTTCAGGTCGATATGCAGATCATCGTCATGGCGGCGCTGTTGCTGTGCGTGGCGCTGCCTGCACACGCAGCGGGTTCTAACATGCCGTGGGAGGCACCGCTGCAATCGGTGTTGGAGTCCATCCAGGGACCGGTGGCCCGCATCATCGCGGTGATCATCATCATTACCACCGGCCTGACGCTGGCGTTTGGCGACAGCAGCGGGGGCTTTCGCAAGCTGGTGCAGATCGTCTTCGGCCTGTCGATCGCGTTCGCCGCGTCCTCGTTTTTCCTGACCTTCTTCAGCTTCGGCGGCGGAGCAGTGATCGCATGAACGCGCTGCCTGCTGACGCACCTGGTTTTGAAGTGCCGCTGCATCGTTCGTTGACCGAACCCATTTTGCTCGGAGGCGCACCGCGCACGGTGGCGATTGCCAACGGCACGCTGGCCGCTGCGGTCGGTCTCGGGTTGCAACTCTGGCTCCCCGGTCTTGCGCTGTGGATCGTCGGGCACTCATTGGCGGTGTGGGGCGCGCGCCTGGATGCGCAGTTCATGGCGGTTTTCGCTCGACACATCAAGCACCGCATGCTGTTGGACGTATGAGGCCCACGGAGAACACGTCATGATGCACCTTGCCGAATACCGCACACGCCCCGCTCTGCTAGCAGACTGGTTACCCTGGGCTGGGCTGGTCGCACCGGGTGTCGTACTCAACAAGGACGGCTCGTTCCAGCGCACGGCGCGGTTTCGCGGGCCGGACCTGGACAGCGCGACACAGGGCGAACTGATCGCCACATCGGCGCGCTTGAACAACGCGCTGCGCCGGTTCGGTTCCGGCTGGGCGCTATTCGTGGAAGCCGAACGGCGCGAAGCGGCGGACTACCCGGAGTCGGTATTTCCCGAGCCGCTGTCCTGGCTGGTCGATGAGGAGCGCCGCGCCGTCTTTGAGGAAGCCGATAGCCACTTCGAGAGTACATACCACCTGACGCTGCTCTATCTGCCGCCCGAGGAATCAACGGCCCGCGCCGCCAAGCTGCTGTACGAGAACACCAAGGTCGAAGGCGTGGATTGGCGTGAACGGCTGGAGGGCTTCGTGTCGGAGACCGAACGCTTCTTCGGTTTGCTCGAAGGGGTCATGCCGGAAATAGTCTGGCTCGACGATGGTCAGACCTTGAGCTACCTGCATGCCTGCGTGTCCACGCGCCGGCATTCGGTGGCCGTGCCCGAAGTGCCGATGCACCTTGATGCGCTATTGGCCGACGAACCGCTGACGGGTGGGCTGGCACCGATGCTCGGAAGCCAACACCTGCGCGTGGTGTCGGTGCGTGGTTTCCCGATCTCGACCTGGCCCGGCTTGCTCGACGACCTCAACCGCTTGGGCTTTGCCTATCGCTGGAGCACCCGCTTCCTGTGCCTGGACAAGGCCGAGGCGGAGAAGGAACTGACGCGGCTGCGCCGCCAGTGGTTCGCCAAGCGCAAGAACATCGTCGCGCTGCTGCGTGAAACCATTTTTCAACAGGAAAGTCCGCTGGTGGATTCCGATGCCTCGAACAAGGCAGCGGATGCCGATGCAGCACTGCAGGAACTGGGCAGTGACCAGGTGTCGTTCGGCTACATCACCGCAACCGTGACAGTACTCGATACCGATGCGACGGCCGCCGACGAGAAGTTGCGCGCAGTGGAGCGGACTATCCAGAGCCGCGGCTTCGTGACGATCCCCGAAACGTTGAACGCGGTCGATGCCTGGCTGTCGTCGATTCCGGGGCACGCCTACGCAAACGTGCGCCAGCCCATTGTCTCGACCTTGAATCTGGCCCACATGCTGCCGGTGTCGGCAGTGTGGGCCGGTCAAGAGCGCAATGCGCATCTTGACGGCCCACCGCTGATCGTGACCCGCACCGATGGCGCGACGCCGTTCCGGCTGGTCACGCACATCGGCGACGTGGGCAACACGCTGGTGGTCGGCCCCATCGGCATGGGCAAGTCGGTACTGCTGGCCACTTTGGCCATGCAGTTCCGCCGCTATGCCGGATCACGCATCTTCGCGTTCGACATGGGGCGTTCGATTCGTGCCACTGTGCTCGGACTCGGTGGCGAGCATTACGACTTGGGCGCAGAGGGTGCTATCGCCTTCCAGCCGCTGGCCCGCATCGACCAGGACAGCTACCGCGCCTGGGCGGCCGAGTGGGTCGAAGACCGCTTGATTCACGAAGGCGTGGCCGTTGGGCCAGACGTGAAGGACGCTGTGTGGTCGGCGCTGAACAGTCTCGCCAGCGCGCCACTTGATCAGCGCACCTTGACCGGCTTGTCGGTGCTGCTGCAATCGAATGCGCTGCGGCAAGCCCTGCAACCCTATGTGCTGGGTGGTGCACACGGCAAGCTGCTTGATGCCGATCATGACCGGCTCGGTTTCGCCGACGTGCAAGCGTTTGAGATGGAGGAACTGATGCACAGCAAGGCGGCGGCGCTGGCCGTGCTGCGCTACCTGTTCGCGCGCTTCGAGGAGCGCCTTGACGGTGCCCCAACACTGTTGATTCTTGATGAGGCTTGGCTGTTCCTCGATGACCCGGTGTTCGCCACGCGCATTCGCCAGTGGCTGAAAACGCTGCGAAAAAAGAACGTGTCGGTCATTTTCGCCACGCAATCGCTGGCGGATATCAAAGATTCCAGTATTGCACCAGCCATCATCGAGAGCTGCGTGAACCGTATTTTCTTGCCCAATCCGCAGGCGACCGAGCCGCAGATCCGCGTCATCTACGAAGGCTTCGGCCTCAATGCGCGGCAGATCGAGATCGTGGCGACCGCCCAGCCCAAGCGCGATTACTACTACCAGTCGCGGCTCGGCAATCGGGTCTTCGATCTGGGGCTCGGGCCAGTGGCGCTGGCATTTTCCGGTGCAGCCAAGCCCGAAGACCAGCGCGCTATCGACACCGTCTCTGCGTCAGTGCCGCCTGCGGACTTCGCAGCCGCGTGGCTGCGCCATCGCGGCCTCGACTGGGCCGCGGACCTGATCCCATCTTATCCGTCGATCCCCTTCACACCCCAGGAGAAACAGCCATGAAGAAAACCTTGATTGCCATCGCCGCCGCCGTTCTGGTGAGCGCCATGCCCGCTGCGCAGGCGCAGTGGGTCGTGATCGATCCGACCAATCTCGTGCAGAACATCATGACGGCAGCACGCGCACTGGAACAGATCAACAACCAGATCAGGCAGCTTCAGAACGAAGCGCAGATGTTGACGAACCAGGCGAAGAACCTCACGAGTCTGGACTTTAGCGCGCTCAATGAATTGCGCTCGACACTGTCCGCGACAAACCAGCTCCTGCAACAGGCGCAGGGACTGGCCTTCAACCTGTCGCAGATGGAAACGGAGTTCGCGCGACTCTATCCCGATGCCTATACCGCCTCCACGTCGGGTAGTCAGATGGCAACCGATGCCCGCACGCGCTGGCGCAACTCGTTGGAGGCACTGCGCACCGCGACCAAGGTGCAGTCGCAAGCAGTACAGAACTTTGCATCCGACGAGCAGACCTTGACCGACCTCGTGAACCGCAGCCAGTCCGCCGTTGGCACGCTTCAGGCCACGCAAGCGACGAACCAATTGCTGGCGCTGCAATCCCGGCAAGCCATCCAGGCGCAGCAGCTACAGATCACGCAGGACCGGGCTAGTGCGCTGGAGCAGGCGCGGCAGGTCGCGGTACAGGAACGCGCCCGCGAGGTGAGTCGGCGTTTCCAGGGCGATGGCACGCCCTACACGCCAACCACTGTCAACTATTACGACCACTGAGAACTCAACCATGAGAACCATTTTCACCATCGCCGCCTGCACGCTGCTACTCGCCGCGTGCAACAAGCCGGCATCCACCGAGTCTGTCGAATCGCTGGTCGCGAATCCCGAGCGCTTGAAAGAGGTCCGCGCCCAATGCAAGGCCGACCACGCCAAGGCCGGCGATGCTCTGTGCAGCATGGCCGCCGAGGCCACGCGGCGGCGCTTCATGGGCAGCGGCACGCCGTACACGCCTGCGCCGCCGGTTACGCCGCGTTCCGCGCCGAAGGACTGAGCCATGAATGACTTGTCGGTCATCGACCACTTCCTTGATGTCTTCTCGCGCTACATCGACTCGGGCTTCGGGTTGTTGCACGGCGAGGTGGCGTTTCTCACCGCCACGTTGGTGGTGATCGACATGACGCTGGCCGGACTGTTCTGGGCCATGGGCGGTGAAGATGTCATCGGCAAGCTGATCAAGAAGACGCTGTACGTCGGTGCCTTCGCTTTCATCATCGGCAACTTCAACAATCTGGCAGGCATTCTGTTCCGCTCCTTTGCTGGACTCGGGCTGGTGGCGTCGGGTTCGACATTGACGCAAGCGCAGTTTCTGCGGCCGGGTCTACTGGCCAAGGTCGGCGTCGATGCAGCGCGGCCCATCATGGCGCAGATCAGCGACATGACCGGCTTCCCGGAAGTGTTCGCGCACCTTGATGTCATCACGGTGCTGTTCCTCGCGTGGCTGGTGGTGATCATCAGCTTCTTCGTGTTGGCGGTGCAGCTCTTCGTCACGCTGATCGAATTCAAACTGACCACACTCGCGGGCTTCGTGCTGGTGCCGTTTGCGTTGTGGAACAAGACGGCATTTCTGGCCGAGCGCGTATTGGGCAACGTGGTTTCGTCGGGCATCAAGGTGCTGGTGCTGGCGGTCATTGTGGGCATCGGCACAGGACTGTTTGCGCAGTTTCAGGTGCCGCCCGGCACCGAGCCATCCATCGACTTGGCGCTGACCATCATGCTGGCCTCACTGGCGATGCTGGGGCTGGGAATCTTCGGGCCGGGGATTGCGACCGGACTGGTGTCAGGCGCACCACAGCTCGGCGCTGGCGCTGCGGCCGGAACGGCGCTCGGTGTCGCTGGTTTGGCAGTGGCCGGTGGTGCCGCTATCGCATCAGGTGGCGCAGCGGTCGCGGCGGGTGCGCGCATGGCGCCGGGTGCCGCGCGCGCGGCCATCGGTAGCGCAGCATCGGCCGGGCGTGCGACCAGCTCAATGGCAAGCGGTGCGAAATCCGCTTACCAGGCCGGTGCGGCGGCATCAGGAGGTAGCGGTGTTCGTGCTGCCGGCGCGGGCCTCGCCAATGTGGCCAAGAGTGGTGCCGGTGCTGTCGGCCAGCGCGTCGCAGCCGGAGCGAAAGCGGTCAAGGATCGCGTCGCGAATTTCGTCGCGGACGCCGCTGCGCCTGCTGCGGCAGCCGGCGCTACCGATTCGGCCGAATCGGCCGAAACCAAGCCACCTGCGGGCGAGCCCGCTTGGGCCAAACAAATGCGGCGCAAACAGCAGGCAAGCCATGCGGTCTCGACGGCGGCGCACACGCTGCGTTCAGGCGACCACGGTGGCAGCGGCGCCAGCCCGAGCCTGCGTGATGACTCCAACACCTGACTCGAACCCTTGAGGAGATAAATTCATGCTATTCAAACGACCCCAGGTGCGCTACTCGGAAACGCCAGAGCCTGTGACCCCCTACCAAGCCGCCGCGCAGGTCTGGGACCAGCGTATCGGCAGTGCCCGCGTGCAGGCGAAGAACTGGCGCTTGATGGCCTTCGGCTGCCTGTCGCTGGCATTGCTGATGGCGGGCGGTCTGGTGTGGCGCTCAGCACAATCCATCGTCACGCCCTATGTAGTGGAAGTGGCCGCCGGCGGCCAGGTGCGCGCGGTCGGTGAAGCGGCCACGCCGTACAAGCCGAACGACGCGCAGATCGCCTACCACCTGGCGCGCTTCCTCACCGACGTGCGCGCACTGTCGATCGATCCGATAGTCGTGCGCCAAAACTGGCTCGAAGCCTACGACTACACGACGGACAAGGGTGCGGCCACGCTGAACGACTACGCACGCACCAACGATCCATTCGCGCGCATCGGACAGACCTCGACGGCGGTGGAGATCACCAGCGTGGTTCGCGCCAGCGAATCCTCGTTCCAGGTGCGCTGGATCGAGCGCAACTACGCGAACGGTTCACCCTCGGGCACCGAGCGCTGGACCGCCATGCTTTCCGTGGTATTGCAGCCGCCGCGTACCGAAGAGCGGCTGCGCAAAAACCCGCTGGGAATCTATGTCAACGGCCTGTCCTGGAGCCGTGAACTCGACGCGACCGAAGGAGTGAAGAAACCATGAAAACCCAAATCCGCATTTACGCTTTGCCGTTAATCCTGAGTGCCACCTTAGCATCCGTCACTGGCTGCGCGACGCATGGACAGCCTCCACCTGACATCACGCTGGATGAACCCGTCGCGGCGCACGCGTTGCCGGAGCCGCCCAAGCCCATCGAGGTAGTCGAAGTGCCGAAGCTACTGCCGCTGCCCGAACAGTTGAAGGCCTTGGGGAGCACGCCCGAAGACAAGCCAGTCGCCGAATCACCCGATGAGAAAACTCGCGTGGCGCGCGCCAATGCCGAAGCGCGTGTGGCACCAAGTCGCGAGGGTTACATCAACGCCATCCAGGTCTGGCCTTATGCGGATGGCGCGCTGTATCAGGTCTACACGAGTCCGGGCCGCGTCACTGTCATCGCCTTGCAACAAGGTGAAGAGCTGGTGACGGTCTCGGCCGGTGACACTGTGCGCTGGATCGTCGGCGACACGGCCAGCGGTGCGGGCACCAGCCTGCGTGTGAATATTCTCGTGAAGCCAACGCGCATCGGGCTGAAGACGAATCTGGTCATCACGACCAATCGCCGCACGTACCTGCTTGAACTGTCTTCGACGCCGCAGGCGTGGATGGCATCCGCATCGTGGGACTACCCGAAGGACCGCCTGCTGGCATTGCAGAAACAGGCGCAGCAAGCTCAAGCCTCTGCACCGGTTGACTCGGGCTTGTCGCTGGAGCAGATCAAGTTCCGCTACGCGATTTCCGGCGACAGCCCACCGTGGAAGCCGCTGCGCGCCTTCGACGACGGCGAACGGGTCTACATCCAGTTCCCCACCGGCATCGC
>NZ_JAQSDO010000005.1 GCF_029945965.1 Thermomonas sp.
TGAGGCGGGGTTTTTCTTTGCGCGCAGCGCGACCCGCAACAGGTCATCGCCAGGGTTTTTATCCAAAACCCCGTCTCGTCTGAGGCGGGGTTTTTCTTTGCGCGCAGCGCGACCCGCAACAGGTCATCGCCAGGGGCTTTATCCCAAACAAACCCCCAGACCATCAGGTCTGGGGGTTCGTTGTTTAGTCATAACAGTTACCACGACTGCCGCTGCCGGATACCTCAGAACAAGGATCGCTGCGGGGATTTCATAAGTTGCTTTGCTGTTTCCCAGCTGCCTGCGCCTGCAGACTTATGCTTGATGGTGCGTTCGCGATGGGTTTTCTCGGCTAGCACCCTGAACTGGTTCATTCGCACCTGCAGTAAATCCGCTGCAGTCGTGGGTGTTTGTTCCAGGCAATGCAGTGCGGTCTCTTCTTCCAACGCGAGCTCGGGTACGTGCTGGAACGGAATCCGCATTGGTGCGGCATTCCGCGACACCGCGTCGGCCATCGCACCCATGTACAGCGTGTTGTTCCCGTATTTACGATTGACCCGGTCCAGCAGGACGCTGGCGGCCTTCGACCGAAGACGTTCATCCATGAGCTGACCGCACACGGTGCTCCGCGGTTCCAGTCTGGTCAGGGTGATGGCAACCGAGAGGGGTGGATGCCGACGAACCTGCCAGCGGCCACTCTCGGTGTCGCGTGCCAATACCTCCAAGTTCCGGCCTAAGATCTGAAGTAAAGCTGGCGTGTCATCCAGTGGCGCGAAACGCAGGTCACGGTCGAAGCGGGCCTCCATGCCGACGAAGCGCACCCGGATCGCCATACCGGCCGCGAGAAATTCCTCGTCGCGCAGCCGCATCGCGGCCTTGGCTAGCAGCTTGAAGAGCACCGAACGCATGCTGGCGAAGTTGCGCAACTCGGGTCCGAGCACATGCGAATGGCCGATCGAGCTGCGTCTTGTTTCACGCTCGGGCAGGTCGAAACCCTGCAATTGCAACCAGAAGCGCTCGCCTTCGATGCTGCCCCAGGCACGACGTAGCTGTTTGCGCGTGCTCGCACAGAGTTGCTGCACGGTTTGTATGCCGGCATTGCGCAGCCGCTGCTCCATCGATGGGCCGATCCCGCACAGGTCACGCAGGTCCAGTCCGTGCAGGGCGCCTGGCAAGTCGGCCTGCTCGATCACGGTCAGCCCGTCCGGCTTGTTCATGTCCGATCCGGTCTTGGCCAGGAATTTGTTGGGCGCGATGCCAATCGAGCAGGTCATGCTGGGGCCGATGCCGACATCGACGAGTTTCTGCTTGATTGACCTGGCGATGGCGATCGCATTGTCGCGCTGGCGTTCGCGGCCAATCAGCCAGCACGGTACTTCGTCGATCGAGCCGGCGGCTCCGTGCGGGATGCATTGCTGGATGGCATCCAGGAATTGATGGTGGATCTGCACGTAGCGTGCCGGCCGTGCCAACTGGAACACGATGTCGGGGATGCGCTCCGCCGCCTCGCGCACGCCGGTGCCGGTCTTGACGCCTTGCAGCTTGGCTTCCTTGCTGGCTGCGATGCAGCAGGTGGCGTCACTGGCGACCGGGATCACCGCGACCGGACGCCCACGCAAATGCGGCGCGTCGTGTTGCTCCACCGAAGCAAAGAACGAATCGAAGTCGATGAACAGGCAGCGTAGGGTCACGGGCGCGGTACTCCACGCATGGGTAGGCAGTATCGATCGGTCGCGTCGCAACAGAGCGCGCGAATTTCACGATTCGACTAACGATGCCAAACCCGAGTCTCGCCAACAGAGACCAATGGATGTGCCGGCTACAACACCAGCAGCGGTTCCCCACCAATAATGACGATGTCAGCTGGCCGGCGGGCGAACAGACCCACGCTGACCACACCTGGGACCTGGTTCAACTCACGCTCCAGCACCAGGGGTTCCGTGATGCGCAGGTTGTGTAAGTCCAGGATCACGTTACCGTTGTCGGTGACCACGCCGTCGCGCCATACTGGCTGGCCACCGGTCAGGCGCAGGATCTCACGGGCGACCAGGCTGCGCGCCATTGGTACTACTTCGATAGGCAACGGGAACTTGCCCAGCACGTCCACGCGCTTGCTTGGGTCGATGATGCAGACGAAGCGCTCGCTGGCTTCGGCGATGACCTTCTCGCGGGTCAATGCCGCGCCACCGCCTTTGATGAGGCATTTGCGCGGGTCGACTTCGTCGGCGCCATCCACGTATAGCGACAACCTGCCGGCGTTGTTGAGGTCTAGCACTTCGATACCATGTGACAGCAGGCGTGCGGTGCTTTGTTCGGAACTGGACACGGCGCCTGCGATGCGATCTTTCCATGCCGCCAGCGCATCGATGAAATACGCGACCGTGGAACCAGTGCCGACACCGACGATCATGCCGTCCTCGACATAGTCGAGGGCTTTCTCCGCAGCGCGTTTCTTTGCTTCACTCATGACATATTCCAGAGGTCTCATTCCAGGGACAGCAGCAATTTCCACTGCGCGGCGGTCACCGGCAGCACGGACAGGCGCGAACCGCGTTGGGTCAGGGCGAAGCCATCGCCCAGCGCATCGGCATGTTGCTTGATCTCATCAAGTGGGATCGTCCGCTTGAGCGTGCGCTCATGGGACACGTCGACCAGTGACCAGCGCGGTTCCTCGTGCGTGCTCTTGGGGTCGAAGTAGTCCGACTTCGGATCGAACTGGGTCGGGTCCGGATACGCCACGCTGGCGACCTGGGCGAGACCCACAATGCCCGGTACCTTGCAGTTGGAGTGGTAGAAGAACACCCCATCGCCCGGTTGCATCTGGCGCATGAAATTGCGCGCCTGGTAGTTGCGCACGCCGTTCCAAGGTTCGGTGCCGACGCGTTTCAGGTCATCAATGGAAAATCCATCCGGCTCGGACTTCATCAGCCAGTAATGACGCTTTTTCCTGGAACCCGGTGTGGTCATGGGACGGTGCTCATGCAGTGGCCTTGGCGATGTGGGTTGCGTTCTCGCAGCACACGGCATCCAGCGTCACGTCCCAGTCCTGGGACTCCACATGGTCAAGCTGCTGGATAGCGAACGCGGCGCCTACCAACCACGGCGGCGCCGGTTGCGATTGGCGGAATGCGAAGCTGCGATCGTACCAGCCGCCGCCCATGCCGAGCCGGTGGCAGCGTGCATCGAACCCCGCCAGCGGCAGCACCACCAGGGACATCCGTTCGGGTTCCAGCAATGTGTCGGCCTCGACATCAGGTTCGGGAATGCCATGGCGATTGGTGACCAAGGCGCCGCCAGCCTTCCAAGGCGCGAAGCGCAAGCGACCGTCTTGGTGCAGCACGGGCAGGCAATAGTCCAGTGTGGGTGGCAGGCGTAGTTGCCAGGCATGCAGGCCGATCTCGCCATCCACCGCCCAGTAACCGGCGACAAAACCGCTTGTGGGCATGAATGGCAAAGTCAGTAGCCGCTCCGCCAACGATTCGGCGGCGGCAATACGGATGGAGGCAGGTAGTGCGCGCCTGCACTCGCGCAGCGAGGTGCGCAGTGCGCGGCGATCAGGCGGTGGATTCACGCGGTTCACACCGAGACGAAAGAAATGTCTCCGCCGTGGCGATGCATGCGAAACGACCTTGAACCCGGGGTTCAAGTGGGAACGCGTGGCGGCCTTTGGGCTTCCCGCTCAAGGCGGACATGCACTCCTGGACTCCAATGCGCCCCCGTAGTCGTAATTAAGGGACAAGGCGAATGTTTGCACACGCCGTCGCACACAGCAGAGGACGTGGTCAGTATAGCGCGGGGGTGCTGGGAGCGACGGCCGTTTGTCGGTTGCAATCCGATGTCGGCATGACTGGTTCAGGACGTAGCGGGCAGCAATGCGTCGAGCTTCGCGTTGGCTTCGTCGAGCAACCTGAAGGCATCGCCATCGTGGCTGCCGGCATCGTCGCGTAGCTGTTGCAATTCGTGGGCCAGGTTCAATGCGGTGAGTACAGCAAGGCGGTCGGGCGACACCATCTTGTTGGTACCACGCAGTTCGCGCATGCGGGTGTCGAGCATGCGGGCGGCGGCGGTCAGACTGGCGCGCTCGACCTCGCTGACGCCGACCGTGTATTCACGATCCAGGATGCGGATGGTGACCGGTTCGCTCTTGCCTGACTCACTGGTGCTCACGTGTGCTGCTCCAGCGACTTGAGTCGGCCGATCATCGCTTCGACCCGTGTGCGTGCCTGTTCCTGCTTGGCCAGCAATTGCGCGCGTTCGCCCGCCATTTGCTCATGCTGCTGGCGCAGGCTGCGGTTTTCTTCCTGGCTGCGTTGCAATTGCATGGCCAGCGCATCGATGCGTGCCAGCAGTTGCCGCAGTTCGCCGATCAAGTCGCGCTTGTCCATCCCTGCACGATAGGCAGCCGATCCGACAGGGTCAAGGCACTGTGGAGACTGTCTCGACGGCGATAGAGGCATATCGCTCCGGCCAGTCGCGCACGAATTGCATGCAAACGTCGGCTTGCAGTGGGCGCGCGAGCCAATAACCCTGCACCACATCGCAGCCATGCTGGCGCAGGAAGGCCAGCTGTTCGGCGGTTTCCACGCCTTCGGCGACTACGTCCAGGCCCAGCGAATGCGCCATCGCGATCACTGTGGTGGTGATCGCAGCGTCCTCGCTGTCATTGGGGCCACCAAGGTCGTCGATGAACGCCTTGTCGATCTTCAGGGTAGTGATCGGCAGCCGGCGCAGGTAGGCCAGCGAGGAATAACCGGTACCGAAGTCGTCCACCGCGATCGAGACCCCGAGCTTGCGGAAGGTTTGCAAGCGTTCCGCGGCGAGTTCGGCATTGGCCATCAACACGCTTTCGGTGATCTCGATCTCCAGGTGGCGGGCATCCACGCCGGTTTCGCGCAGGATGCGCTCCACTGTTCGCGGCAGGTCGCTGCGCAGCAATTGCACCGCCGAGACGTTGACTGCCATGGTCATGTCATGGAATCCGGCGCGATGCCAGTCTGCAAGCGTGTTGCAGGCTTCGCGCAGCACCCATTCGCCGATGGCGACGATCATTCCGCTTTCCTCGGCCAGCGGAATGAACTGGGCGGGCATCACTTCGCCATGCTCGATGCTGTCCCAGCGCAACAAGGCCTCGACCCGATGGATGCCGCCGTCGGCCAGGCTCATTTGTGGCTGGTAGAGCAGGCGCAACTCGTCGCGTTCCTCCACACGGCGCAGCGCCGTGAGCAGGCCGGCGCGCCGGCGAGTGTGGCTGTCCATGGCCTCGGTGTAGCGCATGAAGGTATGCCGGCCGGCAGCCTTGGCTTGGTACATCGCGGTGTCGGCATGCTTGAGCAGGTCGGTCGGCACCTGCGCATGTTCGGGATACAGGCTGATGCCAATCGACGGGGTGACCACGATTTCCTGTCGATCATCGAGCAGGAAGGGCTCGTCGAAGGCATCGATCACGCGCTGCGCGCACAATTCGGCCTCGTCACCATGCGCCAGGTCCTCCAGCAGCACGGTGAACTCGTCGCCACCGATCCTGGCTACCGTATGCGAGGCGCCCGTCGCCTGCTGCAGGCGTTGCGCGGCCATTCGCAGCATGCGGTCGCCGGTAGCGTGGCCCAGGGTGTCGTTGATGTCCTTGAAACGGTCCAGATCGAGGAACAGCAATGCGACGCAGGTGCCCTGGCGGCGTGCGCGCACGATCGCCCGCGACAGGCGCTCGGCAAGCAGGGTACGGTTCGGCAGGTTGGTGAGGGTGTCGTAATTGGCCAGGTAGCGCAGTTCCTGCTCGATCCGGCGGCGGTCGGTAATGTCCGAGGCCACCACCACGAACATCCGCCGCTGGGTCACCGGTTCCTGGATCGCGTGGACCTGCATCGCGCACAGATATTCGTTGCCATCCTTGCGCTTCTGCCACATCTCGCCGGTCCAATGGCCCTGTTGCGAGATCGTCAGGCGCGACTGCTCGTAAAATGCGGAGTCGTGCTGCTCGCTGTTGAGGATGCCGGCGTCCTTGCCGACCACGTCGGGTGCTTCGTAGCCGCTGATCCGGGTGAATGCCGGATTGACCGTCACGAACTGGAATGCATCGTCCACCACCACCACTGCTTCGGCCATGTCGTGCATGACTTCGGCGGCGATGCGGCGTTCGCGTTCCTGCTCGCGGCCGAAGGTGACGTTGCGTGCGGTGCCAGCGATCCGGGTGATCCGGCCTGCATCATTTCGCGCCACCGCGCGGCCACGGGCGCGCATCCATTGCCATTCGCCTTGCTCGTCCCGGATGCGGTGTTCGGACAGGAACATCGGCGCATCGCCGCGGAGGTACTGCTGAAGTCGCTTGATCACCAGGGGCAGGTCATCAGGATGGATCTGATGGTCGGTATCCAGATTGATGCTGAGGTTGAGATCGTCACTGCGGCCGGGTTCAATCTGGGTGCTTTCCAGTTCGTGGCGTTCCAGGTCGTACTGCCAATACAGTTCATTGGATGCCCAAAGCGACAGTCGCAAGCGCTGTTCGCGCTCACGCAGTGCACGCAGGTGCTCGCGTTGTTCCTGCTCACGACGTCGATGACCAGCCAGCAACAGGCCGGCCATCAACAGCACCAGCAGTGCAGCCAGCAGGGCGATGGTTTGCAAGAGAGGCAATGGCAGGGCCGCCTGCGACACAGGCGCCGCCAGTCCAATGCCCGCCAGCCCCGGTTTGCGAACGCAGGGATGGGCAGCCGGACAACCAGCGCTCGGGGGAAAACGACGGGGCATCGGGCCAGTGTAGGCATGCAGGCATGGGGCTCACAACTATTAATGGGGGTCAGCACGCGATCCGTGAGGTGCCTGGTTGCTACACTTGTGCTTCCCGCAACGAGAGCAACCGCGTGAGCGAGACCGATTTGCCGGGTTGGACCGATGTCGCCAGTGCCGCGGATCGGTTGTCATTGGCCAGCACCCCCGCGGAATTGCATGGTGCGCTATGCGGTTGGCTGGCAGCCGGTGGCACGGACGTGACGGCATGGCCGGCACTGGTGATGGCCGACGATTCATTGCCCGCCCCGATGCAGGGCGACGTCCTGGATTGCCTGCGCGGCGCCAGCGTGTCGCAGTTGGGCGATACCGACTTCGGCTTCCAGTTGCTGTTGCCTGACGAGAACGTGCCGGTCACCGAGCGTGCTGGCGCGATGTTCGACTGGTGCCGCGCGTTCCTGGGTGGTTTCGGCTTGGCGGTTGCCGACAAGAAGCTGTCCGAGGAAGGCGAGGAAGCGCTGAGCGACATCGCCAACCTGGCCGCGGCGCGGGTGGATGACGTGGATCCGGAAGGCGACGAGGAGTCGCTGGCCGAGATCGAGGAATACCTGCGGATGGCGGTGCTGCTGTTACATGCCGATTGCACGCTCGGCCCGCGCCACCGCCAACGCCTGCATTGAAATGGGCGTGACAGTGGCCGAACGTCGCGTGCTGTCGCGTCGCCGCCGGCAGCTGATGCAGGCGGCAGGTGATGGTGCGATCCTGATCCTGTCGGCCGCACCCGAGCGCATCCGCAGCCGCGATACCTATTACCCATACCGGCAGGATTCCGACTTCTGGTACTTGTCCGGCTTCGTCGAACCCGATGCGGTGCTGGTACTCGTGCCCGGCCGCAAGCATGGCGAGTCGATCCTGTTCTGCCGTGAGCGCGACCCCGAGCGCGAAGCCTGGGATGGTCCGCAGCTGGGACCGGAGGGCGCGGTCGAGGTGCTGGGCATCGACGATGCTTATCCGATCGGCGACATCGACGACATCCTGCCTGGCCTGCTGGAAGGTCGCGCGCGGGTGCATTACCACCTGGGCCGTGATGCGGAGTTCGACCTCAAGCTGATCGGTTGGCTCAATCGCGTCCGTGCGCAGGTGCGGCAAGGCGCGCAGCTGCCTTACGAATTCCTGGCGCTGGGCCATGTGCTGGACGAAATGCGCCTGTTCAAGTCGGCCGGCGAATTGAAGCTGATGCAGCGCGCCGCCGACATCAGCGTGCTGGCGCACCGCGCCGCCATGCACGCCGCGCGTGCTGGCATCCACGAATACGAATTACAGGCTGAAGTCGAGCGCGTGTTCCGCATGCACGACGCGCAGCCGGCGTATTCCAGCATCGTCGGTGCCGGCGCCAATGCCTGCGTGCTGCACTACCGCGCCAACAGCGCGAAGTTGCGTGATGGCGAGCTGGTGCTGATCGATGCCGGTGCCGAATACCGTAATTACGCCTCCGACATCACCCGCAGTTTCCCGGTCAATGGCCGCTTCAGCAAAGAGCAACGCGCCCTGCATGATCTGGTGTGCGCCGCGCAGGCGGCTGCATTGGCGCAAGCGCGGCCCGGTATGGCGTATGAAGCTGGGCACGCGGCTGCAGTGGAAACCCTGACCGACGGCCTGCTATCGCTTGGTCTGTTGAAGGGGCGCTTGAAACCTGCGATCGCCGCTGGCGATTACAAGCGCTTCTACCGCCACAAGACCGGGCACTGGCTGGGCCTGGACGTGCACGATGTCGGCGAATACCGCATCGAAGGCCAGTCGCGCCTGCTCGAGCCGGGCATGGTGTTCACGATAGAACCCGGCCTGTATGTCGCGCCCGGCGACACCAGCGTGGCGGCGAAATGGCGCGGCATTGGCATCCGCATCGAGGATGACGTGCTTGTCACCACCAACGGCCATCGCGTGCTGACCGATGCACTGGAGCGCAGTGCCGACCAGGTCGAGGCATTGATGGCAGCGGGTTGAACCGCTGCCACCGCTGATTTCGCCTACGCCGCGAACGCCTCACGAGTGAGGTTGAGCGCTTCGCCATCGGTGCAGGCCACTTCGTCCTCGATGCGGATGCCGCCGTATGGCTTGAATGTCTCCACCCGCGCCCAGTCCACGCTGTCGCCGAGGCCTTTCTGCTTGATTTCGCCCAGCAGCATGTCGATGAAGTAGAGGCCCGGTTCAATGGTGACCACCATGCCCGGCTGCAATACCCGGGTCAGGCGCAGGTAGGGATGGCCCTCAGGCTTGTCGATCGTGCCGCCGCTATCGCTGGCGGCGAAACCGCCCACATCGTGTACTTGCAGGCCGATTCCATGGCCGATGCCATGCGGGAAGAAAGCGCTGGAGACGCCGGTTTCGACGGCGGTTTCCGCGGACACCATGATGACGCCGAAATCCTTCAGCACGCCGGCCAATGCCAGGTGCGCATCCAGGTGCAGTTGCTTGTAGTCGAAGCCGGCGCGCACCGAGGCGCACATCTTGAGTTGGGCGGCATCGACCGCTCGGATCATCGCGGCGAATTCGTCTTCCTGCGCCGAGTAAGTGCGGGTGATGTCGCAGGCATAGCCACCGAAACTGGCACCGGCATCGATCAGGAAACTGCGTGCCTGATTTGGCGGCACCCGGTCGCGGTCGGTGTAGTGCAGCACGGCGCCATGTTCATTGAGCGCGATGATGTTGCCGTAGGGCAGGTCATTGGCGTCCTGGCCTGCAGCCTGGCAATAGGCCAAGTGGATGCCGAACTCGCTGGAACCGGCGCGGAACGCACGCTCGGCGGCGCGATGGGCGCGTACGCCGATGCGCTGGGCCTGCCGCATCATCTCGATTTCGTACGCGGTCTTGAACGCGCGCTGATAGTCCAGATAGTCCAGCACCGGCTGCGGATTGTTCGGGACGTAGCTGCCAATGGCGCTTTGCGCTTCGCCCAGGATTGCGCAGCGCGCGGTGTCCTTTGGCAGGTGCTGCAGGGCTTCGTCGGGCGTGCGGATGACAATGATGTCGAAATGCTCGACCCAGTAGCCGCTGGGTGCTTCCGGCACCACGTGCCAATAATCGTGTGGCTGCATGAACAGCAGTTTCGGCCGCTGGCCCGGGGTAATTACCAGCCAGCTACCAGGTGCACGGGTAACCGGCAGCCAGGCTTTGAATTGCGGGTTCACCGCGTAGGGATAGTCGCGGTCGTCGAATACCTGGTAGAGCAGGGTTCCGCTGGGAATCAGCAGGTGCTCGAAGCCGCCGCGCTGCAGCGCAACTGCCGTGCGCGCATGCAGCGCATCGAGGTGTTGGGCGTACAGGCTCGCCAGTGCTGGGCTGTTCATGGGGCATCTCCCGGGAGGCAAACCCCGACTTTGACGGATTCCAACGAGTTTCGCAGTGACGATGCCGCGACTACTGCTTGGGCTGGCACCATATGCGCAGGCGGCGGGTGGTATCCGGATCCAGCCCCAGGAAGCGCACGCCAGCCCATGACTGCCCGGGGGCGCTGGCATCGTCGAACCACAACACATGCGCGCCGACCTCGATGCTGCCTTCATCGCTGTCCGGCAGCACGAAGCGGCACTGGTACAACGCATCTTCGGTGAGCGGCACGCTGGCGATCAGCAACATCCCGCCAACCGACAGGTTGCCAAGGTGGCCCATGGATTGACCGGTCATGGTGTCGATGACATCGATCATGCCGGCGACATCGCGCCGGTGCATGCGACGGGATTCCCTACCCATGGCTGGCCTCCTTCGCGCTTTGATCGCCTGAGATGCGGGTGAGGTTGGCCAAAATCGACTGCCAGGCAAGTTCGGCAGGGTGGGTGTCGGCTTCGATCACCTGTAACTGGCCCGCTGCCAGCCTGCGCGCCAATGAGTCTAGGTCGTCGTTGGCTACGCGCAGGCCACGACGGTTCAGGATCAGGGCATGTCCGCTGCGCTGGCTGACCCATGCCAGTCGGCGGCGGACCGCGCGTTCCTCGGCAGGGTCGTTGATGTCCAGCCAACAGGCCGAACTCAGGCCTGCCAGCGTCGCATATGCCTCCTCTTCCCATTTAGTGCGTGGAGGGGATGCGGCCTTCTGTGGGGCATCGTCTCCACCCAGACGCGCGCGCGCCTTGAGCTGGTGGATGAGCTCGGTACGGGACGCCAGGTCGTCATCCTCGGCGCGCCCATTCGCCAGCTGGCACGCAATCGCGCTGGCGTCCTCCGCGTGATAGCCCACTTGCCCCAGCACCTCCTGCAGGCGCTTCACGAACGCCGCATCGATTGTCCTGGGGCCAGCCGTGGTACCGGCTTCCACGATGGCGGCGGTGGCATCACTCAATTCGCGCCAGGTCTCCGAGTCCTCGCCACTGCGCAGAAGCGTCAGCGACAACACGTCCGTCCAAGCCTGGTCGAGCAGCACGGCATGGAAACGCGGAAGCGGGCGGCCGGCAACCAGGCGGGTGATTTCATTTGCGGCGCGTTGCCGCGCGAGGTTCAGCTTTTCGCGCCCCCGCGCAGCCTCGACCTGCCGCCGTTCGGCCATTTCATTCTTGCGCGCGGCCGCCAGCAGGCCGCCCTGCAAGGCATGGTTGGCGGTGACGAAGGTGTCGTGGGCGGCCTCGGGGTCTTCCTGCACCGTGGCCACTGCGCGTTGCAGCAACCCCAGCCATTGCGCATCCATGTCGTCGTCGCCCAGCCACTGCGCACCGGCCAGCGACACCGCGTCCAGCAGCATGCGGGCGGGGTGGGTGGCATCCACGAAGAACCTGTGCTCACGCAGGCCCAACTGCACAAGCGGGAGTTTCAGGCGTTCGATCAGCGCGTTGCCCGGGCCCTCGCGCATCTCGCGCTGCAGCTGGGCCATGAACAAGTTGAACAATTCGAAGCTGTCGCTGTCGGCATCGGTCAGCGCGACCCCATGCCCGTGCATCTGGCGTGCCTGTGCCAGCAATGTCTGCCGGATCTCGGTCAGGCTGCCAGGCTTTGCACCGTTGCTTCGCATGCGGCGCAACGCGTCCAGCACTTCATCGCGAGCAAGCGGCTCACGCACGCGCTCATCGTTGCCACCCGGGCGGAGTTTCGCCAGCAGTACGCGCCGACGCGCCAGCAGATCCTGCAGGACGGCGAAGGCATCCATGGGTGGTTTGGCGCTTCCAGCGGCCGTTGGTGCCTGGGTAGCCCCTTGGGGACTTTTCTGGAACGCCGTTGTCGGCATTGCCTTGCCAGCGCCGGAGCCGGTTGGCAATACAGGGCCGCCGGATTGGTCCACCGCACGCGAGGCCTCTGCAGACGCATCGGTGACCGGGCGCATGCGCACCGGTACAAAGCTGAGATACGGGAGGATGCCATCCTCTGCCAAGTGCGCATTGAGCGTATCCAGCAGTGCCGGGAAATGCGGCATCACGACTTTCTCGAACTGCTTGTACAACAGCAGGCGCACGTCGGCAGTCAGTTCTGCTGCATGGGCGGCATTGCGCAGCGCATGGCACAACGCATGCGGGCCAAGCGGGAGGTGTTCCGCGTCGAAGGCGGGGGCGCCCGCCAGCACGCCGTAGCGGTAGCCCATCAGTTGCAGCGCAAGGCTGTTGCGGGAGTCACTGCGCAACGCGATGTTGGCCAGCACGCCGCCTTCGTTGGTTTCGGAATCGTCGACCAGGGACAGCCCTTGGCTGGGTGCGGTCACGTCCTCAAGCCGGCGTGAGTCTCGGGGTGCGTGGAGGTTGGCGAGGCCCGCTTCAAGCTCCTGCAGGAAGCGTGCGATCAAGCCGGCTTCGGCCATGCGCAGAATTCGTGCGGATTCCAATGCCGCCACCTGCAGTTTCGGCAAGGAGGACTGTTCGCGTTGGCGGCCCAGGTGCAGGTCGGTTTCCATCAGCACGACCGGCAATTTGCGGTCGAGGTCGGAGAACGCCGTCTTCAACTGGTTTTCCAGCGCACGCCTGACGCGCGGCGTCAGGATGGCAGTGGCCAGCGTCCGTGGAGCAGTAGTCTGGTGATCGGTGCCGGCTGCAGCCATCAACGTCCCCTAACGCGTTGGCGAATCGACCCATGGTATGCGCGTCGACCTGTGACCTCAATGCACGGGTTTCAGGCCAGGAACAGGCCAATCACGTCATTGGCAAAACGGCGGCCGAGTTCGGTGGGGCGCAGCCATGCTTCATCCACCTCCAGCAGGCCGCGTTCGCGCGCTATTTCCAGCGTGCCTGCGATGGCGGCTCGTGGCAGGCCAGTGCGCGCTTCGAACATCGTCAGCGGCACGCCCTCGTTCAGGCGCAACGCATTGAGCATAAAGTCGAATGGCAGGCGGGACTCACTCAGGAATTCATCACCACCGATGCCTGCCGCGCTGCCAGCATTGGCCAGGTAGGCGGCTGGATGCTTGAGCTTCCAGCGGCGCAGGACTTGCTGGCTGGCACCGAGTGTGAGCTTGCCGTGGGCGCCAGCGCCGATCCCGAGGTAATCGCCGAATCGCCAGTAATTGAGGTTGTGCGTGCATTGGCGGTCTGGCTTTGCGTAGGCACTGGTTTCGTATTGCGCGTAGCCGGCATCCGCCAGCCGCGCCTGGCATTGTTCCTGCATGTCCCAGGCGTCGTCGTCGTCCGGGATGCCACTTGGTGGGCGTGACGCGAACACAGTGTTCGGCTCCAGGGTCAGCTGGTAATGACTGAAATGAGTCGGAGCCAGCGCAATGCCGCGTTCGACATCGTCCAGCGCCATCGCCAGGGTCTGCCCGGGCAGGGCGTACATCAGGTCGATGTTGAGGTTGTCCAGGCCGGCATCCTGCGCGGCCTTGACTGCTCGCTGCGCATCGTCGCTGGAATGGATGCGGCCGAGGCGTTGCAGGCACCCATCATCGAAACTCTGCACGCCGAAACTCAGCCGGTTCACGCCAGCGGCGCGATAGCCCGTGAACGGGCCGTGCTCGACTGTGCCGGGATTGGTTTCCAAGGTGATTTCCGCATTCGGGGCAAAGCGCAGGCGACTACTGGCTTGTTGCAGGAAGCGGTCGATGGCGTCCGGCGGAAACAGCGACGGCGTGCCGCCACCGAAAAACACGGTCTGCACTGTGCGTCCCCACACCAGCGGCAGATCGTGGTCGAGGTCGGCGATCAGTGCATCGACATAGGCATCGAACGGTAGCGCGCCACGTCCACCTTCGCCCTTGAACTCATGCGAGTTGAAGTCGCAATAGGGGCATTTGCGCACGCACCAGGGCAGGTGGACGTAGAGGGACAGAGGAGGGGTGCTAAGCATGGCGACTATTGTAGGAGCGCCCTTCAGGGCGCGAAATGGGACTCGGCGAATTGTTGGTCGCGCCTTGGAGATCGCGCCCTGAAGGGCGCTCCTACATGAGCTCCGTGATGTGCTTCTTCAATTGCGCCAGTGCGATGCCACGATGGCTGTCGCGGTTCTTCACAACAGCATCGAGTTCTGCAGCGCTGCAGTCATGCGCGGGCGAGAAAAATACCGGGTCGTAACCGAAGCCATTGGTACCGTGGCGCGAATGCAGGATGCAACCTTCCCATACGCCTTCAGCGATCAGCGGTTGCGGGTCGTTTGCAGTGCGAACAAGCGCGAGCACGCAAACGAAGCGTGCAGCCCGGCGGGCGTCGTCGATGCCATCCAGTTCGCGCAGCAGTTTGTCGATATTGGCTTCGGCATCGCTGTGGCTGCCGGCATAGCGCGCTGAGTACAGGCCAGGTGCGCCCTCCAGTGCATCGACACACAGGCCGGAGTCGTCGCCCAGTGCAGGCAGGCCGGTTGCCTGTGCAGCATGGCGTGCCTTCAGGATCGCGTTCTCGACGAAACTCAGCCCGGTTTCATCGGCGTCGCCGATGCCGAACTCGGATTGTGCTTGCAGCTCATATGCATCGCCGAGCAAGTCGCGCAACTCGGCAAGCTTGCCGACATTGCTGCTGGCAAGGACCAGCTTCACGCTTGCGCCAGTGCCGCCAGTTGTGCAGCGAACAGATCGCGGCAGCCGCCTTCGGCCAGCACCAGCAGCGCATCCAGTTCATCGCGCCGGAACGCATGGCCTTCGGCGGTACCCTGGACTTCAATGAAGCCGCCACCGTCGTTCATCACCACGTTCATGTCGGTGTCGCAGTCACTGTCCTCGGCATAGTCGAGATCGAGCACCGGCACGCCGCGATAGATGCCAACCGAAATCGCCGCGATCGCGCCGATCACCGGATTCTTGCTGATGTCCTTGCGCGCCTGCAGCCAGCGCACCGCATCGACCAGCGCCACATAGGCACCGGTGATCGCGGCCGTACGCGTACCGCCATCGGCCTGCAGCACGTCGCAGTCCAGGGTGATCGTGCGCTCGCCAAGCGCCTTGCGATCCACGCAGGCACGCAGCGAACGGCCGATCAAGCGCTGGATTTCCAGCGTGCGCCCGCCCTGCTTGCCGCGTGAGGCCTCGCGATCGTTGCGGGTATTGGTGGCGCGCGGCAGCATGCCGTATTCAGCAGTGACCCAGCCTTCGCCCTTGCCGCGCAGGAAGCCGGGCACCCGGTTCTCCACGCTTGCCGTGCACAGCACACGGGTGTCGCCGAAAGCGACCAGCACCGAGCCCTCTGCGTGGCGGGTAAAACCACGCGTGATCACCACATCGCGCAATTGATCGTTGGCGCGGCCACTGGGGCGGGAGATAGTCATTCAAGCCTTCCGGACATGTTGCCGGCAATCGGCGGGGCGCTAGATTACCATTCGCATTCCACTGTCCTGGCCACACCATTGATGCCGATCCGCAGCATGACCGCCTTCGCCTCCGGCGAACGCGCAACCGAATGGGGCATGCTCGGCTGCGAAATGCGCGCGGTCAACCATCGTTTCCTGGAACTCGGCCTGCGCGTACCCGACGAGTTGCGCGTGTTCGAACCGCTGTTGCGCGAACGGGTGGCAGCACGAGTCTCGCGTGGCAAGCTCGATCTCGTAATGCGCCTGCGTAGCCAAGGCGAGGGCAATGCATTGCAGGTCGACGAGGATGTGGTCGAGCAGCTCGGCAGCCTTGCCCAGCGCCTGGGCACCCGCTTCCCGCAATTGCGCGTGCAGTTCACCGAGCTGCTGCAGTTCCCCGGCGTGCTGCAATCGCGCGGTGTCGATGCCGAAGCCCTGCAGCGTGAGGCATTGGCTTTGGTCGATGCGGTGCTGGACGACTTCATCGCCGCGCGTGAACGTGAAGGCCGGAAGCTCGCCGTGGTGATCGGCGAACGTGCCGAAGCAATCGCCGGCATCGCCGCAGAGGTGCGCACCCTGGTGCCGCAGATCCGTGCCGGCCAGCGGCTGAAACTGGAAACACGACTGGCGGATCTGTCGCAGCCGGCAGACCCAGGTAGGCTGGAGCAGGAATTGGTGATCTGGCTGCAGAAGCTCGACGTGGATGAAGAACTTGATCGCCTTGACAGCCACCTGTCGGAACTGCGCCGCGTGCTGAAACAGTCTGAACCGGTTGGCCGGCGCCTGGATTTCCTGTTGCAGGAGTTCAATCGCGAAGCCAATACACTCGGCAGCAAGTCGGTCGATGCGCGCACCAGCAACGCTGCGGTCGAGCTGAAGGTGCTGATCGACCAGATTCGCGAACAGATCCAGAACATTGAGTAGCAGGAACATCGACTAGCCATGCGCGGAACCCTCTACATCGTCGCGGCACCCTCGGGCGCGGGAAAATCCAGCATCGTCAACGCGGTGCTGGCGCGCGACCGCAACATCAGCCTGTCGATCTCGTTCACCTCGCGCCAGCCGCGTCCGGGTGAGCGCCATGCGGAGCACTACAACTTCATCAGTGCCATCGAATTCGAGGCGATGGTCGAGGCGGGCGACTTCTTCGAGCATGCCAAGGTGCACGGCGACTGGAAGGGCACCGCGCGGCAATCGGTGGATCCGCAGCTTTCGGCCGGTCGCGACGTGTTGCTGGAAATTGATTGGCAAGGCGCGCGACAAGTGCGTGCACGTGTGCCCGGCGTGGTCAGTGTGTTCATCCTGCCACCCTCGCGCGCGGCGCTGGAGGAGCGCATGCGCAAGCGGGGTCAGGACAGCGAGGCGGTGATCACGCGGCGGCTGGCAGCTGCACGTGAGGAGATGAGCCATTATGGCGAATTCGATTACGTGATCATCAACGAAATCTTCGACACAGCGGTTGGCGAGATGTGCAGCATTTTCGGTGCCAGCCGGCTGCGCAAGGATCCGCAGGTGGCGCGGCATGCGCGCCTGATCAGCTCATTGCTGGCGGATGATGGTAATTCCTGAAACCTAAGTGACTGATTCTCAAGGCGTCACCTTGCGTGGCGGGATGGCTGCAGCTACAATTCCGCCCCTTCTGATCACTTCAAGCGGCCGCCCGGTCGTAGGACACACATGGCCCGTATTACCGTCGAAGATTGTCTGGAAGTGGTCGACAACCGCTTTGAACTCGTGATGATGGCCGCCAAGCGCGCGCGCCAGCTGGCCGGTGGCGTGGAGTCCAAGCTGGACAACAGCGAAGCCAACGACAAGCCAACCGTGCTCGCCCTGCGCGAAATCGCCGCGCGCGCGATCGATACCGGTTACATCGACGCAGTCGAGAAGGCCGAGCGCGCACGCAAGGAGCGCGAGGCGCTGGAGTGGGCTGCGGCCGAAGTGGTATCCGGCGATGACGACATGAAGAGCGACGACTGATCCCGCGTCGGCATCATGTTTGAAACGGCCCTGCGGGGCCGTTTTCGTTTCAGTCATATTTGTGTTTGCGGGCACGCAACGGCGCGGTTAGGCTCGACGGCATGAGTCCCGCTGATCCCGCGCCAGTCCTGCCGTCTGATGCCATGCCCGATGACGGCATGGTGCCGGACTACGTGCAGGCACTGGAGCGGGCGGCCGACTACCTGCCGGAACCGCAGCACGTGTTGTTGCGGCGGGCATGGGCGGTGGGTGCGGCAGCGCACGTGGGGCAGCTACGCAAGTCCGGTGAGCCCTACATCACTCATCCCGTGGCGGTAGCGCAGGTGCTGGCCGACCAGGGTCTCGACGTGGAAACCCTGATCGCGGCGATCCTGCACGACACCATCGAGGACACGCCGCTGACGCGCGCGGACATCGCCGCGCAGTTCGGCGAGACCGTGGCCGATCTGGTGGACGGGGTCACCAAACTGGACAAGCTGCACTTCGCCGATCGCCAGGAAGCGGCGGCGGAGAGTTTCCGCAAGATGCTGCTGGCGATGTCGCGCGACTTGCGGGTGATCCTGATCAAGCTGGCCGATCGCCTGCACAACATGCGCACGCTCGGCGCGCAATCGGCGGAGGCGCGTCGGCGCATCGCCATCGAGACATTGGAGATCTTTGCGCCGATCGCGCAGCGGCTGGGCATGAACCTGATCAAGGCCGAGCTGCAGGACCTCGGGTTCCGCGCGCTGCACCCCTGGCGGCATGCGGTGATCGAAAAGCGCATCCGTTCGCAGCCGCTGGTTCGCCGCGAGGCGCTGGCCCAGATCGAGGCGCAGTTGGCACAGCGGCTTGCAGTGGAGAAGCTCGAGCACCGGCTGATCGGGCGGATCAAGACGCCCTGGAGCATCTACGACAAGATGCGCGCCGAACACCGCAGCTTCGACCAGGTCATGGACATGTTCGGCTATCGGGTGATCGTCGACAGCGTGCCGGACTGCTACCACGCGTTGGGCGTGGTGCACTCGGTATTCAAGCCGCTGGATGCGCGCTTCCGCGATTTCATCGCCATTCCAAAGGCCAACGGTTACCAGTCTCTGCACACGGTGTTGTTCGGGCCGTATGGCTCGCCGATCGAGGTGCAGATCCGCACCCGCGAGATGGACCTGGTGGCCGAACGCGGCGTGGCTGCGCACTGGGCCTACAAGCATGGTGGCGAATCCGGCAGCAATGCGCAGAGCCGGGCGTCCGCGTGGATTGCCAACCTTGTCGAGAGCCAGCGCAGCACGGGATCGTCGTTGGAGTTCCTGGAGAACGTCAAGGTCGACCTGTTCCCGTACGAGGTCTACCTGTTCACGCCAAAGGGCGACATTCTCGCCTTGCCGCGCAATGCGACGGCGCTGGATTTCGCCTATGCGGTGCATACCGATGTCGGCAACCATGCGGTCGCCGCGCGGGTGGACAAGAAGCTGGCGCCGCTGCGCACGACCTTGAGCAGCGGACAGACGGTCGAGGTAATCACCGCGAAGTCTGCTTCGCCGGCGGCGCAATGGCTGGAGTTCGTGGTGTCGGGCAAGGCACGCACCGCGATCCGCCACCAACTCAAGCACCTTGATCATGAGGATGCAGTCCAGCTTGGGCACCGGATGCTGGATCGCGCGCTCGGCAACCAGGGCACATCGCTCGACCGCCTGCCGCCGGAACGATTGGATACTTATCTGGCGGAGAACCGCTTCCCCCGCCTCGAAGAGCTGCTGGCGGACATTGCACTTGGCAACCGTATGCCCGTGCAGGTCGCGCGGGTGTTGGCACATGTCGCCACGGAAGAGACGGCTGACATGCTGCAGCTGGGTGGTGGCGCACCACAGGAGCGCATCCTGATCACCGGTGCCGAGCGCGGCGTCATTTCGTTTGCAAAGTGCTGCATGCCGATTCCGGGCGACGAGATCATGGGCTACCACAGTGCCGGCAAGGGCATTGTCGTCCACCGGCTGGAATGCCCGAACGTGGCCGAGTACCGCAAATCACCGGAGCGCTGGGTGCAGATCGGCTGGGATCGCGAGGTTTCCGGCGGTTTCGATGCGGCGCTTCGGGTCGAGGTCGACAACCGCCCCGGTTCGCTGGCACAGATCGCCGCCGCGATCGCGTATGCGGAATCGAACATCGATCGTGTCGAATACCTGGAGCGCGACAATAGCGTGGCTGCAATTCGCTTCTCGATCGAGGTGCAGGGTCGCAAGCATCTTGCCGACGTGATCCGGCGGATCAGAAGGCTGGGCGTGGTGCATGGAGTGCAACGGTTGTAGCGCCGTTACACTGGGCCACCGTTTCCATCCGTGAGCCTGCCATGCCCCGCAATCCCATCCATACCGAACTGGCTCCCGCTGCGATCGGACCGTATTCGCAAGCCGTGCGTAGCGGCAACCTGGTCTTCCTGAGTGGACAGACCCCACTGGATCCCGCCACCGGGGTGCTGGTCGAGGGTGATATCAGCGTGCAGGCGCGCCGCGCGTTCGACAACATCAAGGCCGTTTGCGAAGCCGCGGGCGGTTCAATGGACGACATCGTCCGGGTAGGGCTGTACCTGACCGACCTCGGACAGTTCACCGCGGTCAATGCGGTGATGGCCGAGTACTTCCAGACGCCATACCCGGCACGCTCCACCATCGAAGTTCCGGCGTTGCCGAAGGGCGCGGATTTCGAGGTGGATGCGGTACTCGTCCTGCCCTGAGTTGGTGGCCCGCGGCAAAGCTCCTGCGCCGGCGCTGAGTGCGTCCGGCGCCACCCCGATCACCACATTGCCTGGGGTCGGGCCGGTGCTGGCCGAAAAACTCGCCGCACGCGGGCTGCTGACCCTGCAGGACCTGTGGCTGCACCTTCCACGCCAATACGAGGACCGCACCGCACTGGTGCCAATTCGTAGCCTGCAGGCGGGCACCGCCGTGCAGGTGGAAGGGCGGGTCGAGGCAGTGGAGCGTGGTTTCCGCTACCGGCCCATGCTGCGAGTGGCGTTGGGCGATGACTCCCGCGCGACGCTTGTGCTGCGGTTCTTCCATTTCCGTGCACAACAGGTCGCGCAGTTCAGCCCCGGCGTGCGGGTGCGCGCCTATGGCACGCCACGACCTGGCCAGCACGGCCTGGAGATGGTGCATCCCAGTTACCGGATTCTTGGCGATGGCAAGCACGCGCTGGGCGACGCACTGGATCCGGTGTATCCGGACATCGAGGGAATTGGTTCCGCCAACTTGCGTCGGCTGATCGGGCTTGCGCTGGAACATTTGCCGGATGCCGCCAGCCTGGAACTGCTGCCTGCGGACGCACTGACGCAACTGCGCCTGCCCGGTATGCGTGAGGCCTTGCTGACCCTGCACCGGCCGCCCGCGGATGCCGATGTCGGCGCGTTGCAAACCGGCCTGCATCCGGCCCAGCGTCGGCTGGCGCTGGAAGAACTGCTGGCTCACCAACTCAGCCTGCGCCGGCAACGGATCGCCATGCAGCAGCAAGGCGCGCGGCCGCTCACAGGCAAGGGGCGACTGGTAGAGCGCCTGCGCAAGCAACTGCCCTTCAAGCTGACAGCCGCCCAGCAGCGTGTATACGCGCAGGTGCGCGATGACCTGGCACTGCCGCGACCGATGCTGCGACTGGTACAGGGCGACGTGGGCAGCGGCAAGACCGTGGTTGCGGCGATGGCCGCGTTGCTGGCAGTCGAGGAAGGTCGCCAGGCCGCGCTGATGGCCCCGACCGAGCTGCTGGCCGAACAACACCTGGGCAACCTGCGCGCATGGCTGGAACCACTCGGTGTGCGCGTGTGCTGGCTGGCCGGCAAGGTCACCGGCAAGGCACGGGTGGCGGCGCTGGCCGACGTGGCTTCCGGTGCGGCGCAAGTGGTGGTCGGCACCCACGCATTGATGCAGGAAAGCGTCGCGTTCCACGATCTCGCGCTTGCCATCGTCGATGAACAGCATCGCTTCGGCGTGCACCAGCGCCTGGCCTTGCGCGACAAGGGGCGTGAAGGTAACGGCCTGCCGCATCAGTTGGTGATGACTGCAACACCAATACCGCGCACGCTGGCAATGAGCGCCTATGCCGATCTTGACGTCTCGGCAATCGACGAATTACCGCCGGGCCGGACTCCGGTCACCACCATTGCGCTGGCCGCCGAGCGCCGCCCGGAGTTGGTCGAGCGCATCCGCGCTGCCTGCGCCGAAGGCCGGCAGGCGTACTGGGTCTGCACCCTGATCGATGATTCCGACGAAGTGGTCGCGCAGGCCGCGCAGTCCACCTTCGAAGCCTTGCAACTGGCCCTGCCGGAGCTGCGCATTGGCATGGTGCATGGTCGCCAGAAGGCGGCTGAAAAGCAGGCGACGATGCGCGGCTTCAAGCAGAACGAATTGGACCTGCTGGTGGCGACCACGGTCATTGAAGTGGGCGTGGACGTGCCGAATGCGTCGCTGATGGTGATCGAGAATGCCGAGCGCCTGGGCCTGGCCCAGCTGCACCAGCTGCGCGGACGGGTCGGCCGCGGTAGTGCGGCCTCGAGCTGCGTGTTGCTCTACCAGGCGCCGCTGTCGGCGATGGCGCGCGAGCGCCTGGACACCTTGCGGCGCACGAATGACGGGTTCGAGATCGCCGAAAAGGACCTGCAATTGCGCGGGCCCGGCGAATTGCTGGGCACCCGCCAGACCGGCCTCGCGAATTTCCGCCTCGCCGACCTGGCGCGTGACGCCGACCTGCTGCCGCAGGTGCATGCGCTGGCGGACCGGCTGTTGCTCGAATCCCCTGACATCGCCGAACGGATCGTCATGCGCTGGGTGGGCGGCGCCGCGCGTTACGCGTCGGCATGAGGCATCCGCATGTCGCATCGCGATGACGGGTCGAGATGAAGCAATAATGTGCGAATGACAAATGACCGAATTCCCCTGCTGATCGATACCGACCCGGGCGTGGACGACGCGCTCGCCCTGTTGATGGCCTTCAACGACACACGCCATGAGCTGGTGGCGTTGACCATTGCTGCCGGCAATGTCGGCCTGGAACACACTGTCGCCAATGCCCTGAAGCTGTGCGAGGTCTGCGGCGTGGACGTGCCGGTGTTTGCCGGCGCGGACGCTCCGTTGCTGCATCCCGCGCTGGACGCTGCCTATGTGCACGGTCGTGACGGTTTCGGCGATACCGGCTATGTGCCATCAAAGCGCCAGGCCGAGGCCGAACATGCTGCATTGGCCATCCTGCGGCTCTCGCACCAACACGCCGGCCGCCTGTTGCTGGTCGCGCTCGGCCCGCTGACCAATATCGCGCTGGCGCTCAAGCTTGATCCGACCCTGCCGCAACGTGTCGCCCGCTGCGTGGTGATGGGCGGCGCGGTGAGCGCGCACGGCAATATCACCGCGGCTGCCGAGTTCAACATCGCCTTCGACCCGGAATCGGCGCACCTGGTCTTCGCCGCGTTTCCGCGGATCGAACTGGCCGACTGGGAAGCCGTGCTGGCGCATGGGTTGCCGCATGTCGATGTGGAACGCTGGTTGGCGGCGGATTCGCCGCGTGCGCGCTTCTATGCGGGGATCTCCACGCATACGCGGGCCTGGTCGCGGGCCGGGCGTGGCGAGCGCTGGCATGCCGCCGATGCGCTGGCGATGGCATTGGCGCTCGAGCCGGGCGGCGTTGTCGAGATGCTCGAGCGTCCGCTTGTGGTGGAACTCGACGGACGCCACACGCGCGGGAGCACGGTCATCGACTGGAACAGGCAGGGCGGCCGTGCGGACAATACGGCAATCCTGATGCGTTACGAGCAAGGCCATTTCGAGCGGCTGCTGGAGTCGGCACTGGCCGCTTCGTGATGTGACGGTGGGGCTGGCCGGACACGCTCGACTAGGTGATCTGCGCAGCGGCATTTCGAGCCGTGTAGCGAATACCGGCCAGTCGCGCCGTCACAACAAAACGTGAAGCTTGCACCTCGCTGGCGAGGGTCGCTATAATGCGCGGCTCTCTTCCGCTTCAATTCAGGTCCACGCCATGAAAGACGGCATCCACCCCGAATACCGTGACGTCGTCTTCCAGGACGTGACTTCCGATTTCAAGATCCTGACCCGCTCGACCCTTGGCAGCAAGGAAACGGTGAAGTGGGAAGACGGCAACGAATATCCGCTGGTCAAAGTGGAAGTCTCGTCGTCGTCGCACCCGTTCTATACCGGTCAGCACAAGATCCTGGATACTGGCGGCCGCGTGGACAAGTTCCGCAAGCGCTACGCCGCCAAGTAAGCGCGAGCCTGCGTCGCCCTGACGGCCACCCCAGCGGTGGCCGTTTGCGTTTCCGGCCTCCCATCCTGCAGCCGTAACCAAGCGCGTGAACCGCGTGGGCGGTGGTTATCCGGCGTCCACCTGTACTTTCGACCGAGCATCCGCTCAAATCCGCTGTGCGATAATGCGCGACCCCCAGCGCCGCTTGCCCGTCGTCTTGCGCGACCGCAGCCGTGCCGTTCGAATTACAGGAGCGCGTCGTGTCGCAACTCGATCAGATGACCCTAACCGCCGGCGACAAGTCGGTGATCCTGCCGGTAATCCAGCCGGTGCTTGGCCAGCCCTGCGTTGATATCGCCAAGCTTCCGAAGGAAACCGGTTGCTTTACGTACGATCCGGGCTTCGGCGCCACCGCCAGCTGCAAGTCGGCGATCACCTATATCGATGGCGATGCCGGCGTGTTGCTGTATCGCGGCTATCCGATCGAGCAACTGGCCAAGCAGTCGAGCTTCCTTGAAGTCGCCTATCTGTTGATGAACGGCGAACTTCCGAACCAGGCCGAGTTCGCCGCGTTCGACAACGAAGTCACCCACCACACGATGATGCATGAGTCGCTGAAGGATTTTCTTGGCGGCTTCCGTTACGACGCCCATCCGATGGCGGTGCTCTGTGGTTCGGTTGCGTCACTGTCTGCGTTTTACCATGACACGCTGGACCTCGAGGATCCCGAACAGCGCCGGCTGGCGGCGATCCGGTTGATCGCGAAGGTTCCCACGATTGCTGCTGCAGCGTATCGCTATTCTATTGGTTGGCCGGTGAGCTATCCGCGCAACAGCCTTGGCTACGTCGACCGTTTCCTGCACATGATGTTCGAGGTGCCAAGCGAGCCGCTGGAGATCAATCCAGTGGTCGCCAAGGCGCTGGACCTGCTGTTCATCCTGCACGCCGATCACGAGCAGAACGCATCGACCTCGACCGTGCGCCTGGTCGGGTCAACCGGTGCCAATCCGTATGCGTCGGTGGCGGCGGGCATCGCCGCGCTGTGGGGGCCGGCACATGGTGGCGCCAACGAGGCAGTCCTGAAGATGCTCGCCGAGATCGGCGATGCAAAGCACGTGGATAGCGCCATCGCCAAGGCCAAGGACAAGGAATCCGGATTCCGCCTGATGGGCTTCGGCCATCGCGTCTACAAGAACTTCGACCCGCGCGCGAAGATCATCCGCGAGATGACCCACCAAGTCCTGGCTGAATTGGGCGTAGACGATCCGTTGCTGGAGGTGGCGCTCAAGCTCGAAGAGACCGCACTCAAGGACGACTACTTCGTGCAGCGCAAGCTGTATCCCAACGTCGATTTCTACAGCGGCATCATCTACAAGGCGCTGAAGATCCCGACCGAAATGTTTACCGTGATGTTTGCCATCGCCCGTACCGCCGGCTGGGTCAGTCACTGGCTTGAGCAGCAGAACGATCCGGAGAATCGCATCGGCCGTCCACGCCAAATCTATACCGGTCACGCGAACCGTGACTACGTCGGAGTTGGCCAGCGCTGATTGCCGGCGCATTCGCCGCAGTCTAGAAACGCCCCGCATTGCGGGGCGTTTTCGTTGTGGGGCCAGAGATTGCCAAACTGCAATGTCGCGGACAGCTCCCGGCAAATCTGACTGTCCTAACGTGGCCCCTGTACCACCCCACTCACGGTCGAGTGGCCACCACCGAGGAGATCCCAGCATGCGCATCCTGATGTCAGTCGTACTTGCCCTCAGCCTTTGGGGCACGGCTGCGATGGCTGCGCCCACGATACCGGCCAAGACCATACAGGCAGCCGCCCCCGCTGCCACCGCCACCGCCAAGCCTGCCGCGACCCCGCAAAAAGCGGGTGCGACGGCGACCCGATGCCGTGATGCCAAGGGCCATTTCATGGCCTGTGGCACGACGGCGAAGAAACAGACCTGCCGCGACACCAAGGGCCGGTTTGCATCCTGCAAGAGCTGATCTGACCAAACGTTTTCTCTCTTCCCCTTCTTTTTCCTACATCCTTACATTCCCCAGGAGTTCACCATGAAGACCACATCGATCCTGCTGGTTGCCGCCATGTTCGCCGCCAGTGGCATGGCAGTTGCCGCCACCCAGGACACTGCGAAGCCTGCAGCCCCCGCGGCAACCGCAGCGGCACCAGCCGCGGCGCAGAAGGCCCAGAAGGCCCAGAAGGCCCATAAGGTCCATAAGGCTTCGGCTGCGGCAGCCACAAAGGCTGATTCGGCCAAGGCTGATCCGGGCAAGACCAAGTAATCCGGCCGGTTTTGACAAACGCCCCGCCCATCGGCGGGGCGTTTGCATATCTGCGGCAAGCCGGACAATGCGCCAGACTACCCGGCAGGTTCCAGTGGAGTTGGCGATGCGCGTACTGGTGGTGGAAGACGACCCGCAGACCGCCGCATTCCTGGGCAAGGGCCTGCGCGAGGAAGGGCATGCCGTCGACCATGCAGATAATGGCAAGGACGGGTTGTTCCTTGCGACGACCGAAACCTACGATGTGATCGTGCTGGACCGGATGCTGCCGGGGCTGGATGGACTGACGTTGCTGCGTACCCTGCGCGGTGCCGGCAACCGCACACCAGTGCTGTTGCTGAGCGCCTTGGGCGATGTCGACCACCGGGTCGAGGGCCTGCGTGCCGGCAGCGACGATTATCTCGCCAAGCCATTCGCCTACACGGAGCTCAGCGCCCGGTTGGATGGAATCGTGCGGCGGGCAGGAGACGCCACCGCTGGATCCGGGAAGTTGGTGGTGGCAGACCTTGTGCTGGACCTGCTTCGCCATGAAGTCACCCGCGACGGCAGGAAGATTGCATTGCAACCACGCGAATACCGGTTGCTGGAGTACCTGATGCGCCATCCCGGCCGCGCGGTAACCAGGACGATGTTGCTGGAAGCGGTCTGGGACTATCACTTCGACCCGCAGACCAACATCATCGACGTGCATGTCAGCCGGTTGCGGCAGAAGATTGATGCGGGCTTCGCACGGCCGTTGCTGCAGACGGTGCGCGGCGTCGGCTACCGGCTCGGCGACTAGGCGCGCCGGCATGCACCCGCGACTGCAATCCACCAGCACGCGATTGGTACTGGCGGTTTCAATGGCCTTTCTGGCGGCCTTCCTGCTGCTGGGCGCGGGAATCTACAGCTCGGTGTTGGCCAACCTGGACCACGACACCCGCGAGTTCGTGGCTTCCGATGTCGCCGAATTGCTCGACCTGCGGCAGCGGGCAGGCACTGCTGCCTTGCTGTCGGAAGTGCGCACGCGCGTGACCGACCCGGATGATGCCGACCTGCTGTACGCGGTGATCGATTCACGCGGAACGCTGCTGGCCGGTGACGATGTCGGTGTGGCGCTTGCACACCGGGCAGGCTGGGTCCGGTTTCGCGATCCGGTCGATCCGGCTCATCCACGCGTGCTGGCCAAGCTTGCCCCGCTGGGCCGTGGCCAGTGGCTGGTCGCGGGCATGCGCTTGCGTGCCGAAGACGGTTTCCTCGCGATCATGCAGCGCTCGGTCCTGCTCGCGCTGGCGGTGGCAGTCGTGCTTGGCTTGCTGGTGGGCTGGCTGACTTCGCTATGGGTCGGCAGGCGGCTACGCCAGCTGGATGAAACCGCCCGCAGGATCGCAGGGGGCGAGCATGGGTTGCGGGTGCCGGCCGATGGCAGCGGCGATCCGTTCGACCGCGTCGGTGCGCGCCTGAATGTCATGCTCGACCGGATTGATGCGCTGATGGATGGAGTCCGCGAGGCCACCGACCACATCGCGCATGACCTGCGCACCCCATTGACGCGCTTGCGCCAACGGCTGGAAGCGCTGCATGCCGCCAGCGGCAATAGCAGCGCACCGGCCCTGATCGATGCCGCCATCGTCGAAACCGACGCGTTGCTGCAGACGTTTGCCGCCTTGCTGCGGCTATCGCGGATCGAGGGGCAGGGGCCAACCGACGGCAGCGTGGTTGATCTTGCCGGCATCGCCAGCGATGCGGTCGAGCTGTACGCGCCGGGTGCGGTGGACATCGGCATGCAGGTCGATATCGAGACGGCGCCGGCCTTGCTGGTGGGGGACCCGGACCAGTTGTTCCAACTGGTGGTGAACCTGCTCGACAACGCGATGAAGTATGCCGCTGCGGGCGCCAGCATCCGCGTGCGGACTTGCACGACCGAGGATGGCGTGAGGCTTGAAATCGCCGACCATGGCCCGGGAATCACGGCGGATGAGCGTGACCGGGTGTTTGATCGCTTCCAGCGCCTGGAGCCGCATCGTGGGACGCCAGGCAATGGTTTGGGATTGAGCCTGGTGCGTGCGATCGCGACCCGTCACGGCGGTCGGGTTGAACTACACGACAACCAGCCCGGGTTGTGTGTCGTGGTCGTAATTCCGGCGGCGTCAGTTCAGGGCGAGGCTTCGTAGCCGGCGATTTCCTCATCCGCGAGGAGTACGCGCAGTTGCGCCAGCGATGCGCGTCGCATCGGTTTGCCATCGACGCCTGATAGAGGTGCCTGGCGCACCACATCGGCCGGCAGCACGGTCAGGTCGAAGCTCAGGTCCTCGGCGCTGAACAGCCATACCGGGAAGTCGGCTTCGCGCTGGCGATCCAGGCGCAAGTGGCGGCTGTGCGATTGCGTCGGGATGCCGTGCTCATCCAGCCAACGCGGCACGGCATCGGCATCGTCGCAATGCAACTGCAGGGCGACCTCGGAATTGCCATCGGCGGTGCCCTCGAGGGTGGCGCCGACCAGCCGCGGTTCGAAATCGCGGAAGAATTCCAGCGCATTCACTGCTGCCTCGCGCCGACGGCGCACCTCGAAAGCCTGGTCACTGCCCAGGAACAGTCGCTGGTATTCGCGCAAGGCCTCTTCGATCTCGCGATTGCGCGGCAACGAGGCATCGTCATGGATGCCCAGCCGTTGCGCGGCCTTGAGCTTGGCCAGGTGGTAGTCGCGGATGCCGCCTTCGGCCATCAGCCGGGCGGCTTCGTGGGCCAGCTGCTGGCGGCGTTCGCGGGTGCGGGTCTGCGCATGCATGTGCGCGTGGAGCTTGGTGTGCTGGCGGGTGTTCGGCATCGTGCATCCCCGGAACCGGCTTGGATGAACTGTACCGGAGCGCCCGCCCGCATGCATCCACGGACGGGCTGGGCGTGAACCTGGAAGCGATCAGAAAATGTCGAACGCTTCCTCGTCCGGCTGCGCATTCGGGTCGACGTCGGGCTCGGTATAGCTTTCCATCCGATCCAGGTCCTCGGCCTTGACCCACTCGACCACGCTGCCGTTAGCCCCGGGCAGCAGCTTGCCGCCGGCGCTGACGCTCACCTGGACCATGCCAGCGGGCGGATCGGGATTGCGTTCCGGCTGGTCCTTGAGCGCGACCCGCATGAAGTTGATCCAGATCGGCAGCGCTGCCTTGCCACCGTACTCGCGGTAGCCAAGCGAGCGGAAATCGTCGCGACCGACCCAGACCGTGGTCACGTACGGCCCGCCGAAGCCGGAAAACCAGGCGTCACGGTGGTCATTGGTCGAGCCGGTCTTGCCGCCAACGTCGTCACGGCCCAATACCCTGGCTGCGGTGGCGGTGCCGCGACGAACCACGTCGCGCATCATCGATTGCATCTGGAAGGCGACGCGTGGATCGATCGCACGGGGCGCGACCACCATGTCCGGATTGATCGGCTTGGCTGGGGCTGGTGTCGCGCTAGCGGTTGCTTTGCTGGTACCCGCGCTGGAAGCAGTTGCGATGGCTGCTGGCGCGCTGGCGGTCGGGCTGAGGTCGAATCCGGCCACCTCGGTTTGCGCTACCGTCGCGGCGGCTTGTCCGGGCTGCTGTACCACCGTGCATTGCGGGCAGGCGGTGGGTGGGTTTTCCTTGAAGACTTCCTTGCCATCGCGGTCGCGGATGCTTTCGATGAAATACGGCGTGGTCAGGAAACCGCCATTGGCGAAGGCGGTATAGCCGCGCGCCACCGAAAGCGGGGTCAGCGAGGCAGAGCCCAGCGACATCGACAGGTTGGGCGGCAGGCTGGCCTCATCGAAGCCGAAATGGCTGATGTAACGGCGCGCATAGTCCACCCCGATCGCGTCCAGCAGGCGCACCGAGACCAGGTTGCGCGACTGCACCAGGGCTTCGCGCAGGCGCATCGGCCCGGCAAAGTTGCCGCTGTCGTTCTGCGGGCGCCACATGTGGCCGCGGCGATCCTTGAACACCACCGGTGCGTCCAGCACGATCGACGCCGGGTTGAAGCCGCGCTCGAACGCGGCGGCGTACAGGAACGGCTTGAAGCTCGATCCAGGTTGTCGACGGGCTTGGGTGGCGCGGTTGAACTTGCTGCCGGCGTAGCTGAACCCGCCGACCAGCGCGCGCAGCGCACCAGTGTCGGCATCCAGCGAAACCAGCGCGGTTTGCGCACGCGGCAACTGGTCCAGTACCCAGGTCGGCTCGGCGTCGGACTTGCTGCCAGTGTCGCGCCGGACGCGCACGACATCGCCGCGTTGTGCGAGCGAAGCGATCGATTTTCCGGTCCAGCCGGTTGCGGCGCTGCCGAGGGTCAGTTGGCTGGCATCGGCCAGCACCACCTGCAGTCCGGCGCTGCTGCTGCCGGTCACGACCGCAGGCAACAACCCGCCCTGCGGTGGGATCCTGCGCAGCTTGGCGGCGATCGCCTTCGCATCCATGCCATCGTCGAGCTCCACCTTCTGCTCGGGCGTGCGCCAGCCATGGCGATGGTCGTAGACGCGCAGACCTTCGATGATCGCGCTGACCGCGGCGGCCTGCAGGTCGGGGTCGATGGTGGTGGTGACGTGGTAACCCTTGCTCAGCACATCGCCACCAAAGCGGGCGATCATTTCCTGGCGGACCATCTCTGCGACGTATGGCGCATGCACCTCGATCGTGCGCTCGTGCGGCGCAGCGTGCATCGGTACTGTCTTGGCGGCCGCTGCCTCGCTGGCGCTGACGAAGCCTAGTTCGGCCATCCGCGGCAGGATGTAGTGATCGCGGCGTTCGCGATTGCGCTCCGGATTATCCAGCGGGTTGCCGCTGGACGGGAACTTGGGCGTGCCTGCCAGGGTGGCGATCTCGTCCAGGCTCAGTTCATCGAGTTTCTTGCCGTAGTAGTACTCGGCGGCCGCGGCCACACCGTAGGCGCGATTGCCGAAGAAGCTCTTGTTGAGGTACAGGCCAAGGATTTCGTCCTTGCTCAGTTCGCGCTCCATCTTCATCGCCAGCAGCATTTCGGCGAATTTGCGCCGGAAGCTGTACTCGGAGCTGAGGAAAAACTGCTTGGCGACCTGTTGGGTAATGGTTGAGCCGCCGGCAACGCGCTCCTGCCCACCAGTCTTGGCCAGCAACCAGACCGCACGCGCCACGCCGGTGAAGTCCACTCCATGGTGCTCGTAGAAATTCGCGTCCTCGGCGGCCAGGAACGCCTGCTTGACCCGTGGCGGCACGTCCCGGATATCCACCGGATACCGGCGCATCTCGCCGAACAGGCCTATCAGGCGGCCATCGCGCGCATAGACATACATTGGTTCCTGCAGCTCGATGTTGCGCAGGGACTGCACGTCCGGCAGCCGCGCAGAGACTACATAAACCAGGATTCCGGCGGTAATGGCGCCGATCAGCGCAAGTGTGACAGAGCCCAGCAAAATCCAGCGTAGGGGGCGGGGGAGGCGGGGCATTGCACAACTTCCGATTGCGACAGGCGTGGTCGCGGAGTATAGAGTAGGCCTCCGTCATGAACGGGCTGCGGGGGGCGGCCGGTTTCCACGGTTATAGTCGTTGAATGGATGCAGGTACGGGGCGAATGCGGTGGTTTGGACAGTGGCGATTTGTCAAATGGGTTGCCAATGTGTGAAAAGTCCGTTATTCATGTACTGAAGCACCAAGTGCGCGTAAGCGCCCGTGGGAAGGGGAGATACCGTGGGTCTGGTAACGAAATCGCAGCCGCCGTTGATCGGCGTTGACATCAGTTCGACCGCGGTCAAGCTCTTGCAGCTATCCCGCACGGGAGACCGTTATCGGGTCGAGCATTATGCCGTCGAGCCACTGCCACCGAATGCAGTGGTCGACAAGATCCTGGTCGAGGTCGAGGCCGTTGGCGAGGCGATCCGGCGTGCGGTTGCACGCTCGGGTACGCGGGTCAAGCATGCCGCGGCCGCGGTTTCCGGATCCTCGGTGATCACCAAGACGATGCCGATGCCGGCCGACCTCGACGAGGACGACATGGAGTCGCAGGTCGAGCTGGAGGCCGTCAACTACATCCCGTACCCGATCGAGGAAGTGAACCTCGACTTCGAGGTGCTCGGTCCGATGCCGGGCAACAATGAGATGGTGCAGGTCCTGCTGGCGGCGTCGCGTTCGGAGAACGTCGAAGTGCGCGCCTCGGCCCTGGAACTGGGCGGCCTGACCGCAAAGGTGATCGATGTCGAGGCCTTTGCCATCGAGAATGCCTTCGCGCTGATGGCGGGATCGCTTAACGTGCCTCGCGACGGACTGGTGGCGCTGGTCGATGTGGGCGCGACGATGACCACGCTCAACGTCCTGCGGGGCGGTCGCAGCATCTACACCCGGGAACAGGTGTTCGGCGGCAAGCAGCTGACCGACGAGGTCATGCGTCGTTACAGCCTCAGCTATGAAGAGGCTGGCTTGGCCAAGCGCCAGGGCGGCCTGCCGGAAAGTTACGAGATCGAGGTGCTGGATCCGTTCAAGGAGGCGATGGTGCAACAGGTCAGTCGCCTGCTGCAGTTCTTCTACGCCGGCAGCGAGTTCAACCGCGTCGACCACGTGGTACTGGCAGGCGGTTGCGCCTCGATCCCCAACATCTCCGAAATGGTCGAGGAGCAGCTCGGCGTCTCGACGACCGTGGCTAATCCGTTGGCGCACATGACGCTCGGGCCACGCGTGCAGGCACATGCACTGGCGCAGGATGCTCCTGCGTTGATGATTGCCTGCGGGCTCGCACTGAGGAGCTTCGACTGATGGCCAAGATCAATCTCCTCCCGTGGCGTGAAGAACGCCGAAAGCTCCGCCAGAAAGATTTCTACGGAATGCTTGGGCTGGCGGCGCTGGCCGGCGTGCTGGTTTCGTTCCTGATCGTCAGCTACTACAACGGCCGGATCGGCAGCCAGAATTCACGAAACCAGTATCTGCACGCCGAAATCACCAAGGTTGACGGACAGATCAAAGAGATCACCGAACTCGACCAGAAGAAGAACCGGCTGCTTGCCCGAAAGGAAGTGATCGAACAGCTACAGGCCAATCGTTCGCAGATGGTGCACCTGTTCGATTCACTGGTGCGTACCATTCCTGATGGCGTGACGTTGAGCGCGATCAAGCAGGAGGGCGACATCCTGACCCTCACTGGCCGATCCCAGTCCAATGCGCGCGTCAGTACTTATATGCGCACCTTGGAGGGATCGGGTTGGATGAGCAAGCCTGACCTCAATATCATCGAGGCCAAGGCTGGCAATCCTGGTCTGCCGTATGAGTTCAATCTCAAGGTCAAGCTGGTCAATCCGAATGCGCCCAAGGAAGGCGAGGATGCCGGCAAGCCTGCCGCCGCACCTGCCAGTGCCACACCAGCAGCAGGAGGAACCTCATCGTGAGCAACAAACAGCTCAGCCTGCGTGAACTGGATATCAACAACATCGGCTCGTGGCCGCAGAACGCCAAGATCGGTTTCTGCGCACTCCTTTCCCTGCTGATTATCGCCCTTGCCTGGTGGCTGTTCGTCAGCGACAAGCGCACGGAGCTCGAAACTCTGCAGGGTCAGGAAAGCGACTTGCGTACCGAGTTCGAAACCAAGCAGGGTCGCGCGGCAAACCTGGAACCGTTGAAGCAGCAACTGGCCCAGATGGAACAGCAGTTGCAGCAGATGCTGCGCCAGCTGCCCAGCAAGACCGAAATGCCCGACCTGATCGTCGACATTTCACAGACCGCGCTGGCGACTGGCATCAACAATGAGCTTTTCCAGCCTGGTCCGGAAACTCCGAAGGAGTTCTATGCGGAGAAGCCAATCGCGCTACGCATGGTGGGTACCTATCACCAGTTCGGTGCGTTCGTCAGTGGCGTCGCATCATTGCCGCGCGTGGTGATCATGACCATGCACGACATCTCGCTGAAGCCTGTGGACACCACTGGTGGCAGGATTGGTCCGAACAGCCCGCTGGAGCTATCCGGCACGGTCAAGACCTATCGTTACCTGGATGAGGAAGAGTCTGCCGACCAGGCTACAGCCGCAACGCCCGCTGCGGCACCCGCGAAGGGAGGTGGCTGAGATGCGCACTGATCACATCCGCAATCGCCGTCCATCCTTGCATCTGATAGCAGTCATGGCGGTTTGCGCCGCGCTGGCTGCCTGTGCCGGTGGCAACAACGATTTGCAGAAATGGGTGGCCGAGGTCAAGGCACGTCCGGCGCCCCCGCTTACTCCATTGCCGGTGATGCAGCAGTTCGAGACGTTTGAGTATGCCGCGCAGAATCTTCGCGATCCTTTCAGCGAGGAGTTCAATGGTGCGAACAGCAGTGGCCCGCGGCCTGATCCAGGCCGGCGCAAGCAGACGCTGGAGCAGTTCCCGCTGGATAGCCTCAACATGGTGGGCACCATCGGTCTCGGTGCTGGCGCGGTTGCGCTGGTAATGGCGCCTGACAAGGTGACCTATCGGGTGCGCCCAGGCGTGTACTTGGGGCAGAGTGATGGGCGGGTAACCGCCGTGTATGAAGACCGGGTCGAATTGATCGAACTGGTTCCGGATGGCGCGGGTGGCTGGTTGGAACGGCCTGCGACCATTGCGCTCGAAGACAATTGATTAGGGGATAGACCGATGATCGTCACCAACGCCAAGAGCCAGCGGCCTGTCCGGCGCCCCTTGTCCCTTCGCGCCTGTGCGATCGGGGTCGCGCTGGGCCTGTATGCCGCGACCGCCGGCGCACTACCGGTATCCACTGCCACCGTGACAATGGGGCAATCCGCGACCGGAGCCATGGCGGATCCCGCCAAGCGCCTGCCAGGCGCGGTGACCGTGTCCGCAATCGACTTCAAGCGTGGCGATGGCGGCTCCGGCAAGTTGATCCTGCGCTTCAGCGGGGAAGGTGCCGCGCCAGACCTGCGCAACATGGGTTCCAGCGTGGTGGTTGATATCGGCAATGCGCAGTTACCGGCATCGCTGCAGCGCCCGATCAACGTCACTGATTTCGCGACGCCAGTTCAACGCATCGATGCGAGGGCGACCAGCAATGGCGCGCAACTTGTGCTCAATACCAAGGGCACCTTCGAGTCGATGGCGTACCAGAGTGGCAACGAATACATCGTGGAAGTTGTACCGCGTGCGGCACCGGTGGCCACCAAGGCACGCGCAGGTGCTCCTGCCATGGGCGCCGCGTCGATGGGCGCGACCAGCAGCACCTCCGATGTCCACTACAGCGGCAAGGCGGTGACCTTCAACTTCCAGGACGTGCCGGTCCGGACTGTGCTGCAACTGATTGCCGAGGAATCCAACCTCAATATCGTTGCCGCCGACACCGTACAGGGCAACGTGACCTTGCGCTTGATCAATGTGCCGTGGGATCAGGCGCTGGACATCGTGCTGCAGGCCAAATCGCTGGACAAGCGTCGTAGTGGCAATGTGGTCTGGGTCGCCCCACAGAAGGAAATCGCGCAATTCGAGCAGGACAAGGAAGACGCGCGCATCAATCTGGAACAGCGTGCCGAAAAGGTCACCGAATACATCCCGGTGAACTATGCCAATGCAGAAGACATCGCCAACCTGCTGACCGAGGGTGCCAAAGGCAGCCAGCAGGGTGGAGGCCAAGGCGGCGGCGGGGCCAATGGCGGCCAACTGGATCGCGGCTTCCTGTCCCAGCGCGGCAGCATCAGCTTCGACAAGCGCACCAATACGTTGTTGGTGATCGACATCCCTGAGCGCGTCGCCAACATCCACGACTTGGTGAACAAGCTGGACAAGCCGGTTGACCAGGTGGTGATCGAGGCGCGGATCGTGATTGCCAATGAAAGTGTGGCCCGTGAACTGGGGGCCAGGTTCGGGATCTCGGGTAGCGCAAATAGTGGCAAGGGCTACTTCAGCAACAGTATCGAGAACAACATCCTGACGCAGAACTCGCTCGCCAATGCAAACAATCTGAACAACAACAGCACCACTCCGCCCAATCCGCCAATCCTGCCGTCAATCACCCGTGGCCTGATGTCGAACCTGCCAGCCACTCTGCAGAATCCGGCCGGCTCGTTGGCGCTGTCCATCCTGAATGCCGGCTATGCGTTGGACATGGAGCTTTCGGCCATCCAGGAGCAGGGCCGTGCTGAAGTCATCTCCAACCCGCGCATCGTCACCAGCAGCCAGAAGGAGGCGGTGATCCGCCAGGGCAAGGAAATCGGTTACTTGACCGTAACTGGCGGCCAGAGCGGCTCCATCCCGACGGTGCAGTTCAAGGAAGCCCTGCTTGAACTCAAGGTGACCCCCACCATCACCAATGACGGACGCGTGTTCCTGAACCTTGCGATCAAGAAGGACGAGCTGGATGGCTTCATCAGTGTAGGTGCTTTCGGACAGGTGCCGCAGATCGCCAAGCGTGAAGTCAATACCGCCGTGCTTATCGAGGATGGCCAGACTGTGGTTATCGGTGGCGTATACGAGTTCAGCGACCGCACGGACATCGCGAAGGTGCCGTTCCTGGGGGACATCCCGTTCATCGGCAACCTGTTCCGCAACAAGAACCGCACCAAGACCAAGGCGGAGTTGCTGATCTTCGTGACCCCCAAGGTCATGCGCGTCGCCCAGCGCAACTGAGTCATCGGCGACAAGTAATCCACATCGGGGGCCGCAAGGCCCCCGATGCATTTGGGGCGCAGGATCAAGTCCGCGCCTGGCTCGCGACGAACCTTTACGGTCAATCATGGTCGAATAGGCCAGAAAGAGCTGAGGAACCCATGGATACCCCAACCGTCGATACTTCACGCCTGCATGCCTCATTCACTGCGCTGGGCGAGGACCTTGCAACCGAAATCGTCGGGCAGTCTGCCCTGATCGAACGGCTGCTGATTGCGTTGCTGGCAGATGGTCATCTGCTGGTCGAGGGCGCGCCCGGACTGGCCAAGACCACTGCGATCCGCGTATTGGCGTCCCGCCTGGATGCCGATTTCGCCCGTGTCCAGTTCACCCCCGACCTGCTGCCTGCCGACCTCACCGGCACCGAGGTCTGGCGCCCACAGGATGGTCGCTTCGAATTCCAGCCTGGCCCGATCTTCCATCCGATCCTGCTTGCGGACGAGATCAACCGTGCCCCGGCCAAGGTGCAATCGGCGCTGCTGGAGGCGATGGGGGAACGTCAGGTCACCGTTGGACGCCAGACCTATCCGCTGCCGGCGCTGTTCCTGGTCATGGCCACCCAGAATCCGATCGAGCAGGAAGGCACGTTTCCGCTTCCCGAAGCGCAACTCGATCGTTTCCTGATGCATGTGCGCATCGGCTATCCGCAGGTCGAAGCAGAAACCGAAATCCTGCGCCTGGCCCGTGAGCGCGCCCGCCAGGCATTGCAGCCCGCACCTCGCGAAATCCAGCGCATGCCGCTTGCGGATGTATTCGCCGCGCGCACGGCTGTGCTCGACCTGCACCTGGCGCCTTCGCTGGAGCGGTACCTGATTGAGCTGGTGCTGGCATCGCGTGATGCCAGCCGTTATGACGCCGCCCTGGGTCGGCGTATCGCCTGGGGTGCAAGTCCGCGTGGCTCGATCGCACTGGAACGATGCGCGCGCGCGCGCGCGTGGCTGGCAGGCCGCGACTTTGTGACGCCCGAGGACGTGCGTGCAGTAGCCCCGGACGTGCTTCGCCATCGCGTATTGCCGAGCTACGAGGCCACAGCCGAAGGTTGGGATGGTGACCGCCTGGTCGGCGAATTGCTGCAGCGGGTTCCGCTGCCCTGAGCCTGGTGATGGAGCAGGCACGCCAGCCAACGGACGCGGCAACCGGAATCCTGCCGACGTTGTCCGAACTCATTGCCCTGCAGGCATTGGTGCAGGGGCGGCGTGGCGCGCGGCGTGGCCAGCACGGTGTGCAGGGGCATGCCCTGTCCAGCCTGCGTGGACGCGGGATGGAATACGCGGAGTCGCGTGAATACGCGCAGGGCGACGACGCACGCCACATCGACTGGCGGCTGACTGCGCGCAGTGGCCGCACGCATACCAAGTTGTTCCAGACCGAACGCGAACGCCTGAGCCTGATCGTGGCTGATACCGCGCCGGAGCTTTATTTCGGCACACGCGTGCGTTTCAAGTCGGTGCAGGCAGCGCGTGCCGGTGCGCTGGCGGCATGGATGGCGGTACGCGATGGCGACCGCATCGCAGCGCTGCGTGGCTCGTCACGGGAAGCGCCGGTCGCACCCGCGTCCGGCCCACGCGGTGCATTGCGTGTGCTGGACGCGCTAGTGCGCTGGTATGCGCGTCCCCCCGAGAATGACGCCGGACTGGCGACGGCGCTCGACCACGCCAGGCGCCTGCTGCGTCCCGGTTCGCGCATCGTGGTGCTGGCAGATCCCGCGAGCGTTGGCGCGATAGCGCCACAGACCTGGCCAGCACTGGCGATGCACCACGAGCTGGTGGTGTTGCTGTTGACCGATCCGATTGAACAACAACCGCCGAAGGCACGCTTGCCGTTCGCATCGGCCACTGGCCAGCGCACAGAGCTTGGATTGGATGCCGCGGTGACCCGGCAGCGTTGGCGGCAGGAATTTACAGTGCCGGTGGAAACCACGCTCGCCTTGCTGCGCAGTCGTGGCGCGCGCGCGATGGAGCTGTCCAGCGCTGACGACAGCGATGCCTGGCTGCCCCTGCTCGAACGCCCGCGCATGGTCGCTGGAAAATGATCGCGCCATTGAAATTGAACGACATGCATCCAGGCATCACACCCAGCTGGTGGCCGCCTGCGCCTGGGTGGTGGCTGCTGGCGGCGATCATTTTGATTGGCGTTGCCGTGCTTGTTGGCTGGCTGCTGCGCAAGCGTCGTCGCCAAGCCGCGCTGCTGCGCTTGTTCGATGAAGCCGTCGATCGCGCCGAAACCCCGTCGCAGCAGGTCGCAGCGATGTCGGAACTCCTGCGCCGCGCCGCTCGCCGTCGCGATCCCGCTGCGGACCGGCTGGAAGGCGAGGAATGGCTGTGTTTCCTCGATGACGGCTTGCCGGGCCAGCCGTTCAGCAGCGGCGCGGGTGCGCTGTTGCGTGACGGCGGTTTTCGCGCTGACGTGGCCGAGGGCGACGTCGCTGCGTTACGCATATTGGCGCGGCGGCGCTACCTGCTGTGGATGCAGCGGCGATGAGTGCGTTGCTGGCGATGTTGTCGATTGAAGGGTTCGCCTGGCCATGGTTGCTCGCAGCCTTGCCGCTGCCCTTGCTGGTGCATGTGCTGGTGCCTGCACGCAAGAATAGCGGTGCCGCACTGCGGGTGCCGTGGGCTGATCGCGTGCAGCGCATTGCTGCCGCCGGCGATGGGGCGGTGCGGGTGCATGGGTTCCGCTGGCTGGCATTCCTGGCTTGGTGCCTGCTGTGTATTGCTGCCGCGCGCCCGCAGCAACTCGGCCCGCCGATTGCGCCGCCACAAGTGGGTCGTGACTTGATGCTGGCGGTCGACCTGTCGGCGAGCATGGGCGAAGAAGACATGCAGCTCGGTGGTCGCATGGTTGATCGGCTGACCGCGGCCAAGGCCGTGCTGTCCGATTTCCTCGACCGTCGCGCAGGCGATCGGGTTGGGTTGATCGTGTTTGGCGAACGCGCCTTTGCGCTGACTCCGCTGACCCTGGATCGCGACAGCGTGCGCGACCAGCTTGGCGACAGCGTGGTCGGGCTGGCCGGGCGCGCAACCGCGATTGGCGATGCCATCGCGCTGGCAACCAAACGGCTTCAGCCGAAAGAACATGCGAATGGTTCTTCGAAACAGCACGTCCTGATCCTGCTTACCGACGGCGTGAACACCGCTGGCACGCTGGATCCTGAAAAGGCCGCCAAGATTGCACGAGACAGTGGTGTGCGCATCCACGCGATCGCGTTCGGTGGCAATGGCAGCAGCATGTCGGTGTTCGGTTTCCAGTTGCCCATGGGTGGCGATGATGTTGACGAGGCCGGCTTGCGGCGCATCGCTGCGTTGACGGGTGGCCGGTTCTTCCGTGCGCGCGACACCGACGACCTGGCCGGCATCTATGCTGAAATCGACAAGCTCGAACCGTTACAACGGCAGGGCCGTGCGGTACGCCCGAAGATCGAGCGATATCCGCTGCCGCTGGGAGCAGCACTGTCGCTCGGCTTGCTTGTGCTGGTGTTGGGGCGACGTCGATGAACGCCTTGCTGGCCAGCATCGCCCAACTACATTTCCTGCGGCCCTGGTGGCTGCTTGGACTGTTGCTGTTGCCCGCCATTGCATGGTGGTGGCGTGTCGATGCGATGCGCGCCAACCCGTGGCAGTCCAATGTCGACGCGCACCTGCTGCCACATCTGCTGGTAGGTGATGTCGCCACGTCATCTCGCGCGTGGACGCGATGGTTGGGCCTGCTCGCCGCGGTGATCGCAGTACTGGCGATGGCCGGGCCGGCCTGGCAGAAGGACGAGCAGCCGTTGTGGCAAAGCAAGGCGCCTCTGGTGGTTGCGCTTGATCTTTCCAGCAGCATTCTTGCCAGTGACCTGCCGCCTTCGCGCCTGCCGCAGGCACGCGCGAAACTCGCGACATTGCTGCGCGAACGTGCGGGCGGCCAGGTCGCCTTGGTCGCGTATGCAGGCGATGCCTACACGGTCGCGCCGTTGACCGAAGACGCGGCCAATGTCGCCTTGTTCCTGGATGCCCTGAGCCCGGATGTGATGCCCGAAGACGGCAAGCGCGCGGATCGTGCGATCGCATGGTCACGCAACCTGTTGCAACAGGCCGGCTTCGCCAATGGCGAGATCCTGCTGCTTACTGATCATGCCGATGCAGCGGCGGTGGGCGTCGCGGCCAAGGCACATCTGGCCGGCTACCGGGTGTCGGCATTGGGCCTTGGCACGGCGCAGGGCGGCACGTTCGATACCGGCGCCGGCTTGGGCCAGGCGCGGCTGGATGCTGCAAGCCTGCAGAGGCTGGCCAGTAGTGGTGGTGGCAGCTACCAGACGCTGACCGTCGATGATGCAGACTTGCGCGCATTGGGCGTGCTGGATCCGCAAGCTGATAGTGGCGCCGCAGCACGTGGCGAAAAAATCGCCAGCTGGCGCGATGGCGGTTTTTGGCTGCTGCCGCTGGTCATGCTGCTGGCGTTGCCGCTATTCCGCCGCGGCGCCGGCATGATGGCGGCGGGGATACTCGTGCTTGCAGTGCTGTTGCCGCTGTCACCGGTACCGGCACGGGCTCAGACAGGCCCTGCCGCGCAGGCAAGTGCACCCCAGGCACAGAAGGCACAGGTCACGGGCCCATCCACGAGCAAACTGTGGAAGCGCAGCGACCAGCTGGATTACGCGGGCATGCAGCAAGGCATCGAGGCCTATCGCGAGAAAAATTACAAACAAGCGATCGAGCATTTTTCGGATCTGCACGGTGCCGATGCGCAGTACAACCTGGGCAATGCGCTGGCACAGGCTGGGCGCCTGGATGATGCGATTGCCGCTTATGATCGCGCGCTCAAACTGCAGCCCGAAATGCGTGATGCGGTTGAAAACCGCAGAGCAGTCGAGGCCGCACGCAAGCGCAAGCCGCCACCGGATGGCAAGTCGCAGCAGGACAAGCAGAAAAACTCGCAGCAGGACAAGCAGCAGAAGCCAGGGCAAGGCGAGCAACAAGACAAGCCGCAAGGCAAACAGGACGACAAACAGCAAGACCAGCACGGCGAGGGCGGCCAGGATTCGCAGCCGAAGCAAGGGCAGGCGCAGCCCGGTAAACAGGATCAACAAGTCGATCCGTCCAAGCCTGGGCAGTCGCCATCGAAACAGGATGCGCCGCAACCACAGGATGCGAAGTCGCAGGCTGATGCCGATGCCGCACAACGCAAGCGCATGCAGGAGGCTCTAGGCAAACAGACACCGGCAGACAAGCCCGGTAAACAGACCAAAGCACAATCCGAGACCGCCGAACAGCGCGAGCGCCGCCTCGCCAACCAGGCGCAGTTGCAACGCGTTCCCGACGATCCCGGTGCGCTGCTGCGGGCAAGGTTCCGGCTCGAATACCAGCGCCGACAGCAGCTGGATGAAGGGCCGTGAGCGCGAACCTGCGCCAGGCGTGGATACACGCATGCATTGCACTGATGTTGTTGGCATGCACGCTGCCTGCATTCGCGCAGACGCGTGCATGGCTGGATCGCGAACAGGTGACCTACGGCGAGACTGCCACCCTCAACATCGAGACCGACAGCTCCGTTCAGCAGATCGACTATGCGCCGCTGGCCGCGAACTTCGAGATCGCCGGGCAGACCGTGCGCCGTAGTTTCGAACGGGTAAACGGGAAATCCAGCACGCATTCGCTGTTCGCGGTCGGCATCCGCCCGCGCGGACCCGGCGTAGTCACGGTGCCGGCGTTACGCGTCGGCAATTCCAGCACTGAACCGCTGCGGATGACGATCATGCCTGCTTCGGTGCAAAAAGCCAGCAGCGATGCCGATGCCTTCGTGGAAACCGAGGTCGATGCCGACCACCCTTACGTGCAGCAGGCGGTTGGCATGGTGGTGCGGCTGTTTGTCGGGGTGAACTTGTTGTCTGGCCAGTTGGACCAGGACCAGCCACCCGGCACCAGCCTGCAGCAGGTCGGTGAAGACCTGCGTTACCAGCGGCAAATCGACGGTCGCCGCTACAGCGTGATCGAACGCCGCTACCTGCTGATCCCCGAACGCAGCGGCGACTTGCTGATTCCCGGCGCACGTTTCAACGGGCAGTCGGTGAGCGATTTCTTCGACGGCGCATTCGGCGATGGTCGCAAGCCGTTGTCTGCCGCGGCGCCGGCCAAGCTGCTGCAGGTACAAAAGATCCCGGCCAATGCGCCGCAGCCATGGCTGCCCTTGCGTGACTTGCGGTTGCGCTATGTGCAGGACCCCAAGCAGGCGCGCGCGGGTGTTGCAGCAACCGTCGAATTGGAAATGATCGCTGACGGTGCCAGCGCCAGCCAGTTGCCGGCGCTGGTATTTCCGCCAACGAAGGATGCGCAGGTATTCGCCGATCCGCCGCAAACCGATGTGCAATTGGTCGATGGACGTCCGCGGGCCACATTGCGCCTGCGGATTTCCATCGTGCCGTTGCATGCCGGAACGCTGAGCCTGGCAGGACCGAGCGTTGACTGGTGGGATGCCACGCAAGGCGTTGCGCGCACTGCCACGTTGCCGCCGTTGACGCTGCAGGTTGCACCGGGAGCTGCGACTGTGGCTGCAGACGCTACTGGCGCTTCGCAACCGACCACAGGCATTGCAGCACGGCAGGACAGGAAGTCGCCGGTGGCGCAAGCCTTTGCCGGTTTCAGGCAGGTACTGCCGTGGCTGGCAGCGATGCTTGGACTTGCCGTGTTGCTGGGCGGATGGTGGTTCGCACGGCATCGGAAAACCCGGGTAGATGCCCTCGCCGTGACCCCACCGACCACGATTGGCGCAGCGCCTAAAGCACTGTCGTTGGCTGATGCGCTCAAGGCAGGTGGGCTTGCCGGTATCGCCGAAGCGCTCTGCAACGCAGCGGGCCTGCCCGGCGACGACCTGGATACGCTGCGCATGCAATTGGACGATGCCGGCCAAGTCGCCGCGGTGGGCCGATTGCAGGCTGCGCGCTGGGGAAGTGGCGACGCGACCGCGGCGCTTGCCTCGTTGCGGGCTGCCTTCGGCAAAGGCCTGCGCCTGCGCCGGAAGAATCGTCAGGCCAAAGCACTGTTACCGCCTTTGTATCCGCAGTCCTGACCCCGTCGTTTGCTAAGCTCGCCGGCTTACCGGGAAACGACGGAACCAGACCATGAGTGAAGCCAAGGCCGGCGACGGCAAGCTGCAGCTGCACTGGAAGATGCTGATTGGCTTCATTGCCGGCTTGGGGTTGGGCCTGGTTGCACATTACGTCTCCGGCGCCGATGCGGGATGGGTGCAGTGGTTGACGACTTATGTCACCCAACCCGCGGGTACCTTGTTCCTGCGCCTGATCTTCATGCTGATCATCCCGCTGCTGTTTTCGGCGCTGATCATGGGCGTGGCGGAAATGGGCGACGTGCGTTCGCTCGGCCGCGTCGGCTGGAAGACGCTGGGCTACACCGTGGTGGCCTCAGGGATCGCGGTCGTGCTGGGCCTGGTGCTGGTCAATTGGCTCAAGCCCGGTGCCGGCGTGGATCCGGCTGCGGCACAAGCAATGCTGGCGCAGGGCGCCGACCGCGCGCAGGCCATCGTCAGTGGCAACAGTGGCCAGATGAAGGGCATCGACATGTTGCTCGGGATCGTCCCGGACAACGTGATCAAGGCAGCGGCGGACAACACGATCCTGGCGGTGATGTTCTTCTCGCTGATGCTCGGTATTGGTTTGGTGCTCACCCGCAGCAAGGCAACCGAAGTCCTGTTGCTGGGAATCCAGGGGCTGTTCGAAGTATCGATGACCCTGATCGGACTGGTCATCCGGTTGGCCCCGTATGCGGTGTTCTGCTTCATGTTCAACCTGGCCGCGCTGTTCGGCTGGGATCTTCTACGCAGCCTTGGCGCCTACGTCGGCGTGGTGGTGTTGGCACTGGCGATCCACATGTTCGTGGTTTATTCGCTGATGTTGAAGTTCCTGGCCGGCTGGTCACCGCCGAAGTTCTTCAAGGGCGTGCAGGAAGCGATGGTGATGGCGTTCTCGACCGCGTCGAGCAATGCCACCCTGCCGGTTGCATTGCGCGTGGCCGACGAGAAACTGCACCTGCCGCGCAATGTATCGCGCTTCGTGCTGACCGTCGGTGCCACCGCCAACCAGAACGGCACCGCCCTGTTCGAGGGCGTCACCGTGCTGTTCCTGGCCCAGTTCTTCGGCGTCGACCTGAGTCTGATGCAACAGGTGACGGTGATGTTCGTCTGCATCCTCGGCGGTATCGGCACCGCCGGCGTGCCGGCAGGATCGCTACCGGTGGTCGCCCTGATCTGCGGAATGGTCGGCGTGCCGCCGGAAGGGATCGGCCTGATCCTGGGCGTTGATCGCTTCCTGGACATGTGCCGGACCACGCTCAATGTCACCGGCGATCTGATGCTGGCCACCATCGTGTCGAAGGACGAAGTGGATGCGCGAAGCCGCTCCCCGATAGCCGGGTAGGACTTCGCGCAGGGCGCTATCCAGGATTACTTGGTTTTCTTGGCTTCCATGGCTTCTTCATTAGCCTCTTCCTTGGATTCTTTCCTGGCTTTCTTGGCTTCCTTCCTGTCCTGTACGAGTTCCTTGGCCTGGTCCTTTGGCGTCTCGATGACGCTACTGGCAATCATGCCGGTCAGGGCATTGACCTGAACCTCGTGGATGTTTCGGTCTTTCGGAAGGGTGATGTCGAACGACCAGACCAACGCGCCATTCTCGTTTTCCAGTTCGGAGTCCTTGATCGTGCCACCCGGGACCTTGGCAAGCGCGGTCTTGGTTGCGGCTTCTTTGGTGACCTTGGCCTGCTTCAGGAGTGAAGCCTGGCTGGCTTCTGCAGCATGCGCAGGGGCGCTGCAGGCAATAGCGAAAACGGTTGCGGCGGCGAGCGGAATCAAGCTGTTTCGGAACGACATGATGGTTCTCCTTAGATTCGGGGATTGCCCGGCGATTGCCGAGCGTGACTGGTACGGGTGGAACATGTGGAATCAGAATTTCCTGTTGTAGCCGACCATCAGCCCACGGCCGGGCAGCAGTCCCATGATCAACGGGCTCTTGCGATGGTGCGAATACAGGCCCCAGCCAACGCCGATCGCGGCGCCCACCAGCACATCGCTTTGCCAATGGCCTTGCACCTTGACCCGTGCGACCGCGTCATAGACAGGCAATACTGCAAGTGCCCAGACCGCAGGATGGTCGTGGCCGTACTCGGCGATGAATGGTGTCACCACGGCGCTGATTTCGGCGACTTCGCCGCTCGGGAAGCTTTGGTAACCGTGGCCCTTGAAGAAATCGTTGGGATTGGCGTCCTGGATGGGGCGCGCCCGCGAAAACGCATATTTCATGACCGTGGTGGTGCCTGCGGTGAACACCATGGCATCCAGCGACTGGTCGAAGGTGCGGCCAAGTCGGGTATCGCTGTCGGCGAACAGCGCGCCGCCGAGTACCGTCAATGCGGCGCCCGCTGCCAGGTCCTTCTGGTAGCTGCGTTTCCAGATTCCGGAATCGTCGTAGGTGACGCGATGGTCGATGCCGAGCGGCCCACCCGCGATCGCGCACGCCGGGAGCAGCGAAAGCATCGCACCGAGTACAGTTAGAGGGCGCGGAACCATGGCCGTGTCCTGTCGGTTGGGGAGCATGCAGCCTGCGCTTGCAGGCGTGAGGGGTGGCTCAGCCGTATCTCAGCGAATCGTTATGCGGCGCAGGCCGCCTAGCAACGCGCACCGGCCGGCGCAACCGCGACAGCACTGGCCATGGATGGGACAATGCGCGGCCCGCGTGCCGCCGGGCGCAGCCCAACGTGCCCACATGACCACGCCTGCTTCTGAAAAGCCCAGTCGCCGCGAACTCGCCAACGCGATCCGTTTCCTTGCCATCGACGCGGTGCAGGCCGCCAACTCCGGCCACCCGGGCATGCCGATGGGCATGGCCGACATCGCCGAAGTGCTCTGGAACGATTACCTGCAGCACAACCCGAACAATCCGACATGGTTCAACCGCGATCGCTTCGTGCTGTCCAATGGCCACGGTTCGATGCTGCATTACGCGCTGCTGCACCTGAGCGGCTACGACCTGTCAATCGATGACCTGAAGAAGTTCCGTCAGCTGGATTCGAAGACGCCGGGCCATCCCGAAAACTTCATGACCCCGGGCGTGGAAACCACCACCGGTCCGCTGGGGCAGGGCTTCGCGAATGCCGTGGGGTTCGCGCTGGCGGAAAAGCTCCTCGCGCAGCGTTTCAACAGGCCGGAACTGGCCATCGTCGACCACCGCAGCTGGGTGTTCATGGGCGACGGCTGCCTGATGGAAGGCATCAGCCATGAAGCCGCATCACTGGCCGGCACCTGGGGCCTGGAGAAGCTGGTCGCGTTCTGGGACGACAACCACATCAGCATCGATGGCAATGTCCAGGGCTGGTTCACCGACGACACCCCGGCGCGTTTCGAGGCCTATGGCTGGAACGTGATCCGCGGCGTCGACGGGCACGATGCAACCGAAATCAAGACCGCGATCGAGACCGCGCTGAAATCCGATGGCAAGCCGACGCTGATCTGCTGCCGGACCACGATTGGCTTTGGTTCGCCGAACAAATCCGGCAAGGAATCCAGCCACGGCGCGGCGCTGGGCAAGGATGAAGTGGCAGCGACGCGTGAAGCGCTGGGCTGGCCGTATCCCGCGTTCGAGATCCCGCAGCAGCTGCGCGACGGCTGGCGTGCCGGCAATGCCGGACTGGTCCGCGAAGACCAATGGAACACCTTGTTCGATGCGTACGCGACGCGCTATCCGGTCGAGGCTGACGAACTGGTGCGGCGTTCGAAGAAGGAATTGCCTGACGATTTCGAGGCCAATGCACAGGCGTACATCGAGAAGTTGCAGGCCGAAGGTTTGAGCATTGCATCGCGCAAGGCCTCGCAGATGGCGATCGAAGCATTCGCGCCACAGTTGCCGGAACTGGTGGGTGGCTCGGCCGACCTCGCGCATTCCAACCTGACCTTGTGGAAGGGCAGCAAGTCGGTCGCGACCGCTGATGCCGATGCCAACTACATTTATTTCGGCGTGCGCGAATTCGCGATGACCGCGATCAGTAATGGGCTGGCCCTGCATGGCGGGTTCATTCCGTACGACGCGACCTTCCTGGTGTTCAGCGACTACGCGCGCAACGCTGTGCGCATGAGTGCATTGATGGACGCGCAGGCGATTCATGTCTACACGCACGATTCGATTGGCTTGGGTGAAGACGGCCCGACCCATCAGCCGATCGAGCATCTCGCATCGCTGCGCTACATCCCCAACAACGATGTCTGGCGCCCTTGCGATGCGGTGGAGTCGGCGGTGTGCTGGAAGGCCGCGATTGATCGCCGCGATGGTCCGAGCTGTTTGATCTTCAGCCGGCAGAACCTGCCGCACCAGGCGCGCGATGCAGACCAATTGCGCGATATCACGCGTGGTGGTTACGTGCTCAAGCACAGCGTCGGCGCGCCGCAACTGATCCTGATCGCGACCGGCTCCGAAGTGGGCCTGGCGATGGATGCTGCCGCGCAATTGGGCGATGGCGTGCGCGTGGTGTCGATGCCATCGACCGATGTGTTCGATCGCCAGGACGCGGCTTATCGCGAAGCGGTGTTGCCGAATGCCTGCCGCAAGCGTGTTGCGATTGAAGCCGGCGTCAGCGATTTCTGGCGCAAGTATGTCGGCCTGGATGGCGCCGTGATCGGCATCGATACCTATGGCGCTTCCGCACCGATCGAAGCCGTGATGCCGCACTTCGGTTTCACCGTGGAGAACGTGGTCGAGACGGCGAGGGCGTTGGCCTGAGCATGCGTGTGCGACGAGGTGCATGTCCGGCAATCGCGGTTGCCGGCGGGAATTGTGCTTCGGCTTCCCTGTCACATCCTTCGGTCAATGGCTGCGGGCCGGGGGTTTGGGTGACGGATAGAGAACGATGGCCGAACTGATCGAGTTGCATGCTGTCCGCCGTCGCTATGCCATGGACGGGCAGGTGGTGGACGCGCTTGCCGGCATCGACCTGCACATTCGTGCTGGCGAATTCATCGCGATTACTGGAGCCTCTGGCTCGGGCAAGTCGAGCCTGCTCAATATCCTGGGCTGCCTGGATCGCCCGACCGAGGGCCGTTACCTGATCGAGGGGCTGGATGTCGCTGGCATGGATGATGAGGCCGCCAGTGACATCCGCAACCGTCGCATCGGCTTCGTGTTCCAGAGTTTCCACTTGCTGCCGCGCCTGACCGTGCTGGAAAACGTGCTGCTGCCGCTGCGCTTCCATCGTCAACCGCCGCAGGATGCAGACGCACATGCACGTGAACTCCTACGCCAGGTCGGGCTGCAAGATCGCATGGCGCATCGGCCGACGGAATTGTCGGGCGGGCAGATGCAGCGTGCTGCAATCGCCCGTGCGCTGGTGCTGCGTCCGGCGATCCTGCTGGCTGACGAGCCCACCGGCAACCTGGATTCCAAGAGCGCAGCGGACGTGCTGCGCCTGATCGAAGGCGTGCATGCCGGCGGCCAGACCGTAGTGATGGTCACCCACGACCATGACATCGCCGCGCGCGCGGCGCGCCAGATCCGTCTGCATGACGGCAGGATCGAATATGACGTGCATCAGCATGCGGCGCACTGAGCTGCGCGCCGCATTCGCAGCCTGCCTGCTGCTGGCGGCTGCATGGCCGGCCGTGGCCGGAACCGCGACCGTGCTCACCGGCGAGGTGCAGGCGGTCGATGCGCAGACCATTTACACGCCGGAGTCGAATTCGTCACCGGTGGTGATCCGCTACTTCATTCCCGAAGGCACGCAGGTCAAGAAAGATGACGTCGTGCTGCGCCTCGACCCCGGCCAGTCCACGAGCCAGGTGCGTGAGCTCGAGGCACAGATCGAACAAACCCGTGCACGCGCAGCCAAGGAGTTGGCGGAGTTGAGGGTCAAGTCGGTCGATGCCGAACTGGCACTTGGCGATGCCGATGCCGCGTTGGCCACAGCAAGGATCGACGCGAAGATTCCGCGCGAGCTGATCTCGAGCCTGGATTTTGACCGTTATCAGGGCGAACTTGATCGTGCCACTCGCGAAGCTGCGCTCAAGCGCGCCGAGTTCACTGATGCGCGTGCTGCGGTCGAGCGCCGCGGCCGCGATGGCGCACTGGAAGTGGAGAAGCTGCAAGTGCAGCGCGACTATCACGCCTTGCGCATGCTGACTGCGGAGGTGCGCGCGGATCGCGACGGCGTCGTCGTGCACGGCTTCAACCAGGGCTGGCTGGAAGGACGGATCGACGAGGGTTCCTCGACCATGCCCGGCAGCAAGGCTGGGCAAGTCGTCAGCGGCGGCGCGATGCGCGTGCGCGCCTGGGCGCTGGAACCGGACCGTCGGAACCTGCATGTCGGCCAGGACGTGCAGTTGGCCTTCGACGCCTATCCGGGCCACGCCCAGCCCGGCCGAATCACGGCCATTGCCGGCGCACCGGACCGCAAGCCGGAATGGGGCGAGGGCCGCTACTTCACCATCGACATCGACATGCGCCAGCAGGGTGCGCTCAAGCTGCTACCAGGCATGAGCGTGCGGGTGACTGCGCCGAGCAATGGCCAAGGAACGGGCCAGCCAACGGGCCAGCCACCAAGCACGGGAGCAGCGCAACGATGAAACGCCAGCTGCTTTGCGTCTGCCTGTTGTTGTGCGCGACCACCGCCTTCGCCGCGACGCTCAAGATCGACGGCGAGGTCTATGCCCAGCGCACCGCCTCGCTGATGCCACCTGCGGTCGATGATCTCTGGCAATTCAACATCACCCAGCTTGCTGCCGACGGCGATACGGTCAAGCAGGGCGAAGTCGTGCTTGCCTTCGATGGCAGCGAATTGATGAAGCGGCTTACCGAAAAGCAGAGCCTGCTCAAGGAGAAGCAGAGCCAGTTCGACAAACTGCTGCTGGAACTGGCCGAGCGCCAGCGCAACGAACACCTGAGTACCGCCGAGGCGCGTTCCAACCGCGAGAAGGCGCAGCGCAAGACCGCGCAGCCGGAGGAGATCATCGGCGGCATTCCGTACCGCAAGTTGATGGTCGCGCGCCAGCAAGCCGAACGCCGTGCAACACTGGTCGAGCGCCGCGAGCAACTGAGCGCGGAACAGCGTGTGCAGGAAAGGCGTTTGCTCGAATCCGAGGTCGCGCAGTTGCAGCGCGAAGTGCTGGAGTTGCAGGCATCACTGGCGGCGATGCGCGTCACCGCACCACGCACCGGGCTGATGATGCACAAGAGCAACTGGCAGGGTGAGAAGTTCGATGTCGGCTCGCAAGTGTGGAAGGGGATGTCGGTGGCCGAGATCCCCGACACCACGACGCTTGCAGTGCGCGCGCAACTGCCCGAGCGCGAGCTGACCCGGGTGCGGATCGGCGGGTCGGCACGGATAGTGATCGAAGGCGGTGTCGGCAGTGCGCTGAAAGGCCGTGTCACCGCGATTGGTCGCACCGTGCGCAGCAAATCGCGGGTGCAGCCGATCCCGGTGATCGACGTGGAAATCAAACTCGACAATCCGCGGGCGAAGCTCAAACCCGGCCAGCCGGTACGGGTGGAATTGACTGTCGCCGATGCCGGGGCATCGCCATGAACAGCCGCAAGCTATTGCTTGCGTGCATCGTGCTTGCGCTGTCCTCCTGCAGCGAAGACGTGCCGGGGCCGGTGCTTGAAACTGTCGCCCCAGCCAATATCGTGCTCAGTGTGCAGGCTGATGGCGAATTGAAATCCTCCAAAGCCACGCCGCTGATGGTGCCGGGCCAGAACTGGTCGTCTCGCCGGCTAACCTGGATGGCGCCGGAAGGCAGCCTGGTGAAGAAGGGCGAGCTGATCGCGCGTTTTTCCGCCGATGAAGGCAAGCAGCAGTTGGCGCAGGCGCTGATCGACCTGCAGCGCAACGCGCTGGCGCACGCGGCCAAGCAGGACGAGCTTGAAGCCGGTCGTGACCGCGTCGACGTCGACCTGGCCAAGGTCGGTACCGATCTCGGCATTGCCCGTCGCTACGCCGACGCCGACCTCAGCACGATGGCGCGCAATGACGTGCTCGACGCGGTGCAGGATGCGAGGTTCCTAGGCGCCAAGCGCGACAACATGCAATGGAAGCGTGGCCAGTTCGGCGTGCGCGGCGGTGCCGAGCTGGCGGTGCTGGACACACAGCGCGCAACGTATTCGATCAATGCGAAGACGCGCCAGGACGACCTTGATGCGCTGGAGTTGCGCGCGCCACACGACGGCGTGCTGATGCTCAGCGCCAACTGGTCCGGCGAAAAGCTGAGCGTGGGCAGCAACCTGTTCGCGGGCACCGACTTCGGCAGCCTGCCCGACCCCGGCGGGATGGAAGTCGAGCTGACCCTGCCTCAGATCGAGGCGCAGGGCCTGCGCCTTGGCATGCTGGTGGAAGTGCATCCGGTGGGCCGGCCCGCGCAGAAGATCACCAGCAAGCTCAGCTGGGTGGCGAGCGCCGCCAAGCCGCGTAGCCGCAGCAACCCGGTGAAGGTGCTGACGATGAAGGCGCCGATACCGGCCGATGCGATCCGCAATTACGGGCTGGTCCCCGGCCAGAACATGCAGGCCACGATCATCTTGCTGCGCGCCGACAATGCATTGAGCGTGGCCAACGTTGCTGTGGAAAGTGACGACGGCCGCAGCTACGTGCAGGTGCGCGACGGCGATGGTTTCAAGCGTCGCGAAGTGACGCTTGGCATACGCGACACTGCGCGTTCGCAGGTGCTCAAGGGGCTGAAGGCAGGCGAGAACGTACGGCTGACCAGCGGTGTTGCACCCGAATCCGACGATGCCGGAGCGACTGCAGGGGACGGCAAGGACAACAAGCCTGCGGGCGATGACGGGGCGACCAAGACATGATTCAGCGCGTGCTCCGGTACCTGCCGCAGATTTGGCGCGAGGCGATCGACGAACTGTGGCGTCGCCGCTTGCGCACGCTGCTCACCTTGCTTGGCATGATTTTCGGGGTCGGCGCGATCGTGGCGATGCAGGCGGTCGGCGAAGGCAGCAAGCGCGAGGCACTGCGGCTGGTCGAGAGCCTGGGCCTTCACAACCTGATCGTTGAAGCCAAGCAGCAGGATGAGGACGTGCTGAAGGAAACCCGCGCGCGCAGTTTGGGCCTGAATGTTGCCGACGCGCGCGCCGCGCTGGCAGTGGTGCCGGGTGCGGAGCGCTTCGCCGCGGAAAAACCGGTGAAGACCCATTCGGTATTCAGCGATTTTGGCAGCGGCAATGCGCAGGCCAGTGGCGTCAGTGCAGACTGGTTCGCCCTGTCCTCGTTGCAGGTCGCACGCGGTCGCGCGCTCACTGCGCAAGACGATGCCGAACTGGCGCCGGTGGCCGTGCTCGGCCACCAGGCCGCTACTGACCTGTTCCCCAAGACTGATCCGATCGGCGACCACGTCAAGGTCAACCACGTGTGGCTGGAAGTGGTCGGTGTGCTGGCCGATCGTGACCTCGGCAAGGACAGTTTCGAAGGTGTGCCGTTGGGACTGGAGAGCAATCGGGTGTACCTGCCCTTGGCCAGCGCGCGGGCGCGCTTCAAGTTCCAGCAGCAGGAAGACGAAGTTGACCGCTTCCTGTTGCGCCTGCGCGATCCGGAACAGCTTGCCGCAGGCGCGAGTGTCCTCGCTGCAATGCTCGACCAGCGCCACGCTGGCATGCGCGATTACACGCTGGTGGTGCCACAGCAGTTGTTCCGCCAACACCAACAGACCCAGCGCATCTTCCAGGTGGTGATGGGCGCGATTGCTGGCGTCAGTCTGCTGGTCGGCGGCATCGGCATCATGAACATCATGCTCGCCAATGTTCTCGAACGACGCCGCGAGATCGGCCTGCTGCGCGCCCTCGGCGCGCGCCGTCGCGATGTGGTCGCACAGTTCCTGCGCGAGGCCACCGTGATCTGCGTCGTGGGCGCGCTGCTGGGCCTTCTATTCGGCACCGCGCTCGCCTATATGATCGCCACGTTCGCTGGCTGGCAGGTGGCATGGGCACCCCTGCCGATCCTGCTCTCGGCCGCATTCTGCGCGCTGGTTGGCCTGGCCTTCGGCGTGTATCCGGCTCGGCAGGCCGCGCAACTGGATCCGATCACCTCCTTGCGGCAGGAGTGATTTCCGCTATTCGAGTCAATCGTGCAGGCGGATCCGGATGCGCGTCGCGCTTTCGAATTTCACCTGCCAGCCAAGTCGCTGTGCGAGCCGGTCGAGCAGGGCGGAGCCACGGCCGATGTCGCTGCGTGCGGTGCTGGTGTCATCGTTTATCGAAGCGGCATCGAGCTGCTTGTCGATCAGCAATTCGTGGTCACTCAGGCTGACATGGATGACCGCATCCGGCGATTGCTGGGCGACCTTGCGCAGCAGGCCAGAGACCAGCAGCAGCGCTTCGCGACGCGGCAGTTGCAGGCTGCCACTCGCTTCAATGGCGATGCGCGACTGCTTGTCGTGTAGAGCGATGTGTGCGGCTTCCTTGAGGAAAGTGAGTGCATCCATCGCTTCGGGCTGAAGTTCGCTGCGCCGGGCCACGCCGAGCAGGGCTTCGATCAGGTGGCCCATGTCGCGCACGCCACGCTCCAGCCGTCGCAGGCGCGAAACATGCGCAGGATCATTGCCGCGATCATCATTGAGAGCATCCAGCATCACTTCGGTCACACCCTGCACCACTGATAGCGGCGTGCGCAGTTCGTGGCTGGCATCGGCGAAGAACGCCTGCTCATGCGTGTCGGCATCGACCAGGCGGGCCTGGTAGGCATCGATGGCATGCGCCAGGCGGCCGAGTTCGTCCTTGCTGGTGTGCGCGGCCAACCGGCTGCGGCGTGGCTGCACCGGTAGCGCATCGACGTCATCGACCAGGCGCTGCACGGGCCGCAAGGCAAAACCCGCAAACCACCAGCCCAGTCCACCGGCCAGTGCGGTTCCGAGCACGACCATGCCGGCGAGGAACAGGTTCAGGAGCTCCTCCAGCTCTTCGATGTCGCTCAGGTCGATCACGAAGATCAACCGCCCGGCGCTGGTGTCGAACACGCCGACAGTGGTGCCATTGTCGCTGGCATCCTCGTGGATGCCCGGCGGCAACGCACGGTATTTCGGTGGCGTGCGGGCCGCATTGGCCAGGTAGCCACTGAGGCGATGGGTCTGCGGCAGTTCTGCGGTCAGGTGGTTGGTGAGGCGCAGGCTGTAGTCCTCGGCTTGGCTCTGCAGGATTTCTGCAGCCAATGTGTCTCCATAGTCTCCGGTGATGCGGATGACCGCGGCCGAGAACACAAGGCTCAGCAGGAAACCGAGCAGGGTGAAGGCCAGCGCAACCCGGCGCCGCAGTGGCATGGGTATGTTCACGGTAATTCCACCAGGCGATAGCCGATGCCGCGGACGGATCGGATCATGGCCTGCGCAAAGGGCCGGTCGATCAGTACGCGCAGCTCATAGACTTGGGTGTGCAGTGCAGCGATGTCGCCGCCGTCATCGCCCCAGGCCACCTGCAGCAGGCGCTGGTGCGACGTCACCTTCGGGGCATCGCGCAACAAGGTGGCGAGGATGCTGCCCTGCAGTCGTGTCAAAGGAACCTTCCGGCCTTCGCGGGTGGCCAACATCGTGGCGGGATCGTAGCTGAGCCTGCCCAGCTCCAGGGTGTCGGATGCAGGTTGCACGCGCCGGTGCACGGCGCGGATGCGGGCTTCCAGCTCGCGCATCGCAAAGGGTTTCACCATGTAGTCGTCGGCGCCTTCGCCGAAGCCGCGCAGCTTGTCGTCAAGGGTGTCGCGCGCGGTCAGCATCAATACCGGCACACCATGGCCGGCCGCGCGCAATTGCCGGCACAGGTCCAGGCCGTCCAGCCGCGGCAAGCCGAGGTCGAGCACGATCACGTCGAAGCCACCGCCCATCGCCCGCGCCAGTCCGGAGACGCCATCGCCACAGTGGTCCACCGCGTGGCCGCGGCGTTCCAGGAAATCCCAGATGTTGGCGGCGATGTCGTGCTGGTCCTCGATGACGAGAACCCGCAGTCCGTTGCGGCTGTCGTTGGCCATCGCGTGCTCCCGGAAACAGCCGACAGGGTGCCACGCATGAGGGCCGGGTGTGCATCGGGCTGTTGAACGAAGGGTGCGCTTAACGATGTGCTGAGATTTCACTCAGCATGCCTTACGCGCAGGCAGTTATCCTGCCCCTGCCGGATGCACCGGTGGGAGTTCGTCTTGATCCAGTCGCCCGTGATTCAATCGCCATTGCTGTCGCGTTTCCGGCCATTGCTGTGGCTGGGCCTGTGCTTCCTGTCCATTTCCATGTTGACCCGGCTCGCACTTCTGGTCGCAACCGGTGGCGGCGTGCCGGTGTCGCCGGGCTATTGGCTGTATGCCTTCGCGGTCGGCCTGGGCTACGACCTGCTGACCTTCGTGTATTTCGCCTGGCCGCTGGTGCTGCTGTTGTGGTTGCTGCCGAGGCGCTGGCTGGCGCGGCGGCCGGGTATGGCCTTGGTTGACGGACTGAGCCTGCTGCTGCTGTTCGTGCTGCTGTTCGTGGCGGTGTCGGAATGGACGTTCTGGGAGGAGTTCCAGGCGCGCTTCAACTTCATCGCAGTCGATTACCTGGTCTATACGACCGAGGTGATCGGCAATATCCGCGAGTCGTATCCGGTGGGTTGGATCTTCTCTGGACTGGCGGCGCTGGGCATTGCCGTGTTCGCCGCCACACGGCGCTGGCGGCAGGTGCGCAACGACACAGCTCGCTTCGGCGCACGTACGCTGGTGGTCGCCGGCTGGCTGGCGCTGAGCGTGCTCGGCACCTGGCTGGTCACCGGCGAGATGAAGGACCGCACCGAGAACACCTACGTCAACGAACTCGCCGGCAACGGCATGTATCAATTCTTCGCGGCATATCGCAGTGCATCGCTGGACTACGACCGCTACTACCGCACGCTGCCGATCGACGAGGCCTTCGCGCAGGTGCGCAAGCAATTGTCGACGCCGGACGCGACCTTCGATGGCCCGACTGGCATCGCGCGGCATATCCACAACGCCGCGCCCGAGCGTCGCCTCAACGTAGTGCTGATCAGCGTGGAAAGCCTGTCCGCTGAATATTCCGGCACCTATGGGCGTGAGCACAGCCTGACACCGCAACTGGATGCGCTGACCAAGGACAGCCTGTTGTTCACCGACCTATACGCCAATGGCACCCGCACCGTGCGCGGACTTGAAGCATTGGCACTGTCGGTGCCGCCGACGCCGGGCGAATCCATCGTCAAGCGCGAGCACAACGAAGGCCTGTTCAGCCTGGCCAGCGTGTTCAACGCGAAGGGCTACACCTCACAGTTCCTGTATGGCGGCTATGGCGCGTTCGACAACATGAACTACTTCTTCGGCCACAACGGCTACGAAGTGCACGATCGCGAGGAAATCCCCAAGGAAAGCATCCACCAAGCCAATATCTGGGGCGTGGCCGATGAAGATTTGTACACGATGGCGATGCAGCAGTTCGATCGCGTGCATGCCTCGGGAAAACCATTTTTCGCGCATGTCATGACCACGTCGAACCATCGCCCATATACGTTCCCGGTTGGGCGCGGACCATGGCCGCAGGGCAAGCGCGAGAGCGCGGTTGCCTACACCGACTGGGCGATCGGGGATTTCCTGCGTCGCGCGCGTAGCCATCCGTGGTTCGCCAACACCATCTTCGTGATCACCGCCGACCACTGTGCCTCGAGCGCAGGCAAGGCGGCACTGCCGGTGTTCCGCTATCGCATCCCGATGTGGGTGTATGCGCCCGGACATGTCGCGCCTGGTCGCTTCACCGAGATGATCAGCCAGGTCGACATCGCGCCGACCCTGCTGGGCATGCTGGGCATGGATTACGACAGCCAGTTCTATGGCGTCGATGTATTCCAGCGTCCACCGGACAGCGCACGCGCCTTCATTGGTACCTACCAACTGCTGGGCTATCTGCGCCACGGAAAATTGGTGCAGCTATCGCCGCATCGCAAGGTTGATACGGTGCGCCCGGCTTATGAAAGCGACCAAGAGCAGCCAGTGATTGCCGATGATCCGCAGTTGACCCTTGAGGCGGTCAGCAACTACCAGACCGCGGCATATCGCTTCGAGCACGGACAGATGAAGGTTGCAAAATGACGCGGGGCGATATGCCGGTTGCGGCCAGCGAGGCTTTGGCCAAGGTTCCGCAAGTCACCCTGGTTTTCTGGTTGATCAAGATCGCCGCAACCACCTTGGGCGAAACCGGCGGCGATGCGGTGTCGATGTCAATGGGTCTCGGTTATCTGGTGGGCACCGCGATCTTCGGTGTGATATTCGCGCTTGCGGTCTACGCGCAAATCCGCGCCCGCCAGTTCCACCCGTTCCTGTACTGGACGACCATCATTGCAAGCACCACGGTGGGGACGACCCTGGCCGACTTCGCCACGCGATCGATGGGCATTGGTTATCCCGGGGGATCGACCTTGCTGCTGGTGTTGCTGGGCGCATCGTTGTTCGTGTGGTACCGGACCTTGGGCACGGTTGCAGTGGGCACTGTCGGCGATCCGAAGTCCGAGATGTTCTACTGGCTGACGATCATGTGTTCGCAAACACTTGGCACTGCACTCGGCGACTGGGTGGCGGATACCGCAGGCCTTGGTTATACCGGTGGCATGCTCATCTTCGGTTCGCTGCTGGCGATCACCGCGGCATTTTATTTCTGGGGCCGCCTGTCGCACACATTGCTGTTCTGGGCGGCGTTCATCCTGACCCGACCACTGGGCGCAGTGCTGGGTGATTTCCTCGACAAGCCGGTTGCCAATGGCGGCCTGGCGTTGAGCCGCTATTCGGCATCGTTGGGATTGCTGGTAGCGATCATCGGCATGATCCTGGTGTTCAAACAGAGGGCCGCCACGCGCGCGCACTGATGTCCGAAGTGATTGATCACCCTCCCTGATGTCGTGACAGGCAATTTCTAGAGATGACTTGACAACATCGATTACAAGCGTAATCTGTAGAAAAGATTACGGGTGTAAACGATGCAGATCAGTGAAGCGGAATCAGTGGTGATGGACGTGCTCTGGCAACGCAAATCCTGCGCTGCGGAAGACGTGGTGGCAGCGTTGGCGAACACCCAGCACTGGCAGGAAGCCACCATCAAGACCCTGCTCAACCGCCTGCTGAAGAAGGGCGCGATTGCGGCGACGAAAGACGGCCGCCGCTATCTGTATTCGCCAATACTTCGGCGCGAAGATTGGGTGCTAGGCGAAAGCCAAGGGTTGCTTGAGCGCCTGTTCGATGGCCGCGTCACGCCGCTGGTCGCGCACTTCAGCCAGCAGCGCAAGCTCAGTCGCAAGGACATCGTAGAACTGCGCAAGCTTCTGGACGGTATCGATGCCGGAGGAGACAAGCAATGAATCCTGTCGAGATCGCCCAGGGCATCAACCACGCCTTGCTGGAAACCACGACTGCCAGTACTGCCGCGCTGCTGCTGGTATTGCTGATGCGGCGACGCATGCGCACGGTGTTTGGTGCATCGGTGGCATACGCCGCATGGTTGCTGGTGCCGATTGCATCGATCGCGGTGCTGTTGCCCGCACCGGCAGCCGACACAATGTCGATTCCTGTTGTTTACACGCTCGTCGCGCAGCCCATGCAGGCGGTCATCACAGGTGCGGAAACCGGCATCAGCATCGCGACATGGCTGTGCGCTGCATGGTTGTTGGGCGCGATGACAATGCTGGTGCATTTCATCCGCCAGCAACGTCGATTCCGGACTTCGCTCGGACGCTTGTTCGTGCGTGAAGCAGATGTGCTGCAGGCCGATGCGACCGCCGGATTGCCGGCTGCGATCGGTTGGTTCAATCCGGTGATTGTGTTGCCGGCCGATTTCGATACGCGCTACAGCGCCGAGCAACGCGAGCTGATGCTGGCCCACGAGCGCGCGCATATCCGCCATGGCGACCTGCAGGCAAATGCGGCGTTCCTCGCGCTGCGCTGCGTGTTCTGGTTCAACCCGTTGCTGCATGTCGCTGCCCGCGCCTTCCGTCACGACCAGGAACTGGCATGCGACCAGCGCGTGATCGCCCGTCATCCGCAATCGCGCCGCGCCTATGGCGAAGCAATGTTCCGTACTCAGCTGGCCACGCAAGCTTTGCCGCTGGGTTGCCATTGGGGGTTTACCCATCCACTCAAGGAGAGAATCGAAATGCTCAAGTTGCCTGCTCCCTCAATGTTTCGCTGGTTGTCCGGAAGTGCACTGGTTGTCGTGCTGACGCTCGGCTTCGGTCTTGCCGCATGGTCGGCACAGCCGGAGAGCCACGGCTCTGCAGATACCAAGATCACGATCACGTTGACGGACGTCACCCTCGGTGAAGCTATTGACAAGGTCGTCGCAGAAGCCGGTTTGCATCTTGGAACCCCCGACGTTTTACGCTTGAAAAACAAGATGTCATTTAGTTTTCGTGATGAGCCTATCCGTAATGTGTTGGAGCTGTTTGGAGAAGAAGCTGGACTGACCCCTGAAATTTCAGATGGCTTGGTGAGCTTCCTCAAACAAGCCGAACCGGTACGTGGTGTTTCATTGCCCGTGCCTACTTATCCAAAGGAAGCACTAGATCGCAGTCAGGGTGGCAAAGTGATCCTTCTCGTCGATGTTGCAGCGGATGGCAGCGTCAGCAATGCTGTTGTCGATCATTCAGAGCCGGCTGGCGCATTCGATGCGGTCGCATTGAAAGCAGTTAAAAAATGGAAATTCACGCCGGCGATGAAGGATGGCAAGGCCATCGCAAGCCGGATCAGGGTTCCAGTCGAATTCAGGACGGATGGTGATCCCGATGCAAAGAAGAGCTAGTCCATCACTGCGTTAGCCAAGTCGGTGATTGCTCTCCTGGCCTCAAGCAAACAGCAACTTACCTGCGGCGATCAGCAACACTATGCCAAGCGTGCGCCGCAGGCCTTTCACCGGCAGCCATTGCAAACCCATCTGGGTGCCGATCAAGGCACCAACCGCGACCACGCCCAGCCAGTAAGGCAGCTGCGCGGGCAATGACTGCCCGGAATGCAGCAGGCCGATCAGCCCGGTCAGCGAATTGATCCAGACGAAGGCAACCGAGGTGCCGCTGGCTTCGCGGGTCGGCATCCAGTGTGCGAACAGCAGCAGCGGGGTCAGGAAAATTGCGCCGCCGGTGCCGGTCAGGCCGGACAGCACGCCGATTGCCGCGCCGACCAACAAGCCGGCCAGCCACGGCACGTTGCGGCCAGTACTCTGCGCATCTTCGGCCTCGGCGCGCGATGCCTGCCGGAACACGCCGATGGCTGCCACCAGCAACACGATGCCCAACAGCAGCGAATAGCTGTCCTTCGGCAACTTGACCTGCGCCGCAATGAACGCTGCCGGCGCCGAGGCCAGCACGAACGGCAGCACATTGCGCCAGCGCACATGTCCGCCACGCCACCAGCGATACAGGCCGATGCCGCCGACCAGCAGGTTCAATGCCAGCGCGGTCGGGCGTACCTGTTCCGGTGCGAAACCGAGCAGGGCCATCGCAGCGATATAACCGCTGGCGCCGGCATGGCCGACCGATGAGTAGATGATCGCGACGGCAAAGAACAGTGCGGCGAGCAGAAGATCGACTTGCATGATCGGTGCGTCTGGATCCGGGTCGTGGAGGCGTCACCCTGCCAGCAGCGCCGGCATCGGGCAAGCAATGTGATGCGTGCGGGTCAGTCGAGTGCGGCGGGCAGGTCGCCCTGCACGGGCGTGCACAGGTAGCGCTGGCCGTTCTCGCGAGCTGGCGGCAGGCGACCACCGCGGATGTTCACCTGCAGCGCGGGATACAACAGGACCGGCGCGGGCAGTTGCGCATCACGTGCACGCCGCGCCTGACTGAAATCTTCCAGCGTGGTGTCGCCGCGCAGCATACGGTTGTCGCGCTTGCTTTCGCCGACGCTAACCTCGCTGCGGCGTTCGCGACCGGCCGGTGGGTAGTCGTGGCAGAGGTGCAGCACGGTGGCGTCATCCATGGCGTACAGGCGCTGGATCGAGGCATACAGGTCATCCACGCTGCCGCCGGGAAAGTCGCAACGCGCGCAGCCTACGTCGGGTGCGAACAAGGTGTCGCCGATGAAGACGTGCCCCTCGATGGCATAACTCAGGCTGTCCGACGTATGGCCCGGCGTGGCGAGCACGGTCAGGTGCAGGTTGCCGGCTTCGATCACATCGCCGTCTGCATAGGTGGCGTCGAAGGCATCGCGCAGTGCAGGGTCATCGCGGTCGATCCCGAATACGCTGGCGAAGTGATCCTGCACCTTGCGGATGCGATCGCCAATGCCGACCGACGCGCCGGTCGCTGCGCGCAGGACCTGCGCGGAGGACAGATGGTCGGCATGCGCATGGGTTTCGAGGATACGGTGTACGCGCAGGCTTTTCTTCGCGATGTAGTCCTGTACCACGCGCAAGCTGTCGACGCCGGCCTTGCCGGATTTCGGGTCGTAGTCCAGTACCGTGTCGATCACGATTGCATCGTGTTCCCCATCACCATCGCGATGGACCACATAGGTCCAGGTGCCGGTACCCTCGTGGAAGAACGGTGCGATATGCAGGGTGTCGGTCATTGGCTCGCTCGCAGTGTGACTCGCAGTGTTATTTGCACAGCGGCGTGGCATCGCCGCAATAGATGCCGTGCAGGGTATCGATGACGCGCTGCGCCGGGCCTTTGGCCAAGCCGTAGTAGATCGACTGCGCTTCGCGCCGGGTGGTGACCAGGCCATCTTCGCGCAGGATGGCCAGGTGCTGCGACAGTGCGGACTGGCTCAGGTCCAAGCGCGCATTGAGATCGCCAACCGAGCGCTCACCTTCGGCAAGCAGGCACAGCAGCACCAGCCGTTTTTCATTTGCCAGCGCCTTCAAGAGGCGCGATGCATCGGCGGCATGCGCGCGCATCGCTTCGGAATCCATCGTGGCGGGTGTTGTGGTGCGGGCCATATCCTTAACGTACCACCAGCGGCAGGCCGGCTTCACCCCATGCAACGATGCCGCCTGCAATCGAACGTACGTCGGCGAAGCCCAGCCGCTGCAGGTTGAACGTGGACAATGCCGCGCGGCCACCGGTACGGCAAACCACCACGATTTGGCGCTCCTTGTGGGACAGCGCCACGTCGCTGACATGCGCGACCGCGGGGTGGGCATCGACCTCGAATTCGAGCACGCCACGTGGAATGTTGATCGACCCGGGAATGTGGCCAGTGTCGAATTCGGCAGGCTCGCGCACGTCGATCAGGATCGTGCCAGCGCGGTCTGCATTGAACGTGCCAGGGGCGACTTCCTGGATCTTGGCGCGGGCTTCGGCCACGAGGTCGGCGGCGGTGATGGGGGGCGACAAGGACATGATGGATTTACTCCTGAATATCAGTTGACACTAATATAAGATAGAGCTAATATAAATTCAAGTGCCAGTCATGGCGCATTGCAGGGAGCAGCAGATGGCCAGGTTCGTGGTGATGGGAGCAGGACTGGGCGGAATGAGTGCAGCGTACGAGTTGCGCAACACGCTCGGCAAGGGACACGAGATCACATTGGTGGGCAAGGGTGACCTGTTCGGCTTTACGCCGTCCAACCCCTGGCTTGCAGTGGGTTGGCGCAAGCCGGAAGAGGTCACGCTGAAGGTTGCCGATCACGTCGGCAAGCACGGCATCACCTTCAATGGCGATGGCGTTGAAACGATTGATGCAGCCAACGATACCGTCGTCACAGGATCCGGCGAACGCATCGGATATGACTACCTGATGATTTGCACTGGCCCCAAGCTCGCGTTCGACGAAGTGGTGGGCAGCGGTCCCGAAGGTGGCTTCACCCAATCCATCTGCACCACCTCGCACGCGCAGGAGGCGTGGAAGGCCTACCAGGAATTCCTGAAGGAGCCGGGTCCGATCGTGATCGGTGCTGTGCAGGGTGCTAGTTGTTTCGGGCCTGCCTACGAATTCGCGATGATCGTCGATGCCGATCTGCGCAAGCGCAAGTTGCGCGACAAGGTGCCGATGACCTTCGTCAGTAGCGAACCCTATGTCGGCCACATGGGACTTGGCGGCGTCGGTGACTCCAAGGGATTGATGGAGTCCGAGATGCGCCAGCGCCACATCAAATGGATCGTCAACAGCAAGGTGGCCGAAGTCCGCGACGGCGAGATGACCGTGGTCGAACATGACACCAGGGGCCAGCCGGGCGAATCGCATGCACTACCGTTCAAGTTCTCGATGCTGCTGCCCTCGTTCAAGGGCGTGGATGCGGTGGCGGCGGTGGAAGGCCTGTGCAATCCGCGCGGCTTCGTGATCGTCGACAAGCACCAGCGCAGCCCGAAATTCCCGAAGATATTCTCTGCCGGCGTGTGCGTGGCGATCCCGCCGGTCGAAGTGACCCCGGTACCCACCGGCGCGCCGAAGACCGGTTTCATGATCGAGTCGATGGTCACCACCATCGTGCGTAACATCCAGGCCGAACTGAAGGGCGAACCTGCCGACTTCGAAGGCACCTGGAACGCGGTCTGCCTGGCCGACATGGGCGATACCGGCGTTGCGTTCGTGGCGTTGCCGCAGATCCCGCCGCGCAATGTGACCTGGACCAAGGTCGGCAAGTGGGTCCACCTGGCCAAGTTGGCCTTCGAGAAATACTTCCTCTACAAGATGCGCCACGGCACCTCCGAGCCGATCTACGAGAAGTACGTCCTCGGCCTGCTTGGCATCGAGCGGCTGAAGGACGTCAAGCGCTCGTCTTCGTCCTGATCGCGCAACGATTTACAGACACCCATCCAAGGAGCACTCAAATGACTACCGACCGCGCTGTACAGGCCTTTGCAGGCGTCATGATCCTGATCAGCATTGCCTTGACTTATTTCGTTTCACCCTGGTTCTGGCTGATGACCGCGTTCATCGGCTTGAACCTGTTCCAGTCCGCGTTTACCGGCTTTTGCCCGGCGGGCATGTTGTTTCAAAAGCTGGGCTTCACGTCGTCGGGATGCGCTGTCAAGTGAGTAAATCGCTCTACCCATCAGTTCAGAGATTGCTGTTGCCCTCGCTGCTGGCCTTGGCCGCGGCCTTGGCGGGCTGCGGCAAGGAAAGCGCACACAACACGCTGCCGCCGCTTGCGGACGTGGCCACGTTCGAGGTCGCGCCTGCAAGCATCTCTGGTGGGCATGGTTGGGACGGCGTGGTCGAAGCCGTCCGGCGTGCCGACCTGAGCGCGCAGACCGCGGGCCGGGTGACCTCGGTGGACGTGGACGTCAATGCCCGGGTGGCCGTCGGTACCGTCCTGATGCGCATCAGTGCGGTCGAGCAGGAGGCTGGTGCCAACACCGCGCGCGCACAGTTGCGCGCGGCCGAGGCCTCCGCCGTGGAAGCACAGCAGAACTACCGGCGCTTCGCCGCATTGGCCGACGGGCAGTATGTGTCGCGTGCGCAGATCGATCAGGCGCGCGCCGCACGTGATGCAGCGGTGGCCGCGCGCGATGCAGCCAGTGCGCAACTGGCGCAGGCCGCGCAGCAGGCGGCCTATACCGTGGTGCGTGCGCCGTTTGATGGTGTGGTTGCACGCCGCGATGTCGAGCCGGGGGAAAGCATTTCGCCCGGACAGCCGCTGATCAGCGTGTACGCACCGGGCGAATTGCGTATTGAAGTCGCTGTGCCGCAAACCCGTGCCGAGGCGATCCGCCGCGATCCGCGGGCCAGTGTGTTGCTGCCCGGTGGTCGCACGGTGGCGCCGGCCAAGGTGACCGTATTTCCGGTGGCGGATGTCGCCACCCATAGCGTGAACGTGCGCATCGAACTTCCGGGCCTGGATCCCATGCCGGCACCCGGCACCACCGCGAAGGTGGTGTTCAATGCCGATGCCACGCCCGCCGGTTCGTCGGGCGCAATGCTGCACATTCCCGCATCGGCCGTGGCCCAGCGGGGCGAGCTTAGTGGTGTTTACGTGCGCCAGGGCAATCGCCTGATATTGCGTCAGCTGCGCCTAGGTGCAAGCGATGGCGACATGGTCGAAGTCATCAGCGGCCTGAATGCAGGCGACAAGGTGGCAAGCGATCCGGTGGTGGCGTTGCAGGCCGTGACCGCGCAGCGAAAGGCGGCGGGCGACACGCATGACTGACCTCGCGCAACCCGCGCGGCTCGGGATATCCGGGCGGCTTGCCGCGGCGTTCCAGAACAATCCGCTGACGCCGATCCTGGCGATCATGGGCTTGCTACTCGGAATGCTGGCAGTAGGTATTACCCCACGCGAGGAAGAACCGCAGATCGACGTGACGATGGCCAATGTCATCGTGCCGTTCGATGGCGCCAGCGCGCGCGATGTCGAACAGCTGGTGGCCACGCCGCTGGAGCAGAAGCTCGGCGAGATCGAAGGCGTCAAGCACGTGTATTCGATCAGCCGTCCCGGCATGGCCGTGATGACCGTGGAATTCGAGGTTGGCGTGCAGCGCCAGCCGGCGTTGGTGCGCCTGTACAACCAGGTGTTCTCCAACCAGGACTGGTTGCCACGCGGTGTCGGCGTTGGCAGCCCGGTAGTCAAGCCGAAGGGTATTGATGATGTGCCGGTGATGGCGGTCACGTTGTGGAGTGATGATCCGGCGACCGATGCCAGCCAGCTGGCCGAAGTCGCGCATTCGCTGGAAAGCGAATTCAAGCGCATCCCGGGCACTCGCGACGTCTACACCATCGGCGCGCCCGACCGCAGCGTGCTGGTCACCCTGGATGCAGCCAAGCTGTCCAGCTACAACCTGGCACCAGGTGACCTGGTGCAGGCGTTGCAGGCGGCGAACGTGGTCCACCAAGCCGGCGAGCGCGTGGGCGCGGACGGTTCGGTGCCGGTAACCGCGGGTCGTTTTCTTGCTTCGGCGGAGGACGTGTCCTCACTGGTGATCGGCAGCGATGGTGGCAAGCCGCTGCTGCTTTCCGATGTTGCGACGGTGGAACCGCGCGGCGACCTCGCCAGTCGCTATGCGTGGTTTGGTGCGCCGGCCGGGCGCGCCGGGCCGAAGGCCGGCATCGCGCCGGCAGTCACCATTGCCATCGCCAAAAAACCCGGCAGCAATGCCTCCGACATCACTGGCGCGGTGGCGCGCCGCATTGGCGAATTGCATGGCGAGCTGATCCCGCAGGGCGTGCACGCCACGGTCACCCGCGACTACGGCCAGACCGCCGCCGACAAGGCGTTGAAGCTGATCCAGAAACTCGTGTTTGCCACCTCCGCGGTGGTGTTGCTGGTGCTGTTCGCGCTCGGCTGGCGCGAGGCGATTGTCGTGGGCAGTGCGGTGGTACTGACGTTGGCGGTGACCTTGTTCGCATCGCACATGATGGGATTCACACTCAACCGGGTCTCACTGTTCGCACTGATTTTCTCTATCGGCATCCTGGTCGATGACGCGATTGTCATTGTCGAGAACATCCATCGCCATCTCGCGATTCCGGCTGCTGATGGCCGCAAGCGCGGCTTGTTCGAGGTCATTCCGCCTGCGGTGGATGAAGTCGGTGGCCCGACCATCCTGGCGACCTTCACTGTGATCGCCGCACTGATGCCGATGGCCTTCGTGACCGGCCTGATGGGGCCGTACATGCGGCCGATCCCGATCAATGCTTCGGTCGGCATGCTGCTGTCGCTGGCCATCGCGCTGGTGGTGACGCCGTGGTTGTCGCTGAAACTGTTGCGCCGACACGGGCATGGTGCCGATGTCGATCATGCGCACGAAGAGAAGCAGCAAGGTTTTCTGCATCGGATGTTCCGCCGGGTGTTGTCGCCGTTCCTGATCGGTGATCGCGCCGGCCGCAAGCGTGGGCTGTTGTTTGCATCGATGCTGGGCCTGGTGCTGTTGTCGGCCTCATTGGCTGTTTTCAAACTCGTCGTGCTGAAGATGCTGCCGTTCGACAACAAGTCGGAAGTGCAGGTGATCGTCGACATGCCCGAGGGCAGCACGCTCGAGCAGACCAATGCGCTGCTGGCCGAACTCGCCGCCGAGATCGACAAGGTGCCCGAGGTGCTCGACTATCAGGGCTATGCCGGTACCGCTGCGCCGATCAATTTCAACGGCCTGGTGCGCCAGTACTTCCTGCGCAGCGGCAACAACGTCGGCGACCTGCAGGTCAACCTGGTCGACAAGCATCACCGTAATCGCAAGAGCCACGACATCGCCCGCGCGATTCGTCCTGCGCTGTCAGCAATCGGTGAACGCCAAGGCGCTTCTGTAAAAGTCGTGGAAGTCCCGCCAGGCCCGCCGGTGCTATCGCCACTGGTGGCGGAAATCTATGGCCCGGATTACGCCGGCCAGCGCCGCATCGCGCGTGCATTGGCGAGCGGGCCGTTCGCGAAGACCGACGGCATCGTCGACATAGATACCAGCGTGGAGGCTGATGCCCCGCGCGAAACCATCATGCTGGATCGGGTGCGGGCGGCACGACTGGGCGTTGCCCAGGCAACCGTGGCCGATGCTATCTCTATGGCGGTATCGGGCAGCGATGCCACCTTCATCCATGACGGTACGTCGAAGTATCCGCGGCCGGTACGCGTGCGCTTGCCGGCGCAGGACCAGGCGTCAATGGATGCACTGCTGGCGGTGAAGGTACGCGGCGCACAGGGCCAACTGGTGCCGTTGTCCGAACTGGTGCGCGTGCAGCGCGGCACCTGGGATGGCGCGATCCATCACAAGGACGGCTTGCCGGTCGTGTATGCCCTGGCGGACGAAGCCGGCGACCTGGACAGCCCGCTGTACGGCATGTTCAGCGTGGTCGGCAAACTGCGCGATTCGAAGGTTGCTGGCCAGTCACTTGGGCAGACCTTTATCGCCCAGCCAACCGATACCAGCCAGTACGCGATCAAGTGGGACGGCGAGTGGCAGATTACTTATGAGACGTTCCGCGACATGGGCATTGCCTACGCCGCCGGCATGCTGTTGATCTACTTGCTGGTGGTCGCGCAGTTCCGCAGCTACCTGGTGCCTCTGGTGATCATGGCGCCGATCCCGTTGACCGTGATTGGAGTGATGCCGGGCCATGCGCTATTGGGTGCGCAGTTCACCGCGACCAGCATGATTGGCATGATCGCGCTGGCCGGGATTATCGTGCGCAACTCGATCCTGCTGGTGGATTTCATCAACCAGGAAATCGCGCGCGGGGTGCCGTTGGCCGAGGCGGTGATCGATGCCTGTGCGGTGCGTGCCAAGCCTATCGTGCTGACTGGGGTGGCGGCGATGCTGGGTGCGTTCTTCATCCTCGACGATCCGATCTTCAATGGCCTGGCGATCTCACTGATCTTCGGCATCCTCGTCAGCACGGCGTTGACGCTGGTGGTGATTCCTTTGCTGTATTACGTGCTGAAGATGCGCGAAGGGCGCATCGGTGCCAATGCGGACTCACTGGAAAAACAGGAGGTATGAAATGGATGACGCGCTGAAGGTGGCCTGCCCGCATTGCCATGCACTCAACCGCGTGCCGGCCCAGCGACTTGCCGAGTCGCCGACCTGTGGCCGCTGCCACAAGCCGCTGTTCGACGGCCATCCGGTTGCGCTTGGCGTCGATAATTTTGCCGCACATCAGAATCGCTCGGAGCTGCCGCTGCTGGTGGACTTCTGGGCGCCATGGTGCGGTCCGTGCAAGGTGATGGCGCCGAATTTCGAAGCAGCTGCGGCGCAACTGGAACCCCACGTGCGGCTAGCCAAGGTCGATACCCAGTCCGAGCCTACACTGGGCCAACAGTTCGGAATTCGCAGCATCCCGACCATGGTGCTGTTCGCGCAGGGCCGCGAAATTGCACGTCAGGCAGGTGCGTTGGGCGCGGCGGAAATAGTGCGTTGGACGCATTCAAATTTGCCGGGCGCATGATGCGCGAAACTCAGGAAATCGCATGAGGCATCGCATGAGAAAACTGTTCACGAGCGTATTGGCCTGCCTGCTGCTGGCGTCTTGCGCCAGCGCGCCTGCGCCTACGCGCATCGCACTTGCCACGTCGCAGTTGCAGTCGGATGTGCCGCATCTGCATGTCCCGCGTGCGGGTTTGGTGACTGGTGGTCAGCCCGATGCGACTGCATGGCGTGACCTGCATGCTGCTGGCGTGACGCGCGTGATCAACCTGCGCCCCGCATCCGAACTCGGCAGTCGCAACGAAGCGGGTGAGGTGCAGGCGAGCGGGATGGACTATGTACAGATCGACGTGGCCGGTGCCGGCGACCTCACCGCGGACAACGCGCGCCTGCTTTGGCAATCGCTGCAGGCAGGTTCTGGCACGGTGCTGGTGCATTGCGCTTCGGGCAATCGCGCTGGCGCATTGCTGGCGCTGGCGGCACAGCACAGTGGCATGAGTCCTGAAGCTGCACTCGAATTCGGCAAGGCTGCCGGTTTGACCAAGCTGGAACCCGTTGTCCGCGAGCGCCTCGGACTGCCGTCGCTTGCCAGCGAACCGAGCCGCTGCAGAGCCTCGGCCCCGAATTGTTAGTTGCGCAGATTTATTGGCCCAGCGTCTCGTTGAGCAACTGCGCCAAGCGCCACGCGGCCTGCCGCACGCGCTGCTCGGCCAGCGGGCGCATCGCGTCCAGGTAGGCGTCATCCATCGTGTGTTTTTCCGGATAGATTCCGCGGGCGTCGATCAGGCGGCAGGATTCACCCGCCCAGGCCAGCGGCATCACGTCGTATCTCGATGCAGGTGGGTACGGCGGCCACGGCAGCGCATCCAGCCGGTTGTTGTAGTCGGCAAGGCTGCGCCCGGTGCTGGCGAAGATGTAGTAATCCCAGATCGAATGCAGGTTGGTACCCATCACGCCATCGACATAATCCTTGGCCGCATACGCTTCCGGTTTGATCGGTGTGCGCAAGCTGATCTGGAACCTGTTGCCACCGCTGTCGGTGCGGTTGCCGGCGTGCATCGGCTGGTGCACGTCGCCGACGAAGTGGACGATGAACTTGAGCGCATCGCGGCGCGCGGCCAGCGGCTGGTTGCGGTCGGCCATGATTGCGCGCTGCTTTTCGATCGCTTCGACCACGCAGTTGCCATCGGGGCAGTCACGGGCCACGTCGAACGCGCAGCCGCCGCCCTGCGCATTGATGTAATGCCAGCGCGAGGTTGCCTTGAAGCGCTCCGGATCGGTGTTGCGCAGGTCATCGGCCCAGGTGGCCACGCCGGCCAGTGTGGGGTTGGGCTCGCCGGCCAGCAATTTGGCGACTTCAGACTTGGCGGCCGGGCTCAGGTGGCGCTGTGCCAGTTCACCGACCATGCGGTGCCCCATGCCGCTCCAGGCCAGCGCAGGCAGCGCCGGCAGCAGGGTCAGGAGGAACGCGAAAATGAAGGCGGTGGGCAATCGGCGCATGGCGGCAGGCAGCGTGATGGGCAAGCAGCTAAAATAACGGAGTTTTCCATCCATGTCTTAACAGGAGTCCACGGTGATCAAGGTTGGCATCAACGGGTTTGGGCGCATTGGGCGCTGTGTATTCCGCGCCGCGGTGCAGAATTTCGGCGACGACATCGAGATTGTCGGCATCAACGACCTGCTGGAGCCCGACTACCTGGCCTACATGCTGAGCTACGACTCGGTGCATGGCCGCTTCGATGGCGACGTCAAGGTCGTCAATGGTGCGCTGGTGGTCAATGGCAAGACGATTCGCCTGACTGCAGAGCGCGATCCCGCCAACCTGAAGTGGGGTGAGGTCGGCGCCGATATCGTGCTGGAATCCACCGGCTTGTTCCTGACCAAGGAGACCGCGCAGAAGCACATCGATGCCGGCGCCAAGAAAGTCATCCTGTCGGCGCCGTCCAAGGACGACACGCCGATGTTCGTGCATGGCGTGAACTGCAAGACCTACGCAGGGCAGGCGATCATCTCCAATGCAAGTTGCACCACCAACTGCCTGGCGCCGATCGCCAAGGTGCTGGACGACAAGTGGGGCATCAAGCGCGGCCTGATGACCACCGTGCACGCCGCCACCGCCACCCAGAAGACCGT
>NZ_JAQSDO010000006.1 GCF_029945965.1 Thermomonas sp.
TCAAGCGCGGCCTGATGACCACCGTGCACGCCGCCACCGCCACCCAGAAGACCGTGGATGGCCCGAGCAACAAGGACTGGCGTGGCGGTCGCGGCATCCTCGAGAACATCATCCCCTCGAGCACCGGCGCGGCCAAGGCGGTTGGCGTGGTGTTGCCGCAGCTCAAGGGCAAGCTGACCGGCATGAGTTTTCGCGTGCCGACCAGTGACGTGTCGGTGGTTGACCTGACCGTGGAACTCGACAACCCGGCGACCTACGCCGAGATCTGCGCGGAGATGAAGGCGCAGTCCGAAGGCGCGATGAAGGGCGTGCTTGGCTACACCGAGGACAAGGTGGTTGCCACCGATTTCCGCGGTGATGCACGCACCTCGATCTTCGATGCGGGCGCCGGCATCGCGCTGGATTCGACCTTCGTCAAGCTGGTCAGCTGGTACGACAACGAGTGGGGCTACTCCAACAAGTGCCTGGAGATGGTCAAGGTCGTCGCGGCCAAGTAATTCGTTGCAAACTGAGAACTAGGCAACATCGAACCAAGGAAGCCCCGCATCGCGGGGCTTCTTCTTTTTTTCACCGCGTCGGCTAAGGTGGCGGCCATGATCCCGGCTGAACGGGGCTGGGGACGACCGCGCCATGGAACAGATGCTCGTCTTGCTTGCCCTGGTCGTACTCGCGGTTCCGGTGCTGCTGATCGTCTGCCTGGTCAAGATCAGCGGGATGAATCGCCGCGTAGGAGATCTGGAAACCGAAGTGCAGCGCCTGCGCAGGCCAGCCCAAGCAGCGGAAACTGGACCCACGCCGGCAACGGCACAGCCTGTGCAGGCAGTCCAGCCGCAACCGTCCGAACCGCAAGAGCCCACCTTGTCCGACCTGATGGCCCAGCGCACTGCCTCGGCGCCATCTGTTTCGCCAATGCCTCCAACTGCGCCAGTCGCCATGCCGGAAACCGCGCGCGTCGCGCCAGTTGCGGCATCGGCGACACCGCTCGTCACGCCGCCGCCGATCACGCCATCGCCTCGTCGAGTGGAGCCGGTGCGTCCCAATCCGGTCGAAGTCCTGTTGCGTCGGGTCAAGGCCTGGTTCACGGTCGGCAACGTGCCGGTCAAGATCGGCATGCTGGTGCTGCTGGCCGGCGTGGCCGCATTGCTGCGCTATGCCAGCGACCAGGGTTGGATGCGGATGCCGATCGAATTCCGCCTGGCCGGCATCTCTGCTGCGGCGCTGGCGGCACTGGTGTTTGCCTGGCGCAAGCGCGAGAGCAACCGCAGTTTTGCACTGGCATTGCAGGGCGGGGCAATCGGGGTATTGCTGCTGACGGTATTCGCGGCGTCCAAGATGTACGCGTTATTGCCGGCTGGCGCGGCATTCGCGATCAGCATTGTGCTGGTGGCGGGCCTCGGCGTGTTGGCGGTGCTGCAGGATTCACGCACCTTGGCAGTACTCGGGATTCTTGCCGGCTTCCTCGCGCCGATCTGGCTGTCGAACGGTGGTGGCAACCATGTCGCGCTGTTCGCCTATTACGCGATGCTCAATGCCGCGATCTTCGCGATCGCCTGGGTGAAGTCGTGGCGGATCCTCAATCTGCTTGGTTTCGCATTCACCTGGGGTATCGGCATCGTCTGGGGTGTGCTGGATTACCAGCCGGCCAAGTACGCCAGCACCCAGCCGTTCCTGCTGCTGTTCTTCGCGTTCTACCTGCTGCTGCCGATCCTGTATGCACGCAAGCGGCCAGCGCGGCCCAACGACCGCATCGACGGCTGCCTGCTGTTCGGCACGCCGCTGATCGCGTTTTCGCTGCAAGCCGGATTGATGCATGGCGACCGTATGCCGTTGGCGTTCTGCGCGCTCGGGCTGGCATTGATCTACGCGGTGCTGGCGCGCTCGCTGATCCATCGCGAACGCTATGCCGTGCTGGGTCAGGGCCACGCGATATTGGCAGTTGGCTTTGCGACCCTCTCGGTGCCGCTGGCGTTGTCGGCGCGGGCCACCGCCAGCGCGTTTGCGCTGGAAGGCGCCGGCCTGGTCTGGCTCGGTTTGAAGCAGGGCCGTCGCCTGCCGCGCTGGACCGGTAGCGGATTGCAGGTCGCGGCAGCTGTCGCGCTCCTCATCGGCGTGACGGCATGGAGGCACGATGCGACCGCCGTCGCCAACCCGACCTTCATGGGCGCCTTGCTGATCGCGCTGGCCGGTTTTGCCAGTGCGTGGACGCATCGCGATGCAGGCAAGCGGCAGCCCGCGCTCATCTGGTACGGCTGGGGTTTGTTGTGGTGGTGTGGCAATGCCATCAATGAGGTTGAGCGCTTCGTCGAATACACCTCGCGCGTCGACGTGTTGCTGGCGTTTGCGGCGATCACTGGCTGGCTTGCTGCGGAAGTGCATCGCCGCAAGCCGGCATCGGCGCTGGTGCTGACCACGCTTGCATCGATGGCCATCGCCATTCCGCTGGCTTTTGCCCAGGTCGATATCCACGAGCAGCCCTTCGCCGGCAACGGCTGGTGGGCATGGCTGGTGTTCGCGGTGTTGGGCATGCGCAGCCTGCAATGCCTGCGCGAAGGCGAGAATCGTTTTGCGGTTGGCGCGCAATTCACCTGGTGGCTGGTGTGGCCGACGATGGCTTCATTGCTCGGTGCATGGATCGCCGATCGCTTTGGGCTGGCGCAAGGCTGGGAGATTGCGCTGCTGGGCTTGCCATGGCTCGTCGCATTGGCCCTGGCGCAATTCCGCTGGGCGTGGCTGGCGATGCCGCTGGGCACACGCTTCGATGCCTGCCGCGTGGCGTTGACCGGCACCTATGTCGCAGTACTTGCGGTCGGTTGGGTGTGCGCATTGTTCGCGGCCGGCATCACTGCGCCGCTGCCGTGGGTGCCGCTGCTGAATCCGCTTGATCTGGCACAGTTGGCGGCATTGGCCTTGCTGGCGCGCTGGCTGTGGTCGCCGCATGCGAATGCCTTGCTGGTACGCCGACGGATCGCGGTGTTGTCACTGGCCGGATTTGCACTGGTGACCTGCATCACCTTGCGCGGCGTGCACCATTGGGGCGCGGTGCCATGGGACGGCGAGCTGCTATCGACCAGCCTTGCGCAAACCAGCTTGACCATTGTCTGGAGTGTGCTGGGCGTGGTTGGCTGGATCGGCGGCTCACGTCGTGGTCAACGTGCGCTGTGGCTGGCCGGGGCGGTGTTGATGGGCGTGGTGTTGGCAAAACTTGTCCTGGTTGATCGCCAGCATCTTGGCAATCTGCTGGGCATCGGTTCCTTCATCGCCTTCGGCCTGTTGTGCACGCTGGTGGGCTACTTCGCGCCCGCACCGCCACGCGCACATGCTGACGACGAATCTGCGGAGACAACATCATGAAGCGCTTGCTCTGGTTGACCCTGCTGCCGGCTTTGATCGCGTCCGCGCAAGTCGAAACCCATGCCGAGAATTACGCGCGGCAATGGCCGCTGGCCCTGCAATCGCAGGACGCGGGCGCCTATCGGGTGGTGCTGGATCGCGAGGTTTATCGCAGCGCGACACTGTCCTCGCTGCGCGACATCGACGTCCGTAATGCAGCAGGTGCCGCGGTGCCTGCTGCATTGTTCTCACCCGAACAACCGCTGGCGCAGGCATCGCATCAGCGTGTATTGCCGTGGTACCCGTTGCCGCGCGACCAGGCCGCGCCGGGCCGTGACATCACCCTGATCAGCGAGCGCGATGCCGATGGCAGCCTGCGCCGGGTGGAGGCGCACGTCGGCGAATCCGGAAAACCGGGCGCGGAACCAACCGCGAATGCATGGCTGATCGATGCCAGCCAGATCGATGCGCGGATCAAAGCCCTGCATCTGGATTGGCCTGCACAAGCCTCAGCACTCGACGTGGCATATCAGGTCGAAGGCAGCGACAACCTGCGCGACTGGCGCATCCTGCAACCACGCGCACAACTGCTGGACCTGACCCGCGACGGCCAGCGCCTGCAGCAGCGACGGATCCCACTTGACGGGCAAGCGAAATACTTGCGGCTGTCGCCGTTGCAGACCGATGCGGTACTGCCGCTGGCTGGAGTGACCGCAGAACTGGCTACGCCTGCGGCCGCAGAGACTTGGCAATGGGAAGCGTTGCGTGGGCATGAAGTGGTCGAAAACGGACGCACGTATTACCAGTTCACCCTCGATGGCCGCTTCCCGATCGCACGTGCCGATGTCGCGCTGGACGCCAATGCGGCAGGCGAATGGACGCTGGAAAGCCGCGATGCCGACGATGGCTACTGGCAGCGCCGCGCCGGCCCATGGATGGCGTTCCAGGTAGGCGCAGGCGACGGTGGCTTACGCTCCGCCGAGCAGTCGCTTGCGGGCATCGCCCGTGACCACCAGTGGCGGTTGTCGTCGCGCGCACCGATCAATGCTGCGCCCGTATTGCGCCTGGGCTATCAGCCTGAAGTGATGGTATTCCTTGCCCAGGGTCAGCCACCATTCGCTTTGGTCGCGGGCAGTGCGCGCGCGACACGCGCTGATGCGCCATTACCGCAACTGGTCGAAGCGATCCGCGCGCGTCGTGGCGCGGATTGGCAGCCCGCAACCGCAACACTGGGCGCACCGGCCGAGCTATCAGGCGCGCAGGCGCTGCAACCTGTGCCAGCGCAACGCGACTGGAAGTCGTGGCTGTTGTGGGGCTTGCTGGTGCTGGGCGCGGTGCTGGTGACGGGGTTTGCGACCAGCTTGTTGAGGCAGTCGAAGACGCCGTAATGACAATCTGCGCAAACGTTTACGCTCAGGGCGGTAGGCCGATCTCCAGCAGCAGCTCGCGGTAGCGTGGATCGTCGCGTAATGAACGCAGTGCCGGATCGTACTTGAGGTATTGCAAGCCGGCGTCGTGCTGCGACACCGCGCGTTGCAACCAGTCGAACGCCGCATCGTGCTCGCCGCGCCAGGCGAATGCACCGGCGATCTGATATGCGCTGTCGTGCGCATGTTCGGTGACCAACGCCTGCATGAAACGCGAGGATTCCGCATCGGCGCCACGGTCATGCTCCACCATCGCCAGCCCGGCGAGCCTGAAGGTGTCGTCGTTGCAGCGTGCATACCAGAGACGCGCGCCCTCGGCATCGCCTTCGAGTAATGCCGCCATGCCCAGGCCCAACGGTGCACGACCATGGTCGGGCGCGATGTCCAGGGCATGCTCCAGCGATTGGCGTGCCCCCGCGATGTCCCCATCTGCGAGCTGGTAACGCGCCAGGATTTCCCAGGCCTGCGCCGACAGCGGATCCAGCTGGGTGGCCAGCCGGGCGGCGGACAAGGCCTCGGGCAGGCGGCCCAACGCCGCAAGCAGTCGGCTGTACTGCCAATGGGTCATCACATCGCCCGGATTGAAGACCAGTGCCTGCGCGAAGTCGGCGTCGCCACCGTTCCAGTCCAGGTCGAACACGAAGCGCAGCACCGCGCGAGCTGTATAGGCCTCGCCCAACGTGGGGTCGCATGCCACGGCTTGCTCCGCCACTTTGCTGGCGCGCTGGCGCCCGGCCAGCATCGCCGCGTCGGATCTGGTGTGGTCCGCGGCATAGGCTTCGGCCAGCGCCAGCCCGGCGAGCGCGGCCGCGTACCCAGGCTCAAGCGCGGTCGCTTGCCCGAACGCCTGCACCGCGCGCCGGAACCCGTCCTCGCTGGCGCGGTTGAGCAATTGCCGTCCCAGCAGGAAGTGGTTGTATGCCTCCGGACCTGGCACGTGATGGCCGGCGGTGGTGGGCTGCTGCGCCGGCAACAGCCTTAGCCTGAGCGCTTCGACGACTGCGGCGGCAATCTCGTCCTGTACCGCGAAGATGTCGGTCACTTCGCGATCGTAGGTTTGCGACCACAGGTGGTAGCCGTCCTGCACCTTGACCAGCTGCGCGGTGATCCGCACCCGATCGCCAGCCTTGCGCACGCTGCCTTCCAGCACGTTGGCGACATTGAGCGCGTGGCCGATCTCGACGATTGTTGTCGGCTTGTCCTTGAACGAGAACGATGAGGTGCGCCCGGCGACATGCAGGCCCGGTACTTGCGCCAGCAGGTTGAGCAGCTCCTCGGACAAACCATCGGAAAAATAATCCTGTTCCCGGTCCGAGCTCATGTTGACTAGTGGCAGCACTGCGATTGATGCCGTTGCCGGTGTGGGCGCCGCCGCCCAGGGCGTTTCGTTGGCGACAGATACGGCGGGTGTTGCTGCTGGCTGCCCGGCGCGAGGGGCCTGCGTTTCGCGCGCCAAGCCGGCGCTGGTCCAGGCGTAGCTCCACGAGAACAGCAACGCCAGCGGGAAGCCCAGCACCGCCATCAGCACTAGCAAGCGCATCACCCAGTTGGGGATGTCGAAGGTCGGGATCAGCAGCGACGCGACCTGCAGCAGCAGCCACGAAAGCGCGCAGTAGGCGACTGCCATGCGGATGACATGGCGGCGCTTGAGTTCCGCCCAAACTACGCGCATCGCCTCCACTCCCGGCGCCATGCGCGCCACCATGCTGGATGGATGGTAGCCGATGCCGAAGCGTCGGCAGGTTTGAAGGCGGCCGTACGTCGCGAGACAATGCGGTTTTCCAGTGAGTGATGACCTCGATGCCCATCGTCCGCATGACCGACCTCGACCTGACCAGCAAGCGCGTGCTGATCCGCCAGGATCTCAACGTGCCAATCGAGCATGTTGATGGCAAGCCGGGGCATATCACCTCCGAACAACGCATCACTGCTTCGTTGCCGACCATCCGGTTGGCGCTGGAAAAAGGTGCCGCGGTGATGGTCACCTCGCATCTTGGCCGGCCCAGGGAAGGCGTGTGGAGCGAGGCGGATTCGCTGGCGCCGGTGGCCAAGCGCCTGGGCGAATTGCTCGGACGCGCGGTGCCGCTGGTGAAGGACTGGGTGGACGGCGTGGAGGTAGCGCCGGGTAATGTCGTCCTGTTGGAAAATTGCCGCATGAATATCGGCGAGAAAGCCGACGACGACGTGCTCGCGCAGAAATATGCCGCGCTATGCGACGTGTTCGTGATGGATGCATTCGGCACCGCGCATCGTGCTCAGGCGTCCACGCACGGTGTCATCAAATTCGCGAAACAGGCCGCGGGCGGGCCGCTGCTGATGGCGGAACTCGACGCGCTGGCCAAGGCGTTGCAACATCCTGCGCGGCCACTGCTGGCGATTGTCGCCGGATCAAAAGTCAGCACCAAGCTAGAACTGCTGTCCTCGCTGGTGAACAAGGTCGACCAGTTGATCGTTGGTGGCGGTATCGCCAACACCTTCATCGCCGCGATGGGCCATGGCGTCGGCAAGTCGCTGGTCGAGATGGACCTGCTCGACACCGCCCGCCAGATCATCGCCGACGCCAAGGCGCGCGGCGCCGGGATCCCGCTACCGATCGACGTGGTGGTGGCGCCTGCATTCGCCGCCGATGCACCGGTTACGATCAAGGCCGTCGATGCAGTGAGCGATGACGACATGATCCTCGACATCGGCCCGCAAACTGCGGACGTCTACGCACAGCTGATCGCCAAGGCCGGCACCGTGGTCTGGAACGGCCCGGTGGGCGTGTTCGAGTTCGACGCGTTCGGCAAGGGCACCGAAGCGGTTGCACGCGCGATAGCGGCCAGTGATGCGTTTTCAATCGCGGGTGGTGGCGACACGTTGGCGGCAGTCGACAAGTACGGGATTGCCGATGCCGTGTCCTACATCTCCACCGGCGGCGGCGCGTTCCTGGAGTTCCTGGAAGGCAAGACGCTACCTGCAGTGGCGGCACTCGAAGCCCGCGTCTGCTGAGTTCGTTTTCAGGCGTGCGGTGCTGCGGTTGGTCGGCGCCGCATGCTAGCGTGCGGGCAACAGGAGCCCATACATGACTGATCTCGCATGAAAGAGAAAGACGCCACTCCGCACCAGCGCCGCACCCGCATCGTTGCCACGCTTGGGCCAGCTACCGATCCGCCCGAGGTGCTGGAGGCAGTATTACGGGCTGGTGTCGATGTGGTGCGGTTGAATTTCTCGCATGGCGATCCGTCTTCGCAGGTCGCGCGTGGCGAAGCGGTACGAGCTATGGCGCTGAAGATCGGGCGCGAGATCGGCATCCTCGCCGACCTGCCGGGCCCGAAGATCCGCATTGAAACCTTCGCCGAGGGCAAGGTGCAGTTGCGTGCGGGTGAACGCTTCGACCTGGTGGCGCGCAACGACGTACCGCCCGGCGATGCAACCCAGGTCGGTGTCAGCTACCTTGAGTTGCCGGGCGATGTCGTTGCCGGCGACTTGCTGTTGCTCGACGATGGTCTTGTGCAGTTGGAAGTGACCGCGGTGGAGGGCGAGCGCATCGTCACCCGCGTGATCAACGACAGCGTGCTGTCCAATCGCAAGGGGCTGAACAAGCAGGGTGGTGGACTGTCACTGGGCGCGATCACCGAAAAGGATCGCGAGCTGATCGCGGTGGCCGCCGGCATGGACGTGGACTTCATCGCGGTCTCGTTTTGCCGCAATGCCGAAGACATGCACGAAGCACGCCGGGTGGCACGCGCGCATGGCAGCAAGGCCGCGCTGGTGGCGAAGATCGAACGCGCCGAGGCGATCGAGAACCTGATCGAGATCGTCGATGCCAGTGAAGTGGTGATGGTCGCGCGTGGCGACCTGGGCGTGGAGATCGGCGATGCCGAATTGCCGGGCCTGCAGAAGAAAATCATCCGTGTAGCAGTGGCACGCGAGAAGGTGGTGATCACCGCCACCCAGATGCTGCAGTCGATGGTTGAAAGTCCGATCCCGACCCGCGCCGAAGTATTGGACGTGGCCAACGCGGTGATCGACGGCACCGACGCGGTGATGCTGTCGCAGGAAAGTGCCGCCGGCAGCTGGCCGGTGAAGGCCGTCGAGGCGATGGCGCGGATCTGCGTGGGTGCGGAAAAGCAGTTCGTGGCTGACGTCGATTTCGAGAAGGCACGGCGCGGCCTGGAACGCGCCGATCACGCCATCGCGATGGCCACCATGTTCCTGTCCGAACACATCGGCGTGCGCGCGGTGGTGGCGATGACCGAATCCGGCGGCACCGCGCGGTTCCTTTCGCGGTTCCGTTCCTCAGTACCGATCTATGCGTTTTCGCGACACGCTGGCGCACGCCGTCGCATGGCGCTGATGCGCGACGTGTTCCCGATGGACTACGACAGCCGCGGCCAGACCCCACGTGAGGCCGCTCGCGGCGGCATCCGCCTGCTGGTCGATGCTGGTTTCCTGGCAATCGGAGACCGGGTGGTATTCACCAGCGGCGAGCACATGGAAACCCGCGGTGCCACCAATACCCTGCGCCTCTTGCAGGTCGGTGAAAACGGGCAGGCCGAGGGGCTCGGCGAACTGTAGTCCATTCTTTTTGCATGTCATGAATTGGGGGGGGTAGAGTCAGGTTTCCTTGGCCAGCATTTTTGGAAGGCGGGTTCAATGAAGATTCCATTCGCTGTTTTGGCAGTATTGGCCGCCGGGACTGTTTCCGCCCAGCAAATGGACATGCGCATCGTTGATGAAGGAAAGCTCGACGGCGCCCAAGTCTTTGCGGTCGCAGGCAATCAGGTTGCCCCGGATTATCCGGCGGCATACGTCGCCAGTGGCGACGATGTCTGCATCGCGATGGCCTATACGATCAAGCCTGACGGCAGTACCGGCGATTTCAAGGTGTTGCAGGCATGGAGTAGCGACTCCTCGCAAGCGCAATCCAAAGTTGGCTATGTCGATGCATTCGCGGCGAAGGTGATTGATGTGGTTTCGAAATGGCGTTTCGTCCAGCAGGAGCGTACCGATGCACAGCCTGTTAGCACGGTGGCGACATTAACCTTCAAAGGCAACGGCGGCACGCGCAGGCTTGGCGACCGTTGCCGGGTCAGCCAGCTTGTAAACTATTACAAGACTGTCGGCCGCGCCGATCTCAGGACGGCGCAGGAATTGAAACGGACTGCCGACCAAGTAATGAATCAAATAATCTCGGTCACGGTTCATCAGTTGTATGACGAAGCATACCTTCGGAACCACTGAATCAAATGTTCTTTGCCACAAGCCGTGCAAATTATATCCAATCCACACCATATGTACCCCGTCCTATACCAGCACGCCAAAAGAGCAGTGCGCCGATCCGTTTGGCGGATGACGTAGGCCGGTGCTAATTAAAGTCGAGAATTCGATTTGCAGAGGTGCGAAATGGGCAAGTCATGTTGGCTGTGCGTGTTGCTTGTGCTGGCAATCAATGCACCCTATGCGCGCGCGGAAGACAAGATCCCGGTCGTGAATGAAGATGCGATCGGCAAGACGTGGACACTCCCGCCAGGCAGCAAGCTGACAGGTCTGGGATACCCGCCGGAGTACCGGGATCACCAGGAGGAAGTCTGTCTTGCCGTTGGATACCTGATCAACCCAGACGGACATACCTCGGACCTCGCCTTGCTCAAGTCCTGGAGTTCCGGGGAACCCAAGCGCGACCGCGCCCGATACTGGGGCGCGTTCGCCGGCGTGGTATCGGCCGAGCTTTCGCAATGGCGCTTTGTGCCCAAGTCGGAAGTGGGTGTGCCTAACGCGGTGTATACGGTGGCAACCTTCGTGTTTGCATCACCCAGCGTGCTTGAATCCAGCATGCGGTGTGCAATTCCCAATCTCAGCCAGCAGATCCTCGGGCTCATGCAGGACACCCGGCGACGCCGTCGCATGACATCGACTGGCGTGTTCACCCGGCTTGACCTCGACCGGATGGTGGTACCGCGTTACCAAAACTATCGCGGCATCGGCGCGAGCCAGATGAACGGGCCACCACAACGACCGCCACCGCCACCACGACCGGAAGGGACGAAGGAGGGGTCGGATTAGTGGAACCCAGGTGTTTGACCTTGCCATGGGTCAGTGTTAAATCAGAGTCGTGAATTCAATTTGCAGAGGTGCTGAATGAGCAAGTCATGTTGGTTGTGCGTGTTGCTGGTGCTTGCAATCAATGCGCCTAATGCACGGGCGGCGGAGGACAAGATCCCGGTCGTGAATGAAGATGCACTCAATAAGACATGGATATTTCCGCCAGAAATCAAGCTTAAAGGCTTGGCATACCCGCCTGAGTACCGGGATCACCAAGAGGAAGTCTGTCTTGCCATTGGCTATGTGATCAACCCGGACGGACATGCATCGGATCTCTCCTTGCTCAAATCCTGGAGTTCAGGGGAACCCAAGCGAGACAAGGATAAATACTGGGCCGCGTTCGCCGACGCGACGTCAGCCGAACTTTCGCAATGGAAGTTCGTGCCCGCGCCTGAAGCGAAATCGCCAGGCGCGGTGTACACCGTGTCGACGTTCGTATTCGCCTCACCCAGCGTGCTTGAATCCAGCAAACGGTGTGCAATCCCGAGCCTTACCCAGCACATCCGCGATCTGCTGCGGAACAACCGCACACACCGTCGCATGGCTTCGAATGGCGTGTTCAACCGGCTTGACCTCGATCCCACGCTGGAAGCTCGCTTCTACAATGCCAACGGCGCCGGCACGAGCACGAAGGAGGCGCCGCCACCTCCCGGCGTAAAATGACGAGCGGGTGGGTCAGGCCAGCCAGCGGGCTATAATCACGGGTTATCACTACAAGCCTGCAGGAAGCCCATGAGCATCGAACAACTCGCCGAAACCGCCCGTGCCATGGTTGCCCCGGGCAAGGGCATCATCGCCGTCGATGAATCTTCTGGCACCTGTGCCAAGCGTTTCGCCGGTGTTGGCATCGAAAACACGGAAGAGAACCGCCGCGCCTATCGCGAAATGCTGCTGACCGCGCCAGGCGCCAACCAGTACCTGTCCGGCGCGATCCTGTTCGACGAGACGATTCGCCAGTCGACCAAGGCTGGCGTGCCGTTCACCAAGTACATGATGGACAACGGCATGATCCCCGGGATCAAGGTCGACATGGGTACCCATCCGCTCGCCGGCTTCGAGGGTGAGGTCATCACCGAAGGCCTGGATGGCCTGCGCGCGCGCCTGGCCGAGTACTACAAGCTGGGTGCGCGCTTTGCCAAGTGGCGTGCGGTAATCACCATCGGCGAAGACATCCCGTCCGGCACCTGCATCGAGGCCAACAGCCATGCGTTGGCACGTTATGCCGCGCTGTGCCAGGAGCAGGGCCTGGTGCCGATGGTCGAGCCCGAAGTGCTGATGGACGGCGACCATGACATCGAGACCTGCTACGAAGTCACCGAGGTCGTGCTGCGTTCGCTGTTTGACGCGCTGTACAACCAGAGCGTGATGCTGGAAGGCACGATTCTGAAAGCCTCGATGGTCGTGCCGGGCAAGGGTTGCGACGAGCAGGCCAGCATCGAGGAAGTGGCCGAGTCCACCCTGATGTGCCTGAAGTCGACGGTGCCGGCGATCCTGCCGGGCATCGTGTTCCTGTCCGGTGGCCAGAGTGATGAAGCCGCGACCGCGCACCTGGACGCGATGAACCGGATGGGCCCGAACCCGTGGCCGCTGAGCTTCAGCTATGGCCGCGCGATGCAGCAGGCTGCAATGGCGTTGTGGGCGAAGGACATGACCGGCAACTACGCCAAGGCCCAGCAGACCGTGTTCGAGCGCGCCAAGGCAAATGGTCTGGCTGCTTTGGGTCAGTGGGGCGAGTAAGGTGCTACTACGCGCCGTCCGTGCGTCCCGCTGACGGCGGTTCGCTACGCGCTCCAACAACACGCTGGCCTAGTGCCGGCGTATTGTTTTTTGCGGGTTTGATGATTGACTAGACATGGCGGGGGTATGCTCGGCATGGATCACGGGGGACTGGCACGTGTCGAATGACCAATCGTTGCAGGCGCAACTCAAGGATGCCGTCGCGCGTGGCGACAAGGACGCGATCAAGGCGTTGATGCGCCAAGGCGGCATTGGTGGATTGTTGCAGACCTTGCGTGCAGTGCAGGCCACGGCCGTCCAGCAATCCATGCAGGCATCCACGCAGTCGGCGGTGCAGGTGCCTGCTGTGGTCAAGAACGCATTGCAGCAAGGCAACTTGATCGAAGCGGTCAAACGCCTGCGCGAGGCCAACCCGGGGATCTCGCTGAAGGCTGCCAAGGATCATGTCGACGCGTTGGGTGCCAGGATGCCAGTGAAGCAGATACAAAGAGCTGCTTCGACCTTCGCCAGCACTCGCGAACGAACGCCAACCGTAGTGATGGGCGACAAGCCCGGCGGGTTACGCTGGCTGTTCGTGTTGATCGCGTTCGTGGGATTGGCCGGGTGGTGGTGGTCGACCATATGATCGCGGCACTGCCGGCGGCAACGCTCGAAGGTGCATTTGGTTGACCGTGAAGTCGGTCGCAGGGTGCAAGCGGATGGCACAGGGCCTGTCACCCCGCAACGGCTAGAATCAACGATCCTTCGTACGAGTCGCGCCATGCTGCCAAGCATCCGCAATCTTTTCCTTGCCTGCATGTCGTTGGCGATCCTCACTGGCTGTGGCAATGACAAGGGCGCCGCGGGTCCCGGGGCACGTGGCATGGATCGACCTGTTCCGGTGACCACGCAGGTGGTGCAGCCACGCGAGTTCAGCGATACCTTGCGCGCACTTGGCACCGTGCATGCGCGCGAAGCGGTGACCATCACCGCCAAGGTCAGCGAGACCGTGCAGCAGGTGCATTTCGACAGTGGCGACACGGTGGTACGTGGTGCGCCGCTGGTGAGCTTGTCCGGCCAGCAGCAACAGGCTGCAATGTCCGAAGCGCAGGCCGCCGCCAGCGAGGCCACGCGCCTGTATCAGCGCCAGTCCGACCTGGCCGCACAGCAGTTGATTGCGCGTGCATCGCTGGATGCGCAGGCGGCTACCCGCGACGCCGCCAACGCCCGTGTTGCGCAGATCCGCGCGCAACTTGCTGATCGCGTGATCCGCGCGCCGTTCGCCGGCGTGCTCGGAATTCGCAAGGTCAGTCCAGGCGCGCTGGTCACGCCAGGTACGGCGATTGCCACGCTCGACGACATCGCCCGCGTCTACGTCGACTTCCCGCTGCCGGAAAGTGATCTGGCATTGGCGGGTGTTGGACAGCGGGTCAGCGGCAGCAGCTCCAGTTGGCCCGGCCGCAGTTTTGATGGCACCGTTTCAGCAATAGATCCGCGCATCGATGCCGCAAGCCGCGCGCTCACCGTGCGCGCCGATTTCCCGAATCCGGACCAGGCCCTGCGCCCGGGCATGCTAGTCGAGGTCAGCCTGCATCGCGCGGCGCGGCAAGCGCTGTTGCTGCCGGAGATCGCAGTGGTGCAAGTCGGTGACAAGACCTTCGTCTGGCTTGTCGGTGCCGATGGCAAGGTTGCCCAGGCCGATGTGAAGATCGGCGTGCGCCGCGATGGCATGGCCGAAGTCGTCTCCGGCCTGACGGCTGGTGATCGCATCGTGGTGGAAGGCACCGGCAAGCTGCGCGCAGGCAATGACGTGCAGGACGCCGCCAACGAAAAGGCAGCCCCCACCCCAGCCCTCCCCCGCAAGCAGGGGAGGGAGTAAAAACGCATGCGCCTGTCGGATATCTCGATCCAGCGGCCGGTATTCGCGACCGTCTTGAGCTTGTTGCTGGTGGTGCTGGGGGTGATGTCGTTCAGCCGCCTCACCTTGCGCGAACTGCCCGCGATCGATCCGCCAATCGTCTCGGTGCAGGTCGATTATCCGGGCGCATCGGCCAGCGTGGTCGAAAGCCGCGTCACCCAGCCACTGGAAGACGCGCTGGCCGGGATCGAGGGCATCAACACGATCGATTCGCGCAGCCAGAACGGTAGTTCTTCGATCAGCATCGAGTTCCTCGCCAGCCGCGATGTGGAAGCTGCGGCCAATGACATCCGCAACGCGGTCAGTCGCGTCGCCGACCGCATGCCGGACGAAGCGCAGGCGCCGGAAATCAGCAAGGTCGAAAGTGATTCCGACGCGATCATCTGGTTCAACCTGCGCTCGTCCACCATGGACACGCTGCAGCTGACCGACTACGCAAACCGCTATGTCGTGGATCGGTTTTCCAGCCTCGAAGGCGTCGCCCAGGTACGCATGGGTGGTGGCCAACGCTATGCGATGCGGGTCTGGTTGAACGGCGATCAGCTGGCGGCGCGTGGACTCACCACAGGTGACGTGGAAGCGGCCTTGCGCGCCGAGAACATGGAGCTGGGCGCGGGTCGGATCGAATCGGCCGACCGTGACTTCATTTTGCGCGTGGCGCGCGATTACACGAGTGCCGAAGCCTTTGCGCAGATGCCCATTGCAAAAGGCGCGGATGGCTACGTGGTCAAACTGGGCGATGTGGCAAGGGTTGCACTGGACTCGGTGGAACGCCGCTCCTACTACCGCAGCAATGGCGAGCAGGCGATGGGCCTTGGCATCGTCAAGACCTCGACCGCAAACAGCCTGGATGTCGCGCGCACTGCGCAGGAAGAAGCCAAACGCATAGGCGCCACGCTTCCGCAGGGCACAGATATCTACGTGGCCTTCAACAGCACGTTGTTCATCGAAGCCGCGGTCGAGCGCGTGTACGAAACCCTGGCCGAAGCCATCGTGCTGGTGCTGCTGGTGATCTGGCTATTCCTGGGCAGCATGCGCGCCGCGTTGATCCCGGCGGTGACCGTGCCGGTATGCCTGATCGCAGCGTTCACCGCACTGTATGTATTCGGGTTCTCGATCAACTTGCTGACCTTGCTCGCGCTGGTGCTGTCCATTGGCCTGGTGGTGGACGATGCGATCGTGGTGGTGGAGAACATCCAGCGCCGTGTCGACCTGGGTGAGCCCGCTCTCGTCGCCGCCAAGCGTGGCACCAAGCAGGTCGCCTTCGCGGTGATTGCCACGACCGCCGTGCTGATCTCGGTGTTCCTGCCGGTCGGTTTCCTGCAGGGCAATACCGGGCGCCTGTTCCGTGAGTTGTCGGTGGCATTGGCCGCGGCAGTGGCGATCTCGGCATTGGTCGCGCTCACGCTGACGCCGATGATGGCGTCCAAGCTGTTGCGCCCGCATAGCGGTCCGCATGCGGTGCACGGCAACCGGGTGAGCGAGTGGCTCAACGGCAAGTTCCAGGCAATGGCCGGACGCTATCGCGGCGTGCTGGATCGCCACGTGCATCGAATCTGGCTGTTCGGCGCATTGATGCTGGCCGCGCTTGCTGCTTCGTTCTTCCTGTTCAAACTGCTGCCGAGCGAGCTGGCGCCAGCGGAAGACCGTGGTTCGTTCCAGTTGTCGATGGACGGGCCGGAAGGCGCCGGTTTCGATTACACCGTCCGGCAGATGCACAAGGTCGAGGCGATCCTGGCGAAGGAAGTCGGCGACGACAAACCCATCATCCGCGCCAATCCGCGCGTGCCCGGCAGCTGGGGGGGCAGCGAAGAAATGCACACCGGTCGCGCCAGCATCTTCCTGCAGCCATGGAACAAACGCTCGCAATCGACTGCGGAAGTGGCCGACGAATTGCAGAAGGCGTTTGCCGGCCTGACCAGCGTGCGTGTGCGTACCCAGGTTGGCGGCGGCCTGGTGCGCACGCGCGGACAACCGTTCCAGTTGGTGCTGGGTGGCCCAGACTACGCCGAGCTGGCGAAGTGGCGCGACATCATGTTGTCCAAAATCGAGGACAACCCGGGCCTGGTCGGTGCCGATTCGGACTACAAGGAAACCCGTCCGCAGATGCGGGTGAAGATCGACCGCGCGCGCGCATCGGACCTTGGCGTGTCGGTCGGCGATGTTGGCCGTGCACTGGAAACCATGATGGGCGGGCGCCGCGCCACCACTTTCGTCGACAATGGTGAGGAGTACGACGTGGTGCTGCAGGCCGCGCGCAATGCACGTTCCTCCCCCGCCGATCTTGGTGCGATCCAGGTGCGTGGCGGCCATGGCGAACTGGTACCGTTGTCGAACCTGGTGACCTTGAAGGAAATCGCGGAACCCGGCTCGTTCAATCGCTTCAACCGGCTGCGCTCGATCACGATCTCCGCTGGCCTCGCGCCTGGCTATCGCTTGGGCGATGCGGTGACTTGGGCACAGCATGAAGTGGATACCTCATTGCCGGATTACGCGCAGGTCAGCTGGAAGGGCGAGTCGCGCGAATTGCAGCAATCCGGTGGCGAGGTGCTGCTGACCTTCGCGCTGGCGCTGCTGATCGTGTACCTGGTGCTGGCGGCGCAGTTCGAGAGTTTCCTGCATCCGCTGGTGATCATGCTGACCGTGCCACTGGGCGTGCTGGGCGCGTTGATTGGCCTGTGGATCAGCGGCGGCACGCTCAATCTTTTTTCACAGATCGGCATCGTGATGCTAGTCGGGCTGGCGGCGAAGAACGGCATCCTGATCGTGGAGTTCGCCAACCAGCTGCGCGACGAGGGTCGTAACGTCCACCAGGCCATCGTCGAATCCTGCGCGATCCGCCTGCGTCCGATCCTGATGACCTCGATCGCCACCGTGATGGGTGCGGTACCGCTGGTCGTCGCGGGAGGGCCGGGCTCGGCCAGTCGCGCCACGATTGGTATTGTGGTGATCTTTGGGGTGATGGTCTCGACCTTGCTGTCGCTGTTCGTGGTGCCGGCGTTCTATTCGTTGCTGGCGCCGTTCACGCATTCGCCCGAAGCATTCAAGCACGAACTCGAAACATTGGAAGCAAGCACCCCGGAGGTGTCCGCACATGACTGAGCGTGAATCGCCATGGAAAACCCGCGCACAGCGTGACGCGCGACCTGCACGCCAGGAACCCGCACCACGTGTCTACCGTGAACGCCCGCCAGTGGTTGAACCTGCAGCAGCGGATGCGCCGCAAGACGAACGTCGCAATCCTGAACTGCGCATCCATGGCATGAATGCACTCACCGCCGTGTTTGCCAAGCGGCCACAGGCCATCCGCAAGCTCTATCTGCTCGAAGCGCGCATCCCGCAGTTGCAGCCCTTGCTCAAGTGGTGCGTGGCCAATCGCGTCGGCTATCGCGTGGTCGAAGACGGTGACTTGCAGAAACTCGCCGCCAGTGCCCATCACGAAGGCGTGGTTGCCGATGTGCTGCGCGCGGAGCCGCAACCGCTTACCACGTGGCTACGTGAACTGCCCGAAGGTCCGCAATGCGCGCTGTGGCTGGATGGCGTGGGCAATCCGCACAACCTTGGCGCGATCCTGCGTAGCGCCGCGCACTTCGGCGTAGCGGCCGTGCTGCTGCCGAAGCATTCGATGCTGGCGCTATCCGGCGCGGCTGCGCGCGTGGCCGAAGGTGCCGCGGAAGCAGTGCCGTTCGTACGATTGGGGCGCGACGACAATGCGCTTGCGCAACTGCATGGAGCCGGCTTCCAGCTGGCTGCGACCGTGGTAAGCGGTGGCAGCGATCTGTTCAAGGCGAAGCTGCCGCAGCGCCTGGTCTATGTGCTTGGCGCCGAAGGCGAAGGCATGTCGGGCGAACTCACCACGACATGCGACCTCAAGCTGTCGATTCCTGGCAGCGGAGCGGTTGAAAGCCTGAATGTGTCTGCTGCGTGTGCCGTATTGCTGGCGCAGTGGGTGAGCAGCCGCGCGTAGGGCGAGCCTTGGATCTGCGCGGTGCTGCTGGCGCAGCGTGTGAGCGGTCCATGTAGAGCGGGCCTTGGCCCGCTAGCCGACGCAACTTCGAATCGAAGCAGCGGGTCAAGACCCGCTCTACGCGGCTCTCAGGAATCATAGGGTGGGTCCAGGCCCGCCCTGAGGTGTGTCTGTCAGTGCGCTTGGGTTTCAGCCGGTTTCGGCGCGCTGCCGAAATCGCCATCTGCCTGCGCTGTTAGCCATGTGAGCACCACGTAGGCGGCCACGTTCTGCGCGAGTTGCTTCGGGTCGATCTTGTCGAGTGTGTCTTCGGCGGTGTGGTGCAGATCGAAGTACTTGGTGCCGTCGTGCCCCAGCGATGCCCAAGCCATGCCGAGTCCGGCCATCATCTCGATATCCGATTCCGGTCCACCCGTGCCCGGCATCCACTTAATGCCCAGCGGCTCCAGCGCGCTGGAGATTTGCGCCATCACCTCTGGTTGCAGCTTGGCCGCGCTGCTGTCGAACTGGTAGATCCGGTCGGCGCCGAAATCGCTTTCCGCGGCGATCACATGCTTGCTCACTTCGCCCGCATGCTTTTCGGCATACGCACGACCGCCCCATAGCCCTTGCTCCTCGTTGGCGAATGCGACCACGCGGATGGTCCGGCGCGGCTTCATCGGCTTGAGCAATGCGCCGGTGGCCATGGTGATGGCAACGCCGGCGCCATCGTCGATCGCGCCGGTACCGAGGTCCCAGGAATCCAGATGACCGCCGAGCAGCACGATCTCGTCAGGCTTTACGCTGCCGGTGATTTCGCCAATGACATTTTGCGAGGTATAGGTACCGTCGAAGCCGCAATCCAGCGAGAGCCGCACGCGGGTCGGGCCAATCGCGACCAGGCGCGCGAGTTGCGCCGCATCAATCGTCGAAAGTGCAGCGGCCGGGATCGGCGTCAGTCCGGCGGCAAGGCGTGTCATGCCGGTGTGTGCGGCGCGCGAGGTGTCGGTGCCTGCCGAACGCATCAGGAACGCCGACGCACCCTTCTGGATCGCCACCGATGGCCCGCCGCCACGGATGCCGCCGCCGTTGCGGTAGTCGCTACCGTCCTGCTTGCGCTGCATCTGGTAATCGACGAAGGCGATCTTGCCCTTCAGTGATCCATCCGGCGCCGCCTGCAGTGCGGCCAGGTCGGGGAAGCGCACGACTTCGCCTTCGACCGTACCGCCAGGGCTACCGCCGAGTGCGGTCAGCACCAGGTTCTGCGCGCTGCCGCCAAGGACTTCGCCATGTTCGCTGCGACGCACCCATTTCGGGAACGTGACCGGCTCGGTCCATACCTTGTCGTAGCCGAGTGCCTTGAACTTGGCCACTGCCCAGGCGACTGCGCGCGCATCGGCTTCGCTGCCGGCAAGGCGCGGGCCGACTTCGGTGGTCAGCGACTCCACTACCTTCCAGCCGGTGTCGTCATGCAGTGCCTTCTCACGCAATTGGCTGGCTGTGGCCAGTGTTGCAACGCTGACATGGGTCGCACGTTGGGCATGGAGCGGGCCGCTGAGGGTAACGGCAAGGGCAAGCAGCAGGACAGTACGGCGCATTGCGCGATCTCCATGGAGTAGGCGCCAGGATGCAAACATGGGCGCGAAAACGACGAAACCCCGAGCGTAGCAGCCCGCGGTTCCAATGCGCTGTGCCGGTGGTCATGCCGGCATCGCGAAGTCTATTTTTTGAGTGAGTCGCGGATCTCGCGCAGCAACAGGACTTCCTCGGAAGGCTCGGCCGGTGCGGCGGGCGCTGCTTCCTGCTTGTGGTGCATGCGGTTGATCGCCTTGACCACCAGGAAAACGGCCAGTGCGATGATCACGAACTGCACCAGGGTATTGAGGAACGCGCCGATACCGATCGCCACCGCAGGCACTGCTTCACCAGCGGCGTTCACTGTGGCGTCCTTCAGCGTAATGACCCATTTCGAAAAATCCACCCCGCCGATGAGCAGTCCGATCGGCGGCATGATGATCTTGTCGACGCTCGCGGTGACGATCTTGCCGAATGCCGCGCCGATCACCACAGCGACTGCCAGGTCGATCACGTTGCCCTTGGCGATGAAATCCTTGAATTCGCTGACCATGCCCATGCGCGCATCCTTTTGTTGGGATGATGTCGTTGATGCTTCGGCCGGAAGCTCAAGCGACCTGTGGCGGCTGGATGCAACCCTGCAATTCGATCAGGTTGCCCAGCCTCGCCAGATAGCGATCGCCAACCTGCAATGGCCCTACGCCCGCCGGCGTGCCCATGAATATCACATCGCCCGCGCGTAGCGCATAGAGCTTGGACAGTTCATGCAGGATGTCGCCGACATCCCAGATCAGGTCCGACAGAGGGCCGTGCTGGCGGGTTTCGCCATTCACCTGCAGGCTGATGTCGAGCGAGGTGTAATCGCCAATCATGTCGGCAGGCAATAATGCACTGACCGGTGCCGAGTGGTCGAACGCTTTGCCGGTATCCCACGGCAAGCCCTTGGCCTTGGCGGCGGCTTGCAGGTCGCGGCGGGTCAGGTCGAGGCCGATGCCGTAGCCGAACACCAGTGCCATCGCTGCATCGGGCGCCAGAACGCCCACAGGCGCATCACGGCCGAGCGCAACGAGCAGTTCGACTTCGTGATGCAGGTTGTTGGTACCAGGCGGGTAGGGCACTTGCCCATCGATGACGATCGCATCGGCCGGCTTGCAGAAAAATACCGGCGAACCGCGATCTTCCTTCGATGCCGGCGCCGCAGCACCCATTTCGCGTGCATGGTCGGCGAAGTTGCGACCGACGCAATAAATACGCCGAACCGGGAAATCGCCGAGCACGCCATCGCTGGCATTGCGTACCGGAATCCGCGGCGTCGCCGCGGCAGCGACAAGGTCAGCCACTCAGCGTGCCTGCGGCAGTTCAGCCTTGGGCAATACGCGGTACTCGCCGGGAATGGTGTCGCCACCATGAGCGATCGGTTTGCTGCGCTGCTTCCACAGGCGCACCAGCAGGCCTACCGCCAGCATCGCGATGCCGACGAACACGCTCACGAACAACAGGCCCAGCAACAAGGCTACGCCAACCGCGCCCAGCACCCAGCGCAGGATGCGATGGCGCGGCCTGCGCGGCGCCTTGAACGGGTCAAAGCGGAAACCTTGGAACGAACGGGCACGGAATACGGACATCGAGGTTGAATCCCCAGGGCGCTAATGCGCCATGACACAATGACGACAGTATCGGACGGGTGCGGATTCGAGTTGTGAGTAGTTCGTTAAATGGTGATGGCGTCGACACCTCGCACATGCCCTTGTTGCGGGTGGATGCCCTGGCCGCGGACAGCCTGCATGAGGTCGAGGCGGTGCTGGATGGCGATGCGGAATCACTGATCGTGCATCGCGATGCCGCGGGCGCGGTGCATGCGTGGTTGAACGTGTGTCCGCATGCGGGCCGGCGCCTGGATTGGGCGCCTGGCGAGTTCCTGCGCAGCAAGGACGGTCTGCTGGTATGCGCCGTGCATGGCGCCAGTTTCGAACTTGCCGGTGGCGAGTGCGTGGCCGGTCCCTGCCGTGGCGAGCGATTGCGCGAAGTTGCAGTGCATTGCGTGGATGGCGATGTGCGGCTTGGCGCCGCGTCGGATGCAGCCACTTAATAAAGCAGGTTGATCATCACCACGATAATGGCGGTGTAGGCCAGGGTCAGTGGGCCACCCGTGCGCCACATGTCGCGCACCGTGTATGCAGCCGGGCCGGTAATCATCGAGATCGACGGGTTGGATGCGGTGATGAAGTTGTTGGAGGCGGACAGCGCCACGATCAATGCGAACGCGGTGGGATTGCCGCCTACTGCCAATGCCAGGCTGATTGCCAATGGCACCATCACAATCGTCGCGCCAACGTGGCTGATGACCAGCGAAAAAGCAGTGGTGAACAGTGCCAGCACCAGTTCGATAAGCCATACCGGCATGCCTTGCGGCAGGCGATCGAAGCTGTGCCCGGCAATCCAGGCCGCTGTGCCGCTGGAATCCATCGCCCAGCCCAGAGGGATCAGGCACGCCATCAGGAATACGGTCTTCCAGCTGATGGCTGCATAGGCCTCGTCCATCTTCAACACGCCGCTGACCAGCATGCCGGCAACGCCTGTCATCAGCGCGATCGAGGTAGGGATGCGCGAGGAAAGTGCGAGCAGCATGCTCACCGCGAAAATCGCCATGGCGATCTTGAATTTGTGCGGGCGCTGCTCGCCCTTCGGATAATCAGTCACCACCACGAAGTCGCGGCTCTCGGCCGCTTCCGCAAGGTCGGTCCAGATGCTGTGCAGGACCAGCATGTCGCCCGCGCGGATGGCGATGTTGCGCACGTCTTCGCGCAATACGTGTTTGTCGCGGTTGATCGCCAGCAGGCTGATGCCGAAATGCTTGCGCAATTGCAGGTCGGCCTGGGTCTTGCCGATGAAGCGCGATGTCGGGGGGACCACCGCCTCCGAAATGCCGGCACGGCTGGGGTTGAACAGGTCGCCGAAGGTTCGCAGGCGGGTCGACAGGCGCAGGAAGTTGTTTTGCGCGAAGTCGGCAACCTGCTCGCGTGGACCCATCGCGCCGAGCACGCTGCCGACCCAGATGCGCGCATCCGCCGGTGGTGCCAGCCGCGATTCATTGCCGGTCAGCAAGGCCAGCATCAACGGCGAACCGGGTACTGCTTCGGCCTCGCCAATGCTCATCCCGACCAGCGGGCTGTCGGCGCTGACGGTGAGTTCATAGACATCGCCATCAATGCCGTAGGCGCGGGCGAAATAACTTTGGGTGCGGGCCGGAGTGACCGCTTCGTCCACGTCCTCGCGCAGCAGTTTGGCGCCGAAGAAATGAAAATAAAGCAGCGATGCAGCCAGCAACGCCAGCCCGATCGGCAGCGGTGCGAACATTTTCAGCGGTTCCAGTGTCGCCGCACCCGAAGGCATGTTGGCATTGGCCGAAACCAGCAGGTCGTTGAGCAGGATCAGCGGCGAGTTGCCGACCATGGTCAGGCTGCCGCCCATGATGATTGCTGCCGACATCGGCATCAGCAGCCTGGACAGGCTGATGCCGGTGCGCGCAGCCAGCCGCGATGCTACTGGCAGGTAAAGCGCAGTGACCGAGGTGTTCTGGATGATTGCCGAGTTGAGGCCGGCAACACCGGATGCCAGCAGCAGCAGCCGCTGTTCAGCCCCGTTGGCGCGCCGCAACAGCCAGCTGGCGAGGCGATTGAGTGCGCCAGTGCGGTCCAGTCCCGCGCCCAGAATCATGGTGGCGATGACGTTTATCACCGCGCCGGAGGAAAAGCCGCCGAACAGGTCTTCGGGCGCAATCAGGCCGGTCAGGCCCAGCACCACAAGCACCACCAGGGCGACCACATCGGCGCGGATGCGATCGAACAGGAACATCAGCATCGTGAAAAACACCAGCCCGAGCACCAGTTGCATGTCCGAGGTGAGCGTCAGCGCGGTATCCATTCTGCGACGAGCGTTTCCCTGTATTCAGCCGGCAAGCGCCGGGTCAGCAGCGGTCGTACAGTAGGTCCCAGACGCCATGACCGAGTTTCTGGCCACGGGTCTCGAAATGCGTTTGCGGGCGCCAGTCCGGTCGCGGCACCGCACCACGCAGTCCCGCGCGATTGACGATACCCAGCGTTGCATCCAGCACATCCCACATCTGCTCGGCATAGTCCTGCCAATCGGTGGCGAGGTGCAAGCGGCCATCGGCCGCAAGCTTGCGCACCAGCAGTGCGGCGAAGGTGGAATTCACCAGCCTGCGCTTGTTATGGCGCTTCTTGTGCCACGGATCCGGGAAGTAGATGCGCACTTCATCCAGCGTGCCATCGGCGATCTCTTGTTCTAGCACCTCGACTGCGTCGTGGTGGTAGAGACGGACGTTGCCGGTATCGTCATCGCCAAGCGCATTGAGCAGGCGGCCGACGCCCGGCGCATGCACTTCAATACCGATGTGGTCGCGCAGCGGATCGTGTTGCGCTGAGTAACGCAGGGCTTCGCCATTGCCGAAGCCTATTTCGAGGATGCGCGGCGCGGTACGCCCGAACAATGCATCGAAGTCGCGCGGGCTTCCTGCGTAATCAATGCCGAAGCGCGGCCACAGTTCATCGAACGCGCGCTGCTGGGCTTCGGTGAAGCGACCCTGGCGAAGCACGAAGCTGCGCACCTTGCGCTGGCCCTCGATAATCGTGAACGGCTTCGGCGGCACCTTGCCGCCAGCACTGGAGAACGGATCCGTCATCTCAGCCGATGAGCCCATCGATCGGCGAGGACGCACTTGCGAAACGCTTGCGCGGGATACGGCCGGCCAGGAATGCTTCGCGTCCGGCCTCGACCGCCTTGCGCATGGCACTGGCCATCAGCACCGGGTTCTTGGCGCCGGCGATCGCGGTGTTCATCAGCACGCCATGACAACCGAGTTCCATCGCGATGGCCGCATCCGATGCGGTGCCGACGCCGGCATCGACAATGATCGGCACCTTGGCGTTCTCGACGATTTCGATCAGGTTGTATTTGTTCTGCACGCCCAAGCCCGAGCCGATCGGCGCCGCCAGCGGCATCACCGCGACGCAGCCGATTTCCTCCAGACGCTTGCACAGGAGTGGATCGTCGCTGGTGTAGACCATTACGTCGAAGCCGTCCTTGACCAGGATCTCGGCGGCGGCGAGGGTAGCGACGACATCGGGATATAACGTGCGCGGGTCGCCCAGTACTTCGAGCTTCACCAGCTTGTGGCCATTCAGCAGCTCACGCGCCAGCCGGCAGGTGCGCACCGCGTCGTCGGCGGTGTAGCAGCCGGCGGTGTTGGGCAGGATGGTGTAGCGCTCGGGCGGCAGTACGTCGAGCAGGTTGGGCTCGTCGGGGTTCTGACCGACGTCTTTGTTGAAGAACGGCGTCCGGCGGATCGCGACGGTGACGATCTGTGCACCGGCGGCCTCGGTGGCGCGGCGGGTCTCGTCGAGGTCCTTGAACTTGCCGGTGCCGGTCAGCAGGCGCGAGGCATAGGCCTTGCCGGCGATATGGAGCAGGTCGGATGTCTGTGTCATCTGGTCATTATTGCCGATGCGGACGATTGCCTCACCCCCCCCCCAGCGCATGCACGATTTCGACGCGGTCGCCGTCTTGGAGCTTATGTTCGGGATGTTGTGCACGCGGCACGATGGTGCCATTGACCTCGACCGCGACGCGGCGCTCGGCCAGGCCTTCGGCCTTCAGCAGGCTGGAGATGGTGTCATTGGCTAGAGTTTGGCGGGCTTCGCCATTGAGTTGGATCTGCATGCAGGGATTTTCGCCTGTTTTGCGGACCGGGCGTGCGGCGGCGCAACTTGTGAGCGTTATAATTTCGTGAAACCATTCGAACCATTCGGTGTCGTACTGTTGCTGCAACGCGATTGTCCACAGCATCCACCGCCTGAATTCCGCCCCCTCAGAGGATCGTCATGAAAGCCAAATTCTCCCGCACCGTGCTGGCCGCTGCCCTGGCCCTGGCCGCGATGCCGCTGTATGCGCAAAACCAGCCGACCTTCACCCAGACCGTGTTCTTTGGCGACAGCCTGACCGATGGCGGTTATTTCCGTCCGCTGTTGCCTCTCAGTGTGCAGGCGGTGACCGGCCAATTCACCACCAATCCGGGTCTGGTCTGGTCGCAGTACCTGGCCGACTACTACGGCAGCAATGCCGACAGCGCCTGGTTTGGCACCGGCGCAGGCACCACGCCCGGAGCCGGCAACAACTGGGCGGTCGGTGGCGCTCGCGCCGGGCAGGATAGTTTTGGAGCACTGGGATATACGCCATCGATGGCGTCGCAGGTCACCAACTATCTGTCCCGTAACGGCGGCCATGCCGATCCTGGCGCGCTGTACACGGTCTGGGGTGGCGCCAACGACCTGTTCGCGGTGCAGGCCAACCCGGCCAATGCGCAGGCAATCATCGGTGGCGCAGTGGCCGCACAGGTCGGCATCGTCGGCACACTGACCACTGCCGGTGCCAAGTACATCCTGGTGCCGACCATTCCAGACCTCGGCCTGACCCCGTCCTCGCGTGCCGGTGGTGCAGTCGCGATGGCGCAGGGCACGGCGCTGACCGCCAGTTACAACAACGCACTGTTCGGTGCACTGGCATCGGCAAACATGCGGGTGATCCCGCTGGACACGTTCCACTTCCTGCAGGAAATCGTCACCAATCCGAGCACCTATGGCATCGTCAATGTTACCGGCACCGCTTGCCTGCCACCCGGTAGTTCTTCGCTGACCTGCAACCCGACCTCGCTGGTCAGTCCGAACGCACCTTATGACTATGCCTTCGCCGATGGCGTGCATCCGACCACCGGTTCGCACAAGATGCTCGCGCAGTTCGCGGAATCGGTGATCGAAGGCCCGCGCCAGATCGCGATCCTGCCGCATTCCGAGGCCACGATTGGCCGGGCCCGCACTGAAATGTTGTCGACCAACCTGGGCAATCGTCCAGAAAGCGATGGCATGCGCTGGTGGGCCAGTGCCCTCAATACCAATCAGCGCTTCGGGCGCGGCGGCACCGCTGACGGCTTCGATGGCGATGCGCCAAGCCTCAACGGTGGCATGCAGTGGGCGGCCGGCAATCTCACCTATGGTGCGTTCGGTGCGTACGGCAAGGCCAATATGGATTGGGGCATGCGCCGCGGCAACTTCAAGCAGACCGATACCACCCTGGGCGGTTTCGTTGGCTGGTATGGCGATGGTCCGTGGGCGAATGCGCAGCTGAGCTACACCTGGCTCAACTTCGACGTCAAGCGCGACATCGTGCTTGGCCCGGCGGTGCGGACCCACTACGGCTCCGCCAACGGCAGCAACCTGACCGCCGCAGGCAGTGCGGGTTGGACCTTCACCCACGGCATGTTGAGCCATGGTCCGGTGCTCGGCCTGGTGTCGCAGAGGATCGACGTGAATGGCTTCGCCGAATCCGCTCCGGCGATGTCGACCTCGCTCGCGTATCCGAGCCAGTCTTTCAATTCGTTGGTAGGCAGCATTGGCTGGCAGGCCAGTCTTGCACTGGGCGAACACATCACGCCCTACGCCAAGCTGACCTGGGATCGCGAGTTTGAGAAGCCGGCGGCGGAAGCCTTCGCCATGGCGCAGTCGATGCCCGGTACCCAGCCGTATGCGGTTCCGGGCCTGGTGCTGGATCGCGAATACGGTACCGCGCAGTTCGGCGTCCGCAGCGAGATGTTCGGCATGGATGTGCAGACCGGTACCCGCATCACCGTCAACCAGGACAATGGCAACAACGCGACGTTCTTCGTGACCGTGGCCAGGAAGTTCTGATAGCACCAGTGGCGCACGCTTGCGCGTGCGTTGCGCCGCCCGTTGCGCTCGGCATAGACTTGCCGCGCAAGCGGGTGTAGCTCAATGGCAGAGCTGTAGCTTCCCAAGCTACTGACGAGGGTTCGATTCCCTTCACCCGCTCCAGATCGACAACGGCGGCACCCCGGATGGGGTGCTGCCGTTTGCTTCGGGGCGCGCTTGCGGTTGTTGAAGCATCGAACATCCCCCGAGTCACGCCGATGAAACTCGCGATCCTGTCCCGCAACAGCAAGTTGTATTCCACGCGCCGACTGGTCGAGGCCGCACGCAACCGTGGCCATAGCGTGCGCGTGCTGGATCCTTTGCGTTGCTACATGCGGATCAGCACCGAAGGCTTTGAGATGCACTACAAGGGCGCCAGCATCGCCAACTATGCGGCGGTGGTGCCGCGGATCGGCTCCTCGGTGACCCGTTATGGCTGCGCTGTATTGCGCCAGTTCGAACTGATGGGCAGCTTCACCCCGAACAGCGCGGCGGCCATCGCGCGTGCACGCGACAAGCTGCGTTGCCACCAACTTCTGGCGGCGGAAGGGATCGGTCTGCCGGTGACGGTGTTTGGCGACAATCCCGACGATACCGGCGACCTGCTGGCCATGCTCGGCCCGCCACCGCACGTGATCAAGCTCAATGAGGGTACCCAGGGCGCGGGCGTGATGCTGACCGAGAAATTGTCTGCCTCGCGTGGGGTGATCGAAACCCTGCGCGGCCTGTACGCGCATTTCCTGGTACAGGAATTCATCGCTGAAGCGAAAGGCGCCGACCTGCGCTGTTTCGTGGTCGGCAACCAGGTGGTTGCAGCGATGTCGCGACATGCCCCGAAGGGCGACTTCCGTTCCAACCTGCACCGCGGCGGTACTGCCAGGGCAGCGCGCGTGAGCAAGGCGGAAATCGCCACCGCGGTACGGGCCGCACAGGTGCTTGGCCTGGGCGTGGCCGGCGTCGACCTGATTCGGTCCAAGCGTGGCCCGCTGGTGCTGGAAGTCAATTCCTCGCCGGGGCTTGAAGGGATCGAGCACGCCACTGGCATCGATGTCGCCGGGCACATCATCGGCCACGTGACATCGGAAGGCAGCGTTGCCAACAAACACCCACGCAACACGGATTTGACGGATTCTTAATCGCTATGCGGCTAACGTGGCGCTGTGGCGCTGCTTCCACCCCCGGAGCCGCCATGCAGGACAGCAAGTGACCTTCGGCCCAGGTGGATTCCCGCCTGGGCCTCTGTTTGTCCGTGCTAGTTATCCAAGATAGTTGTCTGAATTGTCCTTGCGGTCGCCACAGACCCGCGACGATGCGAGAGTGGCAGGCCCAACTGTCTGAGACGTGCTGTGCCAGAATCGTTGAACCATGAACATCGGTGCAGGTCACAGCCAAGGCTGCATCTGTCCTGCAAGCCCGCCGAAAGGAACCCTGCATGCGCATCCTGGTCATTGAAGACAACCCCGATATCGCCGCCAACCTGGGCGATTACCTTGAAGACCACGGACATACCGTGGACTTCGCCGCCGACGGCGTGACCGGCCTGCACCTGGCTGTAGTGCATGAATTCGATGCGATCGTGCTGGACCTCAACCTGCCCGGCATGGATGGCCTTGAGGTCTGCCGCAAGTTGCGCAACGAGGCGCGCAAGCAGACCCCGGTGCTGATGCTGACCGCGCGCGATTCGCTGGACAACAAGCTGGCCGGCTTCGATTCCGGCGCGGACGACTACCTGATCAAGCCGTTTGCGTTGCAGGAAGTCGACGTGCGCCTGAACGCGCTGGCCCGGCGCGGGCGCGGCCCGCAGGCGCGGATACTCAACGTGGGCGAGCTGGAGTTCAACCTCGATACGCTTGAAGTCCGCCGCGAAGGCAAGTTCCTGCAACTCAACCCGACCGCGTTGAAGATACTGCAGTCGCTGATGGAGGCCTCGCCGGCGGTAGTGACCCGGCAGGAACTGGAAACCCGGGTGTGGGGCGAGGAGTTGCCGGATTCGGACTCCCTGCGTGTGCATATCCACGGCCTGCGCGCAATGATCGACAAGCCATTCGCCACGCCGATGATCCAGACCCGGCATGGTATCGGCTACCGGATCGCCGTACTCGATGTCGAAAGCTGACCCCGCGCCGCAGCGGTCGGTTGCCCGTGGCCGGCACCGGCTACGCACACGCATCATTGTTTCCTTCATGTTGCTGGGTTTTGGCCTGACGGCACTGTTCGCCGTAGCAATGGTCAACTTGCGAAACCGCCTGGAAAATCAGCTCATCGAGAACACCCTCAAGCGTGAGGTCGCAAATCTCGTGCAGCATGTCGAGACGCGTCCCGACGAGCCTCCTTACTACCTTGTCTTCGATGCCCGTACCTTCAGCGACGACAACGCCTACAAGATCAACCCGCTGTATCGTGACCTGAAGTCAGGCGTGCACGAGATTCGTGAGCCTGACGTCAATGGCGTTATCCAGGTTTACAAGGTCGCAGTCCGCATGGGGCTGAGCAAGGAAGGAAAACGGTTCACAAGTCTGGTGCGGTACAACGTCACTGATGCCGCAGCAACATCGGATGTATTGACTCAATGGCTGTTTGGAGCGGTGTTGGCGTTTACCCTGCTCGCCCTCGTGTTGGGCTGGTGGTCGGCCTCCCGCGTGATGGCCCCGGTGTCCGACCTCGCCCAGCGATTGCGACGCAGTGGCATGAGTTCCGACACAGATGAACTGGCGCCGTATTTCGCCGAGGACGAAGTGGGCGAGCTGGCCAAGGCCCTCGACGACTACGCGGGCCGCCTGACCGAGGTCGTGCAGCGCGACCGCGAGTTCAATGCCGATGTAAGTCATGAACTGCGCACGCCACTGGCGGTGATTCGCGGTGCAGTGGAGTTGCTGCTGTCCAAACCCGAACTGGATGAACGCACGCGCAGTCGCTTGCAGCGCATCGAGCGTTCCGAATTGCAATGCACCGACTTGATCAGCGCGTTGCTGCTGCTGTCGCGCAACGAACGTGCGCAGGGCCATTGCGACGTGGCCAAGCTGGCCAAGCAACTGCTGGACAACCATCGTGCGCAGCTTGGTGGCAAGCCGCTGGAGCTGCGTCTGGAAGGCGAACCGAAGCTGATGATCGATGCGCCGGAATCCGCGGTAGCGGTGGCCTTGGGCAACCTGATCGGCAATGCGGTGAAGTACACCCGCAGCGGTGAGGTGGTGGTGCGTCTGCATGCCGATGCGGTGGAAGTGGTGGACTCCGGCCCCGGACTGAGCGCTGACGATGCCGCGCGCCTGTTCGAGCGTGGTTATCGCGGTACCCACGCCGGCCATTCGCAGGGCGGCGGCATTGGCCTGTCGATCGTGCGCCGGATCTGTGCGCTGTACGGCTGGGATGTGCGTGTGCGTCCTGGCGATACGCAGGGCGTAGTGGCCATGCTGCGCTTTGGGGCGCAGGACATCCTGGGCTGATTGCGCAAAAGAGCGAGTGTTACGCGTCCAGCATCTCCAGCCAACCGTGCTTGTCCGGCGTGCTGCCATCGAACAGTCCGAAGAACATCGACTGGATGCGCTGGGTCATCGGGCCGGGCTTGCCGGCGCCGACCTGGCGGCCATCGACCGAACGGATCGGGGTGATCTCGGCGGCGGTGCCACACATGAACAACTCATCGCATAGATAGAGATATTCGCGCGGCAGGTCGCGTTCGACCACTTCGATCCCGTTGGCACGGGCCAGGATAATGATCGTATTGCGGGTGATGCCGTTGAGCAGCGCGGCGCTGACTGGCGTGGTGTGCAGCGCGCCGTCGAACACCAGGAACAGGTTCTCGCCGGCGCCTTCGCTGAGCAGGCCGGTCGAGGCCAGCGCAATACCTTCGCCGAAGCCAAGCCTGCGCGCCTCGCGCGCGATCAGTTGCCCGGACAGGTAATTGCCGCCGGCCTTGGCGCCGGCCGGAATGGTGTTCGGCGCGACCCGCTGCCAGCTGGACACGCAGGCGTCGATCCCTTGTTCAAGCACGCCCTCGCCGAGATAGGCGCCCATCGGCCACGTCGCGACGGCAACATCGATCGGCGTTTCCGCGGACAGGCCGAACCCGCCAAGGCCGCGGTAGGCGACTGGACGCAGGTAGGCCTTGGCCAGTTCATTGCGCCTCACGACTTCGCGGCAGGCGGCGTTGATCTCATCCTGCGTGTACGGGATCACCATGTCGTAGATCTTGGCCGAGGCGAACAAGCGCTTGGTGTGGTCGGTCAGGCGGAAGATCGCCGGGCCCTTGGGCGTGTCGTAGCAGCGGATGCCCTCGAATATCGACGAGCCATAGTGCAGCGCATGCGCCATGACATGAGTAGTAGCCTCGGCCCAGGGCATGATTTTGCCGTTCTGCCAGATCCATTCGGGGTATTGCATCGCCGCCACTCCAGGGAACTTCAAACCTCGATTTTGCCTGAATCCGCCGCGACGCGGCACTTGCTCAGAAATGCACCCACCAGCAACCGAGGTTCTTGCGCAGGCCAAACACCGTGCGCGAGGGCGTGCTGTTGTTTGCCAGCGTCTGCTCGACGCGCAGGCCAACCAGACGCGGCCTGACCGCAGGTCGCGGGATGACGGCGCCATCCTGGTCGAATTCAAGGACGCCGGCATACGGATCGCTATAGGGGTCATAGCCACCCGAGTACATCGGTTGCACATCGACCAGTGGACGCTTGGCGATTATTTCCAATCGCTTCATCAACCGATAACCACTGGCGGTGGATGCACCGCTGAAATCATAAAGCCCCGCCAGCTGGTTGACGTCACTGGTCTGGATCGCATTGCCCAGCGAATACGCCAGGTCCTGCACACTGCGCGCGCAACCGCGATACACGTGACTGTTGTTGATCCCGATAATCCCGTTGGAGGACAGGCGCTCGGTCGCGCCGATGTCCTCGCATTTGCGATCGGTATAGATCAGGTTGCCGTCGCTGGCCGTGCAGCGGCGTACCTGCGCCTGTGCGGCATGCGGCATGTACGCGGCGATTAGCAGCAGGAGTGACGTCAGGAGGATGCGATGCATGCACCAGCCTAACCGCGCGGGCACGGCCGGGGAAGCGGATTACGGATCAACGCAGGCGTTCGAGTACGGACAAGGTTGGCTTCGACAGGTTCAGCGTATAGAAATGCAACGCTGGCGCGCCACCGGCCATCAGCCGCGCGCACATGCTGGCGACCACATCGGCCGCGAACGCGCGGATGCTGTCGGCATCGTCGCCATAGGCGCGCATGCGCTGGCCGATCCAGCGCGGGATTTCGGCGCCGCAGGCTTCGGAGAAACGCTTGAGCTGGCTGAAATTGGAGATCGGCATGATGCCGGGAACGATCGGCACCTCGATGCCGGCTGCGCGCACGTCATCGACGAAGCGGAAGTAGGCATCGGTGTTGTAGAAATACTGGGTGATCGCACCGTTCGCACCGGCATCGACCTTGGTCTTGAAATTGCGCAGGTCGACCAGTGCATCCTCCGCCTGCGGATGCGTTTCCGGATAGGCGGCGACCTCGATGTGGAAGTGATCGCCCTGTTCGGCACGGATCAATGCGACCAGTTCGCTGGCGTAACGCAGGTCGCCACTACTCACCATGCCCGACGGCGTGTCGCCGCGCAGTGCGACCACGCGGTCGCAACCCAGCGCGCGATAGAGCTTGAGCAGCGAGCGGATTTCCTCGCGGTTGCCGCCCACGCAGGTGATGTGCGGCACGCCGGCCACACCATGTTCGCTGCGTAGCCGTTGCACGGTTTCCGGGGTATGGCTGAGGGTCGAACCGCCGGCGCCGAAGGTGACCGACATGAACTGCGGAGCGTGCGCTTTCAGCCTCTGCACGCTGCGGTCCAGTTGTGCGCGCTGCTCGTCGGTCTTGGGCGGATAGAACTCGAAACTGATCGGCAGCATATGCGGGGTTCGGCGCGAGGATGCCGACATTCTATCGCTTCATCCGGATGAAATAAAACAGTTAACGCGAAGCCTGGTTGCCGCAGCGCTTGACCTGTGCGGGATCCGGCGGGCAATGTGCATCCAGGGGGAACCGATGCACGATGTAATGGAAACTGCGCCTGCGTCGACTACAGCGACGCCACGCGTGCTGCAGGAATTGACCGAAACCTTGCAGCGCCTGCGCCTGGGTGGACCGTTCTATGTCCTGCTATGGGGCTTGGCGGGCTTGGCAGGCAACTTGTGGGAACGCGCGCGCTGGCCATTTCTGGTGATCGGCGTGTGCTTCATCGTGCTGACCATCATCCGTTTCCGCGTGCGCGGATTACCCAAAGGTTCAAGCAAATGTTCAAGCGACGTCGAGATGCGCAAGCGGCTTGATGCCATCTGGATGCTGTTGCTGGTGAATACGGCGCTGTGGGGCGGGGCGGCGGGCTGGTTGTTGCTGGTGGCGCCAGACGAGAGCGCACGCACCGTGGCCGCCGTGAGTTCCTACGCATTTGCCACCGCCTTCGCGCACAACTTCCCGATGCGCCTGCGGCAGGCGCTGCTGGCCATTGGCTTGATCTACCTGCCGACGCTGGCAGGCTTCATGCTCGTTGGTTCGCGCGTGGAGTTGGTGGCGGTCAGTGCGCTGTACTTGCTGTACGTGGTCCTGGCGCTGCGCCGGAGCCATGTCGAATACCTGCAGCGCCTGGACCTGGAGGACGAACTGCGTCGCCAGCGCGACCTGTTCGAGCAGCAGAGCCGGCGCGATGGACTCACCGGCCTGGCCAACCGGCGCCTGTTCTCGAGTGTGATCGAGGAAGGCATGGCCACGACCCGCCGCCATGGCGATGCATTAGTGCTGATGATCCTCGACCTGGACCATTTCAAGGTGGTCAACGACAGCCATGGTCATGCTGCAGGGGATATCTGCCTGCGCGGCTTCGCCCGGCAGTTGCAGCAGGCATTCGACAACCCGGACGAAATGGTCGCGCGGCTGGGTGGCGAGGAATTCGCGGTCGTGATTCATGGCCAGGCGCTGGAGGCTGCGCTGGATCGTGCCGAAGCCTTCCGTATCGACCTTGTAGGCACGCCACAAATGCTCGATGAAACCAGTAGCCTCACGCTGGCGGTCAGTATTGGTGTGGCGGTATTCGACCCGGCACGGCATGCGGATGTCGATGCGTTTTATCGCGATGCCGATGCTGCCCTGTACCGCGCCAAGGAACTGGGCCGAAACCGGGTCTGCACGCCGGACATCGATTCGTAGCCTCGGTTCCACAAACACAGCGGGCGCCTTCCAGCGCCCGCTGCTTGCAAACGATTCGGCGATTCGATCAGTAGCGGTAATGCTCCGCCTTGTACGGGCCATTGACCGAAACGCCGAGATACTCGGCCTGATCCTTGCTCAGCGTGGTCAGCTTCACCCCGATCTTCTCCAGGTGCAGGCGCGCCACTTCTTCGTCCAGGTGCTTGGGCAGGATGTAGACCTTGTTCTCGTAGCTGTCCTTCTTTTCCCACAGGTCGATCTGGGCGAGGGTCTGGTTGGCGAACGAGTTGGACATCACGAAGCTCGGGTGGCCGGTGGCGCAACCCAGGTTGACCAGGCGGCCTTCAGCCAGCAGGAAGATGCTGTTTCCATTCGCAAACGTGAACTTGTCGACCTGGTCCTTGATGTTGGTCTTCTGAGCATCCTTGAGCGCGTACAGCGCATCGACCTGGATCTCATTGTCGAAGTGGCCGATGTTGCAGACAATCGCCTGGTCCTTCATCGCCTGCATGTGCTGCACGGTGATGATGTCCTTGTTGCCAGTGGTGGTGACGTAGATGTCGCCGCGGCCCAAGGTCGCTTCGAGTGTGTTGACCTCGAAACCTTCCATCGCTGCCTGCAACGCACAAATCGGGTCGATCTCGGTGATCACTATGCGCGCGCCGTAGGCACGCAGTGACGCCGCGCTGCCCTTGCCGACATCACCGTAGCCGCAGACCACTGCGACCTTGCCGGCCAGCATCACGTCCATCGCGCGCTTCAGGCCATCGGCCAGCGACTCGCGGCAGCCGTAAAGATTGTCGAACTTGGACTTGGTGACGGAGTCGTTGACGTTGATCGCTGGCACCAACAACTTGCCCTGTTCGGCGATCTGGTACAGGCGGTGCACGCCGGTAGTGGTTTCTTCCGATACGCCTTTCCAGTCCTTGACCACGCGGGTCCAGTAACCGGGGCGTTCGATGGCAACACGCTTGAGCAGCGCCTTGATCACGCCTTCCTCGTGCGAAGCGGCCTTTTCATCAACCCAGGTCGAACCCTTCTCGAGCTCGAAGCCCTTGTGGATCAGCAGGGTGACGTCGCCGCCGTCATCGACCACGAGTTCCGGGCCCGTCTGGGTGCCATCGGCCAGGGTGAAGGTCAGCGCGTCGAGCGTGCAGTCCCAGTATTCCTCCAGCGATTCGCCCTTCCAGGCGAACACCGGGGTGCCGGTCGCGGCGATCGCGGCGGCGGCATGGTCCTGGGTCGAGAAAATGTTGCAGGACGCCCAGCGCACATCGGCGCCGATGTCCTTGAGGGTTTCGATCAGCACTGCGGTCTGGATGGTCATGTGCAGCGAGCCGGTCACGCGCACGCCATCCAGCGGCTTGCTGTCGGCATGCTTGCGGCGGATCGACATCAGGCCCGGCATCTCGTGCTCGGCGATGTCAATTTCCTTGCGGCCGAAGTCGGCCAGCGCGATGTCGGCGATCTTGTAGTCGCCGTCGGTACTGAAGGTCTTGAGTTGGGCGTTCATGTGAGCTACTCCGGTTTCCGTGCTCGCCGTTGCGGCAGAGCGGGGATGAATGCAAACCGGGCGCCGTTGGTGCGTGGAAATCCTGCCGAGCCTGATTCCGGCATGCCTTGACGGCATCCGGACTTGCAGCGCCCCTCGGCAGGGAGCGGCATTATATCGCAGGATCGCGATGGAGGGATGAATGGCGTGCTTGCCCATCCCTACTCACAATCAGACGCTGCTGCCTGCCGGGTACAGCACTGCCAGAAAATTTGCCGGCGCCAGAATCGAAAAGCGCACCTGTTCGGCCAATGCCAGCAGGTCGGCATCACCGCTGACCAGCACGTCTGCGCGGCCGGTCGCAGCCAGATACAGGAATGGCATATCGAAGGGGTCGCGGCACGCGGGCACAACAGGCGGCTTGGCGATGCGAATGACCCGCGTATGCGGCAGGTAGTCAGCCAGAAGCTCATGCTGCGCGTCAGCGGGCAGCTTGAACTTCGGATAGGCCAGCACCCGGATCAACTCCTGCACCGTGTCGTTGCTCACCAATGGCTCGAAGGCGCCACGTTGCCACGCAAGCCGCAGTTGCCCGGACACACCGCCACGGAACAGCAATGCAGACACCACCACATTGGTATCCAGCACCACCCGTGGTGGGTGCTTCATGGCTTGCGTTTGCCGGCCTTGCGCGGTGTCGCCGCGCGCGCAGGTGACTTCATTGCGTAAGTGCCCGCCGGTTCGGCAACGCGCTGCCGCGCCCAGGCGACGGCGTCATCCAGATCAGCCTGGGTCAGGTCGAGTTCCGCCAACTTGGCCCGCACCGCATCAGCACGCTGGATGCGCACCGGCGTCAGCACAATCGCTCCGTCGCGCACCTCGACATCGAAATACTCTGTTGCTCCAACCGCAAGCGTTGCCGCCTTGGGCAGGGTGAGCTGGTTCTTGGAGGTGAGTTTGGCAAGCATGTCGGTTGCCGAAAGTAAGGATTCCTTACTCTAGCAGGTGTTGGTGATTGTGCGATTAATCAGTGCGTCGTGGACGAAGTGCAGGGAAGAAAAGGGGTCAGAGTGAATTTCCTGCCGAGGAACATTGATCGTTCGAGGATGTTGGTCAGGAAACTTCACTCTGACCCCTTTTCTTGCTTGCGATGAAGGGATGAATCAGTGTGCCGTGGATGACACGCGGAACGGCAGGATCTTCGCTGCCGGCCGCAAGTGCTGGCGCAGCAGGTCCGCGGCAAAGTGGAAATCCCGGCCCAGATCCTTGCGGCTGAACGGTGTCTCCAGCTCGCGCAGCGCGACCTCGAAAGCGTTCAGCCCGTTATGCGCGATCAGCGACCAGACCAGAAATTTACGCTGGTTCATCGACGCGATCAGGCTGCGGTTGCTGTTATGGGCGAAGACGAATGGATGACTCAGCGCGTCGAGTTCGGCCTGTGCCAATGGACCATCGATCCCGCATGTTGCAAGCAGACCGGCCAACTGCCGCGCGGCCATGACATGCAGCTGTCTGAGGTCGGCCACCAAGCCCGGCAGCACCAGCACGGTGCCTGTGGCCGCGTTCATCAGCACCACATAAGGATTGCGATCGATGAAATCGATGTCCGCACACCAGGCGCCCAGGGGGTTGTCGCCGGGCGGTGGCTCCGGCAGTTTCGGTGGTTGGCGCAGGCGCTTGAGGAGTTTTTTGGAGCAGTGGAGGGTGGTCATGGACTTATTTTCAGGTGGGGTCACGCAAAGGACAACCGCCACGTAGACCAAGCGGCGCGGCGGTACGTGTCAACGGTAGTGCGGTTCGAGGAAAGCTGCGCGGCTGGCATCCAGTCTCATGATCTGGGACGATGACCGGACACCCTGTCCGCTTTCCGTCCCAGAGATTCCGCCGCCATGGAAGACCCGATTCCCTACCTGCTGGCACTTCGCCGGCATCACTCCCAGACCGATATCGCCCGCGCACTGCAGACCACCGCACGCACCGTTCGACGCTGGGAATTGCGGGAAACCGACCCGCCTCCTTATTTGCTGGACGCACTCCGCCAGCGTCTGCTGCTGCCGCAGGCGCAGCCGCCATTACCCGGGAATGCCGCATTCCGCTTCATCGATCTGTTCGCCGGCATCGGCGGCTTGCGAACTGCCTTTCAGGCGCAGGGCGGCCAATGCGTGTTCACCAGCGAATACGACGCCTACGCGCAGAAGACCTATCTGGCCAACTTCCCCGACGCCATCGACCACATGGCTGGCGACATCACTCTGGTGAAGGCCAAGGACATCCCCGATCACGATGTGTTGCTGGCCGGCTTTCCGTGCCAGCCCTTCAGCATTGCCGGCGTGTCCAAGAAGAATGCGCTGGGGCGGGCGCATGGTTTTGCCGATGAAACCCAAGGCACGCTGTTCTTCGACGTGCAGCGGATCATCGCGGAGAAACGCCCGGCCGCATTCCTGCTGGAGAACGTGAAGAATCTGGTCAGTCACGACAAGGGCAATACCTTCCGGGTGATCCGTGGCGTTCTGGAAAATGAGCTGGGCTATCACATTCATTGCAAGGTGCTGGATGGCGGCCATTGGGTACCGCAACACCGCGAGCGCATCCTGATCGTCGGCTTCCGCGAACCGACCGATTTCGACTGGCAGGACGTGCGCATTCCCGAAGTGCGGCGAGTGCTGGGCGACATCCTGCATCCGCAGGACGGCAGCGAGACGCCGGAAGGCCACTACACCACCGGCCCGAAGGCCAAGGTGGACGCGCGCTACACCCTCACCCCGAACTTGTGGGCGTATCTGCAGGCGTATGCGGCCAAGCACAAGGCGGCGGGCAACGGGTTCGGGTTCGGGCTGGTGAACGAGCAGAGCGTGACCCGCACCTTGTCCGCGCGCTACTACAAGGATGGTTCCGAGATCCTGCTGTCGCAGGGCGCGCGAAAGCGGCCACGCAGACTGACGCCGCGCGAGTGCGCGAGGTTGATGGGGTTCGACAAGGACTTCGTGATTCCGGTGAGCGATACGCGGGCGTACAAGCAGTTCGGAAACAGCGTGGTAGTGCCGATGATGACCGCAGTGGCGAAAGTGATGACGCCGCGCGTCATGCAGTTGATTTCGGAAGACCCTCAAATGCAACAATCACTCATGGTCGCTTAGGAGATCGAAATGGAAAGTCGGATTCCTGCTTACGATTCAGCTAACCCGGACGGGATGCTCACGTGGTTTGCTGAAATGTCCGCACGTGGCCTGTTGTTTCACCCTGAAGAAGATCCGGCAGAGATCCTGCGCATCGGCACATGGGAACGAACATTCACGGATGCCGAAGCTGACCGAGTGCGTGGGATTCTTTGCAACATGTTCGCCCAGCATGGCGACGAAACGATCAGCGCCTGCTGTCCGGTCTTCATGCGTGCTGTCGGCCAACGACTGGATGCCTGATGACGGACGTCGTGGACCGCGCCACGCGAAGCCGGATGATGTCCGGCATCCGTGGCCGGGACACGAAGCCGGAACTAGCTGTGCGCAAGTACCTGCACGCAGCCGGTCTACGCTTTCGGCTCAAATCTAGACTTCCAGGGAAGCCTGATCTGGTATTACCTAAATATGAAGCTGCGGTATTTGTGCATGGCTGTTACTGGCATCGGCATGCAAATTGTCGATTTGCCAGTACGCCATCGTCCAACAAGGACTTCTGGCTTGAGAAATTTGCAGCCAATATTGAGCGCGACAAGAAAGTAAAGGTGCTCTTGCGGAACCTTGGCTGGCGGCATTTCGTTGTATGGGAATGCCAATTGTCGCCACTGGCACTAGACTCTCTCATACGGAAAATCATCGATTGAAGGAATATCGTTGAGCGCACAGCTTGAAGCTTATGCAAGGTTGCTTGCAGATGGCATCGACTTTGAGTCAGCTGAGATCTTCGTAAAGGTGCTTACATCAAATGATGACGCCGGCCGACATGGTGTTCTAATTCCAGGAGAATCGTATTCGTTTTTTCCTGACCTCCAGATCCCAGATCCGGCCATCAACGCAACCGTATTGTTTTCCGGGATCGATGCGATCTCCAAAGAGCGCAAGGACTTTGGATGGAAGTATTACCAGCGTTACCCGGAACGTCGCGTTACAAGACTGAATCCGTGGTTGAACGAAATGACTCACGGACGAAGATTGGCAATCTTTCTGCGAGCGAAAATTCCAGCTGGGCTCGTTACATATTTTGCAGATGCCAGTGTCGAAGGTTTAGATGAAAGATTCGACAGGTTGGTCGACATGTTCTTTGGCTCGGATGCTCCATCAAATCCAGGATCGTTCGTGCGTCTGCCAGTCGATGCGCCGAAATTCAGCGTGGATGATGCACTTTCAGATCTTCTTCGTCGTTACGACCATGTAAGTGCCTGTGGCTGGCTGGACTCAATGCGAACTGGCTCGACTGGCATTGGATACACCTTCGAGAGTTTGGTCGGTGTTGAGGAAAATAACGACCAAGGCGCGGACTTTCGGGGTATAGAACTGAAATGCAAGCTTAAACGCGACCACGGCCCAGCCATCGGCAAGGTCAATTTGTTCCAGCTGGCCCCGCGCTGGACCACCCCGCAATCCAGCATCGAACGTTTGCGGATGATGGGCCGGCAAGATGCGGACGGCCGCTATTCCTGTTATTCGCAGGTCACCACCACCGCCAATAATTTGGGACTCTGGCTAGGAGTACAACTGCCGCCTGAGGGAATCCACATGCACAAGGATGCCCAGCAGATAGGAGTCTGGGCGCGTGAGCGTCTCGCGGAACGGCTGGCGGAGAAGCACTCTCGCGCGGCCTTCGTCACAGCGGAATCCAGACGATTGCGTGCTGCCACCCAATACAGGTACATCGATCTGGTGTATTGCGAACGGCCCGATATCCAGAAGTTCATTGACATGGTTGATATGCGCCGCATCGTCTTCGAGTTCACGATGACAGAACGGCCACCCGGACAAGTTCGGAATCACGGCTATCCGTGGCGGCTGGTTGACCCGCGTGAGCTAGGCAGGTTGTTCGCCATGCAGGTGAAATTGCGCGGCTAAGGCGCTTCTTCCGTACCGATCTATCTTGCAGGCACGGCGCGCCACGTGAGGCGCAGCCGAGCATGCTTGGTGAATAGGCATCGAAACGCAAATTCACCGCATCACTGCGGCCCGGAAGAGCCAACCCTCCCCTTCAACAAGAGGAGCGGGCGAGAGCATTTGCGCGCGGGGTTATACCACCAGATATTTTTTGGTGGGATAACTCCTTCTGTCTGAGGACACCGCCAGAATCAGCCCAGATCGACGTTGTACGCAAATTCGTATTGATTGCGTATAACAGCGGGAGTACGCTCAAACCTGCCTGCACACCGGGAGTCCCGAATGCCCCGTTTCGCGCCGCTTTCGTCATCGGCTCAAACATCCTACGCACAGCTGCTGGATGCGGTGCATGGTGCGGATCTGACCCGCACGGTGGCCAACCTGCGCGGCACGTTTGCGCGCAAATCCGTGCGTGGACGTGAGTATTGGTATTTCCAGTACACGGAGATCTCCGGCAAGGTGCGGCAGGTCTACGTGGGGCCACAAAGCGAACGCGTGCAGGCGCTGATCGACGCCCACGCCGCTGGCGGTGCATTGCCCGCGCTAGAGGCATTGGCCCGTTCGTCCGCGGCACTTGGCAATGCGCCGGTGCTGGCGCGGCATTACAAGGTGGTGCAGCGGCTGTCGGATTACGGGTTTTTCCGTGCGGGCGGCGTGCTGGTGGGCACGCATGCCTTCCTGACCTTCGGCAACATGCTGGGCGTGCGTTGGGAGGACGGCCAGCGCACGCAGGATGTCGATTTCGCGCATGCCGGCAAACAACTGGCAATTGCGCTGCCGACTAACGTGGAGATCGATACGCATGCCGCGATCGAATCATTGCAGATGGGACTGCTGCCAATCGTGCATGCGGACGGAGGGACAGGTGCGACCTATCTTGATCCGCGCGATCCCGAATTCCAGCTGGATTTCCTGACGCCACTGCATCGCGGCGGCAACGAACCATTCCTGCATCCGCAACTCGGGATCAAGTTGCAGCCGCTGAAATTCATGGAATACCTGCTGCAGGATGTGCAACAGGCCGCTTTGTTTACATCGGCAGGGGGCGTGGCGCTGGTGAATGTGCCGCATCCGGCGCGCTATGCGCTGCACAAGCTGATCGTGGCAGGCGAGCGACCGGCATCGCGCATCGCCAAATCGAACAAGGACGTGCAACAGGCCGCAGCCTTGTTGGCTGTCATGCACGAGCAAGCCGCATGGCAGGTCGATGAGGCGTGGCAGGACCTTGTGGCGCGCGGTCCCGGATGGCGGTCGCGTGTGGTGCGCGGTCGTGATGCGTTGCTGCGGGTTGCACCGGAGCTGGATGCGGCAGCTTGGCTGGTTTTGCCGTAAGACTAGGCGGCTGGGTTGCGCAAACAACCTGCGCAACAAAAACGGGCCGCAGTGCTGCGGCCCGTATCGAAAAGCCGGATTCCCGCTTTCGCAGGAATGACGAGTTGGCAAAGGCGCGCGCGCGTGACGCTAGTGCGCCGAACCGTTACTTCAGCTTCGCAGCCTTGCGCAGTTCTTCGGCCTTGTCGGTCTTCTCCCAGGAGAAGGCGGTAGCCTTGTGTTGCTTGCCGGCGCCATCGGTGTAGCTGATTTCTCTCGGCTTGCGGCCGAAGTGACCATAAGAAGCCGTCGCCTGGTACATCGGATGGATCAAGTCGAGCATCTGCAGGATGCCGTACGGACGCAGGTCGAAATGGCCGCGGATCAACTGCTCGATCTTGTCATCGGAAATCTTGCCGGTACCGAAGGTGGTCACCGAAATCGAGGTGGGGTGCGACACGCCAATCGCGTAGCTCACCTGGACTTCGCAGCGATCGGCCAGGCCTGCGGCGACGATGTTCTTGGCGACGTAACGCGCGGCGTACGCGGCTGAACGATCGACCTTCGACGGATCCTTGCCCGAGAATGCACCGCCGCCGTGGCGCGCCATGCCGCCGTAGGTGTCGACGATGATCTTGCGACCGGTCAAGCCGCAATCGCCGACCGGGCCGCCGATCACGAAGCTGCCAGTCGGATTGATGTGCACCTTGTTCTTCGACAGCGCATCGAGCATGGCCTTGGGCAGCACCGGCTTGAGGATTTCTTCGTAGACGCCTTCGACCAGATCCTTGTGCTTGATGCCGGGGTCATGCTGCGTCGAGAGCACCACGGCATCGAGGCCGATCACCTTGTGCGCGTTGTCATAGCGCAGCGTGACTTGCGACTTCGCATCCGGACGCAACCACGGCAACTTCGAATTCTTCTGCTTGCGCACCTTGGCCTGCTGCTCGACCAGGCGGTGGGCGTAGAAGATCGGCGCCGGCATGAACTCGGGCGCTTCGTTGCAGGCATAGCCAAACATCAGGCCCTGGTCGCCCGCGCCTTGTTCTTCAGGCTTCTTCTGCTTCTTGCCGGTGCCATCGACGCCGGCAGCGATGTCGGTCGACTGCTTCCCGATCAGGTTCAGTACGCCGCAGGTCTCGCCGTCGAAACCGACTGACGAGGAGTCGTACCCGATGTCCATGATGACCTTGCGCGTCAGCGCTTCCAGGTCGATCCATGCCGAGGTGGTGACTTCGCCGGCGACGATCGCCACGCCGGTCTTGACCATGGTCTCGCACGCCACGCGCGCACGCTTGTCCTGCGCGAGGATCGCGTCGAGGACGGCGTCGGAAATCTGGTCGGCGACCTTGTCCGGATGGCCTTCGGACACCGATTCGGAGGTGAACAGGTAGCTCGACATCAGGCTTATATCCTTATATTCGGATGAAAAGATGGCTGCACATGATACATGGCGCCGGGCAGGCGTGCATTTTGCGGCATTTCCGCGCGATGCTGTGTTGTGCGCGTGTTAAGTAGCGTGGACGCGACGGAGCGCGAAGCATTACGCCTGTTCTGGCAACTCCTGCGTATTCCGCTAGCTGCTCAAGCCGCCGCGCAAACATCCGGAATCACGCCCGCGACCAGCGCATCGAAATAATCGCCGGTCAGTCGCAACTGCGCGTCGGCACTGATGGCCTGGTTGACCACCGCTCGGAACGCATGGTTTTCAGGTCGATCCCTGGCATACCAACCCAGGTGCTTGCGTGCGATGCGCACGCCCATCTGTTCACCATAGAAATCGTGCAAGGCCTGCAAATGGCCAAGCAGGACCGCGCGCACCTGTTCCAGCGAGGGTTCCGGCAAGCGTTCGCCGGTGGCCAGGAAATGCGCGATCGCACCCAACAGCCATGGCCGCCCTTGCGCCGCACGCCCCACCATCACCGCATCGGCACCGGTATGGCGCAGGACCCAGGCTGCCTTGTCAGGTGAATCGATATCGCCATTGGCGATCACCGGAATGCTTGACCGCGCCTTGATCGCGGCGATCGTGTCGTATTCGGCGCTGCCGGTGTATTGCTGGTCACGGGTGCGTCCGTGCACGGCCAGTGCTTTGATCCCGGCATCTTCGGCGATGCGCGCGATTTCCGGCGCATTGCGATGGGTGGCATCCCAGCCAGTACGGATTTTCAGTGTCACCGGTACATCGACTGCGGCCACCACGGCTTGAAGGATGCGCGCGACCAGCGCCGGCTCCTGCATCAGTGCGGAACCCGCCCAGGCGTTGCAGACCTTCTTGGCCGGGCAGCCCATGTTGATGTCGATGATCTGCGCGCCATGCTCGACGTTGTGGCGCGCTGCGTCGGCCATGATCGCGGGCACGGTGCCGGCAATCTGCACGCTGACCGGGTCGGGCTCGCCGACATGGTCCATCCGGTGCACCGATTTCGCCGTGGTCCAGAAACGCGGATCGCTGGTGGTCATTTCAGACACCGCCAAGCCCGCACCCAACTGCTTGCACAACAGCCGGAACGGTTTGTCGGTGACTCCTGCCATCGGGGCGAGGATCACGCGCGGCTCAATGCGATGACGGCCGATCTGCATCGGCATAGTGTAGTCATCGTTGCCGGCAAGAACCCGTAATGACAAAGCCCGGCAGGGGCCGGGCTTTGTCATGGAATGGGCGTTGCCTGGTCAGGCGATTTCGCTGAGGACCTCGGCACCCGGTGCATTGGTCATCACCGCCTGGATGCCGTTGTCGCACGCGGACACGCTGCTATACATCTCGCTCTTGCCGATGATCTGCCCGTTGCTGGCCTTGAGGCTGAAATACGGACTGCCATCCTTCGCGGTCTTGCACTCGAAGTGGGTGGGATTGACCGAATGCATGCGCACCGATTCGACGCCCATCTGGCAAGCTGGCAGCGAGCTGTAGCCTTCGCTACTTAGGATCACCTGGCCTTTTCCGGTCTTCAGGTTGAACTGGAATTCGCCGTTGCTGCGACTGCTGATTTCAAACTTGCCTGTCATGCGGGTTTCCTCCGGGCACGATTGCACGATGTGGATATGCCACTAGGATAAACCCAGACTGGTGATACGACGGTTAAGCCGTCTTGAAGCGCGCGGCCATCTCCGCCAGGGTCGGCATCGCAAGCGCGGCGCCTTCGTGTTCGGTGGACAGGCCGGCGTAGCGGCTCGCGAAACGCACATGCGCGTTGAATGGCAGTTGCGGCTGGCTGGCCAGTGACGCCGCCAGCGCGCCATTGAAGGCATCGCCCGCGCCGGTGGTGTCGACCGTGCGCACTGCTTCGGCGGACACTCTGCAGTAAGCGCTGGTATCGCCGCGCAACTGCTTATCCGCATGCGACACGAAGCAGCCACTCGCGCCCAGGGTCACGATCACCGTGCTCTCGTGGCCAAGTTGGCGGCACAATGCATGCAGGCGACTCTGGTCGAGGCTGCCAACGTCATTTGGATTAATGCGCTCGCCGACATGCCGGCCCAGCAGGGCAGCGAATTCGGTTTCGTTCGGGGTCAGGATGTCGGCCAGTTCGAGTTGTGCGCCGCCGACGGTGGCATTGGCCGGGGCTGGGTTGAGGATGGTCAGTGCACCGCGCTGCCGGCCAAGCCACAAGGCTTCCTCCACCGCATCGGCCGGCGACTCAAGTTGCGCCAGCACAACGTCTATACCCGCAATCGAGTTCAGCGTCTCGGTGACGAAGCCCGGCTCCAGCCAGGCATTCGCACCAGCGCCCACGACAATACTGTTGCGGCCCTGTGCATCCACATAGATGCCGGCGGTTCCGGTTGGCAGCGTGCACTCGGCATCGCGCAGGTCGATGCCATCAGCGCTGCACAACGCGCGTGCGAGTTGCGCGCCGGGGTCGCCACCAAGCGCACACACGAAGCTGGTCTCGGCGCCGGCACGCCGCGCCGCCATCGCCTGGTTGAAGCCCTTGCCTCCCGCACCGCTGCGGTACTCGCCGGCCAAGGTCGCACCCGGTTGCGGCAACGAGGCGACACGCCAGACATGGTCGACGTTGAAGGAACCGACCACACAGACGTGGCCCATTTGCGATTGACCGATGCGGGGCTTGTCCATTCGCGGGTCAGGGGTTGCTGACATCGGCCTGGCCATGTGCACCTGCATGCGCCAGCGCGCGCGAGTCGTGACGATGCTTGAACAGTGGCACGAACAGCAGCGCCATCGCCAGCGAGTACAGCGCGAACGTCACCCAGATGCCGTGCCAGTCCTTGGTGCCATCGGCACCCGTGAAATACGCATCGATCATCCAGCCGCTGATCGAACTGCCCAGCACCGCGCCGATGCCGTTGGTCATCAGCATGAACAAGCCTTGCGTTGACGCGCGGATGCGTGGGTCGCTCTGCTGCTCGACGAACAGTGAGCCGGAGATGTTGAAGAAGTCGAACGCCATGCCGTACACGATGCAGCTGGCCACGATCATCCACAGCCCCGGACCCGGATCGCCGTAGGCGAACAGGCCGAAGCGCAGGAACCACGCCACCATGCTCAGGGTCATCACCGTCTTGATCCCGAAGCGCTTGAGGAAGAACGGAATGGTCAGGATGAACAGTGTTTCCGAAATCTGCGAGATCGACATGATGATCGCGGGGTACTTCACCGCCAGCGCATCCTGATAGAGCGGGTTGTTGCTGAACTCGCCGAGGAAGGTGCCGCCGTAGGCATTGGTCAGCTGCAGCGCCGCGCCCAGCAGCATCGCGAAGATGAAGAATACCGCCATGTTGCGATCACGGAACAGGCGGAACGAGGACAGGCCGAGCACATCCAACAGCGAGCGGCTGTCGCCGCTGGACAGGCGCGGCGGCGCCTTCGGCAGGGTGAACGCGTACAGGCCCAGCACCAGAGATGCCGCCGAGGCGATGTAGAACTGGCCGGGCGAGGTTTCCAGCTTGAGCAGGCTGGTGGTCCACAACGCGGCGATAAAACCAATCGTGCCCCAGACGCGGATCGGCGGGTAATCGCGGATCACGTCCTTGCCGTCCTGCTTGAGCGCGTTGTAGGCCACCGCGATCGCCAGCGAGATCGTCGGCATGTAGAAGATCATGGTGACCAACATCACCCAGAACATGGTGCGTGGATCGTTGACCTGCGGCACATAGAACAACATGACGGCGCCGGCCAGGTGCAATGCGCCGTAGAGCTTCTCGGCATTGATCCATTTGTCGGCGACCACGCCCATCAGCGCAGGCATGAACAGCGATGCGATGCCCATGGTCGAGAAAATCGCGCCGAAACTCGTGCCGGACCAATGCTGGTTCTCGAACCAGTAGCGGCCGATGGTGATCAGCCATGCCCCCCAGATGTAGAACTGGAGGAAATTCATCACGGTCAGGCGCAGTTTCAGACTCACATCGCATCCCCTGTCATGCGGGATCGGTGATACCCGCTGCAGCAGGGTAGGGCAGAGGCGGCAATCGCGGCAATAGCGCCATGCGGCGCTGTGCTGCTGCATGCAAATTCAGGGATCGCGGGCCAGCACCCGGTTGCGGCCTTCCTGTTTGGCCTGGCGCAGGCGAATGTCGGCGCGGCGCAGCAATGCGGAGAGATCGGCGCCCTCTTGTGGCCAGACCGCGATCCCGGCACTGAAAGTCAGCCGCATAAGGTCTGCGCCGGTCTCAGGCTGGAACGGCTGCGAGGCCACCGTGCGCCGCATCGATTCCAGCCGTTCCCATGCGCGGCCAAGCGGCATCGGTAGCAGCAGGGCGAATTCCTCGCCGCCAAGCCGGGTCAGCCAGTCGCCTTCCTCCAGTTGTTGTTGCAGCACGTCGACCACATGGCGCAGTGCGCGGTCACCGGCCAGGTGACCCAGCTCGTCGTTGATGCGCTTGAAGTAGTCCAGGTCGATCAGGCAGACCGACAGCGAACCGCCGCTTTCTCGCGCCGCATCCAGCACGCTGGGGAAGCGATGTACCAGCCATGTGCGATTCGGAAGGCCGGTCAATCCATCGGTGCCGGACATGTCCACCAGCCGCTGCATGCGATAGACAATGGTGGTGGTCAGTGCGGTCATCAATGCGATCAGCACCATCCGCTGCACCTGGTTGGAAACGGTAGCGATGCCGTATTCGATGGAGGCCAGCCGATCCGGATTGCCCACAAGCTGGAATACCAATAACACCAGCAAGGCGTACTGCAGCAGCGCCAGCACTCCCGCGTACAAGGTGAGCCGGCCATCGTTGCGCAGGGCGGTCATGGCGATCGAGATCAGGTAGAACACCCAGACCACCATGCTGTTCAGGCCAGTGGCTGGCGAATCGAAGGCCAGTGCGACCAGCACCAGTGTAGTCAGGGTAACGTCGTAGGTGGCGGTGGCATAGGGCAGCCAGCGGAAACGCCCTTGTTGCCGGGCCAGTGCCAGCCAGATTTGCGACATCACGATGGCCAATATCGCGCCGGTCAGGCCGATCATGGTCTCGCTGTATTTGCCGCCACTGAGCAGGTTGATCAATGGCAGCAACAGCAACAGCATCGACAACACTGCGCGGATCCGCGCGACGAGCAGCTCGCCACCTGCGCCCAGTTCCAGCATCAGTGCATCCGGCTGCGTCAACAGGCGTTGCCAGAAATCGCGCAGGCCGGATGGCAGGATGGGCACGCAGGAATTCCCCTGATGTTCGATGCAAGTAGGTGCGCAGGCAGCATAGTGCGCCGGAGCGCACGCGGCCAGCGATGCACGGTCAATGCCTCAGTTGAGCGCCGTGCATCTACAATCAATGTGTCGAAGCAGCGAGTCATTCCCATGCAATACCGTCGTCTTGGAAGTTCCGGCCTGCAGCTGTCGGCGTTGTCGTTTGGCGCATGGGTGACCTTCGGCGGTCAGGTCGGTCGCAGTGCCGCGCGCGAGATGATCGCCGCGGCTTGGGACCACGGGGTCAATTTTTTCGACAACGCAGAGACCTACGCCAATGGCGAGGCCGAACGCGTGATGGGCGATGTGCTGGCCGACCTGCGCCTGCCGCGGGACGGTTGGTGCGTGTCGAGCAAGGTGTTCTTCGGTGCGGTCGACGATCCGCGGCCCACCCAGAAGGGGCTGTCGCGCAAGCATGTCGCTGATGCCTGCCATGCCGCGCTCAAGCGCCTGCGGGTGGATTACCTGGACCTGTACTTCTGTCATCGGCCAGACCCGCATGCGCCGATCGCCGAGACGGTATCGGCGATGGACAACCTGATCCGGCAGGGCAAGGTCCTGTACTGGGGCACGTCGGAATGGAGCGCGGACGAAATCCGCGAGGCGCATCGTGTTGCCATGGCGCACAACCTGCAGGCGCCGACCATGGAGCAGCCGCAATACAACCTGCTCGACCGGCAGCGAGTAGAAGTGGAGTACGCGCCGCTGTATGCCGAATTCGGCATGGGCACCACGGTCTTTTCGCCGCTCGCATCCGGGCTGCTCACCGGCAAGTACAACGACGGCATTCCCGCTGATTCACGGCTCGCGCAGGAAGGCTACGGCTGGCTGCAGCGCGGATTGCAGGGCGAGCGCATCGCGGCATTGCGCCGCTACACCGCGCTGGCGCAGGACTTGGAGGTAGCACCATCGACGCTTGCACTGGCCTGGTGCCTGCGCAATCCGAATGTGTCCACGGTGATGCTGGGCGCGTCGAAGGTCTCGCAGTTGCTGCAGAACTTCGAAGCGCTGGAGGTTTCGCAGCGCTTCGACGATGCCGCCTGGGGCGAGGTCGAAGCCAGCCTCGCCTGATCGAGCAAAACGGAGCCCCGCAAGTGCGGGGCTTTGATGGTGTTTCAGTTGACGGTCGGTGGCACAGGTGGTGGTGGTGGGGCTCTTGGTGCCGGCGGCGGTGGCGGGGGCAAAGGGTCGCACCGGCAATGCAATATCGTCCACGCAACGGGGCGCCTATACTTGAATCCTTAGCCAAGGAGAACGTCCGATGGGCCCGTTACTCGCGATGATCGTACTTTTCGCCGGGGTGGTGATCCTGTTCAAGACCGTGCGGATGGTGCCGCAAGGCTATCAATGGACGGTTGAGCGCTTCGGCCGCTACACCCAGACCCTCAACCCCGGGCTGCACTTCCTGATCCCGGTGGTCTATGGCGTTGGCCGCAAGATCAACATGATGGAGCAGGTGCTGGAAGTGCCCAGCCAGGACGTGATCACCAAGGACAACGCGGTGGTCAAGGTCGACGGCATCGTGTTTTTCCAGGTGCTGGATGCAGCGAAGGCGGCATACGAGGTCGCGACGCTGGAAATTGCGATCCTCAACCTGGTGATGACCAACATCCGTACCGCGATCGGTTCGATGGACCTGGACGAATCCTTGTCCAAGCGCGACGAGATCAATACCAAGGTGCTGATGGCGGTCGACCAGGCCACCCATCCGTGGGGCATCAAGGTCAACCGCATCGAACTGAAGGACATCGCGCCACCGCGCGACCTGATCGACTCGATGGCGCGGCAGATGAAGGCCGAGCGCGAGAAGCGCGCGAATATCCTTGAGGCCGAGGGCTTCCGCCAGGCCGCGATCCTCAAGGCCGAGGGTGAGAAGCAGGCGACCATCCTGGAAGCCGAGGGTGAGCGCGAAGCCGCGTTCCGTGCGGCCGAGGCGCGCGAGCGGCTGGCCGAGGCCGAAGCCAAGGCAACCCAGATGGTGTCCGACGCGATTTCCAGCGGCAACGTGCAAGCGATCAATTACTTCGTCGCGCAGAAATACATCGAAGCGTTCAAGGAATTGGCGCAGGCACCGAACCAGAAGTTCGTGCTGATGCCGATGGAATCCAGCGGGATGCTCGGGTCGCTGGGCGGCATCGCCGAACTCGCTCGGGAAGCAATGGATCGCAAGCCGGGCGGCAACCCGGCGATGCCCGCGCCGAAGACAGGCACCTGACCGATGCGCTGGGACATCTTCGGTTGGGCGGCGATCGCGCTCCTGCTGTTCGCCGCGGAGGCGCTGGCACCCGGCGCCTTCATGCTGTGGCTCGGGTTCGCCGCGGCCGCCGTGTTCCTGGCGGTGTGGATCATTCCCGTCGAGATCCCATTGATCGTGCAGGCGACGGCGTTTGTCGTGCTCAGCTTCGCCTCGATCCAGGTTTATCGCACCTGGTTCCGCGGCCGTGAGAATGACAACAGCGACCAGCCGGCATTGAACCGCCGTACGGCGGCACTGGTCGGCCGGGTGGTGCCGCTGGAACGCGCCATCGTCGATGGCCGCGGTCGCGTGCAGATCGCCGATGCCTATTGGGACGTCAGTGGCCCCGACCTGCCTGCCGGTACGCCGGTGCGCATCAGCGGTGGCGACGCGATGAGCTTGCAGGTTGAGGCGGCCGGCTGATCGCTTTTGTAGGAGCGCCGTTTACGGCGCGATCACGGCCTCTCGGGGGTATCGCGCCGTAAACGGCGCTCCTGCGGCCGCACCTGCAGCCAGCCATGCGTTTGCCGCTTCCCTGCGATAATGCCAGCTCCACATCGCAGGCGGCAGGCATGACCCAGAAGACCATCCTCAACGAAGCCCATCGCGCGCTTGGCGCCAAGATGGTCGATTTCGGCGGCTGGGACATGCCGATCCATTACGGCTCGCAGCTTGACGAACACCACCTGGTCCGCCAGGCCGCGGGCATGTTCGATGTTTCGCACATGACCGTGGTCGATCTCACCGGTGCGCGCGTGCGCGAGTTCCTGCGCAGGCTAGTCGCCAACTCGGTGGACAAGTTGGCCAAGCCAGGCAAGGCGCTCTACACGACCATGCTCAATCCGCAGGGCGGAGTGATCGATGACCTGATCATCTATTTCATGGACGAGTCCTGGTTCCGGCTGGTGGTCAATGCGGCCACCCGCGAAAAGGATCTGGCGTGGATCACCCAACAGGCGGCGGCGTTCGATGTCGAGGTGCGCGAGCGTCCCGAGTTCGGCATGGTTGCAGTACAAGGCCCGACCGCTCGCGACAAGGTGATTGGCCTGTTGCGCGAGGATGATCGTGCGAAGCTCGCCAAGCTGGGTCGCTTTGCCGCGCGCGAGGCGGTGACCGAAGACGGCATCCAGGTGTTCATCGCCCGCACCGGTTACACCGGCGAGGACGGTTTCGAAGTCGTGGTGCCGGAAGTGCAGACCGTCGCCTTCTGGAATGCGCTGCTCGCCGCCGGGGTGAAGCCGGCTGGCCTGGGCGCACGCGATACCCTGCGCCTGGAGGCCGGCATGAACCTGTATGGGCAGGACATGGACGAGACCGTATCGCCGCTTGAATCCGCACTGGCTTGGACGGTTGCGTTTGACAACGGCCCCGATGGCCAGTCGCGCGACTTCATCGGCCGTGGCGCGCTTGAAGCGCAACGAGACGCCGGCGTGCCACGTCAGATGATCGGCCTGGTGATGGACGACAAGGGCGTGCTGCGCCATGGCCAGAAAGTGCTCACCGCCAATGGCGAGGGCGAAATCCTGTCCGGCACCTTCTCGCCGACGCTGGGCAAGGCGATTGCCTTTGCGCGCGTGCCTGCTGGTGACTGCACGGACGTACGCGTGGACATCCGCGGCAAGGAGGTTCCTGTCCGCATCGTGAAGTTCCCGTTTGTCAGGGAAGGCAAAATCCAGGACGGAATCTGAACTTTTCACCCGCAGCTTCGCTAGACTTTCCTTACCCTCACGTTTCAAGCCACTGGAGCACCCGATGAGCGAGATCCCCGGCGACCTCAAATTTCTCAAGTCCCACGAATGGGCACGCGTCGAAGATGACGGCAAGGTCACCATCGGCATTTCCGACCATGCGCAGGATCTGCTTGGCGACCTTGTCTACGTGGAATTGCCCGACGTTGGTGATCAGATCAATGCCGGCACTGCATGCGCGGTGGTGGAATCGGTCAAGGCCGCTTCCGATGTCTATGCCCCGCTGAGCGGCAAGGTGCTCGAGGTCAACACCGCGTTGTCCGACAAGCCGGAGACGATCAACGAGGACGCCTACGGTGACGGTTGGTTGTTCACCATGGAGATCGATGACGCCGAACAACTCAACGACCTGCTCGGTCCGGACGACTATGCCGAGCTGTTGGAAGACGACGACCACTGATCGCGATCTTCAACTCGGGTTCGCATCGCATCGTCTCGACCCGCGACGGCAACGTCGCGGGTTTACTTTTTTTCGGCGGCGCACGTCCGTCAAAACGAACGTGATGTGCCTCTACAGTCGAAAAAAGTTCGCGCAGTTTTCGCGCAAACCGACTTGTGCGACGCGCAAACACATGTTCGCGTTGCGATTTTCGAAAGCTGTTCGATGCATGTGTCCTGCGTGCGGACGGCATGCGTCGAAGCGAGTCATGCAAGCTATGACACATTCAACGTTTGCATGCGTGCATCGCTGCGAGCCGCGCCAATGCTTGCGTGTGGCGCCCTTGCATGCAGTCGCGCGATTGCGCGAAGCAATCGTTGGCGGATGTTCGCGCGGTATAGATGCGCATGTATGGCGAAGCGTAGGCGCCCGACCTTGAAAAAAAACCTTGTCGGGTTATTGACAGTTGAAAAACGCGTGATTAGGTTTCGCCCAACAGACGTATCCAGCAGAAGCGAGTGAGCAGACACAACGCGATAGCCGGCAAGACACCATGGACCTCCACCTGCAACATCAAACTGGTGGACGCCGGCATCGCATCCTTCGCAGAAAGCACCCCGACACCCACGAACAGGACCTGCGGCGATCTACGCCGTGGGGTTGTCGATGGGCGCGGGACGTCGAACGGTGGCATCGCGGCAGTTGCGCACGCCACCACCACATCCGTTCCGGCGCGCGCTGCGCGCCGGCGGTCGATCACGGGTCCGATACCCGTGGTGTCTTTTGAAACTGGGCGTTACCGATAGACCATTGACGAGGAGCCATCACATGGCCATGAAGAAAGCTGCGAAGAAACCGGCCGCCAAGAAGGCCGCGAAGAAAGTCGCCAAGAAGCCGGCGGCCAAGAAGGTCGCGAAGAAGGTAGCAAAGAAGCCAGCCGCCAAGAAGGCAGTGAAGAAAGTTGCCAAGAAGCCAGCTGCCAAGAAGGCCGCTAAGAAAGTAGCGAAGAAGCCGGCCGCCAAGAAGGCTGCAAAGAAGGTAGCGAAGAAGCCGGCCGCCAAGAAGGCTGCAAAGAAAGTAGCGAAGAAGCCAGCCGCCAAGAAGGCTGCGAAGAAAGTAGCGAAGAAGCCAGCCGCCAAGAAGGCTGCGAAGAAAGTTGGCAAGAAGCCAGCTGCCAAGAAGGCTGCGAAGAAAGTAGCTAAGAAAGTAGCTAAGAAGCCAGCCGCCAAGAAGGCTGCTGCCAAGAAGCCAGTCGCCAAGAAGGCTGCTGCGAAGCGGCCGGCGAAGAAGGCCAAGCCTGTTGCAATGCCGGCGATGCCTGCACCAATGATGTAATCCAGCCTGGCTTGATCAGGCAAGCCCGATCGGCGACCTGCGATCGGGTGATGAACACTGCAGACCCTTCCCGTTGCCCAGGCGGGAGGGGTTTCTTTTTTGAATCAGCGCGGTGCGGCGGTTGCCGCAGAAGCATCGCTGCCCGGAGGTGCATCGTCCTGGTCGACGTACTGGGTTGCAGGCTGGGTGATGTCGTCGTCCAGCCATTGCCCATCGTTGATGCCCAGTGCGCTGTCCAGGATCGTCGGCAACAGGCCGGACGGCAATGCACTTTCGCTGTTCCACAAGATCACGATGCCGAGATCACGGTCGGGCAGCAAGGCCATCGCCCCGCGATAGCCCTGTACGGCGCCGCCATGGAATGCGATTTCATGCCCGGCATAGTTGAGGTCGCGCCAGCCCAGCGCATAACCCGCTGAACTCAGTCGTGTACGACGCCAGCCAGAGCCGCGCATTTCGCTGGGCGTGTCGATGACGGCCTGATGCAGGGTCGCCAGCAGCGGCGCCGGCAGCACGTCGGGCCGATGTCCGGTCTGCGCGATCATCCATTGCGCCATGTCGCTGATGCTGGCATTGACGCCCGCAGCCGGCGCCACCCGGTAATAGTTCGGCTTCGGCATCAACGGCACCCAGCCGTGACCGCCACGCACGTGCGGCTTGGCCCAGCGACCGCTGGCTTCGATGCCTTCCAGCCCATAACTGGCATCGTGCATGCCCAGCGGCTTGAAGATGCGACGGGCGACCGTCTCGCTGTAGAACTGGCCTGTGGTCGCGAATACGATGTCGCCAATCAGGCTGAACGCCACGTTCTGGTAGGCGTAGCACTGGCCAGGCGCGCAGGCCATTGGCGCATTGGCAAGCTTTTGGGTCAAGGTATGGAAATCGGCATCGGCTTCCAGGTCACGGTCGAAGGCATTGCGGGTCAGGCCCACGCGATGACTGAGCAGGTCGGCGACGGTGACCTGTTGCGCTGCGTCGGGTTGCGACAGGCGGAAGTCAGGTAGGTAATCGACCAACTTGCTGTCCCAGCGCAACACGCCATCGTTCACCAGGATCCCGGTGACCGCGCCTGCGAAAGACTTGGAGAGCGAAGCCAGCCGGAACACGGTATGTGCATCAACCGGCAGTCCGTCGCGGGAATCGGTGACGCCATAGCCGCGCGCACTTAGCACGCGTCCGTTCTGCACGATGGCCACGGCAAGCCCGGGGATGCGGCCGCCAGCCACCATTTCCTCGGCCATGGCCTCGAACCTGCGCACATCAAGCGTTGGCGATGCCGGAACAGCTTGCATTGCCGGGACGCCGGCCAAGGTTGCCGGTTGCGGCGCACGCGCAGGATCCGCGACGCGTGTGTTCCACTTCAGGTCGGCTTGCGCGGCCGAGGCCACTGCAAGCGGCAACAGCATGGCAAGCAAGCCCAGGCGTCGCGCTTTCCGAGTGCTGCTGTCTTTCATCGGCGGAGCCCCCTGCGTATGCTTCGAGTACTGGTCGATTCTAGCGCCTGTTTCCACGCTTGCATGAACAAGGAGAACTTCGGATGGTTGGTTTTTTGATTCTGCTGGCAATTGTGGTGGTGATCGGGTTCTGGGGCGTCGGCATCTACAACGGCCTGGTGACCGCGCGCAACGCATTCAAGAACGCCTTCGCGCAGATCGACGTGCAGTTGCAGCGTCGCTTCGACCTGATCCCGAACCTGGTCGAGGTCGCCAAGAAATACATGGCGCATGAGCGCGAAACGCTGGAGGCGGTGATCGCCGCACGCTCGGCAGCGCAGGCGGGCCTGGCTGCGGCCAAGGCCAACCCGGGCGATGCCGAGGCGATGGCACAACTGGCCGCGACACAGGGCCAGCTGAGTGCAGGCCTGGGCCGGCTGATGATGGTGGCCGAGGCCTACCCGGACCTGAAGGCCAACCAGAACATGATGCAGCTCACCGAAGAGCTGACCAGCACCGAGAACAAGGTCGCGTTCGCGCGGCAGGCATTCAACGATGCAGTGATGAGCTACAACAACAAGCGCGAAGTGTTCCCGTCCAGCATCTTCGCTGGCATGTTCAACTTCGCCGCGGCCGCCTTGCTGGAAATCCCGGCCGAGAAGCAGGCCGAGGTCCGCGCGGCGCCGAAGGTCGAATTCTGATTCGAGCTGCCGGTGTGCACGCCCCGGCGTGCCCACCGGCGCTGAGACGACACACATGAACTTCTTCGAACACCAGGCGGCTGCCCGGCGCACGTCATCGCGGCTGGTCATCCTGTTCGCACTGGCCGTGGTCGGCATCGTGCTGGCCGTGGACCTTGCGGCTTGGATCGCCACCCGCGGTTCGCCCAGCGTGGTCGCGTTCACCAGCGTGGTTACCTTGGCGGTGATCGCGTTGGGATCGATGTACCGCATCTCCAGCCTGAGCGGTGGTGGCGAACCGGTGGCGCTGCAGATGGGCGGCGTGCCGGTGCCGGAAAACACCACCGACCTCAACCTGCGCAGGCTGCGCAATGTGGTCGAGGAAATCGCGATTGCGTCCGGCGTGCCGGTGCCGAAGATCTACGTGCTCGAGCATGAAGATGCGATCAATGCATTTGCCGCCGGCTTTTCGCCCTCGGACGCGGTGATCGCGGTCACCCGTGGTGCGCTCGACAAGCTCAACCGCGACGAGCTGCAAGGCGTTATCGCGCATGAGTTCAGCCACATCCTCAATGGCGACATGCGGCTGAACATCCGCCTGATCGGGATCCTGTTCGGGATCATGATGATCGGCCTGATTGGCCGCAAGATCCTGGTGTATGGGCGTTTCAGCGGGCGTAGCAAGGGTGCTGGCGCGATGCTGGCGGCGGCGCTGGTGGCCTTGATCGTCGGCTATGTCGGCTTGTTTTTCGGACGCATGATCAAGGCCGGCGTCAGTCGGACCCGCGAGACCCTGGCCGATGCCAGCGCGGTGCAATTCACCCGACAGTCGCAAGGCCTGGCCGGCGCACTCAAGAAGATCGGCGGCCTTGAGGCAGGCGCACGCTTGAGCGACCCTGGCAGTACGGAGGAAGTGAGCCACATGCTGTTTGGCGATGGCATGGGTTTCTCTGGCCTGTTCGCCACTCATCCACCATTGCTCAAGCGCATCCAGGCGCTGGAACCGAGTTTCCGCGGTGATGAACTGCAGCGCCTGCAGTCAAAGTGGATGGTCTCGCCACCGAATGGCTTGCAGGAAGACATCCACATGGGACTGGATGGTGGAGTCGGATCGCGCCTGCCAGGCGTGAACCAACAGTTGAACGTGACTCCGCCGATGGTTGCATCGCAGGTCGCAATGCCGGCAGCTGACGACTACAGCCGCGCCGATACCATCGCGACCGCAATCCCCGAAGCACTGCGCGACCTGGCCGCGGATCGCGAATCGGTGATGCCGTTGTTGCTCGCGCTGTTGCTGGGCGACGACGAGAATCTGGCTGCGCGTCAGCACGTGGAAATCGCTGGCCGGCTTGGCGACACCTGCGCCGACCATGCTGTGCGCATCCACCAGCAATTGACTGCCGACCTGCATCCGATGTTGCGCCTGCCGCTGGCGTCGCTGGCATTCCCGGTCCTGCGCCTGCGCCCGCGTCCGCAACTGGACAGCTTCATGGATGCGGTGTTCGCCGTGGTCAATGCCGATGGCGAAGTCTCGTTGTTCGAGTACTGCCTGGGTCGTCTGCTCACCGTGCAGGTGCGCGAATCGCTGGATCCTTCGCGCTACGCACGCTTTGGCCGGCGCAAGCCAGGCAACGTCAAGCAGGAGTTCGCGACGTTGCTGACGGTGGTGGCGCAGGCAGGCAGGCCGGACGATGTCTCCGCGGCGCAGCGCGCCTATCTCGCCGGCATGCAGCGCGTGCTGCCGCGCGACCACGTGCCGTATGCGCCGCCCGCCAACGGCGTGCTCGCACTGGATGCCGTGTGGGAGCCACTGGACGCGCTCGACCCACTGGCGAAGCAAGTCATGGTGGAGGCGATCACTGCCGCGGTCAGCAATGACGGCCGGGTCAGCGTGGCCGAGGCCGAATTGCTGCGCACCATCTGCGGTGTGCTGCATTGCCCGCTGCCGCCGATGCTGGAGCGGGGTTGACTCAGGAATTTCAAGCTAGGCGCGGGTTCGCCTGGCCTACCTGTGGTTTTCCATCCCAATCCATTCCTTGGTGTCGGCAACGAAATTGCCCGCGGATTGAAATGCCGATTGGCCCATGCTGCTGATGTCGCGGGCGAACTGGCGTACATGGGGTCTGCCGATTGCGGCGTAAATCCAGCGATGCGGGGCGGAATACGGTTTCGAATGACGTTGCCGTGCGCAACTGTCAGGGTTGTTGGTGACCGCGATATCAACGCCGCTGGTGTAGGCCCAGCGGCAACTCGCAGCGAACCGTTCCTCGGTGTATTGACGTCGCCATGTGTCGAAGGACACCAGCTTGGCATGGTCATGCGCTGCCTTGATGCGGTCCTTGCTGATGAAGTTGCGATCCATTTCAATGATGCGCAGTTGCGGATCGTCCAGGGACAATGCCCAATCCAGATCCTCGTCGCTCAGCGCCTTGAACTGCAGGGTGCTGTCCATCGACAATGCGCGCACAGTCTGATAACGCTTGCGATCACCACCCAGCTGGAAATAGATACGGTCGATCGCATTCCATTGCCTGGCCATGTCGATGCCGGGCGCGATGGTTGCCTCGGTCTTGAACTCGGCGTCCAGGATCGCATGGTCTCCAGCAGCCTGTATGACGTCGGAGAACAGGGGCACGGGCTCGCCGGAATCCTTCAGCCGACAGGATGCGACCTGCGCATAGGTCAGATCGCCGATGGCGCCCGTGCAATCCGTATGCGATTGCAGCAGCGGGTCGTGGTAGACAAACACCTTGCCGTCGCTGGTCGCTTGCAGGTCGATCTCGATGACATCGGCATGGCCTGCAGCAATCGTCTGCTTGATCCGGGTCAGGCCGCCTTGATTGTGGAAGAAGCCACCGCGATGGGCGGCGACCAGAGGCGGCGACATCGCTGCAACCGACGCGTGGCCGGCTTCGATTGCTGATCGGGCGACATCGTCAAGACCGATTCCGCGTTGCGATGACAAGGCCAAGGCGCAGATCGCAAGTGCGGTGCAAATTGGCATTGTCACGATCCCGGTTTGAGTGCATGCACTCTCGGCGATCGCTCCGTAAGCTTGTCTCAGCCCGGGGTTAGCGAAACGTTGCTGCGCGCACCAAGCCCGGATCCGGCACGCCTTGATCAGGCTTCACTAACTCAACCTTGCCGGCTTGTCAGATGAGTCGTCACTTGATGAGATCCGCCGCGCGTTCCGCAATCATGATCGTCGGCGCATTGGTATTGCCGCTCGGCAGCGCCGGCATCACCGAGGCATCGACCACGCGCAGGCCGTCGACACCACGCACGCGCAGCTGCGCATCCACCACCGAGTCCGCGTCATCGCCCATCCGGCAGGTGCCGACCGGGTGATAAACCGACTCCGCCTTGGCGCGGATGAACTCGACCAGCTCGGCATCGGACAGATTGGTGCGGGTGGGATGAATCGGCGTGCCGCGATACGGATCGAACGCGGCCTGCGCGAAAATCTCGCGGCTGATTTTCGCGCATTCGACCATCATCTTCAGGTCGAAGCCTTCGTCATCGCCGAGATAGTTGGCCTGGATAGTCGGCTTGTCGTTGGGCTTGTTGCTGGCCAGCGATAGACGGCCGCGGCTGTGCGGGCGCAGGAAGCAGGCGTGCAGGGTGTAGCCGTCGCCGGACAGGCGGTTGCGGCCATGGTCATCGAGCATCGCCGGGACGAAATGGAACTGGATGTCGCTGCGTTCATCGGTCGCCAGCGGCGAGCGCGTGAAGCCGCCGGCCTCGGCGAGGTTGCTGCTGCCCGCGCCGCGATGGCCCCGCAGGTAATAGTCGAACGCCATCTTTGCTTCGTTGATGCGGTCATAGGTGATGCGCTTGGTGGAATGCTGCAACGTGCAGATGTCGAGGTGGTCCTGCAGGTTGCCGCCGACGCCTTCGGCATCGTGCACGACCTCGATGCCATGGCCGCGCAAGTGGTCGGCAGGACCGATGCCTGACAGCATCAGCAATTGCGGGGAATTGATCGTGCCACCGCACAGGATCACTTCGCGCGCGGCCTTGGCATGCGTGGCCTTGCCGGCATGCACGTAGTCGATGCCATTCGCACGCCGCGACATGTCGAAGGTGACGCGGCTGGCCATGGCGCCGGTGTGCACGGTCAGGTTGGGGCGATGCTTCGCCGGGTTGAGGTAGGCCACCGCAGTTGAGCAGCGCGCGCCATCACGCTGGGTGACCTGGTACAGGCCGACGCCTTCCTGCGAGGCGCCATTGAAGTCGGCATTGGACGGGATGCCGGCCTGTTTGGCAGCATCGATGAAGACCTGCGACAGCACGTTGTGGTGGCGCAGGTCGCTGACACCCAGCGGACCATTGCCGCCATGCAATGAATCGGCGCCACGGCTATTGCCTTCGGCGCGCTTGAAGTAGGGCAGCACCGTGTCCCAGTCCCAACCGGACGCGCTGCGCGCCCAGCCGTCGTAGTCCTGCTCGACGCCGCGGATGTAACACATTGCATTGATCGAACTCGATCCGCCCAGTACCTTGCCGCGCGGCCACCACAGGCGGCGTCCCTTGAGCTGCGGCTCGGGCGCGGTGTTGTAGTTCCAGTTCACGCCCTTGCGATTGACCAGCTTGGCCAGCCCGGCGGGCATGTGGATGAAGGGGTGCCAGTCACTCGAACCCGCCTCCAACAGCAATACTGTGGCATCGGGATCCTCGCTCAGGCGGTTGGCGAGTACGCAGCCGGCAGAACCGGCGCCGATGATGATGTAGTCGAACATATTGTCCAAAAGTAGCGACCGTCCTACGGCGATGACCACCCCGACGCTATGCGTCATGGCTAGAGCAAATGCTCGGTGGAAGTATTCAGGGAGACTACTCAGGGAGATTGCGGCGGTGGCGCATGCCGGTCGCTGCGGTTACCTTTGCCAACACCGCGCAACACCGCGCAACGACCGGGCCAAGATGACGGACACCGCCGCCACAACCGGCCGCATTGGCCGCTTCAAATCCGCGTTCGGCGAATCGCCGGCGCTGCTGTGGTCGTTCCTGTATTTCTTTTGTCTGCTCAGCGGCTATTACGTGCTGCGCCCTGTGCGCGAAGCGATGGGCGCGTCCAGCGACATGGCGACGCTGTTCCCGCCGGCCATGATCGAATTCTTTGCGGCGCGCGGCATGCCTTTGAAGGACCTGAGCCTGCAGGTGCTGTTCAGCATGACCTTCGTGATCATGTTGGTGTTGCAGCCGGTCTACGGCGCACTGGTCAGCCGCTATCCGCGCCGGGTATTCCTGCCGGTGGTGTATGGCTCCTTCATTGCAACCCTGTTGCTGTTCTACCTCGCGTTCCATAGCGCAATGCCCGGTCGCGGCATGGCGTTCTTCCTGTGGCTGACCGTGTTCAATTTGTTTGCGGTGGCGGTGTTCTGGAGCTTCATGGCCGATGTCTTCGATACCGTTGAGGCCAAGCGCTACTACGGCTACATCGGTGCGGCTGGAACGCTCGGCGCGATGCTCGGCCCGACCTTGACCCGAACGTTGGTGGAACGGATCGGCATCGCGAATTTGATGCTGGTGTCCGCGGGGTTTCTCTCGATCTGCGTGTTCTGCCTGTTGCGCCTGCGCCTGCATGCGGTGCGCCGCGAGGCCGAGCGCAAGCTGGTCAGCGGCGAGGTACCAATGGGCGGCAGCGTGCTGGCCGGCCTGAAACTGATCGCGCGTGAACCCTTGCTGCGCTGGCTGGCCGTGCTGACCTTGTTTGGTGTCGGGGTCGGAACACTGCTTTACAACGAACAGGCGGCGATCGTCCGCAGGCTCTACCCGGATGCGCAGCTCGCGACCGCCTATTACGCCAATATCGATCTGGCGGTGAACGGGCTGGCGCTGTTCGTGCAAATCTTCGTGACCCGCGGACTGCTTTCGCGTTTCGGCATTTCCCCTGCATTGCTTGTGCCGGCAGGCGCGATCCTGCTGGGCTATGCAGCGCTCGCTGCATCGCCGTTGCCGCTGATGGTGGCCGTGGTGCAGGTGGTGACCCGCGCCAGCGAGTTCTCGCTGTCCAAGCCGGCACGCGAAACCATCTATACCCGCGTCGGTCGCGAGTGGCGCTACAAGGCCGGTGCGGCGATCGACACGGTGATCTATCGCGGAGGCGACCTCACCTTCGTCTGGGTGCACAAGGCGCTGTCGGCGTTTGGTTCCAGCGCGGTGTTCGGTGTCGGCGTGCTGGTTGCCGGGGGCATGACCCTGGGTGCATGGAAGGTGCTGCGAGAGGCGGAGAAATTGCCAGACGAACACCCACCGGATCGGCGCGCGGCCCCTTGATGCTGCGCTGGAAACGCTGGGGTTGGCACCAACGCGTGGCATGGCTGGCGTTGGCAGGTTTCCTGGCGGTTTGCGTGGACGGATTCTATGTCGAGCCTGCACGCCTGGTAGAGCGCGATTACACGCTTCCGTTGTCGAACTGGCCAGCCTCGTGCGATGGCCTGCGGGTCGATGTGGTCAGTGATACCCACACCGGCTCGCCGCGCAATGGGCTGGACAAACTTGACCGCATCGTTGCGAAGCTGTCTGCCAGCGATTCCGACATCGTATTGATGACAGGCGACTACGTGATCCTGAGCGTGCTGGCCGGTACCTATATTCCGGCCGAGACAATCGCCGAACATCTCAAGCCGCTGACCGCACGCAAGCGGGTCTATGCCGTGCTCGGCAACCACGACTGGTGGAAGGATGGCCCGATGGTGTCACATGCATTCGCGGCAGCCGGCGTGCACATGATCGACAACATGGCGCTGCCGATCGACGCGGGCAGTTGCCATTTCTGGCTGGCCGGGTTGGGCGACCTGCTGGAGGGGCACCCGGACGTACGCGCGACCTTCGCGATGATTCCGCCGGATGCGCCGGTCATCGTCATCACCCATGAACCAGCGCTGTGGCCACGCATTCCGGCGCAGGCCACGCTGACGATTGCCGGGCATACCCATGGCGGCCAGATCAATCCATTTGGCCTGTTGACCCCGGCCCGGTACAAGCCGTATTCGTATCAGCTCAAGGGCAAATACGCCATCAACGGACGCAGCCTGTTCGTCAGTCCGGGCATCGGTACCAGCATCCTGCCGATGCGGTTGGGCGTGCCGCCGGAGATCTCGCGGCTGACGTTGCGCAGCAAAAACTAAGCCGCTGCGCGTGCGTCCTCGCGACCATGCAATGTCGCGTAGCCAGCCGAACGCAATTCTTCCGGGTCGAAATCATCCACCGTGATCGCATCCAGCGTGATCGCGCGCAATTCTTCCAGCAGCACGCGCTCCTCGCTGGTGATCCAGCCTTCGCGCACGCCTTCGTCAAGTTGGGCATCGAATTCGAGCGCTTCGATGTCGCTGTTCTTCAGCGCCTTGAGGAACTTGCGCTCGACCGGCTCGGCCATGATCACCTTCGGCAGGTAACTGATGATGCGGCCCGCCGGGTTGTTGTCTGCAGGCGTGGTGTACAGGCCGGCAGCCATGCGCTCGCGCGCATCGCAGGGCGTCATCAGCAGCGATGCGACCTTGTGGCCCAGGCGGTCGCTCGGTGCCTGCGCGCGACGACCCCATGGAAAGATCACTACCCATAGCAACCAGCCAACCGGGCGGATCGGGAAGTTGCGCAACGCACCGGACAACGCGGTCTCGATCTTGTTGACCGCATCGTGGATCGCCCACGCCAGCATCGGCTGGTCGCCGGCAGGGTTGCCGGCATCCTGGTGGCGTTTGAGCATTGCGCTGACGATGTACAACTGGCTCAGCACATCGCCAAGCCGACCGGACAGCGACTCCTTGAATTTCAGCTTGCCACCCAGCAGCAGCATCGAGGTATCGGCCATTACCGCCAGCGCCGCCGAATAGCGGTTGAGCTTGCGGAAGTAGCGGCGGGTGTCATTGTCTCCAGGGGCACTGCCGATCTGCGCGCCAGTCAGGCCATACCACCAGCTGCGCACGGCATTTGAAATGGCGAAGCCAATGTGGCCGAACACGGCCACGTCGAACTGGTCGATGCGCGCCTTCGGGTCTTCCAGCTGCGCCGACTTCATTTCCTTCATGACCCACGGATGGCACAGGATCGCGCCCTGGCCGAAGATCATCAGGCTGCGGGTCATGATGTTGGCGCCCTCAACCGTGATCGCGATCGGCGCAGCCTGCCACGAACGACCGGCGAAGTTGCGCGGGCCCAAAATAATGCCCTTGCCACCGAGGATGTCCATTGCATCCATCGATGCGCGGCGGCCCATTTCGGTGCAGTGGTATTTGGCAATCGTCGACGGCACTGCAGGATTTTCGCCACGTTGCACTGCCGCTGCAGTGGCTTCCGACAATGCGCTGCAGGCATAGGCATTGCCAGCCAGACGCGCGAGTGCTTCCTCGACGCCTTCGAAACGTCCGATCGACAGGCCGAACTGCTTGCGGATACGCGCATAACTGCCGACCGCAAGCGCACCCATCTTGGAACCACCGCTGGCGGTGGAGGGCAGGGTGATCGAGCGCCCGATCGACAGTAATTCCATCAGCATCTGCCAGCCCTTGCCGGCGTAATCCTCGCCGCCGATCAGCTGCGACAGCGGCACGAACACGTCCTTGCCGTGGATCGGGCCATTCTGGAATGGCGAATTGAGCGGGAAGTGGCGGCGGCCGATGTCCAGCCCCGGTGTATTGGCCGGCACCAGTGCCAGCGAGATGCCGATGTCGCGCTTGTCACCAAGCATGCCGTCCGGGTCGTACATGCGGAAGGCAACACCAATCAGTGTCGCGACCGGCGCCAGCGTGATGTAACGCTTGTTCAAGGTCAGGCGGATGCCGAGCACGTTGATGCCGTTCCAGTCGCCCATGCAGACGATGCCGTAGTCCGGGATCGAGGTCGCATCGGAACCGGCGAACGGGCCAGTCAGGGCGAAGCACGGGATCTCGCGGCCATCGGCCAGGCGCGGCAGGTACAGCTGCTTTTGTTCGTCGGTGCCGTAGTGCATCAGCATTTCGGCCGGGCCGAGCGAGTTCGGCACGCCCACGGTCGAGCTGACCACGGCCGACAGCGAGGCCAGCTTCTGGATGACCTTGTGGTTCATCAGCGCCGAGAACCCCAGGCCGCCGTATTCGGTCGGGATGTTCAAGCCGAAGAATTTGTTGCGCTTTATGTAATCCCACAGCTCCGGCGGCAGGTCGGCGCGGACATGGGTGATGTCCCAGTCGTCGGTCATCCGGCACAAGGTTTCGCACGGGCCATCGAGGAACGCCTGTTCCTCTGCGGTCAGCACGGGCTTTGGCAGGTTGAGCAGCTGGTCCCAATCAGGCTTGCCGGAGAAAAGTTCGCCCTCGAAACCGACCGTGCCGGCCTCCAGCGCGGTGCGTTCGGTGTCCGACAGCGGCGGCAGCAACTTGGTGTAAAAGCCCAGCAGCGGCGTGGTGATGTAGGGCTTGCGGATCTGCGGGATCAGCAGTGGCGCAGCGATCAACATCACCAGCACTACCGCGATGATCGTGGTGGCCAGATTGGCGCCGAGCAGCCAGCACGCGACCAGCAGCGTTGTGGTGAGTGCCGCCCACACCGCCAACCGAAGTCGGTGATAGGCCGCAAACGCGCCGGCGGCAATGAAGGCGAGAAGAGGCAGGATGACGCTCATGAGGAACTCCGACGGCCACAAGGAGGTAATCTGGCGGCGTTGCATACGTTTGCAGCGTCGCTTACCATACGCCAAAGTATGGGATCGGCCTTGATGCTGTCAACTGACATAAAAGAGCTAATACTCAGCATACTCCCGTGGCACCCGGCGTACGGATAGACTGCACCCATGACCGAAACCGTTTCGCGTAACGGGCGTCTGAGCGCCGAAGACTGGGCCCGCGAGGCCCTCGACCAGATTGCCGAATCGGGCGTGGCCTCGGTGGCGGTGGAGCCGCTGGCGCGTCGCCTGGGTGTGACCAAGGGCAGCTTCTACTGGCATTTCCCATCCCGCGACGCCTTGTTGCAGGCGGCGCTGGATCGTTGGGAAACCATTGAGCAGGAGGAAGTCTTCGGCACGCTCGAGAAGGTCACCGACCCGCGTGAGCGCTTGCGCGCGCTGTTCCTGGTGGTCGCGCACGAAGTCAAGTCGCACATTATCTATAGCGAGTTGCTGAAAGCGCTCGATCACCCGGCAGTCAGCCCGGTGATTGGCCGGGTTTCGGAGCGCCGGCTGGATTACCTCACTGCAAGTTTCCGCCAGGCCGGGCTAAGCCGTACCGCTGCCCAGCATCGCGCGCGGCTGGCCTACGCGGCCTATGTCGGCTTCCTGCAGCTCAGCCTGCAACTGCGCCAGCCGCGCCTGCAGCACGAAGAATTCGAGGCCTACGTCGAGCACGTCATGCAGACCCTGATCCCGACGCCGTGAGGCGTTTCGGGAATTGCCTGTTGAATTGCTTCGAAAATAGCTTCGAAAATCACTTCGAAAATCACAAACCTTTTTCCTTGCCATATCGATGGAGCAATACCAATGGCCAGCAGTCTGGATGCACTTAACCAATGGGTGATGGAAGTCGCCCGCCTGACCTGCCCCGAACAGATCCAATGGTGCGACGGCAGCGACACCGAGAACGATGCCCTGATCGCGCAAATGCAGGCTGATGGCACCTTGCTGCCGCTTAATCCTGAGACGCATCCACGTAGCTGGCTGCATCGCTCGCATCCCGATGACGTGGCCCGCGTCGAACACCTGACCTTCGTGTGCACGCCCGAGCGCGATGATGCCGGGCCGAACAACAACTGGATGTCGCCGGCCGATGGCCATGCGCAGATGGACGCGCTGTTCGACGGCTGCATGGCCGGACGCACCATGTACGTGGTCCCGTATTGCATGGGGCCGATCGACTCACCGCTGTCGCGTTGCGGGGTGGAGATCACCGACAGCCCGTACGTGGTCGCCAACATGCGCATCATGACCCGCATGGGCGCCGCGGCCTTGGCCCGCATCGAACGCGAGGGTTCGTTCGTGAAGGGCCTGCATTCCATCGGTGAGCTCGACCCCAACCGTCGCTACATCATGCATTTCCCGGAAGATCTCGCGATCAAGTCGTATGGCTCGGGCTACGGCGGCAATGCCTTGCTCGGCAAGAAATGCCACGCCCTGCGCATCGCCAGCCACCAGGCGCGCAGCGAAGGCTGGATGGCCGAACACATGCTGATCCTGGGCCTGGAAAATCCGCAGGGACAGATCCACTACATCGCTGCCGCATTTCCGTCAGCCTGTGGCAAGACCAACCTGGCGATGCTGATTCCGCCGGAAGGCTACCGCCGCGACGGCTGGAAGATCTGGACAATCGGCGACGACATCTGCTGGATGCGCCCGGGCGCCGATGGCCGCCTGTATGCGATCAATCCGGAAGCCGGGTTCTTCGGCGTCGCGCCTGGCACCTCGGAGAAATCCAATCCGAATGCCCTGGCCAGCATCCAGCACGACACCATCTTCACCAATGTCGGGGTGACCGCCGACAATCAGCCGTGGTGGGAAGGCATCGACAACGGACAGGTTCCAGTCACCGACTGGCGTGGTGAACCTTTTGATGCGGCCAAGCGTCCCGCCGCGCACCCCAACTCACGTTTCACCGTGTCCGCCCGGCAATGTCCTAGCTGGTCACCGATGGCCGAGGATCCGCACGGCGTGCCGATTTCCGCCATCGTGTTCGGCGGACGGCGTGCGTCGCTGGTGCCGCTGGTATTCGAGGCGCGCGACTGGACCCACGGCGTGCTGGTTGGCGCCGCGATGGGCTCGGAAACCACCGCTGCCGCCACCGGCACGGTCGGCGTAATGCGTCGCGATCCGATGGCGATGAAGCCGTTCTGTGGCTACAACTTCGCCGACTATTTCGGCCACTGGCTGTCATTCGATCAGCCCGGGGCGAACCTGCCCAAGGTCTTCCACGTCAACTGGTTCCGCAAGGGCGACGATGGCAAGTTCCTGTGGCCCGGCTTCGGCGACAACCTGCGCGTGCTGGAGTGGATGATCAAGCGCGTGGAGGGCAAGGCCGGTGCCCAGGACACGCCGATCGGCGCGTTGCCACTGCAAGGAGAGCTGAATCTGGACGGACTGGACCTGTCCGCTGAAGCCCGCGAAAAACTTTTTGGCTTGGACCAGGCAGGATGGCAGGCCGAGTTCGCCAGCATCGGCCAGTACTTGCAGGAATACGGCACCAGGATGCCGGAGGCGTTGACAGCGCTGCAGGTGAGTATCTGCAAAGCCCTTTAGGGCGCTATCGCAGCCTTGCTGCGGTGCGACATACAGATGAATGGTTGAATTTGAAACTGAATACGCAATCAGACGCATGAATTTAGGGTGAGGGGGTTGTTAAAGAAATGTTGTCTGGTCTATAGTCGGCGGGTCAGGCCCCACGGCCGCGACATACATGCATGTACATCTTGGTCACAACTGTCCCTATGGGGGTTACACACAATGACATCTAATAATTTCGCCAAAGGCCTGAAGCGGAGCGCGCTTACTGTTGCGCTTGGTCTGTGCTTCGCAGGCGGCGTCCACGCTCAGAGCACCACCGGTACCATCTATGGCTCGGCCAGTGAAGGCGCGTCGGTTACTGTTAAAAATGATAGCGGCATGTCACGCACCGTGACGGTCGATTCTGCTGGTCGTTACAACATCGGCGCGCTGCCGATCGGTAACTACACCGTCACCGTCGAGAACGCTGGCAAAGTGGTCGGCACCCGTACTGTGACAGTGCGTGCTGGCGCAGGTGCGGACGCTTCCTTCGGCAGCGGCACCACCACCCTCGGTACGGTGACGGTCAGTGCTACTGCTGGCGCACCGCTGATCGACACCACGGCTGTCGACACGCGCAGCATCCTCACCTCCGAACAGCTTGAGCGTCTGCCGTTGGCCCGTTCGGCTGAAGCGGTCGCATTGCTAGCCCCGGGTGCCGTCTCCGGCGCCGCTGGCTTCTTCGGTGGCCTGGTGTCGTTTGGTGGTTCCGGTGTGTCCGAGAACGCCTATTACGTCAATGGCTACTTCACAGGTGACCCGCTCTCCAACCTCGGCGGCTTCTCGCTGCCCTTCGGTGCGATCGAGCAGCAGGAAACCTTCATCGGAGGCTACAGCGCCAAGTACGGTCGTTCCGACGGCGGCGTGATCAGCCAGATCGGCAAGCGCGGTACCAATGAGTGGAAGTTCGGCGGCCAGGTGACCTACACGCCGAAGAGCCTGAGGGGTCACAGCCCCGACCTGTTCTACCCGAATATCGATCTGGGGCCGGCCAACGCCAACCCGAACCTGCCGCACACCTGTGACAACCCGGCAACACCGCCTCCAATGATTGAGACGGACTACCTTTGCCAGTACAGCTACACCAATAAGACCCTGCCGGGCCAGATCTACTCGCGTGGCAAGGGCTCTGACACCTGGAACGAGACCTACAGCGTGTATGCCGGTGGTCCGATCATCAAGGACCGGTTGTTCATCTTTGCGTCTGCCGAGTGGGACAAGACCCATCAGCAGTCCAAGTCAGTCAATGCTGGTGCTGGTGCGAAGACCACATACACCACGACTGAGACCTCGAACCCGAAGATCTATGCCAAGGTTGACTGGAACATCACCGACAACCATTTCCTGGAACTGACCTACCTGCGTGAGAAGACGGACCAAAATGGCCTGGGCTACGACTATTACTTCACAACCGATACCATCGGCGCATTGAAGAATGGCGTTCCGGACCCGTTCAATCAGAAGCACGATTACCTCATCGGCAAGTACACCGGCTATCTGACCGACAACCTGACCTTCAGCGCCACCTACGGCCGTAGCGACCTGAAGACGAGTGTCATCAACCCGTCGTCGACCCTGCCGCTAATCAGCGGCTCCACCAATCAAAACCCAGCGTACAATGGCGGTGCCCCGCGCATCAATGCTCAGCAGGGCTTCTCTTCGGTGGACTCGGAAGACAAGACCAATGGTCTCCGTCTTGACTTGGAATGGGTGCTCGGCAGCCACACGCTGACCGCCGGTCTTGACAACATCAAGTTCGAGGCGATCAACGAAGGCCAGGGTCAGAACGTGGATCGTTATATCTACGGTCGCACCATCAAGAACGTTGTTCCGGGCCACGTCGGCAGTGCGATTGTCACGGGCAACCCGGATGGTTACTACGTCTACAAGTATCGGTTCTCCACCGCGACCAACATGAGTCTGGAACAGAAGGCGTTCTATCTGGAAGACCGCTGGCAGGTGACTGACAACCTGCTGCTGTCGATGGGCTTGCGCAACGACCGCTTCACCAACAAGAACAATACCGGTGAAGCCTACCTGGACGCCAAGAACCAGTGGGCCCCGCGTCTGGGCTTCTCCTGGGACGTGAATGGCGACTCTTCGTTGAAGATCTTCGGCAACGCGGGTCGTTACTTCCTGGCGCTGCCAAACAACGTCGCCATTCGTGGTGCGTCGGCTTCGACCTACACCCGCGAATACTTCAACTACACCGGCATCGACGCCAACGGTGTGCCGACCGGCCTGACCCCGATTCCGCGCACCGATGGCGGCAGCGGCCCGTACTCGTCCAATGGCGAATACGGCACCCCGGTCGACGTCAAGGCGTTCGCACCGTCCGATCTCAAGAGCATGTACCAGGATGAATACATCCTCGGTATGGAAAAAATGCTGACCGAGAACTGGATGTTGGGTGCCAAGCTGACCAGTCGCAGCCTGAAGGCCTCGGTGGACGACGTCTGCGACCCGTACACCCTGATGGCCGCGAAAGGCCTGACCGTGATCAATCAGGTTGGTGGCAAGTTCATTGCCCAGGGCGCCACCGGTGGTCCGGTCGAAGTGGCCTACTGCTACATGTTCAACCCGGGTGGCACCAACACCTTCAGCTTTGCCAATGTGAATGCAGATGGCGTTCCGACCGGTGGCCGTACCGAATACTCCATGAATTCGACGACCGACTGGGGCTTCCCGGACAAGATGAAGCGTAATTACACCGGTCTTGACATCTACCTGGAACACGCGTTCGACGGTAAGTGGGAAGCACGTTTCGACTACACCTTCAGCAAGAGCCGCGGCAACAATGAAGGCCAGGTGAAGTCCGAGTTCGGTCAGGACAATATCTCCAAGACCCAGGACTGGGATGCGGCTGCGATCATGCGATACGCCAGTGGTTACCTGGCAAATGATCGTCGTCATCAGCTGAAGATGCGTGGTAGCTACATGATCACTGACGAACTGATGATCGGCGCCAACGTCCGCATCATCTCCGGCGGCCCGATCAGCTGCCTGGGCTTCTTCAACCCGACTGGCAGCATCGATGAGGGCAGTGGTGCTGCCGACCCGATCGGTTATGGCGCCAGTTATCACACCTGCTTCGGTCAGGTCGCTTCCCCGGGCGCCATTCGCAACCCGTGGACCAAGACCATCGACCTGGGCTTGACCTACCGTCCGAACTTCCTGGACAAGAAGTTCTCGCTCGGTGTGCAGGTGCGCAATGTGCTCAACGCTGGCAAGCCACTACAGGTTGGCGTGACCTCGGAGTCGGCTCCGTACAGCGTCTCCAACACCTACTTGCTGTCGCAGGGTCGCCAGACCCCGCGTACTGTCCAGTTCACGGCTTCCTACGACTGGTAAGTAGCGGCACTCTGGCGATCGAAAGATCACCAGTGCATTGGTAGTTCTACAGAACCGGCCCTCGCAAGAGGGCCGGTTTTTTTGTGTAGCATGCCGCGATGGTTTCACCGACTTTCGAACAGATCAGCCAACGCGCCCAACAGCAGGCAGAAGCATGCAATTGGGATGCCGCACGCAAGGACTGGCTGGACGCATTGGCCCTAGTACCGGATTCGGTCGAGGTCATGCTGGAGCTTTCCTATGTAGAGTCCCTGTCAGGCCATTACCGGGTAGCCCATGATTGGGCATTGCGGGCGGCGAAGGCGGGGCCAAGTTCGCTTGATGCAGTGGTTCCACTCGTTCAGCGCCTGCGGACGTTCAACGCGATTCCGCAAATGCGTGCCCTGGTTGCGCAACTGTTGGCTGATGGGCGAACGCCGGTTGCCGTGCTGGTTGAATGCGCCAGGCAATTGAGCAATCTCAACGATTTCGACCTGGCCCTGCGCTGCGCGGAGGCAGCAACCGCCAAGGCACCTGACGATCTGGCTGCCCGTCTGGTCAGGGGCCAGTTGCTGGCCTCACATGGGCGCATCAACGATGCTGCCGCCGATATCAATTGGGCACTGGCGCACCAACCGGGCATACCGATTGCCTGGTGGATGTTGTCGCGCCTTCACAAGCAGACGCCTGAATCGAACCATGTCAGCCAATTGCGGTCCTTCCTGGCTACGCCGGGTTTGCATCCCGACCATGTATCGGCTTTGGCGCGTGCCCTGCACAAGGAGCTTGATGACATCGGCGCGCATGACGAGGCGTGGCAGGCCTTGGAGCTGCTCTGCAAGGCTAGGCGATCGACCGAGCATTACGATCGCGCCGCGCACCACGAGTTGATGGATGCACTGATGGCTTGGGCGCCCGGAAAACCCGGCGCCGCAGCGGTGCAGGTCAAAGCCAAGACACCGATCTTCATCGTCGGCATGCACCGCTCCGGCACCACCTTGCTGGAACAGTTGCTGAGCGCCAGCCCGCAGCTGCTTGGCCTGGGCGAGTTGAACGATTTCAGCAGCGCGATGCGGCATGCGGCCGATCACTATTGCAGGGGTCCGATTGATCTCACGATTGTCGAGCGTGCAGCTGGAATCGACTTCAGCGCAGTCGGCCAACGTTATCAGGAAGGTGTGGCCTGGCGCCTGGGCGACGAGTCTTTTTTCGCCGACAAGCAGCCATCGAATTTTCTGAATATCGGCTTCATTTGCCAGGCTTTGCCGCAAGCGAAGATCCTGCACATGGTGCGGGACCCGGTGGAAACCTGTTTCTCGAACCTGCGTGAATTGTTTACCGAAATCAACCCTCATTCCTACGGCCAGCAGGACATGGCGGATTACTTCCTGCAATACCGTCGCCTGATGGCGCATTGGCATGCAATGTTTCCTGGGCGAATTCTCGATGTGGACTACGCGCGGCTGACCGCGAGTCCGGAATGCACGATGCGTGAAGTGGCAGCGTTCTGCGGCATCGACTACACAGACGGCATGCGCAGCACCGCATCCAGCGGTCGCGCAATCGCCACCGCCAGCTCCATCCAGGTGCGCGAGGGCGTTGTGCGTCGCGAACGCCCGAAGTGGGCGCCGTATGCGCGCCAGCTGCAACCCTTGATCACGGCACTTCGGCAGGGCGGCATCGAAGTTCCCGAGCTGCCTGCTTAAACCCTGCGACACGGGCTGGCATCCCACTGGGTATGCTGACGCTGACCATGCCCATGCCATCTGAAACCACGTGCCATGCCCCTCCCATAGATGATGGCGACGATGCCGTACTGGCGATGCGTGCGGCCAATGCCGATGTGGCGGCGTTCGAGCAGTTGTATCGCCGCCATCATCGCCGCGTGCATGGCGTGATCGTGCGCTTGGTGGGCATGGCCAGTGCGCGTGCCGAGGACTTGACCCAGGAAGCGTTCGTCCGCGCCTGGCAGGCGCTGCCCAGCTTCCGCCATGAAAGTGCGGTGTCCACATGGCTGCATCGGCTGGCAGTGAATACGGCGCTGATGGAACTGCGTTCGCGGCGCAGCCGGCCGCTGCAGGACGAGGATGAGGAAACCTTCGAGCTGTTGTCCACGCCGGATACCGCCGGTAATGCGGTGCTTGGGCGCGATCTTGAGCGTGCGGTCGCTACCTTGCCGCCGCGCGCACGCGCCGTGTTGGTGCTGCACGATGTCGAAGGCTGGAAGCACGAGGAGATCGCCACGCAGTTGGGCATGGCGGTCGGGAGTTCCAAGGCACAGTTGCATCGTGCGCGTGGATTGTTGCGCACGCGGATGGGAGCAGTGGCATGAACGAAGATCGCATGCAGATTGGCGAAGCGGAGTTGCGCATGGCCCTGCTTGGCTTGCGCCAGGACATCGAACCCGGCCATGACCTGTGGCCCGGGATCGCGGCACGCTTGCAGGTGCTTCCACAACAACCCATCCACGTGGCGCGCAAGCCGCGTGTTGGCTGGCTGTGGCCAGTGGCTACCGCGGCATCGCTGCTGCTGGCAGTTGGTATGGCCTGGCAGTTCAAGCCAGGCCAGCCGGAAGCCGCAACTGGTCCGGCGCAATCGTCGCGTCCCGCCAGCAGCGCCACGCTGGTGCAGCGCGAAGCCGACAGCATGACCGCGCATTACCAGGCGGCACTGCGCGAGCTGGCGCCACAGCCGGTTCCTGCCAGCTGGCAGCCGGGGCTGGACACACTGGATCGCGGCGCAATCGAGATTCGCAGCGCCATGCAGCATGACCCGAACTCACGCCTGTTGTTGCAACGCCTGCGTGACACCTATACCCGTCGGCTCGCACTTGCGCGCCGTGCGCTTTACGCTTGAAGGAGTTGACTATGCGCATTAACCTGATGGCTTCCGTGCTGGCGTTGGCATGCAGCATTGCACCGCCCGCTTTTGCGGCCACTCCGATCAACCAGACCCGGCCGCTGGATCCGCGCGGACGGGTGGAGATCGACAACCTCAAGGGTCGGGTCGAGGTCCGCGGCTGGGACCGTCCCGAAGTGAAGGTGACCGGCAGCCTGGGCGACGGCGTGGAAAAGTTCGTGCTGGAAGGCGATGACAGGGTCCTGCACATCGAGGTGAAATATCCATCGAGGTCGAACCGGGCCGAACCGACCATCCTGATCCTGCAGGTGCCGTTGCGCGCAGAGCTCGAAATCGACACGGTGTCTGCCGACATCAATGTCCACGGCATGGCGTCACGCGAGATGTCGCTGCAGTCGGTCAGTGGCGACATCATTGCCAACGGTGCGCCGGGTCGCGCGAAAGCCGAATCGGTTAGCGGCGACGTCAACTTGACGTTCAACAGTAGCGATGTCTCTGTGAGTACGGTCAGCGGCGACGTCACGCTCAGCGGGCGCCTGAATGGTGAAGTGTCGGTCGAGACCGTGTCCGGTGACATGCGGGTGGACAGCAAGGGTGAAAAGCTTTCCAGCTTCAAGGCCAGCACGGTGTCCGGGGATATGCAGGCGCGGATGGCACTGGCGGGCGATGGTGTCGTCAAGATGGAGAGCGTCAGCGGCGATCTGTTGCTTGTATTGCCACGCGACTTGTCCGCGCAGGTTTCAGGAGAAAGCTTCAGCGGTGAACTCAAGGCGCCCGGAGCGAAGATCAAGCGCGAGGACTTCGGGCCGGGCTCAAGCTTCCACACGCATTACGGTGCCGGCAAGGGCGAGATCCGAATGGAGAGTTTTTCGGGCGACGCGGAACTACGGCTGCAATAACTCGCGGCTCACGACTCGCAAATGCAAAGGCCGCATCATTGATGCGGCCTTCGTCGTATGTGTTGTTGTGATCGTGCCGTGGTGCATAACTACAGGTCCTGCTGGTAGCGCACGTAGGGCACGGTGCCCTCGTCGTCCTGGCTGTTGGCAGCCGAGAACGGATTCTTGCCGCGCGTCACCACGTTGTCGGCGCCCACGCTGAGTTGACCGCTCCATGGCGTGCGCCAGGTCAGGCCGAGGCCGAGCCCCTTCCAGACATTGCTTTCGCCGGGGACATTGACCACGCGCCCGACGATGTTGGCGCCGAACGAGCCATAACCGGCGCCGATGCTCAGGCTGCGCGTATTCCACTGGTCAGCTAATTGCGGCACGTCGGAAGCAGGCACCAGGCGCACGCGCGCCACGGTACCGCCTACGCTGACGAAGCCGTCACGGCCGATATTCTTCTCGGCAAACAACGAGAAGTCGTTTTGCTCGACCTTGTTGGCGACTTTGTTCGGCGCGAGCCAGGCTGGAAGGGTGTCGCGACCGCTACCGACTGCAACGCCAACCTTGGTGCCGTTGCGGCTGATGCTGGCGCCAGCAGTGCCGTGGCGACTGCCGGTGCCGGTGTTGTCGCCATCCAGAGATGCCAGCACGCAGCTATTGGCCAGTTGCACGATCTCGCTGCCAATGCCGTTGCGACGATCACACAGCAGGGCTAGCGAATTGCCAGTCTGCAGGCCGTAGGTCGCTTCCAGCGTGGTGCTGCCAAAGCGCCAGCGAGTACCCGCAGTCGTGGTGGTCGGCTCCAGCAGGAGCACGGCTTCGAGTTTGCCGCTGGTCTTGTTCAGCACCGGAACCACAGCGGAGTCGCGACTGCCCGGTTTCGTCTGCGCCTGTGTAACACCGCTGGCACAGGCCAGGGCGAGCAGGGTGGCAGCGATGTAGGGCAGGCGAGGGCGCATAGTCTGTATGGGACAAGTCTTCAGCTGGGAAGTTCAGCTTCCCGATCTCTTGATCCTAGTGGATTTATGAAAATTTAACAATACTCAACGTGGTCTGAATCCAGGTCATTGTGCGTCCCGGAGCTCATTGTATTCCGGGTGCGGCGGGCAGTTCGGCAGCCGCATCCCTGAACAGGATAGCCAACTGGTCTTCGTCGAAACGGTAGTCCTGGCCACAGAATTCGCAACGAACCTGTGCCAAGCCGCCGCCGGCGGCTACCGCGGCGTGGGCTTCGTCCGGGCCTAACGAGACCAGCATGGCCCCGACCCGCTCACGTGAACATGAACAGGCGAATCGCAAGGGCTGTTCGCCCAGCAATTCCGGGGCTTCCTCGTGGAACAGGCGGTGGACGACCTCGGCAGGCGGCAGTGCCAGTAATTCAGCAGCGCCCAAGGTGTCGAACAGCGCGCCGACCCGGGTCCAGCCGTCGTTGTCGCCGTGGTCGCTCGGGAGCGCCTGAAGCATGAAGCCGGCCGCACGCTGGCCGTCGCAGGCCAACAGCAGGCGCGTGGGCAGTTGCTCGGATTGGCGGAAGTAGCCCGCGAAGGCCTCGTCCAGGCTTTCGGCATCGATTTCGACCAGGCCTTGGTAGCGCATCGGCTCGCGCCCGCCGAATGCGGGATTTTCGATCGTGATCGCCAGCAGCGCATCGCGCCCCAGCTCACGCAGGTCGCGCGAAGGTGGCGGCATGCTGCCGTCCAGCACGGCCTCGTCGAGTTGGGCGATGCCGCGCAGGGTGCCGGCCGCCGTGCATTCGGCGAACATGGTGCGCAGTGCGCCCTGTCCGCGCAGTTGCACGGACAGGCGACCATCGACCTTGGCATGGCCGGTGAACAAGGCAGCGGCCGCCGCTGCTTCACCCAATAATTCGGCGACGGCTTGCGGATAGGCGGCGCGTTCGGCCATGGCCTGCCAGGTGTCCTGCAGTTGCACGGCAATGCCGCGCACACCGGCGGTGGGCAGCAGGAAACGAAGTTGCAGGTCGTGGGGGGCGTTTGGATTCATGTCGATACCGTCGGGCGCCAGCCTGCTGATAATGTGCAGGCCAAGGGCGGGGAGCGTGTGTGGACAAGGATATGGGGAAGGACTGCAGGATTCGCAAGGCTGGGAGTGTGCTCGCATGAGCGCGGGCAATGGCAAGGGTCGCCGACGCTGGCGTGCATGGTTGTGGAAGCTGCCATTGCTGCTGGTGCTGTTCAGCCTGGCGCAGGTACTTGCGCTGCGCTTCATCGACCCGCCGTTCTCGATGTTCATGCTGGCGCGCCAGCTGGATGCGGTGTTCGAAGGCGACTTCAAATTCCGCATCACATATGACTGGCGCGACATGTCGAAGATGTCGCAGAACCTGCCGCTGGCGGTGGTGGCCTCGGAAGACCAGAACTTCGCCCAGCACCACGGCTTCGATTTCGATGCGATCGAGAAAGCCCAGGCGCACAACGAACGCATGACCGAGCGCGCAGAGAAACGCGGCAAGCCGGTGCGTCGCTTGCGCGGCGCCAGCACGATCAGTCAGCAGACTGCCAAGAACCTGTTCCTGTGGGGCGGCGGCGGCTGGACGCGGATGCTGCGCAAGGGCGTGGAAGTCTGGTACACGGCATTGATCGAGTTGTTGTGGCCGAAGCAGCGCATCCTGGAGGTCTACGTCAACATCGCCGAGTTCGGCGACGGCGTGTACGGCGCGCAGGCGGCCTCGCGCAACTTCTTCCGCAAGGACGCCTCGCGACTTACATCTGCCGAGGCCGCGCGGCTGGCAGCAGTCCTGCCCAGTCCGAAGCGTTACAACGCGGCCAGTCCGGGGCCTTTTGTGCAGCAGCGTGCGAACGTGATCCAGCGGCAGATGCGCCAGATCGGTGGGCCTGCCTACCTGCACACGCTGGATTGACCATCCGTGTCTGAGCAAGCCTGAGCAGCGCTGTCGCAGCTGGCATACCATCGACCGATGAACGAGATCCCGACCAGCGACCGTTGCCTCACCATGGTGATCGCCGCCTACAACGAGGCCGAGGTATTGCCGGCGCTGCAGCCACGGATCACCGCCGCGCTGGATGCGGCCGAACGCGACGGGCTGGAGGCCAGGCTGCTGTATGTCGATGACGGCAGCCAGGACGCGACGTGGTCGGTGATGAACGACCTGGCATCGCGCGATCCGCGCATCGCCCTGCTGCGGTTATCGCGCAATTTCGGCAAGGAAATCGCGCTGACCGCCGGGTTGGATCGGGTCGAGCGCGGCGCTGCCATGATCCTGGATGCCGATGGCCAGGATCCACCGGAATTGCTGCCGCAGTTCATCGCAAAATGGCGGGAAGGTTTCGACGACGTGCATGGCACCCGCATCGCACGTGATGGCGAAGGCGTGTTCAAGCGCGCGACCGCGCATGGCTTTTACCGGCTGATCGGGCGGCTGTCGAAGACGCCAATCCCACGCGACACCGGCGATTTCCGCCTACTGTCGCCGCGCACCTTGGCGGCCTTGCGGCAGTTGCGCGAACGCCATCGTTTCATGAAGGGCCTGTTCGGCTGGATCGGCTTCAACCAGGTTTCGATTCCTTACCAGCGTGCGCCGCGGATCGCCGGCAGCAGCAAATTCAGCGCATGGAAACTGTGGAATTTCGCGCTCGAGGGCATCACCAGTTTCAGTACCGCGCCGCTGCGGGTGGCGACGTACGTTGGCATCGCCAGCGCCATGGTCGCGTTCGCCTATGGCAGCTGGATCATCCTCAAGGCCATCCTGTGGGGCGATCCGGTGGCGGGCTGGCCCACGATGATGGCGGTGATCCTGTTCCTGGGTGGCGTGCAACTGGTCGCGCTGGGCCTGATCGGCGAATACCTGGGCCGCCTGTACGAGGAGTCCAAGCAACGGCCGTTGTACCTGGTGGACTGCTGGCAGCCTGCCGGCGGGGTAGACTCGAACCCGTCCTCCATCCTGCAAGGAGCGGGCCATGCGTACGGTGCGTCAACTGCTGGAAACGAAATCGCCTGAGGTGTATTCGATTTCGCCGGAAGCCCCGGTGATCGATGCGATCAGGATGATGGCGGAGCGCCGCGTTGGCGCATTGCTGGTGATGGATGGCCCGCGTCTGGCCGGAATCCTGTCCGAGCGCGATTACGCACGCAAGATCGTCTTGCAGGGGCGATCTTCGAAGGACACCCCGGTGCGCGACATCATGAGCGCGGAGGTGGTCAGCGTCAGTCCGCAGCACAACACCGACCAGTGCATGCAACTGGTGACCGACAGCCGCATCCGTCATTTGCCCGTAGTCGAGGATGGGCAGGTGATCGGCGTCATCTCGATCGGCGACCTGGTCAAGGCGGTGATCGAGGAGCAGCGCCAGGAGCTCGACCACCTGCAGCGCTACATCGCCTCCTGATCGCATTCCGTGCGGCTTCAGCCGCCTTGCGGCGTGCAATATTTTGCGTCCTTGCCGTGGCCGAGTTCGGTGGTGGCGGCCAGTCCCGCAATCGGGGCGGCAATGTTGGCGAGCACCGCGGCGGCGGCTGCGCGCAAGCCCATGCGCACGTAGTCGGGATGCACGCTGGGGTGTTTGAAGGTGCCGCGCACGTAGAACGGCGAGCGTAGCGACAGCGGGCTGAACTTCTTGTTGGTCGCCTTGAAGGTCAGGTCCAGGCGTTCGTCGCCAAGATCAATCATCCCCTCGCCGTTGAGCCGTAATTCGGTGGTATCGAACACCAGCGCACGCGGAGTCATCACGCCGTTCTTGACCGCAAAGTCGCCATAGGCACAGCGGATCGGGATCTGCCGGTCGTGGGTCAACTTGATCTTGAGGATGCCGGTCAGGTCCATCGATGCAAATTCCATCAACAGCTTGCTGACCTGTCCGCTGCCCATGCCGGCCTCAGCATCGCCATTGGCATTGCCCGCCATGGTCGCGATCGAGTTGCCCAGGGTAGTCACCGCCACATCCGCCCGCACTTTGCCGATCGCGGTCTTGCCGAGCTCGGCCTTGGGCATCAACTTGCCGAGCGTCATGCTGCGCGCGGTGATGGTGGCACGGGTGCGAATGATGGGTTCGCGTGCGTCCATACGGATGATGGCGCGGAGGTCGCCGTCGGCCACGCCGAAATTGAGAGGGTCCAGCCGCAGCACGCCATCGTCTATGCGCAGGCGTGCATCCATGTCGTCAATGGGCAATGTGATGGTATCGATCCTGCGCGCCTTCAGGCGCACGTCGGCATCCATCGCACGCAACTTGTCGAGCTTGTAGGGCTCTGACGGCAACAGGCGGGTGCTTGCAGCCCCATTCGCGGTCGGTGCAGCAACGGCTGGATGGTTGGTCTCGCTGCCGCGGGCCTGCGGCGCCTTGCCGATGAAGCCGCCGAGGTCTCCGAAGTTCATACGCTGCGACACGAAAGCACCCTTGAAGAAGGGGCGTGCGCCGCCAATGGTAACGGCTGCGTCGCCGCGCAGGTCGCTATGGCCGACCTTGCCGCTAAACCCGAGATAGCGCCATGTGCTGCGCTTGGCGTCCTGGAAGTCGCGGGTGAGTCGACCATCGAGCGCATATGGTGGCGTGTCCGGCGTCGCCACGCCGATCAGGGGATAGAGGTCACCGAGGTTGTCTCCGGCCAAGGCAAGTTGCAGGTCAAAATCGCGGAAGCGCAGCGGATCGAGCAGGGTTCCGCGGGCATGCGCCCGAGTGGGACCGGCAATCGCCTTGATGTCGATTCGATAAGGACGCGCGCTATCGCGCAGTTCGAGTGGCGATTCCGCGGTCCCGCGCAGGTTGAAGGCATTGCCATTCCAGCGGCCGCCGCTATTCACGGAAATCGGAGGTTCTGCATCGTTGGCGCGCGGCTGCAGGCTGTCGACATTAATCCTGAGGTCGGTCTTGTGCGCCGGTTCGAAATAGGTGAGCAGGCCTTCCTTGATATGGACGTTGCGGAACTCGGGCAAATTGCTGTTGCTTTGCGGGAACACCCAATTGGCGACGCCGTCGGGATTGCGCTGCAGGTGCAGGACGGGTTTGTCGAGTGCGATGCGCGGGATCTGCAGTTTGCCGCGCAATAGCGGCCAGAACCGCAGGTCGAATTCCAGCCGGTCGGTTCTCGCCATCTCCGGCTCTCGCGCCGAGGCGGTGTTGCCAAAACGCAAGCCATATGCGGTGATGGTGAGGGTCCGACCCAGGTCGACATCAAGATTGCCATCGATATGAAACTCACGGCCGGTTTGTGCAGTCACCCGGCGTTCGAACGGGTGCTTGAACCAATTCCAATCCCACAGCAGCAACAGCACGAAAATGCCAATTGCAAGAAGGATTGCCACGCTCGACCAAGGATGTCGCGACAACCAGCTGCGCTCGGATTTCAGGTTGGAGTTAGCTGTCGTCATCCATCGACTGTCGTCACCCGGGAGTCAAGCGAGGGTGAATGTGCTGCGTGCCGCTCAGACCGGCGTGCGGATCTGTGCGAAGACGGCGATGTAGTGGCAGACGCTGCCACCCAGCACGAACAGGTGCCAGACCGCGTGTGAGTAACGCATCGACGGACGGTGGTAGAAAAACGTGCCGAACGTGTAGAACACGCCGCCGGCGATGAGCCAACCCAACGTCCACGCATCCAGGGCCGCGAACAGCGGCTTCGCCGCGACCAGGATCAGCCAGCCCATTGCCAGGTAAATCAGCGTCGAGAGCTTCTTGAAGCGCCCGGTGTAGAAGAGCTTGAATACCACGCCTGCCAGCGCCAGCGTCCAGATCATGGCGAACAGCCACCAGCCGACCGGACCACGCAGTCCGATCAGGGTGAACGGCGTATAGGTGCCGGCGATCAGCACATAGATCGCGCAGTGGTCGAACACCTTCAGCCGGCCCTTGGCGACCGGATGCTGGATCGCGTGGTACAGGGTCGAGGCGAGGTAGAGCAGCAGCAGCGCGATGCCGAACACGATCGATGCGCCGAGTTGCCAGGCATCACCATGCAGAGCGGCAAGCGTGATCAGCACGGCACCACCGGCCAGCGCGGCGGTCGCGCCAAGGCCATGGGTCAGTGCGTTGGCCAGCTCCTCACGCAGGTCATGCATTGTCTCGGCCATCAGGTTTCACCATGCGGGCGACAGGCCCGTCAGCGATCTACAGTGGCGACTTGCACCCGAGACCGCAATCTATTCGTCGCGCTGCCGATGCCGGGCGCGGTCATTGCGCTCCGGTTTCGACACCCTTGAGGAAGTGGGTCAGGCCGTCCATGTAAGTCTGCTGGTCATCATAGAACGCCATGTGGCTGCCATTGGGCGCGAACAAGTATTGGCCGTGTGGAAGCAACTTCGACATCTTTTCCATGTACTTCGGGTCCATGGTGTCGTGGGCAGCGCCGATGACCAGCGTCGGCACGGTGATGTCCTTCAGGTCATTGGTGCGATCCCAGTCAACCAGAATGCCGCTGGCCCCCATCTCGCTGGGTCCCTGCATCGGCACATAGACCTTCTTGTTGAGCTTGGCGAATGCGCGCACGACCGGGTCTGGCCATGAAGCCGCGGGCATGCGCAGGGCATGTGCCTCGTAGAAAGGCAGCAGCAATTCTTCGTAACGCGGATCGTCGTACTTTTTTGCGGCTTCCAGCGCCAGGATTTCCTTCAAGGCCTTCTGGTCCATCTGCGGCATCAGCACCTCGTGCGCGTATTTGTTGTACGCGGGGATGCTGGACATCATGTTGGAGATCACCAGGCACTTCAGATGCTGCTGGTACTTGAGTGCATATTCGATGGCGAGGATGCCGCCCCAGGAGTGGCCGAGCAGGCAGAAGTTGTCCTTGTCCAGGTGCAGCGCCTGACGTACCTGTTCGACCTCGTCGACATAGTGGTCGATGCTCAGGTACGGCGTCATGTCATCGGGCTGGTCGCTGTAGGCGGAACCAAGCTGGTCGTAGTAGTAGTACTCGATGCCGGCAGCCGGGAAGAAGCTGTCGAAGGCTTCGAAATATTCGTGGGTCCCTCCGGGGCCGCCATGCAGCAGCAGGACCTTCAGCTTCGGGTTGTTGCCGACGCGCTTGGTCCAGACCTTGAAGTCGCCAGACGGCGTGTGGATCGGGACCATCTTGACGCCGCCAGTCAGCACATCGTCGCGGCCGCTGTTGTCGTAATAAGCGTCGGTGATCGCAGTTGCCGCAGTAGTCTGCGTCGGTGCGGTCGATGCGGGCGTTGCAGTACGATCACAACCCGCCAGCACGACCAGACTAGCCAACAAGAGACCTGGAAGCAGATTGCGCATGACGCTCTCCCTTTGCGGCAATTCGCGAGGATGCCACGTCAGCCAATCTGCAACAACGCGACCGCCGGGTCAGCCCGCCAAAGCCGAGTCAGCCCAGATCCACCGCATGCGCATGTTCGCGGGTGGCCATGAATTCCACGGCCGGCGAGCGTTCCTGCGCCAGTTGCAGGTTGACCCGTGTTGGCGCCAGATATACAAGGTGGCCAGCGCCATCCAGCGAGAGGTTCATCGCGTTCTTCTCGCGGAAATCTTCCAGTTTCTTCGCATCGCCGCACTTGATCCAGCGCGCGGTTGTGACCTGTACCGGCTCGAAGGATGCCTCGACGCCATACTCGTCCTTGAGCCGGTAAGCGACCACTTCGAACTGCAGTACACCGATCGCGCCCAGCACCAGGTCGTTGCTCATCAACGGCTTGAAGAATTGGGTGGCGCCTTCCTCGGACAATTGCGCCAAGCCCTTCTGCAATTGCTTGAGCTTGAGCGGATCGCGCAGGCGCGCGCGGCGGAACAGTTCCGGCGCGAAATTCGGGATGCCGGTAAAGGCGAGCTTCTCGCCTTCAGTGAACGTGTCGCCGATCGAGATGGTGCCGTGGTTGTGGATGCCGATGACATCGCCGGGGAAGGCACTTTCGGCGATCTCGCGATCGGACGCCATGAAGGTCAGCGCGTTGGCAAGCTTGAAGTCCTTGCCGGTGCGCGGGTGGAACGCCTTCATGCCGGCGCTGAACTTCCCGGAGCACACGCGCATGAATGCCACGCGGTCGCGATGCATCGGATCCATGTTGGCCTGGATCTTGAACACGAAGCCGGTGAGTTTGGATTCTTCTGGTGCCACGTCGCGGGTCAGGGTTGCGCGCGGACGCGGCGACGGTGCGTTTTCGACGAAGAAATCCAGCAGCGGCTGCACGCCGAAATTGTTTACGCCCGAACCGAAGAACACCGGCGATTGCTGGCCGGCAAGATAGGCCTCGCGGTCAAACGGATGGCTTGCGCCCTGTACCAGTTCCAGTTGCTCGCGCACCTCGGCCAGCATGGGCGCGCCGATCCGTGCCTCGACCTTGGGATCATCGAGTGACTTGAAAATCGTCGAGTCCTGGCGGGTGAAGTTGCGGCCCGGTTCGTACAGATGCACTTCACCAGTGACCAGGTGGATTACACCCTTCAGGCGATTGCCCATGCCGATCGGCCAGGTCACCGGCGCGCACTGGATGCCGAGCACGGATTCGATTTCGTCGAGCAGGTCGATCGGGTCCTTGCCCTCGCGGTCGAGCTTGTTGACGAAGGTCATGATCGGCGTGTCGCGCAGGCGGCACACCTCCATCAGCTTGATCGTGCGTTCCTCCACGCCCTTGGCGACGTCGATCACCATCAGCGCCGAGTCGACCGCAGTCAGCACGCGATAGGTGTCCTCGCCGAAGTCGGCGTGCCCGGGGGTGTCGAGCAGGTTGATGACGCGGCCCTCGTATGGGAACTGCATCACCGAACTGGTCACCGAGATACCGCGTTCCTTTTCCAGCGCCATCCAGTCGGAGGTCGCATGGCGCGCGGCTTTGCGGCCCTTGACCGAGCCCGCCATCTGGATCGCGCCGCCGAACAGCAGCAGCTTTTCGGTCAGCGTGGTCTTGCCGGCGTCGGGGTGGGAAATGATGGCAAAGGTGCGGCGGCGCGCGGCTTCGCTGGAAACGTCTTGGCTCAGGGTTGCGGACATGAGGGCGCCGCGCGAGTGCGCGTCATCGGATCAAGGGAAGACGCGATTATAGCGGGCGCTGCCCGCTTGCCGCCGGTTCAGCGTCTTGCATCGGCATGCCGCGCATGCGGAACGGGATCGAGACCAGGTGCATGCCGCGATTGACCTGCACCGCGAAGTGCAGGTGTGGTCCGGTGGTGAAACCGGTGTTGCCGGACAGACCGATCTGCTGACCGGTCTCAATCTTTTGTCCAAGCCGAACCAGCACGCCGCCGGTCTTGAGGTGCGCATACAAGGCCATGCTGCCGTCGTCATGCAGGATGCGCACGAAGTTGGCGCGGCCGCTGTAAGTGTCCTTCTTGAGGCCGGCCTTGCTGAAGTCCGCCTCGACTTGCATGATCGTGCCGGCACGCGCGGCCATGACCGGGGTGCCGATGTCGGCGGCGAAATCGAGTGCATAACGATTTTCTTCATCGTCATGGCTGAACTGGCCATCGAACCCCTGGTCGATCCGGCTACGTGGCTGCCGAAGTGGCGGCAGGTATTCGACATTTTGTGGACGTGCGCTGGGATTGCCGGGAACGCCGCGCAGGCTCAATTCGAACGAGCCATTGCGGCCGGGCGCATCTGCGCCCAGCCGTGCCACCAGCACGGTGCCGCCGGCGGGAACCGTGGCACGGGCCGGCAATGCGGGTTCGGCATGCACATTGCTGCTGCGGGTGAACGACAGCAGCACCTCGATCGGTCCCGTCAGTCTGTTGTCTGCCCAGGCCAGGTAGTTGCCTTCGCCGGCTTCCACCCGCAGGCGCGCAATCGCGTGTGGTTCGACAGGAACCTGGATGACCCGCACTTTCGTATCTGGCACGCCATGCGGCTGGTAGTCGCCGTAATGCACCACGCCGCGCGCATCGACCCAGCGATACACCTGCCTGGTATCAGCCGACCCGGGCAAGGCCAAGGACAGCATTGCAAGCGTGCATGCAAGCAGGACGGGGCGGCGGTTGATTGAACCCATTGAGCAAGTATGTCGGAAGCCTTTGGCTGCGTCCTTATGACATTGGGTTATTAATATCTCTTTATCCGCATAAAGAGATTGACACGAAGCTGGCGCGTTGACAGACTGCGGTCATCCATCGAGACCGGCTGAGGGACAGGCCCGAAGAAGCCGGGGCAACCTGATGGAGACGACCCTCGCGGTTGTCTTCATCGCGGTGCCAAATCCTGCGGGGACCTGCGTGTCCACCGGAAGATGGTTGCGCTGTCGTGCATGCCGCGACTCCCGCATCCGCCGACTTCGTCGGCCTTCCGGTTCCCCCGCGAGACCCGATGGTTCCATCCATCCGGGGAATCGCCATGAGCCTTGCCGAACGCACCACGTCCAGCCCACAGCCCGCACTGGCCGGAGCGGGCATGCGTGCGTCAGTCGGATTGTCACCAGTGGATACCGACGCCGTGCGCGGCTGCATCGACGCGGTGTTGCCCATGCGCCATGCCGGTACCCGCAAGGTGCGCATCGCGTACGAATTGTCGGGTGCCGCGGGCGCGCCGGTGGTGTTCGTGGCGGGTGGCATCTCGGCGCATCGACACGTGGCGGCCAACGCGTGCGATGCCGCTGCCGGTTGGGCCGAAGACCTGTTGGGCGCGGGCCGCACGCTGGATCCTGCGCGCTGCCGCATCCTGGCGTTCGACTACATCGGCGCCGACGGCAGCCTGGACGCGCCGATCGACACTGCCGACCAGGCTGATGCGATCGCCTTGTTGCTCGAAGCGCTGGGCATCGAATGCCTGGAAGCCTTCATCGGTTACTCCTACGGCGCGATGGTCGGCCTGCAACTGGCGCAGCGGCACCCGACGCGCCTGCAACGGCTGGTCGCAGTCAGTGGTGCGCATCGCGCGCATCCATATGCGGCGGCATGGCGTGCGTTGCAGCGCAAGGCGGTCGCCCTGGGCCAATTGCAATGCGCGGACGAGCAGGGCCTGTCGCTGGCGCGCCAATTCGCGATGCTGAGTTATCGAACTCCAGAGGAATTCGCCGAGCGTTTCGACGCGGCGCCTACGTTGAAGAACGGTCGCGTCTGCGTCGCCGCAGAAGACTACCTGGATGCCGCCGGCGCGAAATTCGTCGCCCGCATCTGCAGCACGGCATGGCTGCGACTTTCCGAATCGATCGACCTGCACCAGATCGATCCGGCGCAGGTCACCGTGCCGACCACGGTCATTGCGGTGGAGGGCGACCGGTTGGTGCCGTTGTCCGATGCGGTGACCCTGGTCGAAGGCTTGGGATTGAACGGGAGCCTGCGCGTGCTGCGCTCCCGCTACGGACATGACGCTTTCCTCAAGGAAGGCGATCGCATCGACGCACTGTTGAGTGCTGCGTTGCGCCACAACATCACTGGGGAGACAGCATGAGCCTGGACAACATCGACGCCACATCCATCCACCAAGCCGGGTGTCGTCCTTCGACCCAAGCGGTGCGTGCCGGCATCGACCGCGACACTGCTTTCGGTGCAGTGACGCCACCGCTGGTGTTGTCGTCCAATTTCAGCTTCGCCGGCTTCAACGAAAAGCGCCAATACGACTATTCGCGCAGCGGCAATCCGACCCGCGACCTGCTGGGCGAAGCGCTGGCGCAACTGGAAGGCGGCGCTGGTGGCGTGGTGACCTCGACCGGCATGTCAGCGATCACCTTGGCCCTGAATGCGTTGCTGCAGCCGGGCGACCGCTTGGTGGTGCCGCACGATTGCTACGGCGGTAGCTGGCGCCTGTTCAATGCGCTGGCGAAGAAGGGCGCGTTTGAACTGGTCACCGCCGACCTCACCGATCCGCGCGCGCTGGCCGAGGCATTGAATCCATCGCCGGCACTGGTCTGGATCGAAACGCCGTCCAACCCATTGCTGCGCATCACCGACCTGCGTTTCGTGATCGATGCCGCGCACAAGGCCGGTTCGTTGGTGGTGGTAGACAACACTTTCCTGTCGCCCGCCTTGCAGAGACCAATTGCCGATTTCCAGGCGGACTTGGTGGTGCATTCCACCACCAAGTACATCAATGGCCACAGTGACGTGGTCGGCGGTGCGGTGATCGCGCGCGATGCCGCCTTGCATGAGCAACTGAGTTGGTGGGCCAATTGCCTGGGCATTACGGGTTCCCCGTTCGACAGCTTCCTGACCTTGCGCGGGCTGCGCACCCTGGACGCGCGCCTGCGCGTGCACCAGGAAAACACGCAGGCAGTGGTGGCATTGCTGGATGGGCATCCCGCGGTGCGTGCACTGCACTATCCGGGGCTGGCTACGCATCCGGGACATGCGCTGGCAGCGCGCCAGCAACACGGTTTCGGCGCGATGTTGAGCGTCGAACTGGAAGGCGGCGAGCAGGCGGTGCGCGCATTCGTCGACGGCCTGCGCTACTTCACCCTGGCTGAATCGCTGGGCGGCGTGGAGAGCCTGGTCGCGCATCCGGCAACCATGACCCATGCGGCAATGAGCGAGGAAGCGCGCGCGGTCGCGGGTATCTCCGATGGCTTGTTGCGGCTGTCAGTGGGCATCGAACATGCGGATGACCTGTGCGCGGATCTTGCCGATGCGCTGGTGCGGGCGCAGGCTGCTGCAGGTAAGGTACGCAAGGTCGCCAAATGAACGCACAGGTCGCAGCATTGCGCAGTACGAGTGTAAAACCGGCACGGGTGGCCCTGCTTGGTACCGGCACGGTGGGCAGCGCGCTGTGGTCGCGGCTGGCCGGCTGGGACGGATCACCATTGGGTGAGCGCCTGTCGCTGGTGCACGTCGCCAATTCGCAGGTCGCGATCAGCAACTGCAAGGGCATTCCGGCCAACACCCCGGAGATATTCATGCACAACAGGCCGCAGGCCAGCTCGCTGGATGCGGTGGAAGCAGCGCTGGATGGTGCAGGCCCGCGGATCGTGATCGATGCCACCGCTTCCGATGAGGTCGCCGAGCAGCATGCCGCCTGGCTTGCGCGTGGCATCCATGTGGTGACCGCCTGCAAGCTGGGGCAGGGCACGTCGCTGGAGCGTTGGCATGCGATCCAGTCGGCTCGCCATGCGGGCGGCACGTATTACGGCGACAGCGCGACGGTCGGTGCAGGCCTGCCGCTGCTGCGCAGCCTGCGCGAGCTGCAGACCGGTGGCGATCGCATCCATGCCATTGCCGGCGTGCTGTCGGGATCGTTGGCGTGGTTGTGCAACCACTACGATGGCTTGCGCCCGTTTTCCGGCTTCGTCCGCGAAGCGCGCGAAGCCGGCTTCACCGAGCCGGACCCACGCGAAGACCTCTCTGGCGAGGACGTGCGCCGCAAGCTGTTGATCCTGGCTCGCGCCGCCGGTTATCCCTTGCATGCCGATGCGGTACAGGTGGACTCGCTGGTACCCGCCGGTCTGGCAGCACTGGCGGAACAGGACGCCGACGCCGCCCTGCCGCAACTGGATGCGCCAATGCGGGCGCACTATGCCGCAGCTTACAAGAATGGCGAGAAGCTGCGTTTCATCGCGCGCCTGCGGGGTGGCCTGGCGACGATCGGGCTGGAAACGTTGGCCGCCGATCATCCGCTTGCCGGAGGAGCCGGCACCGACAACAAGGTCGCGATCTGGTCGGACCGGTATCGCGAGCAACCGTTGGTGATCCAGGGGCCTGGCGCGGGCGCCGCAGTGACTGCGGCGGCATTACTGGATGATGCGCTTGCGATCCATGCGGCAACTGCCGGCGATAGAGCCGTTCAGGTGAGCACATTGATCCCGAAGAACGTTTCGATGGGCTGAGGGCGCTGGAAGACATAGCCCTGCGCGTAATCCACGCCGATCCGGCGCAGATGTTCGAGCTGTGCCTCGGTTTCAGCCTGTTCGGCCACCGCACGCTTGTTGAGTACATGTGCGATTTCGGTAATCGATCGCACGACTGCCTCGGGCAGGCCGCCGTTGCCGAGCTCGCGCACGAAGCTGCCATCGATCTTCAGGTAGTCCACATCGAGTTCGCGCAGGTAGCCGAACGAACAGAAGCCGGTACCGAAGTCGTCCAGCGCGAACCGGCATCCCAGGTCGCCCACGCGATCAATGAAGCGGCGCGCGCGGGTCATGTCGCGGACCACGCTGGTCTCGGTGATTTCAAGGCACAGCTGTTCCGGCTTTAGCGGGCTGCGACGCAGGCGTGCGGCGAAGTAGTCGCCGAAGTCCTCGTCGACCAGGGTGGTACCTCCGATATTGATATTGCACTGCTCGACTTGCGCCAGCGCGACGGGATTCTGCTCAAGCCAGGTCAGGGTCGCGTCCAGCACGTAGCGATCCAGGCGTGGCCCCAGCCGGTAGCGCTCGGCCGCGGCGATCATTTCCGCTGGAGGACGCAGGTTGCCGTCCTTGTCGCGCCAGCGCACCAGGATTTCGAAATGCGATTGCAATGGTTGCTGGTTGCACAGGTTCACGATTGGCTGGCACCACAAGTCGATCCGGCGTTGGTCCAGCGCTTCGCGCGCCGCCATCGCCGAGTGCATCGCGCGGGTGCGCATGCGGATGTCGTCCGGGTTTGATGCTGCTGCAAAGGAGCGATTCCCGCCCAGCTCCTTGGCGGCAAAGCAGGCGGCATCGGTCAACGAGAGCAACTCGTCGAAGGTCATGTGCGGCGCCTTGCTGGTGGCCAGCCCGATGCTGCCGGTGGTGCCCAGGTTCTGTCCCTGCCAGGCCACGCGCAGTCCCTCGATTGCGGTCAGCAACCGGCGTGCGCGAGTGTTGGCGGTGCGCTCGTCCATCGGCAGCAGTGCGGCAAATTCATCGCCGCCGGTGCGAGCGATCGGTGTGTCCTCGCCGAATTCGTTGCGGAACAGCCCGGCCACCTGGCGGATCATTTCGTCGCCCGCCACGTGGGTGGCCGAATCGTTGACCAGTTTGAAGTGGTCAAGATCGGCATACAGCAGGGTGATGGTTTCATTGTCGGCGGCGAGTATCTGCCGCGCCTGCTCCTCGAACGTGTCGCGGTTGAGCAGGCCGGTCAGCAGGTCGCGGGTAGCGCGTTGCTGCAATGCCGCGCTGGCATGCGCATGTTCCTGGCGCGAGGCCAGCAACAGCGCGGGGATGATCGAATACACCACCAGCATCGACATCATCAGAACGCTGTCATGCAACGTCTGCGGCCGTTCGAAGCCGCCCAGGCCCAGGCCGGTCATCAGGCTCACGAAGATGATCACTGCCGAGGTTGCCAGCAGGGTCAGCAGCGGTGGGTAGCGCACGGCAGACCACACCAGCAGGGACAGCGGCAGGCTTGCCAGCGCCAGTGGATAGTGGCTGCCCAACTGGCCGACGGCATAGACCACGCCAAGCAGGGCGACCAGCAACACGCTCCACAAGGTCATTTCGGCACGGTGTGCAGGCTTGCCATGTAAAGCCGGTTCGGTACCGTGGTTGAAGAAGATATACAGCAGGACAGGGCTGACGCTGGCCACGCCGAGCAGGTCGCCCATTGCCCATTGCACAGCGATGCGGCCGGCATCGTGAAATTGCGCCATGCCGGCATGGACCATGCCGAAGGCACCGATGCAGGCGCTGGTCGCGCTCAGCAGCAGACCGCCGCGCAGCAGCAGCAGACCGTCGGCGGTGCGCAGGTGGATGCGGCGGGAGGTCATCCGGCTGCGGACGTACCACCCGGCCACCAAGGTTGCCAGCATTTTGCTGCCTATCGAGTACGGCAGGAATTCGGCTGGTACCGGCAGTACGAATGCATGCAAGGCCAGCATCGCCAGCGGGATCGTGAGCACATACACCAAGCCGTAGCGGAGTACCATCGCGAACCCGATGCCGGCCGCCGGCCAGAACAGGGTCACGTCGGCGGGCGTGCGCAGGTAGGACACGGCAACCACCGCTCCGGCAAAATACAGGCCGGTCAGCAGCACTCCCCTCTGTACACGTGCCAGTGTGGCTTGCATGACTTCAGTCTATGCATGGCCACGCCGGATGCAAGCGGCGTCATCAAGTTGGATCGCAGGTGCAGCCAGCCCCGTCATTCAGCACTCGATGACATTCACCGCAAGCCCGCCTCGGCTGGTTTCCTTGTACTTGTCCTGCATGTCGCGGCCAGTGTCGCGCATGGTCTTGATCACCTTGTCCAGGCTGACCTTGTGCTTGCCGTCGCCGCGCAGCGCCATCCGGCTGGCGTTGATCGCCTTCACCGCGCCCATCGCATTGCGTTCGATGCACGGAATCTGCACCAACCCGCCGATCGGGTCGCAGGTCAGGCCGAGGTTGTGCTCCATGCCGATCTCGGCGGCGTTCTCGATTTGCCCCGGGCTGCCACCCAGTGCAGCGGTCAGGCCGGCGGCGGCCATTGAACACGCCACGCCGACTTCACCCTGGCAGCCGACTTCGGCGCCGGAGATGCTGGCGTTTTCCTTGTAGAGAATGCCGACTGCAGATGCCGTCAGCAGGAAGTCGAACACGCCCTGTTCGTTGGCGCCGGGGCAGAAGCGGTCGTAGTAATGCAGCACAGCCGGAATAATCCCGGCCGCACCATTGGTCGGCGCCGTCACCACGCGGCCACCCGCGGCGTTCTCTTCGTTGACCGCCAATGCATACAGGTTGACCCAGTCCAGCACGGTCAGTGGGTCGCGCATTGCTGCTTCGGGTTTTGACGAGAGTTCGGCATATAGACTCGGTGCGCGCCGGGTGACGTGCAAGCCACCGGGCAGGGTTCCGGACTGGCGGATGCCGCGTGCCACGCAATCCTGCATCGCGAGCCAGAGTTCACGCAGGCCTTGCCTGATCTCGTCGGCACTGCGCCAGGCTTGCTCGTTCTCGAACATCAGCTTGGCGATGCTGATGTCGTTATCGATTGCACGCTTGATCAGTTCGTCGCCGCTTGCGAACGGATACGCCAAGATGGTGGTGTCGGCCACGATGCGATCTTCGGCGGCCTCGTCCTGGTTGACCACGAACCCGCCACCCACCGAGTAATAGTCGCGCGTCGCGATCTCCACGCCCGCGGCATCGAACGCCGCAAAGCGCATGCCGTTGGTGTGGAACGGCAATTTCTGCCGCTTGTTCATCACCAGATCGCGCTTCTCGTCGAAGGCGATATCGTGTTGGCCATGGAGGTTGATGCGTTTCTGCCCGCGGATGCGCTCCAGCGCGGCCGGAATGATCTCGGGGTCGATCGTATTCGGCCATTGGCCTTCCAGCCCCATCAGCACGGCCTTGTCGGTGCCATGGCCGCGGCCAGTCAGGGCCAACGAACCGAATACCTCGGCACGCACGCGTGCAACATCCTGCAGGCGACCTGCTTCGGCCAAGTGGTGCTCGACGAAACGCGCAGCTGCGCGCATCGGCCCGACGGTATGCGACGAACTCGGGCCAATACCAATTTTGTACAGGTCGAAGGTGCTGACAGCCATGTGGAAGATTGCTCTATGGTTGCGGGGGAACAATTGGATCAATCGCATCGAACACCCCTATTCTATGCCTGCCATCGCAACCGACGGGACGCTCGCGCATGGATCTGATTCTTTACCAGCGTGATGAGTGCCACCTGTGCGACCTCGCGCTGGAGGTGCTGGCGGCTGCGCGGGTGCCGGAGTTCGAAAGCGTGTTCATCGATGATGCTGCTGCGCTTGAACAGCGCTATGGCCTGCGCGTGCCGGTCCTGTGCGATGAAGCCGGCAGGCGCGAGTTGGATTGGCCTTTCGATGTGGAACTCGTGCGCCGATTCCTGGTAATGGACTCGGAAGGTTTCGATCCGGGTTGAAGTTTTGACGATCCTGCTTGCGTTGCCGGCGCCGCGTTGCGAGCATGCGGTGGGGATGTCGAGGAGCAATGCATGTTGCACAGGATCTGCATGCTGTTGGTGTTTTGGCTGCTGTGCGCGAACGCGCTGGCGGCCGTTCCCGAGCGTCCGCATTTCCGCATCATTGGGCCGGCGCAGGGCCTGCCGTCCACCGAGATCAGGGTGCTTGCTCGCGACCATGATGGCTATTTGTGGATCGCCACGGCAGATGGCCTGGCGCGTTACGACGGCGTCGGCATGCGGGTGTGGCGATACGATCCGGCCGATCCAGACGGATTGCCAGGCAACAATATCCAGACCTTGATGATCGATGCGGACGACCGCATCTGGGTCGCGGTGGAAGGGGCCGGCATCAGCGTACTGGATGCGCAACGGCACGCCTTCGTGCACTACAACAGGTCAACCCATCCGCAGATTGGCAGCGACGATACCTGGTCATTTGCGCACCAGGGCAAGACAGTCTGGTTCGGCACCTACGATGGCGGCCTGTATCGGCTGCAACCTGATGGCGACATCTCGGAATTTCGCCACGTTCCCGATGCAGCGGATGGCCTGCCATCGGACACGATCGTCGCACTGGCGCTGGATGCCGAAGGCACGTTGTGGATCGGCACCGACAAGGGATTGGCTGTCCTGCAGGATGGCAAGATCCACGCGGTGCGCTTGCCCGGCGCCGATGGTCCACCTCTGGTGTACTCGCTCAGTGTGACCTCCGATGGCTTGTGGGTAGGCACATCGAAAGGTGTCTGGCGGCATGATGCTGCGGGGGTGTGGTTGAAACCTGTGTGGTCGTCGATGTTTGAACGGCCGAATGCGGTGAAAAGCATTGCGCGTGATCATGACGGGTCGTACTGGATTGGTAGTCAGCGTGGCCTGTGGCGGCAGCAGTACGGCGAGCCACCGGTGCCGCAGCGCGGAGTGGGTCTGGATAGCTTGCGCGCAGGCGACGCTTTGTTGCTGCAACCAGACGGCGCTCTCTGGATTCCGTTGCCAGGTTTGGGTTTAGGCTATCTGGAGTCGGAATGGCGGCAGACTGCTGAATACTCGGGTGTCGAAAACGGGTTGCAGGGCGCGATATGTCGTGCACTGGCTCCGGCTCGTGCTGATGGTTTCTGGCTGGGTGGCCTGAACGGTGCGCTCGAGCGCCTGACGCGGAGTGGCAGCATCGTGCAGGCCGATGGCGACATTCTCGGACGGTTGCAGAACTTGAAACTGCTTGCAGTGGCTGAGGACTCACCGGGAAATATCTGGCTTGGTTCTCGATTGGGTTTGATCAGGGTTGGAGTCGGCGGCGTTATCGACGAATGGCGCGCCAACGACCCACAGGATCCGACCCCTGATGCCCAGATCGACACGCTGCAGCTTGCCGGCGACGGGACTCTCTGGTTGTCGGCGCCGGGTGGTGGTGTACAGCAGCGTGATACGGCGACCGGCAAGATCCTCCTCGACATCCCGGCTGGCGATATGGGCGGGTTGGGCAATGCCGATCTTGAAGCTTTGATCATTTCGCCCGATGACGAGCCATGGGTCGCCGGCGCCGAAGGCGTGGCCCGGCTTGATCGTGTGCATCGGCGCTTCGTGGTGCTGCCGGAGCTGGGTGGCGGGCGCGTCTATGCACTCGCCTTCGATGGTCGTGATGTGCTCTGGTTGCAACGTCTGCCTGGCCTTGAGCAGTACCGCCTCGCTAATGGGCATTGGTCGCTTGAGACTCGTGTTGGCGAAAGCGAAGGCATGCCTTCCGTGGGTGCTGCGGGAATTCGCGTTGACGCACACCATCGGGTGTGGGTGTCCACTTCACGTGGATTATTCCGATGGGATCCGGTGCGCCGCAACCTGCGTCGGCAGGGCATGCAGGACAGTACCAGCAGCCAGGAATACCTGGATCGTGCGCTGGCGATGAGCAACGATGGTGTGCTGGCCGCAGCCACGGCCGATGGCGGGCTGGTGCTGGTGGACACCAATGCTGCCGATCCCGCGAGCAACATACCCACGCTGCGCTTCGATCGTTTCTCGGTGCGTCGCAATGGCCAATGGCACGATCTGCCGATTAGCGATCCACTTCAATTGCTGCGTGGTGACCGTGAGTTCCGTTTGCGCGCACGCTTGCTTGCGTTCGACGATCCACTTGGCAGTCGCTACTGGGCAAGACTCGATGGGTTCGACCACGATTGGGTTGCGCTGGACAGCGATGGCGAACGCGTGTTCACCGACCTTGCGCCCGGAACCTGGACCCTGCACATGCGTGCGCAGGATGCGTCGGGCAATCGTGCACGCCAGCAGTCCCTGTCGTTCGTGGTGCCACCACCCTGGTGGCTGACGCTGTGGGCGAAGATAGTGTTCACGATCATGGCCATCTGCCTGGTGCTGTGTGCCGCATGGCTGTATCGCGCGCGCCTGCGGCGCATGCATGTCTGGCAGCTTGCCGAGGCGCAACGTGCGATGGTGGAACAGGCATCGGAGGCCAAGACGCGCTTCCTGGCCACGCTTGGCCATGAGGTGCGGACGCCGATGGCCGGTGTGCTCGGCATGAGCGAGCTGCTGCTGGCCAGTAATCTGGACACGCGCCAGCGCGGGCAGGCCGATGCGATCCATCGCGCGGGAAACCACCTGCTGCGACTGGTGAATGATGCTCTGGACCTGGCCCGCATCGAAGCCGGTCGACTTGAACTATTGAATGCGGATTTCGCCCTGCGCCCGTTGCTGGATGAAGTGGTTGCGCTGATGGCGCCGTTGGCGGAACGACGCGGCCTGCAATTCATCGACACGCTTGATCCACAAGCACCGCAAGCCGTGCATGGCGACCGGACCCGCATCGAACAGATACTGCTGAACCTGCTTGGCAATGCGATCAAGTTCACCGAGGCCGGCCATGTCTCGATGGAAACTTTTGCACTGTCTCCGCAAGGCATGCGTTTCGTGGTCGCCGACACTGGTCCGGGACTGAGCAGCGAGCAGCAGGCACGCCTGTTCCGTCGCTTCGAACAGGCCGATGGCGCACGCACCGCATCACGTTATGGCGGCAGCGGGCTGGGACTGGCGATTTCGCAGGAACTGGCTGCGGCGATGGGCGGGCGCATCGATGTTGAAAGCGAACCAGGGCGGGGGACGCGTTTCATCGTCGACCTTCCACTGGCCAGTGCGGCACTCCCCGCAAATCCGGAGCCGCTGACGCCCGTGTTGAATGAGCATTCGTTACGAATGTCGCATCTACTACTGGTCGAAGACGATCCGACCGTGGCCGAGGTGATCCGGCAATTACTGCAAGAACAAGGTCACGATGTCAGCCATGCTGCACATGGGTTGGCTGCACTGGGCGAGGTTGCCGGCAACACGTTCGATGCCGCGCTGCTCGATCTCGACCTGCCGGGCATGGACGGGCTGGCGTTGGCGCGCGTGCTGCGTGCCCAGGGATTCAGTGCGCCGCTGCTCGCAGTTACCGCACGTTCGGATACCGGTGCCGAGGTGTTGGCGCGGGAAGCCGGTTTCAACGGGTTCCTGCGCAAGCCGGTGACCGGGGCGATGTTGGCGCAGGCACTGGCGCGCCTGCTGCCCGGGTAATTCGATAAGCAGAGAAGATGTAGAGCTGGCGCGTCAGCCGAGTTGTCGCTGCCTGCTGCCTGCATGCACCGCAGCAACCAGTGCAGCGACATGCTCGGGAAGCATGTCGGGTGACAGACCATGGCCGAGGTTGAACACGTGTCCCTCGCGCGATCCGCCGTTGCCGGCGGCGTAACTGTCCAGTGACGCCTGCACCTGCATGGCGATTGCGTCCGGCGATGCATACAGAATTGCCGGATCCAGGTTGCCCTGTACCGCGACCTTGCCCGCCGTGCGGCGTGCGGCGTCTTCCAGGGTCACGGTCCAGTCAACGCCGAGCCCCTGCGTGCCGCTACCTGCTAGTTCCTCCAGATACGGGGCGTTGCCCTTGCCGAACAGGATCAATGGAGCATCCTCGCGCTTGAGTTCGCGCGCGATGCGGGTGAGGTAGGGCAATGAGAATTCGCGGTACATCGCCGGCGACAAGGTGCCGCCCCAGGTGTCGAAGACTTGCAGGACTTGTGCGCCTGCGGCCTGCTGCGCGCCGAGATAGGCGATCACCGCATCGGTGACCACGCCCAGCAGCTGGTGCATGGCCCTGGGCTCATTCAATGCCAGCGCCTTGACCTTGCCCCAGTCCTTGCTGCCGCTGCCCTCGACCATGTAGCAAGCCAGCGTCCATGGGCTGCCGGAGAACCCGATCAACGGGATCGCAGGATCCAGCTCGCGGCGAATCGTGCGCACCGCATCCATCACGTAGCGCAGTTCACGATCCATGTCCGGCACGGCGAGTTTTGCGATGTCGGCCACGCTGCTGATCGGGCGTTCGAACTTCGGGCCCTCGCCGTCGACGAAGTACAGGCCCAGGCCCATTGCATCCGGGATAGTCAGGATGTCGGAAAACAGGATCGCGGCGTCCAGCGGGAACCGACGCAACGGTTGCAACGTCACTTCGCAGGCCAGTTCCGGATTCTTGGCCAGGGCCAGAAAACTGCCTGCCTGCGCGCGTGTTGCCCGGTATTCCGGCAGATATCGGCCAGCTTGCCGCATCAGCCAGACTGGCGTGCAGTCGACGGTTTCGCGACGCAGTGCGCGCATCAGGCGGCTATTAAAGGCGGGGCTCTTCAAGGCGAGGTTGTCGTTCGGGGGCGTTGGCACTTCAGTGAAATCCTTCGAATGCGAATGAATGCCGTCCCTGGCGTGAGAGGTCGGCTTCGAAACATACTGCCCGGCCATCCTTGGCCGGGCGTTCGGCGGCGCGTGGACTGCCGATAGGGCAGTCCACTAACGCACCGCCTCACCTTGCGCGAACACGAGTTGGAAGCCGCGCTTGAGCTGTGCATCACGGGCCACTTCGAGTGCCAACAGCGCACTGGCCTGGTCGGTGAATTGCTCGCGGCGCAGGGTGCTGCGGCTGCCGATCTGCCCGGTTTCGCGCAACAGCGTCCAGCCGCCCAGTAGGTCGGGCTGGAGCTGGAGCTGGACGAAGCGTGGGGCTTCGTTGCCATCGGGGCGTTGTTGCAGCAGCAGGCGCATGGGCGCGCATTGTACGGGCTGCAGCTCTCGCGGGCTCAGGCTTGCAGGGTTGCGAGCACCGCGGCTTCGTCCACGCCAGCCACGATCCGTGCCGCGCCGGCGCGATCCCACAGGATGAAGCGAAGGCCAGAGCCCTGTGCTTTCTTGTCCAGGCGCATGCGTGCGAGCAGTGGTGCCGGGTTCAGCCCCACCGGTAGCTCGACCGGGAGTCCGAACGCCTGCAGCAATGCGCGCAGGCGTTCGCCATCGGCGGCGTCGGCTATTCCCAGCGCGCTGGAGAGCTTCGCCGCCAGCACCATCCCGACCGCCACGGCCTCGCCGTGGTTCAAGCCACCCCCGTACCCAAAAAAAGCCGCTTGCTCGGTTTCGATGGCGTGGGCGAAGGTATGGCCGAAATTGAGCAGGGCGCGCTCGCCATGCTCGAACGGGTCGCGCTCGACGATCGCGGCCTTGTGCGCGCAACTGCGGGAGATTGCTTCGGCCAGCAGCGCATCATCGCTGGCCAGCAGCCTGTTGGTGTTGGCTTCCAGCCAATCCAGGAAACCGACATCCACAATCGCGCCGTATTTGATGACTTCGGCGAAGCCCGCTCGCAACTCGCGGGGCGACAGGCTACGCAGTGTGGTGGTGTCGGCGAATACCGCGCGCGGCGGATGGAACGCGCCGACCAGGTTCTTGCCTTGGGCAATATCCACCGCGGTCTTGCCGCCAACCGAGGAATCCACCATTGCCAACAACGTGGTTGGCAGCTGTACGCAATCGATGCCGCGCATCCAGCATGCCGCGGCGAAGCCGGCCAGGTCGCCAACCACGCCGCCACCGAGTGCATACAGGCAGGCATCGCGGGTGGCGCCATGCATGGCAAGTGCATCAATCGTGGCGCTGAAATTCGCCAGCGTCTTCGATGCCTCGCCGGCGGGGAATACATGGGTCGCGATGCGAGCGTCGGGCCGCGCGTTGGCCAAGGCCTGTTGCACACGCTGTGCGTACAACGGCGCGACATGGCTGTCGCTGACGATCAGTGCATGCCGGCCACGCAGCATTGACGCCAATGCGGTGCCGTCTTCCAGCAGTCCTGGCCCAATCTGGATCCGATACGGCGCCGCGCCGTCGACATCAACCATATGTGGGTTCATACGCAGCGCTCCGATGCCTGTTCCAGCAGCGCCACCATTGCGACTGCTGCGTTTTCCGGGGAATGTTGCGTCGTATCGAAGACAATGTCGGCGACTTCGAGATACAGCGGCTCGCGCATCGCTTGCAGCTCAGCCAGTTGTTGCGCGGGGTGGTCGGTAGCCAGCAGTGGGCGCGTGTCATCACCGGCCAGGCGCTGCATCTGCATGGCTGGTTCGACCTGCAGGTAGATCACGGTGCTGGCATCTCGCATCGCGGAGCGGTTGCCGGCGTTCAATACCGCACCACCGCCGGTCGCAATGACGCTGGCTGCGGTCTTCGCTAACGCGTCGATCAATGCACGGCATTCGCGCGAACGGAACCCTGCCTCGCCTTCGCTCGCGAAGATCGCGGTAATAGTCGTGTCTGCTTCGGCTTCGATGCAGGCATCCAGGTCGGTGAAAGCGCGTTGCAGCCGCACCGCCAGCAGGCGGCCGATGCTGCTCTTGCCGGCGCCCATCGGGCCGACCAGGACGATGTGTGACGGGCTTTCGGATGGATCGCGCATCGCAACATGCTAGCAGTCGCGTGCGTCGCGCCACAGACCGCCATTGCATGGCCTTCACTCGACACGCGGCAGTGTGGATATCGCCGTGCAGTCCCGCCGGCGTCACCCAGGGAACAAGCCCATGTCCGTCGCCAAGATCATCGAACTCAATGCCTCCTCCAATACCAGCATGGAAGACGCAGTCAGGGTTGGCCTGAAGAAATGTTCCGAATCGGTCAAGAACATCAAGGGCGCCTGGGTCAACGAAATCAAGGTGGTCACCGAAGATGACGGCACCGTCACCGAATGGCGGGTCAACTTGCGGGTCAGTTTCGTGGTCAGTTGACGCCTGCAGATGCACCGGCGCGAGCGACCGGCGACAATGCGCCATGGCCAATCTCTCCGCTGAAAATATCCCCGCTGACATCCTGACCAGGTTCGACACCCTGTTTGCCGAGGCCGAGTCCGCCGGGGAACCGGATCGCACTGCGATGACGCTAGCCACCGCCACGGCGGATGGCCACCCGTCCGCACGCATCGTCCTGCTGAAGGCACATGACCCGCGCGGCTTCGTGTTCTATACCCACCTCGACGGCCGCAAGGGTCGCGAACTCCAGGCCAATCCGCGGGCAGCGCTGCTGTTCCATTGGCCACGAGTACGCGATGGCGTGCAGGTGCGGATCGAGGGCAATGTCGTGCTTGTCGACGATGCCGAAGCAGATGCGTATTTTGCCAGCCGTCCGCGCGGCAGCCAGCTTGGGGCGTGGGCGTCGCTGCAATCGGAGACGCTGCCCAGCCGTGAGACGTTTGAGCAGCGTCTTGCCGATGTCGAACGCGATTACGAAGGGCGTGACGTGTCGCGTCCGCCAGGTTGGACCGGTTTCCGGGTCGTGCCGCATGCTGTCGAGTTCTGGTACGGCGCGCAATATCGTCTGCACGAGCGTTACCTGCATGAGCGCGATGCCGACGGCAACTGGTCAACGCGGATGCTGTATCCGTGAGTGAGCGCAAGCTTGGCCCGCAACGCATCGTCTGCCTGACCGAAGAACCCACCGAGGTCCTGTACTCGCTGGGCGAGCAGGACCGCATCGTCGGCATCAGTGGCTTCACCGTACGGCCGCCGCGCGCGCGCAGGGACAAGCCGAAGGTCAGTGCATTCACCAGCGCGAAGATCGGCGAGATCCTCAAGCTGGAACCGGATTTCGTGGTCGGGTTCTCCGATATCCAGGCTGACATCGCGGCGGAGTTGATCCGCCATGGCGTCGAGGTCTGGATTTCCAACCATCGCAGCGTGGCCGGCATACTTGATTACATCGTGCGGCTTGGCGCATTGGTCGGTGTCGGCGAACGTGCGACTTCCTATGCAGACGAACTGCGCTTGGGGCTGGAACAAATCGAACGCGATGCGGCATCGCAGGCGCGCAGGCCCAAGGTGTATTTCGAGGAATGGGATGATCCGATGATTTCGGGCATCCGTTGGGTCAGCGAATTGATCGGCATCGCCGGTGGCGATGACATCTTCCCGGAATGCGCGGCCTCATCCTTGGCCAAGGGCCGCATCCTGGCCGACCCAGGCGAAGTCATCCGGCGCGCGCCCGACATCATCCTGGGTTCTTGGTGCGGCAAGAAGTTCCGGCCCGAAAAAGTCGCCGCGCGACCCGGATGGGACGCAATTCCCGCCGTGCGCGATGGCCAGCTGCATGAGATCAAATCGCCCATTATTTTGCAGCCAGGGCCGGCGGCACTGACGGAGGGCATCAACGAAATCGCGCGGATCATCCGCGATTGGGCGGAAATGGGGTCGGTGGCAAGGGAAATGGGGTCAGAGTGAAGTTTCCTGACTAGGTTTCCCGAACGATCTATTGGCGTCGGCAGGAAATTCACTCTGACCCCATTTCCTGGAAACCTTACTCTGACCTCATTTCCCATGAGTTAACTCAACGCTGGTACAAGTCCGCCGTCGTGGAGATTTCGGCCCGCGCGCCATTGCGCACTGCGCCAATCCTGAATTGCACCGTAGCCGGTGGCGAGGCATGGAATACGCCGATGTAGTCGGTCATGCCGCCGGTGGTGATCGGGCGCAAGGCTAGCGGCTTTGATGCATCAAGCAACGCACCGGCAACGGCATCCAGGCGAAGGTCGCCGGGTTCGATGCCATTGCCGCTGGCATCACGGACCGTCACCAGCAACATCAGCCCGGAACTGCCGCGCTCGATGGCGTAACGTCGCGCAACTGTTTCATTGAGGTCGGCCACATCCATGGTCGTGGCCTGCAGGGTTGCGCCGCCGACGATTGTAATGGCGCTTGCGTTGGCCTGCGTGGGTAGCGCGGCGGCGGCGGATTCACGTCCATTGCAGCCGGCCAGGCCCAGCAAGGGCAAAGCCAGTGCAAGCAGGGCGACGCCACAAGATCGATGCATTGCGAACCTCATTCGTTTGCGGCGGACAATTCCCGCCCTCGCTTACGTGCGGCGTGGATCGCACTGGCAACCAATGCGCGCAGGCCGCCGGCTTCGAAAGACTCGATGGCCGCGTGGGTGGTGCCATTCGGTGAGGTCACCCGTCGCCGAAGTTCGGCGGCATCCGGCGCGCCTGCTTCGGTCAGCATCCGCGCTGCGCCCAGCACCGTCTGTAAGGCCAACGTGCGTGCGGCATCCGCAGGCAGTCCCTCGGAAATCCCGGCATCGATCATCGCTTCGGCCAGCAGGAATACATAAGCCGGGCCACTGCCTGACACCGCGGTCACCGCGTCCATCAGGTCTTCGCTATCGATCCAGACGGTCTTGCCCGCGGCGGCTAGCAGTGTTTCCGCGAATGCGCGGCCATCGGCATCGACCTGGTCGCTGGCATGCAAGCCGGTCACGCCGGCACCAAGCAGGGCTGGGGTGTTCGGCATCGTGCGCACGACCGGCAAAGCGCCACCTAGCCAGCGTTCCAGTTGATCGCCGGTGATGCCGGCTGCGATCGAAATCACCAGGGGGCGCTGCACCTGTGCCTGCGCGGCAAGCGATTCGCACACCATGCGCATCACCTGCGGCTTGACCGCGAACACCCAGGTCGATGCCCCGGAAACGGCGGCCGTGCCGGTGTCGAGGACGGAGACGCCGAAATCGGCTTGCAGGGCATCGCGCAATGCTGCGACTGGTTCGGCGACATGGATGGAAGACGGTGCGCGGCCTTTTGCGATCAGGCCGCCGATCAGGCTGCGTGCCATGTTGCCGCCGCCAATGAACGCGATGTTGTCACTCATGAATGTGGTTCCTGTTTTGATGCGTCCTGTGGTGGCGTGACGCGTGGGCCGAACAGCGCACTGCCGACGCGCACCATGGTCGCACCTTGCTCGATGGCCCCGACGAAGTCCCCGCTCATGCCCATCGACAGCGTGTCGATGCCAGGATGCTGCTTGGCCATTGCATCGAACAGATCGTGCATCGCGCGGAAAGCCTGCACGCGCTGTTGCGGGTCTTCGTGGGGTGCGGGAATTGCCATCAATCCGCGTAATCGCAATCGAGGTTCGGTGGCGATCAGATCCGCCAGTCTCATGGCATCGGCGGGTGCACAGCCATGCTTGCTGGCCTCGTCATCGATATTGACCTGTACCAGCACGTTCAGTGGCGGCAGGTCTGGTGGGCGATGGCGTGCCAGCAAGGCAACGAGTTTGGCGCGGTCGATGGTCTGGATCCAATCGAAGGCGCGCGCGGCGTCCTGCGCCTTGTTCGACTGCAGGTTGCCGATCAGGTGCCACTCCAGGTCGAGCGCCTTCAGCGCTTCGATCTTCGGAAGCGCCTCCTGCACATAGTTCTCGCCAAATGCCCGCTGGCCCGCCGCAGCCAGGACGGTGATCGCGTCGACGTGCTGGGTCTTGGACACGGCCAGCAGTGTGGGTGCTGGCCGGTTCGGCATGGTCGCCGCGTTTGCCATCCGTGTAAGGACGTCTGCAAGTCGGATCTGGACGGGCGATTGACGCTCAGGCACGGCGGTTGACACTCTGGAGTGTGCGCTCATACTGCCATTGGGGTGTGTGCGATGCCACTCGGGCAGTGGCATCAGGCGTGAGATCATGACCGCGGTATCACAATAAAGCGCAGGGGAATACGCATGGATATCGCCGAACTTCTGGCATTTTCGGTCAAGAACAAGGCTTCGGACTTGCACCTGTCGGCGGGCTTGCCGCCGATGATCCGTGTCGATGGCGATGTACGCCGAATCAATATCCCGGCCTTCGACCACAAGCAGGTGCATGCGCTGGTCTACGACATCATGTCGGACAAGCAGCGTCGTGACTACGAGGAATTCCTCGAGGTCGACTTCTCGTTCGAGATTCCGGGGCTGGCCCGCTTTCGCGTCAACGCGTTCAACCAGAACCGTGGCGCTGGCGCGGTTTTCCGCACCATTCCATCGGAAATACTGTCGCTTGAAGACCTCGGCTGCCCGCGTATCTTCAAGGAACTGATCGAGCAGCCGCAGGGCCTGATCCTGGTCACCGGACCGACCGGTTCCGGCAAGTCGACCACGCTGGCGGCGATGATCGACCACATCAACAAGAACGAATACGGCCACATCCTCAGCGTCGAGGATCCGATCGAGTTCGTGCATACCTCGCAGAAATGCCTGATCAACCAGCGCGAGGTTCACCGCGATACCCACGGCTTCAACGAGGCGTTGCGCTCGGCCCTGCGCGAAGACCCGGACATTATTCTGGTGGGCGAGTTGCGCGACCTCGAGACCATCCGCCTCGCGCTGACCGCCGCGGAAACCGGCCATCTGGTGTTCGGCACCCTGCATACCTCGAGCGCGGCCAAGACCATCGACCGCATCATCGACGTGTTCCCCGCCGGCGAAAAAGGCATGGTGCGCTCGATGCTGTCCGAGTCGCTGCGTGCGGTGATTGCGCAGGCGTTGCTGAAGAAGGTCGGCGGCGGACGCACCGCCGCGTGGGAAATCATGGTGGGTACCCCAGCCATCCGCAACCTGATCCGCGAGGACAAGGTGGCGCAGATGTATTCGGCGATCCAGACCGGCCAGAACGTAGGCATGATGACCCTCGACCAACACCTGCAGGACCTGGTCAAGCGCGGCCAGGTGCCACGCCAGCAGGCCCGAGAATACGCCAAGGACAAGCGCCTGTTCGAATAAGGACAGCGCTTCCGAAAGACGCGCCCACTGGGCGCGCATATTGATCTGGAGCCATACGCATGAGCAGCATCGACTTTTCCTCGTTCCTCAAGCTGATGGCGCACCAGAAGGCGTCGGACCTGTTCATCACCGCCGGCATGCCGCCGTCGATGAAGGTGAATGGCAAGGTCAGCCCGATCACCCAGAACCCGCTGACCCCGCAGCAGTCGCGCGACCTGGTATTGAACGTGATGACCCCGCAGCAACGCGAGGAATTCGAGAAGACCCACGAGTGCAACTTCGCGATTGGCGTGTCTGGCGTCGGCCGTTTCCGCGTGTCGTGTTTCTACCAGCGCAACCAGGTAGGCATGGTGCTGCGTCGGATCGAGACCCGGATCCCGACGGTCGAAGAACTCAATTTGCCGCCGATCATCAAGACCCTGGCGATGACCAAGCGCGGACTGATTCTCTTCGTGGGCGCAACCGGCACCGGTAAATCGACCTCATTGGCCGCGATGATCGGCTACCGCAACCAGAACTCGACCGGACACATCATCACGATTGAAGACCCGATCGAATTCGTGCACAAGCACGAAGGCTGCATCATCACCCAGCGCGAGGTCGGCATCGACACCGACAGCTGGGATAATGCGCTCAAGAACACCCTGCGCCAGGCGCCGGACGTGATCATGATCGGCGAGGTGCGGACCCGCGAGGGCATGGACCATGCGATCGCCTTTGCCGAGACGGGCCATTTGGTGCTGTGCACCCTGCACGCGAACAACGCCAACCAGGCGATGGATCGCATCATCAACTTCTTCCCTGAAGACCGGCGCAGCCAGTTGCTGATGGACCTGTCGATGAACCTGAAGGGCGTGGTCGCCCAGCAGCTGATCCCGACCCCCGACGGCAAGGCGCGCCGGGTGGCCATGGAAATCCTGCTGGGTACGCCGCTGGTGAAGGACTACCTGCGCGATGGCGAGATCCACAAACTCAAGGAAGTGATGAAGGAATCCGTGCAAATGGGCATGAAGACCTTCGACCAGAGCCTATTCGAGCTTTACCAGGCCGGTGAAATCAGCTACGAGGATGCGTTGCGCTTTGCAGACTCCTCGAATGAAGTGCGCCTGCGCATCAAGCTGGCGCAGGGTGGTGATGCCAGGACCTTGGCCCAAGGCCTGGACGGGGTGGAAGTCGCCGAGGCACGCTAGTCCTGCGCATGCGGCTTCGCCCCGCGACATGCGCAGGCTAGAATTGCGCCATGCCGAACGCAATGCCAAGCGAGTCGTCGCCACTGTCCAACCAATTGCTGGTGGCGCTGCCCGCGCTGCACGATCCGCATTTCGCGCGCAGCGTGACCTTGGTCTGCCAGCACGATGGCGACGGCGCGATGGGCGTGATGATCAATCGAGCTTCCGATTACACGCTGGGCGAAGTCCTGCAACAGATGGGCATCCATAGCGACAGCGAGGCGCTGCAGTCGCAGATCGTCCTGGCCGGCGGTCCGGTGCATCCGGAACGCGGCTTCGTCCTTCACGATGGCGATCGCGAATGGGATTCAACCCTGACCGTGGGGGATGGCCTGTTCCTGACCACCTCGCGCGATGTGCTGGAAGCGCTCGCCCGCGGTGATGGCCCGGAACAGGCCGTGGTGGCGCTGGGTTGTGCCGGCTGGGGTGCGGGCCAACTGGAACAGGAACTGGTCGACGACAGCTGGCTGATGGTGCCGGCGCGTCGCGAATTGCTGTTCGGAGTACCGCTGGAACAGCGTTGGCAGGCCGCGGCTGGAAGTATTGGTGTGGACCTGGTCAATTACGCCAGCCAAAGCGGCCACGCATGAGCCTGCCGCAGGCGCCCGTCGATGCCATCCGCCGCGACGGCACAGTACTTGGCTTCGATGTCGGTTCACGCAGGATTGGCGTGGCCGTGGGTAGTGGCTTCGGCACCGGCGCGCGCGCGATTGCGGTGATCGATGTGCATGCGGGCAGCCCGGACTGGAACGAGATCGATCGACTGCGCCGAGAATGGCGGCCGGATGGATTGATCGTGGGCGATCCGATGACCATTGATGGTGGCGACCAGCCGATCCGCAAGGCCGCGCAGGCGTTCGCGCGCCAGTTGCGCGAGCGCACCCAGCTGCCGGTGGTGATGGTGGACGAACGCAGCAGTTCGATCGAGGCCGCGCAACGTTTTGCCAATGAGCGCGCCAGCGGTCGCAAGCGCCGGCGCGATGCCGCAGCGCTGGACGCGGTGGCCGCCGCCATTATTGTCGAACGTTGGCTGGCAGCGCCTCAGGATGCAGTGGTGGTGGCATGAGCGAACAACTAGACGACGCAGGCAGGCTGAAACACCTGCTGACGCTTGAGGGCATGCCGCGTGGCGTGCTGGAAGCAATGCTGCAGCGTGCCGATGCTCTGGCCGAGTATGCGCATGGTGGCAGCGAAATGCGCGACGCGCTGGCCGGCAAGGCGGTATGCACGCTGTTCTTCGAGGCATCCACCCGCACGCGCTGCAGCTTCAGCCTGGCGATCCAGCGGCTCGGCGCCGACCTGCTCAATTTCGATGCGTCGTTCGCCTCCACCACCAAGGGCGAGAGCGACCTCGACACCCTCAAGACGCTGGAAGCGATGGGCGTGCACGGTTTCATAGTGCGTCACAAGATGGATGGCGCCGTCGCCGCGCTGGCACGCTCGGCATTGCCGGGCACGGTACTCATAAATGCCGGCGATGGTCGCAGCAACCACCCCACCCAAGGGCTGCTGGACATGCTGACCCTGCGCCAGGCCAAAGGTCCTGACTTTTCAGCGATGAAGGTCTTGATCGTCGGTGACGTGAATCATTCGCGGGTGGCGCGTAGCGATTTGCATGCACTGCATGCCTTGCGCACCGGCGAGGTGCGCGTGTGTGGCCCGGCCTCGTTGCTGCCTGACGACGACACCCTGCATGGATGCGTGGTCGGTGATGATTTCGACGCCATGCTGGATGGCGTGGATGCGGTGATGATGCTGCGCCTGCAGCGCGAGCGCATGAGCGAAGGACTGGTGACGTCGCTGGACGACTACCACCGCGACTTCGGTCTGACCATGGCGCGCCTGCGTCGTGCGGCGCCCGATGCGATCGTCATGCATCCCGGACCGATGAATCGCGGCATCGAGATCACCGGCGAAGTGGCCGACGGCCCGCAGTCGCGGGTGCTGCAGCAGGTCGCCAATGGCGTGGCAGTGCGGATGGCGGTGCTGGAAGCGTTGCTGGCCTAGCGCTTCAACCCTGCGAAACTCGCTAGTGCAGCAGCACCAGCGTTGCCAATCCGAGGAAACTCAGGAAGCCCATTACGTCGGTGACTGTGGTCAGGATCACGCCGCCGGCGAGTGCAGGATCGAATCCCAGGCGCTTGAGTGTCACCGGCACCATCACGCCGGCCAACGCCGCCGACAGCAGGTTGATCGTCAGGGCACTGGCGATCACCAGTGCCAGCGGCCATTGACCGAACCACAACCAGACGATGCCGCCAAGCGCGGTGCCCAGCGCGATGCCATTGAGCGCGGCGACGCGTACTTCCTTCCAGATCAGCACATTGAGATTGGTCGCGCCGAGCTGGCCGAGTGCAAGTCCGCGGATCACCAGTGCCAGCACCTGGGTACCGGCGTTGCCGCCCATGCCGGCGACGATCGGCATCAGTACCGCCAGTGCGACGATCTGCTGGATGGTGGCCGCGAAGCGTCCGACCACCGACGCAGCGAGGAAGGCCGTCGCAAGATTGATGCCGAGCCAGAGCAACCGCCGCCGCGTTGCACGCGCCACCGGCGAGAACAAGTCTTCGTCCTCGTCCAGGCCGGCCGCACCGAGGGCCTGGTGTTCGGCCTGCTCGCGGATGATGTCGACCACGTCGTCGATGGTGATGCGACCGAGCAGGATGTTATTCTCGTCCACCACCGGTGCGGAAATCCAGTCGTGGTCCGAGAACTCGCGTGCCACCTGTTCGGCGGACGCCTCGACGCTGATTGCGGAGAGGTCGCTGTCGATCAACGCATTTATCGGCGTGTGCGTGTCGCAGGTGACAAGACTCTGTAGCGCGACCCAGCCGATCAGCTGGTGGCGGCGGTTGACCACGTAAAGGTGGTCGGTATGGTCAGGCAGTTCCGCACGCAGGCGCAGATAGCGCAGCACGACATCGACGGTAGTGTCGGCGCGCACCGTCACAACGTCGGGATTCATCAGGCGGCCGGCGCTGTCCTCGTCGTAGGACAACACTTGTTCCAGGCGCTCGCGGTTTTCGCGGTCCATCGACTTGAGGACTTCGTGGATGACGGTGTCCGGGAGGTCCTCGACGAGGTCGGCCAAGTCGTCGATATCGAGGTCTTCGACCGCGGCGATCAGTTCGTCCGGATCCATGTCGGCGATCAGGCCCTCGCGGACCTCGTCGCCGACGTGGACCAGCACCTCGCCGTCGTCTTCCGGATCGACCAGGCCCCAGACTATGGTGCGCTTGCCCGGCGGCAGCGATTCGAGCAGGTTGCCGATCTCGGCCGGCGACAGCGTGTTGACCAGCCGTCGCACCGGACCCAAGCGCCCACTGTCCAGTGCGTCCGAAAGCAGACGCAGCTGGCGCGCGGTCTTGTCGTGGCGGACGGCTTCTGCCATGGGCTGCTTCCGGCTGGTGATGGGCACGCAGCGCGTCGCGACACGCAGGCCCGGATCAGGAGTTCATCCAGGCATTATCGCGGACTTAGAGGTACCTGCCCACCTTTTCCCATGCTCAGGCTGGCGTATGCGCCGCCAGCCAGCGTTCGATGCCTGCGCGATCGCGCGCGCGCAGCAAGGCGGGGGCATGCGCGCGCAGTGAAGCGAGATCGCAGCCACGGATCGCGCGCCGGACTTCCAGCAGGGTGGCAGGGTGCAGGCTGAGTTCGGACAGGCCAAGCGCGAGCAGCATCGGGGTGAACATGGCATCGCCGGCGATTTCGCCGCAGACCGCAACCGGCCGGCCACGGCGGTTGGCGATGCGCACGACGTCGCGCAGCAGCCGCAGCAGGGCGGGATGCAGCGGTGTGTAAAGGTCGCCGAGTGCATCGTTGTTGCGATCCGCGGCAAGCAGATACTGGACCAGATCATTGGTACCGATCGACAGGAAGTCGCAGGCGCCGATGAACATCGGTAGTGACAATGCGGCCGATGGGACTTCGATCATCGCGCCCAGCGGAATCTTCTCGGCCATCTCCGAGCCGTCGCGGGCGACCTCGTGCATCGCCGCGCGCAGCATGTCGCGCACCGCGAACATTTCCTCCGCGCCGCTGATCATTGGCACCAGGATCCGCACCGGACCATAGCCCGAGGCGCGCACGATCGCGCGCAACTGCGTGTGCATCAGGCCCGGACGCGACAGCGACAGACGCACGCCGCGCAGGCCGAGCGCAGGGTTGGGTTCGTTGCGCAAGGCCAGGCCGGTGTTGTCGGCCTTGTCGGCGCCGACATCGAGCGTGCGGATGGTGACCGTGCGCCCGGTCATGCCCAGCACCACGTCGCGATACGCGCGGAACTGGGTGTCCTCGTCCGGTATTTCGTTGTTGTTGATGAACAGATATTCGGTGCGGTACAGGCCGACTCCGGCCGAGCCCAGCGCATGTGCTTCGGCCACGTCCTCGCGCGATTCGGCATTCGCCCACAGCTTGATGTCGACGCCGTCGAGGGTGCGGCTGGGCTCGCGGCGAAGGCGGTTGAGCTGCCGTTGTTCGCGGCGCGCGTTGGAGGTTCGCGCGTGGTGCTCGCGCAGGTCGGCTGCATTGGGTTCCAGCACTACCAGGCCGCTGCTGCCGTCGATGACCAGCACGTCGCCATCGTTGACTTTCTGCAACGCGGCGGCGGCACCAACCACCAGCGGCAGGTGCAGGCTGCGGGCCAGGATCGCGCTGTGCGACAGCGCACTGCCATTGGCGGTGACCACGCCCATGACGCCCTGCACCTGCAGTTGCGCGAGCTCCGCCGGCGAGATGTTGTCAGTGACAAGGATCTCGCCGGCCACGCCCTGCAGGTCGGCCTCACGGCGGTGCAGGGCAGCGTGCAGGCGACCGATCACCTGGTCGATGTCGTCGATGCGGCTGCGCAGGTAGGCATCGTCGATGCCATCGAAGACGGCGGCGATGCGGTCGCGCTGCAGCCGCAGCGCGTAATCGGCGGAATAGCGACCGGTGCGGATCAGCGCATCGATGCCCTGCAGCAGTTCAGGGTCGTCCAGCAGCAAGGCATGCAGGTCGAGGAATTCACCGACCTCGTGCGCCAGTGCGCCATGCAGGCGTTCGCGCAGGATGTGCATCTCCGCGCGAACCGTGTCGACCGCGTCGTGGATGCGTTGCAGTTCGGTTTCGACGTCCTCGGGCGCGATGCGCGCCTCTTCTACATTCAGGACGTGCGGCAGGCGCACGCGTGCCCGTCCAAGTGCGCTGCCGCGCGCGGCGGCATTGCCGGACAGGACGTGCCGCGGCATCAGCTGTCCTCGTCGAAACGGCGTTGGAACAGCGCAGTGACCGCATCGGCGGCGGCCTGCTCGTCTTCGCCATCCACGCGCAAGACTATTGTCGTGCCGGTGGCGGCGGCCAGCAGCATCACGCCCATGATGCTCTTGGCGTTGACTTCGCGGCCACGCGCCTCCAGCGTTGCCTGGCAACGGAAGGTGGACAGCAGCTGCACGAGTTTCGCGGTAGCGCGCGCATGCAGGCCGAGGCGATTGATGATGGTGAGTTCGCGCTGGATCATGGTGTGGGTTGTCTTGGTTGTGGCTCAGGCGTCGTCAAGGATCACCCCGTTGCGTGCACCTGCGGTGGCAACCGCGGGCAGTTCGTCCAGTTCAAGATCGGCGTAGTTCATCACCCGCAGCAGCATCGGCAAGTTGAGCGCGGAGACCCGGCGCACTGGCGTGCCGAGTCGTGCAAGCCGTGCGGCGATGTTGCTTGGGCTGGCGCCGTACAGATCGGTCAGTACCAGCACGCCGTGGCCGCCATCGACACGCCGTAGCGCGGCACTGGCCTGCGGCAACAGGGCGTCGGCGTCGGCATCGAAGGGCACTTCGAAGGCTTCGGTAGTCAGCGGCAGCTTGCGCAGCAGGCGCGTGGCGACCTCCAGCATGGCGTTGCCGATGCCTTCATGGGTGATGAGCAGGATGCCGACTGTCATGCCTGCAAGTTAGCAGACGCCGGTGACAGGACAAAAATATTGTTGCGTGAAGTGCCTTATGCGTGGCGGTCAATCCAGTTCGCGATGGTAAGTGGCGACCTCAGCCCAGTCGGTTTCGCGGCAATGTCGGGCCAGGCGTTCGGCCAGATACACCGAGCGATGCCGTCCGCCGGTGCAGCCGAATGCGACGGTGACGTAGCTGCGCGTGTCCTTCTGCAGCTTGGGCAGCCATGTGTCGAGGAAACCCTGTATCTGGCCCACATAGGCCAGCACATCTTCTTGGCCTTCCAGATAGTCGCGGACATCGGCATCACGGCCCGACAGCGGGCGCAGGCGCGCATCCCAATGCGGATTCGGCAGCACGCGCGCATCGAACACGAAGTCCGCGTCTGGTGGCACGCCGTGTCGGTAGGCGAAGGATTCGAACAGCAGCGACAGGCCGGCGCCGCTCAGGCCGTATTCGGTCAGCAACTGCCGACGCATCTGGTGGACGTTGAGCGTGCTGGTGTCGATCACGTGGTCGGCGATCTGCCGTAACGGTTTCAATGCCTGTCGCTCCAGCGAAATCGCATCGGCCAATACCAGCCCGAGGTGGCTCAAGGGATGCCGGCGGCGGGTGTCGGCGTAACGGCGCAGCAGGGTGTCGTCGGCGGTTTCGAAGAACAGCAGTTTCGGATCCAGGCCCAGTGCGCCGATCTGCGAAAGTGCGTCGGGCACGTCGCCCAGGTCGCCGAGGCTGCGTGCATCGATCCCTACTGCGATCTTTTCCGGCGGATTGGCATTGGCCAGCATGCGCCGCACGAATTCCGGCAGCAGCTCTGCCGGCAGGTTGTCGACGCAGTAGTAGCCCAGATCCTCGAACGTATTCAACGCGACCGACTTGCCGGAGCCGGACATGCCGCTGACGATGACCAGTGGCGGCGGTGCGGGCATCGGCGGCGGTGTGGTCATTGCGCGCGTTCCAGGAAATTGCTGTGGCGGGCCATGAATGCCGCCGCCGGATCCATGCCCTTGGAGCGCAGGATATGCATGCGGGTGGCGGCCTCGGCGAGTACCGCCAGGTTGCGCCCGGCCATCACCGGCAGGGTGATCATCGGTACGTCCAGGTCCAGCAGGCGCCGGTTGCTGATGTCACCGGTCAGGCGCTCCAGGCCATCTGGCCGGGCTTCCAACGATGGCTTGCTGAGATGCACGATCAGCCGCAGGTACTTGTTCCGCTTGACTGCGGTGTCGCCGAACATCTGGCGGATGTTGAGCACGCCAAGGCCGCGCAGTTCCAGCATGTCCTGCAGCAGTTCGGGGCAGGTGCCGTCGAGCACGTCAGGTGCGATCTGGGTGAACTCGGGTGCGTCGTCGGCGACCAGTCGATGGCCGCGTGTGACCAGTTCCAGCGCCAGCTCGCTCTTGCCCGAGCCAGACTCGCCGGTGATCAGTACGCCGATCGAATAGATCTCCATGAACACGCCGTGCATGCTGATTCGCGGCGCCAGCGTGCGCGCCAGCCGGTACTGCAGGTGGTTGAGCAGTTCATGGCCGCGCAGTGGCGAGCCCCACAGTGGAGTGTCGGATTCCTCGGCGGCGATGCGCAGGTCGTCGGGGCATAGCTGGTTCTTGCTGATCACCAGCGCCAGTGGCCGATAGTTGATCAGTCGCTGGATGATTTCCCAACGCTGGCGCGCATCCAGTCTATCCAGCCAGGCCAGTTCCTCGGTGCCTAATATTTGCACCTTGTTCGGATAGATGGTGTTGAGGTAACCGGCCAGCGAAGGCCGCCGCGCCACCGTGTCCACGGCTTCCACGACACGCAGCGCCGCGCCTTGCTGGCCGGCGATCCAGCGCAGTGCGAGCCGCTCATGTTGCTGCTCGAACAGCTCCGCGGCGGTAATGCGGGCGGCGTTCATCGATTCACCAGGAATGGCTCGCGGCGCTTCGGCCTGCGGTCAGCCAAGGGTGCCGTCATGGGCGATGCTCTCGCCGCGGTGGTGGTCGGTCATGCGCTCCTTGTGCTTCATCAACAGGCGATCGAGTTTGTCGCTCAACAAGTCGATGGCGGCATACATGTCCACGCCATTGGCAATCGCATGCAGGGGGGCGCGGCCGTCCAGGGTGATGGTGGCCTCGGCGCGATGCTCGGGCTTGTCCAGGCCAAGCTGGACGCGGATCTCGCATGGGTGGTCGAAATGTCGCGAGAGGCGGGCTAGGTGAGTTTCCACGTAATCGCGCAGGGCCGGGGTGACTTCCATTTGCTGGCCGTGGGTTTCGATCTGCATGTGAACCTCCTTCGACGTGATGGGCCGGCCGGTGGGGTCCGGGCGGCGGGTCGCGTGCCTCCAGCCTAGCCGATGCGCACGCGTTCGTGGGATGGGGGAATGTGTATTGCCTCGCGATACTTGGCGACGGTGCGCCGGGCAACCGGGACGCCCTCTGCCTTGAGCGTCTCGGCCAGCCGCGCGTCTGACATCGGCTTGCGCGGATCTTCGGCTTCGACCAGCTTGCGGATCATGTCCTGGATGGCGGTGCTGGAAGCGCTGCCGCCGCCTTCGGTCTCGATGCCGGAGGCGAAAAAATCACGCAAGGCAATCGTGCCGCGCGGGGTGCGCACGTACTTGCGCGCGATCGCCCGCGACACCGTGGATTCATGCAGGCCCAGCTCGCCGGCAATGCTGCGCAGGGTCAGCGGCTGCAGCGCCTGCGCACCGAATTCGAGGAACCCGGCTTGTTCGCGCACCAGGCAGCGCACCACCCGCAACAACGTGTCCGCGCGCGACTCCAGACCTTTCAACAGCCAGCGCGCTTCCTGCAGGCGACCACGCAGATAGTCGGCATCGCTGCTGCTGGCGCCCTGGATCATCTGTTCGTAGCCGCGATGGATGGCGATGCGCGGCGTCGCGCCGGCGGCCAGCGCTACCCGCCACAGGCCCTGCTGGCGCCAGATCACGCAATCCGGCGTGACATAGGTGCCGGCAGGCATGTCGCCGTGCTGCGCGCCTGGACGCGGATCCAGGCTGCGCATCAGTTCGACCGCGGCCTGCGCCTCCTCGCGGAGACAGTCGAGCTCCGCACACAGGCCTTCGATGCCGATTTTCGGCAGTCTGGCCAAAGCGCCTTCAGTGACAGTGATGGCCAGGGCGCGGCCGGGTGTGTCCGGCTCCAGCGCGCGTAATTGCAGGCGCAGGCATTCGCCCAGGTCGCGCGCGCCGACACCGACCGGGTCGAACTGCTGGATCCTGTGCAGCACCAGGAGGATCTCGCTGGGGCTTGCCTGCACCTCCGGTTCCAGGCTTTCGGCGATGGCGTCCATGCCGTCGCGCAGGTAACCGTCATCGTCGATGGCATCAATCAGGGCCACCCCGATGGACAGGTCGCGGTGGCTGAAATGGCCCAGGTGGAGTTGCCAGAAAAGATGGTCGTGCAAGGTTTCCGAGCTTGCGGCGCGTTCGCTGGCGGCATCGAAGCCATCACCACCATCCGAAGACGGACCGATCCGTTCCTGCCAGGGTTCGCTTTCGCGGTCCCAGCGTTCCTCGACGAACTCCTGCTCTTGCGGGGCCTCGGCGCCATCGGCATCGCGCGTTTCATGCACGTCCGCAGGCCCTGCAGCATTGTCTTCCACCCAGTCCAACAGCGGATTGCTGGCCATCGCCTCGGCGACTTCGAGTTCAAGCTCGGCGGTGGACAGCTGCAACAGACGGATCGCCTGGCGCAGTTGTGGCGTCAGGATCAGGTGCTGGTGCAGCGCGGGGGACAAGCGCGGCTTCATGGACTGAGCATATCGTCCACCGCTTTAAAAAACTGTAGTCAGGCTATCGAAGCCGGACAATCGCGGGGAAACCCGGATTCAATGCCTGGATTCAAAGCCGGAAAGCATCGCCCAGGTAGACCCGGCGCACGTCCGGATTGGCCAGCAGCACATCCGGGGCTCCCTGCGCCAGCACTGCGCCGTCGGCCAGGATATAGGCGCGGTCGCAGATGCCCAGGGTTTCGCGCACGTTGTGGTCGGTGATCAGTACGCCGATGCCGCGATCCTTCAGGTGCTTGACGATGCGCTGGATCTCGTTGACAGAGATCGGATCGACGCCGGCGAAGGGTTCATCCAGCAGGATCAGGCGCGGCTTGCCGGCCAGCGCGCGGGCGATCTCGACCCGGCGCCGCTCACCGCCGGACAGGCTGGCGCCGGCTTGGTCGGCGACGTGGCCGATCTGCAGTTCGTCGAGCAGGTCGGACAGTTCACGTTCTCGACCGTTGTGGTCCAGGTCCGCGCGCAGCTCCAGCACCAGCCGGATGTTGTCGGCGACCGACAGTTTGCGGAACACTGACGGTTCCTGTGGCAGGTAGCCCACGCCCAGCTTGGCGCGCGCGTACATCGGCTGCTGGGTGATGTCGTTGCCATCCAGGGTAATACTGCCGGCATCGGCAGGCACCAATCCGACGATCATGTAGAAGCAGGTGGTCTTGCCTGCGCCGTTGGGACCGAGAAGGCCGACCACTTCGCCGGCGTCCAGCGTCAGGCCAAAGTCGCGCACGACCTCGCGCGAGTTGTAACGCTTGCGCAGGCCCTTGACCACCAGCATCAGGGCTTGCTCTCGCTGGCCGGTGCTGTCGGCTTCGGCGCCGCTTGCGCGCTCTTGCCCTGTGCACTCTTGGGCAGGATCGTCATCTTCACGCGGCCATTGCCGCTGCCACCGCTTTCGACCTGACCGGTCTTCATGCTGTAGACCACGCGCTGACCATTCAGCGTGCCGCGCGGCTGGGTGATCACGACATTCCCAGTGAAGATGACAACTTCGGTCTTGAGGTTGTAGTCCACGTTGCTCGAAGTCACGTGGATCGGACTGCCATCGTCCAATTGTTGCTTGAGGGTCACGCCACCACTCATTTGCGCGCGGTTGATGTCGCCATCGCCTTGGTCGATCACTGCCTTTGCCGCGAGTACGTTCAGGCTGCCCTGGTTGATGGTGACGTTGCCAGTCAGCACGGTTTGGCCGTTGCCGCTCATGCTGAGCGTGCCAAGGTCGGCACCGATGTGCATCGGTTGGTTGCGGTCGGACGTACGCGCGCTGGCGCCGGCTGCAAAAACAGCGGCGAGCACGGCCACGGCAGTGGCCGCGAAATCAATGGGGCGAAGGGACATAGCGGGCAGTGACATCAGATAGGAGGGTGGCCTGCTGGCGGTTGAAGTCCGCTTCCAGGCCACGGCCGCGCATTGTAAGGCCGGGCCGGGTGATGGTCACGGCAACCGAGGAGGTGGCCCGGTTCGCGCGTGGGAACAGGTTCAGCTCCGAGGTCTCGATACGCGTGGGTGGCGGTGCCTGCACGGGACTGGTGGCGACCACCTCACCGCGCAGGCGCAGTTCCTTGCCGTCCTCCGGCACGAAGCCGTGCTTGGCGCGGATCTCCCAGTAGGCGCCGTTGCGATCGGGTACCAGGAACAGCGGCGTCAGCAGGGTCATCGACTTGGCGCCGAGGTCGCGTTGCAGCTCAGGGCCACGCAGGGTGAAGGCTTCCTTGCCCTCACTGTCCAGCGAGACGATCTCGTAGTCGCGCAGTACGTAATCCGGGCGCTTGACCACGTTCGAATCCGGGGCATCTTCGGAATGCGTCCACACCGACCAGCCGCTGGCTATGACCGCTAGCAGCAAAATAATGGTGAGTCCGCCGCGCCAGTTCATGGCGGCTCTCATCAGGGGTGTTCCCCGTGAGCCAGGATCGCGTCGACCTTGCCCTGCGCGTACAGCAGCAGGTCGCAAGCTTCGCGCGCGGCGCCTGTGCCGCCGGTGCGCAACGTGACCCAGTGCGCCTCGTCGAGCACCCATGCATGTGCATCAGCTGGCGCGATGGCCAAGCCGACGCCGCGCAGGGTCGCCAGGTCGGGCAGGTCGTCGCCCATGAAGGCGACTGCTTCCATGCCAATGCCCATGCCGGCAGCGATCTTCTGAATACAGGCCAGCTTGCCGCGTTCGCCGACGTGCACGTGCGGGATCTGCAGTTCACGGCCGCGTTGTTCGACGACCGTGCTGTTGCGTGCCGTGACCAATGCGGTTGCGATCCCGGCGTGGCGCAGCAAGACCAGGCCCAGGCCGTCCTGTACATGGAACGACTTGGCCTCGTGGCCGTCGGTGCCATAAATCAGGTGGCCATCGGTCAGGGTGCCGTCCACGTCGAAGCCGATCAGGCGAATGCCGGCGGCACGTTGCAGAACATCGGCGGGATAGGTACCGGGACAGGCAACGGCTGTCATTACACCACCCGCGCGCGCAGCAGGTCGTGGATGTTGAGCGCACCAACCACGCGCTGCTCGCCATCGACCACCAGCAGCGCATTGATCTTGTGGGCTTCCATCAGCTGCGCGGCCTCAACTGCCAGTGCGCCCGCGTCAATTGTCCGCGGCGAGCGCGTCATCACTGCAGCAATGGTCGTGTTGCGCAGGTCGACCTTGGCATCGTCCAGGCTGCGGCGCAGGTCACCGTCGGTATACAGGCCGAGCAGGCGGCCTTCGGCATCGACCACCGCGGTCATGCCCAGACGCTTGCGGCTCATTTCCACCAGCGCCTCGCTGATGCTGGCTTCAGGGTGGATCCGCGGCACGTCATCGCCGGCGTGCATCACGTCGGTGATATGCAGCAGCAGGCGCCGGCCGAGTGCGCCGGCCGGATGCGAGCGGGCGAAGTCGTCGGCGGTGAAGCCGCGGGCATCCAGCAATGCCACTGCCAGCGCATCGCCCATCGCCAGCGCGGCGGTGGTGCTGGAGGTCGGCGCCAGCGCAAGCGGGCAGGCCTCGGTCGGTACACCCACGTCGAGATGGATATCGCTTTCGCGCGACAAGGTGGAATCCGTCCGTCCGGTCATCGCGACCACGGTATTGCCCTGGCGCTTGAGCACCGGCAACAGCATCAGGATCTCGTCGCTTTCCCCGGAATACGATAGCGCCAGCACGATGTCGGCGTCGGTGACCATGCCCAGGTCGCCGTGGCCGGCTTCGCCCGGATGCATGTAGAAGGAAGGGGTGCCGGTGGAGGCCAGGGTCGCCGCGATCTTGCGGGCCACGTGCCCGGACTTGCCCATGCCGGTGCACACCACTCGCCCGCGACAGGCCAGGATCGCACGGCAGGTAGCGCTGAACGCGCCATCGATGCGTGACGCCACGGCATCCAGCGCCTCGCGCTCGAGCGCGAACACGCGACGCCCACTGGCGGCGAAGTCGAAACTGTCGTCAGGACTGGTTGGACGGGCAGGAAGCCCTGCAGGAGGCACGGCAAGCGTTTTCAAAGAGGCATCCGTTAGACTGGCTCATTCAGTTTACGCGAGCGCTTGCCGACCAGTCATGAACGCCGATGCGATTCGCCAGATGATAGAAACCGGCCTGCCCGGCGCCAGTGCGCAGGTGCAGGGCGACGATGGCGTGCACTTCGAGGCCACCGTGGTCTGCGATGCCTTTGCCGGCAAGCTGCCGCTGGCCCGCCACCGCATGGTCTACGCCACCCTGGGCGCGCGCATGGGTGGTGAAATCCATGCCCTGCAACTGCGTACGCTGACCATCGCCGAGGCCGCCGCCTGATGCAGAAGATCCTGGTCCATGGCGGTGCGCGCCTGAGCGGCGAAGTGCGCATTTCCGGCGCCAAGAACGCGGTGTTGCCGATCCTGTGTGCGACCTTGCTGGCCGATACGCCGGTTCGCATCACCAATGTCCCGTGCCTGCATGATGTGCTGACCACCGCGAAGCTTCTGGCTGGCCTTGGGGCGGGTGTCGAGCACGCCGGCGATGCGATGACCGTGGACCCGCGCAGTGTCAACAGCCATGTCGCGCCCTACGAACTGGTCAAGACCATGCGCGCGTCAGTGCTGGTGCTGGGGCCACTGCTGGCGCGCTTCGGCGATGCCGAGGTCTCGCTGCCCGGGGGATGCGCGATTGGTTCGCGTCCGGTTGACTTGCATATCAAGGGCCTGCAGGCGCTGGGCGCCGAAATCACGGTCGAGCACGGCTTCATCAAGGGGCGCGTCGAGGGCCGGCTGCGCGGCGCGCGCCATGTGTTCGATATGGTCAGCGTGGGCGCGACCGAAAACGTGCTGATGGCGGCAGCGTTGGCAGACGGCACCAGTGTGCTCGAGAACGCGGCGATGGAACCTGAGATCGTCGACCTGGCCGAATGCCTGGTCGCAATGGGCGCCAGCATCGAAGGTGCGGGTACGTCGCGGATCGTGGTGCATGGCGTGGAACGGCTGCAGGGCTGCACGCATGCGGTGGTCGCTGACCGCATCGAGACCGGCACCTTCCTGGTCGCCGCTGCCATGACCGGTGGCCGCATTGTCGCCACCCATGCACGCCCGGAGACGATGGACGCGGTGCTCGACAAGCTGCGCGAAGCTGGCGCTCGCATCGATATCGAAGAGGGCTGCATCACCCTGGACATGGGCGGCAAGCGCCCGCGCGCGGTCAATCTCACTACCGCGCCGCACCCGGCATTCCCGACCGACATGCAGGCGCAATTCATGGCCATGAACTGCATGGCCGACGGGGTTGGAGTGATCAACGAAACCATCTTCGAAAACCGCTTCATGCACGTGAACGAGTTGGTGCGGCTGGGTGCGGATATCCGCGTCGATGGACATACCGCGGTGGTACGTGGGGTCGAGAAACTCAGCGGTGCGCCGGTGATGGCGACCGACCTGCGCGCCTCGGCGTCGCTGATCCTGGCCGGGCTGGTCGCCGATGGCGAAACCACCATCGACCGCATCTACCACCTGGATCGTGGCTACGAGAACATCGAAGCCAAGCTGTCGGGCTTGGGCGCGAGCATTCGCAGGATCGACTGACGCCGGTATCGGCAGGACCACAAAAAAGCCCCGCATTGCGGGGCTTTTTCACACGACCGGTTTCATCTGGCGTGCGGCGCGTCAGTTCACCGATTTCAGGACCAGGTCCAACGAGTCCTTGCCATCGTCCTGCTGCAGGATCCGCGCCGGCACTGGCAAACCCTCGACCACCCATACGGTGACCAGCTTGCCTTCGCTGCTGCGGCTGACCTTGGTCGCGGTCTTCGGCTTGCCGGCCACCGTGATTTTTTCCTGGCCAAGGTTCTGGTAGGTCTGCTGGCGGGCCAGGCCGTTGTCGACCATGCGGTAGCTGAGTGACTTGCCGGCGGCGACATCGCGGACGATGACCAGGTTGAGCATCATCGCGTCCACGTCGCCAGCCTGCAGCTTTACCGGGCCCATGCGGTCGGGCTTGACGTCGCCGCTCCAGCGCGCCTCGCCAGCGATCCAGTCGTAGCTCGCATTCTTCTGCGACTTCTTGATCAGCATCTGGGTGGAATCGTTACCGGACAACGGGCGCCAAGTGCCGTCCCTGTCTTCGAACACGGTGGTCTGGCGCACGGAGGCAATCGGATTGTTCACGCTGAGCTCGTAGTTCCAGCGATTACCGCCTGCAGACGTCAGCTTCATCTGCGCATCGGCATGGATGACGCCTTTCACCGTCGCTTCGTAATCGGCCACGAAGGGTTTGACCGCCCAGGCAGGACTGGCCATGCAGGCAAGCAGCAAGGCGGTCGCGGGCAAGATGGAACGCATGGATTTCATAGGCAAATTGTTGTTTTCAATTGAAATTGGCCGCCGAGATGAGCTAGGCAACTGGCGGCCATGTGGGAGCGAACTCTAGCCGCTGCGGCGTAAACAGGGGATGACCATCGAGGATGGCGACGCCGTCGTGTTCAGCCAGTCGTCCTTCGGCCGCCAGCTTGGCTACATGCACCAGCAACCGGTGCTCGACCTGCAGCACCCGCCGGGCAAGGCTTTCCGCGGTATCACCGGCGAGTACCAGCACCGGCGCCTGGGCGATTACCGCACCGGCATCCAGTTCAGGAATCACGAAATGCATGCTGGCGCCGTGTTCGGCATCGCTTGCCTCCAGCGCACGCGCATGCGTGTGCAGGCCGCGATATTTGGGCAGCAGTGAAGGATGGATGTTCAGCACGCGTCCGCGGAAGCGTTCGACGAATGCCGCGCCTAGGATGCGCATGTAGCCGGCGCAGATCACCCAATCCGGAGTTGTAGCTGCCACTGCGTCGGCTAGATCGGCATCGAATGCCTCGCGGGATGCGTACTCCTTGGGCACGCGCGACCAGCGCAATGGCTCGGGAACGCGCTGCAGCGCGAACGCAGCCGGCTTGTCGGAGAACACACCGACGACCTGTGCATCCAGCTGGCCGGCATCGATGGCATCCAGCAATGCCTGCAGGTTGCTACCGCTACCGGAGGCTAGGACGGTGATACGCGCAGTCATGGGAGTGAGGCTGCGTTCTCAACCAATCCGCACACGCTCACCACCTGCATGCGCCACGACCTGCCCGATCGGCCGATGGGCCAGGCCCATGCGGTCGAGGTCGGCGGACACCGCTGCGACATCATCCGGCGCCAGCACCAGCACAAATCCAATCCCGCAGTTGAAGGTCCGCCACATTTCCGCGGCCGGCACCGCGCCTTCGCGCTGCAGCCAGTCGAACACTGGCGGCAGCACGATGGCACTGGCCTCGATGTCCAGCGCTAGTCCGTCAGGAATCACCCGGATGATGTTCTCGGTCAGGCCACCACCGGTGATGTGCGCCATTGCATGCGGTTCGTGCAGCGACAGCAGTTCCAGTATTGGTTTCACGTAGAGCTTGGTCGGCGCCATCAAGGCGTCGATCAGGCTGATGCCGCCAAGATCCAGATCGCCCGGCCGGCCGGCGCGATCAAAGATCCTGCGCACCAGCGAATAACCATTCGAGTGCGGGCCGCTGGAGGCGATGCCGACCAGCACATCGCCGGCTTGGACATTGCTGCCATCGATCAGCTTCGATTTTTCCACCGCGGCCACGCAGAAACCGGCCAGGTCGTATTCGCCAGGCGCGTACATGTCTGGCATCTCTGCGGTTTCGCCGCCAATCAGCGCGCAGCCGGACTCGGTGCAACCGGCTGCTATGCCGCCGACGACTGCCACGGTGGTATCGATGTCCAGCTTGCCGGTTGCGAAATAGTCGAGGAAAAACAGTGGCTCGGCGCCTTGCACCAGTACGTCGTTCACGCACATCGCGACCAGGTCGATGCCGATGGTGTCGTGACGGCCGTATTGCTGGGCCAGCTTGAGCTTTGTGCCGACGCCGTCGGTACCCGAGACCAGCACCGGCTCGCGATACTTGCCGGACAGGTCGAACAGCGCACCGAATCCGCCTAGCCCGCCCATCACTTCGGGCCGGAAGCTGCGCCGCACCAGCGGCTTGATGCGCTCGACGAGTTCATTGCCGGCATCGATATCGACGCCTGCATCGCGGTAGGTCAGGGGAGTGGGTTGGGTCACGGAGGCCTCGACGCGTTGGCGCGAGCGCGCCTGCAAGTCCGCCATTTTAACGTGAAGGCCGTCCCGGCGTGGACGTGCTGGCCCCGCTGCGGCACCATTCCCCCATGCCGGGCATCGTGCCGGGCAAGGACAGTCAGGCGATGCAAGGATTGAGTCACGGGTTGCGGCGGACATCATGGTTGCTGTTGGCGGTGTCACTACTGCTTGCCAGCGGGCTGGCTACTGCCCAGCGCACGGAAGGTGACCGGGCGTCGGCCACGGGTGCTTACGAGGCCGAAACCAGCGTGCGCAACCAGACTGACGGGGAGCGCGGAGCAGCCTTCGGGCGAGCGCTGGCGCAGGTGTTGGCCAGCGCCACCGGCGACACCGCTGCGGCATCGCGACCGGGCGTGCGCGAGGAGCTGGCCAAGGCCAAGGACTACGTCGACGGATACGACTATCGGCAGGACGAAGGCGTGTCGGCCAACGGCTCGCCGAGTTTCAAGACCATCCTGGTCACGCGCTTCAAGCGCGATGCCGTGGACAGCCTGGTCGGGATGCTCGGGTTGCCGGTGTGGCCGCTGCCGCGCGCCAAGCCGGTGCTGTGGCTGGCGATCGACGATGGCAGTGGTGCGCGCTTGGTCGGGTTGGCCCAGGCCAATGCCGCACGCTCGGTGCTGGACCAGGCCAACGCGCGCGGTTTCGCGCTCGGCCTGCCGGGTGGTAATGCAGCCGAGCAGGCGGCAGTGGGCGCGATCTGGCGCGGCGATACCGCGGCCATCGCCAGCCTGTCGAGTCGCTACAGCCCGCCGATGCAATTGCTGGGCAAGTTGTACCGCGGCGCAGGTGGTTGGGTCGCGGACTGGACCTTCGTCGACAAGGGCAAGGTCCTGTCGCAATGGGCCACCAGCAGCCCGGATGCACGCCGCGCCATGAGCGGCGGTGCCGATGGTGCTGCCAATGCGCTGTTCAAGCGTTATGCCAAATCCGGCAGCGGCGGTCCTCCCGGCAGGTTTCGCGTGCGCATCCTGGGCGTGGCCAGTGCCGACGATTACATGCGCCTGGCTGGCTACCTGGACGGTCTTTCGATCGTGAGGCGCGTACAGCCGGTATTCGCAACCGGAGATACGCTGGAACTGGAGCTTGACCTGGCTACCGGCGTGGATGGCTTCGCGCGCTACGTGGGGCGCAATGGCGTTTTGTTGCAAGTCGACAACAGCGTCGGCAACGGCAATCCGGTCGACGCTGGAGACGGAGTATCGGCGGGTACCCCGAGTTCACTGCCTGCAGCAGGCGTAACCACCTTCCGCCTTGGTGGCCGGGAATACTGATGGCCCACGACATGGGAAGCGACCTGGGCGGTATCGCGGATTTCCTGCGCCGCTTGCAGTGGACGGCACTCAGCTTGGGCGTGCTGGGTCTGGTGTGGCTGCTGGCGCCGATCCTGAGTCCGTTCGTGTTTGCCGCCCTGCTGGGCTGGCTGGGTGATCCGCTGGTCGACCGACTGGAACGCGCGGGGCGTTCACGCAATACCGCGGTGATCATGGTGTTCAGCGTGATGTGCCTGGTGCTGATCCTCGCGCTGGTGATCCTGGTGCCCTTGCTTGAGCGTCAGGTCCTGACCCTGATGGAATCGCTGCCGCGCTATCGCGACTGGTTCATCGGCACGGCGCTGCCATGGCTGGAACAGCGAACCGGGCTGCAGATCCTGGCCTGGCTCGACCCGAGTCGCCTTTTCATCCTGATCCGTGAACATTGGGAAGAGGCTGGTGGCTTCGCCACGACGGTGCTCGGTTATGTGTCGCGCTCGGGTTTTGCAGTGCTCGGCATGGTGGCCAACATCGTGTTGTTACCAGTGCTGACATTTTTCTTCTTGCGCGACTGGGACCTGCTGGTGGGGCGCGTCGGCGCACTCATTCCGCGCGATCATTTCAGCATCGTGCGCAAGCTGGCGATGGAGTCTGACGCGGTACTCGGCGGCTTCCTGCGCGGGCAAATGCTGGTGATGCTGATCATGGGCGTGCTGTATGGCGTCGGCCTGTGGTGGATTGGCCTGGACCTGGGCATCCTGATCGGCCTGATCGGCGGCCTATTGACCTTCGTTCCTTACTTGGGGCCGGCGACGGTCATCGTGCTCGGCAGTATTGCTGCATTGGTGCAGTTCGGGGATTGGCAGCATCTTGCCGGCGTAGCCGTGGTGTTCACGATTGGCCAGGTGATCGAAAGTTACTTGCTGACCCCGAAACTGGTCGGCGACCGCATCGGCCTGCATCCGATGGCGGTGATTTTCGCGGTGCTCGCCGGTGGCCAGTTGTTCGGGTTCCTCGGCATGCTGCTGGCATTGCCGGTCGCGGCAGTGGCGAACGTGCTGCTGCACTATGCGCATGAACGCTATACCGGAAGCCGGCTATATGCGGGCGAACGGCCGCCGATCCTGCTGCACGAAGGCCTTGACGATGCACCCGATGCCGCGTTGACCAACGACGAAACTCCAGCGGCCTGAGATGGCGCGGAGCCAACCACTGGTACCGCAGTTGCCGCTGGCACTGCGCTTTCCGCCCGAGCAACGCTTGGCAACTTATGTCGGCGCGGCCAGTGGCGTGATCGAGCGCCTGCAGTTGCTGGCCGAGGGCGGTATGCCTGATGCGCTTTACCTGCAAGGCAGCAACGGCAGCGGCAAGACCCACCTACTGCTCGGCACCTGTGCCGCTGCCGAGGCAGCAGGCAAACGCCCGCAGTACCTCTCGCTTGCACGTGTGCGCGGACATGCGCGTGATGCGTTCGTAGGGTTCGAACATGCGGATCTGGTGGCGCTGGACGACCTGGATGCGATCAGCGGCGAGCATGACGACGAAGTCGCCCTGTTCGATCTGCACAACCGCCTGCGCGATGCCGGGGTCGGGTTGATTTATTCGGCAGTTCCGGCGCCCGCCATGTTGCAGGTGACGCTTCCAGACCTGCGTTCGCGGTTGGCGCAATGCACCCTGGTGCCCTTGCGCGCGCTGGATGATGCCGGTCGCGCGGCAGTGTTGCGCCAGCGCGCGGCATCGCGCGGATTGGCCTTCGATGAGGCCGCGCTGGACTGGCTGCTGACCCGCTGCAGCCGCGACCTGTCCGACTTGACCGCGATGTTCGAACAGATTGATCGGGCATCGCTGGCGGCGCAGCGACGGATTACCGTGCCGTTCCTGCGTCAGTTGCTCGACACCGCCTGAACTTCGGTTGTTAGAGCTTCATCAAGCAACTGCAAGCGTTCGGGTGTGCCGACATCGGTCCAGCGCCCGCGGTGGTGCGCTCCGGTCACTGCGCCGCGGGCCATCGCCGCGCGCAACAAGGGAGCGAGCTTGAAGCGCGGCGGGGTCAGCTTGGTCCCGGCAACATCACCGATGACGGCGCGCCAGTCGGTAAGCAGCGATGCGCGGTACATGCCGATGCCGGAGAACGTCAGCCGTGTGTCGCCACCGGAATGCACATGGTCATCATTGCCCAAGGCGAAATCGCCACGCGGGTTGTGCACGGGATTGTCGACCAGCAGCAGGTGCGCGTCGCCCTCGGGTTCGCGCGGGAGCGAGGCGAAATTCACGTCGCACCAGATATCGCCATTGACCGCGATGAACGGTGCGTCGCCCAGCCATTGAAGGGCATTGCACATGCCGCCGCCGGTTTCCAGCGGTGTACTGCCTTCATACGCGTAATGGATATGCAGGCCCCAGCGTGAGCCGTTGCCCAATACCTGCGGGAACTGGTCGGCCAGCCATGAGGTATTGACCACGACTCCATCAACGCCGACCGCCGCGAGTTTCTCCAAATGCCATTCGATCAGGCGCTTGCCACCAACACTGAGCAGGGGCTTGGGCGTGCTTTCGGTCAGCGGGCGCATGCGTTCGCCCAGGCCCGCCGCGAACACCAGGGCTTTCACGCCGGCGCCACGGCCTGCAACCGTGCGACCGCGGGTTTCACTTTGTGCTCGATGAAGCGACGCAGTCCCGACAGCTCCGGGTAACGCGGGAGCACGCCATCGAGATAGATGAAGAAGCGTGGCACGTCGGCCAGGTATTTGGGTTTGCCGTCGCGATGATGCAGGCGGGCGAAGATTCCGATCACCTTCAGGTGTCGTTGCACGCCAATAAGTTCCGCGTCGCGCATGAATTGCACCAGCGGCGGTACCGGCAGGCCGGCTTCGGTCGCGCGGGCGTGGTAAAGCTCCAGCCAGATGGATACGCGCAGCCGTGGCCAGCTCAGGAATGCATCCTTGAACAGGCTCAGCGCGTCATAGGCGATCGGACCGCGCACCGCATCCTGGAAATCGAGTACCGCCGGGCCATCGGGGGCACCATCCTCCAGCCGGGCCTGCACGGGCATCAGGTTGCGTGGCATGAAGTCGCGATGGACCAGCACCTGCGGTTGCGCCAGCGCGTTGTCGATCAGCACGCGATAGGCGTCATCCAGCGTCTGCATGTCGTCGCGGTCCAGGTTCATGCCGAGGTGGTGGCCGCAAAACCATTCGTCGAACAGGTGCAATTCGCGCGCCAGCATTGCATCGTCGTAGCCGGGCAGGTCGGCCGGCGGGGCGATCGCCTGCAGCTTCAGCAGCTGGCTGATTGCATGGTCGAACAACAGGTCGGCATTGCCGGTGTCGATCACGTGCAGGTAAGTGTCCGGGCCCAGGTCTTCCAGCAACAGGAAGCCGGCCTCGACATCCTGCGCCAGCACGCCCGGTACGCGCACGCCGCCGGATTCCAGCAAGGTGCGAATCTTCAGCCACGGCCGCACGTCATCCTGGTCCGGCGGCGAATCCATGACGATGGCGCTCTTCAAGAGGCCGGTGCCGTCTGGGGTATGCACCCGCCAGTAGCTGCGGAAGCCGGCATCCATCGACGCGCGCACCGGATTGGCATCGGGGTCGCCCAACACCGCGCGGGTCCAGACAGTGCGCGCGGCGGCGCGGGGGTCGCGTGCGTTGGAGTCTTGGATCGCTTCGGGCTCGCTCATGGGTGAAGGGTAAACCGCCAGATCAATCCAGGCGACCGGGTACGAGGAAAAAAATGTCGAAATCACCGACCTCCGTGCTTCAGCCCAGCGCTGCCAACCACTCGTCATCCGAGCCATCGTTGACACCTTCGAACAGGAAGGTCGACAGGTAACGTTCTCCGGTGTCGGGCAACATCGCCAATAGCACCGTGTCTTCCGGGGCAGTGTCCGCGACCCGCAATGCCGCCGCCACCGTAGCGCCAGCCGAGATGCCGACGAACAGGCCTTCCTCCTGCGCCAGCCGGCGCGAGGTATCACGCGCGACCACATCATCGATCGCGATGTTGTCATCGAAGATCTTGCGGTCGAGGACGTCGGGGATGAAGTCCGGGGTCCAGCCCTGGATCTTGTGGGGATGCCATTCGTCGCCAGCCAGCAATGCCGCAACCGCCGGTTCCGTGGTGACGATCTTCAGGCCCGGTCTTGCCGCCTTGAGCACGCGCCCGGCGCCGCTCATGGTGCCACCGGTGCCCCAGCCGCTGACGAAATAATCCAGCCGCTTGCCAGCGAAGTCGCTCAGGATCTCAGGTCCGGTGGTCGAGGCGTGGTAGTCGGGATTGGCCGGATTGCGGAATTGGTTGGCATACAACCAGCCATGTTTCGCGGCGAGTTCTTCGGCCTTGCGCACCATGCCGGAACCGCGTTCGGCGGCCGGGGTCAGGATCACCTTGGCGCCATACGCGCGCATCAGCTTGCGACGTTCGATAGAGAAGCTCTCCGCCATCGTCGCGACGAAGTTGTAGCCGCGTGCGGCACAGACCATGGCCAGTGCGACGCCGGTATTACCGGAGGTTGCCTCGATCACGGTGTCGCCGGGCTTTAGCAGGCCCTTGGCTTCGGCGTCCAGGATGATCGCGATTGCCAGCCGGTCCTTGACCGAACCGCCTGGATTGAACGATTCGACCTTCGCATAGAGAGTCACGTGCTTGGGTGCGATCCGGTGCAGCTTGACGATGGGGGTAGAACCGATGGTGTCGAGGATGCTGTCGTACAGGCTCATGTCTATTCCCAGGAAAGAGGCAAGAAAAGTGGCAAGCAATGCAGGTGGTTCAAGCTGGTCAGGCAGCCTGGGCGATGTCGCCGATGTGGGCCATTGCGGGCGTGCCATCACATCCTGCACCAGCGGTTGTTAAGGCCTCGCTGCCGAACCAGTGCAGGCGCGTGGCCAGCACCGCCACCTCACCGACGATCAGCAGCGCGGGTGCGCATACCTTGTGTGAACGCGCCAGCTCGGGCAAAGCGGACAATTTCCCGGCAATCACGCGCTGCTCCGGCCGGCTGCCGTTCTCGATGATCGCGAACGGCGTGGATGGCACACGACCGTGTGCAACCAGTTGGTCGCGGATGCGTTCCAGCCCGGACACGCCCATGTAGAACGCGAGCGTCTGGTTGCCCGTGGCCAGTGACGCCCAGTCGAGGCGGTCCAGCGATGCCTGTCCGTGCGCGGTCACCAGTTGCAACGATTGCGCATGCTCGCGATGGGTCAGCGGGATGCCGGCATACGCGGCGCATGCCAGCGCGGCGGTAATCCCCGGCACCACTTCGAAGACGATACCTGCAGCCTGCAGCGCTTCCAACTCTTCGCCGCCACGTCCGAACACAAAGGCATCGCCACCTTTCAATCGCACCACCCGCTTGCCGGCCTTGGCGTGTTCGATCAGTAGCGCGTTGATCTGACTCTGGCTGGTGCCGCCTTCGCCGACCAGCTTGCCGACGCTGATGCGTTCGGCGTCGCGGCGCGCGAGTGCCAGCACCTCGTCGCTGACCAGCCTGTCATGCAGGATCACATCCGCTTCGTTCAGCACACGCAGGCCGCGCAGGGTCAGCAGGCCCGGATCGCCCGGACCAGCGCCGACCAATGCCACCGATCCTTGCGTGGCGAGCACATCGTCCGCGCGCAGGGCCTGGTCGAAGGCATGTTCGGCAGCGATGTGCTGGCGCTTGCGCAGCAACGCCTGCAACGGGCCAGCCAGCAGCCGCGCGAAGCCGCGACGGCGCGCGCCTAACTCCGGCCAGCGTGTACGGATGCGCTGGCGATGCCGGGTCAGCAGCTCGGCAAGCACGCCGAAGGATTCGTCGAACTGGGTTTCCAGTTGCTCGCGCACCAGCCGTGCCAGCATCGGCGCGCCGCCACCGCTTGAGATCGCGACCTGCAAGGGGCCACGAGTGATCCGGGCCGGCATGTGGAAACGCGAGGCATCGGCATCGTCCACGGCATTGGCCCAGATCCGGCGCGTATCGGCAGCAGCGACCACGGCGTGGTTGGTGTCGGGGTCGTCGGTCGCGGCAATCGTCAGCCAGACATCGTCCAGCCATGTGGGGGCGAATTCGCCGGCCAGATGCACGATGCGTCCCTGCTGCACCCATTGCGCCAGCGTCGTCACCAGTTCCGGTGCGCCGATCACAACCAACGCGCCGGCTTCCAGCAGGGCCTCGCATTTGCGCTGGGCGACGCTGCCGCCGCCCACCACCAGCACGCGGCGACCGCGCAGGTCGGTGAACACAGGGAACAACGGTGGCGATGTGGTTTGCAGGGTGGCAGGCATGGGATGACGCTACATGCCGATCCTGCCGATCCCAAAATGATGACGGCGCCTGTGTTTATGTCGTCATGGCATAAGCCAAGTCTGGACATGGGTGCGCCGCTTGGTTATGTTTATCGCTTGATACGGATATAGCGATATATATTACCGCCATGACCCTGACCCAGCTCCGCTATCTCGTGGCCATCGCCGATTCCGGCCTGAATATCACCCAGGCCGCGGAACGTGTGCATGCCACCCAGCCCGGCCTGTCCAAGCAGCTCAAGCAGTTGGAGGATGAGCTGGGCTTCCAGCTGTTCATTCGCAAGGGGCGAAGCCTGGACTGCATCGCGCCGGCCGGTGGCCAGGTGATCGAGCATGCGCGCCGGGTACTGGCGGAAACCGCCAACATCCGCAGCTACGCCGCCAACGAGCGTGGCGAGCACAGCGGTCGCCTGTTGCTGGCGACTACCCATACCCAGGCCCGCTACGTGCTGCCGCCGGTGATCGCGGCGATCAAGCGCGACTTCCCGCGGGTCAATGTCGACCTGCTGGCCGCCGGTGATTCCGAAGTGCTGGGCGCGCTCGACCAGGCCGACCTCGCCCTGATCAGCACTGCCGGCAGCGAGCCGCAGGGCGGCGTCGCGGTGCCGTTGTTCCGCTGGCGGCGGGTGCTGCTGGTGCAGGACACGCATCCACTCGCTGCACTTCAACGCGCACCGAGCCTGACCGAACTCGCACGGCATCCCTTGATCAGTTACGAGTCCTCGACGCGCGCGGACTCTTCGCTGCAGCGCGCCTTCGCCGGCGCCGGGGTCAGTCCGCAGGTGGCGATGACCGCGCGCGATGCCAACCTGATCAAGACCTATGTGCGTGCCGGATTGGGTGCCGGTCTGCTGGCGGAAATGGCGATCGGCCAGCGCGAGGATGCTGACCTTCGCATCCTGCCCGCGCCTGCCGAATTACCCGAGTGCATCACTTGGGCGGTGATCCCGCGTGGCCGCGTACTGCGCGACTATGCACTTGCATTGCTGCATGGTTTGGCCCCGCAACTCGACCGGCGCGATCTGCGCCGTGTTCTGGAAGGCAACCAGGAGGCAAGCTGGCCGCAGCCGCCACACTGGATGGAATTACGCCAGCCAATCGCGGCCTGATCGCGCGCTCGTTTCGCAACTGCATGCCGCCGATCAGGCAGCGGCACTGGTCTCGTTACCGATATGCAGCCCGCATTCGCGGGTCAGGCCAAAGAAACGTGCCTGTGCCTTGTCCATGCCGGGCCGCAGCGGGCGGGTGGTGTGTACATCGCCGACCGAGACATAGCCCTGTCGCGACAACGGATGCTCGGGCAGGTCGTGCTGCATGGCATACGCCGCGATGTCGAGGTCGTCCCAGTCGGCAATCGGATGCAGCTTCCAGCGCCCGTCGCGCAGTTCCAGGATATCGGTGCTGGCGCGGCTCGGCGATTGCATGCGGCGCAGGCCGGCGAACCAGCAACGCACGTCGAGCTCGCGCAACGCACGCTGCATCGGTTCGACCTTGTGCAGTTGGTTGTAGCGCTGCAGGCCTTCGATGCCGTCTTCCCACAACTTGCCGACGCGCGCTTCCATCCAGCTGCTGCCGAGTAGCGGTCGCAGCACGTGCAGGTTCAGGCCGAAGCGTTCGTGCAAGGTGTCGGCATAACGATAAGTGTCGGCAAAGAGATAACCGGTATCGACCAGGATCACCGGGATGTCGGGCTTGACTTGGGTCAGCAGATGCAGGGACACCGCTGACTGCACGCCGAAGCTGGTCGACAGCGCATGCGGCCCGGACAGGCATTCGAGCGCCCAGGCGATGCGCTGGTGCGCGGACAGACGATCCAGCCAGCGGTTGAGTGCAGCGAGCGCCTGCGGGGATTCGGCGGCGGCGATGGGATCTGGTGCGTTCATGCAATCACCTCGATGGCGATGTCGTTGCGTGGTCTGGCAAGTGGCGTGACGATGCCTGCATCAATCAGGAAGTCACCGAAACGCTTTTCAAGAGAAGACTGATCTGGCGTGCGCTGCGCGGCATAGCGCGCGAACAACTCGTCGAGCGTCGAAAGAATCGCGGCCTCGTCGATGTTTTCGCGATGCAGGACGTTCAGGCGTTGTCCGCGATGGTCTGCGCCTAGCATCAGGTTGTAGCGGCCAGGTGCCTTGCCGACCAGGGCGATCTCGCCCAGATACGGGCGCGAGCAACCATTCGGGCAGCCACTGATGCGCAGGTGGATCGGCGCATCCAGCAGGCCGTGTTTGCCCAGCAGGACTTCGGCCTTGTCCAGCAACTCCGGCAGGTAGCGTTCGGCTTCGGCCATCGCCAGTGCGCAGGTGGGTAACGCCACGCAGGCCAGGGCATTCAGCCGCAAGCCACTGGCGCGCGCATGGACGTCGAGTCCGTAAGTGGCGACCAGCGCATCGATGCGCGCGCGTTGCCCAGCAGGCACGCCGGCAATCACCAGGTTCTGGTTCGCGGTCAGCCGGAATTCTCCCGGGTGGATGCGGGCGATTTCGCGCAGGCCCGTCAGGTGCTGTCCCTGTTCGCTATCGAGGATGCGCCCGGCCGGAATGCGCAGGGTCAGGTGACCATGGCCGTCCTCGTCTTCGACCCAGCCGAAGCGATCGCCGTTGTGGTCGAACGAGAACGCGCGCGCCGGTTCCAGCTTGAAGCCGGCGCGCGCTTCCATCAGCGCGACGATGGCGTCCAGCCCGTGCGTATCGATGGTGTACTTGAAGCGTGCGTGCTTGCGTTCGACGCGGTCGCCAAGATCGCGCTGCACGGTGATTGCCGCTTCCGCGATAGCCAGGACACGTTCGGGCGTGACGAAGCCGATCACGTCGGCCAGCCGTGGATAGGTTGCGGCATCGCCATGACTGGCGCCCATGCCGCCACCGATGGCCACGTTGAAGCCGGCCAGTGCGCCGTGTTCATCGACAATCGCGATCAGGCCGAAATCGTTGGCGAACACATCCACGTCGTTGAGCGGCAGCACCGCCACCGCCATCTTGAACTTGCGCGGCAGGTAGGTCGCGCCATATAGCGGCTCGTCTACGTTGGTGCTGTCGGCAACTTTTTCTTCGTCCAGCCAGATCTCGTAATAGGCGCGCGTGTTCGGCAGGAATTTTTCCGACAGTCGCTGCGCCCAGTCTTGAACCTGGGCGTGCAGCCGCGACTGCAACGGGTTGCTGGACGCGAGCACGTTGCGGTTGACGTCGCCGCAGGCGGACACAGTATCCAGCAGCGACGCATTGATCGCTTGCATGGTCGCCTTCAACTCGCGCTTGATCACCCCGTGGAACTGGAAGGTCTGGCGTGTGGTGATGCGCAGAGAATGATTTGCATGCGTCGTGGCGATGGCGTCCAGCTGCAGCCATTGCGCCGGGCTGAACATGCCGCCCGGTGCGCGGATACGGATCATGAACTGGTGTGCAGGTTCAAGTTTCTGGCGGCGACGTTCGTCGCGGATGTCTCGGTCGTCCTGCTGGTAGGTGCCGTGAAACTTGACCAGACGCTGGTCTTCGAAGGACAGCGAGCCCGTCACCGGGTCGGCCAAGCCGTGCAGCAGCGTGCCGCGCAGGTGGCGGCTGTTGGCCTTGATGTCTTCGACAGAGGGATGGCTCATGGCATGGGCTTCGCTGAAGGTATGCGTGTGGTGTTGGTGGTGTGTGGAGGTCAGTAGACGTCGCGGCCGTAGCGGCCTTCGGCCTGCAGACGTGAGAGATACTCGCCAGCCGCATCGATATCGCCGCCGTTGTGCGTGGTGATGACTTCGCGCAGAGCGGCGTGGACGTCCTTGCCCATCGTGATCGAACCGCACACATAAAAATGCGCGCCGTTCTGCAGCCATTCGTACAGCTCGCCGCCATGCTGACGCAGGCGATCCTGCACATAGACCTTGTCGGGCTGGTCGCGTGAGAACGCGAGGTCGAGGCGATGCAATTGCTTGCGCTGCAGGGCGTCCTGCCACTCGGTCTGGTAGAGAAAGTCGGTGTTGAAATGGCGCGCGCCGAAGAACAGCCAGTTGCGGCCGGAAGCTCCGGTTTCGGCACGCTCCTGCACGAAGCCGCGGAACGGCGCAACGCCGGTACCGGGGCCGACCATGATGATGTCGCGCGATGCATCCGCTGGCACCCGGAAGCGCTCATTCGGTTCGATGTAAACCGGCAGCTTTTCGCTTTCATCCAGCGCGGCCAGGTAGCCGCTGGCGGCACCGAGATGCACGTGACCATGGGCCTGGTAGTCGAGGATATCCACGGTCAGGTGCGCTTCGTTGCCTACGCGTTTGCGGCTAGAGGCAATCGAGTACAACCGCTGGGCTTGCGGGCGTAGTGCAGTGATCAGGGCATCGGCATCCCAATCGGTTGGCCAGCGACGGAGCACATCGATCAACTGGTGGTCGGCCACCAATTCAGCCATTCCACCAGTCTGGGGAGCGTCCAGCATCTGTTGCAGTTCGGTGGCGTCGGCGCGCTGTGCATGTACCGACAAAAATGCGCGTGACAATCGGGTCAGTTCGCGGCGGGTAGCCAGCCATTCGGACAACGGCAGCGTTTCGTCGCCAATACTGGCGACGGCATCGCCATCGAGTCTTGTTGCCTGCAATACCGACGCAACGAGTGATTCAGGATTGCAATGGCGAATGCCCAGCGCATCGCCAGGTTCGTACGCGAGAGCCGCACCGTCGAGCGAGAGCTCGATGTGCCGCACGTCTTTTTCGACATCGCCATAGCGGCGGAAACCCGTGCCCTTGAACTCGCGGCCACTGATGCGCTGGTTGGCCAGTACCTCGGCAGGGAACGGGCGTTCGTGCGACCAGCTTGCCGGCGGACGCAGTGGGGTGACCGTTGCCATGTGCGCCGCGGCATGCGCAGTCGGCGCGGTCTCCTTCAGTACTTCGCGGGCCTGGATCAGTGCGGTTTCGTGCCAAGGCCCGGCAACCGTGTCGATGTCGAGATCGGCCAAGCCGACATCGGCTACGCGCTGCGCGCCAAGCTCAGTCAGTCGCGCGTCGATCTTGCGGGCGATGCCGCAGAAGTCGGCGTAACTGATGTCGCCCAAACCGAGCACCGCGAACTTCAACCCCGGTAACTTCGGTGCGCGTTTGCCCGACAGGAATTCGGTGAAACCGATCGCGTCATCCGGCGGATCGCCTTCGCCCTGGGTGCTGATGATGATGTAGAGCAGACGCTCGCTGGCCAGATCGCGGGTGGCATAAGCATCTATACGCAGCAGGCGCGAAGGCAGTCCGGCGGCTTCGAGCTTCGCGTGCAGTGCTTCCGCCGAACGCCGGGCATTGCCGGTCTGGCTGCCGAACAACACGGTTACCGGGCGCACTGCGGCGGGCGATGCATGGATCGGCGTCAACTGTACCGGCGTGCGTGCGATTCCTGCCAGATAGCCGGATGCCCACAGCAGGCCGGCGTTGTCAGTGCCCGCAGCGAACTGCGCCAGCAATGCGCTTTGTTCGCTGGACAGGGGCGTCGGCAGGGCAAGGATGGCGGACATGGGATGAGCGCTATGCAAGGAATCTGCATGCAGGCTATGGCTGCGTTCCCATGCCCGGAAAGGATGGCTGGTTATGCGCTTATGCGGATCGAGGCAGGTGCGTGCTCGAGCGTACGCAGTCGGCATGCTGGAGATAGGACTCAGCCTGCGCACATTGTGGGCCAGTCTGGCCGCTTGACCGCCTGCCAAAATGAAAACGCCCCGCGATGCGGGGCGTCAAAGTTCGATGGCGACGGGTTAACTGCCTGTCAGCAGCAGCCGTGATCGCCGTGCTGCTCGCCGCCGGGAACTACTGCAACACCGGTGGTCTCGCCGCGCAGGCTGGCTGCGTGGTGTTCGGTGAGGACGCGCGCGACGCTGCTGGTGACCCGCTTGCCCATCGGGATGTGCAGGAACTCGTTCGGGCCGTGTGCATTTGAATGCGGGCCCAGCACGCCGGTGATCATGAACTGTGCACCCGGGAACTTCTCGCCGAGCATGCCCATGAACGGGATCGAGCCACCTTCGCCCATGTACATCGCGGGTTGGCCGAAGAACTCCTGGCTAGCCTGTTCAATCGCCGATGCAAGCCACGGTGACAATGCCGGTGCATTCCAGCCGGTGGCCGCCTTTTCCAGTTTCAGTGTGACCTCGGCGCCGTTCGGTGGATCGCGCAACAGGATGTCCTGCAACAATTCGCCGGCACGCTTGCCATCCAGGGTCGGCGGCAGGCGCAGGCTGAGCTTGAGTGCAGTCAACGGGCGCAGCACGTTGCCGGCTGATGCAAGCGGCGGGATGCCATCGGCGCCGGTGACCGACAGCGCCGGTCGCCAGGTGCGATTGAGAACCAGCTCGGTGGTGTCGTGGTCCATCGGTGTCATCCCCGGCAGGAACGGGAACTTGTCGTAGACCGCAGTGCCAAGTACCTCGGCCACCTTCGCTGCCTGCGTACGCCGTTCGGCGGGAATATCCGCATGCAGGTCTTCGATCAGGATGCGACCGGTGGCTTCATCCTCGATCCGCGACAACAACTGGCGGATGATGCGGAAACTCGACGGCACGATGCCGGATGCATCGCCCGAGTGCACGCCTTCTTCCAGCACCTTCACCGTGAGGTTGCCGCCGGCCATGCCGCGCAGCGAAGTGGTGCACCACAACTGATCATAATTGCCGCAGCCCGAGTCCAGGCACACGACCAAAGACGGTTTGCCGATGCGATCGGCGAGGTGATCGACGTAGGCGGGCAGGTCGTAGCTGCCGGATTCCTCGCAGGCTTCGATCAACACCACGCAGCGCGCATGCGGCGCGCCCTGCGCCTGCAGCGCCATGATCGCGGCCAGCGAACCGAAGATCGCGTAGCCGTCATCGGCACCACCGCGGCCATACAGCCGGTCGCCCTTGAGCACGGGTTCCCACGGGCCAAGGCCTTCGTCCCAGCCAGTCATTTCAGGTTGCTTGTCGAGGTGTCCGTACAGCAGCACGCAATCCTCACCGACATCTGCACCCGAGGCGGGGATGTCGATAAAGATCAGCGGCGTGCGCTCTTCCAGTCGCACCACTTCGAGTTGCATGCCGGCAACGGTTTGCGCGCGCGCCCATGCTTCCATCAGCTCAACCGCGCGTTCCATGTGGCCATTGGCGACCCAATCGGCATCGAACATCGGCGACTTGTTGGGGATGCGGATGTAGTCCACAAGCTGCGGCACGATTTCCGATTCCCATTTGTGGTCGACGAATGTGCTGATCTGGCTTGCATCCATGGTTCGGGTTCTCCTGTTCGATCCGTGATTCCAGATCCATGATTCTAGCGCCGTGATTGTTGCGGGGCCGTTATGGGTAGGGCTTTCCCTACCCGTTGTTGCGTCATAGACCCGCAATTCGATGCGGCAGTGGCCGATATCGACGATGCCGGCGCATCGGCAACCTGTGCACACCGGATCGCAGCCCGCGCTTCCGGATCACACCAACCACCTCAATACCAAACCCGGAGATCACCATGAAGTCGCTGACCACCCTGTTTTCCTCGCTGATCCTGTCGCTGGTGCTGGCTGGTAGCGCCCTTGCCGGCGAGACCGTCAATATCAATACCGCCGATGCCGCCACCATCGACCGTGTGCTCGTGAACGTGGGCCCGACCAAGGCGCAAGCCATCGTCGACCATCGCAAGGCGAACGGCGCGTTCCGCAGTCCCGAGCAACTGGCTCTGGTAAAGGGAATTGGCTTGAAGACGGTCGAGAAGAACCGCGACCGTATCGTGATCGGCCCGGTGCGTCCGGCTGCCAATGGCGCCAAGCCCGCTGTGCGCGTGGCCACAGCACCGAAGCCGGTTGCCCGCCGCTGACCCTTGCAGGCATCGCCATCAGCAATTGCATTGCTGAATTTGCAGACACCCGCCCGGTGCGAACCGGGCGGGTTGCGGCGTATAAACTCCCTGCATGAAACAGGAAGGTTCGGGCGCAGCAGGATCCTCGCGAATATTGCCGGCGAGCGGCTACAACCGCATGCGCTGGAAAAACGGCGCCGGCTGGACATCGGAAATCCTGCGCGTACCCGACAGCGACGACTGGCAATGGCGGCTGTCGATCGCCGAGATCGAAGCCGATGCACCGTTCTCGGCATTTCCCGGCATGGAGCGCGAGCTGGTCCTGCTTTCCGGTAACGGCCTGCGCCTGCGTTTTGATCACGACAGTGCTGGTGGCGTGCATGAGTTGCTGCCCCCGCATCACAAGCTGCGTTTCGCCGGCGAACATGCGGCGTTCGGTGAACTGATCGACGGGCCTACCCGCGACTTCAACATGATGTGGAAACGCGACAGCTGCACTGCGCAGCTATGGCACCGGCCATTGGTCGGCACCATGGTGATGTTCGTCGACCCAGGCGAGGCCTGGGCCGTGCACATGCTGGCGGGTCAGGCACGCTTCGCCGACGACTCAGGCCTGGGCACGATGCAGATGGGTGATACCGCGATCCTGGTTGCTGAAGACAAGCGTATGCGCCATGTGCTGGATGGCGGCGGCGAGCTCCTGCTGATTCGGGTTGGCTCGACGCTACCTGGTTTCAGAAGTGGTAGTTCAAACTGACCCACGCGCTGCGCGGCGCCCCCGGGCTGATGTTGTTGTTGCTGTGGGCACTGGCGAAGTAGCGCGTGTTGGCCAGGTTCTCGATGTTGAGTTGCAGTTGCAGCGCCGGATTCAAGGTCCAGTAAATCGCGCCGTCGAAGCGGGTAAATGCAGGCAGTGCGACGGTGTTGTCCACGTTGGCGTAGATCGACCCGCGATAGACGATACCGAGCCCGACGCCGATCGTCTGGTTGATGTCGTAGCGGTTCCATAGTGAAGCTGAATTCCGGGGCAACTGTGCCAGACGGTTCCCCCTGATCGCGGTGGCCGACTGCGTCGCGGTGATTTCGCCAGCCTGGTACGCATAACCGCCCATCAGTTGCCAGGCATCGGTGACGCGGCCCGCAAGGCCCAGTTCCACGCCGCGGACATACTGCCCGTCGACCAGGACCATTTTGGTGACATCGGCCGGATCCGCGACCGCCACATTGCCGCGATCCAGGCGGTACACCGCCAGGCTCGCCTGCAGGTCAGGCTTGAGGTCCCACTTGGCGCCGATTTCGCGGTTGCGTGAGGTTTCCGGCGTCAATGATGCGTTGTCGGCCTTGAGCGACGCCAGCTGGTCACCGGCGCGTGGCTGGAATGCCTTGCTGTAGCTGGCGTAGAACGAGACGTTGTCGAGCGGCTTGTAGACCAGCCCGGCGCGCGGCGAAAGCATGCTGTCTTCGCTGCGGAGGACCTCAGCTGTGCGGTTGTTGCGCAGATCCACGCGGAAATCGTCATGACGCAGGCCGATGATCGCCTGCCAACGTGGCGACAATTCGATTTGATCCTGCAGGTAGAACGCGGCGACCGTGGCGACGCCGTGGTTGTCGGCATCCGTGGCGCTCTGGCGGAACTCGACCGGCACATTCACCGTCGGGTTTGCGAGAGGCACCACACTGCTGCCAGCCGAGAAGTAGCCAGTTTGGCGAAAGTTTTCAGTGACCTGGCGGCCCAGTTCGGCGCCCGCCAGGATCGTGTGCTGGACGCTGCCAGTAGACAGTTTCCAGACCAGGTCAGTCTGGTTGAACAGGTTCCGCCGCTGGGTGGCATTGCTGTAGGCCGCCAGCGTGACCAGAGTGCCTGTTGCATCGACCGAGCTGGGGAAGACGTTCTGGTACATCTTGTCGTAGTCGGCCCAGCGCAGATGGTTGCGCAGGCTAAAGTTATCGCTGAAGGCGCGGTCAAGCGTCACATCGAACGCATCCACGGTCGTCGCGGTCACGCTGAGGGCGGGGTTGCCGAAGAAGGTCGATGGATCAGTGACGACCGGCTTGCCCTGGAAGGACGGAATCCCACGGTCGGCGGTGCGCTCATCGTGGAAGCGCTCGTAGGACAGCTGCAGGCGGGTGTCTTTGCCGAAGTCGATTCCGAAAGTGGGATTTGCGCCGTAGCGCTTGACGTTGACGCCATCGCGGAAGCTGCCGGAGTTCTCGTACATCGCGTTGATACGGAAGCCAGCGTCACTGCCGATGCCCGTGCCGTAATCCAGCGTGCCACGCCTGCGTTGGTTGGCACCGAACTGGACGGAACCGCTGCGGTGATCCATGCCATCGGCCTGACGGGTGACCCGGTTGATTACACCGCCGCTGCCGCCACGACCGAAGATCATCGCGTTTGCGCCTTTCAGTGCCTCGACGCGCTCCAGGTTGTAGACATCGCGGAAGTACTGCACGTCGTCGCGTATGCCGTCCACGAAGAAATCGGCAGTAGTGCTGTTGCCGCGCAGCACCGGTGTATCGCGGTTGCCTTCGCCTTGGGCGGTGCCGACACCGGGCATGTAACGGAAGGCATCACCCATGCTGGTGATGCCCTGGTCGGCCACCAGCTTGTCGGTGACCACGGTTACCGCCTGCGGGACATCCAGCAGCGGTGTGTCGGTCTTGGTGGCGCCACGGATGCTTCGCGCAGCGTAGTCGGGCAGATACCGATCACCGACCACCTTGACCCGATCGAGGTCCTTGGGATTCTCGTCGACCGCTTCGCTTGACGGGGAATCAACCGGAGCTCCAGCAGCGAAGCCGGCTGCAGGTGCGATCAGTACCAGCAGGATTGCGCTGGCGAGGAGGTTGCGGAACTGGCGTGGAACCGCTTGCTGGATGTGGGTGATCTGTGTCATTTGGGGGCGTCGTCCAAAAAGGATAAAGCCGCATCTGGCGGCCTTGTTGTGACGCATATTTAGGCACGAACGATAATCATTCGCAACAACTTTCTGTGCATGGAGGGCTATGCACAGACCTGTAACCAAGAAATTGGGCTCAGTCGCGGTCGTCGCGGGTATAGACGATGCCGTCTTCGACCTTGACCGGAAACCTGACTGCGGGCTCGTACGCTGGTGCGCACAGGGCACTGCCATCTCGCACATCGAAGCGGGCACCGTGCAGGACGCATTCGATGGTGGCGTTCTCGCCATCGAAATGGCCAGCGGACAACTCGAAGTCCTCGTGCGAGCAGCGGTCTTCCAGCGCGTATAGCGCGCCGTCGAAGTTGAACACCGCGATGGCGGTGTCGCCGTCCCAGGCCACGTTCATCTCGCCGGGCAACAGCTGGCTCAACGGGCAGACCTGCACCCATCCAGCCATCTGCTCAGTCATGCCGAAGCTCCTTTTCAAGGACTTCGAAACGCAGGTCGTTGCGCTTGGGAATGCCGAAACGCGCATCGCCATACGGAAAGGGCTTGTGGATGCCGGTGCGGTGGTAACCACGGCGTTGGTAGAACGCAATCAGTTCATCGCGCACGTCGATGACGGTCATGCGCATGACCGGCAGCTGCCAATCATCGCGGGCGATGCGTTCGGCTTCGGCCAGCATCTGCTTGCCGATGCCGCCGCCTTGCAAGCCCGGCAATACCGAGAACATGCCGAAATATCCGGCGCCATCTTCGATGCAAATATTTGCGCAGGAGAGCATCTGGCTGTCGCGTTCGCCGAGCAGCACCAGGCTGCCATCGCGTTCAAGATCTTCGCGCACGCGCTGCGCGTCGATGCGCATGCCGTCCAGCAGATCCGCTTCGGTTGTCCAGCCGGCGCGGCTGGCGTCACCACGATAGCTGGCTTCGACCAACACCACGATCGCGTCGACGTCGGCTTCACCTGCATGGCGGAACGCCAGCATGCTCATGCGAGCAACCGACGGACCTTGACCAGCGCGGCGGCGAAGGCCTCGACTTCGTCATGCGTGTTATAGAACGCGAACGACGCGCGGCAGGTTGCCGGCACACCGAAGAACTGCATCAATGGATGCGCGCAATGGTGGCCGGAGCGCACCGCTACACCTTCAAGATCGAGCAGGGTGGCCAGGTCGTGTGCATGCGCGCCTTCGACCAGGAAACTGATCACTGCAGCCTTGTCGGGCGCGGTACCAATAATGCGCAGTCCGTCAATTTGCGACATCGCCTCGGTCGCGTGCGCCAGCAGTTCGGCTTCGCGCGCGGCGATATTGTCCATGCCCAAGTCGGACAGGTAATCGACTGCGGCACCAAGGCCGATATGACCGGCGATATTCGGGGTGCCAGCCTCGAAGCGGTGCGGCGGATCGTTGAAAACGGTGCCGTCGAAACGCACTTCCTTGATCATCTCGCCGCCACCGAGGAAGGGCGGCATCGCTTCGAGGTGTTCGCGCTTCGCCCATAGCACGCCGGTGCCGGTTGGCCCGCACATCTTGTGGCCGGTCAGCGCATAGAAATCGCAACCAATCGCGGGGATGTCGACCGCCATATGCGGCACTGCCTGCGAGCCATCGACCACCGTGATGATCCCGCGCTTGCGCGCTTCGCGGCAGATGGTCGCAACTGGATTGATCGTGCCAAGCACATTGCTGACATGGGTTACGCCGAGCAGCTTGACCTCGAGTGTCATCGCTGCGAACAACGCGTCGAGATCGAGAGATCCATCGGGCAGGAGATCGGCGACCCTGATGACCGCGCCGGTGCGCTGGGCGATCAATTGCCACGGCACGATGTTGGCGTGGTGCTCCATGCGTGTCAGCAGGATCACGTCACCGGGTTGCAGGCGCGGCAGTGCCCACGAGTAGGCAACCAGGTTGATCGCGAAGGTGGTGCCGCTGCACAGGACTAGTTCGTCGTCGCGCACATTGAGGAAGCGGGCCAGCTTGCCGCGCGCGGCTTCATAGGCTTCGGTGGCTTCGCTGCCCAGCGTATGCACCGCGCGACTGACATTGGCATTGTATCGGCGGAAAAAATCATCGACGGACGCAATCACGCACTCGGGCTTTTGCCCGGTATTGGCCGAATCCAGATAGACCAGTGGCTTGCCATGCACCGTGCGGGTCAGCAGCGGAAAATCGCCGCGAACTACCGTCCAGTCAGGCGCGCCACTCATGCCGCAACCACCCGCGCCGCAACCACCCGCGCCAGTGCGCGTTCCAGCGCGGACTCCAATTGAGTACGCAGGCTTGCGTCATCGATGCCAGATACGATTTCTCGGCAGAACGCCGCGGTCAGAAGGCGCCGTGCATCGGCTTCCGTCAGGCCGCGCGAGCGCAGGTAGAACAGCGCAGTGGGATCGAGTTGGCCGACGGTCGCCCCGTGCGCCGCCTTGACCTCGTCGGCATAGATTTCCAGCACCGGCTGGGTGTCGATCTCCGCCTCGTTGGACAGCAGCAGGTTCTTGTTCGACAGATCGGCTTCGCTGCCATCGGCGCCGGCATGGATGGTGATGCCGCCATGGAACACGGCCTTGCCGCGTTGCGAGGCCAGCCCGCGCCAGCGCAGTGCGCAGACCGTGTCGCGCCCGATGTGCTCGATGCCAAGCCGCGTATCCAGGTGACGTTTGCCATCGGCCAGCAACACGCCATCGGCGTTGACGCGTGCGCCATTGCCTTGCAACAGCACATTGAGTTCATGCCGCGAAAGCCCACCACCAAGTTCCAGGTCGATTCGCGTGTAATGCGCATTGTCGGCAAGCGCCGCGTCGGTGCGCAGGAAGCTGGTCGCACGGACCGCTTCGTCCTGCATCCGGGCGTGGATCAGCCGCGCGCCGTCGCCCAAGACGATCTCGCTGCGGGTGGTCGACATGTGTGCGTGTTCGCCGGATGCGAGTAGGTGCTCTATCACGGTGCAATTGGCGCTCGTATCGAGTTCGATCCGATGGCGCAGATGCCAGGCGGCATCGGCGGCCAGTGGTGTACCGATACAGACGATATGGATGGGCGCGGATGCTTCAGCGTCGGCTTCAATGCGAATGGCGACGCCTGTGTGCGCCAGCACTGTATTGAGGCGAGCGAACGGTGCATCGGCATCAAGCTCGATCGTGTTCTCAACAGGAGTGCCGATGATGTCGATGGTGACGCCAGCGGAAACGGCTGCGTAGTCACTGGACGCGACATCGAACTGTCCGTTGACGAACACCAGCCGTGGCGCGGGAATGCCCGCCAATAGCTCGGTGTCTGTTTCGGGCGTCGAATCTGCGGCCACGAAAATGCGACGCTCCAGCGCGCGCAACGGCGTGTACTTCCACGCTTCGACACGCGCATGCGGCAAGCCATCGCGCAACAGCGCATCGAGTGCCGCGCGGCGTGCTGGATCGCCGTCAAAGCCGGCGGTCAATGAGTCGAGCAATACGCTCATGCGGCTTCCGGGCTGACCCGGTCCTTGATCCAGGCATAGCCATGCGCTTCCAGTTCCAGCGCAAGTTCCGGACCGCCGCTTTCGACGATGCGGCCATCGGCCAGCACGTGCACAAAGTCCGGCTTGATGTAGTCAAGCAGGCGCTGGTAATGGGTAATGACCAGGAAGCTGCGGCCGGCATCGCGCAGCGAGTTCACGCCGTCGGCGACCGACTTCATCGCGTCGATGTCGAGGCCGGAATCGGTTTCGTCCAGGATCGCCAGCTTCGGTTCCAGCAGGGCGAGCTGGAAGATCTCGTTGCGCTTCTTTTCGCCGCCGCTGAAACCCTCGTTGAGACCGCGATGCAGCAGCTCATCCTTGAGGTCGAGCACGGCAAGCTTCTCGCGCACGCGCTTGAGGAACTGCATCGAATCCAGTTCGCCTTCGCCACGCGCCTTGCGTTGCGCATTCAGCGCTGCGCGCAGGAAGTAGGTGTTGTTCACGCCGGGGATTTCCACCGGGTACTGAAAGGCCAGGAACACGCCGGCGGCGGCACGTTCTTCGGGTTCCAGCGCCAGCAGGTTCTGGCCCTCGAACTCCACCGTGCCGGCAGTGATGTCATAGCCCTCGCGACCGGCCAGGATGTTGCCGAGCGTGGACTTGCCAGCACCGTTCGGACCCATGATCGCGTGCACCTGTCCGGGCTGCACATCGAGGGTGAGGCCCTTGAGGATTTCCTTGCCGGCAATGGACGCGTGGAGGTTTTCGATTTTCAACATGTTTTGAGTCTCATTCATTCAAGTTGCCATCCATGGCGCGAAATTGTCTTTTCGGGCTGTCCGGCCCGGCCATCCCTGGCCGGGCGTTCACGTGCGCTGCCGATACCGATAGGGCATCGGCAAAGCGCGCCCGCTCACCCAACGGCGCCTTCCAGTGACACGTCCAGCAGCTTCTTGGCTTCCACCGCGAATTCCATCGGCAGTTCGCGGAACACCGACTTGCAGAAGCCGTCGACGATCAGCGAGACCGCATCTTCCTGGGCGAGACCACGACTGCGGCAATAGAACAGCTGGTCGTCACTGATCTTGGATGTGGTCGCTTCGTGTTCGACGATCGCATCGGGATTCTTGACTTCGATATACGGGAACGTGTGCGCGCCGCATTGCTTGCCAATCAGCAAGCTGTCGCACTGGGTGTGGTTACGTGCGCCGTCCGCGCCCGATGTCACTTTCACCAGTCCGCGATAGCTGTTCTGCCCGTAGCCGGCGCTGATGCCCTTGCTGACGATCTTCGACTTGGTGCGTTTGCCGATATGGATCATCTTGGTGCCGGTATCAGCCTGCTGGCGGTGGTGGGTCAGCGCGACCGAATGGAATTCGCCGACGCTGTCGTCGCCGAGCAGCACGCAGCTCGGGTACTTCCAGGTGATGGCGCTGCCGGTCTCGACCTGGGTCCAGGTCACCTTGCTGCGCGCGCCACGGCATTCGGCGCGCTTGGTCACGAAATTGTAGATGCCGCCAACACCGTTTTCGTCGCCCGGGTACCAGTTCTGCACGGTGCTGTATTTGATTTCGGCATCGTCCAGCACAACCAGTTCGACGACTGCGGCATGCAGCTGGTTCTCGTCGCGCATCGGCGCAGTGCAGCCTTCCAGGTAGGAAACGTGCGAGCGCTCCTCGGCGACAATCAGGGTGCGCTCGAACTGGCCGGTGTGGTTGGCATTGATGCGGAAGTAGGTGCTCAACTCCATCGGGCAACGCACGCCCTTGGGGATGAACACGAAGCTGCCATCGGAGAACACCGCCGAATTGAGCGCGGCGAAATAGTTATCGCCGGTCGGCACCACGCTGCCAAGATATTTGCGCACGATGTCCGGGTACTCACGGATCGCTTCGCTCATCGAACAGAACAGCACGCCCTTTTCCGCCAGTTCCTTGCGGTAGGTGGTGCCTACGCTGACCGAGTCGAACACGGCATCGACCGCCACGCCTGCAAGCTTCGCGCGTTCATGCAGCGGCACGCCGAGCTTGTCGTAGGTGTCCAGCAATTCCTGCGGGACTTCGGCGAGCGAGGCGTACTTCGCCTTCGGCGCGCTGTAATAGCTGAGCGCCTGCAGGTTGATCGGGCCGATCTTGAGCTTGGCCCAGTCCGGCACCGGCATGGTCAAAAAGTGCCGGTAGGCGGCCAGTCGCCAGTCGGTCATCCACTCCGGCTCGTCCTTGATGCTCGACAGCGCACGGATGATGTCTTCCGACAGGCCTGGCGGCAGCGAATCGGATTCGATGTCGGTGATGAAGCCGGCCTCGTATTTGCGGCCAAGCTGCTCGTGGATTTGGGCGTTTTCGGTATTCATAAAGTGGACCTCAGGCGCTGGCCAGCTGCATGGCGATGCGGCGCGGCGACGTTGCGAGGACGGGTGGCGGTGCCAGCATCTGGGCCAGGCTGACGCCGCGCAGGGCATCGGCAACCACGTCATTGATGTGCCGCCAGTTGGCGCGCACGCCGCAGCTGTCCTCGATCCCGCACTGGCCGGCATGCACGCTGCATTCGGTCATGCCGAGCGGGCCTTCCATCGCCTCGACAATTTCGATCAGGGTAATCGTCTCGGCAGCGCGGGCCAGCCGATAGCCGCCGTTGGCACCACGGAAGCCTTCCACCAGACCGGCTTGCGCCAGTGGCTTGAGCACTTTGGCGACGGTCGGCGCTTCCAGTCCGGCCTGTTCGGCCAGCTCCGGGGCGCTGAGCACCACGTCGGGCCGCGCGGCAAGTGCGGTCAGGACGACAGTGGCGTAATCGGTGAGCTTGGTGACGCGCAGCATGGCGTTGGATTTGCTACTTGGTTGAAAGCGTACCGGAATTGTACGGTTTCGAGCGACGAAGGCCAAGCGGCCGCTGGAAACGGGCAGGCATCCCTAGAGAAATCAGAGGATCTCGTCCTCGTCCTCCAGCAGCTGCGGTTCGAGCCGGATGTCCAGCCGCGCGCCTTCCTGCACGGCATCCAGATTGCGGATCGTGGCGATGTGGAACAGGGCATCGCCCTGATTGACCGCCGGCACGTTGGTGCGGCCGATGATCAGGCCGGCAAGTGGCGAGCGCACCTCGCGCTGGGTTTCGCCGAATGGGTCCGCGATCACCCCGATCAGGTCATCGACCGCCACGTGGTGGCCGATCGTGCGGTAGGCACGGAAGATGCCGCCATCGCTGGCACGCAGCCATTGGCTCTGGTCGGAGATCAACACCTCGGACGGAGCGCTGGTCGCCTGCTTGCGACGTCGCAGCATGCCCAGGCTGGTCATCGCGCGGATCACGCCTTGCACGCCGACCCGGATCGAGACCTCGTCGAAGCGCAGTGCTTCGCCGCATTCATAGACGATCACCGGCACGCCACGCGCGGCCGCCGCATCGCGCAAGGAGCCCTGTCGCAGCGCGGCATGCTTGAGCAGGGGTGGCGCGAACGCCATGGCCATCTGCAGGGCGCGCTCGTCGGTGGTGTCGACCCGGATTTGCGGCAGGTTGGAGCGGTTGATCGCCGCGGTATGCAGGTCGATGCCGACGTCGGAGCGGCCCACGACCTGGCTCAGGAACAGGTGCGCCAGCTGCGCCGCAAGGGAGCCGTTGGCGTTGCCGGGAAACGAGCGGTTGAGGTCACGGCGGTCGGGCAGGTAGCGGCTGTGGCCGATGAACCCGAAGGCATTGACGATCGGCACCATCAGTGCGGTGCCGGCGATGTCGTTGAGCACCTTGCCGGATAGCAGCCTGCGCACGATCTCCACGCCCACGACCTCGTCACCATGGATCGCGGCACTGACGAACATGGTCGGGCCTTCGCGCTTGCCGTGCGCGACGTGGATCGGCAAGTTGATCGGCGTGTGGTTCGACATGACGCTCAGCGGCAAGCTGATGTTCTGCCGCTCGCCTGGCGCGATCGAGATACCACCGATTTCAAAGGGCGCGCGGCCCAAGGTGTCAGCCCTTCCCTCTGGTGCGGGTCTTGCCGGCCTTGGCGTGCTTTTCGATGAATTCGATGATCATTTCCGCCACGGGTACGTTGGTCGCTTTCTCGATGCCCTCCAGCCCCGGCGACGAATTGACTTCCATCACCACCGGCCCGTGGTTGGAGCGCAGCATGTCCACGCCGCACACGCTCAGGCCAAGCGCTTTTGAGGAACCAATGGCCGTCGCACGTTCCTGTGGGGTGATCTTGATGGGAAAGGCCGAGCCGCCGCGATGCAGGTTGGAACGGAAGTCGCCTTCCTTGCCCCGGCGCATCATCGATGCGACCACCTTGTCGCCGATCACCAGGCAGCGGATGTCCTCGGCATTGGCTTCCTTCACAAACTCCTGCACCAGGATATTGGTGTTCACGCCGCCGAAGGCCTGGATGATGCTTTCGGCCGCCTTCTTGGTTTCGCCCAGCACCACGCCGATGCCTTGCGTGCCCTCGAGCAGTTTGATGATCACTGGCGCGCCGCCAATGATGTCGAGGATATGCTCGGCATTGGAGGTCTTGTGGGCGAACACCGTGACTGGTAGGCCGATGCCTTCGCGTGAAAGTAGCTGCAGGCTGCGCAGCTTGTCGCGCGAGCGTGAGATGCCGACCGACTCGTTGACCGAGTACACGCCCATCATCTCGAACTGGCGCACCACCGCGGTGCCGAAGAAGGTGACCGAGGCACCGATGCGCGGGATCACCGCATCGATCCCAATGAGCTTGCGCCCGTTGTAGTGGATTGCCGGACGGTGCGAGGCCACGTCGATGTAGCAGCGGATGTGGTTGATCGCCTCGATCTCGTGGCCGCGCGCCTCAGCGGCCTCGATCAGGCGTTTGTGCGAATACAGCTCGGCATTGCGGCAGAGCAGTGCAATCTTCATATGCTGTCTCCGGTTAGGGTCGTCCGGCGCGGATCAGCGCTGGGACAACTGGTACGAGCGGGAGGGGTCGACCAGCAGGCGGCGGCGCATTGCCTCACGCCCGATCAGCAGGCGGAAGCCCATCTGGTCGCGATCAGCCAGGCTGAGGTCCATGGAAAAGCGGGTCTCGCCGATGTGGGCTTCGGTGCGGATCACGTAGCGCAGTTGCTGGTGGCCGCTGGAGCTGGTGATTAGCCGCTGGCCAAGCAAGGGCGCCCGGCACAGCACCTCCGGGTGCGCCTGGCGCTGCGCCGGGTGGATGGCGAAGGCAATCCAAGGCGCGCCATCGACTTCAAATGGCTCAAGGTCAAACGCATGCAGCGCGGAAGTGCGGGCACCGGTGTCCAATTTGGCCTTGATCGGCTGCGCCAGGAGCACTGGCAAATGGATCCATTCGCGCCATCCGGCAATCGCGCGGGGTGCTGGCTTGCGCTTGCGTTTGACCGTGGTATCGACGGGATGGCATCAATGATGGCGTCCACCCAAGTTAGGCTATCGGCCTTGCTGTTTGCAAATCTAGCGCCTTCCACGTGGCGACCGGCACATGCTTCGGGCGACAATGGCCGCCCCTCATCGCCCGACCCGTCATGCCGAAGAAGATCGCCACACGAGTTTCTGCCATCCACGGTAACGGCATGTTCGCCGTCGAGAGGCTCGCCAAGGGCGAGCGCCTGATCGAATACAAGGGTATCCGCCGCACGCATGAGGAAGTGGATGCCGGAGACAGTGGCGATGTGGACTCTGGCCATACCTTCCTGTTTACCCTCAACGAAGTTTGGGTCATTGATGCCAACTTCAAAGGCAACGACGCACGCTGGATCAACCACAGCTGCGCGCCCAACTGCGAAGCCGTGCTGCATGAAAGCGAGGACGACCCGGAAAAGTCCAAGGTATTCATCGAAGCCATCCGCGCGATCACGCCGGGCGAGGAACTGACTTACGACTACGGCATCACCCTGGCCGAACGCCATACGCCGCGCCTGAAGAAGATCTGGGAATGCCGCTGCGGCGCCAAGGATTGCACCGGGACGATGCTGCGGCCCAAGCGCTGATTACTGACTAACTGGATCGACGAAGCAGCTGTTGCTTTATTACGCAACCCTGCCGAAGGTTTGCATGACCTCCGCCAGTTAGACATGGCCGGCTTGGCCGCTAAGGTTAGGGGACCTGCGGCTCGATGCTGCGAGCCTGCTGTGAGTCAACGAATCCCGATGCGCCGACTTCACCCCAAAACCTCCTTGCTGTGCGTGGCCATGCTGGCCGCGCTGTCTTCGCCTGCCTTCGCGCAGGCAGCCGGTGCGCAAATAAAAGTCGATGGTGTGATCGACCCGGCCGAATGGCAGGGGGCGCAACACGTTACCGATTTCAAGATGGTCCAGCCGTTCACCCAGGCAGTGTCCACCCAGCCGACCGAAGCCTGGATAAAGGCCACGCCGGAAGGTTTGGCGATCGCGTTCCGCAACAAGAAAGTCGCCGGGGTCGAGACCCCGCGCCAGCGCAGCCGCCGCGACCAGGAGGTCAACATCGACCGAGTCAACCTGATGGTGGACTTCGATGGCGATGGGCACGGCGGGTATAGCTTCACGGTGAGTGCAAGCGACGGCATCGAGGACGCCACGATGACCAGTGGCGGCAACTTCAGCAGCGATTGGGACGGCAACTGGCAGCACGCGGTGGTCGATGGCGACGGTGAATGGACCGCCGAAATGCTGATCCCGTGGTACACCGCGACGATGCAGAAGGTGCGCGGCGACAAGCGCACCATTGCCGTGTACCTGGACCGCGTGATTGGCAGCGTCAACCAGCGCATGGCCTGGCCGGCGATCAGCTTCGAGCGCCCGCAGTTCCTCAACCAGTTCCAGAAGATCGAGATCCCGGCGTATTCGCAATCGTTGCTGGCGATTACGCCCTACGTGGTCGGCGTGCAGGACCTGGTCAATAAGAACAATGCCTTCAATGCCGGCGTGGATGTGTTCTGGAAGCCCAGCGGCCAGTTCCAACTGACCGCGACCATCAACCCCGATTTTGGCCAGGTCGAGAGCGATTCACTGGTGGTGAACTTCAGCGCGGAGGAAACCTTCTTCAGCGACAAGCGTCCGTTTTTCACCGAAAACCAGGGGCTCTTCGATTTCGGGTTGCTGCTGGACAACAGCCAGTTGCTCTACACCCGCCGCATCGGCGCGGGGGCTGACGATGGCAGCGGGCCGGCCGATATCCTTGGCGCGATCAAGTTCAACGGCAGCATCGGCGGCACCCAGTACGGCGCCTTCCTTGCCGACGAGCGTGGCGATGCCGGCCGTCGGTTCGGGGCATTTCGCCTGCAACGTTCGTTCGGCACGCAAACCCTTGGCGCGATGCTGACCAGCGTGGATCGCCCGTTCCTGGATCGCAGCGCGAACGTGCTGGGCTTCGATCACCGCTGGCAGCCGGATCCAAGCCTGACCGTAGCCTCGACCTTGGTCGGCAGTGACATCGACGTGGCCGGCAAGCACACCCGCGACTTCGGCTTTACCACGCTGGCCCAGAAGACGCTCGACAAGGAGTGGAGCGTGACCGGATTGCTGATCCACTACGGCAAGGATTTCGAGGTCAACGATGCCGGTTATCTGGGACGCAACAACCTCAACTACGGCCAGTTCAAGGTGGACAGGCGCATCACCGGCCTTCCCGAGGAATCGGCGTACGCGTCGCACAACTGGCAATGGCGAATCGATGGTTCGCAAAATACCGATGGGCGTTGGCTGCAACGGCAATTCCAGATGTCGCGCCACAGCCAGCGCCGGGACGGCGGCGATTTCCATTGGAATTTGCAGGCAAGCGCGGCTGCGTTCGATGACCGGATCACTCGTGGCAACGGGCTCATGCGTACCGAGCCCGGTTTCGGGGGACATATCCATCGAATCCTGCCGCGACGTGGCAACTGGAAGGTGGGGGCCGAGCTCAGCGCTGCGGTTGCCGGCGGAGTGCGTGGCGATACGCCCCGGATGTGGAACACCATTGTCAGTGCCACCTATTACTTCAACGATGCTCTGAACCTGGAGTTTCGGGCGGGACATACCTCCGACCAGGAATTCCTGGTCTGGCAACACGACAACCTGGTTAGTGGCTTCCAGATGTCCCGCAACGATTTCAATGCCAGCCTCAACTGGAATATCGGCACCCGCCAGGAATTGCGGGTCAAGCTGGAAGCATTGGGCCTGAATGCAGACAACCCGAAGCCGTGGCGCATCGCTGCGGATGGGCGTGCGCTGGCGAGCAATGACCTCGTGCAACCCTTCAGCCTGCGCAACCTGGGGTTCCAGGTCCGCTATCGCTACGAGCTGGCGCCGCTGTCCGATTTGTACATCGTCTATGGTCGTGGCGGCTTCATGTACGACGGCTACGCTGCGGGTGCATTCGGTCAGTTCGGTGATGCGTTCTCGCTGCGCGACGACGAGCAGCTGCTGGTCAAGTTGTCCTACCGCTTCGAACTGTAGGACGGGCCCGGCTCACCGATCCAAACGCATCACGCGTGCTCAATCCTCGCCTTCGTGGGGCCAACTGATCCCGAGCTGGCCCACCACCAGATCCTTTCCGATCGTCGGATAGCCATTATCGTCGCTGCGGAAGCTGGCATCGCCATGCGGCAGGCGCGCATCGCCAGTGCCCTTGCGTGCAACCAAGGCCACCCTTCGGAAGATGCTGGCATCCACGGCATTGGCCAACTTGCCGCCATGCCAGTCCTGCACGACGCCGCCGTAGTCCCAATCAAGGCCATAAAAGCTGACCGGCGCGCCATTGAGCGCGACCAGCTCGGCGAGAGTCATGCCGGTATGCAGCCCGGCACTGTCATGCCAGAGCGAATCCGGCGATGGCACCCGCAGTTCCTGGATCGGCGCGTCCGGGTTATCGGCATCCTGCACAAGCTCCAGGCGCTTGCGTGGGTCGTCCGGGAACACCACCAACACGGGATAGCTGCCGTTGCCTTCAGCGCCATACAAGGTCTCCTCGTGCAGATTGACTTTGCCGAAGCGCGCTTCCAGTTCCAGCCGTGTGGTCAGCGGTCCCAGGCTACCGGGTAGCACCCAGTCTTCAGTTTGTTCGCCTGGCTTGGCCGCAGATTCAGTTGTGGGTTCGGTCGTCGTGCTTGGTGGCGCTGGCTTTGCGGGTTCAGCCGTGGGCTTGGGGGCAGGCGCCGTCGGCACCGGTGCAGGCGGCGTGCGCTCGCACGCGACAAGGGTCGCGGCCATGCAAACAACCAGGCAATAAACCGGCAGCGTCGGTTTCATGAAAAGGTCCTGCGCGCTTTGAGCTGGGAGGAAGACCGGGTCAGGATTTCGGAGGCGGGGGGACTGCCTGCGATTGTTCGCTGGCCTCAGGCGGATGTGGCGGATGTGCAGGCATGACCGGCATGGTATCCGCTGGTGGCTTGCCTAAAGGGCCTTCGATCGTGATGGTCGGTGGGCTCACCGGCAGATTCGGATCGACCGTGCTGGTGTTCTCGGTCGCGATGTCGACGGACTCTTTTGCGGGATCCTCATTGTCGGTCGCCAGGCCATCTGCTGGTGGTGATAACACCGACGGCGTGCCGGGATTTGGCATGCCGGTGACCGAGCCACCTGCCGCATCGGGCTGGGGCAGGCTCTCGTCGCTGGTTTGTTGCTGCGTTGTCGCGGTCTTGTCGGCACCGCATGCGGCAAGCGTCAGGCAGGAACAAAATATCGCAGCAGAAAAAGTGTGATGGTGCATGGTCAGTCCAGTTTGAGTGTGATCACGCCGGTATCGATGTCGACCCGTTCGATCCGCTTAGATGCGATGCGGCCGAAGGTGCTGTCGTCCAGCCGATATACCGGTTCTTCGCGAGCATAATCGAGCAGCCAGCTGTTGAGCATCGTGCGTGCAGTGCCGTTCATCACGCCGCCGAGTGCGGGTACGTTGACGTTGACGATCTCGGGGTTGTCCAAGTGCAGGCCATGGGTTCCGGCATCGAAGCGCAAGCCGCTTTCGACGATGAAGTGCCCCGAAGGATTCCTGTTGCCACCGCCCATGCCGGTCATGCCGATGTCGAACTCCAGGTGCAGGCGACCGCCGCCGGGCAGGCTCAGCCGCGGATTGAGCAGGCTGATAGAGATCAGCCCGCCCAGTTTGCGGTAGTCGCGCGGGAACTTGTGGTCCAGCTGCGCCTGCAACTGCGGCTCGGTGAAATGGATGTCGCGGCCCAGCAGCACGGAACTACCCAAGCTCGAACAACCCACCAGCAAGCCAACGAACAACAGCATGAAGACCAGGGCGATGCGGCGCATGACGGGAACCTGCGTACGTGCGGGGTTGGACACCTTAGCGCTTCGCCATGAACCTCGGGTTATCAGTCCTCCTCGTGGCGTGGCTTGTAGGCCTCGACAAGTTTTTGCTGGACCTGGGTCGGCACCGGCTCGTAGTGGCTGAAATCCAGCACATAGCGGCCACGGCCCGCTGTCACCGATTTCAGTTCCGCGGCATAGCCTTCCAGCTCCGACAGCGGCACCTGCGCCTTGACCACGATCTCGCCGCCGCGTGCCGAATCGGTGCCACTGATCCGCGCGCGCTTGGACGCCAGCCCGCCGCTGATGTCGCCCATGTGCTGCTCGGGCGCGGTCACTTCCAGGTCGGTGATCGGTTCGAGTACTTGCGGTCGCGCCTTGCTGACCGCATCCAGGAACGCCCTTTTTCCGGCAGCGACAAACGCAATCTCCTTGGAATCCACCGGATGGTGCTTGCCGTCGTAGACAATCACGCGCACGTCCTGCATCGGATAGCCGGCTACTGCGCCACCGGATAGCACTAGGCGCACGCCTTTCTCTACTGCTGGCAGGAACTGGCCGGGGATCGTGCCACCCTTGACCTCGTCGACGAACTCGAAGCCGCCACCGCGCGGCAGCGGTTCGATGCGCAGGGACACTTCGCCGAACTGGCCGGCGCCACCGGTCTGTTTCTTGTGCCGATAATGGCCCTCGGCCTTTGCCGACACGGTTTCGCGATAGGCAATGTGTGGCGGGTGCGTATTCACGTCGACGCCGTACTTGTCCTTCAGCCGTTGCAGCATCACCCGCAGGTGCAGGTCGGACAGGCCGCGGATCACGGTCTCGTTGGTTTCGATGTTGTGCTCGACGTTGAATGCCGGGTCTTCCTCGGCAAGCTTGTGCAGCGCGATCGCGAGTTTCTGTTCCTGGCCCTTGCTCGCGGCGTCCACCGCCAGCCCGAACATCGGATTGGGGAACGCCATCGATGCAAGGTGGATATGGTCCTCGTCATGGCTGTCATGCAGCACGGCATCGAAATGCAGATCGTCGATCTTGGCGACGGCAGCGATGTCGCCGGGAATGGCTTGCGCGATCTCGACATGCTCCTTGCCCTTGAGCTTGAACAGGTGCGCGACCTTGAACGGCTTCTTGCCGTCGTCGACGAATAGCTGGGTGTCCTTCCTGACCGTGCCCTGATAGACGCGGAACACGCCGAGCTTGCCGACGAAGGGATCATTGGTGATCTTGAATACGTCGGCAATGACATGTGCGTCCGGATCCAGCGTGGCGGTGATCGGCTGCGCATTCGCGCCGACGCCTTTCATGAACGGTGGCGGGTTGGCCTCGCCCGGATGCGGAAACAGGGTTTCGGTCACGTCCAGCAGCTCACGCACGCCGGCGCCGCTACGCGCGGAGACGAAGCAGACCGGAACGAGGTGGCCTTCGCGCAGGCATTGCTCGAACGCATCATGCAGTTCCTGGCCTTTCAGTCCGGATTCGCCCAGGTCCAGGTAATGGTCCATCACGGTTTCGTTGATCTCGACAACCTGGTCGATGATCTTCTGGTGCCAGTCGCCGACCGGGCCGAGGTCGCTATGGCCCGAAGATTGGGTAAAGCAGTTGACGACGCTCCTGCCGCCCTCGGTGGGCAGGTTGAGCGGCAACACTTCGTTGCCGAAGGTGTCGCGCAGCTTATCGAGCAGTGCGCCGAGCCGTGCGCCCGGATGGTCGATCTTGTTGACCACCAGTACGCGGCACAACTTGCGCGCCTTGGCGTGTTCCATCATCCGCACAGTGCCGTGGTCGATGCCGTGGTCGGCATCCACAACGATGGCAACTGTTTCAACCGCGGCGAGTGCGGACAGGGTCGGCCCGCGGAAATCCGGGTAGCCGGGCGTGTCGATCAGATTGAGGTGGATGCCGGAGTGGTCGGTACTTGCGATCGCGGCATCGATGGAATGGCCGCGATCTTTTTCTATCGGATCGAAGTCGGAGACCGTGCTGCCGCGTTCAATGCTGCCTGCCGTCTGGATTGCGCCGCCGGCATGCAGCAGGGCTTCGAACAGGGTGGTCTTGCCGGCGCCTGGATGGCCTGTGAGGGCCACATTGCGGATTTGCTGTGTGCTGTAGGACATGAGCCCGTATCTCCTCTATGCGCGGAGCATGCTCTTCAAGAGCGGGCGTCATGGCTGTCCGCGCTTCGCGCCAGAGCGTAAAGCGTGCGCTCGGCGGGCGGTCATGGCGGACTTGGACGATAGCGCGCGGGCGAATACAGCGTCCCGTTGCAGCGCAGCAAAAGCACATCGGCGTAACGCTGCGGGCCCCATTCTTCGGCTATAGAACGTTTCCCTCGAATCAATGGAGCACACCATGGGCATTTCCCGTCACGCCACTGCGCACTGGTCAGGCGACCTCAAGTCGGGCGGTGGCAGCATCAGCACGCCACAGAGCGGCCTGATGGCCGACACGGTATATGGCTTCAACACACGCTTCGGCGACAAGAAAGGCACCAGTCCAGAGGAGCTCATTGCCGCTGCGCATGCCGGCTGCTTCACCATGGCATTGTCCAATGCGCTTGCCGAGGCAGGCCACGTTGCCGAAGCAGTGGACACACGCGCAGAAGTCGACCTGTCGATGGAAGGCGGCCCAAACCTCAGTGCAATCCGTCTCATGACCAAGGCGAAAGTGCCGGGCATCGACAAGGCGAAGTTCATGGCCATTGCAGAAGACGCCAAGGTCAACTGCCCGGTCTCGAAAGCATTGAGCTCCGTACCTATCTCGCTGGAAGCAACCCTGTTGAGCTGACGGTCGGCATGCGTTGCCGGGGTAGTCCATGAACGGCATAGTGCGGTTTCACATCCGACGAGCCATGCCATGACCTTGTCCCGCCTGATCTTGCCCAAAAGCTTGCTGTGCTGCTGCATGTCCGCCGTAGTGTTCGCGGGCAGCGTGCTTGCGCCCGCGAATGCCGCCGATGTGCAGCTGCTCACTGCCAAGCGCATCCATACCTCCGACCCGAAGCACCCGACCGCAACCGCAATCGCCTGGGATGCGTCCGGGCGCTTGCTCGCAGTTGGCGATGTGAAGGATCTGGCGGCGCGCTATCCGGATGCGGATCGAATCGACGCCGGCGACGCCACCGTGGTGCCCGGGATGATCGATGCCCACGGCCACATCATGGATCTCGGCCTGGCACTGATGCGGGCCGATCTGGTCGGCGCCGCCAACAAGGCCGAGGTTATGACGCGGTTGCGTGATTTCGAAAAAACCCTCGCTCCGGGCGAATGGCTGCTCGGTGGTGGCTGGGACCAGAACGACTGGCCGGACACTGCATTCCCCACTGCAGCAGACCTGGATGCTGTGTTCCCGGATCGGCCGGTCTGGCTGGAACGCGTGGATGGCCATGCCGGCTGGGCCAACACTGCAGCACTGCGTGCTTTGTCGGCATCGCCCGTTGGCAAGACCATGCTGAATTCCGGCAAGATCGATGGCGGCAAGGTGATTGCCGGTGCCGATGGCAAGCCCAGCGGCATCCTGGTCGATGGCGCGATGAAACCCATGTATGCAGTGCTGCCGGCACTGGATGCCGCACATGCCGAGGAAGCCCTCACCCGGGCACTGTCATTACTCGCCAGCGATGGCCTGACCGGCGTGCATGACATGGGCGTTTCGCGTGAAGCGCTTGCTTTGTACAAGCAGTTTGCCGATGCAGGTCGGCTGACATTGCGCATCGATGCCTATGCCAATGGCAACAAGGAAGCCTTGGCCGACCTGTGCAAGGACGGTTTGTACACCCATGCCGGCGGTCGACTTGAAATGCATGGCGTTAAATTGTTCATCGATGGCGCGCTGGGTAGCCGTGGTGCCGCGTTGCTGGCCGACTATAGCGATGATCCGGGCAACCGTGGCCTGCTGGTGACCGCGCCGGATGCTTACGAGGCAGCGGTGCGCAAGGCCAAGGGCTGCGGCGTGCAGGTTGCCACCCATGCCATCGGCGATCGCGGCAACCGGCTTGTGCTGGACACCTATGAGCGTGTGCTGGGCGACGATGCGAAAACCAATCATCGCTGGCGCGTCGAGCATGCACAGATCCTGTCACCGGACGACTTGGGTCGCTTTGCAAAACTGGGCGTGATTGCGTCGATGCAGCCAACCCATGCGACCTCCGACATGCCATGGGCGCACGAGCGCCTTGGTGAGGCACGACTGATTGGTGCCTATGCCTGGCGCGACCTGCTCAACAGTGGCGCGCACCTTGCGTTCGGTTCTGACTTCCCGGTGGAATCTCCTGACCCGCGCCTGGGCCTGTATGCCGCGGTGGCGCGCCAGGATCGTGAGGGCCATCCGCCAGGCGGCTGGTTTCCGGCGCAGCGCATGACTGCCGCCGAAGCATTGCGCGGCTTCACCGCAGATGCCGCGTGGGCCGGCTTCGACGAGGATCAGGTGGGCCGGCTCGCACCAGGCCTGCATGCGGATTTCGTGGTGCTCGCTGCGGACCCGCTGACTGTTCCGGATTCGCAGATTGATGACCTGAAAATCCGTTCAACCTGGGTCGACGGCAAGCCCGTTTACGAGTCAAAATAGCCGGTCCGGGTTGTATTCCGGATTACATCCGAAACTGTCGGTGCGCTAAATGGATATGTGGAAGTTTTTCGTATTCAGCTTCGCTTTAGCGCACCGGCTGCATCGTTGAATTGCGCCAGCCAATCCACTTTCCTGGCGAGGGAGTCCACCATGAAGCGCCTTTCCACCGCCTTGCTTGCCATCGGGCTGTTGTCCAGCAGCGCCGCATTCGCCCAGTCGGGCTATTACCCACCCGACAATAGCTACAACGACGGGTACAACGATCGCAATGACAATAGCTATCGTGGCAACAATCAGCAGGGCGATGCCTACTACGACTATGCGCGGGTGATCCGGGTGGATCCGGTGATCGGGAGCTATCGTGGCACTGCCAACAATGGCAACCAGCGCTGCTATGAAACCCAGAGCGCCGGCAGCTACCCGCGCGATGGCTATTACGGGAACGGCAACCAATACGGCAGCAACGGCTACAACCGCAATGATCCGTACGGCCGTTCGCAGTACGGTGGTGGCAGTACTACTGGCCGCAATGTCGCAACGGTGGTCGGCGGCATCGCCGGTGCGGTACTCGGCAGCAAGATTGGCGGCGGCAGCGGCACCTACGCGGCGACCGCGATCGGCACGATGGTTGGTGGCATGGCCGGTCGGCAGGTGTACGAAAATACCCAGCGCGACCGCTACACGCCCGCCGGCACGGTGCGCGTCTGTGATCCGGAACCGGCCGGCAATGGCTACTACAGCCGGACCAATGACGGCCGCGCCAGTGCATACGACGTCACCTACGAATACAACGGTCGCCGCTACACCCGGCGCATGGACCACCACCCCGGCGATCGCGTGCGGGTGCGGGTGGATGTCACGCCGCAGTAAGCCGTCGTACGAGATCGAATGAAACGAAGGGGCCGTGAGGCCCCTTTTTCACTCCGGCCAATCCAGCTCGCCCTCGACCACCGTTACCGCGCGCCCACCCGACCACACATCGCCGGCAGCATCAACCTGCAACTCTATGATCGCGTCGAAGCCGACCTCGCGGCCTTGGCTTACCCGATAGAAGCCATCAGCGCTTGGTAGTGCGTGTTGATCGGCCAGCCATGCCGCCAGCGTCGCATTCGCAGCACCAGAGGCAGCATCCTCGAACTGCGACGGTGTACCCACGAACGCGCGCACCGCAAAGTAGTGGACCGGATCTTCGCTGCGTGCATACACGAACAGGCCCATGCTGTCTGTGGTTTCAGCCAGTGTTGAAATGGCATTCCAGTCCGGTGTCGCGCTACGCAGGTCTGCTTCGCTGGCAAGTTCCGCCAGCCACCAACGGCGGCCGCCATCCATCAATGCCGGTGGCAGCGCACCGAGCCGCAGGCCGGCCAGTGCATCGCGCAGGCGCGGATCGCCAGGCGTCGCGATTTCCTGCACCCGCGCGCGCGGGGTGCGCACCGCAACCGTGCGTTCGCGAGCTTCGCCATGAACCTGCAGCGGCAGCTTGCCGGCGATTCCGTCCTGCACGAGGAACTTGCCTGAAGACGCGCCATCGCGCGGCACTGCCAGCCCGGCATCGAGCACGGCGTGCGCGGTGCCGACGCTCGGATGGCCGGCGAACGGCACTTCACGGCGCGGGCTGAACATGCGGATGCGGTAGCTGGCGTCGTCGGAATCCGCCGGGAACACGAAGGTGGTTTCCGGCAAGCGGGTCCAGCGCGCGATTGCCTGCATCGCTGCATCGTCCAGGCCCTGCGCATCCAGCACCACGGCCAATGGATTGCCAGCACCGGGGCGGGTGGCGAAGACATCAAGCTGCACATAACGACGATTAGGCATAAGCGAATGCGGTCCAGCCGGCAGGAGGGGCCGTTAGAATGCACCACCGCCCGCGCCGCGGGCAGCACTGACTCATTCCGATCCCGCCCATGTCCATTGCTCTTGCGCCTGTGTCCGACCGACCCGCACCTGACAGGGACTGCCGCTGGCTGGTCCTGAAGTTCGGTGGAACCTCGGTCTCCAAACGTACGCGCTGGGACACCATCGGCCGGCTTGCATCGGAGCGTGCGGCACAGGAAGACGCACGCGTGCTGGTGGTGGTCTCGGCCTTGTCCGGGGTCACCAACGAACTCTCCGCGATCTGCGCTGGTGACGATATCGCTGCGCGTGTCGATGCGCTGGTCCAGCGTCATCGCGCGTTCTGTGGCGAACTCGATCTCGAAGCCGATGACGTGCTCGGCGAGCGCTTCGCCGCGTTGCAGGCACTGGTCGAAGATCCACGTGCGACCTCGCTTGCACTGGACTGGCAGGCCGAAGTGCTGGCGCAAGGTGAATTGCTGTCATCGACGATCGGCGCGGCTTACCTGCACGCCAGCGGCCACGACTTCGGCTGGTGCGATGCGCGCGAGTGGCTGGACGCGGTGCCGCCGCAGCCCAACCAGGCCGAGTGGTCGCAGCGGCTATCGGTGAATTGCCAATGCCAAGGCAGTGCCGAGTGGCGCCAGCGTTTCGCGGCGCAACCAGCGCGGATGCTGATTACACAGGGTTTCATCGCACGGCATCGCGACGGCGGGACTGCGATCCTCGGCCGTGGTGGTTCGGATACCTCCGCGGCCTACTTCGGTGCGCTGCTCGGCGCGGACCGCGTCGAAATCTGGACCGACGTGCCCGGCATGTTCAGCGCCAATCCGCGCGAGGTGCCAGATGCACGCCTGCTGACCCAGCTCGACTATTACGAAGCACAGGAAATCGCCACCACCGGCGCCAAGGTCCTGCACGCACGTTCAATCAAGCCGTGCCGTGATGCCGGCGTACCGATGTCGATCCTGGACACCGAGCGCCCGGAGCTGCCCGGCACCCGCATCGATGGCAGCGCCCAGCCCGTCCTTGGGGTGAAGGCGATCAGCCGCCGCAACGGCATCGTGCTGGTGTCGATGGAAGGCATCGGGATGTGGCAACAGGTCGGCTTCCTGTCCGACGTGTTCGAGTGCTTCAAGCGTCATGGCCTGTCGGTGGACCTGATCGGTTCGTCGGAAACGAATGTCACGGTCTCGCTGGATCCGTCCGAGAACCTGGTCAGCACCGACGTACTCGCACGCCTGTCCGAAGACCTGTCGCAGCTGTGTCGGGTCAAGGTGATCCTGCCGTGCGCGGCGATCACCCTGGTCGGGCGCGGCATGCGCTCGCTGCTGCACAAACTGTCCGAAGTCTGGGCGATGTTCGGGCAGGAACGCGTGCACCTGATCTCGCAGTCGTCCAACGACCTCAACCTGACCTTCGTGGTCGACGAAGCTGCCGCCGACGGCATGCTGCCGCGGTTGCACGCGGCACTGATCGATAGCGGTGCGATGCCGGTTTACGAGGGTCAGGTGTTCGGCCCGCGCTGGCGTGAAATCAATGGCACGGTGCGTCCGCGCGGCACGCCGTGGTGGCGCGGTGCGCATGAACGCGATGCATTGCTGGTGCTTGCCGAGCAAGGTACGCCGCGCTACGCCTACCATCTACCTACGGTGCTTGATCGTGCCCGCCAGTTGAAGGCCATTGCAGCGGTCGACCGCCACTACTATGCGATCAAGGCCAATTCGCATCCGGAGATCCTGAAGACATTGGAGCAGGAAGGCTTCGGCCTGGAGTGCGTGTCGCAGGGAGAACTCGAGCGAGTGTTCGATGTCTTGCCCGATCTTTCGCCGCAACGCGTGCTGTTCACCCCTAGCTTCGCACCCATCGACGAATACGCGGCGGCACTGGCGCGCGGCGTCACCGTCACAGTCGACAACGCCGAGTTGCTGCGTTGCTGGCCGGAGGTCTTCCGTGGCCGCGAACTCTGGCTGCGCATCGACCTTGGCCATGGCGATGGCCATCATCAAAAAGTGAACACCGGTGGCAAGGCATCCAAGTTCGGCCTGTCGGCCCAGCGCGTGGAGGAATTCGTCGAGATCGCGCGTGGACTTGATGTGCGCATCACTGGCGTGCACGCGCACCTGGGCAGCGGCATCGAGACCAGCGAACACTGGAAGCAGGTGGTGGATGAACTGGCTGGCTTCGCACGCCGTATCGGCAGCGTCGAGATCCTGGACATTGGTGGCGGCTTGCCGATCCCGTACAGCGACGACGATGAGCCCTTCGACCTCGATGCATGGGCCGATGGACTGGCTTCGATCAAGGCCATCCATCCGGCGTTCAAACTGGCGATCGAACCAGGCCGGTTCCTGGTCGCCGAATCGGGCGTGTTGCTGGCGCATGCCACCCAGGTGATCGAGAAGGATGGCGTGCTGCGGGTGGGGCTGGATGCAGGCATGAACGCGCTGATCCGGCCTGCGCTATACGACGCTTGGCACGACATCATCAACCTGTCGCGGCTGGATGCTGCCTGCGACGGCGAGTTCGAGGTGGTCGGTCCGATCTGCGAATCCAGCGACGTGTTCGGCCAGCGCGTGAAGCTTCCCGCAGCCACGGCGCCGGGTGACGTGATGATGTTGGCCGATGCCGGTGCCTACGGCATGGCGATGGCCAATACTTACAACCTGCGGGCCTTGCCGACCGAGGACGTGATCGAATGAGTGAGTGGATGTTCCAGCGCGACGCCATCAACGAATTTCATTTCGTGCGTTGCGGTTTCGATGCGGCGACCGGCATCGCGCAACTGGTGTATGCCTTCGACGATGGCCCGGAGCTAGTCGAGACCGTCACTGTGCCTGGCGCACCGTTCGTTTTGGACGCGACGCGTGCGCATGCGGTGGACCAGGCATTGCGCCTGCTGCACCTGATTGCGGGCGTCAGCTACTACAAGGCCGCGGTGCCCGTACATATCCGCATCGACAGCTACAACATCGATGCCGACACGGCTACGTTGCTGGATGCGATCTACCTCAACGGGCTTGGCGAGTTCGCCTATCGCAACAACCTTAACCTGCACGATCGCATCCGCTTCCCGCATCGCGATGCTGCGGATGCCGCTGCGCCCACTGTCGGCCTGCGCGAGCATGCATTGGTCGCGATTGGTGGCGGCAAGGATTCACTGGTCAGTATTGAAGCCTTGCGCACGTTGGGTGTCGCGCAGACCGTGACCTGGATTGGCGGCTCGCAACTGATCGCCGCCTGCGCCGCACAGACTGGGCTGCCTACGCTCAATGTCGGCCGCGCGCTTGCGTCGCGGTTGTTCGACTACAACCGGCAGGGCGCGTGGAACGGGCATATCCCGGTGACCGCGGTGAACTCGGCGATCCTGGTGTTGACGGCGCTGCTGCACGGCGTCGATCAAGTGGTGTTCTCCAACGAGCGTTCGGCCAGCTATGGCTCGATGATCGTGGCTGAAGACGGCAGCACCACAAAAGAGGTCAACCACCAGTGGTCGAAGGGCTGGGTATTCGAATCAATATTCGGCGACTACGTCAGTCGTCATGTCGCGGCCGACCTGCATTACTACTCGTTGCTGCGCCCACTCAGCGAGTTGGCGGTGGCGCGACAGTTCGCGAAGTCGACCCGTTACGACGCGCATTTTTCCAGCTGCAACCGCAATTTCCACATCCTCGGCGAACGGCCAGTGAGTCGCTGGTGCGGCGTCTGCCCCAAGTGTCATTTCGTATTCCTGGCGTTGGCGCCGTTTATGCCGAAACCGCGCTTGATGGGCATCTTCGGGCGTAACCTGCTGGATGATCCGGCGCAGACCGCAGGCTTTGATGCGCTGCTGGAATACCAGGACCACAAGCCGTTCGAATGCGTGGGCGAAGGCCGCGAGTCGCGTGCCGCAATGGCCGCGCTCACCGCTCGCGCGGAATGGCGTGGCGATGCACTGGTCGAGCGTTTCGCCCGAGAGATCATGCCGCAGCTGGACCAGGATGCATTGCGCATCGAGCCTTTGCTGGTACCGGATGAGGAGCAGCAGATCCCGGCGAAGCTGCAGGAGCGACTGGGTGCGTATTTCGCAGCTTGAAGTGATTGCAGCAAATGGTGGCCGCATCGCCCTTTGGGGCTGGGGCTGCGAAGGACGAGCTGCCTATCAGGCGATCCGCTCGCGCCTGCGGGACTTGCCGCTGACATTGTTTTGCAGCGCCAGCGAAGCCGAAGAAGCACGCGTCATCGGCGATCGCTGGCTGTGCGCCGGCACCGAAGTCACTGCCGAAACACTCGCCTTGCATGCGCTGGTGGTGAAATCGCCCGGCATCAGTCCGTATCGTCCCGAAGCACTTGCCGCGGCGGCGCTGGGAACGCGTTTCATTGGTGGCACTGCGCTGTGGTTCGCCGAACATGCGACGACCGATGGCGTTGCGCGCGACGTGCTGTGTGTCACCGGCACCAAGGGCAAGAGCACGACCTCGGCGCTGCTTGCGCATCTGTTGCGTTGCGCGGGCATGCGCACCGCGCTGGCCGGCAACATCGGTGTGCCTTTGCTCGAATTGCTGGACGCACAGGCGGATGCGTGGGTGGTGGAGTTGTCGAGCTACCAGACCCGCGATGTCGCCGCATCCGGCGTGCGCCCGGGTATCGCCATCGTCACCAATGTGTTTCCCGAACACCTTGACTGGCATGGCAGCGAAGCACGCTATGTCGAGGACAAGCTGGCATTGCTGACCGAAGCAAAGCCACGCATCGCCGTACTCAATGCCGCCGACCCGCGGCTTGCGGCGCTGTCGCTGCCGGACAGTGACGTGCATTGGTATGGGAACGCGGAGGGCTGGCACCTGCGCGGTGACGAGCTATACCGCGGCGATGCCTTCATCATGGACACCAAGTCGCTACCGCTGCCCGGTCGCCACAACCGCAGCAACCTGTGCGCGGTGCTGACGGCGCTTGAGGCATTCGGGCTGGATGCGATTGCGCTTGCGCCGCACGCAGCGGATTTCCAGCCGTTGCCGCATCGCCTGCAACTGCTTGGCGAGTGCGACGGGATCACCTACGTCAATGATTCGATCAGCACCACGCCACACGCGACGCTGGCGGCATTGGAGCTGTATCGGGATCGCGTTGTTGCAGTTCTGGTCGGCGGGCATGACCGCGGCCTGCCGTGGGAGGCCTTCGCCGATGCCATGCGCGCGCATGCACCTGTTGCAGTCATCACCATGGGCCAGAACGGACCGCGCATCCTCGACCTGCTTTCAGCTGTCGCAGAAGAACGAAGCTTCGTGCTGGAAGCCGCGACAGATCTTCCCGATGCGATGGCCAAGGCGCGTGCGGCCCTGCCGGATGGCGGCGTGCTGCTGCTGTCGCCCGGCGCGCCCAGCTTCGGCGCGTACAAGGATTACACGGCACGCGGTCGCCATTTCACGGAGCTTGCTGGCTTCGATCTCGACGTTATTTCCGGGATTGCAGGCATGGGGATTGCCTGATGTCTGTCAGCCAAATGCATGCGGGGCAAGCCCCGCATCTACGAATGGAGTCCCGTCCTCAAGCCGTATGGTGATGTTGCAAATGCCACCCCGTAGGTGTGGGGCTTGCCCCACACGCGGAGTTTTGCCCACACAACGTTGTTTGCCCCATACGAAAATGCGTCCATCACGACGCCTGAATGCACAGGGCATAAGCTGGCGTCCTTTCACTCGGAGCCTGCCTCATGCGTCGCTGCCTGCTTACCATCGGACTCATGCTCGCCACCGCGCCCGTCTTCGCGAAGATGCAGGCCAAGCCGGTGGAATGGCATGTCGGCAACGACCACTTCAGCGGTTATGTGGTCTATGACGATGCTGGCAAGGCCAAGCGCCCCGGCCTGGTCATGGTGCCTGACTGGTACGGCGTGACCGACAGCGCACTGGAGAAGGCCAAGCACATTGCCGGGCAGGACTACGTGGTGTTGCTGACCGATGTCTATGGCAAGGGCGTGCGGCCCAAGTCCAATGATGAGGCGCTAGCGCAGGTCAAGAAACTCAATGGCGACGACATGGCCTGGCGTGCGCGGATCAACAAAGCGGTCGACGTGCTGAAGGCGCAGGCCGGCAGCGCACCACTGGACGCCTCGAAAATTGGTGCATTGGGCTACTGCTTCGGCGGCTCCACTGTGCTGGAGCTCGCCCGCAGCGGCGCCGACATCGCCGGTGTGGTGACCTTCCATGGCGGGCTAAGCACGCCGATGCCGGCCAAGCCGGGTTCGATCAAGGCCAGCGTACTTGTGCTCAACGGCGCCGACGACAAGGGCGCTGCAGGCGATATCGTGGGCTTCCAGCAGGAAATGAACGAGGCCGGCGCCGACTGGCAATTCGTGAACTTCAGCGGTGCGGTGCACTGCTTCGCGCTGCCAACGGCCAACCGTCCGGGTTGCATGTACAACGAACGCGCCGCGACACGCGGGGAATTGATGATGCACAATTTCTTCGCGGAGCGATTCGCGGCGAAGTGAATCCCGTGGCAAAACTCTTGTAGGAGCTAACAGGTTACTCAGTGGTCGCGGCTGACTGCGTAACCCGCCAAGCCGCGCAAGGCGGCGACATGCTCGTTGTCGGGCAGTCCCGACAACGCGAATTCTGCATCGCTTGCGTGTTGCCGGGCGCAGGCGCGGCTGTAGTCCAGGCTGCCGCAAGACTCGATCGCGGCAAGTACCTGCGGCATCGCATCGGTATCGCCATGTTCGATGGCATTACGCAGCACGGCTTTCACTTCAGCATCGCTGTGCTGCATCGCATGGATCAGCGGCAAGGTGGCCTTGCCCTCGGCAAGGTCGTCACCGAGGTTCTTGCCCAGCGTCGCCGCATCGGAGGCGTAATCGAGCACATCGTCGGCGATCTGGAAGGCATAGCCCAGGTGCAGGCCATAGGTGTGCATGGCGTCGCAGGTGGTGGCATCGGCGCCGGCCAGTAGCGCGCCGAGCCGGGTCGCGGCGGCAAACAGCACCGCGGTCTTGCGTTCGATCACGCGCAGGTAGGCGGCTTCGTCGGTGTCCGGGTTGCGCACATGCAGCAATTGCAGGACTTCGCCCTCTGCAATCGTGTTGGTGGTATCGGCCAGGATCCGCATCACATCGAGCTGGTCCAGCTCCACCATCAGCTGGAAGCTGCGCGAGTACAGAAAGTCGCCAACCAGCACCGATGCGGCATTGCCCCACACCGCATTGGCGGTGCTGCGGCCGCGGCGCAGGTCGGATTCGTCGACCACGTCGTCGTGCAGCAGGGTCGCGGTATGGATGAACTCGACCACTGCCGCCAACTGGTGCGCATCCGGGCCGCGATGGCCAAGTGCACCGGCAGCGAGCAACAACAGCATTGGCCGCAGGCGCTTGCCACCCGCGCCAATGATGTACTCGGCGACCTGGTTGATCAGGACCACGTCCGAGGCCAGGCGCTGGCGGATCAGGGCGTCCATTGCGGCCATCTCGGGCGCGGTCAGGGCCTGGATCGCCGGCAAGTCCAATTGCCTGCCAAGTGACGGCCGGGGCTGGGGCCTGGGATGAGGAGCAGGGGTATCGGGCATGGGCAAGAGCTTTGAGGGACGCGGAATTATAGGCTGTGCACCATGTTCGACCGACATGCGGCAATTTCCCACCCAATCTCGGAGCGGATCCCGATGGTCGTGGCGCGGCAGCTATAATTCAATGCTGATCGTCCGCTCCGGACGGCAACAAGGCGAGGAATGACATGGCCCGCGGCGTGAACAAGGTGATCCTGGTCGGCAATCTGGGTAACGACCCGGAAGTGAAATACACCCAAGGCGGCATGGCGATCACCAAGGTCAGCCTGGCTACCACCTCGGTTCGCAAGGACAAGGAGGGCAACCAGCAGGAACAGACGCAATGGCACCGCGTCACCTTCTTCGGCAAGCTCGGCGAGATCGCCGGCGAGTACCTCAAGAAGGGCTCGCAGGTGTACGTCGAGGGTGAAATCCGCTACGACAAATTCACCGGCCAGGATGGCGTGGAGAAGTTCTTCACTGAGATCGTGGCCAACGAGATGCAGATGCTCGGTGGCCGTGCCGAAGGTGGTGGTGGCGGTGGTGGTGGGCAGCGCAGCGGTGGCGATTACCAGCGCGACAGTGGCGGCGATCGCCCGGCGCGCCCGGCACCCGCGCAGCGTCGCGATCCGGCGCCGCCCAAGCCGGCAAGCTTCGACGATGTGCCGTTCGACGACGACATTCCGTTCTGAACAGCACGCAGCAAGGAAGCAATCGCATGACGACTTGGCTGGTTACCGGCGGCGCCGGTTTTATCGGTGGCAACTTCGTGCTCGATGCGGTGCGCGGCGGCATCCGGGTGGTGAACCTGGATGCGCTGACCTATGCCGGCAACCGGGATACGCTGGCGGAGTTGGATGGTGATGCCAAGCATGTGTTCGTGCATGGCGACATCGGTGACGGCGATCTGGTCGCGCAGTTATTGGCCGAGCACCGCCCGGATGCGGTGGTGAACTTCGCCGCCGAGAGCCACGTTGATCGGTCCATCGACGGCCCGGCGGCATTCGTGCAGACCAATGTGGTTGGCACGCTTGCTTTGCTGGAAGCGGTGCGCGACCACTGGAAGTCGCTCGAAGGCAATGCCAGGCAGGCGTTCCGTTTCCTGCATGTGTCCACCGACGAGGTCTACGGCTCGCTGGGCGAGACCGGCAAGTTCCGCGAGGACACGCCATACGCGCCGAATTCGCCGTACTCGGCATCAAAGGCAGCCTCCGACCACCTGGTGCGTGCGTTCCACCACACCTACGGCTTGCCGGTGGTGACCACCAACTGCAGCAACAATTACGGTCCGTACCAGTTTCCGGAAAAACTCGTCCCATTGATCATCGCCCGCGCGCTGGCCGGCGAGCCACTGCCGATCTATGGCGATGGCAAGAACGTGCGTGACTGGTTGTATGTAGGCGACCACGTCGCGGCGATCCGCGCCGTGCTGGAACACGGTCGCGTCGGCGAGACCTACAACGTAGGCGGCGATGCAGAGATGCAAAATATCCAGGTCGTGCATGCGATCTGCGCGCTGCTCGACGCACGCCGTCCGCGTGATGACGGCCAGTCGCGCGCATCGCAGATCACCTATGTTGCCGATCGCCCGGGCCATGACCGCCGTTACGCGATCAACGCAAGCAAGCTGAAGTCCGAACTGGGCTGGGCGCCGGCACACAACTTCGAGCAGGGTATCGCCGACACCGTCGACTGGTACCTGGACAACCAGGATTGGGTCGGGCGCGTGCTGGATGGCAGTTACCGATTGGAACGCATTGGGCAAGGTGGCGCGTGCTAGCGGACGCCATCAAGGCGTCTGCTGCGCCGCCGAGCGCCCGGCCATGGAAGGCCGGGCAGGACAATCCACGTTCCATGTTGTCGCGCCAAGGATGGCTACGAATTATTGAGGAGTGGGGTCGATGAAACGTAAAGGCATTGTCCTCGCCGGCGGCTCCGGCACCCGGCTATATCCGATCACCAAGGCGATCAGCAAGCAGCTGCTGCCGGTGTACGACAAGCCAATGATCTATTACCCGCTCAGCGTGCTGATGCTGGCGGGGATCCGCGAGGTGTTGATCATCAACACACCGCACGAGCAGGCACTGTTCCAGCATCTGCTTGGCGATGGTTCGCAATGGGGGATGCAGATCGAGTACGCCGTGCAACCCAGCCCGGATGGACTGGCACAGGCGTTCATCATCGGTCGCGAGTTCCTGGCCGGTGGGCCGAGTTGCCTGGTACTGGGCGACAACATCTTCTATGGCCATGGACTGACCGAACTGTTGCAGCGCGCCGACGCGCGCGAAGACGGCGCCACGGTGTTCGGTTACTGGGTGCGTGACCCGGATCGCTACGGCGTGGCCGAGTTCGATGCGGTCGGCAAGGTCATCGGACTGGAAGAAAAGCCGGAAAAACCAAAGTCGAACTACGCGGTCACCGGCCTGTATTTCTACGATGGCCGCGCCTGCGATTTCGCTGCCTCGTTAGAGCCGTCACCGCGTGGCGAACTGGAAATCACCGACCTCAACCGCTGCTATCTGCAAGACGGTTCGATGCAGCTGGAAAAGATGGGTCGCGGCTATGCCTGGCTGGATACCGGCACCCATGAGTCGCTGGTCGAGGCCTCGACGTATATCGAGACCATCGAGAAGCGCCAGGGCCTGCGCGTGTGCTGCCCGGAAGAAATCGCCTGGTACAACGACTGGATCGACGCCGACCAGTTGCGCTCGCTTGCTCAGCCGCTGTCCAAGAGCGGCTACGGTCAGTACCTGCTGGGACTGCTCGAGCACGGTCGCGTCGGATGAAGGTCATTGCGACCAAACTGCCGGGCTGCGTGGTGATCGAGCCGGCGGTATTCGGCGACGAGCGCGGCTATTTCTATGAAAGCTGGAACGCGGTGCGTTTCGCCGAGCATGGCCTGCCCACCAGTTTCGTCCAGCACAACGTGTCGCGATCCCAACGCGGCGTATTGCGCGGCCTGCATTACCAATGGCCGGGCAATGCGCAAGGCAAGCTGGTCAGTGTGCTGGAAGGCGAGGTTTATGACGTGGCGGTGGATATCCGCCGCGATTCACCGACGTTCGGACAACATGCAGCAGCGATCCTGAGCGCTGACAACAAGCGGCATTTCTGGGTTCCGGAAGGCTTCGCCCACGGCTTCCTGACCCTGAGCGAGACTGCGTTGTTTACCTATCTGTGCACCGCGCCCTTCGACCGCGACAGTGACAACTCGCTGCGCTGGGACGATCCACAATTGGCTATCAATTGGCCGTTGGCTGAAGTGTCGTTGTCGGGCAAGGATGCGGTAGCGCCATTGTTGGCCGACGTGCCTGCCGAGTGCCTGCCAACTTACATCGCATGAGGGTCTTGCTGCTTGGCGGCAATGGCCAGGTCGGGCGCGAACTGCGGCGCAGCCTGCCTGCACTGGGTGAAGTGATCGTCGCCACGCGTGATGGTGAAGATGCCGATGTAGTTGCGGATTTCAACCGGCCGGAATCGCTCGCTGCGCTGATCGAAGCCATCGTGCCGGATGTTGTAGTCAATGCCGCGGCTTATACCGCTGTGGACAAGGCCGAAACCGACTCCGACGTTGCATTCCGCATCAATGCAGAAGCGCCAACGGCGATTGCGCAGGCGTGCAAAGCAGCGGATGCGCTGCTGGTGCATTTCTCGACCGACTATGTGTTCGATGGGCAGGCTTCGCGTGCGTACCTCGAAGATGATGTGACTGCGCCATTGGGTGTTTACGGTGCAAGCAAATTGGCAGGCGAACAGGCGATCCGCGACAGCGGCGCGCGCCACGCGATCCTGCGTACGGCTTGGGTATACGCGGCGCACGGCAAGAACTTCCTGCTGACCATGCTGCGACTGGCAGGCGAGCGTGATGAACTGCGCGTGGTCGCCGACCAGTTAGGCGCGCCTACGCCGGCCGCATGGATCGCCGATGCGACAAAGGATCTGTTGCGACGGGGCGTGGTGGAATCCGGCACCTGGCATCTGACTACGTGTGGCGAGACCAACTGGCACGCATTCGCCAGCGCGATCATCGACGATGCATATGAACTCGGGTTGCTGCAGCGCAAGCCAGTCGTGTTGCCGATCACCACCGCCGACTATCCGACGCCTGCGTGCCGGCCGGCATATTCGGTGCTGGATTCCGCGCGCCTGCAACGGGACTTCGGCATCGTGCCGCCGGGCTGGCGCGATGGGCTGAAGCAGACGCTTGCGGAGCTCGTGGAGCAAAGAGCAGCACAAAAGGGGTCAGAGTGAATTTCCTGCTGGCCAGAATCGGTTTCCGCGATTTTCCTGGTCAGGAAACTTCACTCTGACCCCTTTTGTGCGGCAGCGGCACGTTGAGCGACGTCAGCCTGCGCCGCAACCGGCGATGCCTGAGGGCCACGTGCGACCCAGCGTTTCTTCAGGCGCAATGCCGGGCGTTCGATCAGGAACCATGACAGCGCGGCGCAGGCAATCGCGATGGTGGTGGCGATGATGATGTTTCCGGCAACCGACTTGCCCCACGGCAGCATCCACGCCAGTTGCTGCGCGGGCCAGCCGTATAAATACAGCCCGTAGGAGAGGTCGGTGTGGCGGATCATCGGCAGCCTGACCTGTAGTGCGAGGTACAAGCTGCCGTAAGTCAGCAAGCCGAAGTAGGGCAGGTGCACCCATGGACCACCGCGCAGGACCGCGAATGCAGCGAGCAACGCCAGCACGATCCAGCCCGACAGGCGAATGCGGTCGCGGTTCACCCATAGCAGGCTGCCGGTGACGAAGAAGGCGGTGCATTCGGCGTATTTCTGGATGTGATCGGGCAGTGGTGCGTAGTGCCAGGCCAGCGTATAGCCGACCAACAGGGCGAGCGCACAGAGCACGGTGTAACGCTTCGGCGCGAGCAGCCCAAGCAGCCACGCGACCATCAACAGCAGGTAGAGCTTGGCTTCGATCGGCAGCGTCCACAGCGAACCGTTGACCACATCCAGTGGATGCGTGGCGAACACGCCAGGCAACTGAAAGCGGCTGACCAGCAGCGACGCATTGACCAGGAAATAATTCCACGTCGTGGCTTGTGACCAATAGCCGGTGGCAGTGGTCAGCAGTGGGCCAAGCATGAACGTGGTCAGCCCCACGCACGCGATCAGTGCCGGCAGGATTCGCAATCCGCGAGATATCAAATATCCACGCACGCTGTTGCGTTGCAGGCTGGCCGCAATCAGGAAGCCGCTGACCACGAAGAACATGTCCACGGCAATCGCGCCGGCGAAGCGGAACCCGGTCAGTCGGGCCAGCAGGTCCTGGCCGCTACTGCCGGTGATCGCCCAGGCATGTCCGTAAATCACCAGCCATGCCGCGACCAGACGCATCAGGTTGAAGTTGTTGCGTTGCGCGGCCCAGGCTTCGGCAATCGTGGGCGAACTCATGCGGGTTGGTAGCACCAGTGCCACGGCTCGTAAACGATGCCGTGCAGGTTGTCGCGCGGATAGCTCATGGCGAAGCCGTGGTCGCCGGCATTGGTCTGCAGCCATGCAAACGCGGCGGTCTGTTCGAAGCTTTCCTCCGCAGGAGGTTCATCTGGTGCGCCGATATCCAGTGCCAGGCCGCCATGGTGTTCGGAAAAACCGGGTGCGGCGTTGACCGCGAGAATCTCATCGATGTCCAGTCCACGTGCCAGCTTTCGTTCGAAGATGCCTAATTGGTAGTCGTGACTTCGATAGCCGGAAATTGCTTCCAGCACCACATCGTCGCGCAATGCCGCATCGCGAAGGTGCAGCCACGCGCGCGCTGCATCGAAGCGCAGCCACAGCGCACGCCGATAGCGGTCGAAGCCGGCAAACGCCAACCAATCCGGTTCTTCGACGATTCCAAGCCCGCTACGTCGTGCATATGCGGCCTCATCCAGGCCAAGCGCGTCCAGCCGCTCGTGCAGGCCATGCAGTTCCAGTGTGCCGATGTGCTCAAGGCCGAAGCGCGCGTGGTCGGGCAGCGCATCCAGTGCATCGAGCGCGGCGTCCAGTCCGGCTTCGCGTTGCAGGTTCGGGATCAACGGCAACAGGCCGATGTCGAGTTCGGCCGCGAGATAGGTTCCGTCACGCTTGCGGCGCAAGACGTGCCGCGCGCGCGATAACGCCCGGGCGTCGAGGTTGCTGCGCGCGCGCAGCAGAGTCGCCGGCCAGACTTCGATCTCGGCGGTGTTGACCAGCACGGTCTTCAGCGGCAGTGGTGGCAGTCGCGACATGTGGCCAGCTTAACGCAGCGCCGAATGGCTTATGCGCGTCCGGCGCGGCCATCCATTGCGGCGCGCAGCGCATCCAGCAGCGCCTGTGGCCGTTCCACGCTCAACAGCAGTTGATCCGTGCCGTTGTGCAGTGGCAGCCACAGCACGCGCTGGCGATCCGTGATCAGACAAAAGGCCTTGACCAGCTTGCCGCGCAGGCGGAAGTGGCCAGCGTGGAAACCGGGCAGCGACATGCCCATGGTCTTGACTGCGGGTCGCAGGTCCATGCGCTCGGCAAGGTCGACCAGTCGTGCGTGGTCGAGGTCGATGTCGGCAATTGGCGTGCGCTCGCGGAACAGCGCGGCGCGCACGTCCAGCACGTGCCCGACCAATGTCACCGAGCGCCGTTTCATTGCAAAAAACAGCAGCGCCAGTACGACCGGAATAATCCCCAGTGCCGGTGAAACCTGCGTCAACCTATCCAGTGGCGGATTGCCAGACCAGAGCATGAAGCCAAGAGCAGCCAGCGGGACTACACCGCCGATCAGCACCAGGAATGCGATGGCATAGGTGGGCGGGGGAGTCACGGTGAAATTGCGCGTTGCCGGGCTGCGGTTGGCTTGCATGTTGGTCCTTTCAGAGACTGTCGCTTAGTGCGCCTTGACCCACGTTGCGACATCGTCGATCAGTTGCGCGTCGACATGGCCGGGATTGGCATATTCGGCGATGCTGCCTTCGCCCTCGCCAGCGATGCCGAGGTGGTTGAGCTTGTCATACAGCTTGAATTCGACCTTGGGGTTGTCGTGGAAGCCGCCGCGCCAGCGCTGCCAGTCGGCATCGACCACCTGGATATCGCGCGCGCCCTGCAGCAGCAGCATCGGCAGGTCGACCGACTTGGCTTCGGCGACCGGATCGACCGTGTCGATGCTGCGCCAATAGCCGGCCGGCATGCCCATCACGGTTTTGGTGGTCGTATCCGTCGCGACGTCACGAGTAGTGGCAACTTGCTGGAGGAGGGCGTTGATCGCATCGCGCTCGGTGTCGCTGGTCTTGCCATCATCGAGTACGGCCAGGCGGCGGTTCTGTTCGATCAGGATGTCCAACAATGGCCGCGCCGGCGCGGCCATCAGCACCAGGCCGGCGACATGGCCTGACACCGCGGCGATGCGTGGCGCCATCAAGCCGCCCTGGCTATGTCCAAGCACGAATACCCGTGCCGGGTCGATGCCCTCAACCTTGCGCAGTGCATCCACGGCGAGCACCGCGTCATTGGTGGTTTCCTCGTCGACGCCGAACACGCCACTGGCGAAATCCTGCGGCCGCGCCTTGGTGCGCTTCTCGTAGCGCAGTACCGCAACGCCCTGCGCAGCGAGCCCACGCGCGATGTCCATGAACGGCTTGTTGGGGCCGATGCTCTCGTCGCGGTCGTGCGGGCCAGAACCATGCACCAGCACCACGGCCGGGACGAGCTTGTTGGAAGCTTGAGCAACTCCCTTCGGCATAGTCAACGTGCCGGGCAGGGCGCGCTCACCCTCACCGACGCTGAGGTCGGTCTCGGTGTAGGGCGCGTCCTCGGTCACTGCAGCGGCTGGTGGCGCTTCCTCGGGCTGGATCAGGAAGCCCGAGATCTTGGCTTCCGCATCGATCGCGATTTTCGCCACCAGCGCGGCCTTGGCGTAATGCAGCGGGATTTTCACCAGGGTCATTTCGCCCTGTTTCACGCTCGTTGCTTCCCCGCGACCTTGCGCTTCACCGGCCTGTGTCGGCAACGATTCCCACACCGCCTTCAGCTTCTCGGCCGGCACGGCTTGCGCCATCGTTGCGTTGAACATGGCCTCGGCCTGGGCATATTCGCCAGCATCCAGATGGTCGAGCAACTGGATCGCCAGCGTGCTTGCATCGGCAGCAGGCAATGGTGCTTCCTGCGCGCGGGTGGTGCCGGACAGCAACAGGCCTGCGCCGAGCAGCAACACGGCGAACGACGCCAGCAGCAGGCGGGTGAGGATGCGCGCCATGCCCGAGCCTTGCCCATGGCGACGTTCGATCAGATGGACGATATGCAACATGTTGGTTCTCCGCGAATGCCGTTTCAGGCATCTTTCTTGAGGTAGAGGTAGGCGTTCATGCCGACCTGGGTCACTGTCACCAGTTCCCAGCCCATTGCGCCCAACGGTCCAAGTATCTCTTCGATCTGCTTGGGCTTCAGGCCCAGCCAGTACGGCTTGATCTGAACCACTTTGTAGTTCCAGCGACTGCTCATTTCGATTCCTTGTGCGTGTCTTCAGCCTTGCCCTGCAGGCGCCCCGACTTGCGCAGGGCGTCGCGCAACACATACTCGATCTGTGCGTTGATGCTGCGAAGTTCATCGTCGGCCCAGCGCTGCGTCGCCGCCAGGACGTCGGCATTGATGCGCAGCGGATAGGCTTTCTTCTCAGCCATGTGGATTCACTTGCGCCGACGCCGGTGGGCGGCGATGGCGATGATGATGAATACGACAGCGACGGCGCCGAAAGTAGTCGTCATGGCCGCGGCTCAGTACAACGTGCCGGCATTGACGATCGGCTGGGTAGCACGATCGCTGCACAGGACCACCAGCAGGTTGCTGACCATGGCGGCCTTGCGCTCTTCGTCCAGTTGCACGACGCCGTTTTTCTTCAGTTCGTCCAGGGCCATTTCAACCATGCCAACCGCGCCGGCCACGATCCGCGTGCGTGCCGCAATAATTGCGTCGGCCTGCTGGCGCTGCAGCATCGCACCGGCGATTTCGGGGGCGTAAGCCAGGTGGCTGATGCGCGCATCGATCACCCGCACGCCGGCATCGGCCAGGCGCTCGCCCAGTTCATCGCGCAGGTGCTGCGAAACTTCCGCGGCATGGCTGCGCAGCGCGATCTGGCCGTCAACGTGTTGATCGTACGGATAGCTGGTGGCCATCGTGCGCAGCGCCGATTCCGACTGGATGTGCACGAAGCTCTCGTAGTCGTCGACGTTGTAGACGGCTTCGGCCGAATCCACGACCTGCCAGACGATCACCGCGGCGATCTCGATCGGGCTGCCTCCAAGTTCATTGACCTTGAGCTTTCCGCTTTCGAAGTTGCGCACGCGCTGGCTGATTTTCTTCTTGGCATAGAAGGGGTTGTTCCAGCGCAGGCCGTTGTCGTGCACGGTGCCGACGTACTTGCCGAACAGGGACAGCACCGCCGACTGGTTGGGTTCGACCATATACAGGCCGACCAGGCAGAAGCCGGAAGCCAGCGCCAGCAGTGCGCCGAACAGCACGAACAGGACGTCCTGGGCCTGCACGCCGATGATGATCAGGTAGACACCCACCAACATGCCGGCGAACAGGGCCAGCAGCATCGGGATGCCGGGAAGGGAGCGGATCGGGGTCTCTTTCATGATCGTTCTCGCGTCAGGGCCCAAACAGTGGGTGCGCGATAGTGATATCAAAATGATATCAATCTTTCAAGGGAATCCCGACGAACGGTTGTCCCGTTGGCGCAAATCGCGGCGAGGCACGACAGTTCGGTATCCACCGGAACTATTGCAATCCGCAATGACGCAGGCTCAACGCTCGGGGGTCAGGTAGAAGATCGGCGCGGGGTTGAACTCGCCGCTGGCGTACAGGCCGCCACCGCCCGCGCTCCAGGCCAGCGCTTCGGCCTGCGGGATCAAGGGCACGTCATGCGCTTCCGGATCGCGAGCGACGGCAGCGGCCCAGCCTTCACCAGCCTCGCGCCGGTAGAACAGCACGCTGCCATAGGTCAGTACCGCCAGCGTCTTGCCGTCGGGCGACACATCGGCTGCCGTGACCTGGCTGAACAGCTTGGCCATGCTCGGATCGCTGCGCTGCAGCTCCGGATCGGCAGCTGGAACCCCGCTCAGGCGACCAATCCGGCGCGGCTCGCGCCATTCGGTTCCGGGATTGGCCAGCGGCAGCATGAAAAGTTCAGGTGGTTTGCGCTTCTTGGATATCAGCAGGATCTTGCCAGCCGCAGCATCCACTGCCACGGCCTCGCAGTCACGCGGTCCGTCCGGCCAGCGCGCGTGGATCGTCCAGGCTGGACGCAGCGTGCCGTTGGCCAGGCTGGTCGGTTCCTCGAATACATACAGGGTGATGCTCTTGCGCATGCCGCCGTTGTCGCCGGTGTCGGCGACCAGCAGATAGTGCTTGCCGTCGAGGTTGAAGCTGGCCAGGTCTTCCCAGTCGATGTTCTTCGCGCCCTCGACGTCGAAATGCGCAAGCTCCTGGCCGCGCAGGGATATGGCATACAGCCGCGCGGGATTGCCGCTGTCGTTGATTGTCCACAGCACGTCCTCGTGTGCATGCGATGCGGCAAAGCCGCTGACTTCGTCCAGCTCCTTGCTGGTGATCAATCCGGCCAGGCGCGCGAAGGGCAGTGGCGCCGGCGCACACGCCGCCACGCACAGTGCCAGTGCGGCAAGGATCGACAGCCTCAGGGCGGGGCGGATCGGCATCCTTGAAGGATGGCATGGACGCACGACGCGGCACAGCCCCACGCAGATCGATCATCGGGCTCGGCTACACTCGAAACCAACAAGAAACCAGTGCCCTCGATGACGGTCGGAACATGTCGACGGTGGCCCTGCAACCAGGATGAAAAACCGAGCCCATGAACGATTTCGCCGGATACGCCGTGTTCTTTTTCCCGCCCGCACTCGAGGCGCTGGGTGAAGCGATCAAACCCTATTTGCAGGACGGCCCGGCCGGCATGCACGTGCCATGCCGCGAAATCGACACCGGCGGTGCGTTCATCGAGATGACACTGCAGGGCCACACCAGCGACGGTCACGAAATAGCGCTGGAACTGATGGTGCCCGGCGCGATGGTGCGGATGATCGTGTCCGCGCGCAGCGACGCCGAGTTCGGGTTCTACGACCGCAGCCGGGCAGCGCATGTGCTGGTAGAGCCGGGGCTTGTGCCTGCAGATGTTCCTGCGGAAGTGGCGACCCTACAGCCAGCTACATCGGAGCCCGCGGTCAAAACACCAGATGCAGCAGCGGCCGCAGAAAAGGGGCCAGAGTGAAGTTTCCTGACCAAGATCTGGAATGATCGAAGAAGACCAGCAGGAAATTTACTCTGGCCCCTTTTCTGGAACCACGTACTGGTCACGCCTGCAATCGCCGCCAGCTGCGGCCGTCGAAACCCTCCAGCGGCTGGAAGCGGCGCTTGTAGTCCATCTTGGCGTGGCCGGCGATCCAGTAGCCCAGGTACAGGTGGCTGCGGTGATCGCGCGCGGCCCATTCGAGTTGCTTGAGTACGCCCAGCGTGCCCAGTCCCCGGATTGATTCATCGGGGTCGTAGAAGGTGTAGACCGCCGAGAGCGCGCCTTCGACCAGGTCGGTGACCGCGACTGCCAGTAACCGGTGGCTGCCGTGTTCACGCAGTTCCAGGAAGCGGCCATCGTTCCAGGAGCCAATCAGGAATTGTTCGAATTCCGGTGCGCCATGGTCGTCCATGCCGCCGCCGGCGTGGCGTGCGGCCAGGTATTTGCGATACATCGCCAGGTGCTCGTCGGTGCGTATTGGCGCCACGATCCTGGCATCGACATCGGCATTGCGCGCCAGGCAGCGGCGCTGGCCGCGATCGGGTTTGAAGCTGGCGACCGGCACGCGCACCGCCACGCAGGCTTGGCAACCGGCGCAGGCAGGGCGGTAGATGATGTCGCCGGAGCGGCGGAAGCCCCAGTCCAATGCCATCGGGTACAGCGTTGGCAGGCGCGGGTCGCGCGGATCCAGCACCAGGTCGCGGGCCTCGCGATCACTCCAGTATCCGCAGGGATGGGTGCCGGTGCGGAACATGCGCAGGTTGTCGGCATCGGTGCCCATGTCATGAGGATAACGCCCTCGCCGTTCAGCCGCGCGATAGCCAGTGTGTCAACCGTCGTCGTGGTGCCGCGTTTTCAATGACATTCCGGTCGATGCCGGTTCGTGAGAGGAATACTGATGAACAGCTCCATGAAGAACAAGTCCATGAAGAAGATGCAGCTTCTGTCGGTGGCGGTCGCACTGGCACTGACCTCGGCGGCGGTCTATGCACAGGTCCAGCAGGCTGCCCCTGATCGCGCCAAGCCACACGTGCAACTGGACGCCAACAAAGATGGCGTGATCGATCGTGCCGAGGCTGCCAAGGCGCCGAAGCTGGCCGAGCGCTTCGACCAACTGGACACCAACAAGGATGGCAAGCTGAGCGCCGATGAGCGTCCGCAGATGGGTGGCAAGAAGCATCCCCATGGCGCGATGGGCGGCGGCCATGGGCGGATGATGGCGCTGGACACCGACAAGGATGGCCGCATCAGTCGCGCCGAGGCCGAAGCAGGCAAGGGCAAGCTGGCTGGGCGTTTCGACCAGATGGACGTCAACAAGGACGGTTACCTGGATCGTGCCGACATGCAGGCCAGGATGACCCAGCAGCGCGCCGAGTTCTTCAAGGGCGCCGATGCCAACCACGATGGCGCGCTGACCCGTGCCGAATTCGATGCGTTCAAGCCCGATGGCCGCGGGATGCGGCACGGTATGGATGATGCGAAGGTACCTGCTGCCAGGCCTTGATCCGCTTAAGTCACTGCAAGGCACAACGCCCGGAGAAATCCGGGCGTTGTCGTTTGGTGGCGTTCGCGCCGCTGTCAGTACTGCGAGACGTTCAACGTTTCGAAAGAATTTTCCAGCGGATGCCGTTGCGCTCGGCTTCGACTGTGCGTGGCTTGCCGCCACCGGATTCCACTTGCACATGGCCGCGGCCCAAGCCATCGGTCATGTAGTCATGCACCGCGACATTCCACGCTGCATCCTGCGGACAATCGCTGCTGGAAAAGGCTTCCGTCGCGTCGCCAAGTGCCAGCGATTCGATGAATTGCGGCGTGGGGTCGGCGCCATCGATCGCGATGCAGGCTTGGGCGGGTTTGGCCTTGGTGATTTCGTTTTCGATCAGCAACTTCGCCAGCGCGGTGGGAATGTCGGCGCGATAGACTTCCAGGTCTTCGGCCAGTTGCGGAATGATTGCGGGCGCGGCGTGTTTTGGTGCCGACGGCACCGCTGCCACTGCGCGTTTGCTGGCCGGTGTAGTGGCAGTAGGGGCTTCGAGCCGCGAGTACCAGATCAACGCGCTCACCACCACGATCAACACCAGCAAACCGATCCGCATGCGTGTCCGCGTGTTCGCCTTGCGCTTGGTCGAATCCCTGGCTTCGTGCATCGTCGACAAGGACAGGTAGCTGCTCTCACCGGCGCGTGTGCTCTCGAGCAGCCCGGCATCGCGCAAGAGCTGGCGTCCGCGCGGCTGGTCCTCGGCATTGAGGATCCAAACCGCCGGCAGCGGGCCGGACTGCCCGGCTTCGGAATAGCTGAAATTGCTGCGGCGGTTGCCGCGGTAGGAGCGGCCATCGGAGATCCGCACCTCGATGCCTTCGGCTCGCAGCAACTCGGCAACTGCCTCCACGTTCTCGAGTCTTGCGCTGCTGAATACCTGGCGCATGCTCAGCCCTTCGGATGCAGTGGGATGTCGGCCTTGTCGGCACCGACCACGCGGATCAGGCCTTCCTGTACGGTGCTGGCGACCAGCCGGCCATTGCGGTCGAAAATCTGTCCGCGCGCAAGCCCACGCCCACCCTGCGCACTGGGGCTGTCGATGGAATACAGCAACCATTCGTCGGCGCGGAATGCGCGGTGGAACCATAGTGCGTGGTCGAGCGAGGCCATCTGCACATCCGGCTGGTAATAGCTGATCCCGTGCGGGAAGGTCGCGGTGCCGAGCAGGTGGAAGTCGCTGGCATAAGCCAGCAACGCACGGTGTAGCTCGGCTGCATCGCCGACGCGCTCGGACAGGCGGAACCAGACTTGCTGGAACGGCGGACGCTTGGGCGGGTTCAGTTCATCGCGCGGATATACATGGCGGAATTCGAACGGTCCCTGCCGCGACAGCCAGCGCTGGACCTTGCTCGGCAGCTTCGCCATCTGTTCCGGCGACAGCGTCGGCGACGGTTCCAGGTCTTCGGGTTTCGGGACATCCGGCATCGACACCTGGTGCTCGGCGCCTTGCTCATGTTGCTGGAACGACGCGGCCAGGAAAAAGATCGGCTTGCCGTGCTGGATCGCTGTGACCCGGCGCACCGAGAAGCTGCCGCCATCGCGGGTGCGGTCGACGCTATAGACGATCGGTGCATCGATGTCGCCGGCGCGCAGGAAATAGCCATGCAGTGAATGCGCGTCGCGCGGCCCGCTGGCTGCGTCCATGGTCGCCTGCGCCGCCGACAATGCCTGCCCCAGTACTTGCCCACCGAACACGTACTTGGTGCCGATGTCGCGGCTCTGGCCGCGGAACAGGTTGTCTTCCAGGCGCTCCAGCGAGAGCAGTTCGACAAGCTCATTGAAAAACGATTCGGAGACGGGGGAATTCATCCGCCGATTATAGGTGCTGCGCTGCCGCAAGCCGCTGCAAAGTGGACTCGGCCAGTACCTGTGCCCACGGGAATCGGGGTCCCGGATCGCGCTTGCGGCGGACCTTCACTCGCGGGTCGTCGCTGGCTTCGACCTCGTCCAGATCAAGATCCTCGTGCCCGGCGATCAGGCTCAGGCTCGGAATCCGCGTGCACAGGTCACGCAGCAGGTTGATCAACGCATCGATCTGCGCGTCGGAGTAGGCCTCGTCCATGGCTTGATGGCGTGAATCCAGCCAATCCGGGTAACGGCCGGTGTTGACCAGTTCGATACCGACCGAACGCGGGTTGAAGCCGCGGGTGTGGTGGGCGACATGGCCGGGATCGACGTATTCGACGATGCCGCCATCGCGGTCGATGTAGTAGTGACCACTGTTGCCGGTGCCGCTGTCTGCGTACAGCACCCGCTCGCCGAACTCGCGTGCCATCGTCAGGTCAGGCAGCTCGGTGCAGTGGATGATGACCAGGTCGATGTCGCCCAGCGGACGTGCCGCAAGCGAGGCTGCATAGGGCAGGGGATCGATACGGACATCACTGCAATTTGGGGGCGGCGGCATGCGCCGATGCTAGCATTCACGCATGTCGACACTGCCTACCGGATTGCCACCTGCCCATTGCACTCGCGGCGCGATGAAGGGACATTGCATCCTCTCGCACGGCTTCGAAAGCGGGCCCGATGCGACCAAGGTCACCGCGCTCGCCGATGTGGCCGAGCGCCTGGGCTGGACCCACGAGCGCCCCGATTACAGCGACCTCGATGCGATGCACGAGGTGAGTGATCTCGGCGACGTGCCCACGCGCCTGCAACGATTGCTGCAAATCGCGCGGGATGCCGCTGCTCGTGGCCCACTCATACTGGCCGGGTCGAGCTTGGGCGCCTGGATATCAGCGCGGGTCTCGCTGCAGGTGCCGGTACGCGGTCTGTTCTTGATGGCGCCACCAGTCAGCATGGGCCCTGCACCAGGACTGGATGCAGGCAACGTGCCGACCTCGATCATCCATGGCTGGCATGACGAACTGATTCCGGCAGCGCAGGTCGTCGCTTGGGCTGCGGCGCGTGATGCGCAGCTGCTGCTGGTGAACGATTCGCATCGCCTGTCCGAGCATGTGCAGGCAAGTGCCGGCGCATTCGAACAACTACTAGTCTCGCTTTCAGCATGAAATTCTTCGCCAGTTGCGGCAAGGGCCTGGAATACCTGTTGGCCGATGAACTCGTGGCGCTCGGCTGTACGCGCGCGACCGCGACCATGGCCGGCGCGAATGCCGAAGGCGAGTTGATCGACGCCCAGCGCGCGGTGATGTGGTCGCGCCTGGCCAGTCGCGTGTTGTGGCCGCTTTGCGAATTCGAGTGTGCCGACGAACACGCCCTGTTCGCCGGCGCGATGCAGGTCGACTGGACGCAGCATGTCGGGCCAGGCCACACCATCGCAGTCGATTCGCATGTGTCCGGCGATGCGATCACCCACGCGCGCTACGCCGCGCAGCGGGTCAAGGATGCGGTGGTCGACACCTTGCGCGCGCAGACCGGCGCGCGCCCCGATGTCGATGTCGAGTCGCCGGACGTGCGCATCAACCTGGTAGTGCGCAAGGGCCGCGGCATTCTGTCGATCGACCTTGGCGGCGGGCCGCTGCATCGGCGTGGCTGGCGGCGTGCACAAGGCGAAGCACCGCTGAAGGAAAACCTGGCGGCGGCAGTGCTCCTGCGTGGTGGCTGGCCACAGTCCTATGCCGCAGGCGGCGACCTGCTGGATCCGATGTGCGGCAGCGGCACCTTGCTGATCGAAGGCGCATTGATGGCGGCCGACGTCGCGCCCGGCCTGCTGCGCAACGGCGAAAAACTGCCAACGCGCTGGCCCGGTTTCGACGTGGATGCCTGGAAAACCCTGCAGGTGGAGGCGATCGAGCGCGAAGCCCGCGGACGCGCCAGATTGCGCGCCTGCATCCACGGCAGCGACAGCGATCCGCATGCGATACGCGCCTCACGCGAGAACGCGCAGATTGCGGGCGTCGCCGATGCGATCCGGCTCGACGTGCGCGATATCGCCAGCCTGACAGTGCAGGAGAATTCCAAAGGCGTGGTCGTCTGCAATCCGCCATATGATGCGCGCCTGGCAGCCGATCCGGCGCTGTATCGCGCGCTGGGCGAATCCTTGAAACGTGCCACGCCGGGATGGACGGCAAGCCTGCTGTGCGGCGATTTTGAACTGGCGAGAGCGACTGGCATACGTGCGCAGAAGCGCTACCAGATGTTCAATGGGCCGATCGAATGCAGTCTGATCGTATGTGATCCCATTGCGGTGCCCGAACGTGGCGATGGTGGGCCGCGCGCATTGAGCGACGGCGCGCAGATGGTCGCCAACCGGCTGCGCAAGAACCTCAAGGGTTTGCGCGCCTGGCGCGAGCGCGAGGGCGTGACTTGTTTCCGCGCCTACGATTCTGATATCCCCGAATACGCCTGCGCGGTCGATGTCTACACGACAGAACCGGATGAGACCGTTTGGCTGCATGTGCAGGAATATGCGGCACCTGCGGACATTCCCGAGGTGACCACCCGCAAGCGTTTGAACGAATTGCTGGCGGCGGTACGCGAGGTGTTCGAGGTGCCGCGCGAGCGAGTCGCGCTGAAGACCCGCAGCACCGGCAAGGGTGGCAGCAAGTACGGCCAGTTCGTCCAGCGCGGCGAGTTGATCACTGTCCGCGAAGGCAGTGCGCAGCTGCAGGTCAACCTGTTCGACTACCTCGATACCGGCCTGTTCCTCGACCATCGCCCGCTGCGCGCGCGGATGGCGCTGGAAGCGCGCGGACGACGGTTCCTGAACCTGTTCTGCTACACCGGCGTCGCCAGTGTGCAGGCCGCGGTCAATGGCGCGCTGGAAACCACCAGTGTTGACCTGTCTGCGACCTACCTGGAATGGCTGGCCGACAACCTGCGCAGCAACGGGGTTGGCGGCACCCGCCACCGCATCAGCCAGTCAGATGCGGTGCGCTGGACGGAAGCTGATCGCGGCGAATACGACGTGGTGTTCTGCGACCCGCCGACCTTCTCCAATTCCAAGCGTGCCGATGACTTCGACGTGCAGCGCGACCATGTGCGCCTGCTACGCGCCGCGGTCGAGCGATTGGCTGGCGATGGCGTGCTGTATTTCTCCAACAATTTCCGCCGCTTCCGCCTGGACATCGAGGCACTTTCGGAGTTCGCCACGGTCGAAGACATCAGCGCCTCGACCATCCCGCCGGATTTTGCGCGCAACCCGCGCATCCATCGTGCGTGGCGGTTGACCCGGCGTCGTTAGCCGCGGGCTATTAAAACCAAAGGACACGCATGCGCAATCGCTCATCGGAAAGGTTGCGCTTCATCGGGCAATGGCTGAAAAACCCGCGGCAGACCGCGTCGGTCACGCCATCCAGCCCGGAACTGGCAGCAGCCATGCTGGTCGAATTGCCGGCCAATACGACGCGGGTGATCGAACTTGGCGGCGGTACCGGCGCGATCACCCATGCGCTGGTCGACCATGGCATCGCAGGCAAGCAATTGCTGGTGCTGGAATTGAACCAGGAATTGCATGCGCACCTGCACAAGAAATTTCCGCAAGAGGTGCTGGTGCTTGGCGATGCCGCGGAATTGCCGCGGCTGGCCACGGATGCCGGGTTCCTCGAAGAAGGCCTGGCGGATGCAGTGATATCAGGACTTGGCCTGCTAGCGATGGATCGCCGCTTGGTCGCACAGATCCTGGAAAGCGCGTTTGCGTGCCTACGCCCGGACGGGCGCTTCATTCAGTTCACATATGGGCCGAGGTCGCCGGTGCCCGAAAGCGTGTTGGGGGCATTGGGCTTGCACATGCGCCGCGGGGGATTCGTGCTTCGTAACGTGCCGCCGGCCACGGTCTGGGTGTGCCAACGCAGTCAGAGCAAGGCGATCATTCCCCGCAGGGTCAACCGCTGAACGGGCTTTGCGCTTCAGCAGGTTGTTGGAGCGAATCTGCAGGACCAGATCCCGGCGTGTTCTCGCTACTTAACGGCCGCGCATGCGTCCGAACAGGCCGCCGCTCGGCTTGGCAGGTGATTCCGGTTCGGGTGCAACCGGAATCACCAGCTCGGCATAGCCGGTGGCGAGGTTGGCATTGACGAAGTCGGCGATTTCCGCGCGATCCACCCCGCTTGCCGCGGCGATTTCATCCAAGGTGGAGGGGCCTTTCATCATCGCGGTCGCGATGCGGAAATGCTTGGGGAACTCGCGCTCGGTTTGCGGCCACTTGGTCAGGCGGTATTGGCCGTCCGGATCATTGCCCGGCAGCAGCTTGCCACCACCAACCAGCAAGCCACCCAGCCATTGCAGCCGCGCCAGCGGTTGTGCCTCGCCGAGTTTTGCGGCTTCGGCTTCCCATTTGGCGGCATCCGGCGTTTCAAAATCCTCGATCAGCAGAGTGCCTTCGAAACTGGCCGCCAATGGCTTCAACGTTGCCGGGCCGTGATAGATCTTGCTGCGTGGATCGATCAAGAGTACGGGTCCATCGTCACGTTGCAGCCGAACCCGGCGTTCCAGGCCATTGCCGCCTAGCCAGCTGGACAGGGGCCGATCCGGGGGCACCGGCATGCTCGGTGCAGGCGCAGGCGTATGTGTGAGTTCCGCGGCGGCCGCAGGCATCGAGACCATGCTGGGCGAATCGACCGGGCTGGCTTCGGTCTCGTCTTCCGGCAATGAGCGCGCGTCCGGCAGATGATCGCTTGGCGCCGGTGCAGGCGTGGAGGTGGCCGGCGCGGTGGTGGTCTGGGCTGGCGGCGCATCGCGAGCGATCTCGCTGAGCAGCACGGTGAAGTCGCTCGCATTGATCGGGCGCATCAATCGGTAGTCGGTCTGGCTCCTCTCCACCGAGGTCAGGCCGATGACCTTGCGGCCCGCGGCATGCAGCCGCAGCCAGCTCATCGGTCCGTACATGCTGTCCATGTCGACCACGACATAGTCGGCGTTGTCGTCCGCAACCAGGGTCCAATGGCTGCCAAGTTCCGCATTCGCAGCCTTGAATGCGGTCGTCACGTCGGCCTGGGTACTGCTGTCCATGCCGGTGGTACCAAGGGTCAAGGCCATGGTGGTGGTCCACTGCGGAAAGATTGCAGTGTTCCCAAGCCAGGCCGCTACGTCAACGCGCAATGCACGTCACTTCAGGACGTACCGGGCCAGATCAGGCCATGCGCGGACGCTTCTTCGGCAGTTGCGCCTTCAGGAAGGCCATCTGGTCGGCGAGGATGTTGCGGTTGGACAGGATCAGGTGCTCGACCCAGCTGGGCCGGTATGGCACCGCCAGCAGCGGCATCGAAGCCTGTTGCGGGGTACGGTTGCCCTTGCGCGAATTGCAGTGCAGGCAAGCAGAGACCACGTTTTCCCAGATGTCGCGGCCGCCTTTGGATACCGGCTGCACATGGTCGCGGGTTAGCGCGGCACGCTGGAAATCGCGACCGCAGTAAAGGCACAGCGACTGGTCGCGGGCGAACAGCGCCTGGTTGGTCAGCGTGGGCGTGGGGTCCAGTGCATGCGGACGCGCGTGTCCGCGGGCGGCGATGATCGGATGCAGTTGCATCATGCTGCGCGCGCCACTGAGCCGGTTGATGCCGCCATGGATCTCAAGGCAAGGGTCGCCCAGCGTCCAGGCGACCGCGCCGCGGGCGTACAGGCACGTTGCGTCCTGCCAGCTCATCCAGTTCAGCGCGCGGCCGTGCGCATCCAGCCCAAGCAGGCGCAGGCCGGGGAAATTGGCGGTTGAGCCGCTGGGGTGAAGGGTATCGACGGCGGGCAGCATGCCGTCCGCGTCAGTTGCTGCGGTTCGGGTGCCGGCATGGGCCGGGCGAATCGTCGCTCTGTCGGTCTCCATCGGGATCGAGCTTATACCCCACGGTGACGTTTTGGGTATAGCCGGCCTGCCTCAGTCGCCGAATGCCCCTGCATCCAGTGTCATCAGCGATGCTGCGCCGGCCTCGATTGCCGCCTTGTGCGCGAGCGTCCGCGGGAGCATGCGCGCGAAGTAGAAGCGCGCGGTGTCGCGCTTGGCATCCTTGAACGCCTGCGAACGACCCGAGGCATTGGCGGCGGCGACGCTGCGTGCCCACCAGTAGGCCAGCACCACGTAGCCGGAATAGAACATGTAGTCGGTGCTGGCCGCACCAAGCTCTTCGGGATTGCTGGCTGCGCGTTGCAGCGTCTCGATGGTGAGCTTGCCCCATTCGGTGCATTTGGCGCGCAGCGGTGCGATGAATTCGGCCAGCGCGCTATCGCCTTCATGCTGCTTGGCGAATGCCTCCACTTCGGCGATGAAAAGCTTCAGACCGGCACCCTGGGTGGCCGCGGTCTTGCGGCCGATCAGGTCCAGCGACTGGATCCCGGTGGTGCCTTCATAGAGCGTGGTGATACGCGCATCGCGCGCCAGCTGTTCGATCCCATGTTCGGTGATGTAGCCGTGCCCGCCGAAGCATTGCACCGCGTTATAGGTGTTCTCGATGCCCCATTCGGTCAGGCAGCCCTTGGAGATCGGGGTCAGGAAGCCGAGAAGTGTGTTGGCACGCTCGCGTTCGGCGGGATCCTGCGAGCGCTCGGCGATGTCGAGCTGCGAATAGGCGTGCAGGCTGAGCAGGCGGCCGCCTTCGATCAGCGCCTTCTGCGCCAGCAGCATCCGCCGCACGTCCGGCTGCACGATGATCGGATCGGCCGGTTTGTCGGGGTACTTGGGGCCGGACAGCGAACGCGACTGCAAGCGCTCGCGCGAATACTGCAGTGCGTTCTGGTAGGCGCGTTCGGACAGGCCGAGGCCCTGCACGCCGACGCCCAGGCGCGCCGAGTTCATCATCACGAACATCGCCTGCAGGCCCTTGTGTGGCTGGCCGACCAGATAGCCTTCTGCACCGTCGAAATTCATGACGCAGGTGGCGGACCCATGGATACCCATCTTGTGTTCGATCGCCCCGCAACGCACCAGGTTGCGCTCGCCGACCGTTCCGTCGCGGGCCACCTTGAACTTGGGCACCACGAACAGGGAAATGCCTTTTGCCCCAGGCGGTGCGTCCGGCAGCTTGGCCAGGACCAGATGGATGATGTTGGGCACCAGGTCGTGTTCGCCGGCGGTGATGAAGATCTTGGTGCCAGTGACCGAATAGCTGCCATCAGCCTGCGGTTCGGCGCGGGTCTTGAGCAGGCCCAGGTCGGTGCCGCAATGCGGCTCGGTCAGGCACATGGTGCCGGTCCAGGTGCCGGCCACCAGCGGTTTGAGGAACACGTCCTTCTGCCAGTCCTCGCCGTACTCCTCCAGCGCCACGACCGCGCCGTGCGACAGCATGGGAAAGTTGCCCCAAGCCAGGTTGGCAGCATCGACCAGTTCGGTCAGCACGCCGCCCAAGACAGTGGGCATGCCTTGGCCGCCATGTTCGGGCGCATTGGTCAGCCCGATCCAGCCGCCTTCCACGAACTGCTCGAACGCCTGCTTGAATCCGGGGGGAGCGGTGACATCGCCACTCGCCTTGTCGTACGTGCACCCGATCTGGTCGCCGATGGCATTGAGCGGGGCGAGGACGGTTTCGGAGAAGCGCGCGGCCTCGTCCAGCACTGCATCGACCAGTTCGCGGTTGACGTCGGCGAAACCCAGCCGGGCGAACAGGGGTTCGGCGTCCAGCACGTCGAACAATGCGAAGCGGATGTCTTCCAGCGGGGCCTTGTAGCTGCTCATGCGTGCTTCCGGTTGCGTGCGAGCCGCCTATCGGCCCGAGGAAGCGCTAGCATACTACGGCGTATGGTATTTGGCTGGGGTTGACTCGGGAGGGCGCAGCTTTAGCGCAGCACGCCAGGCAGGCCGGGCACCGGCATCAACGCGCTGTTGCGTTCGATCTTGTAGGTGTGCGACTTGCCGCCTTCGGGCGCTGAATCGACGGTGCCGCCCAAGGTGTAGTTGAGGCTGCGGCCATCAGCCAATGCGGTGGCGATGCGTGCGCGGCCATCTGCCGTGGGGATAATGGTCGTTGTGACCACGTCGGCCGATTCCGGCCCGATGCTGATCTGCGGCTGTGCCTGCACGCTGCCTGCGGCGCCGTTGTCGAAGGCGATCTGGATATTGGTCGCGTTGAAACGCATCGCCACGCTACTGAAGTTGTCCAGCCGCAGTTGCACGTCCCAGCGACCATCGGCGCGTACGGTCAATTGCTGGATGCTTGCTGCCGGTTCCGACACCCGGCGCACCGGGCCACTACCGCAACCGGAAAGCAAGAGGGCGACTGTGGCGATCCAGGCGGCAGTCCAGGAAACATGTCGACTCATGGCTGAATCCTCAAGCAGGGATGCCGAGCATAGCCCGCACGCCGGCGGTTTGCAGGAGCGTGAATCAATAGCCAGCCTCGACCTCGCTGACCGGCAGCTCGCGAATATGGGCATCCTTGGCGATGAAGAATGCCTCCGCACAACGGTAGGCTTCGCGCCCCATCGCAATGCGGGTTTCGTCGGTCGCGGTGGTGGGATCCTGGCGGCTGAGCAGCGCGGTATAAAGGGTCAGGGCGATGTCGTGGATGTCCATGGCGTATCCGGGTGTTTGGCAATGCGGGAGCGCGACGATACACCGGACCAACCCGCAACATAACCTGCTGTCCAAGCCCTCAGGCCCAAGCGCGCACCCATTCAGGGAATTCCACGGATTTCATCGGTTTGGCAACGAAGAAGCCCTGCGCGATATCGCAACCGCATTCGCGCAACAGGTTCCAGTCCTCGGCTGTTTCGGCACCCTCCGCCACAGAGGAAATGCCGAGTTTTCGCGCCATTTCCAAACTCGATTCGAGGATCTTGCGACTGGACGCCTGGCGTGTGGCGTGCTTGACGAACGATTGATCGATTTTCAGCTCGGTGAAGGGGATGCGGGTCAACTGCTGCATCGATGAATAACCGGTGCCGTAATCGTCGATCGACAGGCCGAAGCCCTTGATGCGCAAGCGGATCAGGTTTTCCAGCACCTGGCCGACACCGTTCATCGCTGCTGATTCGGTGATCTCCAGGATCATGTGCTTGGGGTCCAGGCCTTGGTGGGTCACTTGCCAGGTGATGGCATCTGCGATGGCAGGATCTTCCAGCATTTTCACGGACAGGTTGACTGACACATTCAGATCAAAGCCAGCGTCTCGCCAGCTGCGGCAGTCCCGCGCGCTTTTGGCCAGGATGATCCACGTCAGTTCGCTGATCTGGTTGGCGTCTTCAAGCAATGATATGAAGGCGTAGGGCAGGACGATCCCGAAGTGGGGATGACGCCAGCGAGCCAAGGCCTCCGCGCCCTTGACGCGATTCGTCATCAAATCGATCTTGGGCTGGTAGAAGGGCTCGAATTGATCCGCGTGCAACCCGGCCATGACCTCGTCAATGCTGAAGGTGGATGGGCCCTGCCCGGATTTATCCGCATTGGGCTTGGTCCGCCAATGCAGGCCAATCAACTGGGCAAAGCGTGCCGGGGTCGGTGGCTTCTCCACTGTTCCGAGCAAGTGCATGCCGTACGCTCCACACATCGTCTCCACTGTCTCCAGGAGGGATGTGTCCAGACCGCTGGTGATAATCAGCGAGGCGCGCACCTTGGCCTCGCCAAGCCGGCGGATGAAGGCCATGCCATCCATCCCGGGCATGTCGATGTCAGTGATGATCACGTCGAAGGCCTGATCGAGCTCGCGGAGCACCTCCAGTGCGGAGAACCCGTCGGCGGCTTCATAAATCAACCGCGCGCCCAGATTCTCAAGCATCTCCACTATCATGCTGCGCTGGAACTCGTGGTCTTCCACTACCAGGAAGCACAGGTCTTTGCCGGGGAGCGCGGCGCTCGCGTTCGGCGAGCGATTGTCATCCCAAGTCGAGGTTGGCATTCAATTGCTCCAGTTCCATGTGAAACGCATCCATAAGCCATGTGACCCTGGGGCCATCCTCTTCGCGGCCAGCTTGTTCGATCATGGCACATACCGATGCCAGCCCCTGCGCACCGATGAAACCACACGCCCCCTTGATTCGATGGGCCTTGTGCGTGACCGTTCCCATGTCGCCGCGTTCGATAGCTTCCAGCAAGTGCATTACATCTACATCGTTGACCTGCCGGAAGTGGGCACGCGCTCGTTGCGTGACGGGCAGCTCGTTCTTGACGTCCGGGTCCATTGTTTCGCGTGCGGGCTCCGTCGGGCGGCAGGTGTCCTCGATACCCTCGGGTGCCGGCTGCGGAGGTGAGCTGGCTTCGATTCCCGGACCGGACGACGGCAACCACCGGGTCAATTTCTCGGACATTACTATCAAACTGGTGGGCTTGGAGATGTAGTCATCCATGCCGGCATCCAGGCATTCCTGCATCACGCCAGGGATGATGTTGGCACTGCAGGCGATGATTGGAGTCCTCGGACCGGCGAGCCCGGCTTCGGCTTCCCGTATCCGGCGACTGAGGTCATAGCCGCTCATGGCGGGCATGTTGAGATCGGTCAACACGAGCGAGAACTTGCCGGTCCGCCATTGTTCAAGCGCCTCGGCACCACTTCCCACCTCTTGGGCCGCATGGCCCATGGCTTTGATCTGGCTGCGCATCACAATGCGGTTGATTGGATGGTCGTCTACCACCAGGATGAGCATGCCAGAGTCCGTGGTCTCAGCCTCGGCGGGAAGCGAAGCCCCCTTGGGAAGGGAAGCCTCTTCGGGAAGGGAAGCCTTTTCGGGCAACTGCTCCGGGGCGCCTCGCTGGTTTTCGCTGTTGTGTGGCACAAACGCGGGATTTGCGATGAAGGCCACGATATGCAGGGTCATGGTCGTGCCTACGCCGAGTTCGCTGGACATGCCGACCTGCCCGCCCATCAATTCGGCCAGCCGCCGGGAAATGGAAAGGCCCAGCCCGGTCCCACCATAACGGTTGGCTATGCTGTGCGCTTGTGCGAACTCTTGGAACAACATTCGCTGTTCGTCCTTGGAGATTCCGATGCCGCTGTCCACCACCTCGAAACGGAGGCATTCGAGCTCGCTATCGCGCCCTTCCGACAGCACACGCAGCTCGACGCCGCCCTTGGGAGTGAACTTGATTGCATTGCTGACGAAATTGCCGAGGATCTGCCGCAGCCGCAACGCGTCCAGTAGCAAAACAGGGCTGATATCCGGATCCACGTGCAGCCGGAAATCCAGGCCCAAATTTCTTGCGCTACCAGCATAGACCCGGCGCACGCTGTCCACGACATCCACCAGGCGTGTGGGTTCGGGGCGTATCTCGAGCTTGCCGGCCTCGACCTTCGAGAAGTCAAGAATGTCGTCAATGATCCGTTGCAGGGATTGACCCGACTCCCGCACAGCCTCGAGTTCCGTGCGGATTTCAGGATTGACCGGGGTCAGGCTGATCAGTTCGAGGAGCCCCAGCATGCCGTTAAGCGGTGTCCGTATCTCGTGACTCATGGTGGCAAGGAACGCGCTCTTGGCCAGGTTGGTCGCGTCTGCCGCTTCTTTCGCCAATGTGAGCTGCTGCTCGAGCGCCTTGCGGGCGGTGATGTCCTGGATCGTGCCGCGCATGCCGATCACGTTGCCAGAGCCATCGGTAACCGAGACCACGATCACGTGCAGCGCCACCACGCTGCCGTCGGGGAGGTGCGCTGTGGACTCGTACGTTTGGGGCTGTCCCGTTGCTTGAGCCAATTCGAAGGCATTGGCAATCAGTACGTCGCCCTCCGACACCATGTCAACTGTCTCGGTAAACATCGGAGCTCCAAGCCTCGGGTCGCGCCCAAGCAGCTGGTAGACCTGCGGTGACCAGGTCACCACACCAGTGGCCAGGTCGCACGTCCAGTCCCCCAGCTTAGCCACGCTTTGCGCGTCTTCCAGGCGCTGGGTCGCGTCCCGCAGCGCCTGTTCGGTGGACCTGATTTCGGTAATGTCGAACAGGTGCCCATTCCAGACCACGTCCTTGTTGGACCCGCGCACAGGTACCGCCAGCGTACGGACCCAGCGGACCTCGCCGTCCGGCTTGCGAATACGGAAATCCGCTTTCAGAGGCGATAGCGCCGTTCGCGAATGCGCAATGGCGGCATTCAGCTTCTTGCGGTCTTCAGGGACCACCAAGCGATGCGCCAAGTTTGCATCCTGCACCAACTGCTCGCGGGAGACGCCAAGGACATTCCCCACGTCGAAGGTCAGGAATTCATAGGTGCCGTTTCCGTCCTCTGGAAGCCTGAACACGTAGAAAGCGCCGGGCAGGCGATGTGCCATCGACTGCAACTGGTTCTCAGCGCGATGGCGGGCGCGGGTGTTGTGAACCACGACCCAGAGCAAGGCGGACAATACGCCACAGACGATAAAGCCAACGAGGATCAACAGTTGGTACCATCGGCCGGCAGCCATCGCTTCAGGATGGCCCATCAGCTCCAGCGCCTGAGTGACCTGCCAGCCAAGCAGTAACAGCGCCAGCGCCGCCAGCGCCACACTCGCCGCAATCACCATGTCAGCTTTTTTAGGGCGTATCGGCATACTTGATCGCCTCCAGCAATCACACCGTGCCAGCTGAAAATCTCCTTAGAGGGCGTTCCAAGCCCAAGGCCCAAGGCAAAGTCCGGCACAGATTGCCGAATCTACTGCATACAAGTGATCAGGAGGTGTTTAGCGGGGTCGCGCGCAATGGCTTCCGATACCGAAGGCCGGGATGGCTAACCGCAATGCTTGGCCGGATGCTTTAACTAGCGCGCGCCTGGCGAAACCTACCCGCCTCCACAAACGAAAAACCCCGCAAAGGCCGAAACCGTTGCAGGGCTTACGTTTACTCGCCAAACCAATGGTGGCCGGGGACGGAATCGAACCGCCGACACGGGGATTTTCAATCCCCTGCTCTACCAACTGAGCTACCCGGCCATCGGTTCAGTTAGCCGCGCATGATACGGGGCGAACGTGGGCACGGCAAGCAAGGCTAGCCGGACATGGGCTGAACGCCGTTCGCGTCGGTTGCCTCAAATTAAACAACAGGCGTGCATGATCGTTGCATCGCCCACGAAGGAGGCCGACATGAAATCCCTCATTCCCTTGCTTGCCGCCCTTTCACTGGCTGCATGCGCAACTACTGCGCCGTCGGAGAGTGCTCGCCTGGCCTTGTACCAGAGCCACGCAGGCGAGCCGGTCAAGCAGATCCGCTATCTCAATGCGATGGGCTGGGAGCGCGTCGACGGTGAGCATGTGGTGCTCAATTTGCTACCCAGGGAATCCTGGTTGCTCAAGCTCTCCGGTCCATGCCTCGACTGGGGCAGCGGCTCGCCCTTCCTCGCGTTTTCATCGCAAACTGGCTGGCTGATCAGCAAGTTCGACAGCATCAAGGTTTCCGGCTCACCCGTCACATGCAGGATCGACGAAATCCGTCCGATCGACATGCATGCGGTGCATGCGGCCGAAAAACAAATGCGTGATCAACCCGCTTCCGGCACGTAACCCGAGGGTTTTTCCGCGCCGCCGCCGAACAGGAACTTGAGCATCTCGGCTTCAAGGAAGCGGCGGTGTTCGGGGTTCAGCGGCGACAACCGGTTCTCGTTGATCAACATGGTCTGGTGCACAAGCCAGCGCTGCCAGGCTGGCTTGCCGACGTGTGCGAAGACCCGCTTGCCGGCCTCGCCGGGCCATGGGGCGAAGTCCAGGCCTTCGGCCTCGATTTGGTCGACTTCGCAAAACACCATCCTTGCCATCGTGCTTACTCCTTCAGCAATCGCCGGACCGGCGCGGGCAGGCCGATGCCGGCCAGTTCAGCGCGCGATGCCCAGCGCAGGTCGTCATTGTCGCCGATTGCATCACGTGCACGAACTCCGGCGATGCGATGCGGCAGGATCTGCAGCCGGTAGTGGCTGAACCCGTGCATGACCGGGTCCTCGGCTTGCATACGTTCGAAGTTGCCGTCGACGTGGCGCTCGAACCATTGCCGGGCATCAGCCAGATCGGCGAATTCGGGCAGCGACCACAGGCAAGCCCAGACTCCGGTTGGTGGACGGCGGTGCAGCAATACGCGACCTGCATCGTCCTGCATGATGAGCATGTGCGCAGTACGTTGTGGCAATGGCTTGCCGGGTTTCGGCGAAGGTAGTTCGGCGGTACGCCCTTCGCGTAATGCGATGCAGTCGTGCTGGATCGGGCACTGCAGGCAAGCCGGGTCCGAACGTGTACAAAGCGTCGCGCCAAAATCCATCTGCGCCTGTGTGTAGTCGGCCAAGCGCGTGCCGGGCAATACCGACTCGGCGATTACCCATAGCTTCTTTTCGATGGCAGGCGTGCCTGGCCAGCCTTCGATGCCATGCACCCGGCACAACACGCGCTTGACGTTGCCATCCAGGATCGCGGCACGCTCGCCCCAAGCCTGTGCCAGGATCGCACCAGCAGTGCTGCGGCCGATGCCGGGTAGCGCGCGCAATGCATCACCATCGCGTGGCAGATCGCCGGCATGGATCTCGATGCAAACTTTTGCGGCCGCATGCAGGTTGCGCGCCCGTGCGTAGTAGCCAAGGCCAGACCATAGCGCGAGCACTTCGTCCTGGGATGCCGCGGCAAGCGCAGGCAGGTCCGGCAACGCGGTGACGAAGCGTTCGAAGTAAGGCGCTACCACTCCGACTTGCGTCTGTTGCAACATGATTTCCGACAGCCATACCCGATACGGCGTGCGCGGATGCTGCCAAGGCAGGTCGTGGCGGCCGTGCTGGTCGAACCAGTCCAGCAGTCGCGCGCTAAAATCAGCCACTCCAGCCACTCCAGCCACTCCGGCCGCTTGACTCATGGTTTGGCGGGCGCAGGCGTGGCAGTTCTGGGTAAAGCCGGGTCGTCTTTGAACTCGACTTCCACACTCTCAAGCGTCGCGCCGGCGATCTCGATGCGTGGCGTCTGCAGGTGGCCGGTCAATGGCGGTAGCGGCGATCCGGACATGCCCGAGTCGATCCAGTCCAGGATCGCCGGCAGCTTGAAGCGTGCATCGAACGTGGTGGCGTCGCGACGCAGCGTCAGCGAAGCGGCTTCGCTGAAATCCACGTGCCCCACATAGTCCAGCGAGAATGGCATCGGCGATGTCGATACCGACAACGGTGGCGGCAATGCCGGCCAGACGTCCGGCCATGCCGCAATATCGCCCTGCAGGCGCAGCACCAGCCGAGGGCCGAGCGCGAGCGCACCCTTGGCCTTGGTGTCGGGGATTACATCGCCACCATGCAGGATCATCGCGGCCGGATCCAATGCCCAGACAGCTTTGTCGAAACGCAGCGGACCGGCGGCACCCAACACGAAGGGCAGGTTCGAATTCGCGGATATGTAGCGTGCCGATAGCCCGAATTTGGCAGGTGAAATGCTGATGCCGTTGTCGCCCAAATGCAGTGGCCCGACCAGATAGACCTGGGCTGGCAGTTTCCAGCCATCACCTTCCAGCGTGGCCTTGCCGATAACGGCCATTCCGGCGTTGTTTGCGGGCTGGGTCAGGGCGACATCCAGATCGAACGGAAGTGTGGTCGGCGGATACAGGTAACGGCCCTGCAGGCGCGTGTGCAGCGGTTTGCCGGGGGCGAGCGAGGGCAGGTCGACGCCAATGCCATCGATGGCCCAGTCGCCGTTGTCGATGCGGCCGCGGCGGATGCGCAGGCCGTTGGTCAGGGTCGGAATCCGGGTTTCGCTGGGTGGCTGCGTCGCCAGCCAGCGTTGCAGTGCCGGCACGTCGAGGATCGGCGCATCCAGTTCGATGCGCTGCACGGTCAGGTCGGCGCCGCGCGCACGGATTGTGCTCCACGGCACCGCGACGAACACGCGTTCGGCGCGAAGCAGTGCGCTGGCATCACCCGGGCGTTGCACGACCACATCGTGCAACACCAGTTGCGGCGTGCCACGCAGGCGGTAACTGGCCTGGCCGGATGCGGTGATGCGCAGGCCGAGTGCGCTACCGACGCGATCCAGCAGGAGCGCGCTTGCACGCTGCGGTTGTAGCAGATAGCCAACGATCAGGCCCAGCACCACCAGCAGGATGGCAATGATTATCGCGAAGCGGGCCAGCCGGCCACCGCGAGTGCGCTCCGGTACAGGCGCGGCAGTTTTCACCCGGTCAACGATTCGGGCAGCAACGCATCGACGAAGGCCTCGGCATCGAACACCCGCAGATCCTCCGGTCCTTCGCCGATGCCGGCATAGCGGATCGGGATGCCGAACTCGCGGGCAAGCGCGAACACCACGCCGCCCTTGGCGGTGCCATCGAGCTTGGTGACCACCAGTCCGGTGACATTGACCGCAGCATTGAACTGGCGGACCTGGCTGATAGCGTTCTGGCCGGTGGTGCCGTCGATCACCATCAGCACTTCATGTGGCGCGCTGGCATCCAGCTTGCCGATGACGCGGCGGATCTTGCCGAGTTCGGCCATCAGGCCGTGCTGGGTGTGCAGGCGCCCGGCGGTGTCGGCAATCAGTACTTCCACGCCGCGCGAGGTCGCGGCCTGCATTGCATCGAACGCGACCGAGGCCGGATCCGCGTCCTGCCCTTGGGCGATCACGGCCACGCCGTTGCGTTGGCCCCAGGCCTGCAATTGGGCGACCGCGGCGGCGCGGAAGGTGTCGCCGGCAGCCAGCATCAGGCTGCGGCCCTCGTGCTTGTAGCGGTGCGCCAATTTGCCAATCGTGGTGGTCTTGCCGACGCCATTGACGCCCACAGTCAGAATCACGAACGGGCGCTTGCCGCGATCGATTTCGAGTGGCTTTGCCACGGGTGCAAGCATGGCGATGAGATCGGCGCGCAGTGCGCGCAGCAAGGCATGGGCATCGGCGAATTCGCGCGCCTTCATCTGCTTGCGCAGGGATTCAACCAGTTGCGTGCTGGCGGTGACCCCGACATCGGCGGTGAGCAGCGCGGTTTCGATTTCGTCCAGCAGCTCGTCATCGAGCTTGGGGTTGCGCGAGAACAGGCCGCCCAGGCTGCGCGCGAACCCGCTGCTGCGCAGGCGCTCGCGCCAGCCTGAGACAGGTGCGGGTGCACTGGGCGGGGCTGCAGGCTCGACGGGGATCTCGTCGACATGCGCTGTTTCGGGAGTCGGCTCGGAAATGGTCTCGACGGGTTCAACAACCTGCGTTTCTTCCATCACCACTGCGGCGGTGACAGCAGGAGTTTCGACCACCTGAGTGGGCGCGATCGGCTCCGCAGGCGCTTCGACCGCCGGCTCAACGGGAACGGCCGCGGGCGCATTCGGGAATGCGGCGGCAAGCTCTTCGATGCTGATGCGAAGTTTGGGTTCGGCGTCGGGCTTGTTGCGGCGGAACCAGCTGGCCATGGTGTGCGGTCGTCGGCGCCGTTCGCGAAGGTGTCGGCGGTATAGGCGAGAATGGCGCGCATGGTAACACCCGCCTCCCATTCGCCCTGATGAACGCGGGCCGCAAATCACCACCCCGCGCGCCATCGCGCCCGGCATTACTGACCGGCAGGCCGGGCAGTGTGCGCATCATCGGCGGAAGCTGGCGCGGAACCCGCTTGCCGGTTCCGGATCGCCCGGGCCTGCGGCCAACCTCCGACCGCGTCCGTGAAACCCTGTTCAACTGGTTGCAGCCGCAGTTGCCCGGCGCGCGGGTGCTCGACCTGTTCGCTGGCAGCGGCGCGTTGGGGCTGGAAGCGCTGTCGCGTGGGGCGGCGTCGGCACAATTGGTCGAAGCCGACGCCCAATTGGCTTTGGGCCTGAAGGAGCTGGGTGGGCGTCTGGATGCCAGTGAGCGGCTCGATGTGCATGCTGGCGATGCCCTGGCCTGGCTGCGCGGGGCGCAGGAAAGCGTGTTCGATATCGCCTTCGTCGATCCACCCTTCGATGCCGGCTTGTGGGATGCGGTATTGGGCTTGCTGCCGGCGCGGATGGCCGCGTCAGCGTGGATTTACCTCGAGTCCCCGACCGCACTTACCCCGACTTTACGCATGGATTGGACCCTGCATCGGGAAAACCATACCCAGGATGTGCGCTATGCCCTGTATCGGCGTGGGTGACGGAGTACACTGAACCCCATTCATATCAGCGGCAACCCAGCGACGACATGAGCGTGGCTACGCGCATCGCGGTTTACCCGGGTACCTTCGACCCGATCACCAATGGCCATGTGGACCTCGTCGACCGCGCATCGCCGTTGTTCGAGAAACTGATCGTCGGCGTCGCCGCCAGTCCCGGCAAGAGCCCGGCCTTGCCGATGGAACTGCGGGTGGAGTTGGCGCGCGAGGCACTGTCCGCCTATGCCAATGTCGAAGTCCATGGCTTCGACTGCCTGCTGGCCAATTACGTGCGTGAACTGGGCGCTGGGGTGCTGCTGCGCGGCCTGCGCGCGGTATCCGATTTCGAATACGAATTCCAGCTGGCCAGCATGAACCGCCACCTGATTCCGGAGGTCGAGACCCTGTTCCTGACCCCGGCCGAGCAATACGGCTTCATTTCGTCATCGCTGGTGCGCGAGATCTCGCGCCTTGGCGGTGATGTTTCAGGCTTCGTCCCGCCCGCCGTGGCCACGGCGCTGCAAGCGCAGTGGCGCAAATGCGGCGGATGAAGCAGCTCCATGCAACCGTGCCACCCATGTCATACCGTTAGAAACAAGGGGAACCCATGAATACGATGCTCCGAATGCTAATGATCGCCTGCCTGATCCTGCCGTTCGCCGCGTGCAAGAAGGAAGCAGCGCCAAAGGTCGAGGCCGTTGCCGCGCCATTGACCGCGCCAACCAACGAGGACATGCCGGCCTGGCGTGCCTATGTCACCGACGTGGCCAAGCGCAACATGGATGGCATCACCAACAGTCCTTATGTGTACTTCTTGCCGGGCGAGGGTAGCGAAGGCTTCGGCGGCCAGTACGAGCGCCAGTTGGAGAAGCTTGAAGGCGACATGTCGCGCGGCATCATCGCCGGCAACATGCTGGTATTCGCCTCGCCTTCGTCCGGCAAACTCGCAGAGATGGCCACAGTGGCCTTCCAGCAGGTCGGTCCGGGCACGATGAAGGGCGTGAAAGTCCTGTTCATCGGCAAGGCCGAGGACAGCGAGAAGGTCAAGGTCGCAGCCGAGCCGGCCGGCGTGAACTACGTTTTCGTCGAAGCGAAGTAAGGACGCCCGTATCCCAGCCCTCTCCAGTAGTGGCGAGGGCTCAATGCCATGTCGCTGAAGATCAACGAAATTTGCGTCAACTGCGACGTCTGCGAACCCGTCTGCCCGAACAAGGCGATCACCCAGGGCGAGACGATCTATGAGATCGATCCCGCCCTGTGCACCGAATGTGTGGGTCATCACGACGAGCCGCAATGCGTGGTGGTCTGCCCGGTCGAATGCATCGATCCGGATCCGGAGTTTCCGGAAAGCCATGACCAGTTGCTTGCCAAGTTGATGCGGCTGCAAACGGTCCAATAGAGGATAGGAGCATGACCCGCATGAAGCAGTTGCGTTGGTTCGTATTGTCGATGTTGCTGGCCTCGTTGCCAGCTATTGCGCAAGTACCGGCGCAACTTCCCCAGCATCCGCCGGGTGCGGTGATTGCATCGGCGCATGCCTTGGCCACCGATGCCGGCATCGACATCATCCGGCAGGGCGGCAATGCCTTCGATGCCGCGGTGGCGGTGTCATCGGTGTTGTCAGTGGTCGAACCGATCAGCTCGGGCCTGGGCGGTGGTGGCTTCTTCCTGCTGCACGATGGCAAGACCGGCAAGGACGTGTTCGTGGATGCGCGCGAAGCCGCGCCGGCCGCGGCAACGCCCGAGGCCTACCTGGACAAGAACGGCGAGCTGGACCGTGATCGCGCGACCAGCGGGCCATGGTCGGCGGGCATTCCCGGGTTGCCGGCGGGATTGGTGCACGTGGCCGAGCGCTATGGCCGACTGCCACTAAAGACTTCTCTGGCACCGGCGATCCGCATTGCCCGCGAAGGCTTTCCGGTCTACGCGCGCTTCGCCGGGGGCTATGCCGAAAAAAGCCAGGTCATGGAGCGTTACCCCGGCACCCGCGAGGTGTTCCTGGCCAATGGTCGTGCGCCGCGCGAGGGCGACATCTTCCGCCAGCCGCAACTGGCCGCAACGCTCGAACGGCTCGCCGCCGGCGGGCATGACGGGTTCTATCGCGGCGTGACCGCGCAGCGCCTGCTGGCTGGCGTGAAAGCCGAGGGTGGCGAGTGGACCGCGCAGGAGCTGGCGGCTTATCAGGTCAGGGAGCGCGCGCCGATCCAGTTCGATTACGACGGTTGGAAGATCACCACCGCACCGCCACCGTCCTCGGGCGGGATTGCCCTGGCCGAAATGCTGCAGATACTCTCGCCGTGGGATCTGGCGAAACTGCCGCAGGCCGAACGCGTCCACTTGATTGTTGAAGCGATGCGTCGCGCCTATCGCGACCGCACCTTTTACCTGGGCGATCCGGACTTCGTGCATATCCCGGTGAAGACGCTGACCGATCCGGACTACGCCGCCGGCCTGCGCGCGACCATCCATCCGGACAAGGCCACCCCCAGTGACCTGCTGTCGGGTGCGCCAACGCCGCTGGAGGATGAGGAAACCACGCATTTCTCGATCATTGATGCGGATGGCAATCGGGTGGCCGCTACCCAGACGGTCAACCTGCTGTTCGGCTCGGGGCTGATCCCGCCGGGTACCGGCGTGCTGCTCAACGACGAGATGGACGATTTCGCGCTGAAGCCGGGCACGCCCAATGCATTCGGGGTGATGGGCTATGCGGCCAACGCGCCCAAGCCGGGCAAGCGCATGCTCAGTTCGATGACGCCGACCTTCATGGCCAACAACGACAAGGTCGCAGTGCTCGGCACCCCGGGCGGCAGCCGGATCATCACCATGGTCCTGCTGGGCATACTGGGTTATGCAGACGGCCTGGACGCGCAGCAGGTCGCGGCGTTGCCGCGTTACCACCACCAGTGGCTGCCGGATGTGGTCGAAGTCGAACGCGGCGCATTGCCGGCCGACGTCATCGCCAAGCTGCGGGCCATGGGCCACGACGTGCTGGTGCCCGGCGAAGACAACCAGGGCCGCCGCTCCAGCGACAGCTGGGGCAACATGAACACGGTGATGTGGGATCGTCGTAGCAATGTCCTGAGCGGCGGCACCGATCCACGCAGTCCGGTCGGCAAGACCGAAGTGCTGCTGCAGCCGTAACGCCGGGCATCGTAGACTCGGGCAATGAAACTCTGGTCGATCCTCGGCAATTCCCAGAAGCTTGATGGCGGCGCCATGTTCGGCAATGCGCCAAAGGCGATGTGGGAACGCTGGTCCAATGTCGATGCCGACAATCGCATTGACCTGGCCTGTCGCGCCTTGCTGGCCTCGCCGCTGAACGGCAAGACAGTGCTGTTCGAAACCGGCATCGGCGCATTCTTCGAACCGAAGCTGCGTGAGCGATACGGCGTGCAGGAACCGCATCACGTCTTGCTGGATTCATTGCAGGCGGCAGGCTTCAGCCATGAAGACATCGACGTGGTGGTGCTGTCGCACCTGCACTTCGACCATGCCGGCGGCTTGCTCGCCGCGTGGGAAGAGGGCGAGCAGCCACGCCTTCTGTTTCCGAATGCGACCTTCTTGATCAGCGCGGCCTGCTGGGATCGCGCGCGTGTGCCGCACCAGCGCGACCGCGCCAGTTTCATCAGCGAATTGCCCGACCTGCTAGAGGCCAGTGGTCGGCTTGAAATCGTCGATGGCGAATATTCACTCGCGCTGGGCCGCAGCGTGCGCTTCCACTACAGCGACGGGCATACACCCGGGCTGATGCTTGCAGAAATCGTCGGCCCCGAACACGTGGCTGGCGAGGATCACGGTGGCGTGGTGTTCTGCGCTGACCTGATCCCCGGGCGGCCATGGGTGCACGTGCCGATCACCATGGGCTACGACCGCAACGCGGAATTGCTGATCGACGAAAAGCGCGAGTTCCTCGAAGACAAGCTGGCGCGCAATGTGCATCTGTTCTTCACCCATGATCCGGGATGCGCGCTGGCGCAGGTCACCCGCGATGCCAAGGGAAAGTTCGGTACCGTGCACGACACCGCGGAATTGCACGCACGCGCCTTGGCGGGCTGAACCTCGGCTCGCAAAACGCAAAACGCAAACGCAAAAGGTGTCAGGGACAATTTCGCGCCTTCTAGCGAAATTATCCCTGACACCTTTTTGACACCTTTAACAATGTTGACATCCAGTCCCTAGGAATCACCTGATGCCCAAGATCACCCTGCTGTTCGCGGCGCTGAACGTATTGCTGATGCTGGTGTTGCTCGTCCCGATTCCGCGTTACCGGAGGTCGCGCAAGATCGGCCTGGGTGATGGCGGTGACGCGGTGCTGGCCCGCATGATCCGCGCCCATGGCAATTTCGTCGAGCATGCGCCCTTTGCGCTGCTGCTATTGGCATTGCTGGAACTGTGCGGCTTGCCGGCGATCTGGCTATGGGGTTTCGGCAGCGCACTTTTGCTGGGCCGGATCCTGCATGCGGCTGGCTTGTCGCGCAGCGGCGGATACTCGTTCGGTCGCTTCACCGGCACGGCACTGACCTGGCTGGTTTTCGTCCTGATGGCGTTGGCCGGGATTTGGCTCGCGTTGACCTGACTCTCGAAGATCGCGTCAGCTGCTGGGCGTGCCGAAAATGCGGTCGCCTGCATCGCCCAAGCCGGGGTGGATATAGGCGTTCTCGTCCAGGCGCTCGTCAATCGATGCCAGGTAGACCTCGACATCCGGATGCCTTGCTTCCAGCGCGCGCAGTCCTTCCGGTGCGGCGATCAGGAAAATACAGCGGATGCTTCGGCAGCCGGCGGCCTTGAGCAGGTTGATCGCCGCGATCGCGCTGCCGCCGGTGGCCAACATCGGGTCGATCAGCAGGGCCATCCGCTGGTCCATGCGGTCGGCCAGGCGTTCGTAGTAGCCGCAAGGCTGGTGGGTGGCTTCGTCGCGGGCGATGCCGATGACACTCACTGGCGCGGCAGGCAGCAGGCCTTGCACACCGGGCAGGAAACCCAGGCCCGCACGCAGGATCGGCACCAGGGTCAGGTCCTCGCCGCGCACCCTTGGCACATCCAGTGGTCCGGCCCAGGTCTGCACAGTCACAGCGTGCGTGGGCAGGTCGCGAGTGGCCTCGTAGGCAAGCAGTCCCGCGATCTCCCCGGCCAGTTGGCGGAACTGCACGCAGTCGGTGGCGATGTCGCGAAGCTTGCCGAGCTTGTGTTGCACCAAGGGGTGGCGGACTTCGATGGTTTTCATGCGTGCAGGCTAACAAGCAAAAAGGTGCCAGGGACAATTTCGCAAAGCGAAATTGTCCCTGGCACCTTTTTGCCTCACCGGTTGCTTAGGCAGCCGCAGCCTGCTGCTGGCGTGGGCCTTCCAGCAAGGCGCGTTTGATCACCGACACTACCAGCGTCAATTCGTCTTCAGTCACGGCGAACTGCGGGGTGAAGCGCAGTGAGTTCTCGCCGCCATGGATCACGCCGATGCCGTGTTCGCGCATCCACTCTTCGGTGGAGCCGGTGCCGTAGCCCTTGTAGCCGGCGGCCAGCTCACAGGAGAACAGCAGGCCAGTGCCCTGTACCTTGGTAATGCGGCCTTCGCTTTCGGCCTTGAGCGCTTCGAGCATGGCCAGTGCCTGCTTGCCGCGCTGCTGGATATTGGCGCGAAGCTCAGGCGTCAGCTGGCCCAACACGGCGCAGGCCACGTCCAGCGCGCGCGGATTGGCGGTCATGGTGTTGCCGTACAGGCCGCGCTTGTAGATCGCCGCGGTCGATTCGGTGACGGCCAGCACCGACAGCGGATATTGCCCGGCATTCAGCGCCTTGGAATAGGTTTCCATGTCCGGTGCGTCGGATTTCTCGAAGCCGGGGTAGTCGACGACCGACAGGTAGCCGGTGGCGCGCAGGCCAGCCTGGATCGAATCCACCAGCAGCAGGCTGCCGTGGCTGCGGGTCAGTTCGCGCGCCAGTTCGTAGAACGGCACCGGCACGCTGCGGCCCGGGTCGCCTTCGCCCATGACCGGCTCAAGGAACATCGCCTCGATGAACCAGCCGTTGGCATCGGCATCAGCAAACACCTTGCGCAGCGCGTCGGCATCGTACGGTGGCACGGTAATGACGGAGTTTTCATCGCGGTAGCTGGCCAGGTTCGCGATGTAGGACTTGCGGCTGGAATCCGAATACAGCGCCGGCTTGTCGGTGCGGCCGTGGAAGCTGCCCTTGACCACCACGCGCTTGATTGTCTTGCCGGCGTGGCGGGCACCAGGGTCGGTCATGGTCTTGGCGTTGGTATCCACAATCCGCGCCGCCAGCCCGACCGACTCGGAACCGGAGTTCAGGCACAGGAACGCGCTGTATGGGCAACCGCCGCGCGTCTGACCGATCTCCGCACGCATCGCATTGGTGAAGCGCAGCTGCGAAACATTCGGAGTCATGATGTTGGCCATCGCTTGCGGCGCGGTCATCGCCGCGATCACTGCCTCCGGCGTGTGGCCCAGGCCGAGCATGCCGTAGCCGCCGGTGTCATACACCACTGCGCCCTTCAGGGTGACGATCCACGCGCCACGCGCGACAAGCGCCACGTACGGATTGGCCGCATCGTGCGAATAGAAATTGATGAAGCCGGACTGGATTTCGATGGTCTGCGCATCCTCGTCCAGCGCCAGCAGCGCGGGGAATTCGGTGCGCACGCGCTCGAACTCGACGGCTGCGGCATCGATCGCTTCGCCCAGTTGCGGATGGCGGCTGGCGAAGTCGAGGATCACGTCATCAGTCAAGCCGGTTGTGCGGGCTTTGCCGAATGAACGCAGTGGTGCGAGGGTGTCGAGCAGGGTCATGGGCTTCATCCTTTGCGTCGGGCGCCTGCTGGGAATCGCACATCGTTCGAGCGATGGTGATGCGGTGCAGGACGTAATCATCAATTATCGTCGGATTAAATCCATTCGAAAGGGAGGATCCGACCAAATCGCCGCGCATTTGGTCAAAACGACGGTATTATTCGGCGATATGCGTATTTCAAAGCCAGATGAGCTGCTGTTGTCGCTGCTGCGCGAGAACGCGCGTGCCTCCACCGCGGAGATTGCGCGCCGGTTGGGGCTGTCGCGCACCACCGTGCAGAACCGCATTGAGCGCCTCGAACGCCAGGGCGTGATCAGTGGCTACACGGTGCGCGTGAATGACGAATATGAGCGCAACCAGATCCGCGCGCACATCATGGTCACCCTGCATCCCAAGCAGATGCCGGCGGTGGTGCGCACGCTGGAGGCGATGCCCGAAGTGCGCGAACTGCATTCGGTCAGCGGCGAGCATGACCTGATCGCGCTGGCGGTGGCGGCCACGATTGGCGATGTCGATGTACTGACCGATGCCATTGGTGCGATTGATGGGGTAGAGCGCACCACGACCTCGGTGATTCTTTCGACCAAGTTCGAACGCTGACGGCCCGCCTGCCGCACAGCGCACCAGCGGCAGAGCGCGGCCCGCTACAATGCGCGCCCGCAAGCTGCTGATACACCGCAAGCCTTGAAGACCTCGGATTTCAATTACGAACTGCCGGATGCGCTGATCGCGCAGGCACCGCTGTCGGAACGTTCCGCCAGTCGCCTGTTGCTGGTGCCGACGGCGCTGGCCGCGTTCGGCGATCTTGGCATCCGCGACCTGCCTTTGTTGCTGCAGCCCGGCGATCTACTGGTGTTCAACGACACCCGGGTGATTCCGGCGCGGCTGTTCGGTCACAAGGCGACCGGCGGGCGGGTGGAAATCATGATCGAGCGGCTACAGGGTGAGGGTCGGGCGCTTGCGCAGCTGGGCGTCAGCAAGCCGCCGCAGATCGGATCGAAGATCGCGCTGGATGCTGGCGGGCAAGCCGAAGTGCTGGAACGCGTCGGTGACGGTTTCTGGACGTTGCACTTCGATGTCGCAGAGCCGCTGGAGGACTGGCTGCAACATGCCGGGCAACTCCCATTGCCGCCCTACATCCAGCGCCCGCCCGGCGCGGATGATGCAGAGCGCTACCAGACCGTGTTTGCACGCGAGATCGGCGCAGTCGCAGCACCGACCGCAGGCCTGCATTTCGATGAGACCCTGCTGGAGTCGCTGCGCGCGCGTGGTATCGACTTTGGTTACGTCACCCTGCATGTCGGCGCCGGCACCTTCCAGCCGGTGCGCGTGGATGATGTACTGCAACACCGGATGCACAGCGAATGGCTGAGCGTCGGCGCCGGGCTGGTCGAGCAGGTGCAGCGCACGCGCGCGGCAGGCGGACGTGTGATCGCGGTCGGTACCACCGTGGTGCGTGCGCTTGAGAGCGCCACACGCTTGAATGAAGCCGGCGATGGCGAACTGCAGCCCTTCGAAGGCGACACCCGCATCTTCATCTATCCCGGCTACCGGATCCGCAGTGTGGATCTGCTACTGACCAACTTTCATTTGCCGGAGAGCACATTACTGATGCTGGTCTCCGCGTTCGCCGGCAAGACCCGCGTGTTCGCCGCATACGAACATGCCGTGCGCGAGCGCTATCGCTTCTTCAGCTATGGCGATGCGATGTTGCTGTTCCCGCAGGAACATGTTCAGCAGGAGCCGGACGCATGAGCCGCATGTCCTTCCAGCTTCTCGGCACTGACGGTGCCGCGCGCCGCGGCCGCATCGAGTTCCCGCGTGGTGTCATCGAAACGCCGGCCTTCATGCCGGTCGGCACCTATGGCACGGTCAAGGCTGTGCTGCCGCAACAGGTCAAGGACCTGGGCGCGCAAATCATCCTGGGCAATACCTTTCACCTGTTCCTGCGCCCCGGACTGGAGGTGATCGAGGCCCACGGTGGCCTGCACGGGTTCACTGGCTGGGACGGCCCGATCCTCACTGACTCCGGCGGTTTCCAGGTGTTCTCGCTGGCCCACCGCCGCAAGATCACTGAGGCCGGCGTGACGTTCTCCGCGCCCACCAACGGCAGCAAGGTGTTCCTCGGCCCCGAGGAATCCATGCACATCCAGAAGGTGCTGGGCAGCGATATCGTGATGATCCTCGACGAATGCCCACCGGTGAATGTCGATGGCGTACCAGTGGGTACGCAAATCATCGAGCGCTCGATGGAACTGTCCCTGCGCTGGGCGGAGCGCTCCAAGCGGGCACATGAGGGCAACGATGCCGCCTTGTTCGGCATCGTCCAGGGCGGTGTGCACAATGAGCTGCGCACGCGCTCGCTGCAGGGCCTGCAGCAGATCGGTTTTGACGGCTATGCGATCGGCGGCCTAGCGGTCGGCGAGACCGAGGCCGAGCGCAACGCGATGCTCGAACACACCTGCCCGCAACTGCCAGACGACCATCCGCGCTACCTGATGGGCGTGGGACGACCGGAAGACCTGGTGGAATCGGTCGCACGTGGGGTGGACATGTTCGATTGCGTGCTGCCAACCCGCAACGCGCGCAATGGTCATTACTTCACCAGTCTGGGGACGGTGCGCGTTCGCAATGCCAAGTACGAACGCGACCTGCGGCCGATCGAAGAGGGCTGCGACTGCGTGGCCTGCGCGGGCGGCTTCAGTCGCGCCTACCTGCGCCACCTGGACCGCTGCAATGAAATGCTGGCGCCGATGCTGGGCACCCTGCACAACCTGCGCTATTACCAGCGATTGATGGCGCAGATGCGGCAGGCCATCGAAACGGGAACCTTTGCCGCATTCCGTGGGTCTTTCTATGCTTCACGCCAGGCCGGGGAAGCCTGAAAACGCCGGAAATCCGGCGGCATGGCATAATTCCCGGCTGTTTTTGCCCTTTCTGACTTCGGATTGCTGATGAACCCGCTTGATTTCCTGATTGCCCCTGCCTACGCGCAGGCTGCTGGCCAAGCCGCCCCGGGTGGCATGTTTGGTGGTGGCTTCGGTAGCCTGCTGTTTCCGATCATCCTGGTCGGCATCATGTATTTCCTGATGATCCGTCCGCAGATGAAGCGGCAGAAGGAACATCGCGCCATGCTGGAAAAACTCGGCAAGGGCGATGAAGTGATCACAAATGGCGGCATCGTCGGCCAGGTGACCAATATCGGCGAAAACTTCATCACGGTCGAAGTGGCCGCCGGTGTGCAGCTGCGCGTGCAGAAGGGCGCGATCACCAGCGTATTGCCGCGTGGCACGCTGAAGGCAGCCTGATCCATCCATTGATAGACAAGGCGCAGGCCGCAACAGCCGTGCGCGGGGTTCCGTGATGCTCGAATACTCCCGTTTCAAATACGCCATCATCCTGATCGTGCTTGCGTTCGGCCTGTTGTATTCGGTGCCCAACGTATTCCCGCAGGTTCCAGCCGTGCAGGTCACCGCAAACCGCGGCTCCAAGGTCGACGACGCCTTGCAGAAGCAGGTCGAGGCCATCCTCAAGAAGGCTTCGGTGCCGTTCGAGTCCAGCGCAATCGGCAAGGACGGCAATCTGCTGGTTCGCGTGGGCAATTCCGACATGCAGGCCAAGGCGGCCGATACGATCCATGAAGAGCTTGGTAGCGGCTTCGTGGTGGCGTTGAACGAGGCTTCGACGGTTCCGCATTGGCTGCAGGTGATTGGCGCCAAGCCGATGTTCCTGGGATTGGACCTGCGTGGCGGCGTGCACTTCCTGATGCAGGTTGACAGGCAGGCGGCGTTGCAGAAGCGCTTCGATTCCACCGCCGAAGACATTCGCGTGCTGCTGCGTGAAAACCATATCCGCTACACCTCGGTCGAGCCGGATGCCAATGGCGTGGTGATCGCCAAGCTCGGTGCAGGAGCTGACGTTGCCAAGGCCCAGCAGTTGATCGTGCGCGACATGGCGACTTACAACGTTGACGTGCAGGGCGAGCAGGTCTCGGTGCGCATCCCGCAGGGCGAACTGGACAAGATGCTCACCGAGGCGGTGCAGCAGAACATCGGTACCATCAACAACCGCATCAATGAACTAGGCGTGGCCGAACCGATCATCCAGCGCCAGGGCACCGACCGGGTGATGGTGCAATTGCCGGGCGTGCAGGACACCGCGCAGGCCAAGCGCATCCTGGGTGCCACCGCGACGCTGGAATATCGTGGCGTGGTCGAAGGCAATGCCTATGACGCGCGCGACAATGGGATTGTGCCGCCGGAAGCGCGCGTGTACGAGCGCAAGGAGATCGGTGCGGATGGCAAACCCCAGCCGGTGCTTCTCAACAAGCGCGTCATCGCTTCGGGCGAACAGCTGCAGAGCGCGTCATCGTTCTTCGATTCGCAGACTGGTACCGCGGCAGTGCGGGTGCGCCTGACCAGTGTCGGCGGCCAGCGCATGTTCGACTACTCCAGCGAGCATGTCGGCAAGGGCATGGCGGTGGTCTACATCGAGCGCATCCCGGAAGTGAAGATGGTCGACGGCAAGGAGGTCCACAGCACCCGCACCAGTGAGCAGGTGATCTCGGTCGCGACCATCCAGAGCAGCCTGGGCCGGGAGTTCCAGACCACCGGCCTTGAAAGCATGAAGGAAGGTGCGGACCTCGCCCTGTTGCTGCGCGCTGGTGCGCTGGCGGCGCCGATGGACTTTGTCGACGAACGCACCGTTGGCCCGAGCCTGGGCAAGGAGAACATCGACCGTGGCCTGACCGCAGTCGCTTATTCCTTCATCTTTGCGCTGGTGTTCTTCCTGTTCTATTACCGGATGTTCGGCGTCATCACCTGCGTGGCACTGGTGATCAACCTGCTGATGGTGATCGCGTTGATGTCGCTGCTGGGCTTCACCCTGACCTTGCCCGGCCTGGCCGGTATCGCGTTGACGGTGGGCATGTCGGTGGATGCCAACGTGCTGATCAACGAGCGAATACGCGAAGAGCTGCGCGATGGAATGCCACCGCAGTCGGCGATCGCCGCCGGCTACGAAAAGGCCTCGGGCACGATTGCCGACGCCAACCTTACCGCGATGCTGGCGGGCGTGGCGTTGTTCGCGTTCGGCACCGGCCCGCTCAAGGGCTTCGCGGTGGCGCTGATCCTGGGCATCGTGACGTCGATGTACACCGCGGTCTCCGCCTCGCGCGGCATTGCAACCCTGATCTACGGCGGCAAGCGCAAGCTGAAGTCGATCGCGATCTAAGCAGGCAGACACAGAATGAAACCTTTCAATTTGTTCCCGTACGACAGCAACATCAACTTCATGCGCCTGCGCTGGATTTCGCTGGCTACAGCCGGCCTGTTGTTACTCGTGGCGGTCGGCGGAATGGTGACCAAGGGCTTCAACTTCGCCCTGGACTTCACCGGCGGCGTTGGCGTCGAGCTTCGTTACGACAAGGTTCCAGACGTGGATGACGTGCGCCACAAGCTGGACGCATCCGGCTATGGTGGCGCCCAAGTGCAGGCGTTTGGCAGTGGCAAGGACCTGTTGGTGCGCCTGCAGGCCGATGGCAAGCAAGCGGGTGGCGCCGACCAGACCAGCAGTATTGGTGACGCGGTGGCCAAGGCGGCTTCGCTGGCTGGCAACCCGGCCGAGAAGCGCAGCAGCGCGGTGATCAGCGCTCAGGTCGGCGAGGAATTGGCCTGGAACGGTTTCTACGCGTTGCTGTTCGTGCTGCTTGGCTTCCTGATCTATATCTCGGCGCGCTTCGAATGGAAGTTCGCGGTCGCCGCAATCATCGCCACGTTGCATGACGTGATCATATGCGCCGGCTGGTTCGCGCTAAGCGGCCACGAGTTCGACTTGACCGTGCTGGCCGGCATCCTGTCGGTGATGGGATACTCGATCAACGACACCATCGTGGTGTTCGACCGCGTGCGCGAAAACTTCAAGTCGATGCGCATCCCGCCGCGCGAGCTGCTCAACAAGTCGGTCAACCAGACCCTGTCGCGCACGATCATCACCTCGTTCGTGGCGTTCCTGACCGTGTTCGCGCTGTACCTGTATGGCGGTGGATCACTGCGCGGGATGGCCGAGTCGCAGATGATCGGCATCATCATCGGAACCCTGTCGTCGATCTTCATCGCCTGCCCATTGCTGCTGTGGCTGAATGTCACCAAGCAGGACCTGATGCCGAAGGCGAAGGATGAGGCAGCGCTGGCGCGCCGCCCGTAGGAAACAGTTTCAAGCCTACTGCGCTCGCCGCATGGGGCGCGTGCGGTGCTCGCAATCCTCATGTACGAATGTACATTGCAGTTGCTGCGCTCCGTACGCACCCCATGCGCCATCGCTCGCTACGGCTTGAATTCTGCTTCCAGATTTCTTCTCGCAAACGAAAAGGCCGCGCAATGCGCGGCCTTTTCGTTTGCGTCGCGGGCTTGGTCTATTTAAACGCGGCGGCGTAGCCGGACTGCACGATCACCTTCTGCAGTACATCAGTGATCTTGAGGTTGCCTGCGATCAACGGTCGCGTCGCGATCCCGCGGGCATCCAGCGGGCCGGTGCCGCCGCCACGGAAGTCGCAGACCCGGCCGCCAGCCTCGCGCACCAGCAGCAGGCCAGCGGCGATGTCCCAGGGCTTCACCCCGGCTTCGAAATAGGCATCGGTGCGGGCGCAGGCCACGTAGGCCAGGTCAAGTGCGGCCGAGCCGGTGCGACGGATGTCTTCGGCGTCGCGCAGCACTTCGCGGAGGCACTCCAGTTGCGCCGGCGTGCGTTCGCGTTCGCGCGGCGCAAAGCCAGTGCTCAGCATCGCACCCGCAAGTTCCTTGCGCTCGGACACGCGTATGCGGCGGTCGTTGAGCACCGCGCCGCTACCGCGGCTGGCGGTAAACAGTTCATTGCGCAGCGGATCGAAGATCACGCCATGCTGCGCTTCGCCACCCTCGACCAAGGCAATCGACACGCACCAGTGCGGAAAGCCGCGCAGGTAGTTGCTGGTGCCATCCAGTGGATCGATCACGAATACCGAGCGGCTGCTGCCCTGAGCGCCGCCTTCCTCGCCGAGGATGGCGTAGTCAGGATAGGCGCGGCGCAGTTCCTTGATGATGATCTTCTCGGCCGCTTCGTCCACGTCGCTGGCGAAATCAAGGCGATCCTTTTCGATCACGTTGATCGCGTCCAGCTTGTGCATGCTGCGCAAGAGCACGTTGCCGGCTGCGCGGGCCGCCTTGACCATGACATTGACGACGGGTTTCTGCATGGCGTACATCGCCTCGGTGAAAGAGGTGGAAGGGGGACTGCGGCGGAAAAGAGCAAGCCGGCGCCAGGGCCGGGCCGCGGAGTTTACCATTGCCGCATGAGTGAACCAGCAAACACGGTCCCGGCAGCGGCCGAAAACCTGCGCATCGTCCTGGTCGGCACCCAGCATCCGGGCAACATCGGCGCCGCAGCGCGAGCGATGAAGACCATGGGCTTGACCAAGCTGGTGCTGGTGGCGCCGGTAAAGGTGCCCGACGGGAATACCCATGCGATGGCAGCCGGCGCCGACGACCTGATCGAAGCCGCGCCGGTGCATGCATCCCTGCAAGATGCAGTGGCAGATTGCCGCTGGGTATTGGGCTGTACCGCCCGCAGCCGACGCGTGCAGTTGGAAGAATTGCATCCGCGCGATGCCGCGCAGCGGGCGGTGCTGGCGACTGCCAGCGGCCCGGTCGCTATCGTGTTCGGGCGCGAACGCACCGGCTTGGAAAACGAGGAACTGCAGCTCTGCCACGCCGCTGTGCACATTCCATCCGACCCTGCGTTCAGTTCGTTGAACCTGGCCGCGGCGGTGCAGGTGGTGAGCTACGAATTGCGTTGCGCATTGCTGGGCGATGCGGTGGCCCGTCCGGAGGGCATGCGCACTGCGCCGCCGGGTTCGCAGGCGGCGACTCATGCCGAGCTCGAGGGCCTGTTCGGGCAACTGGCCGAAGCGCTTGAGCAGATCGACTTCCACAAGGGGCGCGCGCCGGAATCGGCCATGCGCAAGCTGCGCCGGCTGTACCTGCGTGCAAACCTGGACCATGCCGACATCCGCCTGTTGCGCGGCGTATTGGCCGATACCCAACGGATGGCGCGGCTGGCATTAGATGCGGGCCAGCATGAGTAGGAATCAGCACGGCTCCGCCAGATAGTGTCGAGAAATCGGCCAGGCTCCGCCGGAATCAGTTAGGCTCCGCGCTGGCTTCCGAAGCAGCCATCGCCTTGCTCCAGTCGTTCCGCGCCAGGTCCCCAACGCTCGTGTCGCTCTGCTGCGGCTTGCTGCTGGTGGCGCTGACTGTGCTGCTCCCTGCGCGTGCGCAGCAAGCACAAGCAAGCACAGTGCCACCGCCTGACGACGATGCCAGTGTGTTGGTGCTGGGCCGGATCAGCGATGATCCAAAATCGCATTACGAGCAACTCAAGCCCCTGCTGGAATACGTGGTGCCGAGGATGGCCAGCGTCGGCATCCGCAGCGGCCGCATCCTGATGGCGCGCGACTTCCAGCAGATGGCCAGCTACATGCGCCGCGGCCGGGTCGATTGGGTCACCGAGACCTCGGGCAATGCGGTGTTGCTGGAGCAGCGCGCCGGTGCACGCTCGATGCTGATTACCGAGCGCGATGGCGCCAGCCGCTATCACAGCGTGTTCTTCGTGCGCAGGGACAGCACGATCCGGACGCTCAAAGACCTGGCTGGGCACAGCGTGGCGTTCCAGAGTCCGTATTCGACCAGTGCCTATTACCTGCCGGCGAGCATGCTGCTGGAATCGGGCCAGCGCATGGAACTGCTGCTGTCGCCAATGGACCGGCCGCCGGCGGACTCGGTGGGTTACCTGTTCGCGCGCACCGAGCTCAACATCACGACCTGGGTGCACAAGCGGCTGGTCGATGCCGGCGTACTCAGCAACCTGGACTGGGCCAGCCCGCAACGGCTGCCGCCGGCATTCGCGGGGGATTTCCGGATCATCGCCGAGAGCCAGGACGTACCGCGCGCTCTGGTGCTCACTCGCGCCGGGATGGATCCGAAGGTTGAAGCGCGTCTGCGCGACGTGTTGATGGAGGCCTCAAGCGATCCGGATGCCGGCGAGGCCATGCGGCTGTTCCTTGGGACATCGCGGTTCCTGCCGATCAGCGCCGAAGATCGCAAGGCGCTGGACAATCTCGGCGCTGGCGTGGCCCGCGTACGCAGGGAGGTCGAGTGAAGCAGTCGCGGATCGGGCTGCAGACGCGGTTCCTTGCCGCGATCCTGATCATGTTCGTGGTGGTCGTGCTGGTGATGCTGCAATTGTGGAACCGCCAGCAGGCGACCCAGCATGACGTCAGCGAAGTCACCCGCGCCGCCATGCACGAGCTGATCTACGAGCAGGTCCGCATCGACGGCGAGGCGGAAGTCCGCCAGTTGGCGGATGCCCTGGCCAATCCGCTGTACTACTTCGACCTGGATGCCATCGGTGCGCTGGCACGCGCCGCACTGCGCGAGTCCGATGTTGAATACGTGCTGGTCTACGACCCGGCCGGGCGCATCCTGCATGACGGCTCCGGCGACATCGCCGCCTATGGCCAGCCGATGGGCGATCCGCTGGCAGCCGAGGTAGTGGCTGCCAATGGCCCGCATACGCGCGCATCCGGGCAGGTGCTGGACATCTCCAGCCCGATCATGATCGGCGACCAGCGCCTGGGTGGCGTACGCATCGGTTATTCGCTAGTGGGCGTGGCCCGCGCGGAAGACCAATCGATGGCTGGCTTGCGCAACCGCATCGACGAGGTCGGCCGCCGCAACCTGGCGTGGCTGCTGCTGCTGTGCGCCGCGCTCGGGGTGATCGGGCTTGCCGCGGTCGCGCTGGTGCACCGCATCCTGGTGCAGCCGATCCGGATATTGGGTGATGCCGCGCGCGAAATTGAAGCGGGAAATTTTTCGCTACCGGTGCCTGACAGCGACCGCGAGGACGAGCTGGGCGACCTGATCCGCAGCTTTGGCCGCATGCGCGAAAGCGTGGCTCGGCATGACCGCGACATCCGCCGGGTCGCCTATAGCGATGCCCTTACCGGCCTGTCCAACCGGCTGGCATTCCGGGAGGCGCTCGACACCCGCCTGCGCGCCCTGCAGGGCGCGGGCCGGCAATTGGCACTGCTGTTCGCCGACATCGACGATTTCAAGCGAATCAACGACACCCTGGGCCATGAAGCGGGCGACGAAGTGCTGCTGCAGGTCGCGGGGATCATCGACCGGGTGGTCAAGGTGATCCCCGGAGTGGATGCGATGGTTGCGCGCTTCGGCGGCGATGAATTCGTGACCCTGTTGCAGGCCAGCGACAACGAGCCGGAGGGCGAGGTGCGCACGCTGGCCACGAGATTGGCTGATTCGCTGGTGCATGAACTCGGCCAGCCGCTGCTCCTGCACGGACGCCAGGTGTTCCTGGGTTGCTCGATCGGTGTGGCGCTGTTCCCGGACGATGCCGACACCGCCTCGGGGCTGATGAAAAATGGCGACATCGCCATGTACCAGGCCAAGGTGGCCGGCAAGAACTGCCATCGCTTCTACAGCCGGACCATGGACCAGGCAGTGGAACGGCGGATGCGCATGGAGCACGACCTGCGCGGGGCTTGGGGACGCGGCGAACTCAGCCTTGCCTATCAGCCGATCTATCGCACCCGTGATCGCGTACTGGTCGGCGCCGAGGCGCTGCTGCGCTGGAATCATCCCGAAGACGGCGCGATCGCGCCGGCCGTGTTCATAGATGTTGCCGAGCAGAGCGGCCTGATCGAATCGATTGGCCCTGAAGTCATGCGCGCGGCATGCCACGAGGCCACCCAGTGGCGCCCTGCGCCAGGTGCGGGCGAAGCTCCATTCGTAGCGGTCAATGTGTCGCCGCGCCAGCTGCGCAGTGGCGACCTGGTCCAGCAGATCACCGCGGCCTTGCACGAGACCTCGCTGCCGCCGGCGCGCCTGCACGTGGAGTTGACTGAAACCGCGGTGATCAGCGACGAGATCAATGCCAGCGCACTGCTGGCCCGCTTGCGCCAGACCGGTGTGCGGGTATGGCTGGACGACTTCGGTACCGGCTATTCCAGCCTCAGCCACCTGCGCCGGGTGCAGGTCGATGGCCTGAAGATCGACCGTAGTTTCATCACCGACCTGCTGCGCGATCCAGACGACCTGGCGTTGACCTCGGCGATTATTGCGATGGCCCATTCGATGGGCATTACCGTGGTTGCCGAAGGCGTGGAAAAGCAGGGCCAATACGACTTGCTGCGCGAGCGCGACTGCGACCTGGTGCAGGGCTTCTGGCTGGGCCATCCGTGCACGCCGGCCGAATTCGCCAAGCTGCTCGACTGAATCCGTTGTCTGACCGTGATTCCCGCGTTCGCGGGAATCACCGCAAGCGCTAGAAAATCCTGTCGATCATCGGTTGCATGGCCGTGACCAAGCTATCCGAAAGGGCGCCGGTGGTGGCCACGGTGGCGATGCCAACAGCCCAGGCCACCAGCATCATCGCCCCGTCGCGTTCCAGCAGTGCCAACGCGAATAGCAGGATCAGCCCGCCCAGCAGGTAGTTGGTGAACGGGATCGGCAGTGACAGCAGCACACCCAGCAGCAACAGCAGCAAGCCGGTGAATATGCTGGCCAGGCGGTGATCGAGCACGCCGGCCAAACGCGGGCGTACGAGGCGTTCCAGACGCGTCAGCCACGGCGCGACGATCCGTTCGAAGCGTGCCAGCGTGTGCCGCTTTGGCCCGCGCCGGGCGATGAAGCCGGGCAGCCAAGGCCTGCGCAGGCCGATCAGCAATTGCGCGGCGAGCAACACCACCAGCGGCCCGCTCAATGCGCCGCCGATCGGGATCGGGATGAAGGCGGGCAGGGTAGCCAGGAGCAGCAACATACCGAACGCACGTCGGCCCAGGCCACGCATCAGGTCATCGAAATCAAGTGTCTGTTGCTCGTCGCCGTCGAGCATGGCGTCAAGCAGGGCGCGGGTGCCGGTCTTCTCGCGCATCAGGCGGATGCGCGGGGGCTTAGGTTCAGGCGTCGCCATCGGCGGGTACGACCGGTTCTGACATCCGCTGCAGCAGCAGCTTGTCCACCCGCGGTCCGTCCAGGTCCACCACCTCGATACGCCATTGGCCCAGCGTGAAATATTCGCCGACGTGCGGAATGCGCCCGTAATGGGCGATCACCATGCCGGCGGCGGTGTAGTAGTCGTGTTCTTCGGCGTCGGCCAGTCGCTCGCCGGTGAGTTCACGGAATTCGTCGATGCGCAGCCCACCATCGACCAGCAGCGAGCCGTCCTCGCGGGTGAACACCAGCGGGTCCGAATCGGCGCCTTCGCCTGCCAGCAGGCGGCCAAGCACCGAGCCCATTACATCGCTGATCGTGACCAGACCCTCGATATCGCCGTATTCGTCGACCACCAGCGCCAGCGATTGCTGCTCTTCGCGCAGGATCCCCAGCAGCTTGAGCGCGTGGGTGGATTCGGACACGAACAGCGGCTCGCGCAGGTTGCGAAACAAGTCGGGTTCACGCAATTCGAGCTGGTCCAGCAGGTTCTTGACCTCCAGAATGCCCAGCACTTCACTGTCGCCGCCGCGGTAGACCGGATAACGTGAGAACGGCGTCTCGCGCATGCTGGCCAGGTTGTCGTCGAAGTTGGCGGAAGCATTCAGCCAGGTGATGCGTGTGCGCGGAGTCATCAGCCCGGCGGCAGTCTGATCGCCCAAGCGCATCACCCGGTTCATCATGTTGCGCTCGTCCAGGTCGATCACGCCCTGCTCGTGGCCTTCGCTGACCAGCATCTGGATTTCTTCCTCGGTTACCGCGTGCGCACTGGCGCTGGACAGGCCCAGCATGCGCAGTACCAGCCGCGTGCAGGCCGACAGCAGGACGACGAAGGGCTTGGCCGCCTTGGCGAAGAAGTCCATCGGATACGCCACCAGGCTGGCGATCCGTTCCGGCTGCAGGGTGCCGATGCGCTTGGGTACGAGCTCACCAATCAGGCCGAACACGAACAGCATCACCAAGAAGCCGGCGATGAAACCGATGCGGCCTGCATAAGGCGCAAGTGCCGGCACCTGCGCAAAGGGAACAGCGAGCTTGGGTCCGATCGATTCACCGCCGAAATGCCCGATCATCAGGCTCAGCAGGCTGATCCATAGCTGCACTGCGGACAGGAAACTATCCGGGTGATTTGCCAGCTCCAGCGCCTTGCGGGCACTGCGGTTGGTCTGCGCCTGCTGCATCAGCCGGCTCTTGCGCGAGGTCATCACCGCCATTTCCGACATCGCGAAAAAGCCGTTGAACAGCACCAGCAGCGCCACGATCAGCAGGTCGATCATGCGGACGCACCTGCTTGGCCGCAGGCCGCTGGATCATTTGCCCATGACGCAACTACCTTGGTCAGGGCAGGCGAGGCAAGTGGCGATGTTCGTAAGGGTTCGTCCATGGGATGCGCCGCGGCGCGCCGGCATCATATCAGCCAGCTTGCGATGCAGCCGAGCATTCAGGTCATCGAACGGTCATAATTCCGTCCTGTCGCCTCACGACCGGACGCCGCCAATGTTTTCGTTGCAGACCATCTTCGGTTCCGGCAAGCAGTTCTATAACTTGCTGGACGATGCCGCTGCCGCCGCCTATGACAGCACCAAAGCGCTCCACGCGATGATGAAGGAAGCCGATCGCCAGCCGGCGCTGGATGCCTTCAAGCTTGCACGCGTGCGTGAGCGCGCGGCGTCGGACAAGATCAGCCAGGCACTGGTGGACAGCTTCATCACCCCGATCGAGCGCGAGGACATCGAGTCGCTGGGATCGGCGCTGTACAAGATTCCGAAGCAGGTCGAGAAGTTCGCCGACCGCTACGCGCTGGCCACCCAACACCTTGAGAACATCGATTTCGCGCCGCGCGCGGCGATGCTGGAACAGGCCGCGAGCGTGGTGGTGGAAATGGTGCATGACCTGGAAAAACTCAATATCGATCGCATGACCGTCCTCAACGACAAGCTGCGCTCACTTGAGAACGAGGCCGACCGGCTGATGCTGGAGCTCTACCGGGAGATCTATTCGGGCAAGCTCGACACCCTGCAGATGTTCCTGCTCAAGGAGTTCTTCGAAATCCTCGAGAAGGCCATCGACCGTTGTCGCGAGGCGGGCGTGGTGGCCTACCAGATCGTGCTCAAGAATTCGTAAGGGCGCATCGCCATGCTGATCCTGCTGCTGCTGGTGATCTTCACCGCGCTGGTGTTCGAGTTCATCAACGGCTTCCACGATACCGCCAACTCGATCGCGACCGTGGTCGCGACCAAGGTGCTGACGCCCGGCCAGGCGATCATGCTGGCGGCCACGACCAACCTGATTGGTGCGTTCATGGGCACTGCGGTCGCCAAGACGATTGCCTCTGGCCTGGTCGACACCGACGTGGTCAACGTGACCCCGCAGGTACTGATCAGCGCGCTGACCGGCGCGATCATCTGGAACCTGATCACCTGGTGGCGCGGCCTGCCGTCGTCGTCGTCGCATGCGTTGATCGGAGGCCTGTGCGGCGCTGCGCTTGCGGCCTCACACAATAAATGGGCGGCGCTGATCTGGACCAAGGCCGGTGATGGCGATTGGAGCACCAACAAGGGCCTGCTGTGGAAAGTCGTGGTGCCGATGATCAGCTCCCCGATAGCCGGTTTCACCCTCGGCGTGCTGATCATCAGCGTGCTGTACCTGCTGATTTCCTCGGCGATGCGTGCCGGCGGGCCGCTGGCAAGGCTGGCGCGCCCACGAATCGTCAATGCGTTCTTTGGCAAGGCGCAGTTCGTCTCCGCGGCTTACATGGGGTTCGCCCATGGGCGCCAGGATGCGCAGAAGACGATGGGTATTATCGCCTTGGCGGTTTTCGGTGCCCAGGCCACGGGTGCACTGGACTCCTTGCCGTCCTGGCTGCACTTCCTGCATCCCGATGGCGGCAAGGACGATATCGACAGCTGGGTGATCATCACCTGTGCGCTGGTCATGGCAGCGGGAACTGCGGTCGGTGGCTGGCGAATCATCAAGACGCTTGGCCACAAGATGGTGAAGCTGCAAACCATCGACGGCTTCGCCGCTGAAACCGCATCGGCGACGATCCTGGTCACTGCCGCGCATTTCGGCATGCCGGTGTCGACCACCCACAGCATTTCGACCGCGATCATGGGCGTGGGCTTCGCCAAGAATCCGCGCAAGCTCAAGATTGGCGTGATCGAACGAATCGTGTGGGCGTGGATCCTGACGATCCCGGCCGCTGGCGGTGTGGCTTACGGCCTGTTCCGGCTGGTCGAGGCGCTCGGCTGGTCGTAAGGCGAGTGTAGGGCGGGCTCAAGCCCGACGGATTGGCGTGCGCTTACAACAAATCCCCGCCTGCCGACATACGCAGTTCCATCTCGTCGCCACTGCCGCCGATTTCCAGCACCAGGCGGTCAATATCGGCCGCGTCAAGGCAGTGGTAGGGCCGGTTCTCGCATAGCTGCAGGTATGGCACGCCGTCCAGTTCGCCGATGGCGAGGTAACCGACTCGGCTGGCCCAGTTGAAGGCCAGTGCACGGCGCGCGTCGATGCCGGTGGTGGGCGCGAGCGCAGTGCTGACTCGCAGGAATTCGTTGCCGTCGTCGTCCTGCAGTTCCGACAGGAAGATAGCCTGGTGGCGCTTGCCCTGCGCCAGCGACAACTCGACGCACAAGACGAATGGTTCCTGCAGGGTCAGCTTGTAGCCGGCGGCAACCAGGTGGCTGCGGATCTGTTCGAAATTCTGCATTGACTGGAGTGCCGGGGGAATTTGCGTTGCGGCTATGCTAACCCGGATGCCAAACCAGCCCGCACCCGAGCTGTCCGCCGCCGACCGAATCCTTGCCGCGATCCGCGCGGTGCCGCGCGGCCAGGTGGCGGGTTACGGCGTAATCGCGCGCCGCGCCGGCCTGCCAGGGCGTGCGCGGTTGGTGGCGCGCCTGCTGGCCGAACACAGTGGCACCGGCCTGCCATGGCATCGCATCCTGCGTTCGGACGGGCGCATCGCGTTTCCACCCGGTTCCGAGGGCTTCCTGGAGCAGACCCAACGTCTGGGTGCTGAGGGCGTGGACCTGCGTAATGGACGGGTGCAGATACCGCGTGTCGAGGACTCGCTGGATACCGAGATCTGGCGGCCAGACTGATGCCTGGGCTCGGCGCACTGCGTATGATGCAGTGCAACGAAACCAGATTGCCGCACGCGGATGCCGTTCAACCTCCCACGCATTACCAAGATCCTGCTGATCGCCAATCTGGTCGGATTCGGCCTGCAATGGTTGCTGGGCGATGCTCGCATGATCGACCTGATGCTGTGGCCGCTCGGCAACGACATCTACAGCCCGGCCGGCGTCGCACCCTCGTTCATGCCATGGCAGTTGCTCAGCTACGGGTTCCTGCATGGCAGCTTCATGCACATCGCATTCAACATGCTGGCGCTGGTGATGTTCGGCGCGCCACTGGAACACACCTGGGGTGAGCGTCGTTATCTCACCTATTACTTGGTTTGCGTGATCGGTGCCGGCCTGATCCAACTGCTGGTCGGCTCGTATGCAGTTTCGCAGGGCGCCGATCCGTATCCCACGATCGGTGCATCCGGTGGCGTGTTCGGCCTTTTGCTGGCCTACGGCATGCTGTTCCCGAACCAGCGGGTGATGCTGCTGATCCCGCCCATTCCGATGAAGGCGCGGACCCTGGTCATCGTCTATGGCCTGTTCGAACTCGGGGTCGGGATCACTGGCCTGCAGCCGGGCGTGGCCCACTTCGCCCATCTCGGCGGAATGCTGTTTGGTTGGCTGTTGATTCGCTACTGGCGCGGCCAGCCGCCATTCGTGAAGCGACAACCGCCGCGCCCGCGGATCGTGCGGTAGGAAACAGGGGGCAGAGTGAATTTCCTGCCGATATTCTTCGGCCATTCCTGATCCTGAATTTCGCGCCGGTTTAGCCAGATCGTTCGAGATCGGCATCGCGAAACTTCACTCTGACCCCTTTTCTTATCCTCTTTGGTCGCGCTCGACCTCAGTGGAAAACGCTGATCCGATCTTCCGGCTTCGGCTGCATCGGGGTTCCGACCTTGCATCCATAAGCAGTACCGAATGCAGCTTGCTGCATGATCGGGCCGTTCGCACGCCACTGTCCCGGCGCACGCACGTCCTGCAGGGTGCGCCGCTGCGCCTCGTCCTTGGTGACCTGTTGCGCCCAGACCTGGGCCCAGCCGCGATAGAAGGCCTTGTCCGCTTCAACACCACCGCCAGGTAGCGCGGCCGTCATTGCGGAGCGTGCCAATTCAAGTCCGGCCAGGTCGGCCATGTCCTCGTCGCGGCTCAGCCGGCCATTGACCTTGACCCCGGTGAGTTGCGGGTAGGGGAAACTGTCGTACAGGACGATCACGCGTTGTGCGGTCGCATCCCAGGCCGATGCCTCGGCGCCGCCCCACCAGTCGCGGACTTCGGCACTGGCATCGACCAGCCGGCCGCGTGCATCGATTGCATGGCTGAGCTCGTGGCCAACCAAGGCGGCATAGGCACCGTACTGCGCGGCCAGCGGCATGCCCGCATCGAGCACCGGCGACTGCAGCATCGCTGCAGTCACGATCAGCCGGTTCTGGCCCAGGTCATAGGCCAGTGCCGGTTGCTGCGGCAGCACGTCCCAGCGGCGGTCGGCATTGCCGCGGCCGATCCGCTTCATTTCCTGGCGATGCTGCCAAGTAGCGGCGATCAGCATATTGCCGCCAAAACTGCCGCGGCCCATCGGCTGCACCGTATAGTCCAGGTCGCGGCGCGGCGTGCCTACCTCAATGCGCAGCTTGCCCAGCTTCTTGCGTGCCTCGGCCTTGGCCGCATCGCCCAGCCAGGTGCTGGTATCGATGTTGCGAATCAGTGCGTCACGGATTTGCCCGGCGATGTTGTCGGCCTGCTTCTTGGTGGCGGCCGGCAGATAACGTGCCGCGTATTCGCGGCCCAGCATGGGTCCGGCGGCGAGGTTGATCGCATCCAGGGCCTGCTTCCAGCGTGGTGCCTGTTGGGTGTCGCCGCGCAGGACCTTGCCGCGAAAGTCGAAGGAGGCATCGCGCCAGGGCTTGGCCAGGTACGGCGCCATCGCATCACCAACGCGCCAGCGCAGGTAGGTTTTCCACTGCCCTGGCTTGAGGCCGCCAACGAACTGGTCCAACTGCGCAAACAACGCGGGATTGGCCAGCGAAACGGTGTCGTCGCTGATGCCCTGGGCCTTGAGGAAGGCGTCCAGTTGCAGGTTGCGATATTGCTTACCCAAGCTCGAGGCTGCCACCGGCGCGAAATTGCCGCGCGCATCGCGCAGGTCGACCAGTGGTTTGGACGCGGTTGCGATGCGGGTTTCGAGTTCAATTACCGATGCGGCTTCGGCAGCAGCATCCTTCTGCGGAACCCCGGTCAGGACCAGGATCTTCTGCACGTACTCGTTGTAGCGCGACAACAGCGCGCGCGCATCGGCATCGCTACGGGTGTAATAGGCGGGGTCGGGCAGGCCGAGACCGCCCTGCGAGAAATAGCCGAGATGGCGGTCAAGGTCGCGCAGGTCGATGTCCGCGCTGAAATTGAATACCACCGGAATGCCAACCTGGTGCAGCGCGGCGATCGAAGGCGCGATGTCGCGCGCCTTCTTGATGCCGTCGATGCGCTGCAGCAGCGGGGCGATCGGATTGGCGCCGTCGCGTTCGACCGCAGCTTCGTCCAGGCCACTGGCCCAGAAATCGCCGAGGAGTTTTTGCACATTTCCCTGCGGCGAGGCCATTGCCGCGTCCAGCAAGTCGCGTTGCTGCTGCAGGGCCAGTGCGGTTAGTTGGCCAAGCGAGGAAATCGCGCCGCTGGCGGGCATCGGGTTGGCCTTCAGCCAATCGGCATTGGCATCGGCGTAGAAATCCGTGCACGCCAGCGCGACCGCGGGGGCCTTCTTGGCGGCCGGCTTCTTCTTCGCGGCGTGGCTATCGGGTGCGGCAAGGCCAGAGGCAAGCGCAAGGATCAGGGCGAAGGCGAGCGGGCGTGGCGTCGGCATGCGGAATGCGTTCCGGAAGTGGCAGCGGGCGAGTGTAGCAGCGGCCGGCAAGTGTCGATTCGGGCGAAATTCAGCAAGGATGCTGGTGCGATTTAGCTAGTCACTTCACCCCATGCATCATCCGCCGCAGCAGCGGCGCGGCGATGAAGGCGAGTACCGCGCAACCCAGTCCGATCCACATCATCAGCCAGAACAGGTGTTCGTACTTGGCAGCGGCCATGGCGATGTCCATGGTCTCGCCCTCGGGCACCTCGATCGCGGCGAGTTTGCCGAACAGCGCTGCCAGCGCTTCCGAGAACGCGGTGGCCAAAAACCAGGTGCCCATCATCAGGCTGACTACGCGCGGCACCGCCAGTTGGGTGACCGCCGACAGGCCGACCGGCGACAGGCACATCTCGCCGATCTCCAGCACCAGGTAAGCCAGTACCAGCCACCACACGCTGGCCATCGCGCCGGTGGCGCCGACCTGCTGCGCAGCGAACGCCATCGGGATGAACGACAGGCCCGCGAACACCAGGCCGATCGCCGACTTCACCGGCTTCGACGGATCCGCGCCGCGTTTGTCCAGCCATGCCCATAGCGCGGCGAAGATCGGTGCCAGCAGGACCAGGAACAATGCACCCAGATACGTCAGCGAACCCGCGGTCTGTGGCAGCACCACGCAGTCGCGCACCAGCAATACCAGCATGATCGCGACCACCGCGATGAACAACGCGCGCGGCGCGCCGGAGTCCGGGTTGCGGTCGGACAACGTCGCCGCGGCCACGAACGACAGCGGCGCCAGCAGCAAGGACAGGATCGACCACGGCAACGGCGTGCCGGTGCGTACCACCAGCGACGGCACGATGTCTTTGGTCAACATGCGGTCGGTAAAGGTCACCCAGGAACCATAGGTCTGCTCGTAGAGGGTGAAGAACACCAGCGCCATGAAGATCATCGCCATCATCGCCAGCATCTGCTGGCGTTGTACCGGCGTGCACTGGGTGCCGGTGAACCAGCCGAACCAGACCAGCACCACGCCCAGCACCAGGATCATCAGCATCAGCGCCAGCGAGATTTCGCCACCAAGGGCGAACGCGCCGTTGGCGGCGGCCCACATCAGCCATGCGACCGGCACCACGCCAAGCACCGATGCGCCATAGATCAGCCATTCGCGAGATATGCCGAGCACGCGTTCACGCAGCGTTTCCGGCGCGGAGGGTTCTGCATGGCCATGTAAATATTTTTGCCCCCACAGGAACATGCCCAGTCCCACCAGCATGCCGATTCCGGCCGCGCCGAAGCCGTATTTCCAGCCGTAGACCTCCCCGATATACCCGCACACCAAGGATGCGAACAGCGCCCCGAGGTTGATGCCGGCATAAAACAGCGAGAACCCGGAATCGCGGCGCGGATCGTTGTCCGCATAGAGTTTCCCGACAATGGTCGAGATGTTGGGCTTGAGGAAGCCCACGCCCATGATGATCAGCGCCAGCGACAGGTAGGTGACACGCAGCGAACCTTCATCCCGCGTCACCACGCCGGCCACCGACGTCGCCGCCTGCCCCTCGAACGCCATGCCGATGTGGCCCAGCACCAGCAATACGCCGCCGAACACAACGGCCTTGCGCATGCCCAGCCAGCGGTCTGCAAGCACGCCGCCGATCACCGGAATTGCGTACACCAACCCGCCATACGCACCAAGCAGGTCCAGCCCGGCGCGGTCGCCGAACAGGTGGTATTTGGTCAGGTACAGCAACAACAGCGCCTTCATTCCGTAGAACGAGAAGCGCTCCCACATCTCGGTGAAGAAACAGACGTAGACGCCCTTGGGATGGCCGAGGAAATTCTCGCGCGCAGGAAGGCCGCGGGCGTCGTCGCTGATGGCGGTCGCATTCATGCGCAAGGCTCAGGCGGAATCGGACGAGTATAGCCAGCCCCCGCGCCTGCAATGGCCCCGCACTGGACTTGCCCGGCGGCAGCGCTTAGGTTGTGGCGATTGCATTGCCCTGGGAGGGGTGACGATGTCGAATCCTGGTACGGCTACCCCGCAGCTGACAGTGCGCGCGGTCATTCTTGCGATCATCCTGGCGATGATCCTGTCGGCAGCGAACGCCTATCTCGGCCTGTTCGCCGGCTTGACTATTGCTACCGCGATCCCGGCGGCGGTGGTATCGATGGGCGTGTTGCGCCTGCTTGGCGGCGGCACGATCCTTGAAAACAACATCGTGCAAACGGGTGCCTCTGCCGGTTCCTCGATCGCGGCGGGCGTGATCTTCACCATCCCGGCGCTGATTATTCTTGGTTACTGGCAGGACTTCCGGTATTCGTGGGTGCTGGCAATCGCCGGCCTCGGCGGCCTGCTGGGCGTGTTGTTCTCGGTGCCGCTGCGGCGCAGCATGATCGTCGAGGAACCGCTGCCGTTCCCCGAAGGCAAGGCCGCTGCCGAAGTGCTCAAGGCCGGCGAGAATCCCGGCCCTGGACTGAAGATCCTCGCGTTCTCGGCCACGCTCGGCGCCGTGATCAAGGCCGCTGCCGCCAGCGGCATGCGGATGATCCCGGACACCGCTGCCGGCGCCGGATTCTTCGGCAAGTACCTGGGCTACATCGGCACCAACCTGTCGCCGGCGCTGCTGGGCGTCGGTTATATCGTCGGCCTGAACATCGGCATTGTGGTGGTCAGCGGCAGCATTCTTTCGTGGCACATCGCGATCCCGATTTACCACGCGTTTTTCCTCGATACGGATCCAGCACTGGCCGCGAAGATCGCCGGTGCCGGCGCGGAAGACATCGCCGGTGCGATCTGGTCGGCGAAGATCCGTTACCTCGGTGTTGGCGCGATGCTGATCGGCGGCGTGTGGACCTTGTTCTCGCTGCGCAATTCGCTGCTGTCAGGCGTGCGTAGCGGCATTGCCGCCGCCCGCAAGGGTGCCGATGCCAACATCGCCGAAACCGATAAAGATCTGCCGATGAAGTGGATGCTGATCGCGCTAGTGGTCTTCGTATTGCCGCTGGCACTGCTGTACCACGCGATTGTCGCCGCAGATCCCTCGGTCTCCCACCCGTGGGCAATCGGCATATTGATGACGATCATCATGATTATTGCTGGGTTTCTATTCGTATCGGTGTCGGCGTATCTCGCTGGCCTGGTTGGTTCGTCCAACAATCCGGTATCCGGCATCACCATTGCCACGATCCTGTTCGCCTCGGTGGTGTTGATGTTGCTGCTCGGTCGCGAATCGCCAATCGGTGCGGTCGCCGCCATCATGATTGGCGCGGTGGTCTGTTGCGCGGCTGCGGTCGGTGGCGACAACCTGCAGGATCTGAAAGCCGGGTATATCGTCGGCGCGACGCCGTGGAAGCAGCAGCTGATGCTGGGTATCGGCGCGTTCTCGTGTGCATTGATCATGGCGCCCGTGTTGAACCTGCTGGCCCAGGCCTATGGCATCGGTCCGCCCACTGCCGAGCACCCCAACCCGTTGTCCGCACCGCAGGCAACCCTGATGGCGTCGGTGGCCAAGGGCATGTTCGGTGGCGAACTGCCATGGAACATGATCGCGATTGGTGTCGGCGTTGGCGCCGCGATCATTGCCTTCGACGAATGGTTGAAGGCGCGCAAGTCGAGCTTCCGGGTGCCAGTGCTGGCTGCGGCAATCGGTATCTACCTGCCGCTGGAATTGATGGTGCCGATCTTCATCGGTGGCCTGCTGGCCCATCTGGTCGAGCGTCGCCATGGCATGGTCGGCACCAAGGACGAACCTGCGCGTGACCGCCTGCATCGCCCCGGCACGCTGTTCGCTGCAGGCCTGATCACCGGTGAAGCGCTGATGGGCATCCTGATCGCGGTGCCAATCGTGTTGTCCGGTCGCGCCGACGTCATCGCGGTGCCGGAATTCCTGCAGTTCGGCAAATACGTGGGACTGGCGGTACTCATCGTGGTTGCATGGCTGCTTTATCGCACCGGTGCCAACGCCAAGCCGACGCTGGGCGATGTCGAACCCGGCCCGATGTGACCCACGCCTGCGTCGATCTGAAAATTCTGTCATCCATACACCTTACGGAAACGCCATGACTCTTCGCCACGCCATCCTTCCGCTCGCCCTTGCGTTGTCGCTGCCGTCGATTGCCGCCACTCCGGCCAAACCGGCCGCGCGCGGCTTCAGCGTGCAGGACATGGCCTACATGGATCGCTATTCCTCGCCGGTGGTGTCGCCGGATGGACGCAATGTCGTGTTCGCAAAGCGCGTTGTCGACAAGTCGACCAACAAGTCCAGCACCTCGCTGTGGATCGAGGACCTGTTGGCGCGCGATGCCGCGCCAGCCGCACGCTTCACTCCGGAAGGCTGGAACGTCAATTCGCCGAGCTTCTCGCCGGACGGCAAGACCGTGTACTTCCTCAGCGGCAAGGGTGGCAGTTCGCAGCTGTACGCGATGCCGACCTTCGATGGCGGTCAGCCCAAACAGGTCACTGATCTGGTGCTGGACGTCGACGGCTATACGCTGTCGCCGGACGGCAGTCATGTCGCACTGGCATTGGCGACTTTCGACGACTGCAAGGCCGACCTGAATTGCACAAAAAAGAGACTTGATGCGGTCGAAGCCGAAAAAACCACCGGCAAGATCTTCGACCAGTTGTTCATCCGCCACTGGGACACCTGGAACGATGGCCGGCTCAATCGCGTATTTTCGGCGACGCTGGGCAGCGATGCAGCGGTGAAGTCGGCGACCTTGCTCAGCGGCGACATCCACGGCGACATCCCATCGAAACCCTTTGGCGACCTGTCCGATTTTGCATGGTCGGCTGATGGCAAGCAGGTGGCGATGAGCGTGCGTAGCTCTGATCGCAGCGAGCCATGGTCGACCAACTTCGACATCTGGCTGGTCAAGGCCGATGGCAGCGACGCGCGCAATGTCACCGCCGCGAACAAGGCTTGGGATGCCGGTCCGGTGTTCTCCGCCGATGGCAAGACGTTGTACTACCGCGCGATGAAGCGCCCCGGTTTCGAGGCCGATCGCTTCGCGCTGATGGCGATGGACTTGGCCAGCGGCAAGACGCGAGAGATCGCGCCGCAGTGGGACCGCAGTGCCGATGGGATTACCCTGTCCATGACTGGCAAGAACATCTTCACCACCACATCCGACATGGGCGAGCATCCGCTGTTCGCCGTTGATATTGCCAGCGGCGAAGTAACGAAGATCGTTGGCGCAGGGAATGTTTCCGCGATTGACGTCCGCAACGGACGCATGGCGTTCTCTCGCAATACGCTGAATTCGGGTGATCAGATTTACGTTGCCAACGCCGATGGAAAATCATGGATTCCGATCACGCCAAGCGCCGGCGAGATGCTTCCGGGTGTGGCGTTCGGCAAATACGAGCAATTCAACTTCATCGGCTGGAACGGCGAGACCGTGCATGGCTACGTGGTCAAGCCGTGGAATTACCAGGAAGGCAAGAAGTATCCGGTCGCATTCCTGATCCACGGCGGTCCGCAGGGCAGCTTCGGCGATGGCTGGAGTTATCGCTGGAACCCGCAGACGTATGCCGGCCAGGGCTATGCAGTGGTGATGATCGACTTCCACGGGTCCACTGGCTACGGCCAGGCCTTCACCGACGCGATCAGCCAGCATTGGGGCGACCGTCCGCTGGAGGACCTGCAGAAAGGTTGGGCCGCAGCGCAGCAGAAATACGGCTTCCTCAACGGTGACATGGCCTGCGCATTGGGCGCCAGCTATGGCGGCTTCATGGTCAACTGGATCGAAGGCAACTGGTACGACAAGAACGGCAAGTCGCCATGGAAATGCCTGGTCAGCCACGACGGCGTGTTCGACCAGCGTGCGATGGGCTATGCGACTGAGGAGCTCTGGTTCAACGAATGGGAAAACGGCGGCACCGTGTTCGACCATCCGGAAAATTACGAGAAGTTCAATCCGGTCGCCCACGTCGGCAACTTCAAGGTGCCGATGCTGGTGGTCCATGGGCAGAAGGATTACCGGATCCCGGTCGAGCAGGGCATAGCATTGTTCACTGCGCTGCAGCGCAAGGGCGTGGAATCGAAGTTCCTGTATTTCCCGGACGAGAATCACTGGGTGCTGAAGCCGCAGAACAGCGTGCTCTGGCACGACACCGTCAATGACTGGCTGAAGCAGCACATCGGACAGTAACTACGTGATCGACAGCGCCTACCGCCGGGGTGAGCGGGGAGTTCGAGCGGCATTGCCGCGAGCCCGCGAACCCCAGCCGGCTGGCAGGGCTCCGCGGCTCGAAATGCCGCTACGCGAGCCACCCGACGGTCTCGCCGTCAATCCCCGGACAAACGAATGACGAACCCCGCGCATGCGCTGATTAACAACGATGCCGTCGTCCTAGGCCTGCTTGCGGCGATCCTGGGCTTCGTGTTCTGGGGCGCCTCGCGCGAGCAGGGGTTCTGGAAGAAATTCTATGCGGTGATCCCGGCAATCCTGCCCTGCTACCTGCTGCCGGCGATTGCCAACAGCATCGGCGTGATCGACGGCGCCAGCTCGGGCCTGTATCCGATGGCGCGCGATTATCTGTTGCCGGCGTCACTGGTGCTGTTCTGCCTGGCGATGGATATCGGCGCGATCATCCGGCTTGGCCCGAAAGCGCTGGTGATGTTCTTCACCGGGACAGTCGGGGTGATGTTGGGCGCATGGGTGGCGTTCGCGGCGATGGGTGTGATTCATCCCGAAACCGTGGCCGGCGAAACCTGGCGCGGGATGACCACGATTGCCGGTAGCTGGATCGGTGGCGGCGCCAACCAGGCGGCGATGAAGGAAGTGTTCGCGGTGCCGTCGACCCTGTTCGGCCAGTTCGCCGCGGTCGACGTGATCGTGGCCTACCTGTGGATGGCAACGCTGCTGTTCATGGCATCCAGGGCGGAGGCCATTGATCGTTGGCTGGGGGCCGACAACCGCGCGGTCGAAGACCTCAAGCAGCGCATGGCCAGCTTTCACGCGCAACACACGCGCATCGCCTCGACCACCGACGTGATGCTGATCTTTGCCATTGGCATTGGCGTAACCGGCCTGTCGCATTTCCTCGCTGAACCACTGGTCGCCTGGATCAAGTCGCTGCCGGCCACATGGCGCTTGCAGGATTACAGCCTCGACTCCCGATTCTTCTGGATCGTGATCTTCGCCACCACTTTCGGTGTGCTGCTCAGCCTGACCCGTGCGCGCAAGCTTGAAGGCGCGGGCGCCTCGAAGATCGGTACGGTATTCCTGTATGTGCTGATCGCCACCATCGGCATGCAAATGGACCTGGCGCAGTTGGCGGACAAACCCCTCCTGCTCCTGCTCGGCCTGATCTGGATCAGCGTGCATGCTGGCCTGATGTTGCTGGTGGCCAAGCTGATCCGCGCACCGCTGTTCTTCATGGCGGTCGGTTCACAGGCCAATATCGGTGGCGCCGCATCGGCGCCGGTGGTGGCGAGCGCGTTCCATCCCGCGCTGGCCCCGGTTGGCGTGTTGCTGTCGGTGCTGGGCTATGCGCTTGGTACCTATGGCGCCTACCTGACCGGAATCGTGCTGCGGGCAATGGCTACCTGACCCGGACCAGCGCGAACTAGAGCCAGCGCACCTTGCGCAGGTAGCGGTAGAGCAGCATCGATGCCACGACCACGACTCCGATCAGGATGGCGTAGCTATGGCGGCCATGCAGTTCCGGCATGGATTGGAAATTCATTCCGTACCAACTGGCGATCAGCGTAGGCACAGCCAGCAGACCGGCCCAGCCCGCGAGTTTCTTGACGATCTCGCCCTGGCCAACGGTTACCAGCGACAGATAGACGCTCATCGCGGCAGAGACCATTTCGCGCTGCGTATCGATGATGTCGCCGACCCGTGCCACATGGTCGAGCACGTCACGGAAGTAAGGCTTGACCACGTCGGGAATGCCCAGCGTCGGCGTGCGGATCAGCTGCGACAGGATGTCCTGCATCGGCGTCACCGCCATCCGCATCTGGGTCAGTTCCTTGCGCAACTGGTATAGCCGCGCGATCGTGTCGCGACTGTAGGTTTCCGCGAACACATCCTGCTCAAGCGCATCGAGCTCTGCCTCGAACTCCGAGACGATCGGCTGGTAGTTGTCGACGATGTAATCCAGTACCGCATGCAGGCCGACACTGGGGCCATTGGCCAGCATCTCCGGATCGCGTTCCAAGCGCTGGCGCACGGGGGTGTAGGTGAGGGAGGCGCCGTGGCGCACGGTGACCAGGAAGCGCGGGCCGACGAAGACATGGGTTTCGCCGAAGCGTACGTGGTCATCCACGTGCTGCGCGGTATGCACCGCGATGAAGAACGTACTGCCGAAGGCCTCGATCTTGGGCCGCTGGTGTGCGTGCTGGGCGTCTTCGATGGCAAGGTCATGCAAGTTGAATTCTTCCTGCAGCTTGTCGAGCAGGGATTCCTCGGGTTCATACAGGCCAACCCAGACGAAGCTGCCGTCATCGACCGCCAGCACGTCGCTGATCGCATCCAGGGTAATGTCGCGTCGCTTGCCGGCGGTGTCATAGGCGGCGCAATTGACGACGCAGGCGGGGACGGCGGGTGCGGGCTCGTTCATCGCGCCATCCTGCATCCGCTGCGCACCGCCATCAAGCGGTTTTGATCAGATACTGATCAGACACGTTGATCAGGCGTGCGTTCGCCGCGCATTTGCCCAAGCCCACGCGAAGGCGGCATGGATCGGCAACAGCAGGGCGATCCATGTGCCGTTGCGTTGCGACAAGCCCTGCAACCATAGCGGTGCGCAGGCCAGTGCGGCGACTGCCATGACGACCTTGAGCAGCATGCCGAAACGCTGCGTCGGCACACGGCCACGTAGCAGCGTGAACGCGCCTGGCAGCAGCAACAGGCACAATGGGTTGAACAGCAACAGGTTGCGGTTGGCCCACAACGTGCGGTGGTCGGTGAACGCCCAGCTAAATGCCAGTACCAGACCAATGCAGCCGCACAACAGCCAGAACAGCGAGGCGAATGCCGCCAGCGAGCGGGGTGCGCGGCGTGCGAACGCGACGATCGTGATGGCGAGCGCCAGGCCCGTCAGCAGCCACGGCATGACTTTGCGCGCCTGCGGTTCGGGCTCTGCGGCTTGCCGTTGCGGCAGCAATTCCTGTTCGGAGGCGACCAGGGGACGGCCGTCGAAGTTCGTCGCTTCGCGCAGGTCCTCGGCCAGCCGACGCGGCAGGAACGCCTGCTCCCAACGGCTCAGCGGGCGGTCGGCGTAGGGACCCAGGGCGATATCGAATCCCAACCACATCCAAAGCGCCGGTGAAGCCAGGCGCACCGATTCGCCGCGGTAGGTGTCGCCACTGGAACGGCCATCCAGTTCCCGCTGCAGCCGGCCACCAAGCACGCGATTGATGGCGTCGCGCACACGGGTGGCGCAGTTGTCGGTGTAGTAGTCGTAGCGGTAGCGCGCGTTCTCGGGTTTCGCGTTCTCTGCCAGATCGGCAGCCAGTTGCCGCGCCTGCACGGGATCCAGCTGTAGCCACTGGATGCCGGCGCCGCGGCCGACCTCGCGGTAGTACTGCATGTCCTGCGCGAGCGGCAAGGCCACCAGCATGTATTCCATCCGGCCCTGCACGAAGCGTCCGATGAAGCCAGGCTCCTCCATGTCGAAGAAGCCGAAGTTGTAGGAGATCCGCTCGCCCAACGCTGGGTCATCGACCACGATCGCGTCATGCCCGAAGCGCTCCCAGAAGATCTCGCCGGGGCCCATCGTGACCACGCCGATGCGGGGCGCGTCCGGGATGGCTGCCACAGGCGCTTGTGCGTGTGCAAAACCGGCCAGGCAGGCCAGCAGCAGGCAGAGCAGGACGCGCAACGCGTCAGCCTTCCGCATGCACGCCCACGTGCAGTGCATGCAGGCGACGCGCGTCGGCACGGGCGATGCGGAACACGAAACGGCCCAGGGTCAGTTCCTCGCCGGCTTCCGGCAAGTGGCCGATCGCATCAGTGATCAACCCGCCGATGGTGTCGTATTCGTCGTCGTCGAAATCGGCGCTGAAGCGTTCGTTGAAATCGGAGATCGGGGTCAGCGCATCGACCACGAACTGGCCGTCGGCCTGCGCGGAGATCAACCGCGAGCCGTCCTCGGCCTCGTCGTGCTCATCGTCGATCTCGCCCACTATTTGCTCCAGCACGTCCTCGATCGTGAGCAGGCCGGCAACGCCGCCGTATTCGTCGATGACAATCGCCATGTGGTTACGCGACTGGCGGAACTCGCGCAACAGCACATTGAGCTTCTTCGATTCGGGGATCAGTACCGCAGGGCGCAGCAGCTCGCGGATGCCGGCTACGTCTTCGTTGGTCATTGCCCGGCGCAACAGATCCTTGGCCAGCAGTACACCGAGGATCTCGTCCTTGTCCTCGCCATGCACCGGGAAGCGCGAGTGCCCTGACTCGACCACGGCGTCCATGATCTCGGTGAAGGGTGCGTCCACCGACAGCACGACCATCTGCGCGCGCGGCACCATCACGTCGTTGACGGTCATGCCGGACACCGCGATCGCACCTTCCATCATGCGCAGGGTGTCCGCGCCGATCACGCCATCGGCCTGCACGTCGCGCAGCAGCTCGATCAGGTCTTCCTGGGTGGTCGGCTCGCCGGACAGCGCGGCGCTGATGCGGTCCAGCCATGAGCGGCGCGGTTTTTCGGCCTGACTTCCGGTGGAGTCGGGGCTGTCGCTTCTACTGTCGTCCTCGGACATGGTGCTCAGGGTGCCGTATGGGTCTGTCGGGTCAGTCTAGCGAATCCGGGCGGTGGCGCGGTGAAGTGGACGATGAACTGGCGTCGAGGGTCGAAGCAGGGATCGGCATGCGGCATAGGCTTCCCGCCCGGTTGCATGGCCAACGGGCATTGTCGACACTGTGCGGGGAGCCGGCAAGGCGCTGGCGCAGCAAAGAGGTAGGGTTTGATAACGGACGATGGCCTTCTGATCAAGCCGGAGCCGCGCAAGCCGCGTGCGCTTGTCATTGCCCTGGCGGCATTGGCCGTCGCGGCGTTGCTGGCCGGGGGCTATTTCGCCTATGCCAGGTTCGGCGCAAGTGGATCGAAGCAGGCACAGGTATCGCCGGCGCCACCAGCTGCCACTGCAGGCGCGGCTGCCGGGCAACTGCCGTCCACGATCATCGCGGTATTGCCGCTGGCTGGCGAAAGGCCGTCCGAGAACGCGAAGCCATTTGTCGAGGATTCCTCCGAGCGCCTGGTGGAGGCACTGAAGGCCAGGCGCGACGATGCCGGTTATTTCAATGATGGTCTTTCAAATCAATTGATCGCTGGGCTGTCGCAGTTTGCCGGGGTGGCGGTGACCAGCCCGGAGTCGTCCTTCCAGTTCCGTGATTCCAGGGAGCTGGGTCGCGCCATCGGCAAAAAACTCGGCGCCACCCATGTGTTGCAGGGCAGTGTGCAGCGCAAAGGTGACGACGTGCTGATCGATGCCTCGCTGGTGCGGGTGTCCGATGGCAGCACGCTGTGGTTCGACCACTACCAACGGCCTTATAAGAACCTGTTCAAGCTGCAGGACGAGATCCTGGTGGCGATCGGCTCCGCATTGAAGACCAAGCGCCTGCCTGCGCCGCAAGGAAGCCAGGACGAGCGGCCACCGGGCGGGAATCTCGCCGCCTATGACGCGGTGCTTCGTGGCAATGCACTGTACGACCGCCACGACGGCGATGGCTCGCGCCAGGCGATTGCTGCGTTCGAGCGTGCGGTGGCGCTGGATCCGAATTATGCCGAGGCCTATGCACGCCTGGCACTGGCGCGGATCCAGTTGGCCACGCGGTTCCCGTCCGAGGCCGGCGATGTCCGCGAGGAAGGCGAAAAAGCGCGACGCGAGGCGGCCCTGGCTTTGCGTATGGCACCAAACAGAGCCGAGGTGCACGCGGCCAATGCGGCGTGGATGTCCGGGATTGCGTTGGACCAGGCGGGCGCGATGCACGAGACCCTGCGTGCGCTCGAACTTAGCCCACAGGATCCGGGCCTGCTGCATTCGCTGGCGATCCAGCAGACCGCTTTTGGCCAACTCGAAGAGGCCGCCGGCAACCTGCGCCGCGTGCTTGCGCTGAATCCGTTGTCATCGAGCGTGCTGTACAACCTGGGCGGCGTGTACCTGGGCAAGAACGATTTTTCCGAGGCCGAGTACATCCTCGGGCAGGCGCTGGCCTTGCGTCCGGATACCTCCGTGGTGCGCGCCTTCCAGGCGATTGCCGTGTTCCAGCAGAATCGCGCCGACGAGGCGATCAAGCTCGCGGAATCCGAGCCGGACCCGTTGTGGCGCACCTATGCACTTGCCATGGCGTATTGGGCCAAGGGTGACCGAGGGCGTTCCGATGTCGAGCTGCAGTCGCTGATCCGCGACAACGCCAACAACGCCGCGACCCAGATCGCCGGCATCTATGCGCAGCGCGACGACGAAACCTCGATGTTCCACTGGCTGGACGTGGCGCGGACCAGTGGCGATCCGGGCATCGTGGAGATCCGCTACATGCCGTTCGTATCGCGCTATTCGAGTGATCCGCGCTTCATTGCGCTGGCGCGTGAGCTCGACCTGATGCCCGAGGAAGAAACGCGTCCGTCGCGGACAGCAACACCCACCAAGCCCTGACGCAGCCGCGGCTGCATTCAGCGTTCCTGGTATGGATCCGGCAGGCCCAGACCGGCCAGGATTTCACGCTCCAGCTGCTCCATGCATTCTGCTTCGCGAGTGTCTTCGTGGTCCCAGCCCAGCAGGTGCAACGCGCCATGCACGGTCAGGTGCGCGTAATGTGCAGCCAGCGGTTTCTTCTGTTCCTTGGCCTCGCGCGCGATCACCGGGGCACATAGCACCAGGTCGCCGAGCAGCGGCATCTTTACGCCCTTGGGCAGCTTCACGCCCTCGGCGATCTCGGCCGGGAAACTGAGTACATTGGTTGCGTAATCCTTGCCGCGGTAATGCCGGTTCAGCGCGCGGCCTTCCTTGTTGCCGACCAGGCGCACTGCCAAGTCTGCATCACGGATGCGGCCGTCGAGCGCGGCAGCCACCCATTTGCGGAAGCTGACCGCCGCCGGCAAGCCCGCGCGCGGCAGGGCATAACTGACGCCGACATCGAGATGGATCGGGCCCTTGGTCATCGTCGCAGTTTACGCCGAAGCAGGTGGCGCATCACGGGCGTCGCGCGCCTCGTAGGCGTTGACGATGCGCGCCACCAAAGGATGCCGGACCACGTCGCGGGATTCGAAGAAGGTGAAGTGCACGCCGTCCACGCCGCGCAGCACCTCGACCGCATCCTTGAGTCCGGACTTCTGGTGCTTGGGCAGATCCACCTGGGTCATGTCGCCGGTGACCACCGCGGTGCTGCCGAAGCCGAGCCGGGTCAGGAACATCTTCATCTGTTCGATGCTGGTGTTCTGGGCCTCGTCGAGGATCACGAACGCATCGTTGAGGGTGCGGCCGCGCATGTAGGCGAGCGGTGCGATTTCGATGACGTTCTTTTCCAGCAGTCGCGCGACTTTGTCCACGCCGAGCATTTCGTACAGCGCGTCGTACAGTGGGCGCAAGTACGGGTCGACTTTCTGGCTCAGGTCGCCGGGCAGGAAGCCGAGCTTCTCGCCGGCTTCCACTGCCGGACGCACCAGGATCAGGCGTTGCACGCGTGCCTGGTTGAGCGCCTCGACCGCCATCGCCACGGCCAGGAAGGTCTTGCCGGTGCCGGCCGGACCCACGCCGAAATTGATGTCGTGTGTGGCGATCGCATGCAGGTACTTCTGCTGGTTGTCACCGCGTCCGCGCACGGTGCCACGCTTGACCCGCACAGCTATCTCCTGCGGCACGTAATCCATCGCGGATGACGAGTCGGCAGCGTCGAGCTGAGCACCCAGGTGCAGGTGGATCGCGTGCTCGTCGAGGGTTTCGTCAGCGGCATCGGCATACAGCTGGTGCAGCACGCGCTCAGTGCGCGCGACCGCGTCGGCATCGCGCCCACTTATGCGGAACACGGTGCCACGATTGGCGATCTCCACGCCCATCCGCAGTTCGATCATGCGCAGGTGTGCATCGAACGGGCCTGACATATTCGCCAAGCGTTCGATGTCGTCGGGTTCCAGGGTGAAATCACGTTGGGTCTGCATCTGCACAGAGTAGCGTTCTGGCCACGGCGTGGCCATCCGAGCCCGGTCCCGCTGAACTGTTACTGGGGCGACAAGAATCAGTTGCAGCATGCAGTGGCGCGCAATCCTGCGTTTCCGAAAACGATTTGACTGAGGCGCCTGGACTGACGCGCCTTGCCTGATCAGGCTGCGGGAGGCAGTCCGAGTTCGCGCCGCATCCTCGCCACATCCAGCCGCCTCAGCACGCGCGGCAGGTTGATCCAGACCAGGTGGTAGCCGTAACCACCGCGAATCATTTCGCGCTCGGCATCGGCCTCGCTCCAGCCCTGTACGACCATGCGATAGGCCGCGACCATCAGGCCAGTGCGGTCGGCGCCGTGGGTGCAGTGAATCAGCACGGGTCGCTGCGCCGGGTCGATCGTGATGCGCAGTACCTGCAACACCTGTGCCTCATCAATATCCCAGGTGTCGATGCCGATTTGCCGGGTGGCGATATCGGCGCCGGCGAACCACGGTGGATCGGACTGCGGGCGCAGGTTGACCACGGTATGGATGCCGAGCGCGTGCAGTGTCGAGGCGTCGGGATGACGGGGCAGGGCGGAACGCCAGAGGCCGTCGTCGACCCGCTGCAGGTTGGGCAGCTGCGCCTGCACCACCGGTTGCGCCCAGTCGACGGGCCGGGTCGCGGCGGGACGAGCAGTGACGCAGCCGGTTAGCGCCAGGGCCAATGCCAGTGGCAGCAAGGTGTTTCGCACGTCAGTCCGCCGCCAGCACGCGCCCGCGCAACGAGTTGCTCATTGCCTCGGTAATCAGCACGTCGATGAACTGGCCAATCAGGCGCGGTGCATCTTGATGTGGAGCCGCGGCGAAATTCACCGGGCGCATGTTCTCGGTCTTGCCGGTCAGTTCGTTCGGATCTTTCTTCGACGGACCCTCGACCAGCACCGACTGCACGCTGCCGACCATCGCCTGCGAGATACCGGCGGCATGCGCATTGATGTGCGCCTGCAGCCGCGACAGCCGCGCGTGCTTGTCGGTGCCCGAAGTGTCGTCTTCCAGGTCCGCCGCCGGCGTGCCAGGGCGACGCGAGTAGATGAAGGAAAAACTCTGGTCGAAGCCCACGTCCTCGATCAGCTTCATGGTCTTGTCGAAGTCGGCCTCGGTCTCGCCGGGGAAGCCGACGATGAAGTCCGAAGAGATCGAAATCCCCGGCCGCACCGCACGCAGCTTGCGCAACTTCTGCTTGAACTCCAGCGCGGTGTAGCCACGCTTCATCGCTGCCAGTACGCGGTCGCTGCCGGACTGCACCGGTAAATGCAGGTAATTGGCCAGCTTGGGCACATCGCGATAGGCATCGACCAGTGAGTCGCTGAACTCCAGTGGGTGTGACGTCGTGAAACGGATTCGGCCGATGCCGTCGATCTCGGCAATCGTGCGGATCAGCAGACCCAGATCGGCAACTTCGCCCTCGCCATACGGCCCGCGATAGGCGTTGACGTTCTGGCCCAGCAGGTTGACCTCACGCACACCCTGCGCGGCCAGTTGGGCGACTTCGACTAATACGGACTCGAACGGCCGGCTGATTTCCTCGCCGCGGGTGTAGGGCACCACGCAGAAACTGCAGTACTTGCTGCAGCCTTCCATGATCGAGACGAACGCACTGGGGCCGTCCGCGCGCGGTTCAGGCAGGCGGTCGAACTTCTCGATCTCCGGGAAGCTGATGTCGACCTGCGGAAGCCCGCTTTCACGGCGCTCGCGGATCAGCTCCGGCAGCCGGTGCAGGGTCTGCGGTCCGAACACCAGGTCCACGTAAGGCGCGCGTTTGACGATGGCGGCGCCTTCCTGGCTCGCCACGCAACCGCCCACGCCGATCAGCACCTTCTCGCCGTTTTTTCTCAGCGACTTCCAGCGGCCGATCCGGCTGAAGACTTTGTCTTGGGCTTTTTCGCGGATCGAGCAGGTATTGACCAGGATCACATCAGCTTCTTCGGCGATCGTGGTCAGTTCCATGCCATCGGACGCTGCCAGCACATCGGCCATCTTGGCCGAGTCGTACTCATTCATCTGGCAGCCGTGGGTCTCGATGAAGAGCTTCTTCGGTGCGTTGGCGGCTTTGGTGAGGCGCGGGGTCGATGCCGCGGGCGCGGAATCCAGTGTTTCGATGGTCATGCGGGTCTCCGGGGGCGCGGTGGTGAATCCGGGCCGGGTCTAAGGTGCGCGCGAGCTTAGCAGACGCCGCGGCGGCATTTGGGGCGGCTGCTCTGGCTACCCAACGCTCTGCAAGCGCGGCGCTACGGGCGCGACTGCATTGTGAATACGTGCCGCAAAATCAAGAACTTGTAATGATGGTGTGAAGGCGCGAGACTGCGTCCATGAAGCGGGTCGCCACATTCCTGTTGTTGGGCTGCGCGCTGTTGGCAATGCCGGCAGCGAACGCCATTGCCGGCAATGTCTACCGCTGCGATACCGGCGACGGCAGCACCACCTACTCCAACAAGCGGATCAGTGGCGCCAGCTGCAAGCTGGTCGGCAGCTACAAGTCACAGCGCACCAAGCCCCGGGCACGCGTGGCGACGGTGTACCCGCCGAAAGCTGCGGCCATGGGCAATGCAACGCCGCCGGCGACAATTGCGGGATCGCCGGTCACCGCCAGCATTCCGGTCACGCGATCCACGGCCGTCGCGGCCACTCCTGCGCAAGTTGCATCGAGCGCTGGTCCGCGCCTGATCCGCGGGCAGGTGTATTCCTACGTCAAGGGTGGAATCCGCAACTACACGAGCGCCCGTCCCAAGGGCGCCGCCGGCATCAGCGGACTGCGCACGATCCAGTACAGCTACATGGAAACCTGCTACGCCTGCGGTGCCAAGCCGGGCGTGAGTTTCGCCAGCGTGCGCCTGAATACCGCGGCCTACCAGGCAGAAATAGCCACTGCGGCGCGCGAATACGGGGTCGACGAGGCCATCGTCCGCGCGATCATCCATGCCGAATCCGCGTTCAACCCCAACGCGCTGTCGCGGGTGGGCGCGCAAGGCCTGATGCAACTTATGCCGGCCACCGCGCGCCGGTTCGGGGTCAGCGATGCGTTTGATGCCTCCCAGAACATCAGCGGCGGCGTGAAGTACCTGTCCTGGCTGCTCAAGCGATTCAACGGCAACCTGACCTTGGCCGCGGCGGGTTACAACGCGGGTGAGGGCGCGGTCGACAAGTACAGCGGCGTACCCCCGTACAGTGAGACCCAGCGCTATGTGCAGCGGGTTGGGTTGCTGGCGGAGCGCTATCGCGGGACCTTGGCCGCGCGCTGATCCGGGTGTTCCGCGTGAATGCGGATTGTCGGTTCGTTAAGGCTTCCGTTACACTTCCCCGTCTTTGCGGCATGTCCCCGTGCGTGAGCGCGGTGCGGCAGTCCGTAGCCTTGATTTCATTTCGGAGTGCGGGATGACCAACGAAGAGGTCAACACCGGCCGGCGCAGGTTCCTGACCGCGACCACGGCAGTGGTGGGTGCGGTCGGAGCCGGGTTCGTCGCGGTGCCTTTCATCAAGTCGTGGAGTCCAAGTGCGCGGGCGCGCTTCGCCGGTGCGCCGGTGACCGTGGACATCAGTGCGCTGCCGGAAGGCGCGCAACTGGTGCTTAACTGGCGTGGCCAGCCGATCTACATAGCACGCCGTACCCCGGCCATGCTCGATGTGATGAAAACTCTCGACAGCACACTGGCCGATCCGAATTCGTCCAATGTCGACCAGCAACCGGCCTACGCGCAGAACCCGACCCGTTCGATCAAGCCGGAGATCGCGGTGCTGGTCGGGGTCTGCACCCATCTGGGGTGCGCCCCTGAGTTCCTGCCGGAAGTTAAGCCGGAACCGTTCGACCCAAACTGGAAGGGCGGTTATTTCTGCCCCTGCCACAAGTCGCGTTACGACCTCGCCGGTCGCGTGTTGAAGGGGCAGCCAGCCCCTGCCAACCTGCCCGTGCCGCCGTACCACTTCCAGGACGACAACACCGTGGTCATCGGCGTTGATCCCGCTTCCACCCGTAGCGCGGGAGCCGCATAAGCCATGGCAAACAAGATCACCCGTACAGCAACCGGCGCCGCAACTACTGTGGCGGACTGGGTCAATGCGCGCGCACCGGCGCTGATGCCGATGTACCGCAAGCACATGACCGAGTACTACGCGCCGAAGAACTTCAACATCTGGTACATCTTCGGCGTCCTCGCCACGGTTGCGATTGCCAACCAGATCATCACCGGCATCTTCCTGACCATGCACTTCAAGCCGAGCGTGGCGGAAGCGTTTGGCTCGATCGAATACATCATGCGCGACGTGGAGTGGGGCTGGCTGATCCGCTACATGCACAGCACCGGCGCATCATTGCTCTTCGTGGTGATTTACCTGCACATGTTCCGCGGGCTGATGTATGGCAGCTACCAGAAGCCACGCGAACTGGTCTGGCTGTTGGGCATGGTGATCTACCTGGTGCTGATGGCTGAAGCCTTCATGGGCTACGTGCTGCCGTGGGGCCAGATGTCCTACTGGGGCGCCAAGGTGATCATTTCGCTGTTCGGTGCGATCCCGGTAATTGGTACCGGCCTGACCGAATGGATCATGGGCGACTTCAATCCGGGTGACGCCACCCTCAACCGGTTCTTCGCGCTGCACGTCATCGCAATGCCGTTGGTGCTGTTGCTGTTGATCGTCCTGCACCTGGGTGCACTGCACGAAGTCGGGTCCAACAACCCCGATGGCGTCGAAATCAAGAAGGGCCCCAAGGGCAACCGCTGGTCGCCAAGTGCGCCCGCGGACGGCGTGCCATTCCACCCGTACTATACGGTCAAGGACACGTTCTACGTCGGCATCTTCCTGATCATCGCCGCCTTCATCATCTTCTTCGCGCCGACCTTCGGCGGCTGGTTCCTGGAGCATGACAACTTCACCGTCGCCAACCCGCTGGTGACCCCGGCGCACATCAAGCCGGTGTGGTACTTCACCCCGTACTACGCGATGTTGCGGGTGATCCCCTCGTTCTTCGGGATCAAGCTGTGGGGCGTGATTGTGATGTTCGGCGCCATCGTGATGCTGTTCCTGGTGCCGTGGCTGGACAAGTCGCCGGTCAAGTCCTACCGCTATCGCGGAATGCTGAGCTGGGCGATGCTGCTGATGTTCGCGACCTGTTTCCTGTGGCTGGCAAAGATTGGTGCCGGCCCGGGCACGGACCCGGTCGAGGCCATCATCGGCCGCGTGCTGACCTTCCTCTATTTCGCCTTCTTCATCACCATGCCGGTATGGACCAAGCTCGACAGGACCAAGCCGGTGCCGGAACGGGTGACGATGCATGACTAAGAATTTCGCCTCCCGCGCCGCGGTGTTCGCCGCTGGCCTGCTGATCTCGCTGACCGCACTGGCCAGTGAAACCGCAGGCCTGCAGCAATCGGGTGCCGACCTCGACGACCAGGCCTCACTGCAGCGTGGTGCCCAGCTGTACATGAACTACTGCAGCGGCTGCCATTCGCTGCAATACCTGCGCTATGCCCGCATCGGCGAGGACCTCGGCCTGACCGAGGACCAGGTGCAGGCCAACTTGAATCTCAACGGCGGCAAGATCGGCGACCACGTGATTTCGCCGATGACCGAGGCGATGGGCGTGGCCGCGTTCGGCAAGGCGCCGCCGGATCTGAGCGTGATCGCGCGGGTGCGCGGCAGCGACTGGATCTACACCTACCTCAAGTCGTTCTACCTGGACGAAAGCCGCCCGGTAGGCTGGAACAACAAGCTGTTCGCCAACGCCTCGATGCCAAATCCGTTGTGGGAGCTGCAAGGCCTGCAACAGCCGGTGCATGGTGAGAAGAACGCATTCGGCGAAACGCCGGTCGAAGGCTTCACGCTGTCGCAGCCGGGCAGCCAGGATGCCGCCCAGTTCGACCAGACCGTGCGCGACATCACCGCATTCCTGGAATACGCAGGTGAGCCCGCGGCGCTGAAGCGCCAGAGCATCGGCGTCTGGGTCATCCTGTTCCTGGCGTTGTTCACTTTCATCGCTTGGTTGTTGAAGACGGAATACTGGCGGGACGTTCACTGACGCAGCGGGGCTTCACGCAGCAACGGGAACGACGCTTGGCGGCCTCCTGCATCGTGCAGGTGGCGCAAGTGCGGCTGGCGGGGGCTGGCTGCAGGAGTTGTTCTGATGATGGCTGTGAGTCCACGCATGCGTAACGCCCTGACCCTGTTTTCCTCGGTCGATGACGTCCTCTGCCACCGCGTCCGCCTGGTGCTGGCCGCCAAGGGCGTGACCTACGACATGATTGCGGTCGATCCGCAGAATCCGCCGGAAGACCTGATCGACCTCAATCCGTACCACTCGGTGCCGACCCTGGTCGAGCGCGATCTGGTGCTGTACGCGGCGTCGGTGGTCAGCGAGTACCTCGACGAACGCTATCCGCATCCTCCGCTGATGCCGGTCGATCCACTCTCGCGCGCACGCTTGCGACTGGCGATGCTGCGCATCGAGCACGACTGGGTGCCGCAGGTACAGGCCATCCAGCTGGGCAACAAGCAGCAGGCTGATGCCGGGCGCAAGCGCCTGAAGGAACTGCTGACCGCCTCGGTGCCGCTGTTCAAGGCATTCAAGTTTTTCCTCAACACCGAAATGAGCCTGGCCGATTGTGCGATGGCACCGATCATTTGGCGCCTGCGTTCGCTGGGCGTGCCATTGCCGAAGGATGGCAAGGCGATCGAGGACTACGGCAACCGCATCTTCCGCAATCCCGGGTTCATCCGCAGCCTGACCGAGCAGGAAAAGACCCTGCACGACATGCCCGTTTGATGGTCGTCTGAGATGGGCGAAGACACCCTGCAGATGAGCAGCCAGCGCCCGTACCTGTTGCGGGCACTGTACGAATGGATCGCCGATAACGGCATGACCCCGCATGTGCTGGTCAATGCCGCCATGTCCGGCGTGCGGGTGCCGATGCATGCAGTGAAGGACGGCCGCATCGTGCTCAATATCGCCGAGCGTGCGGTCGCCAAGCTTGAGCTGGGTAATGATGTGTTGCGCTTCACCGCCCGCTTTGCTGGCGTGAGCCAGGTCGTCAGCGTGCCATTGGAGGCGGTGATCGCCATCTATGCGCGGGAAACCGGGCAGGGCATGGCGTTGCCGGAAGAGGCGCATGCCGATACCACCTCTTCGGCAGCATCCGCGCCTGTTGCAGTCGAATCGGATGCGGGTGATCCGCAACTGGTGGAAGACGGCAACGACGATAATGGCTCCGACCGCCCGAGCGAGCCACCCAAGCGCGGCAGCCACCTGCGGATCGTGAAGTAGTAGCGCCCTTCAGGGCGCGATTCGTGGCTCTATCGCGCCGTAAACGGTGCTCCTACAGGACCGGGTGGGCTTCGGTCGCGCCGTAAACCGCGCTCCTACTGCAGCGGAAACGCCTGCACCACTGCCTGCGCGGCCCGGCTGGGCCCGCTGAAACCGACCAGTCGCTGGCCCTGCAACACTACCCGGCCGATACGGCGGTTCTGGCCATCGTCGGAATATTCGAAGCGGAAACTGCGCTCGATCCCGAGCCAGCCATCGTCGTTCCGGCGCAGGCGCATGCCGATTGCGTGTACCGACTCGTCCAGCCACTGCACGCCCGCCGCATGGCAGGCGTCACGGCCGATTTCAGCGGCGCGTTCAGCGGCGCCGCGCGCGCTGCTGAAGAAAAAGAACGCAGCAGCGCCGACGATCATCAGGATCAGCAAGGTAGGCATCGGCTTACTGTGGTGGCGAGTTCGCGTAAGCGCAAGAGCCGGGTCACTCGCCCGGCGGCAGGCCAAGCTTCAGCGAAAAATCGATGGCATGGATATGCTTGGTCAGCGCGCCGATCGAGATGCAGTCCACGCCGTCCCCGGCAATTGCACGCACCGTGTCCAAATCCACCCCGCCGGACACTTCCAGCGGGATCGCTCCATTGAACGGAGCAGCATGGGCGATGCGCACCGCTTCGCGACGCGTATCGGCATCGAAATCGTCGATCAGCACGCGTGTACAACCCGTTCGCAGGGCTTCGCGCAACTGAGCCAGCGTCTCCACTTCCACGATCAGCGGTAGTTCCGGATGCAGCGCGCGCGCGCGCTTGATGGCTGCGGACACTGATCCGAACGCACGGATGTGGTTTTCCTTGAGCATCATCGCGTCGAACAGGCCGATCCGGTGGTTCATGCCACCTCCGACGCGCACCGCGTATTTCTGAGCAAAACGAAGACCGGGTATGGTCTTGCGGGTATCGAGGATCCGCGTGCCGGTGCCACGTACCGCGTCGACATAGGCTGCAGTCACGGTTGCAGTGCCGCTCAGCGTCTGCAGGAAATTCAGCGATGCGCGCTCGGCGGTGACCAGGCTGCGATTCCGGCCGACGAGTGTCGCTGCCACCGTGCCCTTTGCAAGCCGGTCGCCTTCCTCGCAATGCCAGTCGATGCGCACATCCGAATCCAGCGCGCGGTGACAGGCGTCGAACCACGGCCGCCCGGCGACTACGCAATTTTCCTTGCACAGCAGATAGGCATGGTCCGGTGCATCGTCCAGCAGACTGGCCGTGGCATCGCCGCTGCCAATGTCCTCGGCCAGCGCGGTGGCTACATCAGCCTCGATCAATTCATTCGGTGGTGGCGCAACGCCTGCGCTCATGTTTTCGGGAAGCCCTCGACCTGCGCGGTTGCGATGCCTTCCTCGACCAACAGCACCGGAATGCCATCGTCGATCCGATACACGGTCTTGCGGTCGCGGGTGAGCAGCGCTTCGCGCAGGGGCTCGGACTGCGCGGTGTCATCCGCGCGGCGGATGTTGCCGGCCGCAATCGCGTGGTTCAACGCGTCCATGCCGGCCGCATCCAGCATGGCAAGTGGCTGCCGCGAAGCGGGGCAGGCCAGGATGTCCAGGAGTTTGCGATCCATGTCGATTCCGCTCGGCTATGCCGATAAGGGATGGGGATCGGTAGAATAGCGTTTTAGCGCCGGACACAGCCATGCCAGTCACGCCAGCAATGGACACGCCCCTGATCGGCATCGTGATGGGCTCGCGCTCCGATTGGGAGACAATGCAGCACGCCGCCGAAAAACTTGAGTCGCTGGGCGTGCCGCACGAAGTGCGTGTAGTGTCCGCGCATCGCACGCCGGATGTGTTGTTTGAATACGCCGCAAGCGCGCAGTTGCGTGGCCTGCGCGCGATCATCGCCGGTGCCGGCGGGGCCGCGCATTTGCCGGGCATGCTGGCGGCCAAGACCGTGGTGCCGGTGCTCGGCGTGCCGGTGCAGAGCAAAGTGTTGAACGGGATGGACTCGCTGCTGTCGATCGTGCAGATGCCGGCCGGGATCCCGGTTGCGACCTTCGCCATCGGCAATGCAGGCGCCGCCAATGCGGCGCTGTTCGCAGCGGCATTGCTGGCGCATGACCATGCCGATATCGCACAAGCACTGGCGGAGTTTCGCAAGCGCCAGACCGACGATGTCGCCCGCAACGACGACCCCCGTAAATAAGACGACGTGTCGATGACAACCGTAGGCATTCTTGGTGGTGGCCAACTGGCCCGGATGATGGCGCTTGCCGGTGCGCCGCTGGGCCTGCGTTTTCTGGTTCTCGATAGCGCGGCTGATGCCTGCGCTGGCCAGTTCGCGCCGATGGTCGTCGGCGATTACACCGACCAGGCTGCACTGGCCGAATTCGCGTCGCGGGTCGATGTGGCCACGTTCGATTTCGAGAACGTGCCCGCCGAATCCGCGAGCTGGCTCACCGAGCGCGTGCCGGTATTCCCGATCCCGCGCGCGCTCGCAGTGGCGCAGGACCGGCTGGCGGAAAAGACCCTGTTCCGCGAACTCGACATACCGGTGCCGCCGTTTGCGGCGATTGCCAGCCGTGAACAGCTTGACGCCGCGGTCGCTGAAATCGGTTTGCCCTGCATCGTCAAGACGCGCCGATTGGGTTACGACGGCAAGGGCCAGTTCCGGATCAAGTCGGTAGCCGACATCGACGCCGCATGGCAGGCGCTGGGCACACAGGCCGAAAGCGTCGGCCTGATCGTGGAAGCGTTCGTGGCCTTTGAACGCGAGCTCAGCGTGGTCGCCGTGCGTGGTCGCGACGGCGAATTCCGCGCATGGCCGCTGACCGAGAACTGGCATGTCGATGGCGTGCTGTCGGCCAGCTTGGCGCCCGCAACAGTTGATGCTGCCTTGAACGAGACGGCATTGGCTTACGCACGTCGACTGGGCGAAGCGCTGGATTACGTGGGTGTGCTCGCGCTGGAATTGTTCTGCAAGGATGGCCAATTGTTGGCGAATGAACTCGCCCCGCGCGTGCACAACTCCGGTCACTGGACGATCGAAGGCAGCGAGACCTCGCAGTTCCAGAACCACCTGCGCGCCGTGCTCGGCATTCCACTGGGCAGCACGCGCATGCTCGGCCATGCCTGCATGCTCAACTGGATCGGCGCGATGCCGGATGCAGGTCCGGTGCTGATTGAGCCCGGTGGCCACTGGCACGACTACGGCAAGCAGCCGCGCGACGGTCGCAAGGTTGGGCACGCGACCTTGCGTTCAGATACCACGCATGAACTGGCTGCCACGCTCGGCCGAGTCGGTGTGGCGCTTGAACGTCAGGCGCAGGTCGCGCCGGTGATTCAGGCGCTGCGCTGAGGCCTCCTGCTCCCTCCCCCGCTTGCGGGGGAGGGCTGGGGTGGGGGCAAGCCTACCGCGCTATCGGACAGCCCCATCCGCCTTCGGCACCTTCCCCCGCAGGCGGGGGAAGGAAGCACAAACAAAAACGACCGAATCGCTCCGGCCGTTTTCATATCAGCGGATGCAGTCCGCTTACTTCAGGTTGCTGGCGACGAAATCCCAGTTCACCAGGTTCCAGAACGCCTCGACGTACTTCGGTCGCGCGTTGCGATAGTCGATGTAATAGGCGTGTTCCCAAACGTCGCAGGTCAGCAGTGGGGTGTCCTCGCCGGTCAGCGGGGTGGCCGCGTTCGGCGTGCTGGCCAGGGCCAGTGAACCGTCGGCGCGTTGCACCAGCCAGCCCCAGCCTGAGCCGAAGGTCTTGACCGCGGTGTCGCTGAACTGTTCCTTGAACTTGGTGAAGTCGCCGAATGTGGTGTTGATCGCATCGGCCAGCTTGCCGGTGGGCTCGCCGCCGCCATTGGGTGACAGGCAGTTCCAATAGAACGTGTGGTTCCAGACCTGTGCGGCATTGTTGAACATGCCGCCCTGCGACTTGCGGATGATGTCCTCCAGCGACATGTCGGCGAACTCGGTGCCTTCGATCATCTTGTTGAGGTTGGTCACGTAGGCCTGGTGATGCTTGCCGTAGTGGAAGTCGATGGTCTCACCGGAAATATGCGGTTCAAGCGCGGTGCGGTCGTAGGGCAGGGCGGGCAATTCGATGGCCATGACGAGACTCCTGGAGAAAGTGGGAAGGGACGTGCGGAATGCATGTGGCGAGATACGGCCTCAGCCGCGCAAACACTTACAATGGGGGATTCTAATCCCAGGCCCGTTGTCGCCGAGTCAAGGCCGGCGGCGGGCCGCTCGCTCCAGGAGCTAAACCCGATGTCCGTTGAAGACCGTATCCGGGCCGAAATAGAAGGCCATTCCGTCGTCCTGTTCATGAAGGGCACCCCGCAATTCCCGATGTGCGGCTTCTCCAGCCGCGCGGTGCAGGTGCTGAAGGCCGCAGGCGCGCAACTGCATACGGTCAACGTACTGGAAGAAGCCGAAGTCCGTGCCAACCTGCCGCGTTATTCCGACTGGCCGACGTTCCCGCAGCTGTTCATCGGCGGCGAATTGATCGGTGGTTGCGACATCACCGTCGAGCTTTCCGAATCCGGCGAGCTCGCTCGTCTGGTTGCGGATGCGCAGAAGGCGTGAGCGACGCCGCGTCCTGGCAGGGTCGATCCTTGCAAGATCGCGTGATCCTGGTCACCGGTGCTGCCGGGGGACTGGGCTCGGCCTCGGCGATTGCCTGTGCGCAGGCCGGCGCGACCGTGGTCCTGCTTGGACGCAAGGTCGCAACCCTTAACCGGGTGTACGACGCGATCAAAGTGGTCGGTGCCGAGCCATTGCTGTATCCGCTGGATCTGGAAGGCGCTTCGCCCGACGACCATGCCGAGCTCGCTCAGCGCATCGAAGCCGAACTTGGCCGCCTCGATGGCCTGCTGCACTGCGCGGCCGAGTTCAAGGGCCTGACCCCGCTGCTACATACCGATCCAGCCGACTTCGCGCGCGCGATCCATGTCGGCCTGACCGCCCGCTGGTGGTTGACCCAGGCCTGCCTGCCGTTGCTGGCGAAGGCCGATGCCGGGGCGGTCGTGTTTGCCCTGGATGATCCGGAGCGTACGAGCGGTGCTTTCTGGGGTGGGTATGGTCTTGCCCAGCAGGTGCAGGCGACATTGGTGGCGATGCTGCAGGCCGAACTCGGCGAGCACGGCCCGCGGATCTCGGGGCTGCAACCCGGGCCGATGCGCACGCCATTGCGCGCGCGCGCGTTCCAGCCGAATACCGACATGAAGGCGCGGCCCGCCAGCAATTACGCGGCGGCCTGCGTCGAGTTGCTGTCTGCTGCCGGCGCCGGCCGGCGTGGCCATATTGTGGATGCCATGGAATCGGCTGTGGTGTCGGCACGATGACCGTCACTTCCGCCGCCATCCTGCTGTTCCTGATCCTGGATCCGCTGGGCAATATCCCGGTGTTCCTGGGCCTGCTGAAGGGACTGCCTGCCGCGCGCCAGCGCATCGTGATCGTGCGCGAGCTATTGATCGCGCTGGCCGTGCTGCTGATGTTCCTGTGGGGTGGCCGTTACGCGCTGGAGTTGATGCACCTGCGTCAGGAATCGCTGTCGATCGCCGGCGGCATCATCCTGTTCATCATCGGGCTGCGGATGATCTTCCCGTCCCCACATGGACTGATGGGCGACCTCCCTGACGGCGAGCCTTTCATCGTGCCAATGGCCATACCGATGATCGCCGGCCCTTCCGGCATGGCCGCGGTCATGCTGCTGGGCAGCCAGGATTCGGGGCGGATGTGGGATTGGACGCTGGCGTTGGTCGTGGCTTGGGCCATCACCGCGACGATTCTGTTCTCCGCCACTTATCTGGAACGCTGGTTGGGTACGCGCGTGTTGATCGCGATCGAGCGGCTGATGGGCATGGTGATCGTGGCCATCTCGGTGCAGATGCTGATGGATGGCGTGGTCAGCTTCCTGCGTGTAGTCAGCTGATAGCCAACCTGACACTCCTCCGGAGCTGTCGAATGGTCATCTGTGATCGGCTTCGTGTTGCTGTCATGACACAGTCACTTCCGGTTTCTAAAGTGTTAAACTTTGGTGAACCCATCCGGAATCGCATGGGTCGGGGTTTCCAAAAGATTTGCCGACTCCCGTCGCGAGGCGGACGTGTGGGCCTATGCCGTACACACGTCCGTCGTTAATTCATCTGATTACTGAGGTTACGAACATGACTCATCCGAACCGCGTCCGGCTGTCGAAGCTGTCGCTGGGATTGATGGTCGCGCTTGCCGCGGCTCCCGTTTTTGCACAGAACACCACCGCCGGTGTTGGCGGCCAGGTCATGGGTGTGGATAACCAGCCCGTTGCAGGCGCCGAGGTCACCATCACCCACGTTGATTCCGGCACCGTCAGCCGCATCACCACCGACGCCAATGGTCGCTACAGCGCCCGTGGCTTGCGCGTTGGCGGCCCGTACACGATCACCATCAACAAGGCCGGTGCTGGTAGCGATACCGAAGAGAACGTGTTCCTGACCCTGGCCCAGAACAACACGGTTGATGCCAAGCTCAACAATGACGTCACCACCCTGGGCACCGTGCAGGCCGTGGCCAGCGCCGGCACCAGCGTGTTCAGCGCCAGCAAGATGGGCTCGGGCACCAGCGTTGACCGCCTGACCATCGAAGCGCTGCCGTCGGCAAACGACAATATCCAGGATTACATCCGCCTCGATCCGCGCGTGAGCTTCGTCGACCGCGCTTCGGGCACGATCACCGCCGGCGGCCAGAACCCGCGCTACAACAACATCCGCATCGATGGCGTGTCCGCCAGCGACACCTTTGGCCTGGAAGGCAACAACCTGCCGACCAAGCGCCAGCCGGTCTCGATGGAAGCCATCGAAGCGCTGAACATCGACCTGGCCAACTACGACGTTGCCATTTCCGGTGCAACCGGTGCGGTGGTCGACGCGGTCACGAAGTCGGGCACCAACAACTTCCACGGATCGCTGTTCGGCAAGTACCGCGATGGCAACTGGTTCGGCAAGGATCCAAACGGCAAGGCGTTCAACGGCTTCACCAAGGAAACCGACTACGGCTTTACCTTGGGCGGACCGATCATGAAAGACAAGCTGTTCTTCTTTGTCAACTACGACAAGTACGTGCAGTCCGCCCCCGGCGCCGACCTGGCTGGCAGCCCGTTCGGCAAGTCGCCGCAGACCATCACCCAGGCCAATGTTGATCGTGCGGTCTCGATCGCCAACGGCTACGGCTTCGATGCGGGTAACTTCGACTCCACCGGCGACCTTGAGCTTGAGGAATACGCACTCAAGCTCGACTGGAACATCACTGACGCGCATCGCGCGAGCTTCCGCTACAGCCACTTGGACCAGACCAAGCTGCGCATCAACGGCCTCAACAGCAGCCAGCTCAGCCTGAACTCCTATTGGTACCAGCACGACAAGGCGATCGACAGCTATGTCGGCCAGTTGTTCAGCGACTGGAGTGATAATTTCTCGACCGAGTTCAAGGTGTCCTACCGCGACTACTCCGCGATCCGCACCACCCCGGGCACCGCGCCGAGCGTACGCATCTATTTCGGCGGTACGCCGACTGCGCCGTCGGGGGACTCGCTGTTCCTCGGCACCGAAACCAACTCACAGGCCAATGAGCTCTATACCAAGACATGGAATGCCTTCGGTGCCGGCACCTGGACCAGTGGCAGCCATGACGTGAAGTTCGGCTTTGACTGGTCGAGCAACGAGATCTACAACATCTACGCCCCGTCCACCCTGGGTGTATACGAGTTCGCCAACCTCGACAAGTTCGCGCTCGGTGAGTGGTACCGCTACAACATCCGCACCCCGCAGCTTGGCCTGGGCATCGATTCGCTGGCTGCCGACTACACCTACAAGAATCTTGGCCTGTTCGTGCAGGACCAGTGGTACGTCAACAGCAACCTGACCCTGACCTTCGGCTTGCGCGGTGACAAGGCTTCGACCAACCGCGATCCCGCCTACAACGCGCTGGCGCAGCAGGTGTTCGGCTATGACAACAGCAATTTAGGCATTGGCAGTTGGTTGCTGCAGCCGCGCTTTGGCTTCAACTACACCTTCGACAGCGAACGCCAGATGCAGTTGCGTGGTGGTATCGGCCTGTTCATGGGTGACTCGCCGCAGGTCTGGCTGAGCAATGCCTACAACACCACAGGCTTCAACTACATCAACTACAACCCGTCCACCTATACCCCGGACCTGAAGTTCCGTGGTGACGGCCACAACCAGCCGATCCCATCGGCGGCCGGTTCGCAGACCCAGAACGTCAATTTCGTCTCGGACAAGTTCGAGCAGCCGTCGGTGTGGAAGGCCAACCTTGCATTTGATACCGAGACCGGCTTCATGAACACCGTCTTCTCGGCCGAAGTGCTGCTGACCGAAGTCAACAAGGCGCTGTACTACAAGCAGCTGAGCTTGGGCACGCCGACCGCGATTGGTCCTGACGGGCGCGAGCTGTATTACAACCCGGCACTATTCGGCAAGGCGTGGAGCACCAGCTCCAGCAATGTCCGTTTCAACCGTGACAAGCGCTTCGATACCGTCTATCTGCTGGATTCGAGTAGCCTCGGCGGCAGCCAGCAGTTGACCGTGTCGCTGAGCAAGCCTTGGACCAACGACAGCGACTGGTCGTGGGTCATGGGCTACACCTACACCCACGCCACCGAAGCCAGCGGCCTGACCAGCTCGACCGCCAATTCGGGGTACAACTACACGCTGCGGTTCCAGGGCAACGAAGAAGTCGAATCGCGCTCGCGTTATGAAATCAAGGACCGCGTGACCGGACAGCTGACCTGGAAGCACAACTTCTTCGGCAACTACCGCACGCAAGTGGGCATGGTGTACGAAGGTCGCAGCGGCCGTCCGTTCAGCTACACCTACTTCAATGATTTCAACGGCGACGGTCGTTCGGCCAATGACCTGTTCTATGTGCCTGCCGGCCCGGGCGATGTGCTGTTTGGTACGCTTAGCAGCGCCGGCGTGTTCACGCCTGATGCCAACATGGAAACCAGCTTCAACCAGTGGCTGGGCGACCAAGAGGTCCTCCAGCAGTTCAAGGGCAAGTACGCTCCGGCCAACATCGGGCGCGCTGCATGGGTCAACACCGTTGACCTGCGCATCAGCCAGGAACTGCCGGGCTTCTTCAAGGGCCACAAGTCCGAGCTTTATCTCGATATCCAGAACTTCGGCAACCTGCTGAACAAGAACTGGGGCGAGATCCAGGACTACGGCTTCTTCGCCACGCAGCGCGTGTTGTCTTCGCAGGGCATCTACAACGGCAAGTATGTGTACAACTACCGCGGCGCGGACACCCCGAACGTTGCCAACGGCGACTCGGATAGCTTCAACACCGGTGTGTCGCAGTGGTCGGTGCAGGTGGGCTTCAAATACAAGTTCTGATCGAAAGACCAGGATGTGATCCAGCAAACGGCCGGGGCAACCCGGCCGTTTGCTTTTCAGGTGTGAGTGGCGTTCCTGCGACAGGGCGCGCAGGCGTAAACTGCGCGGTCTATGAATAACGACAACACTTCGCCGCAAGCTGCGGCCATTCCCGCACCCATCCTTCCCACCGTCGACGCCCACATCTACCCGAAGGGTGGACTGGACGTCCTTTCCCGTGAGGAAGTCGCACGTCTGCGCGATGTCTCCGGCGGCATGCACGACCTGCTGCGCCGTTGCGCGCTTGCGGTGCTGACCAGCGGTAGCGCCTCCGACGACCCGCGTGCCGCGCAGGAGCTCTACCCCAATTTCGACATCGAGGTCCTGCAACAGGACCGCGGCATGCGCATCGAACTGCGCGGCGCGCCGGCGATGGCCTTCGTCGATGGACGGATCATCCGCGGCGTCGCCGAACTGTTGTTCGCGGTCGTGCGTGACCTGGCCTATACCGCAATCGAACGGCGCGCGGAATGCGGCGCGGAACCGCAGACCACGGCTGGCATCACCGATGCCGTGTTCCGCTTGTTGCGCAACGCACGCGTGTTGCAGCCGGGCGACCCCAACCTGGTGGTGTGCTGGGGCGGGCATTCGATTGGCCGCGAGGAATACGTCTATACCAAGCAGGTCGGCTACGAGCTCGGCCTGCGCGGCATCGACATCGTCACCGGTTGCGGCCCGGGCGCGATGAAGGGGCCAATGAAGGGCGCCACGATTGCCCACGTCAAGCAGCGCCGGCGCAACAGTCGTTATATCGGCATCACCGAGCCGGGGATCATTGCGGCGGAGTCGCCGAACCCGATCGTCAATCACCTGGTAATCATGCCGGACATCGAGAAGCGCCTGGAGGCCTTCGTGCGCCTGGGTCATGGGATCATCGTGTTCCCGGGCGGCGTCGGCACCGCCGAGGAAATCCTGTACCTGCTCGGCATCCTGCTGCGCGAGGAAAACGTCGGTCGATATTTCCCGGTGATCCTGACCGGGCCCGCAGGCTCGGCACCGTACTTCGAGCAGATCGACCGCTTCATCCGCCTGACCCTGGGTGAGGCCGCGGCCAGCCTGTACGAAATCGTCGTGGCCGATCCGGTCAAGGTCGCGCGCCACATGCATGCCGGCATACACAAGGTGCGCGAGCAGCGCATCGCGCAGAAGGATTCGTTCTTCTTCAGCTGGGCGATGCATATCCCGCTGGACCTGCAGTCGCCGTTCGTGCCGACCCACGAGGCGATGGCCGCGCTCGACTTGCATCATGGACGCAAGCCATTCGAACTGGCAGCCGATCTGCGCCGGGCATTTTCCGGAATCGTGGCCGGCAACGTCAAGGAAGACGGAATGCGCCGGATCGAACAGTTCGGCCCGTTCGAGATCCACGGCGACGCTGACATCATGCAGGCACTGGACGCGCTGCTGCTCGCCTTCGTCGAACAGCGCCGGATGAAGATCAGCGGTGAGTACCGCCCGTGCTACCGGGTGGTGCAGTAACGGTCAGCTGTTTGGAGTGGCGGCGGCTGGCTCCAATGGCAGCACCATTCGGGCCACATAGCGACCGTCCTCGATACGGGATTCGACACGACCTCGGCCCTCGGTGAGGGCATCCACCCGCTCGCGCGCGGATGCCAGGCCGACCGCATGCCCGCCACTGCCGCCCGCCAGTGCCGGCAGATCGTTGCCCACGGTCACGACCACATCGCCAGCGGCGACGTGCACGCTGACATCCACCCGTCCGCCTTGCGGCAGCCGTTCGATGCCATGACGGATCGCGTTTTCGGCCAATGGCTGGATCGACAGCGACGGCACCATGACCTCGGGCAAGGCTTCCGAAATGTTCCACTCGAGCCGCAGGCGTTCGCCGAAGCGCAGCGATTCGATGTCCAGGTAGCGGCGGGTCAGTGACAGTTCGTCGGCAAGCGGGATCAGTTGCGGCCCCCGCAACGCGCAGCGGAACAGGTCTGCCAGGTCCAGCAACAGCCGTTCGGCCTCGTCCGGGTGGGCGTGGACCAACGCGGCGCCGGTATTCAGGGTATTGAACAGGAAGTGCGGGCGGATCCGTGCTTGCAATGCCTCCAGCTCCAGTTGCTTGGCCCGAACCAGCAACTGCCGAGAGCGCGCGTAGTTCTGGAAGGCCACCAGTGCCAGCAGCCCCACCACCAGTGCCATCGCCAGTAGTCGCAGCACGAAGTTCAAGCGGCTGGTGACCGGATCCATTGCCAGTTGCAGGACCTCCCATGCCGCGGTGGCGACCAGTGCCGTCATCGCCAGCAACAGGCCCAGGCAAGCCCAGGCCAGTGCAGCGGCTGGCAATTTCGCAAGCCATCGACGCAATAGATAGAGCACCGACAGCGTACCCAGTGCAATCCACTGAATTCCCATCGACGCCAGCCCGAACCTCACTAAACGGTCGTCGCTGCCTGCTGGAGCCAAGGCCAGTACCAAGGCCAGCGCCTCGCCGGCCAGCAGCACCGTGATCAGTGCGGTGGGACGCCAAAGGGTTTCCAGTGGATCTTGAATGGGCGAAGGCGACTTCAAGGATGCTTCCGGTTGTGTGTGCCTGGCCATGGTTTTTGTGTGTTGGATCACACACTTACCGCCGATGCAGGGGAACTGGCCGCCCATCGGGGATGCGTGGTCATTCCCCGCGACTGCCGCTACCTTAGTCGAACAAGAGTATGGGGGCAGTATGTTGATTGAGCGCCAAAATCTAACAGGACGACAGAGCCACGGTGGTTTCACCTTGGTGGAGCTGATGGTGGTGGTTGCGGTAATCGCCATCTTGGCCATCGTGGCCGCCCCCAGCATGTCGGAACTGGTGAGCGCCAATCGCCTGAATGGTGCGGCCGGTGAGCTGACTTCGGCAATCCAGGTTGCCCGCTCCGAAGCCATTCGGCGCAATGCGCGGGTCACCATCTGCCCCAGTACCAATGGAACCACCTGTGCCAATAGTGGTACCTGGACGCGGTGGATCGTCCATGGTTTTGACAACGGCGCTACTCCTCCGGCCGACGAAGTCATCCGGGACGATACCCCGACCGGCAATGTTCAGATCAGCGGCCCGGCTGCAGGGATCGTGTTTCGGCCCTCCGGCATCATCGATACGCAAACCACGGTGACTGCCTGCTTGCCGGTCACTAGGCCTGCGAAAAACAAGCAGGTCGTCACCGTGATGATCAGCGGCATCGTCTCTTCAGAAGCCCAGCCCGGTGGTGGAGCCTGCCCATGACGCCTATCCAGCAATCTGTTCCCGTTATTCGCCAGCATCGCAATGGCACGAAGATGCCAGCTAAGCGCATGCGTGGCCTCAGCCTGATTGAGGTCTTGGTGTCCGTTCTGATATTGGGCGTTGGCCTGCTTGGCATCGCTGCCATGCAGGCCATGGCCCTGCGTGGTGGCCAGAGCTCTTTGGAGAGCACCCAGGCGGTGATGCAAACCACGGGCATCATCGAGTCGATGCGGGCTAATCCCGCTGCTAACTACAACATCGGCAAGACCTGTACGGCGCCCGCTGCAAGCACGCTGGTGACCAATGACCAGAACAACTGGATTACGGCGCTGCAAACCAATCTGGGGTCGGCGGCCTGTGGCGAAATCTCCGGGTGTCCAGGTGCCTGTGTGATCACGATCTACTGGGATGACTCACGTGCGGGTACTGCCCAGGGCGGTACGTCACGCAACATGGTCACGAGGGCGCAGATATGAATGCCCAGTCAACTGCAGGCTCCGCCATGCGAAAGACTATGGCAGGCTTCAGCCTGATCGAAATGATGATTGCAATGGTGCTGGGCCTGATCGTGCTGGGCGCGGCGATCGCCGTATTCCAGTCCAATCAGCGAACCTATTCGGCCAACCAAGGGTTGAACCGTATCCAGGAAAATGCCCGCGTCGCTTACGAGATGCTGTCGCGCGATATCCGGTCTGTCGGCAGTTCGGCCTGCTCCAACGAAGGTCTGGTCCTGGGTACCGATGCCACCAGCCTCAAGTTCAGGGCCCCGATCACCGGCACCGCCAGTGAATTGACCGTGACTTCCGCAGATGATCTTTCCTATCGGGTGAAAACCGCTACCGCAAGTTCGGTCACGCTGACGGAAACTACTCCCGCTGCTTCGGACATCTTCAAGGTCAACGATAGCGTCATGGTCTGCAATGGTTCGATGACTGGCTTCGTGACCGTCGCTTCCATCGCGGGGCAGGTGGTCAACTTCACCTCTGCTTTGGAGTTCGATCCGACCGATACCACCAATGCGGCGCTGGGCAGCATTTCGATCGCCCGGGCGCGTAGCACCCGCTGGTACGTAGCGAGCAATCTCAGGGGCGGCAATTCCCTCTGGGTCTCACGATTCGGCGCGGCGGGCGAAGAAGTGGCTGATGGCGTGGAGAGCATGGCGCTGACCTACCACCAGTATTCCGGTGGCAATTCCGCGATCTACGTGGCCAGCCCCAGTGATTTCAACTACGTCGATGCGGTGCGCATGGTCCTGCAACTGAAGGGTAAGGACGTCGACAATCGTGCCCTCACGCGGACCGCTTCTACGACGATCAAGATCAGGAGCCGCCCCCAATGAGATCTCTCCATCGCAACGCCAACATGCAGCCGCTTCGCAAGCGGGAGGCCGGCATCTCGCTGCTGGTGGTCCTTATCCTGCTGGTGGTGACCTCCATCCTCGGCATCGCGGTGTTGCGCAGTTCCGCGATGCAGGAACGCATGAGCGCCAACATGTATGACCGCAGCCTGGCCATGCAGGCAGCGGAGTCGGCACTTATCAGTGCAAGAGCTGCGTTGGGCGCGCAAACGAAATGGCGGACCACCGACCCGGTGGCTGCGGACTGCACCGCCAGCACGGGCCTGCGTGTGTGCCCGACATTTACCACAACGCCAGCCGATACCAGTACCAGTTGGAATACCGGACCTACACTGGGGGGCGGGTCGACAGGCGTCCCCAGTACCTCAACGCAGTACTGGATCGAATATTTGGGTCAGAACCAGACCGTCATGGAGTCGGGTGGCGTGCTTCCTGCACAGGAAACCAACACCCTGGGCCCGATGTACCGCATCACCGCACGCAGCCAGTCAGCTGGCCGGGCGTCCGTGACCCTGCAAACCGACGTTATCTACCGCTTCCCGCGGCTGTGAGTTAATCATGAAGACCCTATTCCCGAAAAACCGCCGCCAGCAGATGTCACGCCCATGGTGGACTGTGCCGGCCGCATTTGTCGCCACCATGCTGGCCCTGCCGGTAAATGCCGGCATCAGCATTCCGGACTATCCGCTGGACACCGGCATCCGCGTGGCACCGAATATCTTGTTCATCCTGGACGATTCGGGATCGATGGCTTGGCGCAACATGAATAACCAGGACATCGACACAATTACCGGCTCAGGCGGTTTCAGCGATGGGCCAGATGCAGATGGCATTTTCAATGGAACCAACAAAACTAGCGAAAGTACTGGTGATTCTGCGACTTATGAGCAGAACTACGTCACCAACACGCTCTACTACAACCCTGGGGTGCCTTATCAGCCCTGGATGGACGCTTCCGGCAACCGCCTGACCGGCGGGACCAGCTTTACCTCGGCGTATAGCGACAACAATTACGTGAACTATACGGGGGTAGAAGGAAATACGAGCAGTAGCACCAGGGATCTGTCGAACTATACCCAGACCTTCTATGTGCCGATCAATACAAGTAGTAGCGATAACACGTATCTCTCCAAGATCGACAACTACAACCGTTACCAGATGTTGACCAGTGGCAAAGTGCAGAAAGCGGAGTACGGCACGATCGTCACCACCACGCAGATGGTGAAAATCGACGGCGCGAACAGTGTTAGCGGGACATTGAACGATGGAAATACCGTCAGCCACACAGTGGCAAGCGTCTCGGCTGGCCTCACGTTGAATATCCTCATCGACAATACTTCGTCAGGCGGCCGTTCTAGGGACCTGGACTACCAAGTCTACAATCCTGGTGGCGGCCGGGAGTGCGATGACACGGTCAGCAAGGGTAATAACAGAACGTGTACCATTTCTCCCACGGTTTCGGGGCAGTACAAGATCTACCTGCAAAGGGCAGACAGCAGGACGACTGACTATACGGTTTCAGCCACAATCTCCCAGACCAACAGCTGCGATGGCGTAGCCTCCGGCTACGGCTGGATCAACTGCACGTTTACGACGCCGACTGGCCGCACCGACGCGAATGAGCAAATCAACTTCGCGACCTGGTATTCCTACTATCGCACCCGCATCAAGACCGCCAAGGGTGGTGCCGCCGAAGCGTTCAGGCCGCTGGGCAACAAGGTGCGCGTGGGCTTCAGGACTCTTCATGAAAACGGTAGCGCAAATTTCGACATCCCCGTCCAGGATGGCAATGATGGTCGTTTCGTCAATGGCAGTCTGGCCAACGGGGACGCAGCGGCCACGACGTCGCGCTCGATTTGGTACAACCGCCTGTTCAAGGCTTCGGCCAACCAAGGCACGCCTTTGCAGGCTGTTTTGAACTCGGCCGGCCAGTATTTCAGCAACAGCAACGCTAGCGGGCCTTACGGGCCGGAATCAGGGGCTGCCCAGTACTCCTGCCGGCAGAACTTCAGCATCCTCACCACCGACGGTTACTGGAACAGCGGTACGGCAGGCACCGGCGACGTGGACAGCACGAATCAGTCAACCATCACCGGTGCGCCGAAGAACAAGGGTGAACCCAACCGGACCTATACCTACACGGCGCAAAGCCCGTACAAGGATGGTACGTCAACTTGGAGTAGTACCTTGGCCGACGTGGCCATGAAGTATTGGGTGACGGACCTGCGTACTGACATTGATTCGATGGGCAAGCCGGGCCAGCCTGCCGGCAACAACGTGCCGACCAGCGATGATGACCCGGCGTTCTGGCAGCACATGGTCACCTTCGGCATTTCCATCGGCCTGAAGACCACCTTGGGCTGGAGCAACGTGGCGGACGTTGGGGCCAATCCCAACTGGCCACAGCCTGGTAGTGACAAAGCCGCAAACGTTGACGACCTGCTGCACGCGGCAGTCAATAGCCGCGGCAAGTTCGTGGCAGCCATCAGCCCGGCGGTGTTCGCGGATGGCTTGAGAAAAGCCTTGGCCACCATTGCCCAGCGCACCAGTTCGTTCTCGAACGTCGCCACCAATGCGGCCTCCGTGCGCACGGGCGGCAAGGTGTTCAATGCCAGCTACGTGTCCGGTATCTGGACCGGCGCGGTGAGGGCGTATACGTTGGATGCGAACAATGTCCCGTCCACATTGGCCTGGACATCCTCCATTCCTGCATTCGGTACGCGCAAGAGCAAGGTGTTCACTTTCAATGGAACCGGGGGAACCACATTCCCGACCGGGAACCAGACGACTGCGATGGATCGCAGCACGGTTGGCCCGGTGGACTACCCGGTGACGGGTGCCAAAAACGCCGATTACATCATGGGCGACCAGTCGGGGGAGGGTACCGCGAGCGGCAAGCTGCGCGTCCGCGATAGCCTTTTGGGCGACATCATTGATTCTTCACCCGCTTATGTCGATGACACGAAGACGCTCTATGTAGGCGCGAACGATGGCATGTTGCATGCCTTCGATTCGGACACCGGCGTCGAACGGTTCGCCTATGTGCCTAACATCATTAATTTCGGTGCTCTCGCCCAGCTGAGCCGCGGCGACTATGACCACAAGTGGTTCGTGGATGGACCTGTGGTGGTGACGGATCGTAGGTTGACTACCGGCGAGAACTGGCTGGTGGGTGCGCTGGGTCGCGGTGGCAAGGGCTTGTTCGGGTTGGATGTCTCCTCCCCGGCTTCGTTCGGCACCAGCAACGTCAAATGGGAACTGGCTGACACCGCCAACGGCAACATGGGTCTGGTGACCGGGCGGCCGGTGTTGGCCAAGGTCAAGACCGGGGCCGTGGCTGCCATCCTGGGCAATGGCGTCAACAGCACCAACAACAAGGCAGTGCTGCTGGTAGTCAATGCCAAGACCGGTGCGGTTATTGCCGAAGTGAACACCAATACCGGCGATTCGACCAACCCGAATGGCCTGTCTGCGCCCACCGGGATTGTGGGGCCGGATGGCAAGACCATTGCCTATGCCTACGCGGGCGACCGGCTCGGCAATGTGTGGAAGTTCGATCTCACTAGCGCCACAGCGTCGAATTGGACAGCAACCAAGCTGTTCACCGCCAAAGCAGGCGGTGGGTCTGGTGCCGTGCAGCCGATCACCGGCGGCGTGACGGTGGCCACTGACCCGAGAACCTACAAGCGTTGGGTGTTCTTCGGGACCGGAAGCTATATGACCAATTCGGAGGCCAGCGACAAGACCCAGAACGCGCAGGGCATGTACGGCATCATCGACCAAGGTGCCGCTGTGGCCTACAGCGATCTGGTTGCACGTGGTATCGCCAATACCGGTGCCACCCAAGACGGTTTCGACGTGCGCACCTTCGATGCGAAGGCAGATTTGCCAGCCGGCAAGCTGGGCTGGTATGTCAGCTTGCCCGGGAAGGGCGAAAGGATCGTGGTTGACGCACAGGTCGTGTCCAATATCCTGGTGACAGCCAGCATGATTCCGGATGGGAATGGCTGCGAAGGTGGGGGCACGGGTTACATCAATGCCCTTGATGCGTTCACAGGCACCAGTACCGGCAAGTCGCTCTTCGACCTGAATAACGATGGCTCCACCACGGACACTGTTATAGGCGGGGTGCCCATTGGCTCAGTGAACTTTGGCGTTGGCATGCCGACCTTGCCGATCATGCTGGACGGTAAACTGATCGTGGGTGGTACCAATGCCGGGGAATCTCCAGGCTCGGGTGGCATCACCAACAAGACTTGGGCCCGCGTCTCCTGGCGCGAAATTAGAGGGGACTGACCAATGACCAATTATCGTGATGGCCGCTGTATCCACAGCAGCCGTTCCAGAAGCGCCGGATTTTCCCTGATCGAGGTCATGGTTGTGGTAGCGATCATCGGCATTCTGGCGTCGATCGCATTGCCGGCATACACCGACCACGCACGAAAGGCCCGGCGTGCGGCGGGTACGGCGTGTGTGGGTGCGGTGGCGCAGGGAATAGAACGCTATTACACCGCCAAGCTGACCTACAACGACACTACTGACCCGCTGCCCGCGATAGGTGTTCTGACCGGCATTTGCGAACCCGCCACGCTGGCATTTTATAACTTTAGTACCTCGAATCTCACAGGCAAGACGTACACAGTCAGTGCTGCCCCCACCGGCAAGCAGTCAGGTGATTCGTGTGGGAATCTGAGCATCAACCAAGCCGGCACGAAGACACCATCGACAGTAGGGTGCTGGTAATAAGCCTAGCCAGTCTGGAAACGAAAAACCCGCCGTCCGGCGGGTTTTTCATATCTGGCGCCCGAAGTTGGACTCGAACCAACGACCCCCTGATTAACAGTCAAGTGCTCTAACCAGCTGAGCTATTCAGGCGAGGAGCGCATTGTAGTCGGCCCGCGCGGGCCGGGCAAGCCGCCAGGTCGACTCCAGCAAGCTGATTCAGGCCGGGCACGGCGTCGCAGCCTTTGGGGTCTCGGTTCGGGGACGCCCGCCATTGTTGACGATGACCTTTCCAAGCAGATCGCCCTTTGTATTGCAGACCGATATGGTCAGGTTGCTTCCCGCACTGCGGCCATCAGGCAGGTAGCGCAGCTGCGGCCTGCCGGCGGTTCCCGGCAGGCGAAGATGGCGACTCGTCGGGGTGAGGTCGGCGCGCAGGATTTCGTCAGTGACGTCGAACTGGTGGTTGCCGTCCTGGTCAAGAAACAACATCCAGCCGCCGCTCCAGTCGCTGCCTGCATCACAGGATGTGCCCGTGGTCGAGGGACAAAGCACCGCTGGCCTGCGATAGGTGATTGCGGCCATGCGCGCCTGCGCCATGTGGGTGGTCAGCGAACTCATGGCGGCAGATGCATGCTGATGCTCGATCAGCTCGAGGAAGGAAGGGGCAGCCACCCCGGCGAGGATGCCGAGCACAGAAACAGAAATCATGGTTTCAATCAGCGTAAATCCGGCGTTGTGGCGCATGGCAAGCTCCCGTTGGCATGAGCAAGCAGGCTAGGTACTTGGCTGCTCGGGCGGGATCGGCGAACCAGCGGATCTGGCGTAGGGGAAACCCCCTGAAGCCGCCGCATGAACTCGCTGAACGGCATCCCAAGTCGTAATCGCCGCGGGGGTTAAACTCAGCGGTTGCCCGCATCAAAGCCCAACCATGACCGAACCGTCCGACCTCGACCTGTCCACCACCTCCGATCGCTTCCAACTGGTGTCGCCGTATTCGCCGGCCGGCGATCAGCCGCAGGCGATTGAAAAACTGATCGCCGGCTTCGAGAACGGCGTTGCAAAACAGGTCCTGCTGGGCGTGACCGGCTCCGGCAAGACCTACACGATCGCCAACCTGATCCAGGCGGTGCAGAAGCCGACCCTGGTGATGGCGCCGAACAAGACCCTGGCTGCGCAGCTGTATGGCGAGTTCCGTGCGTTCTTTCCGCGCAATTCGGTCGAGTACTTCGTCAGCTATTACGACTATTACCAGCCCGAGGCCTACGTGCCGTCGTCGGACACGTACATCGAGAAAGACAGCTCGATCAACGACCACATCGAGCAGATGCGGCTGGCCGCAACCAAGGCACTGTTGTCGCGACGTGACACGATCGTGGTTGCCTCGGTGTCGGCGATCTATGGTTTGGGTGCGCCGGAAGATTACCTGGCGATGCGCCTGATCCTGTCTCGCGGCGAGCGTATCGACCAGCGCGAACTGCTGCGTCACCTGACCACGCTGCAATACAGCCGCAACGAACACGAATTGCAGCGCGGCACCTTCCGCGTGCGTGGTGAGACGATCGATGTGTTCCCGGCCGAATCCGATCTTGAAGCGCTCCGCATCGAGCTGTTCGATGGCGAGGTCGAGCAGTTATCGATGTTCGATCCGCTGACTGGCGAAGTATTCCGCAGGATGCCGCGTTACACGATATATCCGAAGACCCATTACGCGACGCCGCGCGCACGCACGCTGTCGGCAGTAGACACGATCAAACTCGAACTGCGCGAGCGGCTGGAATACCTGTACGCCAACAACAAGCTGGTCGAGGCGCAGCGTCTGCAGCAGCGCACCCAGTTCGACCTGGAGATGATGGCCGAGGTCGGCTTCTGTAACGGCATTGAAAACTATTCGCGGCACTTGACTGGCCTTGCGCCGGGCCAGCCGCCACCAACCTTGTTCGACTACTTGCCGGCGGATGCCTTGCTGGTGGTCGACGAATCGCATGTGACCATTCCGCAGATCGGCGCGATGTACAAGGGCGACCGTTCGCGCAAGCAGACCCTGGTTGACTTCGGGTTCCGGCTGCCATCCGCGCTCGACAACCGACCGCTCAAGTTCGAGGAATGGGAACAGCGCGCGCCGCGCAGCGTGTTCGTCTCGGCCACGCCAGGCCCATATGAGCTTCGTGAAGGTGGCGACGATATCACCGAGCTGGTGGTGCGGCCAACCGGCCTCATCGATCCGCCGGTCGAGATCCGGCCGGTCGCGACCCAGGTTGACGACGTGCTGTCGGAAATTGGCGAACGTGTGAGTTGGGGCGACCGCGTGCTGATCACCACGCTGACCAAGCGCATGGCCGAGAACCTTACCGAATACTTGTCGGAACACGGCGTACGCGTGCGCTACCTGCATTCGGATGTGGATACGGTCGAGCGCGTCGAAATCATCCGCGACCTGCGCCTGGGCGTGTTCGATGTGCTGGTCGGCATCAACCTGCTGCGCGAGGGCCTGGACATGCCGGAGGTGTCGCTGGTGGCGATCCTGGATGCCGACAAGGAAGGGTTCCTGCGTTCGACCGGTTCGTTGATCCAAACCATTGGCCGCGCTGCGCGCAACCTGCGCGGCAAGGCGATCCTGTACGCGGATCGTGTCACCAACTCGATGCAAAGGGCGCTGGACGAGACCGATCGTCGTCGTGCCAGGCAGGTCGAATACAACCTGGAACACGGCATCACCCCGGCCTCGGTGCAGCGCGCGGTGATGGATGTGATGGAAGGGGCGAGGTACGAGCCCGGCGAACTGAAAGGCCGTGGCAAGGCCAAGCGCGTGGCGGAGCCGATCCAGGAGTACAAGCGGCTCAGTCCGGCACAGCAGGCGGCCAAGCTCAAGGCGCTGGAGCAGCAAATGCACCAGCACGCACGCGACCTGGAATTCGAGGACGCTGCGCGCGTGCGCGACCAGATCCGCATCCTGCGCGAAGCGAGTCTGTGACGACGCGCTTTAATCTGTTCATCACGCATGCCGTGACACCCTGACGCACGAATTCCTCCCCCAATCAGGAGTGCGACATGGGAATGTTCGATTTCATCAAGGATGCCGGCGAGAAGATCTTCAAGCCGGGCGAAGCGCGCAAGGAAGCGGCGATCAAGGAGCACCTTGGCAGTTATGGCGGCGATTACAGCGGCGTGCATGTCGAAGTCGACGGCGGCACCGTGACCCTGACCGGGCAAGTGGCAAGCACTCCGGTGCATGAGAAGGCCGTGCTGATTGCCGGCAATGTCGATGGCATCGACAAGGTCGATGACCGCTTGGTAGTGAACACCGCCTCCGTCACGCCGACCGCCACTGTCGTGGCCAAGCCGGATTTCTCCAATGTCACTGGCGGCGTGAACAGCACCGAGGCACCGGTCGACGCGGGTTGGGCATCGAAGACCTATACCGTGCAAAAGGGCGACAACCTGTCGAAGATTGCAAAGGAGTTCTACGGCAACGCCAACAAGTACCCGCAGATTTTCGAGGCCAACAAGCCAATGCTGAAGGACCCGGACAAGATCTATCCGGGTCAGGTGCTGCGGATTCCGCCGGAGACGTAAGCGGGGTAAGCGAGTGATTGCGAGCGGCAGCTGTTTGGCAGCGGCTACCGTCGGGGAATTCGCTACGCGGCTCTAAATGCCGCTAGGCGAACACCTCGACGGTCTCGCTGCCTGCAGGTTCGCCGGCTTCGCGAATCAGTTGTCTGCAGCCACCGCGCAGGCTAGAATGCGCCTCCCTGCGAGGGGATTGGGGCGGTTAGCTCAGTGGTAGAGCATTACCTTGACATGGTAGGGGTCGGGGGTTCGAAACCCTCACCGCCCACCAAATGCATCACGTACTTGGCTTCATGTCAGCCTCCGGCGAGGCGGCCAGTACGGAAAGACAGTACATAAAGAGGGAAAACCGCCTTGTAACAGGGGCGGTTTTTTCGTTCCCGGGCTTGGCCGGGATCGCGTATTCAAACCACCAATCGCACGCCATGCAGGCGTTCGTAATGTGGCAGGCAGGCGTCGGCCACTGCTTCGTACACGGGTGCGAGTTGTTGCGCTTGCTCGCGGGGCGCCTCGAATCCAGTCGATGCCCACACCCGCGCATACCAGTGCGGAGCCCAGATGCCGTCGCTGGCCCGTGGCCCGGCTGGCCACGAAAGCATTCGCGGGCTGAATTCGATGTCCAGCCAATCGCACATCGCACGCAGGTGCGCTTCCGGCGCACGCAGGAAGTCGCCGGCATCGATCACTGGCGGTGCGTTGCCTGTCTCGCACAAGTGGTCATATAGCCGCGCCTGCTGCGGCAGGCCGATGTCGTCCGGCGTCACGTCTGCGCGCGATTTCACGTAGGACGCCACCACCTGGCGCGGATCGCGGATCAGCAGCACGTTGTGCAGGCGCTCGATCCAGTCCAGCGCCATTCCGGGCAACAGATGGTGCGACATGTGCTTCTAGTACCAGACCGGCTGGTTGTCTGGTGCCGGGCCTTTGGTGAGGGCATCAACCACGCGTCGCCAGTCGGTATCGCCGCTGGCAATCACCTCATCGCTACCCGGGTGGTCCAGACCGGTGGCAAGCAGATAGTGCGCGTACAACGGCTCGTCGCTGACTGCGCAATCCTGCCGGTTCTCCCAGGCTCGCATCATCGCCGTGGAGATATTGCGCGGCCCGCTCCACATCGCGACGCGCAAGGGATTCATGCGAGCCGAACTCCATCGCGGAAGCGGACATCACGTTCGACCAGCTCCCGGTACAGGCCTTGCAGGCGAGTCACCATCGGGCCCGGCACGCCATCACCAATGCTCCTGCCGTCCACGCTGCGGACCGGCACCACGCCGGCGAAGGTGCCGGTGCAGAACGCCTCGTCGGCGCCATAGACCTGGCTCAAGCTGAAATTCTTCTCGAACGCGGGGATATCGGCTTCGCGACACGCCTGCAGCACGTTTGCGCGGGTGATGCCGCCCAGGCAGTAGTCGCCGCTGGAGGTCCAGACCTCACCTTTGCGCACGATGAAGAAATGGGTCGAATTGCAGGTGGCGACGAAACCGTGCGGATCCAGCATCAGCGCTTCGTCGGCGCCGGCCTCGATCGCCTGGATGCAGGCGGTGATGCAGTTGAGCTTGCTGTGGCTGTTGAGCTTCGGGTCCTGCACGTCCGGAAAGCCGCGCCGCACGTGCACGGTGAACAGCTTCAGGCCAGCCGACAGGGTCTCGGGCTTGGGCAGCTTGAACTCGGGAATGATGACCACGGTGGCGCCGCCGGCCGCAGCGCGTGGGTCCTGATAAGGCGTGCGCTTCGGCCCGCGGGTCACCATCAGGCGCAGGTGCACGCCGTCATGCATGTCGTTGGCGGCAAGGGTGGCGTACAGCGCATCGGTCAGTGCGCGTCGATCCAGGCCGATGTCGAGCGCGAGTGCTTTCGCACCTTCGTACAGGCGGTCAAGGTGCTGGTCGAGGAAGAGCGGGTGGCCGCCGGCAACGCGCAGGCCTTCCCATACGCCATCGCCCAGCACGAAGCCACTGTCGAATACCGACACCGTGGCCTCGGCGCGTGGTTTCAAAGTGCCATTGATCCAAATGCGGATGTCGGCATTGCGTGGGTCGTCGTGGAAATCATGGATGCTCTGCGACACGGGCGGGGCCTTGGATTCGGACGATCTTCGAGTCTAGTGCAAAGCCCGTCTTGATTGACTTTTGGCCTGCCGGCCGCTACTTTTCATGGCCTCGAAACAAGATCAAGGTGGCCCCGGGAAACTGCGGCCGAGCGTGCGACATGAGCACTACCAACGCCCACTGCTGAACTTCGCCGACGCATTCGAGCCCGCATTTCGTGGGCAATCAAAAGGCGCCTTGGCGCCTTTTTCGTTTCCAGAGCCTGACCCCATGATCGCGATTACCCTCCCCGACGGCAGCCGCCGTGAGTTCGACAACCCCGTCACTGTGTCCGATGTCGCTGCCTCGATAGGTCCCGGGCTGGCCAAGGCCGCACTGGCCGGCAAGGTCGACGGCCAACTGGTCGACACCAGCTTCCGCATCGACCGCGACGCCGAACTGGCCATCGTCACCGACAAGTCGCCGGAGGCGCTCGACGTGCTGCGCCACTCCACAGCGCACCTGTTGGCGCAAGCCGTGCAGCGCCTGTTTCCCGGCGCGCAGGTGACCATCGGCCCGGTCATCGACAACGGGTTCTTCTACGACTTCGCCTACGAGCGCGCGTTCACGCCGGAAGACCTGCCGGTGATCGAGGCGGAGATGGCCAAAATCGTCAAGGAAGCGTTGCCGGTGTCGCGCAGCGTGAAGTCGCGCGATGACGCGGTGGCCCACTTCAAGGGCATCGGCGAGGACTTCAAGGCAGAGATCATCGAAGGCATTCCGGCCGACCAGGAGCTGTCGCTGTATTCGCAGGGCGAGTTCACCGACCTGTGCCGTGGCCCGCACGTGCCCGGCACCGACAAGCTGCGCGCATTCAAGCTGATGAAAGTCGCCGGAGCCTACTGGCGTGGTGACCACAACAACCAGATGCTCAGCCGCATCTACGGCACCGCGTGGTTGAACGACAAGGACCTCAAGGCCTACCTGCACCAGTTGGAGGAAGCCGAGAAGCGCGACCACCGCAAGATCGCCAAGCAGCAGGACCTGTTCCACCTGCAGGAAGAGGCGCCCGGCCTGATCTTCTGGCATCCGAAGGGCTGGTCGATCTGGCAGGTGGTCGAACAACACATGCGCAAGGTCTATCGCGATTCCGGCTACCAGGAAGTGCGTTGCCCGCAAATCCTCGACGTCGAGCTGTGGAAAAAGTCCGGCCACTGGGACAACTACAAGGAAAACATGTTCTTCACCGAGTCGGAGAAGCGCACCTATGCGCTCAAGCCGATGAACTGCCCGGGCCATGTGCAGGTGTACAACTCGGGCCTGCACAGCTACCGAGACCTGCCGATTCGTTACGGCGAGTTCGGCGCCTGCCACCGCAATGAACCGTCCGGCGCGCTGCACGGCATCCTGCGCGTGCGCGGCTTTACCCAGGACGATGGCCACATCTTCTGCACCGAGGACCAGATCGAGGCCGAAGTCACCGCCTTCCACCAACAGGCGATGGAGGTCTACAAGACCTTCGGCTTCACGGACGTGCAGCTGAAGATCGCGCTGCGCCCGGAACCGCGCCTGGGTGATGACGCGACCTGGGACAAGGCCGAACACGCATTGCGCGCCGCGTTGCGTGCCGCCGGGGTGGAATGGGAGGAATTGCCGGGCGAGGGTGCGTTCTATGGTCCGAAGATCGAATACCACCTGAAAGACGCGATCGGGCGCACCTGGCAGCTGGGCACGATGCAGGTCGACTTCATGATGCCGGGGCGTCTTGGCGCCGAATACATCGACGAACATAGCCAGCGCAAGCATCCGGTGATGTTGCATCGCGCGATCGTGGGCTCGATGGAGCGTTTCATCGGCATCCTGATCGAACACCATGCCGGCTATTTCCCGGCCTGGCTGGCGCCGGTGCAGGCGGTGATCATGAATATCACTGATGCGCAGGCGGATTATGTCGACGAGGCTGCGAAAACCCTTGCAAATCAAGGCTTCCGTGTGATTTCGGATTTGCGCAACGAGAAGATCGGCTATAAGATCCGCGAGCACACGCTACAGCGGTTGCCGTACCTTTTGGTGGCCGGGGACCGCGAGAAGGAAAATGGCCTGTTGTCGCTGCGCTCGCGGGGTGGAGAAGACCTCGGTACCATGTCCGTTGCCGACTTCGCCGCGCGTTTGCGTGAGGAGCAGGCGATCCAGGGTTGAGCCAGCGTTCGCGCTGGACGACTGTGCAGTAAAGGCAATGCGGGCCCGCGATTCCGGAATCGTGGGCCATTCCGGCTTCAGAGAAGCCCGGCTTTTTAATAAAGCCATATTGGAGAGTGCGACATCAGTACCACTGACTCGAAGCAGAACCGCAGGAACCAGGAAATCCGCGTCCCGCGCGTACGCGTGATCGGCAGCGATGGCGAAATGATCGGCGTGCTGTCGCGCGACGAGGCGCTGACATTGGCCGAGGCCGAAGCGCTCGATCTGGTCGAGATCCAGCCGAACGCGGATCCGCCTGTCTGCAAGATCATGGACTTCGGCAAGTTCAAGTTCGAACTGCAGAAGAAGAACAACGAGGCCAAGAAGAAGACCAAGCAGGTCGAGATCAAGGAAGTGAAGTTCCGTCCGGTCACGGACGAGGGCGACTACCAGATCAAGTTGCGCAAGATGCGTGAATTCCTCGAGGTCGGCGACAAGATCAAGGTCAACATCCGCTTCCGTGGCCGCGAGATGAGCCATCAGGAACTGGGCCGCGAGATGGCCGCGCGGATCGAGACCGATCTCGGCGAGGACATCGTCATTGAATCGCGCCCGCGCCTGGAAGGCCGGCAGATGGTGATGATGATTGCGCCGAAGAAGAAATAACGCTGCCTTTCCGTAGATGCGGGGCTTGCCCCGCATGTGACGGGGATGTGCCGGGCAAGCCCGGCACCTACAAGTCGGGTCTACCTGCATTGAGCTTTCCGAGCGGATCCGCCATAATAGTCGGCCCGGTTCGCCGGGTTTGTTGTAGTGCGGCACCCAGGACCCGCCTTGATCCGGCGTTTTAACGCTTAAGGATCAATGGCTTACCACCGGCACAGGCAGGACGGAAAGCCCGGATTTTTGGGCTTCGCGACGAGGAGCGACGGCCGCAAGGCCTGGCGACGAAGCGCAAAGTACAAAAAGATGGCGCCTCGGCCAGTATGTTGATTTCGCAAGGATCCCCAATGCCCAAGATCAAGACCAATCGCGGGGCTGCAAAGCGCTTCCGGAAGACCGCTTCCGGCAAGTACAAATGCGGCCACGCAAATCGAAGCCACATCCTCACCAAGAAAGCGACCAAGCGGAAGCGCAACCTCCGGCAGACGAACCATGTTCGTCCCGAGGACGCTGGCCGTCTGGATCGCATGCTTCCGTATTTGTGAGGAGATAGAAAATGGCACGAGTCAAACGTGGTGTAACGGCGCGCGCGCGCCACAAGAAAATCCTGAAGCAGGCCAAGGGCTACTACAACGCACGCCGCAAGGTGTTCCGCGTTGCCAAGCAGGCCGTTACCAAGGCCCTGCAATACGCCTACATCGGCCGCAAGCAGAAGAAGCGTCTTTTCCGCAACCTGTGGATCGCGCGCATCAATGCTGCGTCGCGGGCCAATGGCATCAACTACAGCCGTTTCATGAACGGCCTGTTGAAGGCGGGTATCACCCTGGACCGCAAGGTGCTGGCGGACATCGCCGTGCACGACGCGGCGGGCTTTACCGCCCTGACCGAGAAGGCCAAGGGCGCTTTGGCGGCGTAAGCCGTCACTCCACACCAGTTGTAGCGGCGGCTTAGGTCGCCATCACGTGGGGAAGGGCGCAAGTCCTTCCCCATGTTTGTTTTTGGACCAAGCGTTTTTGGGGTTGATGTTCATGGGGCTGGAATCCAGATGAGCGAAATCGAATCGTTGTCCACGCAGGCACTGGCCGACATCGCCGCGGCGCAGTCGCCCGATGCGCTGGAAGCCCTGCGTGTCAGCTTGCTCGGCAAAGCCGGCAGCATCACCGCGCAATTGAAGGCACTGGGCAGCTTGCCCGGCGACCAGCGCAAGGCCGCTGGCGAAGCCATCAACCGCGTCCGCGATGCAATCGGCGAAGCCTTGTCGGCACGCAAGCATGCGCTTGACGATGCCGCACTCGACGCACGCCTGGCTGGCGAGACCATCGATGTCACCCTGCCGGGTCGCAATGCGACACGCGGTGGCGTGCATCCGGTCAGTCGCACGTTGGAGCGGATCACCGAGATCTTCGGTCGGCTCGGCTATGAGTTGTCCGACGGCCCGGAGATCGAGGACGACTGGCACAATTTCGAGGCACTGAATTTTCCGCCGCATCATCCGGCGCGAGCGATGCATGACACCTTCTACTTTGGCGACGGTCACCTGCTGCGCACGCATACCTCCGGTGTGCAGGTGCGTTACATGCAGGACCTGCTGCAGGCGGGTGGACAGCCGGCGCTGCGGATGATCGCGGCCGGCAAGGTGTATCGCAGCGACAGCGACCAGACCCACACGCCGATGTTCCATCAGGTCGAAGGCCTGTTGGTCGACGAGCACGCCAGCTTCGCTGACCTCAAAGGGACGCTCACTGAATTCGTGCGTGCATTCTTCGAGCGCGATTTCGAGATGCGCTTCCGCCCGAGCTATTTTCCGTTCACCGAGCCATCCGCCGAAGTCGACATCGCCTGGCAACAGGCCGATGGCAGCACGCGCTGGCTGGAAGTGCTGGGCTGCGGCATGGTGCATCCGAACGTGCTGCGCAATGTCGGCATTGATCCCGAGAAATACACCGGCTTCGCGTTCGGGCTGGGTGTGGAACGCTTCGCGATGCTGCGCTACGGCGTGGATGACCTGCGTAGTTTTTTTGAAAACGATGTGCGCTTCCTGAGGCAGTTCGCATGAGGCACGTTGCATGAAGTTCCCTGAAAACTGGCTGCGCCAACACGTCAAGACATCCGCCACGCGCGATGAGCTCGCGGCGACGCTGACTGCCATTGGCTTGGAGGTCGAAGAGATGACCGTGCTCGGCGCGGCGCTGGACGGCGTCGTGGTCGCGCGCATCGTCGGATGTGCCAAGCACCCGCAGGCTGACAAGCTGCAGGTCTGCCAGGTCGATGCGGGGAGCGACAAGTTGCTGCAGGTCGTCTGCGGCGCACCGAACGCGCGTCCGGGCCTGGTTGCGCCGCTCGCGACCATCGGCACCCGGGTCGGCGAGTTGACGATCAAGGCGGCGACGCTGCGTGGCATCGACTCCAATGGCATGTTGTGTTCGACAAAGGAACTCGGCATCGATGCCGATGCATCCGGCCTGCTGGAACTGCCAGCGGATGCGCCAGTGGGCACGCCGTTGGCGGAGTATCTCGGGTTGCCGGATACAAGCTTCGAACTGAAACTGACCCCGAATCGCGCCGACTGTTTCAGCGTGCGCGGGATCGCGTTCGATGTTGCCGCTGCTACCGGTTGCGAAGTCGAGGCGCTGGACAGCGTGCCGATGCCGGCTTTACACCAGGCGACGCTGCCGGTCGAACTGAACGCAGGCAGCGATGCACCTCGCTATATCGGGCGGATCATCGAAGGGCTCGATGCCACGCTGAAGACGCCGCTATGGATGGCCGAACGCCTGCGCCGCAGCGGCGTGCGTCCGATCAGCCTGCTGGTCGATGTCACCCAGTACGTGATGCTGGAACTCGGGCAGCCGTTGCATGCCTTCGACCGCGACCTGCTCACGGGTCCGGTCGGCGTGCGTCGCGGACGCGCAGGCGAATCGTTGAAGTTGCTCGATGGTCGCGATGTCGTGGTTGATCCCGAATTCCTGCTGATCACCGACGCCGACCGTCCGGTCGCGCTTGCGGGCGTGATGGGCGGCTTCGATACGCGCGTCACCGACACGACCCGGAATGTGTTCCTCGAGGCCGCACACTTTGCGCCGTCGGCGATCATTGGCCGCAGTCGCAAACTGGGCATGCACACCGATGCGGCGCATCGGTTCGAGCGTGGCGTGGATCCGGAGTTGCCACGTATTGCGATCGAACATGCCTCGCGCCTGATAGTCGAGATCGCCGGCGGTGCGCCTGGTCCGGTGATCGAGGCTGTCCTGCCCGAATACCTGCCACAGCCGAGTCCGATCCAGTTGCGCCGCACACGGTTGGCCCGCGTGCTGGGGACGCAGGTTGCTGATGGCGAAGTAACGCGCATCCTCACCGCACTCGGATTGGATGTGGTCGTGCAGGCCGATGGCTGGATGGTCACGCCACCGGCACGTCGTTTTGATCTGGCGATCGAGGAAGACCTGATCGAGGAAGTCGCTCGCATCCATGGTTATGACGCGATCCCGGTGACGCTGCCAGGCGGTGGCACGCGCTTGGTGGCACCCAGCGTCGCTTCTGACGGACGAATGTCCGTTCAAACCCGGAGCAGCGAACACGACGCACGCCGGCAACTGGTCGCACGCGATTATCTGGAGGCGATCAATTACGCCTTCGTCGATGCCGCGCAGCTGGGCGAATGGACACTTGGCGGGCAGGGCGTGACGCTGGCCAATCCACTCAGTGCCGAACTCGGCGTAATGCGGCCTTCGTTGTTGCCGGGGCTGGTGGCAGCACTGGCTCGCAACGTCGCGCGCCAGCAATCGCGCGTGCGCCTGTTCGAAATCGGCAAGACCTTCGCCATGGCCGAAGTCGGTCAGGCGCCTCGCGAAACCTGCCGGATTGCCGCCGTGGCCTGTGGCAATACCACAGCCGAGCAATGGGGCGTGCCAGTGCACGCGCTGGATTTCCACGACATCAAGGGCGACCTCGACAGCCTGGCTGCGCTGTCTGGTGCGGTGCTCGACTATCGCGCATCCAGTGAAGCGTTCGCGCATCCCGGACGTTCCGCCGATGTTTATCGCCTGGACGAAGCCGGCGGCGACGTGCGCATCGGTTGGATCGGTCAGGTGCATCCGCGCCTGCAGCGGGCACTCGGGATCGATGTCGATGTGCTTGCCTTCGAACTCGATCTTGACCTGTTGCTCGCCCGCGACCTGCCACGCGCAGGTGCGATGTCGAAGTATCCGTCCGTCCGCCGGGACCTCGCGTTCGTCGTCGCGGAATCGGTGTCCTGGGAGGCCATGCAGACGACTGTCAGGCAGGCTGCGGGGCACTCACTGCGCGAGTTGCGGCTGTTCGACCGCTATGCCGGGAAGGGCGTGGAAAACGGATTCAAGAGTCTCGCTATGGGCTTGATTTTGCAGGATGAAACGCGCACCCTGATAGACCGCGATGTGGAGGCGGTGGTGGCCGAAGTGGTCGCCGCGCTGGAACAGGAACACGGAGCGGCCATCCGGCGCTGAAGGGGACAGCAATGGCGTTGACCAAGGCGGAAATGGCGGAACGTCTGTACGAGGACGTTGGCCTGAACAAGCGTGAGGCGAAGGAATTCGTCGACGCATTCTTCAATGCATTGCGCGAGGCGCTGGAGCATGGACGGCAGGTCAAGCTGTCAGGCTTCGGCAACTTCGACCTGCGCCGCAAGAACCAGCGGCCTGGCCGCAACCCGAAGACCGGTCAGGAAATCCCGATTTCCGCACGCACCGTGGTGACCTTCCGACCCGGTCAGAAATTGAAGGAACGCGTGGAAGCTTTCGGCGGAGTCCACCATGCTTGATCCGGGCAGTAACCGCGAACTTCCGCCGATCCCGGCCAAGCGCTATTTCACCATCGGTGAAGTGAGCGAGCTCTGCGACGTCAAGCCACACGTGCTGCGTTACTGGGAAACCGAGTTCCCGAGCCTGGAGCCGGCCAAGCGTCGCGGCAATCGGCGCTACTACCAGCGCCATGACGTGCTGATGGTGCGGCAGATCCGCAGCCTGCTGTACGAACAGGGCTACACGATTGGTGGTGCGCGCCTGCGCCTTGAAGGCGACGGAGCAAAGCAGGAATCGGCATTGAGCAACCAGATCGCCAAGCAGGTGCGGATGGAGCTGGAAGAAGTCCTGCAACTGCTGCGTCGCTGAGTTGCCGGGCAGGCTATAATTCCCCGCCTGTCATCGGGGTATAGCGCAGCCTGGTAGCGCACTTGTCTGGGGGACAAGTGGTCGTCGGTTCAAATCCGGCTACCCCGACCAAATCAGAAACAACAACGCCCGGCAAGCCGGGCGTTGTTGTTTCTGGAAATCGGTACGCGGTTCAGTGTGCGGTCGAACTTCATTGCGTGCGTGCAGTCACACTGCGGCACTTGTCTCTGCCCATTGGGAATTCGGATGCGACGCATGTTGATGCTGGGATTGTGTTTGGCATTGGTGTCACCTGTTCATGCACAGCAAGTGCAGTCGCCGCCGGTCGACGCCAATCCGGCGATACCCGTTGCAACGGGTGTGGGAGCCGATGGCATCCGAACCGAAGAAACCGTCATCGTCATCGGCGAGCAGCCTGGCCCGGGTCTGTGGCTGGTGCGCAAGGGTGGTCACGACCTGTGGATCCTGGGGACGCTGAATCCGTTGCCGGCGAAGATGCAGTGGCAGTCGAAGCAGGTCGAAGACGTCATCGCCAACGCACAGGAGGTGATTCGCCCGCCGTCGGTGCAGTTAGGGGTCAAGGTCGGCTTCTTCAAGTCGCTGACGCTGCTGCCTTCATTGCTGGGTGTACGCAAGAACCCGGACGACAAGACACTTGAACAGGTAGTGTCGCCGCAGTCCTATGCGCGCTGGAAGGCACTGAAAACGCGCTACATCGGTAGTGATCGCGGTATCGAAAAGTGGCGGCCGATGTTCGCGGCACTAGAGCTCTACAACGATGCGATGAAGAAGTCCGGCTTGGAGAACGGAAAATCCGTCTGGCCGACGATTAACAGGGCGATCGAAGCCCACCACCCCAGCGTCACGATGGTGAAGGAGGAGATCGTGGTCACCGATCCGAAACCTCTCGTCAAAGAGTTCAAGCGGACCACGCTGGACGACCTTGCCTGCTTCGACAACACAATGACCCAGATTGAAACCGATCTCGATGCCATGCGGTTGCGCGCGAACGCATGGGCGACCGGCGACATGGCCGCCTTGCAGGCGCTGCCACCGCCCTACCAGTGGGAAGCGTGCAGCAGTGCGATTACCGAGGCCGGCATCGGCAAGCGACTGGGTTTCGGCGACGCGCAAAAGAAGGTGGGGGCGAAGTGGATGGCTGCCGCAGAGGCTGCCCTGGACAAGAATGCGGTGACGTTCGCTACCCTCGACATGAAGGACATGCTTGGCCCGAATGGCTACCTGGCCAAGCTCAAGGCCAAGGGCTACATGGTGCTGGCGCCTGACGAATAAGCAGTGAGATCAACGCGCCGCTGTGCGAGCCTGTTCTGCAGCATGCGCCTGCGGCCAGCGCGCAAGAACCGCGGCGCGAATACCGTCGACATCCAGCCCCGCCTCGGCCAGCAGGTCCTCGCGGCTGGCGTGATGCTGGAATGCATCCGGCAGGCCCAGGTGCAGGATCGGCAAGGTAATCCCGGCATCGCTGAGCAGTTCGGCGATGCCTGATCCGGCGCCACCGGCCACGACGTTGTCTTCCAGCGTAACGAAGGCCGCGTGCGATTGCGCAAGTTCCAGCAATAGCGCGCGATCCAGCGGCTTCACGAAGCGCATGTTGACAATGCTCAGGCCAAGTTCGGCGGCAACGGTTTCAGCCGCCGGCACCAGTGCGCCGAAGGCGAGCAGGGCGATGCGTGAACCCTTGCGGCGTAGCTCGGCTTTGCCAATCGGCAGCGTATCTAGCGATGTCTCGATAGCCACGCCAGGACCGGTGCCACGGGGATAGCGCACCGCAGCTGGGCCGACGTGCTTGAAGCCAGTGGTCAGAAGCTTGCGGCATTCGTTCTCGTCGGCGGGCGCCATCACCACCATGTTCGGCACGCAGCGCAGGTAACTGAGATCCAGGTTGCCGGCATGGGTTGCGCCATCCGGGCCAACCACGCCGCCGCGGTCGATCGCGAACAACACGTCGAGCTTCTGGATCGCGACGTCATGCACCAGCTGGTCGTAGCCGCGTTGCAGGAAGGTCGAATAGATCGCGACCACGGGTTTGGCACCTTCGCAGGCCATGCCCGCCGCAAGCGTCACCGCATGTTGCTCGGCGATGGCGACATCGAAATAGCGTTGAGGGTATTCCTTGCTGAAGCGGACCAGGCCCGAGCCTTCGCGCATCGCCGGGGTAATCACGAGCAACTTGTCGTCGGCTGCGGCCATGTCACACAGCCAGTCGCCGAACACGTCGGTATAGGTCGGCTTCTTCGCGCCGGGCTTGCTGACCAGGCCTTTTGCGGGATCAAACGGCGACACCGCGTGGTAGCCGATCTGGTCGCCTTCGGCGAGTTCGTAGCCCTTGCCCTTGGTGGTGATGACATGCAGTAGTTGCGGACCCTTCATGCCTTTCAGCGTGGTCAGTACGTTGAGCAGCGCTTCGGTGTCGTGGCCATCGATCGGGCCGGTGTAGTGGAAGCCCATTTCCTCGAACAGGGTGGATGGCACGAACATGCCTTTCCAGTGTTCCTCCCAGCGCCGCACGAAGCGCGCTGTGCCGCTGCTGCGCTTGTCACCGAGGATTTTCTTGCCGCCTTCGCGCAACGCATTCAGCGTCTTGCTGCCGGTCATCCGGCCAAGCATGCGGGTGAGTCCACCGACCGCTTCGCTGATCGACATCCGGTTGTCGTTGAGGATCACCAACAGGTTGGGTTCCTCGTCCATGCCGCCGGCGTGGTTGAGCGCCTCGTAGACCATGCCTGCGGTCATCGCGCCATCGCCAATCACCGCCACGACCTTGCGCTCGTTGCCGGCGCGGGCATTGGCAATGGCCATGCCGAGCGCGGCCGAGACTGAGGTCGAGGAATGGCCGACGCCGAAGGTATCGAATTCACTTTCCTCGCGCTTCGGGAACGGCGCGACGCCGTCCTTCTGCTTGACCGTATGGATGCGGTCGCGTCGGCCGGTGAGGATCTTGTGCGGGTAACACTGGTGGCCGACATCCCAGACGATGCGGTCGTCCGGAGTGTTGTACAGGTAGTGCAGCACCGTGGTCAGCTCGACCACCCCGAGGCCGGCACCGAAGTGTCCGCCCGACTTGCCGACCGATTCGATCAGGTAGGCGCGCAGTTCGTCGGCGATCACGCGTAGTTCGCTCGCATCGAAGCCACGCAGGTCGGCGGGGCTGTCGATCTTCGATAGCCGGGGGTAACGGGTTGCATCGATCATCCCGCTATTGTCGCGCCGGGGGCCGATGTGGGCAATGAAGACGGCGAGCTGTTGAAAACAAAGGCCAGGACATGCCGGGCAGCGAGTTGTTCAAAAGAAAGGCCCGGACAATCCGGGCCTCTGTTGCAACCACGCGGGGGAGGTGCGCTGGTGCTGAATTACCAGATCACCACGCGGCTGTCGTCCGGGCGGACCATCGCGTCGCCAGCCTTGCAGCTGAATGCGGCGGCGAAGGCGGGCAGGTTGGACGGGGTACCGATCGCGCGGAAATTCGCCGGGGCGTGCGGATCGGTGTTCAGGCGCACCTTGAGCTCGTCCGGGGTGAAGTTGCGGCGCCACACGGTGGCCCAATTCAAGAAGAAGCGTTGGTTCTCGGTGTAGCCGTCGACCTTGTCGTCGCCTGACTTGCCGGCATCGGCCAATGCTTTCTGCAGTGCGTCGTAGGACACGGTCAGGCCGCCAAGGTCGGCGATGTTCTCGCCCAAGGTCAACTCGCCCTTTACATGGATGCCGTCAATCGCCTCGTAGCCGTCGAACTGCTTGACCAGTTTGGCGGTGCGCTCCTTGAAGCCCTTGGTGTCGCTGTCCGTCCACCAGTTGTTGAAGTTGCCCTTGGCGTCGAACTGGCTGCCCTGGTCGTCGTAGCCATGCATCATCTCGTGGCCAATCACCGCGCCGATGCCGCCATAGTTCAGCGCCGGATCGGCCTTCGGATCGAAGAACGGCGGCTGCAGGATCGCGGCCGGGAACACGATCTCGTTCATCAGTGGGTTGTAATAGGCATTCACCGTCTGCGGGGTCATGCCCCATTCGGTGCGATCAACCGGCTTGCCGATCTTGCCCATTTCGAAGGCATGGTTGAACTTGGATGCGGCCAGCACGTTCTGCACGTAGCCATCGCGGCTGGTGGCCAGGCCGTCCCAGCTGCGCCACTTGTCCGGATAGCCGATCTTGGGCTTGAAGCTGGCCCACTTCTCCATTGCCTTGGCCTTGGTCTCCGGGCTCATCCAGTCGAGCTTCTCCAGCCGCACCTTGAGGGCGTCGCGCAGATTGCCGACCAGCTTCTCCATGGCCGCCTTGGATTCAGCCGGAAAATATTCCTTCACGTACAGCTGGCCCAGTGCTTCGCCGCTGCTGCCTTCCACGGTGTCCAGTACGCGCTTCCAGCGAGCCTTCTGTTCCTTCTGGCCGCGCAGTGTTTTCGAGTAGAAATCAAAGCGCTCGTCGTTGAACTTCGACGGCAGGTACGGCGCCATGCCGTCGATCGCGCTGATCCGCAGGTAGGCTTGCCACTGCGCCACCGGCACGTCGGTCAGCATCTTGTTGAACTCGACGAAGAACTGCGGCTGCGACTGCGAGAAGTTCTCGATCTTCAGGCTGTTGGCCGCGAAGAATTGCGACCAGCTGAAGTTCGGCGAAGCCTTGTCGGCATCGGCCACGCTGACCAGGTGGTACTGCCGCTTCGGGTCGCGCAGTTCGATCCGCGAGAACGAAGCTTTGGCCAGGCGGGTCTCGAACGCCAACACGTCCTTGGCTTGCTGCTGGGCGGCATCGGCGACGACGCCGGCGTTCTCAAGCTGCTTGGCGATGTGGGTGACGAAGGCTTCGCGGATGGTCTTGTACTTGCCGTCCGGGCCATCTTCCAGGTAGTAGGCCTTCTCCGGCAGCGAAAGCCCGCTCTGGTCGGTATAGGCGATCACCATGTCGGAGTTCTTGAAGTCGGCCTGGGGGTAGAAGTTGAAAACCTCGCCACGCCCGGCGGCGAATTCATCGCGCAGGTAGCCGCCGATATCGGCCGGGGTCTTCAGTGCGTCGATGCGATCCAGCATGGGCTTGAGCGGGGTGATGCCAGCGGCTTCGATCGCGGCATCGTCCATGCCGGTGGCGTAGATGTCGCCTACGAGTTTCTCGAGCCCGCCGGCCTCTTTCTTCGCTGCAGCGGTTTCGACCAGCGCCTTGCTGGCGGCCTCGGAACGTTCGTCCAGCATCTCGAAACTGCCCCAGGCGGTCTTGTCGCCCGGCACCGGATTGGCGGCCAGCCATTTGCTGTTCACGAAATCGCCAAGGTTGGTGCAGGCGTTCTTGCTGGTGTCCAGATCGCTGATCTTGAAGCCGGCGAGCGGTGGCAGTTCGGCCTTCGGCGCAGGCGCATCGGCGGCTGGCGCCTTGTTGCCGGTGCAGGCGGACAGGGCGGTGGCGATGGCAAGCGACAACAGCAGGGTGTTGGGTGTCTTCACGGAATACGGCTCCAGTGACGGGAAAGGATGAAAAACGTGCGGCGCTCGGATGCGCGGCAACAGAACACTGTAGCCGCTCGGTGTGGTTTTGGCGGGTGCCGGAGGTCACCGCTGGCAGGCGTACCTGCCTTGGCCATGAACAAACAAGGCCCGGTTCAACCGGGCCTTGTCGTTTCAGGTGGGGCCACGGGGCCGGGCGCCAAATGGTTTACCAGATCACGACCTGCTGATCGCCACCACGCATCATCGCGTCACCGGCTTTGCACTGGAACGCGGCGGCGAAGGCGGGCAGGTTGGCTGGTGCACCAACCGCCCGGAACTGCGGTGGCGCATGTTCGTTCGACGCCACAATCAGCTTGGTCACGTCCGGCGTCATCTGTGAACGCCAGCTGGTGCCGAAGTTGAGGAAGAAGCGCTGATCGCGGCTCAAGCCGTCGGTCTTCGGATCGGGCGTGCCTGCAGTCGCCAGGTTCATCGCATCGTAGGCCGTCGCCAGGCCGCCAAGGTCGGCGATGTTCTCGCCCAAGGTGTGCTTGCCGTTGACGTGCAGGCCCGGCATCGCCTCGTAGGCGTCGAACTGCTTGACCAGCTTGTCGGTGCGCGAGGCGAAGCCCTTTGCGTCGGCGGGCGTCCACCAGTTCTCGAAATTGCCAGTGGGTCCGAAGCGGCTGCCCTGGTCATCGAAGCCGTGAGTCATTTCGTGGCCGATCACCGCACCGATCGAGCCGTAGTTCATCGACGCATCGGCGTTCGGATCAAAGAACGGCGGCTGCAGGATTGCGGCGGGGAAGGTGATCTGGTTTGCCAGCGGGTTGTAGTAGGCGTTGACCGTCTGCGGCGTCATGCCCCACTCGGTCTTGTCCACCGGCTTGCCGATCTTGCCCAGCGCCCACTTGTAGTTGAACGCAGATGCGGCCAGTGCGTTGCCGATGTAGCTGTCGCGCGAGGTCTGCAGGCCGGTGAAGTCGCGCCATTTATCCGGATAGCCGACGCGTGGCTCGAACGTGGCCAGCTTTTCCAATGCCTTCTTCTTGGTTTCGTCACTCATCCAGGCCAGGTTCTCGATGCGTGATTTCAGCGCGACGCCGAGATTCTTGACCAGTGACTCCATCTTGGCCTTGGACTCCGCCGGGAATGCGACCTTGACGTACAACTGGCCCATGGCCTCGCCGGCGTTTTCCTCGATCGCACCCAACACGCGCTTCCAACGGGCCTTCTGTTCCTTCTGGCCGGCCATCGCCTGGTTGTGGAATGCGTAGTGCTCTTGCACGAAGGGCTCGCTCAGGTACGGTGAGGCGCCATCGACGGTGTGGTAGCGCAGGAACGCCTTCCAGGTGTCGGCTGGAACGTCCGCAATCATCTTGCTGGCCTCCGCATGGAAGTCGGGCATCGCCAGCGAGAACATCTTGGGTGTCTCGACGCCCTGCGCCTTGAAGAATTCTTCCCACGAGAAGTTCGGCGTCAACTTGTCGGCATCAGCCGGTGACACGGGGTTGTAGTACAGCGACACGTCGCGCGACATTTCCTCGCTGGATTTCGAGGCCTTGGCGAGACGAGTTTCGAATGCAATCACGGCGTCGGCCTGCTTGGCTGCGTCCTCGGCTTTCGCCCCGGACAGCTCCAGCACCTTGGCGATGTGGGCCTTGTAGGCATCCAGCTTGTCCTTCTTGTCGGCGTCGAAGTAGTAGCCCTTGTCGGGTAGTCCGAGCCCGCCCTGGGTTGCGTAGGCGATGCTCATCGACGAATTCTTGAAGTCGGCTTCGGGGCCAAATCCGAACAGGTCGTTCTCGCCGTCTGCCGCACTCGTGCGTAGGTAATTTGCGATGCTGGCAGCGTCAGTCACAGCGTCGATTTTCGCCAGCCGGTCGTTCAGCGGCGATATGCCTTGCGCATCGATCTTCTGCTGGTCCATGCCGGTTGCCCAGAAATCGCCGACGATCTTGTCGATGCCGGTGGCCTTGGCGTCCGCCGCGGATTGCTCGGCCAGTTGGTGCTGGATCGCGAGCGAACGCTCGGCCAGTACCGCGCCCGGACCCCAGCTGCTGCGGTCGGACGGGATCGGGTTGGCGGCGATCCACTTGTCGTTGACGTAACCGCCAAAGTCATTGCAGGCGTCCTTGCTCTTGTCCAGGTCGTCAGGCGAAAAATGGATCACCGACGGCAGTTTGGATTCGTCCAATGTGTATGCAGTGGGCGACGTGGCTTTTGCATCACCGGCCGCAGCAGGCGCGTCGGCGGGCTTGTTGCAGGCAGTCAGTGCTGCCGTGATGGCGAGCGACAGCAGCAGGGTCTTGGGCGTCTTCATCGATGGGACTCCGATTGATGTGGAAAAGGGATTCGGCTCAGCGTGCGGGGCTGAAGTGCGGATCGGTGATCTTCATTTCGGTCATCGGGCCGTAGGTTTTGATGACATCGCGGATCTTGGCGGCATCGCCGATCACCACCAGCACCTGGTCCTGGCTGGGCGCGAACACGCTGCGCGCATCGGCGATCTGTTCTGGCGTTGCCGCCGAGACCTTGCCCAGGTAGTCGTCGATGGTGTCGCGACGGTCGCCGTAAAGGCTCAGCTCGACCAGGCTACCGGCAAGCTGCGGAGCAGTTTCGAAATCAGGTGCGAACTGGCCGGCGATGTAGTGCTTGGCGGAGTCGATGGTAGCGGCATCCAGCCCCGCCGTGTGCAGGCCATCAAGCGTGGCCAGTGCAAGATCGATCGCCGCCTTGGTCGATTCGGTCTTGGTATAGCTGCTGATGCTCGATGCGCCCGGCGCGCGCGGTCGGTCGATTCGTGAATTGGCGCCGTAGCTCAGGCCCGACTTGATTCGAAGTTCGGTATTGATCATCGAGGTGAAGCGCCCGCCGAATGCGGTCTGCACCAGGTCTTGCGCAGCTTCTGCCGGGTCACCGTGTTGGCTGCCGATGTTGGCAAAGGTGAAGTAGGTCTGGGTCGCGCCGGGCTTGTCGACCAGCAGCACGCGGCGGCCGGTTTCCCGAGTCTTTGCGGCGATCTTTGGCAGGCTGCCGCTGGCCTTGGCCCAGCTGCCGAACGCCTGCTTGACCTGCGCGGTGACGGCCTTTGCGTCGAAATCACCGGCAATCGCAATGAGCAGCCGGTCGCCGCCCATCTGCTGCTGGCGGAAGGCTTGCAAGTCAGCCATCGAGATCGTGGCCAGGCTGGTTTCATCACCGCCAGTCGAACGCCCGTAGGGATGCTCGCGGAACAACCAGCCGCTTGTGTAGATGCCGATGAGCTGGCGCGGGTCGGAATCCTTGGCATTGGCGATGCCGTCGATCGCGCGCTTGCGCAGCTTGCCGAACTCGGCAGCGTCCATCTTGGGGCGCACCAATGCATCTGCCAGTAATGACAGCATCAGTCCGGCGTCCTTGGACAGGAACTCCGCATTGGCAGTGATCGCCTCGCGTGAACTCCCGAAGTCCAGACTGCCGCCAGCCCCGTCGACCGCTTGCGCGAATTCCAGTGCATTGCGGGTGCCAGCGCCCTTGGACAGCAACTCGCCGAGCAGGTCGGCGGTGCCTTCCTTGCCGGCGGCATCGGCCAGCGCGCCACCACGCACCGCAACCGAGGCAGCGACCAGTGGCACGTCCTTGCGTGGCATCAACAACACGGTAGCGCCGTTGTCCAGGGTCACGGTCTGAAAGTCGGGCAGGCGGATGTCGCCTGCGTTAGCGATACCGCTGAAGCCAAGCAACGCGACGACTGCGAAGGTGGCCGTACGAATCAATGCGTGGCGGCTCATTACTTGCCCTCCTTGGTTGCGACGGGCCGGGTAGCAGGTGGAGCCGTGACTGGTTTCAGTAGACCAGTCGTACGGTTCTGCACACGCAGGATCTGCTTCGCCAACGCCTGGACATCGGCGGCGGTGACTGCTTCGTATGCGGCGGGCGCATCGAACAATTGGCGGTAGTCGCCGTTGAACACTTCGTATGTGCCCAGCTCGCGCGCCTTGCCGTTGATCGTGGCCATGCCGCGCCAGAAAGCCGATGTCTTCAGGTTGCGCGCCTTGTCGAGTTCCGCGGCAGTGACGCCATCGCGGACGATCTTGCCGAGCTCGTCATCCAGCAACGCTTCGACCTTGGTCGTGTCCCGCGAAATGTCAGAGCTGGGCGGCAGCATCGCGTAAACCCATAGCAGGCCGGGGTCGAAGCCGCCGTCGGCGAACGCACCGGCTTGCACCGCGGCTTGTTCGCGTTCGACCAGGCGCTGGTTGAGCCGCGAGGACTCTCCCTCGGCCAGGATCGTGGTCAGTAGTTCAAGCGCCGGATAGCGCTTGTCGCCGGCGCCCATGCCGCTGTGGAACGCGTAGGCAACGATCGGCGACTGTGCATCGGCGCGTTCGACCACCAACCGACGTTCGCCCTGTTGCTCAGGTTCGATGGTGGTGATCGGCGTCGGCGTCGGTTGCATGGACAGCGGTGCCAGGTATTTATCCGCCATCGCGAACACCTGCGCCGGCTCGACATCGCCGGCAATTACCAGTACGGCGTTGTTCGGTGCGTAATAGGTCTTGAAGAACTGCTTGAGGTCATCAAGTTTCCAGCGCTCGATGTCGGACGGCCAGCCGATGGTCGGGATCTGGTACGGATGCGCAGTGAAAGCGGCCGCCTGCATCTGCTCCATCAGGGTGCCGAAGTTGTCGTTGTCCACGCTGGATCGGCGCTCGCTGTAGACCACGCCGCGTTCGGTTTCGATCACCTTCGGGTCGAACGCCAGATGCGCCATGCGGTCGCCTTCCAGGTCGAAGATCGTCTCCATCGCACTGGACGGGAACCAGTCGGTGTAGACGGTTAGGTCGCTGCTGGTACTGGCGTTGTTGCTGCCGCCGGCGGCCTCCATGGTGCGGTCGAATTCACCCGGCTTGCGGGTGCTGGTGCCGTTGAACATCATGTGTTCGAAGAAGTGCGCCAGGCCAGTAATGCCGGCGTGTTCATTGCGGCTGCCGACCTTGTAGAAGGTGTAGTAATTCGCGCTGGGGATGTCGTGGTCGGGCCACACCACGATCTTCAGCCCGTTGGCTAGCGTCTTGCTGACGATCGCATCGGCGCCCGGCACCTGGGTGGCGGTGGCCTTGGCAGGCGGCGTGGCAGCGTGGGCGATGACTGAGGTGCTACCCAGCGCTAGCGCGCAGGCAAGTGACAGCAGGCGCATGTGTATTTCCCTTAGACGTATCCGCGCCACCTTGCACGAAGCGCAGGTCGGCGTCACATGCCTAAAGTCGTGGCGCTGCTACGCTCGGCGCTTTCCCGCAGTTGGAGCAAAGACATGCGCTTGCATTTTCATGGTGCCGCAGGTGAGGTCACTGGTTCCATGCATCTGGTCGAAGCCGCTGGCAAGCCAGGCTCCAGCAAGAAAATTCTGCTCGACTGCGGAATGCGTCAGGGCAGCCGCGAGATGGAAGCCGGCAACGCCGATCCGTTTCCGTTCGACGTGGCATCGGTCGATGCCGTCGTGCTCAGCCACGCGCACATCGACCACATCGGCCGGGTACCGCTGCTGGTCAAGCGTGGTTACCGCGGGCCGATCTTTACCCAGCAGGCCTCGGCCGACCTGCTGCCGATCATGCTGATGGACGCCGCCTCGATCGCCGAGGGCGATGCCGAACGCTTCAACCGCAAACGGCGTGCCGGCGAGCGGGAGTTGGTGCCGCTGTATACCCGCGATGACGTGAAGTCGGTACTGGAGCAGGTGCAGCCGCTGGCCTACGAGACACGGACCACGATCCTGGAGGGAGTCGAGCTCAACCTTCTGGATGCCGGGCACATCCTTGGTTCCGCCATCGTGGAGTTGTGGGCCGATGGCAAGAAGCTGGTGTTTTCGGGTGACCTCGGCCCGAATGGCACGCCAATCCTGCGCGATCCAACTCCCGTGAGCGAGGCCGACCTGGTGCTGATGGAATCAACGTATGGCGATCGTAATCACAAGGATCGCGCCGAGACCATCGTCGAACTGGGCGGCATCCTGGATGCCGCCTGGCGCGATGGCGGCAATGTGTTGATCCCGGCGTTCGCGGTCGGTCGCACGCAAGAACTCATGTACTGGTTCGCACGCCATTGGGACGATTGGCAACTGTCGCGCTGGAAAATCTTCCTGGACAGTCCGATGGCGGGCAAGGTGGTCGAGGTCTATGACCGCCACCATGACCTGTTCGATGCCGAGGCGCAGGAAATATGGCGTGGTACCCCGAACCCATTCCGCCTGCCAAACCTGCATACGACCGCGAGTACCGAGGAGTCGATGGCGATCAACCGCATCGAACATGGCGCGATCATCATCGCCGGTAGTGGCATGGCCAGTGGCGGACGCATCCTGCACCACCTCATCCAGAACCTCGGCCGGCGTGCAGCCCATGTCGTGTTCGTCGGCTACCAGGGCAACGGGACGCTTGGTCGGCGCTTGGTCGATGGGGCCCGCTGGGTGCGGATCCACCAGCGCGATATCCGGGTGAATGCGCAGGTCCATACCGTTGGCGGCTTGTCCGCACATGCTGACCAAAACGGTTTGATGGAATGGTTCGGTAATTTCCAACCGAAGCCCGCGCTGGTGCTGGTGCATGGCGAAGACAAGGCCCGCGAAGCATTGGCGGGTGAGATCGGAGAGCGCGATGGGGTTGATGTCACACTGGCGCGGCCAGGCATGACACTCGACGTCTGATGGGTTTGTCGCGCCGCACCGCGACCCGGGAGAGTCGCGGCGATCCCTCAGCGCCGCCTACCACCTGTCGCCATCGATGACAGCAACAGCAAGCCACCGACGAAACCGACGTTCTTCATGAAATGCAGCAGCTGGGCGGCCTGCTCGGCGCCGCCGAATTTCCAGAACGGGTGCGACATCACTGCATCGACCACCAGCAATGCAGCGGCGAGCAGGGCGACCATGCGCAGTCTCCAGCCGGAGGCCAAGGCCAGGCCGATCACGAATTCGATCGCGCTGAACACCATGGTGCCGTTTGCAATCGGCGCGCCATGCATGGCCTGCCACAGGCGATAGCCACCCATTACCAGGAACACGCTGGCCATCAATAGTTGGGCGATGCGGGCTTCGGGCTTCATGTGGTCATCCTGTTCGAACTGGTGCCTAGGGTGGCATGGTCATGGGTGTCAAAAAAGAGTCATGCGTCCCAGAGGTCGCCCAAAGATGCGCATTCAGCTTGATTCGCGTATGATGCCGCTCATTCTGCGCACGGCTGATCGTTTTCCCGGTCACGCCTGCCGCCCCGGCGGCCAGCTTCTCCCACACGCCTTTCGTCGCGCAGACACGGCACCGGAACTCCGGCGTCGTGCCATCGTCGACTCGCAGCGCGGTTACAGGGAAACGCTCGGGTTCGTCCACGCCTTTCGCGTGGGAATTACACCGGAGTCATCTTCAATGTCGTTTGAAACCCTCGGGCTTGCGCCCGCGTTGCTGCGCGCGCTTGCCGAAAACAATTACATCACCCCCACCCCGATCCAGGCCGAAGCGATTCCGCTGGTACTGGCCGGGCATGACGTGCTGGGCGGCGCCCAGACCGGTACCGGCAAGACCGCGGCGTTCGCGCTGCCGGTCCTGACCCGCCTGTCCAAGACCACCCCGCCGGCCGGCCCGCGCAAGCCGCGCGCGCTGGTGCTGGTGCCGACCCGCGAGCTGGCGGTGCAGGTCGCCGAAAGCTTCAAGACTTACGGTCGCCACTTGAAACTCAATGTGACCACGCTGTTTGGCGGCGTCGGCATGCAGCCGCAGATCGACCAGCTGCGTCGCGGCGTGGACGTGCTGGTGGCCTGCCCGGGCCGTTTGATTGATCACCTGGATCGCGGCAGCGTCAAGCTCGACGGCGTTGAAGTGCTGATCCTGGACGAAGCCGACCGCATGCTCGACATGGGCTTCCTGCCGGCGATCAAGCGCCTGCTCAACCGCCTGCCCAAGCAGCGCCAGACCCTGCTGTTCTCGGCCACGTTCGAAGCGCAGATCAAGCAGCTCGCACTTGAGTTCATGAACAACCCGCAGCAGGTGCAGGTCGCGACGCAAAACATGATCGCGCAGACCATCACCCACACCGCGCATCCGGTCGATGGCTCGCGCAAGCGTGACCTGCTGATCAAGATCCTGTCGGATCGCCACACAGACCGGGTGCTGGTGTTCGGCAAGACCAAGCATGGTTGCAATCGCCTGGCCGAACAGCTGGAAGAAGCCGGCCTGCCGGCAGTTGCGATCCACGGCAACAAGAGCCAGGCCGCACGCCAGAAAGCCCTGCGTGACTTCAAGTCGGGCAAGGCACGGATCATGGTTGCCACCGACGTCGCCGCGCGCGGCCTGGACATCCCGGACCTGCCGCTCGTCATCAACCACGACCTGCCGATGGTCGCCGAGGATTACGTGCACCGCATCGGCCGTACCGGACGCAACGGCGTGCAGGGCGAAGCACTGACCCTGGTGTCGCCGGAAGAGGGTGGCTTGTTGCGGCAAATCCAGCGCCTGCTGAAGGTCGAGCTGGTGATGGACGTGGTGCCGGGCTTCGCGCCCAGCAAGCCGATCCGCCTGGACACCCCTATCCCGAAGAACGGCGGTGGCGGTGGCCAGCGTTCGCCAGGACGTCCGGGTGCTGCCCCGCGTCCGCATGCACGCCCGGCCGCTCGCCCCGGCCATGCCGGTCCGAAGCAACATCGCCCCACCGGCCAAGGTGCCTACGCCGGCAAGCGCGGTTCGCGCGCCTGATTGCAAGCGTCATCCGATAGACGAAAGGGCCGGCATTGCCGGCCCTTTTTTTGTCTGCGAAAAGGTTTGCAGATCGCGTGCGACACCCTGCTATTCCACCGTCACCTTCTTGCGATTGTCCCCGGAATCACGATCCACCAGCTTGTTGTAAGGGTCGATGCCGGCCTCGTAAGGCGCCTGGTCGAGCACCAGTTCGATGGTGGTATCAGGCGTAGTGATATGGCGCTTCTGCAGGTACAGCACCTTCTCGTCCTCTTCGTCACCACCCGGCGGGCGCGCAAACACGCCGATATCGACCAGCTCGTCGATCTTCTCGTCATGCTCCTTGCCCTTGCCATCGGCGACGAGCTTGGCCGAATGCAGCTTGAGCGTCAGCACGTATTTGCCGTCCGCACGTTTTTTCGCCGTTGCAGCAACCGCGCGGTTGTCCCAGAACACGATGCGTTCAAACAGATCCTTGATGAAAGGATGGAACTTCGGATCGGTCCCGGCGTACAGGTCAGCCATGAAATCGCGCGTGGTCGGGTAGGGCGGACCCTTGAACGCCCACTTCTTCAGGAAGCCAGCAAGCACCTGGTTCAGCGTGTCTTCGCCAATCGCGTCCTTGAGTGCATAGAACACCACCGAGCCCTTGCGGTAATGGATGTACTGCTGGTTCTCATTGAGTGCCAGCGGCATTTCCTCGCGACGCTCCGTTGCACGGCTGCTCAGGTACCTGTCGAGCTCGTACTTGAGGAACTTGCGCATCTTGTGGGCGCCGTATTCGTGTTCCATCACCATGAGCGCCGAGTATTGCGACAACGACTCCGACAGCATCGTGGCGCCCTGCACGTTGGCGCCCGTCACCTGGTGCGCCCACCACTGGTGCGCGACTTCGTGGGCGGTGACGTAGAACACGTAGTCGATGTTCTTCTTGTCGCGCAGGTCGGCGATGAAGCCGATCGACTCGGAGTACGGAATGGTGTTCGCGAAGGATTGCGCGAAGGATTCGTAGCCGGGGAACTCCAGGATGCGCAGCTGCTTGAACTGGTAGGGCGAGAAATTACTCGTGTAGTAGTCCAGGGACTTCTTCGCGGAGTCGATCATCCGCTCGACGTTGTAGTAGTGCTGGGGATCGTAATAGACCTCCAATGCCACGTCCTGCCAGCGGTCACGCTTGACCTTCCAGTCCGCAGACAGCCAGGAGAAGAAAGGCATCAGTTTGGTTTCGGACTTGTAGTGGAAATAGTGGCGACCGTCCTTGGTCCATTGTTTCTGCAGGTAGCCCGGCGCCAATCCGATTTGCCCGCTGCTGGTCGACACGGTGGTCTCGAACGTCACCCAATCGGCGTCGTTCGAAATATAGGTGTTGTTCCACTGTGAGCGGTCGTCGATCGGTGCCATGCGGGGCAGGTCTGGCAGGCCGTACTTGCGTCGGTCGTTGCGATCCTGCAGCTGTGCGCCGGCGTTGTAGCCCAGCTGCGGCAACGATGCCATGTTGTTGAAGAAGCTGCCGTTGTAGACCACCGCGGTATCGCCACCATTGAGCGGAAAGCCATGCGGCTCAAAGCGCAACGTGTAGTCGAGGTCCATCGACGCGCCCGCGGCAAGTGGGGTCTGCAGTTGATAGATGGTGTAACCGGAAACCTCATCGCGGCTGACCAGTGTGTGTGCGGGGAACTCAAGCCGCTCGACCTTGGTTTGTGGATCAATCGTGAGGTGCAGCTGCGTGATCGGCTGGCTGGTCTTGTTCTGCATCGCGTAATGGCCGCGAATGGTCACCGTGCGGGTTTCCGGGAAGATGTCGACATCGGCGCGGATGTCGGTGATCCGCGGCTGCGGCAGGTCCAGGTATTTGCGGAAGGCCTTCTCGTAGTCGGCCGCCTGTTGCTTGGCCAGATCGCCCGGGACGTGGCGATTGAGGACGTTGTTGTTGTAGTAGATCCAGCTTCCCAATCCAACGAAAGCCAACACTGCAACTGCCAGCGTGGCACGCAGCGGCATGCTGCGCAGGCGCTGTTTCGCCGTCTTGCGCCGGTCGTGCCAGGACAGCGAAGTGCCGCGTGGCCAGAACGCCACTGCGAGCCCAAGTAGGATGACTGCGAACACGCCCCAATACGCGCGGTCCCAAAGCCACGGGCCGATGAAGTGGCCGTAGCCATTCATGTCCGAATACGGCGTCGGCGACGATTTGCCGTAGTTGTAAAGGATCTGGTCAAGGTCCCAGAAGCCCATCGCCATGCGACTGATCAAGTAGCCAATCATCAGCACGTAGCCGATGAACTTGTTGCCGCTCAGCACCTGCAGGAATACCGCCAACACCGCCATGAAGACGAACGGCACCAGCTGCAACAGCAAGCCTTTGGCATAGAGCACAGGTTCGATATTGCTGTAGCCGTTGACCAGCTGATATCCCATGGTGAATAGCGCACATGCCAACAGCACCACGGCAATGACGCCGATCAGTGCAGTCAGCTTGGCGGCAAGCGGTACCCAGTTCGGCGCGGCATAGGCATCGGTGGCCTCGGCGACGCGCAGCGAGCGTTCGCGCCAGATCATCTCCCCTGCGTAGAAGGTGACGATGATGATCAGGAACAGGCTCATGCCGCCTGTGATGATCGTCAGCATCTGCGCAGTCACCGGATAAGTTGCGGTGCCGTATATCTCGCCACTGGATTTGAGCGCTGCCAGCATCAACAGCAAGCCCAGCACCAGCATCACGATGAAAGGGGCGCCGCTCAATGTGTCACGCAGGTCGAACCAGGACTGGTGCAAGTACTGCCGGAATTGCGCACGTCCGTCGCTGCGCAACGCCACTTGCGGAATCTGAACTGGCGAGGTTTGTTTGATGGGTGCATCGGCACGAATGGCCTTGCGCTTGCGCAGCACCAGGCCTTCGCGATCGACGCGGAAAAGATGGAACGCCAGCCACAGCAACACCCCGGCAAGCCCGAGCCAGAGTGCGCGGTTGCCCAGCAGCTCTCCATTGAGTCGCGGCAGTTGCGTGTTCATCTGCGCGCTTGACCAGTAGCGAATCTGCTCGCCAATGGCGGTAGTGCCGGACGGGTCGATCAAGCTGCCGATCCAGCGCGAATCCAGGTCACGCGTGAAGTAGCCAGCCATCGTCCACAGCACGAAAAACGCGATTACGCCCAGGTAGGTATAGAGCATGGAACGGGTGAGCGTTGCCAGCAGGAACATCAGGGCCGACACGAACAGCAAGTTGGGAATGACCAGCACCGTGAACGTCCAGGCATAGGCAGCCCATGGCGTCGGGCCGAGCCGACTGGCGTCCAGCCACGGCATCAGCGAGCCCAGCAGCAATCCCAGGGCCATTGCCAGCATGATCGCGACCGCGGCCATCATTCCACCGCCAAAGCGACCGAGCAGGTAGTCGCGACGCTTCATTGGCGTGGCAAAGAACAACTCCGCCGTGCGCAGCTCGAAATCGCGCAGCGCGATCCCTGCGACGAAGATGGTGGCCAGCAACACGCTGAACACGCTGAAGGTGCCCAACACCATGAGCACCACGGTCGGCGCATTGCGCATGACGTTGCCGACGCCGCCACCGAAACTGACGTTGTCCGACGCCATCGCACCGAAGCCGATCAGCGCGAACACGACGAGCGCGATCCAGAACACGCCATTGCGCAGCAGCTGTTGCCGCTCGAACGCAAGCAGGTGACCGAGCACGGCTCAGACCGCCTGCGCGCGTGAGGAGTCGGCTGCGGCGTGTCGCAACTCGCCGAAGTAAACGTCCTCCAGGTCCGGTGCCACGGCGCTGAAGCCGTCACCTGGATTGGCGTCATCCAGCACGTGGATTACCGAACGTCCACCGACCAGGCGCGTGGACAGCACCGTATGCGCGGCGATGTGTTTGGGCAGCGATTCTTTGGACACGGTCTTCTGCCAGACCCGGCCTTCGAGAGAACGAATCGTTTCGATCGGCTCGCCGCTTAGCCGCAGCTGGCCTTGGGCAATGATGGCCATCCGCGGGCACAGGTCGGTCACGTCCTCGACGATGTGGGTGGACAGGATCACCACCACCTGCTCGCCGACTTCGGCCAGCAAGTTGAGGAAACGGTTGCGCTCTTCAGGATCAAGACCGGCGGTGGGTTCATCGACGATCAGCAGGTCCGGCTGCCCGATCAACGCCTGCGCGATGCCGAAACGCTGGCGCATGCCGCCGGAAAACGTGCCCAGCTTGCGGTTGCGAACCTGCCACAGGTTGACCTGGTTGAGCAGCGCTTCGACCAGTGCCTTGCGCGGCTTGCGCTCGACCACGCCCTTGAGGATCGCGAAATGGTCGAGCATTGCTTCGGCCGTGACCTTCGGATAGACACCAAACTCTTGCGGCAGATAACCCAGCCGCCGCCGTGCTTCGACCTTGTCCGTCAGCACGTCGAGATCCCCGAGATGCACGCTGCCGCCGTCGGCATCCTGCAGCGTGGCAAGGGTCCGCATCAGCGTGGACTTGCCGGCGCCGTTGGGGCCGAGCAGGCCGAACATGCCGGTCGGGATATCCAGCGTGATGCCCTTGAGCGCCTGCACGCCGTTGGCATAGGTCTTGGACAGGTCGCGGATCTTGAGCATGGATGATTCCCCGGAAGCAAGTAGGCATCCTAAACGCTGCCGTGCGTCCGCGATCCCGCCACAAGTCATGCCGTGGCCATGTTCGATGGCATCGCCGGCCTTTCGTTTGCTTGCGTTATCAATCAGCCGTCGCTGGCGGGGTCGTTGCCTGGGTCGGAGTCGAGCGTGGTGTTGGCGGGCTGAAGGGGATCGTGCTGGGCGCCACCGCGCCGCCGCTGATGATGAAGCTCATCGCCTGATCCACCGTCCAGTCGGTCGGCGTCATTTTCTCGACCGGCACGATTTCGAGATAGCCCGAGGTCGGGTTGGGCGTGGTCGGCACGTAGACCGCGGCGAGCTCCCGACCGGTACCGATCTCGCGCATCACCCGGGTGACGAAACCAAGCGTCTTCATCTCTGGATGCGGGAAATCGATCAGCACCACGCGCTGGGCGCCATCAGGTTTCGTCTGCAGGATGTCGAGCAGCTTGCGCGCGCTGCCATAGATCGTGCTGGCCAGTGGAATCCGGGCGACCATTGCCTCGAACCAGCGCAGCAGGCGCTGGCCCACCACGTGTCGGGTCAGCCAGCCGACCAGCAGGATGGACAACACCGTGGCGATCATTGCAATCGCACCCAACACCCACGAATCGTCCAACCATTCCAGCGCCGCAGGATTCAAGGCGGCCATACCTTGCAATACCGGTTCGACCACAGGCCGGCTGAGGTCGCTCAGCATCACGAACAGGAACTTCACCACCACCCAGGTCAGCCACAGTGGCAGCAGGGTCAGCAGGCCAGTGATGAACAGTCGTTGCAGGCGCGAGGACAGCGGGTCGGGGGCGGGGGATGAGGCGGGTGTGGACATTGGCGCATTGTAGGGCGGATGCGCCTCGATCAGAATCCTGGATCAGCCTTCGCGGACCAACCGAATGCCGACATCGTTGTAACCGCGGTCGGCATCCAGGGGTTTGGGCTTGCCGCTGACCACGCGCTTGCTGCAGTTGTTGTCAGCGCACAAGGTCAGCCAGCCGGACACTGGCGACGTTGCCTGCGACCTGGCTTCGCCGACACTGGGCAGGCGGTAGCGTCGTTTCTCGTGGGCACTCAGCCAGCGGGCATAGGCATTTGCATCGTCCGCTGAGACGCAGACCACTGGCGCGCTGTCGGCCTGCTTGTCACCCGGTACTTTCCAACTGCGACGTGTGGTGCCCAAGAAGCCAGTGCGGCCGCAATCCGCGGCTGCACGCGCGGTCTCGTTGGCGAAGCGGGAATATTCCGTGCGACTGACGGTGAGTATTTCAACTGGAGGCGGGGGTGCGGAAGTGCCGTTTGCTGCGGAAGTGCCGGTTGTTGCATTCACGGGCAGGCGCGCCAATCTGGCCTGCAGCGCCTGGCTGCGCGCCGGGTCCAGGCCAACCCATCGTGCATTGGCCAGCAATGCTTCGGCGCTACTTCGATCAGGCTTCGCGATGAGCACAGCCAGCCGTGACGTCAACGCGACCTCCAGCCGCTTGCGCAGCAAGACGATGGCGCTGCCGTCGCCGCCACGGCGGGCGTCCAGTTCGCGTGCGCGGTCGAACGCTTGGCGTGCGCCGGAAGCATCGCCATTGCTCAACGCCTGTTCACTGGCATTGCCCAGGGCATCGAACAGGTGCGCGCTCAGCATCAGCATCTGCAGGTCGGTCGGATTCACCCGGCGCGCGGCATCCAGGCTATCCCAGGCATTGCCATTGGTCGGTGCCAACAACTGGCCATCACGCAATTGCTGCTCGGCATTGGCGAGATAGGCGCTCATGCCGGCGGTCGTGGTCGGGTTGATCCCGCCCAGCACGCCTTCGCCTGCCTTGGCGCTCGGCACGGGCAAGCCGCCCGACGTGCTTGCATCGATGCCCGTGGTTTCAGGTTGCCCAGGCAGGGCGTCGCTGCCTTGGCTCAGTAGACGCGGCAGGCCGAATGCCAACACAACGACGCCAACCAGTACGGCCGTGGCCAATGCAACAGGTTTCCAGCCGATGCCGCGACGCATGCTGTTGCCGCCATCGGTCGCGGGTTGTGGAACTTCGACGATGCCGAAATGCTTGCCGGCGCGCACCTTGATCTGCTCAAGCGCTTCCAGCATGTCCTGTGCGCTGGCGTAGCGGTCATCAGGGTTCTTCGCCATGCTCTTGTCGATCAGTCCCTGCCAATGCTTCAGCGATGCCGGCAGGCGCGGGACGGGATTTTGCACGTGCATCATCGCCATCGACAGCGCATCGCCGGCGTTATAGGGCAGGCTGCCAGTGAGCATTTCCCAGGTCAGTACGCCCAGGCTGTAGAGGTCAGCGCGGCGATCAACAGTGGCGCCGCGCGCCTGTTCCGGTGGCATGTAGGCGGTACTGCCCACGGCAAGCCCCGTTGAGGTCAGGCGCGGGTTGCTGCCGCGCCGCAGGGCGATGCCGAAGTCCGCCAGTTGCGGGCGCTCGTTGTCGTCGAACAGCACGTTCTCGGCCTTGACGTCACGATGCACCACACCTCGCACGTGTGCGTAGTCCAGCGCCTGCAACAACACGCGCAGGATCTCGGCGACGCGTGGCTGGTCGCCGCGCAGGTCGCGCTGCGCCAGGTGGCCGTGCGACAGGTAGGGCATCGAATAGAAGGGCAGGCCTTCGCTGGTGCGACCGACTTCATGGATGCCGACGATGTTCGGATGCTGCATTCGGGCAATCGTGCCGGCTTCGTTTTCGAAACGGCCACGGCTGACTTCATCGGCCAATGCTTCCGGCAACATGACCTTGAGCGCGACCTTGCGCCCCAGCGATGTCTGGTCGGCCAGGTACACGGTGGACATGCCGCCATGGCCGATGACCTTGACGATACGGTAGCCATCGACCTGCGGCCGATCGGTGTCGAGAGTGCGATTGGACACGAATACCCCGGTTCATCTGCTGCCCCGAGCATAGTCCGGAGTTAAGCGTGATGGAACGATCAGCGTCCCGGTTTTCGCCTCACGTACAGCTGCTTGCGGGTGCGCGCCACTACCTCGCCCTGCGCATCGAGCACATCGGCATCGAACCAGCGCAGGATTTTCTCGCCACCTGCGGTCGCTGCACGCAATTCATCCAGCACCACGTTGTCCAGGTCGAAACACGCGTGAACGGTGCCGCGCCCGGGCTTCACGAATTCGATCTCGCCCGCCTTGTCCCATACGATGTAATCCGGCCCCAGGCAGTGCAGGATCGGGATCATCCGGAACGGATCGGTCATCGCGAACAGACTGCCGCCGAAGTGGGTGCCGACGTAATTCCCGTTCCAAGGGCGCTTGCGCAGCTCGACGCGGACATGGCGCCAGTCGTTGCTGATGTGGGTGATATGGATGCCGCTGAACAGGAACGGTGGCCACAGGTTCATGCCGTGGCGAATGGTGTTGGCCCTCACCAGCGGTCAAGCCAGCAGCAGCGACGACATCTTGCGCCGGTAGCGGCTGATCAGGTCCTCGTCTTCAAGCACGCGGAAGGCATCGATCAGGGTCTTGCGGGCCAGTCCATTTGCATAAGCACGGTCGCGCTGCAGCATCTCGATGAACTGGATCAGCCCGGCCTCGGCATCGCCTGACACCAACCGGCGAACACCCAGCAAGTGGCGCGCACGCAGGTCGGTCGGATCAGCGTTGATCGCGGCTTCCAGCACTTCCGCGGGCGGCGCGTCCTTCAGCAATGCAGCAAACCCGAGCCGCGCGTGCGCCTTGATCGTGCGGTCGTCCGTGGCCAGGTTGGCGGGCAGGCCGTCAAGCAACTGTTCGGCCTCGCCGGTGGCGCCGGTCTGCAGCAGTACCAGCGCCAGGTCGAGCTTGAGTTCGGCTGTGTCCGGTTGGGCTTCGATCGCCTTGCGCAGGCGCATCACCTCGGTGTGTGGATCGACGGGCGGTGCTTCGACTTCGACGATCTCTTCCTCGACCATCGGCGGTGCGGGTTCGATGCCGTGATGGGTGAGGAATTCCTTCAACTGGCCTTCCGGCAATGCACCCGGGAAGCCATCGACCAGTTGCCCGCCCTTGACCAGAATGACCGTGGGCACGGACTGGATCTGGAATGCCGAGGCCAACTCCTGCTCCTGCGCCACGTCGACCTTGGCTAAAAGGAAGGCGCCGTTGTAGTCGGCAGCCAGCCTTTCCAGCAGCGGGCCAAGGGTCTCGCACTGCTCGAACCCGGCTGCCCAGAAATTGATCAGGATCGGGGTTTCCAGCGAGGTGCTGATTACCGTGTCCTCGAAGGTCGCGGCGGTGGCGTGGAAGACGTGGGGCGTGGGGGCGTCGGTCATGGGCAGCTGCATGTATGGGATGTCTTGGAAATGGCGATGGCCGTGACGATAACAAGGCAATGTAAAAAATACTTGACATAGCAAAATTCAAATGTAAATTAAACATTACATTTAGTCCGCCAGAGGTTACATGGCAAGAGCTTTGCCCTCACGCGCTCTTTGATGGCCTCACTTTTCCCTAGGACAACGATGATGCATCCAGAAGACATCCGGAAGACTGGAATGGAGCCGCCAGTTGCAGGCTTTGGGGAACGTTTCGCATCGAGTATGGCAATCGCATTTTCCGGAATGGCACTGATGCTATGCGTAGGCTCACTTGTGAGGCCGAGCCCGTGGTCGTTTTATGCGGTAGCGTTTTCGCTTGTGCTCTCGTACTGGTTTCGCAGGCGTTTAGCGTCAGACGAGCAGCGCCACAACGAAGTGATGGAAGACGAGCGCGACGCTGCAATCCTGGCGCGTTCGGAACGCGTTTTCCGGCGCTTCGCTTCCTGCTGGTTCGTGGCGCTGGCTTTGATCTTGAGCATGGATGCGACTCGGAGCGTTATCCCGGCGCACGCTTACGCATTGCCATCCTTGGTCTTGCTGGGCGTCGTAGGTGCCAACATCGCCGGCCACTTTGCGGCCGCCATGGCATATCGTCGGGATCGATTGGCGCAATGAGCGGCACGCCCGTCACCAACCAGATCCGGCGCCTGCGCTTCGAACGCGGCGAGATGACCCAACAGGTGTTGGCTGATGCCTGCAGCGTGACCCGACAGACCATCATCGCGCTGGAAGCCGGCAAGTACGCACCATCGCTGGAACTGGCATTCCGCATCGCCGACGCGCTCGGCGTGCGCATCGAAGACGTCTTCCAGTGGAGCAGCCCCCAATGAACACGCCTTCCGAATTGATCCGGGGCAAGGAAAACGCGCTAACCATGCTGCCGTGGCTTGCAGTTGCCTCGTTCGTAGTCGGGCTGTTGCTGGCGAACATTGGCCTGCCCGAGTATTCGCATCTGATGCATCCGGTCGGTCTGCGCGGTGCGACCGGCTTGCCTTACGCGATGGCGTTCAACCTGCTGCTGTTCGTGGTGCCGGGTGTGTTGCTGGCAGTGGCGGGGCAGGGGCTGCGTCGCGGACTGCCGGATGCCGGGTGGCTGGCCAGGATCGGCATCGTGCTGGTGCAATTGTCGGCATTCGCGTTCGCAATGCAGGGCGTGATGTCGCTGGACCCGGCCGACATGGACGCGACCATGAGTCGATTGCATGCGCTGGCGTGGATGCTGTGGTGGATCGCCTTCGTGCCCGGTGCGCTGCTGCTGGCGCTGGGTGCGCGGCGTGGCGCGACATTCGCCCTGGTTTCTCTTGCGGCCGCAGTACTCGTACCGATCATCGCAGTATTCGCACCGGTCGAGCTGTGGGTGGGCGTTGCACAGCGGTTGGCGTATGCCTTGTGGTTTGGCTGGTGGGTGTTTGCTGCGAGCAGGCTCAGCCGTGTTTCACCTTCAGTCCAAGGATCGTCGCCGACAACAGGAAGGTGATCGCATTCGACACGATCATCGGCCATGAGTGCAGGTAGAGCCCATAGCCGAACCAGAAGCCGATGCCGATGGTGAAAACCAGGTACATCCACAACGAGATGCCGCTGGTGTCGCGGGTCTGGATGGTCTTTACCGCCTGCGGCACGAACGAGAGCGTGGTGCAGGTCGCGGCCACCACGCCCAGCCACTCCAGGTTCATTCACCCACCGCGTGGCCGTCCTGGCGGTAGACCGTGCCGGCCTTCATCACGAAGCCGACCTTCTGCATGATCGTGATGTCGGCCAGCGGATCGCCGTTGACTGCGATGATGTCGGCGTACTTGCCCGCATCAATGCTGCCCAGGTCCTTCGACTTTTTCAGCAACTCGGCTGCATGCGTCGTAGCGGCTTGCAGGGCATATGCGGGTGGCATGCCGGCATCGACCATGTACTTGAATTCGCGTGCGTTCTCGCCATGCGGGTACACCGCCGCGTCCGTGCCAAAAGCGATCTTCACCCCTGCCCGATAGGCCCTGCCGGCGGTGCCCTGGATGATCGGCCCCACCTTCAGTGCCTTCGCGGCGATCTGCGACGGGTAATAGCCCGGGATTTTCGCTTTTTCTTCGACATACTTGCCGGCAATGATCGTCGGCACGTACCAGGTGCCGCGCGCCTTCATCAACTGCATGTCGGCATCGTCCATGAAGGTGCCGTGCTCGATCGAATCCACACCGCCTTCCACCGCGCGACGGATGCCCTCGGCGCCATGTGCGTGCGCGGCCACGGTGAAGCCGTAATCGTGCGCGGCGGCGACCACCGCCTTGATTTCTTCAAGCGTCATTTGCGGGTTGTCAGCGCTGGCGCTTTCATCCAGCACGCCGCCCGACGGCATGATCTTGATCGCGTCGGCGCCGTCTTTGTAATGCTGGCGAACCGCCTTCCAGGCGTCTTCCGGCCCGTTGATGATGCCTTGCTTCGGGCCGGGGTCGCCCTGCAGGTCCTTGCGGTAGCCATCGCTGCCGTCGGCATGGCCACCGGTAGAACCAATGGCGGTGCCGGCTGTGAAGATGCGCGGACCGGAAATAACGCCGACATTGATCGCGTTGCGCAGCGAGATCGATTCGCCATCGCCGTCACCGAGGTTGCGCACGGTGGTGAAGCCAGCCTGCAGGGTGCGGCTGGCATACACAGTGGAACGGATCGCGTAGTCGGCCACGTTCCAGCGGAACTGGTCGGAAAAACCCGTGGGGCTGGTTTCGAAGGTCAGGTGGGTATGGCTGTCGATCAGGCCGGGCAGGCAAGTGGCGCTGCCAAGCTCGATGCCGGTTGCCCCGGCAGGCAGCGCGATTGAGCCTGGCTGCACCGATTCGATGCGCTCGCCACGCACGATAATGCTGGTTTCGCCCAGCATGCGTCCGCTGCCGGCATCGAACAGATGGCCGCAATGCACCACGCGCAGCGCTGGCGCGGAATTGGCCGTGGCGTTGTCGGCAGCTTGGGATGAGGTGCAGGCAAGCGCCAGTAATACGGCGGTGCTGAGTCGGTTCATCGAAAATTTCCCCCTGAGAGTGGGGGCATCATAACGGCCTCGATGGCGGCTGATGTTGCGCTGCGGTAGGCTGTCCGGCCTTGCCTTGACGGGGCGCCTAGCGCCGTTTGCCGTGTCCACCGAAGCCGCCGCCTACGATCCACGCACCGTCGAATCCGCCGCTCAGTCGTTCTGGTCCACCACCCGTGCGTTCGAGGTGACCGAGGACAGCAGCAAACCCAAGTTCTATTGCCTGTCGATGCTGCCGTATCCGAGCGGTGCGCTGCACGTGGGCCATGTGCGCAATTACACGATTGGCGACGTGATCAGCCGGTACAAGCGGATGACCGGCCACAACGTGCTGCAGCCGATGGGCTGGGACGCCTTCGGCCTGCCCGCCGAGAACGCCGCGATCAAGAACCGCACGGCGCCGGCGACCTGGACCTACGCCAACATCGAACACATGCGTGTCCAACTGAAGACCATGGGCTACGCGATTGACTGGAGCCGCGAATTCGCGACCTGCCGGCCGGATTACTATGTCAATGAGCAGCGCATGTTCGTGCGCTTGCTGAAGAAAGGCGTGGCGTATCGCAAGAACAGCGTGGTGAACTGGGATCCGGTCGACCAGACCGTGCTTGCCAACGAGCAGGTGATCGACGGCCGCGGCTGGCGCACCGGCGCGCTGGTCGAGAAGCGCGAGATCCCGCAGTGGTTCCTGCGCATTACGGGCTACGCGCAACAATTGCTGGACGACCTGGACACGCTGCCCGGCTGGCCGGATTCGGTCAAGACCATGCAGCGCAACTGGATCGGGCGCAGCGAAGGCCTGGACATCCAGTTCAAGGTCGATGGCCAGGATGCACCACTGAGTGTGTTCACCACCCGCCCGGATACGTTGATGGGTGTCACCTTCATCAGCATTGCGGGTGAACATCCGCTGGCGCTGAAGGCGGCCGAAGGCAATCCCGAGCTGGCCGCGTTCCTGATCGACCTCAAGCGCGGCGGCGTGTCCGAAGCCGAACTCGAGACCCAGGAAAAGCGCGGCATGGCGACCGGGCTGTGGGCGATCCACCCGATCACCGGCGATGACGTGCCGATCTACGTCGCCAACTTCGTGCTGATGGGCTACGGCACAGGAGCAGTGATGGCGGTGCCCGCGCACGACCAGCGCGATTGGGAATTCGCCAAAACCTATGGCCTGCCGGTGCATCCGGTGATCGTGGACGCCACTACCCGCGATGCTCTGGAGGAAATCAATTCGCATGTTGCTGAGCACGACGACCCGATGGCGGTCGCGCTCGGCGAGCATGGGCCGATCGATGTCGTCGAAATCGACGCTGCGGTCGCGGTGGTACGCGAATACCTCGGCCGCATCGAGCAAGAGGGTGCGCAGACCGAGCGCGGCTGGCTGATCAATTCCGGCGACTGCAACGGCATGGACTTCGATCAGGCGTTCGAAGCAATTGCATCGAAGCTGGAAGCCGAAGGCGCCGGCCAGCGCCGGGTCAATTTCCGCCTGCGCGACTGGGGCGTGAGCCGCCAGCGCTATTGGGGTTGCCCGATCCCGGTGATCCATTGCGACGACTGCGGTGCGGTGCCGGTGCCGGAAGACCAGTTGCCGGTGATATTGCCCGAAGACGTGGCCGATGCGTTCGCCAGTGGCGACGTGCATTCGCCGATCAAGGCCGATCCCGAATGGCGCAAGACGACGTGCCCTTCTTGCGGCAAGCCGGCCGAACGCGAGACCGACACTTTCGACACCTTCATGGAGTCGAGCTGGTACTACGCGCGCTACACCAGCCCGGGCGCAACGGACATGGTCGATGACCGCGCCAATTACTGGCTGCCGGTGGACCAGTACATCGGCGGCATCGAACACGCGATCCTGCACCTGATGTATTTCCGCTTTTATCACAAGCTCCTGCGCGACGCGGGGCTGGTGCGCAGCGACGAGCCAGCCACGCGCCTGCTCACGCAAGGCATGGTGATTGCCGACACCTTCTTTCGCGAAGACGCAAACGGCGCCAAGGAATGGATCAACCCGGCCGATGTCGAACTCGAACACGACGAGCGCATGCGCACCATCGGCGCACTCTCGCTGATTGATGGCAAACCGGTGCAGATCGGCGGCACCGAGAAGATGTCGAAATCGAAGAACAACGGCGTCGATCCACAAGCCATGGTCGACAAGTATGGCGCCGACACCGTGCGCCTGTTCTCGATGTTCGCCGCACCGCCGGAACAGTCGCTGGAATGGAACGAAGCTGGCGTCGAGGGCATGTCGCGCTTCTTGCGCCGTTTGTGGCGTGATATCCATGCGCACGCCGCGCAGCCGGATCATCCAGAAGTCGATCCGTCGGCACTGGATGCCACGCAAAAGACAATGCGCCGGCATACCCACGAGGCGATCCGCAAGGTCGGCGACGACTACGGCCGCCGTCACAGCTTCAACACCGCCATCGCAGCGTTGATGGAACTGCTGAACCACCTCGGCAAATTCAGCGACATGAGCGAGCAGGGCCGCGCGGTGCGCCACGAGGCGTTCGAGGCCATCGTGCTGCTGCTCAACCCGATCACCCCGCATGTCAGTCATGCGCTGTGGCAGGTGCTCGGCCATGCGGAGGCGTTGCTGGAAGATGTCCCGTTCCCGCAGGCCGACCTGTCCGCGCTGGAACGCGATGCGGTGACCCTGGCGGTACAGGTCAATGGCAAGCTGCGCGCCACGATTGAAATGGCGCCTGACGCCAGCCGCGAGGCCGCCGAAGCAGCGGCGCTGGCGGAGCCTGCGATCCAGCGGATGCTGGAGGGTCTGACGGTGCGCAAGGTGATCGTGGTGCCGGGCAAGATCGTCAATATCGTGGCGGCTTGAGCTGGTTTCGCGTGGGCATTCGTGAGAACACGGATTCGCGAAACTTCACTCCGGCCGCGTTTCCGGTCAGACTTCGGGCATGAAGTCACGACTCCTGACCGCTATCCTCGCCACCGCCCTGTTGTCCGGCTGCGGTTTCCACTTGCGCAATGCACTCAGCCTGCCTGCCAATCTCGGACCGGTACGGGTGCTGGCGAGCGAGCAATACAGCGCACTCGCCGAAAATCTGGCCGATGGCCTGCAGCGCGCCGGTGCCCAGGCTGCGCCTGCGGATGCGACCACTGGTGTGGCGACCTTGCAGGTGATTTCAGAGCAATGGGCGGACACCCCAATCAGCCAGGACCAGTTCGGTCGCGCGCAGGAATTCTCGTTGCGCTACGCGGTGGTATTCACCCTGCGCCGTGGCGACGACAGCGTGGTGGTGCCCCAGCAGGCGGTCGAACTGTCGCGCGACTACCTGGCGCCGGCACTGGACTCCATCGGCAAGACCAGCGAGCGCGAACTGCTGGTGCGTGAACTGCGCCGCGACATGGCCACCGCAATCCTGCGTCGCGTGGATGCCGCCACCAAGCATGCGGCACCCGTGTCCGAGTGAGCATGGCCCGTGCGAAAAGTGGGGTCAGAGTCGAGTTTCGTCCGAAACTCGACTCTGACCCCACTTTTGTGGTGACCCCATGGAACTGACACCGGACCGGCTTGCAAGGCAGCTTGCAGCCGAGCCATTGCGGCCGGCATGGCTGGTCGCAGGAACCGAAAACCTGTTGGTCCTTGAGGCCGCGGATGAGATCCGCAAGGCAGCACGCGCACAAGGCATTGACGAGCGCGAAGTGCACGACATGGAAGGTCGCGATCCCGATTGGGACGGGCTCTCGGCTTCGATCCATGCACCGAGCCTGTTCGCCAACCGACGCCTGGTCGAAGTGCGCCTGCCGACCGGCAAGCCGGGCGTTGCTGGCAGCAAGATGATCTGCGAAATCTGCGCGGAGCTGCCGGCGGACGTGGTGCTACTGGTGATCGCCAACGACTGGTCGCGCTCGCATTCCGGCAAATGGAGCGAGGCGATTGGCCGCGTCGGCCACAGCTGCATCGCCTGGCCGATCAAGCCGCACGAACTCAATGGATGGGTCGAGCGCCGCCTGCGCAGTCGTGCGCTCAAAGCCACGCCGGATGCAGTGGCACGGTTGGCGCAGCGAGTGGAGGGCAACCTGCTCGCCGCCGCGCAGGAAATCGACAAGCTGGCATTGTTGGCCGCGTCGGGTGGCGAGCAGACGCTGGACGTGCAGGCAATGGACGCATTGGTGTCCGATTCGGCCCGTTTCGATGTGTTCCGTCTGGTCGATGCCGCGTTGAACGGACACCCCGTGCAGGTATCGCGGATGCTCGCCGGCCTGCGCGCCGAAGGCGAAGCCGTGCCGGCGCTGCTGGGCATGGTCGCGAAGGAATTGATGACCCTCGCCGCGCTGTCGCGTGCGCGCAACCTGGCGGCGGAGTTCAAGGCGCAGCGGGTGTGGGACTCCAAGCAGGCGATGTACATGCGCGCGCTGAAGCGGCATTCGCCGGAACGCTGGCAGCAGTTCGTGGCCGATGTCGGTGCGGTGGACCGCATCGCCAAGGGCCGCGTGCGGCTCGGCGAGGAATCCGCGGATGCGTGGCTGCAGCTGGAACGCGTACTGCTCGCCGTCGCCGACAAGAGTGCGCTGGCTTTGCTGGCATCGTGAGCGCGCTTTCATGAGCGCGTTGTCATGACAGATTCGACGATGCGGGTTTGTTACGGCGGCACGTTTGACCCGGTGCATAACGGCCATCTAGCGGTTGCGCGCACGGTGCGCGACGCGCTGTCGGCGCAGTTCGCCTTGCTGCCAGCGCACGATCCGCCGCACAAGGGCCCGACCCGTGCAGATGCCCTGCAACGTGCCGAAATGCTGGATCTCGCCGTCAACGGTGAACCTGGCTTGTGCGTGGATCGCCGCGAACTTGGCCGTGAAGGTCCGTCCTGGACCGTAGACACACTGGCCGAACTGCGGAATGAGCACGGCAACGATGTGCCCATCGCCTGGCTGATCGGCGCCGACTCGTTGTTGCAGCTGGCCAGCTGGCATCGCTGGCGCGAACTGTTTGAACTGGCGCATATCCTGGTCGTGGATCGCCCTGGTGCTGCCGTCGATGCCGATGCGCTGAGGTTGCAAGCACCCGAGGTGTTTGCCGAGATCGCGCCGCGCTGGCGCGATCCAGGGCAATTGGCCGATGCGCCGCACGGCGGTTTCGCGTGCGTACCGATGCCGGCACTGCGGCCGGAATCCTCGACCGAACTGCGCCGCCGAATCCGCGATGGCGAGCCCTGGCAGGACTGGGTCCCGCCCGCGGTGGCGGCCTATATCGTACATCACGGGCTGTATCAGCCAGCCGCCGGTATAATATCCGCATCCTCCACGAGCGACCGCCCTTGACCACCACCGCGCACGTCATCAAGACCAGCCTGCCCAATCCACCGCCATCAGTGGAAACGCTGCTCAAGACCGTCCATGCCGCGGTAGAGGAATTGAAGGGAAAGGACATCACTGAAATCGATGTGCGCCGCAAGAGCAGCGTCTGCGATTACATGGTGGTGGTCTCCGGCACATCCAGCCGGCACGTCAAGTCGATCGCCGATGAAGTAGTCCGCTTCGCCAAGAGGCTCGATGTCATGCCGCTGGGCGTGGAAGGCGAGCGCGAGGCCGAATGGGTGCTGGTCGACCTTGGCGACGTGATTGTCCATGTGATGCTGCCGCGTGTGCGCGAGTTCTATGCGCTGGAGCGACTGTGGACGGTTGGCGACCAGCCGCCCGAATACGGCGAATAACCTGCTGCGCTCGGCATTTTGCCGCCGTCCGCTGCTCGGAATCCTCATGTGCCTATATGTACATTCCGGCTCCTGCGCTGCGGGCGACGACAAACTGCCATCGCTCGCGACGATTATTGAACAGGTTCAATTAGATTTTCTGCGCGGCCAATGAAGGCGCGCCTGATCGCGGTGGGTGAACGCGCGCCGGCTTGGGTGGCTGAGGGCTTCGCCGAATACCAGAAACGCCTGTCGCACTGGCTGCCATTGGAATTGGTTGAAGTTGAACCGGGCCTGCGTGGCAAGGGTCGCGATACCGTGCGTGCGACCAGCGACGAAGGTGAACGGGTGCTGGCCGCGTTGCCGAAGAACGCGTATGTGGTCGCGCTGGATGGGCGCGGCAAACCCTATGATTCCGAACATCTGTCGCGCCGTCTCGAGCATTGGCGGCAACAGGGTCGCGACCTGGCGTTCCTGATTGGCGGACCGGAAGGGCATGCGCCCGAGGTCATCCAGCGTGCGGACGAAACCTGGTCACTGGGTCCGCTGACGTTGCCACACATGCTGGTGCGCTTGGTGCTGGCCGAACAGGTGTATCGGGCCGCTGCACTACTGGCCAAGCATCCCTATCACCGCGGGTAACGGCGGCGCGGCACTTCCCCGTGCACGGCACGCAAGACCATCTTGCGCTCGTGCACCTGCGTGAAGGCCACGTTTGACTTCGCCTATACACTCGTCTGGCATGCATCTTCGCGGGCTGGATGCGATTGACGCAGACGCCCGTGGTGTTTGCGTGATCGTCAAGCCGACATGGAGCAGCGCGGCGATGCATTCGGGGGAAACATGAGCACGGAAAAATCCAGGCAGGCGCCGGTTGTTCCCGCGCCGAAATCCACGGCAACGACAGCTGCCGTGTCGACCTCCGCTGCATCCACTGCTTCAGCACCGCACGCTTCGAAATCGCAATCATCGTCGCCGCCACGGCTGATCGTCGGCATCGGCGCGTCCGCCGGCGGGCTGGAGGCGTTCAAGACCTTCTTCAGCCATATGCCCGTCGACAGCGAGATGGCCTTTGTGCTGGTCCAGCACCTGGCGCCGGAGCACACCAGCCTGCTGGGCGAACTGATCGGGCGCAGCACCACGATGCCGGTGGTCGACGCCACCGACGGCGTGCAGGTCGAGCCGGGGCACGTGTACGTGATCCCGCCCAACGCCACCCTGACCATCGCCGACGGCGTGCTGCAGGTGAGCAAGCCGGCGCCGCCCAGGCAGCATCGATTTCCGATCGACACGTTTTTCACATCGCTGGCCGAGGACCAGGGCGATTGCGCGGTCTGCGTGGTGCTCTCGGGCAGTGGCAGCGATGGCGCCCGTGGCCTGCGCGCGATCAAGGAGCACGGTGGCCTGACCCTGGCCCAGGCCGGCTCCGACCATGTCGCCATGGCCGGCATGCCGGCCAGCGCGGCGGCCACCGGCCTGGTCGACGAAGTGCTGCCGGTCGAGGACATGCCCGCGCGCCTGCTGGCCCACTACCGGCATCTGCTGGCCGCGCAGGACAACAAGGGCCCGGATGGCACCCGCCAGGATGTGACCGGACACCTGCGCACGATCACCGGCCTGCTGCTGGCCGAGGTCGGCCACGACTTCAGCCAGTACAAGGAAAAGACCCTGGTGCGCCGCATCCAGCGCCGGATGCAGGTGTTGCAGACCGCCACCGTCGCCGAGTACATCGAGCACTTGCGACAGGAGCCGCGCGAGGCCGAGCATCTGTTCCACGAATTGCTGATCAGCGTTACCGAGTTCTTCCGCGACCCACAGGCCTTCGAGACGCTGCAGAACGAGGTGATCCCGAAAATGCTCGCCGGCAAGGGCGCCGCCGACACCATCCGCGTCTGGGTGCCGGCCTGCGCCACCGGCGAGGAGGCGTACTCGATCGCGATCCTGCTGCGCGAGGCACTGGAAAGCCAGCGTGCACCGCCCAAGGTGCAGATCTTCGCCACCGACATCGACCAGCGGGCGATGGGCGCTGCCCGCGCCGGCCGCTATCGCACACCGCAGCCGGGCCTGTCGCAAGAGCGGCAGGAACGCTGGTTCACCCAGAACGGCGACGAGCTGTGCGTGATCAAACCGCTGCGCGACATGATCGTGTTTTCGCCGCACAGCGTGGCCAAGGATCCGCCGTTCTCTCGGCTGGACCTCGTGTCGTGCCGCAACCTGCTGATCTACATGAATCCGGAACTGCAGGACCGGCTGGTGCGGACCTTCCGGTACGCGTTGAAGCCCGGCGGTTTCCTGCTGCTGGGGCCGTCCGAAGGCTTGGCGCGCAATGCTGAACTGTTCCACGTCGTGGACAAGAAGCACCGGCTGTATGCGCGACGCGACGATGCCTCCGGCGCCGCACCGGTGCTGCCGCCGCAGCGCAGCGGCAGCACCGCTACCTGGCGCGCCCAGGCGCCGCCGGCGCGTACCGGCGGCGAGGACCCGATTACCCGCAGCGCCCGCCAGGCGCTGGAAAAATACGCGCCGGCCTACGTGGTGATCGACCGCAACCACGACATCGTGCGCTTTGCCGGCGACACCGGTCGCTATCTGGGACCGGCGTCGGGTGCCGCCACCCTCAACCTGTTCGGCATGCTGCACAAGGACCTGCGTGCGGCCGCGCGAGTCGCGGTGCAGGAAGCGTTTGCCAGCGGCAAGACGGTCGTGCGCGCTGGCCTGAGGGTGGATATCAACGGCAAGCCGCAGACGCTGCGCCTGATCGCCGAGCCGCTGCCGGATGCGCAGACGTTCGACGACGACGGGACCAGTCGCCTGTGCGCGCTCGCCTTCGACGACATCGACCGGCGGCCCAGGTCCGCAAATGCCGCCGGAGCGTCCGATGCCGCCGCCGCGGATGCCGACAACGAGCGCATCCAGACCCTGGAGCAGGAGCTGTCGACCACCCGCGAGCAGCTGCACGCCGCGATCGACCAGCTCGAATCCCTCAACGAGGAGACGAAGTCCGCCAACGAGGAGTACCAGTCGGTCAATGAGGAGCTGCAGTCCTCCAACGAGGAACTTGAAACCTCCAAGGAAGAGATGCAGTCGATCAACGAGGAGTTGCAGACCGTCAACGCCGAGGTGCACAACAAGAACGAGGCATTGCGGCACGCCAACGACGATCTGCACAACCTGATGGACAGCACCCAGATCGCGACCCTGTTCCTGGACACCGGGCTGCGCGTCAACAGCTTCACCCCGCCTACGACCGATTTGTTCCACCTGCGCGAGAGCGACCGTGGCCGGCCGATCACCGAGATCAAGGCACGCCTGTCGTATCCGGACCTGGCGCAGGACGTGAAACAGGTGCTGCGCACATTGGCCGTGTGTGAACGCGAACTCGACAGCCCGGAAACCGGCAAGAGTTATGTGTTGCGGATGACCCCCTACCGCACCGTCGACAACCGCATAGACGGCGTGGTGCTGACCTTCGTCGACGTCACCGAGCGCAGGCAGCATGAGCTCGCGCGCGGCCGGCTCGCCGCGATCATCGACTCATCCAGGGACGCGATCATCGGCCACGACCTGGACGGCAGCATCCACAGCTGGAATGCCGGCGCCGAGCGGCTGCTGGGCTATTCCGCAGAACAGGTCCTGGGCCGATCCCTGTCCGGGTTGTCCGTCGAAGGCGACGGCGATGGCGCAGTGCGGGCGTTGCTCGAGACCGCGCGCGACCAGGGGCGCCCGGTGGAAACGGAACTGGACTGGCAGCGCCAGGACGGCGCCACGGTGCCGGTTGCGCTGACCTGCTCGCCGGTCCGGGATGCGGCCGGCCGCGTGGTTGCCGGCTCGACCATTGCCCGCGACGTCACCGAGTCCAAACGCGCCGCCGTTCACATGGAACTGATGCTCCGGGAGCTCAACCACCGGGTCAAGAACAGCCTGGCCAATGTGCAGGCGATCGCGCTGCAGACCCTGTCCAGCGCGCAGACCCTGGACGATTTCAAATTGGCGTTCATGTCGCGGCTGATGGCGCTGTCCAACACCCACAATCTGCTGGCCGTGGATCAATGGCACGGCGTCGGCCTGCGCGAAATCGTCGCCAGCGAGCTGGCGCCTTATGACCATGACGGCCATAGCCGTGCTGACATCGCCGGCGATGACCTGCAACTCGAGCCCAATACCGCGTTGGCGCTGGCGATGGCGGTGCATGAGTTGGCTACCAATGCCGGCAAGTACGGCGCGCTGTCGGTGTCCGCGGGCCGCGTCGCCGTGGATTGGGGCACGCAACCGACCGACGATGGCCTGCGACTGCACCTGCGCTGGCGCGAATACGACGGCCCGCCGGTGGTCCCCCCCAAGCACACCGGCTTCGGCTCGCGCCTGATCACCGACGGCCTGACCATGGAACTTGATGGCTACGCCACGCTGGCATTCGAACCCGGAGGCGTGGTGTGTCGTATCGACGTACCGCTGTCCACAAAGCAGGACGCGACATGATCACGATCCTGATGGTCGAGGATGAAATGAACCTGGCGATGATGCTGGAGGACATCCTCGATGACGCCGGCTATCGCGTGCTGAAAGCCGCGCGCCTGCCCAACGCGCTGGAAATCGTGGTGCAATCCGATTTGGATGGGAAAGGCAGGATCGATGCTGCGATCCTGGACATCAACCTGGCTGGGGTGCAGGTGTTTCCGCTGGCCGATGTGTTGCGTGAGCGCGGCGTACCGTTTGTGTTCACGTCCGGTTATGGCCGCGATGGCATCCCCGACGCATACGGTGACAGTGTCATCCTGCAGAAGCCCTACGGCGTGGAAAGCATTCTCAGCACGTTGCAGGTGATGCTTGCGGATAGGCCCGCTGCGGATTGATCCAGGCTGGCACCGGCCTGTTGCCCCGCCACAAGCGCTTGGCCCCAGCTAGCGAGGCCAGCGCGACCATCATGATTCTCTCGCTCCTGTGTCGTGCCTTCTGGCACGACACGACACGGGCATTGCCTTCGAGCGCGTTGCTTCAACGCCTCAGGTTGAAGGCGACCGGTACCAGGCCGATTGCCTGCACCGCCTGACCGTTCTTCATCGCAGGCCGGAAACTCCAGCGCTTGAGGATCTGGCTGCGCGCCGCCTCGTCCAGTTCGCGGTTGCCACTGGATCGCGACACGGTCACATCGAGAGGGCGGCCATCGATGCCGACCAGCACCTGCAGCAACACAGTGCCTTCGATCTGCCGCATCAGCGCGCCACGCGGATATTTCGGGGCGGGTGCGGACAGGTATTCCAGCTGAATTGCAGTTGGCGCGGTCGACACCGTCGTGCCCAAGTCAGTGGTTGGGCTGGTGTCTTCGGCGATCCCGGTTTCGAATGCCTGTTCGCTGCCGGTTTCGGAGATCACGGCGACACTGGTAGTGGTGTCACTATGAGGAGGCGCGACACTCTGCTGCTGGGTTTGTGGGGTAGGCGGTGTCGGGATTTTTTGCTTTTCGGCGATTTGCACGAACACCGGTTTTTCTTTCGGAAGTTCCCTGACAATCGGATTGTGGTTTGGTGCATCCACCGGGATTGCCGGCGGCGGCATCGCCAGCGGCATCAGCAGCAGGCCCATGGCGATCAGGTTGATGGCAAGGGTGCCGCTGATGGTCAGGATGCGCGTGGCATCCAGCTCGGACCTGGAGGCAGGCCGCAGCAGGGCGAAGCCGGCGGAGCGGGGCAGTGCTTGGGCGAGTGCGTGCGGGCGTGGTTGTGACGTTGAGCGGGCCATGGTCAACCTCCTGTCAGGGTGCGGTGTTGAAGGACACAATCCATGCAACGGCCGGGCGCAGGTAGTGGGGTTAATCGTGGTGGGGCTGGCCGGAGCGGTGCATGACTCAAACTTGTTCCAGGCGCATGGGTACGGCAAGTCATCGGCGACAGCTGGTCGATAGCAGCTGACGGATGGTGGGGCAGGTGTTCGAAAAAAACGCCCGCAACTGCGGGCGTTTGATCGGCATGGCGATGCGGGGTTCAGCGCCCCAATTCGAACACCACGTCCAGGTTCACCGACAGCGTGGTTTCGCCGGGTGCAACCGAGGTTTCCTTGCTCATCACAGCGTCCGCGGCCATCGCCCGGGCCAACGGCATTGGCCGCGGGAAGCTGGCGCCACCTTCGCTGATGCTCACGATCCTTTTCACCTTCAGGCCCAGCGCATCGGCATAGGTCTGCGCACGCGCCTGTGCCTTCTTCAATGCACCGACGCGTGCCTCGTCGTAGGCCTCGTCTGGCTTGTCGACCTCGAAACTGGGGCCGTTGACCTGGTTTGCGCCCTGGGCGACCAGGGTATCCAACACCTTGCCCAGTTTGGAAAGATCTCGCACCTTGACGTTGACCGTGTTGCTGGCCTGGTAGCCGGTGATCGTGGGCGGCGCGTTTTCGACATATTTGTATTGCGGGTTGAGGTTGATGCCGCTGGTCTGGATATCGCGCTCGGCAATACCAGCAGCGCGAATCGCAGCCATCACCTTGTCCATTTGCACCGCGTTGGCACGCATCGCCGCGTTGGCGTCTAAGGCTTGGGTGACTACGCCGGTGGAGATGTTGGCGACATCCGGGACGCGCTTGGCATCGGCGCTGGCGGATACCGACAGCAACGTGCCGTCGGCCGGCATGGCGTATGCAGGGGAAGACTGCGGGTTGGCGGATGAGATCATGGGCACTCCGAAAGCGAGTGCAGTGGCCAGGATCATGGCCAGGTTCGAATGGCGCAGGGGCATGGGGTAACTCCTTGGGGTGTATAGCAATGCAGAGGATGCTGCATGCAACGTCAGGGCACGATGAAGCATCGCTGCATGGGTGAGTGAATGGGTGAACGCATGGTGAGCCGGAATGGGGTTATAGGCTTGGGCCAGCAGGCTTGTGACTGGCCGCAGGTTAGACTTCCGGCATGTTGCATCTTGCTTCCCGCTCGCCACGGCGCGCTGAATTGCTGGCCCGACTGGGCCTGGATTTCGGCGTGATCGATCTAGACATTCCCGAACAGCAGGGCACTGATGAGCCTGCCGCCGAATACGTGCGCCGGGTTGCCCGTGAAAAGGCCGGCGCCGGCCTGCTGCAGGTGGTCGCGGTGCCGGGTGCAGTGGTGTTGGGTGCCGATACCGAAGTGATCCTGGACGGCGTCGTTTTCGGAAAGCCCACCAATGCCGAGGATGCCGCATCGATGTTGCGCCGTTTGTGCGGGCGCACCCATGAGGTGATCACCGCTGTCTCGGTGGTTTCGGCAGCGCGCGAGGCGCAGGCGGTATCGGTCTCGCAAGTCACTTTCGGCGCAATGTCCGATGTTGACATCGACAGCTACCTTGCATCTGATGAGTGGCAGGGCAAGGCCGGCGGGTATGCGATCCAGGGCCGCGCGCAGGCGCATATTTCGCACCTGTCGGGAAGCTATTCCGGAGTCATGGGCCTGCCGTTGTTCGAAACGGCAGCGTTGCTGCGCCAGTTCGGATTGCTCGCGTGAGCGCATCGTCATGAGTGAAGAGTTACTGGTCAACGTGACCCCGCGCGAAACCCGCGTGGCAGTGGTCGAGAACGGCATGTTGCAGGAACTGCACATCGAGCGCGGCAGCCAGCGCGGCGTGGTCGGCAACATCTACAAGGGCAAGGTGCAGCGGGTGATGCCCGGGATGCAGGCGGCCTTCGTCGACATCGGCCTGGAGCGTGGCGCGTTCCTGCACGCCAACGACATTTTTCGCAGCACGCAGCTTGATGCCGGTGAAAGCGACGATGCGCCGGGTGCGATGCCGTTGCAGGTACAAGTGCCGATCACTGAATTGCTGCGTGATGGTGCCGAGATCGTGGTGCAGGTAGTCAAGGATCCGATCAGCAGCAAGGGCGCGCGGCTGACCACGCAGATCAGCATCCCCTCGCGCTACCTGGTGCTGTTACCGCGCTCGCGGGTGGTCGGGATTTCGGCGCGGATCGAGGATGAGGAAGAGCGTGCCCGCCTGAAGGCGCTGGTAGCCAAACTGGCGCCGGATGGTGCCGTACCCGGTGTCTTGAAATACGGCTACATCGTGCGCACCAATGCCGAGGGCCAGTCCGAGGAAGCGCTGGCCGAGGACATCGCCTATCTCGGGCGCGCATGGGAGCTGGTCGAGAAATCCTCGGCGAGCGCAATGGTCGGCAGTTGCGTGTACGAAGACCTCAGCTTGCCACTGCGCGCGGTGCGCGACCTGATCCGCCGCGACGTGGACAAGGTCAAGGTCGACTCGCGCGAGACCTGCGAGCGCCTGCGCGAGTTCGCCGCGCAATACATGCCGGCGCTGGCCGAGAAGATCGAGCACTACACCGGCGCGCGCCCGGTATTCGACCTGTACGGGGTCGAGGATGAAATCCAGCGTGCGCTGAACAAGGAAGTCCCGCTGAAATCCGGTGGCACCCTGGTGATCGACCAGACCGAGGCGATGACCACGGTCGATGTCAACACGGGTTCATTCCTGGGCCAGCGCAACCTTGAGGAAACCGTCTACCGCACGAATCTAGAAGCCGCGCAGTCGGTGGCGCGCCAGCTGCGTCTGCGCAACCTGGGCGGGATCATCATTATTGATTTTATCGACATGATCGATGCCGAACATCGCCGACAGGTGCTGCGCACGCTGGAAAAATCGCTGGCCAAGGATCACGCCAAGACCACGGTGTACGACTTCTCGCCGCTCGGCCTGGTGGAGATGACCCGCAAGCGCACGGTGGAGTCGCTGGAGCGCCAGCTCAGCGAGACCTGCCATGAATGCAGCGGGCGCGGCACGGTCAAGACCGCGGAAACCGTAACCTATGAAATCTTCCGCGAAATCGTGCGTGCGGTGCGCCAGTTCGATGCACCGCGGCTGCTGGTGATCGCATCGCCGAAACTCGTCACGCGGATCACCGAGGAAGAGTCCAGCGCGGTAGCCGAACTGGAGGAATTCCTGGGCAAGTCGATCCGCTTCCAGGCGGATACGCAATACATGCAGGAGCAGTTCGATGTCGTGCTGCTGTGATCCATACGCGCTACTGCGCGGACGTGATCGCGCGCTGACGCTCACGCGCTACGCGCACAGGTTTTCGTGACCGGCACACCAATTCGGCGGCGACTGCGCATGCTTCGTCGCAGCATCGGTTATGGCGCTGCACTGCTGCTGGTGCTGCTTGCGCTGGTGATTGGGGTGGCAAGCCAGGTGCTGCCACTGGCTGAACGTCATCCAGAAAAAATTGCCGAATGGCTGAGCGCGCGTGCTCATGCTCCGGTCGCGTTTGATGCGGTCGAGACGCAGTGGACCCGGCGTGGCCCGTTGTTGCGCCTGGACAACCTGCGTGTAGGCCAAGGCAAGGAAGTGCTGCGCATCGGCGATGCGGAAATCCTGGTGGCTCAATATACCGGCCTGTTGCCGGGGCGTTCGCTCACCGAACTGCGCGTGCGCGGACTGGACCTGATCTTGCAACGCGACGCGGCCGGTCGCTGGCAGGTGCGCGGATTGCCAGGGCAACAGGACAGTGGCGGTGATCCTTTCGCCACCCTGGAACGACTGGGCGAACTGCAGGTCTCGCATGCGCGATTGCGTGTGCTGGCGCCGGAACTGGGCGTGGACATGCGTTTGCCGAGGATCGACCTGCGCATGCGCGTGGATGGTCCGCGCATCCGTGGTGGTGCCAAGGCCTGGCTGCGCCTGGACGGCACGCCGTTCAGCGCCGCGGTGGACTTCGATCGGATCAATGGCGATGGCGACGTGTATGCAGGCACGAGTGCCGCCGACTTGGCTGAACTTGCCGATGACTTGCACATCGCGGGCATCTCCGCGGTGTCCGGGCGTGGCCGCGTGCAGGCATGGGCCGGACTGAGTGGGCATCGGGTGGTCAGCGTGCATGCCGATGCCGCATTGAAGCAGGTCGCATTGCGCGGGGCTGTGGCGAATGCCGGGGAGCCGCCGCCCACGCAGGTGCTGGGTGCACTCGAGATTGATGCGCGCTGGGCTGGCAGCATTGCCCAGTGGCGCGCAGACGCATCGGCGTTGCGCATCGGCGAAGGCAAGGCCGTGCAGGTGCTCGACGGAATCTCAGTGGCTGGTGGCCAGCGTTACGGCCTGCGCGCAAGCAGGGTCGATGCGGGGCCGTTGCTGGCGTTGGCAGCCTTGAGTGATCGCCTGCCGTCGGGACTGCGCCACTGGTTGCTGGCATCAAAGGCCGGCGTGTCGTTGGAAAGCGTCACGGTCAGCGGCGTGCGTGGTGGTGGGTTGCATGTGGATGCGCGTCTGCGTGGCCTGCATTTCGCAGCGGTCGGCACCACGCCCGGCATGGCTGGCATCGATGCCAGCCTGCAGGGCGATGCCCATGCCTTGCAGCTGCAATTCGATCCCCGGGCCCAGGTGGTCTTCGATTGGCCCGCCGGTTTTGGCGTGCCGCACCCCATGACCCTGGATGGCGACGTGGTGGCATGGCGCGAGGGCGATGCCTGGAACGTGCAGACGCCCGGGCTGGCGATCGACGGCAAGCAGTTCAGCGTGAACGCACGCGGCGGCATGGGCTTCCCGAACGACGGCACGCGGCCGCGGATCGACCTGGCGGTGGACATCGGTGATGTGCAACTGCAGGTGGCGCGCGGGTTCTGGGTGCACCACCTGATGGCGAAGTCGACCGTGGACTGGTTGAATGCGGCGTTGCAGGGGGGAACCTTGCGCGACACCCATGCGGTGTTGGCCGGCGACCTGGACGACTGGCCGTTCAATAGCGAAGACGGACACGCCGGCGCGGGCAAGTTCCGTGTCGATGCGCGGATCGTCGATGGCCAGTTGAAGTTCCATCCGGATTGGCCCGCCGCCGAACATGTCGACGCGGACATCCGGTTCGAGGCCGATGGGTTCACCCTCGACGGGCGCGGGAGCCTCGATGGGGTGAAGATCGAATCGCTCAGCGCCGGTATCCAGCGTTTCAGTCGCGCGGAATTGCGCGTGGATGCGAAGGCGGCAGGCGATGCCGGGCAGTTCCTTTCGATGCTGCGTGCCAGCCCGCTGCACAAGGATCATGGCGAGGTGATGGACAACCTGCAGGTGACGGGTCCTGCGCGTGCCGATTTCCACTTGCTGCTGCCATTCCACGAGGAAGATGCCGCCGCGCAGCAGATGCAGGGCAACGTGATCCTGGCGGACGTAAGCATGCGCGAGAAGCGCTGGAAGCTTGCCTTCGACAAGGTGAACGGGCAGGCGCAATACGACCGCGGTGGCTTCATCGCCGACAAGCTGCAGGTGCTGCATGACGGTGCCGCGGGCGTGCTTTCGCTGCGTTCCGGCCCGCATGTGCAAGATCCGAAGCAGGCATTCGAGGCCGAGCTGCAGGCCAGCGTCGACATCGATCACCTGCTCGACAAGGCTGGCAACCTGGCCTGGTTGAAGCCCTATGTGGATGGGCGCTCGCCATGGACAGTGGCGCTGGCTATTCCGCGCGGCGAAGGCCAGTCGGCGCCAACCAGGCTGCAATTGCGCTCGAACCTGGTCGGCACCGCGATCAATCTGCCCGAACCGGTCCGCAAGCCGGCTGCGGAGCCGCTGCTAGCCACGATCGACATGGCATTGCCATTGGAGCGTGGCGAGGTGAACGTGGCGCTCGGCAACCTGCTGTCGCTGCGCAGTCGCAGCGATGCCAAGCAGACCGGCATCCGTATTCAGTTCGGCGGTATTGCGGAAGCACCGCCGGCACAGGGTTTGGTCGTGGGTGGGCGTGCCGATCGCGTGGATGCGCTGGACTGGATCGGCGTGTTCGCAGGCGGTGGTTCGGGTGGATCGTTGCCGTTCAGGCGCATCGATGTGAATGCGAACCAGCTGCGGCTGCTTGGCGCTGATTTCGCCGATACCCGCCTGTTGATGGTGCCGGCGCCCACCGGCACGGCGGTGCAGGTGCAGGGCGCCGGCATTGCCGGTTCGCTACTGGTGCCACAGCAGGAGGGGGCGCTGGTGGCGGGTCGTTTCGACCGCCTGTACTGGCGCAAGCCGCCGAAGCCACCTGCGACCGGCGCGCGAGTTACAACGGTGGCGGCTGGCAGCACTGCGCTTTCATTCGATCCCGCCAAGATCCCGCCATTGTTGTTCGACGTGACTGACTTCCGGATCGGCGACGCTGCATTGGGCAATGCACGCTTCCGCAGCATGCCGGTCGCGTCCGGCATGCACATGGGTGAGTTCAGCGCGCGCAGTCCGAAACAGCGGATAAGTGCAAGCGGAAGCTGGACCGGGCGCAACGATGCAGCGCGCACCCAACTGAAGCTGGATGTAGACAGCGACGACATCGGCGACTTGCTGGCGGGATTTGGCCTGGCTGGACAGGTTGATGGAGGCAAGGGCAAGCTCGGCGCGCAGGCCAACTGGCGCGGTGGCCCGGAGGCATTCGATCCGAAGTTTATGCAGGCGAGCATCTCGCTGGATGTGCGTGACGGCCGGTTGCTGGAACTGGAACCGGGTGCTGGCCGCGTGCTGGGCCTGCTTGGTATAGCCCAACTGCCGCGTCGACTGACGCTCGATTTCCGCGATTTCTTCGAAAAGGGCTTTGCCTTCGACCACATCACCGGCGACGTGCGCCTGGCCCAGGGCAGCGCTCGCACCGACAACCTGACGATCAAAGGGCCAGCCGCCAACATCCACGTGTACGGTAGCGCCGACTTGCGCACGCAGCGCTTCGACCAGACGGTGGACGTGTTTCCGAAGTCCGGCGGTCTGCTGACCGCAGTCGGTGCGCTTGCCGGCGGGCCGGTCGGTGCCGCGGTGGGTGCGGTGGCCAATGCGGTGCTGAGCAAGCCGCTGCAGGGCCTGGGCGCGAAGACGTATCGGGTGACCGGGCCGTGGGCATCGCCGACGGTTGAGGTGACCGCGCGAGGCGCCACGCCAAAACCAGCGCCGGCGCCAGCCAAATCAGCACCAGCAGCACCAGCCAAGCCGGCGCCAGCAGGACCTGTAGCCGTCGACCCGACGGGTTGATCGCTGCGGCATCGGCACCATCTCTTCCCCTGACTCAACGGCCATCGACACCATGACCCAACTCGCCATTGCCCAATCGCGCCTGCTGGCGCCCACCGGGCTCGACCTGGATGCGCTGCAACGCGCGTTCGGCAGCCTGCTCGGACCGGGTATCGATTTCGGCGACCTGTATTTCCAGCATGCCCGGCGCGAGGGCTGGAGCATGGAAGACGGCATCGTCAAGGACGGCACCCATTCGATCGAGCAGGGCGTGGGCGTACGCGCGATCAGCGGCGAAAAAACCGGCTTTGCCTATTCCGATGACCTCGATGCAAATGCGCTGATCGCTGCGGCCCACTCGGCGAAGGCGATTGCCCGCGACGGCAAGGCGCATGCGCCGCATGCGCTGGTGGCCAATGATGCACGCGTGTTGTATCCGGCGCTTGATCCGATCGATGCGATGGGCAACGAGGCCAAGGTCGCTGCCCTGCGCCGCGTGGACGGATTGCTGCGTTCGCTGGATCCACGTGTGCAGCAGGTGATGGTGGGCCTGACCGGCGGCGTGGATACAGTGTTGGTGGCGCGTAGCGATGGCGTGCTGGCGGCGGATGTGCGGCCGCTGGTGCGGATGAACGTACAGGTGATCGTGGAGCAGGGTGGTCGCCGCGAATCCGGTTATGCCGGCTTCGGCGGGCGTTATTCGTATGAAGAATTGCTGGCCGATGGCAAACCGGAAAAATTCGCGCGCGAGGCGCTGCGCCAGGCGTTGGTGAACCTGGATGCCATCGATGCACCTGCGGGCGTGATGCCGGTGGTGCTTGGCAATGGCTGGCCGGGCGTGCTGCTGCACGAAGCGGTGGGACACGGCTTGGAAGGCGACTTCAACCGCAAGGGCACATCGACCTTCGCCGGACGAATGGGCCAACAGGTCGCATCCAAGGGCGTGACCATTGTCGATGACGGCACCCTGGAAGGCCGTCGCGGCTCGCTCAACATCGATGATGAGGGCGAGGCCACGCGCTGCACCACGCTGATCGAGGACGGCATCCTGGTCGGCTACATGCAGGACAGCCTCAACGCGCGGCTGATGGGCATGGCGCCGACCGGCAATGGTCGCCGCGAATCGTTCGCGCACCTGGTGATGCCGCGCATGACCAATACCTACATGCGCGCCGGCAGCCACGACCCCGAGGAAATGATCCGTTCGGTCAAGCGCGGGCTGTACGCGGTGAATTTCGGTGGTGGCCAGGTCGACATCACCAGCGGTAAATATGTGTTTTCGGCCACCGAGGCCTACCTGATCGAAGACGGCAAGATCACCGCGCCGGTCAAGGGCGCGACCTTGATCGGCAACGGTCCGGAAACCATGCAGAAGGTCGTGATGATCGGCCATGACCTGGCGCTGGACGACGGCGTCGGGGTTTGCGGCAAGGACGGGCAGTCGGTGCCGGTCGGCGTGGGTCAGCCATCGCTGCTGATTTCAGAGATGACCGTCGGTGGCACGGCGGCGTGAGAAAGCAGTTTCCCGTAGGTGCGGGGCTTGCCCCGCACGTGTCGGGTGCATGTGGGGCAAGCCCCGCATCTACATCATTCGTGGGATGTAACGTCGCCCGCCTGTGCCAGCAACTCACGCAGCTCTCGGAACAGCTCGCGGAACGCATGCGGCGGTTTGTTGCGCCGGCGCTCGTCCAGCGTATTGCGGACCAATTGCCGCAGGTGCTGGCGGTCGGCGTTGGGTTGTTCGGCAAGCAGCGCCGTCATCGCATTGTCGCCGTCGTGCCCGAGCAGTTCGTCGCGCAAAACCTCCACGCGTTGCAACAACGCGGTCTCGCGTCGCCCGGCATCGCCGTCCTTGCTCATGGCGTCGCGGATCGCATCAAGCGCCTCCTGGTCTTGCCGGCGCATGTGCTTGGCCAGGAACGCCAGCTGGCGTTTGCGCGCGCCGTGCGAGGTCATGCGCTGGGTGTCGCGGATGTGCGGCAGCACCTCCTCCGGGATCGGCAGCCGCGCCAGTTGGGCCTCGCTCAGTGCCACCAAGGCCTCGCCCAACGCCAATGTGTCCAGCGCCTCGCGCCGGTTGGCGCTGCGGCTGGGGGCCAGGAATTCACCGGTTTCGTCGTCACGTCCACGCATCGCAATAGGGTAACGCATTGAACATCCAGGCTATCAGCACATCTTCCGTTCCAGGCCAGCAAGCCGACGACAGCCAGGCCCGGCTCGAGCGGCTGTCCGGCATCGCCCAGCGCCTGCTCGATGGCTGCGCCGCACGCGGTGCCACCCAAGCGGAAGTCAGCTGCAACGAGGACAGTGGGCTCGCGGTCAACGTGCGCATGGGTGAGGTCGAGACGGTGGAGGCGACGCGTGATCGCGGCATTGCCGTGACCGTGTATTTCGGCCATCGCAAAGGCAGCGCCAGCACCGCCGACATGCGCGATGACAGCCTCGAAGCCACCGTCGCCCAAGCCTGTGCGATCGCCACGTTCACCGAGGCGGATCCTGACGCGGGCCTGGCCGATGCCGAGCTGATGGCCAGCACCCAGCGCGAGTTCGACAGTTGGCATCCGTGGGAGCTGGACGCCGCGCGCGCCGTCGACATTGCACTGGCCTGCGAACAGGCTGGCCGCGATGTGGATGCGCGTATCGCCAACTCCGATGGCGCCTCGGTCAACAGCAATGCCTCGATCAGCGTCTACGCCAATTCACATGGCTTCCTCGGCCGCGAACGCGGCACCTACCACAGCATCAGTTGTGCCTTGATCGCAGGCGAGGGCGATGGCATGCAGCGCGACAGCTGGTATGACCTGGCACTGGCCGCGTCGGACCTGGACTCGGCGCAGGCTATCGGGCGCCATGCCGCGCAACGGACGTTGGCGCGGATGCAGCCGCGGCAGTTGCCGACCGGCCGCGTACCGGTGCTGTTCGCCGCGGAGATGGCGCGCTCGCTGATCGGCAGTTATATCGGCGCAGTGTCGGGTGGCGCGCTGTATCGCAAGGCCAGCTTCCTGCTCGACAGCGTCGGCACGCGCGTGTTCCCGGAATGGTTCGGGATGGATGAACTACCGTTCCTGCCGCGCGGACTGCGTTCGGCCTGCTTCGATGGCGAGGGCGTGGCGACACGCGAATCGCCATTGGTACGCGACGGCGTGGTGCAGCATTACGTACTCGGCAGTTACTCGGCACGCAAACTTGGTCTTGTCACCACCGCCAATGCGGGTGGCGTGCACAACCTGCAGGTCAGCGCGAATGCCGGCGATCTGGATGCGCTGCTGCACAGCATGGGCCGCGGGCTGCTGGTCACCGAATTGATGGGGCATGGTGTCAATCCGATCACCGGCGACTACTCGCGTGGTGCCGCCGGATTCTGGGTCGAGGACGGCCACATCGCCTATCCAGTCGATGGCATCACCATTGCCGGCAACCTGAAGCAGATGTTCACCGCGATCGAAGCGGTCGGCAGCGACATCGACCTTCGTTCGCACATCCGTACCGGCTCGATCCTGGTTGGCCACATGACGGTGGCCGGAACCGGCTGAGGCAGGTCAACTGTTTGCGTCAACCAAACGGGATAGTCCTGCGTTAGCGGCAGGGTTAGATCACGGAGATGGCGCATGACCACAGTCACGGCCGCCGCCGCGGCCAACCGGTTTGGCCTGGGCGCAGACGCGGATGAATTGACCCGCATCGGTGGCGATCCACGCGGCTGGCTGCGCACGCAGCTGAAGCCGGGCGCCATCGACGCATTCGCGGGATTGCCCGGTAGCGCCGATTACCTGTCGGACTACTACGCGATCCGGCAAATGCGCCGCGAAACCAAAGGCAAGGCGGGCAACGCGCAAGCGGCCGCGGCTGCCGACGATTCCACCCCCAAACGCGTTGCGATGCCAGAACAACGTGCGTTCCGGCGCAAGCTGATGCAGGAGTCGATCCTCCGCCAGCAAGTCGCGTTGCGCAGCCAGCAACCCTTCGCCGAACGCATCGTGCGGTTCTGGTCGAACCATTTCGCGATCTCGGTCGACAAGCGCATCGCCGCCCCGTTCGCTGCGCCGATGGAGCGCGAGGCGATTCGCCCGCATGCCTTCGGTAACTTCGCCGACCTGTTGCTGGCGGTTGAACGCCACCCCGGCATGCTGCTCTACCTCGACAATGCCCAGTCGGTCGGGGGCGACTCGCGCCTGGCCGAGCGCAGCGGCCGGCGCCAGCAAGCCAATCCGCAACAACGCAAGCGCGGCCTCAACGAGAATCTGGCCCGGGAAACCCTCGAGCTGCACACGCTGGGTGTTGATGGCGGTTACTCGCAGGCCGATGTGATCGAGCTGGCGCGTGCGATCACCGGCTGGAGCGTGGCCTCGCCGCGCGACAGCAGCGGGATGCGCGGTGACGATGCCTTCGTGTTCCGCGCGAACGCGCATGAGCCTGGTGCCCGCCACGTACTTGGCAAGACCTGCGCGGACGATGGTGAAGCGCAGGGGCGGCACATCCTGCACAACCTCGCATTGCATCCGGCGACCGCGCGCCACCTATCGTTCAAGCTGGCCCGACATTTCGTGGCGGACGTGCCGCCGCCTGCACTGGTTGATCGGATGGCGCGCGCTTATCTTGCCAGTGGCGGCGAACTCACGGCGATGTATCGCCCGCTGATCGATGACGATGCGGCATGGTCGACCGATGCCCGCAAGTTCAAGACGCCCGACGATTTCACCCTGTCGGCGCTGCGCGCGTGCGGGCTGTATCGCCCAGGCGATGTCGTGGTTTCGCTCGACCTGCTCGCGCGCATGGGCCAGCCGCTGTTCCAGCCACGCTCGCCGGCCGGGTTTGCCGATACCGCGGCCGACTGGAGCGGCCCGGATGCGCTGTTCAAGCGCGTGCAGGCGGCGCAGGCACTGGCAGAACGCGTTCCAGTGACTGCTGCAGTGCCGCTGCAGATGGGCATGGCCGCGCTGGGGCCAGCCCTGGATCCCGAAACCGCGACCGCGCTGCGTCGCGCCGAATCCGTCCAGCAGGGGATCGCCCTGTTGTTGGCGAGTCCTGCATTCCAATGGAGGTGCTGAACATGAGCATGCTGGACAAGGGCATCGATCGTCGCCAATTCCTGTCGCTGGGGGCCGGCGCAACCGCGATCGCCCTGTTGCCGCGCTTCGCGGTGGCGGCGTCATCCCGGTCCGACACCCGATTCCTGCTGGTGTTCCTGCGCGGCGGCCTGGATGGCCTGCATGCCTTGCAACCGATCGGCGATCCTGCATTCGGCGGTTTGCGCGGTAGCTTCCTGGAAACAGGCAGGCAGCTGGCCTCGCATCGGCTCGACAGCACGTTCGCCCTGCATGGCGCGCTGGGTTTCATGGCCGGATTGCATGCGCGCAAACAGTTGTTGCCAGTTGCGGCGGTAGCACCGCCGTATCGGCAGCGCTCGCATTTCGAGGCCCAGGACTGCGTGGAAAATGGAACCTCCGGCAGTGGAGGCAGCACCGGCTGGATGAACCGGTGCGTGGCCGCGATGCCGGGCGCCAAGGGTTTGGCAGTCGCGGCGGTGATGCCGCTGGCGATGCGCGGCAGCGCCGAGACCACGACCTGGTCGCCGCCATTGCCCGAGCAGGTCGATCCGATTTTGTGGCAAAGACTACAACTACTGTACGCAGCCGATTCGGCACTTTCGCGCAGCTTTGCCGAACTCGGTGCGGGCGATGCGTCCGCTGATGCCATGCAGGGCGGCAAGCAGGCGCGAGTCGCGCGACTGGTGCCATCGATGAGCGCCGCGGCGAAGTTCATGTCAGCGCCGCAAGGGCCGCGGATCGGCTTCGTCGAGGACACTGGCTGGGACACGCATGGCAACGAGATTGGTGTGCTGGACCGCAAGCTGTCTGAACTCGATGCAGGCTTGCAGGCGTTCCATGACGGTGCTCAACCGATCTGGCGCAATACCGTGGTCGCGATCGTGACCGAGTTCGGCCGGACTGCGGCGATCAACGGCACCGGTGGCACCGACCATGGCACAGGCGGCACCGCGTTCCTGGCCGGTGGCGCGGTCAATGGCGGACGGGTTGCCGGTGACTGGCCAGGCGTGGCCAGGGCCCAACTCAACGACGCTCGCGACCTGCGTGCGACCACCGACATGCGCAGCCTGTTCAAGGGTGTGCTGCGCGATCACCTGGGCATTGGCGATGCGACGCTGTCGCGTGGGGTGTTTCCGGACAGCGGCACAATCTTGCCAATGCGTGACCTGTTGCTCACTGTCTGATATTGGCGTCGGTTTAATGGCCGGTTGCGACCGGGGGCAGCGTTTGACACGATATCTGCGGCCATATGCCGCCATTCCGGGGAAACCAGATGGATATCAACGAAGCAACTGCCGCACCGCCGCCGCCTTCGGGCGCCCCAATTCAGGAAGACAAGACGCTTGCCCTGCTGACCCACCTGTCCGGCATCATCCTTAGTTTTATCGTGCCGCTGATCATCTGGCTGACCAACAAGGACAAGGCCGACAAGGGCTGGCTGAACGACCAAGCCAAGGAAGCCCTGAACTTTCAGATCACGATCGCCATGGCGTACGTGATCTGTACCGTGCTTGTGGTCATCCTGATTGGCGGTTTGCTGGCCCCGATCGTGTGGTTGATCAACGTGATCTTCTGCATCATCGCTGGCATGAAGGCCAATGAAGGTGTGGCGTATCGCTATCCGTTCGCGATTCGCCTGATCAAGTAGGTCTTCGTCGCCGCTGGCGGGTGTTTGGTCGCCCGCCGGCGGGCTTCGTCGGAACAGGCCGTTGGTTGGCTTGTAGTGTCCATGAGCACCCCCCATCTTCACTACTGAACCGGAGTATTTCCGGCAGGAGCCGACGATGGAAGCCACGATGCAAAGCACGCCGCAATCCGCGCTGCAAACCTTAATCCCCAGCCTGAGCGACCGCCAGTGGGCGGCATCGGCGCATTTCCTGGCCTTGCTGCTGGCGCTGATGACGGCTTGGATGGTCGGGGTTGCCGGTATTGTCGGCGCTGGAATCATCTACCTCATCAAGCGCGACCAGTCCGCCTTCGTGGCCGAGCACGCGCGTGAGGCGATCAACTTCAACCTGAGCATGCTGCTGTATTCGGCGGCAGCCGTCGCACTGGGTATCGTGCTGGCTGGCGCCACCGTGCTGACCCTGGGTATCGGCCTGATCGTCACTGCACCAGCCGGCCTGTTGCTGCTGGCCACGGTAGCTGCGATCGCGGTGATGTGGCTGGTCTGCAGCGTGGTCGCTGGGTTCAAGGCATGGAACGGTGAGCACTATCGCTATCCGCTGACCCTGCGCCTGATCGGTTGATCAGATTCCGGCGAACCAGTTAGGCAGCTGCAAACTCACGGCCCGCACCGTTTCTGGTGCGGGCCGTGTCGTTTGCGCATCGCGAATTTCGCGCAAAAGGTGACGCATAACAGACGGCGGTATTGGACCCGATCAATTACGGCTGGTGTATTGCTCCAGGCCCTTGTAACCACTGCGGTCGATGCGATCCATCCGATCGTCCAGCGCCGGATGGGTCTTGAACAACTGCGTCAGCTGCGCCGACTGGGCGCCCAATGCGGTCATCTTCTGCAGCACCGCATACAGCGCAAGCGGATTAAAGCCGGCGCGAGCCAGGTAGATCGCGGAAGCTTCATCCGAACGGTATTCGGCGCTCTTGTCCAGGCTGGCCATCATCACGAGTGCACCGTTCTTTTCCAGATAGTTGCGGGCCATGCTGCTGGCCAGGCTGCCGCCACCGCCGACCTGGCTCATCGCGATGTCCTTGCCAGCGCCCAGCATCTCCTGTTTGTGGATGACTTCGTAGTGGTCGCGTTGCACGACATGGCATATCTCGTGACCGAGCACGGCGGCGACTTCGGCATCGTCGCTGAGCAATTGGTACAGCCCGCGCGTCACCAGGATGTAGCCGCCCGGCGCGGCGAAGGCATTGATCTCGCTGCTATCGATGATGCCAAACGTCCACGGTAAGGTAGGTCGGCTGGTTTGCGAGGCCTCCCAGCGCCCGATCAGGTTGACCCGACGTTGTGCTGCGTCATCCTTCCACAGCGGTGCCGCTCCGAGGATGCGCCCGGCAATGCCAGGGCCGAGCGCCAGTTCTTCCTCGGTGATCTCCTGCTCTGACTTGGGAATTGCCTTTGCCGCTGCACCAAGGAGTGTGCCGCCGACGCCACCCATCGATGACAGCAAGCCGCGTGCGGCGCCGAACATGCCGCGCTTTTCGCCTTGGGTCGACTGTGCTTTGCCATCGATCTGCTTGGGCTTGAATTCGGTGGCGTAGGCCACTTGGGTCGGGCTCCAACCCTTGCTGCGAGCAGCCTGCGCGGCCGCATCCGGCGTGACCCGATATGACTCCAGCTTGGCGAGTTGTGTGGCATCGAACGTGGCCGCCTTGAGGTCGCTCTCGTCCAGTCCGCGCACACCGGCGGTTTCGCTGACCCGGCCCTTGCTGGCCTTGCCGGTGAACAGCGCTTTCATGCCTCCGCCGGTTTCCTTGCTGGCATACGCCAGGCGCACCTCGTTGACGCGGACGAAGCCAGCCTTGCCATCTGGCAACGCGACACGGAACCAGAGGTCCTGCTGGCCGGTGACGGTGATCGCAGCATCGCGTTTGAGGGTGGTGACGGTGGGCGTAGCGAAATCAGGCCCACTGTGTACATCAACGCTGGGCTTGCGGATGACCGCCGGTTGGGCACTGCTTTCAGTCTGCTTGGCGCTGCTTTCGACCGGCTTGTTGATCGGTTCGGCCGGCTTGGGCTTTTTCCCGGTGGCCGCGGCGGTGCCGGCGCCCAGCAGCAGGACGAGCAGGAGTGCGGATGAAAAATGAACTATGCGCATTTCAGGTCTCGATGTGCGGTGGGTGCATCGACTTTAGATACGTGTTCGAAGCGGAAAGCGGCCATTCGTCGTTGGTGTTCAGGTCATGCCCGAGCAGTTCGCGCAGGCGCATCTGCTCACCACGATTGTTGTCGTCGACATTGTCGTCGATCATCGCAGCGACAATCGCCACCCGCACTATGCCCTGATCGTCGATGCGCAGGGTGTGTTCGTTGAGGCGCTGGTACAGCAAGTCGAGCTCGCGTTTTGCATTGGCGTATGCATCGGCTTCATCGGTGCCGGTCCAGACCAGCATCATGAGATCGTCGAGGATGTCATGCAGCCAACTCTTGCGCTCCACGATACCCTCGATCATCACCGCATCGGTGCCTGAATACAGGAAGCGCCGCAGTCGTCGCCTGTATTCCCGCCTGCGCTTGGTTGCCGCGTGTCCTGCGAGGCCGGTGTCCGGCACGTAGCGCAGGCGCGCCATCACCAGCCACGGATATTTACCAGCATCGTATTCGTCGCGGAAGTCATTGTTGCCGATCGCGCGCCCGCGCTGCACTGCCGCGTACATCCGGCACAGGCCGAAACACAGGCTGATGAAACCGACACTGGCGAAGATGTCGATGAACACGCCGAAGAAGGACAGGCCAATCACCGCCGACAGCAGCAGCACGACATTGACGGCGACGAATATGCCGTCGACATCCTCGTGCGGCTCGCCGCGCCAGAACGCGAAGGCGGTCAGCAACACCATGAAACCGGCCAACAGATATTTGACCGACGTTGGCGGCATCCATATCGCGCTGTCGTTGAGCAGTGCCTCGACCGCTTCCGCATGTACTTCGACGCCGGGCATCATCGGGTCGACCGGGGTCGGTTTGGCATCGTTGAGCCCCGCTGCGTTGTAGCCCACCAGCACCACGCTGCCTTTCAGATCAGGCATCGGATCGGTGGCGTCGTGGCAAATGCGTTTGCCCTCGATCAAGTCGGCGGCGCTGACGCTGGGTAGCCGCGTATTCTCGCGCCAGTTGACCCGTACCGATTCCGGGAACGACGACGCGGGTCTGCCAATGGCGAAGGCTGCCAGGCGTAGCGGAAGCGATGGCAACGCCCAATCGCCGAACGTTTTCCGCAAGTGGATGTCCCGGAACACGCCGTCGGCACTTCGATCGACGTCGAGAAGGGCGCTATGGCGCGCCATCGCCGCGCCGGTTGGCAGTAATAGCGCCACCCGCGGTCCGGGTCGGACCGGGTTGGGTGTGAGCGCGAATGCACCAGGTGCATCCGACACCGCAGTCGCACCCTCCTGGTTATCGAAGTCCGAATGCACGCGCGATGCACCGAACAGGAAGCGGCCGTTGCCGGCGTCGGCCATCGCATCCAGCACGGCATCACCATCCGGATCCTTTTGACCGGTATCCATAAACAGCACGTCGTAACCGACCGCACGCACGCCGGCGCGATCCAGCGCGTCCAGCAGGTCGGCATGGCGTTGCCGGCTCCAGGGCCAGCCGCCTCCGTCGTGGTCACGAAAATACTCGATCGAGCAGTCGTCGATCTCCACTACCACCGTGCGTCCCGATGGTTTTGGTTCGACCGGGCGCCACTGGATCACGGTATCGAAGATCGCGTCTTCTGCCGTGTTGAGCGAACGGTCGTGGGTCCAGTCCCAGCTCAACCAACCGACTGCCGCGATCGCAATCAGTGGATAAACCACGAACTTCGCGCGCACCATCAGCTGCGAGAGCGGCCGACGGTAGCCGCGCTCGACCACGGTCCAGGCATCCATGAACACCACCGCCAGGGTGGACATCACGGCCTCGATCAAGGTGATCAGGAATTCTGCGAGTTTGCCCAGCATGCTTCGTCCATGCCTCATTCCAATTGGCGTCGATACCGTTGACGCAAACTACCGCAAGTCCCGCCCGCCTGCCGGATCAGTGTGTGCGCTCGACCGCCAGGCGTCCGAGTGCGGCCAATGCCGTGGTGTCTGCCCCGAGCGCCGCAAGTGCATCGTCCATGCCGGCAGACAGTTGTCCAAGCCGCGAGCGACTGCCTTCGATGCCGATCAATGCCGGGAACGTTGCCTTGTCCTGGGCTGCATCCTTGCCGGCGGTCTTGCCGAGGCTGGCGCTGTCGCCTTCGATGTCGAGCAGGTCGTCGCGGATCTGGAACGCAAGGCCCAATGCATTGGCGTAGCGATCCAGCGTAGCGAGGCTTGTTGCATCGGCACCCGCCGCTAACGCACCCAAGCGCACCGATGCACGCAGCAGTGCGCCGGTTTTCAGCGTGTGCAGGTGTTCGAGGTCGGTGAGCGAAAAAGGGTCAGAGTGAATTTCGCGCCCGTGTTGATCGTTTAAGTGGTCGTCGTGACGCGAAACTTCACTCTGACCCCTTTGCGTGCCGGCAGAACCCGTCGCATCAATATCCAGCGCCTGTCCGCCGCACATGCCGGCCGTGCCGGACGCCCGCGCGAGTTCGGCGAGCATCACCACTCGCCGCCCGGCGTCCAGTGGTGCGGAGGCAAGTACGTCGAATGCGAGCGATTGCAGTGCATCGCCAGTGAGGATTGCGGTGGCTTCATCGAAGGCGACATGCACGGTCGGCTGGCCGCGGCGCAGGCTGTCGTCGTCCATCGCCGGCAGGTCGTCGTGCACCAGCGAATAGCAATGGATCAGTTCGACCGCGACCGCAGCGGCATCGAGGTTTTCGTCGCTGGCGCCCATTGCGATGCCGCTGGCATACACCAGCAGTGGCCGCATGCGCTTGCCGCCATTGAGTACGGCATGGCGCATCGCTGCATGCAGGCGGCGTGGTGCGTGGTCGGGCGAGGGCAGGGCGAGGTCGAGCGCGGCCTCGACGCGCGCGCGCCAGGCCGCGAAGGCACGGTCAGGCATCGTCGCCGGTGTCGAACGGTTTGGCTTGGTCTGGATTCGCCGGATCGCTGAGCAGGCGCACCCGCAACTCGGCTTGTTCCAGTGCCTGCTGGCAGCTGCGGTACAGACCGACGCCGCGTTCGTAGGCGGCGAGTGAGTCCTCCAGCGACATCTCGCCGTCCTCCATCTTGCCGACGAGATCTTCGAGCGCGTTCATCGACGTCTCGAACTCGGCGACGGGTGAGGTTTCAGCGGAAGCGGGTGGTTTACGCGGCATGCGGGGAGTTTACCAAGCTGGGGCACGCCAATGCAGCCGCGCGCCGCGGGCTTGTAACCACGCGTCCAGCGAGCCAGAGAGGATGCTGTCGCCGGCCGCCTGCAATACGCCGCCGACATCCGTCAGTAATGGCATTTCGCTGCGCCGCCACGGTGGAATACCCCGATCCTGCAGCACATGCTTGAGTGCGTGATGGTGCGTACGGCCCGGTAGCAGGATGCGTTCGCCACCTTGCCTGGCATGCACCCGCAGAGGTGTGTCGAAGCGCGCGGCGCCGGTCAGTTCGAATTTGGCGCCGGTGGGAAGCTGCAGGATCTCGCTGCCGTCCCATTCCTGCGTCCAATCGCCTGGCATAGGAACCGGCGCCAACTGCGCATGCAGCTGACCATGCCAATGCTGGATGCATGCGCCTGCCCATTCGAAACGGGCTTCGCCATCGGTGCTGGCGCCGAGCAGATCGCCTTCAATGCTTGCAACGCCATTAGCCGGCAGCGGCGGAAGCCCGCGCTGGGCGACCCAGCGGCGCAACACACGTGCACGCCGTGCTGCGGGCAATGCCTGCAATGCATCAACGGCCAGCGTGCCTCCGTCATTGCTGGCGCTGGCAAGTGCGATGTGATCGCCAGTGTCCAGCAAATCGGACGCCTCGGCGCTCAATGCAGCGCTGCGCGCGAATGCGGCGTCCGCCTGTGGCCAGCGCGTACGCAGTAGTGGCATCAGCTGCATGCGCAGGAAATTGCGATCCAGGCTGGCGTCTTCATTGCCGGGATCTTCGATCCACGACAAATCATGCTCGCCTGCGTACTCGCGCAACGCATCGCGCGATGTTTCCAGTAAAGGCCGCCACAACCAGCCATTGGCATAGACGCGCCATGGCCGCATCGCCGCCAACCCATCCACGCTCGATCCGCGCAACGCACGCAGCAGGAAGGTCTCGGCCTGGTCATCGCGGTGGTGGGCCAGCGCCAGTACCTCGCCGTCGCGCAAAACGTGTGCGAATGCGGCATGCCTTGCCACGCGTGCGGCGGCTTCGCGACCGAGTCCGTTGCCCTCGACTTGCACGCGTTCAACGATGAGTTCGATGCCGAGCGAGTCGCAACTGCGTTGGCAATGCGCTGCCCAGGCGTCGGCATCGGCATGCAGGCCGTGATGGACGTGAATGGCGCGCAGGCGGGCTGGATTGCTGACGACCAGCTTGTGCAGCAGCACAGTGGAGTCCAGGCCGCCGCTGTAGCCAACCAGCAACGTGCGACCTACCAGGTCAGGCAACGCGCTCATGCGCCTCAGGCGGCTTCGTAGGCGCCGTAGCTGCGCAGGCGGCGGTAGCGGCGTTCCAGCAGTTCCTCGACCGGAACGCCCTGCAGCGTGTCCAGCTCATTCAGCAGTACGGCCTTGAGTCGTTTGGCCATCTGCACCGGGTTGCGATGCGCGCCGCCGGTGGGCTCGCGCACCACCTTGTCGATAAGGCCCAGTTCGAACAGGCGCTTGGAGGTGATGCCCATCTGTTCGGCAGCATCCTTGGCCTTGGCCGCATCGCGCCACAGGATCGACGCGCAGCCTTCAGGCGTGATGACCGAATAAGTGCTGTATTCGAGCATGTTGGTGATGTCGCCAACGCCAATTGCGAGTGCGCCGCCGCTGCCGCCTTCGCCAATCACGGTGCAGATGATCGGCACGCGCAGTTCGGACATTTCCAGCAGGTTGCGAGCGATGGCTTCGGACTGGCCGCGCTCCTCGGCATCGATGCCGGGCCACGCGCCCATGGTGTCGATGAAGGTCAGCAGCGGCAGGCCGAAACGCTCGGCCATGTGCATCAGGCGTAGCGCCTTGCGGTAGCCCTCGGGCTTGGGCATGCCGAAATTGCGGCGTACCTTGGATTTGCTGTCGCGGCCTTTTTCGTGGCCGATCACCACCACGCTGCGGCCATCGATGCGGGCCAGGCCGCCGACAATCGCGTTGTCGTCAGCGAAGGCGCGGTCGCCGGCCAGTTCCTGGAACTCGTCGCAGATCACCCGCAGGTAATCCAGCGTGTACGGCCGCGACGGGTGCCGCGACAGCTGCGAAACCTGCCACGGAGTGAGGTCGCGGAAGATGGTCGCGGTGCGCCTGCGCAGCTTGTCCTGCAGCGCGTGCACTTCGGCGTCGATGTTGACCGCCGGGGCGTTGCTGGCATGTCGCAGCTCCTGGATCTTGGTTTCCAGGTCGGCGATGGGCTGTTCGAAGTCGAGGTAGTTCGGATTCATCGGTGACAGTTTAGCCCAGCACCGCTTTCCACAGCGGCCATGCCGAGGCGTAGGGCACTGGCGCGGACGTTACCGTCAGTGCGTCCACGGCTTGCCGAGGTGCAGGTTGACCGCCTGCACACCCGGCAGGCTGCGCAGCAGGCCGGGCAGGGCGGCATTCACAAGAAGGCCACGGCCATCATTGATAGACAGTCGGCCAATGCCGTTGGCGGTGGTGGCTTCGATCAAGAGTGGTGTAGTTCCGGCATGGGTCTTCAGCAGTTGCTCGAACTGCTGCAGTGCGCCCGGCGTGCGCAGGTCCAGGCGGATCGACAGTCGTTGTGCCAGCTGGTTGCACAGTTGGGTGTAGTCCCAGGCGCGCTTGGCCTTCAGCGAGAAGCCGCCACTGAATTCGTCCTCGCGCAACGCGCCTTCGATTACCAGCAGGCGGTCGCGGGTCAGCAGGGCACCGAATTCCTGCCACTGTTCGCCGAAGAAGGCACATTCGATGCGGCCGCGGCCGTCTTCCAGGTGCACGAAGGCCTGGCTGTCACCGCGCTTGCGCATGCCGACCACTTGACCGGCCAGCACCACCGGGAATTCTGGCCGCCATCCAACCCGCGCTTCCTGTGGGCGATTGCCCCAGATCGTATCCAGCTGGCCAAGGTCGTTGCCGACCAGGCGCTGCAATTCCTCACGGTGCGGATCCATCGGATGCCCGCTGAGGTAATGGCCAAGCGTGTCGCGTTCGCCCTGCAGCTTCTGCGCGAGTGGCCAGTCGTCGACCTCGGGCAGGTTGATCTGCAGGGCAGGCGTGTCGGCGGTGGCATTGTCGAATCCGCCGAACAGCGAATTCTGGCCGGCCTCGCGTTCACGCGTGAGTTGCTCGCTGGCCTTCATTGCTTCCGGCAATTGCAGCATCAGCGTGGCGCGATTGCGTGCCAGGGCATCCATCGCGCCGGCAAGCACCAATGCTTCCAGCGCGCGCTTGTTGAGGCCGCCGGCATCCACCCGTTGGCAGAAATCCAGCAGGTCACGGTAGCTTCCACCAGCATCACGAGCATTGGCGATCGCTTCGCAAGCGCCACGGCCGACCCCCTTCACCGCGCCCATGCCGTAGCGAATGGAGCGTGGGTCGGTGGCTTCGAACATATAAGTCGATGAATTGACGTCCGGCGGCAATACCGACAAACCAAGCGTGCGCGCTTCATCGAGGAAACCGACCACCTTGTCGGTATTGTCCATGTCTGAGGACAGCACCGCGGCCATGAACTCGGCGGGGTAATGCACTTTCAGCCACGCGGTCTGGTAGGCGACCAGCGCGTAGGCCGCTGCATGCGACTTGTTGAAGCCGTAGCCGGCGAATTTCTCCAGCAGGTCGAAGATCGGTCCTGCAATTTTTGCGGGAATGTCGTGCTGCTCTTGCGCGCCGGCTTCGAACTTAGCGCGTTCCTGCGCCATCTTGGCGACGTCTTTCTTGCCCATCGCGCGACGCAGCAGATCGGCGCCACCCAACGAGTAACCGGCCAGGACCTGGGCGGTCTGCATCACCTGTTCCTGGTAGACGATCACGCCATACGTCGGCGCCAGCACCGGTGCCAGCAAGGCGTGCGGAAATTCGACCTTGGCGCGCCCATGCTTGCGCTCGATGAAATCCGGAATCAGATCCATCGGGCCTGGCCGATACAGCGACACCAGTGCGATCAGATCGTCGAAGCGGTCAGGTTGCGCGCGCTTGAGCAACTCGCGCATGCCACGTGACTCGAACTGGAATACCGCAACCGTCTCCCCGCTCGCAAACAGTGCGTACGTCGCCGGGTCGTCCAGCGCAAGCGTGGTGATGTCCAGCGCTGTGTCGCTCTCAGCTGCACGTCGGTCGCTCTCGGCATCCTGCCTGTCGCGACACTCGTGGGTCCTTGCACGTCGAATGTTGATCGCCTTGACCGCCCAATCGATGATCGTCAGCGTGCGCAGGCCGAGGAAGTCGAACTTGACCAAGCCGATCGCTTCCACGTCGTCCTTGTCGAACTGGGTGACAGGATTGCGGCCAGCCCCAAGGCCGTCGTGTTCTGCAAATAGTGGGCAGAAGTCTGACAATGGTGTCGGCGCGATCACCACGCCGCCGGCATGCTTGCCGGCGTTGCGGGTCAGGTCTTCGAGTTGCAGCGCGAGGTCGAGCAGGTCGCGCACATCTTCTTCGGCTTCGTAGCGCTCCTTGAACTCGGCGATCGCGCGGCTTGGATCCTTCTGCGCTTTTTCGCTGCGCCCAAGCACGTCCGACAGTGACAGCGGGTCGGCCGGTTGCAGCGGGATGAGCTTGGCCAGCCCGTCGATCATTCCATACGGGTAGCCAAGCACGCGGCCGACATCGCGCAACACCGCCTTCGCCGCCATCGTGCCGTAGGTGATGATCTGGCTGACCCGGTCGCGGCCGTACTTGCGCGCAACGTAGTCGATCACTTCGTCGCGACGGTCCATGCAGAAGTCGATGTCGAAGTCGGGTAACGACACGCGTTCGGGATTGAGGAATCGCTCGAACAGCAAGTCGTATGGCAACGGGTCGAGGTCGGTAATGCCCAGCGCCCATGCCACCAGCGAACCGGCACCGGAGCCACGGCCGGGACCGACCGGGATGCCGTGCTGCTTGGCCCAGTTGATGAAGTCGGCCACGATCAGGAAGTAGCCAGGGAAGCCCATCGACAGTATGACGCCGAGTTCGATATCGAGTCTGGCGTTGTAATCTTCGCGGCTACGGCCGGGCGCCAGTGCGGCGGTTTCCAGCCGCTTGGCCAGGCCTTCGCGGGACTGGCTGCGCAGCCACGATTCGATGGTGTGGTCGTCAGGCACCGGGAATGCGGGCAGATAGTACGTGCCCAGTCGCAGTTCAAGGTTGCAGCGTTTCGCCAGTGCCACCGTATTGTCGAGCGCATCGGGAATATCGGCGAACAGCGCCGCCATCTCGTCTGCCGACTTCAGGTATTGCTCGGCGGTGTAATCGTGCGGGCGCCGTGCATCGTCGAGCACGCGGCCCGTGGCAATGCACACGCGGGCCTCATGCGCTTCGAAACCACCGGTATCGATGAAGCGCGCGTCATTGCTGGCCACCACCGGAATGCCGCGGCGCGCGGCCATGTCAAGCGCGAAGGCATTGAACGCGTCTTCGCCGGGGCGTCCGCAGCGGGTCAGCTCCAGGTGCAGGCATTCGCCGAATGCTGCCTGCAGCTCGACCAGGGATTGTTCGGCCAGTTCATGCCGGCCGGAGTTGAACAATTGACCCGGTTCGGCATTGAGGCCAGCCAACGCGAACAGACCCTTGTTGGCCTTCAGCCACTCCGGGCGCACGACCACGCCGTCGTGGCGTTGACCCTCCATCCAGGCACGGGTCAACAACTGCGACAGGCTCAGGTAGCCGTCCTGGTCGCGACATAACAGCGTGATGCGCGATGCAGCGGCGGTGCCATCGGCGATCAGCACGTCGGCGCCAGCGATGGGTTTGATCCCGGCCTTCTCGGCGGCCTTGTAGAACTTCACCAACGCGAACAGGTTGTTCTGGTCGGTGACAGCCACCGCAGGCAACTGACGGGCCACGCAGGCAGCGACGAGATCCGGAATGCGGATCGTCGAATCAACCAGCGAATACTCGCTGTGCAGGTGCAGGTGGACGAAACGGGCTGACATCGGCGTTCCGCAGGGTCAACCAGCAGGGTAGGCCGGCACCGCCGGCCGAACAAGGCTTGACAGGCTGCGCAAGCCGGCCTTTAGCGCCAGTGTTGGTGTTGCCCTATCGAAGAGGGATTCAGGATCCGGCAAGCGCATTGCGAACCGGGGCGAAACTGCGGCGGTGTTGCGGGCATGGGCCATGCAGCGCAAGCGCCTGCAGGTGTATCTGGCTTGGGTAGCCCTTGTGCCGGTCAAAGCCGTATTGCGGATGCAGGACATGCAATTCACGCATGCGTGCATCGCGCGCGACCTTGGCCAGGATCGAGGCTGCCATGATTGCCGGTTCCAGTCCGTCGCCGCCGACGATTGCAGTCGCAGCGCAGGTCAACCCCGCGGGAATGCGGTTGCCGTCGATCAATGCATGATCCGCGCAAGGCGAGAGGCCGGCGACCGCGCGACGCATGCCGGTCATGGTCGCCTGCAGGATGTTCAGCGTGTCGATCTCGTCGGCTTCGACGAACTCGATCCGCCATGCCAGCGCGCGTTCGATGATCAGCGGATACAGCGCTTCGCGCCTGCGTTCGGTCAGGCGTTTGGAATCGTCCAGGCCATTGATTGGCCGCAATGGATCCAGGATCACCGCCGCCACGCTGACCGGCCCGGCCAGCGGACCGCGGCCTGCTTCATCCACACCAGCAACCAGCAGGCTCATGCCGCTGGTTGCAACAGCGAAGCGACCGCATCCGCCGCGCGCGCCGAGGCATCGCGGCGCAGCGTTTCGTGGATCGCCAGGAAGCGTGGTTGTAACGCCGCGGCCGCATCGGCATCGCGAAACCAATGCAAGAGTGCGGTGTGCAGGTTGTCGGCCGTGCATTCGTCCTGCAGCAGTTCCGGAATGACGCGCTCGCCAGCCAGCACGTTCGGCAAACTCACGAACTCGCTCTTGAGCAAGCCAAAGAGTTTTACGATGAGGTAGGTCAGCGGCGCGATGCGATGACCGACCACGATGGGCCTTTTGCACAACATCGCTTCCAATGCCGCAGTACCCGAGGCCAGCAACACCACGTCGCTGGCGATCATCGCGCGCTGCGCATCGCCATCAAGGATGCGCAGCGCAGGATTGCCTGCAGCGATTCTTTCAATCGCCACGTGGCATTGCACATTCGCGGCCGGAACCAGCACGCGCAATCCGGGAATGTCATTGCCAAGCCGCGAAGCCGCCTCCAGAAACACCGGCAACATGCGTTCGATCTCACTCAACCGGCTGCCCGGCAGCAACGCGAGAATCGGTGCGTCGTCGGATTCGCCAAGCACCGCACGGGCGGCTTGGTGATCGGGCTGCAAGGCGATCGCATCGGCCATCGGATGGCCAATGAACGTTGCATCGACGCCGTGGCGCGCATAGATCGGTGGCTCCATGGGGAACAGGCACAGCACGCGATCCGCGCTGGCGCCGATCCTGGCTGCCCGCGATTCGCGCCAGGCCCATACCGACGGACTGACGTCATGCACGGTGCGCACGCCGCGCTGTTTCAGCCAGCGCTCGACGCCGAGGTTGAAGTCGGGTGCATCAATGCCGATGAACACATCCGGCTTCCAGTCCAGCACGCGCTGGCGGAAGGTCCGGCGCAGGCGCAGCAGGCGCGGTAAATGGGCCAACACTTCGGCCAGCCCCATCACCGCCAGCTCGCTGGCATCAAACCATGCGTCCAAGCCGGCCGAGCGCATGCCGTCGCCGCCAATCCCGGCGAATTCCGCATCCGGGAAGCGCTTGCGCAATTCGGAGATCAGGCCAGCGCCGAGCTGGTCGCCGGAGGTTTCGCCGGCGCACAGGGCGAAGCGGATTGTCACCGCAGCAGCGGCCGCTCGCCGCGTTCGATGAAGTCCAGCATCGCACGCACGTCTTCGCTGTCGCTGGCGATCTCGCCCAGTTCGAGCCTGGCTTCGTCGAGCTTGGCGCCAGACATGTACAGCGCACGGTAGGCACGCTTGATCGCGGCGATGCGGCCGGCATCGAATCCGCGTCGTTTGAGCCCTTCGCTGTTGATCCCGCGCGGTTTGCTGTAACTGTCCTGCGCGACCATCAGGAACGGCGGCACGTCGCCATTGACGAATGCACCCATGCCGATGAACGCATGCGCGCCGATCCGGCAGAATTGATGCACGCCAGTGAAGCCACTCAGGATCACGTGGTCGCCAACGGTCACGTGGCCAGCCAGGGTTGCATTGTTGGAGAACACGCAGTCGTTGCCGATGCTGCAGTCGTGCGCGATGTGGGTGTAGGCGAGGATCCAGTTGCGGTCGCCAATGCGGGTGACGCCGCCGCCATCGCCGGTGCCACGATTGATGGTGACGAATTCGCGGATCGAATTGCCGTCGCCGATCTCAAGCGCCACGCGTTCACCGCGGTATTTCTTGTCTTGCGGTTCGCCACCGATCGCGGACTGGCCGTGGAACACGTTGTCGCGGCCGATTCGGGTCGGGCCATGGATCACGCAATGCGGGCCGATGCGGGTGCCGTCGCCGATCTCGACCTCATCGCCGATGAATACAAACGCGCCGACCTGCACGCCTTCGCCAAGCTTCGCGCCTGGATCGATGAAAGCGGTCGGATGGATCAAGGAGGACGACATCGCTTCACTCGTTGCGTCTTTCAGCGCGCCGCGGCGCAGAGGATTTCGGCGCAGGCGACCTGCTCGCCATCGACACGTGCAATACCGATGTACTGCGCCATGTTGCGGATCTGCCGCTTGAGCACGACCTCGAGGTCGAGTCGGTCGCCCGGCACCACCATCCGGCTGAACCTGGCGTTGTCCACCTTGACCAGGTAGAACGCCTGCTCAGGATCGTCGTTTGAATCCTTGGACAGTTGCGTCAGCAGGCCGCCGGCCTGGGCCATTGCTTCCACAACCAGCACTCCGGGCATCACCGCGCGGCCCGGGAAATGACCCTGGAAGAACGGTTCGTTGGCGGTGATGTGCTTGTAGGCCAGCACCCGCTTGTTGGGCTCCAGCTCGACCACCCGGTCCACCAGCAGGAACGGATAGCGATGCGGGAGCAAGCGCTGGATGTCGCCGATTGTTACGGGAAGCGTGATGGGCAGGGTTACAGACATCTGGTTCATTCCTTGTCGCCGGCATTCAGGCGCCGGGCGAGGGTATCGAGTTGCTTGAAGCGTGCGGCGCTCTTGCGCCAGCTGCGATTGTCCATCAATGGCGTGCCCGATGAATATTCACCTGGCTCGTGGATCGAATGGGTGACCAGGGTCATCGCGGTGATCACCACGCGGTCGCAGACTTCCAGGTGGCCAAGAACCCCCGCACCACCACCGATCAGGCAATGCCGGCCGATGCTGGCGCTGCCAGCCACCGCCGAACATCCGGCCATCGCGGTATGCGCGCCGATACGCACGTTATGGCCGACCTGGATCTGGTTGTCCAGGCGCACGTCCTCTTCCAGCACGGTGTCGCCGAGTGCGCCACGGTCGATAGTGGTATTGGCGCCGATTTCGCAATCGTCGCCGATCCGAACGCCACCCAGCTGCGGCACCTTGATCCAGTGGCCGTGGTCCATTGCGATGCCGAATCCGTCTGCGCCGATCACTGCGCCGGGATGGATCAACACACGTTGGCCCAACCGCACCCGCGCAACCAGGGTGACCCGCGCCACCAGTTCGCAGTCCTCGCCGACCTGGCAGTCTTCGCCGATCACGCAACCCGGCCCGATCATCGTGCCGGCGCCGATGCGGCTACGCGCGCCGATGCTGGCATGCGGGCCGATGCTGGCGGTCGCAGCGACGATCGCATCGTCCGCGACCACCGCGCTAGGGTGAACGCCGGTAGTGCGTGCTGGTTTTACATCGAACAACGCGGCGATGCGTGCGAATGCGGCATGTGGGTTGGAAGCCACGATCGCAAGCCCCTTCACTAAGTGAGCATTGGTCGCATCAATTATGATCGCCCCTGCCTTTGATGCCTCAAGATATTTTCTATATCTATTGCCATAAAAAAAAGAGACTTCCGACTGGCCTGCGAATTCAAGTGCCGCTACACCGCTGACAACAAAGTTTTTGATTGGTGGAACAACGGCTTCTATGCCGACAAGACGAATAACTTCAGCTAATGAGTTCATGTAGTTGACAGCTTCTTTTTTTGCGAAGTAATCTACTTGCGCCTCATCTAGATGAGGCTGTAATTTAGAGGCATTGCAGGCTAATTTTAAATATTAATAAGGAGATCAATATGAAAATCAAGAAGAAGCTGCTAATGGCAGTTACATGCGTGTTCCTATTTGGCGCAGGAATATCTTCGTCGTTCGCCGCCCGTGTTAACTGCGGCAGTTGCTACGAGTATTATATTCGATGCAACCAACATACACCTAATGAAGATTGCCAAGGCAATCTTGACTATTGCTTAAATCACTGCAACTGAGGGGTATTCTGTTTTCCATGTCGATATTAAGTATTCTTGCTTCTGAATAAATTTTCGCGCCAGGATAATATAACTGGCGCTTTTTCTAAGAAAGGAACTGGCCGTGAACAAGTTTACTTCTTTTGTGGCAACTTCCGCATTACTCGCGGGGTCACTTTGGGCAGGTATCGCATTGGGCCCTAGGTTGCCAGGACTTGTCGGGGAGGTTTTCCCGTGGACTTTATACGATAATTTTCAATATAAAAATTCAATGGGATTGCAGGCCGACCAACTATATATATTTACTACCTCGACTTGCCCTTATTGCAAGCGCCTGAGAGGATTTTTGAAAGAGAATCACATTGCATATACGGAATTTACGACCGATAAATCAAAAAGTGCTCTAACGTTATATGAAAAAATCGGAGGAGAAGGTGTTCCTGTTTCAATAATACGGGGGAAAAAATTTGTTGGGTTTAATTCAAGAATAGGTGAGCTTATTAAGAAATCGACCCAAGGTTAGCCCTGTTTTTAAGGCGAGCTACAGCTGGCCGCCGAAGGTGAACTGCAGCCGCTCGATCTGGTCGCCGGTCTGCTTGCGCAAGGGGAACGCATAGCTGATCGACAACGGGCCCATCGGTGATCGCCAAAGCAGGGAGACGCCGGTGGAGACGCGCAATTCGGATGCGCTGAAGTTCTTCCAGCCGTCATAGACGTTGCCGAAGTCGAGGAACGCGGACACGCGCGCGGACGGGCTGTCGATCAGTTTCGGGAAGATCGCCTCGAACGAGCCGGCCAGCAGGAACGAACCACCAAGCGGCTGGCGATAACCGGTGTTGGAGGCATACGACGGGCCCAAGGTGTTATCGGTGAAGCCGCGCACCTTGCCCGCGGCGGCAATGCCGCCCGCGTAGAAATTCTCGAAGAACGGCAATCCGCTGGCCGTCAGGGTCTTTGCGTAGTCCGGTGACGTGGGCAGGCACGGTACGGTCGGAACAGCTCCCGGTACTATGGTGTCGAGGATTCCGTCACCGTTGCTATCCACATACGTATCAGCCGTGAAACAAACGTTGCGGACGAAGTTCTTTCCGTAGGAATCACCATAGCCGAGATTCACGCCAGTACGCAGCACGACTGCCCGATTCAGCAGCCAGTACTTGGAGAAGTCGTACTGCAGTTTGTAGTACTCCACCGTGGAGCCTGGCAGTGCCACTTCCACGGACACGCTCTGGTTGCTGCCGATCACCGGCATGAAATAGTTGTCGCGGGTGTCATGCGACCATCCTGCCTGGGTGCGCAGGGCATGGAAGGTGCGGTTGCCGACGGCATCGATATAGTCGAGCAATGGCGGGGGTGTCGAGCCCGGGAATGCGAGGATCTTGTTGCTGTCGATGCCGAACATCAACGAGACCGAATCCGATTCGCTGAGCGGCAGGCCCATGAAGACCTGTGCGGCACCGTTGGTGGTGGAGTATTGGGCGACGTTGTAATTGGAATAATCGAAAGCGCTCCACGACACGTTGTAGCCGAGCGATACTCCCTCATCGGTGAAGTAGGGATTCATGAACGAGAAGTTGTACTTCTTCTGGTAGACGCTGCGGCTGAGCGCCATTGAAACGCGATTGCCGGAGCCGAGGAAGTTGTTCTCGGATAATTGCAGCGACAGGTTGAGGCCGGATAGCTGGGAAAAGCCCACGCCCGCCGAGATACTGCCAGAGGTGGTTTCCTTGACGGTATAGACCACATCGACCTGATCGTCGCTACCAGCGACGGGCTGGTTCTCGACTTCAACTGTCTCGAAATAGCCCAAACGAGACAGCCGCACCTTGCTGCGATCAATGGCCGACTGCGAATACCAGCTGCCTTCGAACTGGCGCATTTCGCGGCGCAGCACCACGTCGGCGGTACGGGTATTGCCCTTGAACACGATCCGCCGGACGTTGACCCGCGGCCCCGGCTGGACCTGCAGGTCGATGCTCACCGTGCGCTTGTCGCGGTCGATCTGCGGGATCGGGTTGACCTGGGCAAAGGCATATCCGATGTTGCTCAGGCGGGCCGTGATCGTATCGGTGGCGATTTCGACCAGTTGCCGGGAGAACACGTTGCCGGATTGCAGGAAGGCGGTGGCAATCTTCTCGATTTCCTCCTTGGGCAGGATCGTGTTGCCGGAGACGGTGACCCCCGAGATGTTGTAAGCCTCGCCTTCGCTGATGCCGGCGGTCAGGTACATGTCCTTCTTGTCCGGGCTGATCGCGACCTGGGTCGAATCCAGGCTGAAATCAAGGAAACCGCGGTTGAGGTACCAGGCATTCAGCTTTTCGATGTCGCCCGAGAGTTTTTCGCGCGAATACTGGTCGTCTTTCTTGTACCAGCTCAGCCAGGTGCTGGTGTGCGATTCCCAGCCTTCGGTGATGTCCTTGTCGGAATACAGCTTATTGCCGACCAGGTTGATGTGGCGGATCTTCGCGGCCTTGCCTTCCTTGATGTTCAGGGTGACATCGACGCGGTTGCGGTCGAGTGGGGACACGCCCGGGTTGATCTTGACGTTGTATTTGCCGCGGTTGTTGTATGCACGGTTCAGTTCTTGGGTCACGCGGTCGAGGGAGAGACGGTCAAAGGTCTCGCCTTCGGCCAGGCCGATGTCCTTGAGGTTCTTCAACAGGTCTTCCGACTTGAGGTCCTTGTTGCCGACCAGGGTCAGCTTGTTGATCGCCGGGCGCTCGACCACGGTGACCACCAGGATCCCGCCCTGGTGGTCCAGGCGCACGTCCTCGAAGAAGCCGGTCTTGTACATCGCGCGTATCGCCTCGGCGGCGCGTGCCTGGTCGAGGGTGTCGCCACGTTCGACCGGCAGATAGGTGAACACGGTGCCTGCACCGATGCGTTGCAGGCCATCGATGCGAATGTCGCTGACCTTGAAGGGTACGAACGTCGACTGCGCCCAAGCCGGCAGCGACAGCGCCGAGATAAGTGCAATGGTGAGCAGGCGGCGGGACATGGGTCGGGTCATTCTTGACATCCTGATTGCAAAACATGTGGGGTCGAACATGTTGCGTGGTTGCCGGCAATGCCGGCAGTAGGCGTGCGTTTCACTACGACACCAGGTGCAGGATGTCGTTGTAGAAGGCCAATCCCATCAGCCCCGCCAGCAAGGCGAGGCCGAGGTACTGGCCTGCGACCATTGCGCGTTCGCCCAGTGGGCGACCGATGGCCAGCTCGATAAGGTAATACAGCAGGTGACCCCCGTCCAAGACGGGGATCGGCATCAGGTTGATGATCGCAAGGCTGACCGACAACAGGGCCAGAAAGTTCAGGAACCAGGCCGGGCCCATTTGCGCGGATGCATTGGCGTACTGGGCAATGGTGATCGGCCCGGACACATTGCGCACGGATGCGCTGCCGTTGACCATTCGCCACAGCATGCCCAGCGAATCCCGGGCTAGCTGCCAGGTTTCGCCGACAGCAGCCGGGACCGCTGCCAGTGGCCCGTAGCGCAGGACGGCATCGTGAGCTGGAGCCTGGGTGAAGGCGTTGCCGATGCCGAGCCGCCAACTGCTGCTGCCGTCCGGGTTGTTGAGCTTTTGCGGCACGACTTCCAGCGCCAGCCGCTCGTTGTCGCGTTCGACCTCGATCATGCCCGGGCCGCCGCGCTTGCCGAGCGCGTGGATCAGCGGGGCGATGTCCTCGAAGCTGGCCACCGGATGCGCATCGATGGCGGTGATGCGGTCACCCTCGGCCAGCACGCCCCAGGCTGGCGAGCCTTCCTGAATCGAGCCGGCGACCGGTGGCAGCAACCGGTAGCGTGGGATCAGGCCAGTGGCCTCGACCGCGCGTTGCTCGTCGAACCCGGCAGGCAGCCGATCCAGGGCCAGGATCCGGGTCGCTTCGCCACCATCGGCATGGCGAACGGCCAAGGTGGCCGGCTTGCGGTCCATCGCAGCCACCGTGAGCGCCAGTGCGGCCTCGCTCCAGGTCGGGGTGGCGCGGCCATCGATGGACTGGATCGCATCGCCCACCTGCAGGCCGGCCTGCGCGGCAAGTCCATCGGCCTTGCCGACCACGGCAGCATAGTCGGGCCGGCCGATCACCAGCATCGCCCATAGCAGAACGACCGCCAGCAACAGGTTGGCCACGGGACCCGCTGCAACAATCGCAATACGGGCCAGCACCGGCTTGCGGTTGAACGCGCGGTCGAGTTCGGCTTCGGGGACATCGCCCTCGCGCTCGTCCAGCATCTTTACGTAGCCACCGAGTGGCAGTGCGGCGATCACGTATTCGGTGCCGTCCTTGCCGTGGCGCGACCACAAGGCGCGGCCAAACCCAACCGAGAACCGCTGGACCTTCACCCCGCAGCGGCGTGCGACCCAGAAGTGGCCGAATTCATGGAATGTGACCAGCACCCCGAGTGCGACCAGCATCCACCACAACGAGCCAATAATCGTGCTCATGCGTGGAGGTGCCTGCGGGTCATGGCGCGGCTGTCCATCTTGGCGGCGTTGTCGATCAAGTTCCGGGCCTGCGCGCGTGCCTGCGAATCCGCGGCCAGCAGGGTGTCGAGTGAATCGGCAGGCTGCATCGGTACAGCATCCAGGGTGGCGGCAACAGTTTCGGGAATGGACAGGAAACCGATCCGGCCCTGAAGAAACGCTGAAACGGCTTCTTCATTGGCGGCGTTCAACACCGCAGGGGCGGTGCCGCCGGCCTGAAGTGCGCGAAATGCCAGTGCCAGGCAGGGGAATGCATCCTGGTCTGGCGCCTCGAAATCCAGCCGGCCGCCCTGGGTCAACAGGTCCAGTGACCCAACCCCGGATTCAATCCGCTGCGGCCAGCCCAGGCCTACCGCCAGCGCCGTGCGCATGTCCGGCAGGCCCAGTTGCGCCAGTGAACTGCCATCGATGAAGTCGACGATGGAGTGCACCAGCGATTGCGGATGCACCAGCACGCGGATGCTCTCGCCCGGCACGCTGAACAGATGGTGGGCCTCGATGACTTCCAGCCCCTTGTTCATCAACGTGGCCGAATCCACCGAGATCTTCGGGCCCATCGACCACTTGGGATGTGCCACCGCCTGCGCTGGCGTCACTTGCGCCAGTTCGCCGCGGCTGCGGCCACGGAACGGGCCGCCTGATGCGGTCAGGGTGATCCGTGACAGTGCCGACGCATCGGCACAGCTCGACAAACATTGGCCGTCGGCCCGCCCGTGGACGGCCGACAAACATTGGAAGATCGCGTTGTGTTCGCTGTCGATCGGGATGATGGTGGCGCCGCCTTCGCGCGCCGCGGTCATCAGCAGTTCGCCGGCCAGTACCAGCGATTCCTTGTTGGCCAGCAGCAGGTGCTTGCCAGCGTGTGCGGCCGCCAACGTGGACGACAATCCGGCAGCCCCGACAATGGCGGCAACCACGGTGTTGCATGCGTCGCTGGCCGCCAGCGCGTCCAAGGCCTGTATGCCGGCGTGGGCCTGCGTAGCCAGGCCGGCATCACGCAGGCCGTCGCGCAGGCGGGCATACAGCGATTCATCGGCGATCACCGCGTGCGCGGGCCGATGCGCCTGGCACAGCGTGAGCAGGGCATCGACCTGGCGTCCGGCGGCCAGCACGCTGGCGCGCAGCCGTTCCGGGTGGCGCGCGATCACGTCCAGCGCGGATGCGCCGATCGAGCCAGTGGCGCCGAGGATTGCGACCTGCCGCATCGATCAGAACCCCAGCCAGATCTTGCCGAGGGCAAATACCGGCAATGCCGCCAGCACGCTGTCCACGCGATCCAGCACGCCGCCATGTCCGGGGATCAGGTTGCCGGAGTCCTTCACGTCGACATGGCGCTTGAGCAGGCTTTCGAACAGGTCGCCAACCACCGAGAACCCCACGCTGGCCAGCGCGACTAGGGCAATCGCCGGCAATTGGTCGACTGTCGCGCCTGCCAATGGCGCGCCGAGCATGGCGACCACCAGTGCCAGCAACAGGCCGCCAAGTAGTCCCTCAATCGTCTTGTTGGGGCTGATCCGCGGCGCCAGCTTGCGGCCGCCAAACCATTTGCCACCGAACTTGCGACCGGCAAAATATGCTCCGGTATCCGCCGACCAGACCAGGAACAGCGCAAGCAACAACCAGCGGTGTCCGTTTGGCGGGCTGACGTGGATCAGGACCAGTGCACACCAGGCCGGGACTACGGCCAGGGTGCCGGCGGCCAACTTGAACACGCGCGCATGGCTGTCGTGGTCGGAGGCGAAGCGGTAATGCTTCATCCACAGCATCGCCAGCAACCACCAGACCACGCCGATCACCACCACCAGTTGCAGCAGCACGAATGAGCCGCCCCGGGTGGGGCGCGAGGCCCAGACCAGTGCGACCATCAGGGCCAGGTTGAGCAGTATCAGGATGGTGCGGGCCAGCGTGTCGTCGACTTCGGCCAGCTTCAGCCATTCCCACAACGCCGCCAGGAACAGCAGGGCGCTCAGCGCAGCCAGGATTGGCGTGGGCACGAACAGCACGCTGAGAATCGCGATTGGCGCCATGATCAGCGCAGCCAGCAGGCGCGTTTTGGTCATTCGGTTCCCCTGGATGCGGTGGTCGCTATCTGTGCGCCGGTCAGGCCGAAGCGACGCTCGCGCCCGGCATAGTCGTCAATGGCGCGCTGCAGTGTCGCTGCATCCACGTCCGGCCACAACGTATCGGTGAACCACAGTTCGGTGTAGGCCAGCTGCCACAGCAGGAAATTGCTGATGCGGATTTCGCCACCGGTGCGGATGAACAGATCGGGAGCGGGCAGGTCGGCAAGCGCGACACGCGCGTTGATCGCAGTCTCGTCGACCTGCTCAGGGCGCAAGTGGCCATCGGCGACATCCTGCGCCAGGCTGCGTGCGGCATCGGCGATGTCCTGGCGGCCGCCGTAGCTGGCGGCGATGTTCAGATGCAGCCGCGTGTTGCCTGCGGTCAGTGCCTCGGCAGCCTGCATGCGGGCGAGCAGGGCGGCATCGAAGCGCGAACGCTCGCCGATGAAGCGCAGCCGCGCGCCAAGCCGGTGCAATTCGTCGACTTCTCGTTCGAGTGCTCCAAGGAACAGCTTCATCAGCCCGCCGACCTCATCCAGCGGGCGGTTCCAGTTTTCACTGGAGAACGCGAACAGGGTCAGCGCGCCGATGCCGCGGTCCAGGCAAAACTCCACGCAGCTGCGCACCGCGCGCGCACCAGCACGATGGCCGATGATCCGTGGCCGGCGCCGCTGCTGCGCCCAACGGCCATTGCCATCCATGATGATGGCGATGTGGCGTGGGATCACCTTTGCCGTTGATGACTCAGGGGTCATGACGCAAGGCCGCCGCCAGCGCGAGCGCAGCCAGCCAACATCAGACCGCCATCAACTCGGCTTCTTTGACCTTGGCGACCTCATCCACATCCTTGATCGACGCATCCGTCAGCTTCTGGATGTCGGCTTCCGCGCGGCTGGACTCGTCCTCGGTCAGCGTCTTGTCCTTCAGCAGTTCCTTGACCTGGTGGTTGGCGTCGCGGCGGATGTTGCGGATCGCGACCTTGGCGTCCTCGGCCTCGCTGTGCAAGACCTTGGTCAGGTCGCGGCGACGTTCCTCGGTCAGGGCCGGGATGTTGAGGCGGATCACGGTGCCGGCAGTCGTCGGGGTCAGGCCCAGGTCAGAACCCAGGATGGCTTTCTCCACCGGGCCGACCATCTGCTTTTCCCAAGGGGTAATCGTGATCGAGCGCGCATCGGTGATCGCCACGCTGGCCACCTGCGACAGTGGCATGTCTGATCCGTAGTAGTTGACCTTGATGTGGTCGACGATCGCCGTATTGGCGCGACCGGTGCGCAGCTTCACCAGGTTGTGGCGTAGCGCCTCGATGCTCTTGCACATGCGGGCCTGGGCGTCATTCATGATCTCGTTCAGCATCGCGGGCTCCATCGTCTGCGGTTAACCTCGGGATTATATCCGGGATCGCACGCGGCCCGGCTGCTGGCTGGGAATCGATGGGTTCCTGCGGGCTATGCGCGAGGATGGCGCTAGGCGTGGTGCGGGTCGTTCTCACCATGGCCGCCGTGTGGCGCGCGGTCATGGTCGTCGTGTTCGCAGGCGCTGCCGCGCTCGATCTGCACGGTTGGATGGTTGATCCCGAATTCCGCGTCCAGGCCATCGTTCAACATGTCGATGAAGGCATCGTGGTCTGCATCATCGGCACGAACCAGGTGCGCGGTCATCGCGATTTCGCCCGCGCCCAGCGACCAGATGTGCAGGTGGTGCACTGCCGACACACCTTGCTGAGCCAGCAGCCAGTCGAGCACCCGTTGCTGGTCGATACCGCGTGGAACTGCGTCCATCGCTGCGTTGAACGCATCGCGCAGCAGGCCGAACGAGCCTACCGCGACCACCACCGCGATCAGCAGCGCGGTAGCCGGATCCAGCCAGGCCCAACCGAACACCCAGATGCCTGCGCCAGCCAACACCGCTGCCACTGACACCGCCGCGTCAGCGATCAGGTGCAGGTAGGCGCCACGGCGGTTGAGGTCGTGCTCGTGGCCCTCGCGCACCATCCAGGCGGCGCCAAGATTGATCACGATGCCGATCGCCGCGACCACCATCACCGGAATACCGGGGACATCGGGTGGCGCGCTGAAGCGGCGGATCGCCTCCCATCCCAGCGCGCCGGAAAACGTCACCAGCAACAGCGCATTGGCCAATGGCGACAGCAGGGTGGCGCGCCGCCAGCCGTAGGTATGGCGCTCGGTGGGTGCGCGCTTGGCCAACACCGCCGCGCCCCAGGCCAGGCTGAGGCCGAGCACGTCGCCGAAGTTGTGCAGGGCGTCCGACAGCAATGCCAGCGAGTCGGTGGCGAACCCATATCCGGCCTCGAGCACCGTGTACGCCAGGTTGATCAGGGTCACCCAGGCGAAGGCACGGGTGGCGTCATGGCGATGGGCGTGGTGATCGTCGTGGGAATGCATGCGTGCATGTTGCCCGAGAAACAGGCGTGGACACTATTTCATTGTGGGTCGATCGCAGCATTCGCAGGAGCGCCCTTCAGGGTGCGATAGATGCCGCGAATCGCGCCCTGAAGGGCGCTTCTACAGAAGACCCATGCGTCTTTGTCAGCTGCGTCCCTGCACCAGGGTGCCGATTGCCTCGCCGCGCAGCAGGCGCAGCAGTACGCCAGGCTGGCTCATGTCGAAGATGCGCAGTGGCAGGTCGCTGTCCCGGCACAGCGCGAACGCGGCGGTATCCATCACCTGCAGGTTGCGGATGATGACCTCGTCGTAGGTGAGGTTGTCCAGCTTGACTGCGTCTGGGTACTTCTTCGGGTCCTTGTCATATACGCCATCGACCTTGGTGGCCTTGACCAGCAGGTCGGCGCCGATTTCGATCGCGCGTAGCGCGGCGCCGGAGTCGGTGGTGAAGAACGGGTTACCGGTGCCGGCAGCGAAGATCGCGATGCGGCCTTTTTCCAGATGGCGGATCGCGCGGCGGCGGATGTAGTCCTCGCACACGTCGTTGATCTTGATCGCGCTCATCACCCGCGCCTTGGCGCCCAGTTTTTCCAGCGCATCCTGCATCGCCAGCGCGTTGATCACGGTGGCCAACATGCCCATCTGGTCACCGGTCACCCGGTCCATGCCGCCGGCAGCTAGCCCGGCACCGCGGAAGATGTTGCCGCCACCGACGACCAGTGCGATCTCCGCGCCGGCGTCGCGCGCTTCGATTACCTCGTGGGCCAAACGGCTGATCACCTTGGGATCGATGCCGTAATCCTCGTCGCCCATCAAGGCCTCACCGGATAGCTTCAACAGGACACGGCGATAGGCCAGGTTCGACATGCTGCAAACTCCGTTAAGTGCGGGGACGGGCGTGGTGTTGCGCGGAAAGCGGGGAACCAAACCCGAAAGATTCTAGCTGATGCTGGCCGTTCTATCGCCGGGCGTGTCCGCCGAGGATCCTCGACGCACCAGCATCAATTGGAACAGCACTGGCATTACCAGCAGTACCAGCGGCAATTGCACAAGCAGCCCGGACACGATGGCGACTGCAAGCGGTTGCTGCATCGCCGAGCCCTGGCCGATGGCAAACGCCAGCGGAAGCAGGGTCAGGATCGCGGCCAGCGTGGTCATCGCGATTGGCCGCATACGGTTGTTGCCGGCCGCGACCAGGGCTTCGATCGAGTGGCCGTCCTCGGCCACCAGGTCGCGGTATTCGGAAAAATAGAAGATCGCGACCTCGGTGACGATGCCCACGATCATGGTCATGCCCATCATCGCCGAAATGTTGAGTTCCAGCCCCGTCACCCATAGCCCGACGAACACCGCCGAGATCGCCAGCAGCGGCATCGCCATGATCGCCAGCGCTATCCGGAAGCTTTCGTACAGGAACAGCAGCAGCAGGAACACCAGCGCGATTGCCGCAGCGAACACGAGCATGAGCCCGCGGAACGCTATTTGCTGCTGCTGGTAAAGCCCACCCAGTTCGAAACGCATGCCGGCCGGCAGCATGCCCTTGGCGGAGATGCTCTTTTGCACGTCGGCGATCACCGAACCCATGTCGCGACCGCTGATCCGGCCGGTGACCGCGACCATGCGCTTGAGGTTCTCGCGGTCGATCTGCGGTTGTCCGCTGACGGCGTGGATCTCGGCCACGCGCTTGAGCGGGAACAGGTGGCCGTCGCCGGCGCGCAGCTGCAGTTCGCCCAGTTTCTTCTCCGAGGAGCGGATGCCTGCGGGCGTCCAGACCCGCACGCCGATCATCTTGATGTCGCCAAGCACCGAGGTGGTGACGTTGCCGCCGATCGCGGTGTCGAGCAGCCGGGTCACTTCATCGGGGGTGACGCCTTCCAGCGCGGCGCGGGCACGGTCGACGCGGATCTCCATGGCATCGCCCGCGGGCACGATGCCGTCATTGACGTCCACCACGCCGGGGATCGCGCGGATTGCAGCGGCAATCTTCCCGGCCGCGGCATCGAGCTGTTTCGGCTGGTCCGAATACAGCTTGACCTCGATCGGTTGCGGTACTGCTGTGAGATCGCCGATGACATCCTCGAGCAGCTGCAGCAGCTCGATATTGAGTCCGGGGATCTGTGCTTCGATCTTGCCGCGGATGTCGTTCATGACCTGGTCGATGGGCGGCCGCGAACCGTTTTTCAGGCGGATGAAGAAGTCGCCCTCGTTGGCCTCGGTGAGGCCGCCGCCGAGTTGCGCGCCGGTGCGGCGGGAATACGTCGAGACGCTGGGATTGTCGCGGATGATCTTCTCGACCTGGCGCAGCAGGCGGTCGGTCTCGGTCAGCGAGGTGCCGGGTGCCGAACGATAGTCGAGGATGAAGCCGCCTTCGTCCATCACCGGCATGAACCCGGAGCCGACGTTGGCATAGGCCAGCAGGCCCAGCGCCAGCAACGGTACCAGGCCGACCAGCAGCAGCAGGGGACGCACCACCAGCCGCGGCAGCAGCGCGCTGTAACGGGTATGCAGCCAGCGCATCATTCGACCGTCCGGCTTTTCGACCGCATCCTTCTCGCCGAGGAATTTGTCGGCCAGCAGTGGCACCGCCAGCCAGGTGATCAGGAACGACAGGATCAGGCTGGCCGCCATGGTCAGCGACAGCGCCTTGAAGAAGGCACCTGTGACGCCGGTGAGGAAGGCCAGCGGCAGGAAGATGATGATGGTCGAGGCCGACGAGCCGATCAGCGGCTGCGAGAACTCGCGCGCCGCGGCCATCACCCGGCCGTGGTGGTCGCCGCCGCTGCCGTGCAGGCGGCGCACGATGTGCTCGGTCATCACGATCGCGTCGTCGATGATCAGGCCGACCGCGGCCGCCATGCCGCCGAGCGTCATGATGTTGAAACTCATGTTCAGCGCCTGCAGCAGCACCACGGTCGCGGCCAGCGCGGCCGGCACCACCAGGATCGCGATCAGGGTGATCTTGCCGTTGCGCAGGAACAACCACAGCACCAATGCCGCCAGCAGCACGCCGATCAGGATCGCATCGCGCACGCTGGCCGCCGAGGCCACGACCAGTTCGCTCTGGTCGTACCAGCTGGCGAGCTTGACCCCGGCCGGCAACTGGTCCTGCGCCTGCTGCAGGCGCGCATGCACGTCCTTGGCCAGCTGCACGCTGTTGCTGCCGGGCTGCTGGTAGATGTTGACCAGTACCGCGTCGTGGCCATCAGCGGTGACCCGGATCCATTGCGGGGTCACGCCCTTGATCACGCGTGCGACATCTTCCAGCCGGACCAGCTTGCCGTTGTCACCGGTCTTGATCACGGTCTGGCGGATTTCGTCCAGATTCCGGAAACGGGTGTCGGCAACCGCCAGGTAGAGCTTGTAGTGGTCCTCCAGCCGGCCCACGGCCTGGACGACGTTGGACGCCGACAGTGCGTTGGACACGTCGGCCAGGCTGAGGTCGTAGACGGCCAGCTGGGCCGGGTTGACGATCGCCTGGAATTCCTCCTGCGCGCCGCCGACCACGTCCACGCGCGCCACGCCCGGGATGCCCGCAAGCAGTGGTCTCAGTGCGAATTGCGCCAGGTCGTGCAGTTGCGCCGGGCTGGCCTGGTCCGAGGTCAGGCTGTAGGCCATGATCGGGAATACCGTCGGATCCATCCGCCGGGTCTCGATGGTGGTGCCCTGCGGCAGTTGCGGCTGCAGCTGGGTCATCGCCTGCGCGATCTGCAGCGCGGCCTGGGGCATGTCGTGGCCCCAGTCGAAGTTGATCGAGACATCGGCGGTGCCGCGACTCACCTTGGAGCGGATGTTGAGCACCCCGGGGACGCGCTGGATAGCCTCCTCGACCGGGCGCATCACTTCCAGCTCCATCTGCTCGGCCGGCCGGTCGCCGGCGTCGACGCTGACCACCACGCGCGGGAAGTCCACGGACGGGAACAGGCTGACGGGCAGGTTCAGGGCGGCCATGCCGCCACCGATGACCAGCAATGCCAGGAAGAACAGGATCGAACGCCGGTGTGCCTGAAGCCAGTCGCTCATCGCGGTGCCCGCTGGCCGGATGTCAGTGTCATTACTGGCCGGCCTTTGCCGTCACGACGCGGACCGGCATGCCGTCGTTGAGTTCGTAGTTGCCGCTGACCACGACCGGGAGCGCAGGATCCAGCTTGCCGTCGACGCCGATCAGGTCGCCGGATTCGACGCGCACCTGCACGCTGATCCGCCTGGCGTGTCCGTTGGCCACCTGGAACAGGTAGGCGCCGTCGCTGTCGGTCAGTACCGCATCGCGCGGAAGCACGAATACCTCCGGCGAGCGCAGGGCGATATCCCCGCGCACCTTCAGCGCCGGCAGCATGGTCGGCGAGGCGGCATCGACCTGCACCGACACGTCTACCAGCTGGGTCTTGGCATCAATCACGCCGAAGACCTGCGTGATCTTCGCCGCGACCGATGTTCCGCTGAACACGGGAGACAATTGCACCGCCATGCCCGGTGCCAGCCGCTCGATGTCTTCGGGTTCGGCGCCCAGCAACGCATGTTCCGCGCCGGCTTCGGAGACCTGCAGCACCGTCGTCCCGGCCGCCACCCGGTCGCCCTGCTGCGCCGACAGGCTGGACACGATGCCGTCGCGCGAGGCCCGGACCTGCTGGGTGCCGGGCGCCGCGCCGAGTTTGCGCTGCACCTCCAGCGCGGCATCGGCATCGGCCAGCGCCTTGCGTGCAGTGGCCAGTTGCGATTGCGTCGCCAGCCGCTCGTTGGCCAGTTCCTGCGTACGCTTGAGTTCACCGCGTGCCAGTTCGAGCGTGGACTGGGCTTGGACGTAGGCGCCCGAGGCGCTGGGGTCGGTCTCCACATCCAGCAGGGCCTGCCCTTTCCGGACCGGTTCGCCGGCGCGCACCCGCAGCCGGGAGACCAGCACCGGCCGCGCGAAACTGATGTTCTCGACCGCGCCCGGATCCTGTACGACCACCCCGTACAGGGTCAGCGTTTCGTCGAGTATCTGCCTGCGTAGCGGCGTGGTCCGCACCTGGACGCTGCCATTGGCGGCATCGGGGGCCGCGTTGCCGTTGCTTCCGCTACTGCAGGCGGAAACCAGCAGGATCACAGCGCACAGGACCGGCCATTGTTTGTGCGTCATCGTGCTTGCTCCACTTTTGTCGGCGTCGTGGTCATTGGCGCTGCCGTCCCTGGTTCCGGATCGCCCGCTGCGGGCGTGTCTGTCGCATCTGCGGGCAGGGCGCTGCCGAGCAGGCCCTGCAGGCCAATTTCCTGCTCGCGCAGGGCCTGCTCGAGTTTCAGTACTTCCATCTGCGCCGACAGCAGTGCATCGCGCTGGTTGGCGTAGGTCAGGACGTCGATGCCGCCGGCGCTGTAGGCGGCCTGCGAATGCGCGGACAGGTCGTGCAGTCCGGCGACCGACGCCTGCGCTGCAGCCAGCTGTTCGCGCGCCAGTGCACGGTCGTCGAGGATGACCTCGATTTCCGCGGTGGCGGCGGCCAGCCGTGCCTGGTAATCGTCGTACAGGCGCTGGCGGGTGACCTTCTCGATCGCGATGTTGCCGCGGTTGCCGTTGAAGATCGGCAGCGACAGCGACAGCCCGAATCCGGTGGTGTAAATGCCGCTGGTATCGCGGGCGTGGTTGAAGCCGATCGACATCATCGGGAACTGTGCAACTACCGCTGCGCGATATTTCTCGTCCTGACTGCTGTAGCCCGCGGCGAGCGCGCGCAGGTCGGGGCGGATCTCCGGCAGCTGCTGGAGCAATGCGCGCACCCGGGTTGCATCGACGTGCAGCGGTGCGTCGTCACCAACCAGGCGCAGCTGTATGCCTGGATCCAGGCCGAGCAGATTGTTCAGGTCGTGGCGGTTTTTCGCCAGCGTGCGTTGCGTGTCGCGTTTTTTCTGCTCCACGCCCTGTAGCGCCGCATAATCGGTAGCGACGGCATCGACGGTGACGTTGCCGTCATCGAAGGCCCGGCGCAGCCGCGCCTGGCGGTCGACGAACAGGGCGCGTTGGTGTTCGAGCAGCGCCAGCAGGCGTTCGCCTTCGACGCTGCGCACGAACAGCAGCCGCGCCTGCGCGACGACCTGCCACTCCTGCCACAGCAGTTCCTGCTCGCCCCGGGTCTGTGCCGCGCGTGCGGAGGCGTGTTCGGCAGAGCGGCGCAGCAGCGCGTTGATGTCGTAGCTGAGGCCTAGCCCGAACGCATTGGTGTTGCTTCCGGCGATGTTGCCGGACGGATGGTCGGCGCTGAGCGAGAGCTGCGGGTCGGGTAGCAGTCCGGCGGCGAAGGCCTGCGCGCGCGCGATGCCGACGGCGTCGCGCGCGACCCGCAAGTCGGGATTGTTGGCGACCGCGAGCATCGCGGTCTCGGTCATGTCCAGGCCGTCGCCGGGATCGAAGCGATGCGTACGCAGGGCTGGCAGCGGCATCGCCTCGGGGCTGACCTGGATGGCGTCCACGCCGATGCGGTGCGAATGCGTGTCCAGCGGGTGCGGCACGTAGGCCGCACAGGCGGCGAGGCCCAGCGTCAGCAGGAGCGTGGCGGATTTCCGCAGGGAGATGATGCTTGGTGCAGGATGCATGGTCTGCTTGTCTGAGAGTCGCTGCACTCTAGCCGATGGTTTCTACGCCAAGTGTTAGCAAGCTGCGAAAACAAAAAACCCGCGATCGCTCGCGGGTTTTTCGTGGATCGGATGTTGCGGAAAATCAGACCTGCATCGCCTTGGCGACTTCGGCGGCGTAGTCCTCGACCACCTTCTCGATGCCTTCGCCCACCGCAAGGCGGGTGAACGACACCACGTCGGCGCCGGCAGCCTTCATCGCCTGCTCGACGGTCTGGTCGGTGTTCAGCACGTAGGGCTGGCCGTACAGGCTTACTTCGTTGACGATCTTGGCAAGCTTGCCGCCGATGATCTTCTCGAGGATTTCAGCTGGCTTGGCCTTGTCCTTTTCGGACATCTTGGCCAGCTCGATTTCCTTTTCCTTGGCCACGAAGTCGGCCGGCACGTCGGCCGCCTTGTTGTACGGCGGGTTCATCGCCGCCACGTGCATGGCCACGCCACGTGCCAGCTCGGCATCGCCACCGGCCAGGTCGACGACAACGCCGATCTTGCCGCTGTGGACATACGCAGCCACGTTGTTCTTGCTGTTGACGCTCACCATGCGACGCACCTGCACGTTCTCGCCGACCTTGGCGATCACGGCGGCGCGGGCTTCTTCGACGGTTGCGCCGGAGGGCAGGGTGACCGACTTGAGTGCCTCGACGTCGGCGACGCCGGACGCCAGCGCAGCAGCGGCGACGGCATTGGCGAAGTCCAGGAAGTTGTCGTCCTTGGCTACGAAATCGGTTTCGGAATTGACTTCGACCAGCACGGCCTTGCCGCTGTCCTGGGCCATCACGATGAGGCCTTCAGCGGTGACGCGGCTGGCCTTCTTGTCGGCCTTGGCCAGACCGGACTTGCGCAAGGCCTCGGCGGCGGCGTCGATGTCGCCAGCGGTTTCGCTGAGCGCCTTCTTGCACTCCATCATGCCGGCGCCAGTGCGCTCGCGCAGTTCCTTGACCTGGGATGCAGTGATATCTGCCATGGGTAACCTCAATCGGTGGATAGGGCGGGCCTTGGCCCGCCGAAAGGCATGCACGGAATTCCGCGCATGCGGATGTGGGGATGGCGCCGCGCAGCATGGCGCGACCGCATCACACGCCCATTACTCCCCGCTTGCGGGGAGTAAGAGACATTTGTTACTCGGCAGCAGGTGCGTCGGCGGCCGGTGCAGCTGCTTCAGCCTTGGCCGGCGCAGCTTCTTCAGTCTTGGTCGGTGCAGCTTCTTCAGCCTTGGTCGGGGCAGTCACTTCAGCCTTGGCCGGTGCAGCAACCTTCTTGGCCGGTGCGCGGCGGCCCGACTTCTTGTCGTCGCCTTCGGCGCCAGTGAAGTCTTCTTCGCGAACCGAGGCAGCGGACGGCATGGCGGCCTTGCCTTCCAGCACGGAATCGGCGGCGGCACCAGCGTACAGCTGCACGGCGCGGATGGCGTCGTCATTGCCGGGGATCGCGTAGTCGACCAGGTTGGGGTCGTAGTTGGTGTCGACCACCGCGATCACCGGGATGCCGAGCTTCTTGGCTTCCTTGATGGCGATGTCTTCATGGCCGATGTCGATCACGAACAGCGCGTCGGGCAAGCGGTTCATGTCCTTGATGCCGCCCAGGCTTGCTTCCAGCTTGTCGCGCTCGCGGCGCAGGCCCATCACTTCGTGCTTGACCAGCTTCTCGAAGGTACCGTCGGACTCGGCGGCTTCCAGTTCCTTCAGGCGCGACACCGACTTCTTGACGGTGGCGAAGTTGGTCAGCGTGCCGCCCAGCCAGCGCTGGGTCATGTACGGCATGCCGCAACGGGTCGCTTCTTCCTTGACCGCATCGCGTGCGCTGCGCTTGGTGCCGACGAACAGGATGATGCCGCGCTTCTGCGCCACGCCGCTGATGAAGTTCATCGCGTCGTTGAACAGCGGGACGGTCTTTTCGAGGTTGATGATGTGGATCTTGCCGCGGGCGCCGAAGATGTACGGGCCCATCTTGGGATTCCAGTAGCGGGTCTGGTGGCCGAAATGGACGCCGGCTTCCAGCATTTGACGCATCGTGATCTGAGGCATTGCTTGAACTCCAATGGTGGAACCCGCGCCGGGTTGGATGATGGCGCTGCAACTTGTCCGTGAGGCAGGCTGCGGGGTTCCGGGGTTGAGCCTCGTTGTCGTCACTGCGTCCGAACTCCTTGCGGAGCACCCCGGCGCAGGGGTTGTCGACAACTGTGGATTTGCCGATGGAGTGCCTAGGGCACTCCGAAAAAGTCTTTCGCTGCCCGGCATGGCGGCTGTAAAGCCCCGGAATTATGCCGTGAAACCGGGCCAGGGGCAATCAGGGATGGGGTGGCGAAGTGGGGCGGCGCTTTGGTCGGCGGCGCGGATCGGCAATAATGATCCGATGACAATCAATCTCAAGACCCCTGACGACCTCGAGAAGATGCGCGTGGCCGGCCGCCTGGCCGCCGAAGTACTGCAGGTGGTCGCCCCGCATGTGAAGCCGGGCGTCACCACCGAGGAGCTGGACCGCATCTGCTTTGAGCACATCGTGAACGTGCAGCAGGCGATCCCTGCGAATGTCGGCTACGGCGGCGGTCATGGTCGCATCCCGTTCCCGTACACCGTCTGCACCTCGGTCAACAACGTGATCTGCCACGGTATGCCAAGTCCGGGCAAGCTGCTCAAGGACGGCGACATCCTCAACATCGATGTCACCGTGATCAAGGACGGCTGGCACGGCGATACCAGCCGCATGTACTTCGTCGGCACCCCGTCGGTGATGGCCAAACGGCTGGTCGAGGTGACCCGCGAAGCAATGTTCCGCGGCATCCGCGCGGTGAAGCCGGGCGCGACCCTGGGCGATGTCGGCCACGCGATCCAGGAATATGCCGAATCCGAGCGCTTCAGCGTAGTCCGTGAGTACTGCGGCCACGGCATCGGCAAGGTCTATCACGACGAACCGCAGGTCCTGCATTACGGCCGCCCTGGCGATGGCGTACTGCTGCGCGAAGGCATGACCTTCACCATCGAGCCGATGATCAATGAAGGCAGCCGGCATACGCGGCTGTTGCCGGACAACTGGACGGTGGTCACCAAGGACCGCAAGTTGTCGGCGCAGTGGGAACACACCGTCGCGGTGACCGCCGACGGTGTGGAGATCCTGACCCGCCTGCCCGGCGACGACAACGACCCGTGACGCCTCCGTCTGCCGACGCGTTGCCGCTCGACGACAATGCATGGGCGCTGCAGGCGCGTGAGCAATTGACGCAGGCGGACGCGCTGCTCGCGCAGCGCTTCGACCGCAATGAAGATGTCGACACCCTGACCAGCCGCCGCGCGGCTGGCATCGATGCGCTGATCCGCGAAGCCTGGCGGCGCTGCATCCACCCGGATGCACAGATGAGCCTGTTCGCGGTCGGCGGCTACGGTCGCGGCGAGCTGTACCCCGGTTCTGACGTCGACCTGCAAGTGGTGGCCGAGGACGCGGTTGCGACGGCGCATGCCGAGTCGCTGGCGCGCTTGTTCGCGTTGCTGTGGGATGCCGGCCTGCCGCTGGGCCATGGCGTGCGCTCGTTGGCCCAGTGCACTCAATCGGCTGCAGATGACCTGACGGTAATGACCGCGCTGATGGAGGCGCGTGCGCTGGCAGCATCGGAGACGGACCGGGCAGAACTTGCCGATGCCATCGCGCCCGAACGCGTCTGGCCGCCGCGTGAATATTTCGATGCCAAGCGCGAGGAACTGCGCCAGCGCCATGCGCGCTTCGGCGATACCAGTGACAACCTGGAACCCAACCTCAAGGAAGGCCCGGGCGGGCTGCGCGACATCCAGACCCTGCGCTGGATGGCGATGCGCCTGTCCGGCACCCGCGACCTGGAATCGCTGGTCGCGCTGGGTCAATTGGGTGCCGACGAATACGAGACCGTGGTGCGCGCGCGCCGGGAGGTCTCGCGCCTGCGCTGGGGCCTGCACGTGGTGGCGCGCAAGCGTGAGGAGCGGTTGCGCTTCGATTACCAGAAGGCATTGGCCGAACGCCTCGGCTTCGTCGACATCGAGGGCAGCCTTGCGGTCGAGCAGATGATGCAGGGTTTCTACCGCGCCGCCGCGCTGATCTCGCGGATCAGCGAACGCCTGCTGCAGCGCTTCGAGGAAATCCTGGAAGGCGATGCCGAAGCAGTGCCGCTGTCGGAACACTTCGAGCTTCGCCACGGCTACCTCGCAGCCTGCGATGACGAGCGCGGCTGGCCACATGCTGCAATCGGCGAGGTGTTCGCGCTGTTCGCGAAATGGGCGGCCACGCCGCAGACGCGTGGCCTGCATTCGCGTACGGCACGCGCGCTGGCGGAGTCGCTGCCGCGCTTGCCCGCCTTCGACGCGGTTGGCATGCACGAGCGCCGCGCCTTCGTGGCGCTGCTGCGCGGCCCGATGCCGGTCGAGACCCTGAAGCGGTTGGCCCGGCTGGGCGTGCTTGGGCGCTGGATCCCGGCGTTTTCGCAGGTCACCGGGCGCATGCAGTTCGACCTGTTCCACGTCTACACGGTCGACCAGCACACCTTGATGGTGCTGCAAAACATGGGCCACTTCGCCAGCGGGCAGGCCGACGAGCGCTTCGCGATCGCGCATGAAGCGTGGCCACGCCTGCGCAAGCCGGAATTGCTGCTGCTCGCGGGCCTGTTCCACGACATCGCCAAGGGTCGCGGTGGCGATCATTCAAAACTCGGAGCAGTGGATGCGCGCGAATTTTGCGAGGCGCATGGCCTGAGCGAGGGCGAGACCGCCTTGGTTGCATGGCTGGTCGAGGAGCACCTGCTGATGTCGGTGACCGCGCAAAAGCAGGACATCGGCGATCCCGCGGTGATCCATCGTTTTGCAGTGCAGGTCGCTGATCGCGAACGCCTAGACATGCTGTACCTGCTGACTTGCGCGGATATCGCCGGCACCTCGCCGAAGTTGTGGAATGCATGGAAGGACCGCTTGCTGGCCGACCTGTACACAGCAACCCGGCTTGCGTTGCGGCGCGGCCTGGAGCATCCAGTGCGGGCGACGGAACGGATCGCGGAGAATCATGCCGCCACTAGTGCATTGCTGGATCAAGCTGGCCTGGGTCCACTGGAAATCGAGGACCTGTTTGATGAGCTGCCGCCCGAGTGCTTCCTGCGCGGGCGACCCGATGCGCTGGCGTGGCAGGCGCAGCAATTGCGCGAGCTGGCACCTGGCGACCTGCGCATCGCGGTGCGGCCGCTTGGCGCACAGGCCGGCGCGTTGGAAATTTTCGTGCGTTCGCCCGATCGCGATGGTCTGTTCGCGGCGATCGTCGCCACCCTGGACCGGCTCGGTCTTGCGATCCAGCAAGCGCGCCTGCTGGATGGCCCGCACGGAAGCGTGGTCGACAGCTTCGAAGTGATCCCGGCTGAGGGTCAGCGCCCGGTGCAGGCGGAGCAGGTCGATCAACGTCTGCGCAGCGCGCTGGAGACGACTGACCTGGACAGCATCCGTCCCGCACGGCGCACCCAGCCCCGCCACCTGCGTCATTTCCGGATCGTGCCGCAGGTTGAATTCGCTGATGCCGAGAACGGGCGTACCCTGCTCAGCCTTGTGTGCACCGACCGTCCAGGCCTGCTGGCGAATGTCAGCCGCGTGCTGCGCAGCTTGCGATTGCGCGTGCACGATGCGCGCATCGCCACCTTCGGCGCACGCGCCGAAGACATGTTCCAGATCAGCGACGAGCATGACCGCGCGTTGCAGGACGACCACCAACGCCAGGTATTGCGCGACGCGCTGCTGGCCGCACTTGACGGAGAACCAGAATGAGCACTGCCAAGCCCGCGTCCAAGGCCCCTGCCAAGGCTGTAAAGAAGGCGGTTTTGAAACGTCCCTTGTCGAAGCTGGCCGCCGCGTGCCTGGCCGAAGCCAAGGAACTTCGCTTCATCATCGACAGCGCCTGGGAACGGCGCGCGATGCTGACGCTGGAAGAGATCGAGGGTTCGACCCGACCGGCCGTGGATCGCGCGATCGCGGGCCTGGAAAATGGCTGGCTGCGCGTGGCCGAACCCGACGGCAATGGCGGCTGGCAGGTCAACGAATGGCTGAAAAAAGCGGTACTGCTGTACTTCCGCACCTCGGACATGGAATTGGTGGAAGGCTATCCGGCGCCATCCTGGGACAAGGTGCCAGCGCGCTTCGCGGACTTCGACGAAGCCGCGTTCCGCAAGCTCGGCGTGCGCGTGGTGCCGGGCGCGGTCGTGCGCAGTGGCAGCCACGTCGGTAGGGACGTGGTGCTGATGCCGAGCTTCGTTAATATCGGTGCGCATGTCGGCGAGGGCACGATGGTCGACACCTGGGCCACGGTTGGCAGCTGCGCGCAGATCGGCAAGCATTGCCACCTGTCCGGTGGGGCAGGAATCGGCGGCGTGCTTGAACCGTTGCAGGCCAGCCCGACGATTATCGAGGACCATTGCTTCATCGGTGCACGTTCGGAAGTGGTGGAAGGTTTCGTGGTCGGCCACCACAGCGTGATCGGCATGGGCGTGTTTCTCGGCCAGAGCACGCGTGTGTACAACCGCGCGACTGGCGAGGTCAGCTATGGTTCGGTGCCGCCTTACAGCGTGGTGGTGTCCGGGCAATTGCCGGCGAAGGACGGTTCGCATTCGCTGTACTGCGCGGTGATCGTCAAGCAGGTTGATGCGAAGACACGCAGCAAGACGTCGGTGAATGAATTGTTGCGTGGGTTGGCGGACTGACACGCGCAGCGTGGAGCGAGGCTGCCCGGCAGGCAACTTTCGCGACACGCCGTAAATACATCCATGTAGGCTCATCGGCGACATCCATGTCGCCTAAGGTCGCGAAAATCGCCTGCCGGCCATCCTCCTTGAGTTTGTCGCGTCATGACCAAAACAATTTACGGCCTCGCCAATTGCGACACCTGCAGGAAAGCCCGCAAGTGGCTTGACCGCTTTGGTGTTGCACACGTGTTTATCGACTACCGCGACAGCCCGCAATCGCCTGAGGGTTTGGTGAAGTGGAAGGACGCACTCGGTGGTTGGGAGGCGATGGTCAACAAGTCATCGACGACGTGGCGGAATCTTGCGCCGCAGCGCAAGACGCCCGGCAGTGATGCCGAATGGAAATTGCTGTTGCGCGAATATCCACAGCTGATCCGCCGGCCGGTCGTCGTAATGGATGACGTAAGTGTGTTGCAGGGGTTCAGTGACAACGGCTTCAAGAAATTGTTTGGAGTGGGCCAGTGAGCGAAGTGTTCGACCTGACTTGCGACTTGATCGCGCGGCCTTCGGTCACGCCGGAGGACGCCGGCTGCCAGGCTATGATCGCCACGCGGCTGGCGGCTTCAGGCTTCACGAACGAACACCTGCGGCTGGGCGAAGTCGACAATTTTTTTGCGACGCACGGCAGCGGTGATGGCCCGGTGCTGGTCTTGCTTGGGCATACCGATGTGGTGCCGCCGGACCCGTGCGAGGCCTGGGCTAGCGATCCCTTCGCGCCTGAAATTCGCGATGGCGTGCTGTACGGACGTGGGGCCGCCGACATGAAGGGCAGTGTGGCGGCGTTCGTGGTCGCGCTGGAGCGTTTCGTCGCTGGGCATCCGGATCACCCGGGCACGGTTGCATTGCTGCTGACCTCGGACGAGGAGGGCGATGCGATTGATGGCGTGCGCCGTGTCGCGAATATTTTCAAGGAGCGCGGCCAGCGCATCGATTGGTGCATTACTGGCGAGCCGTCATCGAAAGAAACGCTCGGCGACTTGCTGCGGGTCGGTCGACGCGGCTCGCTCTCGGCGACGCTTAACGTCAAGGGCGTGCAGGGCCACGTCGCCTATCCAGACAAGGCGCGTAACCCGATTCATCAGGCGATGCCGGCGTTGAGTGAACTCGCTGCGCGGCAGTGGGATATGGGCTACGAAACCTTTCCGCCGACCAGCTTGCAGATCAGCAACATCCACGCCGGCACCGGCGCCAACAACGTGATTCCAGGCGAGCTGCAGGTGTTGTTCAACTTGCGCTACAACCCGCATTGGGATGCGCCACGGTTGGAAGCCGAATGCGAAGCCGTGTTGCATGCGCATGGCCTTGAATACGATATCCATTGGTATCGCAGCGGTGAGCCGTTCCATACGCCGGAAGGTCCGTTACGTGCTGCGGCGCGCGAGGTGTTGGCTGAGTTCGCGGGTGCCGCGCCGGAAGAGAGCACCGGTGGCGGCACGTCCGATGCGCGTTTCATTGCGCCGCTGGGCACGCAGTGCATCGAGATCGGGCCGGTCAATGCGAGCATCCACAAGGTCGATGAAAACGTCCGCGTTGCTGATCTGGAACGCCTGCCGGATCTTTATCTGGCACTGATAGAGCGATTGATGTCCTGAGTTGCCGACCGTGCGGCGCTTCGGTCAGCGCAGCAGCAATACCGGGATATGGCAGGTCCGCAGCAATTGCGTGGTGGTGCTGCCCAGGATCATCGTGCGGATCCGCGAATGGCCGTAGGCGCCCATCACCAGCAGGTCGGCTTTCAGCTCATCTACGTGCCGGGCAATCGTCGTATCGGCGCTGCCTGGTTGCAGGTGCATGGTCGGCGTGAAGCCTGCGCTGGTGAGTTGCGCCTGCGCCCATGCGAGCGCATCGCGATGGTCGGTCGTGTCATCGCCAACCATCAGTACATGGCATTCGACATCGCGCAACAGCGGGCTGGCGCAGATCATCTCGATGCAGGTACGGGTGGTGGCGCTGCCATCGAAGGCGACCAGGAAGCGACTGATTGGCCGGTACTCGCGCGCGGCGACCAGCACCGGGCGATGCACTGCGCGCACCACGCGTTCCAGGTTGCTGCCGAGGTGGCCCTTGGCGAAATCCGCATGTTCGCCACGCTTGCCAATCACGATCAGCCGCGTGGCCAGCTCGAGATCGAGCAAGGTATCGACCAGCACGCCATGGCGTTGGGTGATCGTGGCAGTCACGCCGGATTTCACAAGCACCTCGGATTGCAGCTGTTGCAGCAATTCGCGGCCATGCGCCTGCGCCATTTTCGCGCGTTGTTCGTCAAGTGCGGCAAGTTCACCGAGCAGGACCTGGGTGGTGTCCATCGACAGGTTGCCGCTGAGATCTGGCGGGGCAATGCTTGGATCGCGCGCGATCACGTGCAGGAGTTCAAAGGGGGCACCCAAGTGGGTCGCGGCCCAGGCAGCAAGACTGGCGACGCTTGCGGCATAAACCGACGGGTCGATCGCAGCCAGCACGCGGCCATCGATATTGATCAGGGATTGGGTCATTGCGCTCCTCCAAATGCTCGCTCAGTGCCCGCCCATCAGGCGTTCGGCACCGGGTTTGTCATGGATCGCGAGCCGATCAATGATCGTCGCGCTCGCGTCATTCATGCCGATGATCTCGATGTTGCTGCCTTCGCGGCGGAATTTCAGCACCACCTTGTCCAGCGCACCGACCGCGCTGAGATCCCAGAAATGCGCATTGCTGACATCGATCACTACGCGTTCCAGTACTTCCCTGAAATCGAAGCGGGCGACGAAATCATTGGCCGATGCGAAGAACACCTGGCCTGTCACCGCATAGGTGCGCTCGCGACCATCGGCGCTTGCGGTCGAATCCACATGCAGTACCTGACCGACCTTGCGCGCAAAGAACAGCGCCGACAACAACACCCCGGTGAGCACGCCCCTGGCCAGGTCGTGGGTCATTACGGTGACGATGACAGTCCCGAGCATGACGATGCTGGAGGATTTTGGATGCGTGTGCAGGTTGCGAATTGACGACCAGCTGAAGGTGCCGATCGACACCATGATCATCACCGCCACCAGCGCCGCCATCGGGATCTGCTTCACCCACGGGCCGGCGAACACCACCATCAGCAGCAGCACGCTGCCGGCTACCAGCGTGGACAGGCGCCCGCGGCCGCCGGATTTCACGTTGATCACCGACTGCCCGATCATCGCGCAGCCGGCCATGCCGCCGATGAATCCGGTGGCGATATTGGCGATGCCTTGTCCCGCGCATTCGCGATTCTTGTTGCTGGGCGTGTCGGTCAGGTCGTCGATGATCTGCGAAGTCAGCATCGACTCCAGCAGACCAACCACTGCCAATGTCGCAGCAACCGGAAGAATGATCCCGAGTGTTTCCAGGTTAAGCGGAACCGATGGCAGCATGAAGATCGGCAGGCTGTCGGGCAGTTCGCCCATGTCGCCGACGGTGTGGATATCGAGCTTGAGCCACATCGCCACCCCGGTCAGGACCACAATTGTGACCAGTGGCGACGGGACCGCCTTGGTGATGCGCGGGAACAGATAGATGATGCCTAGACCGGCCGCAGTCATCGCATAGACGGTCCACGGCACATTGATCAGTTCGGGCAATTGCGCCATGAAGATCAGGATGGCCAATGCATTGACGAAACCGGTGATCACCGAGCGCGACACGAACCGCATCAGGCTGCCCAGCTTGAGCATGCCGGCGATGATCTGCAGCACGCCGGTCAGCACGGTGGTCGCCAGCAGGTATTGCAGGCCATGGTCCTTGACCAGGGTGACCATCACCAGCGCCATCGCGCCGGTGGCGGCAGAAATCATGCCGGGCCGACCACCGGCGAAGGCAATGACGACTGCAATCGAAAATGACGCGTACAAGCCGACCTTGGGGTCGACGCCAGCAATAATCGAAAAGGCAATTGCCTCGGGAATCAGCGCAAGCGCGACCACCAGGCCGGCGAGTACGTCGCCGCGGATATTGCCGAACCATTCCTGGCCAGCACGGGATGTCATCTTCAAAACGATTTTCCTGATACAGCCCACGGATCTCGGTACCGTGTCGATGGTGCGCGGGCAGAAGGTAGGAAGGCGGGGCGGATGCAGACAAAAGTGCTGTCGGCAAGGAGCATGTCTGCAGGGGCGGCCATTGTAAACGAGGCGGGCTGTTCGCCCTCCTGCCGGGATGAACCGGGATGGCGAAGCCACGGCAGTCGCGCCTCGCATGCCTGCTTGCGCGCTGGCCAGCGGCCATGCATAGTCGGCGCCATGAGCTTCCTGCGGACCATCAATAATCGTCTGAACGCCAGCCCCCCGCGGGTCGGCGATTAGCGCGCGCAACGCACGCAAATCGAACCGAGGCCCGCACCGAAACGTGCGGGCCTTTTCTTTTTTGCGGCGTACTTTTTCACCTCCACAAATTCACTTCCACATACTCCACGGCAGGACTTCCCCATGTGTTCGATCCTCGGTGTCTTCGATCTCCGCCCCGGTGCCGACATGCATCCGCTGCGTCCGCTTGCACTCTCGCTGTCGGCGCGCCAGCGCCACCGCGGGCCAGACTGGAGCGGCGTGCATGTCGATGCCAATGCGCTGCTGGTGCATGAGCGGCTGGCCATCGTCGATCCGGCGGGTGGCGCGCAGCCCATTCGTTCGGCTGATGGCCAGTTGGTGCTGGCGGTCAATGGCGAGATCTACAACCACCGCGAACTCGAACGCCGGCTGGCGAAGCAGTATTCCTACCAGACCGGTTCCGATTGCGAAGTCGTCAATGCGCTATATCGCGATGGCGAGGCACCGGCGACGTGGCTGGGTCGGCTCAACGGCATCTTTGCGTTTGCACTGTGGGATGCGGGCGCCAAGCATGCATTGATCGCGCGTGATCACATGGGCATCTGTCCGTTGTACTGGGGCCACGATGCCGAAGGACGGATCTGGGTCGCGTCGGAAATGAAGGCGATCACGCGCATGTGTCCCGATGTCGCTGCGTTCCCGCCGGGCCATGTGTTCGACACCGCCACTGGCGAGCTTACGCATTGGTACAAGCGCGCCTGGCGCGACTACGACGCGGTGCAGGGCGTGGCTGCCGACAAGGCAGAGTTGCGCGAGGCGTTCGAGCGCGCGGTGCATCGGCAGATGATGAGCGACGTGCCGTATGGCGTGCTGTTGTCGGGCGGACTGGATTCATCGCTGGTCGCGGCCTGTGCAGCCAAGTTCGCGCGCAAGCGCGTCGAGGACGACGACAGGGGCGAGGCCTGGTGGCCGCGCCTGCACAGCTTCGCGATCGGCCTGGACGGTTCGCCGGACCTGGCGGCGGCGGAGATCGCGGCCGAAGCGCTGGGCACCGTGCATCACGGCTTCACCTATAGCTTCGAGGAAGGTCTCGACGCGCTGCCGGAAGTGATTCGCCACATCGAGACTTATGACGTGACCACCATTCGCGCATCCACGCCGATGTACCTGTTGGCACGGCGCATCAAGGCGATGGGCGTGAAGATGGTGCTGTCCGGCGAGGGCAGCGATGAACTGTTCGGCGGCTATCTCTACTTCCACAAGGCACCGAATGCACGTGAGTTTCACGAAGAACTCGTGCGCAAACTCGACGCGTTGCACAGCTTTGACTGCTTGCGCGCGAACAAGTCGATGATGGCCTGGGGTGTGGAGCCGCGGGTGCCATTCCTGGATGTGGAATTCATGGACGTGGCGATGCGCATGGATGCCCAGCACAAGATGGCTGGGAACGGAAAAATAGAAAAAGGAATCCTGCGCGAAGCCTTCGAGGGCTATCTGCCGAAAGAGATCCTGTGGCGGCAGAAGGAACAGTTCAGCGATGGCGTGGGCTACGGCTGGATCGATGGATTGAAGGCACACGCCGAGGCCAATGTCAGTGACGTCGCGTTCGCCGAAGCCGCCACGCGCTTCCCGATCAACACACCGACGACCAAGGAAGGCTATTTCTACCGTGACCTGTTCGACCAGGTGTTCCCGGGCGATGCCTGTGCGAACACGGTGCCGGGCGGCAAGTCGATTGCGTGTTCATCGCCCGCCGCGATCGCATGGGATGCCGCATTCGCCAACGCCGCCGATCCATCCGGACGCGCGATTGCAGGGGTACACACGGCGGCGCTGTAACCCACGACGAAGACCAAGCTGTTGGCGACGACGAGACTGTGGGGTGTTCGCGCAGCGGCATTCAGAGCCGCGTAGCGAGCACGCCACAGTAGGCGGCGTCGCCTGCTCTCACGCGATCGGCAAACTGCGACAGCCCAACGCTTCCAGCACGCCATGCAGTGCCGGGAGTTGCATCAACCATGGCGCGGCAATCGTCACCAAGCCGCTACCCAGCACCAGCAGTCCGGCAGCAATGCGAAACCCGCCGCGTTGCAGGCGCTGGCCAAAACGCGCGCCAGCCCAGGTCAGCGGCACCATCATCGGCAAGGTACCCAGACCAAATGCCGCCATCGTCAATGCGCCATGGCTGGCGCTGGCCTGAAGCCATGCAGCTGCCAGCAGGGTGGTGCTCAAGCCACACGGCATCCAGCCCCACAACATGCCCAGCAGCAGTCGCTTGGTGAGAGTGTCGGCCGGAATCAAATGTCGTTGCAATGGCCGCAGCAGTTGCCAGAAGCGCGTGGCGGGGCCGCCGAAGAAACGTGGCAGGTGATTCTTGCGATCCAGCAGGCGCAGGCCGGCGATGACCAGCACGATGCCGACCGCCGCGCGCATCACCACCCCCAACATGGGAATGCGTGCGATGCCGAGCAGACCGCTGCCTATTCCGCCCACAATCGCGCCGGCCAGCACATAACCCAGCACGCGCCCAAGATTCGGCTGCAGCGCCTGCCACCAACCGCGATTACCGTTGCCAATGCTGGTGGCAATGCCGCCGCACATGGCCGCGCAATGCGCGCCACCCAACAGGCCGGTGGTCAATGCGGCGCCGAGTACCAGCAGGTCAACCGGCATCGCTACTCCCGTCATCATCGTCATGGCGTTGTGGCGTTGCTGGCGGCAGATCGTCCTGCAGGATGTCCAGCGCAGCGGTGTCCAGGTCTTCGAACTGGCCGCGGCGCACCGCCCAAACAAATGCCCAGGCCGCCACGCCGAGCAGCATCAAGCTGATGGGGATCAAGACCAACAGGATTGCCATCAATCGGTCCGGGCAATGGGCGCGGCTGCGATCATCGCAGGTGTCGATCGCTGTTGCGGACGGAATGCCGTGACGCGTTGGCGTGGCGAAAGACGCAATGCATTGAGCGTCACCGTCAGCGACGAGACCGCCATGCCCAATGCCGCCAGCCAGGGCGTGACCAGGCCCGCAGCAGCCAACGGCAATGCCAGCAGGTTGTAGCCAAGTGCCCAGGCCAGATTCTGCCGGATGATCGTGCGCGTGCGCCGGGCCAGCGCCACAGATTCAGGGATTCGCATCAGCGATGGATGCGACAGCACCAGGTCGGCGGCGCGCTGCGCGAGTGCCGCGCCATTGGCCAGCGCCAGCGACACGTCGGCGCCGGCGAGGACCGGTGCATCGTTGAGTCCGTCACCGACCATGGCTACACGGCGACCTTCGGACTGCAGGCCGCGCACGAACGCCAGCTTCTGCTCAGGCGTCTGCCGCGCATGCACATCGTCGATGCCCAGCATTTCGCCAAAACGCATCACTGCGGCGTGCGCATCGCCGCTCGACAGATGCAGGCGCAGGCCCTGTGCGCGCAATGCGGCGATGGCGGCGGCGGCTTCGGGCCGCGCACTTTCCTGCACGCCAAAGCGAGCAACGCCGCGCACGCCATCGCTGAGCCACAGGGCGCCATCGTCTACACCGCCGCAGGCAAAGCCGGCCTGGCCAAGCCGCCACTTGACGCCATCGATCATGCCTTCGATGCCGGCTCCCGGCAGCGTGCGCACATTGCTCGCATGCGGCGCGTCGTCGACTTCGGCGAATACGTGCTGCAGCGGATGGCCACTGTCGCGTTCAAGTGCCGCGGCGATGCGCAATGCCTGAGCAGTGTCGAATCCTTCGAAGGTGTCCACCGAGCTGCGTCGCGGCCTGCCATCGCTGAGCGTGCCGGTCTTGTCGAACACCACGTCGGTCACCCCGGCCAGCGTCTCAAGTGCATCCGCGCGCAACGGCAGCACGCCAGCGCGGGCCAATGTGCCGTGGGCGACGGCGAGCGCAGTGGGAATCGACAGGGACAGTGCGCACGGGCAGCTGATCACCAGCAGCGCCAAGGTCACTTCGAATGCACGCGAGGGATCGTGGATGCGCCACGCCAGCCACACCAGTAACGCGGCCAGCAGCAGGGCGAGCACAAACCAGCCGGCGATGCGGTCGGCAAGCCGTGCCAACGGTGGTCGGTGTGCCTGAGCATGATCCACCATCCGCGCGAGTTGCGAGAGGCGGGTATCGGCGCCCACGCGATGCACGCGCAGGCGTGCGGATTGCTCGCGACACACGGTACCGGCATATACTTCGCTGCCCGGCTGCTTGTTCACCGCGGTGGCTTCGCCGGTCAGCAGGGCTTCCTCGAAACTGGCATTGGTATCCAGCAGTGTGCCATCGGCTGGCACCACATCACCTGCGGCGACACGCACGATGTCATCGATGCACAAAGCCGCGACCGGCACCGCTTCACGTGTACCGTCGGCTGACTCGCGCACCGCAATCACCGGGCGCGCCCGCGCCAGCGCATCGACCTGCGCACTTGCGATGTTGCGCGCACGCTGCTCGAGCATGCGCGCCGCGAGCAGCAAGAACACGAACATCACTGCCGCATCAAACCAGACATGCGGTCCGCCGCGGATGGTCTCGACCACACTGGCGCCGTAGGCCAGCAAGGTTGCGCTGGCGATCAGCGTGTCCATGCCAAGCCTGCGGCCGCGCAGTTCACGCAGCATACCGGCGATGAACGGCCAGCCCGACCAGAACACCACCGGCGTGGATACCAGGAAGGTCAGCCAGCGGAAGAAGTCGCGGGTCGCCAGCGGCATTTCATGGTTGGTGTCGAGGTACAGCGCTTCGGCGAACATCATCGCCTGCATCGTGCCAAGGCCTGCCAGGCCAAGTCGGAGCAACCAGCGATTGCGTTCGCTGCGGCGTGCCTGCTCGCGCGCTTGCCCGCTACTGAGGTAACTGCGATAGCCGAGTGCCGCGATTCGTTCAAGCAATTTCGACAGCGCGACGCGGGTCGGATCCCATGCGATGCGGATGCGTCCGGTGACGGCATTGGCGCTGATGTCGAGGACACCGTCTTGCGTACGCAACGCACGGTCGATCAGCCAGGCGCAGGCGGCGCAGTGCATCCCGTCCGACAGCACGGTGATCTCGCGGCCACCGGCGACGGCATGGACGTGATCCTGCAGCAGGTCATCGCGATCCCAGCTGGAAAAGTCGACGATAGCCTCGCCGACCTGGTCTGCGGGTGCGGTGCGCAGCTGGTAATAGTTGGCGAGGCCGGCATCGGCGATCCATTGCGCAGCGCCCGCGCAGCCGGCGCAGCAGAACGCATGCGACTGACCGTCGAGGGTTGCGATCACGGGTGGTGAGGGAAGTGGCTCGCCGCAGTGATGGCAGGCGCGATCAGCCGATGTGTTCACTTCGCGTCCAGCGCGGGCCCCAGGTGCGTGGCCCGTTGACCGCGTGGCAGGCGTCCGCGCAGGCGCCAGTTTCCACCAGCACCTGCATTGCCATCGCTCAATCGCGCGTTCCAGTCATGGCCGCTATCGGCCGTGTACTTGACGTGCCAGCCAAGCTCATCAGGCAGCAGCGTCAGCGACACATCGTCGTCCTGCCGGTTCGGATGCAGGAGTTGCAGGTGCAGGGGCTGGCTGCGCAGGAATTCGCCGCCGGCAGGGAACACGCGCAACATACCATCCTCGGACTGCAGCACCGCTCCCAGCTTCAGCTCCATCGCGCGGGCATCGGGGCCGATGTCAGCCTCCTGGATCTGGCCGGTGTGCTGGACCTTGTCGGCGACCATGTCGTTGTTTCCACTGGAACGCGCCGCCGCGACCAGCAGGGCGATCGAGGCGACCACCGCCAACGCGGGGAGCGCCACCACCAGCCACACCATCGGTTCCTTCCATGCGCGACGTGGTTCGGTCATGGCATGGGTCCAAAGAAGCTGCTGTCCACTGATTTCTCCGTGCCGTCAGCAGCTGTGACAATAATCCGCAGGTCGTGCCGGCCAGATGTTGCATTGCCTGCCACCATCGTCAGTGGCAGTGCCGCCACCGAGCTTGCTTCAACCGAAATATCGGGTGACTCGCGCAGGTGCAGTCCGGACACGTCGGACTGGACTTTGACCGTATACAGCTGTTGCTGGTCGGTCTTGTTCACCAATTTGAGCGTGTAGCTGTTTTCAATACCTTCTGAGGACTCACGGTAGAGGGCGTTGCGATCACGCAACACCTCCACGATCAGCGGGGTGCGGTGCGCAACGCCCCAGGCCCAGGCCAGGATCAACCCGAGCAGGATCAAGCCGTACACCATGATGCGTGGACGCAATACGCGGGTGGCCTTGCCGTCGATCGCATTCTGGGTTGAATAGCGGATCAGGCCATGCGGATAGCCGACCTTGTCCATGACCGCGTCACAGGCATCGATGCAGGCGCCGCAGGCGATGCATTCGTATTGCAGGCCGTTGCGGATGTCGATCCCGGTCGGGCACACCTGCACGCACAGGGTGCAGTCGATGCAGTCACCCAGTGCATCCGGCGCGAATTTTGGAAGCGGTACGGCGACCATGCCAGCGGCGGCCATCGTAATAGTGCCTGCTGCATGCACCTGCGCCGTCGCTGCGCTCGGATGTTGCGCCGAGCGGAACACGTAGTCGGAAGCGGTGGCCTCATCCAGCAGGCCGCGGGCGCGCTCCAGCACGCTGGCCAGGCCGCGCTTGCGCGGGCCGCGCGGTTCCCCGCGCATCGGGTCGTAGGCAATGATCAGCGTATTGCGGTCGAACATCGCGCTCTGGAAGCGCGCGTAGGGGCACATGTACTTGCACACCTGCTCACGCAGGAAGCCGGCATTGCCCCAGGTCGCGAGTGCATAGAAGAACACCCAGAACGTTTCCCAACCGCCCCACTGGAACGGATAGACACGCGCCGTCAGGTCGTGGATCGGCGTGAAGAAACCCACGAAGGTAAAGCCCGTCCACAACGCGAACAGCAGCCACACCATGTGCTTGCTGCCCTTGCGCATCAGCTTCTCGCGGCTCCACGGGGCCGCATCGAGTTTCATGCGCTTGTGGCGGTCGCCTTCTATGGCGCTTTCCATCCACAGGAAGACCTCGGTCCACACGGTCTGCGGGCACGCATATCCGCACCACAACCTGCCGGCGAGCGCGGTGAAGAAGAACAGGGCAAGCGCGGCGATCATCAACAGCATTGCCAGGAACAGGAAGTCCTGCGGCCAGAACGTCATCCCCAACACGTAGAACTTGCGTGCAGGCAAATCGAACAGCACAGCTTGACGACCGTCCCACTTCAGCCACGGCATCAGGTAGTACATGCCGAGCAGCCAGAACACCGCCGCCACCCGCAAGCGGTTGAGCGGTCCGGAGACGTCACGCGGATAGACCTTGCGCTCGCTGACGTAGGCTGAGCCGCCGGTATCGATCACATCCAGTGGAATCTGCTTGTTCGCCATCATTCAGCCTGGCGGCAACGGCCGGTTGAAGCGGCTGGCCGGGCGCAAAAGGATCCAGGTGAACAGGCTCGAGGACGCAGTCGCAAGCCAGAACATGAAGAAGCCGATGCTGTAGCCAAGTCCACGCGTCATTGGTAGCGATGGAAAGGTCATGTCGCGCAGCACCAGTGGATCGACGAAGGCGAAGAACACCATGGTCGCAACACCAGCGGCGAAGAAACTCGGCCACAGGATCGCGCCGACCATCTGCGCCAACGGTAGCGGCGGATGATCTAAACCCGGCGTGGTGAAACTGGTCATGGCATCCCGATCATGGGGCGTTGCCGACGTTGGTGCCGGCGTCGGGGCGATGCGACAACGACCAGACATAGGCTGCAGCCAGGCGCACCCGGGTATCGCCCAGCAGGGCGCCATGCGCAGGCATCACGCCGTGGCGACCGTTGTTGATGGTCTGGCGCATTGCTGCCGTACTTTTGCCGTAAAGCCAGTAGTCGTCGGTCAGGTCAGGGGCGCCAAGCGCCTGGTTGCCCCTGGCGTCCACGCCATGGCAGCTGACACAAAGCCCTTCGTACAGGGTTTTGCCGCGTGCGGCGGCGTAATCAGCCCCGGCCGGCGCGCCATTTCCGCCTAGCTGGCGTACATAAGCGATCACGTAGTCGGTGGCATCCACGCCCCCCATTCCCGACAACACCTTTCCCCATGGCGGCATCACGCCTTCGCGGCCATTGAGCACGGTTTCCAGGATCTGATCCGGCTTGCCGCCCCAATGCCAGATGTTGTCGGACAGGTTGGGATAGCCAGTTGCGCCCTTTGCCGACGAGCCATGGCAGGTCGCGCACGTGTTGCCGAAGATCGAACGACCCAAACGGACCGCGTTCGCATCGCCCGCGAGCACGTTGATCGACTTGCCGTGGTAGGGCGCGAATGTTTTTTCCAGCCGTGCCGTGTCCGACGCAAGGTCGCGCGCGTGTTCGCCCTGCGAGGTCCACTTGCCGAGCCCCTGGTAACCACCCAGTCCGCCATACCAGGCCAGGTAGCCGATGGCGAACACGATCGTCAGGTAGAACAGGTTGATCCACCAGCGCGGCAGGGGCTTGTTGTACTCGGTGATGTCGCCATCCCAGACATGGCTGGTGTCATCCGGCTTGGCATCGCCGGGACGGCTTTTCGCCGACCACCACAGCAGCCAGACGCAGCCACCGATATTGATCACCACCAGCACGATCACATACCAGGACCAAGCGGTGCTCATGGTTTGTTCTCCACGGTACGGGTGCCGTCCGCGGTTTCCGCGTCATCCAGCGGCAGCTGCGCCGCGGCGTCGAAATCGGCGCGGCGGCGTGGGCTCCAGGCCCATGCCCAACCCGCCAGGAACAGGACCAGCAGTATCGAGGTGATGATTCCGGACAACATCTTAACCTCCCTTGGGCGCGTGCTTGCCGAGCTGCTGCAGATAGGCCACGACCGCATCTAGCTCGGTCTTTCCGGCCACTGCCGCAGGAGCATCGGCAAGATCGGCATCGGTGTAGGGATCGCCGAGGCGCTTCAACGCACGCATATGCTGCTGGACCGTAGCGCCATCTAGTGTGTTGGTTGCCAGCCACGTGAAACTGGGCATGTTCGATTCGGGCACCACGTCGCGTGGATTCAACAAATGCGTGCGATGCCAGTCGTCTGAATACCGGCCGCCCACGCGTGCCAGGTCAGGACCTGTGCGCTTGGAACCCCACTGAAACGGACGGTCGTACACTGACTCCCCCGCCATCGAGTAGTGCCCGTAGCGCTCGGTTTCGAAACGCAGCGTGCGGATCATCTGCGAATGGCAGTTGTAGCAGCCTTCGCGGATGTAGATATCACGGCCGGCAAGCTCCAGCGCCGGATAGGGCTTGACCCCGGGCAACGGCTTGATCGCTTCGGCCTGATACATCAGCGGGACGATTTCGGCGAGTCCGCCGAAGGACACTGCGACCGCGATCAGCACGACCAGCAGGCCGACATTCTTCTCGATCTTCTCGTGCGGATTGGGCTTATGGGTACTCATGGCATTCCTCAGGCTCGGGCTTCGGAAGCGTCGGGTGGTAGCACGGCTTGTGGCATGATTTCGCCGGCGTCGCGCCAGGTCATCAAAACGTTCCATGCCATCAGCAGCATGCCGCTCAGCACCAACAGCCCGCCGAACAGGCGCGCCAGGTAGTAGGGATAAGTTGCGTTCAACGCTTCAACGAAGGTGTAGGTCAGGGTGCCGTCGGCATTGGTTGCACGCCACATCAGGCCCTGCATCACGCCTGCAATCCACATCGCGGCGATGTAAAACACCACGCCAAGCGTGTGCAGCCAGAAGTGGGTGTCGATCAGCTTCACTGAATGCATCTTGCCGGTGCCCAGCAGACGCGGCAGCAGCGCGTAGAGCGAGCCGATCGAAATCATCGCGACCCAGCCCAGCGCGCCCGCATGCACATGGCCAATGGTCCAGTCGGTGTAGTGGCTGAGCGAATTGACCGTCTTGATCGACATCATCGGCCCCTCGAAGGTGGCGATCATGTAGAAGCTCAGCGAGACGATCAGAAACTTCAGGATCGGGTCGGTGCGCAATTTGTGCCACACGCCCGACAACGTCATGATCCCGTTGATCGCGCCGCCCCACGAGGGCGCCAGCAGGATCAGCGAGAAGACCATGCCGACCGACTGTGCCCAATCCGGCAACGCGGTGTAGTGCAGGTGGTGCGGCCCGGCCCACATGTAGACCGCGATCAATGCCCAGAAGTGCACGATCGACAAGCGGTATGAATAAATGGGGCGCCCGCACTGCTTGGGCACGAAGTAATACATCATCCCGAGGAAGCCGGCGGTCAGGAAGAAACCCACCGCGTTGTGGCCGTACCACCACTGCACCATCGCATCGACCGCGCCGCTGTAGATCGGATATGACTTCCACAGGCCGGCCGGGATCGCCAGGTTGTTGACGATGTGCAGCAGGGTAATGGTGATGATGTAGGCGCCGTAGAACCAGTTGGCGACGTAGATGTGCTTGACCTTGCGCTTGGCAATGGTGCCGAAGAACAGGATTGCGTAACACACCCAGACCACCGCGATCAGCAGGTCGATCGGCCACTCGAGTTCGGCGTATTCCTTGCCCTGGGTGATGCCCAACGGTAACGTGATCGCCGCGGCCACGATGACCAGCTGCCAGCCCCAGAACACGAACGCCGCCAGCCGGTCGGACAGCAGGCGCACGTGGCAGGTGCGCTGGACCACGTGCAGGGACGTGGCGAACAGCGCGCTGCCGCCGAATGCGAAGATCACTGCATTGGTGTGCAGTGGCCGCAAACGTCCATAGCTCAGCCATGGGATGCTTTCACCCAGGGTTGGCCAGTAGAGCTGGGCGGCAATGAACACGCCCACCAGCATGCCCACGATCCCCCAGACCACGGTGGCGATGGAGAATTGAAGGACTACCTTGTCGTTGTAGGTGTTGCTCAGGGCCTGCATGCGTATCTCCGGATTTCCCTGCAATGGTAGGCAGCGCGGCCTGCAATCGACTTGATCTGAATCAATTCGCTGCTGCAGGTCGCGGTGCATCACGCTGAAGTATGTGCCATTGGTCAATACTAGGTCCTTGCGGCGCGCCAGCGCCGTGGCTGGACCCTTGCATGAACGATCCAATTCCCCTTGACCTGGTGCGACTGCGCCGCAGTTGTGCCGAATGTTCGCTGCAACAGCTATGCCTGCCGGCGGGTATCGAGGGCGACGACCTGCGTCGGCTTGAGGACGTGGTGCAGCGTCGCCGTCCGCTGGAAGCTGGGGATCGCCTGTTCCGGGTCGGCGATGCGTTGCAGTCGGTATTCGTGGCCAGCGAAGGCACCATCAAAACAGTTGGCATCAGTGAAGCGGGCGAGGAACATGTGCTGGGCTTCCATCTGCCCGGTGAATTGTTCGGGCTGGATGCCATCGGAACCGGCTATCACCGCTGCGAAGCCATCGCGCTGGGCAAGGCGCGGGTTTGCGAATTGCCGTTCAATGAGCTGGCCGTTGTGGCCGCACAGTTGCCCAGCTTGCAGAGGCAGTTGCTGCGCGTGATGGGCCAGAGCAGCGACCGCGACCAGGATCATCTCGACGTATTGACGCGCCGCCAGGCCAGCGAGCGCATCGCGCTGTTTTTGCAAGGGTTGAGCCAGCGCTACCGGCGCATTGGCCAACCCGGTGATGAATTCCAGTTGCCGATGAGCCGCGAGGAGATCGCGCGCCATCTCGGCCTGGCAGTCGAAACCGTGAGCCGCAGCTTCAGCCGCCTGCACGAGGAAGGCGTCATCGCAGTGCGTGGTCGGTGGGTGCACATCATCGATGTCGCTGGCTTGAATGCCGCGGCAAGCGGTTGCGAAGTCGAGGCCAAGCGCGTCGAGGTCGTGCGCGCCGAGAAAGCACGCTCGCCGCGCTGACGCCGCCTCAGCGCAGGGCTTTCTTCACTTCCGCCACAAACTCGGGATCCGGCTGGCTGCCCATCTTCTCGGTGCGGGCCAGGATGCGGCCATTGGCATCCAACAGAACCAGTGCGCTGCTGTGGTTGAAGCCGCCATCGGCAAGCTTCCGATAACGGATGTTCAGCACGCCGGCCACTGCACGCACGTCCTTTTCAGGCGGCGATGCCAGTGTCCAGCGCTTGGTATCGAGCTTGCGCTTGTCGACCACGGTCTTCAGCGTGGCCGGATCGTCGTTCTTCGGATCCATGCTGATCAGCAGGATGCCGAGCTTCTTTTGCTGAGTGGCATCCAGCTGTTGTTCGATCGCCTTGCCGGAATCCACGATCAACGGGCAGATGTACTGGCAGGAGGTGTAGAACATCGCGACCAGCTGCGGCTTGCCGCGGCGCGTGCCCCAGTCCGCGGTGTGGCCGTCCTGGTCGGTGAGCGGCAGCGACAGCTGGTACAGCGAATCGGCTGGCAAAGGGGCGGTCTTGCCCGCCGCGGCTGCATCAATAGGAAAAAGCCCAACCGACAACAAGCCACCCGCAAACAGCAGCATGCCGATGGCGAACACGCGGCCTCGGAAAATCTTTGTCATTTCGCACTCCTTGCACAACGGAAACCCATGTTCGCGGTAGCGTCGGCGCCGCTCAGCGACGACAGCATCGCGACCCGCATCAGTACCGCGTAGTTCTCGCGGTCGTTCATCGACAGTGCGCCTGCTCCGCAGAACTTGGCGGTATCGGCGTCACCCTGCTTGCGATTATCACCATCGACCAGCAAGGCGGAATAGTCTTCGGTCCATTCCCATACCAGTCCGTGCATGTCCTGCACGCCGTACATATCTGGTGCCTGCAGGCCCACGCGCGGCAAGGCGCTGCTGGACGGACGTGAGTACCAGGCCAGGATGCGTTCGCGCCAAGCCGGATCGCTGCGCGCGTCGCGACGGGTTTCGTCAGACGCGGCGACGTATTCCCACTCCTGCCAGGTCGGCAGGCGTGCATCGATCGACTCGCAATACGCGCTCGCCGCGAACCAGCTGACCCAGGTCACCGGCTGGTCCGGCCTGGCGGCATCGCCAAGTTCTGTTGGTGAGGCCCAGTGCGACAGGTAGCGCTGTTCTGCGAACACCGGCGACACGCGGCCGCGTAGCCATTGCGGATCGCGCTTCACGAACGCGAGGAACTGCGCATTGCTGACGGGTGTACGCATCAGCGCAAATGGCTTAACCCGCGTGCCCTTGGACTCGTCTTCGTACTTCAGTGCGGAACGGAATGGCCCACCCGCAATCGCCGCGTACCTGATCCCCGTTGCGCCGACGGCGAGGCCGGCGAGGGGGATTGCGATCAACAACGCGAGCAGGGTACGGCGCATCGATCAGTGACCTTCGCCACCGGCATTGGCCGGCGCTGCGGCGCGTGCGGCCTTGGCATCATCGCGGCTGATCTGGCCGCCCGGGTTACCCCAGCTGTTGAGCACATAGGTGCCGATGTTGGCGACTTCGTCATCGGTCAGCTGCGCCATCGGCGGCATCACCGAGTTGTAGTCCTTGCCATTGACGGTGACCGGACCGGTCAGGCCGTGGGTGATGATCGAGGCGATGCGCTTCGGATCCTTGGCCAGTAAGTCGGACTTGGCCAGCGGCGGGAACACGCCTTCCATGCCGGCGCCATCGGGCTGATGGCAGGTCGAGCAGGTACCGGCGAACAACACCTTGCCGGCGGCGATCTGGTCTTCCTTGGTCAGCGTGCCGGCCTTGTAGGCCGCCGCGGCGGTGGTGATTGGCGTGCGGTTGGTGCCCGCGGCCTGGTCACCCAGGTACACCGCATCCACTTCCTTGCCTGAGTAGAGATCCTTGCGCTCAGGCCCCTCGGCCTTGAGGATCGCCAGCGCCCCCTTGTTGAACGCGCGGAAGATGCTGTGGTCGACGAGGATATAACTGCCCGGCACTTCGATGTGGAACTCGGCCATCATCGCGCCGCCGGATGGAATCAGCGTGGTCTGCACGTTCTCCTGGAACTTGGTGCCGCCTTCGTACCAGACCTTGTCGAAGATCTCGCCGATGACATGGAAGCTCGACACCAGGTTCGGACCACCGTTGCCCACGTACAGGCGCACGGTTTCATTGGTCTTGGCGGTCAGCGCCTTGTCGCCGGTCAGCGCACCTTCCATGCCGTTGAACAGTACATAGGTCGGGCGTTCGTCGATCGCCTTTTCCATGTCGAACGGCTGGTGGCCCTTCTCACGATATTTGCCGGTGGTGTAGAAGTCGCCCTGCATCACGTAGAACTCGCGGTCCACCGGCGGCAGGCCTTCCGGCGGCTCGACCAGGATCAGGCCGTACATGCCGTTGGCGATGTGCATGCCGACCGGCGCAGTCGCGCAGTGGTAGACGAACAGGCCGGCATTGAGCGCCTTGAAGGTGAAGCGGCTGACATGGCCGGGTGCGGTGAAGCTGGATGCAGCGCCGCCGCCTGGACCGGTCACGCCGTGCAGATCGATGTTGTGCGGCATCTTGCTGTCCGGCATGTTGCGCAGGTGGAACACCACCGTATCGCCCTGGCGCACACGGATGAAGCTGCCTGGCACGGTGCCGCCGAAGGTCCAGAAGGTGTAGGTGACGCCTTCGGAAATCGGCATCTCCTTTTCGATCACGTCGAGCTCCACGATGACCTTGGCTGGCGCATGCCGGCCGGTAGCCGGTGGCACGTTCGGCGGGCTGGTCAGAATCGCCTTGACCTCCGGACCTTGCGGCGGACCGAAGTCGCCCTTGGCCGAGCCACCGGTATCCGCGGTTGCCGCTGTTGCGATCTTCGTGTCCGCGTCCTGAGTCTTTCCGCTGCAACCGCTGAGCGTCAATGCCGCTGCGCCGAGCAGGCACCAGATCAGGCGCTCCGCAAAATAAGTCATCTTGATTCCCCGTAGGCTTGGTCGTTGTTCGATGGATGTATTTTCAGTGTTCGAAAATTTCTCGCCGTGATCTGAATCAAGTACGGCAGTGACTAGCGTTTTGCAGGCTCCTGCATGATGTGCGTGTGATGCATCGGATCCTCACCAACTTGTAGCAGACTTGATCCAACTCAAGATGATCAGCGTGTTTCGGCGTTAGCATTTCGATGTGGCATGCGCTTGCGCAGGCCACAACTCCGAGTCGCCAAGCCTCTGGTTCCCTTCGGGAATACGGCCAGTCGACCGCAGTCATCACGCCATCATGGCGGGCGGCTGAAGGGTGGTCATGGAAACGCGACTGCCTCCCGTATTTGGAAAGGAGTCACAACATGGCTGTGCTGGCCGACCGATATGGTCGGAATTTCCCGTATTTGCGGCTGTCGTTGCTTGAAGCATGCAACTTCCGTTGCACGTACTGCTTGCCGGACGGCTATCAGGCGAACGGCAAACCACGATGGCTTACGCGCGATGAGATCGGGCGCCTGCTGCACGGCTTTGCCGCAGTGGGGCTGCGCAAGCTGCGCCTGACCGGCGGCGAACCCAGCTTGCGCACCGATCTCACCGACATCATCGCTGCCGCCGCCGCTACGCCTGGCATCGAAACCGTGGCGATGACTACCAACGGCATCCTGTTGCGCCGACACATCGAGCGTTGGCGCGATGCCGGGTTGAACGCGGTCAACGTGAGCCTGGACAGCCTGGATCCCCAGCGTTTCCATGCCATCACCGGGCATGACCGTGGCCTCGACATCCTTGCCGGCATCGACCTGGCGCTGGCCAGTGGCTTGCGCGCGGTCAAGCTCAATGCGGTCCTGCTGCGCGGGTTGAACGACAATGAGATGCCTGCATGGCGCGAGTATCTGCGCGACCGGCGCACGACGCTGCGCTTCATCGAACTGATGCAGACCGGTGACAACCGCGACTATTTCCAGCGCCATCACCTGCGTTCGGATGCGCTTGAGCAATCGCTGCTGGATGATGGTTGGTCGCTTGTTCCACGCGCGGTCGATGCGGGGCCCGCGCGTGAATATGCGCATCCGGATTACCTGGGCCGGATCGGGATTATTGCCCCGTATTCGCGCGACTTCTGCGCGGGCTGCAACCGCCTGCGGGTGACCGCGACCGGCGACCTGCGGCTGTGCCTGTTCGGCGATTTCGGCATCTCCTTGCGGCCGTTGTTGCAGTCCGATGCAGACATCGGCGAACTCACGTCTGTGCTGCATTCCCAGCTTGGATTGAAGAAGGCGGGCCATGGCCTACACGAGGGCAATACGGGTATCACGCCACACTTGGCATCGATTGGCGGATAAGCGGCAATTGTTTCTGCAGTAATCCTTGGTCAACAGGAGGAACGATCAATGTCCAGCGCGAATAACAACACGACTGACACTGCCTGCGTGCAGCGCGGAATGGCAGTTGACCGCGAGCTGGAGCAGAGCTTCCCTGCGAGTGATGCGCCCAGCTGGGCGCTTGGCCGCACGTCACTCCCGGTCATGATGAGTCCGGATCCGGTGCGCTATCGCGGCGTCTCGGCAAGTATTCTCGATGCGGTCGGCGACACACCATTGCTCGAGATCGATGGAATTTTCGCCAAGCTCGAGTTCATGAATCCGTCCGGATCGATCAAGGCCCGCATCGCGCTATACATGGTCGAGCGTGCCGAGCAACGCGGCCTGTTGCAGCCTGGCGACACGATTGTCGAGGCCACCAGCGGCAATACCGGCAATGCGCTGGCGATGGTAGCCGCGGTCAAGGGTTACCGGATGCTGGTGGTGATGCCCGAAGGACTGTCCAGCGAACGCGTCGCGATTTCCCGCGCGTATGGCGCAGAAGTGTTGTTTTGCGGCAACTTCCACGTCAACCAGGCATTGCAGCGCGCGCATGAGCTCGGTGCGCAGCCGGGTTACTTCTGTCCAAGCCAGTTCGAATCGGAAGGCAATATCGAGGAGAACCGCCTGATCCTGGGCCCTGAAATCCTTGCCCAGCTGCCCGCGGGCCGGCTTCCGGATGCGCTGGTGCTCGGCGTTGGCACCGGCGGCACCCTGATCGGCGTGGGCCAGGCATTCCGTGCGGTGAATCCGGCCGTGCGCCTGTTCGCGATGGAGCCATCGGAGTCGCAGACGATCCTCTGCGGTGAGATCGCCGGGCATGCCATCGAGGGGATTTCCGATGGGTTCGTGCCGGGCATTTTCCAACGCAATGCAGGGCTGATCGACGAAGTGACCTCCGTTTCAAGCCAGCAGGCGATCAATGAAATGAAGCGCCTGGCTCGCGAACATGGCCTGCTGTGCGGGCCAAGCTCGGGCGCACATTTGTTGGCGGCCAAACAAGTGCACTTGCGCTATCCCGAGCTGAAAACCATCGTCACGATTTTTTGCGATGAGGGCGAAAAATATCTGTCCGAACACTTTGGCAATCGTTCGACAACCGCCGATGTCGCGTTCCTTTGAAGTTGTTCAAGGAGTCCAAGATGAAACTACCGACCTTCTATGCACAGGCGCCTGTGGTGCAGACGTTCGATCCTTTGGCCCAGCTGTTGGGCGCGGCGACCGATGGCAAGCTTGACTATTCCTATGCGGATGTCGTGCGCCTTGCGGGTCATTCCTGCCCAACCGTGGCTGGTGCATTCCTGATGGGGCGTGCGGCCATGCAGACGTTGTATCCGGACGGGCCGGCCGAGCGGGGCCAGATTGAAGTGTCGATGCCGGCACCCGTGCATCACGGCACGACCGGCGTGGTGGCGCAGGTATTGACTCTGTTGACCGGTGCAGCAGCAGAAAACGGTTTCCAGGGCCTGGGTGGTCGCTATGCACGCGATGGCCTGCTCACCTTCGCTGGCCGGCATGTGTCGGACGCCATTACCTTCCGCCGCCGCGACAATGGCGCGGCAGTTGCGCTGCAACTGGATACATCCCCGGTACCTGGCGATCCGCGCCAGCGCGAATTGCTGACGGCGATCATGCAGGATACGGCCAGTGATGCAGACAAGCAGGCGTTCGCCGAGATCTGGCAGGAGCGCGTGCGGCGCATGCTGGTGGAGTTCGCGGATGATCCACGGGTGGTCAAGCTGACGCGGCTTGATGCGGCGAGTCTGCAGCTTGGCGCTGAAGCTGCATGACACGCTGTTACAAGCAAATCGATTTAATGAAGATATGCCAATGAAGAACTTCCAATGATCAGTTATGCCAGTGCGCTCCAGCACATCCTGCAGGCTTGCCAGCCGCTGCCACCCGTGCAGTTGCCGTTGGCGCAGGCGCTTGGGCGCGTGCTTGCGCAGGATGTGCGGGCGGACGCTGATCTACCGCCGTTCGACAACAGTGCGATGGACGGGTTTGCGCTGGCCAGCGCTGGAACGACGCTGGTGGCGGGGCATGAATTCGCGGTGGCGGGTTCGCAGGCCGCCGGTGATGGCCTGGCTGCCTACTCTGGTGAAGCCTGCGAGATCATGACTGGGGCCAGCCTGCCGGATGGCCTGGATTGCGTTGTGCCCGTCGAGCAGGTCAGTGTGCTGCAACGCGACAAAGATGGCTGCCCGCTTCAGATCCGGCTGGATGCCGAGGTGTCGCCAGGCGCGCATGTCCGCCGTCGTGGCCAGGACGTCGCGGTCGGTGATCCCATCGCATCCGCAGGCATCCGGCTCACGCCGGCATTGCATATGTTGCTGTCGTCGCTGGGCGTGGCCACGCTGATGGTGCGCCCGCAGGTGCCGGCCGCGTTGTTCACCACCGGCCGCGAACTGGTCGATGATCCATCGCAACCACTGTTGCCGGGCCAGATCCGCAACAGCAATGGTCCTTACCTGGCTGATCGGCTGGATGAGGCCGGCGCTCGCGTGGTGCATCGGGAAACCGTGGGCGACGATGCGCAGGCCTTCATCGCCGCGCTCGAACGAGGCCTGGCCGCCGGCGCGCGGGTGGTGCTCAGCACTGGCGCGGTGTCGATGGGGCGTCACGACTTCGTGCCCGACGCGCTGCGATCGCTGCACGCGACGATTTTATTCCACAAGGTGGCGATCCGGCCGGGCAAACCGCTGCTGTTCGCGCGGCTGCCGGGTGGCCAGTTGTATTTCGGCTTGCCGGGCAATCCGGTGTCGTCGGCGGTGGGCATGCGCTTCTTCGTCGAACCCGCATTGCGGGCGCTACTCGGCCAAGCGCCCGAACAACCTTTGCTGCTGCCGCTGGCTGCCGAGTCGAGGAAAAAGCCTGGCCTGCGGTTCTTCCTGAAGGCGTACGTGGCGCTGGGTGATGGCGCAAGGTTGCAAGTCGAGGTGATGTCCGGACAGGAATCCTTCCGGATCAAGCCGCTGCTCGCAGCCAATGCCTGGGTGGTGCTTGATGCCGACGCCGACATGCTGCCGGCAGGCACATTGGTGCCGGTGTTTGGACTGGATGGGCGCGGAATCTTGTTGACGAACGGAGAAGACACAGTTGGACATCGACCTTGAACTGTTTGGCGCCTTGCGTGGCCTGGAAGCAGGTGACCGCTTGACTGTGCAGTTAAATGGCGGGCAAGTGGCGGACCTGCGCGCAGCGCTGCAGGCTTATGCCAGCGCGAATTGGCCAAGCGCCAGTGCCGGCATCCTGGCCAGTTGCGCGTTTGCGACGAGCAGCGAGATCCTGCGTGATGCGCAGCCGTTGCCGGCAGACGGCCGCATGGCGGTGCTGCCGCCGGTCAGCGGGGGCTGAACGATGGATACGCATTTCGTCCACGTCGCTGATCGCGCGCAGGAAGCCATCGATGTGGCCGCCGCACTGGAATTCGTGTCGGATCCGGGCTTCGGCGGCATCACCATGTTCGTGGGCCGCATCCGCGACCTCAACCACGGGCACCGGGTGACCGGCATCAGTTACGACATGTACCGCCCGCTGGCATTGGCACGCTTCGCCGAGATCGCCGCGCAGGCGACGCGCGACGCCGGCCCTGCGCTGAAGCTGTATATCGCCCATGCCGTGGGCAGGCTTGAAGTCGGCGACGTGGCGGTAGTGGTGGCGGCCGGCACCCCGCATCGCGATGAAGCATTCCGTGCCTGCCGGGCCGCCATTGAAGCGGTCAAGCACGCCACGCCGATCTGGAAGCAGGAACATTTCGAGGACGGCGACAGCGCCTGGAGCGAGGGATGTTCGCTGTGCGATGCGCCAGTTGCAGCTTTGCCCAGGAGTGATGTGCCTGCGAGCGATGTGTCCGCACACGAACACGGCGATTGTGGCGGAGCGCACGGATGAAATTGCAGGTGCAAGGGCAACGCGTGCGCCTGCGGGTCGACGAGGCTGAGCTTGCGCGGTTGTTGGCAGGCGAGACGGTGGTCAACCGCACCGTGCTTGGCGCTGCCGTCGAGTTCTCGCAGAGGCTGGTCCTGGGTACAGGCGAGGGCGCAAGCACTACACCATCGCTTGTCGCGCGCGATGGCAGTTGGCATGTCGAACTGCCACGGGATGCCGTCGAGGCCTATGCAGGGCAGCTTCCGTGCCGGCATGCGCTTACATTTGAACTCGACCTCGGCGCTGGCGAGCGGATCGAGTTGAACTTCGAGGTCGATGTCCGCGACAGCATGAAGACACGCAGCCCACGACGGCGCCAGCAGGCGCCTGAATAAGGAAATCATCCGTTCCGACTGTTTCTGACAGGCATTTCGCCCGGCTTGGCTCCGATCCGGCATTGGATTGACACAAGTCAATACAGGGCGAATCGGGCCTGCCTATGCTGCGATCCAGGGCTCGGCAATGCCAATTCGGTAGCGCCTGGCTTCCCCGCGATGTGGGATGGAGACGCAAGATGACCGTTTCGACCGGACAGCAAGCTCCGCACAAGTCCAAAGTCCTGACCGATTGGCGCCCGGAAGATCCCGTGTTCTGGGAGCAGACCGGCAAGCGCATCGCCAACCGCAATCTGGCGATTTCGATCCCGGCCTTGCTGCTGGCGTTTGCGATCTGGATGCTGTTCTCGGCTGTGGCTGTGAGTCTGCCGAAGATCGGTTTCGCGTTCACCACTGATCAGTTGTTCTGGCTGACGGCGTTGCCAGGCCTGTCGGGCGCGACACTGCGCATCTTCTATTCGTTCATGGTGCCGATCTTCGGTGGTCGCCGCTGGACTGCGATTTCGACTGCCTTGCTGTTGCTCCCTGCACTCTGGCTGGGCATCGCGGTGCAGGATCCGTCCACGCCGTTCTGGCAATTCGCCGCGATTGCCTTCCTGTGCGGCCTCGGTGGTGGCAGCTTCGCCTCTTCGATGGCCAATATCTCGTTCTTCTTCCCGAAGGCGCGGCAGGGTTATGCCTTGGGCATGAATGCGGGCCTGGGCAACGTCGGCGTATCGGTGACCCAGTTCGTCGTGCCGCTGGTGATCACTTTGGGCGTGTTCGGCGCATTGGTAGGCAAGCCGCAGGCCACTGCCGATGGTGGAGCGCTGTACCTGCAGAACGCGGGCTTCATCTGGGTGCCATTCCTGGTGGTGTGTTCCATCGCTGCGTGGTTTGGCATGCACGACCTGGTTGCATCGCGATCGAGTTTCGCCGAGCAGTCGGTGATCTTTCGCCGCAAGCACAACTGGCTGATTTGCTGGCTTTACATCGGCACATTCGGAAGCTTCATCGGGTATTCGGCAGGATTTCCGATGCTGATCAAGACCCAATTCCCGGAGGTCAACGCGCTCACGTTCGCCTTCCTGGGCCCGCTGGTTGGCGCATTGGCGCGGCCCGTCGGTGGCGTGCTTGCCGACAAGCTGGGCGGTGCTGTGCTGACCTTCTGGGTGTTCGTGTTGATGATGGCATCGGTCGTCGGCGTCCTGTATTTCCTGCCAAGCGGTGGCTCGGGCGGCAACTTTGCTGGTTTCCTTGCGTTATTCATGCTGTTGTTCGTGTTGACCGGTATCGGCAACGCATCCGTCTTCAGGATGATCCCGGTGATCTTCCGCACGATGCGTGAGCGCGAACTTGGCACCGACCCAACCGATGAGGACAAGGCGATCGCGGCGCGTCGCGCGGGGATCGAATCCGCGGCAGTGATCGGCTTTTCCTCAGCCATCGGCGGCTACGGCGGTTTCTTCATCCCGAAGAGTTATGGTTCATCGATTGCCTTGACCGGTGGTCCGGAAACGGCGCTATACGGTTTCATCGCTTTTTACGCCACTTGCCTGGCGGTGACGTGGTGGTGGTACTACCGACGCGGTGCGGAAGCGCCGTGCTGATTTGGTATTCGTGATGGGTTTCAGTGCCGCACGCACTGCCTTTCCGGCTCAATTTGCTGTTCGAATGAGGATGTGACGATGAGCTATTTTCTGGACCGCCTGCAGTTTTTCAAGCGCGAGCGCGAAACCTCCGCCGATGGCCACGTCACGACCCGCGACGACGACCGCAACTGGGAAGACAGCTATCGTGCGCGCTGGCAGTACGACAAGATCGTGCGTTCCACCCACGGGGTGAACTGCACCGGTTCCTGCTCGTGGAAAATCTACGTCAAGAACGGCCTGATCACCTGGGAAACCCAGCAGACCGACTACCCGCGTACCCGTAACGATCTGCCGAACCATGAGCCCCGTGGCTGTCCGCGTGGTGCCAGTTACAGCTGGTACATCTACAGCGCCAACCGGCTCAAGTACCCGAAAATCCGCAAGCCATTGCTCAAGCTCTGGCGCGATGCGCGGCAGACCATGGCGCCAGTGGAAGCCTGGGCCAGCATCGTCGAGGACAAGGCCAAGGCCGACTCCTATAAAAGCAAGCGTGGCATGGGTGGCTTCATCCGCTCCAACTGGGAGGAAGTCAATGAGATCATTGCCGCGGCC
>NZ_JAQSDO010000007.1:0-2077 GCF_029945965.1 Thermomonas sp.
CCGTCACGTTCGTGTTCAGAAGCCAGTTCAAACCGCCTTCCGCACCGATATAGAAGCCCGGTGTCGGAGACTGCGCTTGGGCGGCCATCGGCAGCGCGATCAGCGCAGCGGCGGCGAAAAGTGCCTTCTTCATCTCAAATCTACCTCTTTACTACGCTGCCCAAGCGCTTGAAGCGCGGGCCAAAACTCACAGCGAGATAACTGCAGTCAATGTACCTGACACCGCCGCCGGGAGGCTACCCCGGAGGGGGCCACGCAGGGTTTTGGGGCAGCAGGTGTGGCAACCCGGTCACAGTGGCGAACCGGCCTATAGCGAATGATGAGTGATGTGGCATCGGTATTGACGGGTTCGGTCGCCATGGCGTCGTTCGTGGCGATGATGTTCTTCCTGCGCTTTTGGCGGCAGACGAGGGACGAGATCTTTATGCTATTCGGCGCCGCTTTCGGCATCGACGCTGCGATGCGGTTCGCTCTTGGTTTTAACCAGGCTTCTGCCGAGGTGGAGCCCCTGTTCTACCTTGGTCGACCTTTCATGTTCGGCCTTATCATCTTCGCCATCATCCGGAAGAATCGGATTGGCCGGCGCGACTCCTGAGCGCGTCAAGGTTGCTGCACGCCTGACGATCGGGCGGATTGGCAAGCGCCAAGCGAAAGGGCGATTTGTGCGCCGTGCCTGGCGAGCTTTGCAAAGGCGCACCGATCGTGCGTGTCCGGCGTGCGAGGCAGGCCCCTAGGAATCCTTGACCGGTGGATTGGCGAACAGCCGGCGTGCAGCTATGCCGACGGCCGGCGCCTGCAGCAGCACAGAGAACAGCACAGCGGTATATGTCGCCGCCACGACCACCTCCTTGTACGGTCCAGCAGGTACCGAGAGCGCCAGGGCGATGGAAATGCCGCCGCGTACGCCGCCCAGCACCAGGATCGGATACGCGCCCTGCGACAGGGGAGAGAGGTTGCGCAGGGCCAGCATGGGCAGGCCAACCGAAACGGCGCGCGCCACCAGAATCAAGGGGACCGCCGCCAGCCCGAACAGAAGCAGCGACACATCCTTGAGAACCAGTATGACTTCGATGCCGATAAGCAGAAACAGCACGGCGTTCAGCATGTCGTCGATCAGAGACCAAAACTTGGTGACATAGTCGCGCGTGGTTTCGCTCATGGCATGCTGCCGACCATGGTTGCCGATGAGGAGGCCCGCGACGGCCATCGCGATGGGTCCGTTCACATGCAGGCGGTGCGAGAGGGCATAGCCACCCATTACCAGCGCCAGCGTGATCAGAACTTCAAGATTGTGCTCGTTGATCGACCGCAAGGCCAGGAAGGCTATCCAGCCCGCCACGCCGCCGAACGCCGCGCCGCCCAGCGCCTCGAGCGCGAACAGCTTGCCGGCATCGAAAGCGGAAACCTCGCCGGTGTTCGCGACGACACCGAGAAGAATAGAGAACACGACGATCCCAATCCCATCGTTGAATAAGCTTTCGCCCGCCACGGTCGCCTCCAGATCCGGAGGAACCTTGGCAGATTTGAGGATGCCCATCACGGCCACAGGATCGGTAGGACTGATCAGCGCTCCGAACAGCAGACACCAGGTGATCGGCAGGGGAAATCGGGTGGCCATTGCGATCAGCCAAGCGCCGCCGCCGATCACGGCAGTGGAGAGGAGAACGCCGAAAAGAGTGATGATGCCGATCGCCAAGCGTGAGCGTTTCAGGGCATTGAGGTCGACATGGAGAGCGCCCGCGAAAAGCAGAAACGAGAGCATGCCCTCCATCAGGGCATATCTAAAGTCGATGCCTTCAATCAGGCTTCTGATCGGATGGTGCCCATTGACACTCGGCAGTGCCTCGTCGATCGCAATGACGGCGATCGATGCGACGGCGCCCATGATAGTCAGCGCAGTGGTTTGCGGCAGGCCGAAGAAGCGATGGTTCAGATAACCAAAGAAGGCAGCGAGGACGACCAGGCCCGTTGCGACATCGAATGGCCCCAAGGTCGACTCCATCCAGCAAGCTTACACTCGATCGAGAGAAAAGCGGAAGCCACGTGGAACAACAGCACCGGGCCAAGTCCTGTTTGG
>NZ_JAQSDO010000007.1:2177-5821 GCF_029945965.1 Thermomonas sp.
GGGCCAAGTCCTGTTTGGCGACCAAGGATCGCGTTACTAGGGAAAGCATTTCTCCGTAGACAGAAATCAGCAGGGCGTTCATGCTAACTGCAATCAAATCATAAGCAAGTTTCAGGGTGGAAAATGATGGGAGTACTATCAATTCGTCTCGGCGTTGCTGCCGTGACCCTTGCCTTCGCCGCGACTCCGGCCTTTGCCGTAGACGGCCCTAAGGTCTCCTGGAACCTTTCCGTCTGGGGTCCACCACGCGCATTCACCGCAGGAATCGAATCCCTTGCCAACTACGTGAGCAAGGAGACCGACGGCAAATTCACCATCAAGATCCACTACGGTGACGCCCTCTCGAAGGGGCCGGACAACCTCGACAACATCAAACTCGGCGCCTTCGAAATGGCGCAGATTTGTACCGGTTACCATCCTGGCAAGCATCCCGGCATCAACGCGCTCGACCTGCCAGGTCTGCCGCTGGCAGATCCAGAGGTTCACGCGCTGGTTCACGACGTATTCTACAAGAACCCGTACATCGTGAATGAGTTCAAGCGCTGGAACGCCATGGTCCTGATGTCGGTGCTGCAACCACAATCGGAGTTCATGGGCACCGGCGACGCACCGACGACGATGGCTGGCTTCAAGGGCATGCGCGTGCGCGCGCTCGGCGGCACGGGCGCCGCGATGAAGAACCTCGGCGCAGTGCCTACCTCGGTCCCTGCGCCGGAAGTCTATACCTCGATGGAACGTGGCGTTTTCCAGGCGGCAGCGTTCCCGTACACCTACGCTTTCTCGTCCTACAAGATTCCCGAGATTGCGAAGTGGTACACGACCAACCTGTCGCCGGGTGCCAACAATTGCCCGACCATCGTGGCCATCGATGCGTTCGGAAAGCTGCCGCCGCAATACAAGGAACTGTTCGACAAGGCGCGGCCGCTGGCCTATGCGGCGCTCATCAAGGCCCATAGCGAGACCGACAAGAAGAACCTGGCCGACTGGGAGAAGAAAGGTCTAAAGGCGATCAAATATTCCGCCGCCGAGCTCAAGATCTTCGAGGAGGTCGGGGCCGCACCGGTGTGGAAGGCCTGGGTGGCAGAAAATGCCGCCAAGGGCGTGCCCGCCCAGGAACTGCTCGACCTCATTCTGAATGAAGCCAAGAAGGCCAAGGCCAAGCTCAACAAGAGCTGACCGGCTCAGGAGGATAAGCAGCGGAAACGGCCGTGATGGCCCCTCCTGAACGGTCGATGGGCGGAGCACTGCTCGATCGCCTCGATCGCGCCCTGCAGGTCGTAGAATTCGCGACGGCCGTGGTTGGCGGCGTCGTGATATTCGGCGTGATGTGGGTCGGAGTCGCCGAGATCCTCCTGCGCAAGGCGTTCAATGCGCCGCTCTACGGCCAGCTCGACTTGATCGAGCAAAGCATGGCCGCCTATACGTTGCTGACGATCTCCTACTGCTACCGCAAGGCGGGCCACATCAGGGTCGATATCGTGGTCGGGCACTTCAAAGGCCGTCGCAAGTGGATCGCCGAGCTGATGGCCTCGATCGCCGCCTTCGGCCTGATCGTGGTGCTCCTGCCCGGCGTACTGCATTTCTTCGATAACGCTTATTATATCGGCGATTCGACCATCAATACTCAGTGGCCGACATGGCCATCCAAGTTGATCCCGGTCATCGGATTCAGCGTCCTGGCCGCTCGAATAGCCCTCGAACTGTGGGCTTACGCGCGACTGGTCGCCGACCCGCTAGCGGAACCGATCGCAGTGCCGGTTCCGTCGCACCTCCCTGAGGACGCCTGATGGAGCCCATCACGATCGGCATTGTCGGGATGGTGGCCCTCACCCTCCTGATCATCTCCGGCATCCGCATCTTCGTTGCTGCAGGGCTCGTCGGCTTCTTCGGCCTATGGGCGTTGCGTGGCTTCGACAAGGCGGTCGGCATCGCCGGCCACATCCCCTACTCCGACACCACGAACTATGCATTGTCGGTCCTGCCGCTGTTCATCCTGATCGGCCATCTCGCGCACCATGCCGGAATCGTACAGGGCGCTTATCGCTGCGCCCGCGCCTGGCTGGGATGGATGCCCGGCGGGCTGGCAGTGGCGACCATCTTTGCCGCCGCGGGCTTCGCCGCCGTGTCGGGCGCGAGCACCGCCACGGCGGCCGTCTTTGCACGCATCTCGATCCCCGAACTGTTGCGCTTCAAATACCAACCTGGCATTGCCGCCGCAGTCGTCGCCGCGGGCGGGACGCTTGCCTCTCTGATTCCCCCTTCGGCGATCATGGTGGTCTACGGCATCATCACCGAAACCTCGATCGGCGGCCTACTGATGGCGGGGTTCATCCCCGGCGTCATCTCCGCGATCCTGTACGCCGCGATCATCGTCGTGCGCTTCAAGATCAATCCCGCACTCGGTCAGTCAGTACATGGCATTCCCTGGCGCGAACGCTTCGTGACACTGCCCGATGCGCTGCCCATCGTGTTCGTCATCGGCGCGGTGATCGGCGGCATGTACACCGGCTGGGCGACACCTACCGAGGTGGGTGCGTTGGGTGCCTTCATCGTGTTCGTCATGGCTCTGCTCAAGAGATCGCTCACGCCGCGCGGCCTGCTGGACTCGCTGCTCGATACGGTGAAGCTCACGGTGATGATCTTCTCGATCATCTGGGGCGTCCTGATTTTCGTGCGTTTCCTGGCCTTCGCCGGCGTTTCCAGCACCTTCTCGGACTGGATCGTCGCCATTGGCGTGTCGCCCTACCTCGTGCTCCTGTTCGTGATCGTGCTCTATACGGTGCTTGGCATGTTCATGGACGGCATCGGGATGTTGTTGCTGACGCTGCCGGTCATCTTCCCGATCATGACGAAGCTCGGGTTCGATCCGATCTGGTTTGGTATCATCGTCGTGAAGATGGTCGAGGTAGGCCTGCTGACGCCGCCAGTGGGGCTGAACTGCTACGTGGTGAGCGGTGTCAGGCCAGATATCCCCCTGCAGGCGATCTTCCGCAATGTCTGGCCGTTCGTGCTCATGGACTTTGCCTGCGTCGGGCTGTTCACGCTCTTCCCCGGCATCGTCACCTTCTTGCCGATGCTCACGATGAGCAGTAATTGAACGCATCGCTACGGACTTGCGTGCCTCCCACAGGCCAGCCTGTTTCACGGCGATTCCTAACCGGACTTCCCTGTTCGCCCGACGATCGGACGGATTGGCGAGTGCCAAGCGAAAGGGTGATTAGTGCGCCGTGCCTGGCGAACTTTGCAAAGGCGCACCGACCGTGCGTGTCCGGCGTGCGAGGCAGGCCTCCAAGAATTCTTGACCGGTGGATTGGCGAACAGCCGGCGTGCAGCTACTCCGATGGCTCATTCACCGGTGCTACCCCATTAACTTCACACTTAGCAGTGCCATGACCCCGGGGAGCGACGCAGGAAGGTGAATGCCGCCTGCGGCGTACTCTAGGTGTTTGATCCCAGGCTTTGATGGATCGGATTGACGCTGAACCGCTGCGGCTCTTTTGTCCATCTCACGCAGATGTATTCATAGGGCGTCAGGCCCTTGAGGGTCTTGAGGCGACGAGCAAAGTTGTAAGCCGTGACGAAGTCGGCAAGATGGCTTCGAAGCTGATCGTGGTTCTCATAGTAGTAGCGCTTTACGGTCGCCT
>NZ_JAQSDO010000008.1:0-217975 GCF_029945965.1 Thermomonas sp.
GGGTGGGTCAATTTTGGTTGGAAACCCCGGGTCAGTTTTGCGTGGAAATCAACAGGTACGCGCTCGCCCGCGGCTTGAGCGTGCGCAATTTTGTGTCTGTAAGCATGTGAGTCAACCAATTGTGAGTCAGCGCGGCAGACACCGACTCTTCGACTCACATATTGACTCACTTTATTGGTGGATTCAATCTGACAGCTTTGTACAGATATCGACATGAAGTTATTTCAAATCAGTGACTTAAGTCGTTTTTTGGGCAGATCTGGATGGCTCTATACAGCTATTAAATGGGCCCACCAGGACTCGAACCTGGAACCAAAGGATTCACTTGTCCGGGACTTTCGCCCCGGGGTGGACTATCTCATCACCCTCAGCTTGCGCTGGTGGGGTGCGGGACGCTCTAGCCTGTTATCAAGGGCACTGCAGCCCCCAGGTAGTCTCTGCACCTTCCGGCGGTGTACCGCCGGCTTGGCTCAGGATTGCCGCCGGCCTGACCGCTGCGGTTTCCCTGAATTCATCCCGTTTCTCATCCAGCGATTACGCGCTGGCGTCACCTTTTCGATGAGTCCTCTGCTCTAACCATTGAGCTATAGGCCCGCAGTGGAATCGTAACAAGTAACGCCGTGCTTACAGCGTACTTGGTGCTAAATCGGATTATGATAATTTGATGAAATCCGAAAAATGTGCCACATGCCAACAGCAACTGAGCGGACGCCAGCGCCGCTTCTGCTCACTGAAGTGCAAGAACGCAGATACCAACGATCGCCATCAGAGCTACCTGAGTCAGCAGAAACGCGGCCTTGCCCGCAAACTGCAATTAGTCGACGAAGTCGGCGGGAGGTGCGTGAAGTGTGGGTACGACCGCAACCTTGCTGCGTTGGCATGGCACCACATCGATCCGCGAACCAAACGGTTCCAGCTCGACTTGCGCTCGCTTTCAAACCGTGGCGAACGGGACATCCGCATCGAGTTGGAGAAGTGCATGCTCGTGTGCGCCAATTGCCACGCCGAAATCCACTCCCCAACCATGGAAATGTGTGCGCTTCTAAACAAACAAGGCCGCGATTAGCGGCCTTGTTTGTGTGACATTGGATTCACTTACTCGATATCGAGGAAGCTGCGCAGTGTTTCCGAACGCGAGGGGTGGCGCAGTTTGCGCAGTGCCTTTGCTTCAATCTGGCGGATGCGCTCGCGAGTGACGTCGAACTGCTTGCCGACTTCTTCCAGCGTGTGGTCGGTGTTCATGTCGATGCCGAAGCGCATGCGCAGCACCTTGGCTTCGCGCGGGGTCAGCCCGGCCAGCACGTCGCGCACGGTCTCGGTGAGGTTGATGTTGACGGTGGCCTCGACCGGGGACTCGACGTTGGTGTCCTCGATGAAGTCGCCGAGGTGGGAATCCTCGTCGTCGCCAATTGGCGTCTCCATCGAGATCGGTTCCTTGGCGATCTTCATGACCTTGCGGATCTTGTCCTCGGGCATGTCCATTTCTTTCGCCAGCTCTTCCGGCGTGGCCTCGCGGCCGTACTGCTGCAGCATCTGCCGGCTGATGCGGTTGAGCTTGTTGATCGTCTCGATCATGTGCACCGGGATGCGGATGGTGCGCGCCTGGTCGGCGATCGAGCGGGTGATCGCCTGACGGATCCACCACGTCGCATAGGTCGAGAACTTGTAGCCGCGGCGATATTCGAACTTGTCGACCGCCTTCATAAGGCCGATGTTGCCTTCCTGGATCAGGTCGAGGAACTGCAGGCCGCGGTTGGTGTATTTCTTGGCAATGGAGATCACCAGGCGCAGGTTGGCCTCGACCATTTCCTTCTTGGCCTTTCGCGCCTTGGCTTCGCCATAGGCCATCACCCGGTTGATTTCCTTGAGGTCGGCCAGGGTCACGCCCATTGCCTTCTCGATGACCAGGGTCGCTTCCTGCTCGGCGATGATGTTGTCCTTGACGTCACGCAGGGCCGAACCCCACTTCTGCTTGCGCTTGAGCAGTTCGTCAACCCAGCCGGTGTTGGTCTGGTTGCCGTCCCACGCCTTGATGAAATCCTTGCGCGGCATGCGCGCCACGCGGGTGGACAGGTCCAGGATGCGGCGCTCGCGCTCCTTGATCTTGGCCACCACTTCGCGCAGCTGCCTGACCAGAACGTCGGTCAGCGGCAGCGGCAGCTTGAAGGTCAGGAAGATCTCGGCCATTTCCTCGCGCGCCTTCAGTGCGCCCTTGGCGGTCGGGCCACCCTTGGCGTAGGCCTTCTGGAACCTGGCGAATGCTGCGCCCATGGCTTCCATGCGTGCAGCGACTTCCAGCGGATCGGGACCGGTGGGGCCTGCCTCTTCCTCTTCCTCGTCGTCGTCTTCGTCTTCGTCGCCCTCTTCACCGTTCTCGGCCGCTTCAAGTGCAGCCGCAGCAGCCGCAGCAGCTTCCTGCTTGGCCTCTTCTGCAGCCGCCATTTCTTCCTCGGTTTCGATGAAACCGACCACGATCTCGGCCAGGCGCTTCTTGCCGGCCTTGTGCAAGTCGTAGTCTTCCAGCAACTGCTGCGCCGACGCCGGGAAGGTCGCCAGCGCGGTGGCCATCTGCAACAGGCCTTCCTCGATGCGTTTTGCAATGGCGATTTCGCCTTCGCGGGTCAGCAGCTCAACCGTGCCCATCTCGCGCATGTACATGCGCACCGGGTCGGTGGTGCGGCCACCTTCGGAATCCAGCGAGGTCAGCGCCGCGGCGGCTTCCTCGGCGGCGGTGTCGTCGACTTCGCGACCGCTGGCGGACTGGCCGGCGAGCAGCAACGTTTCGGCATCAGGCGCAACTTCATGCACCTCGATGCCCATGCCATTGATCATGCCGATGATGTCTTCGATCTGCTCCGGATCGACCATGTCGTCGGGCAAGTGGTCGTTGACTTCCGCGTAGGTCAAATAGCCCTGCTCCAGACCCTTGCTGATCAGGATCTTGATGTCGGACTGCGGGGCTGTTTGCCGTTCGTTTGCCATGGATCGGGCTACCGTGTAAGTGACGCGAAGGGAACCCAGCATTATACCAGCGCTGCCGGGGCTTGGCTTGTAACGAGGCACTGTCCGCTGAACGACACGCCAGCAGGTGTGGGATAACCACGCTGGAAAGCGGCTGTCGCGGGTCGGATCAGGAACGGAACGTCACGCCTTCAAAAGGAAAGTGACCGGACCGTCATTGACCAGGCTGATCACCATATGGGTACCGAACCGCCCGATTTCCACCCCTGGCGGGTGAAGTCCACGACATGTTTCGACCAGACGGTTGAAGCCAAGTTCCGCTTCGACCGGTGCTGCGGCGGTAGTGAAGCCGGGCCGCATGCCGCTGCGGGTGTCCGCCGCAAGCGTGAACTGGCTGACCAGCAGCAAGCCGCCACCGGTGTCGCTCAATGAGTGATTCATCTTGCCGGCATCGTCGGCGAACACGCGATAACCAAGCAGCCTTTGTGCCATCCGCGCGATCTGCACCTCGCTGTCACCGGGCTCGATCGCGACCAATGCCAGCAGGCCGGGACCAATCGCGCCAACCACGGCATCGTCCACGGCCACCCTGGCTTCAGTCACGCGCTGGATCAAGGCAAGCATGGCGCAAGCCTAACCCGGACGAAAGCTAGAATGGCTGCATGAGCCGCCTGCTTGCCACCCTGCTATATGCCCTTGCCTGGAGCCTGGCCCGGCTGCCACAGCCGTGGCTGGCGGCGCTGGCGGATACAATTGCCGGTTGGTGGATCCGCATCGATGCACGCGAGGCACGGGTCGCCAGGCGCAATCTGGAGCTGGTGATGCCACAGCTGGATGCCGATGCGCGCACGGCGTTGCACCGCCAGGTCCTGTGTACTACTGCGCAGCAGGCGCTGGAAACGATGCGTTTCTGGACCCACCCGCACGCCGAGAATCTGGCGCTGATCCGCGAGACCCACGGTGTCGACCTGTTCGATGCCGCCATCGCGCGCGGAAACGGCGTGATCGTCGCCGCGCCGCATTACGGCAACTGGGAACTACTCAACCAGTGGTTGGCCGCGCACACCGCACTGGCGATCCTGTACCGGCCTCCGGAATCGGCGATCGGCGAGGCCTTCCTGCAACGGGTGCGCGCCGACGGCGATGGCCACATCACCCAGATCCGCGCCGGGGCCGCGGGGGTGCGCCAGCTATTCCGGCTGCTGCAGGGCGGTGGCGTGGTCGGGATCTTGCCCGACCAGCAACCAAAGGTCGGCGACGGCGTGTTCGCCCCGTTCTTCGGACTGCAGGCGCTGACCATGACGCTGCTGACGCGACTGGCTCAGCGCACCGGGGCGACGGTGCTGTTCGCCTATTGCGAACGCATACGGTCGGCTACGGGTGTACCGGGCTTTGATTTGCGCTTCGAGGCGGCCCCGGCCGGGATCGATGCAGCGAATCCGGATACCGGCGCACGCGCGCTGAACGCAATGATCGAGCGGATCGCGCGCCGCGATCCGGCCCAGTACCAGTGGACCTACAAGCGTTACAACGTGCGCCCCCATGATTCCGGGGAAACCAGCCCGTACGCGAACACACCACTGCAATGACCGCGCGACCTCCACTGTCGGGCACCGAAACTGCATTGCGCGTGCTGAAGGCCAGCCCATGAGTTCCATCCTGTTCTGGGACCCAACCTGCGTTCGCCCCTACGACACGCAGTCCATCCTGCGGGAAGCCACTGGCGGCACCGAGTCGAGCGTGACGCGCATCGCCGATGCGCTGGATGCATACGTGGTCCAGCACAACCGCACCACGGCCGATGGCCGCTACCGCCCGCCCGGAAGGATTTCCGGCATCACGCACGTTGTGGTTGTCCGCGATTCGCGCGCCATGTCGACTGTTCGCGAACTCTATCCTGACGCCAAACACTTCCTGTGGCTGCACGACCAGATCAACCCGGGTTCGAAACGCGGCCGGCGGCTGGCGGGCACCGCTGCGCTGCTGCGCGAATTATCGGTCACGCTGGTGTGCGTTTCGGATGCACAGCGCCGCGGCGTGAACGCAGTGCTCCGCGGCATGGGCGTCGCAGGTCAGGTCCGCACGCGCACGATCTACAATCCGATCGACGATGCGCTGGTGCCGGATGGATCGCCCATCGACAACAACAAGCTGGTTTTTTTCTCATCGCCCAACAAGGGCCTGCTGTTCACCCTGGATGCGTTCCGCGCGATGCGGCGTGCGATGCCCGAGCTGCGCCTGGTGGTCGGCAATCCCGGATACAAGGCCGGCAAGTCCGCGGGCATCGCGGGAGTGACGTACCTGGGGCCACAGCCACAGGCGCGCATCCATGCCGAAGTCCGCACCGCCTTGTGCACGTTCTGCCCGAACTTCGTGCTTCCGGAAACCTTCGGGCTGGTGTTCGCCGAATCGATGGCCCTGGGTACGCCGGTATTGACCCACGACTGCGGCGCGGCCAGCGAGGTCATCGGCGATCCTGCACAGGTGCTGCCGATCACGCGCTGGCAGCGCGCCTACGAGCGCGCGTGCGGGGGAATGTCGTCGCACTTCCGCAGTGGCCCAGCGCGAGTTGCCGCGCAGTTGGGACTGTTCGATCCCTACATCGAGCGCATCCGCGCTTGGCGCTCCGGGGCAAGGCCGCAGACCGGCCCGGATCCGCGTTTCGGCCTGACCACGGTCGCGGCGCAGTGGCGCGAGTTGCTGGACAGCTGACGCACCAGCGGGGCGCGGCGCCGGCCGAACCACGGCAGGCTGCCGTTGGCGCAGGCACGGGATTTGTCAGTGCGGCGAGCTACGCAGCTCGCCCTCACCCGGTTGCAGCGGTATTTGTTGCGCTGGTAGCGCGCGCCATTGTCCAGCGCGCCAGACCTGGATCCAGCGCGTGCGGAAGCGTTGCTGGGTGACCGGCTGCGGGCCCGGCAGCGTCCATGCATCGAGCGTATTGACCACCAGCAACTGGGTTGGATGCTGCAATGCCCACGCGCGCGCATCGGCCTCGTCGACTACCAGCAATGGCGCGTGCAGTCGGCCGGTGAAGTGGAATTGCAATTGGTACTCACCCAGGAACGCAACCTGGGTGCCGTCACGTTGCGCGCTGCTGATGACATTTGCCGTCGGGGTGAAATCGAATTGCGACTTCAACAAGGGCGTGACCGCCGCATGCAGGGTCGCCATCGCCAGCAGCAGGCCGAAGGCATGCACCGACAATGATCTCCAACGCAGCAAGGCGATGCCCAGCAGCACCAGCACTGCACCTGCGATGGGCATGCTGGTCAGCAGCTCGTCCGGGAATGGCTCGCCAATGTTTCCCGCAAACAGACGTGCACCCAGCATCGCAATCCCGGTGAACAGCAAAAGCATTGGCGCAGCGATGCCGAGCCGCGGGCGGGCATCCGCAGCCACCGCCAGCAGTAGCGCGAGTGCCGCGAAATCCGGCAGCATGTAATACGGTTGCTTGCCACTGATCAGGCTGAAGGCCAGCACCATCCCGAGTAGCCAGCACCATGCGAAGCGATTGCGGGCATCGCGCCACAGCGCCGGCACCTGGCTCCACCACCAACGCGACCACCACCACGGTGCCATCAAGGCCATCAGCATCGGCGCGTACCACCACCAGGGCTCGGCGTGGTCGAAACTATCCTTGATGCGACCGGCGGTCTGGGTGACCAGCAAGGCTTCGCGGTATTCGGGATCGCCCAAGGTCAATGCCGGCACCAGCCACAGCGCGAACAGGCCGATGCCGGCAAGTGTGGCCAACAGCGTTTTCTTCGCGAATCCCTTGCTGTCCTCGCGCGCGGCCGGATGCCATAGGCGCGCGGTCAGCAATGGCACGCCCAGATGTAGAAGCGCGACCGGACCTTTGGCCAGCAGGCCGAAGCCGACCGCCAGCGCGAGCCCTGGCCACCACGGCGCCCAAGCCGCGCCACGACGTCGGCAAAGCGCCAGCAGGCCGCCAAGCACGGCCACCGTGAGCGGCAGTTCGTACATGACCTGCAACGAGAACATGAAAAAGAACCAGAACCCGGCCATCGCCCATGCGGTCAATGCCGGCAAGTTCGGGCGCGACGGATACAGGTGCCGTGCAAGCACGCCCGCCTGTGCGATCGCAACAGTGCCCAGCAGCACCATCAGCAACCGCGGCCAGATGTCGCTGACCCCGCCCACCAGCCAACCGGCATGGATCAGCCACGGCAACAGCGGCGTCTTGTGCGAGTAGGGCGCGCCATTGAACAGCGGCACCAGCCAGCTGCCCTGGTCCCACATTTCCCACGCCACCGCGAGCGTGCGCGTGGAATACAGCGGTAGCGGCCCGTGCAGGAAGATCGACAGCAGCGCCAGCGCGCTCCAGGCCAGCAGCGGCGCGCGCAACGAGGTTAGGGTAGGTCGCGTCATCGGGCGCAGGATACGACATGGCCGTGGCGAGCCTTGCTACGCTCACGTCCATGCCGACCGATGCTTCCCCCTTGCCCCTGTCCGGCGTCGTGATCACCTTGAACGAGGCGGATCGCATCGGCCGCTGCCTGGCGTCGCTGGCGGGCTTGTGCTGCGAAATGATCGTATTGGACTCGGGCTCGACCGACGGCACTGGCGAAATCGCCCAAGCCTACGGTGCACGGGTGGTGCAACAACCCTGGCTGGGCTTTGCCGCGCAAAAGAACGCAGCCATTGCCCAGGCCACGCAGCCGTTCGTGCTGTTGCTGGATGCGGACGAGTGGCTGGCACCGGACGGTGCCGAAGCGATCCGCGTGTTGTTCGCGGATGCCACGGTGGAACAGGCGGATGTCTGGCGCTTGCATCGGCGCACGCACTTCCTCGGCACCACGCTCGATCATGGTGGCTGGGGTCGCGAGCCGGTCGACCGACTGTTCCGACCTGGCCTGCGCTACCGCCCGGCGCAGGTGCATGAGGCATTCGATCTTGCGGGGCGTCGCGTGCGCGCGCTGGATGCGCGCATTGAGCACGACACCGCGCGCAGCGACGCCGAGTACGCCGCCAAACTGCATCGCTATGCGCAATTGTGGGCACAGCAACGCCACGCATCCGGCAGGCGGGCAAGCGCGTGGTCGGCGCCGCTGCATGCCTTGGCGCATTGGCTGAAAAATTATGTCCTGCGAGGCGGTTTCCTCGACGGCGGGCATGCACACCGCTACCACGCGCTGCACACGCGTTATGTCAACGACAAATATCGCCTATTGCGCGTGCTCGGCACAGGCTAAGGTCGCCACGGCCGGCACTAACCACCATTGTCGACGGTTGGCATTGCCCATGTCGCGCGCGTGAGTCTTGTCCACGCAAGCCGGCAGCACGCCGTCTTCGACCAGTAGCCAGCGCGAACTGGTCGCCTGCCGCTGCCATGCCAGCGCATCCACGAATTGCTCCGCGCCATCACGCTTGAAACCGAAGGTCGCGGCGTCTCGATCGGCCATCAGCAACTGCTGCTCACGCCAGCCGACCAGTCCTAGCTGCGCACCAGGACCAATCGCCGCGCCGACCCGTTGCATGAGTCCACGCGATGACGAACCGTCGTTCAACAACGGCGCACCGATCAGCGAATACAACACCCACAGTGTTGTCAGCAATGCGACCAGCGCAACGTGTGCACGGCGACGGCCACGCCACAGCAGCGCGGCAATGCCGACACCGCCGATCGCGCTGAACATCAGCGCCAAGCCACGCGCGATGCCGGGATCGCGGCCATCCATGAGCTTCGCTTCGAAGCCGGGCTCACCGAACAGCATCGCCAGTCCTGCGCCGAGCGCGGCCAGCGCCAGCATCGCTACGAAGGCGTATAGCAAGCGCTGCGCATTGCGCTTGCACAGGATGCCCGGCAGCAATGGCGCCAGCGCCAGGCACAGCATCGGCAAAGCCGGCAGGATGTACATGTCGCGCTTGCCGGACGGAATGCTGAAGAACACGAACACCAGCAGCGCCCAGGCCAACGGCAGCAGGTAGCGCGCATCGACGCGACGCAGGCGGCGCCTCCATGCCGGCAGTGCCCACGGCAACACCAGCATGGTCGGCAGCCACGCGGTCAACGCGACTTCGATGAAATACCAGGGTGGCTGCCCGTGGTGCCAGGACTGCGCATAGCGGGTCACAGTTTGCCGCAACAGGATGTCGTCGACATAGGCGCGGTAATCGCCTGTGCCGTTGCCCAGTGCCGCGATCAGCATCGGTACCAGCCAGATCCCACAGGCAGCGATGAAGGCCAGCGGTCCCAGCCAGAACTTCCATTCGCGTGCATGCAGGCGCACGCCTGACCAGCCGCGCAGCGAGGCGAATGCCGCCGGCAGCAGCATCAGCAGCGCGATGACGCCAACACCCTTGGTAATCGTGCCCAGTCCGGCGGCCGCCCAACCCAGCGCCCACATCTTCCAGTCGGGACCGCGCAGCACATGCCGCAGCAGGCCGTAATTGGCCAGGGTGATCCAGAACATCACCAGCGGATCGATCTGCGCCTTCTTCGATTGCCAGGTGAACTGCAGGGTCAGCAGCACTGCCCAGCCCGCGTAGACGCCGATGCGTCGCGTCCAATAGCGCGTGCCGAGATCGACCACGCACCACAGCGTACCCAGCGCGGCCAGCAAGGAGGGCAGCAGGAAGGCCACCCGCCAGTTGCCGAACACGGAGAAGGACAGGGCCTGCAACCACATGAACAGCGGTGGCTTGTCCGAATACAGTTCGGTGCCGCGCATCGGGAACAACCAGTTGCCACTTTCGACCATGTGCTTGGCAACCAGCGCGAAGCGCGGTTCGTCAGCCGGCCACGGATCGCGCAGGCCCAAGCCTGCACCCAGGATCAACAGGGCGAACAGCCAGAACAGCCATGTGTCGCGCTGGGCTTTGGTCATCGTGCGAGTCATCGGGCGATGATAGCTGCGGCCGGTTACATCTTTCTCAGCCGCGCGTAGAAAAAGCCGTCCATGCCCAGCTCGCCGGGCAAGCGCTGGCGACCAAAGTCGGTGTCATGGCCGAAGCCGGCATCCAGCGGTTCCAGCAGCGCATCCGGCGTGCGTGCAAGGAACGCTTCGACCTGCGCGGCGTTTTCGGCCCGCAGGATCGAACAGGTGGCGTACAGCAGCATGCCGCCGGGTGCGAGCAGCGGCCACAGCGCATCCAGCAGGTCCGACTGGATTTTGTTCAGCGCTGTAATGTCGGCCTCTCGCCGATGCAGCAGCACATCCGGCTGGCGACGCACGATGCCAGTTGCGCTGCACGGCGCATCGATCAGGATCGCGTCGAAAGCCGTGCCATCCCACCAGGCCGCAGGCTGCGCGGCATCCGCCACCCGTGCATCCGCCTGCAAGCCAAGCCGGGCGAAGCTGTCCTGCATCCGGCGCACGCGACGCGCGTCGATATCGAGCGCGGTAAGCCGCAGCGATGGGTCGCGCTCCAGCAGGTGGGCAGCCTTGCCACCCGGTGCGGCGCAGGCATCCAGCACGCGCGCGCAGTGTGCGGGTGACAGCGCATCAGCTACGCGCTGCGCGGCGGCGTCCTGCACCGAGATCTTGCCGGCATCGAAACCCGGCAGATCATGCACCGGACGTTGTGTCGCCAACCGGATCGCATCGGCGGCTTCGTGCAATGCGCTGGCGTCGATGCCGGCATCGGTGAGCAGTTTCAGGTAGTCGTCGCGGGAACCGTCACGCGGATTGACCCGCAGCCACATCGGCGCGGCCTGTGCGCTGGCGGCAAAGATGGCATCGGCATCGCATGGCCAGTCCCCGCGGATGCGCTGGGCCAGCCACTGTGGCCAGCTTGCGTCATCGGCAGCTGCCGGCAGGTCTTCGCGCTGGACCCGGCGCAGGATCGCGTTCACTAGGCCAGCCTGGTGCGGGCGGCCCAATGCACGCGTGGCATCCACGGTCGCCGCGACCAGTGCATGCGCCGGCAAGCCGAGTTCCCATTGCGCAAAACCGACGCACAGCAATGCACGCAATTCGGCGTCACGTCCTGTCAGCGGCTTCTGCATCCACTGCGCGAGTGCGGCATCGAAGCGTGCGCGCTGGCGCAGGGCCGTGAACACGATCGCCTCGACCAAGGCGCGGTCGCGCGAATCGGCCAGTGCCGGCAATGCCGCGGCAAGCGTCGCCTTCAACGAACGCCCGCGATGCAGGACGACATCCAGCACCCGCGTCGCGGCCACGCGCGTGGCGACGCCGGGGTTCATCCGGCCGGTGTTCATCCGGCTTCGCTTCGTCCAGCTGGCGTGCGGCGCGCGTTGAGGTAATCGGCGGAGGTAATTGCCTTGCCGCCCTCACGTTGCAGCACGCGAATGCGCAGCACGCCTTCGCCACAGGCGACATCGATGCCCTCGCGGCCCATCCGCAAGATCTCGCCCGGCGTGGCGGCATGCGGCTCGTCCAGCGCAACCGCGCCATGGATGCGCAGGCGTTCGTCCAGCAGGCGCGCCTCGGCGACCGGCCACGGATTGAAGGCGCGCACCTTGTCAGCCAGGACGCGTGCAGGCTGGGCCCAGTCGAGCCTGGCCTCGGCCTTGTCGAGCTTGTGCGCATAGGTCACGCCCGCTGCCGGCTGCGGCTTGGCGATCGGCTTGAAGCCGGCGCGCAGCAGGCCCAGGCCATCGGACAGCACCTGCGCGCCGAGCGCGGCCAGCCGGTCGTGCAACTTGCCGCCGGTTTCATCGGCGCAAATATCAAGCGATTGCGATAGCAGCACCGGGCCGGTATCCAGGCCCTTTTCCATTTGCATCAGGCACACGCCGGTGTGGCTGTCGCCGGCTTGGATGGCGCGCTGGATCGGCGCCGCGCCGCGCCAGCGTGGCAGCAGCGAGGCATGCACGTTCCAGCAGCCGTGGGTTGGGATACCGAGCACCGACTGCGGCAGGATCAGGCCGTAAGCCACCACTACCAGCAGGTCGGGTTTCAGCGCGCGCAGCGCATCCTTCGAAAGCGCGTCCTTGAAATTCTCAGGCTGCAGCACCGGGATGCCGCGCTGCACGGCTTCAAGTTTCACCGGCGACGCAGTGACGCCGCGCCCGCGCCCGGCCGGGCGATCCGGTTGGGTGTAGACCGCCACCACTTCATTGCGGGCGGCGGCGGCGCGCAGGCTGGGAACGGCGAAGTCCGGCGTGCCGGCGAAGATGATCCTCAAGAGCGTTTGATCCTCAAGGGCATGCGATCCACACGATCAGGCCGCGTTGGCTTGCTTGCGCGCCTTGGCCAGCTTCTTGCGCACCATTTCGCGCTTGAGCGGGCTCAGGTAGTCGACGAAGAGCTTGCCGTCCAGATGGTCCATTTCATGCTGCACGCAGACTGCCAGCACGCCATCGACTTCCAGCGTGAACGGCTGACCATGGCGATCCAGCGCCTGCACGGTGATCATGTCGCTGCGGGTGACATCGGCAAAGATGTTGGGCACCGACAGGCAGCCTTCCTGGTAGACCTGCTCACCCTGGCGCGCGGTGATCTCCGGGTTCACGAACACCAACGGCCGGATTTTGTCCTCGGTCACGTCGATCACCATGAAGCGCTGGTGTACGTCGATCTGGCTGGCGGCAAGACCAATCCCGGGAGCCTCGTACATGGTCTCGAACATGTCGTCGAACAACTGTTGGAACGACGGGTCGGCCAGGCGTGCAGCCTCTACTGGCACGGCCTTGGTGCGCAGGCGCGGGTCTGGGAATTCGAGGATCGGGAGCTGGGCCATGGTGAAAATCCGGGGACGAAGGGCCGTCTGCGCGACCCACGTCGCAATTGTACCCCGGCAAACCTTGCTGGCCGCTTGCCAGCAGCTGCCTCTTGTGGTCTATAGTGACCGAGCTTCACGGGGATTTTACCAACGGGAGCGGGGAGATGGCCGCCATGCTTGAACGGGTTTCTAACCTGGTACGAACCGATGTGTTGCGCCCACGCGGGCTGCGCACCCTTTTTGCCGTTGCATTGCTGACGGTGGCGACTTATGCCGCTGCGGTGGAAGTGCGCAGCGATCACCCGGATAGCTACGTCGTCAAGAGTGGCGACACCCTCTGGGATATCGCCGGGCGCTTCCTGCAACGCCCGTGGCTGTGGCCGGAGATCTGGCAGGCCAATCCGCAGGTCAAGAATCCGCACCTGATCTATCCGGGCGACGTACTCAGCCTGGCCTATATGGATCGGGTCCAAGTCCAGCAGTCGGGCAACGTCGGCGAGCCGATCAACGCGGTGCCACTGGCCGAGGTCGAACCGTTCCTGAAAGACCTGCGCATGGTCGACAGCCTCGATGGCCTGCCCTACGTGGTCGGACTTGAGGACGACCGCCTGCGCAGCACCAGTGGGCAAGTGGTGTATGTGCGTGGCCTCGAGGGCATCGCACCAGGCCAGCGTTACCTGGTGGTGCGTCCGGAAAAACGCTATCGCCTGATCGAACGCGCCGGCCTGTGCTGCGACAAGACGCAAACCGTTGACCTGGACTACCGCGGCAAGCAGATGGCCGATGCGGGCACGTTCTGGAGCAATACCGTATTCCCGAGCAAGAACACCGAGATGCTCGGCTACGAGCTCCGGACCCAAGCCGTCGGCACCTTGACCCGTGGCGAAGTGGGCGGCCTGCAGGCTTCCACCTTGGTGCTGGACGAACAAGGCCATGAAGTGCGCATCGGCGATCGGCTGGTGCCGGTCGAGGCGCAGCCTTATGACCTTCAGTTCTTCCCGCACCCGCCCAAGCAGCAGGCCGACTATGGCCGGCTACAGGTGATGGCGGTGGCTGACCAGCTCACCAGCGGTGGCCCGCATGATGTGATCGCCATCTCTGGTGGCTCGCGTGAAGGCATCGACAATGGCACCGTGTTCTCCATCTGGCGCCATGGCCAGTCGACGGTGGACCGGGTCAAGACCAGCAAGGATTTCGACGAAGACCTGGTTCCGTTCGAGTCCAAGGTGCGACTACCCGACGAGTTCGCCGGCCATGCGATGGTATTCCGTACTTTCGACAAGGTCAGCTATGCGCTGGTGATGAGCGGCATCAAGCCGGCCCGCGTCGGCTACGAATTGAAGCATCCGGACGCGCCTTACTGAGGATCCAGAGCAAGTATCCTTACCGAAAGATCGGGGTTTTCCGACCCGAATACACAACGGCGCCCGAGGGCGCCGTTGTCGTCTCTGGCCGATGCTGGCAGCATGCCTGCCTCGCCTGCCTTACCCATATCCGATCACGACGAACATGACGCGCTGCTGCGCCTGCTCACCAGCGGCGCACCCGCTGCGGCCATCCGCCGCCTGCTGGATAGTCACGGTAGCGCGGACACCGCCTTGCGCGCAGGTGCCCGCGATTGGGCCAGCCATGGCCTGGATGCCACTACCTGCAATGCGATCCGCACTCCGGACCTCGTCCTGCTGTCACGCGGGCAGTCCTGGCTGGAGTCGGCCAGCCATGAGTTGATCGGCTGGTCGCAGGCCGACTATCCACCCTTGCTGCGGCGCATCCCCAGTCCGCCACCTATGCTGTTCGTCGCCGGCGACGCCGGCCTGCTGTGGCGGCCCACGGTCGCGATCGTCGGCAGCCGCGCGGCGACGGCAGGCGGTTGCACCAATGCGGCCATGTTTGCCGATGCGCTGTCCCGCAACGGCCTGTGCATCGCCAGCGGCCTGGCCGCCGGGATCGATGCCGCCGCCCATGAAGCGACCCTGCGGGCCGATGGCGCTACCGTGGCTGTGCTCGGCACCGGCCCGGACATCGCCTATCCGGTTCGCAACCGGCCGCTACTGGAACGCATTGCCGCCCAAGGCTGTGTGATCAGCGAACACCTGCCTGGCACGCGGCCATTGCGCCAGTATTTTCCCAGCCGCAACCGCATCCTTGCTGGCCTCAGCCTGGGCACCCTGGTAATTGAGGCCGCCGAGCGCTCCGGGGCGCTGATCACCGCCCGCCTGTCGGCCGAGGTCGGTCGCGAGGTGTTCGCCCTGCCCGGCTCAATCCACAATCCAATGGCGCGCGGCTGCCATCGGTTGATCCGTGAGGGCGCGCAACTGGTGGAATCCCCTGACGAGGTACTGGAAGTGCTCGCGCCACTTGCCATCGACCTCGCCAAAGCACTGCGCGGTGAACTGGAGGCCAGTTATGCACCACCCCAAGCCCAGCTCCAGACCCCACTCCAGCCGTGCCTGCCGATCGACCCGGACTACAACCGCTTGTGGGAGGCGCTCGGTCATGACCCAACAGGTATGGATGAGCTGGGTCAGCGCAGCGGATTGACGACTGCCGAGCTGTCGGCCATGCTGCTGTCGCTGGAACTGGAGGGGCGGGTCGCGGCCGAACATGGCCGTTACTGCAGGATCGGACCCTGACAGCGGTGGTTTGCCAATATCGCGCCAAATACGGCGCAGGCCGGGGGACATGAAAGAAAGCATCCTGGACGTCCTGCTGTACCTGTTCGAGCACTACTTCACCAACGACGCGATCGCCGCGTCCGGCGACGCCATCACCACCCAGAACGGCCCGTTGATGGGCGAGTTGAGCGAAGCCGGCTTCTCCAATGCAGAGATCCGCAAGGCCTTCGACTGGCTGGATGCGCTGGCGCGCCAGCGGCCTGCACCGGGGCAATCACGCAGCAATGGGCCTATCCGCGTCTTCCATGAGGCCGAGCAGGACAAGCTCGATACCGAATCGCGCGGATTCCTGCTGTTCCTGGAGCAGCACGGCATCCTCAATCCCGACCAGCGCGAGCTGGTGGTGGATCGGGCGATGGCGCTGGATCAGGACGAACTGGACCTGGATGACCTCAAATGGGTGGTGTTGATGGTGTTGTTCAACCAGCCTGGCTCCGAAGCGGCTTACGCCTGGATGGAGACCCAGATGTTCCTGGATGAGCCCGAACCGGTACATTAGCCGGAGCTTTTGGCGGCCGGCGCTTGACAGCCAGCCCCTCGCCGTGATTCCACTGTAAATGGAAAAGTCCAGCGCCCGGACCGCCTTTCACGGCGTTCTCCCGGGCGTTAGCTTCTGCGGCGCCAGATCGCGCCGCACTCTTCGTGATACCCGGAAACTGCATCAATGGCCAAGAACCTGCTCATCGTCGAATCGCCTGCCAAGGCCAAGACGATCAATAAATATCTCGGCAAGGACTTCACTGTCCTGGCTTCCTACGGTCATGTCCGCGACCTGGTGCCGAAGGAGGGCGCTGTCGATCCCGAGAACGGTTTCGCCATGCGCTACGACCTTATCGAGAAGAACGAGAAGCACGTCGAGGCGATCGCCAAGGCCGCCAAGAGCGCGGAAGTCCTGTACCTGGCGACCGACCCGGATCGCGAGGGCGAGGCGATCAGCTGGCACATCGCCGAGATCCTGCGCGAGCGCGACCTGATCAAGGACAAACCGCTGCATCGGGTGGTGTTCACCGAGATCACCCCGCGCGCGATCAAGGAGGCGATGGCGCAACCACGGGCCATTGCCGCTGACCTGGTCGATGCCCAGCAGGCACGGCGCGCGCTGGACTACCTGGTCGGCTTCAACCTGTCGCCGGTGCTGTGGCGCAAGGTCCAGGCCGGGTTGTCGGCCGGGCGCGTGCAATCGCCGGCGCTGCGCATGATCGTGGAGCGCGAGGAGGAGATCGAAGCATTCAAGAACCACGAATACTGGAGCATCGAAGCCGACGTCACCCATCCATCGCAGGGTTTCAGTGCGCGCCTGTCCAAGCTCGATGGCAAGAAGTTCGTCATCGACACCAAGAACATCGATTTCAGCCTGACCAATGGCGAGGATGCCGAAGCCGCACGCGCGCGCATCGTTGCTGCTGCGAGTGGCTCGCTGCACGTCACCGACGTGGCCAGCAAGGAACGCAAGCGCCGGCCATCGCCGCCGTTCACCACCTCGACCCTGCAGCAGGAAGGCTCGCGCAAGCTCGGCTTCACCACGCGCAAGACCATGCAGGTCGCGCAGAAACTCTATGAAGGCGTGGCGATCGGCGAGGAAGGCACGGTCGGCCTGATCAGCTACATGCGTACCGACTCGGTGAGCCTGTCGCAGGATGCGCTGAGCGAGATTCGCGACGTGATCGCGCGCGATTTCGGAACGGATTCATTGCCGGACCAGCCCGTCGTCTACAAGACGAAATCCAAGAACGCGCAGGAAGCGCACGAAGCGGTGCGCCCGACCTCGGCGCTGCGCACACCTGCGCAGGTCAGCCAGTATTTGACCGATGACGAGCGCAAGCTTTATGAGTTGATCTGGAAACGTACGGTCGCCAGCCAGATGATCCCGGCCACGCTCAACACGGTCAGCGTGGAACTGGCCGCGGGCAGCGAGCACAGCTTCCGCGCCAGCGGCACGACAGTCATCGTCACCGGTTTCCTCGCGGTGTATGAGGAAGGCAAGGACAGCAAATCCGCCGAAGACGATGATGAAGGCCGCAAGCTGCCGGTGATGAAGCCTGGCGACCGCATCCCGCTGGAGCGCATCCATACCGACCAGCACTTCACCCAGCCGCCGCCGCGCTTCACCGAAGCGGCGCTGGTCAAGGCGCTGGAAGAACACGGCATCGGCCGGCCATCGACGTATGCGTCGATCATCCAGACCCTGTTGCGCCGCTATACCGAGATGGACGGCCGCGCATTCAAGCCCACCGACGTCGGCCGCGCAGTCAGCAAATTCCTCAGCTCGCACTTCACCCGCTACGTCGATTACGACTTCACCGCCAAGCTCGAGGACGAGCTCGACGCGGTTGCCGATGGCACCGAAGGCTGGGTGCTGTTGATGGAGAAATTCTGGGGTCCGTTCAAGCAGCTGGTCGACGAAAAGAAGCAGAATCTCGACAAGATCGATGCCGGCAGCGTTCGCGTGCTCGGCAGCGATCCCGCCAGCGGCCGCCAGGTCAGTGCGCGGATCGGCAAGTACGGCCCACTGGTGCAGATCGGCACCGTCGAGGACGAAGACAAGCCGCGTTTCGCCTCGCTCAAGCCGGGCCAGAGCATCTATGCGATCAACCTGGAGCAGGCGCTGGAGCTGTTCCTGCTGCCGCGTACGTTGGGCGAGTCCAACGAGGAGACGGTCAGCGTCGGCATCGGTCGCTTCGGTCCGTTCGTCAAGCGTGGCAGCGTGTATGCCTCGCTGAAGAAGGAAGACGATCCGTACACGATCGAACTTGCCCACGCGGTGTTCCTGATCGAGGAAAAGGAAGAAATTGCGCGCAACCGCATCATCAAGCAGTGGCCTGACAGCGACATCCAGGTGCTGAACGGCCGCTTCGGGCCTTATCTGTCGGACGGCGCGCTCAACGGCAAGATCCCGAAGGATCGTGAACCGGCGTCGCTGACGTTGGAGGAAGTCCAGCAACTGATGGCGGAAACCGGCAAGCCGGCACGCAAGGGCTTTGGCGCCAAGAAAGCCGCGGCGAAAAAGGCTGCGACCAGGAAGGCAGCCGCCAAGAAAGCGCCTGTGAAGAAAGCACCGGCAAAGAAAGCGGCAAGCACGACCGCGAAGAAGTCGCCAGCCAATAAGTCGCTAGCCAAGAAATCACCAGCCAAGAAAGCTGCGAAAAAGACTGCGGCGAAGAAAGCCTATGTCAGTCCGCACCCCGAACCGGCCGAACCGCTGCTGACTCCCGCCAAGGTCGTATTGGGCAAGAAACGCATCATCAAGAAGCCGGCACGCGACGAAGCGCCATTCTGATCCAATGCGTCATTCCGGCAAAAGCCGGAATGACGCATTGGACATCGCACGACCAATGATGTTTCCGCAGACCGACATCGCCGACGCCATCGCCGCACTCCGACGCGGCGGCGTCATCGCCTATCCAACCGAAGCCGTGTGGGGGCTGGGCTGCGATCCAAGCAATGAAGCCGCTGTCTTGCGCCTGTTGACGTTGAAACAGCGCGAGGTCGACAAGGGCCTGATCCTGATCGCGGCTGACGAAGCGCAGCTCGCGCCCTACATCGACATGGCCGCGCTGGACGACACACAACGCACTGCGGTGCGTGCCGGCTGGCCGGGCCCGCATACCTGGGTCGTGCCAGCATCAACCAATGCACCCGCATGGATTACCGGCACGCATACCGGCATCGCGGTGCGAGTCAGCGCACACCCCACCGTCATCACGTTATGTAACGCGTTCGGTGGCGCGTTGGTGTCAACCAGCGCCAATCGCGCCAGCGAATCCGCGCCGTGCAGCCGTGATGCACTGGATCCCGTCATCATGGCCGGCGTTGATGCCATCACCATCGGCGAAACCGGCGGACTGCAACGGCCGACCGCGATCCGCGATGCACGCAGCGGCGACACTCTGCGGATCTGAGTGCCGTTGTTACCTGCCCCGCCCATTTGCGATTCAGCGTCAGCCGCGCAAGATGGCAAGATGAAACCGGCTTTCACCATCACTGCACTGGCCTGTCTTGGATGGGCACTGGCTTCTCCCGCTGCCTCGGCGCAAAGCAGTGAAGTGCGCATCTACCGGTGCACCAACAGCGCTGGCAAGCAGGCCCTGCGCGACAGCCCATGCCCGAAGGGCCAGCAACAGCAAGTGCGCGACATGACCAGACCGAAGGACGCGCCTCCCGTGAAAACACCTGAGCAGTCACCGAAGCCGACAACTGCTCCGCAGGCACCCGCACCCAGGCAAGTGGTTTACCTGGCGCCGCCACGGCCAATGTACGAATGCGTGACACCCGACGGCAAGCGCTATACCAGCGACGACAATGCCGGCAACCCACGCTGGGTGCCGCTGTGGACGCTGGGCTATCAGGCAGTGCGGCCAACCACTTCGCTGGGCAGCAATATCGGTGGCGCCACGCCACGCCCCGACAACCCGACACGGCCGCCCCGCGGCGACATCAATTGGCCGGTGGCCATGGGTGGTGGCCAGTGGATTCGCGACGACTGCGCGATGTTGCCGCCAGCAGAGACCTGTTCGCGCCTGCGTGATCGCCGCAAGGAAATCCGCACCCGCTTCTTCAATGCGATGCCGTCCGAGCGCGACGTGCTGCGGGTCGAGGAACGCGGCATCAATGCCCGCCTCGACAACGACTGTGGGGGTCATTGATGTTGCGTCGTTGCGTCTTGCTCATGCTGCTGCTTGCCCCGTGCATGGGGTTGGCACAGGAAACCGTGTTCTACAAATGCACCGATGCGAAAGGTGCGGTGTCGATGCAGAACGGCACGCCATGCGCGCCTGGCATGAAGCAGGAGATCCGCCGCGTCGGCGAAGTACGCACGGTGCCGGTTCCGGCGAAGAAACCCCAAGCCGATGCACCACCGCCAGCGCCGGTCTACGGTGATTTCGTGATGGTCAGCGGACCCAACATGAAGCGCAAGCCGGCGCCGGAATCCGCCGAACTGCCAGCGCCACCACCGCTGTTCCAGTGCCGCACGTGGGACGGCGACGACTATCTCGGCGAAAAGGAGATGCCGCCGCCGCGCTGCGTACCGCTGCAGGTGGTCGGCATTGATGGCAGCCAGGCGTTGGGCATGGGCAGCGCCTGCGAGATGCGCGACGACACCTGCACTGCGATTCCCGACGACGGCCTGTGCGATGCCTGGTTGCGACGGCTCGACGATGCCGAGTTCAAACTCAAGTACGCCGGCAACGACAACCGCGGCGAGCGCCAGGCGGCATTCGATGGCATCGATGCGAAGGTGAAGGCAAGTCGGTGTTCGCCGGTTGCGCCAGCAGCTGATCCCGCCACCACCACGCCTGCGCCGACCCCGTAGATCGGGCGTTGGCCCACTGTTCCTGGTTGCGCGACAAACTCCATCGCGGGTCAGAACCCGTAACGCAAAAAGCCCCCATCCACTGCGATGCACTCGCCGGTGATGAAGCTGGATGCCGGCATGCACAGGAACGCGACCGCAGCCGCAACTTCCTCCGGTTCGCCAATGCGACCCATCGGCGTGCGCAACAGGACTTCGTCCAGGTAATCGGGATCAGCCAACTTGCCCGACGTCCGCCGCGTGCGGATGTACCAAGGTGCCACCGCGTTCACCCGCACCCCGTCCTCGGCCCATTCCACTGCCAGGTTGCGGGTCATCTGCTGCAACGCCGCCTTGGCCATGCCGTAAGGCACGCCGCTGCGCACATGGGTGATGCCGGACACGCTGCCGATATTGACGATGCTCGACACGGGATGCTTGACCAGCATCGGATACACGCCACGGCACAACTCGAATGCACTGAACAAGTTGGTTTCGAAGATGCCGCGCCACTGGTCCTCGCCATAATCCAGCGCGGGTCGAGTGATGTTGCAACCGGCATTGTTGATCAGGATGTGCAGGCCGCCCTGGTCGGCCACCCAGTCCAGGATTTCAACGCGCTGCTCGTCGTCGCTGACATCGGCAGGCAGGGCCAGCACCGCATCCTCGGGACCGGGGAATTCTTCTTCAAGTTCGGCGCGCGCGGCTTCCAGCGCCTCGGGTTCTCGCGCCACCATCAATACCTGCGCGCCCAAGCCCAGCAGCTCACGGCAGATTGCGAAGCCAATCCCGGCGCTGGCGCCGGTCACCAGCGCGCGTTGCCCATCCAGGTTCCAGCGGTTGCGGTTGCGATCCATGCCCGACTCCTGCGCAATCTGTGTCGGGGGTAGCATACGACTGATGCCGGCCCTTCCCGCCACGCCGGCACTGGAGCCCATCATGCGTACGACGCGTGCGATTCGTGCAATGCCGCCAACCCTGGTGCTGGCCTGCCTGCTGCTGTCCGCCTGTTCCTCGCCCAAGCCGCCGGATGAGGAACGCCGTCCCGAGCCGCAGGCGCAACCGAAATCAGCATTGGTGGAAACTGCCAATGCCTACAAAGACGCTGCGCACGCATCCGTCACCGCAACCGAGGACGCGGCAAAACGCGAGCAAGCGGAACTCGATGCCGCGACGCAGTAGCGCCGCGCTTATTCCACCGCCAGGCTTACTCAGCTGCGCAGGCTTACTCAACTGCGCAAAAGCAGTGCGCCAGCGGCATCACGCGCACGTTGCCGCGTTGTTGCATCACCGTATCGAGCAGGCGCAGCGGGGCCTGTGCCTTGAGGTGCTGCAGCAGCAGGGTTTCGCCGATGCCGCTTGCACGTAGCAGGGCCAGGCCGGCGCGGCTTTGCACGAAGCCGCCGAACAACTGTTCGAACGGCTTGACCGTCCGTTCGATGTACTGGGTCTGCCATTTGTCGGGCTTGCCGAGTTTGGCCCGCGCCGCAGCATCGGCCACCGCCGCATCCAGTCCGCCGAACGCATCCACCAGTCCACGCGCCTTGGCCTGTTCGCCGCTCCACACGCGACCGCGCGCCACTTCGTCGATCTGCTCGATGCTCCGACCGCGCGCCTTGGCGACCTTGCCGGTGAAGTCGCGATAGCCCTTGTCGATCACCGACTGGACGATGGTCGCCACGCCTGGATCCAACGGACGAGTGATGTCGAAGGCACCCGCATAACGGGTGGTGGCGACGCCATCGGTGTGCACGCCGATCTTGTCCAGCGCGCGGTCGGCGGTCGGGAACAGGCCGAAGATGCCGATGGAACCGGTAATCGTGGATTGATCAGCATAGATGCGATCGGCATTCATGCTGATCCAGTAGCCACCCGATGCGGCGACATCGCCCATCGACACCACGACAGGTTTTCCGGCATCCTTCAGCGCGGCCACTTCGCGACGGATCTGCTCGGAGGCGAACACCTCGCCACCGGGTGAATTCACCCGCAGCACCACCGCCTTCACCTTGTCGTCGTCGCGCGCCTGGCGCAGCAGCTCTGCGGTGGATTGCCCACCGACCTTGCCCGCCGGCTGCTCGCCACCGGCGATCTCGCCTTCGGCCACCACCACCCCGACCTGCGGGCGCATGTCGGCCTGTGGCAACGCGCCATCCAGGTGCTTCAGGTATGCATCCAGCGAGACCTGGCGAAAGCCGCCGTCGGCGTCGGCGTCGGCCACGCCGCGCTCGGCCAGCAGCTTGTCGACGTCCTCCTGCGTCTTCAGGCCATCGACCAGCTTCTGGGTCAGTGCGAGCTGGGCCAGGTCACCATTGGCGGCGGTCACCTGCTCGGGCAGCGCATTGATCCGCGCAGACAGCGTAGCCGGATTGATCCCGCGGGCCTTGCCGATGTCGGCCAGCATCCGCTGCCAAACGTCGCCCATCCAGTACAGGTCAGCCTGCTTGGCTTCCGGCGAGGCGGCATCCAGCACATAGGGCTCGGCGGCGGACTTGAACTCGCCGACCTTGAACAGGTGCATGTCCACGCCCAGCTTGTCCTGCAGGCCTTCGCGGAAATACTGGCGATAGGCGGCCAGTCCTTCCAGCATTACGCCACCCTGCGACATCGGATCAAGGTAGACCTCGTTGGCCTGCGCGGCCAGCAGATACTGGCCCTGGCTGTAGTTGTCGCCATACGCGATGACCTGCTTGCCGCTTGCGCGCAACTTGGCCAGCGACGCCGCGACTTCACGCAGCGAGGCGAAGCCGCCGGGCTGGAATTCATCGAGTTCCAGCACCACGCGCTCGATGCGCTTGTCGGTGCGCGCCGCGTCCAGCGCACGCAGTACGTCGCGCAGGCGCAGTTCGCGGCAATCGCTGCCGCGGGTGGCGCGAGCGAACGCGCGGCTGATTGGATCGCAGCTGAACTGTTCGACCAGACGGCCCTGCGGCGCGATCACCAAGGCGGAGCGATCCGCCGGTGGCGCGATCTTGCCGCCGCCGAACATCACCGCCAGCACGATGACCACGACGATCAGGAACAGGATGTTGAAGACCAGCCGGCGGCTGAAATTGACCGCATCCCACAGGCCGATGACCAGACGGGCGATGGGGCCGCGGGTGCGCGGTGGGTTCATTTCAAGCTCCAGGAGAACGAGGCCACCGATGCGGGAAGCTGGGTGGCGATGGCGACAGGGTAACGGGGCGACGTGAAACCTTCATCCGCCTTCGGTCATCGTGACCGATGGCGCTGCAGGCGTTTGGCCTGAGATGGGGACGCGCAGGCTGCTGCGCAAGAACCGCCGCGCCAGCAGGAAGGCAGCGACCGACAAGCCCGCGGTTAGCCCAACCCACATGCCCCGTGGCCCCAATGCCGGGGTGAAACCGCCCAGGCCGAGCCCCAGGCCGGCGCCGACCGGTATGCCGACGCACCAGTACGCCAGCAGGGCCAGCAGCATCGGCACGCGCGTGTCCTTGAGGCCGCGCAGCGCACCGGCGGAGAGCACCTGCACGCCGTCCGGGAACTGGAACAACGCGGCATACAGCAACAAGGATGCCGCCAGCGCCGCAACCCTGGCATCGGCCGTGTACAGCCCGGCGATCGCGTGGTTGGCTGTCAGCATCACCGTGGCCGATATCGCCTGTGCGCACAGCACCAAGGCCAGCCCAGCGAACGCCGCACGACGGATGCCGGCGCGGTCGCCACGACCCAATGCATGGCCGACGCGCACCGTGGTGGCTTCCGCTATCCCGAACGGAATCATGAAACTCAGGGTGGCGACATTGATCGCGACCTGGTGCGCTGCCACCGGCAACTCACCGAGCCGCCCGATCAGCAGTGCGGTGACGATAAACAAGCTGCCTTCCATGCTGACGGTGACCCCGATCGGCAGACCTGTACCCAACAAGTCGCGCAGCACGCGCCAGTCAGGACGCCGGAAATCCGTGTACAGGCGCAGGTCGGCGAAGCGTGGCGAACGTGACAGGTAGTACGCGAACGCCAGCATTTGCAGCCAGAACATCGCCGCCGAGGCCCAGCCCAACCCGGCCGCACCCATTTCCTGGAATCCGAGCAAGCCATTGGTCAGCACATAGCCCAGCGGCGCCAGCAGTAGCAGGCCACCGAAGCCCAGCAGCATGGTTGGCAGCGACCAGTGCAGGCCGTCGCTGAGATAGCGCATCGCCAGGTACAGGGTGAACGCGGGGATGCCCCAGCGGATTGCATGGATGAAGTCGGTGGCGCCGGGCACGATTTCGGCGGCGATGCCCATCGGCGCCAGCACCATCGGCAGCACCGTCATCAACGCGAACAGCAACAGGCCCAGCCCGAGCGCCAGCCATAGCGCCTGCCGCCACAGCGGGCCAATCTCCTCCCGACGCCCCGCGCCATCCAGCTCCGACACCGAGGGCGGCAACGCCATCAGCATGCCCATGGGCATCATCATCGGCAGCCAGAACAGCGCAGTGCCAACCGCCACCGCGGCCAGCGTGGTGATGCCGTGGTGGCCGGCGACCACGGTATCGACGAAACCGACCAGTCCATGCGACAAATGCCCGGCCGCCATCGGCGCAGCCAGGCGTGCGCTGGAGCGCACTTCATCGGCAAAGCGGGGAATGGCGTGTACGGAAGACATGGCGGGCTCGGGCGTCGCGGCAGTGGCGTCGGCACGCGCGGGCTGCCATCTTACCGGCAGTAGAGAGACTGCCCATGACCACACCCAACGACACCATGCCCGACGCTGATCCCGTGACACCACAGCCGCCAGCTGTCCGCGAAGCCGAAGAGCCTGGCACCTGCGGCAACTGCAACACGCCGCTACTCGGCCCGCACTGCCATGCATGCGGGCAACCTGTGAAGGGCCTGGTACGGCATTTCTCCAGCGTCATCGGCGATGCGCTGGACACCGTGTTCGACTTCGACACCCGCATCGTGCGAACGATCGGCCCGCTGTTCGCCAAGCCGGGCTTCATCACCCGCGAATACTTCGCCGGGCGGCGGGTGCGCTACGTCAGTCCGGTGCGGCTGTTTTTTTTCCTGATCATCGCCACCATCTTCTTGGCGCAGCTCAGCTTCGATGGCTCCGACCTGGCGATCAAATCCGACAACAGCGGAATCTCGTCTTCGACCACCGTGGCCGCGGTCGAAGCCGAGCGCGACAAGGCCCTCTTGGAATTTGCCGTGGCGCGCAAGGCGGCGGAAAATACGCCGGGCGCAGCGGGCGTCGAGTTCGGCGAACAGGCGATCCGGAACGCCGCCGACGCGCGCATCAAAGTGTTGCGTGATGCGCAGGCCAAAGGCGTGCCGCCACCAGCCAGTAACGACGGCATCACGCTAGGCGATGGCACCTGGGATGCGAAGACGAACCCGATCAAGGTTGATTGGCTGCCGGGCTTCGCCAACAGGTGGCTGAATACGCAGATGGGCCGGGCCACCAAGAACCTGGCCCGCCTCAGGGACGACCCGACCGCATACAAGACTGCCGCGCTGGGCGCAGTGCCGACCACCCTGTTCGTGCTGGTTCCGATTTTTGCGCTGATGCTCAAAGTGGCCTATGTGTTCAAGCGCAGGCTGTACATGGAGCACCTGATCGTGGCCTTGCACAGCCATGCGTTCCTGTGCCTGAGCGTGATGCTGATCCTGCTGGTATTGGCGCTCGAGCAATGGGTTGCGCCTCAATCGCCGGCATTGCAGACCCTGTTCGACTGGACTGAAGGCCTGCTCGCGGCGTGGATCCCGGTGTACCTGCTGCTCATGCAGAAGCGGGTGTACAAACAGGGCTGGCCAATGACGCTCCTGAAATATCTAGCGCTTGGCCTGTGCTACATGATCCTGCTCAGCTTTGCGATGGCCGCCAGCATGACCATTGGCCTGCTGGCGATGTGATGACCGCCGCGATTTGACGCTCAGCGGGCGAGTTGCGCCCGCAACCATGCGCCACGTTGCGAGGGCGCCTGTGCCAGCAGCTCGGCGCGCAGCTGTGCGCGTTCTTCCGGTGACGTGGTTTGCGCCAGCCGTGCCAACACGTCCCAGCCGTCGCGGTCGGTGGTGCGCAGCAGTTGCAGCAGTGCGTCGCGCTGGCCGACATCGACATATGCAAACAATGCCTGGATACGTGGCCAGTCGCGGCCCAGGGTCGGGCCCAGCCACCAGCCGTTGCGGGCATCGAACGTCTGCACCTGGAAGCGCTCACGCAGAGCCTGCTGTTGTTGCGGAGCCAATGTGCGCCAGCGTTCGGCGATGCCACGCAACTGGATGCGCTCGCCCGCGGTCAGCGCACGCCAGGCCTGCCACTGGCCGCGACGCAGGCCGTGCACGCGCGCAGGCAAGACATCCCATTGGTGCAAGCGCGTGGCCATTGCGGAGGCATCGTGCGCAGGGTCCATGTTCGTGCGTGGCTTGGGTGCGGTAATCACCGGCAACTGCACTGCATCCGCGGCGCGCGGATCCTCGCTGTTCACCGTCAGCCACGACAGCAATGCCAGCTGGCTGGCATGGCCCGTCTCTTCAGGTGCTGCGAGTAGTTCGCGATCAGGATGCGAGCCACCATCATCGGCATCGAAACGGGCTTTCGGCGCAGCGGCAGCCGGCAAGGGCTCGAGCTTGATCGTCGCCGTCCAGCGCTGCAGCACGGCGCGCCCGGCAGGATGCAGGAAGAAGGTGGTCGCGAATGCCAGTACGCAGATCGCCACGCCCAGCCACAACCAGCGCACATGACGATGGTGTGCTTCGTTGGCGATCACCTCACCAGCTGGGGCGCTTGCAGCTTTAGGCGGCGGTGCCGTGCGCGATTCCGGCACCAAGACGTCCGGCGCCGGCCGGGCATTGGCCAGTTCCCGCTGCACGGCCTCGCGCCAAGCGCGCCAGACGTCAATATCGGGCTGGCCAAGTGCATCACACGGCAGGCCGTCGCGGATCACATCCTGGTACGCACTGACCGACGTGCCCAGCGCGGTCGCCGCGGTGGCATCGTCCAGGCCGGCCACCAGTTGTAGCAGGAACGCGGCACGCTGGGTCGGCGCTAGTCGTGCGATACCGGGCAGTGGCAACCCCGGCTCGGGCGTGCCGGGCTGGCGCAGGTGCGGCGTGGCCAACAGCAAGCGCCAGTATTGTTGTGGCCACTGCGCGATCGGCCACTGCCCGGCTTCGCTGGCGAACACCCGCGCCACCACCGCCAACGCCTGCTCCGCAGGCTTGCTGGCGCCGGCCTGGACCGTCGCCAGCAGGCGCGCACGCTGGCCCACGCCGCGCACGAAGGCGGCGATGGCAGGGGGCGAGGACACAGGCGCCGGCGGCGTGGTCATTGCGGAGGGTTGGGCACGCCGCATCTTAGCCGGACAGCCGCTCGTCTGGCCTGCAAAAAACCGCTTGACAGTGCCGTCAGGGGTGGCTCCGCAAGCAATGACGCGGCCTGTGGCTAAACGGTTGTGCACAGGCGTCATGGAATCGTCATGCACGCCTGTTTCACGGAATCTTCATGTCATGTGACAGCGATGTTTCACGAGCAACTATTTGATTTCATTGAACTTGTCCTATTTGGCTGTTTTTTCACCACAAGCGGCGAAGGCCTTGCATCGTGGCCATTGCGCACCTGTGAAGGTTGCCCGTGCACAGACTTATCCACAGCTGATGTGGATAAACATGATTTCCCTGCAGCGACAATCGTTTACGCCACTTTCCGGGGCTAATGGCTGAGTTATGGCCCGCAACTTGAAATTGACATGGCCGGCAATGCCGGAGCGGGCCCGATTGGCTGGTCTGACGACTAGACTGGCGCGATGCAGGCAACCCGTCCCGTGCTGCGCGTCGCCCTGCCGCTTCCGTTGCCGCAGCCATTCGACTATGCGCCGCCTCCAGGCATCGAGGCCGGGTCGGTGCAGCGCGGCCAACGCATCCTGGTGCCGTTCGGCGCGCGCGAACTGTACGGCGTGGTCGTCGGCCATGCCATGGCCGATCCCGGCATCGAACTGAAAGCGGCACGCGCGCTGCCAGACGATGCACCGCTGTTGCACGACGAACTGTTCGAGTCTCTCCAATGGCTGTCGCACTATCTGCACGCGCCGCTAGGGGAAGTACTGGCGACAGCCTTGCCGAGCGCGCTGCGTCGCGGCGAGCCGTTGCCGGACACGACAACCTACGGCTGGTCACTGACTGAAGCCGGCCGCACTGCCTTGCCGTCGATGCGCGCAGGCAAGCCGCAGGCATTGGCGACGGTGCTTGAAATCGCTGCCTGCGAAGAAGCGCTGCTCGATACCGCACATCCCGGCTGGCGCACGCCGATGCGTACGCTGCGAGATCGCCGGCTGGTGGAGCGTGTCGAAAAGTGGACGGAGGGAATTAAGCCGAACTTAATTCCCTCCGCCCACTTTTCACTCAATGATGAACAACGCAGCGCCACCCAGGCAATCGACAGCGCCACTGGCTTTGCGCCGTTCCTGCTTGACGGCGTCACCGGTAGCGGCAAGACCGAGGTTTACCTGCATGCGATCCGCGCCTGCCTGGCGCGCGGCAAGCAGGCGTTGGTGCTGGTGCCGGAGATCGGCCTGACCCCGCAACTGTTGCAGCGTTTTCGCTCGCGCCTGGGCGTGCCGGTGGAGGTACTGCATTCGGGCCTGGGCGATGCCGAACGGGCGCGCACCTGGATGGCGGCGGCGCGCGGGCAGGCACGGGTGATCGTCGGCACGCGTTCGGCGGTGTTCGTGCCCTTGCCCGATGCGGGATTGATTGTCATCGACGAGGAGCACGACGGCAGCTACAAGCAGTTCGACGGCATCCGCTACCACGCGCGTGACTTCGCCTTGGTCCGCGCCAAGGCGATGGGCGTCCCCATCGTTCTCGGCAGCGCCACGCCGTCGCTGGAATCGCTGCACAACGCGCAGGCAGGTCGCTTCACGCATCTGCGCCTGCGGCAGCGCGCAGGTGGCGCACATCCTCCGCAGGTGCGCGTGCAGGACGTACGCAAGCGGCCACTACAGGCGGGCCTGTCGGCCGAAGCGTTGCAGGCGATCGAAGCCGCGCTGGCCGCCGGTGGCCAAGTGCTAGTGTTCAAAAATCGACGCGGCTATGCGCCGGTGCTGCTCTGTCACGACTGCGGCTGGAGCGCGCATTGCCCGCGCTGCAGCACGCCGGAGCAAGGCACGCCGATGACCGTGCATGGGGCAGGCCGACGCCTGCAATGCCACCACTGCGGGACACGCAGGCCGGTGCCATTGGCCTGCCCGGATTGCGCAAGCCTGGCCTTGCAGCCTCAGGGCGCCGGCACCGAACGCATCGAGGAACTCCTGCAACAGCGATTCACTGAGGTTCCGGTGTTGCGCATCGACCGCGGCAGCACTCGTCAGCGCGATGCGCTGCAGGCCCATTTCGACACGCTGGGCACGCAGCCCGGAATCCTGGTTGGCACCCAGATGCTGGCCAAGGGCCACGACCTGCCCAACCTCACCTTGGTCGTGGTGGTCGGGGTCGACGAGGGACTTTTTTCCGCAGACTTCCGCAGCAGCGAGAAACTCGCGCAGTTGCTGATCCAGGTGGCCGGTCGCGCCGGCCGCGCGGACAAACCCGGCAGCGTGCTGATCCAGACCCACCATCCCGAGCATCCGCTACTGCAAATCCTGATCCAGGGCGGTTATCACGCCTTCGCCGAAGCCGAGCTCATCCAGCGCGAAGCCGCCGAGTTCCCGCCGTTCGCGCATCTGGCCCTGCTGCGTGCCGAAGCGAAACACGCCGACCCGCCAGTGCGCTTCCTGCAGCTCGCGAAGGAATTGCTGGGTGATGCCGGCATCGAACTATCCGGCCCCTTGCCAGCGCCAATGCCGCGTCGCGCCGGCTACCAGCGCGCGCAACTGCTGCTGGCCTCACCACAGCGCCGCAAATTGCATGTCGCACTGGATGACGTGATACCTCAGCTCTACGCCTTACCCGATGCACGCAAGGTGCGCTGGTCGCTGGACGTGGATCCGGTCGAGCTTTATTGAGGTTTCGGATCGACGATGAAAGTAACTTTCTTTTTTGCCGCCTTCCTGGCCGGCTTATTCGCTGGCTTGGCACGAACGTGCACGACCTGGTTGACCTTGCGCACCTCGAACAAGTCGCTGGCTTCGACAAGGCTACTAAGGTTCGGATAGCCGTAATTGCGCGGGTCGAACGAAGCGCGGTTGGCGATGTATTGGCCGACCGGACTCAAGTGCGCCCAGCCATCGTCGCCCTTCGCGGAGTCAACAGCCCCACGCAGCAGGGCCACCAATGCCGTGTCCTGCCGCAGTTGCGCAGTAGTCTTCGGCTTGGACGATGCCGCATCCGTGGTGGTTCCAGTTGCCGTCGACATTGCCTCGTCGAGGTAGAGGAAAGTCGAACAAGCATTTACAAAAGGCTTGGGAGTCTGCTGCGCGCCAAACCCGAATACCCGCATGTTCTGGGCCCGCATGCGCATCACCAGCGGGGTGAAGTCCGCGTCGCTGGAAACAATTCCAAAAGCATCAAATTGCCCGCTATGCAAGAGATCCATTGCATCGACCACGATCGCCATGTCAGACGCGTTCTTGCCGATGCTGTAGGCAAATTGCTGCATCGGCTGGATCGCATGCGGGTGCAGCATCTGCTCCCACTTCTGCAAATGCGCGCTCTTCCAGTTGCCATAGGCGCGGCGCACATTGGCGATGCCATGCCGCGACAGCTCATTCAACACGACTTCAATCTTGGTGGCAGGTGCATTGTCTGCGTCGATCAACAGTGCAATGCGCAACGTGGCATCCATCGGCAACTCCTGAGTCCTTGTTGCGGAAATCCTAGCGCACAACGCAAACGGCCCGCTTGCGCGGGCTGTTCGTGATTGCTGCGAGAGCCGCGGATTACGCGGCGAACAGCCCCTTCATCTTCTTCAGCGCGTTGGACTCGACCTGGCGGATACGTTCGGCGGAGACGCCATATTCGTCTGCCAGTTCCTGCAGGGTGACCTTGCTTTCGTCATCCAGCCAGCGGCGGCTGATGATATCGCGCGAACGCGCATCCAGCCGTGACATGCCTTCACGCAGCAGCTGCATCTGGTCGGCTTCGCTGTCGGCAGATTCATAGGCCTCGGCCGGATCTTCGTCGCGTGCGACCAGGTAATGCGCAGGCGCTGGCGGCGCATGGTCGTCATCACCGTCATCGGGCGCATCGAAACCGACATCGCGACCGGACAGGCGCGATTCCATCTCCAGCACTTCGCGTTCGCTGACGTTGAGGTCCTTGGCCACTGCACTGACTTCGGCTGCGTTCAACCAGCCCAGGCGCTTCTTGCTCTTGCGCAGGTTGAAGAACAGCTTGCGCTGCGCCTTGGTGGTCGCGACTTTGACAATCCGCCAGTTCTTGATGATGAACTCGTGCATCTCGGCGCGGATCCAGTGCACCGCGAAGCTGACCAGGCGCACGCCCACGTTCGGGTCGAAGCGCTTGACCGCCTTCATCAGGCCGATGTTGCCTTCCTGGATCAGGTCGCCAAGCGGCAGGCCATAACCGCTGTAGCCGCGGGCGACGTGGATGACGAAGCGCAGATGCGACAGAATCAACTCCTGCGCGGCCTGCAAATCATTGTCGTCACGCAGACGACGGGCTAGCCGCTGTTCGTTCTCGACGGTGAGCACCGGGATCTGGTGCACGCCGCCGATGTAGGCATCCAGCGAACCCATCGCGCCAACCTGAAGTGACGGGATTGGCAGGTTGTGGGTGACAAGGGCATTGGACATGGTGGTCTCGCTCATGGGGTCGATTTTAGCAGTCGTCATATCCGACTGCTAACCCTGCCGTTAGTTCACTACTGTTCCATTCATGGAACAGCGGCAGGCTGAAGGACGGCTTTTTGAAGTATTACCGCAGCCATCAGCCTGTCACAGGGGTGATCAAGACCGGGTCAAGGCCGCGTGGGCATCCATGGCGTGGGTAGGGTCCAGTTGATCGGCGTCTGCCCGGTGCGGGTCAGGAACTGGTTGGCCGCCGAGAAATGCCCGCAGCCCATGAAGCCCCGGTACGCGGACAGTGGCGAGGGATGCGGCGCCTTGAGCACGCGATGCCGTCGGGCATCAATCACCTTGCCCTTGGTCTGCGCATAGCTGCCCCAGAGCAGGAACACCAGGTTCTCGCGCTCGCGGTTGAGCACGTCGACCACGTGATCGGTGAAGCCTTCCCAGCCCTTGCGCTGATGCGCGCCAGGGGTTCCGGCCTCGACCGTCAGCACGCTGTTGAGCAGCAGCACGCCTTGTGCGGCCCATGGCAGCAAACAGCCATGGTCCGGCCGCTGGAATCCGACATCGCGCGCCAGTTCCTTGTAGATGTTGTCCAGCGACGGCGGCACCGGCACCCCGGGCTGGACCGAGAAGCACAGCCCATGCGCCTGGCCTGGACCGTGATACGGATCCTGGCCGAGTATGACGACCTTGACCAAGTCGAACGGAGTGGCATCGAAAGCGGCAAAGATCTGCCCGCCGGGCGGATAGATGGTGGCGCCGGCGGCCTTGCGCTGACGCAGGAAGCCGGACAACTGCTGCATGTCCTCACGCGCGAACCAGTCGCCAATGCGGGCTTTCCAACTGGGTTCCAGGCGGATGTCGTGCTCGCTCAAAGGCGCACTCAGCGGTTGAAGCTGCCGGGCTCCGGCAGCTTGGCCAGCCGCAACTGGAACAGGGCCTTGGTCACCAGCAAGCGCTCTTCGATCGGCTTCAGCACCAGGTCGTTGGCGCCCTCGCGCAGCAGCGACGCCTGGTTGTCGCGGTTGTCGTCACCGGTCATCACCAGCACCGGCAGGCGCCGCTTGCCATAACCGAATGCCCCACGAACCTGGCTGAGCAAGTCGTGCCCGCTGAGCACGCCTTTCAGATAGACATCGGTCAGCAGCAGGTCGCAACCGACATCGCCATCGCTGCGCCCGATGTACTTGTGCAAGTGCTCGAGCGCGTCTTCGGCACTGATCACGTGCAACACCTGCATCGCCTGCCGCTCCAGCATGCGCTTGGTCGCGGTCGCCACCACTCGGCTGTCCTCGACGTAGAGCACTCGCGCACCCTCGATCGGCGCCGGCTGCACATAGCCGCGGATGAATGTGGCCAGCGCGCCATGGCCAAGGCTCTTGTCGAAATAATCGGTGACATCTTCGGTGAAGGTTCGGGTTTCCAGTGCTTCCTGCGCATTGCCGGAGACCACAATGATCGGCACGTAGGCTTGTCCGCCGGCCTCGCGCACTACGCGTGCCACCGCCATGCCGTCGCCGTCGGGCAGTAGTAGTGCGGTGGTGACCAGGTCGACCGCGCCCTTGGCCAGCACGGCGCGCACTTCGGCCAGGTTGGCGCAGCCGATCACCTCGGCATTGGGCACGTCGCGCTTCAGGGTGTCGCCGATCAGCTTGCGCACCATCCGCGAGCCATCCACCACCATGACGCGTGGGGCATCGCTGACGACGTGGCGTAGATCCTGGCCAGCAGCCACGTTCAGGCCTCCGTCGGCCGGGTCTGGCGCAAGTAATGGCCGGTGACCAGGCCGGCGCCGAGCCAACCCAACACACCCGCCGCCACCAGCACCAGCAAGCCCTGCAACGGATCCAGTCCGCGCAAGGCGAAATGACTGCCGTAACGCGCGGCGAGTTCGGCCAGGGGCTCGCGCAGGCCCATCCAGGCCAGGGTCAGCACGCCGAGCGCGGCCGCGCCCGCAGCCAGCCCGTACCAGGCACCCAGGTACAGGAACGGCCGACGTACGAACCCGTCGCTGGCACCCAGCAGTTGCAGCACGCCGATCTCCTCTCGGCGCGACTGGATGTCTAGCCGCACGGTATTGCCGACCACCAACAATGCGCCAAATCCCAGCAATGCCGCCAGCACCAGGGCGACCCGTGCGCCGAAACGCAGCCACGCATCCAGCCGTTCGCGCCATGCCAGGTCATGCTGCACGCGCTCGGTCTGCGGCAGCTTGCGCAGAGAATCGGCAAGCAGGCGCTCATCGCCACGCGGGCTGACCCGCAACACGCTTGGCAATGCCGCGCGCGCGGCGTCGGCACCAAGTGCATCGATCGCCTCGGCCAGGTCCGGCCGCGCGCGCAACTGCGCAAGCGCCTGCTCTGGCGTGACCAGCACCACGTCGGCGACATCGCCACGTTGGCGCAGGGTGTCAGCAAGGGATTTCGCCGCATCGGCATCGATGCCCTGTTTCAGGAACACATCGACATTGCGACTGGCCTGCACTTCGCCGCCCAGCCGCGCCAAGTTTCCCATCACCAGCCACAGACCCAGCGGCAAGGCCAGCGCCAGCGCCATCACCCCGACCGTGAGCAGGGTCGCCCATGGCTTGCGCAGCATCCGGCCAAGGCTGGCCACGAGGCTGTAGCCATGGTGCGATATCCATGCGCCGAAGCGGCTGGACTGCATGCTGTCACCGGTGCGTTCATTGACGCGCTCATTCATCTGCCAGGTCCTCCGGCGAGATGTCGTCGACCAGCTGCCCATGGTCGAGCACCAGCACACGCTTGCGCATGCGCTTGACCAGGCCGAGGTCGTGGCTGGCGACCAGCACGCTGGTGCCGCGTTCCGGCAGCGCCGCGAACAGAGCAAGGATTTCCGCCGACAAGGTCGGGTCGAGATTGCCGGTGGGCTCATCCGCCACCAGCAGTGCGGGTTCGGCGATCACCGCGCGCGCGATGCCGACCCGCTGCTGCTCGCCCGCCGACAATTGCGACGGAAGTGAGCGTTCGCGCTCGCCGAGACCGAGCTTGTCCAGCAGCACGCGCACGCGCTTGTTGATTTCACCGCGCTTGATCCCGCGCAACACCAGCGGCAAGCCGACGTTCTCGGCAACGCTGCGGTCCATCAGCAGTTGGTGGTTTTGGTAGACCACGCCGACATTACGCCGATGATGGGCGATGCGGCCACCGCGGACCTTGGCCAGGTTGCGCTCGTCGAACAACACCACGCCGCGGCTGGGCCGTTCGGCCAACTGGATCAGCTTCAGCAAGGTGCTTTTGCCGGCACCAGAGTGGCCAGTGACGAACAGCATCTCGCCAGCAGCGACGGAAAAACTCACTTCTGCCAGGGCGGCATGGCCGCCCGGATACTGCTTGCTGACGTTGTCGAAACGCAGAACCGTCATTGCGTCGCCGAGCTGCGGGGAATGGGCGGCAGTATCGCCCGAGCCGACCGCGGCGGCCAGCACGGCGATGCCGGCAACGTGCGCGGAGTCACGCCGGCAAGCGGCGTGGCATTACCACCGAGCCGAAACCCTGCCGGCCCGGCCGATCCGTGCGTCGCACCTCAGTGCTGGTTGCGTGGCGCGCGGGTCACCAGCGACTTCAGGCCCTTGCCAATCCGCGTGAGCAACGAGGGCGAAGATCCGGTCTTGTTCGCGGTGGAAGCATCGGCTGGCTTGGCGGATTTGGTCGCAGGTTTGACTGCAGCCACTTGCGAAGTCGATGTGGTCGTCGCAGCACCGTTTTCCAATGGCACGCCACCACGCCTGCGCCGACGCTTGCGCGCGGGCTTCTCGCCGTCCACGGCTGTATTTGCAGGACCGGTCGCTGGCGTGGCGACTGGAGCTGCCGCAGCGGCCTCGCCTTCGACTCGTGGTTTGCGTGGTGGACGCGGACCACGACTCTCTGTACCTCCGCTGCTGCGTCCGCCACCGGCGCTGCGCGGGCCACGTTCGCCGGAGCGACCAGCGCCCGGACCGGAACGACCGCCGCCACGCTTGGCGTCCTCGACGGCGCGTGCCTCGCGCACTTCCTTGAAGATCTCGCCGATGCTCTCACCTTCCTCGGCATCGGCTTCGACCTGCTGCTCGCGGGGCTTGCGCGGCAACGCGGTCATCAGTTCGGAGGTCACCGGCTCGACCGGGATCTTCTGCTCGATGAAAGCCTCGATGTCGGGCAGGCTCTGCGCGTAGCGCTCGCAGGCGAAGCTGATCGCATCACCCTCCGCTCCAAGACGAGCCGTCCGGCCGATTCGGTGCACGTAGTCCTCGGCATCGAACGGCAAGTCGTAGTTGTAGACGTGCGATACACCATCGATGTGCAGGCCGCGGGCGGCGACGTCGGTCGCGACCAGTAGTTCGAGCTGCCCGGCCTGGAACTTCTTGAGCAAGCTCTCGCGCTTCTTCTGCGGCACGTCGCCGCTGAGCACGCCGACCCGGTAGCCGGCTTTTTCCAGCGAGCGAGCGACGCGCTCGACGAATGCCTTGGTGTTGACGAACACCATGGTGCGAGCGCCTTCACTGCGCGACAGCAGGCCGAGCAGCAGCTTGATCTTCTCGTCGTCGGCCGGGAAGTACATCAGCTGGCGCACCTTGGCGTTGGTGATGAACTCGGTCTCCACGACGAGCTTCTCGGGCTCGTTCATGTGCTCGTAGGCCAGCTCCAGCACGCGGTGCGAGAGGGTCGCCGAGAACAGCAGGGTCTGCCGCTCGGTACGCACCGGCATGCGCCGCAGCAGGAAGCGAATGTCCTTGATGAAGCCGAGATCGAACATGCGGTCTGCTTCGTCCAGCACGCAGATTTCGCAGGCATGCAGGCTGACCACCTTGTGCTGCTTGACGTAGTCGATCAGGCGGCCGGGGGTGGCGATGATCACGTCGGCGCCGCGCTGCAGCAGCTCGCGCTGCTTGTCGTAGTCAACACCGCCATAGACCAGGGCGAATTTCAGCCCGAGGTCGGAACCGAATTTGACCGCATCCTTGTGGATCTGGATCGCCAATTCGCGGGTCGGCGCCAGGATCAGTGCGCGCGGATCTTCCGGCTTGCGGTCGGCCAGCGCCGGCTTGGTCATCAGCCGGTTGACCACCGTGACCAGGAAGGCCAGGGTCTTGCCAGTGCCGGTCTGGGCCTGGCCAGCGACATCGCGGCCTTGCAGCGCGAGCGGCAACGTCATCGCCTGGATCGGCGTGCAACGGGAGAATCCGGCCGCTTCAAGCCCTGCAAGCAGGGACGGGTGCAGGTCGAAGCTGGAAAACGCGATATCGGTAAGGGGCTTGTCGCTCATGCGTAGGTCTGGATGCCTTCGGGCTGGGGCAGTGGGCGCGGCGCAATCGGTTTGTACGCTGGCGCGGGGCGTCGAACTTGCCTCGAAACTTGCGAAAGGCGCGCGTGCCACGCAGACTGCCGGGGGTCGGATTCGGGTACCTGCAGGACGCGTCCAAGATTGCGCCTGACGCTTGAAAGCCTGCTCGTAACGCCCCAGTTTAACAGCATTCGCGTGGCCATCCCCGCGCATCCCCTTGATCCGGCATGGAATTGCCATGCCCCAGCAGGAGTTTCCATGAGCGATACCGTGATCCACGCCACCGATGCCGACTTCGACAGCCAGGTACTGGCCTCCGACCAGCCGGTCCTGGTCGATTTCTGGGCCCCATGGTGCGGTCCGTGCAAGATGATTGCCCCGGCCCTGGACGATTTGGCCGGCACCTACGCCGGGCGCGCCAAGATTGTGAAGATCGATGTCGATCAGAACCAGGCCACCGCGCTGAAGTACCACGTGCGCTCGATCCCGATGCTGCTGCTGTTCAAGGACGGCCAGGTGCAGGCCACCCAGATCGGCGCCGTGGGCAAGGCCCAGTTGGCGCAGATGATCGACAAGGCGCTCTGAAGCCTTTCTCTTTTCTACCTCCAACCCCTTCCCAGACTCCCCCTTCCGTGGAAGGGGGAAGAGCTGAAATCAGGCGTCCGCTGGACAGCTCGGTTTGCATCGGCCTGAACGCTTTTCGCCACACCGCTTGCCGCCGACCGCGGCGAATGCTAGTTTTCCTGCACGGCCCGGCGCTGAACCACCGCCTGTAAGGCGCGCCGCACCCCTTCTGCATCTATTTCTGAAACTCCTGCTTCGGTCGAGGGACTCCCGGCCTGGCACCCACACGACGCCCCAGCCTGCGGGCGCTCGCAACCTCAAGCGAGGAATCTCCACTTGTCCGACCCAACCAACGACGCCGGCGAACCCGCCGCCAAGCGCGTGCGCAAGCCCCGCGTAGCCAAGACCGTCGCCGATGCGCCAAGCATGCCGACGCTGCCCGAGCCGTCTGCAGCGCCGAAGCCAGCCGCGCCCAGATCCGCTGAAAGCAAGCCGTCTGAAAGAAAGCCTGCTGAAAGCAAACCCTCAGAGAACAAGCCTGCCGAAGCCAAGCCTGCCGAAGCCAAGCCGGCTGAACCCAGGCACGAAGCGGCATCGCCCGCGCCCTCGTCCAGCGAACAAGCCCCGCGCGGCAATGCCGAGCATGCGCCCCACAACGAGGGCAACACCGGTGGCGGTGAGAACCGCCAAGGCGGCCAGGCCGACAGCCAGGGCGGCGAAGGCCAGCGTCACGACGGCCAGCGCAACAACAACAATAATCGCCGCGACCGCTTCAAGAATCGCCGCGACCGCCAGCGCGACCGCCACCAAGAGGGCGGCATGCCCGACGACGGCGGCAATGGTGAAACCTTCGTGCCGCGCCCGCATCCGCTAGTGCCGGAAGGCTTCGCGCAGTACTCGCTGGGCGACCTCAAGCGGATGCCCGCGCACAAGCTGCTGGAAATTGCCGACCAGTTGCAGATCAGCGAGGGTGTAGCCCGCGCGCGCAAGCAGGACATCATCTTCGGCATCCTCAAGGTGCTCACCCGCCACGCCGAAGGCGTCGCCGCTGACGGCGTGCTGGAAATCCTGCCGGACGGCTTCGGTTTCCTGCGCGCCGCAGAGGCCAGTTATCTTGCTGGCCCCGACGACACCTACATCAGCCCGTCACAGATCCGCCGCTTCAACCTGCGTACCGGCGACCATTTGTCCGGCCGCATCCGCTGGCCGAAGGATGGCGAACGCTACTTCGCGCTGTCGGTGGTGGACACCATCAATGGCGAGCCGATCGAGGCCAGCAAGAACAAGACCCTGTTCGAGAACCTGACTCCGTTGTTCCCGCGCAAGAAGTTCAAGCTCGAACGCGGCGACGGCAGCAGCGAAGACATCACCGGCCGCATCCTCGATTTGATGGCGCCGCAAGGCAAGGGCCAGCGCGCGCTGATCGTCAGCCCGCCGAAGGCCGGCAAGACCATGATGATGCAGCAGATCGCCACCGCGATCACCGGCAACCATCCGGACGTGCACCTGATCGTGCTGCTGATCGACGAGCGTCCGGAAGAAGTGACCGAAATGCAGCGCACCGTGCGCGGCGAGGTGATTTCCTCCACCTTCGACGAGCCCGCCGCGCGCCACGTGCAAGTCGCCGAAATGGTGATCGAGCGCGCCAAGCGCCTGGTTGAACACAAGAAGGACGTGGTGATCCTGCTCGACTCGATCACCCGCCTGGCACGTGCCTACAACAACGTGCTGCCGAGTTCCGGCAAGGTGCTGACCGGCGGCGTGGACGCCAACGCCCTGCACCGTCCGAAGCGCTTCTTCGGTGCCGCCCGCAACGTCGAGGAAGGCGGCAGCCTGACGATCATTGCCACCGCCCTGGTCGACACCGGCAGCGCGATGGACAAGGTGATCTACGAGGAGTTCAAGGGCACCGGCAACAGCGAAGTGCACCTGGACCGCCGCATCGCCGAAAAGCGCGTGTACCCGGCGATCAACGTCAACGCCTCCGGCACCCGCCGCGAGGATTACCTGATCGAGCCCGAGCTGCTGCAGAAGATCTGGATCCTGCGCAAGCTGCTGCACCCGATGGACGAGATCGCGGCCATGGAATTCCTGTTGGACAAGATGCGCAACACCAAATCCAACGACGAGTTCTTCGGTTCGATGAAGCGCTGAGTTTTTCGCAACGTTTCAAACAAAACGCCCCGCAATGCGGGGCGTTTTTGTTGGTTGCTTCAAGCTTAGGTCGTCCTGGCAGTTGCAACCGGCTCGGAACCTTGGTCAATTTCCACCCGGTTGCGGCCGCCGCGCTTGGCCCTGTACAGCGCCAGGTCGGCCCGTGCCAGCCAGTCCGCACTGTCCTCGTCATACTTGAGCTCGGCGGCCCCGATCGACACCGTGATCGATTTACCCTGGATGCGTAGCCCAGTCTCCACGCGCGCGCGCACGCTCTCGCAGATCGTGGCCAACCCCCGGACATTGGAACCGGGCAGGATCAACACGAATTCCTCGCCGCCGATACGGTACATCCGGTCGAGCTTGCGAATGCCGGACTGTACCAGCGTGGCGAAGTTGACCAGGACAACGTCCCCCGCCTCGTGACCATGGGTGTCGTTGATCGATTTGAACCGGTCAAGGTCGAGCAGCATCAAGCCATAGGTGGTGCCAAGGCGTCGATGCGCCTCTATGACCATCTGCAGCTCCTGTTCCATCGCGCGGCGGTTCAAAACGCCGGTCAGCGGGTCTCGCGACGCCAGCGTCTCAAGCTGGTCCCTCTGGGCCTCAGTGCGCAGCGCGAAGATGAAGGCGAACAGGCTCACCATGCTCGCCGAGGCGAAAAAATCGAATCGCTCGATCAGTGAATCGAACGCCTGACCGTGCAACACCAGCACCATGATGGCAGCCGCCGATACCAGCAGCGCGGGCATCCGCCCGACCAGCAGGAAGTTGGTCATCACCACCGGGTACATCCACATCAGCCCGGGGGTGCCCACCAGCGTCGTCAGCACCACGCAACCGGTGGTATAGAAAATGACCATGCCATGCGCGATGCGATCAATGTTGCCGCCACGCCAGCCATAGGTCACTCCGGCCATGAGGCCGGTGACGATCGCCAGATCGACGCTGCCGGCAATTACCTGCCCGGTCGCAAATCGGTAGATCGCGAATGGAAGGATCACCACCACTGCGATCACGCCGAACAGGCTGATGATGGCGAATCGGAAATCGTTGCGAAGACGCAACATGGACATGGCTGTCCCCTAGGCGCACTTGGTCAACATAGGAACAGGGCATGCTCCCATGCGCAAGCATTGACGGCTTGGCCGCCCGTAATATCGAGAAAGGCGGCAGCCTGACGATCATTGCCACTGCCCTGGTCGACACCGGCAGCGCGATGGGCAAGATGATCCAACGACGAGTTCTTCGGTTCGATGAAGTGCTGATTCCTTGGAAGCGTTTCAATCAAAAAGCCCCGCAATGCGGGGCTTTTTTGTTGGTTGCTTCAAGCTTAGGTCGTCGAAGTACCTCATGAATATCGACGCACTCGCAGACGGGCCGCACAATCTAGAGCGTGCTACCGATGATCCCCTCGTCAGCAAGCCGGAAACGAGTGGTGCCTGCGAGGAATTCGCCGCCGGCAAGATCCGATACACCTATCCGTCGGTCAGCTTGCTCACTCAACCACGGCACTCGGAGGTTCGGGCCACGAAATTCCTGGCGCCATTTGCCAGCAAGTGTGCTGTCTTTCATGCCCGGCCTTCCGAGCACATATTCGACGGGGGTGCGTACCGTGAGGTCCGCCGCTGTCAGCAACGCTGGGTTGACAGTATCCACGTTGAAGGTCCAGCCGCGTGCGGCCGATAGTGCGCTGCGTTCCAGCATTTTCCGTGCGCGATCAAGCATCTCGGTGCGACCCTTGACGTTGAGGAGGCTCGACTGCGACGCCATGGCCTCGGCTACCGTTCCGTCCGGATTAAGTCGAAGTACCAAAAGCACGATTCCCTCGACCCCGCCCATCAACATTCCTTGCGGGTACGAAGGCGGCGTCAAGCGTTTGTGTGAAATCACGACAGGCTGGGTTGCTCGCCCCGACTCACCGGCAACCTCGATGGCCATACCTAGCGCCGCAGCTTGTTTCTGAGCATCGAGCGCCTGCTCGTAATCTTCCTTCGTGTTGGGACGAAAAACCACGTTGTCCACGCGCACCCGATAGCCTCCATCCGCCTCGGTCGCTGCAAGCGTAATACTCATTGGCGATTGAGCGGTGACTGGCTTGCCACCCACCAGGATCGGCGCGAACGTCCACTTCGGCACGGCCCGTTCCACGATGCCCTGCACCCCTGGCGGCAGCTCGCTGCGAATCTCGAAAGACTTCACCCTTCCTTCGGGATCGATGGTGAGTTGACCATTCAAGCGCAGCGTAAGCACGCTTTCACTTTTCGAAACTGGCGCATCCGCTGCGCGGGCGCCACTTGACGTTAACAGTGCGGCGAATGCCAATGTAGTGAAAATCTTCTGTGGTCCCATTGGTTCGCTCCCACGGCTGCTCAGTTGCGATCGAGTATGCCTCAATCGCCCATACTGACCTCCTTGAACACGGGAGCTGGCCATGCACGGCGGCGGACTTGAACTTGCAATGGTGTTCCTGCTGGCTGCTGTCATCGCGGTGCCGGTGTTCAAGCGTTTCGGCTTGGGCGCGGTGCTTGGCTACCTCGCCGCAGGCGCGTTGCTCGGCCCGCATGCGCTGCGGGTGATCGGTGATGCCGGGCCGGTACTTGCGGCCAGCGAAATCGGCGTGGTGATGATGCTGTTCGTGATCGGACTGGAACTGTCATTGCCGCGCCTGAAGGTGATGCGCAAACTGATCTTCGGGGTCGGCGGACTGCAGGTCCTGCTGTCCGGGGCCGTGTTGGCGGCGCTGGTGTTCTTGCTCATGGACGGCGACCAGGGCCTGGGCTGGAAGGCCGCGCTGGTGGTCGGCCTTGGACTGGCGCTGTCGTCGACCGCAGTGGGCCTGCAATTGCTGGCTGAGCGCAAGGAACTGACCGCAGGGCACGGCCGGCTGGCCTTCGCGATCCTGCTGTTCCAGGACCTGGCCGCGATCCCGCTGCTGGCGGCAATCCCGCTACTCGGCGCGCATGCTGCCGACAGCGATGGCAGCATCATGATCGCCGTGACCAAGGCGATTGCCGCGATCGCGGCGCTGGTAATGGGTGGCCGCTACCTGTTGCGCCATGTGTTCCGGGTCATTGCGCGCACGCGGATGCCGGAAGTGTTCACCGCCGCCGCCTTGCTGGTGGTGCTGGGCAGCGCGTGGTTGATGGAGCTGGCCGGCCTGAGCGCGGGCCTGGGCGCATTCCTGGCCGGCGTGCTGCTGGCAGAATCCGAATTCCGGCACGAACTTGAATCGCAGATCCAGCCATTCGAAGGACTGCTGCTGGGCCTGTTCTTCATGGCCGTGGGAATGAGCATCGACCTGCAGCGAATCGCGGCCGAGCCGGGCACGATTGTCATTGGCGTGCTGGTATTGCTGGTAGTGAAGTTTGCCGTGCTGGCGCTGCTTGGCCGTGGCCCGGGTCGGCTGGACCTGCGCGGCACGTTGCTGTTGGGCGGCACCCTGGCACTGGGCGGCGAATTCGCATTCGTGGTGTTTGGCGAAGCAGCCAAGGCCGGATTGCTGGATGCGCCGCAACGCGACCGACTGGTCGCCATCGTCGGCCTGTCGATGGCGGTGACGCCATTGCTGTTGATGCTGATATCGAAACTGGCGCCGCAGCCAGGGCAAGTGCAGGCACGCGATTTCGACGAAATGCCGGACGAACATCCGCATGTGTTGATCGCCGGCTTCGGCCGCTTCGGGCAGATCGTTGCGCGCCTGCTGTCGGCGCACAAGATTCCGTTCATCGCGATCGATCCAGACGTCGAACAGGTCGACTTCGTGCGCCGCTTCGGCAACAAGATCTATTACGGCGATCCGACCCGACCAGACTTGCTGCGCGCTGCTGGTGCGGCGCATGTGCGGCTGTTCGTGGTCGCGGTCGATGGCATCGATGCCAGCCTGCAGATGACTCGCCTGCTGCGCCAGCACTACCCGGATGCGAAAGTGTTTGCCCGCGCACGTGACCGCCGCCATGCCTGGCAGCTGATGGATCTGGGCGCGATAGTGTTCCGCGAACTGTTCGGCAGCAGCGTGGAGATGGGCCGCGAAGTGCTGGTCGCGCTCGGCGTCGCGCCCGAACAGGCGGATGCCCACGTCCGTCGCTTCCGCGCGCATGATGCGAAGCTGCTGGATGCGCAGCGGCAGATGCAGGACGACGAAGATGCCCTGCTGCAGAGCACGAAAGACGCGCGCCGCGAGCTGGCCGAGCTGTTCGAGGCGGATGCCGGCGAAGGCCAGCTGGGGCGGATCGCGGATGCGCCGCGCGAGTAAGCACGAGAAAAGGGGTCCGGTACATTTTCCGCCAGCGCAAATTGAACCTGACCCCTTTTCTTCTGCGCTATTCACGCAGGAAGCGCGCCATCGACACCGAGGGCGTGGTGCCATCGGTCGGTGCGAGTCCGGCGGCAACATCGACATATCCGCGCATCAAGGCGACTTCGCGCGGGGTGCGGTTGAGTGTGTCGCGCTGGTTGAGGTCGGCACCGGCGCGCAACAATACCTGCGACGCGCGCAACAGGCCATGCAGGGCTGCCAGGTGCAAGGGACCGAAGCCGCGCAGGTCGCGTGCATCCAGCCGCACCTCTTCGTCTAACAGCCGATCCAAACCGGCCAGCAACACGTCCTCGGTACTGGGCGTGCCGGGTTCAGCGCGCGCGCCGAGCAGCAGCAGCAGCGGCGTTGCGCCGCCATTCGCAGCCACCTGCGGATTGGCACCGGCCAGCAACAGGATGTCCAGCAACGCAACCAGGCGCGGTCGCTCGCGGGCGGTAAAGCCATACAGCGCAGCGCAGTGCAGCGGGGTCAGGCCCTGCGCATCACGGGCATTGAGATCGGCGCCGGCCTGCAACAGGCGCGACACCAGTTCCGGCAGGCCCAGCGCCGCCGCCAGCATCAGCACGGTGACCTCGCCAGGCAGGCGTTGTTCCAGGCCGGCACCGGCTTCCAGCAGGCGCTCGACAATGTCGGTCTGGCGCATGCTCACCGCCGCCGACAACGGGGTGGCGCCGGTATTGGCGGCCAATCCCGGTTGCGCGCCACGTGCCAGCAGCAGCTCTACCAGGGCGCGATGGCCGCCGCCGGCGGCGCGCAACAATGCGCTGCAACCCTGGCTGTCGACCGCATCGACCGGCATGCCGATGTCGAGCAAGCGGCGCACCGCATCGGTGTCGCCGACGATTGCAGCGGCCGGCACATCGCTGGCCTGCAGCGGGCGACGCGGCAAGCGCCAGCCGCGCCAATCCAGCCAGTCGGCGAGGTCGCGACGGCCGCTAGCCAGCGCCACTCCAAGCGGAGTCTGGCCGTCGGCGGCGCGGCGGTCGGGGGCGGCGCCCGCTGCCACCAGCAATTTGAGTTCTTCCTCGCGGGCAAGCGCAGCGGCCTGGTGCAGCGCGCTCATGCCATGGCTGTCGCGCGCGTCAAGGTCGGCGCCATGTGCGATCAGCCGCTGCAGCAGGCGTGGCCAGTGCAGGCGTACGGCAATCGCAACCGGCGGATCGCCGGCTGGCGACACCGCGTACGGATCCGCGCCACGCTCCAGCAAGTCAATCGCGAAACGCTCGGCATCGACATCGGGACTACCAGCAAGGCAGGCCGCGAGGTAACGCGCCAACCCGCCGCTGCCCGCAGGCGATGCCCCATGCGCGAACAACACACGCAGCACGTCGATGCCCTGGTCGCCGCGCTGCAAGGCCGCATCCACCGGCATCGGCATGCCCGGCACGCGCGCCTCAGGTTGCGCGCCACGGCGCAACAGCCATTCGACCCGTTCCACGTCCAGCACGATCTCGGCATCGGTCAGCAGGCCATTGAGTTCGGCCGGGCCCAGCAAAGCCGCCAATGACAGTAATTCACGCGACGGGCCAGCATCCAGTAGTCGCTCGCGCAGCAGCAGCAGGGGCGGACGATCCGGCGTCGAACCGTCGTCATCGACGGCCATCGACACCGGCAACGCGCGCGCCGGGTCGAGCACGTTCGCAAGCGTCCAGCGACCCGCGCTGACGGCAAGATCCACTGCGCTGCGGCCTTCGGCATCCAGCGTCTGCGCATCCACGCCAAGTGCAAGCAGGCGCTGCACAAGCGCGGTCGAGGGCGCTTCGGCCATGCAGGCCAGGTGCAAGGCATTTGCGCCAACACCGTCGCAGGCGCGCGCATCGGCACCACCACTGAGCAACGCTTCCAGAGCCGGCAATGCAGCGGCACGCGCGCTGTCCAGCAGTGGCGTGCGGCCTTGGCCGTCGCGCGCATGCACGTCGGCACCGGCATCCAGCAATGCGCTGCAGATATCAGCATGACCAGCGAACGCGGCCTCGTGCAATGCACTCCGGTCGCGCCCATCGCGCGCATCCACCCGTGCCTTGTGGCGCAGCAGCAGCTGCACGCCGGCAGCATCGTCCTCTTCGGTTCCGGCCGCGGCCAGCAGGACCGGCTGGCCTTGGGCGGGTTCAGTCTTGGCGCCACGCTCCAGCAGGAACCGCGCCAGCCGCCAGTTGCCGGCGGCACACGCAATGCCCAGAGGCGACATGCCTTCTGCATTCACGACGTCCATCTCGGCGCCGGCATCGCGTAGCAATGCAGCCACGCCCGGATCGGAGCTGCGCGCGGCATGGTGCAGCGGGGTGTTGCCCTCGGTATCGGCGGCGCGCGGGTCAGCGCCGTTGGCGAGCAAGGTCATCACCGCTTCCGGGCGCCCGTGCCAGCTGTCACGGGTGGCGGCCAGCAGCGGCGCCATGGAACTGCCGTGTGCGTTATTGAGGTCGACGCCGCGTTCGATCAGCCGGCGCAACAGGCGCAGGTCCGGCAGTACGGCGGCAAGCACCACCAGGCCGCGGCGATCGCGGTCGCCGGCCGGCGCCTCGGCGCGCGCATCGGCACCGGCGTCCAGCAGCTGCAGGGCGCGCTCGACCCGGCCGCTGCGCGCGGCAGCGTAAAGATCTAGGGTCAGGGCCTCGACATCGACCGTGGCACCTGCCTCGCTGGCCGCCACCAGCACGAGCGGCTGCGTGTCTTCGCCGCTTTCCTCGTCTTCATCGACTTCCATGTCCAGCACCGGCAGGCCGTGCACCAGCACCCGCGACGGCGCGGTCTGCAGCAGCGCATGCGACAGCGGCAGCGCCACCGCATACACGATCACCGCGACCAGGCGCGCATCACCGGCCAGTAGACCCGGCCAGCCCAGCGCGATACCACCGGCCAACAGCAACCATACCGACACTGCAACTTGCAGGCCACTCCAGGCGCTGCGTTGATGCGTCCCCAGCGCGCCAAGATGCTTGCCGATATTGCCGCCCAGTCGTTCCAGTCCATGCCACAGCGGCCAGTAGCGCCAGAGCGCGAGCAGCAGGAATGCCCCAGTCGTGCTCATCGCCAGCACCGGCAACAGGTCCGGTGCGGCCAGCAAGGCCCGCAATGGCCATGCGCTGAGCACCACAGCGAGCACGAAGCCGCCACCCCAGGCCAATGCCAACGTCAGTGCGTCGCGACCCAGCCGCGCTCCGCGTTGAGTGCCGCGCAGCAGCGCGATGCCGAGCGCCATCGGTGCCTGCGCCAGCCATGCCAGTGGACCTGCGCTGCCGGCATCGAACCAGCAGCCCGCGGCCAGCAGCAATGACGTTGCGATCAGGGCGACTGCGGCTCCGGGCCGACGCTCAGGCATCGGTGCCCCAGTCCTCGGTCATCGGGTCTTCCATACTCGGCGGGAACTGCATGTGGAAACCGCGCGACACCAGGTTGGTACGCACCACGTCGGGATCTTCCAGCGCCAGCTTGCGGCCAGGCACCAGGTCGACGTCGAGCACGAACTGCAGCGCGCCCAGCTGCGTGCGCAGCGGTTCGGGCAGGCGGGAAAAATCATCGCGGGCGGCGAGATACAGGTAGGTATTGGCCTTTTTCAGGCTCTTGTAGACGAATGCATGCATCGCGTTATGCGGCGTGACTCCCGGGGGATGCGTCGATTGTGCGGGAAAGGGCGCAGCGACGGAACCGCGGTCTGCGCGAAAACACGCGTCGCAAGCCTGGCCAAGTGCTCAGTGGTAGCCGGAATCGGCCTCGACCTTGCCCGCGAACACCCGGTACGACCAGTACGTATAGCCCAGAATCACCGGCAACAATACGACCAGCCCGACCAGGACAAACCCCTGCGAGGACGGCGGCGACGCTGCCTGCCAGATGGTCAGCGTGGGCGGCACGATGTACGGCCAGATCCCAAGCACTAGCCCAGCGAAGCCGAGCACGAAGAAGCACATGGTCAGCAGGAAGGGTTTTGCATCGCGATCCTGCTGCATCACCGCCCGCCACAGCGCGAACGCATTGGCCAGCACCAGCAGCGGCACCGGCGACAGCCACCAGAAATGCCCGTCTTCGAACCAGCGCGCCATGATCTTCGAGCTCAGGAACGGCAGCGATGCGCTGACCAGTCCCATGAACACCACGACCACCAGCACCAATGGCCGCGCCAATGTGCGCGCGGTGTGCTGCAACGGGCCTTCGGTTTTGAGGATCAGCCAGCAGGCGCCGAGCAACGCGTAGCCGAACACCACCGCGGCACCGGTTAGCATTGAGAACGGGCTGAAAAATGCGAACGCATTGCCGAACAATCCGCTGCCGATGTATTTACCGGCCTGCGTGGGCATGCCCTCAACCACCGCGCCCAGGATCACGCCCTGCCAGAATGCCGCGCACAGCGAACCCAGCGCGAACGCCCAGCCCCACAGGAATTTCGAACGCTGCGCCTTGAAGCGGAACTCGAATGCCACCCCGCGGAATACCAGCGCGACCAGCATCAGCAGCACCGGCAAATACAGCGACGACAGGATCAGCGCGTATGCCTTGGGGAAAGCCGCCAGCAGGCCAGCACCGCCGAGCACCAACCAGGTCTCGTTGCCATCCCAGATCGGCGCGGCGGTATTCATCATGTAGTCGAGCTGGGCTTCGTCCTCGGAAAACGGCGCGAGGATGCCCAGGCCAAGCACGAAGCCATCCAGCAGCACGTACATCAGTACGCCAAAACCAATCACGCCAAACCAGATCACGGGCAGCCAATATTCCATTACAAGCCCTCCACCGGTTCATCGGGCACCGACAGCGGCCGCGCTGGGGTTTTCCCGCCACCTTCCGTGTGCTTGGGCGGCTGCTTGACCGGTCCGATCCGCAGCAGCTTGCGCAGGTACCAGATGCCGGCGCCGAACACGAATGCGTACACCGCTGCATAGATGACCAGCGACAGCATCACCGCCGCCGCAGCGATATTCGGACTGACTGCATCGCTGGTACGCAGCAGACCATAGACGACATAGGGTTGGCGGCCGATCTCGACCACGTACCAACCGGTCAGCAGCGCGATGAACCCGGCTGGGCTCATCCAGCGCCACGCATCAAGCAGCCACGGCGACTCAAACAATTTGCCGCGCCTCCAGGCCCACAAGGATGCGAACGCCAGCAACAGCATCGCCATGCCCAGTCCGACCATCACCCGGAATGCGTAGAACACCGGCTTCACCGGCGGGCGCTGGTCGCGCGGCACCGACGTCAGCGGCTTGATATCGCCATCCAGCGTGTGGGTCAGGATCAGGCTGCCGAGTTTCGGGATCGCGATTTCGTAATCGTTGCGTTCCTGCGCCTCATTGGGTACTGCGAACAGCACTAGCGGCACGCCCTTGCCGGGCGGCTCGCTGCGCCAGTGCGCTTCCATCGCGGCAAGTTTCGCCGGCTGGTATTTGCCCACATTCAGCCCATGCAGGTCGCCGATGAATATCTGCAGCGGTAATGCGATCGCGGCAAACACCACCGCATGTTTCAACATCCGCTTGCCGGCTTCGACATGCACGCCACGCCGCAGGTACCACGCGCTCACGCCGCCGATCACGAAACACGTCGTGATGAACGCGGCCAGCACCATGTGCGACAACCTGTACGGGAATGATGGATTGAAGATGATCGCCAGCCAGTCAGCCGGCTGGAACACGCCCTGCGCGTCGATTGTGTAACCCTGCGGCGTCTGCATCCAGCTGTTGGCGGCGATGATCCAGAACGTCGAGATCAAGGTGCCGATCGCGACCATCATGGTGGCGAAGAAATGCAGCTTGTCGGACACCCGTTTCCAGCCAAACAGCATCACCCCGAGAAAGCTGGCTTCGAGGAAGAATGCGGTCAGCACTTCATAGCTGAGCAGCGGGCCGATGATGTTGCCGGCCTTCTCGCTGAGCACCGCCCAATTGGTGCCGAACTGGAAGCTCATCACGATTCCGGACACCACGCCCATGCCGAACGAGACCGCGAAGATCTTCAGCCAGAAGAAATACAGGTCGCGCCAGAGGTCATCCCTGGTACGCAGCCAGCGCCATTCGATGAAGGCCAGCCAGTTGGCCAGTCCAATGGTGAAGGCCGGGAACAGGATGTGGAACGAGATCACGAAACCGAACTGCAAGCGCGATAGAAACAACGGCGACAGCAACGACGCATCCATCTGGATGATCTCCGCGTCGCGTGGGGCAGCGGCGCTACATGTATTGTGCGCCGCAGCATGCACCAATGCCAGTGCCAGGACATCTGGCACAAGCGCGTTGGTCTTCGACTGCTAACCTTCATTGATCACATCGATTTCAACGATTGAGCCCGTCAATCCATTTGGCCTATTTCACGGATTTTCCATGCGCATTGCTCCGCTGCTCGCTGCCCTGTTGTTGACCAGTCTGTCCGCTGCCGCCGCGGAGCCGATCACGCTCGCCCAGGCGATGGCCGATCCCGACTGGATCGGACCGCCGGTCGAGGATGCGTGGTGGCGTTGGGATGGCCAGGCGGCGCAGTACCTGCTCAAGCGCGACGGCGCCAGCATCCGCGACACCTGGCAGGTCGGCATTGATGGCGGCCCGCCGATCCTGCTCGATGGCGCCGCGCTAGCCGATCTTGACAGCAGCGATGCGGTGTTCGATGCGACGGCCACGCGAACCGCCTTCGTGCGTAATGGCGATGTGTTCGTGCGCGACTTGCGCAGCGGTGCGCTGACCCAGCTCACGCGCACAACAGATAGCGAATCGCGTCCGCAATGGAGCCGCGATGGCGGCTTGGTCTGGCGCGTCGGCAATGCGTGGTATCGCTGGGACGGTCGCAACGTGGTGCAGGTCGCGCTGCTGAAAGCCGAAGACGCGCCAGACAAGGCTCCCAAGGCCGATGACCTGCGCGAGCGCCAGCTGCGCCTGATCGATACCCTGCGCGATGACCGTGCTCGCCGCGATGCCGCACGCAAACAGGACGAAGCCTGGCGCGCTGCCGACAAGACCCGCTCACCGGCACCAACCTACCTGGGCAAGGACGTCGACATCGCCGACAGCGCGCTGTCGCCGGATGGCCGCTGGCTGCTGGTCGCCACCACCGAAAAGGGCGCGGACACCGGCACCGAAGGCAAGTTGCCGAAGTACGTGACCGAATCCGGCTACGAGGAATTCGAAGCCGCGCGCACCCGCGTCGGCCGCAACGATCCACTGCCGCAGAAATTCTGGCTGGTTGAAACATCCACAGGCAAGCTGCGCGAACTCAGCATCGACCCATTGCCCGGGATCAAGGACGACCCACTGGCGGCGCTGCGCAAGGCCGCCGGCAAGCCGCCGTTGAAGGGCAACCGCACGCTGCAGGTAGCGGCCCTGCAATGGACCAGTGACAGCCACAACGTCGCGATGATGCTTCGCGCGATCGACAACAAGGATCGCTGGATCACCAGTGTCGACCTGGCTGCTGCAACACTGCAGCCGCGCAATCGCCTGCATGACGATGCCTGGATCAACTGGGGCTTCAACGACTTCGGCTGGCTGCCCGACAACAAGACGGTCTGGTACCTGTCCGAGGAAAGCGGCTACTCGCATCTGTACACACTCGACGGCAGCACCCGCACCCAGCTCACCGATGGCCGCTGGGAAACCTCTGAAGTGCAGCCTGCGCGCGATGGCAGCGGATTTTTTTTCCTGTGCAACCGCACGCAGCCCGGCGATTACGAAGTGTGTCGCGTGCCGGCAAGCGGCGGTGAAGTGAACGAAGTCACTGCGCTGGATGGCGTGGAGAGTTTCAACCTGTCGCCGAACGGAACCAAGCTGCTGGTTCGGCATTCATCGGCTTATGTGCCGCCGCAACTGGCTGTCATCGATGCGGCCGGCGGATCTGCACGCGAACTTACAGATACGCGCACCACTGCCTTCAAGACGCGTCAGTGGATCCAGCCACAGATCGTGCAGGTGCCCAGCAAGCATGGTGCCGGCAGCATCTGGGGCAAGTTGTACACACCGACCACAATGGAAGCCGGCAAGAAATATCCGATCGTGATGTTCGTGCATGGCGCCGGCTACCTGCAGAACGTCAGCGCGCGCTATCCGAACTACTTCCGCGAGCAGATGTTCCACAACTTGTTGGTGCAGCAGGGCTACATCGTGCTGGACCTGGACTATCGCGCCAGCGAAGGCTACGGCCGTGACTGGCGCACCGCGATCTATCGCTGGATGGGCAAGCCCGAGCTGGAGGACTACCTGGACGGACTGGACTGGCTGGTCGACAACCAGCAGGGCGATCGCGATCACGTCGGCATCTATGGCGGCAGTTATGGCGGTTTCATGACCTTCGTCGCGCTATTCAAACAGCCCGGCGTGTTCAAGGCCGGCGCTGCGCTGCGCCCAGTCAGCGACTGGTCGCAGTACAACCACGAATACACGTCCAACATCCTCAACACGCCCGAACTCGACCCCGAGGCCTACAAGCGCTCAAGCCCGCTGGAGTATGCAAGCGGCCTGCAGGACAACCTGCTGATCGCGCACGGCATGATCGACGACAACGTGTTCTTCAAGGACTCGGTGATGCTGACCCAGAAGCTGATCGAGCTGAGGAAAAGCAAGTGGGAGATCGCGCCATATCCGCTGGAACGCCATGGCTTCGTGCATCCCGACAGCTGGTATGACGAATATCGCCGGATCGACGAATTGTTCGAACGGACGTTGAAGTAACACTCGCCCGGACGTCGCCCATGCTTCGCATCACCGACCTCAAACTGCCGCTGGACCACGACGAGGCTGCGCTCGCCGCGGCGATCATCACGCGGCTTGGCATCGCTACCGATGACCTGACCACCTATACCGTTGCCAAGCGCAGCTACGACGCGCGCAAGCACACCGCCATCGTGCTGATCTATTCGCTCGACGTGGACACGCCGCGCGAGGCGGACATCCTGCTGCGCTTGCAGCAGGATTCCGACGCGTTTGGTGGCAAGGTCACGACGACACCGGACACGACGTACAAATTCGTCACCAAGGCGCCGACCCAATTGCCGCTGCGGCCTTTGGTGATCGGAATGGGCCCGTGCGGCCTGTTCGCCGGCCTGGTGCTGGCCCAGATGGGGTTCCGGCCAATCATCCTGGAACGTGGCAAAGCGGTACGCGAGCGCACGGTGGATACGTTCGGATTGTGGCGCCGCAAGGTACTGGATCCGGAATCCAACGTGCAGTTCGGCGAAGGCGGCGCAGGCACATTTTCCGACGGAAAACTCTATAGCCAGATCAGCGACAAGCTGCAACATGGCCGCAAGGTGCTCAGCGAATTCGTCGCCGCCGGTGCGCCCGAGGAAATCCTCTACGTCAACAAGCCGCACATCGGTACCTTCCGGCTGGTGTCGATGGTCGAACGCATGCGCGCGACGATCGAATCGCTGGGCGGCGAAATCCGTTTCAGCAGTCGTGTCGATGACGTGCTGGTCGATACCGATGCAGATGGCGTGCGCCATCTACGCGGGGTGACCCTTGCCAATGGCGAACAGCTGCGCGCCGATCATGTGGTGATGGCGCTCGGCCATAGCGCGCGCGACACCTTCGCGATGCTGCACGCACAAGGCGTGTTCCTCGAAGCAAAACCATTTTCGATCGGTTTCCGCATCGAGCATCCGCAATCGCTGATCGACCAAGCGCGTTTCGGTAAACAAGCCGGCCACCCGTTGCTGGGCGCGGCCGACTACAAGCTGGTGCACCACGCCAACAACGGGCGTTCGGTTTACAGCTTCTGCATGTGCCCGGGCGGTACAGTCGTTGCCGCGGCCAGTGAGTCTGGCCACGTGGTCACCAACGGCATGAGCCAGTATTCGCGCAATGAGCGCAACGCCAACGCCGGCATCGTGGTCGGGATCACCCCTGAGGACTTTGCGCCGTATGGAGAAGGTCCGCTCGCCGGCATCGCCTTGCAGCGGCATTGGGAAGCGATGGCGTTCGAGCTCGGTGGCAGCGATTACTGCGCACCGGCGCAATTGGTCGGCGATTTCATTGGCAACCGCGCATCGAAGCAATTGGGCGCGGTGCTGCCGTCGTACACGCCGGGTGTGACGCTGGGAACGCTGGATGCCGCACTGCCGCGCTACGCCATCGATGCGATCCGCGAGGCATTGCCCGCCTTCGACAAACAGATTCGTGGCTTCGCCATGCACGACGCACTGTTGACCGGTGTGGAGACGCGCACCTCGTCACCGCTGCGCATCACCCGCGGCGCGGACGGCCATAGTCGCAATACGCGCGGGCTGTTCCCGGCCGGCGAAGGCGCAGGTTATGCCGGCGGCATCCTGTCGGCCGGCGTGGACGGGATCAAGGCCGCCGAAGCGGTAGCACGCAGTATTGTCCTGAAGAAAACATGAAACGCGCGACACTGCCGCAATCGCTGGATCCAGCGGACCTGCCGCGCGACCTGCCACGGTTCCGCCACTGGTTCCGTTATCCGCTGCATCGCCATGATTTCCAGCCGTTGTGCGCGGTGCGTGACGAACGGTTGCTTGGCTATTACACGGCCAAGCCCTTGTACGGCCTGCTCGACGCCGCTGGCCGGGTGGACAAGAGCGCCGGCTTCAATGGCGAGATCGCCGGCGTGTTCGTGCCGTCGCCTGCGCGCTCATGGCGACAGGCGGAGTTGTTCTTCACGAAGATGCCGAAAGCCCAGGTCGCACGGCCCGACGGGCAGCGCAACTGGCCGGCGATCCATGCCGCCGCCGAACACGCGTTACACGAACGGCTGGGTTGATGCGCCCGATCAGCGCTCCAAAATCGCCACAACGCCCATTCCGCCGGCGGTGCAGATGCTGACGAGGCAGCGGCCGCCGCCGCGTTGCTTCAATTCCTTCGCAGCTGTGGCGATGATGCGTGCGCCGGTTGCGGCGAACGGATGGCCGGTGGCCAGCGAGGAGCCATTTATATTGATTTTGGCCGGATCGATGTTGCCAAGCGGCGCGTCCAGGCCCAGCCGGTTCTTGCAGTAGTCCTCACTCTCCCACGCACGCAGGGTGCACAGCACCTGCGCCGCGAAGGCTTCGTGGATCTCGTAGAGATCGAAATCCTGCAGGGCGAGGCCGTTGCGCTTGAGCATCTCGGCGACAGCCACGGTCGGCGCCATCAACAGGCCTTCGCCATGCACGAAGTCGACCGCCGCGGATTGCGCATCACGCAAGTGACAGAGCACTTCATGGCCATGGGCAGCCGCCCATTCATCGGTGGACAGAAGGCAGGCAGATGCGCCATCGGTCAGCGGGGTGGAATTGCCCGCGGTCAGCGTGCCTTTACCTGAGGTCTTGTCGAACGCCGGCTTCAGTGTGGCGAGTTTCTCGAGGCTGGAATCCGGGCGCATGATGTTGTCGCGGGCCACGCCGCGGAAACTCACCACCAGGTCGTCGAAGAAGCCGCGCTCGTAGGCGGCGGCGAGCTTGTGATGCGAGGCGACCGCGAGTTCATCCTGCGAATCGCGCGCGATGTTCCATTGCCGCGCCATATCCTCGCAATGCTGCCCCATCGACTTGCCGGTGCGCGGCTCGGCCACGCCGGGGAAATCCGGCTTGAGTTCGCGAAATGAGAAGCCCTTGAAGGCAGCGAGTTTCTGGCCGAAGGTCTTTGCCGCTGCGGCCTTGAGCAAGCGCCTGCGCAACGACTTGCCGTAGACAATCGGCACATCAGACGTGCTGTCCGAACCGCCCCCGATGCCGACCTCAATCTGCCCCGTCGCGATCTTGCCGGCGATATGCACGATGGTGTCCAGCGAGGTGCCGCAGGCGCGTTGCAGGGTGATGCCCGGAGTCAGCGGAGACAGGCCGGACGACAGCGCCGCCTCGCGCCCGAGGTTCCAGTCCGCGGAATGCTTGATCACCGCGCCCATCGCCACTTCGCCAAGTTGCTGCCCGTGCAGGCTGAACTTCTCAACCAGCGCGCCTAGCGTGCGCACCGACATGCCGAGGTTGCCGACATCGGCATAGGCCGTGTTTTGCCGGCAGAACGGGATGCGGACACCGCCAAGGATGGCGACAGGACGACCGTGCAACATCAGGCACCTCGAGGTTGGCCCGCGCCCGCGGGCATAATGGGCCCAGTGTAGCGCCGTCGCGCTGAGCGATAACTCGATAACCGCATGAACTCACTTCAGCAACTGGATTTCCGCGGCGTGATCGCGCTCGAGCTCCGCGACGGTGATCCGCCGAAGCAGGCTGCGTTACGGGCCGATGTCGCGGGTGAGCTGGCCACCCAGCTGGGCCGTGACCTGGCCAAACTTGTCCCGGCGGCAGGCGATTGCGACCTGGCATTGTTCGCCGCGCATTTCGACCCCGCCGAAGTGTTGCGCGCCAGCTGGCCAGTGCATCGGCGGATCACGGAATTGCTGCAACGCGCGCCGGGTCGGTCCATCTCTGGACAGGAACTGCGACCACGTATCGTCGGGTTCGGAGCGGACGCATCAGGCGACGTGCCGCAACCGCTGCGGTGCGATGCCGCCCTGGCCGGTGGCGGGTTGCGCGTGCTTCCGTTCGTGCTGTGTGGCGATGCCGCAGCAACCGCGGGCGCGCAACTGGAAGACGTGTTGCTGGATCGCGGCATGGCCGCCGCCGACACCGCGCTTGCGCTGCAGGACGGCTTCGACGCCCGCATCGAACACGTGCGCTACCTCAGCCTGCACGACCTCACCGCGATGATCGCGATGCAGTACGCCAATGTGGGTCTTGAACCGCTATGGACGCTGCTTGAAACCGCACTGCTGGAACCGGATGCCGAAGCCTGGCTGGATGCCGGCCAGGAGCCGCTCGCGCGTTATGCAGCTGGTGAAGTGCGGATCGCCCTGTTCGATCCATGTGCATGGCGCGCGCGTTATGCGGCAAGCGAAGAAGACGGCGCGAGGCTTGAGCGCGGCTTTGCGATGTTCCAGGCGCGTCAACGCCAGTTCGCCGCGGTGCTTGACGCGCACGGCGTGCCGGTGCAGTTCGCGCATTGCGCGGATGGCAACGATGCCGGCTGCCTGCGCTAGCGCACGACCTTGATCACCCCGCACGCCACCCGCGCACCTGCGTTGCCGGCCGGTTGGCTGGTGTAGTCGTCCGGTGCGGCGTGCACCACGATCGCGCGGCTGGCAATGTCATTGCCGGCACCGCCGCCGAGACTGACACCCATGAAGTGGGTATTGATCTTCGCCACGCCATTGGCGTCGGCGACGAGGTTGTCGCTGTCACCAGCATGGTGGGTGCCCTGCATCGCGCGGCCATGCGGTTGCCCGGCAGGATTGAAATGACCGCCAGCACTGGATGCGTCGGCGGCACTGCAATCGCCTTTCTCGTGGATGTGGAAGCCATGGCTGCTGCCGGGGTTGAAGCCACCGATTTCGCCACTGACATCCACGCCATCACCCCGCGGCACCAAGGTCAGCCGGCCGCTGACCAAACTGCCGGATGCGCTGGCGAGATTGGCCACGGCTCGCTGCGCGGTGCTGGGCCCGGTCATGGGTTTCATCGGCGATGTGGCGGCCGGTTTTGCCGTCGGCGCGGTGCTCGTGCTCGCGCAGCCGGCCAGTGCGAGCATCAACGCGGCGGTCAGGATGTGAAGGTGGCGATGCGTGTGCATCTGCATGGCGAGGCTCCTTGTTGCGGTTCCGGCAAGTCTGCGAGGTACGCAGTTCAGTGTGGATGAAAGCGGCGCATCAGCGACGCTTGCGTGATGTGCCCAGCTTGCGGGTCACCGTATTGCGGCCCAGGCCAAGTCGCAACGCCGCATCGCCGCGATGACCATCGCAATGGTCCAGCGCGGCCTGCAGCAACACCTGCTCGAAATCGCGCTTGGCATCGGCATGCAGGTCCTGCGCACCTGCGGCAAGGCGCGCGCGCGCCCACACGTCCAGCTCGCGTTGCCAAGTCGCAGCGTCGCCATCCGCTTGGCGTGCCGGCGGCAAGGCATCGGCAAGATCGGCCAGGCCGATGCTGTCACCCGGGGCCAGCGCGGCCAACCGCCAGCAGATGTTTTCCAGCTCGCGCACATTGCCCGGCCAGTCGTGCACGCGCATGCGCTCCAGCGCAGCCTTGCCGAGTGTTTTCGTGGGCATCTTCAGGCGCACCGCCGCATTGGCGAGGAAGCGCGCGGCTAGTCGTGGGATGTCCTCGCGGCGCTCGCGCAGCGGCGGCAACGGCAGGCGCACCACATCCAGCCGATGCAGCAGGTCGGCGCGGAAACGACCCTGTTCGACCAGCGTCTGCAACGGCTGGTGGGTCGCGGCGATCACCCGCACATCGACGTGGATCAGTTCGCGGCCACCGACCCGGAAGAATTCGCCTTCGGCCAGCACACGCAGCAAGCGCGTCTGCAGTGCCAGCGGCATGTCACCGATCTCGTCCAAGAATAAACTGCCGCCATTGGCCTGTTCGAAGCGGCCAATGTGGCGTTTGCTGGCGCCAGTGAACGCGCCGGCTTCGTGGCCGAACAATTCCGACTCCAGCAGCTCGGACGGAATCGCCGCGGTATTGAGCGCGACGAACGGACGTGATGCACGCGGCGATTCGCGATGCAGCGCACGCGCCACCAGTTCCTTGCCGGTGCCGGTTTCGCCAGTGATCAGCACCGACAATGGCGCTTGAGCCAGACGACCGATCGCGCGGAACAACGCGCGCATCGCCGGCGCTTCGCCGATGAGCCGTGCATCACCAACATCCGGCGCCTGTTCGAGCGGTATCGTTTTTTTCGACTCGCCATGTAGCAACGCGCGCTCTGGCAAGGCGCGCTGCGCCACCGCGACGGCTTCATCCAGGTCGAATGGCTTGGACAGGAAATCATGCGCGCCGCCACGGAACGCGCCGGCAGTGCTGGCCACGTCGGTATAGGCCGACATCACCACCACCGGCAATTTCGGATGCCGCACCTTGAGTGCATCAAGAAAACCGAGGCCGTCCATGCCTGGCATGCGCACGTCGGTGAACACCAGGTCCGGATGCAATTCGTCTTCAAGCGCCTGCAGCGCCTTGGCCGCGCCGTCGAAGGCGAGCACCGCATAGCCGGCATCGCGCAACGCCTGCGCCAGCACGAAACGCACGCTGCGATCGTCGTCGATGACCCAGACCCGGGCGGTGTCAACCATCGTCGTGAGCTCCTGCGTCGGTGATATCGGCATCGTCATCAAGGGGCAATGGCAACAGCAAGGTGAACACGGTGTGCCCGGGGCGCGAGCGATAGCTCAGCGAGCCGCCGTGTTCGCGCGCGATCTGCTGGGCCAGCGCCAGGCCCAAGCCACTGCCTTCGACGCGACCCGATACCAACGGCAGGAAGATGCGCTCGGCCAGGTCCTCTGGCACGCCACGGCCGTCGTCTGCGATCTCGATGCGCACGGCCAGCCGATGCGGTGCATCGCCGATCAGGATGTGGTGCTCGGCGCGCGTGCGCAGCTGCACATTGGTGGCGCCGGATTCAATCGCATTGCGCACCAGGTTCCACAGTGCCTGGCTCAGGCGGTCGGCATCGCCGGGAAATTCAGGCAGCGAAGGATCGTAATCGCGCTGCAAACGGGTGGCCCAGCCGGCATCGCTTTCGGCCAGGCGCAATACGCGCTCGAGCACGGCATGGATGTTGAGCGGCTCGAATGCGCGCGGCGGTGCCGGCGACAGCAAGCGATCGACCAATGTGGCCAGCCGTTCGACCTCGCCTTCAATCAACTCGGTGAGTTCGAGCGCATCACCCTCGCTGCGCCGCGCCAGCAACTGCGCCGCACCCTTGATCCCGGCCAGTGGATTACGCAGTTCATGCGCCAACCCCTTGAGCGAGGCCGACAGCGCCGAAGGCAGCAGCCGCGCCGGATCGTCGCCCGGGAATTCATCGACCGGGTGTGCCTCCAGCCAATACCCGGCATCACCGGCTTTATCGACCATCGGACTCAACAGCAAATCAGCGAAATGCAGCTCGTCGTGACCGGGAAAAGCCATCTGCATCCGGCGCAGGCGCAGGGCATCGCCACCAGCCTGTTCCAGCGCCGACGCCAGCCGCTGGCTCTCGCGTTCCAGCGCCGACGCCGGCAGGCCAACCAGGCGCCGACGCCCGACCCCGAGCCAGTGTGCTGCCGCGCTGTTGGCACTGCTGATCAAACCCGCCGCATTCAGCCGCAACACCGGCGTGGCTAGCGCGTCGAGGAGTGGATCGGGAATGGCATCGGGCTGCATTGCACTAATTTAGTGCAAACGCCGGCTGAATGCCGGGAACGTACGAGGTGCGGCATTCACATTGCGGCGATCAAGTGCCATGCAGCCTGTGGACAATTACTTGGGGTATCTGCATGAAGCTGCGTTTGAGCACTGCCATCGTCATCGCCATCACTGCCATGCTCGCCACACTGCCGGCATTCGCACAAGATGTGCCGGCCAAGGACGTACCTGCTAACAGTGAACCTGCCATTCCGGCGACGCCGGTCGCGGTCCCCGAAGTCACTGTCACTCCTGAACTGCGCGCGCAGATCCTGCTTGAGCGCGCCTGGTTTTCGCCGGGTGAGATCGACGGAAAATGGGGTAGCAAGAGCCGCATGGCTCTGGCCGGCTTCCAGCAGGCACATGGCCTGGAGATGACCGAAACACCCGATGAAGCCAGCCTGGCCGCACTGGATGTGGACGCTGCGCAGGTATTGGTCAGTTACACGATTTCCGAGGCGGATGTTGCCGGTCCGTTCTTGCCGACACCGGCCGGCCCGCAGGCGAAGTCGAAGATGAAGTCGCTTCCCTATCAATCAGCAGCCGAAGCCCTGGGCGAAAAATTCCACGCCAGTCCGGCGCTGCTGCGCGCTCTGAATCCGGGCGTGCCGCTGGACGTGGCCGGTGGAATCCTCAAGATGCCGAACGTGCAAGACCTCGCGCCCTTGGCAGTGGCCGCGAAGGTGGTCATCGACAAGTCCGATTCCGTGCTGCGCCTGCTGGATGCCGACGGCAAGGCATATGCGGAGTTTCCGATCACCAGTGGTTCTTCGGAATTCCCGCTGCCGATCGGCGAGTGGAAAATCGAGTCGATCAATCCAGATCCCTGGTACAGCTATGACCCGAAGCTGATCGTCGGTGCGAACAAGAACGACCCCAAGGCGCTACTTCCTCCCGGACCGAACGGACCGGTCGGCACGATGTGGATGGCCTTGTCGAAGCCGCATTACGGGATCCACGGCACGCCCGAACCTGGCCTGATCGGACGCACCCAGTCGAGCGGTTGCGTGCGCCTGACCAACTGGAGCGCGAATGCGGTCTCCAAGGCGGTCAGCGTGGGCATGACCGTGAGCATGCAGGAATAATTCGATGCGGGCCCGACGCCAGGCATCGCCCCTTCGCGGATTGCTGCTGTTCCTGTTGGGTGGCTTGGTGGGCGCCAACGCCACCTACTTCGTCATGACGCGCAACGCGATGCCGAAGCAGCCTGTCGCGGCCATTATCTCCGAAAGCGGGCAGGCGAAAGCGCCATCACCAATAGCTGGCAAGCCACCGCCCATCAAGCCAGGCGATACCGATTCGGTCCAACACGATTCCGGACCGATATTGCCGCCACCCGTAGCCAACATGCGCGGCACGCCGATGGCTGTCGAGCCTGCTCTCACGACGACGACACCCGTGGCTCCGGGCAACAGTTTACTGATCCCAGTGCAGGGCATCGCCGCGTCGCAACTGAGCGATACCTTCACCGATGCACGCAGCGCGGGCCGTTCGCATGACGCGATCGACATCATGGCGCCAGCCGGCACGCCGGTGCTTGCGGTCGCCGATGGCCATGTCGAAAAACTGTTCACCAGCAAACTTGGCGGACTGACCATCTACGAATTCAACCGCGATGGCTCACTGGCGTATTACTACGCCCACCTGCAGCGCTATGCCGACGGCCTGTCCGAACAACAGGCCATCACGCGCGGGCAGGTGATCGGTTATGTCGGTTCCACCGGCAATGCCAATCCGGAGGCGCCGCACCTGCACTTCGCGATCTTCGTGCTCGGCCCGGAAAAACAGTGGTGGAAGGGTGAGGCGGTCAATCCGTATCCGCGGCTGGGTGGCGCGCCACACTGACCCAGCAGCGGATCGGCGCGGGCTGATCAAGGGGTTGTCGCGAACACCGAGGCATTCAACGCGTACAAGATGCGCAGGTCTTGTGAATCGAACGTCGCCTGTGGGTCATCACCATCGTCTTGCGCGCGGTAATGGCGATGGAACGCGCGAACCGCCGCCGCCCGATCACGCACTGAATAGCCGACTGCCGCCATCGCCAGCCATGGATCAAACCCGGATGGTGGATCGACCAGTTCGCCTTGCGGCCAGCGACCGAAGCCGGCATCAGCCAGTGTTTTCCACGGAAAGCGTGCGCCCGGATCGACCTTGCGGGTCGGCGCCAGGTCCGAATGCCCAATCACCTGCCTGCGCGGGATGTTCAGGCGCGTGCACAAGTCGTCCAGCAGCCGCATGACCGAGGCGATCTGCGCGTCGGTGTAGGCCTCGCCGCGTTCGTTGTCGATCTCGATGCCGATGGATGCCGAGTTGAGGTCGGTGATCGCACCCCACGAGCCACCACCGGCCTGCCAGGCGCGCTTGCTGTCGTCGACCAGCTGGTAGATGTGGCCGTCGTCGCCAACCAGATAGTGCGCGCTGACCTTGCCGCCGCGATTAGCGCTGCGCAGGGTATCCAGGCTTTGCTTGACCGATTTTTGCTCAGTGGCGTGCAAAACAATAATGACTGGGCGGCGCTCGTCGAAGTTCGGCGACGGCACCCAGGTCGCCATCGGGTTGTGGGTGGGCGGTGCATGCGCGCAGGCGGCCAGCAGTGCGGCGCACGACAGCAGGGCAATGGACAAGGGCTTGTTCATCTCAGCATTGAAGCGGCGCATGCCATGTATTGCAACCACGAGGTCTCGTTACCACCGCACATCCAAGTCAAACGGTTTCGTCCGCAACGATTGCGCACGTGGTGCTTTCATCGACTAAGCTCGGGAAATGCTGCACTGCAGCGCAACTCTTGGGAGCGCGATGAAAGCAGCATCCCCAACTGGGCTGTACGACCCCCGCGACGAGCGGGACGCGTGTGGCTTTGGACTGATTGCACAGCTTGACGATGCGCCCAGCCGCGCGCTGGTCGATGCTGCGCTGGTGGCCTTGGCGCGCATGACCCATCGCGGTGGCGTGGCCGCGGACGGACTGAGTGGCGATGGCTGCGGCCTGCTATTGAAGCAGCCGGATCGGTTCCTGCGCACGCTGGCGCGTGAAGCCAAGATTCCGCTGGGCAGCCAGTTCGCAGCCGGCCTGGTATTCCTGTCGCACGACGAGGCGCTGGCAGCGCAGGCACGCGAAACACTTCGCGCTGAATTGGCCGAAGTGCAATTGGCGATTGCCGGTTGGCGCATACCACCGCTCGACAGCGACGCCTGCGGCGCATCCGCACGCAAGACCATGCCGCGCATCGAACAGGTGTTCGTCACGCCCTTGCTCGATGTCGAAGGCGCACGCCCCACGCCGGATGCATTCCGGCTGGCGCTGTACCTGGCACGTCGCCGCGCCAGCCAGCGATTGCGTGATGTGATGGATTTCTATGTGGTCAGCCTGTCGCCGGACAGCATTGGCTACAAGGGCATGGTGCTGCCGGACCGACTGCCACAATTGTTCCCGGACTTGCAGCGCGCCGAACTGGAAACCAGCGTGGTGGTGTTCCACCAGCGCTTCTCGACCAATACCAGTTCGCGCTGGTCGCTGGCGCAACCGTTCCGCATGCTCGCCCACAACGGTGAGATCAACACGATTGCAGGCAACCGCGGCTGGGCACAGGCGCGTGCGCATACCTGGCGTAGCGAACGACTGGACCCGCGCGAATTCGACCCGGTGATCGAATGCGACGGCTCGGATTCGCAAAGCCTCGACGCCATGCTCGAACTGCTGGAAACCGGCGGCATGGACGCACTGAAGGCGATGCGCATCCTGATTCCGCCGGCGACCCAATCGCTGGAATACAAGGACGCCGATCTCGCCGCGTTCTACGAGTACTACGCGCTCAACAGCGAGCCGTGGGACGGGCCGGCTGGCATCGTCCTGTTCGATGGTCGCTACGCCGCCTGCACGCTGGACCGCAACGGGCTACGCCCGGCGCGCTGGCAGCTGGGCCGTGACCGCCACTTCATGATCGCTTCGGAAGCCGGCGTGTGGGACGTGCCGGTATCCGACATCGTGGCGCGCGGCAAACTCGGACCCGGGCAGATGATCGCCGCCGACCTGCGCGACGGCACCCTGCTCGACAGCGATGCAATCGATGCGATCAACCGCGCGCGCGCGCCGTACAAGCGCTGGCTGCGGCAAGGCATGACGTACCTGCACAGCGAACTGATCGATCCCGGCCTGGTCGATGAGCCATTCGATGTCGGCACGTTGGCGGGTTACCAGAAACTGTTCCAGCTCACCCGCGAGGAACGCGAAAAAGTCTTGCGTCCATTGGCCGAAGCCGAACAGGAAGCGATCGGCGCGATGGGCGACGACGTACCGATGGCGACGCTTTCGCAGCACGTGCGTCCGCTCTACGACCGTTTCCGGCAAGCCTTCGCGCAGGTCACCAATCCACCAATCGACCCATTGCGCGAGGACTGCGTGATGTCACTCGCGACCCAGCTGGGGCGCGAGGGCAATGTGTTCGTCGATGCCGCCGATACCGTGCACCACGTGCACCTGAATTCGCCGGTGCTGTCGCAACGCAAGCTGCGCCAACTGCTGGCGATGCCGCCCTACCAGGACGCGCATCGCTACATCGAGCTCGGCTTCGATGCCGGCGAAGGCCTGCGCTGCGCAATCGAACGCGTGTGCGCACAAGCCGAAACAGCGGCTCGCGAAGGCGTGTTGCTGCTGATCCTCAGCGACCGTCGTCCACGCCGCGGGCAGTTGATGCTGCATGCATTGCTGGCCACCGGCGCGGTGCACCAGCACCTGGTGCGCAAGGGCCTGCGTTGCGACATCAACCTGGTCGTGGAAACCGGCACCGCGCGCGATGCGCACCACTTCGCCTGCCTGGTCGGGTTCGGCGCGACGGCGGTGTATCCGTATCTCGCCTACCAAACCCTGCACGATCTTGGCGTGCGCGGGATCCTGCTGACCAAACATGGCGACCGTCCTTCGGCAGAGACGGCGCAAATCGGCCGCAGCTACCGGCGCGGAATCAAGAAGGGCCTGCTCAAGATCATCTCGAAGATGGGTATCAGCACCATTGGCAGCTATCGCGGCGCACGCCTGTTCGAGATAGTTGGACTGGACCGCGAAGTTGTCGACTTGTGCTTCGCCGACACACCCTCGCGGATCGGTGGCGCCGATTTCGACGTGCTGCAAGAAGATGCGCAACAACTGGCCACGAAGGCCTGGGACAATAATCAACTGCCGGACATCGGTGGTCTGCTGCAGTACTCACCGGACGGCGAATACCACCAGTTCAATCCCGACGTGGTGCAGGCCCTGATGCGCGCGACGCAGACGGGTGACACCTCGGATTGGACGCGTTATGCCGATGCCGTGAACAATCGGCCGCCTGCCGCGCTGCGCGACCTGCTGGCGCTGGATACCGACAACTGCAAGCCAATCGACATCGACCAGGTCGAAGACATCAGTGCCATCGTGCGCCGCTTCGACACCGCGGCGATGAGCCTGGGTGCGTTGTCGCCGGAAGCGCACGAGGCGTTGGCCATCGCGATGAATAGGCTGGGCGGGCGCAGTAATTCCGGCGAGGGCGGCGAAGACCCGGCGCGTTACGGCACCAACAAGGTCTCGAAGATCAAGCAAATTGCGTCGGGGCGCTTTGGCGTCACGCCCGAATACCTGGTCAATGCCGAAGTGCTGCAGATCAAGATGGCGCAGGGCGCGAAGCCCGGCGAGGGCGGCCAGTTGCCCGGCCACAAGGTCAACGAACTGATCGCGCGCCTGCGCCATGCCAAGCCCGGCATCGGCCTGATCTCGCCACCGCCGCATCACGACATCTATTCGATCGAAGATCTCGCCCAGCTCATCTTTGACCTCAAGCAGGTCAATCCACAGGCGCTGGTGTCGGTGAAGCTGGTCAGCCATGCCGGCGTCGGCACGATTGCGACCGGCGTCGCCAAGGCGGGCGCCGACCTGATCACGATTTCCGGCCACGACGGTGGCACCGGCGCCAGTCCACTGTCGTCGATCCGCTATGCCGGCGTGCCCTGGGAACTGGGCCTGTCCGAAGCACGCCAGGCGTTGCTGGCGAACGACCTGCGAGACCGCGTGATCGTGCAGGCCGACGGCGGCCTGAAGACCGGTTTGGACGTGATCAAGGCTGCACTGTTGGGCGCGGAGAGTTTTGGCTTTGGCACCGCGCCGATGATCGCGCTGGGTTGCAAGTACCTGCGCATCTGCCACCTCAACAACTGCGCCACCGGCATCGCCACCCAGGATCCGCAACTACGCGCCAAACACTTTACCGGCCTGCCCGAACGCGTCGAGAACTTCTTCCGTGGGCTGGCCGAAGAGGTTCGCGGCTATCTTGCGCAACTCGGCGTGCGCACGCTGGGCGAAATCGTCGGTCGCACTGACCTGCTGCATCAGATCGACGCGATGGAAGCCACCGGCGAGCGCATCGACCTGTCGCTGCTGCTGGCCAGCGATGGACTGGTGCATGGCGGTCATTGCGGCACGCCGGCATTGGCCGTCGATCCGAAAGGTCTGGCTGCTCAGCTCGAACACGATCTCGAAGACGTCATCGCGCACTCGCGCGGTGGGCAGTTCGATTACAGCATTAGCAATACCGACCGCAGCATCGGCGCGCGCCTGTCCGGACGCATCGCGCGCCAGCATGGTGACCACGGCATGCGCGATGCGCCGATCAATTTGAATTTCAATGGCACCGCCGGCCAGAGTTTCGGTGCGTTTCTTGCCAGCGGTTTGCGACTGTCGCTGGAAGGCGAAGCCAACGATTACGTCGGCAAGGGCATGACCGGTGGCCGCATCGTGATCAAGCCGCCGAGTGATGCGCGCTTCGTGGCTTGCGATACTCCGATACTGGGCAACACCTGCTTGTATGGCGCGACCGGTGGCGAACTCTACGCGGCTGGCCATGCCGGCGAACGCTTCGCGGTGCGCAATTCCGGCGCGGTCGCGGTGGCCGAAGGCGTTGGCGATCATTGCTGCGAATACATGACCGGCGGCGTGGTCGCGGTGCTTGGCCGCACCGGCCTGAACTTCGGCGCCGGCTTCACCGGTGGTATGGCCTATGTGCTCGACCTGGATCGCGATTTCGTCGATCGCTATAACCACGAGCTCATCGATATCTTGCGCATCAACAACGAGGGCTTCGAGGCGCACCGATCGCATCTCAACGACTTGCTGGAAGCGCACGTGGCGCATACCGGCAGCGTGTTCGGGCAACGCATTCTCGATGACACCCGCGATTTCCTGGGCAAGTTCTGGCTGGTCAAGCCGAAGGCGGCAAGCCTGGAGTCGCTGGTGGAAACATTGAGGAATGCAGCGTGAGTAAGCGACCGCTTTTCGGCTTCCGTGATCAGTCGCGAGAGATGCCCGTGCGCATTCCATTGGAATTGCGCCAGCAAGGCAACTGGGGCGAACTTTACGGGCGCTTCGGGCAAGTCGAGGCCAAACAACAAGCTGGCCGGTGCCTGGACTGCGGCAATCCCTATTGCAGCTGGGGCTGCCCGCTGCACAACCGCATTCCGCAATGGCTGGAACTTGCCCGCGAGGGTCGCATCCATGAAGCGGCGGCGCTGTGCCATGAAACCAATCCGCTGCCCGAAATCTGCGGCCGCGTGTGTCCGCAGGATCGCCTGTGCGAAGGCGCGTGCACGCTCAACGATGGCTTCGGCGCGGTCACCATTGGCGCGGTCGAAAAATACATTGTCGACACCGCGCTGGCCGAAGGCTGGAAACCTGATCTGAGTCACGCACCCGACACCGGCAAGCGCGTCGCGGTGGTCGGTGCCGGACCGGCTGGGCTTGCCTGCGCCGATCGGCTGCAGCGTGCCGGTATCCAGGCAACCGTGTTTGATCGCTACGAACGCATCGGCGGGCTACTGCAATTCGGCATTCCCACGTTCAAACTGGAGCGCGCGGTGATCGACCGCCGCCACGAAATCCTGACAGGCATGGGCGTCGAGTTCCGGCTCGGCGTGGAGATTGGGCGCGACATCGGCATGGATGAATTGCTGCGTGATTTCGATGCCGTGTTCCTCGGGCTGGGCAGCTATCGCTACACCGACGGCAAGCTGCCGGGACAGGACTTGCGCAATGTGTTGCCGGCGCTGCCATTCCTGGTCCAGAACGGGCGGATCGTGATCGGCGACTCCGTTACCAATGAAAGCGGCGAAGGGCGGCCGATTGCCGGCTGGGAAGACCAGGTCGAACTGCCTGACCTCAACGGCAAGCGCGTGGTGGTGCTCGGCGGCGGCGATACCGGCATGGACTGCGTGCGCAGCGCGGTGCGCCTCGGCGCGGCCAGCGTCGCTTGCCTGTATCGCCGCGACGAAGCGAACATGCCGGGCTCCGCGCGCGAGGTCGCCAACGCGCGCGCGGAAGGCGTCGAGTTCCTGTTCAATTGCCAGCCGCTCGCATTGCTTGGCGATGACACGGTGACTTTCGTGCAAGTCGCACAGACCCAGCTTGGCGAACCCGATGCGCGTGGCCGCCAGTCGGCAGAGATCGTCCCAGACAGCGAATCGGTGATGGACGCCGATGTGGTAATCATCGCGTTCGGCTTCCAACCGGATCCGCCAGATTGGCTGGCAGCGCACGACATCGCGTTGGAAGCGAACGGCCGCATCAAGGTGACGCCAGCGCCCACTTGCAAGACGCGCACGAGTGCATCAACAGCGCTGCCTTACCAGACCAGCAATCCGAAGGTCTTCGCCGGTGGCGATGGCGTGCGTGGCGCCGATCTTGTGGTCACCGCGACGTATGAGGGGCGCGAGGCGGCTGCGGGGATTGCGATGATGCTGCTCGGCTGAGGCCGCAACGACAAGGTCGCCTTCCGGCCAAAAGCGGACGGTCGCACTAGCAGGTTGCCTTCCGGAAAGCGGACGTTCGAGTGAACCGAAGGGAGTGCAAGCTTGAGTGAGGACCAAGCCTACTGCGGCAACGTCAGCTTGAACTCGATCTTGGCCAGTTGCTCCGGCGCTTTGCCGAGTTTGCGCAGCAGCGGCAGCCAGCGTGGATCGCTGTGCAACTTGGCCAGCATCGGTTCGATGGTGATCGTGGACAGGTAGGGGTCGTGATTGGCGCTGGCTTTATCCAGCCATTCAAAGGCCCGATCCGCCTCGCCGCGGTAAGCCAATGCTGTGGCGATAAAGAAAGCCTGGTCCTTGCCGTATTTGGCGATCAGCGTGGCCAGCGCGGCATCGGACTCCGGTTTCCGCCCCAGCGCGTGCAACACCGGCACCAAGCCCTCAAGGCGAATCGACTCATCCGCCTCGGCTTGCATTTCTAGCAAGGCACCGGCGGTGTCGCCCTTGAACAGCAAAGCCAGCCCGAGGGTCTCATGCGCGCTGCTGAAGCCCGGACTTAAGGCCAGTGCCATGCGTAGGGAGGCGATGGCCTGATCCCAGCGACCGGCTAAGTAGTAGGTACTACCCAGATTGTTGTACCCGAGCGGGTTGGCCGGATCGTGCGCGACCAGGTACTGATCAAGCGCAGTGGATTGGTCCAGTCGGCCGAGGCCAGCCAAGAAGACCCCGGCGTTATTGAGCACTTGCGGGTCGGAAGGATCCAGCGCCAGCGCTTGTTGAATCTGCTGCGCGGCCACGACGAGGTCGCCATCAACGTCGGAGGCAATCCGGCCCAGAAAAGAGTGTGCCACCGCATTGTCCGGATCGCTGGCCAGCGCCTGCTGGGCCGCTTGCCGCGCCAGCCCATAAGCTTCGGCTGCAGGGCGATCACCATAACCGCCCTGATTGATGTACACCTTCACCAGCCCGGTCCAGGCGCGCGGCTCGCCGGGCGCAATCGCCAGTGCCTGCTGGTACAGCGTGACCGCCTGTGCACGGCTGGCGGTCGATTGTTGATCGCTGAAGAATTTGGCCTGCAGGATCAGCGGATAGGCTCTGGCATCGACCGGCCGCACGGTCGGGGCCGCGCCCAACAGGCTGATCTTGAGCTTAGCCACAACGGTGGCGGCGATTTCGTCCTGTACCTTGAAGATGTCATCGAGCGTGCGGTCGTAATTTTCCGACCACAGATGCGAGTTGTCGGAGGCGCGAATCAACTGCACGGTGATGCGCACGGTGTTGCCGGACTTGCGCACGCTGCCCTCGAGAATGGCGGCGACGTTGAGCTTGCGGGCGATGTCCTGGATGTCGACTTCCTTGCCTTTGAAGGCAAAGCTGGAAGTGCGGGCGATGACTCGCAACTTCGGCACCTTAGCCAGCAGATTCAGCAGTTCTTCGGAGATGCCGTCGGAAAAATATTCGTTGGTCTTGTCATCGCTCATGTTGACCAGCGGCAGCACTGCAATTGACGGATCCTTCTCGACGGTCGGGATCGGAGCCAATGCCGCCGGCATCGGAACGGCCGGGGTCTGTACTGGTTGCGGTGCATGTGCCATATGCCAGAGCAAGCTGCCACCCAGAATCATCAACACGGTCAGCAACAGCAACTCATTGCGCGTCAATCGCTGCTCGCCACGCTCGCCGTGGTACCACGCCAGGATCAGCGTAACCAAGAAACCGATTAACGCGATCGCGACCGCAATTTGCATGACCAGCGGCGGCCAACCGTATGTTTCGGCAAGCAGACTCAATCCCTGCAATAACACCCACGCTCCTGCCGCGTAGGCCACAGCCCACTGCACCAGCTTGCGCTGCTTGAGACGCTCTAAGAAATCCCCCACGCACCACATCCCCGGAGAGCTTGCAGATGGTCAAGTGTAGCCTTTCAGTACTCATTCCTGCCCTGCATCGACCCAACCTGGCCGCCCCTTTCCTGCCGTTCAATCGAACAGCCGCGAAACGGTCGTTCGCGACCGGCAGTTATGGGTCGAGAGCCGACAAATGCACATACTGCTTTTGCAACGCTTCGCCAAACGAACAATCGGCCTGCGCACGTGCGGTTGTCCTCCCGGATCGTGTGTTTCAAAAACAGCGACGGCATCCTTGCCGTCGCCTTCCCCTGACTCGTTCAGGACTCGTAAGCAGTCTCGCCATGCGAGCTGATGTCCAAACCTTCGCGTTCTGCCTCTTCGCCGACTCGCAGCCCGATGGTGTGCTTGATCAGCAGGAACGCCAGCAACGAGACGCTACCCGATAGCGCAATGGTCACCAGCACGCCCTGCGCCTGGATCCAGACCTGCGAGGCAATCGAGTAATCCGGCAACGTGGTTTCGGTGACGTAGTCCCACAGGCCGGCACCGCCGAGTGCGGGTGATGCGAACACGCCGGTGAGCAGCGCACCCAAAATCCCGCCGATGCCGTGCAAGCCAAACACGTCGAGCGCGTCGTCTGCACCAAGCAATCGCTTCAACCCACTCACGCCCCACAGGCAGACCACGCCGGCCAGTGCACCCATCACCAGCGCAGCACACAGGCCGACGAATCCTGCCGCAGGCGTGATCACCACCAAACCTGCCACCGCACCGGATGCTGCGCCCAACATCGACGGTTTGCCCTTGCCCAACCACTCTGCGGTGGTCCAGCCCAGCACCGCCGCGGCAGTAGCGAGGAAGGTGTTGACGAAGGCGAGTACAGCCACGCCATTTGCTTCCAGCGCCGAGCCCGCATTGAAGCCGAACCAGCCGAACCACAGGATCGATGCACCGACCATGGTCTGGGTCAGGTTGTGCGGCTTGATCGCCTCGCGTCCGTAGCCGACGCGCTTGCCGATCACGTACGCGCCCACCAGTCCGGCGACCGCGGCATTGATGTGGACCACGGTGCCACCGGCGAAATCGAGTGCGCCCTTGGCGAACAGGAATCCCGATTGCGCCAGCACGGCCGGCACCACCTCATTGCTGGTGAACGCATCCGGGCCCGGGAAGAACCAGACCATATGCGCCATCGGCAGGTAGGCGAAGGTGAACCAGATCACGGTGAATACCAGCACCCCAGCGAACTTGACGCGTTCGGCGAACGCACCGACGATCAGCGCGCAGGTGACGCAGGCGAACGCGCCCTGGAACACGAAGAACACCAGCTCGGGAATCACCACGCCTTTGCTGAAGGTCGCGCTCATCGCGGCGGGCGTCAGCCCGTTGGCGAACAGCCGGTCCCAACCGCCGATGAAGGCGTTGCCAGGCGTGAACGCGAGCGAATAGCCGTACAGCGCCCACAGCACCGCCACCAGAGAAAACACCAGCAAACATTGCATCAGGATCGACAGCACGTTCTTGCTGCGCACCAGCCCGCCGTAGAACAGCGCAAGCCCCGGCAAGGTCATGAAGATCACCAGCGCCGAGCACATCAGCAACCAGGCGATGTCGCCCTTGTTGGCGAACGGCACGGCCACGTCCTGTGCGAATGCCGCAGGTGCTACCGCCCATATGCCACCGAACACGTCGCCGTTGGTGCCGGCATGCGCGCCGGTAGAAGTTCCTACAAGAACAAGCATCCCGACCATTGCGGGGGTGATGCGGGTACGTACGCGGCGCGGGCGAGAAAGCTTGCGCGTGGTCGCGTCCGTGCACAGGTTGTGTGTAACGAAGGATTTGGACGACATGACACAGGCTCCTCAAATGCGGCAGCCCTCCCCGGTCATTGGTTCCGCTTTATTTCTGCATCGCAGAGCTGATTTTCAGCCTGCTTGCTGCGAGCGTCGATCGCGTTGTGCGCTCCTTGTCGTCAGTTGGTGCCACTTCACTTCGCGCGGCGCCGCCGCGCATATCCTGAATCGCACCCTCTCCGTCAAAAGGGCCGGGAGGCGCGTCCCCGTCGGTACGCGCTCCCGGTCCGGTCCGATCCTCGCCGGGGAGGGAGCAAAGCAAGGATCAGCTCGCTTCGTCCTGATGCATTCGCCCCATCAGATCGTGTCTTGAATCATCTAGTGCAGAAGCGGTGCATGCACCGCGAGCGCCGCGCTAGATCGCGCCGCTCTAAATTGCGTAGTACATCTGGTATTCCAGCGGGTGAGGGCGGGATACTTGCGCGGCACTGCCGCGCATCCCGACCGAACGCCCGACGCACTGCGTCGGGCCGGACACCCGCCGACCCGAAGCCCGTGCAATTTGCATTGCGCGCGGCATCAGATCGCGTAATACATCTGGTATTCGAGCGGATGGGTCGCGGCGCGGAATGCGCTGACTTCCTTCATCTTGAGCTTGATGTAGGCGTCGATGAAATCGTCGCTCATCACGCCGCCGGCCTTGAGGAACTCGCGATCCTGGTCGAGTGCGTCCAGTGCCTGGTCGAGCGAATGGCAAACGGTTGGAATGCCCTTTTCTTCTTCCGGCGGCAGGTCGTACAGGTCCTTGTCGCTGGGGCCACCCGGATCGATCTGGTTCTTGATGCCATCCAGGCCGGCCATCATCAGCGCGGTGAAGATCAGGTAGCCGGAGTTCATCGGATCCGGGAAGCGGAACTCGATGCGGCGTGCCTTCGGATTGGCCACGTACGGAATGCGGCAGCTGGCAGAACGATTCGAAGCCGAATACGCCAGCATCACCGGCGCCTCGAAACCAGGCACAAGGCGCTTGTAGCTGTTGGTGGTGGAGTTGGCGAAGGCATTGATCGCGCGCGCATGCTTGAACACACCGCCGATGTACCACAGCGCCATCTGCGACAGGCCGCCGTAGCCATCGCCGGAGAACAGGTTGACCCCGCCCTTGGCCAGCGACTGATGCACGTGCATGCCACTGCCGTTATCGCCCACCAGCGGCTTGGGCATGAAGGTCGCTGTCTTGCCATTGCGATGGGCAACGTTCTTGATGATGTATTTCATCGTCAACAGTTCGTCGCCCTTGCGGGTCAGCGTGTTGAACTTGGTGCCGATCTCGCACTGGCCGGCGTTGGCCACTTCGTGATGGTGCACTTCAACTTCGATGCCGACTGCTTCCAGCGTCTTGCACATCTCTGCGCGGATGTCGTGCAGCGAATCCAGCGGCGCGACCGGGAAATAGCCGCCCTTCACGCCCGGGCGATAGCCAGTATTGCCGCCTTCGTATTCCTTGCCGGAGTTCCACGCCGCTTCCTCGGAATCGACATGGAAGAAGGTATGGCCCATCTCGTTGGCATAGCGCACCGAATCGAAGATGAAGAATTCCGGTTCCGGGCCGAAGAACGCCTGCTCGGCAATGCCGCTGGCCTTCAGATAGGCCTCGGCGCGCTTTGCAATCCCGCGCGGGTCACGCTCATACGGCTGCATTGTGGTCGGGTCGAGCACGTCGCAGATCAGGATCAGGGTTGGGTCGGCGGTGAACGGATCCAGCAGCGCGGTGGACGGATCGGGCAACAGCACCATGTCCGACTGGTGGATGCCGCGCCAGCCACCGATCGAGCTGCCATCGAACATCTTGCCATCCTCGAACAACGAGGCTTCGATGATCGACTTGGGGAAGCTCACGTGATGCTGCACGCCACGCATGTCGGCGAAGCGCAGGTCGATGAATTCGACCTTGTGGTCCTTGATCAGTTTTTCGATGTTTTCGAGCGACATGGGAACTCCGGGGTCTGATGAATGACGGATATCATTGTTCTATGCAATAGCCGTGCCAAGTGATATGTCATTGTTTATTAGATGTATTATTGAACTACGAATTTCGATAATCACCAATTAAGTGCTTGCTGCTACGCAACATGCACTTTTATGGTGCATCACGGCCTGCGCTATCCTTCGCCGTCGCCACTGCTAACCAGACACCCATCGCATGAATGACCTGCTCGCCGCGCTGCTGCTCGGCATCATCGAAGGCATTACCGAATTCCTGCCTGTCTCCAGTACCGGCCACCTGCTGATCGCCGAGCGCTGGCTGGGCCATCGCAGCGATCTGTTCAACATCGCCATCCAGGCCGGCGCGATCCTTGCCGTGGTCGCGATCTACCGGCAGCGCTTGTGGGGCCTGCTGGTCGGCTTGGCCAAGCCCGACAACCGCGATTACGCGCTCAAGCTGGCCGCATCATTCATGGTCACCGCCGTGCTCGGCCTGCTGGTCAAGGCGATGGGCTGGGAACTGCCTGACAATGTGCGGCCGATTGCTTGGGCGCTGGTGATTGGCGCGGTCTGGATGGTCGTGGCTGAACATTTCGCCGCCAAGCGCGCAGCGCGCGAAGGCGAGCGCACCGCAATCTCCTGGACCACCGCGATTCTGGTGGGCGTCGCCCAGGTCGTGGCCGGGGTATTCCCGGGCACGTCGCGCAGTGCGGCCACGATCTTCGTGGCCCTGCTTGCCGGCACCACCAGCCGCGCCGCCGCCACCGAGTTCGCCTTCCTGGTCGGCATCCCGACCATGTTTGCGGCCACCGGCTACGAGCTGCTGTCGCTGGTGCGCCATGGCGGCATCGGCAACGAGGACTGGAGCGCGCTGGCGGTGGCTTTCCTCGCTTCGGCAATCACCGCCTTCGTCGCAGTGAAATGGCTGCTGCATTACATCCAGAGCCACCGCTTCACTATGTTCGCGGTGTACCGGGCGATCGTCGGCATCGCCTTGTTGCTTTGGCTGCCTGCCGCCGCCTGAGTTTCAACCGGCGTCCGGATTCAGCGCGTAGGTGCCGTAGATCGCCGATTCCGTCAGCACATGGCCGTGCATGGCCTTGCGCACGTCGCCGGCGGTGAAGGCCTGCGGCAATGCCAGCGTTTCGACATCCAGCGCGAAAAGGCGGAAGAAGTAGCGGTGCACGCGCAGGTCGTGCGCAGGTGGGTACGGGCCGTCGTAGCCGAAATACTGGCCGCCCATCGCGGCATCGCCGGCGAACCAGCCGGTGTAGTCGTTCAGGCCGCGTCGGCCACCTGCATCGGGGCCCGCGCCCTTGCCACCTTTGGTCACGCCATCGCTGCAGCTGCCAGCTGGAATCTGGCGGGTATCCGCAGGAATATCGGCGACTACCCAATGCACGAACTCGCTACGCGGATGTGCGACCGGGATTGGCGTGCCGCTGTCGGCGACCAGCGCGCCATTGGTCGGCGCATCTGTGTCGATACACAGCAGCGCGAACGATTTGGTGCCCGCGGGAACGTCCTCCCATGCCAGCTGCGGGTTGCGATTGCCGCCGAATCCATCGGGCGTGCCCATCGCGAATTCGGCCGAAATCGGCTGGTGGTGTTCGAAACTGTCGCTGTGGATTTTCATGCCAGCTCTCCTCATCCTGGTTCTCCAGGTGCGTTGCCGAGATTTTGAATCGAAGTCTGCACCGAAGCCGGTTCAAGCGCCGTGGACAAACGCTGCGCCACCCAATCCTCGGCGTAACCGCGCAGGCTGGCATCGTGCAGGAAGGCGCAATGACCGCCGTGCGCGGCGATTTCCACCGTGGCATCGGCCGGAAGCTGCCAGTCGTGGAAGTCATCGATCGGGATCACCGGGTCATCTGCAGAGGTCAGGATGTCGGCTGGCACCTGCAACCAACTCATGCGGTCCTTGCTGATGCGGTAGCCGTCGAAGTAAGCATCGACGTCAGCAAAATCGGTGTGCCGCGCCACCAGCCACGCGGTCAGTTCGCGCAGGCGATGGCTGCGCAGTTGCTCCTCGGCGATCGCATGCTGCTCCGGGAACAACGCCTGCTTGCGTCGCAACGAGCGCGTCCATTTGCGCATGAAATAGCGCTCGTACGCAGGCAGGCCCTGCTCCATCGCGGTGGTGGTGTGTTCCGGATCGAGGGCCGGACAGACCGCCGCCACCCGTGCCAGGCACAGGCCCACGCGCGGCGCATGCAATGCCACCCGCAAGGCGAAATTGCCACCGAGCGAATAGCCGGCGAGCACCATCGGCAGCGATGGCTGCGATGACCATCTCCGTGAGATCGTCAGTGCCGCCTGCAGCACTTCCTCCAGCCGGTTGGAATGAAACAGGTCCTCGTTGAGGTGGTGGGTGTCACCGTGATCACGGAAGTTCAGGCGGAACACATCGAAGCCGCGTTCAAGCAGGCGAGCGCAGGTCAGGCGCATGTAGCCCGATTCCGCGCTGCCCTCCCAACCATGCAGCAGCAGGGCCAGGCCGCGCGGCGGACGTCCCGGCAGCGTGCTGTGCACGCCATGCAGGCGGATATCGCCACCGGCATCGACCAAGTGCTCTGCGTGCACTGCACCGAGCTTGCGCAATTCGCGCGCCCCGCGCAGCACGCGTATCGGACTGCTGCCCAGAAGGGTCTGGACATGCGGATTGCGCAGCCAGCGCGGCGCGCGATAGGCGCTGGTGGTCGTGGTGCAGGTCGGAATGGTGGGGCTCATGCGGACTGCATCGCGTGCTTGATCCGGCTGCGCGCCAATTGCGCGATGCCGCGCCGGCCCTCATGTTCGGCATGCAGGATCGGTTCCATGAAACACACCCGAACTGGTCGCGAAGGCTCACCAAGCAGGCGCATCAGGTTGGCCATGAAGCTTTCGCGCGGGGCATACGCCACGATCGACTGTGCCTCGCAGCCCGCGCCATAACACAGCGCCACCGGCTGCACCGGCGCATCGGCGGCAACCGCCGCACTGAATATCCGCGCGTGGAACGGGCCTAATACGCTGCCGTCACGGGTGCCGCCTTCAGGGAACGCAGCCACCGCGCGCCGGGCACGCAGACGCATCGCCATTTCCTCCATCACGCCACCCAGCGAATCGGCATTGCCGCGCCGCAGATAGATGGTATCCGTATGCGTAGTCAACCAGCCGATCACTGGCCAGCTGCGGATTTCGTGCTTTGCGATGAAGCCCATCATGTGCTGCGAATGCAGGGCGACGATGTCGACCCAGCTGACATGATTGGCCACGAACATCGTGCCGCCGGCCAATGGCACGCCTTCGCGGCGCAGGCACATGCCGAAGATCCGCAGGAACCAGCGCGCCCACCAGCGCAGCGCCGCATGCCCGACCTGGCGGCCGCCGACTTCGCCCACTGCCAGCAGCAGCAGCAGGACCGGCAGATGCACCAACACATGCCAGGCAAGCAGTGGCAGCCGATACAGGTAGCGGCAGGCGCGAAGGATGGGTTCGGCCGCGGGGGGCGTCGCATTCATGGCCGCACCTTAGTCGATGCGGCTAGTGCCGCAACCCAAAACCCGGTCAACCGGGTGGCTGCGGCAACACCGCCAGGGTGATCCGGCTGATGCAGACCGGCTTGGCCGCCTCGTCTTCGATGAGGATTTCCCATACTTGGGTGCTGCGGCCTATATGCACGGGCCGCGCCGTGCCGGTGACCAGGCCGGAGCGCACCGCACGCAAATGGTTGGCATTGATTTCCAGCCCGACCACGGCATTATCGCCGGCCATCAAGACGCCGGCACTGCTGCCCAGGGTTTCCGCCAACGCCATCGATGCACCGCCGTGCAGCAAGCCATAGATTTGGTGGGTGCGGGCATCCACAGGCATGGTGGCGCGCAGATAGCCGGCCCCGAGTTCGATGAACTCGATGCCAAGCGTCTGCATCAGGGTGCCCGCCGAACGCGCGTTCAGCGCTTCTACACTGGCGCCTTCGGGCCAGGCGAATGCGGGCTTGCTCAAACCCGGCTCAACCGAACTTGAACACACCTGGGCGCCAGCCGCGCACATAAGAGCTGCGTTCCGTAGAGGCATAGCCGCTGCTGCTGCCGTAGCCGGTGCCGAAATCGCGCTCGCGGCGCTGGTGCATGCGGTCGATCAGCTCCTCGCGGCGGCCATCCAGCCAGTCGGTGCGGCCCAGGGTCGACGGCTCCACGCCACGGCGGTTGGCCTCGTTAGCACGGTAATCGCAGAAATCGTCGTAGGCGTCGAGTTCGTGCTTCAGCTCGCGAACCGACAGTTCGATCATCACCGCGTCGTCGAGGAACCCCAGCACCTCGACGTTGTCCGGGATCACGTCATCCGGATCGCAGAAATACATCAGCGCCGACAGCACCCGCTCCTTGTCGGCATCCGGCAAGGCCCAAGCCTCGTCGCGGACCATCGCGATCATGTCGTCCAGGCGCAGCAGGCGATCCTTGATGAAGTCCGGGATGTGCACTTTCTGCGCGTCGGCGAGCATCTCCACCGCGCTGGCAACGATTTCCTCGTTGCTCTTGCCTTCCGCCGCCTTCTTCGAGCGTTCTATCGCCTTCTCGAAATGGGCAAGATCCTGATCGTTAAGGTGGAAATTCAGAGTAATCGACATGTGCCATCCCGGCGCGTGCAGTGAGACGCGAAGCCTAGGCCGCGCGCCGCTTCGCGTCAATCCGACGGCAAACACGGCTAGCTGCGGCCAGCACTCACTACAGGATCGGCGCCAATCCCGAGCCAAACGCGGTGAACACCCGCACCCCCAGCCACTTCAGGCCCAGGTCCACTTCCGGGAAGTCGCCGACCGGCTTGTGGCAATGGCGGAAATCGGCGGCGAACGGCGATGGCGGCGGCGTGCAGCCAGGGCCGGGCACGAACTCGTAGCTGGTGGCGTATTTCACCGGCCACAGGTCGAAAATCGGCATGCGCTCGGAAATCCGCGCCAGGGTGAACTCGATGCCCGGTAGGACCGGCGAGGGATCGCGCCGTCCAATCACCCAGGCGTTGCCGGGTTCCATGTCGCGGCGGATGCTGGCAGCCAGCAGCTGCGCGAACGCCGGATCGGCAATGACCACCGCGCTTTCGGTGTTGTAGTTGTCGCTGCGCGGATCGAAGTTGTGGGTGCCGACCACACCAACGCGCCCGTCCACGACCATCGACTTGGCATGCAGGCCCATTCGGATGCCGGCACGCTTGAGCCGCACTGGTAGCGAGCCCGAGGAGCCTAACAAGCTGCCCAACATGCTGGATTCCCCACCCGGATCGCTGTGCAGCCCACGTTCCGCCAATCGGCGCTCGAGGCGTGTCGGCCGACGTTCCGGCGCAGGCGCGGAAGCATCCACTTCGCCAAGGTCGGCGCCGGTGGGGCCCAGCTCGAACGGGGCATCCTCCGGAAATGGCTTGAATTCGTGGATTTCGAATCCGAAGTCACGCAGGTAGCGGCGCTTGTATTTATAGGAAATCGCGTAGGCGATGAAGGCGTCGGTCGAGGCCAGGCTATTGGTCGAGATCAACACCCGCGGCGGATCCGGCTGCCGGTGCAATGCGCGGAACACCCGTTGCGCAGGCTTTGACAGCACCAGGTACGGCGTCTGCAGCAGTACTTCGTCCTGCGCGGAAGCGATCAATTGCTGGAGGACATTGGAAGCCGGCGCTTGGTACTCGTCGGTTGCGCTGTCGCGATGCTTGGCCGGCAAGTCGGCGATGAATTGCACACCGCTCACAGCCAGTGCAGGCGTAACGAAGCGATCGCGGATCACCGCAGTGTCCTCGACATCCGCGAGCAGCGCGCGCACGCGCCCAGGCTTGGTGTACGGCTGATGCGGCGGCGGCGGCACGCCATGGGTGCGCAGATAGTGAGCCACATCGCCCAGACGCTCGGCCTGCACACTGCGCGGCGAATTCCAGAACGCCGCAAAATTTTTGGCCATGTCGCCCGCCACCGGACCCACGATCAGCAGGTCGCGATCACGAAAGTTATAGGACGCATCCCAATCGAAATAATCGTCCTGATAGTTGCGCCCACCAGTAATCCCGATCGCATCGTCCACCAGCAACAGCTTGCTGTGCATGCGCCGGTTGAGCGTGCGCCAGCAGCAGGCTGAAGCCACCACATACATCGGCGTGGACAGCCGCGCCCGATCCAGCACCGGGTTGTACAACCGCAGCTCGAAATTGGCGTGCAGGCCAGACAGGGCGGCGAGGGTCGACACTTTCTCCAGAGCCGACAGCTGATCCAGCAGCAGACGCACCTTGACCCCGCGAAACGCTGCCGCCTGCAGTTCGTCCAGCACCAGTTGCGCGGAATCGTCTTCATCAAAGATGTAGGTCTGCAAATCGATGCTGCGGCGCGCGCTACGGATCAAGTGGACCCGTGCCAACAGGGCGTCCGGGCCCTTGTCCAGCAGCACGACGTAGTGCCGCGGGGACTTGGATGTGGATTCGGCCAGTGCGCGATCGGCCAAATCATGCAACGGCGAGGCCAACGCACAGGCATCGGCGGCCGTGCAGTCGACTTGAGTCGAACGCGCGCTGTTGGCAATCCTTTCCGCATCCTCACGCTGCGGCGTGGACATGGTCGCGCAGCCGCCCAGGCTGCTACCCAGCAATAGCAGCGCGGCCAGCGCCAGCCAAGGGCGGCCGCGCGCACCCATCATCGGTTCACGGCCACCAGAACTGGGTCAGGGTGCCAATCCCGGGTTCGATGGAAGCATCCTCCGGCAGGCTGAGCACCGCGATGCCGCCAGGCGGCATCCCGCGGTAATCGCCAGTCTGGCCGCTGTGCAAGAGTGCGGCCAGCTGTTCCAGCCCGGGGTTATGGCCAATCAGCAGCAGGCGTTCGGCGTCGCGGTTGGCATCGGCCAGGGCCGCCAGGATGCCGGGGCTGGCCTCATAGATCGAGGCCTCCTCGCGCCCCTGAACGCCGCCCAGGTCGCCCGCCGCATCCAGTGTCTGCCGGGTACGGGCCGCGCTGGAATACAGGATGCGATCCGGCATCAACCCATGCGCCCGCAACCATTCACCAGCCGCATGTGCCTCCGCGAGTCCGGTGGCGGACAAGCCGCGCTGGCGATCATCCTGGCCCGCGCTGGCGGGTTCGGCATGGGCGTGGCGCAGCAGGATCAAATCCCTCATTGCATCTCCTCGTGGCGTTTCCTGCAGCTTACGCTGCAACAACTAATCCTTGCGTAGCCAGTGCAGCAGCGGCTGCCAATCGGCCTGGTGCTCGCGAATCTGTGCCGAGTGGTAATCGAACAAGCTCTTGCCCAGCCCGGTCAACACCACGTAGGCCTGGCTGTCGCGCAATTGCGCGACCAGCGGGAACGGCCAGCTGCGCAGCACGTCCAACGCCTGTTGGGTAGCATTGGTATTGGGCTTCAGGCGATTGCCGACCAGACCCACCCGCAGCTTTCCCTTGCGCACCCGTGGGTGCTTGCCCAACGATTCGAGGAAACCGATGCTGGCTTCGAGGTCCAGCGCGGACGGTTGAATCGGTACGACTACCGCGTCGGCGATGTCGAGGAAGCCCTCGAGCGCGCTGCCCATCGCGCCGGCTGGCGCATCCACGATCACTCGCTGGGTGCCATCCGGGACATGTTTTTGCCAAGATTTGCGGCTGCCATCGACCGGCAACACGGCGCTGGCCATGCCCGCCCGGCGCTGGCACCAACGGGTCGCCGATGCCTGCGGGTCGGCATCGACCAGGACTACGTTTTGCCCAGCCACCGCAGCCTCCGCGGCCAGATGAGTGGCGATCGTGGTCTTGCCCACGCCGCCCTTGGAACACGCCACCAGCCATGTCTTCATCGCTGCGCTTCCTCGACCTGATGACCCAAGCGTACACGCAAGCGGGCTGGCCGTCGGCTCAGGCCGGGTAGCGCTCCGCCACGTCCAGCCGCAGGCGTTCAGCGGCGGTGGTCACGTCCACCGCCAAGGGCAGGATGCCGGCCCAATTGCCGCTACGACCGGCGGCTTCCAGCATCGTTGCTGCGTCGGCCAATTCCATCGCACCAACAATCTTGGCCGCGCCCTTGACCTTGTGCGCCTGCCGGGTCAGCCCATGCAGGTCACCATCGCGACGCATTGTTTCCAGCTGTGCCAAGTCGTCGCGCATGCTGTCCAGGAATTCGTGCAGCAAGCTGCGCGCCTCGGCCGGAACTTCCCCGGTCAACTCCGTGAGCACTGCGATGTCCAGGGTCGGCGGTTGCGCCAGCTGCGGCAGGCCGGCTTCCGCCAGGGCCACCTGCTGGTTGTTCGCGGTCTGGATCGTCACCCCAAGCTCCGCGCTCATCGGCTGCGCCGACGCGGTATGTGGCAACCAGCGCTGCAGGCAGGCGCCCATGGTCGGGATGCTGACCGGCTTGGCCATGTAATCGTCCATCCCGGCATCCAGGCAGCGTTCCGCTTCGCCTTTCATGGCAGCCGCGGTGAGCGCGACGATGGGCGTGCGCGGCTTGCCGCTGCGCGCCTCTTCTTCGCGAATCGTGCGCGCCAGCTGGTACCCATCCATGCGCGGCATGTGCACGTCACTCAGCAACAGGGCATAGCGCCCGCTGCGCCAGCGCTCGAGGCCATCCATGCCGTCTTCGGCCGTTTCGGAAACATAACCGGCCAAGGCCAGCTGGCGCTGGATTACCTGGCGGTTGGTCGGATGATCGTCCACCAGCAAGACCAGGCTGCGCTCATCTTCCGCAGCAGCTAGCGTCGGCAACCGTCGCGGGCTGAAGCCCGGTGTCATGGTTGCCGATCCCGATGCACTCGCTACGGGAGCCGGCGCGCGCGGCAGCTTCATGCGCAGGCGCATGGTCGTGCCGGTGCCGGGCGCCGACTCCATTTCCACCGTGCCATCCATCAGCTCGGCCAGGCGCCGGCTGATCGCCAGGCCCAGGCCGGTGCCGCCAAAACGACGCGTGGTGTTGGCCTCGGCCTGCGAGAACGGCTGGAACAGGCGGGCCTGCGCCTTTTCGCTGACCCCGATTCCGGTATCGGTGACCCGGAACACCAACTCGTCGCTGCCATGCGTGCCCTCATTCGGGTCGCTGCCGGCAACTTCGAGCACGGCCAGGACCCGTCCATGGTCGGTGAACTTGATCGCATTCGACAGGAAATTGCCGACGATCTGCCGCAGCCGCACAGGATCCGCGATGTGCGCCGGCCCCACCTTCGGGTCGATCTGGCATTCCAGCAACAGGCCCTTGCTCGAAGCCGAACCCGCATGGTTCGCGGCCACGCTGCGCAGCAACTCGGGCAGGGAAATTGCCACCGCTTCGATTTCCAGCCGACCCGCCTCGATCTTCGAGAAATCCAGGATGTCGCCAATGATCCGCAGCAGGGCTTCCGCCGAAGCCTGGATTACGTCCAGCGAACGCCGCTGCTCGGCATCCAGCGGAGTCAGGCTGAGCACTTCGATCATGCCGGTCACACCGATCATCGGAGTGCGGATTTCATGACTCATTGCCGCCAGGAACGCGCTCTTGGCCTTGCTGGCGTCGCGCGCACGCACCTCGCTGTCACGCAATGCACGCTCCAGCCGCTTGGGCTCGGTCAGGTCGGTGGCCACCACCAGCAGGCCCACCACGGCCCCGGTGTCGTCACGCATCGGCGACAACGCCAGCAACACCGGCAAGGTGCGTCCCCGCTGGTGACGCAATACGAACTCGCGTGGCGGTTCACGGTGCTGGGCCAGCGCCCGCAATGCGGTCCAGTCGGCGGCGATTGGCTGGCCGTAGGCATCGCTCAAATGGCGCGACAATGACTGCAGGGCTTCCGAATCCAGGATCACGTCCATCCGCTCGTGGCCGAGAAGGGAACCCGCCGGCCAGCCCAGCATCTTCTCGGCGAAGGGATTGACCTGCGAGAACATGCCGTCCTCGTCCACCGCGAAAATCGCGGTCTGCGCCGCTTCCAGCAACAGGCGCTGGAAATTCTCGCGCCGTTCCAAGGCAATGCGCACGCGATCATTACTGATCAACTGATCGGTCAGCTGGGTTTCGATCCGCTGCACATGCCCGCGCATCCGCAAGAAGCTGTCCATCACCTCACCGAGCTCGCCGGTCGGCCGGTAATCCAGTTCGGCCTCGAAGTCATGCGCGACCATATTGCGCGACAGCTCGGTCAGGCTCTCCACCCCGCGGTAGCCATTGCGCAGGATCCGTCGCCCGAACACCACCACCAAGGCAAAGCACAGCAACGACAACCCGATGCGCAGCCAGCCGACCAGCTGACCACGGCCGATCTCGGCCTGCACCAGTTCGTCTGCACGTTGCTGGGAATGATCCGCGATCAACTGCAGGCGCTCGCTCAGCGGATCAACCGCCAAGTACAACTCGGTATCGGCAAACTTGCCGAGTGCGCGGATGTCCTTCCTCTCCAGCGCCTTGCGCAAGGTCGCCATCGCCGCATCGGCGCGCGGACGCGCCTGCAAGGCCTGGTCAAGCAACACACGGTCTTCAAGGCCAAGCTCGGTCTGCTGCAGGGCCGTCCATTCGGTTTCGGTGGTGGTCTGCGCCTGGTCCAGGTCGGCCAGGCCTTCACCCCAGCCAATCAGATGGTTGCGCGTGCGGAAGGTGGTATTGACCAAGTCATGGCTGTAGACATCGGACAGGCGCCGGACCCGGCGCATGCCGGACAGCACATCGTCCCTCATCCCGACCAGCGACTGGCGTGCGTAGTACTGGCCGATCTCGTCCAGCACCAGCACCAGGGCGCCGGTCACCAGCAACAAGCCGAACAAGCCCAACAGCTGGTGGCGGATGCCGAATTTCGACGGATCGAATTGCATCGCCACGGACTAGTGGACCGGCCTGCGCCAGCGCCCGATCGCAGCCTGCAACTCGCTGCCCGGGACCGGCCGTCCGATCAGGTAGCCCTGGGCGATGTCGCAACCGATTTCGGCCAGCATCTGCCAGTCCTCGATGCTTTCCACACCCTCGGCGACAGTCGTCAGGCCGAGCTTATGCGCAAGGTCCAAGCTGGCCTCCACCACCGCGCGCTTGCGCGGCTGCGCATGTGCGCCAATCACGAAGCCCTGGTCGATCTTCAATTCGGTAAACGGGATCTGCGAGAGATGGGCCAGCGAGGAATAGCCGGTGCCGAAATCGTCGATCGACAAACCGAAGCCCTTCAGCCGCAGCCGTGCCAATAGGCCAAGCCCGCGCGCCGCATCGGTCATGACCGTGCTCTCGGTGATTTCCAGGATCATTTCCTCAGGCTTGATGTCATGGCTTTCCACGATCGCCTGGTAGCGATCGGCGGAAGAAGGATCCGCCAAGGCCACTGCCGACACATTCACCGACATCTTGATCCGGGTGCCGCCATGGTCCCAGTGCTGCTTCCAACGGCAGGCCTCTTCCAGCATGCAGTCGGTCAACGCGTTGGCCATGCCTTCGCGCTCCAGGATCGGAACGAACAGGTCCGGACGTACCACGCTGCCGTCCGGGCGCTCCCAGCGCGCGAGCGCTTCGGCACCGATCACCTGGCCGTTGGCGAATTCCACTTGCGGCTGGAACCATGCCACGATCTCGCCATTGGCGAGCGCATCGGCCAGGTCCTGCGCGGTGAAGTCTTCCACCGCATCGTCCGGATCTTCGCCTGCATGCTCATCGAAGCGATTGAGCACGGCTTCGAGCTTGTCGCGGGTCAGCGGTTTTTCGACACTGCCAAGTACGCGCAATCCATACGCACGCGCCATGGTCTGCACGGTGTTGAGTAGTGCTGGATCCAACGCACTGACCACCACCACCGAGCGCGCCAGATGTTCATGCGCGATGTGGCTGATGCATTCGATGCCATCCATGCCGGGCATGTCCAAGTCCACCAGCACCACATCGGGTGGTACCGGTTGCAGGCGCAATATTTCCATCGCATGCAGGCCATCGGCACATTCCAGCACCTGCTTCACGCCAAGCTCGGCGAGCAGGCGCACCGCTATCCGGCGCTGGAAGCCGTGGTCTTCCACCACCATCACCTGCAGGTCATTCCATGCCATGCGACGTACGCTCCCCCTGAGGCGCATGCTGCGAACAGCCAGCCTACTCCAGCCAGTACGCGATGTGGCAGGCAGGCCGGTCAGCATGGCTCAGCGTTGCTTCGGCGGTGGCGGACGGCCGGTCTGGATCAGGCTGCGTGAGCGCTCGTCCTCTGGCAGCCAATCGGCGGGCGGTGGCCAGCGGCCCAAGACTTCAAGCGCCGCCTGCAGCGAGCGGGCTTCATCTATCCAATAGTCCTCGGGTTGCAATATGCGCTGGATGTCACTGTTCCCCAATTGCGCCAGCATCCAGCGATCCCCGCGATACCGCTCACGCCAAGCCGACGCATCCGGGTCATCCGCCGCAAGTTGCACCATGGTGCTCACCGCGATCGCGCGCTCAATCAAGGTATCGCCATCGGCCATCCTGGTCAGGATATTTCGACAGCCCTCCCGGGTTGCGGCTCCCATCGTTTTGCCGGGTTGCGGCATACAACGAACGCGGATGTCGTTGTATGCAGGTAAGACCCGAGACGCGTTGCCCATCAGCAGCGCTTGATCCAGCATGCGGAAGTCATGATCCATCCCGGTTGCTCGCCGCAGTGCCGCTTTTGCTGCATCGCTTGAGCACTCCACCGGCATTGGCATGCCGCCATATGCTTCGACCAACGCTTTCAAGGCGCTCTCTGCATACGTGTCATAGCGTGTCGCCTTCGCCGCTCGCTCAAAAGCGCGCTCGCTGGCCTCCGGATCGTTGCGCATCTTCGCCCAGCTCATCTCAAGCAGCCACGCCGCCATGTTGTCAGGCGCTGCCGCAAGCAAGGCTTTTTGCACCCCACGACACGCATCGCCACCTCTACATTGCGTTGCGGCCATGAACAGAATATCGGGCTTGTCTGGCGCCAACTCGACAGCACGCATCAACGCGCGCTGTCCATCGGCCGTGCGTTGCTCCAGCATGCGTTGGAGAGCGACCGGATCCATGCGCTCGAAATCGACCGTTTCGTCAACGGGCACTGCCAACGCATAAGCCAACTGCGAACTCGCGTCTTCACGCTGTGCCAGTGCGCGTGCGCGAACGTTGAACGCATCGCGAATCGCAATACCGCAGCGATCAGGCCCTTTATCTGCAGATATTTCCGGAGGCGACGCACTCAGCGGGTGATGCATCGTCCTAGGCTCCTCACTAGGTGATGCCATGGCGGAACCGCTCGGCAGGAGGGCCGGCTCCAAGGCGGAACGGTTCCACCACCACCATGTTCCAGCGCCGATAAGCAGCAGCACGATGGCAGTGAGGGCAATACGCTTCGGACGTGTCTTCATGGCACTGATATTAATCGCCTCGTGCCTACTGCTGGCCATCCTGCCCCACTGCTAAAATGCCGAGTCTTTGCCCGAACGCCGCAACCGCGGCGTTTTCGCCTGTCCGGAACACCTGCCATGACCAGCACCGCCGAACTCTCGTCCCCGGCCTCGGCCAATACCTCGCTGACGCATGACGTGGTTGATCGCGACTACACGCTGGATGACAAATACCGTCGCATCCAGGGCCGGATCTACCTGAGCGGCGTGCAGGCACTGGTGCGCTTGCCGCTGATGCAGAAGCTGCGTGACGAACGCGCCGGGCTGAACACCGCCGGTTTCGTCAGTGGCTACCGCGGCTCGCCGTTGGGCGGCTTCGACCTGGAACTGTGGCGCGCACGCAAACAGCTGGACGCAGCGCAGGTGAAATTCCAGCCGGGCCTCAACGAGGACCTTGGCGCGACCATGGTCTGGGGCACCCAGCAGACCAATCTGTTCGAAGGCGCGAAGGTCGAGGGCGTGTTCGGCATGTGGTACGGCAAGGGCCCGGGCGTGGACCGCTGCGGCGATGTGTTCAAGCACGCCAACGCAGCCGGTACCTCAAGGCTCGGTGGCGTGCTGGCGCTGGCAGCGGACGATCACAACTGCCGAAGCTCGACCCTGCCGCATGGCAGTGAACAGGAATTCGTCAGCGCGATGATGCCGGTGCTCAACCCGGCCGGCGTGCAGGACATCCTGGACATGGGGTTGCTGGGTTTCGCGATGTCGCGCTTCACTGGCCGCTGGGTCGGTTTCAAGACGATTGCCGAAACCGTGGAATCCTCCGCCTCGGTTGATGTGGATCCGTTAGCGATCCAGATCGTGCTGCCGGGCGATGACGAATTCGAAATTCCGGAAGGCGGCCTCAACATCCGCTGGCCGGATCCGCCGCTGGACCAGGAAATGCGCCTGCATCGTTATGCGGTGAAGGCGGCACAGGCTTTCGCACGGGCCAACAAGATTGACCGCATCGTGATTGATGCGCCGAGCGCGCGACTGGGTATTGTCACCACCGGCAAGAGTTACCTCGACGTGTTGCAGGCTCTGGAATATTTGGGCCTTGATGAGCGCGCCTGCTTCGACCTTGGCATCCGCGTGTACAAGGTCGGCATGACCTGGCCACTGGAGCCGGTCGGCATCCACGCATTCGCGCGCGGGTTGCAGGACATTTTAGTGGTCGAGGAAAAACACAGCTTCATCGAGTCGCAGATGAAGGAAATGTTCTACAACTTCGACGGCGAGCGTCCCAGCATCGTCGGCAAGTACGACGAATCCGGCGAATGGATCCTGCCTTCGACTGGCGAGCTGACGCCGGCACGGATCGCCGCAGTGATGGCGAAACGCATCCAGCGTTTTCATGATTCAGAACACATCCGCACTGTGCTGGCGTGGATGGAATCCAAGGAAGGCGAGCTCGCATTGCCGCGCGCCAACTTCCCGCGCGTGCCGCATTACTGCAGTGGCTGCCCGCATAACACCAGCACCAAAGTGCCGGAAGGCTCACGTGCGCAGGCCGGGATCGGCTGCCACTACATGGTGACGTGGATGGACCGCGACACCGACACCTTCACCCACATGGGCGGCGAAGGCGTGACCTGGGCCGGGCAGGCGGCCTTCACCGACACCCGCCACATTTTCCAGAACCTGGGTGATGGCACCTATTTCCACAGCGGTTCGCTGGCGATCCGCCAAGCCGTTTCGGCAGGCGTCAACATCACCTACAAGATCCTCTACAACGATGCGGTGGCGATGACTGGCGGCCAGCCGGTGGACGGCACCTTGAGCGTGCCGCAGATTGCCCACCAGATGCGTGCCGAAGGCGTGCAGGTCATCGCGATCGTCAGCGACGACATCGAAAAGTGGACCGACCCGACGATTTTTCCATCGGGCGTAAGCTTCCACGACCGCCGCGAACTCGATGACGTGCAGAAGACACTGCGCGAAGTGACCGGCACCAGCATCCTGGTCTTCGACCAGACCTGCGCCACCGAGAAGCGCCGTCGCCGCAAGCGCGGCAAGATCGTCGATCCGCAGAAACGCGTCGTGGTGAATTCGCTGGTCTGCGAAGGTTGTGGCGATTGCGGGCAAAAGAGTTTCTGCGTCAGCGTGCTGCCGAAGGACACCGAGTTCGGTCGCAAGCGCGACATCGATCAATCCAACTGCAACAAGGATTTTTCCTGCGTCGAAGGCTTCTGCCCAAGTTTCGTCACCGTGCACGGCGGCAAGCCGCGCAAGGGCAGCGTTCCCGGCAAGAGCAGAGCATCCACTGCGGAACGTCTGGCCGACTTGCCGATGCCGCAGTTCGCCAGTGACCTCTGCCAGCCGTGGAACATCCTGATCACCGGCGTCGGTGGCACCGGCGTGGTCACCATCGGCGCGCTGATTGGTATGGCTGGACACTTGGAAAACAAAGGTTCCTCCGTGCTCGACCAGACCGGCCTGGCCCAGAAGGGCGGCGCGGTCACCACGCATATCCGTATTGCGAAAACACCGGCCGACATCCACGCCGTTCGCATTGCCGCCGGCGAGGCCGACCTGGTGCTGGGTTGCGACATGGTGGTGGTCAACGACTATTGGGCACTGTCCAAGATCCGCGCCGGCCGCACGACCGTGCTGCTCAATGCCTACGAGGCGATGCCGGGCACATTCACGACTCGCCCGGACATGCAGTTTCCAGCCGCCGACATCATCAAAGCGGTCAGCACCGCCCTGGAAGGCGGGGCGCCGCAACAGGTCGATGCCACCCAGATCGCGATGGCGCTGATGGGCGATGCGATCGCCTCCAACCTGTTCATGCTTGGCCATGCCTGGCAGCAGGGCCTGGTGCCGGTGTCGCTGGATGCACTGATGCGTGCGGTCGAACTTAACGGCGCTGCAGTGGAAATGAACAGGACCGCATTCGCCTGGGGCCGCTTGGCCGCCATCGACATGCCGGCGGTGATCGATGCCGCGGGTATCGTGCGCAATGCCCCGACCAAGGCCGAGGCCACCGCGCATGTGTTGCCGATGCTCGGTGCGACTGCCAATGAAGCGCACGAGTCCGGACTGTCGTCGCTCGCCGCCGACTTGCGCAGCGAAGACGAATTGCGTCACGTACCGGCCAACGCCGGCAGTGATGTCGCCTTCCTGCCGCTGGATGACGCACGCCTGTCGCGTTCGCTGGATGAGGTGATCGCGCGCCGCGTCGTGTTCCTCACCGACTACCAGAACGCGCGCTACGCGAAGCGCTATTCGGACTTCGTTGCCAAGGTGCGCGCGACCGAAAGCGCGAAGGCACCCGGCAGTACCGACCTGTCGGAAGCGGTGGCTCGATATTTCTTCAAACTGATGGCCTACAAGGACGAATACGAAGTCGCGCGCCTGTACACCAGCGGCGATTTCAAGCGGCGTCTGCAGCAGCAATTCGAAGGCAACTACACGCTGCGTTTCCACCTCGCGCCGCCATTGCTCGCAAAGAAGAATGCCAAGGGTGAATTGATCAAGCGCGAATTCGGCCCATGGGTCTATCACGCGTTCGGCGTACTGGCGAAGTTGCGTGGGCTGCGCGGCACGCCGCTGGACATGTTCGGTTACACATCAGAACGACGCGGCGAGCGTCGCCTGATCGGCGACTACGAGAAGACCGTATCGAGCCTGCTGGACAAGCTTGATGGTGGCAACGCAGACCTGGCCGCCGCCATCGCCAGTATTCCCGAACACATCCGCGGCTACGGCCACATCAAGCACGCACATCTTGAAGCCGCCAAGGCGCGCGAGGCGGCATTGCTGCAGGAATGGGCGAATCCGCTGCGGATCGTGCAGGCGGCTTGACGATCAAAGCCACCGCTGCATCAGAAAGCCCCGCTTCGGCGGGGCTTTCTTTGGGTAACGGTCGAAGCTATGGAATTGCTTAGGATGATGCGCCAAGACTGGCGACCCGATGCCCATCGGACCGCGGTGCACGCCCCATCGCCAGGATCTGCGCAGCGCTTCGACCATCGCAGGCGAAGCTGCGCCCGTCGCGCAGCCATGCCGCGTCGTCGGCATAGGCAAACACCAGGTTGCGTTGCTTGAGCTCGTCGATCACCACCTTGGCGACCTGCTCGCGCAGCGCCGGGCATCCTTGGCTGCGGCCAAGCCGGCCTTGGGTGCGGATCAAGTCGGGGTTTGCGTACCACGCACCATGCATGACGATCGCGCGGGGCCTGGCGTTGTCATTGAAACCGGGATCCAACCCATCCATGCGCAACGAATAGCCGTTCTTGCCGATATAGGTCTCAGCGGTGCGGTACAGCCCCAGGCTGGTCTGGTAACTGCCTTCGTTGTTGGAAAAATGCTTGGCGAAATTTTCACCACTGCCGGAACCATGCGCGACATATTCGCGATGCAGCAAACGGCCTTCGACCAGGTCGAATATCCATAGCCGCTGTTCGCTCGACGGCCGCGAATAGTCGATCACCGCAAGCCGTGCATCGGCGTCGGCATCCCCGTTGCGGACCGCGCAACTGCGCGCTTCCAGCGCAAGCGCCAGTACGCCAGGATCGGCATCCGGTGCGAGCACCAGCAACTCACTGAGTTCGCGCGGCCGCGGATCGATGGTCATGGCGTGCGGACTCGGCGCTGCTGGCACGACCGCGGCGATGCGTGCAGGCTCGGGACGACGATCAGGCCCGGCGCAGCCTGCCAGCAGGCTCATCGTGGTCATGGTGAGGAAGATGTGAAAACGACGCATAGGCGCGACCTTAACCGGCATCGCGCCTTGATGTCGCTGAATGCGCGCACCGAAGCTGAATGCTTCGGTGCGCGCATCAACGCATGCCTTGCTTCAAGGCATGCAACTACTTGCGCGCCGTGAGAATCTGCGTCAGGTAATCCGGCTTGTCCTTGATCCGCTCCAGGTGCGGATAGCGCAGGCCGCCGTGGTAGTCGAGCTTCACCGTGCGGTAGCGGTCGAACTCCTTGAGCATCAATTCGATCGGTGCCGTGCCGTCCTTGGCCGCCTTCACCGCGTCCTCCAGCACATCGCCGTCGTAGGCCTGGCCATTGACCGCGATGACAGTGGCCCCGCTGCCAATGCCGGCATTGAACGCCGGACTGTCCCAACGCACATCGCCAATACTGCCGTCCTTGCTGATCGACAGGCCAAGTGAATACACGAAGTCGGCACCGCCGCGGGTATTGCCCTTGGCGAAGTCACTGGGCTTGTCCTTGAACACCAGCTTCCAACCGCTGGCCTCGATGCCGCCGGTCAGGCTGGTCTTGCCGTCCAGGCGGGTGCGCAGGAAGCTCGCCCAGTCATAGGCATACACGCCGTTGAGGGTCGCCACCACGTCTTCGAAGGTGTAGGTGTTCTGCACCTCCCATTCGCCGTTATTGACGCCGAAGAAGGCGCGGGCGAAATCATCCAGCGACTTCTTGTTGCCGGTCTTGGCGCGAATCAGCGCATCGGCCTCCAGCCAGATCATCTGCCCGGCCGAGTAATAGTCCTCGCTCATCTGGTAGTTGCGATACGCGCGCGGCGCACGCGTGGCGATGATCGGGTCGTTGGTGGTGTCCTGCACGTTGCGCCAGCCCAGGCCCGGGCGGTTTTCGGCATAGGTGGCCGCCACCAGTGCCAGCGCGTCGATCGAGGCCGGCAGCGGGCGCATGCCACTGCGCGCGGCCAGCACGTTGCCCCAGTACTGGGTTTGCCCTTCATAGACCCATAGCAGGCTGTCCTGCATCGGCACGTTGAAGTTTGGCGTCCACAGGTCCTTGCCGCGCCGGTACTTGCCGTTCCATGAGTGGGTGTATTCGTGCGCCAGCAAGTCGGTGAAGCCCTTCTTCTCTTTCCAGTCGGTGAAGTAGTCGGTGCCCACGCCGTTTTCGCTGGAACGCTGGTGTTCCAGGCCATTTCCGCCCATCTGCTCGGACAGCGAGAACAGGAACTGGTAGTGGTCGTAGTGTTGCGCGCCATACAACTTGAGCGCCTGCGCGACCATCGCCTGATGCAGCTTCACCTGTTCGGGTTTTGCTTCCAGGAACTTGGCGGCATCGGCCACCACGCCCAGCTTGACCGGCACCTTGCTGCCGGGTGGGGTCAGGTCGATGTTCTTCGTGTAGCGGCCCGCATAAACCGGCGAATCGACCAGGATATCGAACGGCACATCCTTGTAATCCACGGTGCTGCCGCTGCGGGCATCCTCGTCCAGGGCGGTGAACGCGGTCCAGCCGGCGGGATAGGTGACGTGGGCGTCGAACATGATCTGGTGGGTGTAATACCCGGCCGGGTACAGCGCAGCCGACAAGAACTGCAGGTTGAGCATGTTCGGGGTCATCACCACCCGCCCCTGCGACCCGGAGGTGGGCGTCAGGAAGTCGAACTCGGCGGTGATTTCAGTCGCGCCTGCAGGCACATCAATGTGGAAGGCGGCCACATCCAGCGTGTCGCGCTTCCAGTCCAGCTTCTGGCCGTTGGCCTTGAAGGTGATGCCGGCAATCTTGTCGATGGAATTTTTCGGCGAATGCCCACCCGGCACCCACATCGGGTACAGCAGGGTCAGCGGGCCTGCCTGCACGGGGATGGTCTGCTTGACCCGGAAGATGCGCTGGGCGAGGTTGGTGGCATCGACCTCGATCTTGATCGTGCCGGGATACGGCACATCGCGTGGCGGCGGGATTTCCTGCGCCGAAGCACCGGCAGCAAGCAGGGAGGCAAGGGCGAGACACAACAGGCGCGGGCGCAACATCGGCAACTCCAATGACACGGGACAATTCCCGAATCCTACGCAAACGCGCCGCCAGCGCCTCTGCCGAAAGCCATGGATGCTGGGTTAAGCATCACAGTTCACCCTGCATGGCCCAATTCGAGACGTCAGCCCGCAACTTCGGGTTCGATGGCCGCCGCCATATGCGCGGCATCGGTGAAACGCAGCGTCACCAGCCAGGCAACCACCAGCAGCGCGGCAGCGATCAGGAACGGAATGCCCGGCAACTTCACAGGCGCCGCATCGCTGACAAACCAGCCAAACGAACCCGCGAAGATCGCCGGCCCGACGATGCCGGCCAGCGATACCAGGCTGGTCAATGCACCCTGGATCCGGCCCTGCGCGTCGGCGCCAACCTGACGGGTGATCAAGGACTGCGTGGCTGGCGCGGCGATCGCCCACAGCGCGCTGATCGGCAGGCCCAGCAGGAAGATCCAGCCCTGCCCGGCTACGCCATATACCGCAAACCCGACCGCGCCGCAGGCCAGGCCCAACAGCACCGCGCGACGCTCGCCCATCGCCTTGACCATGCGGCCAACCAGCAGCACGTTGACGATCACGCTGAGCACGCCAACCAGCGCCAGCACATAGCCGACTTCCTTCTGCCCCCAGCCATAGCTGTAGTCGGCGAACAGCACGAAGATGCTGGGATACACGTAGTGCGCGAGGTTGGCGATGAAAATGACTGCAGCCAGCCCGAATACCTGCGGATAGCTGCGCAGCAACTTCAGCGAGCCCACCGGATTTGCATGCGACCAGTCAAAGCGCATGGTGCGTTTTTCAACGGGAAGCGACTCCGGCAACACGAACACGCCGTAGCAGAAGTTCAGTAATGCCAGTCCGGCGGCGAACCAGAACGGCAGGCGCAGGTCGATATCGCCGAGCACGCCACCGATCAACGGGCCGATGATGAAGCCCAGGCCGAACGCCGCACCGATCATGCCAAAGCCCTTGGCGCGATCTTCATGCGTGGTGACATCGGCGATATAGGCATTGGCGGTGGTGAAGCTGGCCGAGGTGGCGGCGGATATGATCCGCCCCACGAACAGCCACGCCAGCGACGGCGCCAGCGCCATGAACACGAAATCCAGGCCTAGCCCCAGGCACGACAACAGGATCACCGGACGCCGGCCATAGCGATCAGACAAGGTGCCCTGGATTGGCGAGCACACGAACTGGATCAGCGAGAACGCCACCCCGAATCCACCCACCCACCAGGCTGCGGTGGAAATGTTGCCGCCCACCATCTGCTGGACCAGGTGCGGCAGCACCGGAATGATCACGCCGAATGCCAGCACGTCGATCAGCACGGTGATGAAAATGAAAGCCAGCGCCGCCTTGCGGGCGGCCGGCGCTACGGATGCATTCAAGGGATGGTCTCGATAGGGTGTCGCAGCAAGCGATCGAAGTGCGATCCAAGCTGACGGGTCAGTGCACGAAGGCGTCGGCAGCCAGCAATGATGCATGCTCGCGCACGTCATCGGGCCATTGCGCGAGGGTTTCCTCGAAGCGGGCGATGTCGCCGGCGAATAGCGCACGGGTCGCATCTTCGTAATCCGGAAGGTTGCCGGCCAACGCATGCATGAACCGGTAAGCGGCTTCCTGCGCCACGCGGCGGCGGCCGCCATCGGCGGTCACCTTGCGCGCTTCCTCGACCAGGCGCCGCAACGTCACCGAAGCACCACCAGGTTGTGCAGACAGCCAATCCCAATGGCGAGGCAGCAAGGTGATCTCGCGGGCGACCACGCCCAGTCGCGGGCGCCCGGGACCTCGCGCTGGCGCGGGTGCCTCATCGGCTTCGGTGGGCTGGGCATTGAGTGTGCGCAACAGATCGGCCGCCGCCAATTCCAGCGGTAGTTCCACCACCACGCCCGTGGCGTCTTCGAACACCAGGATCGGCTGGCCGGGTTCGCTGTCGAACACCTGCTTGGCTTTCAGGGCGACATGGCGTAGCTCGCCGCTGGCGATCCGTTGGGTGCCGGCGAAGGCGGTGCAGCGCAGGGCAGGCGTGGGCATGGCGAGTCTCCGGAGCAGAGACGCATATTACCCGGGTTAAATTAGCCGGGCAAGCCCCTCAAGAGTTTCGACGAATCACCGCCCCAGGCCGACATCGATGAAACGCAGGAACTCGGCACGGGTGCGGGCGTCCTCGCGGAAGCTGCCCAGCATCTTGGATGTGATCATAGAGACCCCGCGCTTGTGCACGCCCCGAGTGGTCATGCACTCGTGCGAGCCCACCACCACTACGCCGACACCCAACGGCTGTAGCGCACGTTCGATGCAGCCGGCGATCTGCGCGGTCATCTTTTCCTGCACCTGGAAACGCTTGGCGTAGGCCTCGACCACCCGCGCCAGCTTGCTGATGCCGACCACCTTGCCGTTCGGCAGGTAGCCCACGTGCACCTTGCCGATGATCGGCGCCATGTGGTGCTCGCAATGCGATTCGTATTCGATATCGCGCAACACGATCAGCTCATCGTAGCCGCAGACTTCCTTGAAGGTGCGTGCCATGTATTCATCGGGATCGAGGTCGTAACCCTTGAACCATTCCTGATAGGCCTTGGCGACGCGCTTGGGCGTATCCAGCAATCCTTCCCGCGCCGGATCCTCGCCCGCCCAGCGCAACAAGGTGCGCACGGCTTCTTCGGCCGCTTCGCGACTGACATCGTGGCGGGTGTCGCTCATGTTGGCTCCGGCGGAAACGTGTCTGTGGTGGCGCATGGTAAACCAGCGCCACTTGGCGGCCTCATGAAGAAACCCACCTTGACGCCTTGCGTGCCCGGTTCTATCACACCATGCCGACGTTGGTCTCAATCCCGCGTGGCAGGCGACGCGCCCGCGATATATTCCCAGCACTTCAAATCGCTTCGATTCCGTGGAGAGGCCATGTCGCACGAATATCCCAATCCAGACCCCGCCCTTCCCGCGATAGTGGAAGGCAACGGGCGACGGCATGTCCGCCTCGTCTTTCGCATGTTGGGATCGCTGCTACTCGGCTGGATGGCAATCTGGGGTTCGGTAGTGATCGTCGGAAAGGGACTGGTGCCGCTGGTCGATACGTTGTTCCATCCCGGGCCTGATGTGCTCAGCGTTTTCAGACGCAGCTGCATCTTCCTCGCAGTCACAGCCGGCTACTGGGCCTATGTGCACTGGCATGAGAAGCGCAAAGCAACCGAACTGCGGTTGCGGCCGGCTCCGTTGCTGCTGGGCGGTGCCAGCGGTGTCGCGCTGATCGCGCTTCCGATCGCTGTGCTGTTCGCACTCGGCGCCTATCAAGTGGTGCAGTTCCGTGGCGTCTCCTCTTCGCTGATGGGGGTGGCGGGACTCCTGGTCATCGCCGCCACGTTGGAAGAACTGACCTTCCGCTGCCTGCTGTTCCAGGTGCTGGAGCGACACTGGGGAACGAGCATTGCACTGGCGGCACAAGCCGTGCTGTTCGCCCTGCAGCACTTGGAGAACGTCGCCCAAGGTAGCGCCGTCGATGTGGCGACGATGCTCGTGTCGGTGACTCTGGGGGGCCTGCTGTGGGCCGCAGTGTTCATCCTGACGCGCAACCTGTGGGCGACGGTCGCCAATCACGCGGCGTGGAACTTCACCATCCTGCTCAGCGGTGTGCCGCTCTCCGGGATAGAGGACTGGCGTGCGCTGGCGCCGCTGGAAAGTCGGTATGCCGGACCCGACTGGCTGACCGGCGGAATGTTCGGCCCGGAAACTTCACTGCTGGTGATCGCGACGATGAGCGTGGCAGTGGTGCTGTTGCTGCGCATTGCATCGCGGCGTGGGGCGTTCCTCGCACCGATCGAAAAGAAATGGCAAGAACCCTAATGCGGCTGAAGCCGCTCCTGCAAAATGTGCAGGACGTCAGACGCGCTGCAGCAGCCGCAGGCCGAACCAGTCCTGCGGATCGTTCCAGCCACGCACCACCTTCAATTCCGCCTCGGCGGCCATCGCAGCGAAGCCCGCGTCGGTGTACTTGTGGCTGTATTCCACTTGCATGGCCTCGCCTTCGGAGAAATCGAAACTGCGCCCCTGGACCTGGACGGTCTGCTGCTTCTGGCTGACCAGGAAGGTTTCGATGCGGCCACGCTCGGCCGCGTAGTGCGCGCAATGGGTAAACCCTTCCAGATCAAAATCGCTGCCGATGTCGCGGTTGAGCCGCGCCAGCAGGTTGAGGGTGAATGCCGCGGTGACGCCGGCGGCATCGTTATAGGCGGCTTCCAGGATCTGCGGCGATTTCTGCAGGTCGATGCCGAGCAGCGCACCGCCGCGGTCGCCCATGGTCTGGTGCATCGCTCGCAGCAGGCGCAACGCCTCGGGAGCGGTGAAGTTGCCCAAGGTCGAGCCGGGGAAGAATACAAAGGCGTGTTCGGCCTTGCGCGCAGGCTTGGGCAGCGGCACCGGCTGGGTGAAATCGGCCAACACCGGCAATACCTCGACATCGCCGAACTCGCGGTCCAGGCGCTCGACGCTGGCCAGAAGTGCGCTGCGCGAGATCTCGATCGGCGTATAGGCGACCGGATCGTCGAGCGCGTCGAGCAGGATCCGGGTCTTGCGGCCGCTGCCACTACCGTACTCGACTACATGCGCGCGCGGCCCGACTTCGTCGGCGATCTCCGCGCCGCTGGCTTGCAGCAGCGCCAGCTCGACACGCGTTAGGTAGTACTCGGGTTGATGGGTGATCTGTTCGAATAGTTCGGAGCCGCGCTTGTCGTAGAAATATTTCGACGGCAGGCGCTTGGGCATGCGCGACAGGCCTGCCAGCACATCGCCGGTGATGTCGTCGGGGCTTGGATGCAGGTCGGTGAGCTTGAGAGTGGCGTTCACGGCAGGTCCTTCGCCAGGCGCAGGCCGGAGAACTGCCAACGGTCTGGTGGATGAAAGAAGTTGCGGTAACTGGCGCGCAAGTGGCCGGCTGGGCTGGCGCAGCTGCCACCCCGCAATATCCATTGGCCGCACATGAACTTGCCGTTGTATTCGCCCAATGCACCGGGCAGGGTGCGGAATCCAGGGTAAGGCATGTACGCGCTGGAGGTCCACTCCCAGACGTCGCCGAACATCTGTTGCAGGCCGCCGCAGTCTTCGCCAGCCAGCGGATGCAATGCGTCGCTTTCGACGAAATTCCCGCGTACCGGAAGCGCCGCCGCGGCGTGCTCCCACTCGGCCTCGGTCGGCAAGCGCGCGCCGGCCCAGCGCGCGAAGGCGTCGGCTTCGTAATAGCTGAGATGGCTGACCGGCGCGTTCGGATCGAACTCGCGTTGGCCACCCAAGGTGAACTCCCGGTCGCAGTCATCGTCCCAATAGAGCGGGTGCGCCCACGCCTCGTCCTGCACACGCGACCAGCCTTCACTCATCCACAAGCTCGCATTGCGATAGCCACCGTCGTCGATGAACTCGCGGTACTCGGCGTTGCTCACCGGGCGATGGGCCAGTACATGGGGGTGCAACAGCACGCGATGCCGCGGTGTTTCGCTGTCGAAGGCGAAGGCTTGGTGCTGCGGCCAAGCCGGAGCGCCGATCTCGACAATACCTTCGCTACCTGTGATCCAGCGCAACGGATGCGATGACGCCATGCCACCGCCGACGTGTTCCAAATCTTCCCGATAAGCAGGATGCAAAGGATTTCGCGAGAACGCGTGCTTGATGTCGGTCAACAACAGTTCCTGGTGCTGCTGCTCGTGGTGCAGGCCGAGGGTGATTCGTTGCAAGGCCTCATCGCCGAAGTCGCCGCGTTCGAATCCCTGCGCCATTCGCGCATCGATCTCCTCGCGATAGGCGAGCACCTGCGCCAGGCCAGGCCGGGTCAGCAGGCCACGTTGCGGCCGCGCATGCATCGGACCGACGCTGTTGTAGTAACTGTTGAACAGGTAATCCCAATCGTCGTGCACGACGCGGTATCCGTCGCGCATGCCGAGCACGAACTGCTCGAAGAACCAGGTGGTGTGCGCCAGGTGCCACTTGCTCGGGCTGGTGTCGTCCATGCTCTGCACAGTCGCGTCTTCCGGCGATAGCGGTGCAGCGAGCGCCTGTGTCCTCGCGCGCGCTACGTCATAGCGCGAAGCGGGCGTTGCGTCATCAACGACAGCATCTGGTCGGGAAGAGCCAAGGGTGGTCGTGGTGTCAGGCATGCAGGAAGGTATACGTTTGGAAGGCGCAATAAGTAACGATTAATCAGCGCTAGTGATGGCCGCGTGCACGCATGAAGGCTCATGAACGCTAAAGTCCGATGATGCCGACCCAACACGCCAGTGACCAGACGAGCTTGCGCGGGTTATTCGCATTGCCCGATGACATGCTTTACCTGGACAGCGCCGCGCACGGACCGCCCTTGAAAACGGTGCGGGCGGCAGCGACCGCCGCATTGCAGCAAAGCACGACGAGTTGGTTCGGGGGAGCACGTTGGCGCGATGACGTGGAACGCGTGCGCGCGCTGGCATCACAATTATTCGACCACGACGCAGATGCCATCGCGATGATCCCGTCGGCGGCATATGGCCTGAGCATTGCAGCGCGCAACATCCCGCTGCAGGCGCAGCAATCGGTGTTGGTGCTCGAAGGCCAGTTCCCGTCCAACCTGCTGCCATGGCGGCAACGCTGTGCCGAGGTCGGCGCCAATCTCGTATTCGCCCGTCGCAACGACGACCAGGATTGGACCGCCGCCGTATTGGACGCGCTGGATGCGCATCCCGGGATCAATGTGCTCGCCCTGCCGCAGGCGCACTGGCGCGATGGCAGCCTGCTGGACCTTGCGCGAATTTCGGATCGTGCACGTGCACGTGGCGCCAGTCTGGTCCTGGACCTGAGCCAGAGCCTTGGTGCAATGCCGGTGGATCTGGAGGCTTGGCGTCCGGACTTCGTCGTCGCTGTCGGCTACAAATGGCTGCTTGGCGGTTACGGACTGGCCTGGCTTTGGGCAGCATCACAATGGCGCGACCACGGCCAGCCACTCGAGCAAGGCTGGATGGCGCACGACCGCGATGCGCTATGGCAGGTGGGCAGCAATGGCGATGTGATGCCCTTGGCCGGTGCGCGCCGATACGACGCCGGCGGCGTCTGCGATGCACTGAGATTGTCGATGGCCGAGACGGCTCTCAAGCAGGTGCTGGATTGGGGCATTGCAGATATCGCCGTGCAACTGCAGCGACGTACCGCTGCACTGGATCATGCGTTGCAGATGCATGGCCTGGGTTCGCTGCGCACGCACAACCACGCGCATCACATCTGCGGTGTGCAGTTGCCGCCGCAGCGAACCGATGCGGTGGCCCGCGCGCTATCCGACGCGGGCATCATCACTACCATTCGCAACGACTGCGTACGCATTGCTCCGCACCTGCATGCTGGCATCGATGAAATGTCCCGACCCATCGAGATCATCGCCAAGGCGCTTTGAAGCACCAAACGTGACACGACCGCGCTGCGCGGTGCATGAAGAAGGCCGCCTTGCGGCGGCCTTCGGTATTGCATGCGTCACGTACTTGGGGAATGCGCGACCTTAGCGGCCATCGCCGTCGGCATCACCCGGCATCTTGCGTTCGATGTGATGCCAGCCATCGCGTACTGCGCTCTTGGCCTCGGCCCAGCCCAGGCGAGAATCCGCCTTGGCGGTATCCCAGTTGCGCTCCAGTGTGTCCGACACGTCCTCGAACTTCTTGCCCTGGTATTGGCCGTAGGTGTCATAGCCATACTTGTAGGCAGGCTGGTAATCGCGCCACTCGCTGCCACTCACGTAGTACGGCGCCGACTTGTAGTTGCTTTCGAAGTGGGTGGCGTACTCGGTCGGGTTGACCGCTTCCGCGACCGCATCGCCGCCCTTGGCACCCAGAACGCCGCCGGCAATCGCGCCGATCACGGAACCAGCCGGACCGCCGACTGAACCCACTGCGGCACCCGCGATAGCGCCTGCAACTGCGCCAGTACCTTCACCGATGCTGTGGTCTTTTTTGATGTCACTCATGTGTTGTGCTCCGTCTGGTGTGAGAAGCCGGCCTCAATCCCTTGCCGACGCGATCAGCATCGGTGCATGCGCATCAAATCGAGATGAAAAAAATGTTGGTAGCGTGTTCACAGTCAGGAAGCGATCAGCTAGGTGATTGCGGCGTCAAGTCCGGCAATCAGGCAATCGCATGCCCGCTATTGTTCGGCTTCCAGCCAAGCAAACGCGCCGGCAATGTGAGCAGCGCATACAGGAACGCGAATAACGCCGAGAATGTGATGCCGACCAGACGGAAAGGCAACGACAGCATCCAGAACAGCGGCCACAGCACCAGCGCCAGCAATGCCAGCGGCCAGCACAACACCAACAGCACGCACCACAGCATCAGGGTGATCAAGGTCTTCACGATTGGCGCTCCGTCTCACAACGCTGCACGCGCAGCAGTTTCAAGCGTCGTGGTTGCGGCCGGGGTACGCAAGCGGAATGCGATGAAACGAGGTATGGGGCGATGGAGGCTTCGAAAAGAGACCGGAAGGAATCAAGGCGCGTTGATTGTCTTGTTTCCGTTTCGACTATTCGTCGTCACTCAACTCATCATCCCCAATCTCCAGCAACCGCCCGCTCGCCTCGGATGAAAGCGACTCCACGCCACGCAACTTGCGCTCAATCGCGCGGGTGCGCACGCCGGCGGATTTGATGCTGTTCTGCACCGTGGCCAGCTGCTTGTGGGTTGCGTCCAGCACGGCGCCAAACTTTCCAAATTCGGTCTTCACGGCGCCGAGCAATTGCCAGACTTCGCTGGAACGCTCTTCGATGGCCAGCGTGCGGAAGCCCATCTGCAGGGCATTCAGCACAGCCAGCAAGGTGGTCGGGCCGACCAAGGTGACCTTGTGCTCGCGCTGCAGTGTGTCGAACAAGCCGGGGCGGCGTAGCGCTTCGGCGTACAGGCCTTCGGTAGGCAAAAACAGCAGGGCGAAGTCGGTTGTGTGTGGCGGCGAGACGTATTTGTCGCGGATCTTCTTCGCTTCATCGCGGATGCGGCGTTCCAGCGCCATGCCCGACTGCTGGGCGGCGGCGGCATCGGCATTTTCATGGGCTTCCAGCAGGCGTTCGTAGTCCTCGCGCGGGAACTTGGCATCCACCGGCAGCCAGATGGTGCCGCCATCCGGGCCACCGGGCAGGCGAATCGCGAATTCCACGCGCTCATTGGAATCCGGAACCGTCGCAATATTGGTGGCGTATTGCTCGATTGTAAGGATCTGTTCCAGCAACGCGCCCAGCTGGGTTTCGCCGAAGGTGCCGCGATCCTTGACGTTGCCGAGCACACGCTTGAGGTCGCCGACGCCGGTCGCCAGCGACTGCATTTCACCCAGCCCGCGCTGCACCTGTTCCAGCCGTTCGGACACCAGTCGGAACGATTCGCCGAGGCGGGTTTCCAACGTGGTCTGCAGCTTCTCGTCGACCGTCGCGCGCATCAGCTCGAGCTTTTGCGCGTTGTCGGCCTGCAGTTCCTTCAAGCGCGCTTCCAGCGTGTCACGCATCTCGCCGATGCGTTGCTCATTGCGTTGGGTCAGTTCGCGCAATTGCGCACCCAACCCATCGGCAAACTGCTGTTGCCGGATCGCCGCGTCCTGGCGACCCTTGTGCGCGTCGTCGCTCAGGCTGCCGCGCAGCACGTCGAGGCGCTGGTCGGTGCGTTCGGTGAGATCATTCAGGCGCAGGCCGAAGGTTTCGATGCGCTGTTCCTGCGCCTTGGCCATGCTGTCCAGCTGCGCGCGCAACTCGCTGCGGCCATCGCGCTGTTCGTTGCGCAGGGCCTGTTCCAATGGCTCGCGCAACCGTGCCATCGCCGCATCCGGCTTGCGCAGCAGCAACACCACCAGCAGAACGATGGCGACGGCCACCGCCAGCAGCAACAGGATCAACAGCAGGGATGAGTCAGGCATTGCGCCAGTGTAGCGGCAGGCGTCGCAGCAGCTGTGACCTGGACTGGGCTACGGCCCCAGTGCCTGCAGCAGGGCCTGGAATTGCGGGTGTTCCCGCAACAACCGGCGGCCAGCATCGACCAGTTCATCGACTTGTTGCGGGCTCAGGCTGAAGCCGGTCGGCACCGCTTCCAGCCGCGCACGCAAGTCCGTATCCGGCAGGTCGCGCAGGGACACCGCGACCAGGTGCCCTTGCACCGGGCGCGAGGGCGTGGACACGTCAGCAGTCCATTGCTTGAGGCTGTCCTGCATCAGCTCAAGGGTGGCTGCGTTGTAGCGTTGCAACTGGATGTCGGTCATCGCATCGATGGAACGTGCGATGGATGGCGCGCGTCGGCTGAGTCCGAGGCCGGCGCCGGCATTCGCAGATGAATCCACCGATATCACCACCATGTGCGCGGCCGGCGTGCGGTCGATGCGGCGCAGGAAGGCCGACAAACCACCGGCCAGGTCGATCCCTTCCTGGAATGCGCGCAGACCGAGGTTGTCGGTCAGTCCACCATCGGCCAAGTGGATATAGCGGCGCGTCTGTTTGTCGCGATAACCCTGGAGGCCATCGATCGCCTGTTGCAGCTGCGGTGATTCGTCGTCCTTCACCTTCGAAACCTGTTTGGCCGGGCTGCAGGTGGCGTAATTTTGCAGCACGACCGGCTCGAACAAGACCGGCACCGCTGACGATGCGGCGACGGCATCGGCAATGGGGAAGCTCAACAGGTCGGAGCACAGCAGGTCGAACTGGCCTTGCAGGAAAGCAAAGCGGTTGCCGCTTTCCAGGTCCGATGCATTGATGATCACCAGCGGACCATTGCGCTTTTGCAGATCGGCAAAGCGTGCGCCCTGGAAGATCGTGCGGCCATATAGCTGGGCCGCCGCCGCGCTGCGTCCTTGCGGCGTGAACCAGCGCAGCGGATTGAGCACCTGGCGCAGCAGGTCTGCATTGAGGTCGCGGCGCAGGACCTGCTGCTCGAACGCGGGAAAGGTGGCATCGCCATGCAGCCCGTAATACGCCGCGGTGAAACTGCCGCCGGACACGGCGCTGATCGCGTCCACTTCGTCCAGCAAGGTCGCGCTGCCGTTCTTGGCCGGCACCTTGGTGTCACGCAATTCCAGTAACACGCCATAGGCAAGCGCTGCCGCACGCGCACCGCCGCCGGAGAACGCCAGCGCCACCGTGATTTCGTCCGGATGCTGGCCGGGTCGCTGGCGGCCGATGCTGTAGGCGTCAGTGTCGTCCTGCGTCAGCGCGCCATACCGGGGCTGGTTGTCGATGCTGGCATAGGTGGCGCAACCAACCAGCAAGGGCAGCAAACCCGCCAGCAGACCGACGCGCACCACCCGGTTCATCCGGTCGCCACTCCAAACAAACGGCCGATCAAGCCGGTTGCACCCAGCGCCATCGCGCCCCAGAACAGCACGCGCAGCGCACCCTTGGTCATCGAGGCGCCACCCAGCCTTCCCGCGAGTGCGCCGAGCACTGCCAACAGGATCAAGGTCACGACACTGATGGCTATCGGCAGGCTGCTGCCGTGCCAGAGCCAGGCCAGCAGGATCGGCGGCAACGCGCCGACCGAAAACGCCGCAGCCGAAGCGAGCGCCGCCTGTACCGGCCGCGCGGCGAGTGCTTCGCTGATGCCAAGCTCATCGCGCAAATGGGTGCCGAGCGCATCGTGTGCGGTCAGCTGCTCAGCCACCTGGTGCGCCAACGCCTTGTCCAACCCGCGCTGCACGTAGATGTGGGTCAACTCCAGGAGTTCTGCTTCCGGCGCATGCTCCAGCTCACGGCGTTCCTTGGCCATATCGGCCGCTTCGGTGTCGGCCTGCGAACTGACCGAGACATATTCGCCCGCGGCCATCGACAGCGCACCTGCAGTCAGGCTGGCAACCGCCGTGATCAGGATGATCTGCGGCGTGGCATTGGCAGCCGCCATGCCCACCAGCAGCGAGCTGGTGGAGATCAGACCGTCATTGGCACCCAGCACCGATGCGCGCAACCAACCGATGTGCTTGGTGCGATGTCCCTCGTGGTGTGGCTTGGCAAGTTTGATCATGGCTTTAGTCCACCACCCTGCAGAACACCGCCTTCAGATAGCGTGATTCAGGCACCTGCGCCAGCCACGGGTGGTCCGGGCCGGCACCTGCCACCTTGAGCACCTGCACCGTGCGTCCGGCGTAGAACGCGGCGCGGCGCAGCATGTCGGTGAACTGCTCTTCGCTGACCAGGCCGGTGCAGCTGAAGGTCGCGAACAGCCCCCCCGGCTTGACCACGCCCAATGCCAGCTTGTTCATGTCCAGGTATTTCTTCAGCGCGGGAATGACCTGCTCGCGGTCGCGGGTCATCTTGGCCGGGTCCAGGATCACCACGTCGAACTGCTCGCCGTTGAGCCCGGCATCGCGCAACCACGGGAAGATGTCGGCCTGGATGAACTTCGGCTTGACATGGTTCAACTTCGCATTGGCGCGGGCGATCTCGAGCACATCCGCGTCGATGTCGATGCCAACCACTTCGCTGGCGCCGCGCACCGCCGCATACACGCCGAAACCGCCGGTGTTGCAGCACAGGTCGAGTACGCGCTGGCCGGCGCACAACTGCGACAGCCACTGCCGGTTCTCGCGCTGGTCGGCGAAAAAGCCGGTCTTGTGCGCGCCGGCAGGATCGGCGTTGAATGCGATGCCGTGCTCATGGATCAACGCCGGCTGCGTGCCCATGGTGTCCTTGTAGTCGAAGCTTTCCTGCTTCTGCACGTGTTCGTCGGCGAAGCTGTGGAAGCGGCAACCCGGGAACTGTTCGCGCAGCGCGTTGAAGATCCATTCGCGATACCGCCACGCGCCGGCGCTGAAGAACCCGACCACCAGCAGGTCGTCGTAACGGTCCACCACCAGGCCACTGATGCCGTCACCTTCCGAATGCAGCACGCGCCAGGCATTGCCGACCTCATCCAGCTTGAGCAGCTCGCGGCGCAGCGCCACCGCATCGGCGATCCGGCGCGAGAACCACGCCTCGTCTACCGCCACGTCCGGATCGCCTTCCAGCATCCGCAGCGCGATCCGCGAGTGCCCGTTGTAGAAGCCGCGACCAATCCAGACGTCGTCCACGCCGACCACATCGACCACGCTGCCGGGTTTCGGACGCTGCGCCGGCTTCTCGACCAGGCGCTGGAAAATCCACGGGTGGGTGGATTTCCAGGCATTTTTCAGGCGGACGACGGGCAGCGGCTCATTCATGTGCGCGAATCTTGTTGACGGGGCATTAACGCCCAACGCACCATTGTCGCCGAAGAAGGGGAGTAACTCCGCGCACGGTCGTCGTCAACACGGGTACGCTGTCAATACGACATCGGCCCCGGCGCCGTGGCAGGCTTCATGCCTGTGAGTGAGACCTTCGCCCACCGTGGCGAAGCCGTGCCCTTCCATTCCATCGGACCAAGCATTGTCCTACGCCACAACCGCCGCAAGGCCTCGCTGTTGTGGAGTTGTGCATGCAAACGATCGGAACCCCAATGTTGTGGGCCGTGTTCGCGCTGGTGGTGATTGGCGCGTTGCTGGCGGACCTGGTGCTGATGCGCCACGGTGGCCCGCACAAGGTGACGTTCAAGGAAGCCGCCTGGTGGAGCCTGGGTTGGGTGGCGTTGGCGCTGATGTTCAACGCGGGGCTGTGGTGGTACGCAGGCCAGCAATACGGCGCCGAAACCGGCCACCTGATCGGCATGGAGTTCCTGACCGGCTATCTGGTCGAGAAGGCGCTGGCGGTCGACAACATCTTCGTGTTCCTGATGATCTTCAGCTATTTCGCAGTCCCCGAAGTGCAGCGCCAGAAGGTGCTGATCATCGGGATTATCGGTGCGATCTTCCTGCGCGCGATCCTGATTTTTGCCGGTGCGCTGCTGCTGGCGAAGTTCCACTGGGTCCTCTATTTGTTCGGCGCCTTCCTGTTGCTGACCGGGATCAAGATGATGCTGGCCGCGGGCAAGGAGCCAGACCTGGAAGCCAACCCGGCACTGCGCTGGATGCGCGGGCACCTGCGCGTGACCGACGGCTACCACGGCAACGACCTCAGCTTTTTGCGTGACGGCAAGCGCTGGTACACGCCGCTGTTCATGGTGATCATGATGATCGCGATCACCGACGTGATCTTCGCGGTCGACTCGATCCCGGCGATCTTCGCGATCACCGAAGACCCCTTCATCGTGCTGACCTCGAACGTGTTCGCGGTGCTGGGCCTGCGCGCGATGTTCTTCCTGCTGCAGGGCATGGCCAGCCGCTTCCACCTGTTGCCGTATGGGCTGGCACTGGTGTTGATGTTCATCGGCGGCAAGATGCTGGTGGTCGACGTCTACAAGATCCCGGTGCTGTGGGCGCTGTTGGTGGTGGCGCTCATCATCGGAACGGCAGTGGTGCTCAGCCTGTTGTTGCCACCGCCTGCCAAGGGCGCCAAAGATGCCGATGCCTAGCCCCAAGCATGCCCGGCTTGAACCCGGGCCAGGCGCCGCCATCTACAGGAAATGACCCCGCCGCAACCGCCCGTCGTGACCACCACCCGCCTGCAACGCCAGCTGGATGGCCAGCGCCTGCGCCGGGCTGTGCAATACAGCCTTGCCTGCGTGCTGGTGCTGACCGTGGTGTTCGCCTTGCAGGGCTGGTTGTCACTGGAAGCGTTGACCGTGAACCCGGGCAGCGCTGCCGGCCTGTTCGGCGTGCTGACCGCGCCGTTGTTGCACGGCTCACCCGGCCACTTGCTGGCCAATGCCACCGCCCTGCTGATGCTGGGCACGCTGGCGATGACGGTCTATCCGCGCGCAACCCTGCGCGCGCTGCCGCTGCTGTGGCTGGGTGCCGGGCTCGGCGCGTGGTTGCTGGGCCAGCCGGGTTCGCACCACCTCGGCGCCAGCGGCGTCATCCACGGACTGGGCTTCCTGGTGTTCGTGCTTGGCCTGCTGCGCCGCGACAGCGCGGCCATTGCAGCGGGCATGCTCGCCTTCCTGTTCTACGGCGGCATGCTGCTGACGATCTTCCCGCACGAAGTCGGCGTCTCCTGGGAATCGCACCTGGGCGGCGCGCTTGCCGGCGTAGTGGCTGCGTTCGTATTCCGTCGCAGCGATCCAATGCCGCAGCGGCGCAAGTACAGCTGGGAAATCGAGGAAGAACTCGAGCGCGAACGCGCCGCCGCCGCTCATGACACGTTCGAACCACGCGCACCCGATGACGTGCCGGTACTGTGGCAGCGTGACGAGCAGGAAGAGCGCGGCAAGGTGCTGCCTTTCCGCTCGCACGACAAACGCGACGACTGAGCTACTTCGCGCTACTTGCCATCCAGCACAGCAGAACCCAACTGGCGGTCGTGCCAGCGCGACAGCAGCACTAGGGATGCAATCGCGCCGCACAGGCACAGGAACATGTCCCATTGGGTGTCCCACTGGTCACCCTGGGTAGCCAGGAACGCGTCCGCATCGGCGCCGTAGATCAGCGCACTCCACCATTCGATCAATTCGAAGAATGCCGAGAAACTCAGGCACGCGGCGATCACGAAATAACCAAGCCAGCCGCCGCGACGCAACGGAGTAAGGCGCAGGAACAATTCACGCGCCAGGATCGCCGGGACGAAGCCTTGCATCAGGTGCCCGACGCGATCCCAGGGATTGCGCTGGGTGCCCAGAAGATCCTGTAGCCAGAATCCGGCGGGTGTCTGTGCATAGGTGTAAGCGCCGCCATGGATCAGCACCAACGCATGCAACACCAGCAACCAGCACAGCAAGCGTGTCAGCGGGAAGCCCGACCAGCGCCACATGATTATCGCCAAGCCGACCATCACCCAGATCGTTTCCAGCAACCAGGTCAGGTGGTCGCGGGCGATGACCCCGGAAATCGCGAGCGCGACCAGCGTGATCGCGACCAGCAACCAGGCTTCGCCGCGGGCCGGTATTCGCGTGGGCGCTGTCGCTTGAATATGCGAAGGTTTGTGCATGGATCGCATCCTAGCTTTTTGACCAACGATAGGTTTGAACGGCGGGCGGTTTGGCCGGTGTTCGGTTGGCGGCGACTAAGCTGCACGTTCCGTTTGAATGATCGATGCCAATGCGCTTGTTCGCCGTTACCCGTCCTGCCTGCCTGCTGGCCGCCTGCCTGCTGGCCGCCTGTGCCAGCGCGCCCGACGTACGTGCGCCAGCGGCCGTGGTGCCAAGCACGCCACCGGTCAAGGTCGAACCGGTCAAGATCGGCATCGCGCTTGGCGGCGGCGCGGCCAAGGGTTTTGCCCATATCGGCGTGATCAAGATGCTCGAAGCCAACGGCATCCAGCCGATGGTGGTGTCGGGCACCAGCGCCGGCAGCGTGGTCGGCGCGCTGTATGCAAGCGGCATGGATGCATTCGCGATGCAGGAAAACGCGTTTGCGCTGGACGAATCGAAGATCCGTGACGTCAGCCTGTTTTCCGGCGGCGTGGTGAAGGGCCAGAAGCTGCAGGACTACGTCAACCAACTGGTCGGCGGTCGCCCGATCGAGAAACTGCGCAAGCCCTTTGCCGCGGTCGCGACCCAACTCGAGACCGGCGAGCGCACCGTATTCGTGCGCGGCAATACCGGCCAGGCGGTACGTGCGTCCAGTTCGATCCCTGGCGTGTTCGAGGCCGTTGAAATCGGCAAGGCGCATTACGTCGATGGCGGCGTGACCAGTCCGGTGCCGGTCGATGCTGCGCGTCAGCTTGGAGCCGAGTTCGTGATCGCGGTCGATATCTCCAGCAAGGCCAATGGCATCGCGTCGTCAACCAGCATGCTCGGCAACATCAACCAGAGCATCCGGATCATGGGCCAGAAACTCGGTGCGTTGGAATTGCAGCGCGCGGACATCGTGATCCGGCCGAAGGTGAATGACATTGGCCCGGTCGATTTCGAACTGAAGAACCGCGCTATTCTCGAAGGCGAACGCGCGGCGCTGGCCGCGTTGCCGCAGATCAAGGCGAAGCTGGCGCAATTGCAGGCGCAGCGGGTTGCAAAAGCGCGGCAAGAAGCCGATGCCGAAGTTGCGCGCAAGGCCGAAACCGAACGCGTTGCGCGCTGCGCCAAGCAGCAGGGCTGGCTGGATATCCTGACCCGCGACCCGGATTGCCGCCAGAACTGACTAACTTCGCGGGCCTACTGCGCCCACGCCATATACATACACCAGCTTGCCGCCCAGCCAGCCCGTGGTGCAAAGAGCGATGAAACCCAATCCGCTCAGGGCCAGGGCGAGACCGTTGGGAGGCGCGGGCTGCATCCCGTCCATGCGCAGCAACAGACTGAAGGCGTACAGGCTCCATGCCGTCAATGCCACGCCCATGTGTCGGTAGGCGTCTGCCGTCGCCGGATGTTCCGGCGACAGCTTCAGGAAATCCAGCAAGCCTGCTCCTGCGGCGGCAAGCCCCGCGGCGCAACCAACGACCAGCATTCCCACCGACCACTGCCAAAACGGCCAGCGGGTTGACCATTGGCCGACGATGTCGGCTAGCGTAGCCAGCGACCAGCACGCGATCGGGAAATGCACCAGCGCCGGATGCAGTGGATGCTTCATTGCATCAGCACGGCACTGAGCAGGGTCAGCACGCCGGTGACCGCCAAGCCGGCATGCACGAATACGACCTTCTTAACCGCCAGCTTGCTTTGCAAATGCAGCGACGCGAGATAGAACCCGCCCAGCGCCGCCACCACCAGCACCCCCAGCGCAACGGTGGCAATAGTGCCTGCGCCCTGCAGCACCGCCAGCAACAGCAGGATCAATCCGCTGGCTCCCAACAGCGCATGCAGCAACGAGACCACCCACGGGGTGAACTTGCCGCGCAACACAAACGACGCCAGAACCAAGCCACCAAGCGCGCCGATGAAAAATACCAGTAGTGCGTACGTCAACATGTGAGTCTCCAGATCAAGGTTGTAGGGGACGTGCGGCGGAAACGCTTCAGGAGGGTGCCGGCCCTGCATCGCGCTCGATGCGTGCCATGACGTTGTCGGTCATGCGCGCACAACGCGGCCCGAGGAATGGAAAAGCGTCGGTCAGTGCGGTCGATACGTTTTCGTGCAATGCCTTGCGCAACAGCCGGCGCGCACGATGCAAGCGGGTCTTCACGGTTTCAGGAAGCAGGTCCAGCGAGGTCGCGGTCTCTTCAACCGAACAACCCTCGATTTCGCGCAGCACGAAGACGATGCGGAATGCCTCCGGCAACCCGTCGACGGCGCACTCGAGCATGTGGCGAAGTTGCTCGCGCGCGGCGGCGGCGGCGGGATCTTCGCCACCAAAGCGATTCGGGAACATCACCACCCGGCCGGACGCCTGCACCAAGGCATCGACATGTTCGATCTCCACCGTCTGCCGCCTCCGACGCAAGCGCCCATATGCTTCGTTGAGCGCGATGCGGGTCAGCCAGGTAGTGATCGAGGCATCGCCGCGGAAGCCGCCGATCTTTTCGTAGGCACGCACATAAGCTTCCTGCACCACGTCCTCGGCTTCCGCATCGTCATCCACCACGCCGCGAACGACGCGGTACAGGCGCTGGTTGCAGCGCTGAATGATCTGCCGGAACGCACCGCGATCGCCGCTCTGGACCCGCGCGACCAGCGCGCTATCTTCCATTGCGGCGTAATCGGGTGCGGTGTTCATGGGCGTTGTGTTCATGGCGTCCTGCTTGTTTCGATTAGGCCGACAGTGCCGCGAGGATTTCTTGCCGATAGGGTTCGGTCGCGCATTCCCCGAGCAATGAGCGCGTCATCATTGTGGTGCCATGGATGGATACGCCACGGGTCGTCATGCAGCCGTGACTGGCACGGATCACCACCGCCACTCCGCGCGGCTGCAGTTCGCGCTGCAAGGTTGCAGCGATTTCGACAGTCAACCGTTCCTGTATCTGCAAGCGGCGCGCATACGCATCGACCAGCCGTGCGAGCTTGGAAATTCCGACCACACGATCGCTGGGCAAATAGGCCACGTGGGCAACGCCTTCGATCGCCGCCATGTGGTGTTCGCAGACCGAACGCACCGGGATGTCACGCAACAGGACGATGTCGTCGTAGCCCTCGCGCTCGAACCGGCGCCCAAGGATGCACGCGGGATCACGTGCATAACCGGCGAACCACTCTTCGTATGCACGCACTACCCGCGCTGGCGTGTCGCGCAGGCCTTCCCGCGTGGGTGAATCGCCAGCCCAGCGAATCAGGGTCCTGACCGCCGCTTCCGCCTGTTCGCGGCTGGGCCGTGGGTCGTCGTCACCGGGATCGGGCATGGCCAGCGATACGATAGATTGTGGATGGGTTTCAAGCATGGCGGGTTCCGTTCTTGCGATCTCATATCAGCAGATGCAGCAGTGCATGAAAGGTTCCCGCCCTTTCGATGACTTGCTTGACGAGCGCTCACGGGAACCTGTTCGCACCAGCCGCATCCAATACTTCATGGACACGATGCGTGAAGCGCAACATTAGGAGGCAGCATGAGTCAGCCAACCGCCATTTCTGGTCCCGACTTCGGCCAGGGCATTCCGTTATCGAACATTCCCGATGAAGGCGTCCTCGCGGGCCACGTCAATGACACGCCGGTGCTGCTGGCGCGCGTAGCTGGCGAGCTGCATGCCGTGTCCGCCACCTGCACGCACTACGGCGCGCCACTTGCCGAAGGCTTGCGGGTAGGCGATGAAATCCGCTGCCCCTGGCATCACGCCTGTTTCAGCCTGCGCACGGGTGAGGCATTGCACGCACCCGCTTTCGCGGCGCTGGCAACCTGGCGGGTGGAAACTGTCGGCGCGCAGGTATTCGTACATCCCGCTTCCACCGAGACGCCTGCAATAGTGCGCGACGCCTCGCAGCCATGCCCGCATCATCCCGGGCGCATCGTGCTGGTGGGCGGCGGCGCGACCGCTTTTGCCGCCGCTGAACGACTCCGCAGCCGTGGTTTTGCTGGCAGCTTGAGCATGCTCAGCGCAGATAGCGATCCACCCTGCGACCGTCCGAACCTGTCGAAGGATTATCTCGCCGGGACTGCGTCGGAAGACTGGATTCCGTTGCAGTCGGCGGATTTCTATACCGAACATGCCATCGACCTGCGCGTGGGTTGCGAGGTAACCGCGATTGACCTTGCTGCGCATAGCGTGACCACACAAGACGGCAACGTTTTCGAATACGACGCACTCCTGCTCGCCCAGGGCGCCGAGCCAATCCGGCTCCACTTGCCCGGCTTCGATCACCCCAACGTCCATATCCTGCGCTCGCTCGCCGATGCCCGTGCACTGATCGCAGGCGTTGCCGAGGCCGCTTCGGTCGCGGTGATTGGTGCCGGCTTCATCGGCCTGGAGGCCGCTTCCGCGCTGCGGACGCGCGGGCTGGAGGTGCATGTGATCGCGCCGGAAGCACTGCCGCTGGACAAGCTGCTGGGCGAAGCACTCGCCAGCCATGTGGTGGGACTGCATCGCGCGCAGGGCGTGGTCTTCCATCCCGGCTGCCAGGCCAGCGCGTTCGAGAACGGTGAACTGCTGCTTTCCGATGGCCAGCGACTGGCAGTCGACGCGGTGCTGGTCGGCGTCGGCGTGAAACCGCGCATGGCACTTGCCGAAGCCGCGGGTCTTACCGTGGATAACGGGATCGTCGTTGACGACTGCCTGCGCGCATCCGCACCCGGCGTCTTCGCTGCCGGCGACGTCGCCCGCTACCCACATGCAGATGGCTCGGCGCGCGTTGAACATTGGGTGCACGCCGAGCGCCAGGGGCAGGTTGCCGCGGACAACATGCTCGGAGCGGCGCAGGCCTACACCGCTCCGCCATTCTTCTGGACCCACCACTTCGGCACGGACGTGCGCTACGTGGGCCACGGTCGCGGCTGGACCTCAGTGGAGGTTGATGGCTCGCCTGCCGACGGCGACTGCCTGGTGCGGTATTTCCGCGACGGAACCTTGGTTGCTGCCGCTTCGATCGGGCGCGATCAGGCACTGCTGGAAATCGAGGAGGCGATGTCCCGTTAAACCGGCCCCGCCGCGGATTTGCCCCAGATCAAGGTTGCGGCTCGAGCGGTGGCGTTAAGATCAAGCCATGAACACTATTCCCTCCGAGCCGCGCCGCGTCGAAAACCTCACCACCGACAAGGGCAAGGTGCCGGTCTACGCGACCGGCATCGTCGAGCAGCCTTGGGACGACTACAGTGCGGTAGACCACGATGTCTGGCGGCAGCTGTACGAACGCCAGCGCGAGGTGCTCATCGGTCGCGCCTGCGACGAGTTCCTGCAGGCGCAGGATGCAATGGGGATGACTCCGAACCAGATCCCCAAGTTCAGTGAGTTGAATGAGGTGCTATCTGCAGCCACTGGCTGGACCCTGATGGGGGTCGAAGGCCTGCTGCCGGAACTGGATTTCTTCGACCACCTGGCCAACCGCCGCTTTCCGGTGACCTGGTGGATCCGGCGCCCGGACCAGGTCGACTACATCGAAGAACCCGATCTGTTCCACGACCTGTTCGGCCATGTGCCGCTGCTGATGAACCCGCTGTTCTCCGACTACATGCAGGCCTATGGCCGCGGAGGGGTGAAGGCACACGGAATCGGCGCGGATGCGCTGCAGAACCTGACCCGGCTGTACTGGTACACGGTCGAATTCGGCCTGATCCAACAGGCTGACGGCCTGCGCATCTACGGCAGCGGGATTGTCAGTTCAAAAGGCGAATCGATCCACAGCCTGGAATCGGCGGCGCCCAACCGGATCGGCTTCGACCTGGAGCGGATCATGCGCACCCGCTACCGAATCGACAGCTATCAGAAGACCTATTTCGTAATCGACAGCTTCCAGCAGTTGATCGAGGCGACTTTCCCGGACTTCACCCCGATCTACACGCGACTTGCCACGCAGGACTCGGTCCCCGCCGGCAACGTGCTGGGCAGCGATGCGGTATTCCAGCGCGGCAACGGCGATGGCTGGGCGATGGACGGCGATATTTGAGGATCGCAGCGCCTCGGCAGTCGGTATCCTGACGGCATGGCCGTGACCTCTTTCGATTTGCCGAACCCGCGCGCGCTATGGCGCTGGCTGCGGCAATGGCGGCAGAACCAGCTGGTCGACAACACTGACCGCATCTCGGTGCTGGAGCATGTGGACGAAGCCGGCCACCTGGGGCCTCGCTACGCCTTCATGACCATGATGTCCTGCGGCATCGCCATGCTTGGCCTGCTGCAGAACTCCGCCGCGGTGATCATCGGCGCAATGCTGATCTCGCCGCTGATGGGGCCGATCATCGAGCTGGGCCTGGGCCTGGCCACCTTCGACCTGCGCAGCATCCGCGATGCGCTGAAGACGCTCTTCGTCGGCGTGCTGCTGTCCTTGCTGGTCGCTGCGGTAATCGTGCACTTCTCGCCGCTGCAGGACGCCACCCCGGAAATCCTGGCGCGCACCGAACCCACCTTCTTCGACTTGCTGATCGCGATCTTTTCCGGCCTTGCCGGCGCTTACGCCACGGTCACGCGCAAGGGCGAAATGATTGTCGGCGTGGCCATCGCCACCGCACTGATGCCGCCATTGGCCGTGGCCGGCTACGGCATCGCGGTGCTGAACTGGAACATCGCCGGCGGCGCCGCCTTTCTGTTCATGACCAACCTGTTGGCGATCGGGCTGTCAGTGACCATTGTCGCCCGCTGGTACGGATTCGGCGGCACCGACTCACCGAAGCAGACGGCCTGGCAGGCGGGCTTGATCATCGGCAGCTTCGTGCTGTTGTCGATCCCACTGGGTTTGGCGCTCAAGCGCATCGCACTCAAATCGCAGGTGGAGCTGGGCGTGCGTGTGGCCACCGACGCCGCGGCCCAGCGTGCGTCGGGCCGGGTCTCCGCGCTGCGGGTGGACATGACCAGCAACGGGGTGAACGTGGATACGGTGATGATGGTGCCGCACCACATCAATGGCCTTGAAGCCTCGCTGCAGGAGGCATTGACCACCCAACTCGGACGCCCGGTCAACGTGCAGGTGCGCGAAGTGCTGACCGCCGACGATGCCAGCTTCGCCCTGCAGCAAGGCACGCTGGCGGAACTGCGGCGCAGCGTGGCTGCCCTGCAGACCGCCGAAAGTGGACGCACCGCGACGCAGCAGGCCAATGACGCGCAGCTGGTTCGACTGCAGGCGGAATTGCTCGGTTACCTCGGGCGCTTGACGCCAAGCGCGGATGGCCGCCATTGGACCTTGCAGGTCACGCCCGGGTCACGCATGCCGCTGCAACTTGCCCAACGGATCGAACGTGAGGTCAATACCGGACTGGCCAGCGATGGTGGCGGCATTACCGTATTGCCGCCGCTGCAACCCCTGCCCGGCATCATGTTTGCCGATGACAGTGCCGAGCTTGATACCGATTCGGCGAGCACATTGGCGACGCTTGGTTGGGCGGTACAACGCTGGCACGGCGATGCGGTGCATGTAATCGGCGTGGGTGGTACCGAGGCGCTTGCACAAAAACGCGCCGACGCGGTCGCTGGCGCGCTGCGTGCCAGTGGGCTGCAGGCCAGCGTCAGCCTGGACGATGCGGCGGTCGTGCGTGCACGCGTACGCGAGGATGGTCCGCTTGCCGCGCGCACGGTGCGACTGGAAATCGGCGAAGCGCGCTAAGCGCGTTTCGTCCCAACGCCGGTTTCAATTCGCTTGCTTGGGCCATCCGTCGGGTACGTCAGCGTAGCCGCCATTGAGGTCGATGCCCGCGCGTTGCTGGCCGGTCGCAACCGTAACTTCGATCAGTTCATCCGGCGGACATGGCGCGCGGATGCAACGAATCTGCGAGGCATGCGCGATCAGGGTCAACTCGCCTGACTGCGCCCAACCCAGCAGGTAATAGCGCCCGGGCGCCACCTCGACCCGATACTCGCGCGCGCCTTCCGCCGTGTTGATGCAAGTCGGCGTGCCGCCATTAACTGGCGTGGCGCAAACCCGCAATGCGGGTGGTGGGCGGTTGCCATCGCGGATGCCGCCACTGATGCTGGCGCCGGTTGATTCGGCCGCGGGCACCTCGGTGGACTGCGTCGATGCCGGTTCGGCACGCACTGCGGTTGATGGTAATTGCGAAGGTGTCGGCGCGGTGGCGGGACTCGCTTCGGCTACCGGAGTAGTGGACGTGCTGGCGACATCAGTCGCGGTTGGCGTACACGCCGCCAGCAGCAGAACCGCGGGCACCAAGATCGGCATCGTGTTCATTCGACATTCCTGTGTGTGGCCGGGTTTCCCCGGGTTTGGCCGACATCAGCGACAATAGCGCCCTGCCTCGCCGGATGCCTGCACATGTCGCTCACGCATGTTTCGCTGACCCGTTTCCTGATCGAGGAAGGCCGTTCCGGCCGGGTCAATCCCGACCTGCGCCTGCTGCTCGAAGTGGTTGCGCGCGCCTGCAAGTCGATTTCGGTGGCGGTCGGCAAGGGTGCACTGGGCGGCGTGCTGGGCGATGCCGGCAGCGGGAATGTGCAGGGCGAGGCGCAAAAGAAACTCGACGTGCTCAGCAACGAAATCCTGCTGGAAGCCAATGCTTGGGGCGGCCACCTGGCGGCCTGTGCATCGGAGGAAATGGAACATTGTTTCCCGATCCCGGACGCGTATCCGCGTGGCAACTTCCTGTTGCTGTTCGACCCGCTGGATGGCAGCAGCAACATCGATGTCAATGCCAGCGTCGGCACGATCTTCTCGGTCCTGCACTGTCCGGATGGCGTCACCACACCGCAGGATGCCGATTTCCTGCAACCCGGCCGCGACCAGGTCGCCGCCGGCTATTGCATCTATGGGCCCAGCACGATGTTGGTGCTCACCTTGGGCCACGGCACCCACGCCTTCACCCTGGATCGCGAACAGGGTTCGTTCGTACTGACCCGCCGCGACCTGACGATTCCGGAAGACACCCAGGAATTCGCAGTCAATGCCTCAAACCAGCGCCACTGGGAACCGCCGATGCAGGCCTGGGTAGCCGAGCTGCTGGCCGGCAAGACCGGGCCGCGTGGCAAGGACTTCAACATGCGCTGGATCGCCGCGATGGTCGCCGACGTGCATCGCATCCTGACCCGCGGCGGCATCTTCAGCTACCCGATCGATGCCAAATGCCGCGACAAGGGTGGTCGCTTGCGCCTGATGTACGAGACCAATCCCATGGCCATGCTGGTCGAACAGGCCGGCGGCGCGGCAAGCACCGGCCGCGAGCGGATGCTGGATGTGCAGCCGACCACATTGCACCAGCGGGTACCGGTGTTCCTGGGCAGTCGCAATGAAGTCGAGCAGGCCGTGCGCCATCACCAGGTGCACGACGCCAGCGTCAGCTGAGGCCTGGTTCAGATGGGGGCTGGCGGTTGGTTCAGCACCAGCCAGTACAAGCCGATCTGGCGGACCACATCGACGAAACGCTCGAATTCCACCGGCTTCTGGATGTAACTGTTCGCACCCAGTTCGTACACGCTGCCGACATCCATGGGTTCTGCGCTGGTGGTCAGCACCACCACTGGCAATGCGCGCGTCGCCGGGTTTTCACGGATCGCCTGCAGCACTTCGCGGCCATTGAGCTTGGGCAGGTTGAGGTCCAGCAGCACCAGCGCGGGCAGGTCGGTGATGTCGCGCCCGGCATGCTCGCCACGCCCGAACAGATAATCCAGCGCCTGCGCGCCATCGGACATCACGCGGATCACGTATCCGCTGCCGGCCTCGTCGAATGCGATCCGGGTCAGTTCCACGTCATCCGGATTGTCCTCGACCAACAGGATCTCTTTGTTGCTCATCATGTATGCGCCTCTGCGATAGCTTGATCGTGTATTTCCTGATCGTGCAGTTCCACGTGGAAGCACGCCCCAACTCCCGGCTCGGCCTCCGCACGGATGCTGCCACCATGCCGCATCGCGACCTGTTGCGCGATGGTCAGGCCGATACCGTTGCCAGCGCCTTCTTCGCTGCCATGCAGGCGCTGGAACGGTTCGAATAGTTTCGCCGAATAGGCCGTGTCGAAGCCAATGCCACGGTCACGGATCGACAAGTGCAGCGCATCGCCCATCCGCTCGCCCTGTACCCGGACCCAGGCCTGCGGCTTGCCGGCCGAAAACCGCCAGGCATTGGCAAGCAACTGACTCAGCATTGCCTTCAACAGTCGCTCGTCACCGATCACTTCAAGCCCCGGCTGTACCTGTACGTCCGCGCTACGCATCGGCTCTGCATCCTGCAGCTCGGCCAACGTCCAGTCCGCGAGCAGGCTCACGTCGACCTTGCCTGGTCGCAACACGGCACGGTTGATCCGCGCCAGTTCCAGCAGGCCGTCGATCAACTCGCTCATTCGCGTGGATGCCGCGCGGATGCGCTGCAGGTGTTCCTGCGCCGGTGCGTCCAGCTGGCCTTCGGTTCTGCGCGCCAATTGGGTGGCGAAACCATCGATCGCGCGCAGTGGCGCGCGCAGGTCGTGCGAAACCCCGTGCACGAAGGATTCAAGACGGTGGTTGGCCGCTTCAAGTTCCAGCGTGCGTGTCTGCACCCGCTGCTCAAGCGATGCGTTGAGTTCCAGCAATGCGCGCTCTGCACAACGTTGCGCAGTCACGTCGCAGAACTGCGAGATGAAATATTCGGCATGCCCTTCGGCATCGCGCATCAGCGCCGCATTGACCACCACTTCGATGACCTGGCCATCGGCACGCAGGTAGCGTTTTTCGATTTCCACCTGCTCCTGACCGCCCACGAGCAGGCGTTCTTGCACGCTCTGGCCTAGCGGCAAGTCGTCCGGATGCGACAGCGCCTGCGCCGGCATTCCGATCAAGTCGCTTGCCTGGTAGCCGAACAGCTGGCACACGGCTGGGTTGACCTCGATCCAGCGACCTTCGGTGGAGACGATCGCCATCCCGATCCTGGCCGATGCCATGGCCAGGCGGAAGCGGATGTCATCAGCTGCGGTTGCGGTCACGATGCATGGGGCGCGTGCGGATCATGCCGGGAGTGTAGGCGGGCACCGTGTAAACAGCGCGTGCAAGTGGTCACGGCCAAGCATGCGTCGCGGCCGGGGCGTCGTGCACAATGATCGCAATGGCATTATCCCCACACCTCTTCCATCAGCTTGCCTTCGGCTTGGTCCTGGCTGGGGGTCTTTACCTGTTCATCAGCGAAAAACTACGCGTCGATGTGACCGCGATGTTGATATTGCTGGCGCTGGTGCTGACCGGCGTGCTGGACAGCAAGCAGGCATTGTCGGGGTTTTCGAGTGAGCCGGCGATCATTGTCGCGGCGGTGTTCGTGATTTCCGGGGGCCTTGCCGCGACCGGCATCAGTGAGCAGCTGGGCCTGTGGATCGGGCGCGCGGCAGGCCGTCGTGAATGGCGAACGATTGCCGTGGTGATGCCGGCGGTCGCCTTGCTGGCGGCATTTACCCACCACGTCATGGTCACCGCGATGATGTTGCCGCTGTTGTTGCGGCACGCGCGTGACCGCCAGATGCCGGCCTCGCGCCTGTTGATGCCGATGTCGCTGGCGGCGTCGCTGGGTACCACCTTGACCCTGGTCAGCGCGCCGGCCTTCCTGCTGGCCAGCGACATGCTGGATCGCGCCGGTGCCGAGCGCCTGGGCATCTTTTCGATCACCCCGATCGGCATCGCCCTGGTCATTGTCGGCACCATCTACATGTTGCTGACCCGCTGGCTGCTGCCCAAGCACAGCGGCGAAAGCGGCGACGACGATTATTTGCGCCTGGATCGTTATCGCACCGAGTTGCTGGTGGTCCCTGGCGGTCAGTGGGCAACCCGCTCGCTAGCCGACATGCAAAAAGCAATTGGCAAATCCGTGCGGGTACTGGGCTGGTTGCGCGATGGCAAGCGACGCGACGACCTGACTGCCAGCAGTCCGTTGCTGGCCGGCGACATCCTGCTGGTGGAAGCCGCCGCCGATGAATTGTTGTCCTTGCACGACGATCCAGGCCTGGATCTCAACGCGATCGCCCGCTTCAGCGACACCCTCAGCGGCGAGGGCGAACCCCAGTTGGTGCAGGCAGTGGTCGCACCGGCTTCGGAATTCATCGGTCGCAGCATCCGGGAGCTCGACTTCTCCAGACAGTTCCATGCGGTGATCGCCGGCCTGTGGCGACGCGATGGCGAAGTGGCCGACCGACTATCCGATGCACGCCTGCGCGAGGGCGACCTGCTGGTGCTGTATGGCCGACCGTCAAGGTTCTCGGAACTGGCCGCGCACCACGGCTTCCTGATGCTGGTGCCGTTTGCCGGTGAAGCCAAGCGTCGCCTGCGTGCTCCGCTGGCGCTGATGATCCTGGGCGTCAGCATCCTCGCTGCAGCAACCGAGTGGCTGGCGGCGCCGGTGGCGTTCCTGTTCGGTGCAGTCGCGATGGTTGCCACCGGTTGCATCGACATCAAGCAGGCCTATCGCGGCATCGACGTGCGCATCTTCGTGATGATCGCCGGGGTGATTCCGCTCGGCATCGCGATGGAACAGACCGGCACCGCCGACTTGCTGGCGCACGGTCTCGCGGTTCTGGTGGCGCACTGGCCGGTGCTCGCGATCCTGTTGGTGATGTTCTGCGTGGCCGCGCTGCTGACCCAGGTGATGTCTGATGCAGCGACCACCGCCTTGCTCGGACCCGTTGCAATTTCGTTGGCACAGGTGCTCGACCTGCCACCGACGCCTTTCGTGGTGTGTACCGCGCTGGGCGCCGTGGTGGCGTTCCTGACCCCGATCGGCCACCACGGCAACATGCTGATCCTCGGGCCCGGCCGATATCGTTTCAGCGATTTCCTGCGAGTCGGACTGCCGTTGACCATTCTGATCGCCCTGGTCAGTGCGTGGATGGCACGCTGGTTGTGGCTGGGCGGGCCTCTCTGGCCAGCGTTGGGCGGCTAGGCGAAGCAGCACATCACCCTGCCGCCGTGGCGGCTCACGCGACTTTTGCATCCACGCACCCTACCCTGTGCTCGTCGCAGCGCTAGCGACTATGGAGAGCCGATCATCGACACCCTGCTGCAGGCCTGGAACGCGCTATGGACGGTCCCGCACATCCGCGCCTGGCTGACCGTGGGCTGGATCGCATACCTGGTCTGGCTTGGTGTGTGGATCGTGCTACAGAAGCGTGAACCGGCGGCGACCCTGAGTTGGCTGGTCAGCCTGGCCGCGCTGCCCTATATCGGTTTTTTGATCTACCACGTGTTCGGCCCACAGAAGATCACCCGCCATCGCTTGCGCCGCGCGCGTGCGCGGGTCGAACTGCCGGGCGACGAGCCCGACCATAATCCGGACAGCGCAGAACTGGCGCGACTGGGCCATGCAATCACCGGCCTGCCGCCGAGCACCGCGCATCGCGTCGAACTGCTGGTGGATGGGCAAGCAACTTACGCCGCGCTGCTCGATGCGGTGCGCGGTGCGCATCACCATGTGCACCTCGAGTACTACATCTACCAGCCGGACCAGACCGGGCAGGCCCTGCGCGATGCCCTGGTGGAGCGCGCCCGCGCCGGGGTGAAGGTACGCCTGCTGCTGGACGCCGTGGGCAGTTCGAAAACCCCGACCTCATTCTTTCGCAAACTGACCGATGCCGGCGGTGAGCTGAGCTGGTTCCATCCGATGCACTTCGGCCGGATCTGGGAGCGGCCATGGCTGAACCTGCGCACTCACCGCAAGATCGTGGTGGTCGATGGACGGATCGGGTTCGCAGGCGGTATCAACATCACCGACGAGGAAAACGAGGGCCTGCGCGCCGATGCCTACCGCGACCTGCACCTGCGCCTGGAGGGCGACGTGGTGCGCGGCCTGCAAATGGTTTTCGTCGAGGATTGGGCCTACGCAACCGGCAAGCGCGCGTTCCTTGGCGAACTTGCAGAGTCGATGCCGGAACCGAGCCCCGGGCCGGTGGCCGCGCAGGTCATCACCTCCGGTCCGGATTCGGACTGGGAAGCAATCCACCGCCTGCATGTCGGTGCGATCCATGCGGCGCGGCAGCGGGTCTGGCTGGTTACGCCCTATTTCGTTCCAGGAGAGGCCGCCAAGATGGCACTGACCTCGGCGGCGTTCGCCGGCATCGACGTACGCCTGTTGGTGCCTCGGCAAAGCGACTCGCGGCTGGTCACGTTTGCCGCACGCTCCTACTTCGACACCCTGCTCGCCGCTGGGGTCAAGGTCTACGAATACGGCCCGCGCATGTTGCACACCAAAGCGCTGCTGGTGGACGACGATGTCTGCATGATCGGCAGCGCCAACTTTGACTCGCGCAGCTTCCGCCTCAACTTCGAAATCTGCCTGCTGTTTCGCGATGCCTCGGTCGCCGCGGAGCTGGCACGGCTGATCGAGCATGAATTCGCCAACGCGCCGCGTGTACGCGAGGAGCGCCCGCGCCCGCTGCTGCGGACCCGTTTGCCGGAAGCATTCGCGCGCCTGTTGTCGCCGCTGCTCTGAAACATACGGCGCGCGCAAAAGCCATCTGCAGCGTAAACTGCGCGCAATCCCGCACGGAGCCATCTGCATGCATTGGCTGTTCCTCCTGCTCGGTTTCGCCGCAATGGCGGTGGCGTTCAAGACCACTTCCAGCGGCCTGCTGGCGGTCTGCCTGCTAGCCGCACTGGTGCTGTTCGTGTTGTGGCTGGCCGGACTGTATTCGGTGCGAATGGCCGGACGCAGCCGCGATGCCTCGATGATCATCGACCCCGCCGAATTACGCCGTCTGCGCGAACAAGCCGAAGCGCGCAAGGCTGCCGCAGCAACCGACACATCGCCCGACTCCACGCAGCGTTGACCTCACTCAGCGTCAACCTCAACAAGATCGCAGTCCTGCGTAATTCGCGCGGCGGCATGATGCCGGATGTGTTGCAGGCCGGGCGCACCTGCCTGGACGCGGGTGCGCATGGCCTGACCGTGCACCCGCGACCGGATGCGCGCCATATCCGCAGCGATGATGTGCACGTCCTGGGCATGCTATGTACCGAACGCGGGGTGGAATTCAACATCGAAGGCAATCCGTTCGCACCGCCGCGTCCCGGGTATCCGGGCCTGCTGGCTCTGTGCGAAATGACGCGACCTGCACAGGTCACGCTGGTCCCTGATGGCGATGGCCAGCTGACTTCGGATCATGGCTTCGACTTCGTCCGCGACGGTGCGGCGCTGGCGCCACTGATCGCATCGTTCAAGGCACTTGGCTGCCGGGTCAGCCTGTTCGTGGACGTGGGTGATCCCGATGTCACCATGGCCGCGACGCTGGGAGCGGACCGGGTCGAGCTTTACACCGGCCCGTATGCGGAATCCTTCACCGCCGGCGATGCCTCCGCGGCCGTATCGTCTGCAGCCGATACGGCACGACGTGCACAGGCAGCCGGGATGGCCGTCAACGCCGGCCACGACCTGGACCAGGCCAACCTCGGCCACTTTCTTTCGAACGTCCCCGACGTGCGTGAAGTCTCGATCGGCCACGCATTGATCAGCGAGGCGCTGTACGCCGGCCTCGATGCGACGGTTCGCGCTTACCGTCGCATCGTCGATAGGCTCGCTACGGCCTGAGGGCCACGTCGACAAAACCTGCGTTGCGGGCATCCGCCAGGACTCGCGGACCACAGTCGTCAACATGGCGTCTGCGGGTCGTGCATAAAAAACGCCGCCCTTGCAGGCGGCGTTTGATCGAAAAAAATAAGCGCGCCGGTCTCCCGATGCGTTGAAGCCATCAGTTCTGGACGAAGCCGATTTTCACCATCTCGGCATTCTTCGCCGCGGTCAGGACCTTGGCCAATGTGCCGTATTCGGCATTGTTATTGGTTTCGATCTGCAGTTCCGGCTGGTTACTCGGATCGCGCTCAACTTCGTTCTTCATCATGGTGACAAGCGAAGCGATTGGTGTCGGCGTGTTATTCCAGAATATCTGGCCCGAAGCATCGATGCGCAGCTCGATCGGATCCGGCGGGTCTTTTGGATTCTCCGGTGGCTTATCGGTTTTCTGCGGCAGGTCAACGTCGACTGGAATCGACTGGATCGGCATGGTCACCATGAAGATGATCAGCAACACCAACATCACGTCCACGAGGGGGGTGACGTTGATGTCGGACATCGCACCGCCGGATGCACTTGAAGCAAACGCCATGGGAGGTTCTCCTTACTGGCCTTTCTTGGGCGGTGTGGTAATGAAGCCAACTTTGGCGATACCCTGAGCCTGGGCCACCTTCACCACGTCGCTGATCATGCGATATGGCGTGGTCCTGTCGGCACGGATCTGCACTGGTGGCTGCGGCGTTTTCTGTGCTTCGACCGAGAGCTTGCTTTCGATGAACTGGCGGGTGGCAGGCTCGTCATTCCAGAACAGCGCGCCGGCCTCGGTCACCGAGATGGTGACCGGTGGCGACTTCGCCTTATCCGGCTTCTTCGCGAGCACGGCTTCCGGCAGCTTCACCTTCACCTTGTGGTTCATCAGTGGCGTGGTGATCATGAAGATGATCAGCAGTACCAACATCACGTCCACGAGGGGCGTGACATTGATTTCGGCCATTGGCCCGCCGCTTTCGTTACCGGAACTGAAGGACATCTTGGGGCTCCGTTAAGGCGTCGTTCGTCAATCAGCGCTTGCCGGCCACTTCGCCAACGCGTGAGCCGGTGGCGAAGAAGTCGTGCAGGTCGTGCGCGAAGGTATCGAACTGGTTGTTGGTGACGCGGTTCAGGCGGACGTAGAAGTTGTACGCCAGCACTGCCGGGATCGCCACGGCCAGACCGAGCGCGGTCATGATCAGCGCTTCACCCACCGGGCCTGCCACGGCCGAGATGGACGCGTCACCGGAAGAACCAATGGCGATCAGGGCGTGGTAGATGCCCCACACGGTACCCAGCAGGCCGACGAACGGCGCGGTGGAACCGACAGTGGCAAGCACGGTCAGGCCACTTTCCAGGCCCATGGACTCACGCGTTACTGCCTGACGCAGGGCGCGGTCCACGAACTCGGAACGGTTCAGCGACTCGGCCAGGCGCGAACCATCATGGCGCTGATGGTGGGCAGCCGCCTGGGCAGCATCCAGGGCGATCTTGGAGAACGGCTCCGACTTGGGCTGCTCTTCCATGAAGCGGATCGCATCCTGTGCATTCGGGGTCTCCCAGAACGTCCCGACCACGCGTTCGGCGCGACCACGCATGCGAATGTTCCTGAGGAAGTTGATGATGATCCAGTACCAGGACATCACCGACATGACGGCGAGCGTGATAAACACGATCCAGCCGACGGGGTCGAAGTTCTGGACCAGGGATTCAAAACCCATCTGCTGCAGCGCGGCGGCGTTGTTGCCTCCGGCGGCGTCAGGGGAGACAGCAGTCGATTCGAGGAACATACGCTTACCTTTGAATGTCGTGGAAGGGGTTTAAGCACTGGAACTTTAAGGACAACAGCTAAGTAGTGCGAGTAAGACGGTACTTCGATCAGCGTTGTAGGGTGAAGTCCACCGGCACCCGTACGCGACTTGCAACCTTGCGGCCATCACGGGTTTCCGGGTTGAACCGCCACCGCTTGGCTGCCTGTAACGCCGCACGGTCCAGGTTGCGATTGCCGCTGGACTTTTCGACTTCAACGTCAAGCACGCCACCATTGGCATCGATGCTCACGAGCAACACCGTGGTGCCTTCGATATTCCGACGTTGTTCTTCCTTCGGATACTGCGGCGGATTCATTGCCCGCGAGGATGTATCCACGCTGGAACTGATGTTCGAGACCGGGGCCGGTGGCGCCGGTGGCGCCGGCGGTGGGGCCTGCACGTCGACCGCACGTCGTTCATCTATGATCACCGGAGGATCTTCCGGCGGCGGCGGCAGCACGGTTTTGGTCGGCGGCGCCAAGGTCTTGATCGGCGGCGGCGGCTTGTCCGTCGGCGGCGGCGGCGGCGGCGGCGGTGGTGGTGGCGGTGGTGGCTCGATGAAGGTGACGCTAACCACGTCCGTCTTCTCCGCGTCTGGTGTTGGCGGGGTCAAAGGAGCGAGCAACATCAACAGGGCCGCAGCGTGTAGCGCAACTGCGAAGCTGATGCCGGTGATGCGCGGCCAGCTTACTCCACCTTGGCGGTTGTCGTTGTTCTCGGGTTTGGCGAGATCTAGCGTCATGCGCACGGCTCTGGGTGTGGGGCCCTGCGTTTTAAGCGCCGGGGCAACAATCTGCGGCCCTAGGGCCGCAGGAACCTCCAAGTCTATACCAATCTCCTAGGCTTGTTCCAAGCCCGGATCATGGTGCAGTGATTTTTTGAGAAGCACGTCTCAGCGCGTCAGAATGTCCTTTGCTTCCTCTGGCTTTTTCAACCCCTTGTCAAGCGCTTTCTGGGCAGCAGCCTTTGCTTCGGCCTTCTTGCCACTGTAGTCCAGCACCTTGGCCAGATTAAGATAGGCCTCGCCATCGTCCGCGATCGGCCCGGCCTTCGTGTACATCTCGATCGCCAAGGGAATTTTGTCGTCGGCGTAGGCATTCTGCGCCAATACCATGTAGTCCTTTGCCAGTTGTGGATTCTGATCCAGGATACCCTTGCTGCTGCCTGCTTCCATCACGGCCCTGGCGTCGTTCCAGCGATTTGCATTCATGTAGCCCACATAGAGGGCGCGCAGTTCCTTGCCGTCAGTGAGCATGCCGCGCTTGTAGGCAGCTTCCAGCAACACATTGGCCTGATCGAACTTGTCGGCAGCCTGCAATGCCGCCACCGCATTCATCAACACCCGCTTGTCGTCCGGGTTTTTCGCGATCAGCGCCTTGTAGGCGGCAGCGGCTTCGTCGTTGCGGCCCAAGTTGGCAAGAAGGTCGGCCCGGAAGCTGAAGTGTTCCGGCTTTTCAGACTTGCTCTCGGCCAGGAAGCGATCGATCGTCGCCAATGCGTCCTGGTACTTGTCCTGCTGGTACTGGATTACCGCCAGATTGAACATGGTGGTGTAGTGGCTGTCATTGTCCAGGCCATTGCTGTCGAGCGCCTTCCTGAAATAGTCCGCTGCCTTGGCCTGGTTGTCCTGGTCGGCAGCCGCATTGGCGGCCAGCGAATAGGCGAACGATTTGTCATAGTTGCTCGCGGTCGGCATCGCGGCGATTTCATCCGCCTTGGCCATCACGCCTGCCATGTCCTGCTTCCCATACAACTCTTGCAGGCCCTGCAGCTGCTTCAGCAACTTGCCGGTGGCCTGGGCTTCCGGCGAAACCCGGGTTGCATTCGGGTACAAGGCCGGCTTTTTCTCTTCATTGGCCTTCTTGTCATTCTTGTCATTGCTTTTAGCCCCGGATTCGCCCCGAATCTGGGCCAGGCGCTGGGCGCGCTTGTCATGCATCGACATCCCCGCGTCGGTTGTTTTTGGCTCTGGCTGCTGCTGGGCACTGGCAACCGGTGTGAGCACGGCAAGCGTGAGGGCGGCAACAATGGCGATATGCAGGGGTCGGACGTGGGAGGGGGTCATAAGGCACCTTGGATCAAGGGAAACAAGCCGCCACATGGGCGGGGGACGCACCGTATCAGAAAGCGTGGCGCCTGAACCGTGCTACAGGATGGCTTGGGTAAGCCTAGTTTACTGGAGCTTACTGACATCTTGGTGTGTTGCCGGATGCGCGCGCGGCCAGCATGGTGGGGCGCAAGCCGTCCGCACGCTGCTGCAGTTCACGCAGGCGCGACGACGGATCGGGGTGCGTGGATAGCCATTCCGGTGGACGCGAGCCACCCGCTGCAGCCATGTTCTGCCACAACACCACCGCGCCGTTCGGATCGAAGCCGGCTTTAGCCATGAGTTGCTGGCCAACCACGTCGGCCTCGGTTTCCTGGGCGCGGCTGTTGGGCAGCAGGAACAAGCCCTGCGCCGCGACGCCACCCACCTGCTGCGCGGTATCGGCAACGCCTTGGCCGTAGCGTGAGCCCAACAGTGCACCGATGATGCTCAGGCCAGTCTGGGTCTCCATTTGCCGGGTGATCCGCTCATCGTGATGGTGCGAGACCACATGCCCGATCTCGTGGGCGATCACGCCGGCCAGCTGATCCTGATTGCGCGCGACCTTGAAGATGCCGGTGTACACGCCGACTTTGCCGCCCGGCAGCGCAAATGCGTTGGCTTCCGGATCTTCGAACAGCGCCACGTCCCAGCCCAGGCGCTGCCAGTCGGAGGGAAGCTGGCGGACGATGCTTGTCACCACACAGCGTACATACGCCGTCTGCCGGCTGTCGCGGCTCTGCGGCGTCTTCGCCTTGGCCTCGGCGAAAGCCTTGGCCCCGAGTTCGGCCAGTTGTGCTTCCGATACCGCACCCACGACCTGTCGCCTGCCCGTAGGCGACGTAGTGGTGGCGCAGGCGGTGATTGCACTAGAAATTGCCAGCGCCAGTAACAAGGCTCTTGCCTTCATGATCGCATCCTTCGGGAAGTCAGTCCCCTTGTAAGGCAAGCGATCTGAAGGGGGCGTCAATCCGAACGCCGCAATCACCGACTCAAACGTCGAGGTTGGATACCCGCAATGCGTTTTCTTCGATGAACTCGCGGCGGGGCTCCACTACATCGCCCATCAAGGTGGTGAAGATGGCATCGGCGGCCACCGCATCCTCGATCCGCACCTGCAACAACCGACGGGTCTCCGGGTTCACCGTGGTATCCCACAGTTGTTCCGGATTCATCTCGCCCAGGCCCTTGAAGCGCTGGATCTGGCGGCCCTTCTTGGCCTCGTCAAGCAGCCACGCCTGCGCCTGCGCGAAGCGCTCGACCGACTGCGACTTGCTGCCGCGCTGGATGCTCGCGCCATCCCGGATCAGGCCATATAAAACGGCCGCGACATCGCGCAACGGACGCAGTTCGCCATGCTCGAACGCTGACAGCGGCAGCACCTGGATCAGTTCCTCGCCCATGTGCTGGCGAGTGATCAGCAGCGCACCTGCTCGGGTTTCATTGGCTTCCTGCAGGGTCAGCGCGTAACGCGGCTTGCCCAGGCCGCTTTCGTTCAAACGACTCGAAAGCACCCTGAGTTCACCCGCCAAGTCGGCGTGCGACGCCAACGAGGCCGCATCGAGCGGCGTGAAATCCATCAGTGCTTCGAGCACGTTCGAATCGAAGCGATGCGCATTTCGGGTGATCGCAGCGCGTGCATTGGCGAATGTGAGCAACAGCGCCTCAAGCGCCGCACCCTCGATCGCCGGCTCGCCTGCCGCAGGTATCAGGGACGCGCCATCCACGGCGTTGTTGGCCAGGTAGGCATCCAGCGCGGCATCGTCCTTCAGGTACAGCTCGTTCTTGCCCTGCTTGATCTTGTACAGCGGCGGCAAGCCGATATAGATATGGCCACGCTCGATCAGTTCCGGCATCTGCCGATAGAAGAACGTCAGCAGCAGTGTGCGGATATGGCTGCCGTCCACGTCGGCGTCGGTCATCAGGATGATGCGGTGATAGCGCAGCTTGTCCGGGTTGTACTCATCCTTGCCGATGCCGGTACCGAGCGCGGTGATCAGCGTGCCCACTTCGGCGCTGGCCAGCATGCGGTCAAAGCGCGCACGTTCGACATTCAGGATCTTGCCCTTCAGCGGCAGGATCGCCTGGGTCTTGCGGTTGCGGCCCTGCTTGGCCGAGCCACCTGCCGAATCGCCCTCGACGATGAACAGCTCGGACAGTGCCGGATCCTTCTCCTGGCAGTCGGCCAGCTTGCCGGGCAGGCCGGCGATATCCAGCGCGCCCTTGCGACGGGTAAGGTCGCGGGCCTTGCGCGCAGCCTCACGGGCACGCGCGGCATCGACGATCTTGCCAGCGATGGCACGGGCCTCGTTCGGGTTCTCCTGGAGGAACTCCTCCAAACGTGACGCGAACGTGCTGTCAACTACAGGTCTCACATCAGATGAGACTAATTTTTCCTTGGTCTGGCTGGAAAAACTCGGGTCTGGGACCTTGACCGACAACACCGCGATCATGCCTTCGCGCATGTCGTCGCCCGACAAGGTGATCTTGGCCTGCTTGGCGATCCCGTTCTGTTCGATGTAGTTGGTCAGGGTCCGGGTCAGCGCCGAACGGAAGCCGATCAGGTGGGTACCACCGTCCTTCTGCGGGATGTTGTTGGTGAAGCAATACATGGATTCCTGGTAGGAATCGGTCCACTGCAAGGCGACATCCACGACGATGCCGTTCTGTTCACCGCTGACCGAGATCACGTTGGGGTGCAATGGCGTCTTCAGCTTGGCCAAGTGCTCGACGAAGCTGCGGATGCCGCCTTCGTACTGGAACACGTCACGCCGGCCTTCACCGCGCTCATCGAGCAAGGTGATCTTGACCCCGGAATTCAGGAACGACAGCTCACGCAGGCGCTTGGCCAGAATGTCGTAGTGGAACTCGGTGTCGGTGAAGATCTCGGTGGCCGGCCAGAACCGCAACAGGGTGCCACGCTTGCTCGAATCCCCCAGCCGTTTAAGCGGGTATACCGGCTCACCCAGCGCGTATTCCTGCTGGTAGTAGCCGCCGTCGCGCCAGACATCGAGCAACAACTTCGAGGACAGCGCATTCACCACGCTCACGCCCACGCCATGCAGGCCGCCGGAAACCTTGTAGCTGTTGTCGTCGAACTTGCCTCCAGCATGCAACACAGTGAGGATCACCTCGGCTGCAGACACGCCCTCTTCCTTGTGGATATCGACCGGGACGCCGCGCCCGTTGTCGCTGACCCCGACCGAGCCGTCGTCGTGGATTGTGACCACGATGTCGTCGGCATGACCTGCAAGCGCCTCGTCCACTGAGTTGTCGACCACCTCGAACACCATGTGGTGCAGGCCGGTGCCGTCATGCACATCGCCAATGTACATGCCGGGCCGCTTGCGTACGGCCTCAAGCCCACGCAGGACCGTGATCTTGCTGGAGTCGTAATTGCCGGTGTTGGCAGGCGCGTTCGGGGTGCTTTCGGGCGCTTGGCCCGTTTCGTTCTGGTTCTGCGACATCGGTGCGTCAGGCTCCGTCGGCACGCCAGTCCGGCGCGTCGAGACACATTAGCTATAGAGGCACGCAGTATAGCAACCGCAGCATTTCGCTGCTTTTGGCGGCCTACGCGCTCGCCCGAAGTACACCATGTTCCACGTGGAACATGGTGACATCAATCCCGAGATCGGATAATCCAGCAGGCGGCTCGGTTCCTGTCACGAAGACTTGCGCGCCGCATCCGTGAAGGTATTGAAGTACCCGTTGTTGATGGTGACGATCAAGTTCCGAGGCCAGGTCATCCAGCTGCAGCACCGGCCATACGCCGTCGTGCTCTGCCAGATGCGCGGCCTGTGCGATCAGAAGCGATAATGCGGCAAGTTTGGCTTGCCCGCGCGACAGGCTTTCACGTCCTGGTAGGTGACCGAACTCCAGGCGAAGATCCGCGCGATGCGGCCCGATCGTGGTGTGGCCCTGGCCCTGGTCCCGTTCACGTGATAGCAATAGCGCATCGACCAGTGCCAACTCCTGCGCTTTCCAGCCTGGTTGCAAGCTCAGCACGACCGAACCGGCCGTTGGAAACAGGGCGGCGACCACCCGATCCAGATGCGGTTGCAGCCGACCAACGTAGGCGTCGCGATAGGCGCTCAGCTGTTCACCCGATTGCGCCAACTCATGCTCCCATGCGTCGAGCTGGCTGTCGGCGCGCGGGAATCGCAGCAGGGCATTGCGTTGCTTCAGCGCCCTCGCATAACGGCGCCATTGGGGTAGGAAATCCTGTTCCACGTGGAACAACCCCCAATCCAGGTAACGGCGGCGGGCTTCGCTGCTGCCATGGATAAGGATATGGCTGCCCGGCTCAAAGCTGACCACCGCCAATGCCGCGCACAATTCCCCCAAGTGATTGACGTTGGCGCCATCCAGGCGTGCCTCCCACTTGGATCCAGTATGGCGCAGTCCTGCACGATGTTGACCAGCCGCTTGTTGCCATTCCAGATACACCTCCAAGGCTGCTTCGCCCTGGCGAATCAAGCCGTCGCGCACGCGCCCACGGAAGCTTCGGCCATGCGCCATCAAGTGCATGGCTTCAAGCAGGCTGGATTTACCGCTGCCGTTGTCGCCCACGATCAGGTTGAAGCCTGGCGCTGGCTGCAGTTCCTGCTCCTTGAAGCGGCGAACGTCGCGCAGGCGCAAACGCCGGATCTGCACCGCCTGCGAATGCGACAACGCCCGGACTGTACCGGGCGTTGTCATGGTTGTTCCACGTGGAACAAACCCATCAGAGTCGGAGCGGCATCACGACGTGGCGGCAATGCACACTGTCTGCGCCGCGCAGCAAGGCCGACGAGTTGGCATCGCGCAATAGCAGGACAACATGCTCGTCACGAAGCGCGGTCAATGCATCCAGCAGGTAATTGACGTTGAAGCCAATCGCCAGCCCATCAACATGGGTATCGGCTTCGATTTCTTCCTGGGCCTCTTCCTGCTCCGGGTTATGCGCACTGATCTTCAGCTGTCCTGGCGAAACCTCAACCCGCACACCGCGATATTTCTCGTTGGACAGGATCGATGCGCGCTGCAGCGCGGCACGGAACACCTCACGCTCGATCTTGACCTCGCGATCGGCACCGATTGGAATCACCGCTTCGTAGTCCGGGAACTTGCCGTCGATCAGCTTGCTGGTGAAGGTGACATCGTCGCGCTTGACCCGGATGTGGCTACGCCCAAGTTCCAGTTCCAGGCTGCGGTCGCCGCCTTCCAGCAGGCGCTGCAGTTCCTGCACGCCCTTGCGCGGCACGATGATCTGGCGCTTGCTTCCGGACGCGTCTTCGAGCGTGGCTTCGCACAAGGCCAAACGATGACCGTCAGTCGCAACGCAGCGCAACGTGTCATCGCGCAGGTCGAAGAGCAAGCCATTGAGGTAGTAACGGACGTCCTGCTGGGCCATGGCGAACGCGGTACGCTCGATCAGCTCCTTGAGGGCAGCTTCCGGCACGCTGACGCGTTCGGTGGCTTCGGCCTCGTCGACGGACGGGAAATCGTTGGCAGGCAGGCTGGCCAAGCTGAAGCGGCTGCGCCCGGCTTGCACGGTGACCTTGTCGCCAGACTGGCTGATGGTGACTTTGCTGCCATCGGGCAGGGCCCGCACGATCTCGAACAGCTTGCGTGCCGGGATCGTGATCTCGCCGTCCTGGGCGTCATCGACCGAGGTACGCGCAATCATTTCGACCTCAAGGTCGGTACCGGTCAAGGACAGTTCTCCCTCACGAACCTTCGCAAGCAGGTTTGCCAGGACAGGCAAGGTTTGCCTGCGTTCGACCACGTTGACGACCTGAGCAAGAGGCTTCAACAGGACTTCGCGTTGCAGGGAGAACCGCATGTTGACCCCTTCGAGGATATTGGTGCGCGGGCAGGCAGCCCGCTCTTTAAGAATTGTATAAAACTAGAAAGCTGGTAGTAATAGTGCGGCAAAAATCGTGGGATAACGAGAATAACTTATTGTTTTATATATCTATTTCAGGATTCATTCCCGGTGTGAAACAAGCTACGAGACTGCGTACAACATGTGGATAAGTTTTCAGCATGGCAGCTAAGCCACGGTTATCCACACCTTATACCGCCATCATCCACGCCCTTGCTGGTCGCGGCGTGCCCAGGCAATCATTCACTCAACTTCCTGATCAGTTTCTCCCAATCCTCATGCAGCTTGCCATCGATCCCCATCAGGTGCCGGATCTGGCGGCAGGCATGCAACACCGTGGTGTGGTCACGCCCGGCAAACGCATCGCCGATCTCGGGCAGGCTGTGTTCGGTCAATTCCTTGGCCAAAGCCATGGCGACCTGGCGCGGCCTGGCCAGAGAACGGGTCCGCCGTTTTGACAACAAATCCTTGATCTGCAAGCCATAGTAGTCTGCCACGACCTTTTGGATATTGGCGATGCTGATCGCTTGTTGCTGCGCGCGCAGCAAGTCGCGCAGACTTTCCTGGGCGAACTCCAGAGTGACCGCGCGTCCGGCCATGCCAGCCTCGGCAATCAGCTTGTTGATCGCACCTTCCAGCTCACGGACATTGCTGCGCATCTTCTTGGCGATCAGTTGCGCCACTTCATCCGGCACTTCGGCGCCGCGTTCACGCGCTTTGGCCAGCACGATCTGGGCACGGGTTTCGAAATCCGGCGGGTCGATGGCCACCGAAAGCCCCCAGCCCAGGCGTGACTTCAAACGCGGTTCCAGACCGTCGACCTCGCGCGGGTAGCGGTCGCAGGTCAGGATGATCTGCTGGCGCCCGTCGAACAGGGCATTGAAGGTATGGAAGAACTCTTCCTGGGTTCGGTCCTTGCCAGCGAAGAACTGGATATCGTCGATCAGCAACGCATCGATGCCCTGGAACTGCCGCTTGAACGCGTCCATGCCGCCGCTGGTCTTGTCGTACAGGGCCTTGGTAAAGGCATTCATGAATTGTTCCGAGCGCAGGTACATCACCTTGGCCGCGGGATTGACGACGCGCATCTGGTTGCCGGCGGCCATCATCAGGTGGGTCTTGCCCAGGCCGGTGCCGCCATACAGCAGGAGTGGATTGTGGGCCCGATCGCCTGGCTTGAGCGTGACCTGCCAGGCGGCGGCGCGGCCCAACTGGTTGCTACGACCTTCGACGAAATTGTCGAAACAGTAGTGGCTGTCGAGGTTGCCTTGGAACGGTTCGGCTGGTCGTGCAGCAGGCGCGGCCTGGCTGGTCGTGGCGACCGGTGCCCGCCTCAGTGTGCCGATGTCCAGGTTCACTTCGCCCTGACTGCCGAAATGGGAGGCCAATTCGCGGATCCGTGGCAGGTAACGGAGGCGAACTTCGTCCAACACGTAGGGATTAGGTGCATAAAGCACCAGCGACTGATCCCGGCGCTCGGCCTGCAAGGGGCGCAGCCAGGTCTGTACGTCCTCCTGCGGTAGTTCCGCTTCAAGGCGTTGCAGGCAAAGAGGCCAGACATCCATGGTAGTGCGCGACCTCGTCAGGACCCGTGTCGAGGACCATCGACGACGGGACGGGCGCCGTGCTGGCCGCCTGTGGATAAATCGGGAGACTGGCAGCGTAGCATCGCCTCTGACAATGGGCTACCAGCGATAGCCTGGTGGCCGCATGCAGGAATCAACTTCAAGGTCAACTTGACCCAGGTTTGGAAGCTGGCTATCCTTGCGAGTCTATTCCGCTGAAAACAACGCAGACCCGCCATGGCGACCAAGCGCACCTACCAACCCAGCAACCTCAAGCGCAAGCGTGACCACGGCTTCCGCGCCCGCATGGCGACCGCCGATGGCCGCAAGATCCTGGCCCGTCGTCGCGCCAAGGGTCGTCGTCGCCTGACGGTCTGACCCGGCGCCGGCCCCGTTGCCGGACGTCCGCGTGATTGCAACATCACCACCGCAAAAGCCAGCACCCGCTGGCTTTCCGCGTTTGGCGCGAGTGCGTGCGAAGGCTGAGTTCGACCGAGTGTTCGGCGAGGGTCGGCGCATCGCCGATCCCATGTTGAGCCTGCACCTGCTGGCGGATCAACAATCCGCCAGGCTAGGCTTGGCGGTTTCGCGCAAGGTCGATCCGGATGCAGTGGGTCGCAATCGCATCAAGCGCGTCATGCGTGATGCGTTTCGCCAAAACCGCAGCCAACTGGCGCCTGGCGCTTACGTGCTGGTGGCGCGCGTCCCGGCCGGAAAAGCGGCCAATACGGAGTTACGCACGGCCTTCCTGCGCTTGCTGCAACGTGCCGGCGCGTTGCCCATGCCGCCCATGGACGGCACAATGCCTCCGGCAACACCTTCCCTTCCCCAAGAAAGTGCCGCGCTCATGCGCCGGCCGAGTCCGCCTGTCCGATGACCCAGACCCGTACGTTCCTGATTTTCGCCTGGTTGATGGTGGCGGCCTTTTTGTGGATGGAGTGGAACAAGGAACACCAGCCACAGCCGGTCGTGCAGACGACCGTCGTGGCGGTTGCAGCAGACACGCCAGTGCCGTCCGCAAACATTCCCTCGGCCAGCGTACCCGGCGCCAGCGCCGCGCCAGTCGTGGCTGCGAGCAGCAATGCACCCAGCGTGACGCTGAGCAACGATGTACTCACACTTGAGCTCGACGGCCGCAGCATCACTGGTGCCAAGTTGCTGAAATACACGCAGAGCCGTGATCCCGGCAGCCCGAAGGTCGTGTTGTTCGATCCCGTGCCGGCCAGCTACTTCGCCGCGCGCAGCAGCTGGCTGGGGCCCAATGGCGTCGACGCCCGCTTCCAGCCTGAGACTGCGGCCCGCGAAGCCGTCCTGGCCGCCGGAGCCAAGGACGTGAGTGTCAATTTCATCGCGCACGACGCCAATGGCGTGCAGGTGCGCAGGACTTACACGCTGGCCCGCGGCAGTTATGCGGTCCGCGTGCATGACGAGGTCAGCAATGCCGGCAACGCGGCATGGACAGGCAGTGTCTATCGGCAACTGCTGCGTATTCCGCCGGCGGCCAAGCATGGCATGACCAACCCGGAATCGTTCAGCCTGAGCGGCGCGGCCTGGTACAGCCCGGAAGACAAGTACAAGAAGCGCAAATACCCAAACTTCGTCGATGATGGTCCATTGGATCAGGAGGTCACCGGTGGCTGGGTCGCGTTGTCGCAGCATTACTTCCTGACCGCATGGATCCCGCAAAAGGATCAGGCCGCACTGTTCTCGTTACGCGTAGCCGGGACGACGCACCGGATCGAGGCGCGTGGGCCGCAGATAACCCTCAAGCCCGGCCAGCAGTTCAGCAGTGATGCCACGCTGTGGGTCGGGCCGAAGCTGGCCGAGCAGATGGAAACCATCGCTCCCGGCCTGGAACGGGCGATGGACTATGGGTATTTCACCGTGCTCTCCCAGCCGATTCACTGGCTGCTGACCCAATTGCACAAGCTGACCCACAACTGGGGTTGGGCGATCGTGTTGTTGGTCGCATTGCTCAAGCTCGCGCTGTATCCACTGTCGGCGGCGCAGTACAAGTCGATGGCCAAGATGCGCAAGTTCCAGCCGCGCATCGAGCAGCTCAAGGAGCGCTACGGCGAAGACAAGCAGAAGTTCCAGATGGCGATGCTGGAGCTGTACAAAAAGGAAAAAATCAACCCTGCCGGCGGCTGCCTGCCGATCCTGATCCAGATGCCGGTATTCCTGGCCCTGTACTACGTGCTGCTGGAAGCGGTGGAACTGCGACAGGCGACCTGGATCATGGGCTGGGTCAGCGACCTGACCGCGCGCGATCCGTACTTCATCCTGCCTGTGCTCAATGGCGCGATCATGCTGCTGACCCAGCGGCTGACGCCGATGGCCGGCATGGATCCGATGCAGAGGAAGATGATGCAGCTGATGCCATTAGTGATGATGGTGATGTTTGCCTTCTTCCCCGCCGGCTTGGTGCTGTACTGGGTGACCAACGGCGCGTTGGGCCTGTTGCAGCAATGGTGGAATACCAAGCGCTATGCCGAGGCACCCGCCAAAGCCTGATCCACGGTTAGCCAGCGAACGAAGCCTGCCTTGAGGCGGGCTTCGTCTTTTCTGCGACAGGCACGTTCTGCGACCATGCGTGCATGAACCATGCGATAGACACCATTGTTGCGATCGCCACGGCGCCGGGAGCCGGTGGCGTTGGCATCGTGCGGCTGTCTGGCCCGCGCTCCCGATCGATCGCAGAAGACATCAGTGGGAAAGCGCTGGTGCCCCGCCAGGCGACCTACGCCCGTTTCAACACCGCCGACGGCGAGATCATCGACGACGGCATCGTCCTGTATTTCGCTGTGCCGGCCAGCTACACCGGCGAGGACGTGGTTGAGTTGCAGGCACATGGCAGCCCGGTAGTACTGCGGCAATTGATAACGCGTTGCATCGAGCAGGGCGCGCGCCAGGCCCGGCCGGGCGAGTTTAGCGAGCGCGCCTTCCTCAATGGCAAGCTCGACCTGACCCAGGCCGAGGCGGTGGCCGACCTGATCGCGGCAAGCGACGAACGCGCTGCCCGCGCCGCCCGGCGCTCGCTGGATGGTGTGTTCTCGCAACAGGTCGATGCCTTGATGGCACGGATGCTGGCGATCCGGGTGCATGTCGAAGCGGCCATCGATTTTGCCGATGAAGCACTGGATACCCTGGGTGGCCAGGCGCTACGCACCCAGCTGGCCGCGGTGCAGGCTGACCTCACCCGGTTGCAGCACGAGGCCGAACGCGGGCAGAAACTGCGTGACGGCCTGCATGTGGTGCTGGTTGGGCCACCCAATGCCGGCAAGAGTTCGTTGCTCAATGCGTTGGCCGGCAGCGATCGTGCCATCGTCACCGAGATCGCCGGCACCACCCGCGACCTGCTGCGCGAGACGATCCGCCTGGATGGCGTGGAACTGACCCTGGTCGATACAGCGGGCCTGCGCGAGGCCGGCGATGCGATCGAGGCCGAAGGTATCCGCCGTGCCAGGGCCGAGCTGGCACGGGCTGACTTGGCGCTGGTGGTGGTGGATGCGCGCGAGCCGGAGGTGGCACGCACAATATTGCTCGAGTCGACCCAGGCCGCCTCGCAACGGCTATGGTTGTACAACAAGGCCGATCTGCTGGACCAGCCACCCGCTCACGACCCGCCCGACAGCCTGCATGTTTCGGCGCGAACCGGGCTTGGGCTGGATATGCTGCACCAGCGCCTGCTGACCCTGTCCGGAGCGGGGGAGTCTGGCAAAGGGGCCTTCAGTGCACGCGCTCGCCACGTGCAGGCGCTGGCCGCGGCGGTTGGGCAGCTGCAGGCAGCTAGCCTCGAATTGCAAAGCGAGCGTCTGGAACTGGCCGCAGAAGCGCTGTCGCAAGCGCACTCAGCTTTGGGGGAAATCGGTGGTAGGGTCGACGCCGATAGTCTACTAGGTCACATATTCAGCGCGTTCTGCGTTGGCAAGTAGTCGCTGAACCGCCATCATGCTTGACAAATGGCCGCTACTGCCGCGTGCTATCGCCGGGTGAGTCCAGCATCAATCAGGGGGAGTTTCAGATGTCTGCAATAAATACTGTTCGTCGAGGTCTCGCGCCAGTCGCGCTGGCCGTGGCGGTGGCATGCGCATTAGGCGCGTGCAAGAAAGAACCGGCTGCAGCAGATACGGCTGCGCCCACAGCAGCACAACAGGCACCCGCGCCGACCCCGGAATCGGTGGTCTCGGCGTCGGTCAATGCCATGACGGCAGACCAGCTGCGCAGCGAAGCCTCCAAGGCCTACAGCGAGAATCGCCTGTATGCACCGGCCGGCAACAATGCGATGGAGTACTACTTGGCCTTGCGTGACAAGGCGCCCGCGGATGCCGGTGCGTCCAGCGCATTGACCGACTTGATGCCGATGACCGTCATCGCCACCGAACAGGCCATCGCCCGCGAGGACTTCGCCGAAGCCAAGCGCCTTGCAGCGTTGATCGAGAAAGCCGACGCCAAGCATCCGTCGCTGGCGCGCCTGAAATCGAGCATCGCCAGCAGCGAAACCGCAGCGGCCCAGCGCGTTGAAGCGCAGAAGCTGACAGTGGAACAGGAAGCCAAGCGCCAAGAAGATGTGATCAAGAAGCGTGAAGAGGACCAGAAGAAACAGCAGGAGCAACAACGCCTGCAGGTCGCCACCCCGACGCCCGCCCCGTCAAGCGCGGCTGAGCAGGCTGCAGCCGCGGCCGAAGCGCAACGTCAGCAGGCCGCCGCCGCAGAAGCCGAACGCAAGCGCGTCGCAGCTGCGGCCGAGGCTCAGCGTCAGCAGGCCGCTGCGCCGGCACCCGCGCAGCCCGCACGTGCTTCCAATGAGCTGCGTGAGATCTCCCTGCCCCAGCCAAAGTATCCGATAGATGCACAGCGCGCCGGAATCGCGGGTACGGTGCAGATCGAGTTCACCGTCGCAACCGACGGCAGCGTGAGCGATGCCAGGGTGGTGTCGTCGGAAGCGCCACGGCGCTATGCGCGCGACTTCGAGCGGGAAGCCGTTGCAGCGGTCAAACGCTGGCGTTTCCAGCCAATCGGCCAGGTCACCACCAGTCGGCGTACGATCAGCTTCCAGCAATAAATACCAGTTCCATGAATACGAAAAAGCCCGGCAATCGCCGGGCTTTTTCATTGGAGTTGCAGTTGATCAGGCCGAGATCGCCAGCTTCTCCTGGCGGTAACGCCAGACCGCCAGCAACCACAGCACAACCGCCAGGGTGAGCGAGGCGGCCAAGTAGATCGCCCATTGCTCCGCACTGGGGGATTCCCCGCGGTTGACCTTCACCAGCAACTGGTTCTGCGACAGGAACGGCACCGCGTATTGCCACAGTGCGGTGTCCTTCAGCGGATACGCCATCAGCGCGTAGGCCGGCAGCATCGGCAGCATCATCAGCCAGACGATGTGACTCTGCGCTTCCTTCATGCTCTTGGCCGCCGCCGCCAGGCAAGTCAGCAGGGCGGTGCCGATCAGCACCAGCGGCAGCAGGATCACCAGCATCTTGCCGATCGCAGCGAAACTCACGTCCAGCGCGCGTGCCTCGCCCGATGCCAGCGTCGCGCTGAGCTTGAACGAGAGCAGGATCAGCAGCATCGAGGCGATGCCCATCACGCAGGCGGCCGCCATCTTGCCGCTGACCAATGCGCCGCGCGACGCCGGCGTAGCCAGCAAGGGTTCCAGTGATTGCCGCTCGCGTTCACCGGCGGTGGTATCCATCGCCAGGTGCGAGCCTCCGATGAAGGCGAACAGGGTCATGATCAACGGCAGGATCAGCGACAGCATCAGGCCACGTTTCGCTTCCGGCGTGGCAAGGTCACGGGTGCCCAGGTTCACCGGCGAGGCCACCATCGGGTTGACCCCGCGGGCGAGCAGACGCAATGCACCAACCGATTGCCCGTACTGCTCCAGCGCCGCGCGCACGCGCCCGGTTGGCACGTCGGCGTCGCGGCGGGTGCTGTCCATCACCATCTCGACCTTGGCTGGCTTGCCGGCGCGCCAGTCGTCGGCAAAGTCCTTGTCGATCACCAGTGCCACATCCTCGCGTTGGGTGCGGACGCGTGCTTCGAAGTCGGCGGGAGCAGCCTTTGCATCGATTCCGCGACTGGCCAGGAAGGCGACCAGGTTGGGCGCGCGGTCGATGCCCTGTACCGATACCTCCAGGGTCTTTTCCAGCTGGGTATCAGCGCGCATCTGGGCCAGCTTGCCCATGCCCAGGATCAACAGCGGGTAGAGCAAGGGCGCCATCAGCAGGGTCAGCAGGAAGGTGCGCCGGTCGCGGGCGAAATCGCGCAGTTCCTTGCGCATCACGATGAGCGTGCAGCCCAGGAAAGTCGAGTTGTTCATGCGTGCAGGCCCTCTTCGCTGCCGATCAGGGTGACAAAGGCATCTTCCAGGTTGGCCTGGCCGGCCTGTTCGCGCAGTTCGTCGGTAGTGCCCTGGGCGACGACCCGGCCCTGCGCGATCACCACGATGCGGTCACACAGCGCGGCGACCTCCTGCATGATGTGGCTGGAGAAGATCACGCAGCGGCCTTCGGCGCGCAGGTCCTTGAGGAACGCGCGCAGGCCGCGCGTGGTCATCACGTCCAGGCCATTGGTCGGTTCGTCCAGGATCACGTTCTTCGGGTCGTGGATCAGCGCCCGGGCGATCGCGGTCTTGGTGCGCTGGCCCTGGCTGAAGCCTTCGGTGATGCGGTCGAGGAAATCCTCCATTTGCAGCGCCGCGGCGAGTTTGGCGGTGCGCTGGGCGATGGCATTTGCGGGCATCCCATGGAGTTCGCCGAAGTAAGCGATGTTCTCGCGCGCGGTCAGCCGCTTGTAGACGCCGCGTGCATCCGGCAACACGCCCAGACTGCGGCGCACGCGGTTGGGATCGGCGGCGACATCGATGCCATCCACCAGCACCCGCCCGGTTTCCGGCGTCATCAAGGTATAGAGCATGCGCATGGTGGTGGTCTTGCCGGCACCATTGGGGCCCAGCAGTCCGGTGATCTCACCGTCACGCGCGGTGAAGCCGACATCATCCACGGCGATGACCGGAGTCTTGTCCTTGCCCTTGCCGGGGAAGGTCTTGCGAAGGTGTTCTGCGACGATCATGGGTTGCGGTCCTTGTTGGGCAGGGGGCTCACGGCTCCCAGCCGTTGAAGCTGGTGAAAGGTGGCACGTAGTTGAGCTTGTCCAGGCAGGCGCCATCGAGCACCTTGGCATCAGCCTTTTCGATGAACTGGGTGAACAGCTTGGGCATGCAGCCGGCACCGATCACGTTGTGGCCCTGGCCACGCAGGGTGAACAGGCGGCCGTTGGGCAGCGACTTGACCACTTCCTCGCCATAGCGAGGCGGAGTCACCGGGTCGAACTCGCCTTCCAGCACCAGCGCCGGCACCTTGGTGGCCAATGCCTGGTGGAAGTCGGCGGGCACTTCGCCCTTCGGCCATACCTTGCACATCGCCGCCATCGATTCGGTCATTGCGTTGCCGAGCACGGTGTTGGCATCCTCGCTGCGGGCGACCATGCCTGTGTCGTCTTCGCTGCAGATAACCGAGAACTGCATGCCCATCGCCATCGCGTCCTTGAGATCGCCGCTCATCATCTTCGCCAGGGCGACAAGACCTGCGTAGCGGCCGTTATTGGCCTCGTGGATGAGCTTGGGCAGCAGCGCGCCTGCAGCCGGCATGTAGGCATACATGCGCACCAACCCGGCCACTGTGTCCGCGTTCAACGTGGCCTGCGCCTGCTCGCCGGTGGTGGCATCGCGATAGGTCACCTCGACCGGTGCCGCGCGCAGCTTGGTGAGCAGCTGGTCAAGCTCGACGCGTGGATCACCCAGCTTGCCCTTGCAGGCCGGCGCCTTGCTGCACAGCGCGAACTGCAGGGCCAGTGCGTCGTCCAGGTTGCGCGCGAAGATGTTGCCGAGCTGCAAGGTATTGGGCACCACCGAATCCAGCACGATGCTGCGCGTCGTTTTTGGATGGTGCATCGCGTATTGCTGGGCGACCCGGGTGCCGTAGCTGACCCCGACCAGGTTGATCTGCGCCGCACCGATCGCCTGGCGCACCGCGTCAAGATCTGCGATCGCGTCGGTGGTGGTGTAGTGGCGCAAGTCGGCCTTGGCCGAAAGTTCAGTCACGCATTTGGTGGCTGCGGCTTGTGCAGCGGTAAGGTCAATGGTCGAAGATTCGCCCGCGTCATCCATCTTGCAGGCCAGCAGATTCGATTTGCCGGTCCCGCGCTGGTCGACCAGGATCACATCGCGGTGTTTGCGGACTTCCTTGAAGACCGGATCCAGCATCGGATAGCTTTCCACTGCAGCCTGGCCGGGACCGCCAGCGAGGAAGAACACCGGGTCGGATGCCTGGTCGGCATCCGAGCTTGCAGGTAGCCAGGCGAGGTTGAGCTGGATCTTGCGACCATTGGGCTGGCTGCGGTCTTCTGGCACCGCGAATTGCGCGCACTGCGCCTCGATGCTGTCGCGGCTCATCGGCGAGCTGAGGCTGCAAGCCTTGAAGGCGATCTTGCCGAGCATGCGCGGCTTCACCGGCTTGGCCTTGACCGGGGCGTCGACGACCTTGGCAGCGTCGCCGTCGGTAGTGGATTTGGGCTTGAACTGCAGGTAGCCGACGTAAGCGGCCAGCAGCACCAGTGCCAGGATGATTCGGATCTTGCGCGACATCGTCATTGGTCCTCGTAAAGGAAAATCTGTTCAATCCGCCCGCCGAACAGGCGGGCGATGCGAAAAGCGAGTGGCAGGCTCGGGTCGTACTTGCCGGTTTCGAGCGCGTTGATGGTTTGCCGGGAGACGTCCAGTTGCTCGGCCAGTTCGCCTTGCGACCAGCCGCGGGCATCGCGCAATTCGCGCAGGCGGTTGTTCACGGACGCGGGCTCATTGGAAGCGTCGCGACACGACCATCTTGGCCAACCCATAGCTCGCGCAGATCATTGGGAACACCCAGATCATCGCCACGCCGGAGGGAATGTCGATGACTTTGGCCAATTGCAGGAAGCCACCGGCGATGTACACCATCGACACGAATGCGGCGGCGAAGCTGACCGCTTCCAGTTCGATGCGTTGCTGCAATTCATCAACATCGCGGATGTAGCGAATGATCGCGCGCAGCGCCATGCCGATCGCCGGTACCGGCAACAGCGCCACCAGTGCGCGCAGGCCGGGTTCGTCCACCCCCCGCTTAAGCAGCCACACCGACAGGAATAGCGTCACCACATACCCGGCCATCGCTGGCATGAACTCGCGCAGGTAGCGGCTGCGCAGCGCCGGGGTGCCGGTATCGCAGGCCTCCGGCATTCGCCAGCGCAGCAGGCCCGCGAAGAAACAGCTGGCGGCGAAGCCATACAGAATGCCGGTGGCGGTGTCCGACACCGGCCATGGCGACACATAAGGCAGCGCCAGCGCCATGGCCGCGCACAGCACGGCGGCGACCAGCAGGCGAACGGCGACTTTCGGCATCGCGATGGCCATCAGCGCTTCAACATCCTGGCGAAGTGCGCCGCAGCCAGTCCGAGGAAGGCCATGCCGATGCCGATGAATGCGGTCTGGCCGCTGAAACCGATCGCCGTAAACGCCATTCCCGTGGCCAGGAAGGACAACCCGGACCCCTGTCGGCAGTTGATGTGCATATGCTGGCTCCCGTGACTGCGTGTCAAGCATGCTTGACATGACGATACCGAAGTCACAAAACGCTTGTCAAGCGACCTTGACAACAATGGTCGGCTTCCAGAGCGTCGCGGCGCCTACCGCCGGGCGTTCGCTGCGCGGCTCGAAATGCCGCTACGCGAGCACCCGACGGTCTCGCCGCTGCATCATGTGGTCATTGAGAAGCCTTTCCCGGATCAGGTTCGGGACAGCACCCGAACCGTCATTTGTTGCTGACGTACTTCTCGCGGCGTACGTGCGGGATCGGCAGGCCAGCGGCCTTGAGTGCCTCGAAACAGGCATCGACCATGTTCGGGTTGCCGCACAGGTAGGCGATGTCGCTGTCGGCATTCGGCGCGAATTCGGCTAGTGCGTTCTGCACATAGCCGTGGCGCATGTCGGCATGTGCCTGCGGCGAGCCGGGTTCCGGCAGTTTGCGCGAAAAACACGGCACGAAGCGAAAGCCCGGGTGCGCCTCGGCGAACGCGCGGAACTCGTCGCCGTACAGAAGTTCCTCGGGCGTGCGCGCGCCTTGCAGCAGGATCACTTCAATGCCGCGTTCACGCATCAGGATTTCCAACTGCGGCAGCATCGCCCGGAATGGGGTGATGCCAGTACCGGTGCCGATCAGCAGGTAGCGCGTGTTGGCATCGCTGGGCATCAGGCAGAAACGCCCGAACGGGCCGCTGGCGTTGATCTGGCCGCCCTCGGCCAGGCCTTCGAACAAGGCTGTTGCCGCGCCGCCTGGCACGTAGCTGACCGCGATTTCCACCGCTTCGCCCGGGCCCAGCGCGTGGTCGTGCTGGGTCGCCAGCGAATAGCTGCGGCGCGCCGACGCGCCATCGGCGTAGTCGAAGTGGATCTGGATGAATTGGCCGGGGATGTAGTCCAGCGGCTGGCCGTCGTCACGGACGAAGGACAGGTGCGCCACGCTGGGCGCGAGCATCCGGCGGCCGGTGAGTTTCAACGGGAAGTGAACGATGGCCACGCGATGCTCGGTTCAATGGGTGCAACACAGCGTGGCGCGAGTGCCCGCATGTGGCCGCCTATACTAACCGCTGAACTATTCCCGCTCGTCCCTGCAAGCCCGCCCATGCGCGGCGGCGGCATATCTCCCGTGAGTAACCCTCGTGAAAAGCCCCGTGAAAAGCCCCCATGAGTGAATCCCAAGCACCCGCGCTGCGCGTCAGCGACCTGCGCAAGACCTATGACAACGGCGTCGAGGCCCTCAAGGGCATTTCGCTGGATGTCGCCCCCGGCGATTTTTACGCCCTGCTTGGCCCGAACGGCGCCGGCAAGTCGACCCTGATCGGCATCGTCAGTTCGCTGGTCAACAAGACCAGCGGCACGGTGGAGATCTTCGGCACCAGCATGGATGCCGATCGCGATGGTGCGATGCGCCTGATCGGGCTGGTGCCACAGGAACTGAACTTCAACATGTTCGAAAAGCCGCTGGACATCTGTGTCAACTATGCGGGGTTCTACGGCATCCCGCGGGCGCGGGCGCTGATCCGCGCCGAAGAGGAACTCAAGCGCGCGCAGCTGTGGGACAAGGCCGACAAGATGAGCCGCACGTTGTCCGGTGGCATGAAGCGGCGGCTGATGATTGCCCGCGCAATGATGACTCGGCCACGCCTGCTAATCCTGGACGAACCAACCGCGGGCGTGGACATCGAGATCCGCCGGGGCATGTGGCAGACCCTGAAGACGATCAACGAGGCCGGTACCACCATTATCCTGACCACGCACTACCTGGAAGAAGCCGAGAACCTGTGCCGGAACCTGGCGATCATCGACCATGGCCGCATCGTCGAAGAAGGCCCGATGCGCGCGTTGCTGGCGAAGCTTGATGTGGAGGGCTTCCTGTTCGATGTCGAGGGCAACGTACCGGACGTGCTGCCACGGATCGAAGGCACGATCGTATCCGCGTTCGACGACCACACTATCGACATCGACATGCCGCGCGCGATGGACCTCAATCGCGTATTCGCCGCGTTTGATGAGGCCGGCATCCGGGTGCGTTCGATGCGCACCAAGTCCAACCGGCTTGAGGAATTGTTCGTACGCCTCACCGGCAAACAGGAGGTGGCGGTATGAATGAGCAGACCATCGCCAATCGCAACCTGGTCGCGCTGGGCACAGTTGCCCGCCGCGAGATCATGCGGATCCTGCGGATCTGGACGCAAACCCTGATTCCCCCCGCGATCACCATGACCCTGTATTTCCTGATCTTCGGCGGCCTGATTGGCTCGAAGATCGGTGACATGGGCGGCTTCAGCTACATGCAGTTCATCGTTCCCGGTCTGGTGATGATGAGCGTGATCCAGAACAGCTATGGCAACATTTCCAGTTCGTTCTTCGGCGCCAAGTTTGGCCGCCACATCGAGGAACTGCTGGTCAGCCCGATGCCGAACTGGGTGATCCTGGGTGGTTATGTCGCTGGTGCCGTGCTGCGCGGGGTGATGGTCGGCGCCATTGTCCTGTGCATCGCAATGTTCTTCACCACCGTGCATGTGCCGCATCCGCTGGTGACGTTGAGTTCGGTGTTGCTGGGCGCGGTGATCTTCTCGCTGGCCGGTTTCATCAATGCGGTGTTTGCCAAGAAGTTCGATGATGTCGCGATCGTTCCGACCTTCATCCTGACTCCGCTCACCTATCTCGGCGGCGTGTTCTATTCGATCACCCTGTTGCCAGGCTGGGCGCAGGCCGCCACCCATCTCAACCCGATCTTCTACATGGTCAACGCGTTCCGCTATGGCCTGCTGGGCAAGAGCGACGTACCACTGTGGATCGCCTATGCACTGATGCTCGGTTTCGTTGCGGTGCTGGGCGGGCTGTCGTTGTGGCTGCTCAAGCGCGGCACTGGCATGCGCAGCTGAGAGCGGCGAAGTCATGTTTCTGAAGTAAAAACGCCCGGTAATGCCGGGCGTTTTTTGTGTCGACGCAAGCCGAATCAGGCGGCGTGTGCCTTGCCGTGTGCAGACGCCTTCTTCGAGAACCTGCGCCGTATCCAGTCGCCGACATCGTGCAGCACGGTGTAGGTGGCCGGGATCACGATCAGGCTGAGTGCGGTGGAGGTGATCAGGCCGCCAATCACCGCCCACGCCATCGGGGCGCGGAAACTGGCATCGCCGGAGAATCCGAGCGCCAGCGGCAACATGCCGGCACCCATCGCAATGGTGGTCATGACGATCGGTCTGGCGCGCTTGTGGCAGGCGTCGATCAGCGCATCGTGCTGGCTCATGCCCTGCTCATCCTCGGCCATCACCGCGTAGTCGACCAGCAGGATCGAGTTCTTGGTGGCGATGCCGATCAGCATCAACAAGCCGATCAGCGCTGGCAGCGACAGCGCATTCTGGGTGATCAGCAGCGCGCCGAATGCACCGCCGGCGCATAGCGGAATCGCCGTGAGAATCGTCAGCGGTTGCATCGGATGCCGGAACAGCAATAGCAGCACCATGTAGATGCAGACGATTCCGGCGATCATCGCCATGACGAAGCCGAAGAACAGCTCGACGAAGATCTCGGCATCGCCGGTATTGATGAAGGACACCCCGGCCGGCACATTCTTCACCGACGGTAGCGCCTGCACTTCCTTCATCACATCGCCCAGAGGGCGCCCGTTGAGTTCCGCCGTCAATGTGATGTTGCGCTGGCGCTTGTAGCGGCTGATCACCGACGGCCCGCTGCCTTCCACGATGTTGGCCACGGCATCCAGCGGCACCGCGCCCGATTTGCCATGGACCTGTAGTTGTCCGAGCGTGGCTGGATCGCGGAGTGTTTGGCGGTCGAAGCCGACCCGGATCGGGATCTGCCGGTCAGGCAGGTTGAGCTTGGCCAGGCGCTGGGTGTAATCGCCGGCGGTGGCGACGCGCGCCGCCTCTGCAATCGCCGCTGTCGACACGCCCAGGTCCGCCGCGCGCGCCGGATCCGGCAGGATCTGCAGTTCCGGGCGCAGCAACGAAGCCGACGAGGACACGCTGCCCAGCCCCTTGATCCTGCGCAGGTCGCGTTCCAATGCGCTGGCCGCGGCATCCAGTTTGTCGGGATCGTCGCCGGCCATCACCAGCATCAACTGCTCACCGGGTTCGCTGCTGATGAAACTGGTGCGTGCGCCGGGCAGGTCGGCCAGGGTGTCGCGCACCACTTGTTCCAGCTGCTTCTGGCTGCGGCCGCGGTCGTGTTCATTGCCCCAGTCCAGCGTCAACACCGCCTTGCGCGCATCGGCACCGCCACTCTTGCCAGGATCGCCCAGGTCGGGAACGCTGCCGATCTGGGTGAACACCTGCTTGAGCTCGGGAATCTTGCCAAGCCATGCGCGCGCGCGTTCGGATACCTTCGCGGTGTTCTCGATCGGCGTGCCCGGCGGCAGCTCGATCGACAGCATGCTGCGGCCCTGGTCGGAGACCGGGATGAAGGTGGTCGGGATAAACGGGATCAAGGCCAGCGATGCAATGAACAACAGGGTCGCGATGCCAAGCGTCTTCCAGCGATTGCGCAAGGCTGTATCCACCCAGCCCAGGTAACGCGTCATCAGCTTGCTGTCGGCGCGGTGCTCAGGCTGCGGCTTGAGCAGGTTGGCCGCCATCATCGGCGTGAGCAGGCGCGCGACCAGCAGAGAGAACATCACCGCGGTCGCCGCGGTCCAGCCGAACTCGCGAAAGAACTTGCCGGGGATACCGGGCATGAACGCGACCGGCACGAATACCGCGGCCAGCGTGATCGAGGTCGCGATGACCGCCGTGCCGATTTCGTCGGCGGCATCGCGCGCGGCGTCCATGGGTTTCTTGCCCATGCCGAGATGGCGGACGATGTTCTCGATCTCGACGATCGCGTCGTCCACCAGGATCCCGACCACCACACTCAACGCCAGCAAGGTGATGATGTTGAGGCTGAAACCGAACCACTGCATGACCGCGAAGGTCGGGATGATCGACAGTGGCAGCGCAATCGCGCTGACCCAGGTCGCGCGCCAGTCGCGCAGGAACCAGAACACCACTGCCAGCGCCAGCAACGCGCCTTCCCACAGCATCGTCATAGACGAGGTATACGAGCGCTCGGTCTCCTCCGACATGTCGGTGACCAGGCGGAAACTGGTGCCGGGATGTGCCTTCGCCAGTTCGGCCAATGCCGCCTTCACGCCGTCGCGGACCTTCAGTTCATCCGCGCCGCGCGTGCGCGACAGGGTGAAGCCAACCACGGGTTTTCCATCCAGCAGCGCAAGCTGGGACGTATCGGCAGCGCCGTCGCTGACCTTGGCCAACGCCGACAAGCGCACGTCCTGTCCGTTGCCGAGTGCAATCGAGTAATCGCGCAGCGACTGTGCGTCTTTGACCGTGCCAATCGTGCGCACGGTCTGCTGGCCACCATCCAGTTCGGTCTTGCCGCCGGCCCGTTCGACCTGGGTTGCGGCCAGCTGCTGGCTGATGTCGCCGGCGGTGACGCCATGCGCCTTCAGCGCCTGCGGATCCAGGTCCACGCGTACTTGGCGCTCGACACCACCGATGCGGCTGACCGCGGCCACGCCTTCCACGCCATACAGCGCGCGCATCACGTGGCGGTCCACGAACCACGACAGTTCGTCCGGTGCCATGCCCGGCGCGCTGACCGCGTAGGTCAGCAGCGAGCCGCCGATATTGACCTTGGAAATGATCGGTTCCTGGATGTCCTGCGGCAGGTTCATCCGGATCCGGGTGACCGCGTCCTTGGTGTCATTGAGTGCCGTCATCAGGTTGGCTTCGAGATTGAACTCGACCTGGGTCGTCGACGTCCCTTCGACCACGGTCGAGACCACCCGCTTGACGTTGTCGAGCGTCGCGACCGAATCCTCGACCTTGCGGGTGACCTCGGTTTCCAGCTGCGATGGCGATGCGCCCGGTTGGGTGATCGTCACGATGATCATTGGAAAGGCGATGTCGGGGAAGCGCGCCACCGGCAGTTTGTGGAAGCCCCACAGACCGGCCACGCACAACACGAAAAACAGCATCATTGCGGGGATTGGATTACGGATGCCCCAGGTGGAAAGACTGCCGCCGCCGCTCATCGTGCGGCGGCCGCTGCGTTGCCTGCTTCGACAATGCGCACGCTGTCGCCATCGCCGAGGAAGCCGGCGCCATCGTTGACCACCCGATCACCGGCCTTCAGGCCGTCCAGTACTTCGACATGGCCGGCATCAGTCCCGCCGGTGCGAATACGCAGGCGATGCACGATGCCTTTTGCATCGACGGTGAACACGTTGGGATGCCCGTCGCGCTGCACCACGGCGGCCGTGGGCACGGTGATGGCCTGGGCGGTGCCGGTATCGATCCGGCCCTGCAGGAACGTACCAGACTGCAGTCCCTCGGGCTGCGGCAGGTCGGCGTGGATAGTGCCGGTGCGGGTGCTGGCATCCACGCCCGGACTGACTGCGCGCACGCTGCCGATGACGGTTTTTCCGTCGCGGGTGGCAAGCTGGATGCGGTCGCCGGGCTTGACCCGCGCCAGTTCGGTCTCGGCCAGTTCGGCGCGCCATTCCAGTCGACCCTGGCGGATCAGGCGTAGCAATTCGCTGCCGCTGGCGACGACCTGGCCGGGCTGCACCAGCCGCTTGGAAATCACTCCGTCATCGGGTGCGCGCAGGTCGGCAAAGCTGCGGCGCAGTGCGGCGTTGTCGCGCATCGCCCGCGCGGTGCCGACGCGGGCGTCGCCCTGCATTCGGCTGGCGCGCAACTCATCAAGTTGCGTCGCGCTGATGTACTTGTCCTTGACCAACAACTCGCCACGCGCCAGTTGCGAGCGTGCCAGTGACGCACCGGCTTCGGCTTCGCGCAATGACGCGTTGGCTTGGGCGAGGTCGCTGTCCAGGCTGCGATGGTCGATCTGCAGCAGTAATTCGCCCTTGCGTACCTGCTGGCCGACATCGACATTCAGCGCGGTGACGCGCAGGCCACTGACTTCAACGCCGAGCTGCATTTCCTCCCATGCGGCCACCGGGCCGGACACCAGCATGCTGCGCTGGATCTGGCGCGATGTCGCGGGAACCACGGTGACGGCCATCGCCCCGGTGGGCGCGGCCTCGACGGCCTTGTCATCCTTGCTGCAGGCGGCAGTTGCCACCGCAACGGTCAGGACAAGGGCGAGTGCGGGGAGTTTGCGGCGCATGCGCGGGCGTCTTGTAAAGCAGGCGGGCGCACAGTCTAACCCAATTATGTACCGGTCAGTACAATAAATGGCCGAGCCAGGTTCAGGCGACAGGCAGGCGGAAAAACGCCGTTGCCGTTGCCGCCGTCGCAGCGGCAACCTCAGCCACGTCCTGCCCGCGATCACGCGCCAGTTCATCGACGATGTGAGCCAGGTACATCGGCTCATTGCGCCGATGCGATGGCTGCGGCTTGACCGTGCGCGGCAGCAGGTAGGGTGCATCGGTTTCGATCATCAGGCGGTTGGCCGGGATGTGTTTCACCAGCTCGCGAAGGTGCAGCCCGCGGCGTTCGTCGCATAGCCATCCGGTGATGCCGATGTGCCAATCCTGATCGAGATAGTCGAACAGTTCCTCGCGGCTGCCGGTGAAGCAGTGCACTACCGCCGGGCCAAGGCGGCCATCGAAGTTTTTCATCATCGCCATGAAATCGGCATGCGCGTCGCGCTGGTGCAGGAAAAGGGGCTTGTCATTCTCTGACGCAAGCTGCAGCTGGCGTTCGAAGGCCTTGCGCTGCGCCGGCCGCGGTGAGAAATCACGGTTGAAATCCAGCCCGCATTCACCCACCGCAACCACTTCAGGATGCGCATGCAACGCGCGCATCTCGGCATCGCACTCGTCGGTGTATTCGACGGCGTGGTGCGGATGCACGCCGGCAGTGGCGAATAATTCTCCAGGATGCTGCTGGGCCAGTGCCAGCGCCTGCGGCGAATGTTCACGGCTGGCGCCAGTAATGATCATCCGCATCACGCCCGAATCACGCGCACGCTGCAGCACCGCGTCGCGGTCGTGGTCGAAGCTGTCGTGGGTGAGGTTGGCGCCGATGTCGATAAGTTGCATGTGTGCAGTTTAGCGGTGCGCTACGTCCCACGCCTTCGACGGGGCGGGCGTGTGGCCCCGTATCCTTGCCACGTGAGCCAGACCACTGTCTTCCCTATCCATGACCTGTTGCCGGCGATCCGTGAGTCGCTGGCGGCGCATCCACGCCTGGTGCTGGAAGCTCCGCCCGGCGCCGGCAAGACCACGCAGATCCCTCTGGCATTACTGGATGCGCCATGGCTCGATGGACGCAAGATCGTGATGCTGGAACCGCGTCGCGTAGCTGCGCGCGCGGCGGCGGGCTTCATGGCGAAACAGCTGGGCGAAGCGGTCGGCGAGACCGTCGGCTACCGGATCCGCTTCGAGAACAAGGTCTCGGCGAAGACCCGGATTCTTGTGGTTACCGAAGGCATCCTGACCCGCATGTTGCAGGACGATCCGATGCTGGATGGAGTCGGCGCGCTGTTGTTTGATGAATTTCACGAACGCCACCTGGCAGGCGACCTCGGCCTTGCGCTTGCCCTTGATGTGCAGGCAGGCCTGCGCGAAGACCTGCGCATCGTGGCGATGTCGGCCACGCTGGATGGCGAAAAGCTCGCCAGTCATCTCATGGCACCACGGCTATCGAGCGAGGGCCGTGCATTCCCGGTGTTGATCGAATATTTTCCCGCGCGGCGCGACGAAGCGCTGGAGCACCAAGTGCGACGCACGATCGAACACGCATTGGCCACACATCCGGGCGACCTGCTGGTGTTCCTGCCGGGGCGGCGCGAGATTGAACGTGCGCAGCGGCTGCTCGCAGAAGCGGCTAGCGGTCAGGTCGAGATCCTGCAACTGCACGGCGAGCTGCCGATCGAGCAGCAATCGCGGGTGCTGCAGCCGTCGCCTGATGGCAAGCGTCGCGTGGTGCTGGCGACCAATGTCGCCGAGTCCTCGGTGACATTGCCCGGCGTGCGCGTGGTGATTGACAGCGGGCTCGCGCGCGAGCCGCGGTTCGAGCCGAACAGCGGATTTTCGCGGCTGGATATCGTCACTATCGCGCAAGCCTCGGCCGACCAGCGTGTCGGCCGCGCCGGTCGCGTCGCCGATGGCTGGGCGTATCGGCTATGGCCGCAATCGCAGCGGCTGGAACCGCAGCGCCGGCCGGAAATCGCGCAGGTCGAACTGGCTCCGCTGGCACTGGAGTTGGCCGCGTGGGGCAGCGATGTCCTTCGCTTCGTCGATCCGCCGCCGTCCGGCGCAATGGCCGCGGGCCGCAACCTGTTGCGCAAACTGGGCGCGTTGGATGCGGGCGACATGATCACCGCGCTGGGCCGGCGCATGCTCGCGCTCGGCACGCATCCGCGAATGGCTGCGATGTTGCTCTGTGCAAACGAGCCACGGCAGCAGGCACTGGCTTGCGACCTCGCTGCATTGATCGAGGCGCGCGATCCCCTGCGCACGCGTAGCGACGCGCTGGCTGAACGCTGGCAGGCATTGGCGTCGTTTCGCGATGGCAAGCTGCCGATGGATGGACACCGCGGTGGTCTGCAGGCGATCGAAGCTGCGGCAGCGCAATGGCGTCGCCGCCTGCGGTGCAATGCGAAACCACCGCGCACCGCACCCGCACATGCCTTGGGCGACCTGCTTGCGCATGCATTCCCCGACCGCATCGCGCGCCAACATCCGAACGATCCCAAGCGCTACCAACTGGCGAATGGGCGGATGGCACGGCTGTTCGATGATAGTGCGCTGTATGGCGAGCCTTGGCTGGTTGCCAGTGAACTGCGCTTCGAAGCGAAGGACGCATTGCTGCTGCGTGCCGCGCCAGTCGATGAGCGCTATCTGCGCAATGCCTTCCGCAACCATTTCCATGAGGGTGATGAAACCCGCTGGGACGCAGGCAAGCGCGCACTGGTCAGCGAACGCATCGAACGTTTCGACGGCATCGTGTTGTCGAGCCGGTCATCCGGACGCGTCGATCCTGCCCAGGCGGCACGTGCACTGACCGATGCAGTGTTGGCGCTCGGACTCGATGCATTACCCTGGAGCGAGACAGCGCAGCAATGGCGCTATCGTGTGCAAAACCTGCGTACGTGGATGCCGGAACTCGAATTGCCGGATCTGTCCGATGCGGCATTGCTGGCATCGCTCGACGACTGGCTGCTGCCTGCGTTCGTCGGCAAGACCCGGCTGGATGCACTTGGCGAAGCTGAATTCGGCGAGGCACTGAAATCCCGGATCGACTGGGTCCTGCGGCAGCGTATCGATGTGCTGGCGCCGGTGCGCATGACGGTGCCGTCGGGGATGGAGCGGCGCATTGAATACGCGATTGATGACGACGGAAATCCGGCATCGCCGTTGCTGGCAGTGAAGCTGCAGGAATTGTTCGGTCTTGCACAGACCCCGCGCATCGCCGATGGGCGCGTGGCGTTGACCATTCACCTGCTGTCGCCCGCCGGCAGGCCGCTACAGGTGACCCAGGACCTTGCCGGATTCTGGGCGCGCACCTATCCGGAAGTAAGGAAGGAAATGAAGGGACGCTACCCGCGCCACCCGTGGCCGGAAGACCCCTGGAACGCAACGGCAACGCATCGCGCGAAGCCACGCCAAACCTGAATCGCGTCCTTGTGCGCTCACGCCTCGTAAACGCCGTCCTGCACAGACTTGATCCAACATGTCACCGACATCGCAATCTTTTGGAGGAACCCACCATGAGCAAGCTCGACAACGTGCAGGATCGCGCCCTTGAACTGATCGGAGAAATTGGCGACGGCATCCGCAAGGCGGTACCCGGGCGCGCGATGCAGTGGGTGGAAACCGGCGCCGCGATTGGCGCAATTCGTACCGGCGGCAAAGTCGCCAGCAAGTTCGTGCGTCGCAACCCGGTACTGGCGGGAGCTGCAATCGCCGGTGCTGGCCTGCTGTGGCTGGCAGCGCGCCATCGCGCAAAGCGCGCCGAACAAGGTCCGATCGATGGCACCGCCACGCGCATTGATGCCAAGCCGCGTCCGCGCAGCAAGGCTTCGATGCACAAGGCCGCGGCAAGCAACAGCGATTCCTGATTCACAGTTCCTGACGAACGCAGGTTGAATCAGCGCGCCGCTGAGTCGGCGCGCTTTCGTTTCATGGGCGCGCCTGCAATGTTCAGTAGCTGGGCTCGTGGCTTAGTTTGATTCAGGCAACTCGATCACGAAGCAGGCACCGCCACCTTCGCGATCCTCGTACCAGAGATTGCCGCCGGCATTGGCAATGATCTGCTTGGCCAGCGAAAGCCCAAGGCCACTGGACAATCCTGCCGCGGGATCGACTTCGGTCAGCCGGCGGAATGGCTTGAACAATTCGCGTTGCAGCGATGCGGGGATGCCGGGACCGCGATCGCGCGCCAGCACCCGCCAATAGCCGGGCGATGCCGCCTGTACCGCAAGTTCCAGTTCGCCGCCAGCCGCTGCGTATTTCAGGGCATTGCTGACCAGGTTTTCGACAACCTGGCGCAACACCATCGAAGAGATCGCCACCAGCTCGGTATGTTCAGGCGCAGCGACCAGCAACCGCATGCTGTTCGTTTCCAGCTGCAGTTCGTAACGCTGCGCGACCCAGTCCAGCGTGTCGCGGAGGTCGGCGGATTGGGTGGCCATTTGCTGCGTTGCCTGCGACTGGCTTTCCAGGTAACTGCGGATATACCCGATCGCGTCATTCGCGCTTTCGTGAATGATCTGCACATAGCGCGGCACGCGCTCCGGCTTGCAGTCGGGGAGTTGCAGCATCTCGGTGGCAAATAGCACGCTGCTCAACGGATTCTTCAGGTCGTGTGCAACCAGGTTCACCAATTCCTGACGCTCGCGCGCGACGCGCTCCAGGCGGTCGCGGGTGAGTTTCAGGCCTACATGCGCCTCCACCCGCGCCAGCAGTTCCTCCGGCATGAAAGGCTTGGTGACGTAATCCACTGCGCCAGCATCGAAGGCCCGCAGCAACAGGTCGCGATCCTGCGCGGCGGTCAGGAACACCGCCGGTACTTTGTGCAGGCCGGGGATTTCGCGCAGCGCGGCCAGCAGTTCGAAACCGTCCATGCCCGGCATCATCATGTCGAGCAGGATCAGGTCCAAGGCATGTTCGCCAACCGCGGCCAAGGCTTCGGGACCACTATGCGCAGGAATGACGGTGTAGCCCTTGCGACCCAGCAAGGTGCTGACCACACGGACGTTCGCGGCCTGGTCGTCGACAACCAGAATGGTGCCGGTATTGCTCGTGTTGAAAGCTGCTTGCGTCATAGGAAGGCATCCCCACGCCCGTGGTCCCGGCATCGAGCCGGGCCGACGATGACGTTAGCAAACAAACACGTATTTCCAAACTTCGCCACGACGATCAGCTGAAGCGTTCAGATTCACGAGCTGGGCATGTCGGCGACAGCCTGCCACTGCCCGGGTCGCTGGTCGCCGAGCGCGTGCCTGCCGACGGCCACCCGGACCAGCCGCAGGGTAGGCAAGCCCACCGCTGCTGTCATCCGCCGGACCTGACGGTTGCGGCCTTCGTGGATGGTCAGTTCGAGCCATGCATCCGGCACGGTCTTGCGAAACCGCACCGGCGGATCGCGAGGCCACAGTGATGGGATGTTGATGAGCCGCGCCTGGGCCGGCAAGGTCGGGCCATCGTTGAGCACGGCACCGCTGCATAGCGCAGCCAACTGCGCATCGTCCGGTGTGCCCTCCACTTGCACCCAATAGGTTTTGGGCTGCTTGTGGCGCGGATCGGTCAGCCGATTGGCCAGCGCGCCGTCATCGGTCAGCAACAACAGGCCTTCGCTGTCGAAATCCAGCCGGCCGGCTGCATACACCGCAGGTGGCAGGCCGAAGCTGGCCAGGGTCGGGCGTGGTGGCGTGCTGCGGTCGGTGAACTGGCACAGCACGCCATACGGTTTGTTGAAGGCGATCAGCATGTGGCGTATCGCCTGCGCGACTCGTGGTTCAGGATCCGCGCGGCTTGCGGAAGCGCAGGGTCATGCGATCGCTCTCGCCGATCGCCTTGTACTTCGCATTATCGGCCGCGTCGTGGGTGTTGCTCGGCGGCAGCGTCCACACCCCGTTCGGGTGGTCGGCATCGTCTTTCGGGTTTGCGTTGAGATCGCTGCTGGCCTCCAGCACGAAACCGGCATCGGTCGCGTATTTCGTGACCAGTGCCTCGGTCAGGTAACCGGAGGATTTCATTGCTTCCAAGTCGGTGCCGGACTTGGCGCGATGGTCGACCACGCCGAGCACGCCACCGGGTTTGAGCGCTGCGAAGAATGCGCGGAAATATGCATCGGTATTGCCGGCGGCGACCCAGTTGTGCACGTTGCGGAAGGTCAGTACGACATCCGCAGTGCCTGCGGCAAGCACGGGTGCCTTGGCGTCGAGTTCAACCAGTGTGGCGTTGGCGCTTGCTGTGTTGCCGGTCAGTTTCTCGCGGAAGGCCGCGTTGCGAAGCCCGCCTTTGCTGTCCGCGGCTGCTGCGGGAACCGCGCCAATGTAGTGGCCATCGGCATTGAGGTAAGGCGCGAGGATCTCGCTGTACCAGCCGCCGCCTGGCGTGATTTCGATGACGGTCTGGTTGGGCTGCACGCCGAAAAATTCCAGCGTTTGCAGCGGATGGCGGTAGCCATCACGTGTGCGATTGGCGGCGTCTCGGCCGGGGGCGTCAATCGCCGCCTGCAATGCGGCAGTGGTTGCAGCAGGCTGGACTGTTGCAGTGTTGTCAGCGCGAGAGGTGGCAGTAGACGAGCAAGCCGCGGATGTGAATACAAACGTGGACAAGGCGAGCGCCAGAAAAATAGTGGTCCGTTGCATCGCATGCTCCATCGAGGTTGGTCCGGCAAGATTACCTCATCTTCTGTCTCCACGATGAACAGTGATGACAAAAATTCCTTGAAAATCAATTAAATACACATCGATATAACGCATCTTGTGCGAAGTTGAATGGGTCGAACAACGGCGCATCTCCACGCAGCATAAGCGGAGCAACTGCTGCCATCGACGCATTACATCATCGGGTACTGGCGTGGCGCATCGAATGACCGAAGTGCTGCCTAAGATCCAGGACAAGGAGTCCACATGAACACCATGACCAATATCGAAACCATCCGCACCGAGAAGATCGACACGCTCAACGACCTGATCGCGATCACCCGCGACAGCGCGACGTTCTACAACGATGCCGCCAAGGCGGTACCGAATCCGGCGTTGAAATCGTTGTTTGGCGAGATGGCCAGTTCCAAGAATGGCCTGGTCGGTGCAATGAGCCGCGAGGTCCGCACCGAGGGTGCCAACCCCGCCACCAACGGTACCGTGCGCGGTGCATGGGACAAGCTGTATGGCGAAGTGCGCAGCCAGTTCGGCGACACCAACTACGGTTATGTCAGCCAGCTGGAATCCTCCGAGGATCGCCTGATGAAGGCCTTCAATGAAGTCGTCGCCGATGACGACGTGCCGACATCGGTCAAGCAGATGGTCACCAACTACCTGCCGACCATCCGCAGCCATCACGACATGATGCGCGATCGCAAGTGGAGCATGCAGGCTGCGTCAGCCAGCCACTGATCCACGCAAGCGCCACGCAACTGCAGTAGTAATGCAGTAAGTAAAACGAACGAACGGCCCGCATTGCCGGCCGTTCGTTCGTGTGGCGGAGAGTCTTTGTTCCCGGGAGCGCTACTCCAGTGTTGCGAGTGCCGCATTGAACGTCGCGCTCGGGCGCATTGCCGGAGTGAGCTTGCCCAAGTCCGGCTGGTAGTAGCCGCCGATATCCACCGGCTTGCCTTGCACCGCGATGAGCTCTTCGATGATCTTCGCCTCGTTCGTGGTCAGCGTTTCGGCCAGTGGCTTGAAGCGCGAAGCGAGTTCGGCATCCTCGGTCTGCTCCGCCATTGCCTGCGCCCAGTACATCGCCAGGTAGAAGTGGCTGCCGCGGTTGTCGATGCCGCCCAGCTTGCGCGTAGGTGACTTGTCGTTGTCCAGGAACCTGGCATTCGCCGCATCCAGTGCATCCGCCAGCACCTGCGCGCGCGCATTGCCGGTGCTGTTGGCCAGGTGTTCCAGCGATGCCGCCAGTGCCAGGAATTCACCCAGTGAATCCCAGCGCAGGTAGTCCTCGGCGATGAACTGCTGCACATGTTTGGGTGCACTGCCGCCGGCGCCGGTTTCGAACAGGCCGCCGCCGGCCATCAACGGCACGATCGACAGCATCTTCGCGCTGGTGCCCAGCTCCATGATCGGAAACAGGTCGGTCAGGTAGTCGCGCAGGACATTACCTGTGGCGCTGATGGTGTCCTCGCCGACGCGGATGCGCTTGAGCGCATGTTTCATTGCCTCGACCGGACTCATGATCCGGATCTCCAAGCCAGCGGTGTCATGGTCCTTGAGGTAGGTCGTGACCTTGGCGACCAGGCCGCGGTCGTGATCGCGGCGTGGATCCAGCCAGAACACCACTGGCGTGTTCGACAACCGCGCGCGGCTCACCGCCAACTTCACCCAGTCGCGGATCGGGGCATCTTTCGTTTGGCACATGCGCCAGATGTCGCCGGCCTTGACCGGGTGCTGCAGCAGCACGGTGCCGTGCTCGTCGATCACCCGCACGGTGCCGTCGCCACTGATCTTGAAAGTCTTGTCGTGGCTGCCGTATTCCTCGGCTGCCTGCGCCATCAGGCCCACGTTTGGCACGCTGCCCATCGTGGCTGGGTCGAACGCGCCGTGTTCCCGGCAATCGTCGATGACGACCTGGTAGATACCGGCGTAGTTGCGATCCGGGATCACCGCCTTGGTGTCCTGCAACAGGCCGGCCGCGTTCCACATCTTGCCGCTGTCGCGGATCATCGCCGGCATCGAGGCGTCCACGATGATGTCGCTGGGCACGTGCAGGTTGGTGATGCCCTTATCGGAATTCACCATCGCAATCCCGGGGCGCCAGGCATACAGCGCTTCGATATCGGCCAGGATCCCGGCGCGCTGGGCCTCGGGCAGTTCGCCGAGCTTGGCGTACAGGTCGCCGATGCCGTTGTTGGGGTCAAAACCAATCTCGGCCAGGGTCCTCGGATGCTTTTCCAGCACCTCGCGATAGAAGCGCGTGACCACGATGCCGAACATGATGGGGTCGCTGACCTTCATCATGGTCGCCTTCAGGTGCAGTGAGAAAAGCACCCCGCGCATCTTCGCGTCTTCGATCTGCACATCGATGAAATCAGCCAGCGCCTGCGCGGAGAGGACCGCGGCGTCGATCATTTCGCCCGCCAGCAGGTTGACCGGCGCGCGTAGCGGGAAGCTGCTGCCGGTGACGCTGGTGTACTCGATGCGGACACTGCCAGCATTGATCAGGGTGTAAGACTGCTCACTGCCGTAGAAATCACCGGATTCCATGTGCGAGACATGCGACTTGGATTCGCCCGACCATGCACCCATCCGGTGCGGGTGCTTGCGCGCGTATGCCTTGACCGACGCCGGCGCGCGGCGGTCGGAATTGCCTTCGCGCAGAACCGGATTGACCGCACTGCCCATTGATTTGCCGTAGCGCGCCTTGATGTCCTTTTCGCGCTCGCCTTGCGGGTCTTCCGGATAATCCGGCAGCGCATAGCCCTTGCCCTGCAGTTCGGTGATCGCCATCTTGAGTTGCGGCACCGACGCGCTGATGTTCGGCAGCTTGATGATGTTGGCTTCCGGCGCGGTCGCCAGCTTGCCGAGTTCGGTCAGGTCGTCGCTGTTGCGCTGGCCTTCCGGCAGCATGTCGTTGAACTGCGCCACGATCCGCGCCGCCAGCGAGATGTCGCGGGTCTCCACCATGACATCGGCGGTGCGCGCGTAAGCCTGCACGATTGGCAGGAAGGATGCAGTGGCCAGAAGCGGCGCTTCGTCGGTCAGGGTGTACAGGATCTTCGAGGTCATGGCGGCGGTCGTGTGCGGAAGACCACCATTGTCGCCGTTGCCCGCGGCCTGAGCAAAGCACGGAATATGTGATGCCGTGTAGCCAGCAATATCTGGCCTACACAAGAACAAGGGCGCGGCTTTCGCCAGCGCCCTGTTGTTTGCCGTGCGGTGATACGTGGCTTACTTCACCTCGAACTCGCGAGTCTGCACCACCGCGCCATCCAGCATGATTTCCACCTTGTACCTGCCGGGCGGCCATGGGTCGGGCCTGTTGATCTGGAAGTCGGTGACGCCATCGCCGGCCAGGGTCAGGTCCCGGGTCTCTTCGTGCACGGTCTGGTTGCTGTCGATATGCGTCCACTTGGCGCCGAGCTTGCTTGCGACCGATGCGGCAGGGTTGCTGGTGCCGGTGCTGACTGCGGCATAGATGGTGGCTGTGGGCGCGAAGCTGGTCATCGGCGCTATCACCCGCATGTCGCCGCCCACTGCATTGCCGAGGTCGACGCCGTTGACCATTGCCGTGGCCATCGCGGTCGTGGCTTGCTGCATCGGTACCGGTTCACTGGCGACCGGCGGCATCGGTGCGGGTTCTTCTTTTTTCTTGCACCCTACCAAGGCCACGCTGCCCAGCAGCGCGGCCAGCATGGCCATCTGCAGTTGATTGGATTTGTTGGAATTCATCATTGGGAGATCCTTGCATTTGCATCATGCGACACAGGGAATCTGCCACGCCGTGCGTGAAGGCAGCATGCCCAACAGATGAATGCTATTGCCGCTCGCAGCGGCCTGCAGGTGGCGGCGCTGAACCCGGCGTGGCCCGCCATGGATTGATGTCCAGGCCGCCGCGTCGCGTGTAGCGTGCTTCCACCGACAGCCATTCCGGCCAGCAGCGGGCAGAGAGGTCAGTGAACATGCGTTCCACGCATTGTTCGTGGAAACCCGCGTGGTCGCGGAAGCTCACGATGTAGCGCAGCAAGGATGCGCGATCGATGCGCGGCCCGCGATACGCGACAAAAACATCGGCCCAGTCCGGTTGCCCGGTTACCGGGCAGTTCGATTTCAGCAAGGCGCTGTGCAGGACTTCTTCGACGACATTACCCACGCTTACGGTCAGCAGCGAAGCATCGGGCGGGCCATGGGTGTCGATGTCGACGTCCAGTGCATCGATGTCGATTGCATCCGGCGCGACGAATGGCGGCAGGCCGAAGGCCAGGGTGACGGTGGCTCCAGCGGCAGCGGACAGGTCGGCTTCGACCTGCGTGCGAAAGCTGTCCGCTGAAGCGAAGCGGGTGGCGTTGCAGGAATTCAGGTACAGCTTGAGCGACTTGGATTCGATCAGGTTCGGCGAGTCGGCGGGTACCTGCAGGGTTGCGGTGGCGACCAGTGGCTTGCCGCGTGCATCGAGCCACGACAGTTCATAGGCATGCCAGCGGTCGATGCCGATGAAGGGCAGCGCGTCGTCGGCAATATTCAAGCCATTGCGGCTCAAATCTACGCGACCCAAGGTGCGCGGGATTGGATACAACAGGCCCGCATCGAACTGACGGGGATAAGTGGCCTCGCGCCCGAGCAGCGAGTGTTCGGGGGAATGCGCGGGCGCGTCCTGGTTGCCGGTCATACGATGTACTGCTTACTTGACCTCGAACTCGACCAGCGCAATCGGCTGATTGTTCACGTCGACTTCGACGTTGTACTTACCGGCTTCGCTGGGCTGGAATTCGAACGCGGTGAACGGGCCGGCGATCTTCTTGTGTTCGTCCTTGCGCAACCGGCCGTCTTGGTGGAACCAGAACACCTCCATCCGGTCGCCGATCTTGCGTCCTTTCGTCGGCACCGAAACATAGACGGTGGTGCCGGTCGCAAAGTCGTACTGCCGGGTCACCAAGTCGCCACGGTCGTCGATTGCCGGACCTACGAACGCCGCATCCGGTGCCACTTCCACGGTACCGATCCCGTTCGGATCTTCCTTCGGTGTTGGCGTCTTGTCGACGGCCGTCGGCAGTTCCGGAGCCTGGCGGTTGCACGCGACCAATGCACAAGCCAGCAGGATGAGGCTCAGGGTGCGATTCCGGGTGCGATGTCTGTTGCGATGGATCGGGGGCATGGCGTTCCTCGCGCGTTGGGCGCGCAACAAAGAATGAAGCCGGCATGGCTGACAAGAGACGGGGCGCATTCTAGGCCATCGACCGCAGGTGGTTGCCTTTGCACGTGATTGCAGGCGCAGCGTGGGCTGCGGCGTTCAGCTTTGTCAGCTGCGATGTTCCTGCGCCAGGTATTCCGCCGAGCGCATTTCGATGAGGCGCGAGGCGGTGCGCTCGAATGCCATGACCAGCCGTTCACCGGAATACAGCGCGGTCGGTTCGGCATCGGCGCTGCAGACCAGGTTGACATGGCGATCATAGAGTTCGTCGATCAGGGTCACGAAGCGGCGTGCGGCGTCGTCGCGATCACCATCCATGCGCGGGACGCCGCCGACCAGCACAGTATGGAATTCGCGAGCGACCTGAATGTAATCGGCACTCCCGCGCGGCCCTTCGCACAGTGCCGCGAAATCAAACCAGCACATGCCCTTGCAGCGCGCGCGCACCGGCACCCGACGGCCGTCGATCTCGATCCCGGCATCGCGGTGCACATCATCGGCTCCAAGTTCATGCCAGCGCTCCTGCAGCCATGCGTCCGACTGTGCATCCAGCGGCGCGCGGTAGACCGGCGAGCGGGTCAGCGCGCGCAGTCGGTAGTCCTCCTCGCTGTCCAGGTGGACGACGTGGCAATCGCGCTCGATCAGCGCGATTGCCGGCAGGAAACGCACGCGTTGCAAGCCACTCTTGTAGAGCTGCGAAGGCGCGACATTGGAACTGGTGATGAGTACCACTCCTTCGGCGAACAGGTGCTCCAGCAGGCGCGCCAGCAGCATCGCGTCGCCGATATCGCTGACGAAGAATTCATCCAGCACCAGCACCTGCAACGATGCGCGCCATTGGTGGGCGATTGCCGCGAGCGGATCGCGTTGGCCGGCATGTTCGCGCAGGCCGGCATGTACTTCGCGCATGAAGCGGTGGAAATGGGTGCGACGCTTGCCCTCGATCGGCAGGCCCTCGTGGAACAGGTCGATCAGGAAGGTCTTGCCGCGCCCGACCCCGCCCCACAGGTACAAACCGGGAATGGGTTCTGGCGTCTCGCCGCCAAACACGCGCTCAAACAGGCCGCGTTTCGGCGCAGGTTTCGTTACGGCCACATGGATGCGGTCGAGCTCGGCCAGTGCCGGCAGTTGCGCCGGATCGTGCAACCAGTCGCCGCGCGCCACGCCGCCGGCGTAGCGCTGTGAGGGCAACATCGGATCAGACATCGGCAGGCGCGGCAGGCGGCAGCCAGGTCGCGACGCCGTGCTTCACTGCGCCGCGCAGGTCGATCAGCTTGCGATGGAAGAAATGGCCGGCGCCGGGCATCCGCACCAGTTGCGGTGGCATCGGCAGGGATTCGATCCAGGCATAGACCGCTTGCGCATCAACGATCTCGTCGTCGTCGCCCTGGATCACCAGCCACGGGCAGGCGGGCAGGGTGATGTCATCGAACGACCAGCTGCGCCCGACCGGTGGCGCGATCGAGAGCAGCAACTGCGCCTTGAGTTCGTCGGCGGCGCGCAGGCTGATCCAGGCACCAAAACTGAAACCAGCCAGCCACAGCAGCTTGTCCGGATGTTGCGTCTTCGCCCAAGCCGCGACTGCGCGCAGGTCGTCGAGTTCGCCGCCGCCATCGTCGAAGCTGCCCTCGGACTGGCCGACCCCGCGGAAGTTGAAACGCAGCGTGGTCGCGCCGGATTCGCGCAACGCACGCGCGGTCATCGTCACTACCTTGTTGTGCATGCTGCCGCCTTCGGTCGGCAGCGGATGGCAGACGATCGCCAGTAGCGGGCGCGGATCGGCGTCGGGCTGGTCGAGCGAAGCCTCGATGCGGCCTGCGAGGCCCTCGATGAACAAGGTCGGGTCGGCGGCGCCGGGCGCGGCCGATGTAGGTGGCGTCGATGGAGTGGTCATGCCGCCATGATGCCGCAACCGATGTCCACGGGCGTTGGCGAACCCCGCAAACAACGACGCCGCCCGTAGGCGGCGTCGGCGTGGAGCACGGCGTGCATTACTTGCTTTGCGACACCATCCACTCGACCGTGGCCTTGACCTGGTCGTCGGTCAGCGCCGGGTTGCCGCCCTTGGGCGGCATCACGCCAACATTGCCGGAGTAACCGGTGGTCGCGTTTTTGATCAGCATCTCGATCCCCTGGGCAGCCACACGCGCGCCGATTCCCGCCGCGTCCAGCTTGGGTGCGCCACCGGCGCCGGAGGTATGGCAGCCGGTGCACAGGTTGCCGAAGATCACGCTGCCGTCCATGGTGCCGCCGTAGGCGACCTGAGAGGCTGCCGCAGCGGCGGCTGTCTTCATGGCATCAGCCTGCGCTGCGGCGCCGGTCGCGCCTGCATAGACCTCGCCAACTGGAGCGATGCGGTTGAGCACGCGCTGCTCGGCGGCCGGATCGATGTCGCGTTTCGCATCACCGTTCAGATGATGCGCGAACAGGATCAGGCAGAGGGTCACCGTCGCCAGGAAAGCGATCAACATCGTGAAATGCTTGAGGAATTCCAAGTCGTAATTGCGCACGATCCACCTTGCGTATGTTGGCCGGCCGGGGCCGTCAAACCGCGGATTATCCCAGAAATGGGCCGCGTGGGGCGAGTGGCATGCAAGATCGCAGCAACTGCGACGCAGACCCGGCACACTTCGGCCAATGCAAAACGCGCACATTCCGCCCGTCCAGCACCTCGCCCTGTTCCGCGCCAGCCGGGTGGAACGACTGCTTGTGCCAATGCAAATCCTGCTCAGGTCGCAGGGACCTGCGCACCCGCTGGCGCCAGTGCAGGTGGTAGTGGGTCATGCCGGCTTGCGCCCGTGGCTGCTCGGTCAACTGGCGCGCGATGCCGGCCGCGAAGGCATCGCTGCCAACATCGATGTGATGCTGCCCAGCACCTGGCTGGAGCGCCTGGCCCAGGACGTACTGGGTGAGTCCGCGGTCGCGCTGGCGCCGTATCGTCGCGAGATCCTGCGCTGGCGGATCCATGCCTTGTTGCCGCAGGTGCCGTTGGTAGACGTGCAGGCCTATCTGGATGGCGGCGATGCCGCGCGGCGCAGGTTCCAGCTCGCCGATCACCTGGCCGGCTTGTTTGGCCGCTACAGCATCTATCGGCCGGACTGGCTGGCAGCATGGGCGCACGGTAACGACCGCATCCCGGCCGAAGCCCGCGCTTCGCCGCTGCCATGGCTGTGGAAACGGCTACGCATCGAGATCGGCCAGCCGCACCGCGGCGAACGCCTGCAGCAGCTTGCCGAGGCATTGGCCGAAGGTCATCCGGCCGCCGCCGGGGATGGCTCGGCGCTGCATCTGTTCGGCATCAGCCACCTGGCGCCCGGTGAACTTGCGGTGTTCGCCGCGCTGTCGGCGCAGCGTCCAGTGGCGCTGTATCTGCCCGATCCCTGCCGCGAACGCGACTGGGTACTGGGCCTGCCCGCGGATCGCGCCTGGCTGCATGCGGCCTGGGCCAGCGAGCAGCCGGACCAGGCCGATGCCGCATTCCTGGCGCAGCCGCATCCGTTGCTGGCGGCGTGGGGGCGGATGGGCCAGGAGTTCCTGCTGGCGCTGGAAGACCACCAGTTGCTGGCCGATGTGCGTGACGCCAGCGATGCCGAAGATTCCAATGTCGAAGCCGGCAATCGGCTGCAGCGCTTGCAGGACAGCCTGCGTCGGCGCGATGTCACGCTGTTGGCGCCGACTGTCACGCAAGCGGAGGAGCGCAAGGACACCAGCCTGCGCGTGCATGCCTGCCACACCCGCCTGCGTGAACTTGAAGTACTGCGCGATGCCCTGCTGGACGTGCTGGCCCGGTCGCCCGACCTGACCGCAGCAGACATCGTGGTGATGGCGCCCGACATCACCGCCTATGCACCATTGCTGCCGGCGGTGTTCGGCGAACCCGGTGTGGCCGATGCAGCGCTGCCCTATCACCTGGCTGATATCCCGCTCACTGCCGCACATCCGCTATTGCAGGCCTACGCGCACCTGCTGGACCTGCCGTTGTCGCGGCTGCCGGTGGCCGAAGTGCTCGACCTGCTGCGCACGCCGGCAGTGATGCTGCGGTTCGGGCTGGATGCGGGCGGGGTCGCACGGATCGAGGGCTGGTTGCGGCAGGCGAATGTGGTGTGGGCACTGGATGCAGCACAGCGCGTGCGCGAAGGCTTGCCCGACAATCCGACCCACAGCTTCGCCTGGGGCGTGGACCGGCTGCTGGCCGCGCATGTGTTCGGTCATGTCGATGATGCGGTGGCATTGCCGGAAGGATCGGTGTTGCCTGCCGAGGCCGCGATTGAGGGCCCACAGGCGGGTGAGCTTGGCGCACTGGATAGCCTGCTGGCGCTGCTGGCCGAGTGGCAACGCGACGCCACCCAGCCGCGACTGGCGAGTGCATGGGCGAAACGGATGGAAGTGCAGCTCGACGCCTTGTTCCGGGTGTCGCTGCAGGATGCCGCCGGCAACGAAGCGTTAGGCGTGCTGCGCGGTCTGGTGCGTGACGTTGCTGATGTACCGGGCAAGGCCGGCGTGGATCCGCAGCTGGATTACGCGGTAGTTCGCGAAGTGTTGCAGGAGGGCCTGCAAGCGGTGCCGGCGCGGCAGCGGTTCCTGTCCGGCAGCATGGTCGTGTGCGGTATGGTCCCGCAGCGCGCGATCCCGTTTCGGGTGGTCGCGGTGCTGGGGCTGGACGAGGGCGCGTTCCCGCGCCCCGACCGCAGCGATGGCCTGGACCTGATGGCACGACATCGCCGCAGTGGCGATCGCGGCCTGCGTGACGACGACCGCTGGCTGTTCCTGGAAACCGTGATGGCTGCGCGCGAACGCCTGCACCTGAGCTACATCGGCGAGGACGTGCGTGACGGAAAGTCGCGCAACCCCGCCGCTCCGCTGGCGGAATTGATGGCGGTGCTGGATCGGCACGCGCCGCCGCAGCCATGCGCCGAAGGCGAAACGCCCAACCCGCAGCGACCATGGCTGGTGCGGCATCCGTTGCAGCCGTTCGATCCGCGCTATTTCGACGGCGGGGATGACGCGGATCCGGCGCTGTTCAGCCATCGCGACGCGTTCGCCACCGCCTCGAATCCCGGGCAGGAGATCCCGCCGATCTTCGCCGATCTTCTCAAACCCTTGATCGATGGAAGCGCAGTGATGCCACCCGCGACGCCACTGCCAATCGCGGCGGTGCTGGGCTACTTCCGCGACCCGGCCCGGCAGTTGCTGCGCGATGGCCTCGGGCTGCGCCTGGACGCCAGCGATCAATTCGAGGTCGAAGAACCGTTGGATGCCACGCTGCCGGCAATTGCCCGGCTTCCGCAACGCTTGCTGCGGATGGCGATCGAAAAGCAATTGACGACGATGCCGGAACACCCGCCCGCATGGCTGGCCGATGCCGGACTTCTGGCCAGTGGGCGTCCCGGCGTATCGGCGTGGTTGGACTTGCGTGAGAAAACCGATGCCACGTTGCAGCAAGCGGTTGCACTGCCATTGTTCGAGCATGGCTGGCCGAAGCCATGGCCAGCAATTGAAGCTGCGGTCGGGCAGTGGCAACTAAGCGGCAGGTTGCCCGATGTGGTTGTCGGCCCGGATGGCGCGCCCTGCGTGCTCGCGCTGCAACCCGGCAAGAAACTGAAGGAACTGGACTACGCAAAGCGCATTCCGCTGTTCCTGCAATGGGCGCTGCTGCGACTCGACCCTGCACTCGCGGAGCGACCGGTCGAAATCGTCTGGCTACTGAAGGAACCGCCCGGCGACGACGCGCCGTGGCAGGCGTGGGCGCACGCGTGGCAACAGGCTGATGTTCCGCTTCGAAAAACCATGCACGCGCGACTCGCGGCCAGCGTCATCGACCTGCTGGTGCTGTTCGTGCAGGCGCAGCAACAGCCATCGGCGTATTTTCCGAAGACGACATTCGCCCGCGACCCTGCTGCTGCGTGGGCCGGGGGTTTCGGCGGCAAAGGTGAACGCGATTACGCACCCGGCTATGCGCGGTTACTTGCGGGCGAAGTCACGTTTGCCGATGAAGCCGAACAGACCGCGCTGCAGGTCGTGGCCGAACGCATCGAGGCCGCACTCGCGTTGCCGCTTGGGGATGCCGCATGACGACATCGGACTGGCGCGCATTGAGCCTGGCACCGGGCGGACGCAGCCTGGTCGAGGCCAGCGCAGGCACCGGCAAGACCTGGACGATCGCTGCGCTCTATTTGCGCTTGTTGCTGGAGCCGCGCGAGGGCGGGCCGATCAGTCCACGCGGCATTGTGGTTTCAACATTTACCGATGCCGCTGCGCAGGAACTGCGCCAACGCATCCGTGCGCGCCTGCAGGGTGCGCAGGAACTGCTGGCCCGCGCGCGTCACGCGCCCGATGAATTGCTGAATCGTGATCTACAGGATGACGAAGTCCTGCACTGGTTGCGCGGGTGTTGCCTGGCCGCCGATGGCAGCGTCGATGCCGGCAAGCTCGATGCCTTCCACTTGCGCCTGCAACTGGCATTGGCCGAACTCGACCAAGCCCCGATCGGCACCTTGCACGCGTTGTGCCAGCGCATCCTGCGTGAACAGCCGTTTGCCAGTGGCATGGGCTTCGGCCAGGTCGAATTGGTGGCCGGCAGAGAACTGGATGGCGAACTCGCCGATGACCTGTGGCGGCAACTCGCGCAGTCGCCAGAGCCACTGTCGCCGGAACAGCAGGTCTGGTTCGACGTTGGACGTGCGCAACTCACCCGCGCACTGGGTGATGCCCTGAAGCCAGGTGTCGAAGTGCCGTGTCCATCGGCGCCCGACATCGCATCGTTGTTGCAGCCGGACATGGCGATTGCACTGCGTGAATACGCAAATGATGCAGGCTGGTTCAAATCAGCCCGTAGTGTCTGGATACGTGGCCTGCATGGTCTGGCGGATTGGATTGATGCGGGTGATCCGGGAGCCGGTCCAGAAGAAAAAGTGCTGGATGACCTGGGCAAGCGACTTGAAACCCAGATCAAGCCCGCACGCCTGGCCGAAGCGGAAACCGACGATGTATTCGCGTTTGTGATGCGCGCCACCGATTTGCTTTCGACAGCACCGGCAATCCTCCGTGCCCGCGGCCTGGCCGAATTCGTACCGCAGCTGCGTGACCTTCGCGATGCACGCCTGCAGGCGCGCGGACAACTCAGCTTCGATGCGGTGATCGTGCGGGTGCATGCGGCCTTGCAGGGATCTCCGGCCTTGGCCGATGCCTTGCATTCGCAATGGCCGGTCGCGCTGGTGGACGAGTTCCAGGACACCGACGGCCTGCAATATCAGATCCTCGACCTCATCTATCGTGATGCCGCCGGCATCGCGCGCGAACGGCAGGTACGTGGACGGCTGGTGATGATCGGCGACCCCAAGCAGGCGATCTACCGCTTCCGTGGCGGCGACATCGACGCTTACCTGCGCGCCGCCAGCAAGGTGGATGTCGAAGACGTCATGCATCTGGACACCAATCATCGTTCGGCGCGTGGTTATGTCGATGCCTGCAATGAGCTGTTTGACATCGCCGGCCACGCGCTATCCGCCGACGTTCAGCACACCATCGCTTACCGCGACGTGCTGGCCAGTGCGCGTCGTGATGGCAGGCCATATCGCGTGGACGGCAGCCCAGTCGTGCGGCCATTGGTGTTTCATTACCTGGAGGAAGTGCCAGCGAATGCGGATGAACGTCGCGATGCAGCGCTCGATGCCTGCGCCGACCACATCGTGCAACTTCTTTCGGGCAGCCATGCGATCGGGGATGCGCTGTTGCAGCCCGGCGACATCGCCGTGTTGTTACCCAAGAACCGGCAAATCAGCGAGTTGCGGATGCGGCTACGCGCACGTGGCGTGCCCTGCGTGGGCGGTGGGCGCAGCAGCGTGTTCGCCACCAATTGGGCGCGGGAGTTGCAACTGCTGTTGCATGCCGCCGCGCAGCCGGCCGACCCTGGCCTGGTGCGCGGCGCATTGGCAACCCGCATTGGCGGCCTTGATTACCAGACACTGCGCTCGCTTGCCGATGCCGGGCATGACGTGCAGTGGCAACAATGCCTGGATCGCTTCATCGCGCTGCATGCGCTTTGGGAGTCGTGCGGCGTGCTGGCGGTGGTGAAAGAAATCATCGACATTGCCGCGCCGCGCCTGACGGCCGCACAGGATGGTGAGCGTGCCTTGACCGACCTGCGCCATATCGGCGAACTGCTGCAGGCGCAGGAAGCGCGCCAGCCAGGCCATGCGCAACTGCTGGCCTGGTTGTCGGCGCAGCGCGATGGCGACGGCAGCGACAGCGAGGATGCCGCCAATGGTCGCGAACTGCGTATCGAATCCGATGCCAAACGCGTGCAACTGATGACCCTGCATGCGGCCAAGGGACTGGAGTTCCCGGTCGTGTTGCTTCCGCTGATGTGGGACAGCACTTGGCACAAGCCGACCAATCACCATGGGTTCGTGATCGTTACCGATCCGGTCACCGGCATTCGCCAGCTGCGCAATGATGCCGCAGCCTGCGAACAGGCCAGGTGGGAAGACCAGGAAGAACGCTTCCGCCTGCTGTACGTCGCGCTGACCCGTGCCGAACATGCCTGCCATGTCTATGCACTGCCGACGGATCGGCAAGCGAAAGGAAATTCGAAGTCCAGCCTGCAGGATCCGGAGCGTTCGCCGCTGGATGCCTTGCTGGTGCGCGCAGAAGCAGCGCTTGAGGAGCAGCACAGCCTGCAGGATGCGAGCGAACACATTGCATGGCAGTTGGGCTGGCCTGAAACATCGGGCAGATATCAGATGGATGTCGCGCCACGAAAGCCCGTGCAAGTGCGGCCTGAACCGCCACCGGCCCAGCTGGTGCGGCGCCACAGCTTCAGTTCGATGCTGCGCGGCAGCCATGGCCTGCAGCAAGAACACGCCGCCACCGATGAAGCACCGACACTGATCGAAGACTTCATCGAAGAGGGTATCGAAGAGGGTATCGAAGAAGAGTGTGTGGCGGAGGAGGTTGTTTCCGCATATCCAGAGCTTGCTGCGCTGGCGCATTGGCGCGGCATCGAATTCGGCCTGGCCCTGCATGACGTACTGGAGCAACGCAGGATCGGCCTGCCGATCCGAAAGCAACCGAAACTGGTGCGTGACTGCCTGCGCATGCGTGGCGTGCGGCCTTGGCAGGAAGGCCCCGAGCTCGAGCAGATGCTGGACATCGTTGTGCAGCGGCTGGACGCGACCCTGGACACCGAGCTGCAACCCGGTCTGCGCCTGTCGGATTTGCCCGCACATGCATTGCGCGCAGAGATGGCGTTCGACTATCTATTAGGCGATGCGTCCACCGACCGTTTGCGGTCGGTTTGCCGAGCTGCTGGCGAAGAGAGCCTGATGCCGGTGCTGGCCATGCACACGCTGCGCGGCCTGATGAACGGCAAGATCGACCTGGTGTTCGAGCACGCTGGCCGCTTCCATGTGCTGGACTGGAAGGGCAACTGGCTCGGCGACCAGCTGGACAATTACGCACCTATCGCGCTGCCTGCCGCGATGGACGTGCATCACTATCGCCTGCAAGCCTTGCTGTACACGGTCGCTCTGCATCGCTACCTGCGTATGCGGCTTGGCGAGGCCTACCGGCCGACCGAACATCTGGGCGATCCGGTCTATCTGTTCCTGCGCGCGGTCGGGCTGACGCCCGGTGCAGGCGTGTGGACCCAGCACTTCAGCCCAGCCTTGATTGAAGCCGTGGATGCGGCCCTGGCCGGAAAACCGGAGGTGTGCGCATGACCGCGTTCGGTTTCCAGCGCAGCCGCGTCGAACTTCAGGAAGAGGCTTGGGGGCCATTGCAGCGGGCATTGCATCGTTGGGTCATCGCCCATGGCGGCTCATTACTGCTTGCGTACACCGCGGCCTGGGCCAGCCTTGCCGATGCGCGGGCGGATGCCGCGTTGGCACTGGCCGGTCCGGATGCGAGCTGGCAGGGGATGCCGGCGCTCTCTGAAGATGAGATCGATGCATTGCGTCGCGAGCCAATGGTCGGTGATGGCAGCAGCGATGTACCGACCGCCTTTGTCATCGATGCGCAGGTGCGCTTCTATCTATGGCGCAACTACAGCCGCGAACGTCGGATCGGTCAGCGACTTCGAGAGCTTCGGCAACAACCCATGCTGTCCTTGTTGGATGCGAGCCCAATCGATGAAGTCGCACTCGACATGTTGTTTGGCGATGCCGCATCCGGTGATGACAGCGCACAACGCGCCGCCGTCCGGCAACTGTCGCATCGCCGCTTCGGCGTACTGACCGGCGGGCCAGGTACCGGCAAGACCACCACCGTGCTGCGCATGTTGTTGATGGCACAACGCCATCGCCAGCAAGCCGGCTTGTCACCTGCACGGATTGCGATCGCCGCCACCACCGGCAAGGCTGCGCAGCGCTTGCTTACATCGTTGCAGGACGGCAAGCGCGCGCTGCAGTCACGGCTGCCGGCCTCGGACACGAGCACTGACACGGATAGCTGGAACGCGCATTTGACCCAGTTGCCGGCAAGCGACGCGCTGACCCTGCACAGCCTGCTTGGCTACCACCCCTACGATGGCCGCTTCAGCCGCGGTCGCGACCTGCCCCTGGATGCCGACATCGTGGTGGTGGACGAAGCCTCGATGCTCGACCTGAGCTTGCTGGATGCCTTGCTGGAGGCGCTTCCCGAAACTGCGCAATTGTTCCTGGTCGGCGATGCCGATCAGCTTACCTCGATCGGCACCGGTTCGGTGCTGCTCGACCTGGTCGCGGCGATGGAGGGCAGCGATGACCTGGTGCGCCTGCGGCATGGCTTCCGTGCACAGTCGCCGGAATTACCGCGCCTGCTGGCCGCGGCACGGACGGGCGATGTCGAAGGATTCAAGTCCGCGTTCGATGGCGTCGATACTGTTTGGCGTCGCGTGGTAACTCCTGTGCAGCTCGACGCACGGCTTCACGCGTGGGCCGAACGCCTGGCGAATCTGCCGCCGCTGCGGCAAGGCCGCGCCAGCAATCAGGTCGACGCGCTTGCCGCACTGGATGCGCTTGCATCGCATCAATTGCTGTGTGCCCTGCGCGAGGGTGGTTATGGCGCGGTCCATGCCAATTTCATGATCGAGCACCAACTGCGCCTGCAATGGCAGCAGCCCGCGCAGTCAATCTGGTATCCGGGCCGTGCCGTCATGGTGACGCGCAACGACTACGCGTCGAAACTCTTCAATGGCGATGTCGGTATCTGCCTGGCGGATGCCGAAGGTGGCCTGCGCGTCTGGTTCGAAGCCGCCGTCGACGTAGGTGTCGTGGATGATGGCGCGCGCCGCGCCCGCGCGTTCTCGCCCGCCGCACTGCCGGCGCACGAAAGCGCCTTCGCGATCACCGTGCACAAAAGCCAAGGCTCCGAATACGCCAATGTCGCCCTTTTGCTACCGCCCGCGCCGCAACACCAGGCGTTGACCCGGCAACTGATTTACACGGGACTTTCGCGTGCTCGCCAAGCGGTCGAGCTGTGGAGCGGCGCGGCTGCACTGGCGACGGCGCTGGCCACCCCGGTGCGTCGGATCGGTGGTTTGCGGGACTGCTGTTGACGGGAAGATTTCGAACCTCCTGGATCGCGCAGCGAAATGCTGCTCTGCAACATTTTCGTGTGCTACTCGAAGCCAACCTTCGACATGTGGTTCGCAAGCGCTTGTTTCGTCGATCAATTTTGCTTCCGGGGTTGACATGAGCATAGTGTGACGGCGATAACACAACGCTGCCCGCACCTGAATTTGGGGGTATGCGGCGCCTGTACACAGGCATATCGGGGAAGCGCTGTTGGACACCACGTGTCGACATCAGCGCCCTGTTTGCTATGCAGCATTTGTGCATACACATTCTGACGATCAGACCTTGGGGGTCATATGAGCGGCATCAGGAACAAGAGCGGGTCGACTACTTCACGGCGTAAGCGCGTCATCAAAGTTGCGCCGATGACCCGCGCGGTGCGCGCGGCGTTGGCTGCCTCGCTGGCGGCGCTTGCCCTGGGTGCCAGCGGTGCCGCGTTCGCTGCCAACTGCAAGACCCCCACCGTGATGATGGCGCCATGCGCGTTGGCTGCGACTGACGCCACCCCGGTGCTCGACCTGACCTTGGTCCACGACGCCGTCCTGCCTGCCGGGCATGGGGCATTCATCATGCCGCTGGCAATCAGCGAGACAGCTGTGGGCGATGTTGTCATCGACAATGTCGACCCGATCAGCGAGGTGAACATCTATTACAGCGCCACTGCCATCAGCGGCTACAGCAGTGGGGGCAGTGTCAGTATCACCAACCATGTGACGGGGAGCCTTGAAGCCGTTTCGTTGTATGGCAACGCGACCGGCATCGAGGGATATGCCTATGGCGATGTCGGCATCAACAATGCCGGCGATACCTACACTTTCGCGGTCTATGGAAACGCCATCGGCCTATACGGCTATTCGATGACGGGCGATGTGTCGATCGACAACAGCGCAGCTGTCACCGCGATTTCGTACTACGGTCTAGCCGACGGCATCTTCGCGTCGGGCACCAATGTGGATGTCAGCAACACCGGTGACATATCCGCCACCAGCGTGTATGGCAATTGGGCGGCTGGGATCGAGGCACAAGGCACCGACCTGACAACGGTCACCAACGGTGGCGGTATTTACGCGTATACCGGCGTTGCCGGCGCGCACGCCTATGGCATCTACGCCACCGGCGACGTGGTCGAAGTCACTAACACCGCCGGCATCAACGCCCAGGGCTACTACGCCACTGGCATTGAAGCGCAGGGGGGCAGCTCGGTCACCATCACCAATGACGGTGACATCGTCGCCGGATCGGTCTACACGAGTGCGCTGGCCACCGGTATCAATGCCACCAGCAATTACGCAGGCGGCGCGATCACGATCACCAATAACGGTAGCGTGACGGGCGAGGGTTATTACGGCGGCACCGGCATTGCGGCGACCGCGACGGGCACCGGCGGATCGGCCAGCGTGACCAACAACGGATCGATCCACGCTTCGCAGTCCAGCCGCAATGGCTACGGTGCCTACGGCATTGTCGCGTCTGCCGATGGTGATGCGATGATCGACAACAACCTGACCGGTTCGATCACCGTGGTTTCGGCAGGTAACGCCACCGGTGCAGCTGCGCTGTCGTTCGCTGGCGATACCAGCGTGATCAACGCAGGTGACATCAGCGCCGATGGTTACTTAGGGGCCAGCGGCATTGTTTCGTTCGCGCAGAACGGCTCTGCCTACGCAAACAACAGTGGAATCATCAATGCACGCTCCGCGTATACCGGCGTGGGCATTGATGTCGGCGGCATGCAAGGTGCGACTGCCGTAAACAGCGGCGACATCGCAGTTGACGGATATCGTGCATTCGGCATTCGCGCCAACTCTGGCACGGGCGATGTGTCGGTGACCAATGACGGCAGCATCTACGCGACTTACGGCAGCTACTACGGCTACACCGGGCGGGCGTACGGGGTATTGGCGACAAGTACCCAGGGCGACGTGTTGGTCGACAATTCCGGCGACATCTACACCACGGTGAACGGCCAGTCGGTCGGTATCTTCGCGAGCTCCACCAATGGCAACGTGGGTGTGTCCAACAGCGGCACGATGACCGTGTACAGCTACGGTAGCACCGCCGCCGGCATCTTCGCGCGGGCCGATTACGGCATGGTGACGGCGGACAACAGCGGTTCGATCTCGGCCGAGTCCTATAACGGCAATGCATTCGGGATCCTGGCGCGCGGCAATTATGTGCAGGTCAGCAACAGCGGCGATATCGCGGCCAACGGCTATGCCAGCGCCATCGGTGTCTCTGCCAGTTCGTACTACGACACCACGGTGACCAACACCGGCGGCAGCATCTACGCGATCGCGGTCGGTAGGGCGACGGGTATCGATGCGACCTCGGCCCACGGTGCCGTGAGCGTGACCAATGCCAGCGCTATCGATGCGGTCGGCATCGTGCTGGGTGCGACCGGCATCCAGGGCTATGCCTACGGCAATGTCGATATCAACAACAGCGGCGACATCTACGCGGGATCGCTGTACGGGAATGCGATCGGCATCTACGGCTATTCGATTGCCGGCGACGTCTCGATCGGCAACAGCGGCCACATCACCGCGACCTCGTACTATGGTCTGGCCGATGGCATCTTCGCGTCGGGAGCAGACGTGGATGTCACCAACGCAGGTTTGATCGAGGTTGCCGGCTTTACCTGGGCCGCCGGCATCGAGGCCCAAGGCACCGGGACGACCACGGTCCACAACAGTGGCGATATTTTCGCGTACAGCGGCGCTGCCGGCGCGCACGCCTATGGCATCTACGCCACGGGTGATACGGTCCAGATCGAAAACAGCGCTGGTATCGAAGCCCAGGGCTACATCGCCACCGGCATCGAGGCCCAGGGTGGCAGTTCGGTCACGATCACCAACGACGGTGACATCGTTGCCGGCTCAATCACCACCTACTACAACCCTTACACCTACACGACCACCGTGTACGGCAGCCAGCTTGCTACCGGCATCAACGCCAACAGCAATTTCGCAGATGGCGCGATCACGATCACCAACAACGGTGACGTGTCGGCGGTCGGCTACTCCGGCGGCACCGGTATCGCGGCGACCGCGACCGGCACCAACGGTTCGGCGAGCGTGACCAACACAGGTTCGGTGTACGCCTCGCAGTACAGCAAGTACGGTTACGGCGCCTACGGCATCGTGGCCTCCGCAGATGGCGATGCAACGGTCAGCAACAGCTCGACTGGTTCGATCACGGTCAATTCAGCAGGAGCCGCCAGCGGCGCCACGGCCCTTTCTTTCGCAGGCAACTCCAGCGTGACCAATGCTGGCGACATCAGCGTCGAAAGCACTGCGTTGTTGAACTACACCGCCAGCGGCATCGTCTCTTTCGCACAGAATGGCGCGGCATTTGCCGGCAACAGCGGTTCGGTGTCGGCAGTTGCGGGCTACACCGCGAAGGCGGTGGATGCTTCGGGCTTCACCGGTTCGACCGTGATCAATAGTGGTTCGCTGTACGCGAGCGCCAAATATGCCTACGGCGTTTACGCAAGCTCCGGCACTGGCGACGTCTCGGTGACCAATAGTGCGGCTGGCATGATCGAAGCGTATTCCTACGCAGGCCGCGGCTTCGGCGTGTTCGGCCTTGCGACCCAGGGCGACGTGATGGTGAACAACGCCGGTTTGATCGAGGTCTATGGCTACGGTCAATCGGCCGGTGTGTTCGGGGTTGCCTTGGCAGGTGACACCAGTGTCACCAACAGCGGCGACATCACTGCCATCAGCGGTGGCAATGTCGCGGTTGGCGCGTTCGCGCGCGCCGATAACGGCACGGCAATGGTCACTAACAGTGGCGATATCCTGGCGTCGGACGTTGGCGTCAACGGATTCAATGGCACCGCGGCATACGGCGTGCTGGCGCGTGGCGCGTACAGCAAGGTGAGCAACTCCGGCAGCATCGTCGCAGACGGCAATTACTATGCGACCGGTATTGCGGCACGCTCGGATTACGGCACGACGGTCACCACGTCTGCCAGCAGCCAGATCGCAGCCTCGGCACTGCTGGTCGCCATCGGCATCGAGGGGCGTTCGGAATACGGCAATGTCGTAGTGGCCAATGCCGGTAGCATCATGGTCGACGGTGTCTACGGCGGCGCGGTCGGCATCCAGGCCTACAGTGGGTATGGCAATGTGGTGACTGGCAATACCGGGCATATCGTGGCCACCTCCGAGTACGGCCAGGCGATTGGCGAAAGTGGTTATTCGTTGCTGGGCAGCACCACCGTCAACAACAGCGGCACGATCGATGCAACCGGCTATTACGGTGGTTATGGCATCGTTGCCCAAGCGGGCGCGGGGAGCGTCTCCGTGACCAACAGCGGTCATATCACGGCGACGTCGCCCGACACGGCGTACGCCATCCTGGCCAGCGCATACGGCAATGTCACGATCAACAACTCCGGCAATGTGCTGGCGGTTGCCGATGGTGACTACGCCAGCGTGGCGGCTGTGCAGATGGGATCGCTGCACGGTACGGCGACGCTTAACAACAGCGGTACGCTGAGCGTCGCTGCGCCGCTTGAGGGTCAAGTGGCGGTGCTCGGCAGCAACAGCGTCGACATCATCAACAACAGCGGCACCATTCATGGCGCCGTCATCACGTTGGGTGGCGACGACATCTTCAACAACAACAACCACGGCATGTGGATTGTCGACAACTACAGCACCGACTTCGGTGGCGGCAACGACACCATCAACAACAATGTTGGTGGCACGATCGCCTTGCAGGATGGCGGTATCTACATGGGTGGCGGCACGACCAATGCGTTCAATAACCTCGGCACCATCAAGGTGAATGGATACGGGTTGGTCGACATGGGCGCGGGCAACACCGTGGCCTTGAACAATGCCGGGCTGATCAGCTTCGTTGACGGCGTGACCGACGACAGCATGACGATCTTCGGCAACCTGGGCGGCACCGGTGTAATCAACATTGATGTCGACCCGGACAACAGCGCCGCTGACCAGATCTACATCGAAGGCAACATGACGGCCGGTGCCATGCAGCACGTCAATATCGCGTTGGACAGCATGCCCACGACCGCCCATTCGTCGGCCGCGTTTGCGCATGTCAGCGGCACGTCCGTCGCCGGCAACTTCGTGGCGGGCCAGGTCCTGGGTTACAACTCGGCGCCGAACTTCCTCGACCTGGGCCTGACCGTCACCAGCCAGCTCAGCGCCAGCAACATGGCGAGTGACGTGTTCTCGATCAATGTCGACGTCAACGGCCTGAACGATACCGGCAGCCTTGCGGCATCGGTGGCTTCAGGCGCCGCGGGCATGCTCAACAGCCAGATCGGCAGCCTGCGCCAGCGGCTTGGCGTAAACCCCTACGGCGACGCCGGCAAGGTCATGAGTGCATTCGTGCGCTTCTACACCAGCGAAGGCGATGTCTCGCCGACGCACATGGCGGCCAACTTCGGCCAGGGTGGCAACTTTGCCTACGACTTCACCACCTGGGGCCGCGAAGTCGGGGCCAATGCCAACCTGTTCGACGGTTTCCATGCCGGGGTGACGATCGGTACGGCTGATGGCCGCCAGCGCCTGACCGGCACCGGCGTCGGCCTGAACAGGATGAACGGCATGACCTGGGGCGCCTATGCGACCTGGTTTGCGCCGCAGGGCTTCTATGTGGACCTGTCCGGTCGCTGGATGGCGGTTGACGTGAACTCGATGTCGGCTACGGGCAACTTGCAGTCGCGGGCACATACCGCGGCGACCAACCTCGAGGCGGGTTACCCCTGGACCAGCGCCAGCGGCTTCGTGATCACGCCGCAATTGCAGTACACCCGGACCAAGGTGGACGGCATCAAGACCTTCTTCGGCGATCGTGCGAATTTCGAGGGGCACGGTGGCACGTCGTCGCGCGCGCGCTTGGGCGTGGAGTTCAGCAAGGCCTTCCAGACCTCTGGTGGGATGAGCATCACGCCGTACGGCGCGATCAATGCAGTCCGCGAGATCGACGGCAAGATGGCCTACACCGTTTCCAACACTTTCTTCGGCACGACCAACACCAAGGGAACCAGTGCGATGGTGGATCTTGGCGTTGGCTTCCAGAAGGGTGGTTGGGGCGTCACCGCCGGGGCGAACTGGATGGACGGAGGCGCGTACAAGAGCGTGACTGGCGGCCAGGTACAGGTTCGCTTCGCCTGGTAATTCGCAAGCAGGTACGGGCCTGGCGTGATGCCAGGCCCGCGACATCCGCAGTTGGAAGACCACGTGGCAAACGAAAAAACACCAGACGCAACGCCCATCCAGGAAACTTCCGGGAAGGCTGAGATCGACACCGGCCTGGACCAGGTCGGCGTGGAAGCGCCAGCACCGGCTGCCTCGGCACCGGCCCAGGCAGACAGGCAACCGAAAGACCTCACCAAGATGAAGGTCGAGAAAAGCTGCTCCCGTGGATTGGCAGGGTGGTTGGGGCAGCACAAGTTGTCGCTGGCCATTTCCTCCTACCAGACCGGGCGCATCTACCTGGTTGGCAGCGACAAGCAGGGCCGGGTGTCATTCTTCGAGCGCATCTTCGAGCGCGCGATGGGGATCGTCGGCAATGCCCAGCGCATTTACCTGGGCGGCCTGTACCAGCTGTGGCGATTCGAGAACGTGCTGCGTCCGAACGAGGTCATCCACGGCCAGTTCGACAAGTGCTACGTGCCGCGCAACGCGCAGACCATTGGCGACCTCGACATCCACGAGCTCGGCATCTGCAGCAATGGCAAGGTAGTGTTCGTCAACACGAAGTATTCGTGCCTGGCCGAACTGAGCCAGACCCACAGCTTCAAGGCGATCTGGAAGCCGAAGTTCATCAGCAAGCTGGCGCCCGAAGATCGTTGCCACCTCAATGGCCTGGCGATGGTCGATGGACGCCCGAAGTACGTGACTGCAGTTTGCAAAAGCGACAGCGTTGATGGCTGGCGCGACCGCCGCCAGGATGGCGGCGTGGTGATCGACGTGGAGACCGACGAGATCGTCTGCGAAGGCCTGTCGATGCCGCACTCGCCGCGCTGGCACGACGGCAAGCTGTGGCTGCTGAACGCCGGCACCGGCTTCCTTGGCTGGGTCGATTTCGAAACCAAGAAATTCGTGCCGCATACCTTCGTGCCGGGTTTCGCCCGTGGCCTGTCAATCATCGGCAATGTAGCTGCGGTCGGGCTGTCCAAGCCGCGCAACCAGCGCTTCGAAGGCCTGCAGCTGGACGAAGAGCTGAAGAAGCGCGATGCCGAGCCATGGTGCGGCGTGCAGATCGTTTCGCTGACCAATGGCGACGTTTCGAACTGGATCCGCTTCGAAGGCGACATCACCGAAATCTTCGACATCAGCTTTCTTCCCAACGTGAAGAACCCGATGATGATCGGCTTGCGCACCGCCGAGATCCGCGATCTGATCACGTTTGAATCTGATTTGCCTACGGAGCCCGTAAACGCATGAACCGCGCATTCTTCCTCGTAGGGCTTTCATTTGCACTCGCATCTGCCAGCGCTGTTGTTGATGCACAAACCAAACCGGCGGCACCGGTTCAAGCTCAACCGAATCCTGCGGACGCCGCATTCACCGTATGGGATGTCGACCATAGCGGCAGCCTGTCGCCGCAGGAATTCCGCAATGGCTGGGAGCAGGTGCGCCGCGCCACCCAGTTCGAGGCCCAGTTGCGCAGGCAATTCATGACGATTGACGTCAACAAGAGCGGTACGATCGATCCATCCGAATACAACAAGCTGATCCTGGTCAAGAGTGCAGGGAAGTCGGCGCCGCCGTTGTCCAGCTTCGACGCCAACAAGGACGGAAAGCTGCAATTTGGCGAATACCTGAAGCTGGTGCAAACCCTGGCACCGAAAGAAGCGGCGAAGGGCAAAGCACAGTGAAGGTCGAGGTTATCCCGGTCTGGAAGAAGGTCACCCCGGTACTGGGCGAAGAGTTGATGGCGTTCTGGCGTAGCAACAAGGCGATTGTTGACGATGCTGCTGCCGCGATGCGCGCGACCCAGGCCGTCTGCATCGCCCGTGACGAGTCGGGCGCGATCTGCGGCGTGGGCACGGCCGTGATCAAGGTCCTGCCGCGCCTGCGCCAGCCCATGTACTACTACCGCCAGTTCTTCGCCAAGTCCATGCGTGGGCGCAGCCAGCTGATCCCGTTCTACCAGCAAGCGCGACAGGCGCTGCAGGAGTACAACGCGTCGCTGGACAAGCCGGAGAGCCTTGGCGTCCTGATCGAAACCGAAAATGCAAAGCTGTCATCCGCATACAACCATGCCTATGAACCAGCGTTTGCGGCAACCTTCATCGGCTATTCGCCGCGTGGCACCCACTTGTACGTATCGTATTTCGACGGCGCCGCCCTGCAACCACCTAAACCCCTGAACGCGCCTGTTTCGGCGGCACGCGCCGCCAATGCACCCGGCAACCAAGCCACCCTCCGGCGCACTAGCGGCCGGTCCTGATCACCACGGAGAACATGCCATGAAAGTCCAGATCTGCCTATTGAGTCTTGCCGTCGCTTCCGGACTTGCCATGTCAAGTTCTGCCGTTGCCGCCGACAAGCAGTCTCCCGCCGAAGCCGCCGAAGCCGCCAAAATCCAGAGAGACGCCGTCATCAGTCGCGCCACCGCCTTTATCAATGGCTCCGCTTCCATTGCCGCACGCCGCGCCGAGGCTGATACCTTCGACGCGAACGATGCGATCGTCGATGCCAATGGCACCGAACACGTTCGCTTCCAGCGCAGCTATAACGGGTTGCCGGTGATCGGTGGCGACTTCGTCGTGCATTCGCGCAATGACCAAGTTAGCAAGATCAGTCAGACCCTGAGCACTAGTAACCGTCCGAGCACCACGCCGGGCATCAGCAGCGACGAGGCGATAGTGGAAGCCGGCGCACATTTCGGCGGCAACTTCGTCGGTGCACCGTCCTCGCGCCTGGTGATCTACGCGCGTGGCGCCAGCCCGGTGCTTGCACATGAAGTGATCCTCAATGGCATCAAGGCCGACCAGACGCCGACCGAAATGCATTATTTCGTCGATGCTCGCAGCGGCAAGATCCTCGCCCAATGGGATGGCATCGAAACTGCGCGGCCGGGTCCGGGCGGTGGCGGCTGCACGGCGACCGCCGCTGTGGGCACTGGCAACTCGCTGACCCTTGGCAGCGTTGTCCTCAATACGTCCTCGTGCAACGGCCAGTACCAACTGACTGATCTCACCCGTGGTGGTGGCAAGACCTCCAATATGGCGCTCAAGACGTCAGGTCTCGGTAGCGACTTAGTTGATACCGACAATACCTGGGGCAATGGCCTTCTCAGCAATTCGCAGACGGTTGCCGCGGACGCCCATTTCGGCGTTGCCATGACCTTTGATTACTACAAGGTCGTGCATGGCCGCAACGGCATCGCCAATGATGGCAAAGGCGCGCTGAGCCGCGTGCATTACGGCCGCAACTACCAAAATGCGTTCTGGAGCGATAGCTGCTTCTGCATGACCTTTGGCGATGGCGACAATGGCGCGTCGATCCTGCCACTGGTTGCGCTGGATGTGGCGGGCCACGAGATGTCGCATGGCGTCATGAGCCGCAGCGCCAACTTGACCTACAGCGGTGAGTCCGGCGGCCTGAATGAAGCGAACTCCGACATTTTCGGTTCGATGGTCGAATACTTTACCAACGACGCCAACGACACCCCCGACTACGTGATCGGCGAGAAGTTGTTCCCGAACAACACGAATGGTTACAATGCGCTCCGCTGGATGTTCAAGCCCAGCCTGGATGGTGCGTCGCCGGATTGCTATGCACCGAACATCGGTGGTCTCGATGTTCACTACAGCTCCGGTGTTGCCAATCACTTCTACTACCTTTTGGCGGAAGGCGCGGTGGTGCCGGCTGGCTTTGGTGTCGGTACTCCCAAGGGACTAACTCCTGCATCGCTGGTCTGCAACGGCAACACCTCGATCACCGGCATTGGCCGTAGCGCCGCGGAGAAGATCTGGTACCGCGCGCTGACGGTTTACATGACGTCCGGCACCAACTACGCAAATGCCCGTGCATCAACCCTGAGCGCGGCCGCAGACCTGTATGGCAACGGTTCCGCCAAGTACAACGCGGTGGCAGCGGCGTGGAGCGCGGTCAGCGTCAACTGATCCAAGAAAGCAGCATCAACACAAACGGCCCGCGCAAGCGGGCCGTTTCGTTTTAAGTGCTACAAACTGATTGCAAATCACTGGTTCGCGCGGCAATGAATGCCTGAGCGCTGCGCGCGAAGGCCGGGAATCCCGACTTCGAAAAAATGTTGCGAGATGGTGCGCCCGGAGGGATTCGAACCCCCGACCAATGGCTTCGGAAGCCACTACTCTATCCGGCTGAGCTACGGGCGCATGCCGCGCGGCGCTGTGCGTCACGGGTCGGCATTCTCGCATGATTGCCGCCGCCCGTCCCACTGGTAGGCTTGTCGCCATGGCCTACGAACGCGACGCTCCCCCATTGCCGGCTTCGCCCGAACCTCCGCCGTATTGGCGTGAGCGCCTGCACCAATACTGGCGTCTGGTGCGTGGCGACCGCCCGATTGGCTGGCTGTTGTTGCTCTGGCCAACCTGGTGGGCACTCTGGCTGGCCGCGGACGGCATGCCGCCGCTGTGGCCGCTGCTGGTGTTCAGCCTGGGCGTATGGCTGACCCGTTCGGCGGGTTGCGTGATCAATGACTATGCCGACCGCTGGCTGGATGGTGCGGTCGAGCGCACGCGCCAGCGTCCGCTGGTAAGTGGTGCGGTATCTGGTCGCGAAGCGCTGGCCGTGTTCGCCGCGCTGATGCTGGTCGCGTTTGCATTCGTGCTGACCATGAACCGCCTGACCATCTACATGAGCGTGGTCGGCGTGGCGCTAGCTGCCAGCTACCCCTATCTGAAGCGACACACCTACCTGCCGCAGGTCTATCTCGGGGTGGCGTTCGGCTGGGGAATCCCGATGGCATTCGCGGCGATCACCGGCAAAGTCCCGGCGATCGCCTGGGTGCTGTACCTGGCCAATATCTTCTGGGCAACCGCCTACGACACCTGGTATGCGATGGTCGACCGCGAGGACGATCTGCGCATGGGCGCGAAGTCCACCGCAATCCTGTTCGGCGAAATGGACCTGGTCGCGCTGGGCGTGGTGTATGCCTGCATGTTGTTTGCGCTGTTCTTGGTGGGCCGTCAGGCCGGGCTCGGTGGCTGGTACTGGGCCGCACTCGCGGTTGCCGCCGCATTGATCGTCTACGAGTTCCTGATTGCACGCAGTCGCAGTCGCGATGCCTGCTTCCGTGCGTTCCTGCATAACCACTGGGTGGGGGCCACGGTCTTCGCCGGCATCGCCCTGCATTTCGCGTTGACAAAGCCGTAGCGAATCCAGGCGCTCACGCAACCCGGGCGCAGACCCAGGCATCCACGCGGCGGGCGCCACCGGCAAGCAACACCCTTGCAGCAGAATGCAGCGTAGCGCCAGTAGTCATCACGTCATCGACCAGCACGATGTGGGCAGGCAAGGATGCGCCCGGCACGATACGGAATGCGCCGCGCAGGTTGCGTTTGCGCGCAGCCGCATCCAGTCGGGATTGCGCGCTGGTCGATTTCGACCGTTTCAACACGTTATCCAGCAGTGGCAATTCCAATCCGCGGGCTAGCGGGCGCGCGAGCTCCAAGGCCTGGTCGTAGCCACGTCGGCGCAGTCGCCCGCGATGCAAGGGCAAGGGCAGTAACGCATCGGGTCGGGTGAGCTGCGCGCAGTGGTGGGTCATTGCCTGCGTCAACACCCGACCGCTGGCGAAATCGCGATGAAACTTCAGTCGCGGCAGCAATCGATCCAGCGGAAACGCGTAGTCGAATGCCGCATGTGTTTCCGTCAGTGGCGGTGGATGCTGCAGACAGGCACCACAGGTACCCGGGCTGGGCAAGGGCAATGCACAACGCAGGCAGGCCGGGCCTTGCCAGGGCAGGGCGGCATGGCAGGCGCGGCAGAGGTCACGACCGTCCTGCCCGGCTTCGCCGCAGACCATGCAATGCAAGGCAAACAGCCAGCGCAGGGGTGCTAGGCGTCCGTCGTCAACTTTTTGGGTTTGGCTCAGGTTGACAGTCGGCGTCATGCTTTCCAGACTGCTGCATTGCCCACGCCATATCCCTCGGGGAATCCCCATGCCTGCCGTCAGTATTGCCCCCGCCAACCACTTCCCGGTTCGCCACGACTGGTCGCGGACCGAGGTCGAGGCCCTGTTCGAGCTGCCGTTCACTGAGCTACTGCACGTTGCCGGCACCGCGCATCGCCAGCACTTCGACCCCGCGGAGGTCCAGGTCAGCACCCTCCTGTCGGTCAAGACCGGTGGCTGCCCGGAGGATTGCGGCTACTGCCCGCAAGCCGCGCGATATCACACGGGTGTCGATGCCACGAAGTTGATGGCCACCGAGGACGTGGTCGCCAAGGCCAAGCAGGCCAAGGCCGCGGGTGCGTCGCGCTTCTGCATGGGCGCGGCCTGGCGCAGCCCGAAGGACCGCGACATCCCCAAGGTCGCAGCGATGATCCGCGAGGTGAAATCCCTCGGTCTGGAAACCTGTGCAACCCTGGGCATGCTCAGCGAGCCGCAGGCGCATGCCTTGCGCGATGCCGGCCTGGATTATTACAACCACAACCTGGACAGCGCGCCGGAGTTCTACGGCGAGATCATCCACACCCGCGAATATCAGGATCGGCTCGACACCCTCGGCCATGTGCGCGATGTCGGCATGAAGACCTGCAGCGGTGGCATCGTCGGCATGGGCGAATCGCGTAGTCAGCGCGCAGGTTTGTTGCAGGCACTGGCCAACCTGCCGGCGCATCCGGATTCGGTGCCGATCAACCGGTTGGTGCAGGTCGAAGGCACGCCGCTTGCAGGCACCGCCGAGATCGATCCGTTCGAGTTCGTGCGCACAGTTGCGGCGGCGCGGATCATGATGCCGCGTTCGATGGTGCGCTTGTCTGCCGGGCGCGAATCGATGAGCGACGAATTGCAGGCGCTGTGTTTCGCTGCCGGCGCCAATTCGATCTTCTATGGCGAGAAATTGCTGACTACCGGCAACCCGGATACCGAACGCGACCAGGCCTTGTTTGCACGACTGGGATTACGGCCGATGCAGATCGAAACAGCCGCCGACGATGCGATCCCCACATGCAGCACCACGGTGCATGCCGGCATCACCGAAGCCGCCTGAATCATGCGCGAATCGCTTGAGCAACGCGTGCTCGCCATGCGCGCGCAGCGCGAGGCTGAGTCGCGTAGACGGCGTACGCGGACGATCACACGACGTGATGGCCTGCGTTGCGAAGTCGTCGGTATGCACGGCAAGGGTCAGTGGTTGCTGGAATTCTGCGGTAACGACTATCTCGGCTTGTCGCGGCATCCACGCGTGGTCGCTGCATTGCGCGATGGCGCGCAGGCACATGGCGCCGGCGCGACTGCATCGCATCTGGTCTGCGGCCATACTGCCGCGCACGATACGCTTGAGCACGAGCTTGCCGACTGGTTGCAGGCACCGCGCGCGGTGCTGTTCGGCAGTGGTTTCATGGCCAACCTCGCGGTGGTGCAGGCCATGCTGGGCGTTGGCGACGTCTGCGTGCAGGACAAGCTCAATCACGCCAGCCTGATCGATGCCGCACGGCTGTCTGGTTGTGCGTTGAAACGCTATCCGCATGCCGATGTCGATGCCGCCGCACGCCAGCTTGCTGCGCATGCTGATGGCGCGGCATTGCTCGCCAGCGATGGCGTGTTTTCAATGGATGGTGATATCGCACCGTTGCGTGCGCTGGCCGATGTTGCCCGTCATCAGCAGGCAGTCTTGTATGTCGATGATGCGCACGGCATCGGCGTGCTTGGGCCAAATGGGCGCGGCAGTGTCGCTGCTGCAGGATTGCATGTGCGCGATGTGCCATTGCAATTGGTGACGTTCGGCAAGGCACTTGGCAGCTACGGCGCCGCTGTCGTTGGCGACGAAGATCTCATTGCGCATCTCGCGGAAACCGCGCGTCCACACATCTACACCACCGCGTTGCCACCTGCGCAGTGCGTGGCAACGCTCGAAGCCGTGCGCATCGCACGCGATGGCGATGACCTGCGCAAACAGCTGCAGGCGCGCATCGGCCAGCTGCGCGAAGGTGCACACGCGCGTGGTCTCGAATTGATGGCATCGGACACTGCGATCCAACCCATGCTGTGTGGCAGCGACGCACGTGCAATGACGATGGCGGTAGCGCTGGAAGACCAAGGCTATTGGGTCGCGCCGATCCGCCCGCCGACCGTACCTGAAGGCCAAGCACGCTTGCGCATCACGCTGAGCGCGGCACATACGGCAAGCGATGTGGATGGCCTGCTGGATGCACTCGCGCATGCGAAGGAAGTGGTGCCGGCATGAGCGGCTTGCATGTGGAAGTGATTGGTCGTGGCCCACCGCTGGTGTTGCTGCATGGCTGGGCGATGCACGGCGGCGTGTTCGCGCCACTCGTCGAACGATTGAAGGCCACGCGCACGCTGCACATCGTTGATCTTCCTGGCCATGGCGACAGTCGTGATTGCGATGTGCCACTGACGCTTGAAGCCACCACGCAAGCGATCCTGGATGCCGTTCCGGCGGCGTCCTGGTGCGGTTGGTCGCTGGGTGGATTGCTTGCCTTGAATGCAGCAAACACGCAGCCACACCGCGTGCCTGCACTGATCATGCTGTGCGCCACGCCGAAGTTCGTGCGTAGTGATGACTGGCCACAGGGCATGCCGGTGGAGGTGTTCCGCAGTTTCGCCGACGGACTGCGCGACGACTGGCGCGGCACGCTGGAACGCTTCATCGCGCTGGAAGCATTCGGTTCCGATCATGCCCGCGACGAATTGCGGATGCTGCAGCAGGACCTGTTCGCGCGCGGCGAACCCGCGCCGCATGTGCTGGCCGATGGCTTGGCCTTGCTGGAAAACAGCGATCTGCGAGGATCGTTGGCGACACTGGGCGTGCCAAGCCTGTGGCTTGCCGGGCGTCGCGACCGGCTGGTCGATCCGCGGGCGATGCAGCAGGCATCAAGCACCACCCCGAACGCACGCCATGCGCAAGTTGAGCATGCCGGGCATGCGCCCTTCCTGACCCACACCGACGTGGTCGCGCGGCATCTGCTCGACTTTCTCGATGACGTCGCAGGCACAAGTGCATGAATGCACCTCTATTCGATTCACGCCAGGTGCGCCGCGCGTTCTCGCGTTCTGCAGCCAGTTACGCGGCAGCCGCACAACTGCAGCATCAGGTAGAAGCTCGCCTGCTGGAGTCGCTGGATTATCTGGATGACCCCGCGCTCAAGCGCGAACCGCCGCAGCGTGTGCTCGACCTTGGGTGCGGCACCGGCAGCGCGGCGATGACGATGCAAAAACGCTGGCCGAAGGCGCAGGTACTCGCGCTGGATATCGCATTGCCGATGCTGCAGCAGGTTCGGAGCGGATCGTCGCGCTGGGACACGTCGCGCTGGAATTTATTCGCGCGTACACCGCAGGCGCTATGCGCGGATGCACGCGCGCTGCCGTTGGCGGACGGATCGGTAGACGTGCTGTTCTCCAACCTGTGCCTGCAGTGGGTGGATGATCTCGATGCGGTATTGGCCGGCTTCCGCCGCGTGCTCAAGCCGCAAGGCTTGTTGCTGGTTTCGACGTTCGGCCCTGAGACGCTTTGGGAGTTGCGCGACGCTTTCGCGCACGCCGATGATCGCCCGCATGTCAGCCCGTTCGGTGACATCGCCGGCTTCGGTGATGCGTTGGTGCGCACGGGCTTCCACCAGCCGGTGATCGACCGCGAAGTGGATACAACGCACTACCAGGACCTGCCGTCGCTGATGCGCGAGCTACGTGCGATTGGCGCGACCAATGCGTTGCATTCACGCCGGCCCACGCTGACCGGGCGTAGGCGCTTCACCGCCGCTGCGCAGGCTTACGACGGCATGCGCGGCGAGGACGGATTGTTGCCGGCGACTTGGGAAACCATCAGCGCGATGGCGTGGGCACCCGAGGCCGGCACGCCGATTCGGGAAGACGGCATCGATGTCGCTTCGGTGCCGTTGTCGCGGATTCCGATTCGGCGGCGCTGACCGGCGGACCGCCTGCTTCCAGACTGGTCAGGCGGCGCTTGCCGTCACGAGTGCGAACAACTTCGGCAATGCGTCGAGGTCTACGTTGCCGCCCGACAGGATCAGGCCGACCTTGCTGCCTTCGAACAACGCGGAATTTGCCAGCACCGCCGCAAGTACCGTGGCCGATGACGGCTCCACCAATTGCTTACCGCGCGACCACAGCAGGCGCATCGCGGCAATGGTCTGTGCATCGTCGACGGTCAGCACGCGTGCATTGCTGTTGCGCAGGAGTTCGAAATTGATCGCGCCCATGCCGGCACGCAGGCCATCGCAAATCGTGTCTGGTATTACGTCGTGTTCAAGTACACCGCGCGCGAACGACTGTGCGGCATCGTCGGCACCGGCGGGTTCGGCCAAAAAGAGTCGGCAGTTTGGCGCCAGCGCCTGCATCGTCAGCGCGGTACCCGCGGCCAGTCCGCCGCCACCGACCGGCACGACCAAGGCGTCAAGATCGGGATGTGCAGTCAGCAACTCCAGTGCGGCCGTGCCCTGTCCTGCAATCACCTCCGTCGTCGTGTACGGATGTACCAATGTCGCGCCGGTATCGGCTTGCACCTGCGCACAGGCAGCTTCGCGTGCACTCAGGTTCGCGGCACATCGATGTAGTACGGCACCGCTGGCTTCGATCGCCTCGAGTTTGCTGCGAACCGCACCTTCCGGCACCACCACATGGCAGGCGATGCCGCGAAGCTGCGAAGCCAGCGCCAGCGCGGCGCCATGGTTGCCGGAGGAGTGCGTGACCACGCCGCGTGCTGCCGTATCGGCATCCAGCGCAAACACCGCATTGCACGCACCGCGGAACTTGAATGCGCCCACACGTTGCAACTGCTCGCACTTGAAATGCAGGCGCGCGCCGCTGATCGCATCCAGTGAACGGGAACTTGCGATCGGCGTCAGTCGAGCATGCGCAGCGATGCGCGCGGCGGCGGCAAGCACGTCGGCGAAGCGGGGCAGGGTATCGTTGGAAGACATCATGTACGCATGCTAACGCAGCAACTTGCGACTGAATGATTCAGGCAATCAATACGCCCATGAGACTGGATTAAGCACGGATTCAACGCGACAGGGCGATGCTGTGTGGGTATCGGACGAAATGCCAAAGGGGATCGCATCATGCTTCGCAAATTGCTGCTTCCAATGCTCGCCACCGCCGTACTGGCTGGTTGTGCGACGGATTACAACTATCGCAACGGCAATGGCGACTATTACTACGGCCAGCCACGCGTGGAATATCGAAACGTCGGCACGAATGGCTATTACGGTAGCTTCGGGTTGGGATATGGCTCTGGCGGCTACGGGTTCGAGTCGAGTTACTACTACGACCCCTTTGGCCGGCTGGTGTATGGCTATCCAGGTGGGTATTACGGATCCCCGTATTACGGTGGCAATGGCTGGTATCGGCCGCGTCCCCACCGCGGTCATGGTGACCGCGACGACCATGATGGCGATGATAATGACGGCGGCAACGGCAACCATAGTGACAGGCCACCACCGTGGCGTGACCTGGGCCGCCTGCAGCAGCGCGATGAAGACCAAAGTGGCTATCGCAATCGTGACGACAATGGTGACTATCGCCAGCGCCCCATCCGGCGCCCACGCCAAGAGTCACTATTGGAAGCGCCTCCTCGCCAGCAACGACCTGCTCCAAGCGCGCCGGTGATCCGCGAACGCAGTGAATCGTCGTCGCGAATGGGTGGGTTCATCGGTGGTGCCGCTCGTACGCAGGGCAAGCGCAATACGCCTCCAGAGGAATAGCGTGACGTTCATCACGAACGCACGCACCACTCGTCGGAGTACGCCTGACAATACGTGTCAGTCTGCGACCCGAACAAGGTAAGCTTTCTTTGCCGGCGACCTGTGGGGACCTCCGGATCCCCCCTGTTCCGTTACCCTGCAGTCGCCGGCACCTCTTCAACCAGCCCATTCGCGCGCTGGTTATCACCGGAAAAGCGGCTCCGAAAAATCGGGCAGAAATCCGGAAGAAATCCTGAACAAAAAAATGGGGGCCGGCTGTCCCCCGACAGCCGGCCCCCGAGCGTCCTCGTCGTGCGCAGAACCAGCCCCTGTTCCAATGCTGGTTATCGCTTGTGGCGTGCCACGCCGAGTGCTGACAGGGATAAAGCAGGAACCGTGCCAAGTCCGTGCCAAGCCTATGCAATACGCATCCGGCCTGTGTTGCAGTCCGCCCACGGGTAAAATCATCGATGCATGAATGACAGCTTCTACAGCTTCGACGTGATCGTGATCGGTGGTGGCCACGCCGGCACTGAAGCCGCGCTTGCGTCTGCGCGCGCGGGCGCGCACACATTGCTGCTCAGTCACAACATCGAAACCGTGGGCGCGATGAGCTGCAACCCGGCGATCGGCGGCATCGGCAAGGGTCACCTGGTTCGCGAGATCGATGCCCTCGGCGGGATCATGGCCAAAGCCGCGGATGCAGCCGGCATCCAGTGGCGTACGTTGAACGCAAGCAAGGGACCGGCGGTGCGTGCGACGCGTTGCCAGGCGGATCGCAATTTGTATCGGAGTTTCATCCGGCGCGCGGTGGAATCGCAGCCGAACCTGACCGTGTTCCAGGCCGCGGTGGACGACCTGCTGATCGAAGGCGATGCCGCTCGCGGTGTGCTGACCAATACCGGATTGCGTTTCCATGCGCCGGCCATCGTGTTGACCGCTGGCACTTTTTTGGCCGGCAAGATTCATATTGGCGAAACCCAGTACGCAGCCGGGCGCATGGGCGATCCACCGGCGACCACGCTGGCCGCCAAACTGCGTGAACGCCCGTTCGTGATTGATCGCCTGAAGACCGGGACGCCGCCACGCATCGATGGCCGCAGCCTGGACTACAGCGTGATGACGGAGCAGCCCGGTGACGATCCGCGCCCGGTGTTCTCGTTCATGGGCAGCACCGCCGATCATCCGGCGCAGGTCAGCTGCTGGATCACGCATACGTCCGAGCGCACCCATCAGATCATTCGCGACGCGCTGCATCGCAGCCCGTTGTATTCCGGGCAGATCGAAGGCGTGGGGCCACGCTACTGCCCCTCGATCGAGGACAAGGTGGTGCGCTTCGCCGACAAGACCAGCCACCAGATCTTCGTCGAACCTGAAGGCCTCGATATCACCGAGATCTATCCAAACGGGATCAGCACCTCGCTGCCGTTCGATGTACAGCTCGACCTGGTGCGCAGCATTGCCGGCTTCGAGCAGGCACACATCACCCGCCCGGGTTATGCGATCGAGTACGACTATTTCGATCCACGTGGCTTGAAGGCGTCGCTGGAAACAAAAGCAATCACCGGCCTGTTCCTTGCCGGCCAGATCAATGGCACGACTGGTTATGAAGAAGCCGCGGCACAAGGTTTGCTGGCCGGCGTGAATGCCGCGCGTTTCGTGCATGAACAACTGGCCTGGTCGCCACGTCGCGATCAGGCCTATCTTGGTGTTCTGGTCGATGACCTGATTACCCAGGGCACCATCGAGCCGTACCGCATGTTCACCAGCCGCGCTGAATACCGGCTGCAGTTGCGCGAGGACAATGCCGATGTGCGGTTGACCGCCATCGGCCGTGAGCTGGGGCTGGTCGGCGACGCGCGCTGGCAGCGTTTCGAGGCCAAGCGCGAGGCGGTGGAGATCGAGACCGCGCGCCTATCAGCCTTGTGGGCATCGCCGAACAATGCACTTGGTGCCGCCATCGCGCGCCACATCGGCATCGAGGTCAGCCGCGAGACCAATGCCATCGACCTGCTGCGTCGCCCGGAACTGGACTATGCGACCCTGATGCAGGTGCCGGAACTGGGGCCTGCTGTGAGTGACGCGAACGTCGCCGAGCAGATCGAAATCGAAACCAAATATTCGGGTTATTTGTCGCGCCAGCGCGAAGAGATCCAGCGCCAGCAGCGACATGAAACCACATCGATCCCGACCGGCTTTGATTACGCCACGGCCAAAGGACTATCGGCGGAAGTGCGGCAGAAGCTCGAACGCGTGCGCCCGCAAACAGTGGGCCAGGCGCAACGCATTCCCGGGATGACCCCAGCGGCTATCTCGCTGCTACTGGTCCATCTGGAACGTCAACGTCGCGAACGTGCGGCTTGAAGCAACGGAGAACGTCTTGAAAACCACCCATGCATGTTTGATTGGCTTGACCGTGCTTGCACTGGCCGCCTGCAAGCCCGCTGCGCCAGAGGCGCCCGCGACACGCGTTGCGAATGGCGATTATCAGCATGAAGTCTGGGCGCTACCAGCGGCCGCGGGATCGTCTTCGCCCGACCTCAGCATCGCGCCGGATGGGCGCCTGTTGCTGAGCTGGATCAACCAGATCAAAGGCCGGCGCAATGTGCTGCAGTTCGGCTCATACACCGACAAGGGTGGCTGGCAGAGCCAACCGCGCACGGTGGCGATCGGCCAGTCGTTGGTAGCCAACTGGGCGGATACCCCGCACCTGCTCGGGACGCCTGACGGCGCACTCTGGATGCAATGGCTGCAGGCCGATGCGACCAGTCCCATGGTCTACGACACTGTGCTGGCGCGCTCGCGCGATGGCGGCATGACCTGGCCCCAGATGACTCGCGTCAACAACGACGAAAAGGCAGCCGAGCACGGCTTCGCCGCGATGTGGGCGGAAGGCCAGGACAGCATCGGCATCGCATGGCTGGACGGTCGCGAAAGAGAGCCAGCGCACGGCGAGAAACATGATGCGGAAGGGTCGATGCAGTTGCGCACGCTGAATTTCAACCAGGATCTGGAGCGCGGCACCGAAATTGAACTGGATGGCAAGACCTGCGATTGCTGCCAGACCGACGCGGCGATGACGACGAAGGGGCCGCTGGTGGTCTATCGCGACCGCAGTGATGACGAGATTCGCGACATCGCAGTCGTGCGGCGCAACGCAGGCAAGTGGGGCGCACCGGTCAGCGTGCATGCCGATGGCTGGAAGATCGCCGGTTGCCCGGTGAATGGTCCGGCTATCGCGGCGAGCGGCAATGACGCGGTGGTCGGCTGGTATAGCGAAGCCGGCGATACGCCCGCACTGCGACTGGCACGCACGACCGATGCCGGCGATACCTTCGCGGCGCCGGTGGTCGTGGATTCGGGCAAGCAGGTACTCGGCCGGGTGGACGTGGCGATCGGTGAGAAGCAGGCGTGGGTGACTTGGTTGCGTGAGACCAACGGCGTGCAGACCCTGATGCTGGCGCGTTACACGCCGGACCTGTCACGCGAATTGCAGCGGATGGAAGTCGCCAAGCTCGAAGGCCGCGGGCATGCGACCGGCAGCCCGAAGCTGGTCGTTGACAGCACCGCCGCGTGGCTGGTGTGGACGGATGTCATCAAGGGCGCAGCGCACCTGCAAGGCGCGCGGGTCGTGCACTGATTCTTTCGCGTGCTGATCATCAAGAGCTGGAAGTAGCTGACAGTTGGTCTTTGGTGGTCAGCGCAGCTTGCGTAGGTCTGCCAACTCCGGCAACCAGGATGCTTGCTTCGACAGGATGCCGATGGCCGAGGAAATTTCCTTTCCACTTTCTGCGCGTTGCCCCGATGCCAGCAAGGCGCGACCAAGCACGCCGTGGGCGAGGCCGGTATCACGATGATCGGCGCTGAGTGCGATTGTGAACATCGTGATGGCTTTGCGTGCCTGCGCGGCCGACGCGGGGGCATCGCCAGTTGCCAGTAGCGCGCGCCAGGGTCGTCAAGGCGAAGGCTTCGCGACGGCTGTCAGGCGCAGAGGTATGCGCGCTTTTCAACGCGTCGCGCGCGTGCGCCAGCGCCGGTTGCGGAAGACCGTTTGCAAGTTCGGCCAGCGCCAGCATCGTTAAGGCATTTGGCGTGGCTTCGGCCGGCGAGCCGCCAGCTTGCACGTCCAGCCAGCGCTTTCGAGACAACGCCAGCGCTTCGGCATAGCGTCCTTGGTTGAGCAGGTTGTCGGCGCGCATGGTCCACCAGTACTTGGCGCATCGCGTGCGCGGACAACGCCAGCAGCGCCTTGCGGTCGTGCGGACGGAAGCCGTCGTCATTGGTCAGCTTTAGGTAGGTCTCGTTGACCAGAGAGGTGGTATCCAGCTCGCTGCCACCGCGCGGCGATTTTGACCCAAGGGGAACCAACATGCGTAACCGTCGAAATGCCAATCCCGTTCCTACCCGGCTTGCGTTGGCGTTGTCAGTGCTGCTTGCCGCCGCGTCTCTGCCTGCATTGGCGGCGGAGCGGTCTTGCCAGGATGCCGGCGGCACCGACATCGCTGGTCCAACCAATGAGGGCGTCGAGGACAGCGAAGGTGCCACGGGTGAAAACTCGACCTGTGACGCGCAGGCAAGTGCGTATGGCTTCCACAAGTTGGCAAGCGCCCAGAACAGCGGCAGCTATAGCAGCGCCTTCGGTGCTTTCAACACCGCCATTGGCGGCAATGCCAGCGCCTTCGGTTATTCCAACACGGCTTTTAGTGACAGCAGCGCCTTCGGAAGTGAAAAATATTCTTACGGAGTGGAAAGCGCTGCCTTCGGCTATCACAACACCGCCAGTGGTCCCAATAGCACCGCCATGGGCTATGAAAACACCGCAAGCGGCGCCTTCAGCAGTGCCTTCGGTAACGGAGCGCAGGCATTGAACGCAGGCAGTACCGCCATCGGCTACCAAGCTATTGCCGATCGCAATTTCGTGATTGCCGTAGGCAAGTCCGGCGGGGAGCACCAAATCATCCACATGACCGACGGCACCGAGGACTTCGATGCAGTCAACGTGCGCCAGTTGCGTACGCTGGCGACCTGGATGGGTAGCGGCGCGAGTTTCACCGGCGGCGTATTCAATGCACCGACCTTCACCATCCAGGGCATGAACTACGGCAATGTTGCCGCCGCGAAAGCGAATGCGGCTGCAGGTGATGCTGCAACCCTGACCGCATCGAAGACTTATACCGACACCACCGCAACGCAAACGCTGACTTCCTCGAAGTCGTACACCGACAGCAAGTTCGCAGCCTGGAACGACAGCTTCAGCCAGTACAAGCAGCAAGTGGATGTGCGTTTCGCGCAGACCGACAAGCGCATCAGCCAGATCGGTGCGATGGGCACGGCGATGACCCAGGTGGCGGTCAACGCGGCCAATGGCAGCGGCCCGAACGGACGCATCGCGATTGGTGTGGGCGCGCAGGGTAGCCAGGGTGCGGTATCGGTCGGTTACGGCAAGCGCATCGGTGATCGTGCATCGTTCTCGCTGGGTGCGTCTTTCAGCAGCGGCGAATCCTCGGTCGGCGGTGGCTTCGGTTTCGATCTGTAATCAGCAACGCAAGCATGACGACGGGAGCGGGCAACCGCTCCCGTTTTTATTTGTGCGACGCTCAGGTTCTTGCGGTAATTGGCGGGCACGGCGTGACCAGCGTTACCAGGCCTTAGCGGTCTCATCAACGTAGAGCGGAATCGTGCTCCGCAAACGCCATTGGCCCAATTGATCATGGAGCGTGACCCAGTGATCCTTGGCCCAATCAGGTGCCGTGGCTTGCCCACTTGTCTTGCGTGGGCAGGGATACTGATACGACGAACATCGGCATATCCAGAATGAATGAACCGACTGAACAGCTATACATCATTTCCTCTTTCCACCTGGCCTGAAAAGTAAATGCAGGATCGCTCATGTGCTCAATTCCTGTGACATAACGTCTGGGTCAAACAGCGCCGCGAAGCGCTGTCAGCTTTAAAGAACAGGTAGCCATCACTTGCACCATGCTGAAGTGTCTCCGTTCCCGTCTGCCTGCATGAAGCACTTTTTCAGCTTGGCAGGAAGCGGTTTAGATAATTGAATAGTCGTGAAATCATACCCACAGATCAGCCAGGTCTGTTCGGATTTATCGAGCACCCAGGTGCTGAGCAGACCGCCTTTGCTCTTCACTATGCTGTCTGGTTTCAGAAGCGCCATTTCTTCAGGTGGGCCATCCGAAAAGCCATAGACAGTTCCACGAAGCTTTTGATCCGTGACAGAAAACGTATTGGTCGAAGTTTGCCAGCCCTCTGCCGGAGAGGTGAGCGTCTGCTTGGTTGTGATGTTGTCTAGGCATGACAGGGGAAGTGTCGCCGAGGCGGTCTGGGCCGCGATTAGTAACAGTGTGTTAATCATGATTCCCAACTCCTGGGTTAAGCGAGACGCGAAGCTATCTTTGCTTGCACGAATAGTTAGTCGACTGAAGGAGCCAGATTGCACTTTGAGAGCTTGAAGCCAAGAATGCCACCAATAATTGCGCCGACAGGGCCGATTGCAAAGATACTGGTCATGGCCGCCTCAACTGAACTGTCATGCACATTTGATGACAGCAGGGAGATCGTCCAATAGCCGCAGAATGCGACTACAGCGAATCCTGCCAGAGCGGAAATCAAGGTTACGATCAGTCGTTTCATGTGGACGTGGCTCCCTGATACCTGAGTCAGACGCTGGGCCGAGTGCATTCAAAGCGAACCGTGCCAGGTTCCCGTCCTGAACCAGTTGCCGCGAAACTGCACCGCACGAGAATCGCGATTGATGCCGGATTCTCTTCGGTCGTATGTGCAATGACGCGTTCAACGTGGGGCATGGAAAACACGTTCTTCACCAACGCGTCTGTCATCTGGGTTGCGTATCCATTGCGCTGCCATTCGGGGAGTACGGAGTACCCGATCTCCACAGTGCCATTCGCGTCGGGTGGGCCGAAATAACCAGCGGCGCCAACGAGCGTTGAAGGTGACGTTTCATCAGCATCACGAATCGCGTACCAGCCATACCAACCTTCAGCCGCTTTCCCACCTTCTTCGAAGCAGGTACGAAAGAACTCCATGGCGTCACGATCGTACTCGCCGGAGGGCCATTCGGATGACACGGTCGCACACAGTAGTTCTCCGAGCAGCTCAGGTGTTTCCAGTTCGATGCGGATGTGCGCCAGCGTAGATACAATGAGGGTAATATTGTTAGTTCGTAAGTCCATATTTCAGCCAGCAAATAAAGAAAGTTCTACAGCGCGCGCATCTCGCGCTGACGAGTGGACTACTCGGTCGTCGCTGTCTTTTCCATGCTCGAAGCGGGCACGGTCGGATTGCCCGCCAAGCGCACGGCTTCATCCAAAGTTGCTTTGCGTTCTAGGTAAACCGGATGGGTGTTCGGGTACTGCTTCAAGGTGAGCATCAGGGCATCGCGCAAGATTGTTGTGGCCTCGCCGTAGCGATGCGCCTTGATCAACGTCTCGGCCAGTGCGTCCTGCAGTAACGCGTTCTGGTATGCCTTCGGCCCCAGGATCACGGACAGGCGGGCCATCGCATCGCGTTGGATGCGCTCGGCTTGCTGCAAGTGCCCCTGCCCGGCAATCGCGCGGCCCCACTGGCTTGCGGAGTACCAGGTGATGCCATCGTGCTCGCCATTGGACGTGCGCCGCATTTTGAAGGCGCGTCGAAGATCAGGTTCGGCTTGATCAAAAGCACCCTGCATCAAGTGCAGCCTGCCGCGGTTTGTTAGCAGCTCTGACAGTTCCAAGGTCTCGTCCAACGGCATCGCGGCTTCGGCTTGATCGAACAGGGCGGCGGCCGCCACGAAGTCTTCCTGCTGTACCTTCAGCGAGCCATAGCGCGACAGGATTGCTGCCAGTTGCCGGTGCCGGGCCGGCAGATACTTGCGCGCCAACACTGCTGCGCGCGTGTAGATCGGGTCGGCCTGATCATCGTGCTTGGCCTGTCGCAGCACACCTGCGAGTGTGACCAAGGGACGGATGAGCTGGGCGGATTCCAGGCCCTTGGCCAACTCGGTTTTGGCGATGACGTCGCGCAGCACTGTTTCAGCCTGCTGGTCCTGCCGGAGTTGCATGAGCAGCTGGGCGTATTGCGACCCGGCATCAAGCGTTTCCTGGTCGCGCGGTCCCAGGGTGGCGGCGATCTCCGCATAGGCGTCACGCGACATGACCAGGGCTTGGTCGCGCTCCTTGCGATTGATCAGGGCCGTGCTGAGGATTTGCTTGGCGCGCGCCACCACCAATGCCCGCGCCGGCGCCTGCGCGGAAGGCATGCCGATGATCCTGCGGGTGCGTTCGATCGCTTCGTTCTGGCGCCCGCTGCGTAGTGCCAGCAGCGCCAACTTGCGTTCGGTTTCGGCGACTTCCGTGCTTGCTCCGCCATGTTGGGCCTTGCGCGTGGCCAGCGCCTCCAGCAAGGTGCGATGCGCACCGTCAAGGTCGCCCAGGTTGGCCTGGATCTCGCCCAAGTCGGACAGCAGTTCGCCACGCAACATGCGGTCGCCCTGCAGTTTGTCATCCAGTGCACGAATGCCGTCGTCAACCAGCTGTGCGGGCGTGCGCAGGGTGCTGCCCTTGCGCGACAGCGGGTCCTGCTCACGGAACACCGACAGCACGAAATCCTTGACCTGTTCGGCGCGCGCAGCTTCGCGCTTGGCCTGGTTGGCTTGCGACAGGGCCACGCCGAATCCGGCCACCAGCGACATCACAATCAACCCCGCCATGACCGCAAACATGCGGTTGCGACGTAACCAAAGCCTGGCGCGATAACGGCGTCCGCCAGCGCGCGCCCGCACCGGTTGGCGTTGCGCGTAGCGGTCAAGATCGTCCTGCAGCGCCTGCACGGTGGGGTAACGGTCCTGCGGCAGGCGGCGCAGGCAACGCGCCACGATCGCGTCCAGATCGCCCGCGATTTCCTGCGGCAATAGCAATCCTGCGCCGCGCTCTTTTTTTGCCGCTTGAGAGGGCGGAGGAGGGTCATCGCGCAACAGGCGGTCAATCGCCTTGGACAATGGGGTGTCGCCGAACGACCACGGCAGGCGGCCGCACAGGATCTCGTACAGGACTACGCCCAAGGTGTAGACATCAGTGGCGGTGGTGATGGCCCCGCCTTCTATTTGTTCCGGCGCGGCATGGTCCGGTGTGAACGCCGTGGTATGCGTGTCGCGGAGCCCCTTCGCTTGCGGATCCAGAAGTTTGGCGATGCCGAAATCCAGCAGCTTCACCTGGCCGCTTTCGCTGACCAGGATGTTGGATGGCTTCAGGTCCCGATGCACCACCAATGCCGCGTGTGCATGGGCCACGGCGGAGCAGGCCTGGTGGAACAGCTTCAAGCGCGGCTGCAGCGGCAGCGCGTTGCTGCGGCAATGGTCAGTGATGGTGCGGCCCGGCACGTATTCCATGGCCATCCACGCGCGGCCATCATGTAAACCGCCATCCAGCAGCCGCGCAATGTTGGGATGCGACAACTGGGCAAGGATCTGGCGTTCTTCCTCGAAGCGTTTCGCATGCTGCGTCGCGTCGCCGTGCAGGACCTTGATTGCCACTTGCTGGACGAAGCCGCCTTCGGCGCGCTCTGCCAGGTAGACCTCACCCATGCCGCCGCGGCCGACCTGGCGCACGATCTGCCACACCCCGATGCGGGTGTCCGTGGCCAGCGGAGCGCTTTGCATCACGCCATCATCGGCATGCGTATGCAGATGCGGTGCATGGTCCAGTATCGATGCCCGACTCGATGCAGCCAGCATCGCTTCCAGTTCCCGACGAAGCGCCGGCGCATTGCGGCAATGGCGATCCAGGAAGGCAGCCTGTTGCGACGGCGTGCGTGCAAGCAAGTCCGGAAACAGGGCTTCAACCCTGGACCAGTCGACGGGGTCGTATTCACTGGGCGATGTCATGCGTGTTCCCCTTGCGGTGGGCATGATTACGCACGCGTCGCGGAATCGTAGCAAAATGGCGGAATGCAGGGAGCCGGAGTGCACCATGGATAGCCTTGCGGCTGGTACGCAGGATGTCACCGATAGCGTTGATGCCACGCATGCCCCGGGCGTGCTGGCAGCGGTGCACGACCTGATGCCGCTGCTGTACGAAGAATTGCACCGCACCGCACGCCGCGAACGCCGCAGATTTGCGGTGGGCGACTCGCTGGCCACCACGATGCTCGTGAACGAGGTCTACTTGCGGCTGGTGGGCTCGCCGGGATTCAACACACGCGGTCACTTTTTGGCGGTGGCCGCCGTGGCGATGCGCAGGATCCTGATCGAGGCGATCCGTTCGCAAATGCGGATCAAGCGCGGCGGCGAATTCCAGCGCGTGGACTTCGAGCATGCGCTGGAAGTCGAGATTGCCGATGACGAGAAAATCCTGGCGATCAATGATGCCTTGCAGGTGTTGGCCGTGCGCTCGCCGCGGTTGGCGCAGATTGTGGAATGCCGCTTTTTTGCCGGTTACAGCGAAGCGGAAACCGCGCAGGCGCTGGAAATTTCCGAACGCACTGTGCAACGCGACTGGGCTACGGCGCGTGCCTGGTTGCAGCGCCAGATCGAGCCGACCGACTAAGCGCTCGACTAGCCGCTGCGTCGCAGTGTGCGTGGCTGTGTGCATGGCGCCGCGCGTCATGCCTGTGCGGACTGCATGCTGGACGCGATGAACACATAGGCCTTGCTCCACGCGGTGCGCGAGGACGCATGGAATGCCGTGCCCAGGTGGCCAGAAAGTGCGTGCATCAGTGCTTCGCCCATGCGGTCATAGTCCAGTGCCAGGACACCGTAACAACGGTGTTCCAGCCCCAGCCAGGCCAGCTGTTCGGTGATCGCCTCTGACTGGTGCAGTTTGGCAACAAGGATCGCAAGCATCTGCATGAATTTAGCGCGGTGCTGCGGCATGTCGCCGTGGAAGATCGTGCGCAGATGCGGTGTTCTGGAAAACAACGCATTGCAAACGTCGGCCGCAAAGGCGTCTGCATCGTGCTGGAGATAGGCGAATTGCGTGCGCACCAGGGCGATCTCTGCGGGCGACAGCCAGGGTGATGTGTCGTCCGGGTTGGTTTGCAGTAAGCCATGCACTGAGCGTTGTCCCTGGATCCTGCCCACCGCGTTGGGGCTCAATTGTGCAATCGCCGTTTTCGCGGGAAACCCGCCATGTCGAAGTGAAGATATTCGGTGGTCATGTCCCGCACGTTGCCGGCCAATGCGTTGGCCACGGCACATGAAAAGGATCGCGTGCGTTACGCAAAGCATTTGCAGTAGCGGCCACCGGCTCAGAAAAAAAATAAATTGCAAATTTTTGGCGGGTTCTGGCTGGAACCGTCGATCCCATGAGTGAACCCTCGCGGCATTGGCCGCATCTCTCACCTGGAGTTACGGCATGAACCGCAGCAACCGCACCACGACCAATCCCACGCGTTTCGACCGCGCGCGTTACAACACGATGCGTCGCCGTTCGCTGTGCCTGGCGGTGTCCCTGCTGCTGGCGGGTGCTGCGCTGCCGGCGTTTGCTGACGCTGTCTGCCTGGACGCCAATGGGAATCCACTGCCCGCCGCGAACACCAACAAAGGTGCCGAGGACGGCGTAGAGAACGCCACCTGCACGGTTTCCTCCAGCGCATATGGCGAATACAACAATGCCAGCGGTGTTTTCAGCAATGCGTTCGGTTGGAAAAATATAAGCATAGGCAGCTATAGCAGTGCGTTTGGTACCGAAAACACCACCCTTGGTTATTCTGCTAACGCGTTCGGTTACTTAAACTCCGCCTCTGGCAGCTATAGCAGCGCTATCGGTGCCGCCAATGAGGCTACTACCACTAACAGCAACGCCTTCGGAAATAACAATCACGCCACCGGTCTCACGGCCAACGCATTCGGCTTTGCCAACCTGGCTAGCAGCCAATCGACTAGCGCCTTCGGTTACAACAACACTGCCAGTGGCATCCAGGGCAGTGCGTTCGGTGATAGCAACACTGCCAGTGGCATCCAAGGCAGCGCGTTCGGTTACACCAACCAAGCGACGTCGTTAAATTCCAGCGCCTACGGCAATCAAAACAACGCCTCTGGGATCCAGGCCAACGCGTTTGGGAATACCAATTTTGCTAGCGGTCAAAAGAGTAGCGCGATAGGTAGCTCTAACAACGCCGACGGCAAGTGGAGCAGTGCTGTTGGATACACGAACACCGCCAGTGGTGTCGAAAGCAGCGCGTTCGGTAGCGATAACAACGCCAGTAAGGATTACAGCTCCGCGTTCGGTACCAACAACGATGCCAATGCCTTCTACAGCAGCGCGATGGGTGCCAACAATACCGCCGACGGCGACTACAGCAGCGCGATTGGCTTGGCAAATCATGCCATTGGTGACAAGAGTACGGCGATCGGATATCTGTCGAAGGCACTGAACTATGGCAGCACAGCCATTGGCTACTCTGCCATCGCTGATCGCGATTACGCGATCGCAGTGGGCAGTGCGGGCAGCGAACACCAAATCATCCACCTGGCCGACGGCACGGAAGACTTTGATGCCGTGAACCTGCGCCAGTTGAATTCTGCAATTGCAGGCGCGGGTGGTTTTGGTGATTTCTCCGGTCTGGTGGGCGCGTTTGGTGGTGGTGCCAGCTGGATCAACGGCACGTTCAGCGCGCCCACGTATTCGATTCAGGGCAGCAACTTCAACAACGTCGGTGCAGCCTTTGCAGCCATTGACACCAAGCTGACCGCGCTGGGCAATGGCGGCAATGGGCAAGGCCCGGCAGGCCCGGCAGGCCCTGCAGGTCCCGCTGGTCCGGCAGGTCCCTCTGGCCCGGCTGGTCCTGCAGGCCCTGCGGGTGCAGCAGGTCCGGTTGGTCCTCAAGGCCCGGCTGGTGCAGCGGGTATGGATGGTTTGCAGGGTCCACAAGGCCCGGCCGGTGCGCCCGCCGATATCGTTGCCATTACCGAGCTATCAAACTCCGGTGATGCGGTCACGCTGGATGCAGCCAATGCACACGCTGATGCCGGTGATGCGGTCACGCTGGATGCGGCCAATGCTCATGCCGATGCTGGTGATTTAGCGACACTGGATGCCGCCAATGCGCATTCCGATGCGAACGATACCAAGACGCTGACCAGTGCCAATGACCATGCCGATGCCGGCGATGCCAGCACGCTGGCCGCCGCCAAGGCGAACGCGGCTACAGGCGATGCCGCAACGCTCACCGCATCGAAAACCTACACCGACACCACCGCCACGCAGACGCTGACCTCGGCGAAGGCCTACACCGACAACAGGTTTGCCGCGTGGAACGACACCTTCACCCAGTACCAGCAGCAGGTGGACAAGCGCTTCGGTCAGACCGACAAGCGCATCAGCCAGATCGGCGCGATGGGCAGCGCGATGACGCACATGGCGGTCAATGCCGCCAACGGCAGCGGTCCCAACGGACGCGTCGCCATTGGTGTGGGCGCGCAGGGCAGCCAGGGTGCGGTGTCGATTGGTTACGGCAAGCGCATCGGTGACCGCGCGTCGTTCTCGCTGGGCGCGAGCTTCAGCAGCGGTGAGTCATCGGTCGGCGGCGGTTTCGGCTTCGACCTGTAAGCGTCTGGCGGTTCCTTCAGGAGCCGCCGCTTCCATCACTCAACACTTCGCGGCATCGACCGCGTCCAAACTCTGGAGTTTCGGAATGAATCGTTCCAACCATAAATGTTCCACCCGCGCGCTTTCCAATCGCACGATGCGGCGTCGTTCGCTGTGCCTAGCCATGTCCCTGTTGCTGGCGGGCGCCGCCATGCCGGCTTTCGCCCTTGTTCCAGGAGACCCGTCTTGCTTGGATATCAACGGCAACCCGGTCGTCGCATCCACCAACCAGGGCAACGAAGGCGGCACCGACAATGCCACCTGTGATGCCACTGCATCCGCATATGGTCTGTACAACAACGCCAGCGCACAATTCAGCAGTGCGTTCGGCTATTTCAATATCGCCGCTGGCGAGGGCAGCAGCGCGATAGGCACCCAGAATTATGTCTACGCATTCGGTGGCTTCGCATTCGGCGGCTATAACGCAGTCAAGGCCAGCGACGGCGTGGCAATCGGCACAAACAATATGATTGCCCCTTTCGCGAATAACGGCCAGGCATTCGGGCGGAACAACACTGTCAGCGGCGCCCTCGGGCTCGCGTTCGGCTCCGGCAACGTGGCGAGTGGCCAGGACAGCTCAGCGTTTGGCAACGGCAACAACGCGGATGGCCTGAGGAGCTCGGCAATTGGCTTCAACAACGTGGCAGCAGGTCCGGACAACTCGGCAATCGGCAGCAACAACTGGGCCGGCGCTGTAGGTGCCTCCGCGTTGGGCTATGGCAATTTTGCCAGTGGCCAGAACAGCAGCGCCGTTGGCACTTCAACGGTCGCCAGCGGGAACGGTAGTTCGGCTTTCGGCTATCAAGCCAAAGCACTCAACCTGGGCAGCACCGCGATCGGCTTTTTTTCGGTTGCTGACCGCGACGCGTCGGTCAGTGTGGGACAGGCTGGCGCAGAACATCAGATCATCCATATGGCGGATGGCACCGAGGACTTCGATGCGGTGAACGTACGCCAGCTGCGTACGCTTGCAACCTGGATGGGTGGCGGTGCCAGCTTCACCGGCGGCGTGTTCAACGCGCCTACTTTCACCATCCAGGGCTCGAACTTCAGCAGCGTTTACGACGCCTTTGCCGCGGTGGATACCAAGTTGACCGCGCTGGGTGCAGGCGTGCCCGGCCCGCAGGGTCCGGCAGGCCCCGCAGGCGCCACGGGTGCGACTGGCGCCACAGGTCCAGCGGGTTCAGCAGGCCCCGTTGGTCCGCAGGGCCCGGCTGGTACGGCGGGTACAGATGGTTCCCAAGGTCCGCAAGGCCCGCAAGGTCCGGCGGGTGCAGATGGCATTAATGGCGTGGACCCGGCGTATGTCGCAGCTGCTGATGCAGCGACACTTGATGCAGCCAATGCCCACGCTGATGCTGGTGATGTGGCAACGCTGGATGCAGCCAATGACCACGCCGATGCAGGCGATGCCGCGACGCTTGCGGATGCCAATGACCACGCCGATGCTGGTGATGCCACGACGCTGGCAAGTGCGAAGGCACATGCCACTGCAGGCGACGTGACCACGCTGACCTCGTCGAAGACCTATTCCGATACCAAGTCCGCGTCGACGCTGACCGCTGCCAATACCTACACCGACAACCGGTTCGCGGCATGGAACGACACGTTCACCCAGTACCAGCAACAGGTGGAAACACGCTTTGCACAGACCGATCGCCGCATTGATCGCGTGGGCGCGATGAGTGGCGCGATGTCGGCTGCAACCGTCAACGCGGCTGGCCTGCCAGGCCAGAACCGCGTGGGCCTTGGCGTTGGTGTGCAGAACGGGCGTTCCGCGATGGCCGTGCAGTACCAGCGGCTAGTGCGATCCAATGCCAGTGTCTCGCTGGGTGGGGCGCTGTCGGGCGGCGATGCGAGCATCTCCGCCGGCGCTGGCTTCAGCTGGTGAAGCGATGGTGGTCCCTCCGCGAGGAGGGGCCGCCGTCCGGAGCATACGAAGATGACAACCAGGCGTTGGAATCACATTGTCCGCCGCGCGAACCTCGCCGACACCAGGGCGCTGGCATCGCTGATCAGCGAATCGGTGAACATCAAAGATGGCAGTGCAGACATCGCCGGCATGCCACGAATGGATGACAACGACGGCATGGCGCGGGCGGAGCTGCTGGATGGCGACATCGTCACCCTGGTGGCGGAGGCGAACGAAGCGCTGCAGGGATTCGTGCAAGTGTGCTGGAACGTCCGGCCGCCTTCGGCGGGTTGGATGCGTGGCGCAGTCGAACTCCGTCGGCACTACGTGCGCGTGCGGCACCGGGGTGCAGGCGTGGCCGCAGGTCTGCTTGAAGCAGCCGTTGACGTGGCGCGTGCGAAGGACGCTACAGGCCTATGGCTGAAGGTCGGCAAGGACGCCGGCCAGGCGGTCGCTTTCTACCAGAAATACGGGTTCCAGATCGCCGGCAGCAGCATCGCGATGGCAGACACGCTGTGGCGCGAGCGTTGGGTGATGCATCGCGCGGTGCGTGCACCTGCAAGGGTCCGGCCGAGTGCATTCGGCCGGACCGCTATTTTTCCTTGCGGTAATTGACCGACGCGCGGTTCTCGACCGTGCTCGATTCGATCTGGATGTTGAAGCCCTTGCGCAGCAGGTATTTCAGGGTCAACACCTGGCCGGTGCCGAGCAGCGATACGCCAAAGCCGACATACAACTTCGGTGAGAGGTATTTGCCGACACTGAGCACGTCGCCGCCGAGTGCGCGGGAGTTGCTGACGCCGGCATCATCCAGGCCAATCCGCGATCCGAGTTCTGAAGCCAGCAGACCGGTGCCCGCCGACAATGCAGATTTCGCCGAACCCAACTGTTGCGCTTCGGCGCCACTGAGGCTGGTCAATGGCCGGCCGAGTGTCAGGTAGGACAGCGCTTCGGTCTCGCTCTTGGCCGGATCGGAATACACCGAGGCACGCGGATCGGAGGCGTTGCCTTCGACGCGGATGCCGGCAGTCACGTCGCCGACCACGCGCTCGGCGCGGATGTCCAGGCGCGGGTCACCCACAAGATTATTGGCCCACAGCAGCCGCCCGCGGGTGATCTGCAGACGCTGGCCATAGGCGCGGTAGCGACCCCCAACATTCAGTTCACCGGTGGCGCGCATCTCGCGCCCGGGTGGCGCACGTACGCGCAGGCTGCCGCCGAGGGTGCCGGTCAGGCCGAAGCCTTTCAGGTTCACGGCATCACCCATGACCAGTTCAAGGTCGAGGTCGAGCGCATTGGGTGCATCGTGATTCGGATCAACCGGATCCAGCACCACCACATCGGGTGAAGTCGAGACGCCCTGGTCCAGGCGTTCCAGGTTGATGTCGGCTTCGGAGATCGTGACCTTGCCAGTGACCTGCAATGGCTTGCCGGCAGCGTAGCGCACGCTGATGTCGGGCGCGGCCACCGCGCGCAACTGGCGGGTCTCGGCGACCAGCACATCCTTGCCGCGCAGGTTGAGTACGAGCGGCGTCGACTGGTCGCGCCAGTCCAGCGTGCCATCGACATCCAGCGTGCCATGGCCCGAGCGCAATTTGCCGATGATGCGCGCGGTGCCGTCAGGTTGCGCCTGCAGACGTACGTCCCCGTCCTGTATTGCGATGCCGAGCGCCGGCAGTTCAGTGGCGAACTGCGTCAGATGACCTTCGCCGCCGATCACAGGCTTCCCGCGCGTGCCGGACAGGCGCACGTCGACATCAAGTTTGCCGGTGGGCTGCACGATGTCGGGTGAGAACAGTTCCAGCCAGGTCAGTTCATCGGTATCGAGGCGCAAGGTTCCGTCCAGTGGCGCGTAGTCGTCCCAGCCGGTCACGATATGGGCGTCGATGTGGCCCTTTGTATTGAGCCCGGCAGCGAGGTTGGCTTCGATCTTCTGCGGATTGAACGTGGCATCGAGCTTGAGATCGCGATAGCCGACCAGGTCGCGCTTTGCACGCGCGGTGTTGCGTACGCCGCCGTTTGCCGAGGTCAACGACAGATTCCCACGCCACGCATTGCCAGCGGGTTGCAGGTGAGCGATCAGTGCGACCTCGCCACTCAAGTACCAAGGCCGGCCATCGCTGCGATCCGGCAGGTAGGGCTTTAGCAATGCCAAGGGCAGCCCATTGCCCTGCACATCCAGTCCACGCCGCGGCCAGTCCGCATCCGCGCACAGCGTGCCACCACTGTCCGCGGCCAGGCAGCTGCTACTCAAGCTTCCGTTACTGCCATCCCACGACCAGCGCGCGGTGTCCTGTAGTGCCCACGTAGCGCCCTTGTCCAGCGCCAAGCGCAGTGATGCCAACGCGCCCTGCCAGCGCGTGCCCTGTTTGTTGGCGCTGCCGGTCAGTGCAAGCGTGCCGATATCGCCCTTCGCACTGCCTTCCAGTTGCAGGCGCTCCACCGCGCCGCGTGCGTGGATCCGCAGGCTATCCAATGGCAGGCCAAGTGCCAGACCACTGGCATCGACCAGCAGCAGGCCATTGCCGTTGCGCCAGGGCAGTTTGCCCTTGGCGACGAGATGCTGCGCGCGGTAGTTGCCATAGCCAAGCGCGTCGCCGACAAGGTCCACGTCCACGTCCGGCGCGGTGCGCGCGCCACGCAGGTGCAAGCTGCCGCGCACACTGCCATTGCCGTCCGGCAGCAGGTCGTTCAACTGCAGTGGTGCGAAGTTGGCATCCAGTTCGATATTCGAGGCCATGCGTCCTTTCGCGGTCACGCGGCTTTGCCCCAACGCCAGCACGACATCTCCCGCATAGGTACTGCCATCAATGTGCAGGCTGCCACGGCCGGAAAGCGGGCGTCCGCGCAACGTGCCACCAAGTTGCTTGGCATCGATGTCGGCAAGTAGTGCACCACTGTCACGGAATTCACCGGAGGTGGTGATGGTTCCATTCACTGCGCCGGACCAGTCCGGCAGGAAATATCCGGGGTCGAAACCTGCCAAACGCGCATCGGCATCCCAGCGCAGCGCGGGTGACCACGCGAGGTTGCCGGTCGCGTCCAGTCGACCACCAGGCATCACTGCATCGAGTTTGCGCAGGCGCACGCCTTCGCGGTTGCCGAGCCCGTCGAAGTCCACCGTCGCGCGCTTGCCGTCGCGTTGCAGGCGCGCATTGCCGATCGCCACCCATTTTTCCAGCGTGCCGGCGATCCCGAAGTCGGCATTACCCGCGATCTCAACCGCATCAGTACTACCGCGCCAACGCAGACCGCGCGCATTGACTGCAAACTTGAGCGACGAATTTTTCGGATCATGCAGATCGGCGCTGCCGTTGGCGCTGATACGTCCATCGAGCGCATCGATCACCAGCGGATGCACGCGCAACACCTGCTCGCCGAGGCTGAGTTTCGAAGGTCGCAAGGTCGCGCTGAAGTTGCCCTGCTTGAATGTGCCCTGCAGGTTCGCGTCACCGGCCACGCCATCGCCGCGAAGCTTGAAGGCGATCGGTGCCGATGCGGATGGGAATGTGGAGGCACTGCCGGTCAGCAGGCCGATGTCGAGTGCCGTGCTGTTCGCACGCAGCTGCCAGCGTGGTGCATCTTTTCCGCGCAAGGTGAGCGTTGCATGCAACGGCTCGGGTGCGTTGCCGCCGATTGCCACGTCCATCCGCGACAGGTCGCCACGCGCGAACAAACCAAGCCGCGCAGGCGTGCGTCCAGCGGATGCCGGCAACACCGCGCTGGCGGTGATGTCGCTGCGGAAGTTGTCACGCGGTGCGTAATCGCCATGTAAGGCAAAGCGCCCGCGATCGCTGTCGAAGCGGAAATGTTCGACATGCAGCTTCCCGGATTGCGCATCCAGTCCACCGCGCGCACGACTGATCGCAATCAGCGGCTCGCCTTCCTGCGTCACGCTGAAACCGTTGATGACGATGTCGTCCGCCCGCAGGGCGAGTGGCGGTTCGATCTGCGGCAACACATCCGGCCAGCGCGGCAGTTCGAACGGCGTGTCGCTGCGCGGCAGGTTGAGCGTGGCGCCGGTGACTTCCAATGCATCCAGCCGCAGGCGCCGACCGAGCAAGGGGCGCAACGCCGGATCCAGCATCACCTTGTCGGCATCGAACACGATCGTGCCCATCGCGCAGCTGGCCTGTTGCGTGGGCTTGCAGTCCGGGTCGCGCTGGCGTGGCATCGAGAAATGCACGCCATGCAGGATCAATGGGCCGGCTGCCGGGCCTTCGGCACTGCGCCAGCTGAGCTGCGTGCCCATCGGAAGCCGCGCCTTGATCTGCGCGAGCAATACATTACGCCCGCCTACCGTCATCACCAGCCAGTACAGCAGCACGCTTGCGAGTACGACCAGCGCCAGCGTGCCGAGGCCACTTCGGAGCGCGAGTTTGCGCCGACGCTGCCTGCGCAGTTTTGCGAGCTCGGCGATGTGCGCATCGCGCTGTGCTTCCGTTGCGTCTTTCGTCAGTGGTGCCAGGCCAAAGCGGCGATAGCGCTGGTAGCGCTCGCGCAGGCGGCTCATAGATCTGCACCAATATTGAGGTGCAACGTAATCGGCGAATCCGGCTGGTCCAGCCCGTGCGCGATGTCGATGCGTACCGGTCCGACCGGCGACTTCCAGCGCAGGCCGATGCCGACGCCCGTCCGCATCTGCGGTTTGCGACCGTTGAAAGCGCTGCCGGAATCTACGAACACGGCAGCGCCCCATGGGCCATACAGATAGCGTTCGTATTCGACGCTTGCGGTCAGCACATTCTTGGCGCCGGTGTAATAGTTGCCGCCGCCGTTGATCTGGATCCTGGGGCCAATTTCATGCCAGCTGTAGCCGCGCACGCTGCGGTCGCCACCGGCGTAGTAACGCAGGCTGGGCGGCAGGTCCAGCAGGTCGTTGCCGAAGGTGTGGCCGGCCTCTCCACGCACGATCAGCCGATCATCCGGCCCAAATCCATGGAACCACTGGCCACGCAGATAGAGCTGCGCGAAATTGGCGCCATTGGCACCGCTGCCCTTGCCGCCCTGGACCACTGCGCTGGCGCCGAAGCCGCGGCGCGGTGCAAGGCGATTGTCGACGTCGATGTAATCGGCACCCAGCGAGGGATAGGCGAGCGTCGCGAAGCGGTAGTCGATCACCGCCAGCGCGCCACCGCCGTTATCGGCGACGTTGAATGCCCAGCGTTCGCGCAATACGTGCAGAGAGGCAACCAGATTGAGCCTTGAATTGAACTGGCCGCTGCGGCTCGCGACCAATTCGAGCCGCCTCGAATTGATATAGCGATTGGCCTCATCGACCGCCTGCGCGCTTGCGGTGTACCAGCCGTCCAGCCAGGCGAACGCCGGCATGCGGTATTGCAGGGTCAGCGCCTTGCGGTCGCGTGCATAGTCCAACTGGCCAAGTGCCTTGTGCCCGCGCGTGTTGAGATAGCGGCGCTCCACGCCGAGATTGACGCCGGGCCCGCTGACGGTGCCGTAGCTCAGGCCAGTGGTGTAGATGCTGCGCGGTGCTGGGGTCAGGTTGACCTGCACGGGCACGATCTTGTCGTCGCCGGCTTGTTCCGGTTGCGGCAGCACTTCGACCAGGCCGAAATAATCCAGCGCGACCAGTGACTGCCGTAATTGTTCAAGCTCGGCTTCGTCATAGGGTTGGTTCTCGTCCCAGTTGACCAGCTTGTGCAGCAGCTTGTCGCGGATGATGGTCTTGGGCGCCTGGATGAAAGTCGCCTCGCCAAGTACGAAGCGCTTGCCACTGGTCCATCGCAGGTCGATGTCGGCGGCGAAGTCGGCGCGGGTCACTTCGACACGGCGCGCGGCGAAATCCGCATCGAAATAACCATGTGTCGCCAGTGCGCGGTTGACCTTGCCCTTGCTGGTTTCGTACAGCGTGTGGTTCAGCACCTCGCCCTTGCGTGGCACGAACGCCGACAGCGCCGATTGCACCGATGCATCGTGGTCGGCTTCGCCATCCATGCCCAGGGTGAAGCCACGGATGCGCACCGGCTTGCCCGGTTCAACATGGATGCTGACGGTCAGGGTACGGACGCGGCGGGCCTGGCGAAGTTGCTTTGCGTTTCCATCCTGGTTGTCTGCAGCGGGCACGTCATCATCGGCATCGGGATCGACATCGCGTGCATCCGCGTCTTCCGATGCGCTGCGGTCGCTGCGCTGGATGGTGATCGTGGGCGAGTAGTATCCGAACGGTTGCAATGCCTCGCGGGTTTCCGCCTCGGCTTCGCGCAGCAGGTAGTTGAGCCGGCGGCCACTTACGTCCTTGCCCACAGCTTCGTTCAACGACAGCGCGGTGCGGACGTTGTCGGCGAGGCGTTCATTGTCGGCACCGGTGACCTTGACCTCGACCCTGGTGACTGTGATCGCCAGCGCGGGCATCGCGATCACCAAGCAACAGGCGGCAATGCTCAGGCGAACAACAGTCAGGCGTAGGAGGGCTGGCGGCATCGATGCAGGATACCGGCCCAATGTTGAGGCCGGGTCAACGTTGCATGAATTGATGGTGCTGGCTGCTGGCTTCGCGACGGCGAGAGCGGCGGGTGTTTGGCGCAGCGGCCTTTAG
>NZ_JAQSDO010000008.1:218023-382878 GCF_029945965.1 Thermomonas sp.
CGGAGCGAAACACCCGCCGCCAAGTGCCGTTGCATGGCTCAGGTCGACAGATGCTCGATCGCGGCCACGCTGCCCAGGCGATCCGCCAGCCGGCGCAGCAGGGCCAACCTGTTGTGGCGAATCTTCTCGTCTTCGACATTGACCATCACCTGGTCGAAGAACGCATCCACCTGCGGCCGCAATCGTGCCAGATGGGCCAGTGCATCCACGTAATCACCATGCGCCAGAGCATGCCCGGTTTCGGCATAAACCGCTTCTACCGCTTCGGCCAGCGCGCGCTCGGCTGGCTCGGTGAGCAGGTCGTGGTCGATGGTATCGGCGACTGTCACGTCCGACTTCTTGAGGATGTTGCCAATGCGCTTGTTGGCCGCGGCCAGTGCGGCTGCTTCAGGCAGTTGCGCGAATGTGCCGATGGCATCGATGCGGCGGTCGAAGTCGTACAGTGACCCGGGAGAGACAGCTGCGACAGCATTGAAGTGTGGTGTAGGAACGCCCTTGTCGCTGTAATAGCCGCGCAGTCGCTCGTGGATGAAATCGACGATTTCATACATTGTGAAATCAAGCGCGCGTTCGGATCCGAAATCGATAGGCAGCGATTCAAGTGACTGCGTGACATATTCGGAGAGGGTGAAATCAAACCCACTCTCGATAATCGTCCGCGCCAACCCCAACGCATTGCGCCTCAACGCAAACGGATCCTTGTTGCCGGTCGGCTTGAGGCCTGCGGCGAATCCGCCCGCCAGCGTGTCGATACGTTCGGCAATCGCCAGTACCTTGCCGACCGGCGACAACGCAATGTCATCTCGCGCGAAACGTGGTCGGTAGGACTCATCGATCGCCAGCGCGACCTCTGACGGTTCGCCTGCGGCGGTCGCGTAGTGACGACCGGCAATGCCCTGCAGTTCCGGAAATTCGTTGACCATGCGCGATTGCAGGTCGTTCTTCGCCAGCTCCGCCGCACGTCGCGCCAGTGCCGGATCCACGCCGACCTCTTTCGCGATGGATTCGGCCAGTGCAGCCACGCGCTGGACCTTGTCGGCCACGCTGCCCAGCTTGGCCTGATAGGTGACGCTCGCGAGGCCCGCGCCCATCGCTTCGAGACCCTGCTTCAGGTCTTCGTCGAAGAAGAACCGCGCATCGGCGAAACGCGGACGGATCACGCGCTCATAGCCCTTGCGGATTTGATTCGGGTCTTTCGACTCGATGTTGGCAATGCCGATGAAGTACTCGCTGAGCTTGCCGTGGCTGTCCAGCACCGGGAAGAATTTCTGGTTGGTTTCCATGGTGGTGATCAGTGCTTCCTGCGGCACTGCCAGGAAGTCGTGCTCGAACGCACAGGTCACTGCGACCGGCCATTCGTTGAGGCAGTTCACCTGCTCCAGGTTGTCGACATCGATGCGTGCGCTGCCACCTGCAGCGTGTGCGGCGGCTTCGACTTCGGCCACGATGCGCGCGCGGCGCTCGTCCGGATCGACCAGCACATGCGCACCGCGCAGTGCATCAACGTAGTCGCCGGCGGCCTGCACCCACACGGGTTTGTCGTGATGGAAGCGATGCCCGCGGCTGTTGCGACCGGCGTCGATGCCGAATGCGTGTAGTGGAACGACTTCATCGCCGAGCAAGGCCACCAGCCAGTGCAGCGGACGCGCGAAGCCGTAGTCGTGGTCGCCCCAGCGCATCGGCTTGGGGATCGGCATGCCGGCCAATGCTTCGTCCAGCACGGACTGCAGCAGGTCGGCGGTCTTCGCACCCGGCGTGACCGCGCGATGCACGAAGCGCTCGCCCTTGGCGTCGCTGGTTTTTTCCAGCGAATCCCATGCAACGCCGGCCTTGGCGGCGAAGCCTTCCAGTGCGCGCGTCGGTGCGCCGTTCGCATCCAGCGCGATATTGAGATACGGGCCCAGTACTTCGCTGCGTTGCTCGGGCTGTTCGCTCGCCACGCCCGGCAGCACTACCGCGAGCCGGCGCGGTGAATACAGCGCCTTTGAATCACCAAGTTCGATGGCGACACCACGTTTTCCCAGCGCGCCGATCACGCCGTCGAAAAACGCCTGCGCCAGCCCGGGCAGCGCCTTGACCGGCAACTCTTCGGTGCCGAGTTCGATCAGGAGGGATTGCATGTTCATGCCGCGGCTTCCTGCTTTGCGTCATCTTTCTTGAGGGCATCTTTTTTCAGGCCCGGAAAACCAAGCTTCTCGCGTTGCGCGAAGTACGCCTCGGCCACTGCCTGCGACAACTTGCGCACGCGCAGGATGTAGCGCTGGCGTTCGGTGACCGAGATCGCGCGGCGTGCATCCAGCAGGTTGAAGCTGTGCGAGGCCTTGCACACCTGGTCATACGCCGGCAGCGGCAGGCCGAGTTCGATCAGCTTGAAGGCTTCGGCCTCGCAGGCATCGAAGCGATGGAACAGTTCTGCAACATCGGCATGCTCGAAGTTGTAGATGGACTGTTCGACTTCGTTCTGGTGATAGACATCGCGATAAGTCACCGGCGTGCGGCGTCCTTCCGAGTCCGTGGGACCATGCGTCCAGACGATGTCGAATACGTTGTCCACATTCTGCAGGTACATGCACAGGCGCTCGAGGCCGTAGGTAATCTCGCCGAGCACAGGCCGGCATTCCATTCCGCCGGCCTGCTGGAAATAGGTGAACTGGGTGACTTCCATGCCGTTGAGCCAGACTTCCCAGCCCAGGCCCCAGGCGCCAAGCGTCGGCGATTCCCAGTTGTCCTCGACCAGCCGCAAGTCGTGCACCAATGGATCGATGCCGAGCGACTTGAGCGAATCGAAATACAGCTCGACGATGTTGTCCGGCGACGGCTTCATCGCCACCTGGTACTGGTAGTAGCGCTGCAGGCGATTGGGGTTTTCGCCGTAGCGGCCATCGGTGGGCCGGCGACACGGCTGCACATAGGCCGCATTCCACGGCTCCGGGCCGAGCGCGCGCAGGAAGGTGGCCGGATGGAAAGTGCCTGCACCGACTTCGAGGTCGAGCGGCTGGATCAGCACGCAGCCCTGGGCGGCCCAGTAGGCATTCAGGCGTTGGATCAGGTCCTGGAACGTAATGCCTTCGAAGAGCGGAGTGCTGGACATGGGATCATCGTGTGCGGCGAGCCCGTTAGTATAAGTGTGCCCTCGTCCTGCCACCTTTCAGGCTGCCATCCATGGCGTTACATACCGCTTCCGTGTCGCCCTGCCCAGCCATCCATGGCCGGGCGTTCGTGCCTGCTGCCGATGCAGATAGGGCATCCGCATGACGCGTGCAGCTCACCCATTCCTGATCCTGCAAACCGGTCGTCCGATCACATCGATGCGCCGATATGGCAGCTTCGCCCACTGGATCCGGGTTGCGGCCGGGTTGCGCGATGACGACGTGGTGGTGATTGATGTCGCCGACCCTGATGGGAGCGGCGGTGAGCCGCTGCCGACCCGTGAGGGTTTCGCCGGCGTGATCGTCACCGGTTCCGGGGCGATGGTCACCGACCTGCTGCCGTGGAGCGAGGCCAGCGCCGCCTGGCTGCGCGATGCCGCGCATGCCGGGCTGCCGCTGTTTGGCATCTGCTATGGCCACCAGCTAATTGCGCATGCGTTGGGCGGACAGGTCGGTTACAACCCGACTGGTCGCGAGATGGGCACGGTTGACATCGATCTGCAGCCGGATGCGGGTGACGATCCCTTGTTTGCTGGCCTGCAAGCGCGGTTCACGGCGCAGGCCACCCACCTGTAGACGGTGCTGGCATTGCCAGAAGGTGCGCAACTGTTGGCGACCTCCAGGCAGGATGCGGCCTGTGCATTCCGCTGGGGCCAGAGCGCCTGGGGCGTGCAGTTCCATCCCGAATTCAGCACCACCCACATGCGCGGTTATATCCAGGCGCGGCGTGAGGCGCTGGCCAATGAAGGCAGCAATGCCGCAGCAATGGAACATGCGGTGCGGGCGACGCCGCTGGCGCGCCAGCTATTGCGCCGGTTCGTGGCGCTCGCATCGAATTGACGCCTGCCACCGTCCCGGTTTGGGTATGCTGACCGGGTCTGGAATCGGACGATTCTCGGGGAATATGGAATGACGACACGTGCGGTGGGACCTGGCAGGGGCTGGGGCTGGTTGCAACAGGCGATCAACCTGGGTCGCAACAATCCCAAGGCCATTTTTGGCGCAACTGCCTTGATGGCGGTCGTGGCCCTGATCCCGAGCGTGTTGCAGATCGTCCTGCAATATGTTTTCAAGGAAAGCCCCAGCGCCATCGTGGCGGTCATGGCGATCACGACCGTGGTGTCGATGGTGGTCACCGCGCTGTTGATTGGTGGACTGCTGCGGGTCATTCACGCTGCCGAGAATGGCCAGCCGACGCATGCCACCGCGATCTTCGATACCTTCCGCGAAAGCCAGGTGCGTGGTCGGCTGATCGGCTTTGGCGTGCTGATGATGGTGATCTATCTGGGCGTGTTCGTCGCGGTGATCAGCCTGTTCGGCAAGGATTTCATGCGCTGGTACTGGGAACTCATTACCTCTGCACAAGCGATGCAGGCAGCCGGCGGGACGGCGCCGCCACCGAATCTTGCGGAGATGCCGGAAGGCCTGGGCCGGATCATGAGCGTCGGTTCGCTGTTCGCCATGTTCATGGGCGGCGTGTATGCCGTCGGCTTCGGGCAAGTGGCATTGGGTGGCCGGAGGGTTGGCGAGGCCTTCGTCGATGGCCTGCGCGGCGCCATCAAGAACGTGCTGCCGATCATTGTGCTGGCGGTGTTGTCGGTGCTGGGGATGCTGGTATTGACCCTTGGGGTGGTGCTGGTGGCAGGCATCATCACGCTGATTGCCGGCATGATCAGCAAGGTGTTGGCCTTGGTGCTGCTGGTGCCGATCTACTTCGGCATGATCCTGCTGATATACGTAGTGATGTTCGGCGTCATGTACTTCATGTGGCGCGACATCTGCACCGATGCGCCGCCGCCGTTGGCGCGGGCGGACCAGCTCGAACTCTGACCGGCGGCTGGCAGGACTAAAGCCCGCCCATCACCTGTTGCATGGCCGCGCTCATCGCGGTCTGCACATGGATGAAAATCCACAGGAATGCCGCGAGCGCGGCGCCGCCCTGCAAGATCAGCCATCCCCATGCCCAGGCCGGGAGGCTGTCATTGCTGCGCTCGCGCAGGATCCGCGTATCGCTGATGCGGTCGTGCAGGGCGAGGTGCTTGGGCGGCAGCGCTACCATCGCATGGCCGATGTTGAGGCTGAGCCACGACAGCGATGAAGCCAGGAAGCGCTGCAAGGCATGGCCAGTGGTGATTTTTTTGCCATCGGCGCTCGCAACCACCAGACCCAGCGCGCGCTTGCCGGGCGTGGCCTGCCAGCGCGACGACTCGAAACCCACCGACCACACCAGTGCCAGCAACACATAGAGCAGCATCGGCGTCATCAGCATGTCGCTCATGGCAGCTTCGAGGCGGCCAACGTCACCGGCCAGTAGCGGATTGGCCAGCCAGGACTGCGCCATCTGCACGGTCGGCTGCGGATTGGCCAGCATGCCTTCCATCAGCTGCGGCAGGGCTTGCTTGAGCGAAGCCATCGCCGCGCCCGCACTGGCCATGTCGTGTTGCAGACGCGAGCTGGCAAGCAGGAGCAGCGCTGGCAGCAGGCAGGCGGCGTCGAGCGACCAGGCGACGTAGCGTTCCTTGAGGTTCGCCGGCTTCAGGGCTGCAAGCTCAAAGTCGGCAGGATCCAGGCCTGCACGAACAATCGCCGCGGACTTCAGGGCCGCAGACTTCAGCGCAACAGCCTCCTGCTCAGTCGCGGGCGTCTGCATCCGCTGCCGTCCGCGGTGTAACCATGGTTGCGGCGATGATCCCGGCTTCGTAAAGCAGGCACATCGGGATCGCCAGCATCAACTGCGAGACCACGTCAGGCGGGGTCAGCACCGCAGCGACGACAAAGACGCCAACCACCGCATAGCCGCGACCTTCGCGCAGCTGCTTCGGGGTCACCCAGCCGAGTAATGCAAGGATCACCAGCGCCACCGGCAGCTCGAACGACAGGCCAAAGGCGAGGAACAACACCAGCACGAAATCGAGGTAGGCGCTGATGTCGGTCATCATCGCCACCCCGCTCGGGGTCACCCGCGCCAGGAAGCCGAACACCATCGGCAGCACCAGGAAAAATGCGAACGCGCAGCCGGCGTAGAACAGCGCCAGCGCCGACCCCAGCAGCGGCAGCGCGAGTTTCTTCTCGCGCCGATACAAACCTGGCGCGACGAACGCCCAGACTTGGTAGAGCAGCCATGGCATCGACACCATCAGCGCGGCGAAGAACGCCAGCTTCATCGGCGCGAAGAAGGGTGATGCGACCTGGGTGGCGATCAGCTGGCCGCCCTTGGGCAGCTTGTCCAGAAGCGGTTGCGCCAACAGTGCGTAGAGCTTGTTGGCGAACGGCAGCATCGCCGCCAGCACCAGCAACAGGCCCACGACCCCGCGCAACAGGCGCGAGCGCAGCTCCAGCAAATGCGCAATCAGTGGCCGTTCGGCGCCGGTGCCGACATCACTGTCCATGTGCGTCCTGCTTGGGCGTGCCTGCGGTGGCATCCGTGGCGTCGTCCGCAGCATCGTCCGCGGGTTGTTCCATGTGGATTTCGGCCGCAGCGGCATTCACTTCAGCAATCGGCGCGCGCACTTCGGTGGCGGTGTCGGACACCGCGGTGCGGATCTCCAGATCGGTCGCGCGCAGATGTGCTTCGGTTTCGCGCATCACCTGATGACCGTCGGCCAGGCTGCGGCGTAGTTCTTCAGTGGCCAGTTCGCGCTCAAGCTCGCTCTTCACCGAATACCACTGCGCGCGCGCGCGCCGCACCCACAGGCCAACGAAGCGGGCTGCCTTGGGCAGGCGCTCGGGGCCGAGCACGACCAGCGCGACCAGCCCGACGACCAGCATCTCGCCGAAGGAGAAATCAAACATCCTGAAAGGCCCGCCCCGCCCGTCCTATCCGCGACGGATCAGCGGGCGACGTCGTCGCGGTCGCGTTGTTCGCTTCCGGTCTTCGCGCTGTCGTCGGTCTTGTCGGCGTTCTCGCCGATGCGCGCGGCTGGTTTGTCATCGTCGCCACGCATGCCTTTCTTGAACTCGTCGACCGCCTTGCCGAGGTCGCGCGCACCGCCGGTCAAGCGCTTGGTGCCGAACACCAGCACGACGATCACCAGCACGATCAGCCAGTGCCAGATGCTGAAGCTGCCCATGGACGCACCTTTACGAGAGTAGGAAACCCAATTCTAGCGCCTGCGCGCTTACGGACTGGTGCTGGCCGCAGCCGGCGTCGGTTTTACTGGCGCATCTGACAGCGGCGTTGTGGTCGCCGGATTGTGGTTGTCGACCGGTTGCACGGTCGTGCCGGGATTGGTCGGCGCGCTCATGCTTGCCGGGGCACTGGCCGCAGCGGCATTGGCCTGCTTGCGCGCGCGGGTCTGGCGCGCACCGGCGGTGGCTTCCTCCAGCGCGTCACGGAAACCGACAATCGCCGACGATGCCGGCTGTGTCGCGCGGCCCTCGAACACCATGCGCGGGGTCACGCCCTCGCCGTACGCGCTGCTGTTGGCGCCGTTGTCGATCGACAGCACCGCACCGTCCAGGGCGACGCCGGCAAACAGCCCGCGTGCGCGCGACCATGACCAGATCTCGGCCTTGAACTCGCCATCGGTGGCGGCGGCGGCACTGCGCCCAACCGGACCGGCGGCCACGCTGGCATCGGCGCCCAGGGTGAACTTTCCGTTGACGATCGACTCCAGCCCACGGTCGCTGCGGAACACCATAATTACGTCAGCCGATTGCACCCCGGCCTGGAAACCGAAGCTGGCGCCGGCCAATTTCACGAACACCGGGTTCGACCAGGTGCCATTAGCGGTCTTCACCGACATCAGGCCCAAGCCACGGCGGCCGCCAAGGAAAAACCCGGCCTTGATGGTGTTGGGCACCACGACAATTCCGCGCGCTTCATCCAGCAGGCGGTCGGGAATTCCGGATTCCGGGATCGACTGGATCTCCCGGACCACGCGCACGGCATCCTCCGCGCGTACGTCTTCGCGGGCGCCGGCAATCGCGGCGGATGCGGCCAGCAGGCCGGCAAGGGCGAACGCAAGGCGACGGCGTGGGGCAGGCTTCATGGGGGTGCGCTTCATGGGGATCTCCGGCGGAGTGGGCGACGCAACATGCTGGCGCCATCGGCATGAATCCATCATAAGCCGGTGCCGCAGGATTGCATGGGCCGGACGACACACCTTCGATCAGCCGTGCTATCGCCGCTGCGCCCACGCTGCCATCCTATGCCGATGCTTAAGCACGACACTCCCCGCGCCGCGCCAAAAAACACACTCCTCCTGGTCAACCTGGGCACGCCCGCTGCGCCCACTGCAAGCGCCGTGCGTCGCTACCTGGCGCAGTTCCTGCACGACCACCGCGTGGTCCAGCTGACCCGCTGGCTGTGGTGCCCGTTGCTGCATTTCGTGATCCTGCCGCTGCGCAGCCCGAAGGTCGCGCGCAAATACGCGGCGGTATGGCTGCCAGATGGCTCGCCGCTGGCGGTGCATACCGCCGCACTGGCCAAGGCTGTGCAGGCACGCTTGCCCCAGTGGCAAGTGACGCATGCGATGCGCTATGGCGAACCATCGTTGGCGTCCGCGCTGGCCCGGCTACGCAGCGAAGGTGCGCGAGAGGTGCGGGTCTTGCCGCTGTATCCGCAGTATTCGACCACCACGACGGCCGCAGTGGCCGATGTCATCGACGCACATGGCAAGGGGCTGGAGGTTGCGATGCTGGCCGATTACCACCGCGATGCCGGCTGGGCACGTGCGGTGGCCGATTCGATCCGCGCCCACTGGGATGCCAACGGCCGCGGCGAGCGCTTGTTGCTGTCGTTCCACGGCATTCCACAGCGGCTGGTCGATGGCGGCGATCCGTATGCAGCGCACTGCGAGGGCAGCACGCAGGCAATTGCAGGCGCGCTTGGCATCGCGCGCGACGAGATCCTGCTGACCTTCCAGTCGCGCTTCGGTCGTGAGCAATGGCTGCAGCCGTATACGCAGGCCACGCTGGAACAACTCGCACGCGATGGCGTGCGTACGCTTGACGTGGCCTGTCCCGGATTCGCGGTGGATTGCCTGGAAACGCTGGAGGAAATCGCGATGGAAAACGCCAAGGCCTTCCGCGAAGCCGGCGGACAGTCGCTGCGCTATATCCCGTGCCTGAATGCCGGCGATGCGCATGCCGATGCACTGGCTGCTTTGGCGATGGGCAACGAGGGTTGGTGATGATGCGCGAGTTCCTCGTCGATATCCCGATGGGTCGCGTCGCCGGCCTGCGCAACAGTGGCGACGGCCCGCGCGTGCTGGCCCTGCATGGTTGGTTGGACAACGCGGCCAGTTTCATTCCACTGGCGCAGCATCTGCATGGCATTGACCTGGTTGCGATCGACCAGCCCGGCCACGGCCGCAGCGCGCATCTGCCGCCGGGCACCGACTATTCCTTCGTCGGTGCGATCAACGCGATCCTGGATGTGGCTGACGCGCTGGGCTGGGAGCGGTTTGCCCTGCTCGGGCATTCGATGGGCGCCGGCATCGGCAGCCTGATTGCCGCGGCATGTCCCGAACGGATCGAACGGCTGGTGGCGATCGAAGCACTGGGCGCGCTGGCGGAAGCGCCCGAACACACGGTGGCGCGGATGCGCGAGGCGGTCGCAGCGCATCGCGCACTACCCAACAAGCGGCTCCGTGTGTTTCCCGATATCGATACCGCGATCCGCGCACGCATGCAGGCTACCCGGGTGCCCGGAAGCGGGCTCACCGAGCCGCTGGTTCGCTTGCTGGTCGAGCGCGGACTGGCAGAGGTCGAAGGCGGCTACGCCTGGAGCAGTGATCCGCGCCTGACCTTGCCGACCATGACCCGAATGACTGAAATGCAGGTCGAAAACCTGGTGGCCGGCATCGACTGTCCCGCGATGGTGATCTTCGGCGTGCCCGCCCAAGCCTATCTGCCCGACGATCTTCGGCGCCGGCGCGCGGCGCTGCTGCCACACAGCGAACTGGTAATGATGCTTGGTGGCCATCACCTGCACATGGATCAAGCGGCCGCGGTGGCTGCAGCCATTGGGGATTTCTTGCGGCAGGCCTGACCAGCTGCGCCTGAGGCAGGCCGTCAGCCTTCGCCGCCGGTGCGGATCGCGATCTGGGTGCCGCCGTTGTCACCCTTCATCATCTGGTAGACGGTCTGGCGCTTGTCCTTGCTGTAGACCAAGGTTGCGCTGCCCTCGGCGGCCTGCATCGCCATCTCGCGTTTCCAGCCCTGCGCTTCCATGGATTTCTGGATGGTGGTGGAGACATCGTTTGAGGAGGCGTCGCTGACCATGTTCACCATCTTCATGCCGGCCATGTCCATGGCGCTGTTGACCGCGCTGTGCTCGGGCAGGAACACGTCCTTGGGGAAATCCTCCGGCAACGGCACGCTTTGGCCATTCTGGCTGGTGGCGACCTTGATCTCGCCCTCGTCCGACTTGATGGTCATGGTGCCGCCATCCTTGTCCAGGTCGACCTTGTTGCCGGTGGCTCGTTCCATGGCCGCTTCGGCCGCCTTTTCGGCCGCCTTCTGGCAGGCGGTCAACGGCAGCAGCAGGCCGATGGCCAGTACTGGAAGCAGCAAGCGCACCGTGTGGGAGCGGGCCGGGTTGGAGCGTGTCGCCATGGTGGTTCCCCTGTAGTGATCGATTAGGCAAACGGACAAGTGCCTTTCAACCGGCCAGCAGTCCCCGTAGCTGGCCTTTCAGCTGCCGGCCATGGGCACGGAAGTAATCGCGCTCGGCGCACCAGTCCGGGAAACGCAGCTCGACCTCGCGCCAGAAGCGGCGTGAATGGTCGGCATGCAGCAGATGGCACAGCTCATGCACCAGCACGTATTCGAACGCGGACGGACGTGCCAGCACCAGTGCCAGGTCCAGCGACAGGCTGGCGTCCGGCGCCAGCGAGCCCCATTGCGAAGACGTGCGCCGGAATACGATCCGCCGCGGCACGCGCGGTAGCTCGTGCAGGTACTTTGGCAACCAGCGGCCGACATCGGCGCGCGCCTGCGCTTCGTAGAAATCCCGTAGCCCACGTTGCAGCGCGGCAGCGCCCGCGCGCGCCGGCGCGGCGAACAGCAGGCTGCCGTCCGGTTCGATGTCGAGCCGGGTCGCGCGACCCGCGCTCCAATGCAACGGATGCATCCCGCCGCGCAGGGGAAGCGCATCAGTGATATCCCGTTGCAGGCCTGCATCCGTGGGTTGCGCATGCACGGCCAGTTGCGCCGCCAGCCAGCCGCGATGTTCGTGCAGGAAACGCTCGCCGGCCAACGTGCTTGCACGCAGCGGCAGGCTCAGTCGCGCGCCGCGTTCGTCCACCGACAGCTTGACCCGCCGCGCACGCGGATCGCGCACGCGCAGCACGTCGATGGGGCGGCCGTCATCGAGCACAAACGTGATGGTGTCGCGCTGCATGCGTGGTGTTACCGGCGCGGTGCGTGCGGGCGAGAGCAGGCGGAACAGGGATTGCATTCGTGCAGCTTACGATGCAATGCCGCTACTTGACTCAGGCATCCGCCTTGCTCAGCTTCAGCGCGGTTTCCAGCACCAGGAACAGGCGCTTGAATTCCCCGGACATCAGCGCGAAACGGGCTTCGAGTTCCGCACGCACGTCCTCGCGTTCGCTGGACTCCAGTTGATCGACGGCGCCATCGAGCAGCTTGAACTTGCGGATCACCAGGTCCTCGCCGAGTACGAACGAGACGTGGTCATCCAGCACCAGTGCCAGGCGCGTCACCTGCTTGCCGGCTTCCAGGTGCTTGGCGATTTCTTCGCCAGACAGTTCCATGCGCTGGACCTTGACCACCGCGCCGCTGTCGGAGGGATCACGCAGTTCGCATTCATCGCCCAGCGACAGGCCTTCCGGCAATGCATCGCCGGCGATCCAGCCGGTAAGAATCGCGCGCGGCGCGACTTCGGCATTCACCGGAAGCGCCGGGAAGCTGCCCAGCGCGCGACGCACTTCCGATACCACCGCTTCTGCATTCTTGCGCGATGAGGTATCCACCACGATCACGCCCAGCTTGGTGTCCAGCAGTGCGTCGGTGCGCACCGGGCGCACGAACGCGCGTGGCAGCAACTCGGCTACCAGGTCTTCCTTCAGCCGTTTGCGGGTACGACCACCGGGGCGGCGGCCTTCCTTTTCTTCGATGACGGCCAGTTTCTTCTGCAGCAGGTCGTTGACCACCGCGCCGGGCAGCAGCTTGTCTTCGCCGCCCACGGTCAGCCAGTGGGTGCCATCGATTGCGTGGTCCAGGCCTTCATGGTGCTGGCCCATCGGCGCGACAAAACCACGGCTGGACAGTTCCAGCAGGCCGACCGGTTTGAGCGCGCAGGTCGCCAACTGGGTGTCGAGGTCGGTGAGGTCGAGCGAAGTGGGAAAGCGGAGCAGGGTCAGGTTTCTAAAGAACATTCAGTCATCCAGTTGTTGTTGTGGGAAGAGCAACCCCTCCCATCCTCTCCCTGCACTCAGGGGGAGGGGCGAAAGACTAGTTGCCGGCGGTCTCGCCACCTGCGAGCCACGCATGCGTCTGTGCAAGTGTGTTTGGCATCGTGACATCGCCGCGTTTGCCGAGGCTGGCGAAATCAAACAGGTTCGGATCGCTCAGGTGCGACGGGCGGATGTCGCCCAGTGCGCGCGACAGGGTTTCGATGCGGCCCGGTGAGTCTTTCTCCCAGCCTGCCAGCATCCTCGATACCTGCTTGCGCTGCAGGTTTTCCTGCGAGCCACACAGGTTGCAGGGAATGATCGGGAATTGTTTGTATGCGGCGTAGGCTTCGATGTCGTCCTCGCGCACATAGGCCAGTGGGCGGATGACGACATGTTTGCCGTCATCGCTGAGCAGCTTGGGTGGCATGCCGGACAGTTTGGCGTGGAAAAACATGTTGAGGAAAAACGTGTTGACCAGGTCATCGCGGTGGTGGCCAAGCGCGATCTTGCTGAAGCCATTGGCAGCGGCATGGTTGTACAGCGCGCCGCGCCGCATCCGCGAGCACAGCGAACACATGGTCTTGCCTTCGGGAATCACCCGGCTGACCACCGAATAGGTGTCCTGCTCGATGATCTGGAAGTCGACACCAAGGCCACGCAGGTAATCGGGCAGCACGTGTTCCGGGAAGTCAGGCTGCTTTTGGTCGAGGTTGACCGCGGTGATCGAAAACTCGACGGGTGCCTTCTTCTGCAGTTGCAGCAGCACGTCCAGCATCGTGTAGCTGTCCTTGCCACCGGACAGGCAGGCCATGACCTTGTCGCCAGCCTCGATCATGCCGAAATCGGCGATCGCGCGGCCAACCTGGTGGCGCAGGCGCTTGCCCAGCTTGTCAGCTTCGCGCTTGGCCGGCGCATTGCCGGGATGTCGCGTGTGCGGCAGCGGTTCGGCGATTGCCAACGTGTTCTTCGGGGAGAGGGGCAGGATGCTTGGAATTGGCAGGACGGCATTCATCAGGCCGCCATTTTACCTGTCAGTGACTGGTCGGCACTGCGTTGGCGGCGCGCTATGCTGCGGCCATGAGCCTGCCGCATGATCCCGCCGAGCTTGCACGCCTGACCCGGCGCATGGTTGAACTGCGCCAGGAGCACCGTGACCTGGACACCGTGATCGAACGTTTCGCCGCCGACATCCAGGCCGACGAACTGGCGCTCAAACGCCTGAAGAAACGCAAGTTGCAGCTCAAGGACCAGATCACCTGGATCGAGAGTGCGTTGATTCCGGACGAACCGGCATAAGGCGGGCTTGGGCCCCTTTTTGCCCACAGGCACATTGCAAGTGCTTGATCGCGCAGGCGATCACAAATTGTCACAACTGGTCAGCAACGGGGAAAGACCTGTCGCACGGTGTGGCGCGTACTCATGACTCCCATGAGGGGCAATCCCCCCAGCCATCAACTTAGAAAGAGGAGTCTTCTATGTCAGACAGTGCCGATGGCCTGTTTTCACCAACGATGGCTGCCGAATTTCTGGATCAGGTGTACGCGGATCTTATGAGGAGGCCCGAGACGCTTGATGCCGCACTCGCGGCACTTTCGTGGTATCTGCGCACGCAGCGGCGAAAGCTGGCGACTCCGCAATGGCAACACATCGTCACCCTTTGCCTTGATCATCCACTTCGTCAAGTCCTGCATCAGGATCCGCTAACCGCTAGAGCATTTTCAATGTCGCGTGGATACCAAGGCGACGCTGAACTTCTGGATATTATCTACGGCGGAGATTACAAAGGATTTAGTGCTGACCCGGTCTCTGCGCTGGGCGCTGCCGTTTTTAGCCATACGATTCGTTGTCAAGCGCCTACGGCGGTGCGCGAACGCCGCACTTTTCTAGCTGCACAGATTGATATGCAGTGTGCGCGCCTCGCCTCCTCGCACATCCTGTCCGTGGCCTGTGGGCACATGCGGGAATTGGAGTTGTCAACGTCAGTTCAAGCACGTGCATTTGGTCGTTTTGCCGGGCTAGACCAGGACCCCGTGACAGTAAACTTCGTTCAGAACACATGGGGTCAACTAGGCGTTGAATGCAAACGGGAGTCAGTTAAAGCTTTGCTGACCGACGATTCTCCTGCCGAATCGTTCGACTACATTTATACCGCCGGACTCTATGATTATTTAGATGAGCCCGTGGCACAGGGTCTAACAAGAAAACTCTTCAGAATGCTGCGCCCAAGAGGGCGCTTATTGATTGGTAATTACACGCCAAACACGGTCGACGTCGGCTACATGGAAGCGTACATGGGCTGGAATCTTCTTTATCGGGATGCCAGTGCAATGCAGAACCTCGCCGCCATGATTCCTGCGTCAAGCATTGGCAACAGAGAGGTGTTCTCCGATACGACGGGGGCAGTGATCTACCTTTCCATGGAAGCGCAGTAACTAATAAAATTGCGGTCTCGTTGCTCAACTTGGTTTGTAATTTTGCGGTCACGCGCGGCCAAACAAGGGGGTCTGGATCACTTCCCGGAAACGGAAGTGATCCAGACCCCCATGTTTCTTTCTGATATCGCCACAGGCACATTGCAAGTACTTGATCGCACAGGCAATCACAAACGATCACAACTGGTCAGCAATGGGGAAAGACCTGTCGCACGACGCGAGCGCGTACTCGGGGCGCCCATGAGGGCACCACCACAAGGAGTACGCCATGAACCTGCAACACGTACGCGGTTGGCCCGTGCTGACCTTCAGTCGCCTCAGCGTGGCCCTGTTGCTGGGGCTGGGCTCGATGTCAGCGTTTGCTGCGGATGATCCCTGCAAGAACCCTGACGGAACCGATGTGGTGCCGGCACCGAGCACCGACCAAGGACTCGAGAGCGGCGTCAATGTGACCACGTGCGATCCCAATGCCATCGCTTATGGTCACAACGTGAATGCAAGCGGTGTGCTTTCGATCGCGATCGGCAATGGCTTCGATCTCAATGGCAACAACATCATCGAACCCACCGAGATGACGGTGGCGTACGGGTTCGCCAGTGTCGCCTTCGGCAACCTTGCGCGTGCGACTGCAGCGGGTCCGGCGGTCGCGCTGGGCGTTGCGGTGCTGGCGTCTGGCGACCTGTCGGTTGCCACCGGCATCGATACCCGGGCCACCGGCGGCGAAGCGGTGGCGTTCGGCCGCGTGCAGCGCGCCACCGGCAACAATTCGGTCGCGATTGGCAGCGGCTATGTGGTGGTGGACCCGTTGAATTCGAACAACAACTACACCGTCGGCAACACGGCATCGGGCTACCAAAGCGTCGCCATGGGCGTGGGTAGTGAGGCCACGAACGACAACTCGGTTGCAGTCGGGGGCGCATGGAATTTCGGCGGCACCTGGTACGGCACCAGGGCTTTTGGCGCCGGCAGTTCCGCGTTCGGCGTGGCATCGATTGCTTCCGGGAGCAGTTCGACGGCGATAGGTTTTGGCAATGAGGCCAGCGCCGATCGTGCCAGCGCGGTGGGCTACGCCAACGAAGTGCACGACACAAATGGCACCGCGTTCGGGTTCTACAATCAGATTCTTGCCGGCGCCGGCAACGGTTCCGCATTCGGCTACAACAATGTCGTGGCCGGGTTCGGCGGGACCGCGGTAGGCGCGAACAATCACGCCGATGGCGGCCATTCGGTGGCGATGGGCTATGCGGTAACCGCCACCGGGGTGGGTTCAATAGCCGTGGGCGGTTGGTTTGACCTCAACAACAATGGCGTGGTGGACGCATTCGAACGCACCACGGCGACGGGAGATAACAGCGTAGTCTTTGGCCTTAGGAGCCAGGCCAAGGGCGAGCGGTCGGTGGCCATGGGAAATCAGACCTTTACTGGGTCGAACGCACCGTTTGCCGCAGCGGTTGGTTATGGGGCTGCAGCATACGGTCAGGAATCCGCGGCACTTGGCGTAGTCGTATATGCGGCAGCGATCAATAGTGTAGCGGTGGGATCCAATACCTCGGCGATAAAGAAAAGTTCGGTGGCAGTCGGCAGTTGGTGGGATTTCAATGGCAACGGTTACACGGAAGCCGGTGAATCCACCGAGGCGCTGGGTGAGGGAAGTTCGGCATTCGGTGTCGCCAGCCGTGCGCTCAACGTAGGCAGCACGGCGCTCGGGTTCAACGCGATTGCCGACCGCGACTATGCGATAGCGGTCGGCAGGACCGGCGGCGAGCACCAGATCATCCACCTGGCGGACGGCACCCAGGACACCGATGCGGTCAACCTGCGGCAGTTGAACGGGGTGGGCAATTTCTGGGGCAACACGCTGGCCAGCATGTTGGGCGGCGGCGCAGCATGGTCTGGCGGCAACTTCACCGCGCCTACCTTCACCATCCAGGGCACCTACTACAACAATGTGGGCGCGGCATTCGCTGCAGTCGATGCCAGCTTGACGTCCCTGGCCGCAACGGCAGGCGTGCCCGGCCCTCAAGGTCCGGCAGGTCCTGGCGGTTCGCAGGGTCCGACGGGTCCTGGCGGCCCGCAAGGACCCACAGGCAGTGTTGGCAGCACTGGCCCGGCAGGCCCGCAGGGTCCCGTAGGCCCACAAGGACCTACTGGTGCCAATGGTGCGGATCCGGCGTATGTCGATGCTGGTGATGCCGCCACCCTCAATACAGCGAACGTGCATGCAGATGCCGGTGATGCCACGACCCTGGCTTCGGCGAACACATTCGCCACCACCGGCGATGCGGGCACCCTGACTTCGGCCAAGGCCTATGCCGACACCCGGTCCACTGCTGCGGTCAGCACGGCCAACGCATATACCGACAATCGCTTCGCCGCCTGGAGCGACAGCTTTACCCAATACCAGCAGGCAGTGGACTTGCGTTTTGCGCATACCGATGCACGCATCGACCGGATCGGGGCGATGGGCAGCGCGATGACTTCGGCGGCGATCAATACCGCCGGCCTGCCCGGCACCAACCGGATCGGCGTGGGCGTGGGCGTGCAGGGCGGGCGTTCGGCAGTGGCGATCAGCTACCAGCGCCTGCTGCTCCCGAACGTGAGCGCCTCGCTGACCGGCGCGTTCTCCGGTGGCGACACCAGCGTCTCCGCCGGTACTGGCTTCAGTTGGTAATCGGGCCTCACTCCAGTGGTGGAGTAGACCGCAAGGTCGGGCGGGGGTGGGCAACTGCCCCCGCTTTTCGTGGTTGTCCGTCCGAATCCGCGCGTATGCTGTCCGCAGAATCTGTCTGGTCGTCATCTCGACGCGGCCACGGGGGGCGGGTGGAGCGGCCGATCGATGCGGACTCATTGGGGTCGCCAGCGTGCTGGCGCTTCGCGCACATTCGCTTCGACGAGGTGCAGGCGAAGCTTTCGGTGCATGGCGTCGACGTCGCGCTCGAACGCAGCGGTAGCGCCCTGCTGTCCCATCTGCTGCGCCACGCTGGCGAGGTGGTGCACAAGGACACCCTGCTCGAAGTCGGTTGGAGTGGACGGATCGTGGCCGAGAACACCCTGGCCAAGGCGATCAGCCGGTTGCGGCATGCGCTGGACGACGAGGACAGCAGCCTGCTGCGGGTCGTGCATGGCTATGGCTACCGCTTGATCGCACAGGTGGAGCGGATCCAGCCAGACACTCAGGCATACACCGATCCGTCGCCGGCGCTGCAAGTGCCGCAGCCTGCACCTGCCCCGATTCAGGCGCTGCGCCCAGCCCGCACTTGGCGATCCAATGCGGTGGATGCGCTGGTCGCCTGCCTCGTGCTGTTGGCGATCGGGACGGCGTTCCTGTTGCCGATCACGGATTCCGCAGAGGCTTCTGCCACGCCGACCGTGCCGACCGTGGCATCGATTGCGATACTGCCCTTCGTCGATCTCAGTCCGCTGCAGGACCAGGCCTATTTCGCCGACGGACTTGCGGAAGAACTGCTGGACAACCTGTCGCGACTGCAGCAATTGAAGATCGCCGCACGCACGTCCTCATTCGCCTTCCGCGACAGCAAGGCCGACATCCCCAGCATCGGCCGCGCCTTGAATGTCGCCAGCGTGCTGGAAGGCAGCGTGCGCAAATCCGAGGGACGGGTGCGGGTGAGCCTGCAGCTGATCGACACCGCCGATGGCTACCACCGGTGGTCGCAAACCTACGACCGCCCGGTCACCGAACTGTTCGCGATGCAGGACGAGATCACCAGCGCGGTGCTGGATGCGTTGCGCATCGAACTGTTACCGGAGCAAGCGCATGCATTGAGCCGGCACGGCACGCTCAACCATGAGGCCTACACCCAATTCCTGTTCGCCAACCATGTCTACAAGAATGACGAGACCAGCGAGCGGCGTACGCTCAATGCTTATCGTCGTGCGGTTGCGCTGGATCTTGGCTATGTGGATGCGTGGCTGGGGTTATCGGGCGTGCTTGGCAATATAGGTCTGTATGCGGACAGTGCCGAGGAAGCCTTGGCCGGCAAGCGCGAGGCGCTGGAGATCCTTGATCGGATCATCCGATTGGCGCCGGGCCGCGCCGACTTGTACTTGCAGCGTGCCGACATGCGCTATGCGCACTGGTGGGACTGGCAGGGCTCGGATCGTGATTTTGCCGAGGCGGCCCGGCTGGGGCTGCGCGACGATCCCGGTTTCATGTATCGGCTGTCGCGCCTGCGCGCGGCCACTGGCCGCATGGAAGATGCGCTGGCGCTGACCCAGCGTGCCGTGCAGCTCGATCCGACCAAGAGTACCGGCTTCACCGTGCGTGGCTATCACCTGCTGTCACTGGGGCGCTACGCCGAGGCTCAAGACGTACTGGAGCAGGCGGTGCGAATAGAGCCGCTGGACGAACATGCGCACTACTACCTGGGCCTGATGGAACTGTTGCAAGATCGTCCTAAAATCGCGATGGAGCATTTCGAGGACAGCGCCCATGTGTTCCGCCTGACCGGTGCCGCGCTGGCGCACTACAGCATGAGCGACAACGCTGGTTCCGAGCGCGAGCTGCAATTGCTTGGTAGCCGCTACGGCTTCATCACGCCGTACCAATTGGCCGAGGTCTACGCATGGCGCGGTGAACCCGACAAGGCCTTCCTGTGGCTGCAACGTTCGGCGCAACTGCGCGATGCCAGCTTCATGTACCTGGCGTTCGATCCGCTGTTGGACAACATCCGTAGCGACCCGCGTTTCGCCGCCTTGATGAAACAGGTCGGCTTGCCCGGCATCGGCCTGCACAGTGCGCGTGCTGCCGGAAAAGTGCCGGAGAAAAAAGCGCCAGGGGCGGAAAAGGGGTCAGAGTGAATTTTGCGCCCGTTGGAATGTGTGCCCAGATCGAAGCTGACCGCAAAACTTCACTCTGACCCCTTTTCCTCTTCGGAATCCGCTCGCACATCAATCGCCGCGAACTCCCCGGTGACGCGACTGGTATCGGGGCTGATTTTTTCGATGGTGTGGCGCAGTTCGCGGCCCAGCACCACTCGCGCATCCTTGGCCCAGGCGTTCAGGCGGTCGTCGAAGGCGAGCTTGCCGTTCTCGTCCGGCCATACCAGACGCAGTTCGCGCAGTTTCAGGATGAAGCCGCGGAACAGGCCTTTGTCGAAGAACTCCGGCGCGGCAGGCGCGTACAGCAGGCTCAGGCGTTGTGCCGCCTGCTGGCAGAGGGTCTCCAGTTCGCCAGCGCCGAGCGCACCCGAGCCATTTTTCACCAGTACCGAAATCGCGATGTAGTAACGCTCGAACGCCTGCTGCAAGGCATGGCCAAGCGCGCGCAGGCGGAATACTTCGTCGGTCTGGCCAGCGCTGCGGGCGAGGATGCCGCCATCGTCGGTGCTGACCTGTTGCAGCAGGCCTTCACGGATAAATACCTCGATGGTGGCGTCGATGCGTGCGGCGAAGCCGTCTTCATCCCACGGCAGGAACAGTTCGGCCTGCAGGAACGGGTAGAGCGTGCGGCCGATGCGCTGCAACTGCAGCCGGCCCATGCGCCGGTTGTTGAGGAAGCACACCGCGATCCATGCCGATGCGGTGAACAGGTGCAGCACGTTGTTGCGGAAATAACTGAGCAGCACCGCGTTCTCGCCATCCACGCTGAGCACGTCGCCCAGCGGATGCGCGATGCGGGTCAGGGTGCCGATTTCCTCGCCATGCGCCACGATTTCGCGGGGCGTATGCGGGGTCACCGTGACGAGGTCGGAATACGGCAGTTCGCTGAGCAACACCTTGCTCAGGGCGATCTGCGCCAGCAGGTCGGCTTCACCCATCGCGTGCTTGGGCGTGGACAGCAGGGCGAGCGCCAGCAAGTTGATCGGGTTGACGTCGGCGGCGCGGTTGCAGTTGACCTGGATGCGCTTGGCCAGCGCGTCCACGGTGGTGCCCAGCCAGGCTGGCTTGTCGTCCTCGGCGACCGCCTTGCCGTCCCAGTCGGGTGCATGCTTGGCCAGCATTTCGTCCAGGTAGATGCGTTCGCCGAAATTCACCACCACCTGCCCGTAATTGCTGCGCAGGACTTTTGGAATACCGCCCAGCAATTGCCAGATCGATTCCTTGGGCTTGGTCTTGCCGGTCAGTTCATCCTGGTAGCTGCTGCCTTCCATCAGTTTTTCGTAGCCGATGTAGACCGGCTGGAACAGCACCGGCCGGGTCGGCTGGCGCAGGTAGGCGCGCACCGTCATCGCCAGCGAGCCGCCCTTGGGCTGCAACAGGCGGCCGGTGCGCGAGCGCCCACCCTCGATGAAATATTCGATCGAATAACCGCCGGCGACCAGCTGCGCCATGTATTCGCGGAACACCGCCGAATACAGCGCGTTGCCGCGGAAGCTACGGCGGGCAAAGAAGGCGCCGCCCTTGCGCAGCAGCGTGCCGACCACCGGCAGGTTGAGGTTGATGCCGGCGAAGATGTGCGGCGGCACGATGCCATGGGTGTAGAGCAGATAGCTCAGCAGCAGGTAATCCATGTGGCTGCGGTGGGTCGGCACGTATACGACTTCGTGCCCGGGCGCGTCCTGCTTGAAGCCGTCCAGGTGGTGGACCAGCACGCCGCGGTAGATCCGGTTCCAGATCGGGGTCAGCAGGTAGCTCGCCGAGCGCACCACCGGGTGCGAATAATCGGCGGCGATTTCGTAGGCGAAGCCCTGCGCCTTGTGCCATGCGGCCTCGGGCGTGCTCTTGTCGCGCCGGGCCTGGTCGGCGATCGCGTCACGCACTGACGCGGCGGCAAGTACCGAGTCGACCAGCATGCGCCGGGTCGACAGGTCGGGGCCAACCACCACCTCGCGCAGGCGCCGGAAGTGCGTGCGAAGCACGCGCGACAGCTTGCGTACGGTGCGTTCGGGCGGCAGGTCTTCATTGACGATCCCGCGCAGCGACACCGGCACCGCGAACTGGACCAGGGTGTCGCGGCCGTTGAGCAGGATCGCCAGCAATCTGCGGAAGCGCCCGACAATCGTCCAGTTTTCCGAGAACAGCACCGAGAACCAGCCGCTGCTGCGGTTCGGCGCCTGGCCGACGAAGATCGACACCGGCACCAGTTGCACGTCCAGTGACGGATTGTTGCGGTGCGCCTGCAGCAGGCGCGCCAGCGAACCGGAATGGGTCTTGTGTTCTGGCCCCGGCAACAGCCCCAGCGCATTGGCATGGCGGCGCGACAACGCTACATACGCGCGCTTGCGACCCAGCGGGTCGCCGGCCATCGGCTGCAACGGCGACGGCAGGCCGGCTTCACGGCAGGCACGCTGCAGGATCAACGCATTCGACAGGCCGTAGTCCTCCAGCACGTAGCAGACCGGGCGGCCATCATCGAGCGCCTCGAATTGGTCGGGCTGGTCGAGCTGGTTGGGCTCGATGTCGAGCCTGAGCCACGGGTCGGCCAGGCGGCCCAGGATCCGGGCCCAAAGCGGTGGCTTGAGTTTCGCCTTGGCGACGGCGGGCATTTCCGTTGCGGGTTGCGCTGCTGGTTCGGAAGCGGAAGTGGATTCGGACGATGCCGTCTCGGCCAGGAATGTCGGCAATGGCAAGGGCGGCAGCCCGGCAGCGCCGTCGGACGCCCGGCCTGGATCGGCAGCACCCTCCATAGGCACGCCATCGGCCAGGGCATCCGCACCAGGCGCCGGTTCGAACAGGCTGGCTTGAGACGGGCTGGCCAGGGTTGGGCTGGCTTCGGTCGGCGTTGGGGAACGGTTCGGCATCCCCACCATTATGGCGAAGCTGGCTTGCCCGCGCCTGTGCTCGCCACCAGCGAAGCTTCGGCACGCGTCACGAAATCGGCCAGGTACCAGTGTCCGTCGATGCGCACGGCCGGCACGATCGCATCGATATCGCTGCCAGCCAGCTGGTAGCGCAGGCGCAGGCGCGCGCTGTCGCCGGTCTGTTCCAGCAGTTGCACGTTGAGCCCGCGCAGGCTGGCGTCGATATCCAGCCCGTACTGGGTCCGCAGCTGGGCCAGCAGGGTGGCGATGAAGGGCGACATCCGGTTCAGGCTGGACTGCATGCCCAGCTTGGCGAACGCGGCCTTGCCTGCCTTGCCATCAATCCCGCTGCGTTGCGCGGCGGCGGTCAGGGCAGTGAAGAAACGGTCGGCGCGGGGCGTGTCCGATAGCGGCGCGGCCAGCGCCCAGTTGCTGAGCGCGGCGATCGCCTGCCCCACATGGTCGCGTTCGTCGTTGGTATAGGCGGCTTCCTTTTGCACGTACTGGCCGCCGAACTGGGTCAGGGTGCGGATCGCCATGTGGATGTCGCGGTCGGCGCCCGCGAACTGGCGGCGGAAGGTCACTTTGAACTTGGCTAGCGCGTCTTTTTCCTGCAGCGACGCCAGCATCCCCGGCAAGCGCCCGTCCAGCGGCAGTTCGTCCAGCGGCCAGCGGGTACTGCCTGCGCGCCAGCCGGTTTCCAGTCGTGCATGCAGGTCCGGCGGCACTGCCAGCCTAGCGAAACCGGCGCCGTCGCGGGCCAGCAAGCGCGCGGCCAACACATTGATCGCGTCCACAGGGCGAATAGCCGGCATCGGCTTGGACTGCGCGGCCATCCCGACCGGGTCGGTGGCGGGCGTGGGATCAGGCTGGCAGGCAGGCAACAGCATCAGGCATAGCATCAGCGCAAAGGCGCGGAATGCGACCGTTGGGTGATGCGGCATCAAGGGCTTCCCGGATCGCATTGGATGCAGTGTCCTTGCTTGCAAATTGATTTCAATACGCGCAATGCCCGGCATTAAGGGCGTCTAGCCGTTCCGGATAGGTAGCGCTGAGCAAGACTTGCCACGTCTGCCAGCCCTGCAGCCCGGCTTTTGCATCGGACTTGGACACGGTTTTGTCGACGCGGGTGTAGTGCAGGCCGTGGTAGTCGATGCCGGCATCGCGCAGGACGGATTGCATGTTGCGGATGTTGGTATCGCCATCGTCCACCAGCAGCACACGGTCGTAGTGCAATTTCAGGCGGCCAAGCAGGTCCAGCAGCATCAGGCCCTTGTCCTGGCCGGCAGTCATGAAGATGCCCTGGTCGTAGCTGACCTCTGACTCCCGTGCATCGGGTGCCTTGCGCCAACGCCAGCTGCTACCTCCGGTTTGCCCGGCCAACGGCATCGGGAGCGCATAGCCGGCATCGTGCAGGGTGCGCACGGTGCCGCCGCGATACAGCGGGTTGCGCGAAGTCAGCATCAACTTGTCGCCGGGAAACGCGTTGATAAGCGCAGGCCCGTCGGGCTGGGTCAGTTGCTGGGTGCCGGCTTCGTAATTCAGCGAGATTACGTCGAACAGGCAAGGCACCTTGGCTGGATCATTGGCCTGCAGGTGCTTCTGCCATTCGTACCAGCGGTCGCTGCCGAAGAAGCCCTGCGAGGTCAGCAGGGTGTCGTCGATGTCCATCACCAGCAGCGTCCGGCGCCTGCCGTTTTCCGCCAGTGCGGCAGCGATCTGGGCGAGGTCCTGAATATCGGTGACTTGCGATTCGGGTGCGTGCGACGCGGGTGCATGCGCGACGGGCGTGCCTGCGCACGCGGTGAGCAGGGCAAGTACAAGCAGGATGGGGCCGGTCCGTCGCATCACGCGCTCCTTGAAGGAATGAAGCCGAGTTTACCCGCCCGCGCAGCCCGCTTCAGTCGGCCAGCATGGCGCGGATGTTGGCCAGGCCGGCATCGCGGCGTTCCGCCTTGTGGGCGGCATCGGCGACCGGATCGGCACCATCGCGCTGCAGTTCGGCGGCGGGCAGTTCGTCCAGGAAGCGGCTCGGCGACAGCCGCAGCTTGTCACCCCAGCGCTGCGCGGTGCTGGCATGCGACAGCCACAGCTGCTGCTTGGCGCGGGTGATGCCGACATACATTAGTCGCCGTTCTTCATCCAGGCTGCCTTGCTCGATGCTGGCTTCGTGCGGCAGGTTGCCGTCTTCCACGCCGATGATGAACACGAAGCGGAATTCCAGGCCCTTCGCGGAGTGCAAAGTCATCATCCGCACCTGATTGCCGGCATCACCCTTGTCGGCATGGCTGAGCAATGCCAGTGCGGCGGCGAGCTCGCCCGGGCCAGATGTCTTTGGTCCATCGAACCAGTCGGCCAGCTCATCCAGGTTGCGGCGACGGGCCTGGAACTGCGCCTCGTTCTTGCACAGCGTGCGCAACGCGGCCAGTAGTCCCGAACGCTCATTGAGCTGGCGTACCAGCATCGCGGGCGGCAGGTGATGCGCGTCGCCGCGCAGGCTGCGGACGATGTCGGAAAAGCCCTGCAGCGCATTCGCCGCGCGTGCCGGCAATTGCTTGCCGACTGCGACCGATTCCGCCGCACGTGACAGTGGCATGTGCGACTGCGCGGCAAGTTCTGCCAGCTTCGCCAGCGTGGTCGCCCCAACGCCGCGTTGCGGCGATGCGACAGCGCGCAGGAATGCGGCATCGTCCTCAGGGTTCGCCAGCAGGCGCAGCCAGGCCATCGCATCCTTCACTTCACCGCGATCCAGGAATGCGGTACCGCCGCTCAGGTGATACGGGATGCGCAACAACTGCATCGCTTTTTCCAGCGCGCGACTTTGGAAGTTGCCACGGAAGAGGATGCAGAACTCGCTCCACGGCGCCTGGTGTTTTTGTGCGACGAACTGGATTTCCGAGGCGACTTTTTCGGCCTCGTGTGCGGCGTCCTTGCATTCCCACACGCGGATGCGCTCGCCGTCGGCGGCATCACTCCACAGCGTTTTCGGGTGTTCGTGCGGATTGTTGGCGATCAGTGCATTGGCCGCACGCAGCACGCGGTTCGAACAGCGGTAGTTCTGTTCCAGCTTGACGATGCGCAGCGCTGGATAATCAGTGCCCAGTTGCAGCAGGTTGTCCGGATTGGCGCCGCGCCAGGCGTAGATGCTCTGGTCGTCGTCGCCCACGCAGGTGAACTGGCCGGCATCGCCCGCCAGTGCGCGCAGCAGCCGATATTGCGAATCGTTGGTGTCCTGGCATTCGTCGACCAGCAGATAGCCGATGCGCTCGCGCCAACCGGCCACGCAGTCGGTGTCGGCTTCCAGCAATTCCACTGGCAGTCGGATCAGGTCGTCGAAATCCACCGCATTGAAGGCGTTCAATCGTTTCTGGTAGCGCGCATACAACGAAGCGGCTTCATGTTCGCGACCACTGCGCGCCGCCGCCGCTGCTTGCTCCGGCGACAGTCCGGCGTTCTTCGCGCGGCTGATAAGTTGCTTCATCGCCTCGACCACATCCGGTTTGCTGCCGGGCGGCAGCAGGTCCTTGATCTGGCCGGAGCTGTCGTCCGAATCGAAGATCGAAAACCCGCGACGCAGGCCGATGCACGCATGCTCGATCTGCAGGATGCGCAAGCCCAGTGAATGGAAGGTGGAGACGGTCAGTTCCTGCGCGTCATCGCCACGGAGTCGCTTGCCGACGCGTTCGCGCATCTCGCGCGCGGATTTGTTGGTGAAGGTGATCGCGGCGATGCGCTTGGCCGGGTAGCGCTTGCTGGCGACCAGGTGCGCGATCTTCTCGATGATGACGCGGGTCTTGCCGCTGCCTGCACCGGCCAGCACCAGCAACGGGCCTTCGGTGTGCAGGACGGCGTCGCGCTGTGGTTGGTTTAATCCGTTGAGGGCGTGGCCATGCATGTGCGTTGCATTGTCGAAGTTACAGGCGCGACTGGCCAGCCTTGTGCGCCGGTAGAATCCGTGCATGGCCAAGCTTTATTTCTATTTTTCGGCGATGAACGCCGGCAAGACCACGACCCTGCTGCAATCGGCGCACAACTACCGCGAGCGCGGCATGCGGGTGGCGATCCTGACCCCGTGGCTGGACTACCGCGCGGGCAGCGGCACGGTCGCCTCGCGGATCGGATTGAAAGCGGATGGCATCGCGTTCCGGCCGGATGCTGACCTCGAAGCGATGATTCGTGCTGATATCGCGGCGCATGGGCTTCTTCATTGCGTGCTGGTCGACGAGGCGCAATTCCTCAGCAAGTCCCAGGTCTGGCAATTGAGCGAAGTGGTGGATCGGCTGCGAATTCCGGTGCTTTGTTATGGCCTGCGCACGGATTTCCGCGGCGAGCTGTTCGAGGGCAGCCAGTATTTATTGGCCTGGGCCGACGAACTGCAGGAGATCAAGACGATCTGCCATAGCGGCAAGAAGGCGACCATGAACTTGCGCGTGGACGAAGGTGGGCGCGCGGTGCAGGACGGCCCGCAGGTCGAGATCGGCGGCAACGAACGCTACGTGTCAGTCAGCCGCGCCGAGTTCAAGAAGGTCATGCGCGGCGAGGGCAGCATCGAACCCATGCAAGCCCCGCTGCCCCTGTAGAGCGGGTCTTGACCCGCTGCGTGCCGCGATCAACCACCCGCTGCGGCCCCATCAACGCCGCGCCGCACAGCCAGCGCGAATTTGCTCGATCTCGCGCGGGATCGCGCCACCTTCCGGCAGCGCCAGTTGCATCTGCGTCAGCACAGTATCGATCTCGGCCAATGCCTGCATTGGCAGGGTGACGCAATCCAGTTGCGCGGCATACGCGCGCGCCAACCACGAGGCCTTGCGTTGTTCGATGTCACCCTGGTCGGAACTACCCAGTGCGCGCAACCGCTGGTAGGCACCCGGGTCGCCGCCGGACGCTTCAAATCGAGCCAGTGAAATTTCCGCACGGTGGGTATGCGAATGGCTTCGGCCAAAGCCGCTGCGGGTCAGTCGCACTGCGCTGAGCAGGGCCGCGTGCGCGGGCTCGGTCTGGCCGAGCGCGGCCAGGATTTCGCCAAACAGGCGGTCGCTGTCGCCGACCAGTTCATGGCCGGGCCCGAAATGGCGCATGCGCAGCTGGCGCGCTTCTCGGATCAGCGGCAATGCCTTCTGGTCGTCATCGGCGCTATGCAGGATCATCGCCAAGTTGAACAGCCCGTCCCCGAGCACACTGTCGTTGTGCCCACTCCGCCATGCAGTCACCGCACGTTGCTGGTACATCTTGGCCTGGCTCAGATCACCGCGTTCCCACGCCACGATGGCCAAGCTGTTGTACGTACGTGCAAGGTCCGGATGGTTGGGCTCCAGGCGCGTACGCATCCATTTATAGGTGTCCAGGAACTCGGTTTCGGCCTCGCTGAAACGCCCCAGGTCGACATACAGCGCAGCCAGTTGCCGGCGGGCATCAATCGTGGCGCGGTACTCGTTGCCGTGCAGGTCGCGCGCCAGCGCCAGCGAACTGCGGCAATCTCGTAAGGCGGCGGCGATCTCGTCGGTGCTGCGCTCCAGCGAACACAGGTTGCGCAGCATGTCGATCGCCAGCGGATGCCGATCGCCGACTTTCTGCTGCAATTGCGCAAGCGCATCGCGCAGGATGCGAATAGCCTGTTGCGGGTCGCCGCCGTCGGCCCGCAGCGACGAGATATCGAGCAGGCTTTCGGCGACGCCGACATCGTCATGGTGGTCGCGGCGCAGTTCCAGCGAGCGGTTCAACAACTGGCTGGCGAGGTTGCGTTCGCCCAGGTCACGGTGGCAGCGCGCAAGCTGCGAGAAGAAAGCGGCGGCTTGTGCAGGCAACTGCTCTTGCTCGCGCGCGGCCAGGTCGTTGAATGGTTGCATCTGCACCAGGCAACCCTTTGCATCGCTCATCTGCCTGCGCGCGCTACCACGCAGGGTGGCGGCCTCAATGCGCAGGCTGGCGGGTGCATCGGGCAGTTGCCCGAGCAGGCGCAGCTGCTGGTCGAGCAATGCGTTGGCTTCGCGATAGTCGCCTAGCCCCAGCCGCAAGCGGGCGACCATGCCATAGAGTTCCGCGCGCGCCTGCGGTTGCCGGGCCAGGCTGCGTTCGCCGCGCATGATGCCCATGTCGAGCAGGGCGCGCAGGTCCATCGGCGTGTCCTGCGGCGCCGAGCCGGCGCTTTCGAACAGGCCGGCGACGAAGTTCTGCATGGCCTGCGCGCGACCGGCTTCGCGCAACGCCTGGCGTGCCTGCCAGCCGACCACGGCCAGTGCGGTCAGCATTACCGCCAGCACCATTGTCGCCGCGGCAATCGGCCAGCGATGGCGGCGCAGGTACTTGCGAAGGCGATAGCCCATGCGTTCGCCACGGGCCAGGATCGGCCGCCCGCGCAGGTAGCACAGCAGGTCCTGCGACAGCGCTTCGGCAGAGACGTAGCGCTGTTCCGGGCGTTTGCCCAGCGCCTTGTTGACGATGTTGTCGAGGTCGCCTGCCAGTTCGCGCGATAGCCGTTTTGGCGAGTACGGTTTGCTCGCATCCGCATCGCAACGCAGCGCCGCCTGCGAGGCGCGCAACGGCTCACCATCGAGGATCGCCTCTTCCCACTCGGCATCGGTCTGGCGCTTGAGCCGGTAGGGCTTGCTGCCGGTGAACAGTTCGTAGAGCACCACGCCGAGCGAATAGACATCGGTCATGGTGGTGACCGGCTCGCCGCGGATCTGTTCCGGCGCGGCATAGTGCAGGGTGAATGTGCGCACGCCGGTGCGGGTCTGCTCCAACGGCAACGGTTCCACGTCAAGCAGCTTGGCGATGCCGAAATCGAGCAGGCGCACGTGCCCGGCCGGGGTGACCATGATGTTCGAGGGCTTCAGGTCGCGATGCACGATCAGGTTGGCGTGCGCATGGCTGACTGCTTCGCAGACCTGGCGGAACAGGTCGATGCGCGCGGCCAGGTCCAGCTGGCGCGACTGGCAGTAGGTGGTGATCGGCTCGCCGTCGACGTATTCGAGGGCCAGGAACGGCTGGCCGTCGCGGTCGATGCCGGCATCCAGCAGGCGCGCGATGTAGGGATGCGCGAAGCGGGCCAGGATCTCGCGTTCGCGGTCGAAGCGTTGGCGCAGGCGCGGATCGACCAAGCCAGGGCGCAACAGCTTGAGCGCGACCTTGCGCTCATACAGGCCGTCGGCGCGCATCGCCAGCCAGACCTGGCCCATGCCGCCTTCGCCGATCATCCGGTCCAGTCGGTACGGGCCGATGCGTGCGCCGGGACGCGCGCCATTCGGCAATTCCACGACGGGCTCGGCGAGGAACGCCTCGTCGTCTTCTTCCAGCGTCAGCAGGTATTGCAGCTCATCGGCCAGCGCGCTGTCCTCGCGGCGCAGCGCGGCCAGGTGTTCGCTGCGTTGTTCGGATGGCAGCTCAAGCAGCGCATCCAGCAGTGGGGACAGCCGTTGCCAGCGTTCGGCGTCCATCGGTCAGCGCTGAATCACGCGACCATGAGGTCAGCTGACCTCAGGGTCTTTGAGGGACGCCAGCAGGAACATCCGTGCCTTTTGCCAGTCACGGCGCACGCTGCGTTCCGAGCGTTTCATCAAGGCGGCGATCTCCAACTCGGACAGGCCTGCAAAATATCGCAGTTCCACCACCTTGGTCAGGCGCGGGTCGACCGCGGTGAGCCGGTTCAGGGCGGTGTCCAGGCCGAGCATGTCTTCGTCCAGACGCACGCCGCCTTCCATGTTTTCCGGCAAGTCAGTCACCCGATGCTGGTCGCCGCCGCGCTTCTGCGCCAGCCGCTGGCGTGCGTAGTCCACCACCACGCTGCGCATCGCCGATGCCGCATACGCGAAGAAATGCGCGCGGTCGTCGAACTGCGCCGCACCGCTGCCGCGGCCGATCAACTTCAGGTAGGCCTCGTGCACCAACGCGGTCGCATCCAGCGTATGCCCGTGTTGGCCGGCCAATTGGCGGCGCGCCATCGAGTGCAGTTCCTGGTACAGCGTGGCCAGCACGCGGTCCATCGCACCGCGGTCGCCCTTGTGGGCGGCATCCAGCAATACGGTGATTTCACCGGCTTCGGTCATGGCAAGGCGCGAATCGGGGGAATCGGCACTATAGCCGGAGCGAAGTGGGGCGTGAACCAGGTCAGGTTTGATGCGTCAGCCTCAGCGCTGGCAATGCGTGCACCAGACGCTGGCGCGCTGGCCGATCACCGTTTGCTTCAACACGCGCCCGCAGCGTTTGCATGGCTGGCCACCGCGGCCATAGACCAGCAGCTCCTGCTCGAAATAACCCGGCGCGCCATCTGGGCTGATGAAGTCGCGCAAAGTAGTGCCGCCGCGCTTGATCGCATGCGCCAGGATCGCCTTCACCGCATCGGCGAGTGCCTGGTAGCGGCGACGGCTGATGGATCCCGCCGCGCGCAGGGGCGAGATGCCGGCAATGAACAGCGCCTCGGCGGCATAGATGTTGCCGACGCCGACCACCACCGCCTGGTCCATCAGGAAGCCCTTGATCGGCGCACTGCGGTCGCGGCTGCGGGCGAACAGGCCGTCACCATCGAAGTCGTCCGACAACGGTTCCGGCCCAAGCCTGGCCAGCAGCGGATGGATTTCGCCTGGCGGCTGCCACAGCAGGCAACCGAATCGACGCGGATCGTTGAAACGCAGCACGCGCCGATTGCCGAGGCTGATATCCACATGGTCGTGCGTGCGCACCTGCGTGGCGGCCGGCAATACCCGCAGGCTGCCGGACATGCCCAAGTGCAGCAGCGCGCTGCCAGCGGTAGTGTCCAGCAACAGGTACTTGGCGCGGCGCCGAATGCCGTCGATGCGTTGTCCGGGCAGCAACGCCGCGACTTCGGGGGGAATCGGCCAGCGCAGGTCCGGCCGGCGCAGCAGCACGCCGCTGACCAGCTGGCCTTCGACATGCGGCAACAGGCCGCGGCGGGTGGTCTCGACTTCGGGAAGCTCGGGCATATGGCGTGATTGTGGCGCACGGCACGGTCCTGCGTGGAGTTCCGCATCCTGTTCCGCGCCCGTTGGCTACCCGCATGGCATGATGGTCTGGCGTCGGTGTGACGCCTTTCCCGAGTCTGCAATGCCCGCTTTCCCGTCCCTCGCTTTTCCCTCACTGGCCGCCGTCATCGACTTCCTGGCGGGTGGCCTGTTGCAATTTTCCTTCTGGGAGCTCGCGCTGTATTTCCTGGCCGCGACCCAGCTGACGATCTTCGCGGTGACCTTGTATCTGCATAGAAGCCAGGCGCATCGCGGCGTGGATTTCCATCCCGTCATCGCGCACGTGTTCCGCCTCTGGATCTGGTTGACCACCTCGATGATCACCAGGGAGTGGACGGCGATCCATCGCAAGCACCACGCCAAGTGCGAGACCGCCGAAGACCCGCATAGCCCGATGCACAAGGGCATCGGCAACGTGTTGTGGCGCGGCGCCGACATGTACCGTGAGTCGCGCCTGGATCGTGCCAGCATCGAGCAGTACGGCAAAGGTTGCCCGGACGACTGGATCGAGCGTCATCTGTATACCCCGTACGCGACGATGGGGCCGGTCGTGCTGCTGCTGGTGAGCTTTGCGCTGTTCGGCTTCGCCGGCGTGGCGATCTGGGCGCTGCAGATGGCATGGATCCCGTTCTGGGCGGCTGGCGTCATCAATGGCCTCGGCCACTGGTGGGGCTATCGCAACTTCGAGACCACCGACACCGCGACCAACCTGACCCCATGGGGCGTGTGGGTTGGCGGCGAAGAGCTGCATAACAACCACCATGCATTCCCGAGTTCGGCCAAGTTCGCGCTGCGCCGCTTCGAGTTCGACATCGGTTGGGCCGCGATCAAGCTGCTTGCTGCCGTGCGCCTGGCCAAGGTGTTGCGCGTGGCGCCCAGCTTGAATCTGCGCCCCAATATCAAAATGCCCGATGCGGAAACCGTGAGGGCGCTGGTGGCGCATCGTTTCCAGGCAATGACCGACTACCAGCGCAAGGTGCTCAAGCCGGCATTGCGCGAGGAAGCCGCGGCGGCTGGCGCCAAGCTGCGCTCGATGCTGCCGCGTCGCTTGCGCAAGGGCATTGCCGACGACGGCCGCTGGCTCAAGCCCGATGCGCGCCAGCAGTTGCATGACTTCGTGGCCGCGCACCCGCGCATCCGCACGCTGGTCGAATACCGCGCGCGTCTTGCCGAAGTGCTGGAAAGCCGTGGCCAGGATACCGCCGAGCGCCTGCAGCGCCTGCAGGCCTGGTGCGCCGAGGCGGAAGCCTCCGGCGTGCGCGTGCTGCAGGAGTATTCGGCGCGGCTCAAGGGTTACGCGCTGCAGCCGGCATGAGGCCTGGCGTAACCACCGCGTTGTTCGCGTGCACGCTTTTCGCATCTTCGCTGTCAGCGACGGCGCAGGTGCAGCGTACGAGTGAATACCTGTCGAAGATGGATGTTGATGGTGATGGCAAGGTATCGCTGGCCGAATACCAGGACTGGATGAGCTACGCGTTCGATGCGATGGATCGTGACCACGACGGTGTGTTGGCACCAGCCGAACAACCCGGCGGTCGCGGCAAGCCGGTGAGTCGTGTCGAGCATCGCACGCGTCTCGCTGAGCGATTTCGCAAACAGGACCTCAACCACGATGGATTCCTGAGCGCACGCGAGTTGGCGGCGCCGCCGCAGTGACATCGTTCGCTGGATGAAGACTTGCCGCATGAAAAACGCCGGCTGCGAAGCCGGCGTTTTTGTTTGCGCGTGATGCGGGATTGCTTACCAGATCCTGACCCGATCCTTCGGTTCCAGATAGAGCTTCTGGCCCGGCTTCGCACCGAAGGTGTCGTACCAGGCATCGATATTGCGCACGGTTTGCGCGCGGAAGCTGCCGGGTGAATGGCCATCGCCGATCACCCGCGCTCGCAACGCTTCATCGCGCATCTTGGTGCGCCAGACCTGCGCGAAGGCAAGGAAGAAGCGCTGGTCGCCAGTCAGCCCGTCGATCACCGGCGCGGGTTTGCCACCCAGTGATTTCAGATAGGCCTCATGCGCGACCTGCAGGCCGGCCAGGTCGGCGATGTTCTCGCCCAGGGTTTGTTCGCCATTGATGTGCAGGCCCGGCAGCGGCTCGTAGGCGTCGTACTGCTTGATGAGCTTTTCGCCGGCTTGCTTGAAGTGGGCCGAATCCTCCGGCGTCCACCAGTTCTGCAGCTTGCCGGTGGCGTCGAACTCCGCGCCCATGTTGTCGAAGCTGTGGCTGATTTCGTGGCCGATCACCGCACCGATTGCACCGTAGTTGGCGGCGGCATCCGCCTTTGGATCGAAGAACGGCGCCTCGAGAATTGCGGCGGGGAAATTGAGCGCATTCTGCAACGGCAAGTTGACCGCATTGACGGTCTGCGGGGTCATCCACCATTCGCCGCGATCCACCGGCTGGCTGAGCTTGGCCAACTGGTGGCGGGTTTCGGCCTGTTCGGCGCGCACCGCATTGCCGAACGCATCGTCGGCCTTGATCTCCAGCGATGCGTAATCACGCCATGCGTCCGGATAGCCGACCCCGACCTTGGTCGCAGCGACTTTTTCCTTGGCCTTGGCCTTGGTTGCCGCAGTCATCCATTCGAGTTTGTCGATGCGGTCCGGGAACACCGCCAGCAGGTTGGATACGAGTTGCTGCACCTGTTCGCGCGACGAGGCCGGGAAATATTTGTCGACGTAGAGCTTGCCGATGGCATCGCCCAACGCTTTGTTGGTTCCACCGAGGGCACGCTTCCAGCGGTCGCTTTGCTGCGGGGTACCCGACAGCGCCGTGCCATAGAAGCCGAAAGCGAGGTTGTCATAGGCCTTGGGCAGCAGGCTGGCGTTCTCGTTGAGGGCATGGAAGGTCAGGAAGTCTTTCCATGTCTGCAGCGGCTGGCTGGCGACCAACGCAGACAGCTGGGCGATCGCATCAGGCTGCCAGGCATAGATCGTCTTCGCATCGCCGATGCCGCCGGCCTTGAAGTAGGTCGCCCAGTCCAGGCCCGGCGCCTTCTTGGTGAAGTCGCCCATGGTCCACGGATTGTTGGCCTTGTGGATGTTTTCGGTATCCACGATGCTTGCCTGCGCCTTGGCGATCTTTGTTTCAAGTTCGAGGATCGACTGCGCCTTGGCCTTGGCATCCTTGATGCCGGCGGTATCGAGCAGCGCCGTCACGTAATCCCGGTACTGACCACGCAGCGCCACCATCTTGACGTCGCTGGACAGGTAGTAGTCGCGGTTGGGCATGCCCAGCCCACCCTGCAGCAGATAGGGATAACTGTGCTGCGGATCTTCCAGGCCCTGGCTGACGAACAGGCCGAACAGGTGTTCGGTCTGGTAGTTGGTTGCATTGAGCGGATCCACGTCGACCCGCAGGTTTTCGCCCATCGCCTGCGCCAACCCGGTCTTGTCGGCGATGGCATCAATCTGGTCCAGGCGCGGCTTCAGCGGTTCCAGGCCGCGTTTCTCGATCGTCGCAGCGTCCATGAAGGCGGTGTAGTAATCGGCGATGCGGGCTGCGTCGGTTTCCGCAGCTGGCTTGGACGCGACGATCGACTGGATCAAGTCCTTGTTGCGTTGCTCGGACAGCTCGAACACCTTCAGGAACACGCCGGTGCTGGAACGGTCCGCAGGAATTTCCGCGGTCTTGAGCCACTCGCCGTTCGCGTATTCGTTGAAGTCGTCGCCCGGCTGCACTGCCTTGTCGATGCCGGCCAGGTCGACGCCGCTGGTCAGGGCTACTGCCGGTGCTTCAGCTTGCGCAGGCGCCGCTTGCCCTGTCGAATCCGCGTTCGCGACCTTACGATCGCAACCCGACAAGGCCAGCAGGACCGCAAGCGCGAGTGCGCCGCGGCGAAGTGATATGGAAGTCATGAGGGATCCTCGAGCATGAGAGACCCCGCGATAGTGGGCCGATCCTGCGTAGGAACATGTGCAGGAAGTCAGGGCGCTGCGCTTCCCGCCGCACATCCGCCCGAGTGCCCAGTGAAGTTTTCTCGCTTACCGTGCAGTAGAGGTTTGCCGGTTGGCCTGCGGTACGGTGGCCCCGCGTGCCCTGAGTAATGCGATCGAGTGCCTCGGATTGAGCAAGCGGTACTTGCCCTCGTCAGATGTCGATGCACCTTCCAGAATCAGTGCTACCAGCTGTTCCGGTGTCAGCGATGGATTGATCGCGAGGAGTTTTGCGGCCAGGTTGGTGACCGCAGGAGCAGCGATCGAAGTTCCGGAAACCCGATCACGGCTGCCGCCGGGCAGCGTGCTTTCAACCTCAACGCCAGGCGCATAGATACGTACCCGTTCCCCATGACTTGAAGATTTCCACGCATCCCCTGCCTGGTCGACTGCACCGACTGTCAGCACGTTCGGCAAGTCGATATCCGACGGGGCGTCGAGGGCGAAGCGAATATCGCTGTTGCTGTTGCCTGCGGCTGGCAAGAACAGGATGCCCGGCGCGCTGGCCATTGCGGTGCGGAATGCATCGGCATAGATGCTGAATGCCTCCAGCGCGAGGGCCTTGCGCTTCTCGGATGTTTCACCGACGCCGTTAGCCGCCAATGTAGCTTCGATCTCCTCGAGCGAGGCGCCAAAACTCATGTTGACGACGCGTGCTCCGTGCGCCTTCAGGTAAGTGACAATACGTCCCACCCGAATCGCTTCGAGGCGGGCGACCTGCGGCGTATACGCAGGTGGCGGGGTACGGTACCAAGCTGATTCATCGCGAATCACCATCATTCGTGCAGCCGGATTGCCTTGCATCACGATCGCTGCAACCCTGGTGCCGTGTGAGAAAAACGAGTAGAAGTTCGCCGCTTCGCGTAGTGGCGCCACCTCTTCGATCAACAGGGCGTCCATGCGTTTGCGGAACGCGTCCGCGGCGGGAGTATCGCGATCGGCTCCGGCATCTCCCTGGCCGACGGTGATCGCGCGCAACTCGTCCTCTCGGCCAGGGTAGTGCTGGTCGAATGGCACCAGCGGCTCGGTGGCGGGTGCGCCGTTCTCATCGAAGCCAATGCCATGAATATCATCGATGTAACCGTTGCCGTCATCGTCCCGGCCATCTAGAAGTTCGCCAGGATTGCTCCAAAGGCGTTCGGGGAATAGCGCGGTGTCCACGCCTTCGTCCCACACGGCCACGACGACTGGCGTCAGCGTGTCTGGTGGTTCCAGCGCCTGCATCCTTGCTGGCCAGATATCGGGCTTGCTCTTTTCATGTGCCTGGATGTAAGCGCGATAGACCGAGACATTGTCCGGTTTGAACTGCGCAAGCAGCGATACGGACAAGCGTGCACTCAGCAAACTCGCGAGCATGTCCTGGCTGATTGGCTCGCCGCGCGCCACAAGTGGATCCAGGGTGGATTGCACCATGCCGATGGTTTGTACCTTCGCGCCAGGCATCAGGTGACCCGCTTTGCGTCGAAGCAACTCTTCGCCCACCACGTCCCAAGGGAGTTCGTGGATTGCCTTGCTCAAGTGTTCACGATAAAGCTCGTGCGCGCGTGTCGTATCGGTGCCGGCAGCCAAAGTTGCCGCAGCGGCTTCCGCCTCGATACCGACGAGAACGCGCGACGCGGGATTGTCCGACAACGCCCTGATTTTCTGGCTGTAGTGACTCACTGCGGGCACATCGCCGCGCAGCAGGGCCAGCGAACTCAACTTGGAGTAGAGCAAGCGCAAGGTGCGTTTGTCGGGAATGTCGTAGTCGCGCAGCGTGGCCTCGGTATCCGTACGCAGCTGTGCGGCGAGGGCGTCTAGCGCCGGGCCGCCGTCCAGCAGTTCGGAAGCGGTCGGTGTGCTGAGCCTGTAGCTGTGCTGGGGCAGCTCGGCTTGGCTGTGAACCACGGTGCGCTGCGCTGCTTGCGCAGCGTGCGGGTACGGCAGCTGAAGCAGCAAGATAGCGAGGCTGGTCTTGAAAACTAGATGACGCATGGAAATCTCCATCGAAGACGCGGGTTCTAGAGCGCATCGGTTCACTGAGTCAACGCAATCCACGGCGCCAACCAGACATGCCGGACTTTGGGCACTTTCAGTGCACGGAATATCTCCAGGAAGTCAGGGGTCTACACTCGGGTCATCGTCGAAGGAGCGCATCGCCATGACCGCCGAGTTGTATCCGGTACCTGCGGATTTCGCCGCCAATGCACGCATCTGTCGAGACGATTACCAGCGGATGCATGCGCATTCGCTGCAAGATCCTGCAGCGTTCTGGGCTGATGCCGCCAAGCGCCTGGACTGGATGCGGGTGCCGACGCAAATCAAGGATGTCAGCTTCGACGCGCACGATTTCCGCATCCGCTGGTTTGCCGATGGGCAGCTGAACGCGAGCGTCAATTGCCTGGACCGGCATCTGGACACGCGTGGCGACAAGATCGCATTGATCTTCGAGCCGGATTCACCGGATGGAAAGGTTCAGCGCATCAGCTATCGCGAGTTGCACGCGCGGGTCTGCAAACTGGCCAACGCATTGCGCAACCTCGGCGTGGCCAAGGGCGACCGCGTCACCATCTATCTGCCGATGATTCCCGAAGCGGTGGTGGCGATGCTGGCCTGCGCGCGGATCGGCGCGGTGCACATGGTGGTGTTCGGTGGATTCGCGCCGCACTCGATCGCCGACCGCATCGCCGATTGCACCAGCAAGCTCATCATCACCGCCGATGAAGGCCTGCGCGGCGGCAAGCATGTGCCATTGAAGGTCAATGTCGATGCCGCGCTGGCGATGCCCGGCACCAATTCCGTGGAAACGGTGCTGGTGGTGCGCCATACCGGCGCCGCGGTGGACATGCAGATGCCGCGTGACCGCTGGTATGACGCGGTGGTCGATGCACAGCCGGCCACGTGCGAACCCGAACGCATGAACGCGGAGGATCCGCTGTTCATCCTTTACACGTCGGGCAGCACCGGCAAGCCGAAGGGCGTACTGCACACCACCGGAGGCTATTTACTGTGGGCGGCCTACACCCATGAGGCCGTGTTCGACCTGCGCGACGACGATGTGTTCTGGTGCACCGCCGATGTCGGCTGGGTCACCGGCCACAGTTACATCGTGTATGGCCCGCTGGCCAATGGTACGACCGAAGTCATTTTCGAAGGTGTGCCGAATTATCCGGATGCCTCGCGCTTCTGGCAGGTGATCGACAAGCACCAGGTCAGCCTGTTCTACACGGCGCCGACCGCGATCCGCTCACTGATGCGAGAAGGCGACGGGCCAGTCAAAGCGACATCGCGAGCATCACTGCGCGTGCTGGGCAGCGTGGGCGAACCGATCAATCCGGAAGCCTGGCGCTGGTATCACGAAATCGTCGGTGACAGTCGTTGCCCGATCGTTGATACCTGGTGGCAAACCGAAACTGGCGGCATCCTGATTTCACCGTTGCCGGGCGCGATTGACACCAAACCCGGCTCGGCCACGCTGCCATTCTTCGGCGTGCAACCGGCCATCGTCGATGCCGAAGGCAAGCACCTGGAAGGCGAAGCTGAAGGCAACCTGGTGTTGCTCGACTCATGGCCCGGGCAGATGCGCAGCATGTACGGCGACCATCAACGTTTCATCGACACCTATTTCAAGACATACCCCGGTAGCTATTTCACTGGCGACGGTTGCCGACGCGATACCGATGGTTATTACTGGATCACCGGCCGCGTGGACGACGTGATCAACGTAAGCGGCCATCGGATCGGCACTGCTGAAGTGGAAAGCGCGCTGGTCTCCCACCTGGATGTGGCCGAAGCGGCGGTGGTTGGGTTCCCGCACGACATCAAGGGCCAGGGCATCTATGCCTACGTCACTTTGAAACAAGGCGTGGAAGCGACCGAGGACCTGCGCAAGGCGCTGGTGCAGCAGGTGCGGCACGAGATTGGCCCGACCGCGACACCCGACCACATCCAGTGGGCGCCGGGACTTCCGAAGACGCGCAGCGGCAAGATCATGCGCCGCATCCTGCGCAAGATCGCCGAGAACGCACCGGATCAGTTGGGCGACACCAGCACGCTGGCGGATCCTTCGGTGGTCGAGTTGCTGGTACGCGAACGGCGCGAGGCCTGATCTCTCAAAACCCGGTTTACAGATCGCGCGTTGCGGGATCGGAGGCGGCCATGAGTGGCGCCTTCGCCATGATCGGCAGCGATGCGGTCAGCCAGGCCAGGTTCGCGCCACGCAAGCCGGTGCGCGCGGCCAGTGCCGAGCGGGCGGCGGGGGTGCAGTCGCCAAAGACGGCATTTGCGGACATCAGGCTGTGGGCTTCCATTTGCACCTGGACGTCGCCAAGCCGGTGTGCCATGGCATCCAGTTGCTCGAGAACATTGCTGGCTTCCACGCGATCGCCACGGGCCATCGCATCGACCATTTCGACTTCGCGCAACCGATAGTCCGGGATCCAGGCGTCCGCCGGTATCAGCTTGCGTGCGTCGGCGGCGAACGTGGTGCTCGCTGCCCACTGTCCGCGCGCAGCCGCCACTTCGGCCATGCCGGTCTTGGCCAGCGCAAGCAGCAGATCGTATCCGGCGGCATTGGCGCCTTGCACGACAGGCGGGTACAGACTGGCGGCGGCGTGCAGGTCGCCGGCACGCGCCAGCAGCGGCGCCAAGTTGATCGACATGATCCAGCGGTCAGGGCCATCGGGCGTCTGCCGTAACTGTGCAAGGGATACCTGCAACGGCTTTAACGCGGAGGCGCGGTCACCGGCAACCAGATCGCTGTTGGCACGTCCGACAATCATCTGCCATTGGTTGTCGGCCTGTTGTGCGTCAGCGCATTGGGTCCAGGCGGCGCGCGCCTGCGCGAGTCGGCCTTGCTGCAACAACAGTTCGCCGCGTTGGCAGTCGAACTCCGCGAGTGCATACGGAGGCAAGGGCCTCCCGCGTTCGACGGCGGCGCGCTGGCTGCGATCGATCACTGCCAGTGCATGCGCGTAACGTCCACGGATCTGGTCGACGCTGGCCTCGTACTGGTCGACCATGGCCAGGCTCGTACCCTGCAGGTGCGAGTTGTGCAGGCGAGTGATCCGGCGGGCGGCACCTGCAAGATCCGCGCGCAGCAGGTCGTCGTTGAGCAGGTGCAGATCGACGATTTCCTGCTTGAGTGTATTGCCCGAATCGATGGCGATCGCAAGCGCCTGCTGCAGCCGTTCGCGATAGGCAGCATGGTGGCCGGCAGCGAATTGCTGCATGCCAACGCGTAATAGCAGTCCGATTTCAAGGTTGCGATACCCGCCCGCCCGGGCCTCTGCCAGCAGCTGGTCCATGTGGGCGCGTGAATTAGTGGTGGGGTGGGCCGTCTCCCCGAGTACGCGTGCGAGCAGTGCATCGAACTCGTCGCCGCCGGATGCAAAGGCCTCGGCGGCGCGCTCATAAAGCGTGAAGTCGGCCTTGTCCTGATGCTGCATCGCGTCGATCTGCGCCAGCACCAGCAGCGCGTTGCCACGTTCCAGCGACCAACCGTCGCCGGCAGCCTCGGCCAGGTTGTAGGCGTCTTGCGCACTATTGCGTGCGCGCTGCCGATTGCCCAGGTTGCCATCGACATCCGCCAGTGCCAGCAACTGGTCTATCCGCATTGCAATCGGCTGCTGTTCCCAGTCCGGGCGCGTGAGGATGGTGCGTGCCTGTTCAAGCTCGCCGCTCCTGGCGAGGAAGTTGGCCTGCTGCAACGCGAATTCGGTCTTGTGCGGATACCTTTGCGCAAGCCGGGCATAGGCCCGGGCAGCATCGGCAGGCCGTTGCGGGTCCAGTCCCAGTTGCCATGCCGCAAGCACGGCTGAGGTCTCGGGCGGCAGCGGATTCAGGTTCTTGCGCGCCATCGATACCTGCGCCTGCGCGGGTGCGGCCTGCCCGAGCTTGGAAAGCGCCTGCGCCATCTGCAGCCTGGCCAGGCCGAAACCGGGTGCGCGGGCCACGACCTCCTTGCCTGCCTGCACGGACGCGACCCAGTCGCGGCGCTGATGTGCGTCGTATGCGTCGACGAACCGGCGCGCGGCCTGTGGATCCAGCGCCAACTCCGGCCATTGCGTGGCTGCGCGTCCGGGTAGCAGCCGCTGCACGAGCTGCACCGAGAGCTGGTCGACCATCTGCGGGACCTGCGCTTGTGGGCCGGACAGTTGCAACTGGTCGGCGCCGCCGCTGATGCGGGCACGGACATAGGCCTGGTCCGGATGTCCGGGCAACTGGCCCGAACTGATCAGCACGATGTCGGGAGATGCGTCGATCAATTTGCTGGACAGGTCGGCCTCGGACAGCAGCACAACCTCGGGCAACGACATCAGCTTCCATTCCAGCCAGGCGTGCAGCAACCGCCCCGGCCAGCGTGCGTCACCGCCTGCGGCCGGATCCCTGACATCGACCAGTGCCACCGCAATCGCTTTCCTGACAGGTGCTGTTTCCGGACTGGCTGTTTGGTGCGTGCGCAGCCAGGAACCGACTCCCAGGGCCACGACGAGGACAAGCAAAGCGCCTGCCAACCAGCGCACAGGTCGTCGGCGAACAGCAGTGGCCGGTATCTGGCCGAGACTATCCGTGGCCGGAGGGCATGACGTCGTCGCTATCGTTTCGGTTGCGGGTAGGTCTTCGGTTGGCACCGTGGCCGTCTCATCAAGGACCTCGGGCGCGGACGGCGGTTCGAACACAAAACCGCCCTTGGCCACGGTGCGCACCCAGGACTTGCGATCCGGTCCCAGCGCCTTGCGCAACAACCAGACGGTCTGCGAAAGGTTGGCGTCTTCGACCACGACGTCCTGCCACACGCGTTCGAACAGTTCGGCACGCGAATGCAACACATGAGGTTCGGCCAGGAACAGCACCAGCAGGTCGAACACCCGCTGCGGCAACTCGACTTGCGGCTCACCGTCACCCAAAAGCAACCGATACCGCAGGTCGATCTGCAGCTCGGCGATGCGCAGGCGTTGTGTTGCCGCCGGCCAGGGCGGGTATCTGGATTCCGTCATTGGGGCTCGTGCATGGGTACGACCCGACGCCGCATCCTAACCGGGAAACGCCACCGACCCGCATTCAGTAAGCCGTCACCGGCATGCAGTACGCCTGCGTGTGGTGCCGTGTCGGTGCTGTCTGAGGGCCTGAAAGCACCAATTGATGCGCAATTGATGAGGAATTGATGCCGCCATGAAGCCCTGTCGCCAAGTTGTCACCTACACGTGGAGTGCGCTTCCGCCGATCGGCCACGAGCGCCGCGATCTCTTTCCTGAAGGGCGCGGCAACCGGGGAGGCTCAGACGGACGAGGCAGGGACTGCCGCCAAGCGCTGGATTTCACTGTGAATGCACGACCCACGCCGCCCCCGCGGCACAACCCAATCAGTTGGAGGAAACACGTGAATCGATCAATACGAATCACCGCACTTGCCCTGGCGAGCGTGGCCTTTGCCGGCGGCGCCGCCGCCGCAAACCGCGTCGACCTGCATGGCACGAACCTTTCCCATCTCAAGCAGCAGTATCAGTCCGTGGCCGCCACCCATGGGATTGCCGCGATGAGGCATACCCGCCATGAACAGTTCATCGGCACGGACGCAAACTCGCGTCTGCTGATGAAGCGCAACCATGCAAGCCATGGCGTGCGTAATTATCGCTATGACCAGACTTTCCGAGGTATCCCGGTGTTCGGTGAAGGCATCGTGGTCAGCGAGGACGCCGCCGGCAACGTGCGCAAGCTGTTCGGCAACATGGCCAGTGGCCTGGAGCAGGACATCACTTCGGTCAAGCCGAGCCTGAGCAAAGCCCAGGGCCTGCTTGCCGGCAAGCGTGCCGGTCTTGGCAAGCGCCTGTCGGGCATGCTCACCGAAAACGAGTCCTCCAACCTGGTGATCTTCATCGACGATGCCGGCCGTGGCCACCTAGCCTATGCGGTGTCCTTCTTTGCCGATGCGGTTGCTGGTGGTAGCCCGACCCGCCCAACCGTGCTGGTCGATGCCCAGAACGGTCGCGTGCTGAAGCAGTGGGAAGCGCTGACGACCGCCAATGGCACCGGTCCCGGTGGTAACCAGAAGACGGGTCAGTACGAATTCGGCACGGACTTCGGTTACATGAACGTGGGGCAGAGCGGCAACACCTGCACCATGAACAACAGCAATGTGCGTGCCGTGAACCTCAATGGTTCAACCGGCAGCAGCACGACCGCATTTACATACACCTGCCCGCGCAACACCTACAAGACCATCAATGGCGGCTATTCGCCGATCAATGATGCGTTCTATTTCGGCGGCGTGATCACCGACATGTACCCGGCCTACACCGGCTACAACGCGTTGTCGTTCCAGCTGATCATGCGTGTGCACTACAGCTCGCAGTACGAGAACGCATTCTGGAACGGCTCCAACATGAGCTTCGGCGACGGCAAGAACACGTTCTACCCGCTGGTCAGCTCCGACGTGGCCGGTCATGAGGTCTCGCACGGCTTCACCGAGCAGCATTCCAACCTGACCTATTCCGGCCAGTCCGGTGGCATGAATGAGGCGTTCTCGGACATGGGTGGCGAGGCGACCGAGTACTACCTGAAGGGTAGCAACGACTACCTGGTTGGCCAGGAAATTTTCAAGGGCAATGGCGCGCTGCGCTACATGTGCAATCCGACCCAGGACGGCAGTTCGATCGACAATGCCTCCAACTACACCAGCGGCATGGATCCGCACTACTCCTCGGGCGTGTACAACAAGATGTTTTGTAAATTGGCCAAGACCTCCGGCTGGGGTGTCCCGACGGCGTTCAAGGTCATGGCGCGTGCCAACGCCGAGTACTGGACCTCGAGCAGCACCTACGCCAGCGGTGCCTGCGGCGTGATCACGGCGGCTACGGACCTTGGACTGAGTACATCGGCTGTGGCAGCTGCATTCACCAGCGTCGGTGTCAGCACCAGCAGTTGTGGCGGTGGCGGTGGCGGTGGCACCGGTGGTGCGTTGACCAAGGGCACGGCGGTGAGCGGCATCAGCCAGAGCACCGGCAACGATGTGGTCTACACCATGGTGGTGCCATCCGGTGCCACCGCTCTGAGCTTCACCATGTCCGGTGGTACCGGCGATGCCGACATGTACGTCAAGTTCGGCAGCACACCGACCGACACTTCCTACGATTGCCGTCCGTACAAGTCCGGAAATTCGGAAAGCTGCTCATTCGCATCTCCATCCACGGGTACCTACTACGTTCGCTTGAAGGCGTATTCCAGCTTCACGGGCGCAAGCCTGATCGGTGACTACACGGCGGGCGGCGGCGGCGGCGGCGGGAGCAGCAGTGTGTTGCTGCCGACAGTGTCCAGGGGCAATACGTCCGCGACGTATACCCTGACCGTGGCCTCGGGCCAGACCGGCGTCATCAGCATCTCCGGCGGCACCGGTGATGCGGACCTGTATGTGAAAAAGGGCAGTGCCCCTACGACAAGCAGCTACGACTGCCGTCCGTACAAGTCCGGCAACAGCGAGAGCTGCACCGTGACGAGCGCTGGCACGTACTACATGAACGTCCGCGCCTACCAGTCGTTCTCTGGCGTTACCTTGACGGGGGCAACTTCGCCCTGACTTACCGCTGAAAAGTAATACAACTTCGGACCCCGGCCTCGTGCCGGGGTTCTTTTTTAGCTCTTCAGCCAAGCCCTGGAGGAATGGCAGGTCGGGCCTTGCGCCGTTCCACTACAGGAACGAGTCCGCCAGCCGCGCGATGCCGGCCAGGCTGCGTTCCCACGCGGGCCGCTTGCGCCACTGATCGATATCGATGATGTCGGCATCGGCCAGGTAGTCCGCTTCGATCCTGCGCAGCTGCGCCACAACTTCGTGGTCGTAGCAGAGCAGGCCTAGTTCTGCATTGAGTGCGAAGGAGCGGATGTCGAGGTTGATCGAACCGACCAGGGCGATCTCGTCATCCACAGTCAAGTGCTTTGCGTGCAGGAAATGCGGACGGTACAGCGCGATGCGCACGCCGGCGGCAAGCAGGGTGTCGATATAGGAATCCTGCGCCCACGCAGTCAGGTGCTGGTTATTGCTTTTGGAGAGGATCAGCTGGACCTCGATCCCGGACAGCGCGGCGATTTCCAGCGCATCTAGGGTGGCGTCATCAGGCACGAAATAGGGCGTGGCCAGTACCAGCCGCTTGCGCGCGCGCTGGGCAAGTGCAATGACCATGTTGCGCGCGTTGGCGAACGGATACGCCGGGCCGCTCGGCAGCAATTGTGCAGGCGTACCGCCGGCGATCTCCGGGGGATGTTCCGGCATCGCCAGCGTGATGCCGGTTTCGATGTACCAGTCGCTGGCGAACAGTGCGCCCAGCTGCGCCACCACCGGACCCTGCACGCGGATGACGACCTCGCGGTTGGGATGGCCCGGCACGAACGTCGCCTCTGCCAGGTTCTGCGAGCCGGTGTAGCCGATGCGGCGGTCGATTACCGCGAGCTTGCGATGGTTGCGCAGGTCCATCCGCGCACTGCGTCGCCAGGCCAGGCCGCCGGCCAGCATCGCCTGGACTTCCACGCCAGCCGCGCGCAATGGCTTGGCGAACGCACGCAGGCCGCGTTTCGCGCCGACATCGTCGAGCAGCACCCGGCAATGCACGCCGCGTCCGGCGGCGGCGCGTAGTGCATCGGCGACGGCATGGCCGATCGCATCGTCGAACATCAAGTAGTACAGCAGGTGCACTTCGGAGCGCGCGCTGGCGATGTCGTCCAACAATGACTTGAGCGAGGCGTCATAGTCGTCCAGCAGAGCCACCGCATTGCCCGGCATCGGCATGAAATCCCCGATGCGCTCGCCAAGGCGTGCGATGTCGTCGGCGATGGCATCGTCATGCGGCACCCAGCGCAGCTTGACCAGCGGTTGCTGGCGCTCGGCGATCACGCGCGAGGCATTGGCCTGGCGTTCGCGTCGCTGTTTGGACACCCATGGTTGTCCAAACGCGAGGTACAGCGGCAGGCCAAGCAGGGGCACGAAGCCCACCAGCAACAGCCAGCTGCGCGCCGCCGCGGGCGGGCTGCGTACCGGGATCCAGAACAGCGCGGCGATACGAATCGTCCAGTCAGCGATCAGTATCCAGGTGGCGGTCTGCAATTCAAAAGCCATGCCCGATTGCACCATGTCCGCCGCAAGCGTGCGAGTTTGGATAGGTGTGCTGCAAAAAAGAAACCCGCCGAGAGGCGGGTTTCTTCATCCATCCGACAACAAGGAGGCTTACTTGATCTTGCCTTCCTTGTACATCACATGCTTGCGCACGACGGGGTCGTACTTGCTGACCTCCATCTTGGCTGGCGTGTTCTTCTTGTTCTTGTCGGTGGTGTAGAAATGACCGGTACCGGCCGAGGAAATCAGACGAATCTTGTCGCGTTTGCTTGCCATGTCGTCCTCCTCAGACCTTTTCGCCGCGGAAGCGGAGTTCGGCCAGAACCGAATCAATTCCGTTCTTGTCGATGGTGCGCAATGCGTGCGCGGAAACCTTCAGCTTGACCCAGCGATTTTCGCTGGCGACCCAGAAGCGGCGCTCGTGCAGGTTGGGCAGGAAACGACGACGGGTTCTGTTGTTGGCGTGCGAGACGTTGTTACCAGTCTGCACGCGCTTGCCGGACACTTGGCATACGCGGGACATTACGCACCTCGATGATGATTGATGACGTGCTTAGCCAGCACGACGTCGGCTTCGATGCATCGCCATCCGGTGACCGGTTGGCGCGCATGCGCGATACGGAATCAGGGTCTCGCGGCCAATGACAGGTCGGAATCGCGCTTCCTGGACCTGCCCGGTGACGGCGTCGATCCACAGGGAATCGGGCCAACCGGACGCAGCGAGCCGCGCATTATGCGGGGAAATGCCATTGCAGGCAAGCACTTGGGCGGCCATGGGCTCTCGCGGGTAGCGAGACTTGCGAGTATTCGCTACGCGGCTCGAAATGCCGCTGCGCAAATACCCGCCAATCCCGCCACCGGGAAATGGGGTCAGAGTGGATTTCCTGCCGGCGCTAATAGGTTTTAGCGACATCCTTGGTCAGGAAACTCCACTCTGACCCCATTTTAGGAGCTCAGGGCACGACTTCAGCCCTGGCTTTGGCGATATACGCCCGGATCTGGGTCTCCAGCACCGGCAGCGGCACCGAGCCCTGCGCCAGCACCGCATCGTGGAAGGCGCGCACGTCGAACTTCGGTCCCAATGCGGCCTCGGCCTCATGCCGCAGCCGGACAATCGTCAGCTCGCCCAGTTTGTAGCTCAGTGCCTGCGCCGGCCAGGAGATGTAGCGGTCGACCTCGGTTACGACTTCATGCTCGGACAGCGCGGTGTTGTCGCGCAGGTAGGTGATCGCTTGCGCCCGGCTCCAGCCCTTGTGATGCATGCCGGTGTCGATGACCAGCCGGCACGCACGCCACATCGCATAGGTCAGCCGGCCGAATTCCTCGTACGGGGTCTGGTAGATCCCCATTTCCTTGCCCAGCCATTCCGAATACAGGCCCCAGCCCTCGCCATAGGCGCTGATGTACTCCTTGCGGAAATCAGGCACTTCGCCCTGTTCGCGGACCAGTGAACCCTGCAGCGAATGGCCGGGTGAAGACTCGTGCAGGGTCAGCGCTGGCAGGTTGTACAGCGGGCGTGAGGGCAGATCAAAGGTATTGAGCCAATAGGTATCGGCGCCGCCGCGGCCCGCAGTCCAGAACGGCGCGATGTCCGGCGGCACTTCGACAATCGTGAAGCGCCCGCGCGGCAGGGTGCCGATCAACTTGCCGACCTCGCCATCGACCCGCTTGGAAATCCATGCGGCGCGATCCAGCAATTCCTGCGGTGTCTTGGCGTAGAACTGCGGATCGATGCGCAGGAAGGTGAGGAATTCGCCAAAGCTGCCCTTGAAGCCGACCTGCTTGATGATCGCGTCCATGTCGGCGCGGATCGAGGCGACTTCGGTCAGGCCAATCGCGTGGATCTCATCCGGCGACAGGTCCAGCGTGGTGTATTTGCGGATCTGTTCGCGGTACCAGACCGGTCCATTCGGCATTGCCTCAGCGGCCAGCGTGGTGCGCGCATGCGGCACGTACTCGTTGCGGAAGAAGGTCAGCAGGTTGGCGAACGCGGGCATCAGCGCATCGGCAATTGCAGCGCGGCCTTCGGCGCGAAGCGCAGTCTGTTCGGCGACCGGAATGCTGGTCGGCATTTTCCGGTAGGGATCGAAGAAACTGGACGCTTCCGGATCCTTGAGCTGGGCGACGCCGGCAATCGACACGTCCCTTCCATCCAGCACCGCGCGCGGCACGCTGAATCCGCGTGCCAACCCGGCACGCATGTTGACGATCTGCTGGCCGAAGTAACGCGGCACATCGCGCAGGCGCGCGGCATAGGCGCGATACGCGGCGGCATCACGCATCGGCGAGCGCGCCATGAAGCCCAGGTCCGACCAGAACGAACTGTCGGAGTTGAATGGCATTTCATAGTCGTGGAAGCGAATCTCCGCGGCCATGTGTTCGATCTGCGGGTGATACACCGCGAAGTTGACCTGGTTGGTCGGCGACAGGCTCAAAGCATTGATGCCGTCGAGCTTTTTCAGCACGTCATCCAGATACACCAGGCGCTTGGCCTGCGCCTCCGGGCTGACGTCCGCCAGGTGATCCGAAGGTGGCCGCCCGCTATTGTCGCTGTCCTCGTCCCACGATGGTGCCTGCGCGATGCGCCATTGCCATTCGGCTTCGTAGATTGCCTTGAAGGCCTGGTCGGTGGCGTTTTCGACGACTGCCGGTTCCGGTTGGTCCGCCGTGGCGACAGTCGTCGCCACCGAAACCGTCGGCAGCAACATGGCGAGCGCAAGCAGCAGGGATTTCATGGACTTGGATCCGGGAGCGAAGTCGCCGGATCGTAGCATCGGCGTCGCAGCTGTCAGTGCGTGCGCAGTCAGTGCCCGGCGCGGTCGCGGTGCCAGCCGCGATGCTTGATGTCCAGGTACAGGCTGTAGCAGGCGGTGAAGCTGGGGAACAGGTTTTGCAGTATGCCGACCGAGTCGTTCTTGCCGAACACGAAATAGCTCAGCGTCATCAGGCTGCCGACAATACTCATGTACCAGAACGCACGCGGAATCACTGGCTTGCCATGGCGTTTGCTGGCGATGAACTGCAGTAGCCAGCGGCCGCCGAACATCAGCGCGCCGACCAGCCCGATCAGCTTCCACGGACTCATGTAGATGCCGGTCCACGCCAGCCACGCGATCGGCGAATTCATCACGTCGGTGGCGGGCGCCAGGATCATGGTTTCAATCGTTCCAGTTCTTCCACCGCGGTGCACCGACTGCGCAGGATCAGCCACGCCATCCCGCGCAGGTCGCGGATACCGACCAGCGCGCGGTTGAGGTTGTTGTACTTGGACACGCCGGCGGTGCGATGGCGGTGGTTGACCGGCACGCTGATGGTCTTCCAGCCGGCGCGCTGCATCAGCGCCGGCAGGTAGCGGTGCATGTGGTCGAAGTAGGGCAGGTCGAGGAAAGCCTCGCGCTCGAACAATTTGGTCCCGCATCCGGTGTCGGGAGTGTCGTCGCGCAACATGCGCGAGCGGATCGCATTGGCCAACTTCGATGCCCAGCGCTTGCTGCCGGAATCCTGGCGCTTGACCCGCCAGCCGGCGAACAGCTTGACCTCGGCTGTTGCCGCATCGCGCTGCGCCAGCAGCTTGGGGATATCGGCCGGATCGTTCTGGCCGTCGCCGTCGAGGGTCGCGATCCACGCGCCGCGCGCGGCCTTGACCCCGTTGCGTATCGCGGTGCTCTGGCCTGCGTTGGTCAGATGACGGATGACGCGCAACTCGGGCGTCGTCGCTTGCAATGCCTGCAGGCGTTGCAGGGTGGCATCGCGCGAGGTGTCGTCGACGTAGACGATTTCGAAAGCCTCACCTTTCAGCAATGCGTGTCCGCGCAATGCGGCAACGATTTCGCCCACCAGCGGCGCGACGTTGTCTTCCTCGTTGTGCACTGGCACTACGACCGACAGCTGCGGGATATCACTCATTCGTCCGCCCATGCGATCAGCGCTTACGAGGTCTGCGCTCACGACTTGTTGCGCAGGCGTTCCAGCACGCCGTCGAGAGTTTCAAGATTGGCGTAATGAATGACCAGTCGGCCTTTGTTGCCACGACCATTGACCACGTCGACGCGGCTGCCCAGGGTTTCCGACAGTTCGCGCTCGAGCGCAACGATATCGGCCTGCGGCTTGGCTTTGGCCTTGCCGGTGACGCGCGGCGTGGGCGCCTTGCCGCTGGCGAGTTGTTGCACGCGATGTTCGACTTCGCGCACTGACCATCCCTGTTCGGCGGCCTGCTTGGCCAGTGAGATCGCCATCGGCGCCGCGAGTGGCAGCAGCGCGCGCGCATGGCCCATTTCCAGTGCGCCGGTCTGCACCATTACGCGGATATCGGCCGGCAGTTCCAGCAGGCGCAGCAGGTTGGATACCGCTGCACGCGAACGGCCGACGGCCTCGGCGGCCGCGGCATGGGTGAGGTCGAATTCGTCGATCAGCCGCTGCAGCGCCTGCGCTTCCTCGAGCGGATTGAGGTCTTCGCGCTGGATGTTCTCGATCAGCGCCATCGCCACCACGGTGCGGTCGTCGACCACGCGCACCACGGCCGGGATTTCCTTCAGGCCGGCGCGTTGCGACGCACGCCAGCGGCGTTCGCCGGCAATGATCTCGTAGGTGCGGCCACCACGGCCATCGGCGTCGGTTTGCTCGCGAACGACGATTGGCTGGATCACGCCCTGCGCGCGGATCGATGCGGCGAGTTCTTCCAACTTCGCCTCGTCCATCGAACGTCGCGGCTGGAACTTGCCCGGCACCATCGCGTCGACCGGCAAGGTGCGCAGCTGGTCGCCCGGCAATGCCTGCAATGGCTGCACGTCCGCAGCCTTGGGGCCTAGCAATGCTTCCAGTCCGCGACCGAGGCCACGCTTCTTGGCTGCACTCTTTGGTGCGCTTTTGGGCGCGTCCTTGGCGCCTGTCATGCGGCGTTCTCCCTTGTTTTGGCGAGTTCGTTCTTCTGTGCCAATTCGCGTTCGCGCTGCCGGCGCAACACTTCGCCGGCCAAGCCAAGATACGCCACGCCGCCGCGACTGGCCTTGTCGTAGCCGAGGATGCTCTGGCCGTGGCTGGGCGCTTCGGCCAGGCGCACGTTGCGCGGAACAATCGTACGGAATACGAGTTCGCCGAAATGGTTGGTGAGTTCGGCCGACACCGCATTGGCCAGGTTGTTGCGCACGTCGAACATGGTACGCAGCACGCCTTCAATCTCGAGTTTCGGGTTGAGCCGGCGCTTCAATGCATCAATCGTGCTCAGCAATGAGCTCAGGCCTTCCAGTGCGTAGTATTCACATTGCATCGGCACCAGCACCGAATCAGCGACGGTCAATGCATTCAAGGTCAGCAGTGACAGTGAAGGCGGGCAATCGATCAGAATGAAATCGTAATTGCCGCGCACCGGCTCCAGTGCCTGCTTGAGCCGTTGTTCGCGGTTAGGCAGATCCATCAACTGGATCTCGGCAGCCGTCAGGTCAATGTTGCACGGCAGCAGGTCGAAGCCATCTTCGCTGCGAACAATCGTGCTGCGCGCGTCGGCTTCGCCCAACAAGACATTCGTGGTCGACATCTCCAGCTCGCGCTTTTCAATGCCACTACCCATGGTCGCGTTGCCCTGCGGATCCAGGTCGATCAACAGGACGCGCTTGGGCGTGCGCGCCAGCGCGGCGGCCAGATTGACCGCGGTTGTGGTCTTGCCGACCCCGCCTTTCTGGTTGGCAATGGCGATGATGCGAGCCATGCGGCGTGTGATTCCTTCGCAGATCCGGGATCGACGCGACACCGGGTTGCCGATTATGCCTCAGCGTAGCGTTTTGCCCACTTCGACCAGGTGGCGCTCGGCGCCAAGCCCCGGTACCTGCAGCGCATGCGTGGCCAGCAGCTGCCAGCCCGCCGGCAGCGCGGCGATCTCATCGACCGGCAGCACGCCCTTCATCGCCAGCAGGCGGCCGGTGTGCGTCAACAGGTGGCCGCCGAGTTCCAGGATCAGCGGCAAGCTGGCCAGTGCGCGCGCGGTGATCGCATCGAACTGGTCGGGCGCATCGAATGCCTCGATCCGCGATTCGGCGATCTTGACGTTGTTCAGTTGCAGCTGGCGCACGGCCTCGCGCAGGAAACGCGCCTTCTTGCCGTTGCTTTCGACCAGGGTGACCTGGAGTTGTGGCAACGCAATCGCCAGCGGGATGCCGGGCAGGCCGGGGCCGGTGCCGAGATCGGCCAGCGTGTCGATGCCGGCCAGGTGCGTGTGCATCGCCAGCGAATCCAGCAGGTGCTTGACCAGCATTTCGTGCGGGTCGCGGATCGCGGTCAGGTTATAGGTCTGGTTCCAGCGTTGCAGCAAGGTCAAATACGCCAGTAGCGGTTCTGCAAGCGTGGCTTCCAGGCTTAATTCGGACAGGCCGGATTCCAGTTCGGGGCGCAGCGCGGCGACGGCATCGTTCATGTGCGAAGTATGCCGGCGTAGAAGGCCAGCACGGCCAGGTAGCCGGGTTCCGGCGCGAACACATGCAGCCGCCAGTCGGCGACATCGCCCAATGCCGGATCACAATTGAGCATGCGCAATGCATCGTTGGTGACATCGAACGCCACCCGCGACAGCCCGAACCCGATGCCATGACCGTGTGCCTTGAGCACGGCTTCCTTGGCGCACCACAGATGCAGGAATGCTGCATGACGCGGTTCGGCCTCGAGTGCTTCGAGCATGGCGATTTCTGTGTCTGCGAAGTAGCGCCGTGCGATGTGCAGGGCATCCACGCGCCGTGCCGGCATTTCGACATCGACGCCGATGCTTCCGGACGCGACATGGGCCAGCAACATGCGACCGCCGCTATGCGACCAGCTGATGTCGCCACTTCCTGCCGGCAGCCTTGGACGACCGCGGACATCGCGTTGCAACTGGCCTGCAAGTGCATGGCCGGCGATACCGGATAACCAATTGTGCGCACTGCCGAACGTGTCGGGAAGCTGCGCCTGCCAACGACAGGCGATGCCGTCGATGGTGAAATCCTGGCGTGTTGTTTCCTTCATCTCATCGTGACTTTACTGAGCTCGGCACGGCATGCAGGGGAATCCCGACGCCGTCATCACATCCGCAGTTGGACACTACAGCCGTACCTCCACGCAATGGCGCGAGGGGAGTTACATCAAAGAAGGAGCAGGCCATGGGTTTCATCATCTGGTTGATTATTGGCGGCATCATCGGCTGGCTCGCCAGCATCGTAATGAAGACCGACGGGCAGCAGGGCATCATCCTGAATGTTGTCGTCGGCATCGTCGGTTCCTACCTGGGCGGCTGGCTGATTGCCCCGCTGATTGGCGGTGGCGGCGCCATGGGTTATGTTTCGGCGCTGATCGGCGCGATCATTTTGCTCGCGGTCATCAACCTGTTCCGCCGCGGTCGCGTGCGCTAAGCCAACAAGCGAAGTTTATCCACATGGATGTGAATGCAAAGGCCCGGCCAATGTGCCGGGCCTTTGCGTTGGTGCAGGTTCAATCGGCGGCGAGTTGCACCCACGCCGGCGTGTGGTCGCTGGGACGCTCCCAGCTGCGCGGCGTGCGGTCGATGTCGGCATCGACGGTCTGTTCCTTGAGCGCATCGGATACCAGGGTCAGGTCGATGCGCAGGCCCAGATCGCGGCGGAACGCGGCCTGCCGGTAATCCCACCAGCTGAAGATGCCGGCCTCGTTGTTGTGCAGGCGGAACGCGTCGTGCAGGCCGAGGTCGAGCAGGCGCTTGAGCGCCGCGCGCTCGGCGGTTGAAGTCAGGATATGGTCGTCGTTCCAGACCGCCGGATCGTTGACGTCGCGATCATCGGGAGCGATGTTGAAGTCGCCCATTACAACCAGCTGCGGGTGCGAGCGCAGTTCGTCCGCCAACCAGCCGTGCACTGCGTCGAGCCAGCGTAGTTTGTATGCGTATTTCTCGGTGCCGATATCCTGGCCGTTGACCACATACAGATTGACGATGCGCACGCCATTGACTGTCGCGGCAATCGCGCGCGCCTGCACGTCGTCGAAGCCGGGGATGCCAGCCTGTACGTCGCTGATTGTGTGCCGGGCCAGGATCGCCACGCCGTTGTAGGTCTTCTGGCCAACAAAAACGTTGCGGTAGCCGGCGGCCAGCAGCGCGTCCTCCGGGAATTTGTGATCCTCGAGCTTGGTTTCCTGCAGGCCGACCACATCGGGGCCGAAATCGGCCAGCCACTGCTGCAGGTGCGGCAGGCGCACATTGAGGGAATTGACGTTCCAGCTGGCAATCTTCATCTGGCGAGTCTCATCGGTTGGCGGCCATGGCACGGCAGGGCAGGGCAGTGTACAAGCCGGCCTACCCGACCTTTGGCACTTCCACTACCCGGCATGCCGGGTACGCTTAGGAGTTCACATCCAGAAGGATTCGACATGAACCGCACCCTGATTGCGCTGGCACTGGCCGGCGTGCTCACCGCCACCGCCTTCGCGGCCACCACCAACAAGGCGACCCCGAAGCTGGGCACGTTCGGCGTCGACCTCAGCTCGCGCGACCTGTCGGTCAAGCCGGGCGACGATTTCAACCGCTATGCCAGCGGCCAGTGGCTGGACAGCTACCAGCTGAAGGACGACGAGACCAGCTTCGGTTCGTTCCGCGCCCTGCGCGACGATTCCGAGGCCCAGACCCGGCAGATCTTCGATGCCATCGCCAAGCGCACCGACCTCAAGCCGGGCAGCAATGAGCAGAAGGTCCGCGACTACTACAACAGCTACATGAACCGCGATGCGCGTAATGCTGCCGGCATCGCGCCGCTCAAGCCGGTGCTGGACAAGATCGCGGCAGTCACGTCGATGCCGGCGCTGATCAAGCTCTTCGGCGAATCCGATGTGACCGGCACCAATGCGCCGATCGGCGCCGGGGTCAGCCTGGACCGCATGAATCCCGACCGCTACCTGATCGGTATTGGGGTCGGCGGTTTCGGCCTGCCGGACAAGGATTATTACGTCAACCAGGATCCACGTTTCGTCGAGATCCGCGCCGCGTATATCAAGCACATGCAGACGATGCTGGGCTTCGATGGCGTGACCGACGGCAAGGCCCGCGCCGAGGCCGTCATGGCGCTGGAAACCGAGCTGGCCAAGGCCACCTGGGATCGCGCCGAGCTGCGCAACCGCGACAAGACTTACAACCTGACCAAGTTCGCCGACCTGTCGAAGCTCTATCCGGGCTATGACTGGAACGCGCAGCTCAAGGCGCAGGGCCTGCCGATCCCGGCCGAGGTCAACGTCAGCACGCCGAATGCGGTTGGCCCGATCATCGCCATCGTCAACAAGACGCCGCTGAATGTCTGGCGCGACTACCTGACCATCAGTGCGATCGACAACAACGCCGGCTTGCTGAGCAAGAAAATTGATGACGCGGCGTTCGCGTTCAATGGCACCGTGCTGTCTGGCCAGAAGGCCCAGCGCGACGACTGGAAACGCGCTATTGGATTGGTCGGCGGCGGCCAGGGCCTGGGCGATGCGGTCGGCCAGATCTATGTCGCCAAGTTCTTCAAGCCGGAAGCGAAGGCGGCGATGGACCAGCTGGTTGCCAACCTGCGCGTTGCGCTGCGCGAGAACCTGGGCAAGATCGACTGGATGAGCGATGCGACCAAGACCGAGGCCTACAAGAAGCTCGATTCGTTCCGCCCGAAGATCGGTTACCCGAGCAAGTGGAAGGATTACAGCAGCGTAAAGATTACCCCGGACAACTTGATGGCCAACGTGCTGGCCATGCGCAAGTATTACCTCGATGACCAGAACGCGCGCATCGGCAAGAAGACCGATCGCGACGAGTGGTTCATGACCCCGCAGACAGTCAATGCGTACTACAACTCAAGCTTCAACGAAATCGTGTTCCCGGCCGCGATCCTGCAACCGCCGTTCTTTGACATCAACGCCGATCCGGCAGTGAACTACGGCGCAATCGGTGCGGTGATCGGCCATGAAATGGGCCACGGTTTCGACGACCAGGGCAGCAAGTCGGACTGGGAAGGCATCCAGCGCAACTGGTGGACCGATGAAGACCGTGCCCGCTTCGAAACCCGGGTCAAGGCGCTCGGCGCGCAGTACGACGCCTACTGTCCGGTCGAGAAGGTCTGCGTGAATGGCGCGCTGACGATGGGCGAGAACATCGGCGATCTCGGTGGTCTGTCGATGGCCTATACCGCCTACCACCTCAGCCTGAAGGGCAAGCCGGCGCCGGTGATCGACGGGTTGACCGGCGACCAGCGTTTTTTCATGGCCTTCGCCCAAGTCTGGAAGGGTAAGTATCGCGACCAGGCGCTGGTGGCGCAGATCAAGTCGGATCCGCATTCGCCGGCGATGTTCCGCGCGAATGGACCGGTGCGCAATTTCGACCCGTGGTACGCCGCGTTCAACGTCAAGCCGGGCGACAAGATGTACTTGCCGCCGGACCAGCGCGTGCGCATCTGGTAATCACAGACGGGTAAGCACGGGCTGGTAATCAAGTCGCAGGTTGCTTGACCCAATGCAGAAGGCCGGCACTCGCCGGCCTTTTGTCTGTGTGCAAACTCAGCGCAGCAGCAGCTTGATGAAGCGGTCGACCTTCGAATAAGGCGGCTTGAGCAGATCGCTGCCTGCAAGTCGCGTTTGCCAGACGATCGGCAACTGCTTGCTGAACGCGTCGAAGCCGGCACGCCCGTGGTACGCACCCATCCCGCTGGCACCGATGCCACCGAATGGCAGCGCATTGATGCCGAAGTGCAGCAGGGTGTCGTTGACGGTGACGCCGCCGGAAAGTGTCTTGCCGAGGATGCGCTCAACCTGCGCGTGATCGTGGCTGAAGGGATACAGCGCCAGTGGCCGGTCGTTGGCGTTGACGTGGGCAATGGCTTCGTCGAGGTTGCGATAGCCGCGGATCGGCAGGATCGGACCGAAGATTTCTTCCTGCATGAGCTTGGTATCGTCATCGGCATCCAGCACCAGCGTGGCGGCGAAGCGACGTGTTGCCGGATCGCTCTCGCCCAGCGGAATCACCTGTGCGCCGCGCTCTCGCGCATCGTCCAGATAGCCCTGCAGGCGTGCGTACTGGCCGTCATTGACGATGTGGGTGAAGTCGGCGTCGTTGCCGCTGCCGTAGCGCGCGGCGACTTCACGCTTCAAGGCCTCGACCAGCGCAGCGCGACGGTCGGCATCGACCATCACGTAATCCGGTGCGATGCAGGTCTGGCCACCGTTGAACCACTTGCCAGTGGCCAACCGCGCCGCGGCTTTTTCAATCGGAAAGTCGTCGCAGATAATCGCCGGGGACTTGCCGCCGAGTTCCAGCGTCAGCGGGGTCAGGTTGGGCGCAGCGGCGGCCATGACCTTGCGACCGATCGCGGTCGAACCGGTGAACACCAGATGGTCCAGCGGCAATGCGGCAAATGCGGAGGCGACCTCGGCGCCACCCAACGCCACCGCGACGCGTGACGGCGGGAATACCTCGGTCAGCAGCTCGCGCAGGAATTCTGCGCTGCGCGGCGTGTGTTCGGACGGCTTCAGGAACACATGGTTGCCGGCGGCAATCGCGGTCGCCAATGGCACCAGCGCAAGATTCACCGGGTAGTTCCACGGCGCGATCACGCCAACCACGCCGACGGGCTGCGCGCGCAATTCCGCCCGTGCCGGCCAGAACTTGATACCCACGCCAATCCGCTTGGGCCGCATCCAGCCGCGCAGGTGCTTGAGCAGATGGTCGATCTCACCGAGCACGGTCATCCCATCGGCGATCAGCGACTCGTGCCGCGAGCGTCCACCGAAATCTTCCGAGATTGCGTTGGCCATCGTATCCAGCCGCGCCTTGAACGCTGCGCGCAGGCGCTTGAGGTCATCGCGGCGTTGCGCGTAGTCCGGCTTGCGTGCCTGCCAGCTGTCGCGCAGGCGGGACAGGGTCGGGGCGAGTTCGTTGATATTGGTGACGGCGGTGTTTTCCATACGGCCGAGTATATTCATGACGGCCTCCAATTTCCGTGACAGGATTTCGAACATGCATCTGCGTCCCTATCTTCAGCACACCCCCAGCGTCGGCGAACGCGTCTATGTGGACCTGGATGCTGCCGTGATCGGCGATGTGGTGCTGGGCGACGATGTCTCGATCTGGCCAGGCACCATTGTGCGCGGCGACGTCAATTTCATCCGCATCGGTGCGCGCACCAATATTCAGGACGGCAGCGTGGTGCATGTCAGCCACGATGGCCCGCACGCCAAGCTCGGTGGCTTCGCGACCATCATTGGCGAGGACGTCACCATCGGCCACAAGGCGATCATCCATGCCTGCCGGATCGAGGACGCGGTGCTGATCGGGATGGGCGCGATCGTGCTGGATGGCGCCATGGTGAAGAAACATGGATTCGTTGGCGCTGGTGCGTTGATCGCACCTGGGAAAGTCGTCGGCGAGGGCGAACTGTGGCTCGGTAACCCGGGCAAGAAAGTCAGGATGCTTTCCGATGCCGAAATCGAGGCTTTGTATTACAGCGCCGGCCACTACGTGCGGCTGAAAGATCAGTATCTGTCGGCCAGCTGACACTGGCCTCACTCGAAACCGCATCGCGCTATTAGTCCGCCGTCACCAATCCCGCGGAATGGCTGCTCAGTTCGGTGAATATCGGATTCGTATCCGGGCGCACGCCATGCCACAGCTTGAAACTCTCGGCAGCCTGTTCGACCAGCATGCCCAGCCCGTCAATGGCCGCGTAGCAGCCGGTGGCGCGGGCCCAGGCCATGAACGGGATCGCCGCCTCGCCATAGCTCAGGTCCACCGCCGCAGTGCGCCGACCGACCAGTGAGCGTGGCAGTGGCGCCAGCGTTCCGCCGCGATTGGCCGATGTGGCATTGATGACCAGGTCGAATTCACCCAGGACGGCGACGTCACCCAGATAGCGTGCATGCACGTGACCCGGCCTGCCGAGCATGTCGGCCAGCGCATCGGCGCGTTCGGGTGTGCGGTTGACGATGAACAGTTCGCCGATGCCGGCATCCAGGAGGGCCGGCGCGATCCCGCGCGCACCACCGCCAGCACCAACGATCAGGGTGCGCCGCTCGCGTAGGTCAAGCCCGTGGCGCATGGCCAGGTCGCGGATCAGGCCGGTGCCATCGGTATTGTCCGCATGCCAGCGATTGTCCTCACTGCGCACCAGGGTGTTGACGGCGCCCACGCGTTGCGCACGTTCGGACAGCGTGGTTGCCAATTCCGCGGCCAGCCCCTTCAGCGGCTGGGTGATGTTGGCGCCGACGCCACCTGCATCGGCGAACGCCTGCAGCTTTGTCGCGAAATCCGCGGGACCGGCTTCGATCGCGACATAGTCCAGGGCGATGCCGGTCTGTCGTCCGAACGCGGCATGGATCCGCGGCGACAGCGAGTGCGAGATCGGCATTCCGAACACGGCGAAGTGTTGATTCATGGGTTGGCTCACGGCAGGATTCCTGGGAAGTTGTTCAGTCTGCTTCGCGCAGCCAACGCGCGGCGTCGAGGGCAAAATACGTGAGCACGCCATCGGCGCCCGCGCGCTTGATGCTGGTCAGTGCTTCCAGCGCGCAGGCGCGTTCGTCCAGCCAGCCATTCTGCGCGGCGGCCTTGAGCATCGCGTACTCGCCGCTGACCTGGTAGACGAAGGTCGGCGCGCCGAATTCGTCCTTTACCCGCCGCACGATGTCCAGGTACGGCAAGCCCGGCTTGATCATCACCATGTCCGCGCCTTCGTCCAGGTCCAGCGCGACTTCGCGCAGGGCCTCGTCGGAATTGGCAGGGTCCATCTGGTAGGTGTATTTGTTGCCCTTGCCGAGCGCGCCGGCACTGCCCACCGCATCGCGGAACGGGCCATAGAAGCTCGACGCGTACTTGGCACTGTAGGCCAGGATGCGGGTGTGGATGAAGCCCTCGGTTTCAAGCTCCGTGCGGATCGCGCCGATGCGGCCATCCATCATGTCGCTGGGCGCGACCACGTCGGCGCCAGCGCGCGCGTGGCTGAGCGCCTGCTTGACCAAGGCTTCCACGGTGTCGTCATTGACCACGTAGCCGCTGTCGTCGACCAGGCCGTCCTGGCCATGGCTGGTGTACGGGTCCAGCGCCACATCGGTAATCACGCCGAGTTCCGGGAAGCGCGCCTTCAATGCGCGCACCGCACGTTGGCACAGGCCGTCGTCGTCCCAGGCGGCTTCGGCGGTCAGCGACTTTGCTTCGGGTGCGGTGACCGGGAACAGCGCAAGCGCCGGCACCCGCAGCTCGCTGGCGGTTTCGGCGACGCGCAGCAGTTCATCGATCGATACCCGTTCGATGCCCGGCATCGATGCAATCGGCGCGCGGCCATCCAGTTCATGCACGAATACCGGATAGATCAGATCGTTGGCAGTCAGGACGTGCTCGCGCATCAAGCGGCGTGAGAACTCATCACGGCGCATCCGCCGCGGGCGAATATAGGGATAGCTCATGGCGGAGAGTTTACGCTGCCCGCAAGGGGTCGGCCGGCTACAACACGCCGCCAAACATCCCCAACCGCAGCGTGGCAACCACCACGACCACCACGTTGAGGACCAGTCCCACCTTGGCACGGCCCCGGTAGCCAGGTCGGCTCAGCACAATACCGAGCGCGGCGATGATCGCGCCGATGGCCGCAAACGGAATCAGCAGCCAGTTGGTGATGCCTATCACCGGGATCAGGGCGACGATCATCCAGACCATTGCCACGATGCCCCACAGCACGCTGATCAGTCCCATTGCTTGATTCCCCGGTTGGTGTCTTGCCGATATGCCGTCGCTGCGCATCAATTCAAGTCGCGCGCATGTTCCGTCTCGCAGCGCGCAACGGCGTCAGGCGTGCACGCCGTCGATTTCCACCGCCAGATCGCGCCGGCAGACCACGCCCTGCAACACGATCCGCGGCGTGCCATCGGGCAGGCGTTCGCGCAGCAATTCGTCGACGCGCTGCATCGATGTGGCATCGCGTACATAGACCTTGAGCCTTGAGTACGCGCCGAAATGCGCGGCCAGCGCCGGTCGCTGCGTGCGTGCTATCGCGATCAGGCTGTCGAGGTTGGCCAGGGTTTCATCCAGTTGCGCGGCCAGCGAATCCCCATGCTGCGAGGCATGCCCGACCACCGCCGCGGTGCCGGACAACAGCAGCGGCATTGCCGCATCGGCGGGCGGCAGCATTGCGCGGGCGAATCCGGGCGCCTGCGGGCCGTATTGGCGCGGGTAGCGCCAGGCTTGGGTTTGTCGCGGATTTTCCAGCGGGGTGCCAGCCGAGTGCGCGGCCAGCCAGTACAACTGGAAGCGCCCGGTCGGCTGCGGATGCCCGATCGCGGTGGCCGCCGGTAACAAGTGTGCGGGAATCTCGCGCCCGATCCCGCGTGCGCGGCCGACGCAGAACCGGCGATAGCGCTCGTCGTCGCCATCGCCGCTGGTGATTGCGTCCAGGTAATTCCAGATCCGCAGCACATGCGGATGACGGCTTTCTGCCAGCCATGCCTGCAAGCGCTGATAGGCCTGTGCAGCGGCTGTCTCGATATCGCCGTCGTCGTGGACTTCCAGCGCGCAAAACTGCAGGCCGCCACCCGTGCTCCAGGCGATGCCGCGGTCGCGGCCACGTTGTACGTCGCCATCGACGAGCCAGCATTCATGCGGCGGACTTCCCAACGCCGGCAAGGCGACGTGCAGGTAACGCGGGTCGGCATGCGAAGCGGCTGCATCGACGCCGAATCCGAATACCGCCAGCAGGCGTGGATCGGCCAGCAGGCTGTCCAGCGGCGCATGCCGGTAGTCCACGCGCAAGCCAGCGGCGGACGGATTCGGAATGGGATCGGTGAGTACTGGCATCGGGGCGCGAATGATAGCGCGCGGCATGTGCAGGGCTTGGCTTACTGCGTCTGCGCCAGTGGTGCTGCGGATGCGAATTCCCCGCTGGGATCGTCGATCACCGGCGGATTGGCGCGCGCCTGCCGGCGCACCTGCCACAGGCCGCCGCGGCGCACGCATTGCGCAACGATGTGACTGGTGATGCGCCACAGGTCGCGCAGCGGGCGGAAATGGCTGGGCCGGAAGGTGGGCGCGCCATGCACCTGGTTGTAGCGCGCCTCGATCGGCACCGACACGCAGCGCGTACCCAGCCGCTGCGCCGCCGACATCACGATCTGCGCCTCGAACACGAAGTCTTCGCCGGGAATGTCGGTCAGTGCGCACACCGCGGCCGGGTACAGGCGCTGCCCGCTCTGGCTGTCGGCGATCTGGTAACCGGTGCCCCAAGTGATGCCCCAGTCGCCGAATTCGTTGGCCAGGCGACGATAGGTCGGCTGGTTGGCGCGCTTGCGCAGGCGTGCGCCGATCACGATCCAGCCAGGGTAGCGATTGGCGGCAGCGAGCAAGCGCGGGATGTCGTTGCCATCGTGCTGCCCGTCACCGTCCATGCTCAGCACCGCATCGAAGCCCAGGCGCAGCGCCTCGGCGAAGCCATCACGCAGGCCCGCGCCCTTGCCCATGCGGGTGGCATGGCGCAGCACGCTGACCGGCAGGTCGGTGATGGCCTCGGCGGTGCCGTCGTCGGAGCCGTCATCGACCACGATCACGTTCGGGCAGTGGCGCAGGGCCGACAGCACCACGTCGCGGATGCGCAGGGCCTCGTTCAGGGCCGGAATCACTACGGCGATGCGCTCTGGAGTCAATGTCGGAGCCGGGATCGAAGCCGGGGAAGGATTCTGCATCGCCGGATTATGCCAGCCGTGCCTTTGGTCACGGGTAGCCAAGCCCGTCGCGCGTTAGCATCAGGGGCTACGCGCGGGGGCGCGAACCCGATCAAGCGAGGACACAATGGGGCACAACAACGTCAGGCACTTCCATTTCCTGTTGGGGACGCTGCTGGTCACTGGCATGGGCTTGGGCAGCGCACAGGCGCAGCAAGTCACCACCGCGGACTACCAGCGCGCGGCCAGCATGCTCGGTGACCGCACCGGACCGCTGGTTGACAACAGCATCAGCAATGGCAACTGGCTGGATGATGGCAGCCTGGTGTATGCGCTGGCCGCCGGCGGCAAGACCACCTACCTCCGGTTGGAACCACGCACCGGCGTCAGCAAGCCCGCATTCGATCCGCAAGCGCTGGCCGATGCGATGAACCTGGCCAATCCTGACTCCAAGCGCCCGGCCACTGCCGCGAAATTGCCGCCGCTGGAGATCAAGCGCGAAGCCGATGGTCGCCTGCACCTGGCCACCTCGGCCGGCACTTACCTGTGCGCATCGGAGGGCTGCTCTTCGGTGCCCACGCCCGAAACCGGTTCCGAGCCAGGCGCTGCATCGCCCGACGGCAAGCGCGAAGCCTTCATCCGTAACGGGAACCTGTGGCTGCGCGATGTCGCCAGCGGCAAGGAAACCCAGCTGACCTTCGATGCCAAGCCCGACTACGGTTACGCCACCGACAACGCCGGCTGGCAGCACACCGACAAAGCCATCCTGGTGTGGTCGCCGGATGGCAACAAGATCGCCACCTTCCAGCAGGACCAGCGCAAGACCAGCACCATGACCTTGGTCGGCACCAATATTGGCGCACCCAAGGTCCAGCAGTGGAAATACCCGTTCGTGGGCGACAGGGACATCACCATGATCGAGCGAGTGATCATTGACCTGTCCGGTCCAAAACCACGCATGGTTCGCCTGCAGATGCCGCCGGACCAGCATCGTTCCACCTGTGCAGACGACATCGTATGTGGCGAAGGTTGGGAAGACGTGCAGTGGGCCAAGGATGGCAAGACGTTGGCTTTCGTCAGTACCGACCGCGGCCACAAATCCGCGACACTGCGCGTGGCAGACGCGCAAACCGGCGCGGTCCGCAAGGTGTTTGAAGAGACCGTGACCACCCAATACCAGAGTGCGCCCGTGCTGGGTTCGGTGAACTGGCGCTATCTGCCAGAGAGCAACGAGTTCATCTGGTTCAGCCAGAAATCCAACTGGGGTCACCTGTACCTGCATGACCTGACCACCGGCAAGCTCAAGCACCAGATCACCAGCGGCGACTGGAACCTTACCCAGATCGGCCACCTGGATCCGGCATCGCGCACCCTGTGGTTCCGCGGCGTGGGTCGCGAAGCGGGCGACCCTTACTACGTGCACTACTACAAGGTCGGCCTGGATGGCGGCGACGTCAGCCTGCTTACTCCGGAAGACGCCAACCACGTGATCACACCGTCCGACGATGGCACGGATTTCGCCGACGTGTATTCAACGATCGGCACTGCCCCGGTCGCGGTGGTGCGTGACGGCAACGGCAAGCTGTTGGTCGAACTGGCGCGGACGGACCTGACCCGCCTCAGGGCTGCCGGTTGGGTGGCGCCGACCTCGTTTACGGTCAAGGCGCGTGATGGCAAGACCGACATCTACGGGCAGATGTTCAAGCCGTCCAACTTCGATCCGAAGAAAAAGTACCCGATCATCGACTACATCTACCCGGGTCCGCAGGTCGGTTCGGTGCGCTCGCGCAGTTTCGTGCCCGCACATGGCGACAACCAGGCAATGGCCGAACTCGGCTTTATAGTGGTTGCCATCGATGGCATGGGCACGCCTCTGCGCAGCAAGTCCTTCCAGGACGCGTGGTACGGCGACATGGTCGACAACACCTTGCCGGACCAGGTCACCGCGCTGAAGCAGTTGGGCGCGATGTATCCGTGGATCGATCTCGACCGGGTCGGCATCTGGGGCCATTCCGGCGGCGGCAATGCGACGTCGACCGCGATGTTCACGTATCCGGATTTCTTCAAGGTCGGTATTTCCGAGTCCGGCAACCACGACAATCTCAGTTACGAGGACGACTGGGGCGAGCGTTATCACGGCCTGATGGTCAAGAACGCCGACGGCACCACTAACTACACCGGCCAGGACAACGCCAGCCGCGCCAAGAATCTGAAGGGCAAGTTGTTCCTGTTGCACGGCTTGATGGACGACAACGTGCCGCCGCAGAACACGCTGATGGTGGTTGATGCGCTGATCAAGGCGAACAAGGACTTCGACCTGCTGTTGCTGCCCAATGCGCGCCACGGCTACGGCATGGACACCTATTACACAACCCGTCGGCGCTGGGACTACTTCGTCAAGAACCTGCTGGGGGCGACGCCGCCCAACCAGTTCGAACTGAAGCCGCAGATGTAAGCCTTTTCACCATTTCATCCGGCGTCAAGGTACCCAGCCGGCATGCTTCTTGTGTGCCGGCGCGCCCTCATCCTTGTGCTTCTGGCATTGCTCGGCCAGCCACTGGAACCATTCGGCAACGGAAGGTTGCGACTGCTCTTCCCTCATCTGCCTGAACAAGGGACCCAGCTTGAGCCACATCACCACCACGATGCCGCCGGCCAGTTCCAGGACCAGGTCGAACGGCGCGATCCGGCGGAATACCAACAAGCCCATGGTCTCGAAGGTCGTTCCAATCTGCACGGCAGCTCGAAATACTTCCGGTTTGATGTCGTCCAGGCTGCCCACCAGCCCGGTGTCCGGCTCTTGCTGGATGACGGTCATTGCGTTGGCGAATTCCGCATCCAGGAAGGTCCGCATCAGCTCCGCGGCCACGGTATCCCGGCGCTGCAACTTCAGCTCTGAAAGCTGCACTACCGCGAACACGGTGCCACCGAGGACGGTGGCCGCCTCGACGATCTGCGCAATGGTCCCGAACGTTTCCAACGTCATGACACTTTCCCGCCAGGCGTTGCCGAGGATTATTGGCCCAAGCAGCAGCCAAGAGAAGTGACTTCGGCGGCCTGGTTCATGCCTGCCGCGCGCCCTGCCCGAACAGCAGCCTCTTTTGGTCGTCCGTAAGCGGTTTTGCAGCGTCTGGGTTGACCTGTTTGGTCAGTGCATACGCACGTTGCGTCCCCGGTCGCGCGCGGATGGCTGCCTCCCAGCGGCGCACATTGGCGAACGGGGCTAGGTCCAGCGGCGCTTTCTGGTACGGGCTGATCCACGGATAGCAGGCCATGTCGGCGATGCTGTATTCGCTGCCGGCGATGAAGTCGCGATCACCAAGCTGGGTGTCCAGCACCCCGAGCAGGCGTTCGGCTTCCTTGCGGTAGCGCTCCTTCGCGTAGGCGATGTCATCAGGCGCGTAAACATGGAAATGCCCGTACTGCCCGGTCATCGGGCCCAGCCCGGCCATTTGCCAGAACAACCATTCATTGACCAGGATGCGCTGGCGCAGAGCGGTTTGCTTGTCGGCGCCGTCGGGGATGCCGAGGAAACGCCCGCTTTTGTTGGCCAGGTAGAGCAGGATCGCGCCGGATTCGAACACGCTGATTGGCGCGCCGCCGTCCACGGGTGCGTGATCGACGATCGCCGGCATCCTGTTGTTAGGGGAAATGCGCAGGAAATCGGCTTCGAACTGCGCGCCCTTGCCGATATCGAGCGGCTTGATCCTGTAGTCCAGGCCGTGCCCTTGTTCGACGAGTTCCTCGAGGAACAGGGTGATCTTGTGCCCGTTCGGGGTGGGCCAGTAATACAGGTCGATCATCGGATGCGTCTCCGGTGCGGGGAACGCCACTCTAGCCTCGGCCATGTGTCGTTGCCGGGAACGCTGCTGGCTACATTGGCTATACCTGCTCCAAGGTGACGTCCATCGGCGTTATGTGGCAGACGAGCCAGGATTGTGCCCAGGCTTGATGGACATCAATGGCAGTCGCGTTGGCTGCCGCTAACGTGGCGGCATGGGTAATGGACGAACCACGCTAGGCAATCCAGAACGCAAGGTGCTGGCGCGGCGCACGCTGGCCGCGCTGGATTTGACCAGCCTTGGCGAAGACGATGACCGCGCGCGCATTGAAGCCTTGTGCGATACCGCGAACACGCCGCATGGCGCGCCTGCCGCGCTGTGCGTCTATCCGGAATGGATCGCGACCTGCAGGCAGCGGTTGCAAGACCTTGGCCTGCCGCAGGTGCAGGTGGCGACCGTGGTCAATTTCCCCGAGGGCGCCAATGATCCCGGTCGCGTCACCCGCGAGACTCGCCGGGCGCTGGGCGCCGGCGCGCAGGAAATTGACGTGGTGTTGCCGTGGCGACGCCTGCAGGCCGGCGATGCGGCCGCCGCGCGCGTGGTGCTGGATGCCTGCCGCGAGGCCTGTGGCTCGCATGCACGAATGAAGGTCATCCTCGAAACCGGTGTGTTGCAGATTGAAGCGTTGATCCGCGAGGCCGCAGAGATCGCGCTGGATGCCGGCGCCGACTTCCTCAAGACCTCTACCGGCAAGGTGGCGGTGAACGCGACGCCGGAAGCCGCGCGGATCTTGCTGCAGGCAACCCATGCGCGCGGTGGGCAGTGTGGCTTCAAGGCGGCCGGCGGGATCCGCACACTGGCGGATGCGGCCGGCTATTTCGCACTGGCCGACGACATCCTTGGCCCGCACTGGGCAACGCCCGCGCATTTCCGATTCGGCGCCAGCAGCCTGCTGGGCGATATTCTCGCCGCATTGGACGCACCATGAGCCGCGCCATCCTGCTGGTGCTGGATTCGCTGGGCATCGGTGCATTACCCGATGCCGACCAGTTCGGCGACGCCGGTGCCGACACCCTCGGCCACATCGCCGCGCATTGCCTGGCCACGCGCTGTGGTTCCGGTGCCGATGGTGCGTTGCATATCCCGCATTTGCTGGATCTCGGCCTGGGCCATGCGGCGCAACTGGCCAGCGACAGTTTTCCGGCGGGCCTGCAGGACTTGGCACCCGCACCAGTGGGCGCGTGGGGCTGTGCGCGCGAACGTTCGACCGGCAAGGACACCACATCCGGCCACTGGGAAATGTGTGGCGTGCCGGTGTTGTTCGACTGGGGTTATTTCACCGCGCCCACCGAGTCCTTCCCCGCCGAGTTGCTGGATGCGCTGGTGGAACGCGCGCAGCTGCCCGGCGTGCTGGGCAATTGCCGCGCCTCGGGCACCACGATCATTGCCGAGCTCGGCGAAGCACACATTTGCAGCGGCAAACCCATCATCTATACCTCGGCCGACTCGGTGCTGCAGATCGCTGCGCATGAGGGCCATTTCGGGCTGGAGCGCCTGTACGAGGTCTGTGCAATCGCACGCGAACTTGTCGATCCGCTGAACGTCGCCCGGGTCATCGCGCGTCCGTTCACGGGTGAGGATGCCACCAGCTTCAAGCGCACCAGCAACCGTCGCGACTATTCGGTGCCCCCGCCTGCACCCACCTTGCTGGATCGCCTGCAGGAGGTGCAGCGCGAAGTGATCGGCATCGGCAAGATCCCGGACATCTTCGCCCACCGGGGCATCACCCGCGAGGTCAAGGCCCACGGCATCGACGACCTGTTCCAGGCCACGCTGGATGCCATGAACAACGCTGCGGATGGCAGCCTGGTGTTCACCAATTTCGTGGATTTCGACCAGGAATTCGGTCACCGACGCGACCCGGCCGGCTATGCCGCAGCGCTGGAAGCCTTCGACGTGTTGTTGCCGCAGTTACTCACACGCCTGCGCGATGGCGATGTCGTGCTGCTGGTCGCCGACCACGGCAACGATCCCACCTGGCCTGGCAGCGACCACACCCGCGAACACGTCCCGATCCTCGCGTTTGGTCCACGTGTCCACGCCGGCAGTATTGGTTGCCGCGACAGTTTTGCAGACATCGGCCAAAGCATCGCCAACTGGCTGGGCATTCCGCCACTCGATGCAGGCCACGATTTCCTCGGAGCCATCCGCGCATGACCACGCCACATATCAATGCGCCGGCTGGCGCGTTCGCTGACACCGTCCTGCTACCCGGCGACCCGGCGCGCGCACGCTGGATCGCCACGCATCTGCTTGATGACGCGCAACAGGTCACCGACGTGCGCAACATGCTCGGCTTCACGGGAACCTGGCGCGGGAAGCGGGTATCGATGATGGGCACCGGCATGGGCATCCCGTCATGTTCGATCTATGCCACTGAACTGGTCCGCGAATATGGGGTTCGGCGGTTGGTGAGGGTGGGCACCTGCGGTACCAGCGCAGCCGACGTGGCATTGGGCGACATCGTGGTGGCGCTCGGCGCCAGCACCGATTCGCGGGTGAACCGCCAGCGGTTCGGCGGGCATGACCTGGCGGCGCTGGCCAGCTTCGCGCTGGTGCGCGCGGTGGCCGACGCCGCCCAGCAAGCGGGCCAGCCATTGCGCATCGGCAACGTGTTCTCGACCGATATGTTCTACCACCCGGATCCGGCGCTGTTCGACCTGCTGGACCGGCATGGCGTGCTCGGGGTGGAGATGGAAGCGGCCGGCTTGTATGGCGTCGCTGCCGAGCTCGGGGTTGAAGCGGTCGCGGTGTTGACAGTCTCCGACCAGATCCGCAACAAGCAGGCGATGCCGGTCGCGCAACGCGAAACCGGGTTGGAGGCGATGCTGCGGATCGTGCTGGATGCGGTCACCGCGTGAGTCGTGCGCCTAGGCAGCCGGTTAAACTGGCGGCATGGATGTTTCCCACCTGCTCGATGGGCTGAACCCGGCCCAGCGCGAAGCCGTTTCCGCCGCGCCCGGCCATTACCTGGTGCTGGCCGGTGCCGGTTCCGGCAAAACCCGCGTGCTCACCCACCGCATCGCCTGGCTGCACGAGGTGTTCGGCGTGCCCATGCACGGCATTCTTGCGGTGACCTTCACCAACAAGGCTGCGGGCGAAATGCGCGCGCGCATCGCTGCGCAGATGGGCGGTGAACCGCGTGGCATGTGGATCGGCACCTTCCACGGCATCGCCCATCGCTTGCTGCGCCTGCACTGGCAGGACGCCAGGCTGCCGGAAAGCTTCCAGGTGCTGGACAGCGACGACCAAGTGCGACTGGTCAAGCGCGTGGTAAAGCAGCTGGAGATCGACGAAGCGCGTTTCCCGCCACGGCAGATCGTCTGGTGGATCAATGCGCAGAAGGACGAAGGCCGCAGGCCGCAGCACATCCAGCCCGAAGGAGACGAATTCAACGGCGTGATGCTGCGCGCCTATACCGAGTACCAGCTGCGTTGCGAGCGATCAGGTTTGGTCGATTTCGCCGAATTGCTGTTGCGTGCGCATGAAGTGCTGCGCGACACGCCGGCACTGCTGGCGCATTACCGGCACCGCTTCGGCCAGTTGCTGGTCGATGAATTCCAGGACACCAACGCGATCCAGTACGGCTTCGTGCGGCTTCTTGCTGGCGACAAGGGGCAGGTGTTCGTGGTCGGCGATGACGACCAGGCGATCTACGGTTGGCGGGGTGCCAAGGTCGAGAACGTGCAGCGCTTCCTGCGTGATTACAAATCACCAGATGGCAGCAGTGCGGTCACCCTGAAGCTGGAACAGAATTACCGTTCCACCGCGAATATCCTTGGCGCGGCGAATGCGGTGATCTCGCACAACGAAGACCGCCTCGGCAAGCAGCTGTGGACCGATGCCAGCGACGGCGAGCAGATCGACCTGTACGCCGCCTACAACGAAATCGACGAAGCCCGATACGCGATCGAACGCATCGCGCAGTGGGTGCGTGACGGCGGCAGTTATGGCGATGTTGCAATCCTGTATCGCAGCAATGCGCAATCGCGCGCCTTCGAAGAAGTGTTGCTGGCGTCGCAGATTCCGTATCGCGTCTACGGCGGCATGCGCTTCTTCGAGCGCGCCGAAATCAAGGACACGCTGGCTTACCTGCGCCTGGTCACCAACCGTGACGACGACGCGGCGTTCGAGCGCGCAGTCAATACGCCGACGCGCGGGATTGGTGGGCGCACGCTGGATGAAGTGCGCAGCGTGGCGCGGATGCAGGCCTCATCTTTGTGGGCCGCAACCGCGCTGCTGGTCACCGGCAATGGCTTGGCCGGACGTGCACGCAGTGCGCTGGCCGCGTTCATGGCGCTGATCGACGGGCTGGCTGCCGAATGCGCCGACATGACCCTGCCGGAGAAAATCGATCACGTGCTCGCGCGCAGCGGCTTGCGCGTGCATTACGAAAATGAATCACGCGGCCAGCTGGATTCACGCACTGACAACCTCGACGAACTGGTGTCGGTGGCCTCACGCTTCAGTCGCAGCGACGACCCGGAAGACGCGCAGATGAGCGAGCTGGTCGGCTTCCTCAGCTATGCCTCCCTGGAAGCCGGCGAAGGCCAGGCCCAGGCCGGCGCGGACGGCGTGCAGTTGATGACCTTGCACAGTGCGAAGGGGCTGGAGTTCCCGCTGGTGTTCCTGGTCGGCATGGAAGAAGGCTTGTTCCCGAATGCCAAGTCGGCCGAGGAAAGCGGGCGCATGGCGGAGGAACGCCGCTTGGCCTATGTCGGCATCACCCGCGCCCGCCAGCAGCTGGTGCTAAGCCATGCTGAAACCCGACGCATCCACGGCAGCGACATGTACGGCATGCCCTCGCGTTTCCTGCGTGAAATCCCGAAGCCGCTACTTCGCGAGATCCGCCCGAAGGCGCAGGTCGCGCGCGGTGGCTACCCGATGCAACCGAATCGTTACCCGCAGCGCAATGCCGGCCATGCGGCGATCGAGCTGCCGGCGATCCGGCTCGGCGCCAATGTGCGGCATCCGAGTTTCGGGACCGGTCTTGTCACCGACGTGGAAGGCAGCGGCAACCACGCGCGCATCCAGGTCAATTTCGACAACGCGGGCAGCAAGTGGCTGGTGCTGGCCTATGCCAACCTGTTGCCCGTCTGACGCTGGTCGTCGGCTCCTTTCAATCCTTCCAGCGCGCGCCTTCGGTGCGTTGTGCTGGGCAGCTTCAATCACGGTGAGACCATGATCAACAACGACGTCCTGCGCAGCATCCGCTACATGCTCGACCTGAGCGACAACAAGGTGATCGAATTAATCAGCCTGCCGGACCCGGCCTACAGCATCGACAAGGAACAGCTGGACGGCTTCCTGAAAAAGCAAGACGAGGAAGGTTTTGTTGAATGTCGCGACGTGGTGCTTGCGCATTTCCTCGATGGGCTGGTGTTGCATTACCGCGGCAAAGACGAAAACCATCCGGCGCGGCTAGTTGAAAAGCGCGTCAACAACAATGTGGTGCTGAAGAAACTGCGCGTTGCATTCGAGTTGAAGGATGTCGACATGCATCAGGTGTTCGAGGCTGCAGGATTCCCGGTGACAAAACCGGAACTCAGCGCCTTGTTCCGCCAGCCAGGGCACAAGAATTTCCGGCTGTGCGGCGATCAGCTGTTGCGCAATTTTCTCAAGGGCCTGACCTTGCGTGTGCGTGGCGACTGATTCGCATGCGTACACACGCCATGACTCTCACTCCATGACCAACGTCATCAAACACGGATTCATTGCTTGAACACCACGAACGACAACGCGGCACTCGCCGGCATCGGCGATATCGACGATACCCAGTTGGTCGAACGATTGCAGGCCGCGACCGAGGTGCTGGAGCGGATCGCCGCGGATCATTCGCTGCTGGCGAAATTACCCGCGGGAGCGCGCGACCGTTTGCAGCGCGCGGTGGCCGGTGTTTACAACCCGGATCCGATGGCGCGCCGGCAACGCATGAAAGCCGCCGAGCGCGCGCGTAATGCCGAGGTGATCGCCAAGGACGATGCCGTGCTGGACGACACCGGCATCCGCACGCTGCGCCGCAAGCCGGTGTTCACCACCACCAACTATTTTCCGCCAACCGGCTTCGAAGCGAGTGACATCAAGCCGGGCGAAGAGGGCAAACGCATTGCCGAGCGCGAAACCGCTCAGTTGCAGCACTGCTACGTCTGCAAGCAGAAATACACCGCGATCCACCATTTCTACGACCAGATGTGCCCGGCCTGCGCGGAGTTCAATTTCAACAAGCGCACCGAGCTCGCCGACCTGCATGGCCGCGTCGCATTGCTTACTGGCGGACGCGTCAAGATCGGCTTCCAGACCGGCCTGAAACTGCTGCGTTGCGGCGCACATCTGATCGTCACCACGCGCTTCCCGCGCGACTCGGCCCTGCGCTACGCGCAGGAGCCCGACTTCGAACAATGGAAAGACCGTCTGGAAATCTTCGGCCTGGACCTGCGCCATACGCCTAGTGTTGAAGCGTTCTGCCGCGGCCTGCTGGAAACCCATGAACGGCTGGACTTCATCGTCAACAATGCCTGCCAGACCGTGCGCCGGCCGCCGGGTTTCTACACTCACATGATGGACGCCGAGCGCGCCGCGTTGGCCGATGCGCCAGTACAAATACGCCAGTTGCTGGGCCGTTACGAAGGCATGCGCGATGCCGAGGCTGGCGAGGCCGGCAATGACAGCGCAGTTGCGGTCCTCGGCCAGGGTGGACCGGCCGCGCCGGGCCTGACCCATGCAGCTGAACTCTCACAGTTGCCTTTGCTGCAAGAAGAACTGTTGTCGCAGCAGCATTTGTTCCCCGAAGGCAGGCTGGACCAGGACCTGCAGCAGGTTGACCTGCGTGATCGAAACTCTTGGCGCCTGCTGATGCACGAAGTGCCGTCGGTGGAGTTGCTGGAAGTGCAGCTGGTCAATGCCGTCGCACCGTTCCTGCTCAACGCACGCCTCAAGCCACTGATGCTGCGCACGCCCGGCCACGACAAGCACGTCGTCAACGTGTCGGCGGTGGAGGGCCAGTTCTACCGCAACTTCAAGACCACCCGACATCCGCATACCAACATGGCCAAGGCCGCGCTCAACATGATGACGCGCACCGCCGCCGCGGATTACCACGGCGACGGTATCCACATGAACAGCGTGGATACCGGCTGGGTGACCGACGAAGATCCGGTGGCACTGGCCGAGCGCAAAACCATCGAAGAGCGCTTCCATCCGCCGCTGGATATCGTTGATGGCGCCGCGCGGATCCTTGATCCGATCATCGACGGCATCAACACCGGCAATCACGTATGGGGCCAGTTCCTGAAGGACTACAAGCCGACCGATTGGTGAGCCCTCAGTGCTGTCATGCGGCCGAAGTCGGCCGCTGGCTTCACCAACTGTAGAGCTTGTAATAGGTCATCGGCCCGTCGCGCTTGTCCCAATCCAGCTTGCCGTCGCCGTCGCGGTCCTGGACGTAATAGGTCGGTCCACGGAACGGCTGGACCTTGACCATCCGCAGCACGCCGGACACGCGGTACTCGGTGATCACGTCGCCGTTGGATTCGGTGCGGGTGACTGGCACCGTGTCATTGGGCAAGGTGGCGGTCGGATCGCTGGCGCAGGCTGCCAGCAGCAGCGTGGCAAACAGGGTTGCAAGCGAAGTGATGACGATGCGCATGGTGGACTCCAATGGATGCCACGAGTATGCCGCAGGTGGATGTGACGGGCGATGAAGCGGCAATGCAGCGGCGTAGAATCCGGGCATGCTGAAACTTGTCCTGATCGATGGTTCCTCGTACCTGTATCGCGCCTTCCATGCGCTGCCGCCGCTGACCAATGCCGCGGGTGAGCCGACCGGCGCGCTGTTCGGCGTGGTCAATATGTTGCGTGCGCATCTGAAGGAACAGCCGGATTACGTTGCGTTCGTGCTGGATGCGCCCGGCAAGACCTTCCGCGACGACCTCGACCCCGAATACAAGGCCAACCGGCCGCCGATGCCGGACGAGCTGCGTGCGCAGGTCGAACCGATGATCGCGATTGTCGAGGCGCTCGGCTTCCCGATCATCCGCATCAGTGGCGTCGAGGCGGACGACGTCATCGGCACGCTGGCAGTGCAAGGCGCACGCGCCGGCATCGACGTCACCATTTCCACCAGTGACAAGGATTTCGCCCAGCTGGTGCGGGAGCCGTCCACCGGCGCACATGTCGCCTTGGTCAACACCATGAGCGGCAGCAAGCTGGATTCCGACGCCGCGGTGATCGAAAAATTCGGCGTGCGCGCCGACCAGATCATCGATTACCTGGCGCTGATGGGCGACAAGGTCGACAATATTCCCGGCGTCGACAAATGCGGGCCCAAGACCGCGGCCAAATGGCTGGCCGAATACGAAACCCTGGACGGCGTGATTTCTAACGCCGACAAGATCGGCGGCAAGATCGGCGAAAATCTGCGCGCGGTGATCGACCGCCTGCCGCTCAACCGCAGCCTGACCACGATCAAGATCGATGTGCCGCTGGAACAAACGCACGATCAGTTGCGGCTGCGCGAACGCAATGTCGATGCCCTGCGCGGCCTGTACGCGCGTTATGGATTCAACCAGGCGTTGAAGGAACTGGATGGCAGTTCAGCGCTGGCAACCGCCGAAAAGGAACCGGGCCTGGCACGCCGCAGCGGTTTCGTCGCAGCTTTGGCGCCGGCACCTGCCGCCCTTGATCCGGCGTTGTCTGCGCCCGGCGAGTACGAATGCGTGACCACCACCGAACAACTCGACGCCTGGGTCGCACGACTGCAGGCAGCCGATGAATTCGCCTTCGATACCGAAACCGACTCGCTGGACTCGATGCGCGCCAACCTCGTCGGCATCAGCTTCTCTGTGGAGACAGGCAAGGCCTGCTACATCCCGCTGGCGCATGAGATCCCCGGCACAGTGCAATTGCCGCGCGAAGCGGTGCTCGATGCGTTACGCCCCGCACTCGCGGATGCCGGCAAACGCAAGCTTGGCCAGAACGGCAAGTACGACATCCACGTGCTGCGCCGGCATGGCATCGACGTGGCCGGCTATGCCGACGACACCATGCTGGAGAGCTTCGTGCTCAATGCCGGGATTACCCGGCATGACATGGACTCGCTGGCGCAGCGCCATCTTGGTTACACGACCATCAAGTATCAGGACGTGGTCGGCAAGGGTGCCAAGCAGATTGGTTTCGCCCAGGTCGCGCTGGACGATGCCACCCGCTACGCCGCGGAAGACGCCGACATCACGCTTCGATTGCACCAGGTATTGAAGCCGCAGATCGAGGCCGATGCCGGCCTGTTGTCGGTCTATCGCGACATCGAGATGCCGCTGGTGCCGGTGCTGGCGCGGGTGGAAGCCAATGGCGTGCTGATCGATGCCGACGAACTGCGCAGGCAATCCGCCGATCTGTCGCGGCGGATGCTCGCCGCGCAGCAGAAGGCCACCGAACTGGCCGGGCGCACGTTCAACCTGGACTCGCCCAAGCAGCTCGGTGCGCTGCTGTTCGACGAACTCAAGTTGCCGGCGATGGTGAAGACACCGGGCGGGGCGCCATCGACCAATGAAGAAGCGCTGGAGGCGATCGCCGACCAGCACGAGCTGCCGCGGATCATCCTGGAGTACCGCGGGCTGGCCAAGCTGCGCAGCACCTACACCGACAAGCTGCCGGAGATGATCAACCCGGACACCGGCCGCGTGCACACCAGCTACCACCAGGCGGGCGCGGCGACCGGACGGCTGTCATCGTCCGACCCCAACCTGCAGAACATCCCGATCCGCAGTGAGGACGGCCGCCGCATCCGTACCGCCTTCATCGCGCCGCCCGGCCGCAAGCTGGTTGCCTGCGACTATTCGCAGATCGAACTTCGGATCATGGCGCATCTTTCCGAGGATCCCGCGCTACTGCGCGCATTTGCGGCGGGTGCCGATATCCACCGCGCCACGGCCGCGGAAGTCTTCGGCAAGACGCTCGATGAGGTCTCGGCCAACGAGCGCCGCGCGGCCAAGGCGATCAACTTCGGCCTGATGTACGGCATGAGCGCGTTCGGCCTGGCCAAGCAGCTCGGGATCGCCCGCGGCGAGGCGCAGGACTATATCGCTCTTTATTTCAGCCGTTATCCGGGCGTGCGCGATTTCATGGAACGCACCCGTGAGCAGGCACGCGAACAAGGTTTCGTCGAAACCGTGTTTGGACGCCGCCTGACCCTGGACTACATCCATTCGCGCAACGCCGCCCAGCGTGCCGGCGCCGAGCGCGCCGCGATCAACGCGCCGATGCAGGGCACCGCAGCCGATATCATCAAGCGCGCGATGATCGATATCGACGCCTGGCTGGCCGGGCAGGGTAACGAAGCTGGAAAAATCCCGGCCTTGATGCTGCTGCAGGTCCACGACGAACTGGTATTCGAGGTCGACGAAGCCTTTCTGCCGACCCTGCTGGAGCAGGTTCCGGCGCGGATGGCCGCTGCCGCCGCGCTGCGGGTGCCGCTGGTGGTCGATACCGGGGTTGGCGACAACTGGGATCAGGCCCACTAGCGCCGGTTTTAGCGCCGTCAGGATGGACGGGAACCCGGATTCCAGAGCGGTTTCGGCCAAGGCGTGATTTGGTGAATGAATCACTCCTGAATTCACCAAATTCTTAACGGGAATCTTCACGAACTCTCAATGCGGGAAGTGGTCATATCACTCGCGACAGATGCAACGTCTGTCGCCGATCACAACCCCTCCCCTGGTGTGATCATCCGGAGCCTAGGTTTCCCCGACCTGTGCTCCCCGGCCCCGCAGCCCACCCCTGGCTTGCGGGGCTTTTTTATGCGCCGCATTCCATGCGGCGCATAAAAACCCAAGAGTTGCTGCGCAAATCTTGGGCCCCAGCGAGTTGCTTCCAATCCCCCCGGCTTCGCCGCGCCCCCTTAATAAGGGGGCTTTCCTCCAGCAAGGTCATTGCAGGCAGAATGCGCTAGGTCTTGCGGGAATTCTTCCATGAACGACATGTTCCAGTTGTCTGCGCCGTGGTGGCATTTCATGCTGCGCGCGGTGGCTATCTACGTGCTGGTGATGGTGCTGGTGCGCCTGTCCGGCAAGCGCGCCGTGGGCCAGTTCACGCCGTTCGACTTGGTGGTGGTGATCCTGCTCGGCAATGCGGTGCAGAACGGCATCAATGGCGGCGACAACTCGCTGACCGGCGCGGTGATCATGGCAACCACGCTGATCGGGCTGAATTACCTGGTCGCGATGTTGACCTCGCGATTCCGATTCATCGAGAAAATCGTCGAGGGCCACCGCGTGCTCCTCGCCCAGGACGGCAAGGTGCTGGAAGCTGTGCTGCGACGCGAGTTGATCAGCCAGCACGATTTCGAGGAAGCGCTCCGGATGAACAACGTCGAGTCGCTGGCGGATGTGGACACCGCCATGCTGGAAACCAATGGCCACATCAGCGTGGTGCCAAGAGAAAAGAAGACATGATCCGCCAGGCGATGCCCGCTCAGTCCACCGCGGCGCCTGCCTCGCCCAGCCAATCCCGCGGACGCAGGTATTCAACCAGGCGCGCTTCCGGGCTATCGGGTTCGGGTGTGAAGCCGTATTCCCAGCGCACCAGTGGTGGCAGGCTCATCAGGATCGATTCGGTGCGCCCGCCCGATTGCAGGCCGAAGTGGGTGCCGCGGTCGAACACCAGGTTGAACTCCACGTAGCGGCCACGCCGGTACAACTGGAACTGGCGTTCGCGTTCGCCGAAAGGCACGTCCTTGCGGCGCTCGACGATCGGCAAGTAGGCATCGAGGAAGCCATCGCCGACTGCACGCATATATCCGAAGTCGTCGTCGAAGCCGGTGTGCAGGTCGTCGAAGAACAGCCCGCCGACGCCGCGTGTTTCATCGCGATGCTTGAGCAGGAAATACTCGTCGCACCAGCGCTTGTGCGCTGCGTAGCGTTCATCGCCACCGAACGGTTCGCACAGCGCGCGTGCAACGCGATGCCAATGCAACACGTCCTCGTCGACCGGATAAAACGGGGTCAGGTCGAAGCCGCCACCGAACCACCACGCCACGGTTTCGCCATCCTTCTCGGCGCGAAAATGGCGGACGTTGGCATGCGTGGTTGGCAGATGCGGATTGCGTGGGTGGAACACCAGCGACACGCCTACCGCACGCCATTGCGCACCCACCAGTTCCGGCCGCGCCGCGGTCGCCGAAGGCGGCAAGCGGTTGCCGGAGACATCCGAAAACCCGATCCCTGCCTGCTCGAACACCTCGCCATCGCGCATGATGCGCGTGCGGCCACGGCCGGCCAGCAAGATGTCGTTGGGCGCGCGGGTCCAGGCGTCTTCGACAAAGCGGGCCTGGCCGTCGGCTTGCTCGATCGCACTGCAGATGCGGTCTTGCAGGCCGGTCAGATAATCACGGACGGTGTTGATGTCGGGTATTGGCGAATCCATGCCCGGATTGTAAGCGGCGACCCATGGTCGACATGCCAGGCAGGTCGAATGGATTCCGTCATCCCGGCGCAGGCCGGGATCCCATTAGCCCCGCAACTGCTTAGTGAACCAGCCAACCGCCGCCTCACCTGCCTGGAATGATCGGCATCATGCGCGGGCGCGCGCTGGGGTCGTTGTTGTCTTCGCGCAGGTAATCGGGCAGCGGTTGCTCGCCATCCTCGATCTTGGCGTCGCCGCCGCCGGAGATCTTGTAGTCGCGTCGCTGCAGCCACGAATCGCGCACCAGTGCGTACTCGTCGGTGGCACCGACCAGCATGTCGTCCAGTGGGAGCAGCCGCATGCGCAGGTCGACCAGCTTCAGGCCCTGCAGAAAAATACGGGTTTTGTCTTCCTCGACAAAGCGCAGCGGCGATAGCGTCGCGTCGCCGGCGATGCCGAAAATGTCACGCACCGTACTGGGGCCGAACAGCGGCAGCTCGAGGTAGCGCGAGCGCTTCCAGCCCCACACGCCCAGCGTCTGTCCGAAGTCCTCGCGGCGATTGGGGATATGGACCCGGGTCGCGGGGTCGAAGATGCCGCCGATGCCGACCGTGGTGTTGAGCGTAAAGCGCCCCACCGATTGCGCCGCCACCTTGCCCTTGCCCTGCAGTAGCGCGTTGACGATGGTCACCGGCTGGCCGAGGTTGTTGAAAAAATTGGTCACGCCATTGCGCGCAGGTTCGGGCACTACCTTGGCGTAGGCCTTGGCCAGCGGCTTGGCGACAGTGCGGTCGACGACGACGTTGAATGCATACGCGCGACGGTTGAACTTCTCCCATGGATCGTAGGGCTGGGGTGCCGCGTATGGCGTCGGCACGGTCGGGTCGGCATCATTCTCGACGGGTGCGGGCATGACCGCCATCGCATCGGTGTCGGGCTGCACGGGAACCGCCGGTACGGCCGCGGAGTCTGCCGAAACCAGTGTCGAGGTGTCGGCCGCAGTACGCGCGCCGCCGCCGTTGGCGCAAGCCGAGACCAGCAGGGCCAGCGACAGCAGTACGGCATGGTGCAGGAAGGTCGGGCGGGTCATGTGAACTCCATCGCAGTGCGTGGCGTTGGGGGAAGGATCACGTCGTGGTGAAACCGAGGGTGTCATCGAGCCGATACGCTGCACGCAGCGCATCCAGGCCGGGTGGATTGCCAACTACGGTCACGCCGTCTTCGGCGCGCGTGGACAGCGTGGACAGCAGCGCCAGGCCCGAGCTGTCGAGCCGCTCGACGGCGCGGATGTCGAGGCGGCGCACGCCGGCCATGTTCGCCGGCAGCGCGTGCCACAGGGCCGGCACGACATCGCGCGACAGTGCGCCGGTGAACACCAGCGCGTCACCGTCGCGGCGCACGGCCACGGCGTTATTTGCCGGGGCTGGCATTGGGCTTGAGGTTGCCGGCGCGCAGGTCGGCGGCGACCTGGGCAATCGACTTGGTCTGCAGCGGGCCGTCGAACTGCTGGCGGAAGGTCTGCACGTAGGAGATACCTTCGACAATGATGTCGAAGATCTTCCATGTTCCGCCGGACTGGCGCATCAGGTAGTCCACCGGAATCGAGTCGCCGCCGGTGCGCTGGAACTCGCTGGCCACCTTGACACCCAGGCCGCGCGGCAGCGGCGTCTCGGACTTCATCTTTACCCGTAGCTTGGTGTTGAAGTCGAGCAGCGACGAGCCGTAGCGGAGCATCAGGTTGTCCGCCAGGGCATCGGAGAAAAGCTTGACTTCGGCATCCGAGGCGCCGCGACCGTGGCGGCCGAGCACCTGCCGGGCGGCATAGTCGCGGTCGAACACCGCGTTGAACTCGGTGTTGATGAACTGCTGCAGCGCGGCGCGGTTCTGGGTGAACTCCGCGCGCCGGCTTTCAAGCGAACTCAGCACGCGCTTGGTGTTGTCGAGCACGATCTGGGTTGGTGAGCCCTGCGTAGCCGCGGTGGCCGGTTTGGCTGCCTTGGCGGCAGACTGGGCGAAGGCCGCGCCGGGAACGGCGGCGGCGAGGGTCGCGGCGATTACTGTAACGAGGAAGACGTGGTGCTTGATGGCGTGTGTGGTGATCATGGCGTGTTGGCCTCGATGGGCGATGGGGTCGTGGTGGTGCTGGCGCCTTCGTCGGCACCCGTGCTGGGCGCGGCGGGCTTGCCGCCGCCGCTGAACATGTATTTGCCGACCATCTGGATGATGTCGACGGCCGGCGTGGTGAATGCGATCTCTTCGCCGGGTTTCAATGACTCCGGATCGCCGCCGGGCTGCAGGCCGACGTAGCTTTCCCCCAGCAAACCGTTGGTGAGGATGCCCGCCGAGGTGTCGGCTGACAGCGTGTCGTAGCGATTGTCGATATCGAGCGTGACGACCGAGTCGAGCTTCTTCGGGTCGAGGCTGATGTCGCCGACGCGGCCGATGGTGACGCCGCCGATCTTGACCGGTGCCATCGGCCGCAGCGGCCCGATGTTGGTGAAGCGCGCCTTGAGCTCGTAGGTGTCGCCGCCAAAGCCGAACTTGCCGTTGGTCGAGGCGATGGCGAGCACCAGCATCGAGCCCAGGGCAAGCAGGAGGAAGGCGCCGACGGCGAATTCGAGACGTGGGCCGCGTGTACTCATGGGATCACCTGTTGAGAGAATGCGGGATGTCAGGCGAAATACTCATCGGAACAGCAGCGCCGAGAGCACGAAGTTGAACATCAGCACCAGCAGGCTCGCGTTGACCACCGCGCGCGTGGTCGCGATCGAGGTGCCCTCGATGGTCGGCTCGGCGTGGTAGCCGACATAGGACGCCACCAGCGCCGCTGTGCCGCCGAAGACCGCGGCCTTCTCGAACGCGATCAGATAATCGCTGCGGAAATCCACCGCATCCTGCAGCACCTGCCAGAAGGTGCCCGCGTCGATGCCGATGACGTGCACGGCTTCGAGATAGCTGGCGCTGATGCCGAAGCTGCAGAACAGCGCCGTCAGCAACGGCACGGTCAGCACTGCTGCCCAGAAGCGCGGGGCGACCACCTTGCCGATCGGGTCGATCGCCATCAGGCCGAGCGCGGTGATCTGGTCGGTGGCGCGCATCAGGCCGAGTTCGGCGGCGATCGAGCTGCCTGCGCGGCCGATGAACAACAACGCGGTCAGCACCGGCGCCAGCTCGCGGTATAGCCCCAGGCCGACCAGCGCGCTGATCTGGTTGCTGGCGCCGTAGGTCTCCAGCGCGCGGTAGCCGAGCAGGGTGACCGACAGGCCGACGAACGCGCCGCCGACTGCAATGATCGGCAGTGAGCGCGCACCGACCTTGTAGATCTCGCGCAGCAGTTCGGCGAAGAAGTCCGCTGTCGGCTTCGACGCGCGCAACACCGACAGCGAAAACAGGCCGGCGCGGCCGAGCGAGCTGATCGGCAAAATGATGGTGTCCGCAAACGCCATCAGGCGGCCTCCCTTCGGCTCAATGTAGCTGGGCTCAATGTAGCTCGGCTCGCGGTGTCGAACGCGATCGGGCCATCCGGGTTGCCATCCAGGAACTGGCGCACCAGCGGATCCGTGCTCGCCTCGAGCTCGGCCGGCTCTCCGGAAAACACGATGCGACCGTTGGCGATCACCACCGCGCGGTCGCAGACGGCCAAGGTTTCGTGAACGTGGTGGCTGACAATAATGCTGGTCAGCCCGAGGCTGTCGTTGAGCCCGGAAATCAGGCTCATGATCACCGCCGCGGCGATCGGGTCGAGGCCGCTCAGCGGCTCGTCGTAGATCATCAGCGGCGGATCCAGCGCCAGCGCGCGGGCCAGCGCCACGCGCCGCGCCTGTCCGCCGGACAGCTCGCGGGGGAACGCGTCGATCACCGCGCGCAGGCCGACCGCATTGAGCTTCATTTCCACCAGCCGGTCGATCACCGGCGCCGGTAGTCGTGTGTGCGTGCGCAGCGGCAGCGCGATGTTCTCACCGACCGTGAGGTCGGTCAGCAGGCCGTTGCCTTGCAACAGCACGCCGAGGCTCTTGCGCATCTCCAGCAGGTCGTGCTGGCGCTGCGGCACCGGCTTGCCGAACACCTCCACGGTGCCGGCTACCGGCACCAGCTCGCCGGTCAGTGCCGCCAGCAGTGTCGACTTGCCGCTGCCCGACGGCCCCAGCACTGCGGTAATACTGCCGCGAGGCACGACCAAGTCGATGTCCGACAGTACCGCGCGCGCGCCGTAGGACAGGCGAACGTCAGTGAAGCGGACAGCAATGACTTCAGCGGAGGAGTCGGCGGGCATGCGGGGCATCGGTATCGGGCGGGCGTTGGCAACGGGTCTGGCGTCAATGCGGGGCTAAGTTTCGAGCGAAGCGAAGATGGCTGCGGCCGGCTGCGGCGCCAATCAGCGGACAGCTTGTCACTACGCGGCTTAACCTATTGCATTGACACTCAGGCCAGCGTTATGCAGCCACTTGGCATGCGCGCCACATCGACACGATGACGAGCGGGACGCTAGCCCCGCAGCCGCGGAATGCCGTGCTCGTTGCGTTCCTCGATCGCCGCGGTATCCGCTATTTGCTGGCGCAGGTCGCGGCCGGGCATGTCGAGCAAGGTTGCGCTGCGCTGGCTGCGCAAGGCATTGGCATAGGCCAGGCGTGCGCGCGGTTCGTCGCCGGATTGCACGGCGATATCGCCCAATGCCTCCCAGGCTGGGCTGCCGGCGCCTTGGGCAATTGCCCGATACAAGGCGCGTTCGGCTTGTGGCAGGTGGCCTTGCGCCTTGTCCAGTCGCGCGACCGCCAGCAGCAGGGCGGGGCTGGATGGATGTGCTTGCAGCCAGCGCTCAGCCTGCGTGCGGCGTTCTTCCAGGCGAGCCACGTCCAGCTGGCCATACAGGTCGGCGAGGTCTTCGTCCCACTGGCGATCCAGGGCTTGTTCCAGGCTACGCGTGGCCGCTTCGTTCCAGCCCATCGCTGCTGCCCGCCGTGCATACGCCGCGACGACCGATGCGCTGGTCTGCACGCCTTGCGGCAGTGCGTCCCAGCGGTCCGCCAGTTCGCTGGCATTGCCAGCCTGTTGCAGCGACTGCGCGGCCCACTGGGATTGCAGTTCATCCAGGCGCGCTGCAGGTAGCGCCTGCTGCTGGCGCAATGCGCCAAGCAGGCCATAGGCATCGAAGCTGCGACCACTGGCAGCAAGCGCATCTGCGCGTAGCTGCAACCCACGCGGCGGAAGCGGTTGTGCACGCGGCGCGTCCAGCGCAGCCAGTGCATCGGCGGGATTGCTGCGTGCCAGTGCGTGTTCGGCGCGCAGCAGCGCCTGGCTGGTGGCATCGCGTTCACCCAATGCGTCCAGGTGCGCAGTTGCCGCCGCGTCGTCGCCACGTGCAGCGGCGGCGCGCGCCGCATGGATGCGCGCGAGGTTGCCGCCTTCGCCATGCGCGGCGGCCTGCTTCAGCAATTGTTCGGCGCGCTGGTACTCGCCACGCTGGTGGGCATGCAGGCCGTCGATCAGTTGCGCGCGGGCACGCCGTTCGCGACGCCGTTTCCATGCCACGAATGGCAGCCGCAACAAATTCCACAGCAACGTGACGCCGAACATGAAGGCCAGCAGCAGGCCAAGCCCGGCGGCCACCGTGGCCTGGTAGTCGGTGCCACGGAAGCGCACCAGCACATAGCCAGGATCCTGCAGCAGCAGTTGCGCCAGCAATGCACCCAGCACGGCCAGCACCAGCCAGAACAACACGCTGCGGAACAGGTTCATGTCGCCTCCAATCCTTCGGCGGAGCAATGGGTACTACTACAGGTCATGCGGTGGAGCATCGCAAGCCGCATGCAAGGGTCGCGTGATTGGCTCATTGCCCGCGCAGTGCGCGCAGCTGCTGCAGGGTGCTGCCTGAGAGCGGCGCATCGATCTGCAGCGTGATCGCCTTGAGTTCACCGATCCGCTTGCGATCCGCCGCCAGTTTCGATGGCTGCAGCTTCTGCAGCCATGCCTCGATCCGGTCCAGCGCAGTCGCCATGCCAGGATTGTCGCGGCGTTCGATCGCCGCGCGCGCCAGGCTCAGCTCGACCTGCATCGACGCCAGCGCCGCTTCGCGATCCGCACGCTCGCGCAGGCCGGCGCCAGCGGTCGGTTGCACGCGCACGATCCGGTCGATCAGGCGTTCGTACCAAGATGCCTGTTGGTCGGAATGTTGTGTGGTCACTGCGGGCACGTCCTGCAGGTCCTTGGCCAACGCATCCAGCAGGGCACTGGCACGTATCCGCGGATCCATGCCCAGCACATCGAGCGCGGCCTGTTCCTGCGCCAGTGTTTGCCGCAGGTTGAGGTAGGCAGGGTCGTCGATGCCGCCCAGCAGCGGTGCCGCCAAGGCCAGCGCGCGGCGCGCACCGTCGAGGTCATCGGCCAGCTGCAGGCGCTGCTGGCCGATGCCGAGCAGCAGTTCGAGTTCGTCCAGGCGCAATGCCTGCGCGCTGTTGCGGTCGGGATCGGCGAGCTTGGATACGCTGTCTTCCAGCAGCGTGGCGCGTTCGCCGATGCCGAGCAGTTCATCGCGCAACACGCGATTGGTGGCTTCGGCCTGTTGCAGGCGTTGCGCCTGCGCCTGCTGGCCAGTACGCAGGCTGGCCACGCTGGCGTCCAGTGCCTGCCGTTGCTGCTCGGCCAGGGCCGTGGACTGCGCCTGCTGGTGCTGCCAGTAGCGCCAGCCGAAAACACCGGCGGCTGCCAGCACGATCAACAACAGCAACAACAGCAACAGACCGCCGGCCCGCGAGCGACGCGGCGGCACGGATGGCAGCGAAGCGGGGGGTGGCGACGGAGCGGGGGATGCGTTCACGCAGTGATCCTAAACGAAGATGCTAAACGAACGCGTTGGCCGCCGCCTGCAGCAATGCGGCAGGACTGGCGCTGCTTGCAATCGCGATGCGACGGAAACCCGACTGGCGCGCGATATCGGCAAGGCGCTGGCTGGCGACGATCACGGCGATAGGTGCGAGTGCGCTTGCCGTTTGCGCCGCGAGCAATCGCTGCAGCGCATCCTGGCTGCTCAAGACCATCATTACGCGTTGCGGTGACTCCAGGGCTGCATCGAGCGCAGTGAGCGCACGCGCGCTGAAAGCGATTGGTTGCCTTGCATATACGTCCGCGCGGATGACCTTCGCGCCACGTTTGGCCAGGGTTGGTGCGAGCAGCCCGCGGCCACCGGGCGCAGTGACAAGACCAATACTGCGACCTCGGATGTCCTGCAGTTCCGGCATCGCCAGCAGGCCTTCGCTGTCCATCCGCGAGGGCGCCCGTGCGTCGATTCCCGCGTGCTGCAGGGCAAGCCGGGAGCCACTGCCGACTGCCAGCCAGGCCTGTCCGCGGCGCGCCTTCAGGGGTTGCAGCGCCGCCGCCGCGCGCACTGCATTGGGGCTGGTCCAGATCACGATATCGGCCGCCAGCGCCTGCTTCAGGGCTTTGCGGTGATCCGGTTCGGCCAGGGGTTGGATCGCAAACGGCGACAGCGCCAGTACGCGCGCTCCGCGCCGGCTGGCAGCCGCGCGCAGGCCGTCATGCTGGCCGCGCGGACGCAGCGACAGCACGGTCCAGCCGTGCAGCGATTTCGGGTTGTCCATGCGTGCTGGCATTGGCCGAAGCTTGGCATAGCACCCGTGCTTGCGGCAGGCTATCGCGCATGGACATGACTTCTATATCTGCTTCGCCACTGGATGGCTTGGCCGCGCATTACCTGGCAATGCCGCCGGTCGCGGCGCTGCAACCCGCGATTGACCACTGGCAGGACGGCCACCTGTGCCTGCGCGCGCCACTGGCCGCGAACGTCAATGACAAGGGCTGTGCATTCGGCGGCAGCCTGGCCTCGCTGATGACCTTGGCCTCGTGGGGGCTGGTGTACCTGGAACTGGCGCAACAGGGCATCGAGGCCGACATTTTCGTCGCCGACAGCCGCGTGCGTTACCTCAAGCCGGTGTTCGAGGACCTGCAGGTCGATGCCTGTTTCGACGATGCCGGTGAGCGCGTGGCGTTGCTTGACGCGCTGCGCAGGCAGGGGCGGGCCAGCATCCGCCTGCAGGCGCGCACCTTGTTGGCCGATGGCGGCGTGGCCGCGACCTTCGTTGGCCGCTATGTGGCGATCGCCAGGGGCTAGCCCGCAGGTTCGCCGCCGCGCGGGTTAGGATGCTCACGCTCGTGTTGCCAATGTCCCCGCGGAGAGACCCATGCCCAGATTGCTGCTGCGTTGCCTGCTGCTGTGCTGCCTGGCATCATGCTTGGCACTGCTGGCCGGCTGTCCAAAGTCCGCAAGCAAGGGCAGCGCGCTCGACGAAGCGAAGTACGCGTATTCGGCGGCGATCCGCTGGGGCGATTTCGAGGGCGCCTGGAACCTGGTCGATCCCGAATACCGCACCGCGCACCCGCTGACCGACATCGACTTCTCGCGCTACAAGCAGGTGCAGATCTCCGGCTATCGCGAAAAGGGCATGGCGATCCAGCCCAGCGGCGAAATCATCCGCGACATCGAGATCGGCGTGATCAATCGCAACACGTTGACTGAGCGTACGGTGCTATACCGCGAACACTGGCGCTATGACGAGACGGCGAAGACCTGGTGGCTGGACACTGGCCTGCCGGATCTGTGGCAAGGCGAATAGCACGGTTTTTTTGCGTGATCGCGCTGTAGCGGCGACAATCGCGGCCCTCGCGTCGCTAGCTGGTCTAATCCGTGAATCTTGCAGAACTGATGGCCTTCGCCGGTCTTCACCCTTATCTCTCGCTGGCCCTGGTCGGGCTGACTCTCGCGTTGATCTACACCGAACTTGCCGGACGCCTGTCCGGGGTTCGCCGGATCGGCCCTGCCCAGCTGACCGCGCTGATCAATCGCGATAACGCGCTGGTGGTTGACCTGCGCCCGACTGCCGACTTCGACAAGGGCCATATTGCCGGCGCCAAGAACGTGCAGATGAGCCAGTTTGATCCCGAGAACAAACAACTGGCCCCGGCCAGGGCATTGCCGGTGGTGCTGGTGTGCAAGGCTGGAGAGACTGCCAGCACCGCCGCCAAGCGCCTGCGCAAGGCTGGTTTCAGCCATGTCAGCGTGCTTGAAGGCGGCGTGCAGGCCTGGCAGGCCGCCGACCTGCCGCTGGTCAAGAAAGGTCGCGGCTGAGCCTGGGCGCCATCTCGTGACGGCTCGGAAGTTTCTGCGGCCAAGCCTTGCAACCTGCCGCGATTGCCCCAAGTCAGGAAGCACGCATCGATCGGTGCGATAATTCATCTCTTAACTCGCGCGTCAACACGCATTGCCTGGAGCCACCATGTCTGATGAAACCCTGAACGGCGCAGCCCCGGCTGTCGAAGCCCAGCCGGAGCCGCAAGGCCCGAGCTTCACGGTCGAGAAGCTTTACGTGAAGGACCTGTCGTTCGAGGCTCCGAATGCCCCGCAGGTGTTCAACGAGCAGGGTCAGCCCGACCTGCAGATGAAGCTCAGCCAGAAGGTGAACCGTTTGGCCGATGCTGCGTTCGAAGTCAGTCTGGGCATCACCGTGACCTGCACCCTCAATGGCAAGAGCGCCTACCTTGCGGAAGTCGAGCAGTCCGGCGTGTTCGGTCTGGCCGGCTTCGATGAGCAGGTCCTTGATGCGATGCTCGGCACCCAATGCCCGAACATCCTGTATCCGTATGCGACCGCCGCGATCGGTCAGCTGATCACCTCTGGCGGGTTCCCGCCGTTCCCGATGCAGCCGATCAATTTCGATGCGTTGTATGCCGAAAACCTGCGCCAGCGTGCCGAGCAGATGGCACAGCAGGCAGGTGGTGGTTCGCTCGAAAACACGGAAGCCGCCGGCAACGCGTAAGCTCAAGATGATCCGTGGCCGTCCATGGCGCAGCAACGCGGACTCTCGGAACGTCCCGCACGGTCATCCATTGCCGTGCGCTCGAGGTCGCAGCTGATGCCGATAGAGCATCAGCTGGACACGACCTCTTGCCCATCGGTTGCGATACTGGGCGCGGGCTCTTGGGGCACCGCGCTTGCTGCGCTGATCGCCCGCCACGGTCACCCCACCATGTTGTGGGGTCGCGATGCGGCGATGGTTCAGACCATCGCCGTTCGCCACGAAAATCCACGTTACCTGCCCGGCATCGCTCTACCGGAAAGCCTGCGCGCGACCAGCGTGCTGGCCGAGGCCATGGCCGGCGCGGATCTGGTGCTGGTGGTAGTGCCCTCTCATGCCTTCGCCGACACCCTTCGCGCGCTGACGCCGCTGCGCCCGGGGCATGCCGGTGTGGCCTGGGCGACCAAGGGCTTCGAGCCCGGCAGTGGCCGTTTCCTGCATGAAGTCGCGGGAGACATTCTTGGTAACGGCAGGCTGGGCAAAGACGTGCCGTTGGCGGTCGTCACCGGTCCGTCGTTTGCCAAGGAAGTCGCGGCCGGCCTGCCGACCGCCCTGACCGTGCATTCCGAAGACCCTGTTTTCTGCCAGCAGGTCGCCGATGTCCTGCATGGCCCCGCGTTCCGCGCCTACACCGGCGACGACATGCGGGGCGCGGAACTGGGCGGCGCGATGAAGAATGTGCTGGCCGTGGCTACCGGCGTCGCCGATGGCATGGGGCTTGGCCTGAACGCGCGCGCGGGCCTGATCACCCGCGGTCTCAACGAAATGCTGCGGCTGAACATCGCCATCGGTGGCCAGCCGGAAACCCTGATGGGCCTGGCTGGTCTGGGCGATCTGGTGCTGACCTGCACCGGCGACCTGTCACGCAATCGTCGGTTGGGCCTGGCGCTTGGACGCGGCCAGTCGCTGGACGATGCGGTGCGCGAGATCGGCCAGGTGGTGGAATCGATCCAGACCGCGGACGAAGTCATGCGCCAAGCCGAAGCGCATGGCGTGGAGCTGCCGATTTCCAGCAATGTCCGTGAAGTTCTGCATGGCGACATCAGCCCTGGCGAAGGCCTGCGCCGGTTGATGGCGCGCGAGCAGAAAGCGGAATACCCGCAGTCGCTGTTCGAGCATTGATGCTCGTAATGGGCGGATGCCCAGGCATCAGCTGATTCGCGTGTTTTTTCAGTCTGCCGCACTCCTCGAGAGTGCGAAGTCCGAAGAGGAGGCCCTCGCCCCCGATGACCTGATGATGGTCATGGACGATGTGCAATGTCAGGCGGGGCTTTCACTGTCGGAGCTCCTTGAGCACCATGGCAGAGGCCAATGCGCACAAATCATCGCCAGACTCAGGTAGAACGTGAAATCAATGGAACTGACCGACTACCAGGCCAAATACTACGCACACGAGCTTACTCGCCGCTTTCCACCGGGTAGCGCAGAGAAATTGGCAGGCGCTGTTGCCAGCGCACAGGTCGATCTGAATCCGCATCAAGTTGATGCCGCGTTGTTCGCCTTCAACTCCCCATTGTCGAAAGGCGCGCTGCTCGCTGACGAAGTCGGTCTGGGAAAAACGATTGAAGCGGGGCTGGTCCTTTCGCAGAAATGGGCGGAAAAAAAGCGCCGCATCCTGATCATCACGCCCTCCAACCTGCGCAAGCAGTGGTTCCAGGAGATGGGTGAAAAGTTCTTCCTGCCCTGCCGCATCCTCGAGTCGAAGTCCTACAACGCAGCCATCAAGCAGGAAAACCTGCGTCCCTTTGAAGGGCCGGAAATTGTCCTGTGTTCCTACCAGTTCGCCCGCAGCAAGGCGTCTGACGTCCAAGCCGTGCCGTGGGATCTGGTCGTCATCGACGAAGCGCATCGCCTGCGCAATGTCTACAAGCCGACCAACGTCATCGCCAACACGCTGAAACTGGCATTGGCCAATCGCGACAAGCTGCTATTGACGGCTACGCCCTTGCAGAATTCCTTGCTGGAACTCTACGGGCTGGTCAGCTTCATCGATGAGCACACCTTCGGTGACCTCAAGAGCTTTCGCGAGCAGTTTGCCAACGCAAGTCAGGGTCAGGCCTTTGACGTGCTGAAGGCCCGACTCAAGCCGATCTGTCACCGCACCTTGCGACGCCAGGTTGTCGCGTACATACCGTACACACGCCGCCTGCCGCTGGTTGAAGAGTTCACGCCGGAAGAAAGCGAGGATCGCCTTTACGCACTGGTCTCGGAATACCTTCAGCGCGACAACCTGATCGCACTTCCGGCAAGCCAGCGCTCGCTGATGACGCTGGTGCTGCGCAAGCTGCTGGCTTCATCGACCTTCGCCATCGCTGGCGCGCTGCAGACAATCTCCAAGCGCCTCAAGGCGGAGCTTGCCGCGCAATCGCCTACCGAAACGCTGGCCGAAGACCTCGACCAAGACTACGAAGCGTTTAACGAGACTGCCGAGGAATGGCCTGACGATGGGACTGTTGAGCGACTGAGCGAGCAGGACCGCAAGGCGATGGCTGACGAAATCGTCGAACTCGATACTTTTGCGCAACTTGCCACATCGATCCAGTCCAATGCCAAGGGGACTGCGTTGTTGAAAGCGTTGACCGTCGCCTTCGCAAAAGCGCGCGAGCTGGGCGCGGACGAGAAGGCGATCATCTTCACCGAATCGCGCCGCACGCAGGACTACCTGTTGCGGGTGCTCGCCAACAGTCCATTCGGTGATGGCATCGTGTTGTTCAACGGCAGCAACACGGACGAACGTTCCAAAGTGATCTATGCGGAGTGGTTGCAGCATCACCAAGGTAGCGACCGCGTCACCGGTTCGCGGACCGCCGACATGCGCTCGGCGTTGGTGGACTACTTCCGCGACGAAGGCCGCATCATGATCGCCACCGAGGCGGGTGCTGAAGGCATCAATCTGCAGTTCTGCGCCTTGGTGGTGAACTACGACCTTCCATGGAATCCGCAGCGTATCGAACAGCGCATCGGCCGTTGCCATCGGTACGGGCAGAAACACGACGTGGTCGTGGTGAATTTCCTCAATCGCAAGAACGCTGCCGACCAACGCGTGTTTGAACTACTGTCGGAAAAGTTCCACCTGTTTGAAGGTGTGTTTGGCGCCAGCGACGAGGTGTTGGGCGCCATCGAATCCGGCGTGGATTTCGAGAAACGCATCGCTGCGATCTATCAGGGTTGCCGCAAGCAGGAAGAGATCAAGTCCGCATTCGACCAGCTCCAGCTTGAACTGAGCCTGGAGATTGACGAGTCGATGACACGCACCCGGCAGAAGCTGCTCGAACACTTCGATGACGAAGTGCGCGAAAAGCTGAAGATGCGAAAGCACGATTCGGAGGAGCAGTTGGGCCGCTACGAGCGCTTGCTGATGCAGCTGACCCGGCACGAACTGGCAGGCCATGCCGAGTTTCTGGATAACGGCGCCTTTCGCCTCGACAGTTCTCCGTTTGCGGACTTGCCGGCCATCCCGAAGGGTTTGTATGAACTACCGCGTCGGCACGGTGAAGCGCATCTGTATCGGCTGAATCATCCGCTGGCCGAGGCATTGGTGGCGCAGGCGAAGGCTCGGGAACTTCCATCAGCTGAGATCCATTTCGACTACAGCCAGCATGCTGGCAAGATCAGTGCGCTGCAGCCGCTGATCGGCAAATCGGGCCAACTCGCGGTCTGGTTATTCAGTGTCGAATCGCTGGATCAGGGTGAAGATCATCTGATCGTCGCGGCAACAACGGACGATGGTGGACACAACTTAGATGCCGATGCGGCCCAGCGGTTACTCACGCTGCCTGGACGGGTGATGCAACAAGGCGTATCAGTGGATGAGACGGCTTTGGGCCAGATTGCGCAGATGCAACAGGTCGCAATTCAACGCGAAACGTCCGAGCGCAATGCGCGATTCTTCGAAGCCGAGGCTGACAAGCTCGATGGCTGGGCGGACGACCTCAAGGTCGGGCTGGAACGGGAGATCAAGGAACTGGATCGCCAGATCAAGGAAGCCCGCCGCGCCGCGACCGTCGCCCTGACGCTGGATGACAAGCTCGCAGCACAAAAGCAGATCAGGGCGTTGGAGGGGCAGAGAAACCAGAAGCGGCGCACGCTGTTCGATGCTCAAGACCAGGTAGATAGAAGGCGAGATGAGTTGATCGGGCAGATTGAAGCGAAGTTAAACCAGCGGTTGTCGGGTTCGTTACTATTCAAAATTCGCTGGTCATTGTCGTAGGGAGAAGTAATGGAAGCGCCATCACAGACACTTGCAACAAAGATTGTCGCCCGATTGATCCAGGAAAAACTATTGGCACCGGAAGCAGCAAAGAAGCTGGAACCGCTTCTTGCCGAAGGCAAACTCCGTGCTGAAGACTGGAGGCTGCCGATCGAACTGGGAGTCGGCAAGGAAGAGAAGACATGAGTCAGCCATCACTTAAGAAACTGACGATTGACTACCTCAGAGGTTCAGTGACGCCGTTCGCGCTCCCCTTCGAGAAGGGGAGAAAGCTCACCATCGTCTACGGAGAGAATGCGAGCGGAAAATCTACAATCTGCGACGCGTTTGAATTCTTAGGCAACGGAAAGGTAGGGTCGCTGGAGAACCGTGGCTTAGGAAAAACCAACAAATATTGGCACTCCCTCGGAAGGGACCCAGCAGACGTTATCGTTACCTTGGAAACTGCGAACTCGACGTGTCTGGCAAAGATCGTCAAGAGTGAAGTGGTGGTAGACCCTGCGGCAGCACGCCCAAGAGTCGAAGTGCTTCGACGCAGCCAGATACTCTCTCTCATCGAAGCTACTCCGGCAGATCGATATGCGGAAGTGAGTCGTTTCATCGATGTTTCTGGTGTGGAAGCGTCTGAAGCGACACTGCGTGGACTGATTCGAGATATGGACGGAAGTCGCGGGATCGCAATCGCTAGAATTCAGGAGAATCAAGACGCAATCGGACAATTCTGGTCGTCGGCAGGAGAGCCAGGAACTGACGCTCTTTCATGGGCGGAAACCGAAGCCACCCGCGACCCCAACGAATCAGATGTGGAACTTGAAGCGCTTGCTAAATTGCAAGCTGCCTATGTCAGGCTTGGTGACTATCCGACGCGCCTGAAGGCAGCAGAGGCGGCCATTAAGGCTGCAGCGAGTGCAGCCATCGTTGTTCAAGCAAAGATTGATGAGCAGCTGCAGACGATTGCAAAAGATGCAGGAGAGATTGTTGGGCTTCTGGAAGCGGCGCGCTCGTATTTGCAGAAGCACACCGACCCGCAAGTATGTCCATTGTGCGAGAGCGCGGAGAAAGTTGACGGATTATCCCAGCGAATCACACAGCGGCTTGGTTCATTCTCTGCGCTTCAAGCCACGCGCGTTCAAGTAACGGCAGCGGGTCGGAATACGCAGCAGGTTGAACAACAGTTGGCGGTACTGCGGGACAGTGCAAAGAAGCACGCTGAGGAATTCGAGCAAGCTCGCACGGGCTTCGTTTGGTCGTCAGATATCGTAATGCCGCTGGCGTCAGCACCAGTTGACATTGCCGCTCTTGCAGACTGGCTGGCCGCTACGGCCCCACTGGTTGTCGATTGGAAGAAGGTCGAGACCGCAAGGATCGACAAGAAGCAATTCACTAGGACCCTGAAGGGGGCGCTGAAGACATATTTAGAGAACGTTGCCACCCAACAGGAACTCGATATCCTTCTCCCGAATCTGACCAGGACGCTGGGGATTGTTCAAGAGGAACGTCGATCCTTCACTGACAGTGTGCTTGCCAAGATCGCTGGGGAAGTGGGGCGCTTATACGAAGAAGTGCACCCGAACGAAGGACTGAACAAGATCGGTCTGGAACTGGACCCCAGCAAGCGAGCCTCTCTCTCAATTGGCGCAAGCTTCTGTGGACAAGCGGGGGCGCAGCCGCAAGCCTACTTCAGCGATTCACATCTCGATACGCTCGGCCTTTGCGTGTTTCTGGCCTTGGCTGCAATGGACGGCGCGGAAAACACGATCCTTGTACTCGACGATGTCTTGGCCAGCGTGGATGAGCCGCATGTTGAGCGCGTTATCGGGATGATCTACGAGGTGAGTAAGAATTTCCGCCACACCATCGTTACAACGCACTACCTGCGTTGGCGCGAGAAATTCCGTTGGGGCGAGTGGAAGCCTGATCAGGTGTGCCAATTTGTAGAATTGAAACAATGGACGCTTGGTGAAGGCATAACGCTTACGGGCTCCATCCCCGAGATCGTGCGGCTTAAAGCTCTATTGGCCGACTCAAATCCGGATGTCCAGTCTGCCTGCAGCAAGGCCGGGGTTATCTTGGAAGCAATGTTGAATTTTCTCACTCTGAGATATGGGTGTGCGGTGACGCGCCGTGTTGGCGATGCCTATGTTTTGAGCGATCTGCTCGGCGCTGTAAATGGCAAATTGCTCGCTGCATTGAAAGTTGAAACGGTGGAGCATTCTGTTTGTGACTCACCCGTTGTTACGGCCACGGAATTGAAGTCGATCCTCGATGAAATTGCAAAGATTGCTCAAGCGCGCAACGTCATGGGCGCACATTTCAACGCGGTGGCTTTTGATCTTTACCCAGTTGACGGACTTAAGTTCGCCAGGCTGGTCGAGCAACTATGCGATGCGTTGATTTGCCCTGAGCATGGATGGCCCAACAAGGATAAGTCAGGCAGCTATTGGAACAATGGTGGTGACACTCGTCGCCTCCACCCACTCAAGAAACCCGCGTAAGGTTACGCATGAACAAGAAACAAAAACTCGAACTCACCTGGGTTGGCAAGGACGCACGGCCGAAACTTGAGCCGCGCATCCTGCTTGAAGACAGGACCAAGAGTTATCACGCGAAGCATCGGGTGGGCGAGGACGACCTATTCGACAATCGGTTGATCTTCGGAGACAACCTGTTGGCGTTGAAGGCGCTAGAGCAGGAGTTCTCGGGCAAGGTGAAGTGCGTATTCATTGATCCGCCGTACAACACCGGTAGCGCGTTCACGCATTACGACGACGGAGTGGAACATTCGATCTGGCTGTCGCTGATGCGCGATCGGCTGGAGATCATTCGGAAGTTGCTGTCGGATGATGGGTCGTTGTGGATCACGATCGATGACAACGAGGCGCACTACCTGAAGGTGCTGTGTGATGAAGTTTTTGGACGAAAATGCTTTATTGCGGATGCAGTATGGCGAACTTCGGATAACAGCAACAACAATGTTACGAAGTTCTCTCTTGATCATAACAATGTGCTGATTTACGCGAAAAAAGCTGATTGGTGCCCAAATTTCCTTGATGATCCGAAGAAACGAAAGCATTTCAAAAACCCCGACAATGATCCTCGCGGCCCTTGGTTCGATGGTAATCCCGTCAATAATCCCGGATTGCGACCGAATCTTCAGTTTAATATTACCTCGCCGACTGGACATGTGATCAAGCATCCACCGAATGGATGGAGGTGGTCTCTTGAAACCATTAACGAAAAACTCTCGACTCGAGAAATTCGATTTTCAGAAGACGGGAAACGCCTGATCCGACGCACCTATTTAGCCGACATGGAAAAAGGGTTGCCTCCTTCTACCCTTTGGACTGACCTTGAAGAAACCGGCCATAACAGACAGGCGAAATACGAGCTGAAAAACCTTTTCCCAGACGTGCCCGTTACGTCATTGTTTGGGACGCCAAAGCCTGAAAGACTAATTGAGAAAATCCTGAAGCTTGCCTCGAATTCCCGCGACCTAATACTCGACTCCTTCGCCGGCTCCGGAACCACCGGCGCAGTCGCCCACAAGATGGGACGCCGCTGGATCATGGTGGAGCTTGGCGAACACTGCCACACGCACATCATTCCCCGCCTTCAAAAAGTCATCGACGGCGAAGACAAGGGTGGCATCACCCAAGCGGTCGATTGGAAAGGCGGTGGCGGCTTCCGTTACTACCACCTCGCCCCATCCCTGCTGGAAAAAGACAACTGGGACAACTGGGTCATCCACCGCGACTACAACGCCGCCATGCTGGCCGAGGCGCTGTGCAAGCTGGAAGGCTTCACCTATGCGCCCAGCGACACCGTGTACTGGCAGCAAGGCTATTCCACCGAGCGCGATTTCCTGTACGTCACCACCGCGACGCTGAGCCATGAGCAGTTGCAGCAACTCGCCGATGACGTCGGCCCGGAGCGATCCCTGCTGGTACTGTGCCCGGCCTTTCGAGGCAACGCCGATTTCCCCAATCTGACCGTCCGCAAGATCCCGAAGCAGGTACTGTCGCGCTGCGAATGGGGTCATGACGACTATTCGCTGCAGATCGAGAACCTGCCGCAGGCACCCGAGGCCGAGGATTCCCGACCGGCGCAATCCGGTTTGTTCACCGAAGGTGCGTCATGAGCACGGACGGCGATGAGGCCACGTCCGCTTCCGAGCTGATCCTGTATCGCACCGCCGACGCGCGGACACGGATCGACGTGCGCCTGGAAAGCGGCTCGGTCTGGCTGACCCAGGCGCAGATGGCCGAGCTGTTCGAAACCACTCCCCAGAACATCACGGGGCATCTGAAGGCGATCTACGGGGATGGTGAGATCGATGAAGCGGCAACTTGTAAGCATTACTTACAAGTTCGGGACGAGGGTGGCAGACCGGTGCGCCGTGAATTACGGCACTACAGCTTGGACGCCATTCTGGCCGTCGGCTATCGGGTGCGCAGCGCACGTGGCGTCCAGTTCCGCCAGTGGGCGACGGAGCGCTTGAAGGAATACCTGGTCAAGGGCTTCACCATGGACGACGCGCGCCTGAAGCGCGGCCCGGACGATGGCTACTTCGAAGAGCTGCTGTCCCGAATTCGCGATATTCGTTCGTCGGAACGGATGTTCTGGCGCAAGGTGCTGGACATCTATGCCACTAGCGTCGATTACGACGGCAGCGCGCAGGCCAGCCAGCGTTTCTTCAAGACAATCCAGAACAAGATGCATTGGGCGGCACACGGCCATACGGCGGCGGAAATCGTCAGTGCGCGTGCTGACGCAGACAAGCCGCATATGGGCATGACGAGCTGGAGCGCTGCGCGGCCGCGCAAGGTGGATGCCGCAATTGCGAAAAACTACTTGAATGCGGAAGAGCTGGAAGCGCTCAACCGTATCGTGAATGCCTATTTGGAGTTCGCCGAGTTGCAGGCACTGAACCGGCGCCCCATGACCATGCAGGGCTGGATCGGGAAACTTGACGATTTTCTCCGCCTGGGCGAGCGCGACATCCTCACCCACGCTGGCCGCATTAGTCATGATTCAGCCATGGCGCATGTCGAGACGCAGTTCGATCTGTACCGCCAGCAGCAGGCGAAGGCGACTACCGCGGTGGAGCATGATTTCGACGTCGCGACCACCAAGCTCAAGCAGATCAAGGCCGGCAAGCGAAGCCCGGCGCGGAAGAAGTCGGACACGAAAGCGGGAGACACGCAATGAACCGGCACGTCAATGCCATTGCTGGCCGTCTGAGCCTGCGTCCACCGCAGCGACGCTCACTGGAATTGTTGGATCGCATTACGGAAATTGTGCCGCCAAGAAAAGCAGCGGACGTTGCCGCCGCACTGGAGATAATTCGCAGTGAATATCCGTCGGTGACGGATTTCGAGCGCGAGTTTCCTTCGTTGTGTTTCGCACTGGCAACTGGCGTTGGCAAGACCCGGTTGATGGGCGCATTCATCGCCTACCTGCATCTGGCACACGGCATCAACAACTTCTTCGTGCTGGCGCCGAACCTGACGATCTACAACAAGTTGATTGCGGACTTCACCCCGAACACGCCGAAGTACGTGTTCAAGGGCATTTCCGAGTTCGCGACGAATGCGCCCGCGATCATCACAGGTGACAACTACGAGTCGATGGCGGGTTCGCTGTTCGACGTGCTGCTGCGTTGCAAGATCAATATCTTCAATATCTCCAAGATCAATTCCGAAGTGCGCGGCGGTCGCAGCCCGCGCATCAAGCGGCTTTCGGAATATATCGGGGAAAGCTATTTTGCTTATCTGGCTGCGTTGCCCGACCTGGTGTTGCTGATGGACGAGTCGCATCGTTATCGGGCGAGTTCCGGATTGCGTGCGATCAACGAGCTCAAGCCTGTGCTGGGGCTTGAGTTGACGGCCACGCCGTTCGTGGAGACCAGCAAGGGCGCGATCCCGTTCCGCAATGTGATCTATGACTATCCGCTGGGCATGGCAATGACCGATGGGTTCGTCAAAGAACCTGCGGTCGTCACGCGCAAGGACTTCAATCCGGCGGGCATGTCGGTCGAGGCCCTGGAGCGCCTGAAACTGGAAGACGGCGTTCGTTTGCACGAGGGAGTGAAGGTCGAACTGGAGACATACGCGCGCGAAACAGACAAACAGATCGTCAAGCCATTCGTGCTGGTGATCGCCAGAGATACGACACATGCTGCCCAGTTGTTGAAACTGATCCAGTCCGACAAGTTTTTCGAGGGCCGCTATCGCGACAAGGTGATCCAGGTCGATTCCAGCAAGAGCGGCGCCGAAGAGGAAGAAATGATCGAGCGCCTGCTCAAGGTGGAGCATACAGACGAGCCGACCGAGATCGTCATTCACGTCAACATGCTCAAGGAAGGCTGGGACGTCACCAATCTGTACACGATCGTGCCGCTGCGTGCAGCCAACGCGCGCATCCTGATCGAGCAATCGATTGGTCGCGGACTGCGTCTGCCTTACGGCAAGCGGACCGGCGTTGATGCCGTGGACCGGCTCAACATCATCGCCCACGACAAGTTTGACGAGATCATTCAGGAGGCCAGGAAGCCGGGCAATCCGATCCGCATGGCGTCAATCGTGCTGGATGGCAGCGAGCTGGAGAACAAGAAGGAAACCATTGTTTCTCAATCGCAGCTTGCCGGGCGCCTGGGGTTGTCGCTTGCGCAGCCGCCGACGGACACGGCTTCAAGCGGTGGGATGCAACAGCCGCTCGCTTTCCAGAAGCCCGAGGAACAGGAGATTGCGCAGATCGCATGGAAGGTGATCCGCTCACTCGAAGATCAACCCGCCGCCGTTCCGACGCTTGAACACCTGAAGCGGCCCGACGTGCAGGCTGCCATTGTGAAAGCTGTGCAAGAGCAACAGTTACCCGGTCAAAAGGAGCTGGAAGGGCTGGAAAAGACTCCGGACGTTGCTGCGATCGTGGCAAAGACGGTCGAACTGGTGACGCAACAAACTATTGATATTCCAAGAATTCTTGTGGTGCCGAAGGGCGAGGTACGCTCCGGATTCAAGCCTTTCACTCTGCTGCTGGAGGGCATGCGTTATCAGCCGATTTCCGATGAGCTGTGGGTGCAATACCTGCGCTCAGGTGGAGGCCAGGCGCTGGCACTCGGGAGCGGCGGCGTCGATGAAGCCCGCCTGGAGGATTACGTCGTTTCTGGTCTGGTCGACTTTGATGACGTGTCCTACGAAGGGCATGCCGATCTTCTCTATGACCTTGCTGGTCAGGTTGTGCAACACCTATGCGGCTACCTCAGCGACGAGCAGACACGGCGTGTATTACGTAATCACCAAAAGCAGATTGCGCAGTTTGTACATGCGCAGATGCAGCAGCACTATTGGGAAGACGATGGGGGAGGCTACGACGTACGGATCAGCAAGGGCTATACCGAGCTGAAGCAGAGTGCTTATACGCATGCCGTCAAGGAAGCTCCTGCCGACTACCGCGTGTCGCCTGCCGACAAGAGCAACATGGCGAAATACTTGTTCACCGGCTTCGAACGGTGCCTGTACACGGTGCAGAAATTCGATTCAGAGGCGGAACGCAAACTCGCCGTCATCCTGGATCGTGATGCCTTGAAGTGGTTCAAGCCTGCGAAAAGCCAGTTCCAGATCTTCTATCGCCAAGGCGCAGATCATCTCGAATACCAGCCGGACTTTGTGGCAGAAACGAAAGACGCGATCTACATGCTCGAGCCAAAAGCCAGCAACCAGATGGAAGACTCGGTTGTTTTGGCAAAGAAAGAATCCGCAATTGAGTGGTGCACAAATGCATCAGAATATGCACTGGCGAATGGCGGCAAACCGTGGAGTTACGTGCTGATTCCGCACGACGAAATAGCGGGTAACTTCACGCTCTCTGGATTGGTAGCCCGGTTTCGAGGGTGAATGAGGTAGATGTCACTCCCAGGGAGTGAATGGGCTGAAAGAGTGGGCTGCTCAAGTGGGTCAAGTGCAGCAGGTTCGACGCAAAGAAAACGCCCGGCCTGAGCCGGGCGTTTGGTCATTGCAGTGGGGGAGGGCCTGCAACAACCGTTGATACGCCTGACAGCGCGCATCAAGTCAGAAGGCTTAGTCCTCCAGAAGGCTTAGAAGGTCAGGCGCGGGCCGACCATCCACTGGGTGTCGCCGCCGTTGGCGATCTTGACGTCGGCAGCCACGCCCCAGCTCTGGTTGAACTTCACCTGTCCGCCCAGACGGCCATAGACATCGCCGTTGTAGTTCTTGCCGTCTTCGTAGCCGAGCATCGCGTAGCCCTCGAGCTTCGGTGCCAGTGAGGCCCGCACGCCGCCTTCAACGCTGTAGCCATCGACCTTCACTCCGCCGCCGGCGTTGAGCTTGTCATAGGCCACGTTGGCGACCAGATCGGTCTTCGGCGAAATTGGCTTGTTGTAGCCAACGCCAACGCGCCACTGGTCGAAGTCCACGCTCGAGCCCTTGATGGTCTGGTTGGCGTAGTTGCCGAAGATGTGCACGTTCGGGTGCACCGCAACCGAGCCGTTCAGGCCCCAGCCGTCGGCATTGCCGCTGTTGGTGTTGGTGTAGACGTAGTTGCCTTGCACGTAATTGTAGGAAATGCCGTCGGCAGCAGAGGCCGCGAACGGCAGGGCGCAGGCCAGCGCGAGCGCAGAAAGTTTGATCAGGGCGGGGGAATGCTTCATGGGGGAACGCCTCGTTGTTGTTATGTGGTCACGGCGGAACCATTGCAGTTCGTCGTGGCGCGCATTGTGTCGAGGTGCCCGCAACCGGCGCTGAATCCGGAACCGGCCGGTACAGGAACTATTCGGGATCTGTCATGTCGTAGTGCGCGCTTAACTGCTGCCGGAAAACCCCAACTGCCGCCAGGCTTCGAACACCACCACCGCCACCGTGTTGGACAGATTCAGGCTGCGGTTGTGTGGACGCATCGGCAGGCGCAGGCGCTGCGCTTCAGGAATCGCGTCGAACACGTCCTGCGGCAGGCCGCTGGTTTCGCTGCCGAACAGGAATACATCACCATCGCGATAGGCCGGCGCATCGAAGCGCTGCATGCCGCGGGTGGACAAGGCGAACACGCGCGGCGCCGCGCCATTTGCGCTTTCAATTGCTGCAAGCGTGGCCGGCAGGTTGTCGTGGACCTGCATCGGTGCGAACTCGTGGTAATCCAGACCGGCGCGACGCAGCTGGCGGTCATCGATGTCGAAGCCCAGTGGGCGCACCAGATGCAGTTGCGCGCCGGTATTTGCGCACAGGCGGATCACGTTGCCGGTATTGGGCGGGATTTCCGGGCGATGCAGGATCACATGGAACATGGATTCACCTGTTCACCACGGCAGCGGGTTGCCGCACCAGTCGAGGAAGTGGCCCGAATCTTTGAGCGTTGCGGCATCGATGACCTGCAGCAGGCCGCGCGCGGAATCGTCGCTGTCGACGGTGGCGCTGGCGCCACCCATTGCGGTCTGCACCCAGCCCGGATGCAACGCAAGCACGACGATGCCGCGTGCACGCAGGGCATGCGCAAGCTCCACGGTCAGCATGTTCTGCGCGGCCTTGCTGCTGCAGTAGCTGGGCGAGCGGAATTCGCTGCAACGCTCGAGCGAACCCATCACCGAACTCAGGTTGGCGATGTGCGCGCCATCCGCCAGCAAGGGCGCCAGCGCCTGGCTAAGCATGAACGGGCCGATTGCGTTGATGCGGAAACTGTCTTCGAGGATCGCCGGATCAATGTGGCCGAAGCGCTCGCCAGAATGCAGCACGCCGGCGTTGTTGATGAGCAGGTCGATGCGGCTCGGCCCTGCATCGGTTCGTTCGCCCAGCACCAGTGGCAGTTCGCGGACGAACTCCATGCGCGATTTTTCGTTTGCGAGATCCAGCGGCAAGACGTGCAGGCGGCCGGGGAATTCGCCGGCTAGCGTGTTGAGCGCGGTCGCCTTGCCGGGTTGCCTGCAACTGGCGATCACATGCTCGCCGTGTTCCAGCAACAGACGAGCGAAAGCCAACCCGAGACCACGGTTGGCACCAGTGACAAGGCAATGGCGATGCATGTTGGCTCCAGGCAGGACTTCCTGCCTAGTGTATCCAGCCGGCGCTAGCGTTAGCATTGAAAGTCTTGTTCCCCGACTTCTGGAGTTGCGCATGCGTCTGTTCCGACCCACTGCCCTTGCCCTCGCCCTGTCCACCGCCTTGGTGGCCGGCGTGCATGCGCCAGCCGCGATTGCCGCAAACGCTACTGCAGGAACCATCGCGGAAGCCACTGCGGGCGCTAGCGCCCGAGCTGGTGCGATCGACATTGCCACCGACACGTTCACCCTGCCAAACGGCCTGATCGTGATCGTGCACACCGACCGCAAGGCGCCGATTGTCGCGGTCAACATCTGGTACCACGTCGGCAGCAAGGACGAACCGAAGGGCAAGACCGGCTTCGCCCACTTGTTCGAACACCTGATGTTCAACGGGTCGGAAAATCATCCCGGCGAATACTTCGCGCCCTTCGAAAAAGCCGGCGTGTCAGAGATCAATGGCAACACCTGGCTGGATCGCACCCAATATTTCGAGACCGTGCCGACCACCGCGCTGGACATGGCGTTGTGGATGGAGTCCGACCGCATGGGCCACCTGCTTGGCGCGATCGACCAGAAGACCCTGGACGAGCAGCGTGGCGTGGTCCAGAACGAGAAGCGGCAGGGCGAGAACCAGCCCTATGGACGCGTTGGCGAACTGGAACTTGCCGATACGTATCCCGCCAACCATCCCTATCACCACGACACCATCGGTTCGATGGCCGACCTCGATGCGGCCTCGCTGGATGACGTCAAGACCTGGTTCCGCGACTACTACGGCGCGGCCAACACGGTGTTGATCCTGTCGGGAGACATCGACGTAGCCACCGCCAAGGCGAAGGTGCTGAAGTACTTCGGCGACATTCCAGCTGGCCCGCCGGTGGCGCGTCAGGCGCATTGGGCCGCGCCGCGCACGGTATCCACCCGCGCCAGCATGGACGACGTGGTTGCGCAAACACGTGTCATGCGCGAGTGGAACATTCCTGCGCGCAGCGAGCGCGATTTCACCCTGCTCGACCTTGCCGCCGATATCCTGGGTGGTGGCAAGACCTCGCGGCTGTACCAGCGCCTGGTCTACCAGGACAAGCTGGTCGACAGCATCAGTGCCAGCGCCAGTCCGTTTGAACTGGGCAGCCAGTTCGAGATCCAGGCCGACGTGAAGAAGGATGCCGATCCTGCCAAGGTTGAAGCCGCGATTGCCGATGAGCTTCAGAAATTCCTGAGCGCGGGTCCGACCGCCGATGAACTCGAGCGCGTGCAGGTGCGTAACCGCGCCGGCATGATTCGCGGTTTGGAAAGTGCTTTGGGCAAGGCGCAAATCCTCGGCGAGAGCACGCTCTACCTGGGTGGCCCCGATGGCTGGAAGCGCAGCTACGCCTGGAACCAGGAGGCCAAGCCTGCCGACGTGCAGGCAGCGGCGAAGAAATGGCTCAGCCAGGGCGACTACACGCTGACCGTGGTGCCGACCAAGACCGCGCCGAAGCAGCAGGAAATTGCTGGCCTGCCGGCGTCAAAGGATCGTCCGGCGAACATCCCCGGCCAGCCCACCGCGCAGTTCAAGACCGTGGAAACCGATCTTGATCGTAGCAAGGGTGTGCCCGCGGTCACCTCGTACCCCGACCTGACTTTCCCGAAGGTCGAGCGCGGCCGCCTCGCCAACGGGATTGAAGTCGTGCTGGCCGAGCGCCACACGGTGCCGACCATAAGTCTTGGCCTGCAGTTCGATGCCGGCTATGCGGCGGATGCTGGCAGCAAGCTGGGCACGGCGAGCTTCACCACCTCGATGCTCGATGAAGGCACCACCAGCCTGGATTCGGTGCAAATTGCAGAGCGCCGCGAGCGGCTCGGCATGGGTCTGTCCACTGGCTGCGGGTTGGATGCGTGCACCGCCAGTGCGAATATCCTGACCGCGAACCTGACGCCGTCGCTGGCGCTGCTGGGCGATGTGGTGCGCAACCCGGCGTTCCGCGAGGCCGACATCGAGCGCGTGCGCGCGCAGTGGATCGCCGGCATTGCCCAGGAAAAATCGCAGCCGATCGGGATCGCGCTGCGCACGCTGCCACCGCTGCTGTTCGGCGCCGGCCATCCGTATGCGATCCCGTTCACCGGCAGTGGCACCGAGGCATCGATCAAGTCACTGACCGCCGCCGATCTGCGTGCATGGCAAGCGGCATGGCTGCGCCCTGACAATGTGCGCATCCTGGTTGCCGGCGACACCACGTTGCCGGAGATCACCCGCCAGCTGGAGGTGGTGTTCGGCAACTGGAAGGCCCCGGCGACGGCAAAGGGCCACAAGACCCTGCCGCACGTCGCCGACCAGGCGTCGCCGCGGGTGTTCCTGATCGACAAGCCCGGCGCGCAGCAGTCGCTGATCCTTGCCGGTGAGCTGGCACCACCGACATCCGCGCCCAACGACTTGCAGATCCAGACCATGAACGGTGCGTTCGGCGGGGCGTTCACCTCGCGCCTGAACATGAACCTGCGTGAAGAAAAGCACTGGGCCTACGGCGCGTTCAGCTTCGCCCAGCCGGCACTGGGCCAGCGTCCGTACATGCTCTATGCGCCGGTGCAGACCGACAAGACCGCCGAATCAGTCGCCGAGATGCTGAAGGAAGTGAAGGCGGTCAATGCCGACCGTCCGCTGACCAGCGCCGAGATCGCCAAGATCAAGGACGGCAGCGTGCGCAGCCTGCCGGGTGCATACGAAACCGCCGGTGCGGTGCTTGGCGCGCTCCAGGCCAATGCGCTGTACGGCCGCCCCGACGATTACGTGACGACCCTCAAGCAGCGCACCGAAGCGCAGACCGACGAAGAGGTCAGGGCCGCGACCAAGCAGGTGATCCGGGCCGACCCGCTGACTTGGGTGATCGTTGGTGACCTGTCGAAGATCGAGGCTGGGGTGCGCGCGCTCGACCTGGGCAAGGTCAGCGTAATCGATGCCGACGGCAAGCCGGTCGAGGGTCGCTGATTCATCTATCGCACGAGCCGGGGCCAGCCATTGGCCCCGGTTGTTTCATTCCGGAATGAAGGTTGCGGGAGTTCCGCGGAACTCCCGGAATGGCTTCAACGAAATGCTCCGAATTGGCACGGGGGTTAGTATCTCCAGTCTTTGCTGTCTGATCTGGAGTCCTGCATGCCTGTGTTCCGTCCTGCTGTCCTTGCCCTTGCCCTGACCACCGCACTGGCCGGCTCCGTTGTCGCACCCGCGGCGATTGCCGCCAATGCGCCGGTCGTCGACATCGCCTATGACACGTTTACCCTGCCCAACGGGCTGACCGTGATCGTGCATACCGACCGCAAGGCTCCGATCGTGGCGGTCAACATCTGGTACCACGTCGGTAGCAAGGACGAACCCAGCGGACGCAGCGGCTTCGCACACCTGTTCGAGCACCTGATGTTCAACGGTTCGGAAAACCATCCGGGCGAATATTTCGCCCCGTTCAAGCAGGTCGGCGTGACCGGCCAGAACGGCACCACCAATTCCGACCGCACCAATTATTTCGAAAATGTGCCGACCACCGCGCTGGACATGGCGCTGTGGATGGAGTCCGACCGCATGGGCCACCTGCTTGGCGCGATCGACCAGAAGACCCTGGACGAGCAGCGCGGCGTGGTCCAGAACGAGAAGCGGCAGGGCCAGAACCAGCCCTACGGCCAGGTCTGGGACGCGCTGGGCAAGGCCATGTATCCGGTTGGGCATCCGTACCACCACAGCACCATTGGCTCGATGAACGATCTGAACGCGGCCAAGCTCGACGACGTCAAGAACTGGTTCCGCAGCTGGTACGGCCCGAACAATGCGGTGCTGGTACTGGCCGGCGACATCGACCTGGCCACTGCCAAGGCCAAGGCCACCGAGTATTTCGGCGATATCCCGGCCAGCCCGAGCATGGCCCAGCCGAAGATTGATGTTGCTGCGCACACCACCGACACCCGCGCCGAGATGATCGACAGCGTGCCGCAGTCGCGCATCTACCGGATGTGGAACGTGGCCGAATTCGGCCATGCCGACCTCGACCGCCTGCAGGTATTCGCGCGAATCCTGGGCGGCGGCAAGTCTTCGCGCCTGGACAAGCGCCTGGTGCATCAGGACAAGCTGGTCGACAGCGTCGGCAGCGGCGCCTATGGCTCGCAGCTGGGCTCGAACTTCCTGATCACCGCCGACGTCAAGCAGGGCGTGGACGTGGCCAAGGTCGAGGCGATTATTGATGAAGAGCTGAAGAAGCTGCTCAAGGATGGCCCGACCCAGGATGAAGTCGACCGCGCCCGCACGGTGATCATGGCCGGCTGGATCCGTGGCGTGGAGCGTATCGGCGGGTTCGGCGGCAAGGCCGATGCGCTGGCCGAGTGCGCAACCTATACCGGAAATCCGGGCTGTTTCCGCGACAGCCTGAAGACCCTGGACGATGTCACCGCCGCCAACCTGCGCGCCACCGGCAATACCTGGCTGGGCGCGGGCAAGGGCAGCCACACCTTGGTGGTGAACCCGGGCAAGCGTGTTGAAGTCGCCGAAGACCCGGCTGGCACCCCACCGCTGTTCAAGTTGCCGGCGGTGGATTCCAAGTACAAGACGGTCGCCAGCGACGTGGACCGCAGCAAGGGCGTGCCGGTTACGACGAGCTTTCCCGACCTCATATTCCCCAGCCTGCAGCGCGCCACCCTGACCAACGGCACCCAGGTGATCCTGGCCGAGCGCCATGACATCCCGGTGGTGCAGATGAGCTACCAGTTCCAGGGCGGCTATGCAGCAGACCCCGCCGGCAAGCAGGGCATCGCCAGTTTCAGCAGCTCGCTGATGGACGAAGGCGCGGGCAACCTGGACGCACTCGCGTTCGCCGACCGTGCCGAATCGCTGGGTGCCAACCTCGGCGCCGGTGCCTCGCTGGACAACAGCAGCGCCTACCTATCCGCACTTCGCGAAAATCTCGACCCGTCGGTGGCGCTGTTCGCAGACATGCTGCGCAAGCCGCGCTTCGAGCAGAACGACATTGATCGGGTCAAGGGTCAGTGGATCGCCGGCATCAAGCAGGAAAAGGCGCAGCCCAACGGCATGGCCTCGCGCGTGCTGCCTGGCCTGTTGTACGGCGCTGGCCATCCGTATGCCACCCCGATGAGCGGAACCGGCACCGAAGTTTCCATCGCCAAGCTGACCCGCAAGGAGTTGGTCGCGTTCCAGGACCAGGCGATCCAGCCGCAGGGCGCCACCCTGGTGGTGGTCGGTGACACCACCCTTGCGGACATCGTGCCGGTGCTGAACAAGCATTTCGGCGATTGGAAGGCCACCGCGGCGGCGGCGACGGCGACGACAATCCCTGAAGTCGCCGGCAAGACCAGCCCGCGCGTGTTCCTGATCGACCAGCCGGGCGGGGTGCAGGCGAATATCTTTGCCGCCGAACTCGTGCCGTCGAGCAAGGATGCCAGCGCCACCGTGTTCGACATGGCCAACATGGTGATCGGTGGCGACTTCACCGCGCGCCTGAACATGAACCTGCGCGAGGACAAGCACTGGTCGTACGGCGCCCGCAGCGGTGCCGGCGGCGCGGTTGGCCAGCGCATCTGGCGGGTCAGTGCGCCGGTACAAATCGACAAGACCGGCGAGTCGGTGGCCGAGATCAAGCGCGAGCTCGACGCGTACACCAGCGGCAAGCAGGGCGCCACCGCGGATGAGCTGCAGCGCATGCAGAAGATCCTGACCCTGAGCCTGCCGGGTGCCTACGAGACTGCGGCTTCGGTGATGGGCACGATTGCCAGCAACGTGCTGTATGACCGTCCAGACAACTACGTGTTCCAGCGCAAGGCGGAGATCGAAGGCATGACCACGGCACAGGTGGATGCCGCAGCCAAGACCCTCGACCCGAAGGCACTGACCTGGGTGATCGTGGGCGATGTGTCCAAGATCGAGCAACCGATTCGCGCGCTGAAGCTGGGCCCGGTGCAGGTGATCGACGCCGACGGCAACGTCAAGAAGTAAGCCGCTGATTGCCGCCCATCGCCGCCATTAGCGGCGTGATGACGGCAACCATTAAGACGCACCGAGCGACAATCCGGTGCGTTTTCTTTATCTAAGGGGGTTCCGATGCGCCTGTTGCCTGTTTTCGCCGCCGCGGTCCTGCTGGTTGGGTCACCCGGCTGCACTTTCGTGCACATGGCGCCGGGCGCCAGCAAAGTGAAGGTGCTGGCCGCCGCGCCTACTGGCTGCGTGAAGCGCGGCGAGGTCGAGGTGTCGGTCAAGGACCGGCTTGGACCTTATGAGCGGAGTGAATCCCAGGTCCGCGATGAGCTGGAAACCCTGGCGCGCAACGAGGCCCCCGGGCTTTCCGCTGATAGCATCAGCTCGTTGACCCGGCCCAATGACGGCGAGCAGCGCTGGGCGATGTGGCATTGCGGAAGCTGAATCCGGCTGGTAACCATTGACCGGGCGCACGAGCGCCAGCGGACGTAAGCAGTTATTCTGCCCAGTTCCTGTGTCTGGATTGCCCGCCTCATGCTGTTCCAACATGTCGCCATTGCCGGTCTTGCCCACGTCGACGCCCCGCGTCGGCTCAGCTCAGATGAAATCAACGCCCGTCTGAAGCCCACCCTGGACCGCCTCGGTATCCGTACCGACGTGCTCGGGGACATCGCCGGCATCCACGCCCGGCACTTGTGGGAAGAAGGCGTGCAGGCGTCCGACGCCGCCACCCTGGCTGGCGTAAAGGCGCTGGCCGATGCCGGCATCGACCCGGCCCGCGTGGGCCTGCTGGTCTCGACCTCGGTCAGCCGCGATTACCTGGAGCCGTCCACCGCCAGCATTGTCAGCGGCAACCTGCAGATGCCGGACACGTGCCAGAACTTCGACGTCGCCAATGCCTGCCTGGCCTTCATCAACGGCATGGACATCGCTGCGCGGATGATCGAGCGCGGTGAAATCGAGTACGCCTTGATCGTGGATGGCGAAACTGCCGACCTGGCCTACGACAAGACTCTCGCCCGCATGCTGGCGGACGACATCACTGAAGAGCAGTTTCGCAGCGAGCTGGCCACCCTGACCTTGGGTTCCGGCGCCGCCGGCATGGTCATGGCCCGCGCCGAGCTGGCCCCGGGCGCCCCGCGTTACCGCGGTGGCGTGACCCGCGCCGCTACCCAGTGGAACCATCTCTGCCGCGGCAACCTGGACCGCATGGTCACCGACACCCGCATGCTGCTGATCGAAGGCGTCAAGCTGGCCGAGAAGACCTTCGCCGCCGCCAAGCTGGCACTGGGCTGGGCAGTCGAGGAAATGGACGAATTCGTCATCCACCAAGTCAGCCAGGTGCATACCGCCGCCTTTGCCAAGGCGATCGGCATAGATCCGCGCAAAATCCTGACTATTTTCGGCGAATATGGCAACATCGGGCCGGCATCGGTACCGATCGTGTTGTCAAAGTTGCGCGAAATGGGCCGTCTGAAGAAAGGCGACCGTATTGCCCTCTTGGGTATTGGCTCCGGCCTGAACTGTTCAATGGCGGAAGTGGTCTGGTAGCACTGGTTGGGAAAAAATTTCCTTATAGCCATAAATCTGGTTATTTAAGAAAAATACTGCTACAAATCTTTCCCTTCGGGTCTGCCAAACCCGCGTAAGGAAAGCAAGATGCTGTCACGCAGCACCGGCCATTACGTTCCAGGCTCACTTGCGGGCAGCCGGTATCAGGCATTCGTGCCGGATCCGCTGCCGCCGCAGCCACCGCTGGAGCTGTCCAGGAGCGATCTGATCGCCCGCAAGGAACGCGCCGACCAAGCGCTGGGCCGACTCGACGGCATCACCTTGATGCTGCCCGACCCCGAGCTGTTCCTGTATCAGTACGTGCGCAAGGAAGCCCTGCTGTCCTCCCAGATCGAGGGCACCCAATCCTCGCTGTCCGACTTGCTGTTGTTCGAGCTGGACGAAGCGCCCGGCGTGCCGATTGACGATGTCGAGGAAGTGTCCAATTACGTCGCTGCGTTGAACCATGGCCTCAAGCGTCTGCGCGAGGACAACTTCCCACTCTCATTGCGCCTGATCCGCGAGATGCACGCACTGCTGCTGCGCGGTGGCCGTGGTGCTGGCAAGCAGCCGGGGGAGTTCCGCAAGGGGCAAGTCTGGATCGGTGGGGCGACGCCCGCACTGGCGCATTTCGTTCCGCCGCCGCCGGAATCGCTTGATGAAGCGCTCGCCGACTTCGAACGTTTTCTGCATGTTCCGGCAACGGACACGTCGCCGTTGATCAAGGCGGCGCTCGCGCACGTCCAGTTCGAGACCATCCATCCCTTCAGCGACGGCAACGGCCGTCTTGGCCGCCTGCTGATCGCGCTGATCTTGTGCAACGAAGGCGTGCTGCGCGAGCCCAGCCTGTATCTCAGCTTGTACTTCAAGCGCCGCCGCGCCGACTATTACGACATGCTCAATGGCGTGCGCGTGCATGGCGACTGGGAAGCCTGGCTGGGGTTCTTCCTCGACGGGGTCGCAGATACCGCGCAGCAGGCGGTGGATGCCGTGCAGCGACTACTGGCCTTGCTGACACGCGACCGCGCCCGCATCGCCGCGCTCGGCACGCGCGCTGGCAATGTCGGGCTGGTGTTCGAGCAATTCGCGCGCCGTGTGCTGCTTGGCGTGCCGCAGGTGCAACCACACCTGGCATTGAGTGCGCCGACTATCCGCAGCGCAATCCGCACCTTGGAAGCCATGGAAATCGTCAACGAACTGACCGGCCAGCGCCGCCACCGCGTGTTTGCCTATAGCGAATACTTGGCCATCCTCAGCGAAGGCGCGCAGCCGCTGTGAGTATCGATCGCATGCGCGCGGTCATTGATGCACGAATCGCTGGCTGCATCCAACATCCCGCTTACCTGCAACTGCCCAGCTGGTGCGATCAAAAAAAAGTCGTGCACCAAGCACTCAATCACTTGTCAGATACACGATGAAAACCCAGAACTCAGCGCAATTCCCCGACTACCCCTTCACCCCGCAGCACTTCGATGTGCGTCCCGGCATCGCGATGTCGTACCTGGACGAAGGTCCGCGCGATGGCGAAATCATCGTCATGTTGCACGGCAATCCATCGTGGAGCTTCTACTGGCGGCACTTGGTCACGGGGCTGTCCGACCCTGCTCTTGGCAAGGCATACCGTTGCATCGTGCCCGACCACGTCGGCATGGGCCTGTCGGACAAGCCCGACGACTCGGCGAGCGCGTCGCCGCACTACGACTACACGCTGCAATCCCGGATCGATGATCTCGATGCGCTACTCACCCATCTGGGCATCACCGGCCCGGTGACGCTGGCGGTGCATGATTGGGGTGGCATGGTCGGCTTCGGCTGGGCGTTGCGCGATCCCACGCGCGTGCGCCGGTTGATCATCACCAATACGTCGAGTTTCCCGTTGCCCGCGTCCAAGCGGTTTCCGAAACGCATTGCGATGGGCCGACACTCGCGGCTTGGCGGCTGGCTGATCCGCCGTTTCAACCTGTTCGCACGCGGCGCGGCGTGGATGGGTACCACGCGCTCATTGCCGCGCGATGTGCGCGCGGCGTATGCCGGCGTGTACGACGGTTGGAAGCAGGCGATCAGCACGCTTCGCTTCATGCAGGACATTCCGCTGGATGAAGGTGATCGCGCATGGCCATTGGTGGAAGCTGCTGCACGGCAGTTGCCGAGTTACGCGGATCGCCCGGCGTTCATCGGTTGGGGCCTGCGCGATTTCGTGTTTGATCGGCATTTCCTCGACGGCTTCAGCAAAGCGTTGCCGAATGCCGAGGTGCATGCATTCGCCGATGCCAATCACTATGTGCTGGAAGACAAGCATGAGGTGCTGGTGCCGATGATCCGGACGTTCTTGGATAGACACCCTCTCGACGCCAATCCACTTTGAAGCCGCCACAATGAAGTCGCCGCCGGGGGAGAATATCGGTATGACCGACACCTGCAATATTGCCGACGCATTACCGAAATTGGCCCGCGAACGCCCCGACCAGGTAGCGATGCGTTGCCCGGGCCGGAATGGTCGCTACGAGGTCGAACTGACCTACGGCCAGCTGGATGCGCGCAGCGATGCGATCGCCGCAGGGCTGGCCAAACGCGGGATCGTTCGCGGCACCCGCACGGTGGTGATGGTGCGGCCCACGCCGGAATTCTTCCTGCTGATGTTCGCGCTGTTCAAGGCCGGCGCCATACCGATACTGGTCGATCCCGGCATCGACAAGCGCGCGTTGAAGCAATGCCTGGACGAAGCCGCGCCCGAGGCCTTCATCGGCATTCCATTGGCACTCCTGGCCAAGGCCTTGCTGTGCTGGGCGAAGTCGGCGCGAACACGAATCACTACCGGTGCGCGCGCCTGGCTGGCCGATGCCACGCTCGCCGACATCGAGCGCGATGGTGGCGATGCCGGCCCGCAACTTGCGGAGACGCAGCCGGACGATGTCGCCGCGATCCTGTTCACCAGTGGCAGCACCGGCGTGCCCAAGGGCGTGGTCTACCGGCATCGACATTTTGTCGCCCAGATCGCGATGCTGGGCGATGCATTCGGCATCCAGCCCGGCGGGATCGACCTGCCGACGTTTCCGCCGTTCGCCTTGTTCGATCCCGCGTTGGGGCTGACCTCAATCATTCCCGATATGGACCCGACCCGGCCGGCCAAGGCCGATCCACGCAAACTGCACGCGGCGATCACGCGCTTCGGCGTGAACCAGCTGTTCGGTTCGCCGGCATTGATGCGCGTGCTGGCAGAACATGGCGAGGCGTTGCCGACCTTGCGACGTGTCACAAGTGCCGGTGCACCGGTGCCTGCGGACGTGGTCGCGCGGATGCTCGAACTGCTGCCGGTCAACGCGCAATTCTGGACGCCCTACGGCGCGACTGAGTGCCTGCCGGTCGCGGTGATCGAAGGCCGCGAATTATTGTCACTGCGCACGCGCACCGAACACGGCGCCGGTACTTGTGTCGGCCGGCCGGTGGCTGGCAATGCGGTGCGCATCATCCGCATCGACGACAAGGCGATTGAGTACTGGGACGATGCGCTGCAAGTTGGCGTTGGCCAGGTTGGCGAGATCACCGTTGCCGGTCCCAGTGCTACAGATAGCTACTTCAATCGCGATGCCGCCACCAAGCTTGCGAAGATCCGCGAAGCGCTGCTCGATGGCAGCGAACGCATCGTGCATCGCATGGGTGACCTGGGTTATTTCGACAGCGAAGGCCTGTTGTGGTTCTGCGGGCGCAAGACGCAGCGCGTGGTGGTGGATGCCATCACCACCATGTGCACCGAACAAGTCGAGCCGGTGTTCAATACGCATCCGGCGATTGCCCGCAGCGCACTGGTCGGCATCGGTCCGAAAGGCGCGCAACACGCGGTGCTGTGCTACGAACTCAAGCCGGGAATCGGGCGCGTGCGCCGCGAACGGCACGACGAGCTACGCGCCATCGGCAAGCTGTTCCCGCATACCGTACGCATCGACATCTTCCTGCACTACCCGAAGCCGTTCCCGGTCGACATCCGCCACAACGCCAAGATCAGCCGCGAGGTGATTGCTGCATGGGCGGCGAAGCAGTTGAAGGACATCGTATGAGAATCCTCGTCATCGGCAGTGGTGGGCGAGAAGCAGCGCTTACGCGCGCCTCCAGGGCGCGTGTGCTGCGCCGAGCGCCGGTCGTGGATGACCGGTCGGATCGTTGCACCATGGATGGTTCGGAACGGGAACAATGAAAATTCTCGTCACAGGCGGTGGTGGATTCTTGGGCCAGGCACTCTGCCGCGGCTTGGTCGAACGCGGGCATGACGTCACCAGTTTCAACCGCAGTCATTATCCCGTGCTGGATGCACTCGGCGTGTGCCAGATCGCCGGTGACCTGGCTGATCACGATGTAGTGCTTGCGGCGTTCGCGGGTGCCGATGCGGTGTTCCACAACGCGGCCAAGGCAGGTGCGTGGGGCAGCTACGCCAGTTACCACCGCACCAACGTGATCGGCACCCGGAATGTGCTCGATGCCTGCCGCGCGCATGCCATCGGCAAGCTGGTTTATACCTCCACGCCGAGCGTCACCCATCGCGCGACCAATCCGGTCGAAGGTGGCACAGCCGAATCCGTGCCCTACGGCGAAGGCTTCAAGGCGCCGTATGCGACCACCAAGATGATTGCTGAAAAGGCAGTTCTCGCCGCCAACGATGCGACATTAGCGACTGTTGCGCTGCGTCCGCGGCTGATCTGGGGACCGGGTGACAACAACATCCTGCCGCGGCTGGTCGACCGCGCGAATGCAGGCCGCCTGCGTTTCGTCGGTGACGGCAATAACACGGTTGACAGCACCTATATCGACAATGCCGCGCAAGCACATTTCGATGCGTTCGAGCATCTCGCACCGGGTGCGGCCTGCGCGGGACGCGCCTACTTCATCAGCAACGGTGAGCCGCAACCGATGCATGAATTGGTCAATGGCCTGCTGCAGGTTGCTGGCGCGCCGTTGGTCGACAAGACGATCCCGTTCGGCGCTGCCTATGCAGTCGGCGTGATCTGCGAAGGCCTGTGGCATGTGTTGCCGTTGAAGGGCGAGCCGCCGATGACGCGTTTCCTGGCCGAACAGCTGGCCACCACCCACTGGTATTCGATGGAGCCTGCCCGGCGCGACTTCGGCTACGTGCCCAAAGTCAGCGTGGCCGAAGGTCTGGAACGACTACGGGTATCACTGGCAGCCTGAGCGCGATCATCACCCGCCCGTGATGCGCGCGCGGGCAGTCTATTCGCCGCGCCACTCCGGCGTGATCCTGCGGAGCCTTCCATGCTGCATTACGCCCTCGTATTTCTCGTCATCGCCATTATCGCTGCCGTGCTGGGATTTGGCGGCATTGCCGGTGCTGCAGCCGGCTTCGCCAAAATTCTGTTCGTGGTCTTCCTGATCCTCGCGGTTGTGGCGTTCCTGCGCAAGAAAGCCTGAGCCTGTACTGCCCTAGCCAAGACTGTATGCATGCGGCATTACGATGGCGGGTCGAGACCCGCCCTACAATGCGCGCATGAATCCATCGCCCTTCAACTGGAAGCATCCCGCCGGCATGGCGCTTGAAGTCGCGTTGAACCGCGCGCTGGCGCTTGACGCGGACACGCGTGCAGCATTGCGGCCACTGGATGGCCAACGCGTCGCATTGCAATTGAGCGCGCCGCCGTTGGCGCTGGAAATTCGCGTTGATGGCGACATGTTGCGCGTAGGTCCGGTCGATGCCGCGAATGAGCCCGACCTCGGCGTACGCACCTCACTTTCTGGCCTGCTTGGGCAATTGCCCATGTTCCGTCGCAACGATGCACCACCGGTCGGCAAGCTGCGAATAGAAGGCGACGCCGAACTTGCGCAGCGCCTGCAACAGCTCGCGCAGAATTTCGATCCCGATTGGCAACTGCCGTTCACCAAGGTGTTCGGCGATATCGCCGGCGTGCAGATCGCCAAGGCGATCGCGGGTGCGCTGAAACATGCGCAGGTGGCCGGTCGGAATCTTGCCGAAACCGCCGCCGAATTCGTGACCGAAGAAAGCCGCGACGTGGTCCCGCGCGCCGAACTCGATGCGTTCCATGACGATGTCGATGCCTTGCGCGACGACGTCGAACGGATCGCCGCGAAGATCGCGCGTGTGCAACGTGAGCGCGGAGAAAGCGCATGAGCTCCTTGCTGCGCGCCTGGCGCATCGGTCGCGTACTGCTGCGCTATCGGCTGGACAACCTGTTGGATGACACCCCGGCTGGCCGCTGGCTGAAACTGGCGCGACCTTTCGTGCCGCGGGCGTCGAAGGAAGTCGCGTCGCTGTCGCGCGGCGCACGCTTGCGCATGGCGTTGCAGGAACTCGGGCCGATCTTCGTCAAATTTGGCCAGATCCTGTCGACCCGCCGCGACCTGATCCCGCCAGATGTCGCGGTCGAATTGACGATGTTGCAGGATCGCGTTGCACCGTTCGATGGCTTGAAAGCGCGCGAGATGGTCGAGCTTGCGCTGGAGCGCAGCATCGAAGAGGCCTACGCGAGTTTTGACACCACGCCATTGGCGTCGGCTTCGATCGCGCAGGTGCATGCAGCCACGATGCATCCGGGTGACGGCAGCGGACCGCGCGACGTGGTGGTCAAGGTGCTGCGCCCCGGCATCCGCCGCCAGATCGCCGCCGATGTGGCGCTACTGCATCGCATCGCCGGTATTGTCGAACGCACCCATCCGGCCGCTGACAAGATCCGTCCACGCGAAATTGTTGCGGAAATCGAAGCGACCCTGTCGGGCGAACTCGACCTGCAGCGGGAAGCCGCCAATGCCTCGCTGCTGCGGCGTAATTGGTTGAACTCGCCGGATCTCTACGTCCCGGAAGTGGTGTGGACGCATACTGCCGAACGCGTGATGACCATGGAGCGCGTGTATGGCATCCCCAGCGACGACATCGTCGCGCTGGACGCTGCCGGCATCGACCGCAAGGCGCTTGCCGCCAAGGGTGTGCGCCTGTTCTACCAGCAGGTGTTCCGCGACAATTTCTTCCACGCCGATGCGCACGCCGGCAACATCTGGGTGGATGCCACGCGCAAGGAAAACCCGCGTTTCATCGCGCTGGATTTCGGGATCATGGGCCAGCTGTCGAGCGAGGATCAGTACTACCTCGCCGAGAATTTCATGGCGATCTTCAACCGCGACTACCGCCGCATCGCCGAGCTGCATGTGCAGGCTGGCTGGATGCCGGCGACGATCCGCATCGACGAGCTGGAAGCGGCCACGCGCGCGGTCTGCGAGCCGTACTTCACTCGCCCGCTGTCGGAAATCTCGCTGGCCGAAGTGCTGGTGAAACTGTTCCGCACTGCGCAGCGCTATGAGCTGACCTTGCAGCCTCAATTGATCCTGTTGCAGAAGACCCTGCTCAACATCGAAGGCGTGGGCCGCCAGCTGGATCCGAAGATCGATATTTGGGCTGTAGCGAAACCTGTGCTGGAACAGATTTTGGCCGACCGCTACAGCCCGCAGCGGCTGGCCAGCGAATTCCGCAAGCGCCTGCCGGAAATGATTACGCGTGCGCCGGAAGTACCGCGCCTGCTGCATGCCTGGCTGCAGCAGCAAGTCGAAGGAAAGCACGAACTACGCATGCGCTCGCACGACCTGGCCGAGCTCGCACGCGTTGCCCGTGATGGCCAGAAGCGCATGGTCGCGGCAATTCTGGGCACCGGCCTGCTGGTGGTTGCAGCCGTGCTGTTCGGCCTGGATGCCGGCGGTCCACGTGTGTGGGCGATCCCGGCCGCCGCATGGATTGCCGGACTTGGTGGCCTGTGGGCGCTGCTTGCGGCGTGGCCGCGACGTTAGGACTGCAGCACCGTGGGCAAGACGTCAGGAACGTACCGCCTTCACCAGTGGCTTGACCGTCAGACCCTGCACCAGGATCGAGAACACCACCACCGCATAGGTCAGGGCCAGGATCAGGTCGCGATACGGGCCAGCAGGCAGGGATAGTGCCAGCGCCACCGAGATGCCGCCGCGCAGGCCGCTCCAGGTCAGGATCAACCAGGCATCGTTGGGCAAGCCGAACCAGCGCTTGAAGCTGGCCATCGGCAGGCCAACGGTCAGCAGTCGGGCCAGCAATGTGAGCGCAACCACCGCGACCGCCGCCAACATTCCATTGTGCGGATAGGCGATCACCACAATTTCCAGACCCAGCAGCACGAACAGCACGGCGTTGAGGATCTCGTCCAGCAATTCCCAAAACAGATCGACGTGCCGGCGGGTGGTATCCGACATTGCCAGCTTGCGGCCGTGGTTGCCGATGATCACGCCGGCCACCACCATCGCCAGCGGGCCGGACACATGCAGGTGGCTGGCAAGTTCGTATCCGCCCAGCACCGCAGCCAGGGTCAGCAACACTTCAACCTGGTAGTTGTTGATGCTGCGCAGCAGGGTGAACAGCAGGCCGCCCAGCACCGCGCCAAGCACGATGCCGCCGCCGGCTTCATGCACCAGCGTCATCGCGCCTTCGGCGAACGACGGCGTCTGCTCACTCACGGCGATTCCCAACAACAGCGAAAACAGCACCACGCCGACGCCATCGTTGAACAGCGATTCGCCGGCGACCACCATCCCGGTTTCCTCGTTGATACCGGCTGACTTCAGGATGCCCATCACCGCGACCGGATCTGTCGGCGAAATCAGCGCGCCGAATACCAGGCAATACGCCAGCGGCATGCCAAGCCCAAGCAGTGGCAGCACCCAGTGCAGGCCGTAGCCGACGATCACGGTGGACAGCCCGGTGCCGACCACGGCCAGCAGGCCGATCTGCCATCGGAAGCGACGCAGGCGGCTCAGGTCCACATGCAGCGCACCTGCAAACAGCAGCATCGACAGCATGCCCTGCATCAGCACTTCGGAAAAATCGATGGAGCGCAGCAGGCTGGTTTCGTACTCGCGCAACGCGCCGAAGCCGAGCCGGTCCAGTCCGATCAGCGCAAGCGACAGCAACATCGCCACCGCCATCACGCCAATGGTGGTGGGCAGGCCGACGAAGCGTGCATTCACATACGCCAGCAATGCCGTGATGACCAGGCAAGCCACTGCTATTTCGAACATGTGTCGTTACCCCATTGCGTGCGTCGCAGCTGCTTGCACGTTGCGCCGTGCCGCAGGGCACGACAAGCCATGTGGACGCAGAAGTAGGCATTCTAGACCGCACGTGCTGGCCGCGGCCTGGTATTGAACCGACAATGCCTGTTACCAATCGCATGATAAACGCATGACCACGTCAACGAAATTGCCCGTCCTGTATCGCGACGATTGGCTGGCCGTGGTCGACAAGCCGGCGGGTCTGATGGTGCACGACAGTGCGCTGGCGCGCGGCGAAACCGACTTCGCCGCCGATCGCCTGCGTGAGCAGTTCGGCAAACCCATCTTCCTGATACATCGCCTGGATCGGGCCACCTCGGGTTGCTTGTTGCTGGCATTCGATCGCGACACCGCCTCCATGCTGGGCAAGGCAGTGATGGCCGGCGGTATCGAAAAAGATTACCTCGCAGTGTGCCGCGGCTGGCCTGCGGAGCCGCGTTTCACAGTCGATCATCCACTGGATGGCGGCCCCGGAAAGCCCTTGAAGAAGCCGGCGCAGACTGCGTTCGAAGTGCTCGCCAGCTGCGAGCTGGCGATGCCATCGGCGGGCTTTGAGACCTCACGCTATGCGCTGTTGCGTGCCAGCCCGATCACCGGCCGCTTCCGCCAGATACGCCGCCACCTCAAGCACCTGTCGCATCACCTGATTGGCGACACCAGCCATGGCGATGGCCGCCACAACCGGCAGTTCCGGATGCTCGGCATCCATCGCATGCTGCTGCATGCGCAGCGGCTTGGCTTCGTGCATCCACAGTCCAGCGTCGCGATGGGCATCGAGGCGCCGTTGACTGATACGGAATTCGGCAAGGCGCTGGATCTGTTCGACAGATCGGTGCCGTGATCGAAATTATTTCTTGGGCGCCGCGATTTCCTCAGTGATCGCCGCCTTCACCTTTTCCATCGTGGACACCATCAGCGGCTGCATTTCATGCATGGTCAGGCCCATTATCTGCGGCGATTTTTTCAGGATCGAAGCGCCCTCCGGGCTGGAATAGAACGTGATCATCGCGGTCACTTCGGCCTTGCTGAAAACCTGCGCATAGACCTTGCGCATCACCGGTTCGAGCGTTCTCCACGAGAGCTCCTGCTGGACGATGGTATTGGTCTTGTCGAGCACGGCCTGCATGCGCGTGCGCTGGTCGTCGGAGGCGTCCTTGCCGAAGGAATCGACCACCATCGTCCGCTGCGCATCGGACATCTGCTTCATCATCCCGGCCATCATGGTCTGCATGTCCATGACCTGCAGCAGGCGGTCGATGTCGGCGCTGGAGGCCTGCGTGGATGCGGTTGTGGTGACGGGATTGTCGGCAAGTGCCGGCGTACAGGCGAAGGCAAGGACCGCGGCGAGGGTAAGTCCGGAAAGGCGCATGGCAGGCTCCAGGGGAAAGTGGCGCATCCTCGCAATCCCGGCGGCCATGCGCAACCCGCCTATACAATCAGCGCATGCAAGCCGGGCGCCTGGACATCGACGATGACGAACTGATCGAACGCTTCGTGCGCGCGTCGGGTCCCGGTGGGCAAAACGTCAACAAGGTCGCCACCGCGGTCGAGTTGCGTTTTGATGTGGCGGCATCGCCTTCAATACCGGACGACGTGCGCGCGCGCCTGCTGGCCCGGCGCGACCGACGCATGACACTGGAGGGCGTGTTCGTGATCAATGCGCAGCGCTTCCGTACCCAGGAACGCAACCGCGAGGATGCCCGCGTGCGCCTGGCGCATTTCATCGAAGCCGGCCTGCACGTGCCGAAGACGCGCATCCCCACCAAGCCTTCGCGTGGATCGAAGGAACGGAGGTTGGGCGAAAAACGCGGACGTGCGACGATCAAGCTGGGGCGCGGACAGGATCGCGGGGGACGGGATTGGGACTGAACAGCGAACAGCGCAAGGACGTGGTGCTGGCGTTGCCGCCAAGCGCACCGCGGATGCCACGCAACCGCCTGGTGGAATGGATCGGGCGTACGATCCTGCGGCTGGGCGGCTGGCGCATGGCCGGTGAATTCCCCGACTTGCCGAAATTCGTGCTGATTGCGGCGCCGCATTCGTCCAATTGGGATGGCTTGTGGGGCTTCGCGGTCAAGCTGGGCATGGGCGCCAAGCTGTCGATTCTGGGTAAGGACGCACTTATCAGGACGCCGCTGATTGGGCAGTTGGCGACATGGCAGGGCGTGATCGGGGTGAACCGCAACGCCGCGCATGGCGTGGTCGAGCAGGCGGCAATGGCAATCCGCAAGGCCGACCGGATGTGGTTCACGATTGCCCCTGAAGGCACCCGCAAATTGGTGGAGCGCTGGAAACCGGGGTTCTGGCATATCGCCCGCGCGGCCGGCGTGCCCGTGGTGCCGGCGTACTTCGACTACGCGACCAAAACCCTTGGCATTGGCCCGCCGTTCCAGTTGACCACCAACATGCACGAGGACATCGCGCGCATCCAGCGTTGGTACAAGCCATTCAAGGGCCGTAACCACGACGTGGTGCAGCCCAAGGACTGAGCGCTGTGGGCAGCCGCTTGATACAGGTACATGAAAACAAAAAACCCCGGCAAGCCGGGGTTTATTTTGCGTTTTCGTGAGCAATGGCGCGGCAGTTACAGCGGCTTGCCACCGAACTTGTAGGTGAACTGCAGGTAATAGCTGCGTCCGAAGCTGTCGAACCAGGAGGTGTCGTAGTACGGGTAGTTCGCCCACGTCGGATCCTTTGGCGGCATTTTGTCGAGCAGGTTGTTGACCGTCAGCGAGACCCGGAAGTGGTCGGTAACGTCGTAGCGTGCACCGGCGTTGAAACGCCAGGTGGCCTGCGTCCAGGCATCGTTGTTGTAGTTGGCAACGCGGCCGAGATAGCTGCCGAACAGGCTGGCACCCCAGGCATTCTTGTCCCAGCTCACGCCGACATTGGATTTGGTGCGCGGCAGGGTGGTGTCGCTGAAACTGACATCCAGCATGTTTTCCGTCGGGTCGCCCGGAAATTGCTTGCGGGTATGGCTGCGCGCCCAGTTGTAGTTGCCGGTAAAGCGGAAATCGCCAGCACGTGCGGTTTCCAGGCGGTAGTTGGCAGTGACGTCAATGCCCGAGGTTTGTTCCTGCGCAATATTGATGGGTGCGAAGTGCACGCTGGTGATGTCACCGTTGCCGTCGCGGATGACGCGGGCCCGCGCATCGATGCAGGTGGGCGAGTTGGCATCGACCGGAGCACCCGTGTCGGTCATGCCGAGGCGGCAATTGGCTTCGGTGAGCCGCAGCAATTCGCGGCTCTGTGTCTGCACCTGGTTCATCACGCGGATATCGTAATAGTCCACCGCCATGTCGAAATTGGCGGAAGGCGACCAGACAAAGCCTGTGGTGAACGATTTGCTGGTCTCCACGTCCAGGTTCATGTTGCCGTTGTAGACGTCGAAGGTGGAGACGTCGTAGCTGCCATCGTCGTAGCAATAAGCGTCGGTGGCACCCGGTTCCGCAGTCCGGCATTGGTAGTAGTCGGTGGCGTAGCGGGTGCGATAGTAGTCGGCGCCTGCGAACAGGTAGTGCATGTCGGGCGCCCGGAAGCCGGTGCCGTAGGAGCCGCGCACCAGCAAGGTGTCGAGCGGACGCCATTCCAGGCCCATGCTGTAGGTGAACTTGCCGGGATTCTTGTTGCCGTAGCTGTAGCGGTCGTAACGGCCGGCCAGGCTGGCCTGCAGGGACGCCAGCAGCGGCATGCGCAATTCGCCTGCGGCGCTCCAGTGATCGCGGCTACCGCTGCCATCGCCATAGCGCGGACCGACATAGGCATCTTCGGTCAGGGCAAGTGGGTCGGGGTTGATGCGATAGGACTGGGTGCCCCATTCGATCGCGCCGGCAAAGCCAACATCACCGGCTGGCATCGCGAACAGTGACTGGGTGTTGAAGGTGAGGCTGAGGTTGTCGTTATCGGACTTTGGGCGGAACGTGGACATGGCAGCAATCGATGCGAATTCGGTCGGTGTCAGCGGCTTGAACAGGCGCGTCGGATCCGGGGCATAGATCGCGTAGCCATCAGCGTCATAGCCCAGGCGGTTGCCCAGGAACAGCTGGTTTGCAGCGGCCGCCTTGATGCGTGGCATGCCGACGTCGGCGTTGTACTGGGAATGGTTGTAGCTCGCCTCCCAGTCCCAGTTTTCACCGAAGTAGCCCTTCAGGCCGGTGGTCACCGCCAGCGTCTTTTCGGTGGTGACGTTCATGCGGTTCTTCAGTCCGTCGATTTCCTCGGGCGTGAATTGCCGCGACCAGATCTCGTAGTGACCGGTATTGGCGTTGTAAAACATCTTGTTGCGGTAGTTGTTGGTCGAGTTGGGGTCGTGGAACTCCCAACCCATGTGATCGCTCGCCACGTCGTTGCCGTTGGTGCCGGTCAGCAGCTTGACCTCCTGCCAACCGAGTTGCACATCCGCAAACCAGGACAGTTTGTCGGAGATGCGGTATTCGAATGAGCCATAGGCATTCGCACCTTTGCGCTGGTTCTGGATCGTGCGGTAGGCGATGGCGCGATCGCTTCCACAGTAGGGTTCGCCGTAGCGATCATCGGCCAGCACGGTCGTGCCTTCGTTCAGCCCCGCCATGGCATTGCAGTTATCAGCCGGTGCGATGTTGACGTCGTCGTCCCAGTCATAGAGCTGGGCAGTCAGGCGGGGCAGGCGTCGACGCGTGGTCGGGGCGTCCAGGGTCGAGTCCTGGATGCTGCGCTGGTAGCCCCACAGCGGACGCTTGTCGATCAACTCCAGACCCATGATGCCGGTGAAACCGCCGCGATCAAAACCAGTGGTCAGGGTCAGGTTGTGGGATTCGCCACCACCGCGGCTGGTATCGCCATATCGATAGTCAATCGTGGTGCCGTCGGTGGATTTCTTGAGGATGAAGTTGATCACGCCGGCCATGGCGTCGGAGCCATAGACCGCCGACGCACTGCCGGTGAGGATTTCGACCCGGTCGATCATCCCCAGCGGGATATTGCCGATATCGGTGAAGTTGCTGCGGCTGTTGAGCGGCAGCGGGAAGTCGGCGACGCGGCGGCCGTTGATCAGTACCAGTGTGTGGTTGGGACCAAGGCCACGCAGGTCGACCGCCTGTGCGCCAGGCGTGGACTGGGCGCTGGTGGTGTTCTGCTGGCCCTGCACGCTGCCGCTGTTCTGGCTAAGGGAATGCAGCAGGTCAGGCACGGAGGTGAGGCCGGCGGCCTGGATTTGTTCGGCGGTCACTATCGTGATCGGAGCCGGTCCCTCCGCCTGTGCGCGCGGAATGCGCGAGCCGGTGACTTGCACGGTATCCAGATTGGTGACCGGTGCATCTGCGGCAGCCTGCTGCGTCTGCGTGGCAGCTGCACGGCGTGGAGCTGGCGACGGTGCGACTGGCGGAGTCGAAGGTTGCGGCACGATCAATACCGCACCCGAGGCATCGCGCTGGGCACGGAAGCCGCTGCCTTTCAGCAATTGGTCCAGCCCGGCCTGCGCAGGTAGCTGGCCATGCACGGCGGCGTTGCGAGCACCCTTGAGCTGATCGGCGCGATAGACCAGTTGGGCGCCGGATTGCTGGGCGTAGGCATCCAGCGCGGAGGCCAGATCGCCGGCGGGGATATCGATTTGGATGCTTGCCGATTGCGCCTGCGCGGCCAGTGCCACAGAACAGGCCAAGGACAACAGCAGTACGCGCAAGCTACGGGACGATTTCAAGCGGGTTCCCCAATGCGCCGGCCAAGTGGCGCTTCCTGCTATCAGGACGAACAGACTGGCGAAATCCCCACCACCCGCACGATCATTTCAAGACATCAGGTACGGGATTATCGCGAATGCAGGACGATCTGGTCGGCGGCGTATTCGGCGCGAACCGGGAAACCCTGTTCCAGCAGGCGTACGAAACCTTCCTCGTTGTCCCAGCGGAAGCTGCCGCCGATGCGCAATGCACCGGCTTCGGCATCGCCCATCGCCAACTTGCGCACGTTGTAGCGGTTGAACTCGCTGGCGGCCTCCGCCAGCGGCGTGTCGCGGAAGGCCAGCAGCCCGTCGCGCCAGCCGAGCATGCGTTCGACGTCGGCCAATGGCAGGCTGCGCACCAGTACGTTGCCATCACGCACCAGTGCCACGCTGCCGGCTGGCAGCAAGGCGGAAGGCCCCGGACTGCCGTCATCCGGCTCGGATTCCAGGCGTACCGTGCCTTCGGTGACTACCACCCGCAGGTCTTCGCCGTCGCGGCGCACCGAGAACCGGGTACCCACCGCGATCACGCGATGGCCGTTGGTCGACACCACGAACGGCCGACCCGGATCCTTGGCGACCGCGAAGATCGCCTCGCCACGGAGCAGCGTGACATCGCGTTCGCCGTGCGACAGGCGGATCTCGACCGCGCTATCGCTGGCCAGCGTTGTGCGTGAGCCATCGGCCAACGGCTGCGTCCGGATCTCGCCCATTGCGGTCTGATACGACGCCACATCGACATGCTGGTAGGCACGCCAGCCCAAGCCCGCGAGCAAGACGCAGGTCGCGACCATGGCGAACCCGGCAATGCGCATGCGGTTGGCTGGCTTGTATGCGGCAGCCGAAGGCGCGGCTTGTCTGCCGTTAAATGGCGACGTGTGCCAGCTGCCACGCGGCGGCGGCCCGTCGCCGCGCAGGCCAGCGCCGAGCGCCTGCAAGCGGCCACTCTCGTTCCACGCAGCCTGCAGGCGCAGGAAGGCCACGCGGTGTGCGGTATCGACCTGCAGCCATGCGTCGAGCGCGCCTGCATGGGCATCGGACCAGGCATCGCCATCGCGCTGTGCCAGCCAGCGCGATGCGGCGTGTTCGATGTCCAGGCTGCGCCCGGCTGGCGAGTCAGTCGGCCTGTTGCTGTTCATCGTCAACTTGCCTGCGGATCATGCGCACCGGGCGCGATGCTTCGTCGCCGCTGTACAGGGCGTCGGCGAGCAGGCGCATGCCCTTGGCAATGTGCTTTTCCACGGTTTTCTCGCTGATGCCCAGGCGCACGGCCACTTCCTTTTGCGACAAATCTTCTACACGGCGCAGCCAGACCACTTCGCGGCAGCGATCCGGCAACTGGTCGAAGGCGCCGGCCAGCCGCGACAGCGCTTGCCGACCGCCGCACCAGCGTTCGGGCGTCACGTCATCTACCAAGACGTGCGAAGGCTCGAAATCACCCATCGGCTCGATCGACACCACCCGATTGCGGCGGATCCGGTCGGCCATCAGGTGGCGTGCACTGGCAAACAGGAATGCCTTGGGCTGGGTCGGAAATGCCTTGCCCGCGGCCTCGTAGATGCGCACATAGAGTTCCTGGCGCAAGTCATGGATCTCGTCGCGGTGCCGCCAGGTGCGATGCAAATAACGCAGCAGCGCATCCTCGTGGATGAGGATTTCCTCGGTGAACCAGCGATCAAGCTCGGCCTGCATGCCGGCACCATAGCGCATGATCTGGATTGCCAACGGGGGAAATCACACCGCCGTTCGTCTACTACCGTGGACTGCCACTTGAGGAAGAACGATCGATGATCATGCGACGCGTGGGTTGTTCGATGCTGCTCTCTGCGCTGCTGGCGCTTGCGCCGGCGCTGCCCGCCTTTGCGGCGGACTACGGCCATTACGTGCTCGGCGACACTACGGCGAAGACGCCCGGCAAGGTGCAGCCAGGCTTGCTGCTGATGGGCGGTGGCGACCACAACATGGATGCGATGCACTGGTTCATGAACCATGCCGGCAATGGCCACATCGTCGTGTTGCGTGCATCGCAGGCGGGCGAGATCGGCGAAGAGTTCTACAAGGACGTGGGCGGAATTGCCTCGGTCGAGACCTTTGTGTTCAATGATCGCGACGAAGCCAACGATCCGAAAATCATCGCTGCGCTCACGCACGCGGACGGCATTTTCATCGCCGGCGGTGACCAGTCGCGCTACGTGCGTTATTGGCGTGGCACGCCGGTGGCCAAGGCGCTTGACGAGCATGTGCTTGCTGGCAAGCCGTTAGGCGGCACCAGCGCCGGCCTGGCGATGCTGGGTGACTACCTCTACGGCGCGATGGACGGCGGCAGCCAGACCAGTCCGCGCGGATTGGAGGATCCGCTGGGCAGCGGCAACACGATCGAAACCGACTTCCTGCATCTGGCATCGCTCAAGGGCGTGCTGACCGATACCCACTTCAGTGAGCGTGGGCGGCTTGGCCGCTTGATCAGCTTCGTCGCCAAGGCCGAAACAATGGCTGGCCACCCACTGTTGGGCCTGGGCGTGGACGAAGATGCTGCAGTGGCAGTTTCCGGCGATGGCACCGCCAAGCTGTATGCGACTGCGCCGGGCGCGGGCGCCACCGTGGTGCATGGCGGGTTTGCGCAGAAGCAGGGCGAAGACGAAGCGATGAACCTGGGCCGCGTCGACACGGTGATTGCCGGCGTCGATTCGGTCTTGCACCTGCCCGATGGACGCGTCGAGCGGCCGCTCGCCGAACGCCATTACGCAGTACGCGATGGCGTGCTGGTGGCGATGGATACACCACTGCTGGTGATGCATGGCGGTGCCGGTGTCGAGCCGGGCGACCTGACCGCGGAGGAGGAAGTCGCTGCACGCAAGGTCCTGGAAGCCGCGCTGCGCGCAGGCCATGCACAACTGGCCGCGGGCAAGCCTGCGGTGGACGCAGTAACCGCCGCGATTACCGTGATGGAAGACGCGCCGCAGTTCAACGCCGGTCGCGGCGCGGTGTTCACCCATGACGGCCGCAACGAGATGGATACCTCGCTGATGGATGGCGCCAGCGGCAAGGCCGGCGCGGCGGCCGGCCTGCATCGGGTGAAAAACCCGATCCTGTTGGCGCGCGCGATCATGGACAAGTCCGAGCACGTGATGATGGTCGGCGACGGTGCGGAAATCTTCGCCAAGTCGCAGGGCATCGAGCTGGTAGATCCTTCGTATTTCCGCGTCGAGAAGCGCTGGCAGCAGTTGCAGAAGGCGCTCAAGGAAGAGGCGCAGGCGCAGGCCAGCAACACGCCGCTGGTGCTGCCGGGCAAGGCCTATTTCGGCACCGTTGGCGCGCTCGCGCTGGACGCACAGGGCAACCTGGCTGGCGGCACGTCAACCGGCGGCATGACCAACAAGCGCTATGGCCGCGTGGGCGATTCGCCGATCATTGGTGCTGGCACCTGGGCCGACAAACGCTGCGCGGTGTCCGGCACCGGCTGGGGCGAGTTCTATATCCGCGACGCCGCTGCGCACGAGATCTGCGCGCGCGTGCGCCTGGCCGGCGAGCCGCTGGCAAAGGCTGCCGATCGCGTGATCAATGTCGACATCCCCAAGGCCGGCGGTGACGGTGGTGCAATCGCGCTCGGTGCCGATGGCAGCGTGGCATTCCCGTTCAATACCGGCGGCATGTACCGCGGCTGGATCGGCGCTGATGGCGTGCCGCACGTGGCGATCTACAAGACTGACGCGTTGGTGATGCCCGGGAAGTAAGGCTTGGGCAGGCGTACCGTGGCGCTTCAGCGCTCCGAGTGCCCGCTCTGGTCGTAGTCGCGGCTGGACAGCAACTCAGGCTGGATCAGTTCGACGAACGCGCGTGCCTGCGTGCTCAGGAACTTGCCCTTGCGCATGACCACGCCGTAACTGCGTGACGGGAACCAGCGTGCCAGCGAGCGCGTGGCCAGACGCTGGCGGTCGGCTTCGGTCAGGCAGATCGCCGTAACAATGCTGATGCCGAGCCCCATTGCAACGTATTGCTTGATCACCTCCCAGCCACCGACTTCCAGCGCCACCGTGTACGGCACGCGGTTTTGCTGGAACACCAGGTCGACCAGCCGATACGTGGTCAGTCGCTTGGGCGGCAGGATCAGACCGTAGGGCGACAGATCCTCCAGTTGCAGGTCGCGTTTGGAGGCCAACGGATGGTCCAGCGGCATGATCAGCATCGGCTCGAAGCGATAGATCGGCGCGTAGCTGAGGTCGGCCGGCACATCCAGCATCGAGCCCACCGCCAGGTCCACCGCATCGGAGCGCAGCAAGTCCAGGCCACTCGCCCCGGTGACGTTGTGCAGGCTCAGACGCACGTCCGGCATGCGCTGGCGGAACGCATCCACGATGCCGGGCAGCAGGTACAGGATGGTCGAGCTGCCAGCGGCTACATTGAGCTCCCCGGCGTCCAGCCCGCGCACCTGCTCGCGGAAGCTGGCGGCCAGCCCATCCAGGCCTTCGACCAGCGGACGCGCCATTTCATAAAGCAGGTCGCCCTCGCGGGTTGGGGTCAGGCGCCGGCCGCTGCGTTCAAGTAGTCGCACCCCCAGTTCACGCTCCAGCGCCTGCAATTGCAGGGTTACCGCCGGCTGGCTGAGATACAGCGCCTCGGCCGCACGCGACACCGACCCCAGCCGCGCCACCTGGCAGAACGCCCGCAAGGGCTTCAGGCGGGAGCCTTTGTAGGCGAAGCGAACCTTGCTGGCGGGTGTGTCGGCCATATAGTCTCAATTGATATTAATTTAATTAATACTACGCATTGATAAAACTAGCTTGTCAAATACCACACGCCGATGGATGGTGCACTGCAACGCACTTATCGGGCCCAGCACATGTCGGCAGTCCTTCAATCCACCCCTGATGCCCAGCACGATGCCCAGACTGAGGGAATCCAGCTGACCTTGGAGGCACCGGGCCAGTCGCAGTTGCTGACCCCTGCGGCATTGGCCTTCCTGCGCGACCTGCACCAGCGCTTCGAACCACGCCGCCAAGCGTTGCTGCAGGCCCGCGCGACGCGCCAGGCCAGTTTCGATGCCGGCGTTTCGCCCGATTTCCGTGCAGATACCGCCGCCATCCGTGCCGCCGACTGGAAAGTCGCGCCGATTCCGGCTGCGCTGCAGGACCGCCGGGTCGAGATCACCGGGCCGGTCGATCCGAAGATGGTCATCAATGCGCTCAATTCCGGCGCCAACGTCTACATGGCCGACTTCGAGGACTCGACCTCGCCGACATGGGCCAACCTGATCGAAGGCCAGCATGCGCTGCGCAAGGCGGTCGCCGGCACCCTGGACTGGACCGTGCTTGATGAGAGCCGACCAGACGGGTCCAAGCACTACACGCTCAAGCCCGAAGCCGAACGCGCCGTGCTGTGCGTGCGCCCGCGCGGCTGGCACCTGGATGAAAAGCACGTGCTGGTCGACGGCAATCGAATCTCGGCATCGCTGTTCGATGCGGGCCTGTTCGCCTTCCACAACGCGGCCACGCTGGCAGCCAAGGATCGCGGGCCTTACCTGTACCTGCCCAAGCTGCAGTCGATGGAAGAGGCCGCGCTGTGGGAAGTCTCGCTGGCCCATATCGAGACCGCGCTCGGGCTGGCGCATGGCCAGATCAAGGTCACCGTGCTGATCGAAACCCTGCCAGCCGCGTTCGAGATGGACGAGATCCTGCATGCGCTGCGTGCGCGCATCGTCGGCCTGAACTGCGGGCGCTGGGACTACATCTTTTCCTACATCAAGACCTTCCGCGCGCATCACGACAAGGTGTTGCCGGAGCGCGCGCAGGTGTCGATGACCCAGCCGTTCCTGAAGGCCTATTCGGAATTGTTGATTCGCACCTGCCACCGCCGTGGTGCGCATGCGATGGGCGGCATGGCCGCGCAGATCCCGATCTCCGGTGATGCCGAAGCCAACGACGCGGCGATGGCCCGAGTTCGCGCCGACAAGTTTCGTGAAGTCACCGCCGGCCATGACGGCACCTGGGTCGCGCACCCGGCGCTGATCCCGCTGGCCCGCGAGATCTTCGATGCACGCATGCCCGAAGCGCACCAACAGCACGTGCTGCGCGATGACGTGAAGGTCACCCGCGACGACCTGATCAAGCCGCCGCTGGGCACGATCACGCGGGCCGGCTTCGAAAACAACGTCGAAGTCTGCGTGCGCTACCTGGCCGCATGGCTGGATGGCAGCGGTTGCGTGCCGATCCACTGGCTGATGGAAGACGCCGCCACCGCCGAGATCGCCCGCACCCAACTCTGGCAGTGGATTCACTACGCCGATGACGGTCGTGAGCCGCTGTCTCTGGACGATGAGACACCCGTTGATTCCGCCCTGCTGGATCGCGCCCTGATCAGCCTGCCCGGCAAGCTCCAGGACCGCCTGCGCCTGCCCGGCGCCAGCCGCATCAACGAGGCGATCGGGATGCTCGACCGCCTCACGCACGCCGAGACGCTGGCCGAGTTTCTGACCTTGCCGGCCTACGAACGACTCGATTGAACCTGCTGCCAAAAACACGCAGCTCTCAAACAACACGCCGCTCCCACACAAGGACCACCTGACATGAAGACCACCATGCATTCCGCTGAACAGTTGAAGATGGATTGGGCCAACAATCCGCGCTGGGCAGGCGTGACCCGCAGCTACAGCGCCGAAGACGTGGTGCGCCTGCGCGGCACTGTGCACGTCGAGCATTCGCTGGCCCGGCTGGGCTCGGAAAAGCTGTGGAAGTCGTTGCACAAGGAAGACTTCGTCAACGCGCTCGGCGCGCTGACCGGCAACCAGGCGATGCAGCAGGTCAAGGCCGGCCTGAAGGCGATCTACCTGAGTGGCTGGCAGGTTGCCGCCGATGCGAATGGTGCCGGCGAGATGTACCCCGACCAGTCGCTGTACCCGGTCAACTCGGTGCCGCTGGTGGTCAAGCGCATCAACAATTGCCTGTTGCGCGCGGACCAGCTCAACCACGCCGAAGGCGACGACAGCATCGATTACCTGCAACCGATCGTGGCCGATGCCGAAGCCGGTTTTGGTGGCGTGCTCAATGCCTATGAACTGATGAAGGCGATGATCGAAGCCGGCGCTGCGGGCGTGCATTTCGAGGACCAGCTGGCATCGGTGAAGAAGTGCGGGCACATGGGCGGCAAGGTGCTGGTGCCGACCCGCGAGGCAATCGAGAAGCTCACCGCCGCGCGCCTGGCCGCCGACGTGATGGGCGTGCCGACCTTGATCGTTGCGCGTACCGATGCCGAAGCCGCCGATCTTGTGACCTCGGACGTGGACGACAACGACAAGCCGTTCTGCACCGGCGAGCGCACCGTCGAAGGCTTTTACAAGACCCACAAGGGCCTGGACCAGGCGATCAGTCGTGGTTTGGCGTATGCGCCGTATGCCGACCTGGTCTGGTGCGAAACCGGGAAACCCGACCTGGAATTCGCGCGCAAGTTCGCCGAGGCCATCCACGCCAGGTTCCCGGGCAAGCTGCTGGCCTACAACTGCTCGCCATCGTTCAACTGGAAGAAGAATCTGGACGACGCGACCATTGCCAGCTTCCAGACTGAACTCGGCGCGATGGGCTACAAGTTCCAGTTCATTACCCTGGCCGGCTTCCATGCGCTCAACTACGGTATGTTCGATCTGGCGCATGGCTACGCCCGCCGCCAGATGAGCGCCTTCGTCGAGCTGCAGGAGAAGGAGTTCTCTGCCGCCGACCGTGGCTTCACTGCGGTCAAGCACCAGCGCGAAGTGGGTACCGGTTATTTCGATGCGATCAGCCAGACCATCCAGGGTACGCAGACCTCAACCATGGCGCTCAAGGGTTCCACCGAAGAAGAGCAGTTCCAGGGCGAGCGCGCCGCGGCGTAAGCCGTTTGGACGACCCGCCGGCCGCATGCCGGCGGGTGTTCGCAGGGTTCGTGGTGTATTCGCCTGAATGTCTTTCCCACTCATGCAGACCGGGTCATGCATCGGTCTGCGTTTGCTTTTCCGGTATCCTGCAAAAATCCATGAAATCGGGGCGGGGGAGTGGGCAACGGCGTGGCCGCAATCGCGCAGGCAGCAAATGGCGAGCGAGACATCGACGATCCGAACTCGTCGACGTTGACCTTGGCCGAGTACGCCCTGTTCACCCAGGTCGCGCATCCGCGCCGGGTCGAGGCCGGCGAGTGCCTGTTCCGTCGCGGCGATCTCGGCACCACCATGTACGTGGTCGCGCATGGTGTGGTCGAACTGGACTTCGGCGATGACCTGGTCGGCAAACGCCTGACCACGCGCGAATTCCTCGGTGAACTTGGCCTGCTGATTGGCGACCATGCGCGCAGCGCCGATGCAATGGTGGCTGAAGATGGCGTGGTGCTGGAACTCGGGCGTGCCGAATTCGACGCGCTTGCCCAGCGTGACCCGCAGATGCTGGCGCACTTCCTGCGCCGCGCGATCATGCGCGTGGTGCACAATGAACAAGCCCTGATCGCACGGCTGCGCCGCCGCAACCAGGACCTGGAGACCGCGCTGGACACCCTGCGCGCCACCGCGCACCGGCTCAACCAGACCGAAGTACTGACCCGCACCGATGAACTGACCGGCCTGCTGAACCGCCGCGGTTTCACCGTGGATGTCGACAAGCGCCGCCGCAACAGCAGCCTGGGCGGACTGGCGCTGGTGCTGATCGACTGCGACCGCTTCAAGGACGTCAATGACACCCATGGCCACCTGGCCGGTGACCGCGTGCTGCAAAGCGTGGCCAACCTGTTGCGCGCGGTGGCCGGGCCGGACGACATCGCCTGCCGCATCGGTGGCGACGAGTTCTGCCTGTTGGTGCGCGGTAATCATCGTGAGGAAATGGAGCGCATGGGCGACTACATGCTGGGCAGCGCGCGCATGTTGCAGCGCATGCACAGCAAGCCGCCGCAGATGACCACGCTCAGTATCGGTGCTTGCCTGATCACCGACGACGGCACTTGGGAAGACTGGTACACCAAGGCCGATACCGCGCTGTACCGGGCCAAGCGGCTGGGCGGCAACCGCGTGGAATGGCAGGATTGAGCCGGTGCCAGCGATGACCCTGATCACCGATAAGCCCCAAGTCCGCACCTTGCTGCTGACCGACCTGGTGGATTCCACCAGTTTGGTCGAACGCATCGGCGACACTGCCGCCGCCGAACTGTTCCGCGCGCACGACCGCATGGTGCTGGAACTGCAGCAGCGTTGGCGCGGCCGTTTGATCGACCGCAGCGATGGCTTGTTGCTGATCTTCGAACGGCCCATCGACGGCCTCGGTTTCGCGCTGGATTACGTGCGCGGCCTGCGCGACCTCGGCCGCGAACACAAGCAGCCATTGCAGGCGCGCGCCGGTCTGCATGTGGGCGAAGTGCTGGTGTGGGAAAACAGCGCCGATGCGATCCGCGTCGGCGCCAAGTCACTTGAAGTAGAAGGGTTGGCGAAACCACTCGCCGGTCGCTTGATGTCGTTGGCGCGGCCGGGCCAGATCCTGCTGTCGGCGACTGCCGAACCGCTGGCGCATCGCGCCGCGCGTGAACTCGGCGAGCGCGGCGAACTGCTGGTCTGGAAATCCTATGGACGCTGGCGCTTCAAGGGTGTGCCGGAAGGCCAGGAAGTCTACGAAGTCGGCGAACCCGGCCTGGCCCCGTTGCGCATGCCTTCGCATACGCCCAAGGCCTGGCGCGACCTGCCGTTGTGGCGGCGGCCGGCGGCGCTGGCCGCCGAAGCCATGGTGCTGGCGGCGATGGTTGTCGGCGGCTGGTTCATCACCCAGCCGAAACCGGCAATTGCCTTCGGCGAACGCGACTGGGTGGTGGTCGGCGACTTGCGCAACCTGACCGGCGATGCGCGCCTGGATGATTCGCTGGAACAGGCGTTCCGGATCAGCCTGGAACAGTCGCGCTACGTCAACCTGATCAGCGACCTGAAGATGCGCGAGACCATGCAGCGCATGCAGCGCAAGCCGGAGACGCAGATCGACCGCGCGATTGGTTCCGAGATCGCCATGCGCGATGGTGCGCGCGCACTACTGCTGCCCACCGTGGCCGAAGTCGGCGGGCGCCTGCGGGTCAGCGCGGAAGTGATCGATCCGCGCACCCAGACCACGGTGTACGCGATATCGGCCGATGGAAAAGGAATCGAATCCGCGCTGGCCTCGATCGATGACGTCACTGGTCAGCTGCGCGAGAAGCTTGGCGAGGCCATGCACAACGTGCAGAAGACCTCGGTGCCGCTGCCCAATGTCAGCACGCCCAGTCTTGATGCATTGAAGGCATTTGCGGTGGCGCGCAACGTGTACTACACGACCCGCGATCGCGAGCAGGCGCTTGGCCTGTACCGGCGCGCCCTGCAGCTCGATCCGCAATTCGCCCTGGCGCACGCGGACATGGCGCGCATGTTTGCGAGTTTCGGGCAAGTCGAGGCTGCCATGACGGAATGGCGTGCAGCGCTTGCGATGCGCGGACGCCTGTCGCCGCAGGAAACCATGCGGATCGACTTGCTGCTCCAGCAGTACACGGTTCCGAACGCCTATTTCCCCAAAGTCGACGAATACCTGGCCATCTACCCGGATGATGAGCAAGTCATCGCGCGCTCTGGCAGCAACTTGTGGCACCAGCGCAATGATTTCCGCGCCGCCGAGGCGCGGTTTCGCCAGGCCCTCAATCCGGCCTTCGCGAACCAGGGCAGCGTCAACTACAGCCTGGGGATCGTGCTGCTGGGTCAGGAGCGTGTCGATGATGCGCTGGCCGCATTCCGCAGGTCGCGCGAATTGGGTTTCAGCGGTGCCGGCGAGTACTACGCGCGCGCCTACGACGCACAGGGCAGGCATGCCGACGCCGACAAAACCTACCTTGGAGGCACCGGTGGTCGCGACGGTTGGCAGGGTGAAAGCGCGGTGACGACCTGGATCGACCGCGGCCAACCACAGCAGGCGGCCAAGGCAGCTGATGCCTGGCTGGCCAAGGCTATCAAGGACGCGGACGTGCTCGAAACGCAGCGCGCGCGCGCTGCGATCGCCAGTCTGTCGGCGCTGGCTGGCAGCGGCAATGCCGCCGGTGTCGTGAAAAAGCTGTTGTTGGCGAGCCGTAAGCAGGCGCAGGAAACCGATGCGATCTATCCGACGATGTCGGTCGATTTGGAGTTGTATGCCGGCTTGTTGGCCGCGCATGCCGGTGATCGCGCGCTGCTTGCGGACGCGCTGCGCAGCGTGCAGGACAGCGCGGTGGTGCACGACTTCCCGACTGTTGGCCAGTTGAACGCAGTGCTGCTGGCCGAGCAGGAGCGACTGGCGGGCAATGTCGATGCGGCGCTGCAGCGCTTGCGCCCGTTGGCCAAGCAGGATGTTTCCTTGGTGGCCGTGCACTGGGCGTTGATGCGTGCGGAACGATCTGCTGGCAACGCGGCCGCGGCCACGGCGCAGTCACGTTGGCTTGCCACCCATCGCGGGCGCGTGTTTACCGAGAACACGACCAGTGACGTGCTGCGATTCTTCAACGTCTGGGTGTCGCGGGAGGCGTTGCTGGCGACGCCTGCAACAACGGCATCGCGCTGAGCAAGAACCGCGCGGCAGGTAGTGCCGCGCGGATGTGGAGACTCAGTCTGCGCTGAAGTCCTTCGCGCACATGAAGCTGACAGGCACCTTCAATGCGCTTTCGAGCTTGATGCGATCGCGTGCGATCTTGGCTTTGGGCGCGATGCTGTCGGTGGCCTGCAGCTGCATGCACTCACCCACCGACGACGTGCCCGCATCGGGCCTGTAGCCGACTTGGGCCAGCGCCGCGTGTGCATCCTTCTTGAACAGCCGCCGGAAATCGTTGTCGGTGGACAGCTTGTCGAGCAACTTCTTGGTGACTTTCGGATCCAGCGGCGCCGGCTTGGCACCCTTCTTCGTGGCCATAGAGCATTCCCCCTTTAGCGATTGATGGGCACAACAGCTGCGACGCTACCCTTGTCTATGATTGGCGGCAAGCGCCAAGATCACGTTTTGGCCGGGATTGATGCATGCGGATTAGGCGATGTGCGGCGCTTTGGTTGGAGCCCCGCGAGGAAACCCGTTTCGAACTCGATGTACTGCTTGCGGGCGGCACCGGTGTGGTCAGCAGCATGCAGTGGTTCGCGCATGTGCCGCAATTGGATACTCCGGTGGAAGTGGATGTTGACGACGTCACTCTGCTGGGCGAGCTGAGCCCGCTCGATTGGGTCGCGGCCACGCCATTGCGTGCGCGCCATGGCGTGGCGCGCGTGCGGCGCCTGCTGCAGGCCGGCGTGCTGGTGGGCAGCACAAAGGCGTGGACAGCAGGTCGCGAGCTCGACACTCGTCTTCGCGACATGCATTGGCATGGCCTTTCCGCGGTGTGTCATGCGCGTTCGCGCTGGGAAAGTGTTGATGCCGCCGGCGAAGTGGAGGAGGCAGGCCTGCATAATGCCGAAGGCCTGCGCCAGGCTTATGGCGTGCCACCGCCGATGCTGCACACACGTCCCGATGGTGGCGCATGCACCGCGTTGCCGAAGATGCCGCGCAATGCGTTTGATCAGTTGCTCGATGCGCGCGCGAGCTGTCGCAATTTCGATGCGGGCAAGATGCTGCCGCTTGGGCAGTTGGCCCAGGTGCTGGAGCGCGCATTCGCAGAACGTGGCCGGGTCCGCGGTGCGGACGATTTCGATGTGCTCAAGCGGACCAGTCCTTCCGGCGGCGCATTGCATCCCACCGAGTGCTATCTGATCGCACGCAAGGTCGAGGGCTTGGCATCCGGCATCTACCACTACCGCCCCGGTGAACATGCGCTGCAGGCCTTGCCGCTGGATGAGGAACAGGTGCTCGCAGGCGCGGGAAAGCATGCGGCCGCCGAAGGCATGAGTGCCTTAGACTACCTGGCCTGGATTGCGGTGGGCGGGCAGCCATACTTCGCCGACGCACATGCGCTCTGCGTACTGGCGCCGCGGTTCGAGCGTAATTTCTGGAAGTACCGCAATCACTCCAAGGCTTATCGGGTGTGCATCCTGGACGTCGGCCACCTCTCGCAAACGCTGTTGCTCAGCGCGACCGAACAGGGGCTAGGCAGCTATGTCACAGCCGCGATCAACGAAGCCGACATCGAGCGCGCATTTGGATTGACTGCCTGGCTCGATGGAGCGCTGGCGGTTTGCGGCATCGGCCCGCGCGCGGGACAAATGGAAACATACGAACTGGATCCGAACCAGACGGTGTGGTCGCGCTCCGGAAAGACTGTGGCCTGAACTCAGGCCGCCGCGCGCGGCAGGCTGCGCTCCAGTCGCCGATAGCCAATCGCTTCGGTCAGGTGCTGTGTACGAATGGTCTCGCTGCCGGCAAGATCGGCAATCGTGCGCGCTACCCGCAAAATCCGGTGCAGTGAACGGGCCGACAGCTGCAGGCTTTCAACCGCGCGTTCCAGCAGGGCGCAATCGCCCGAGGTCAACACGCACCATGCGTTGGTCTGTGCCTGGTCCATGCGTGCATTGGTCGCGCCGCGCACCTCTTGCAGCCCGCGCGCGCGGATCACGCGTTCGCGCACCACCGCACTACTCTCGCTGGGAATCGCATCGCTGCGCAGCAGGCTTGGCGCCAGTCGCGGCACTTCCACATGCAGGTCGATGCGCTCCAGCAACGGGCCGGAAATGCGCGCGCGATAGCGGCGAATCATTTCGTCATTGCACAGGCAGCGACCGGAGGGATCACCGGCCCATCCACAGGGGCAGGGATTCATCGCCGCAACTAACTGGAAGCGCGCCGGGAATTCGCATTGGCGGGCCGCGCGCGAGATCGTGACGCTGCCCGATTCCAGCGGCTCGCGCAGCACTTCCAGCGCATGCCGGCTCCATTCGGGCAATTCATCAAGGAACAGCACGCCGTGGTGTGCCAGCGAGATCTCGCCGGGGCGTGGATCGGCGCCACCACCAACCAGCGCCACTGCGCTTGCGGTGTGATGCGGATTGCGGAACGGGCGCTGGCGCCAGCGCGCCGGGTCCAGGCCATGACCGCTGACCGAACGAATGATCGCCGACTCCAAGGCTTCAGTATCGCCGGCTTCCGGCAGGATCCCGCACAGGCGCGAGGCCAGTAACGTCTTGCCACTACCGGGCGGCCCGATAAAAAGTAGATGGTGCGCACCTGCAGCAGCGATCTCCAGCGCACGCCGCGCCTGCGTTTGCCCGCGCACATCAACCAGGTCCGGCTGCCGCGCGGGCACGTACTGCCTCGGCTGCGCGCGTGGCAATTCCTTGCGGCCGTCGAGCGCGGCGCAGACTTCCAGCAGGGTCCGCGCGGTGCGCACCTCGACATCGGTGGCAAGTGCGGCTTCAAACCCGTTGGCCGGCGCTACCAGCACTTTCCGCTGCGCTTGACCCGCGGCGACGGCAGCCGCCAGCACGCCATCGACTGCGCGGATCTCGCCGGTCAGCGCGAGTTCGCCGAGGAATTCCCAGCCATCCAGCGCCTCGTTCGACAGTTGCCCGCTGGCGGCCAGGATACCGAGCGCGATTGCCAGGTCGAAACGCCCGCCGTTCTTCGGCAGGTCGGCGGGCGCAAGATTAATCGTGATGCGTCGCGCGGGAAATTCGAACTGCGCACACAGGATGGCCGCGCGCACACGATCCTTGGCTTCGCGCACCGCCGCTTCCGGCAACCCGACAATCGACATCGCCGGCAGCCCGCCAGCCATGTGCACCTCGACCCGGACTTCAGGCGCATGCACGCCCACCCGCGCACGTGAGTGCACGATCGCAAGACCCATGGCGGCGGCCTCAGTGCGAGGAGGGTGGCGTGGTGTTGCCTGCCGTGCCGGTCAGCTCGACCAGGCTGCGTTCAAGCGCTTCGAGCTTCTCGCGGGTCCGCGCCAGTACTGCGCGCTGGACCTCGAATTCCTCGCGAGTGACCAGGTCGAGCTTGCCCAGTCCGGTCTGCAGCACCGACTTGAAGTTCTGCTGCAATTCTTCGCGCAGCTCCAAAGAAGCATCACCGCGCAAGCCAGGTGGCACCAGGCTGCTGAGGCGGCGGGCGAGTTCGTCGAGTTGGGCGAGGTCAATCATGCGGTTGGGATTCATGCTGGGTCTCCTGCGGGTGGTGCAAGCGTGCGCGGTGGCAGGGCAAACCGCTGTCGGTGCAGATTGTGTTGCGGGGTAGGGGAACTGCTCATTCGGGACACTGATCCGAACCAACCCCGTTGACGGCATCCGCATCGCAATCCACGTGACCACGAGTATGCACGCAGGCCACGGTGGCAGGCTATGCTCGTGGTATCCCAGCAGGAGACCGCCTAATGAAAATGGTCATGGCGATCATCAAGCCATTCAAGCTCGACGACGTCCGCGAAGCGCTTGCCGAGGCCGGCGTGGCCGGCATCACCGCGACCGAGGTCAAGGGCTTCGGTCGCCAGAAAGGCCATACCGAGTTGTATCGCGGCGCCGAATACGTGGTCGACTTCCTGCCCAAGATAAAACTCGAGGTGGCGGTGACCGACGACCAGGTGGACGTGGTGACCGAGGCGATCATGCGCACTGCCGGCACCGGCAAGATTGGCGATGGCAAGATTTTCGTCTGGGATCTTGAACGCGTGGTGCGCATCCGCACCGGTGAACTGGACGGCGACGCCCTGTAGGGCGGGCGTCGGGCGGGCCAAGACCCGCCAGGCGAATCAGGTCTCGGTACGATCCCGGCCGCGCTGCTTGGCGCGATACAAGGCGGCATCAGCGTTGGCGAACAGATCCTCGCGGGTCTCGCCCTGCTTGTGGCTGGCCGCACCGATGCTGACGCTGACCTGCAAGGCCGGGTCGATGTTGTCGAAGCGCAGCGCATGGGTTGCTTCGCGCAGGCGTGAAGCAACCAGCAATGCCTGTTCCAGCGCCGTGTCCGGGCAGACCACCACGAACTCCTCGCCACCGATCCGGCCCAGTGGGTCGCGGCCGCGCAACTGCGCGTGCCAGGTGGCGGCGGTTTCGCGCAGGACCCGGTCGCCGGCGGCATGCCCATAGCGGTCGTTGATCGCCTTGAAATGGTCCAGGTCGAGCATCAGCAGGGACAGTGGGGTATCCGTGCGGGTGGACATGGCAATCGCTTGCTCGGCTTCGTGTTCGATGCCGATGCGGCTGCCCACGTTGGTCAGTGGGTCGGTCATCGTCAAACTGCGTAGCCGGCGCGATTTCTTCCATTGGCGCAACGCCAATGAAGAGAGCAGGGCAACGAACAATGCCGCCAGCACCAGGCTCAAGGCCTGCCAATGGCGGGCCTGTTCCAGCGCGACCACCTGCAGCTCCTTGGCCTGCGCATCCGCGCGCAGTTGCCGGTTTTCGAAGTCTCGCCTGCGGATTTCATATTCGTATTCCAGCATGCGGCTCTGTTCCAGCCGCATCTTGCCCTGCAGCTTCATCTGCAGGTCGGTGTAGCGCTTGTAGTCCTCCAGCGCGGTGTCGGCATGCCCCAGCGCCTCCTGGCTGGCGGCCCGCAGCTTGTAGATCTCAGCCAGGTAGCGGTCGTTGCCATTGCGCTTGACCAGCGGCAAAGCCATTTCGTAGTGCGCGAGCGCGGCAGCGTGCTCGCCCTGCCTGGCCAGGGCCTGGCCGGTCAGGATCAGCAACATGTCATTGCTGGAGGTGTTCTTCTCCTTGATGAATCCCGCCCTGGCCTGGGCAAGGGTGTCCAGGGCCGTATCGGGTTCGCCAAGAGTGATCTGGGTGCTGGCCAGGCCCAGGCGTGCGCTGTTCACGCTATTGGGGTCGACGTGCTTGCTTGCGATATGAATCGCTTGCAGGAATGCGGCCTGCGCCTTGTCCGGCGCGCCGGATTCGGCATGCAGGAAGCCCAGCTGGATGTAATTTGTGGCCAGGGTTTCCCAATTCTGCTGGTCCTGCAGCCGTGAGATGGCGCTGGTGAAATAGCGCTCTGCCTGCACGAAATCCCCCACCCGCCGGTAGCCAACGGCGATGCTGAACATCAGTGGTTCGATTTCATGGTCGATGCCGGCAGCGCGGTAGGCGGCGCGCGAGCGCTGGAAATCGATCATGGCGCGGGCCTGCTCGCCGAGCAGGGACAGGGTGTCGCCGCGCATCTCCAGCGTTTCGGCCAGCAGTTGCTGCTCGGGGCTGTCCGCGAGCAGGGTCACCACCTTGTCGTATTCCGGCAGGCCGCGCTGGTTACCGCTGATCAGCATGATGTAGTCGGCGCGGCACAGCATCGCGCGCGCCTCGGAGGCGACATCGTGCAGGTCACGGGCCCGCTTCAACGCATCATCGGAATAGGCCAGCCCGCGCTTCGGTTCCCTCCAGATGCGGGATCCGCAATACACGGAACGTAAACGTACCTCGCGCGCCTGGTCGCCAGCTGGCAGCAGCGCTTGCAGGCGCTCCAGGTAGCCTTCATACGCGACGCTGCTGGCCTCCATCGAGGTCGGCCCAACCACTTTCTGGAAGGTTTCGTCGAAGGCGGCTTCGCGGGTGGCGGCAGGTTCGACTGCCCCGCCGCGCAGCGGAACGCTGGCAGGCGTTGCAAATGGCCACGCGCATAACGCGGCCAGTAGCACAGCCTTCCACGGGTTTTGATGCCGCCTCACGGGGCTCCAGTCGTCACATTCAACCCGACACCTTAGCGGGCTGGTAGGTGGGCTTCCGTGAGCGTGGTCGCAGTTCCGGGTCCGTGGGAGCCTGAATGGGCCTACTCAGCCCGCCAACGCCGCGGCCACGAACGGTGGCAGCACTTGCGCACCCTTGTGCATGTCAGCGCTGTAGTACAGCGTCGCGAACGATTTGGCGCGCGCGTCAGCTTCGCGGAAATCGAAATTACCGGACTTTTTCGCCATCGTGCAGCTCCACCAGCCGGTCGGATAGCAAGGCTGAGGGAACGGCAGGGTCTGGAAGCTGGCGAAACCGGCCTTGCCCATTTCGACACGCATCGCCTTGATCAAATCCAGCAATACCAGCGGCGATTCCGACTGCTGTACCAGGATGCCGTCGTCTTTCAGCGCGCTATGGCAGCTGGCGAAGAACGACGCATTGAACAGGCCTTCGGCCGGACCGACCGGGTCGGTGGAATCCACGATCACGAGGTCCACGCTGTCGGGCTCGCAATTGGCCATGTACGCGATGCCATCGTCGAACAGCAGTTCGGCGCGCGGGTCGTGGTTGGATTCGCACAGCTCCGGGAAATATTTCTCGGCCATGCGTGTGACCTGTTCATCGATGTCGCATTGGGTGGCAGACAGGACGCCCGGATGCCGTAGCACTTCACGCAACGTGCCGCAGTCGCCACCGCCAATGATCACCACGCGCTTCGGATCTGCGTGGGTGAACAGGGCGGGGTGCGCCATCATCTCGTGATAGAAAAAATTGTCGCGCGTGGTCAGCATCATCGCGCCATCGATCAACATCAGGTTGCCCCAATCAGTCGACTCGTAGATCTCGATGAACTGGAACGGCGACTGCACTTCATCTAGCTTGCGCGTGATGCGGTAACCGATCGACGAGCCGGCCTTGTCGAAGTTTTCATGCAGCCAAGTCGGTTCGGTCATGTGCAGCTCCGGGCAATTCGTGGGGGTTGTAGAGCGGGTCTTGACCCGCTGCAGTGCAGTCGCGTGGCCCCATTTTCGCACGGTGGGAACAGGCCCGCCCTACAATGTGGCTTACCTTCTCGCACGCCGACCCCGACACGATGACCGACTGGTCGCTCGACCTTGCCCGCAAGACCTATTCCATCCCGCACTGGTCGGAAGGCTATTTCGATGTAAACGCCGCCGGCCAGGTCGTGGTGCGGCCGAAAGGCGCCACCGGCCCGACCATTGCCTTGCCCGAAGTGGTCGACTCGGCGATGGCCATGGGCGCGAAGCTGCCGATGCTGGTGCGCTTCCCGGACGTGCTCGGCGACCGCCTGCATCGATTGCAGACTGCGTTTGCGCAGGCACGCAAGGACTGGGATTACGCCGGCGAGTACACCGCGGTGTATCCGATCAAGGTCAACCAGCATTTCGGCGTCGCCGGTACATTGGCCAGCCACCACGGCGAGGGCTTCGGGCTGGAAGCCGGCAGCAAGCCGGAACTGATGGCCGTGCTGGCGCTGAGCCGGCCTGGCGGGTTGATTGTCTGCAACGGTTACAAGGATCGCGAATACATCCGGCTGGCGCTGATCGGGCGCAAATTGGGCATGCAGACTTATATCGTGATCGAAAAGCCGTCCGAACTGCGATTGGTGCTGGAAGAAGCCAAGGCGCTGGATGTAAAGCCGGGCCTCGGCGTTCGCATGCGACTGGCCTCGCTGGGTGCCGGCAAGTGGCAGAACAGCGGCGGCGACAAGGCCAAGTTCGGCCTCGACCCGCGCCAGTTGCTGGATCTGTGGAAGCGCCTGCGCGATGCCGGCATGGGCGATTGCCTGCAACTGCTGCATTTCCACATGGGTAGCCAGATCAGCAACGTGCGCGACATCGCCAAGGGCATGCGCGAAGCCACCCGTTACTTCGTCGAACTGAGCAAGCTGGGCGCGAACATCAGTCATGTCGATGTCGGCGGCGGGCTCGGCGTCGACTACGAAGGCACGCGTTCGCGCTCCTACAATTCGGTCAACTACGGCATCCACCATTACGCATCCAGCATCGTGCAGCCGCTGGCCGAAGCCTGCGCGCGCGAAGGACTGTCGCCGCCGCGCATCGTCACCGAATGCGGCCGCGCGATGACCGCGCACCATGCAGTGCTGGTGACCAATGTCTCCGAAGTCGAACGCGCGCCGGAAGGCCGCGTGCCTGACGTGCATGGTGATGAATCCGATCCGGTCGCGCAGCTGCGCGTGCTGCATGAAGAGCTTGCCGACCGGCCTGCGGTCGAGGTTTACCACGAGTCGGTGCAGGCGCATTCCGAAGGCCTGAGCCTGTATGCGCTCGGGCAAATCGACCTGATCCAGCGCGCGCGTATCGACGACCTGTTTTACGCCATCGCACATGCAGTCAAGGCGCGCCTGACCTACGACGAAAAGAGCCATCGCGATCTGCTGGATGAACTCAATGAGCGCCTGGTCGACAAGTACTTCGTCAACTTCAGCGTGTTCGAATCGATGCCCGACGTGTGGGCGATCGACCAGGTGTTCCCGATCATGCCGATCGAGCGCCTGGACGAAGCGCCGACCCGGCGCGGGATCATTGCCGACCTGACCTGCGACTCCGACGGCAAGATCGACATCTACGTCGAAAACGAAGACCTGGACAGTTCGCTGCCGCTGCACGAATTGCGCAAGGGCGAACGCTATCGTCTTGGCTTCTTCCTGGTCGGCGCCTACCAGGAAATCCTGGGCGACATCCACAACCTGTTCGGCGACACCGATGCGATCGAGGTCAAGGCCGAAGGCGACGGTTGCCGCATCGTCCACCAGCGCCAAGGCGACACTACCGACGTGATGCTGGATTACGTTGGCTACAACGTCGACGACCTGCGCCGTATCTACAAGGATAAAGTCGCCGCCGCCGATTTCGGCCAGGTCGAGTCTGATCGCCTCAATGAGGCGCTGGAAAACGGGCTGACTGCGTACACGTACTTGAGTGACGAGCCACTGGAGTAGGTGATTTCACGGCGACTCGCCGGTATTTCCACCTGAATGCCTTCGCCGGAATACTTGCGCGGCGAGATGCTGCGAGATGGTCGGTATCGCAAGGGCGGGCGTTGGCTTGAACGAAGCCTCTATCGGGGCGGCGAACGCCTCACTGCATCAACAATGCAGCCTCCAACACCGGCTTGGCCCACTCTGGGGTGCGCTTTAGCGTATCGGTGTCGGTGGGCCAGGCGATACGGCCGTGTTCCATCTGCAACAGCAGGCATGGGTTGGGAATGGGTGTGCCGGGTGCGGCGTCGATGCTGTTGTCGTACACCTGCAACTGCGCCAGATGCGGGAGCAGGGCGATCAGGTTGGCAATAGACGTAACGCAGCGTTCGCGGATCTTCGCTTCGGGGATGTCGTGCCCACCTTGCGAAACCCTGAACCTGACGCGGGCAAGGTGATGTTCCGGTGTGTCCAGTCCGCAGTACCACATCAGGACATCGTGGGTCGTGGCGGCGATGCGCAATTTTGCCGCAATGGTATTGCCGCCCAATGTGGTCTCGAATGCGAAATCCCGCCCATTGGCGATGGCGCGATCCAACCGGCGCACGCCTTCCTGCCAAGCAGCGCCGTTGGCATCCGCAAGCAGGCAGCTGGTGGTTTCGATCAGCTGCCGGGTAAACGTATCCGGGTTGAACCAGTCCAGTCCGGCTTGCGTCAACGCGCGGCCGCCGATCGAACTTTTGCCGGCTCCATTGACGCCGGCAAGAACGTAAATCAGTGGACGCGGCATGGTTCAGTCGTCATGACTCAGTAGTGCTTGCCGGCCATGATCTCGCCGGCCAGGTCAAGCGGCTTGCGCAGGATGTCGCGCAGCTTCTCGCCTGCATCCGGCGCGTCTAGCGATTCCAGACGTTTGTCGAATTTGCGACGGAGCACATCAAGCGCCGCTGCATCGCGGTCGGCGGCCTTGTGCAGCAGGTCCAGGATGGCGGTGTATTCCTCGGCAGACAGGATCACCGCCTCGGGTTCATCGTGGTTGGTGACCACCACCTTGCCGCTACGGGCAATGGTTTTCATCACACCACGCCAGCCCAGCTTCTTCACGTCCGAGGCTGGCGTGCGCGGCAGGTTTTCAAGGGCGCTGAGCGCAACGGCTGCCATGGCGGATTCTCCAGAGGGTTGAGTGGCCAATATACACTTTTTGGACCTTTAGGCCTGAATGGAACAAATAGGCTAAATGGCGTGTATCAGGTATCGCGCGCCACCTGGAAGCCCGCGAACGCCTGCGAGGTCGGCATGATTTCCAGCCGGTTGATGTTGAGGTGCGAAGGTAGCGTCGCAACCCAGAAGATGCTTTCGGCGATATCTTCGGCGGTCATCGGGTTCGCGCCGGTATAGAGCTTGTCGGACGCGGCTTGGTCGCCATGGGTGCGGACCACGGTGAATTCGGTTTCGGCCATGCCCGGCTCGATGGTGGTGACGCGCACGCCGGTGCCGTGCAGGTCGCAGCGCAGGCCTAGCGAGAACTGGCTGACGAAGGCCTTGCTGCCGCCATAGACATTGCCGCCAAAGTACGGATACACACCTGCGACCGAGCTGATATTGATGATCGCGCCCTTGCGCTCAATGAGCGTCGGCAGTAGCGCATGGGTCAGCGTGACCAGCGCGGTCACGTTGGTATCGATCATGGTTTTCCAGTCCGACAGCAGCGCGTCCTGTGCGGGCTTGGTGCCCTGCGCCAGGCCGGCGTTGTTGACCAGCAGGTCGATCCCGCGGAAACGCTCGGGCAGCGAATCCAGTGCGGCGCGCATCGCGGCTTCGTCGCGGATGTCGAAACAGGTGGTGTGCACGCCATCACCGAGTTCGGCGCGCAATGCATCCAGGCGCTCGGCGCGGCGACCGGTGGCGATGACCTGCCAGCCGGCATCGACGAAGCGGCGCGCGGCGGCGCGGCCGAAGCCGGCGGTGGCGCCGGTGATCAAGGCAGTGCGGGGAGAGTTCGTGTTCATGCCGATATTCTAACGAGGCAAGCGGCCGCTGCGCCTCATTGGCTGCAGCAGCTCACCAGACGCCGGGTAGCAGACGCTTGGTTTCGCGTGCGTAGCCGGATAGTCGTCCGGGAACGCCTGCGCCAGCACGCCTTCCTCGACGCGGATGCGCCACAGGAACACCAGCGTCACCGGCACGATGACGACCAGCACCGCGGCGATGTCGCCCAGGGACAGTGCAAAGCCGTAGAACGTTGCCAACGCGCCGGTGTAGGACGGATGTCGCAACACGCAATACGGCCCGTCGCGGACGATGCGGTGGTCGGGGCGGATCGACACGTCCACGGTGAAGTATTCGGCCAGCACCCGGATCGACCACCAGCGGAACAGCATGCCGACGATCATCATCGCCATGCCGATCAGGAACAGCGCCTGCCGCGGTGGTTCCGGAATCGGCGATGGCTGCAGACGGGACAGCCACACGCCCAGCCCGATGCACAGGTAGATCGTCACCATTAGCAGGCGCAGGGTGCCACCGTCGCGCTGGCGCGTGCGATCGCTCGAACGCCGGCGCAATGCAAGCCAGATTTCGCTGGCGGCCCAAACCGCAACCAGGCCGGTATAAACCTGCGAAAGCATCATCGTTGAACCTGCACGTGGAAAGCTGGATGCAAGTTACCTACACCCGGGAGTGCAAAGAAGTGACAGGTCTCATGCAAAAGGCGTGAGAGCTGTTGCGGGGCCTCAGTTGGTCTTGACCGCCATCGCCGGCAAGCCGCCGTTGGTGAGTTTGGACTTGGCGGCGGCCAGCTCGGAGGCGGTGCCATACGGCCCCATCCGCACCCGGTAGACGGTCTTGCCGCGGATCTCTGCAGCTTCCACCCGCGCGTTCAGGCCCAGCAGGGCGATCTTCGCCTTCACCGTTTCTGCGTCGCCGGAACCGCCGAATGCGCCGGCTTGGAGAATGTAGTGCGCATCGCTGGTCGGTGCTGACGGACTCGTCGTACTGCTGGTGGCAACCGTCGTGCCGGCATTGGGTGTCGTGCTCGAAGCGTTGGTCGACGCCGCCAACCCGGCCGCATCAGGGTTTTCAGCAATCGGCTTGGGCAGCCCGCCCGCAACTGTCGATGTGCCCGCCTGGGTTGCTGCAGTCTGTGCCGCGGTTTCGGCCTTGGCGCTGGCGGCCAGTTCGGCGTCGCTCATCTCCACTTCCTGGCCCGGTAGCAGGGTATAGAAGTCGTACTGGGGCTTGGGCTTGCTGTCGCCAGCCTTGCCGCCGACCGTCGAGTCGGTGGTGACATCGGGTGCGAGTGCATCGTCGTCATTGGCACTGGTTGCTGGTTGCGCATCCGGGTTCGGCTTCGGACCAATGCGCAGGAAACCGTCGCCACCGGCGCCGGATTTCAGCAGGCGTGGCGCGGCCAAGACCACCAGCAAGGTGACCAGCACGCCGATCACCAGCCAGGCCCAGCCGGGCAGGCCACCGGAAGGATTGCGCCGCGCTTGTGACTTGCCGCGTCGTGCCGCCATTAGCTGCTGCTCCCGCTCTTGATGTGAATCACATGCTCTCCGGGGCGCTCACGCCCAGCAAATCCAGTCCATTGGCTAGAACCTGCCGCGTCGCTCGCGCCAATGCAAGCCGTGCGTCGCGCAAGGCGGCGTCGGCGACCAGTACCGGGCTGGCGTGGTACCAGCCGTGGAATGCATTGGCGAGTTCACGCAAGTACTGCGCGATCAGGTGGGGCTCCAGTGTGATGCCGGCGGCTTCCACCACTTCCGCAAAACGCGACAGTTCACGCATCAGCTCCTGAGCCGGTGCATCGTCCAGCAAGTGCAGGTTGGCTTCGCCGTTGGCGGCATCGTGCGGCATGCCTTTCTCGATGGCCTGACGCAGCAGGCTGCAGATCCGCGCATGCGCGTACTGCACGTAGTAGACCGGGTTGTCGTTGGATTGCGAACGGGCGAGGTCGATGTCGAAGGTGAGTTGCGAATCCGGTTTGCGCGCGATCAGGAACCAGCGCGTGGCATCGCAGCCGACTTCGTCGATCAGGTCGCGCAGGGTCAGGTAGCTGCCAGCACGCTTGGACAGCTTCACTTCCTCGCCGCCGCGCATCACCGTGACCATCTGGTGCAGCACGTAGTCCGGGTAACCGGCGGGAATACCGCAATCCAGTGCCTGCAGGCCGGCTTTCACGCGTGCCAGCGAACCGTGGTGATCTGCGCCAAGCTCGGTCACCGCGCGCGTATAGCCACGCTGCCACTTGCTCAGGTGATAGGCGACGTCCGGCACGAAATACGTGTAATTGCCGTCGGACTTGCGCATCACGCGGTCCTTGTCGTCACCGAAGTCGGTGGTGCGCAGCCACAGTGCGCCGCCTTCCTCAAAGGTATGGCCGTGGGCGATCAATTCGCGCACGGTCTCGGCGACCTTGCCGTCGGTGTACAGCGATGATTCCAGGAAATAGCGGTCGAAGCTCACGGCATAGGCGGCGAGGTCTTCGTTTTGTTCGCGGCGCAGCCAAGCCACGCTGAACGCGCGGATGGCGTCGATGTCGTCGGGGTCGTTCTTGCCCTCGACCACATGGCCATCGACCTCGACGCTGTCACCGCGCAGATAGGCGGCTGCAACATCGTCGATGTAGTCGCCGTTGTAGGCCTCTACAGGCCAGTCGGCATCACCGGGCTTCAAGCCCTTGGCACGCGCCTGGGTCGATTTCGCCAGGTTCTCGATCTGTACGCCCGCGTCGTTGTAATAGAACTCGCGCTTCACGTTCCAGCCGTTGGCGGCCATGACTCGCGCGATGCAGTCGCCGATCACCGCGGCGCGGCCATGGCCAACATGCAGCGGGCCGGTCGGGTTGGCCGAGACGTATTCCACACCCACGGTTTGACCGCCAGCCGACGCGTTGTGACCAAAGCCATCGCCCGCTTCCAGCACGTCGCACACCTGCTGCTGCCATGCGGCGGGCGTCAGTTGGAAATTGATGAAGCCGGGTCCGGCGATCTCGACCTTCTCGACGGCGGTTGATGCCGGCAAGGCGGCCACAAGTTGCTGGGCCAGCGCACGCGGATTGCTGCGCGCGGCCTTGGCCAGAAGCATTGCGACATTGCTGGAAAAGTCGCCATGCGCGCGTTCTTTAGGACGTTCGATCACGAAGTCCGGCTTGGAGGGAGCGCCGGGCAGGTCGGCGGGCAGGATGCCGGCGGCACGCAGGGCATCAAGGCCCTGTTCGATCAGGGTGCGAAGCTGGGCTTTCACAACGGGAAGGTAGTCACGTTCAATGGTGTCGCATTGTACGCGAGGCCCTGATCTGGCTGTAGGAGCGTCCATTTGGGCCGATCGCGGTTGAATTCACATCACAAACCGCATCGCGCTCAGATGGGCGCTCCTACATTATTCACACCATCCCGCGCGCCGCCATCGACACCGGCGGGCCATCGCCGATCACGAAATGGTCCAGCAGACGCACATCGACCAAGGCCAGTGCCTGTTTCAGGCGTGCGGTGACGGCGCGATCGGCGGCACTGGGTTCGGGATTGCCGCTGGGATGGTTGTGGCCAACGATCACGGCCGCTGCGCCCTGCGCCAGCGCGCGTTCGACCAGGACCCGTGGATGCACCTCGGCCCCGTCAATACTGCCGTGGAACAATGGCTCGAAACCCAGTGCGCGATGCCGCGTATCCAGGAACAGGGCGGCGAACACCTCGCGTGGCTGCGCGCGCAGACGTTGCGCGAAATAGCGGCCGGCGGCGGAAGGATCGCTCAAGGTGATGCCACGTTCGAGTTGCGCGGCCAGGTGGCGGTGCCCAAGCTCAAGTGCGGCAACTAGCGTGCAGGCGCGCGCCGGGCCGAGCCCCGGCAGTTCGGTCATCGCCTGCGCACTGCGATCCAGCAGGCCACGTAGCGGGCCATGCGCCTGCAGCAGGTCGCGCGCAGTGGCGACCGCATCGCGGCCGGCGGTGCCGGAACCGAGGAAGATCGCCAGCAGTTCGGCATCGGACAACACAGAGGGGCCGCGGCTGAGGAGCTTTTCGCGGGGACGTTCGCAGGCGGGCCAGTCACGGATGTGCATGGCCACATGTTCGGCGCGGCGCGGGCTCGGCGACATCCGGCGAATGCGCTGCATCGGGTAAGCTGGGGACCCGTGGAATGGTCAGGAAACCCCGTCGCATGCAGGCATCCGTCATGCCCTCCGGCACGCGTCATATCCTGCTCTGCGTCTGCGGCGGCATTGCCGCCTACAAGGCTGCGGAACTGGTGCGCCGGCTGCGCGACGATTCCACGACACGCGTCATGGTGGCGATGACCGAAAACGCGCAGCGCTTCGTTGGAGCCCAGACCTTCCAGGCATTGTCCGGCCAGCCAGTGCGTACTTCGCTGTGGGACGCCAGCGCCGAAGCGGCGATGGGCCACCTGGAACTGGCGCACTGGGCCGACCAGGTCATCATCGCGCCGGCCACAGCCAACAGCATCGCCAGGTTGGCGCATGGACTGGCCGACGATCTGGTGTCAACCCTGTGCCTGGCCACGACCGCACCGATCGCGATTGCCCCGGCGATGAACCACCGCATGTGGCTGCATCCGGCGACCCAGGCCAATATCGCCACGTTGCGTTCGCGCGGGGTGCAGGTGATTGGACCGAACGACGGCTCGCTGGCCGAAGGTGAATCCGGCCCCGGGCGCATGGCCGAATCAGCGGAAATCATTGCCGCATTGAACGGAACTGGTGCGTGATTAATGCGCTTGCCGGTTGTCGCGTGCTGGTCAGCGCCGGTCCGACCTTCGAAGACATTGACCCAGTGCGTTTCCTCGGCAATCGCAGCAGCGGCAAGATGGGCTTCGCGATCGCCGCCGCTGCCGTCGAACGTGGTGCGCAGGTATGCCTGGTCGCCGGGCCGGTGTCGTTGCCGACGCCCGTCGGCGTAACCCGCATCGATGTGCGCAGCGCGGCGCAAATGCACACGGCGGTGATGGCGCAGCTGTCAATAGAGCACTCGCCCTGCGATGCCTATATCGGCGCCGCGGCGGTCGCCGATTTCACCCCGCAGGCGTTCGCCGGCAGCAAGCTCAAGAAGATGCCCGGCGAAGACACGTTGACCCTTGAGCTGGTCAAGACCCGCGACATCCTGGCGGAAGTCGCGACCCATGCACAGCGACCACGGCTGGTGGTTGGCTTCGCTGCGGAAACCGATGATGTGGTCGCCTATGCGCGCGGGAAACTGCAACGCAAGCGGCTCGACCTGATCTGCGCCAACCGAGTCGGCGTGGGTGCCACCGGTTTCGAGAGTGACGACAACACGCTGCTGGTGCTCGGTCACGAGGGTTTCCAGCGCACGCTGGGGCCGGCCGCGAAAACTGAAATTGCCGGACGATTGCTCGATCTGATCTCGGAACGACTGATCACCGAACGACTGGTCACGGAGCGACTGCGCTGATGGATCACGCCTTGCAGGTGAAAGTGCTGGATCCACGTTTTGGCGATGTGTGGCCATTGCCGGCCTACGCCACCCAGCACAGCGCCGGCCTCGACCTGCGCGCGGCGCTGGACACGGGGCTGATGCTGCAGCCGGGCGATGCCGCGTTGATCCCGTCAGGGCTTGCGATTTACATCGCCGATCCCACCCTGTGCGCAGTGATCCTGCCGCGCTCGGGGTTGGGCCACAAGCACGGTATCGTGCTGGGAAATGGCACTGGCCTGATCGATGCGGACTATCAGGGGCCGTTGATGATCAGCGCTTGGAACCGCGGCAAGGCGGCCTACACCATCGAGCCGGGCGACCGCATCGCGCAACTGGTTTTGTTGCCGATCGTGCGTGCGACCCTGCAAGTGGTGGATACTTTCGACGAAAGCGCACGCGGGGCCGGCGGATTCGGCCATACCGGCGTGCGTTGACTGGGGGCAGGATGAGCGACGAAGACAAGCGCAAGTTGCAACTAGACCCTGCGCAATGGGCAAGGTTATTGGCTGTCATCACCTTGTTCCTGCTGGTGTTGGGTCTCTGGTTTGCCATTGCCGGCGGGCGCCAGTTGCAGGCGGACATGCGCCTGGATTCCCTCCAGGTCGCGCGCGACGACGCGGTGACCGAAACCCAGCGCAACTTGCAGTCATTTCGGCGCAAATTCAGCGCGACGCTGGCGTCGCCCGCGGTGGCTGCTGCATTGAAGACGGGTGACAACGCGGCTGCGTCTCGGGCCATAGAGGCGGCATGGCCCGATCTCATGCGCAGCGAAGTCTGGCCAGCTGACTTGCAGGAGCGTTACGCCAGCCTGCCGGCCAGCGGTTTTGGCAGCCTTGCAGTGGGCGAGGCCGCGCTGGCCGAAGGCAAGCCGGTGGCACGCATCATCTCGACCGCAGGCGGCGAGCGCCTGGCATTGGCGGCCCCTGCGGCTGGCCCGCAAGTGCAGGTGCTGGGTTATGTCGAGTTGCCACTGGAACGCGCGACCCATGGCGTAGCTGCGGCCAGGCTGTCCTCGGGTACGTATCTTTCCTTGCGTCAAGGCGCGCGCGATGTGCTTGAGCGCGGGGATCTGACGCTCAAGGGTTCTGCAGAATCGTTGGCGGCCAAGGTGGCCGACAGCGACCTGCGTGTTGCCGCGGCGGTGCCGGATGATGTGTTGGTGCCGCTTGGCCTTGGCGCGATCGCCGCGATCGGCACCGGCGGCATCCTGCTGCTGGCGGCGCTTGGCGTCTGGCTTGGCGTGCGCCCGCGCATGCTCGGCAAGGTGCTTGGTGCCGACGCCGGTGATGTCCAGACCTTGGCCGAGCTGCAGCTGACACAGGCCGAAGAGGCGCAGCCCAAGCCGAAGCGCGAAATCACCGATAGCGCAACCGCGAAAGCCTCGGTCGTGATCGACCGCAGCATCTTCCGTGCTTACGACATCCGTGGCGTGATGGGGCAGACCCTGGATGCAGGCGTGGCCGAACTGATTGGCCAGGCGATCGGTTCGCTGATGCACGACAAGGGCCTGGAGGACATCGTGGTTGGCCGCGATGGCCGCCTGTCCGGTCCGGAGCTGACCGAAGGGCTGATCACTGGCCTGCGCAAGGCGGGCCGCAACGTCATCGACATCGGCCTCGTGCCGACACCGGTGGTGTACTTCGGCTGCTTCCACCTGCGCACCGGCTGTGGTGTGGCGATCACCGGCAGCCACAATCCGCCGGACTACAACGGCTTCAAGATCGTGGTTGGCGGCGAGACGCTGTCCGGTGCGGCGATCACCGACTTGCATGCACGCATCGCCGAAGACCAGCTGCTCGAAGCGGATTCGCGCGGCACCCTGGACGAGCGCGACATCAGCGACGACTACGTCGAACGCATCGCTGGCGACATCCAGATCGGTCAGCGCCTGAAGGTAGTGGTAGATGCCGGCAACGGTGCGGCCGGGGTGATCGGCCCGCGCGTACTGGAAGCCATCGGCGCCGAGGTCACGCCGTTGTTCTGCGATATCGACGGCACCTTCCCCAACCATCATCCCGACCCCAGCGACCCGCAGAACCTGACCGCGCTGGTGCAGATGGTGGAGCGCCTGGAGGCCGATATCGGCATCGCCTTCGACGGTGACGGCGACCGCCTGGGGGTGATTACCCGGGCCGGCAAGAACATCTATCCGGATCGGCTACTGATGCTGTTTGCCGCCGACGTGCTGCAGCGCAATCCGGGCGCGGTGATCGTGTACGACGTGAAGTGCACCGGTCGCCTGCCGGCGCACATCCTGCGCCATGGCGGCAGCCCGTTGATGTGGAAGACCGGGCATTCGCTGATCAAGGCGAAGATGCGGGAAACCGAGGCCGAACTGGCCGGCGAGATGAGCGGGCATTTCTTCTTTGCCGAGCGCTGGTATGGCTTCGACGACGGCATCTACGCGGCAGCGCGCCTGCTGGAAATCCTCGATGGCAGCGGCTACACGCCGGACGAAGTGTTCGATGCCTTGCCCGATGGCATTTCAACGCCGGAGATCAAGGTCGAAGCACCGGATGGCGACCCGCATGCCTTCGTCGAACGCTTCCGCAGCATCGCGCGCTTTGAGGGTGCGCGCCTGTCCACCATTGATGGCTTGCGCGTGGATTGGCCGGATGGCTGGGGTCTGGTGCGCGCATCCAACACGACGCCGGTACTGGTGATGCGCTTCGACGCCGATTCCAATCCGGCGATGGCACGCATCCAGCAGGCATTCCGCGAACAGCTGCTGGCGGTACAACCCGGGATGGCGCTGCCGTTCTGACGGATCGTATTGCGGCGGAGTTCGCCCAGTGGTTCAGCGTGCCGGCAGCGGGTCTTGACTGCCCGGATTGGCCGGATTGTCCGCTTCCGATGCCTTGAGGTCGCGATAGCGGCGGACCGCATCGACCAGCTCCGCGTCCAGGGTGGCGCGGTCCTGCTGTTGGTCGGCCAGGATCTGTTGCTGGCGAATCAGGTCGTTGTGTTGATGCAGGATGGAATCCGCAAGGCGCTTCGGCACCGGCTTCTTGTCCAGTTCCCAATCGCCGGCCTGGCGCAGCAACGTGATCAGGCTCAGGCGTTGGTTGGACAGCCCCAACTGGCTTGCCTTCAGGGTTTCGTCCAGCAGCGACGTGCGTTCACCGTAGGCACGGCGCAGGTCGGCTTCGGTCATGTAGGACTCGACCATCGCCAGGTCTTGACGCTGCTGCATGGCCACGGCTTCAGCCTGCCTGCGCGCCACTGTCGCCGACACTGCCGCCGCAGCGCGTTCGCTCTCGGTCAGCGCACGCGCCACCTGGCCGGTGGCGAGTCCACTACTTGCGCTGATCTCGGTGCGTGCAGCGTTGGCCGCTTCGGCTGGTAGCGCATCACTGCAGATCTTGCGGCCATTCTCGTTCCAGCAATAGACCTTCTTGTGCGCCTGGGCCTGAGCATTGGCACAGGCGCTTGCACCCAGCCCGGCGCCAAGCAGCAAGGCAGCAGTGATCCACGCCATTTGATTTCGATGCGACATGACAGCCCCCTGCGGCAATCGTGAAGCGTTCATGTGGTCGTGCCGTAGCGCGCGCGATAGGCGAGCAGGGCATCTCGTTGGGCCACAAGTTCGGTGGTTTTACCTGCAAACGCAAGCAAGTCCTCCAATCCGGCCACTGCAATCACCGGGATTGCGTGCTCGGCGGCGACCGCCTGAGCGGCCGAGTGGGCATCCTCGTCACCCGCGCGTTCCTGACGATCCAGCGCGATCACAATGCCAGCCGGCAAGCCGCCGGCAGCCGAAATGATCGCCAGTGCCTCGCGGATCGCGGTGCCGGCGGTGATCACGTCATCGACGATCAATACGCGCTTGCCGGCCAATGGCGCGCCGATCAGGTTGCCGCCCTCGCCATGCGCCTTGGCTTCCTTGCGGTTGAACGCCAATGGCAGGTCGCGGCCACGGCGCGCGTATTCGCAGGCCAATGCCGTGGCCAGGGGAATGCCCTTGTAGGCGGGGCCGAACAGCAGGTCGAAATCCCCGATTGAGCCAGCGATGCCAGCCGCGTCCAGCGCATCGGCATAGCAACCTGCCAGTTCCATCAGCAATGCGCCCGAGTCGAAGTGACCGGCGTTGAAGAAGTACGGGCTGGTGCGTCCCGACTTCAGGGTGAATTGCCCAAACCGCAGTGCGTCGGCACGCATGGCAAGTCGAAGGAAGCGCGAGCGGTGGTCGTCCATGCCCCTAGTGTCCACGATCTGGCGGCTTTTCCGCTACGCTCCCGCATTGATCCGGCACGCGAGATCGCATGCGCATCCTCAGTTTCAACGCCAATGGCCTGCGTTCGGCGGCCAAGAAAGGCTTCTTCGACTGGTTCGCGGCACAGGACATCGACGTGATGTGCGTGCAGGAAACCAAGGCCCAGGAACACCAGTTGGGCGATGCGGTGTTCCGCCCCGACGGCTATCGCGCCTGGTTCAAGGATGCCAGCACCAAGAAGGGTTACAGCGGGGTGGCGATCTACAGCCGCCGCGAACCCGACGAGGTGCGTACCCAACTCGGCTGGGCCCCTTTCGATGACGAGGGGCGCTACATCGAGGCGCGCTTCGGCAATTTGTCGGTGGTGTCGTTCTACATTCCATCCGGCAGCTCCGGCGAATTGCGCCAGGGCTTCAAGCAAGAGGCGATGGCGTGGCTCAAGCCGATCCTTGATGGCTGGCTGGCCAGCGGCCGCGACTACGTGGTGTGCGGCGACTGGAACATCGTGCGGGCCAGGAACGACATCAAGAACTGGACCGGCAACCAGAAGAACTCCGGTTGCCTGCCGCATGAGCGGGCATGGCTGAGCGGTTTGATCGCGGACGACTGCCATGACGGCCTGATCGTGCCGCCGGCGCACGGCTGGAAAGACAGCTTCCGCGTGGCCAAGCCGGATGCTGTCGAATATTCGTGGTGGTCGCAACGCGGCGCCGCGCGTGGCAATAACGTGGGCTGGCGCATTGACTACCAGCTGGTGACGCCGGCACTGGCCGCTCGCATCGCCTCGGCGACGATCTTCCCGGAACCTAAATTTTCCGACCATGCGCCTTGCCTGGTGGAGTACACCGAGTGAATGATGCCGCTGCTGCCAAAAAGCCTTCGGCCTGGCAGGCCTTCGCCCAGCCATCGGCGTGGACGATGTTTTTTTTCGGCTTCGCCTCCGGCCTGCCGTTCCTGCTGGTGGCCGGCACCCTGGCCTATTGGTTGAAGGAAAAGGACATCACCCTGAAGGACATCACGCTGATCGCCAGTGCAGGCCTGGCGTACACGCTGAAGTTCGTGTGGGCGCCCTTGGTCGACCGCTGGCGGCTGCCGCTGCTTGGTCGTCTTGGACAACGGCGCGGTTGGCTGCTGCTGGCGCAGCTCATCGTGATGGGCGGACTGCTGGGCATGGCGCAGTTGACCCCTGACCGGCTGGCGCCGTTCGTGTGGGTCACGATTCTCGTCGCCTTCGCCGGTGCCACGCTGGATATCGCGGTGGATGCATATCGCGTCGAAATCGCGCCGATCGAGGCGCAGGGCGCGCTGGTGGCCACGTACTCGCTGGGCTATCGAGTTGCCCTGATCGTCACTGGTGCGTTGGCATTGGTACTCGCCGATCACACGGCGTGGAGCAATGTCTACCGGGCAATGGCCGGAGTCATGCTGATACCGCTAGTGGCGGTCTTGCTTGCACGCGAACCGGACGTGCAGCGTGAGTACGCCAGCGGTTGGGCGGCTGGGTTGCAGGATGGCGTGGTGGAACCTTTCGCGGATTTCTTCCGGCGTTTCAGCGTGCCGCTGGCGCTGGCGGTGCTCGCATTCATCCTGTTGGCGAAGATTTCCGATCAGTCCTTGGGCGGCGGGATCATGGCGCCGTTCTATCTGGATCAGGGTTACAGCAAGACCGAGATCGCGGCGATCAGCAAGGTGTACGGGATCTGGGTGGGCATTGCAGGTGTGTTCCTGGGCGGGTTCGCGGTGGCACGCTGGGGCATACGTTGGCCGTTGCTGGCCGGGGTGGTGCTGGGCGCGGTCAGCAACTTGCTGTATGTCTGGCTGGTCGGTGCCAACGGCGACCTGGGCATGCTGACCGTGGTCATTTCCGGCGAAAACCTGGCACAGGGATTCCAGGGCACCACACTGGTCGCCTTCCTGTCGGCACTGGTGAACCAGCGTTTTACTGCGACGCAGTACGCCTTGTTTTCGTCGTTGGTGATGTTGCCAGGCAAGCTGCTCAGCGCGGTCTCCGGAGGTATCGTGGAGACTACCGGCTATGGCGTCTATTTCTGGATCACCGCACTTGCGTCGATTCCCGCCGTGCTGCTGTTTTTCTGGGTCATGCCGAGGCTTCGGCTTGGCGCAGCACATGAAGCTGCGGGCAGGGCGCAAGCCCCCTGAGCTTGCCCTGCGCCGCGTGTCGGGTTAGATATGGACTGCGTTCCCCCGCGCAATCAAGGAAGTCCTCCGTCATGACCGATATCACGTTGCAAAACCTAAGGCCCAAGCTTGTCGAGCGACTCACGCGGCTCGCGCAACTCCAGGGCCTGGCCTTGGATGCCGTCGCTTCGGAAGCACTCACCATTGGCGTGGATGCCATCGAGGATCGGGTTCGCAAGGAGTTGCTCAATACCCGTGAACAGGTCGCACTGAAAGATGCGATCGAGCAGATCCAGAAGGTACCGAATGCTGCATTCGGATTGATCGGACGCGTGAAGCCGCGGCAATAGCTCAGGCTAGGCAGAGTTCAGGCCGGATAGACCGCGCCCAGCACGCGCAGGCCTGCGGCACCGGTGACTGCCGGCAGGTTGCCGGGTCGCCCCGCCAGGGTTTCCCGCGCCAGCCAAGCGAACGCTATCGCCTCGACGAAATCCGGGTCCAGCCCATGCGCCGCGCTGGATTCCACAATGACATCGGGCAACGCTTGCCCAAGCGCAGCCATCAGCCTGTCGTTGTGCACGCCACCTCCGCAAGCGATGACCCGCTGCGTATCCGGTTGTGTCACGCGCAATGCATCGACGATCGTACGCACGCTCAATTCCATCAGCGTGGCCTGCACGTCGGCCGGCGCTTCGTCGCCAGTCAGTTTCGATTCGACCCAGGCCAGATGGAACTGGTCGCGGCCAGTGGACTTGGGTGGCGGCAGGGCGAACCATGGCTCGTCCAGCAGTCGTGCCAACAGCGCTTCATCGATACATCCCTGCGCCGCGAATTCGCCCCCAGCGTCATAGGGCTTTCCGGTATGGCGCAGGCACCAGGCATCCATCAGGCCATTGGCCGGGCCGGTGTCGAAACCACGCACCGCGCCGTGCTTCGGCAGCAGGGTGAAATTGGCGATGCCGCCCAGGTTCAGTGCCGCGCGGTTTTCGCGATCCGAATGCAGCGTGGCTGCATGGAAGGCAGGCACCAGCGGCGCACCGTGGCCGCCGGCCGCGACATCGCGCCGGCGGAAATCCGCCACCACTTGCACGCTGCAGTGCTCGGCGATGCTGGAGGGATCCCCTAATTGCAGGGTGAACGGAACCTCGCCATGCGGACGATGGCGCAAGGTCTGTCCATGCGAGCCGATCGCAACCAGCTCGTTGCGGTCGATGCCGGCTGCTTCGATGGCAGCCTGCGCCGCCTTTGCAAACGCACGCCCGATGCGTACATCCAGTTCGCCAACTTCGTCCAGGGTGAGCGTCATGGCATGCTGGCCGAGTGCCAGCAGGCGCGAGCGTAATGCTGGTTCCCACGGGTCGGTCAGGCCGAACACCAGCTCGGGTGTGGCGTGCGCATCGTCATCTGCAAAGCGCACCAGCGCGGCATCGATGCCGTCGGCACTGGTGCCGGAAATCAGGCCAAGGAAATACTGCTGGGATGCGGATTTCGACATGCGATGAAGTATCGCATCGCCATGCACTGCACTTGCAGATACAACGTCCGTTCTCGCCGAGTTAACCCTTCTTGTTGCGGCTGCTGGCCTTGGCAGGCTTGTCGGCACTGGCTACGCGGGTGTCGTCATTGGGATCGTAGATTACGTCCTCGACCTCGCGGATCTTGTCCAGCGCACGCCGGGTCTCGTTCTTGAACGCGACCAGCGCAGCGCCCTGCAAGGGCTGCGGCGGCGGCAGGGTCATCTTCAACGGATTCTGGTGCACGCCATTGACGCGGAATTCGTAGTGAAGGTGCGGGCCGGTGGCCAGGCCGCTGGAACCGACAAAGCCGATCACCGAGCCCTGGGCGACGCGCTGGCCGATCTTTTCCTTGCCGAAGCGCGACATGTGGCCGTACAGGGTCGTGCGGCCGTTGCCGTGATTGAGGATCACTGCGCGACCGTAGCCGCCCTTCCAGCCGACAAATTCTACCCGTGCATCACCTGCGGCCATGATCGGGGTACCTGTGCCCGCAGCGTAATCGATGCCCATGTGACCGCGCATGCGGCCGAGTATCGGATGCTTGCGCATGCCAAAGCCGGAAGTGATGCGCGCGTACGGGATCGGCATGCGAATGAACGGGCGCCTGAGCGAGCGGCCATCGGGCGTGAAGTATTCCGGCTTGCCATTGCGCATGTACCGGAACGCACTCTTCAATTTGCCGTCCATGGTGAACGTCGCGGCCAGCACCGGGCCGGTATCGACCAGTTGCCCATCCTTCCAGGTCTGGTCGACGACCACGCTGAAGCGGTCGTTGTCGTCCAGGTCGGAATCGAAGTCGATGTCGTACTTGAACATCTCGTCGGTCAATTGGTTGAGCTGCTTGCTGCCCAAACCAACCGAGCGTGCCGACTTGAACAGCGACTTGCCGACCTTGCCGCTCAATACGACCGTGCGCGTGGTGACTTCATGCGCGATCTCGCGCTCACGCAGCGCATTACCGTCGAATTCCAGTTCGACCGGCTCGCCATCGTTGGCGTACTTGCCCATGTCGATGCGCATTGCCCGCACGCTGCCGTCGGCCGGCAGGTTGAAGCTCACTTCGGTGCCCGGGCGCATGCGCCGCAGCATCGGCTGGATCTTTGGGTGCTTCATCACGTCATGCAGCTGGCGATTCGGGATCCCAAGCTCGGCGAAGACGCCACTCAGGGTCTGGCCTGGTTTCAGCGAAACACTCTGCCAGTGATCCGAGGTGATGCTGTGCTTGATGCCCAGTTGTGGCAAAGGCAGCGACAGCGTCATCCGCTGCGCCAGGCCAGGCGATTGCATCGCAGTCGAAAAACCGGGCACGATCGCCGCGACCAATGCGCCGATGGTTGCGAACAGGCTGGCATGCAGCCAGTGGCGACGGGTCCATCGGCCATTGAAGGCATGTGGCAGGCGGGGTGCCGGGATCGGGGTTGATGCGGCTTTTGCGCGCTCAAGATTGCTGCGACGCACGGCCTCGTGGCTCGAATCCGTCATGCGTTTGTTTCCCTCTCAGCGTGAAGATCGCGTCAAAGCGGTACCATAGTCATGTGAAATACATGCGTCAACTCATTGAATCGCCGAATGTTTTTCCGTGTCACGTTTTAACGCTACTTTAACGAGCCATTCCAGACAGCGGTCACAGTGCGTGCCGCCAGCGAACATTCCTTTCAAGAGCACTACCCGTGACCGACCAGCCACATCCTGACCTGCAGCACGCCATCGACCTCATCGCGCGTGGCAGCGATGAAATCCTCAAGCGCGAGGAATTGCAGGCGCGCCTGGCCGAGTCATTGAAGCGCGGCGGGCGCCCGCTGCGAGTCAAGGCGGGATTTGACCCGACCGCGCCAGACCTGCACATCGGCCACACCGTCTTGCTCAACAAGATGCGCCAGTTCCAGGACCTCGGCCACCAGGTGATCTTCCTCATCGGCGACTTCACCGGAATGATCGGTGACCCGACAGGCAAGAACGTCACCCGCAAGCCGTTGACCCGCGAGGACGTACTGGCCAACGCGCAGACCTATTCCAACCAGGTGTTCAAGGTGCTCGACCGCGAACGTACCGAGGTGCGCTTCAATAGTGAGTGGTTCGGGGCGATGACTGCCGCAGACATGATCAAGCTGGCGGCGCAGCATACGGTGGCACGCATGCTTGAGCGCGATGATTTCGCCAAGCGATACGCCGCGCAGCAGCCGATCGCCATCCATGAGTTCTTGTATCCGCTGGTGCAGGGCTACGACTCGGTCGCACTCAAGGCCGACGTGGAACTCGGTGGCACCGACCAGAAGTTCAACCTGCTGATGGGCCGCGGCCTGCAGGAACACCACGGGCAACCGCCACAGGTCGTCCTCACCATGCCGTTGCTTGAAGGCCTGGATGGCGTGCAGAAGATGAGCAAGTCGCTGGGCAACTACATTGGCATCGACGAGCCGGCGATCAACATCGTCACCAAGGCGATGAAGATCGGCGACGAACTGATGTGGAAATGGATCGACCTGCTCAGTTTCGAGATCAGCGTCGATGAAGCGAAGTCATTGAAGCGCGACATCGAAGTGGGTGGACTCAATCCGCGCGACGTCAAGCTGCGGCTGGCCCGCGAACTGGCTGCACGCTTCCAGGGCGATGCCGCTGCAGAGCAGGCGCTCGCAGGCTGGCATGCCGCCGTGCGCGGCGAAGGTGACCTCGGCAACCTGCCATTGCAGGACGTGCCTGTGCCGGCAGATGGCCTGCGCATCGCGGCGCTGCTGGTTGCAGCTGGCCTGATGCCCAGCAACTCCGAAGCCAATCGCAAGCTTAAAGAGCGCGCCGTACGGATCGATGGCGAGGTCTTCGAAGATGCATCCAGGCTGTTCCTGCCTGGCTTCGAGGGTGTGCTGGCTGTCGGCAAGCGAAATTTCGCCCGGGTAATTCTGCGTTCCGTGGCGGGACCCTAGATTATTTTGGCGGGCAAGGCTTGCGGCAGTGCAGCAAAGTTCGCTATACTGGTCGGCCGGCTGAGGTGGGCGGTGAGAATTCTCACTAGCCACTGAAGCAAGCCAAATTCTTCCTCACGCGGTATTGACGGAAGGCAAAAAGCTTGTATGATGTGCGGCTCGCTTGAGCAGAAGTG
>NZ_JAQSDO010000009.1 GCF_029945965.1 Thermomonas sp.
ACAGCATTGCACACAACACCCCGAAGCCAAGCCTCGCCATGACAGACGCGGAGCGCCGCCTGTTCAGGGAGCAGTCCGTCAATTGATACGGAGCGAGGATCCGAGCCGGGTGCAGGCCATCCGGACGATCCATTCATATCCTTAGGAGTTTTCCATGAAATCGAAGATTAATGTTTTTTTTGCGTCGGCCGTGCTTTCCATGAGCGCTACTGGATTTGCCATTGCTGCGATTGACGCTCCAGCCGGCGCCCAGAACACGGGCACGGTGACTGCCACAACGAGGCTGACAGCCGGTGAAGTGCGCAAGGTGGACCTTGAACAGAGCAAACTGACCATCAAACATGAGGCACTCGAGAACCTGGGCATGCCTGGCATGACAATGGTGTTCAAGGTTCCGGAAGCCACACTGCTCCAGGGCCTCAAGCAAGGCGACAAAATCCTGTTCCGAGCTGAAAAAGGCGAAGCAGGCTTCACAGTCGTGGCGCTTGAGCAAGCCAAGTAAGGCAATGGGTCCGGGAGACAACGATTGGCCATCGACTCAAGCGTACTTCGATCTAGCCTGACCCAAAGGTGGAGAACGGCTACCCGCGGTATGTCTTGAGCGCAAGCTGCGCATCCCCTTCCTGTTGCGCTGATTCAACCTGTCCGATCCGGCTATAGAAGAGGCAGGTGCAACTTCACCCGGCGCAGCAGGACAGCTGGTTCACATCTTTGTTGAAGGTCTGCGCGCAGAGCTTCAAGCCCTCGACCATGGTCAAGTATGGGAACAACTGGTTGGCCAGATCCTGCACGGTCATGCGCGAGTGGATGGCCACCACGGCCGTCTGGATCAGCTCGCCCGCATCCGGCGCGACCGCCTGCACGCCGATCAACCGCCCCGAGCCAATTTCGGCCACCAGCTTGATGAAGCCACGGGTGTCAAAGTTGGCCAGCGCGCGCGGCACGTTGTCCAGGCTCAGCGTACGGCTGTCGGTCTCGATGCCCTGCCGGCGGGCCTCTGCCTCGCTCAACCCCACCGTAGCCACATGCGGGTCGGTGAAGACGACCGCAGGCATAGCGCTCAGGTCGAGCTCGGCATCGCCACCGGTCATGTTGATGGCGGCACGGGTGCCAGCCGCTGCCGCGACATAGACAAATTGCGGCTGGTCAGTGCAATCTCCTGCAGCGTAGATCAGCGGGCTGTTCGTGTGCATGCGTTTGTCGATGACGATGGACCCCTGTGCATTGACGGCGACACCCGCCGTTTCCAAGGCCAGGCTGGGCGTATTGGGTGTCCGGCCGGTAGCGACCAGCAGCTTGTCGGCACGCACTTCGCCCTGCCCCGTGGTCAGCACGAATTCGCCGTTCACATGGGCGACCTGGCGGGCTTGCGTGTGTTCCCGCACCTCGATGCCCTCGGCACGAAACGCGGCTGTGACGGCCTCGCCGATGGCCGGGTCCTCGCGGAAGAACAAGGTGTTGCGCGCCAGAATCGTGACCTGGCTACCCAGCCGGGCGAAGGCCTGCGCCAGTTCCAGCGCCACCACCGACGAGCCGATGACCGCCAGTCGTGGCGGAAGGCTCTCGCTCGCGAGCGCTTCGGTCGAAGTCCATAAGGGAGTGTCCTTCAAGCCCGGGATCGGCGGCACGGCCGGGCTGGCACCGGTGGCGACCAGGCAGCGGTCGAACGCCACCACGCGCTCGCCGCCATCCTTCAAACGGACGACAAGGCTTTGGTTGTCCTTGAAACGCGCATCACCGTGCAGAACGGTGATGGCCGGGTTGCTGTCCAGAATGCCCTCGTATTTGGCGTGGCGCAACTCATCGACTCGGGACTTCTGCTGGGCCAGCAGAAGGCCGCGGTCAATCGCAGGCGCGGTCGCTGCGATGCCACCGTCGAATGGGCTTTCTCGGCGCAAATGGGCGATGTGGGCGGCGCGGATCATGATCTTGGACGGCACGCAGCCGACATTGACGCAGGTGCCGCCGATGATGCCGCGCTCGATGAGGGTCACATGCGCGCCTTGCTCGACGGCCTTCAGCGCCGCCGCCATCGCGGCCCCGCCGCTACCGATGACGGCGATATGCAGTCCACCCCCATCACCGCCAGCCTTGTCGCCGCCGCCCAGCCATCCCAGCGACTTGCCAATCAATCCGCTCTGCACTGAAGTGGATGGGGCATCGGCGAGTGTGGCCTTGTAGCCGAGGCCTGCCACGGCAGCGGTGAGCGCCTCTGGCGAGGTGCCGGGATCGGTGGCGAGTTGCGCAGAGCTGTTCGGGTAGGACACCAGCGACGACAGCACGCCCGGCACTTTCTCCAGGGCTTCCTTGACATGTGTCGCGCACGAGTTGCAGGTCATTCCGGTGATACTCAAATACATTGCATCGTTCCTTTTCGTTTCGGCAACTGCCAATGCAGTTAGCCGTGTTTGGGTGGTAGTTCGCAGCGGCGGTTGGCCGGTGAGAGCAGATCCCAGATCGACACCCCGACCATCAAGGCCAGACCGACATAGAGGAGGTTCTCCGTCCACCAATTGCCAAAAAACAAGAGCATGGCCGCCAGCACGATAGCTGGGCCGACCATCCCGAGCAGGCTCCGGTGCCATTGCCTGTGACTCAGCCAACCTAGCGCATATGCCAGCAAAGCCAGAGCGGCAAACAAGGCATAGCCGGGTGATGAACAGGCCCTCGTACTCGCTCAAAAAGCCCAGCCCTATGGCCGTGCCGAAGCTGGCGAGAGCCGGAAAGCAGGCCCCGCAGCCCATGGCGGACACGACGGAGCCCAGCCCGCCGGCCTTGTTGCCTATGGAGTCGAGAAGGTTCATGGTGATTCGCCAGAGTTGACGGGGTGGCTCAGCGCTTGACGCTGGATGGGTAGCCGGCGTCCTCGGTCGCCTTGGTGAGCTTCTGCACGCTGGTCCTGCCATCGTCGAAGCTGACAACGGCTTGCCGTTTCTCGTAGCTTACCTCGACCTTCTGCACGCCATCGACTTTGGAAATTGCCTGCTTGACGGTGATCGGGCAAGCGGCGCAAGTCATGCCCGGTACGGCCAGCGTGACGGTCTGGGTAGCGGCCCACACGGGCGCAATGACGGCAGCCAAGGCAAAAGCGGAAAGCAACTTCTTCATGGTGGGCTCCTGTGGTCAATAAAAAAGTGGTGCGATGTACGGGAATCCGAACGCGACCAGCACCAGCGCGGCAACGACCCAGAAAAGGAACTTGTAGATCGCTCGTATCTTGGGAATCGCGCACACGTCTCCCGGTTTACAGGCTTGCGCCGGACGGAAGATGCGCCGCCAGGCGAAAAACATGGCCACCAGTGCCACGCCAATGAAAACGGGACTGTAGGGTTCCAGCGCCGTCAGGTTGCCGATCCATGCTCCGCTAAATCCCAGGATGATCAGCACCAGCGGCCCAAGGCAGCAGGTGGACGCGAGGATGGCGGCCAGCCCTCCAGTGAAGAGCGTCCCGCGCCCATTTTGCGGTTCAGCCATGTGCGTTTCCTTTCGAATCTGAATGGGATGGCGTAAGCTTACTTCCGTAGTCATGTACGGAGTCAAGCGATATGAAAAGCGAGTTGGAGAATCTGACCATCGGCGTTTTTGCCAGGGCGGCCGGGGTCAACGTGGAGACCATCCGGTTCTATCAGCGCAAGGGGTTGTTGCCAGAGCCGGACAAGCCTTATGGCAGCATCCGCCGCTATGGCGAGGCGGATGTCACACGGGTGCGGTTCGTGAAATCAGCCCAGCGGCTGGGTTTCAGTCTGGATGAAATTGCCGAACTACTGCGATTGGAAGATGGTGCGCATTGCTCGGAAGCCAGTAGCCTGGCCGAGCGCAAGCTCACGGATGCGCGCGCGAGAATGACCGACTTGGCGCGCATGGAGACCGTGCTGTCTGAGTTGGTGTGTGCCTGCCATGCGCGCAAGGGGAACGTTTCCTGCCCTCTGATCGCGTCGCTGCAAGACGGAACGAAGCTCGCTGAGTCGGCGCGGGGGAGTCACGGGTTGGCTACGCCTTAATGTGCTTTATTTCGGTTTTCTGAGACGCCCCATATTTACTCTTTTAAATCAATAGCTTAGGTTAATTTTTTCGAATTTTTCAGAAATCACGGCCACTCCTCGGATGTGCGTAGCGACAATTGGAGCCACAAAGGCAGAACGACATCATGCAACGAGAAGAACAGCATCTGGCTGGCGTGGGTATGAACCACGACCAAAACGCGGGGCACGGCCACCAGGGCAGGCCCATCAATTCAATGAAACTGCTGAGCCCGTTCGTACTGCGGAGCAAAACGAGTACACCTACCCAATGCACCCGCAGGTCCATCAGATCGGGACGCGGATTGAAACAGAGTTCGTCATGCGCCGAAAAATGAAAACAGACGCCCATCTGGATCCCGCCCTTGACGCCCGGCGTCGCTTGGGCACTCTCCTGTTCACGGTACCCAAGCTGTTGAACCGACACTTGCAGCCGGTACTCGGCTGGCGACGCTTTGTCCTCATTCCGAAACTCTTCGCTCTCGCAGGAACTTACAAGAAGCAATTCTCGAAGCCAGGCGACGACGCGCAACTGCGGCGGGTGAAAGACACTTTCCTGCTGGTTGGCGTCCTGTATAACGAACTGGTGAAGGCTCAGGGCGCCGAGCGGGCACTCTCCACAACCCAGTCCTTTCTGCACGACCTGGGATGTGCCGTCCAGCGGAAGGCGTACTTCCCGCCTGGCGGAAAGGCACGAACTTGGGATTTCTTCCACGATGCGCACGAAACGCAGATGCGGGAAGGTTTCATCAGTACCAACGAGAACGACGGCATCCAACGCTCGGACTCCCGGGTCACGCTCGACATCGTCCGGTGTCGGTTCCACGAATGTTTCAGGGACATGGGCAATCCGGCGATCACCCTGGCATTCTGCCGTTCAGACGAAACGGTTTTCAACGAATATTCGCCGATCATGCGCTTTCACCGCGGCGACTCTCCAGTCAACACGATTGCGAGAGGCGCGCCACGGTGTACGTTTATCTACGAACGGGTGTCGACCTGAAGCCGACGGGCTCGGACTATTTCAGCGCCAGTGTGAGTCTGACTTGCGGTAAGTCAATTGGCCGTCTGCTGAAGGCGTAGAAAATCTAAAAAAGATGAATGTGCTTACCCTGTGCGCGGGTTGGACCGGCTTCAACAAGCGCGCATGGCTATCGCAAGCTCAACTTAGGTTCAGACTAATATGCTAGGGCTGGCATCGGTTTTCGGGCAACAATCGCCGAAGGCGGAACTTTCGAGCGATCCACCGGTCACATGTCTCTTAAACTCAAGCAATGATCCGAAACCGCCACCAACGTCTGATCACAGTGCTCTTCGCACTGGTTAGCCTGCTGTTCATGCAGCTGGCGGTGGCTGGCTACATCTGCCCCGGTTCTGGATCAAAAATCGCTGAAGCGGCCGCCATGGCCGAGGCCGGCATGTCCTGCGCCGAATCCATGCCGCTCAATATGGACGATCAGCAACCCAACCTGTGCCAGGCACATTGCCAAGCGGGTCATCAGTCGGCCGACAAGCATGAGCTGTCCTCCCCCGTTGCCATCAGCGCTTTGCCTGCCAACTTCAGTTTGCAGATCGCCCTCCCCGTGTTTTCTGAAGCGCCGCTGCAGGCGCCTCATCTGCAGCGCACCACCGCTCCCCCTGTCGCCATCCGGAACTGCTGCTTCCGCCTCTGACCTCCCGGACCACCTGGCTCCTGTCTGATGCACCTCCCCGTGCATCGGCAGGTCGTTGTTCGTGCTCTGGAGGTTTTATGTCTATTTTTTTTCCGATTTCTCGGATCACGGCTGCCGCCTGGATGGTGGCCATGGCTTCTGCGTCGTGGGCTGCTGAGCCCTTGACCCTGATCGAGGCGCAGCGCCTTGCCGCCGGTCGATCCCAGCAATTGGTCGCCCAAGGGGCGCTCACAGCCGCTGCTCGAGAACAGGCCGTAGCGGCTGGCCAGCTCCCCGACCCGGTGCTCAAGTTCGGCATCGACAACCTGCCGGCCGACGGCGCGGACCGCGGCAGCCTGACACGCGATTTCATGACCATGCGCCGAATCGGCGTGATGCAAGAAATCACTCGCTCCGAAAAACGCCAGCTGCGGTCGGAGCGTTTTGAACGCGACGCGCAGCGGGTGCAGGCGCAGCGCCAGCTGACGCTGGCGAACCTCCAGCGCGACACCGCGCTGGCCTGGTTGGACCGGTATTACACCCAAGCCATGCGCGAGCTGGTGCAGCAACAGCTCGAAGAAACCCGGCTGCAGGTGCAAGCAGCCGACATCGCCTTTCGCGCCGGCCGGGGGAGCCAGTCCGACGTGTTCGCCGCCCGTAGCGCGGTGATCCAGCTGGAGGACCGGGTCAGCCAGATTGGCCGGCAGTCACGCAACGCCGGCCTGATGCTAGCCCGTTGGGTGGGCACGACAGATGCGGATCGACCGCTCTCCGGCTCTCCGCCCTGGCAAACCACCTCACTCCAGATTGGGGTTTCAAGCGAGCACATCAAGCAGCACCCTGATCTGCTCGCGATAAGTGCAGAAATTGACACTGTGGAAACCGATGCACGGCTGGCCCAAGCGAACAAACAAGCCGACTGGAGCGTCGAAGCCAGCTACGCCCAGCGCGGTCCGACTTACTCCAACATGATTTCCATCGGCGTCTCCATCCCATTGCAGTGGGATCAGAAGAACCGCCAGAACCGCGAGCTGGCCGCCAAGCTGGCCTTGGTCGACGAAGCCAAGGCCCGCTACGAAGACATGCTGCGTAACCATGAAGCCGAGGTGCGTGGCTGGCTGAATGACTGGCAAACGGGCAAGGACCGGGTCGCCCGGTACCGAAATGAGCTGATACCGACAGCCCGGCAGCGCACCGAGGCCGCACTGACCAGCTACCGCACGGGGAAAAGCGACCTGGCCGGAGCATTGGCCGCGCGCCGAGATGAGCTCGACACCCATATGCAGACCCTGACGCTGGAAATGGAAACCGCACGTTCCTGGGCCCAGCTCAATTTTCTCCTCCCCGAACACAGCATGCCGGCACAAGCCAAGGAACAGCCATGAACAAGAAATACCTTATTGCAGCGCTGATCGCTGCCGGTGTACTGGGCGCTGCAGGCTATGGCCTGTACGTCCTGGGCATGAAAAACGGCGGAAGTATGGCCGCCACCGCCATTCCAGGTGAAGCGTCGCCGACCCTAGCGGCGACACCTACAGCTGGACCCCAGAGCGTCGCCGAGGGCGAGGAAGCCACCCGCCGCCACATCAGCGCAGGTCTCAAAGCGGGTGATACCGATCCTGCCAGCGGGCGCAAAATTCTGTACTACCAAGACCCTATGATGCCGGGCAGCAAGTTCGACAAACCCGCCAAGTCCCCGTTCATGGACATGATGCTGGTGCCGGTCTATGCAGACAGCGATTCCGACCAAGGTAAGGTCACCGTTAGCTCCCGGATTCAGCAAAACCTGGGGGTGCGCACCGCAGTGGTCACCGAAGGCACGCTGTCGCCTCAAGTCTCTGCGGTCGGCAACATTGCCTTCAACGAACGCAACCAGGCCACGGTGCAGGCCCGGGCGACCGGCTATGTCGAGCGCTTGCATGTGCGAGCTACGCTGGATCCGGTGGCCAAAGGTCAGCCTTTGGTGGACCTGTATGTTCCAGACTGGGTGGCGGCTCAGGAGGAATTTTTGTCCCTGAAACGCATGCAGGGTAATGACCTCGGTTCGCTGGTGGACGGCGCCCGCCAGCGTATGCGGCAGGTCGGCATGAGCGACGAGCAAATCCGCCTGGTGGAGACCAGCGGGAAAACGCAGGCTCGCACCACGATTACTGCGCCCTTGGGCGGCGTGGTGGTCGAACTGTTGGTACGCGAGGGCATGACGGTGTCGCCGGGAATGACTCTGTTCCGCATCAATGGGCTTTCTACCGTATGGGCCAACGCCGAGGTACCCGAGAGCCAGGCGGGGCTGCTGCGCCCGGGTGCCAAGGTGCAAGCCCGCAGTCCGGCCGTACCCGGAACGACCTTCGAAGGCAGGGTGCAAGCCATCCTGCCGGACGTCAACGCGGCGACACGCACGATCAAAGCTAGATTGGAACTGGCGAACCCGGGCTCTCGCCTCGTACCTGGCATGTTCGTGACCATGCAGTTCATGGATATGCGGATGGAGAAATCCTTGCTGGCCCCTACAGAAGCCGTCATTCAGACCGGCAAACGCACGGTCGTGATGCTGGCCGAGGAGAACGGGCGCTTTCGACCGGTTGATGTCGAAACTGGTATTGAAAGCGGTGGCCAGACGGAAATCAAGCGCGGCCTGCAGACGGGCCAGCGGGTGGTGGTGTCGTCGCAGTTCCTGATCGACTCGGAAGCAAGCCTCAAAGGCGTGGAGGCCCGGCTCAACGAGGTGCCGAAACCCCCTGCCCCAGGCAGCGCACCACGACATACAGGTCAAGCCAAGATCGACGCCATTAGCAATGACGCAATCACTCTATCCCACGGGCCAATCCCGGCCCTTAAATGGGGAGCGATGAGCATGGACTTTAAGGCACCTCCGCCCCAAGAGCTACCGCGGAACTTGTCAGCTGGCGATACCGTTAATTTTGAGTTCTACATCGACCCGGAAGGTCTGCCTCAGCTCACCCGGGTGTCGCCTTCGGGTACTGAAACCGCTGCAACGCCAGCGGCCTCGAGGAGCACAAAGTGATCGCCCGGCTAATTCGCTGGTCCGTTGGCAACCGCTTCCTGGTGCTGCTGGCCACGCTGATGATCGCGGCTTGGGGCGTGTACTCGGTGATGAGAACGCCGCTGGACGCCTTGCCGGACCTGTCGGATGTGCAGGTCATCATCCGCACGACCTATCCCGGCCAGGCGCCGCGCATTGTCGAAAACCAGGTCACCTACCCGCTGACCACCACCATGCTGTCGGTGCCGGGGGCCAAAACGGTGCGCGGCTATTCCTTCTTTGGCGATTCCTATGTCTATGTACTATTCGAAGATGGCACCGACCTCTACTGGGCGCGCTCCCGGGTATTGGAGTACCTGAACCAAGTCCAGTCACGCCTGCCGGCGGCGGCCAAGGCCTCGCTGGGACCGGATGCTACCGGCGTTGGCTGGATCTACCAGTACGCCCTGATTGACCGCAGCGGTAAGCAGGATGCCGGGCAGCTGCGAGCGCTGCAGGACTGGTTCCTCAAGTACGAGCTCAAAACCGTGCCCAATGTGGCCGAGGTCGCCTCGATCGGCGGGATGGTGCGCCAGTATCAGATCGTGCTAGACCCGGACAAGCTAGCCGCCTATGCGATTCCGCATACCAGGGTGGTCGAAGCCATCCAGAAGGCCAACCAGGAAGCCGGCGGTTCGGTGCTGGAGCTGGGCGAGGCCGAGTACATGGTGCGAGCCTCGGGCTACCTGCAGAGCCTGGAAGACTTCCGCTCCGTTCCGCTCATGACCTCGGCGGCCGGCATCCCAGTGCGCCTGGGCGACGTGGCCCGCATCCAGATCGGCCCCGAAATGCGCCGTGGCATTGGCGAGCTGGACGGTGAAGGTGAAGCCGTCGGCGGCGTGATCATCATGCGTTCCGGCAAAAACGCGCTGGAGACCATCGCCGCCGTCAAGGCCAAGCTCCAGACCCTGCAGGCCAGCCTGCCCAAGGGTATTGAAATCGTGCCGACTTACGATCGATCGGGCCTGATCGAACGGGCCGTGGACAACCTCACCTTCAAGCTGCTGGAGGAGTTTCTGGTCGTGGCGGTGGTGTGCTTCATCTTCCTGTTCCACCTGCGCTCGGCGTTCGTTGCGATCATCTCGCTGCCGCTCGGAATCTTGGCCGCCTTTATCGTGATGCATTACCAGGGCGTCAACGCCAACATCATGTCGCTGGGCGGCATCGCGATTGCCATCGGTGCCATGGTGGACGCTGCCGTTGTGATGATCGAGAACGCCCATAAACATCTTGAGCATTGGGGCCGCGATCACCCGGGCGAAACGCTGCATGGCGAGGCGCGCTGGCGGGTCATTGGCGACGCGGCGGCTGAAGTCGGGCCGGCGCTGTTTTTCTCGCTGCTGATCATCACCTTGTCGTTTATTCCGGTGTTCACGCTGGAGGCCCAGGAAGGACGGCTATTCTCGCCACTGGCGTTTACCAAGACCTATGCCATGGCGGCGGCGGCCGGGCTGTCGGTGACCTTGATTCCCGTGCTGATGGGCTACCTGATCCGCGGCCGCATTCCCGATGAAAAGTCCAATCCCCTGAACCGCCTGCTGATTGCCATCTATCGGCCAATGCTGGAGGTGGTACTTCGCGCGCCCAAGCTCACCTTGCTGGCGGCAGGCGTCGTTTTGGTCATCAGCCTTTGGCCGCTACAGCATATCGGCGGCGAGTTCATGCCAAGGCTGGACGAAGGAGATCTGCTCTACATGCCCTCTGCGCTGCCGGGTCTGTCGGCCGGCAAGGCCGGTGAGCTGCTGCAGCAGACCGATCGGCTAATCAAGACCGTGCCCGAAGTCGCCAGCGTATACGGCAAAGCCGGCCGCGCCGAAACCGCGACCGACCCTGCGCCCATGGAGATGTTTGAGACCACCATCCAGTTCAAGCCACGCGATCAATGGCGAACTGGCATGACGCAAGACAAACTGGTGGAGGAACTGGACCGCATCGTCAAAGTGCCCGGTCTGTCCAATATCTGGGTGCCGCCCATACGCAACCGCATCGACATGCTGGCCACCGGCATCAAGAGCCCGGTGGGCGTCAAGGTGGCGGGGACCGATCTGATCACAATAGACCGCCTGACTGGCGAGATCGAGCGGGCGCTCAAAGACGTTCCCGGCGTCACGAGCGCCTTGGCCGAGCGCCTGACCGGCGGTCGCTACATCGATGTCAATATCAAGCGCGATGCGGCATCACGCTTTGGTCTCAACATTGCCGACGTGCAATCGGTCATCAGCACAGCAGTAGGCGGCGAGAACATTGGTGAGACTATCGAGGGTCTGCAGCGCTTCCCGATCAATATGCGCTATCCCCGTGAAATCCGGGATTCTTTGGAGAAGCTGCGCAGCCTGCCCTTTGTAACCGAACGCGGCCAGCGATTGGTGCTGTCTGATGTGGCCGACGTCCGCATCACGGATGGCCCGCCCATGCTGCGTAGCGAGAACGCGCGCCTGTCCGGCTGGGTGTATGTCGATATTCGCGGCCGCGATTTGCGCTCTGCCGTGCAAGACATGCAAAAAGCCGTCAACGAGAAGGTCAAGCTGCCGCCAGGCTATTCTGTCTCCTGGTCGGGACAGTTTGAGTTCCTTGAGCGCGCGACGGCCAAGCTCAAGGTGGTGGTACCTTTCACCCTGCTCATCATCTTCGTTCTCCTTTATCTGACTTTCAAGCGATTCGATGAAGCGTTCCTGATCATGGCCACGCTGCCGTTTGCTCTGGTGGGCGGCATCTGGTTACTGTACATCCTGAGCTACAACCTGTCGGTGGCCGGCGCGGTAGGGTTTATCGCCCTAGCCGGAGTATCTGCAGAGTTTGGGGTGATCATGCTGCTGTACCTGAAGACAGCGTGGGATGACAAGCTGAAACAAGGCAAGACCAGCACCGCCGATTTGTTGGAGGCCATCCGGGAAGGCGCCGTGTTACGGGTGCGCCCCAAGGCGATGACAGTAGCAGTCATCCTGGCGGGCCTTTTCCCCATCATGTGGGGCACTGGGACGGGTTCCGAGGTCATGCAGCGAATTGCGGCGCCCATGGTCGGAGGCATGATCACTGCGCCGCTTCTTTCGATGTTTGTGATACCGGCTGTCTATTTTTTAATGCGTCAGAGGCGTGGACAATCTGGTCGGATAGATGCTTCATAGTAAGTCCTTGCCTAATAGATTGTTACATTGCGACTATGCCCGCTAAAGATCCTCTTCAAACTTTGCGCACCGCCATTGATGCCGAACGCTTGGCAAACTTGAAGCGTATAACAGCTTTGAAAACTCTCTGCGATTCCATGGTGGCTTACCAGAATGGGACAGGCCCGGCACCGACAACTGAAGATTTCGAAGCTTGGCGTGCTCTAGTAGACGAAGCAATCCGAAGGCGCGAGGCGGGCCTATCCTAGTGAGTGATAGGCTGATAGGAACTTCAATGTGCTTGGTTATCCCCGATCACAAACGAAAATTGTTTACCGCTTGAGCAGGTCGATAATCTGACGGGAGCGAAGGTAATGCGCCCGGTTAAAGGGTTCCGGTTCTGGGAATTGGGACGTTGCTCCGAGGAAGGGCTCCAAAAAAAGCAGGCCTGGTTCAAAACTAGTACCTCGCCCGCTGCAGGCCCAGTGGCGACGTGCGTAGTTGTCGTGATCGCGAAAGTTCCATGCGATCTTTCCTTTGCGTAAATCCAAGACGCAACGTTGTTCCCATGCGCGAAAACTGTCAAAACAGGCTGCAGCCAAAAGGCTTGCGTTTAACCATGCTTCAAAATTTTTGGACCAATAAACTGAGGGAATAGGCGCGCTCATTGAAATCCAGCCCAGCAATCCATACGCAACGGCAGTGCGCTCGGGCCGTTCCGCCAGCCTAGAAGGAACGCGCCGACCCTCCCAATGCATACGCCACCGCATAAACGCCACTGCCGTCGGACAGAATGCGTCGGTTTTTGCTCCTTCGAGATCCCACCAAAGCGATTTCATTGCAAAGCGTGCGCAAGCCCGATGGGCGCACAGGCGGTGCCGCCACAAGTGACGGCGGATCGCCCTATAGATAGCCGTAGCCTCGGCAAGCTTCTGATCAGTAGCGTTTGCGATACTCTTGCCACTCGGCGATGCTCTGACTTTTTTAGTTTGAGTCAGACGTTTATTTTCATTCTCGTGCGTCTCAATAAAAGTGCTGATGGGCGCAAGCAGGTGCAACTCCTGCTGCGCTTGTAGGGATCCCTTGAATGAGACAGCCGTCAACACATCAGTCACAAAATGACGAAACGAGAGTGATCTCTGCCGGTTGTCCGGCTTGCTGAGCACAAGGGGCATAAACGGGCTATTAACCGACGCACGGCATTTTTCGATGAGCGTAGGTAGCTGGTCTGCAAATCTGATCATATCTACGTGACTTGCCAAAGCTGCTGCAGATTCGTCAGATAGAGCAAAGCCGTCAATAGGAGAGCTCAAACTCGGCGCAGCGTCTGAGCGACATCGGGGACAACAGAAAAGAGTTCCCCCGTAGGCGCGTGCAACTCGTACGGCAGTTGGGTTCCGCACTTCTTGCAGCGATGCTGTTGAATTCCGTTGAAGTCTGACCCGAGGGGGGTGCGGACAAAAACTTGGACTACCAGGAGGTAGTTCATGTATTCATACGAAGACAGGGTTCGAGCGGTCGAACTCTATATCAAGCTTGGCAAACGCGTCAGGCCAACCATCCGTCAGCTGGGTTACCCGACCAAGAATTCCCTGAAGGGCTGGTACCGGGAATATGAGCAACGGCTCGATTTGCCGGTGGGCTATGCGGGCCGCAAACCCAAGTACTCGCAGGCGCAGAAGGAGGCGGCTGTTGAGCATTACCTCACTCACGATCGATGCATTGCCGCCACCATGAGGACGCTGGGCTACCCCGGTCGCGGGACATTGACCGCTTGGGTTCGCGAGGCGCTTCCTGAGACCAGGAAAGCCGTAGTTGGCAGCGTTGGGCGCCGAAGGTATCCAGAGACATTGAAGCAGACGGGAGTCATGGCGCTTTGCAGTCGACAAGAAGCTGCGCAGGCGGTGGCTGAAAGATTAGGCGTTTGCAGGCCAACGTTGTACAACTGGAAGAACCAGTTACTTGGCCGTGAGGCTCCCGCATCCATGAAACACGGCAACAACTCACCGCCAGTGCCAGAGCGCGCGGAGCTGGAACGCCAGCTCGAATCACTGCAACGCGACATCCGGCAACTGCAGCTCGAACGCGATCTTTTAAAGAAGAAGGCCAATGAAATCTTAAAAAAAGGCCTGGGCGTCGACCTGCAACTCCTGACCAACCGGGAGAAGACATTGCTGGTTGACGCCCTCAAAGCGCTCTATGCCCTGCCAGAGCTCCTTGCTCGGTTGGCTCTGGCGCGCAGCTCGTACTTCTACCATCGAGCCCGTGTAAAGGTGGCAGACAAGTACCTTGCCGTGCGTGGCACCCTCACCGACCTCTTCGAGCTGAACCACCGCTGTTACGGCTACCGCAGACTGCAAGCCTCGCTGGCCAGGCAGTGCATCACCATCTCTGAGAAGGTTGTGCAGCGGTTGATGAAACAAGAAAGCCTGGTCGTTGCCAAGGCGAAGCGGCGTCGGTACGGCTCCTACCTGGGCGAAATCAGCCCAGCGCCCGAGAACCTCATCAATCGCGACTTCCACGCAGCGGCCCCGAACGAGAAGTGGCTGACCGACATCACAGAGTTCCAGATCCCGGCCGGCAAGGTGTACCTGTCGCCCATCATCGACTGCTTCGATGGCCTGGTCATCAGCTGGACCATTGGGACGCATCCCGACGCTGAGCTCGTCAACACGATGCTCGATGCAGCCATCGAGACGGTGGCCGGCGGCAATGACCGGCCCGTCGTCCACTCTGATCGTGGAGCACACTATCGCTGGCCCGGTTGGCTATCGAGGATCGGTGACGCGAAGTTGATTCGTTCGATGTCGCGCAAGGGGTGTTCGCCTGACAATGCTGCATGCGAAGGCTTCTTCGGACGGCTGAAAACGGAACTGTTCTATCCTCGGGACTGGAAGAGCACAACCATTGAGCAGTTCATTGAGGTAGTCGATTCCTACATCCGCTGGTACAACGAGAAGCGGATCAAGATCTCTCTTGGCTCTCTCAGCCCCATCGAATACCGAGAGAGTCTTGGACTTACGGCATAAACCAGTCCAAGTTAATGTCCGCACCCCCCATCCCCTCTGGGTGGGTCAGTTTTCGGTCAGCGCCAACACCTGGTGAGCGCGCGTCCTAAAAAAAGGCGCAGCCTCTGCCAAGGGCGCTCTTTCTCAGAAGAATGAAGGATGAAGGCGTGTCTGCAACATTATCACTGTGGGAGATCAATACGCTGTTGCAGCGTTTCCGATCCTGGATCAGCAAGCCGGCGATACGCAGTAGGCGCTTGGCGGGCCCGTGCGGGTCTACATCGGAATGCAAAACAAAGAATGCGCCAGCATCTGTCGCGATGCTACGGCATAGGGGGGGCGCTTGAGTCGAATAGTTGAAGCCCAACAGGCGGCGGCAGCTTCGTTTTCCCGCGATGTGTTCACCTCTTGATCTTCGTCAAGTCAACGCAGAGCGGACGATTCAAAGTGCATCCATCGCACCATCAACAAGACACCCTCCTCAGCATGAGGGATACATCTGACCAGATATTCAAAGTCTCCTACCTAATGATTCTCGCTGACATGGCTGCGGGCATTGGGCAGCGACGGCCCGCAAGGCCGACCCCGACCCTGAAAAGTTGGAGACATCCCAAACGAATTGTTTTTGGGTTCGAGCGCTGGTATCTGTCGCGATGCTTTGAGCCTGCGTCGGATTGATCAGATTCGAAGTGTAAGAGCAAGGCATGACATCACTATTTGGGGATACAAATGAAAGCGCGGAGAAAAATCGGAGCGGCCACTCTGGCCATGGTAGTGCTTGCAAGTGCTGGCTTTGCATGGTCTCAGCGCATCCGGGATTTGCCGTCTGTTTCCCCGGGAGTCAAAATGCCCGCGTTGTCGCCAATGGCACTGACGGGCCAATGGGCGTACGACGCCACATGCGCGAAATGCCACGGGGTGTATGGCGTTGGCACCGACAAGGGGCCCCCGTTCCTGAGCCCCATTTACAACCCGGGGCACCATCCCGACGAAGCCTTCTTGCGTGCAGTGCGCAATGGCGTTCGCCAGCACCACTGGCCTTTCGGCGATATGCCGGCGCAGCCAGCGGTTTCCGAAGACGAGGTGCGGCAGATCGTGCAGTATGTGCGTGAGGTGCAGCAGGCCAATGGCATCGTCTACCAAGAGCATCAGATGTGAAACCTGAGGTTAGCCCTGAATAGGGTAGTCCCAAATTTAGCAGCACAAACATATGCCCTTGATGGCATTTTTCCAAGTTTCAAGCAACCAACTTAAAAGGCAATCCATGAACACCACACTGATAGGAATTCTGGTCGTCATCGCATTAGCGGTCTTCTTTTTGATCGCGGTTTTTAACAAGCTGGTCATGCTGAGGAATCGGTACAAAAATGCCTTTGCCCAGATTGAAGTGCAGCTCAAACGCCGTTATGACCTGATCCCCAATCTGGTCGACACCGCCAAGGGATACCTCAAACACGAACGTGAAACGCTTGAGTCGGTCATCAATGCGCGCAACGAGGCGTCTGGCATGTTGTCCAACGCGGCGGCGGCGCCCGGCGATGCTGCCGCCATGAAAGGGTTGGTCGGCGCCGAAGGCAAGCTGTCTGGCGCCCTGATGAACATGAAAATGGTCATGGAGGCGTACCCCGACCTCAAGGCCAACCAGAACATGATGCAACTGAGCGAGGAACTAACGTCGACCGAGAACAAGGTGGCGTTTTCACGCCAGGCCTTCAATGACCAGGTGATGGCCTACAACACCTACAAGCAGTCTTTTCCACCCGTCTTTTTTGCACCCATGTTTGGCCATGCACAGGACGCGGCGTTACTGGAGTTCGCAGACAGCGTCGCGATTCAGGTGGCGCCGAAAGTGTCGTTTTGACCCACGCGCCTAGTCTGGTGGGCAACCAATGAATTTTTTCGAATCTCAGGAGCGTGCGCATAAACACACGACCTTGCTGATCGTCTTGTTCGGCGCTGCGGTGATCGCATTGATTGTCATGGCCAATCTGCTGGTGCTGGTGGTATTTGGCGTTATCAATACCCAGCAAATGCGTGAAGGCCAGTCCTTTGTCACGCAGATCGACTGGAAGATGGTCGCCACCGTGGGTGCGGGCGTCACAGTCGTGGTGCTGGCCGGCAGTCTGTACAAAATGATGGCTTTGTCGGCGGGTGGCAAGGTGGTTGCAGAGTCGCTGGGTGGACAGTTGATTCCCCGCAATACGGAAGAACCCAACCAGCGCAAGCTGCTCAATGTCGTAGATGAAATGGCCATCGCGTCGGGTACACCGTCGCCTCCGGTCTATCTCTTGGCCAACGAACCAGGCATCAATGCCTTCGCAGCCGGATTCTCGCCGCGGGACGCGGTAATTGGAATTACCCAGGGGGCGATTGAACAGCTCAGTCGAGATCAACTGCAGGGCGTCATCGCCCATGAGTTCAGTCACATATTCAATGGTGACATGCGACTCGATATTCGCCTGATGGGTGCTTTGAATGGCATCCTGATTCTGGGCATTCTGGGCTACTACCTGATGTATTCAGCATCGTTTTCGGGGCGTCGGCGTAGCAACGACAACAGTGGTGTTGCGATCTTGGCGCTGGCGATTGGGCTGATGGTGATCGGCTTTGCCGGTACATTTTTCGGTGGTCTGATCAAGGCGGCAGTCAACCGGCAGAGGGAATACCTGGCTGACGCGTCGGCGGTCCAGTTCACCCGCAACCCGGAGGGAATCGCGGGTGCATTGAAGAGAATTGGCGGGCTGAAATCTGGCTCGCTCGTGCGCAACCCGGGCGCACCTGAAGTCAGCCATGCCTTTTTCGCTCAGGGCGTCGCAGGCTTCACGCAATGGCTGTCGTCGACCCATCCCCCGCTGGATACGCGCATCTTGCGGATCGATCCCCAATGGGACGGCAAGTTCGATATCTCTGACTTCCCCCCACCCGTGGACAGCCAACCGCCAGCGGGCGGCACAGCGGCCATGCGACGCCCCGAGATGGTCCAGAATGTCGCCACTGTCGCAGCACAAGCCGCAGCGGCCGCGGCCGTCGCAGGGATCGATCAAATAGGTCAACCGACCAAGGAATCGGTTCTGCTCGCACGATCGTTGTTGTCTGAAATGCCCGCAGCGATTCGCGAAGCAGCGCGCGAGCCCTATGGCGCCCGCGCCGTGATGTATTGTCTGCTGCTCGACAAGGAGGCAACGCTGCGCGAGCAACAACTCGCGCTATTGCAAGAACGCGCCGACAAGGACGTGTACGCTTTGACGATCAGTTTGATGTCTCAAATAGACGCACTGGAATTGACATTTCGGCTGCCCATCATCGACATCGCGATTCCTGCGCTCAAGCAGTTGTCCCACAGCCAGTACCCGCCGTTCCTCGAAAATCTCGCGGCACTGGTCAACATGGACGCCAAGGTTGAGCTTTTCGAATGGTCATTGCAGAAAATTTTATCGAGGCACCTGCAAGGGCACTTTCACAAACCAATGCCCGCTGCGGGAGGATATATCGATGTCGTACAACTAAAACAGGAACTTGGATCTGTGTTGTCTGTGATGGCGCACGCTGGCGCGATGGACCAGAACTATGCCCAGCGCGCATTTGATGCATCGGCCGCCATCCTGGCTTTACCGGAGCTGACATTGTTGGCGAGGCACCAGATCAGGATTGCGGATCTGGACCAGGTCCTTGGCAAGCTGGATCGATTGGCGCCCGTGGCCAAATCGCGCTTGCTGGCAGCCTGTGTCATCAGTATTTGGCACGATCAGAGAGCCACCCCGGCGGAGGTGGAGTTGTTGCGTGCATTCGCCAGCGTTCTGGATTGCCCCATGCCGCCGGGCATAGCACCCGGAGGTCAGCGTTCCGCCTGATGGGTCCAACGGGTTGGACTCACACATGGCGGCCCTTTGAGCTGGGTACTGTCACCTTGTTGGGCGCGGTCTGACCGACGTGAGAACCACTCAAAGTCTGGGCCATCAGTCAGGGCAGTGAAGCGGACGAGGCTAATAACCGTTGCCGCGCCCTAGAAGCGAGATATCTCGGTGTCCCGGATCGGATGGTCTGTCCAGTAGCCGACGTACCCATAGTGCCGGTAGAGCTGATGTTCAGCCTCGCGGCTCATCGCGGCCTCCGGGTCGTAGGTGGGGGCGTCCTTGACGGACTGGCGTGTCATCGAGACAGTAACGGTCCTGTCGAGCCAATTCACGGCCTCAACCCACTTCGGCGCGATCAGAACCTCATGCCCGAGCCACCAGTTGCTCGTATTGATTATGAGATAACGGACGGCCCACGTCTGCTCGTCGATCAACATCCCCGCGACATGACCGATGTCACCGTCGCTCGCTTGGATGTGATAGCCGACGACAGCGTTGTAACTGCGAAGATGCGGATCGTCGTGTTCGTGCTCCTGCCGGGCCGATTCGCGTTGCTCTTGATCAAGACCCGCAAGCGAGCCACCGTAGCCTGGCACCATCAGGTTCGGATACATTTCGCCACCCCAATAGCCTCTACCGCCCCAGTAATACGGGTAGCCGTAGTAGCCCGAATAGATCATCTCGTGCTGTCGGGAAACGGGCTTGTCGGTATCGATGGTCGGACTATTGCTGACCTGTTCACGGCTGATTGAAACCGGTAGGAGCCTCTGCTCCCAGTCCGGCGTGCCAACGGCGATCGGCGACACCAAGACCTTTCGGCTCGCCAGCCAGCCACCGGTATCGACGACCAGATAACGAATCACCCACTTCTCGTCGTCGAGGTAAAAATCCTGGACATGGCCGATGGCACCGTCGGTAGCGCCAACGGCGTACCCTTCCATTTCCTTCGCATTGTGTAACATGATGTAGTCCTAGTTTGTAAACACTGACTCTGCGCTCAAGGTGTTAGCCCGTCTGTCTGTTGTCGCACACACTGACTCGCGCGGTGGAGCATTGTTGCTGCGCTGACGGCTCCGTCAGCAGGGTAGGACATGCCCCACGGAAAACTGGCTCCGATTCCCCCAATGATTACGCGTGCTGTGTTCGGCAGCGAACAGACACGACAACGACCCGCGGATACCGTGGTTTTTTCAAATATGCCAACGTTGCCAACATGAACTAGAAGCGCCAACAGAAATGCCGCTTATTACCGTAAGGCGACGGTAAGTGCCTACAACTGAGGCCGGCTCGCCTGTGAAATGTCTAGATCGCTTGGCACAGCGGCTAATGCGTCGATTACCCAACAAGAAAGTCCTATTGAAGTCTAGGATATGCCTTCGGTGTTCAGTGTTGAAGAGGTCGAAAAGCGGATTGGTGAGGTGCCTGGCGTACAGAGCGTCACCGTGAATTTTGCTGCCGATACCGCCACCGCGCGTTTCGACGAGACTCAGCTCGAAGTGACCGATATCAAGTCGGCCGTACGCCAACGCGGGCATGATGCATACGCCCCAGATGAGAGTCACGCAAGTCATGCGCCATCCGCCGCACCACCGAAATTCTTCAAGTCTGCAGAATCGACGAGTACATCGGACACGCCCGCGGCCGAGGTTTATGCGGATACGGCACCACTACACACGGCGACGCCATCGATCAAGTCAGATGCGCCCCAGCTGCACCTGCAGACGATGCCGAACCGGACAAAGCTGCAGCTAAAAAAGTTAACGTCTTTGGCAACACTTCGAAACAAAGGCTTGTGGCATGTGACCCAGCCACTTCAATGGGCCAACCGCTCTCCAGGAAATCGCCATGACCGCATTTCGCACACTCGTTGCCTTGTCTGTAGCCACCGTGTTTGCCGAAGTGCTGCCCGACGACAAGGCCAACAAGGTCCGCGAGCTGCAGGCCCAAGGCAAGAAAGTCGCGATGATCGGCGACGGCGTGAACGACGCGCCGGCCCTGGCGACCGCTGATATCGGTATTGCGATCGGCACAGGAGCCGACGTCGCCGTCGAGGCCGTGCACATCGTGCTGGTGCGGTCCGATCCCCGTGACATCCAGCGGCTCATCACCCTGAGCAGGGCCACATATCGCAAGATGGCGCAGAACCTCTGGTGGGCGGCGGGTTACAACATCTTTGCGATTCCCCTGGCCGCTGGCGTACTGGCGCCGTGGGACATTTTGCTGACACCTGCCGTGGGCGCGGTGCTGATGTCGGCGAGCACAGTGGTCGTGGCGATCAACGCACAACTGCCGAAACGGGTCAAACTATGAGTTCGTCCGACCATGCCCCGCTTTCGTCCTGCGAGGTTTCGCCAAGGGACTACGACGCGGTTCTGTTCGATCTGGATGGCGTCTTGACCAAAACTGCGACCGTGCATGCGGCGGCGTGGAAAAGACTGTTCGACGAGTTTCTCGAGAAATATTCGTCGGACACAGGCGAACCGTTCGTCCCCTTTGACATTGACGCCGACTATCGGCGCCATGTTGACGGCAAGCCGCGTTACGATGGCGTCACGACCTTTCTTAAGGCTCGCAGCATCGAGCTGCCGCAGGGGGCGGAGGAAGACGGTCCGGGTGTCCAGAGCGTGCGCGCTCTGGGCAGTCTCAAAGACAAATATTTTCTGGAACACCTCGAGCAGCACGGCGTCGAGCCTTATGAAGCTGCCATCGCGCTGGTGCGCGCACTGCGGGCACAGCAGATCAAGACGGCCGTCGTCTCCTCCAGCAAGAACTGCGCGAAGGTGCTTGAGACGACAGGCATTGCGGACTTGTTCGACGCGCGAGTCGATGGGAAAGACGTCACCCGCATCGGGCTCAATGGCAAACCCGCGCCGGATGCGTTTCTGGAAGCGGCGCGGCGCCTCGGGGTCGAACCCTCGCGTGCGGTTGTCGTCGAGGATGCGATTGCCGGCGTTCAGGCGGGACGCGCGGGCCGGTTTGGCTGCGTCATTGGGGTCGATCGCGGCGGCCAAGCGTTGGCGCTGGGCAAAGCCGGCGCCGATGTGGTGGTGACCGACCTGGCGCGGGTCCAGGTGTCGACTGAGCCCGCGTCCGCCTGGTCATTGGTGTTCGACGGGTTCGACCCGGCACACGAGGGAGTCCGCGAGGCCTTGTGCACCTTGGGAAATGGCTATTTCGCGACGCGCGCGTCTGCCCCCTGGGCGCAAGCAGATGACACCCATTATCCAGGAACCTACCTCGCCGGCGGCTACAACCGGTTGTGTACCGACCTCGCGGGACGAGTTGTTGAGACCGAAGATCTCGTCAATTTTCCCAACTGGCTGGCGCTCGAATTTCGCATCAGTGGCCAGGACTGGTTCGATGCGAGGACGGTCAAGCTCCTGTCGTACCGCCAGGAGCTTGATATTCAACGAGGCATGCTGTTGAAAACCCTGCGCTTCGAAGACCAACAGGGGCAACGCAGTCTGTTGCAGGAGCGGCGCCTGGTCTCGATGGGCGACATGCACCTGGGCGCGCTGGAGCTCTCGCTGACTGCGGAGAACTGGTCGGCGTGTGTCACAGTCCGTTCGGCCATCGACGGGCGCGTCGTCAACGCCGGCGCAAAGCTGTACCGAAAATTCAACAATCAGCACCTGGAGCCTCTAACAGGGGAGACAGTGGAGGAGGATGGTATCTGCCTGATGGTGAGCACCAGCCAGTCGAACATTCATGTCGCCCAGGCCGCGCGTACGCGGGCCTTCCTTGACGAACGGTCGATCGACGTTCCGCGCCAGACCATCGAAGAACCGGGCTACATCGGACAGGAGCTGCAAATCGATGTCAAGCAAGGCCAGACGCTGGTGCTGGAGAAAATTTCCTCCTTCTATACGTCGCGCGATCACGCCATATCCGCGTGCGGGCTGGCAGCACGCAAGGCCATCGGGCGTGCTGGGCACTTTGATGCCGTGATGTCAGCACATGTCCTGGCCTGGAAACACTTGTGGCGCCGCTTCGACGTGCATATCCGGCCAGCCGATCCCGGGTTCCAGGTAAACGTCCCGACGCTGCTTCGGTTGAACATGTTTCACCTGTTGCAGGCCGTATCGCCCAACTCCATGGGTCTCGATCAAGGCGTTCCTGCACGCGGCTGGACCGGGGAGGCCTACCAGGGCCACGTGTTCTGGGATGAACTGTTCATCTTCCCCTTCTTTAACCATCGCATGCCCGAGATCACCCGGTCGCTGCTGATGTACCGCTATCGCCGACTCGGGGAGGCGCGTGCGGCCGCTCACAGTGCGGGATACAAGGGAGCTATGTTTCCCTGGCAAAGTGCAAGTGACGGTCAGGAAGAGACCCAGACGGCCAACCTGAATCCCCGCTCGGAACGCTGGGTACCCGACAACTCTTACCTCCAGCGCCACGTGGGAAGCGCCATTGCCTACAACGTCTGGCAGTACTTTCAGGTCACGCACGACCTTGAGTTTCTGCATTTCTTCGGTGCTGAGCTGATCCTTGAGATCGCCCGTTTCTGGTCCAGCATCGCTATCTTCAGCGACGAGCGTGAGCGCTACGAAATTCGTGGCGTTATGGGTCCCGACGAGTTTCACGACGGCTATCCGGATTCAGCAACGCCCGGCCTCAACAACAATGCCTACACCAACATGATGGCCGTGTGGGTGCTGTGCAGAGCGGTAGAGGTGCTCGATCTGCTCTCCGACCTGCGCCGCGCCGAGCTCATGGCGCAGCTTGACCTGTCAGCGGAGGAAATCGCGCGCTGGGGTGACATCAGCCGCAGGATGTACCTGCCCTTTCACGAGGATGGGATCGTCAGCCAGTTCGAGGGATACGAAAAGTTGCGCGAGCTCGACTGGCGGGACTACCGGTCCCGATACGAAAACATCCAGCGCCTCGACCTCATTCTCGAAGCAGAAGACGACAGCCCAAATCGCTACAAGCTTTCGAAGCAGGCCGACGTATTGATGCTGTTTTATCTGTTCTCGGCGGAGGAGCTCAAGGAGCTGTTTGAGCGCCTGGGCTATCCATTCGAGTACGAGACGATTCCCAGGAACGTCACCTACTATTCCACGCGCTCGTCCCACGGTTCCACGCTGTGTCGTGTGGTGCACGCCTGGGTCCTGGCGCGTTCTGACCGACCACGCTCGATGAAGTTTTTCACCGATGCGCTGCAAAGCGACGTATCCGATATCCAGCAGGGCACCACCTCGGAAGGGGTTCACCTTGGCGCGATGGCTGGCAGCGTCAATTTGGTAGAACGCGTTTTCACCGGGATTGAAGTACAGGGCGATGTTCTGCGCCTCAATCCGGACCTGCCGCCGGAAATGGAACAGCTCGATATGCGCATTCGCTATCGCGGGCATTCGCTTGACTTGCAGCTTACCCGCGATGCGCTCACGGTCCGTGGGCGTGATCGCGAGGCGCCGCCGATTTCCCTGAGCGTCGAAGGCAAGGCGTACAAATTCGTAGGCGGCACGAGCCGCTTTTTCCCGTTGAAAAAACAACGAAATGCAGACCAATGATCGAGTCCAGTTGAAGACTGAACCGCTCCCCCATTCTGTGCCAATACCAACAAGCAGGACATCATCATGAAAGAGAACATTGCAAACACCGGAGCCTGGGGGATCGCGCTGATTGTCGCCATTATTGTCTCGTGGTTTCTGTACCGCTACCTTGCGCCCAGAACGTGGAAGGAATGGGCCAGCGCCAGCGTAGTCCAGGCCTTCATCATCGCTCTTTACGCAGAGATGTATGGGTTTCCGCTCACCATTTACCTGCTCGTCCGCTTCTTCGGCCTCGATCAGAGCGACCTCAGCGCCAACCTCTGGTCCACGTTGCTGGGTTTTGGCGAGACTGGCATGATGATCGCGATGATCCTCGGTTACTCGCTCCTGTTCGCTGGTATCGGGATATTCATGGAGGGCTGGCGTGAACTGCACAAAGCCCAGAAAGAACACCGCCTGGTCACCGAACGAATCTACGGACTGGTACGGCACCCGCAATACACCGGCCTCTTCATCGCGCTTTTCGGCGAGGGCATCGTGCATTGGCCCACCGCTTTTTCCGTCGCACTGTTTCCGATCATTGTGGTGGCCTACTACCTGTTGGCGCGGAGCGAGGAACGCAAAGTTGAATCAGAGTTCGGTGACGCATATCGCGCTTACTGCAGGCGCGTGCCAATGTTCATCCCGCGCTGGGGGCAGTGGCGCGCCATGACAACCACGCGGACGGATACGCAAAGCTAAAATAACTCAATGCCTTCGAAAAGACAACGAAATGGCACACAAATATCACCAGAGCGAGGCAAGATGGTGCGCACATCCAACGCCCAGTCGAGAACTATGAAACACTTCCTGCTGGTCGTGACCGGCTACGTACTAGCGCAGTTGCTGATTTTTCCCCTGCCAGCCAAGGGCGTGGATAGCGGCTGGATGGCAGTCATATTGATTGGGGCCATGATACTTTTCCACCTGATGTGTTTCGGCAGGCGCGTATACGTTTCGGTGCGTGTCTATGGTGGCTTTGGCGAGGTCAACGACCGGCCGTTGCGATGGATACAACCAGGATGAAGGCAGTGAAGGCAGCCCCTGTGCGTCCCTTGCCAAGAATAGACGCCTCGCTTTCGAGATGGGAGAACGAAGGCGGCGCGATTGCACAGCTCCCGTCATTGGACTGCGTGGCACCTTTGCAGATTCATTTGTCGATGCACACCGAGCTCGAACATTTGCGCATTCGCATGATCGCCATCGAGAACCTGTTAATCACGCTGCTGGCGCAAGCAGATGATCAGCCGCGCGAAATGGGCCGCGAGATGGCGACCTACATTTCGCCCAGACCAGGCTTCACTCCGCACCACAAAACGCTGGAGGCAGCAGCGCAGATACGCCATCTTCTCAAACGTGGCCGCCATTTCCAGGACTGGGTAAAGGGAGATCTGCTTTCGTGAACACGCCGCCGCTTTCTGCAACTGCCACCACATCGCCCGCCCCCGAATCGATGGAGGTGCTAAACAGCGAATGCTTCTGCATCAGCCTTGATACCTCGGCACTGCGCCACGCACTAGAGTCGGAGATTGGCGAGCCGGGTCTATTCGACTTGATTCAGCAGCGTTGCCCTTACCTGTTCGCGACGCGTCCGGTCTTTCTGTCACGTGAACACATGGCACGCATGGCACAGCTGGTGCGGGCGATCGAATCGGTTGTTGGAATGCCGGCCTACCGCGACGAGGTGCTGGCCACCGCGCCCGCGATCGCGTGCCACGATCCCGGCGGCGTCAAGGGCGTGTTTTTCGGCTACGACTTTCACGTCACGGAGGGTGGTTTCGGCCTCATCGAGATCAACACCAATGCGGGCGGTGCGATGCTTAATGCCGTGCTGGCCCGGGCACAGCGCGCTTGTTGCGCGTCCGTCGATGGCCTCTTGCCGCCATCGGCCGAAGCCGGTGATTTCGAAGACGACATCGTGGCGATGTTTCGCAATGAGTGGTCGCTGTCTGGCCACGAACGACCCTTGCGTAGCATTGCCATTGTCGATGAGAACCCCGAGCAGCAGTATCTCTACCCCGAGTTCCTGCTGTTCCAGAGACTGTTTCAGCGGCACGGTCTGGAGGCGGTAATCGCTGGCCCGACCGAGTTCAGCTTGCGTGACGGCGTGCTCTGGCATGGTGATCTGGCCATCGACCTGGTCTACAACCGCCTCACTGACTTTTCACTGGCCGAGCCCGCCAGTTCGACATTGCGTGAGGCTTACCTGGCTAACGCGATGGTGCTCACCCCGCATCCGCAAGCGCACGCGTTGTACGCGGACAAGCGCAACCTGACCCTGCTCAGCGATGCAACGCGGCTGCAGGCCTTGGGCGTGCCACAGACCACACAAGACATCTTGCTAGCCGGAATTCCGCATACCGAAGTGGTCGAGGTACGACACGCCGAGCGTCTGTGGCGCGAGCGGCGGCACCTGTTCTTCAAGCCTTTCGCCGGGTTCGGTGGCCGCGCCGCCTACCGCGGCGACAAACTCACCCAGCGCGTCTGGCAGGAGATTCTCGCCGGTGGCTATGTCGCGCAAGCGCTGGTGGCACCCGGCGGGCGGCTGATCTCCCATGCGGAGCCGGTGCAAGTGCTCAAGTTTGACCTGCGCGATTACGTCTATGACAACCACGTTCAATGGATTGCCGCACGTTTGTACCAGGGCCAGACGACGAACTTCCGCACCCCCGGAGGAGGTTTTGCCCCGGTGTTCGAAGGGCCGGCCGTCGGGCTGGCGATGGAATGCACGTCCCCACAGCACGAAAGCCGATTGTTCCTTCTGGACGAGAGCGGCGTGCATGTGCTCGCCCGAGACCGATACGTCGCGCTTGCTCGGGCAGAAGCCGAGGCGGCTGAGTTCGCCGGTCGTCGCTTCATCCTGGTCGATTGGTATCTGCGCCTGTCGTGCGGCCAGCCAGAAGCGGTCGTCAACGAAACCTGTAGCTGGCTGGTATTCGACGCCCAGGGCTTGCTCGACCCGCACGCGGCCCATGCGATCGACGAGCCGGCCACCCCAACCGAAGCCCAGTGGGCACAGGTCCGTGCCATGGTGTTCGGCGGCTCCGCGTCACAACCGTCATGAGGAAACGAGGCCTTTATGTGCGGCATCTGCGGTGAATTGCGCTTCGACGGCGCGACGGCGGACACATCCGCTGTGACGCGCATGTCCGACAAGATAGCCCGACGCGGCCCGGACCACGCCGGAGTCTTTAGCGACGGCGCTTTGGCTTTCGGCCACCGCCGCCTCGCGATCATCGACCTCAGCGCCGACGGCGACCAGCCTATGGTCGACAGGGAACTGAAGCTGGTGCTGGTATTCAACGGCACGATCTACAACTACAAGGAGTTGCGTGCCGAACTCGTCGCCATGGGCTACCGGTTCTTCTCCGAGAGCGATAGCGAAGTCATCCTCAAGGCCTACCACGCCTGGGGCGCGGACTGTGTGCGGCGCTTCTTCGGCATGTTCGCATTCGCTATCTGGGACCAGCGCGATGCGAGCCTGTTCATGGCGCGCGACCGCTTCGGTATCAAGCCGTTGTACTACACGCTGGACGGATCGCGGCTTCGCTTCGCCTCCAGCCTGCAGGCCCTGCTGGCAGCGGGCGGTGTGGATACGGGCTTCGACCCGGTGGCGCTGCACCACCACTTCACGCTGCATGCGGTGGTGCCGGCGCCGCGCACCATCCTCAAGGGAGTGAGGAAACTTGCACCGGCGACCACGATGACGGTCACCGGTGCCGGTCGGATTGAGCAGGCCGTCTACTGGAAGCTCGATGCGACGCGGCCGGCGAAGCCGCTGTCCGAGGCAGAGTGGCTGGCTGCAACCCGTGAGGTGCTGATACGAGCGGTGGAACGCCACCGCCTCGCCGCCGACGTGCCTGTTGGCGTGCTGCTCTCCGGCGGCCTGGACTCCAGCCTGCTTGTTGGCCTGCTGGCCGACCACGTGGACGATCTGCAGACCTTCTCGATGGGCTTCGAAACCCTGGGGAGCGAGAAGGCCGATGAGTTCGAGTTCTCCGACCAGGTGGCAGCGCAATACAAGACGCGGCACCACAAGTACCTGATCCCGTACGACGAGGTGCTGCGCCGGCTGCCCGAGGCGGTGCAGCAGATGGCCGAACCGATGGTGAGCCAGGACGTGATCGCCTTCTACCTGCTGGGCGAGCGGGTGGCCAAACAGGTGAAGGTGGTGCTTTCAGGCCAGGGCGCGGACGAAGTGTTTGGCGGCTACTTCTGGTACCCGCAGATGGACGCTGCCGAGGGCTCGGCGCTGGAGCGCTTTCGCGCCCACTACTTCGATCGCGACCTCGATGAGTACCTGGAGATGATCAGCCCCGCCCTTCATGTGGGCGATGTGACCGCCGAGTTGGTGGCAGATGCGCTGGCGCAGCCGCAGGCCGACACCTTCATCGACCAAGTGCTGCGATTCGACAGCACCACGCTGGTGGTGGACGACCCCGTCAAGCGGGTGGACAACATGGCGATGGCCTGGGGCCTGGAAGCGCGGGTGCCGTTCCTGGACCACGAACTGGTGGAACTGGCGGCACGCATGCCGCCGGAACTCAAGCTCAAGCACGGCGGCAAGTTTCCGCTCAAGGCGATTTCGCGCGGCGTGATCTCTGATGCCGTAATTGACCGGCCCAAAGGATACTTTCCGGTACCCGTGCTGAAGCACGTGAGCGGAGAATTTCTGGCGTTCATGCGTGGCATCCTCAATTCAGATGCCTGTATTCGGCGCGGTCTGTACCAGCGAGCCTATGTCAACAAGCTGCTCGCGGCGCCTGAAGACTGGTTCACCCGCATCCAGGGCAGCAAACTGTGGCATTTGGCGCTGCTGGAGCTGTGGCTGCAGTTGAACGTCGATGCAGTCACCGCATTTCCCTCAGGGGAGCACTGACATCTAGCAACGAAGGCGGGCACCACTCGGTTGCCCGGGCCGGGCCCAGCCGGAGAACGCGACTGACCGACTTCGCGATCACCGGTTCATCGTCGGTCGGCATGACCCGGGCGGTGATCCCCCTTTGAGGCTCGACACGCAGGGCCCGGCAGGACGAATGACACTTCCTTCCATGTTCAATCACCCGTTTCCTTGGCTCTTCCCATCAAGCCTTCAACGGGAGGCATGAGGAAGATTAGTTGTTCCAACCGATTGTGTGCGACAGGTCAATCGCTTCTTCGGTACGGCAACGCACAGACAAGTAGTTATCAACCGTCCATCATGAATTGTGTTTCTTGGGGACGGTACTGATTGATATAGGTCAACCACGTTTCCGGGGCAGTCCACTAACCTTCATATAGAACTTTCCGAACAATTGGCATCATGAAACTCTTCAATTTCCGCACTCTACGCAGCACCACATTCGTGGTGCTGTTGGTGTGGTTTTTCGGAGTGGCCTCAGGCGTCGCCAATGCCTGTTCGCTAGAGGATCGTGAGGGCGATCACGGTCGTTCTCCGCATGGCGATGAGATGTCCATCGGCACCGTTGGTTCAATCGATAGCCACAGAGATAGCTCCGATGCATCCAGGGCGCCTTGCCTGAAGTTTTGCGACGACGGTTCCGATTCCCCAGTCACGGAGCACTCAACCATTGATTTGGCCGACCCCGGTCATGCGTCTTTTGTTGTGCGTGCGTGGCCAGTATTGACGACAGCGACTCCCGTCCGCGTCGTCGACCTGTCATGGCCTCCACCAGAACAGTCCATTCGGGTTCGCTTCTCGCGATTGAGTCTGTAGACACGTCCCGCTGCAGTCGGGAGCCCGCCTTCTCCGGCTCGGCCTGTATCCCATCTAGTTTGCCCTTGTCATTTGACGCCAGAGGTACTCATATAAGGGGACGGCTCCAAAGAAGGCAGCAACTGCCGCACTCGGCGTCGGCATGCGCGATGTCCAAGAAGTAGCCATTCATCCATCCAGGAAATCCAAATGCCCCCCTCGACTGAACTCTCCCCTGACAAGCTGAAGAAAACCTTGTCGCTGCCCGGCAAGCGCGCTACTGCCAAACCTGTTCCGCCTGCAGAACACGCCGGCTACGACTCGGGCGACTCACACAAGCAGGTAGCGCCCGAAAAGAGTCTCAAGTAGTCGGCGCAGATTCAGGCGTCGTTGGCCGGTTGATGCGCGATCTTGCGCAAAAAGGAGAAATTCATGAGTTGCAATGTGAAATCGGCGTCGATCTGTCGCCCTCTGCTGACGGCGGCTTTGACTGCGGGCATACTCGCCGGATTTCCGGGGTACAGCCGGGCGGCGGCTGACGTGCCGGCGAAGACCGTTGAGGTCAGGACTCTCGACCTGCGCAGCTGGAAGCCGGACCCATCCACCGGGTGGAGCGTGAAGAAGCTGATCGGGAAGAAGGTAAGAGGTCCAACGGGCAAAAACGTTGGCGAGGTCGACAATATCGTGTTCAGTCCTGAAGGCAATGTGCGGGAACTGATCGTCTCAACTGGCGGTTTTCTCGGCGTCGGTGACAAGAATCTCGCAGTCAAATGGTCCGACGTCACCGTCGGTCCCGGCTATGAGTATGTGACGACACCGATCACCGCCGAGAGCGTCAAGAAGTATGGTTTGTTCGACGGATTTCCGAAAACCAGCGGGCCCCTGGCTCCGCGCGACTGGCGGGCGTCGGAACTGATCGGCGACTATGTGAACCTCAAGGGCAATGTCCCCTACGCCTTCATTCGAGACTTGATCGTCTCGGAGGGGGGCGAACTCAAAGCCGTGATCGTCACTCCGGACGTCGGGTTCGACCACGGCCAGGGGGGCTACTACGCATACCCCTTTTATGGCTATCAACACGGCTGGCATCCAGGCAATGCGCACTACAACCTTCCCTACGGCAAGGCCGACATCATGGAATTGCTTCCCTACGCGTACAGGAAGTGAGCGCATTCGTGAAATACCTCGAGCCGGCCAATGACTGACTTGGCGCTTCCAACCACGCGCACGTGGGACCCGCAGCGGCGCCGCTGGATCGCTGCAACTGCAGTAACGGGCTGCGCAGGCCTCGCGGCAACGACCGTGCCCTTCCTCGCTTCCTTTGCGCCAAGTGAGAGGGCGCGAGCGATAGGTGCCCCGGTCAAGGTTCAATTGCAGGGTCTGGGGACTGGAGAGCTCAAGACTGTCGAATGGCGAGGAAAGCCTGTGTTTGTGCTGAAACGATCTCACGAGATGCTGGAATCCTTGGTCCGAAACGATGCGCTGCTGCTCGATCCGCATCTCAAAAGAGGAAATGAGCCGGAGTACGCCAGAAACGCACTGCGCTCGGTGAAGCCTGAAGTGTTGGTGCTGGTGGGCATTTGCACGCATCTGGGCTGCATTCCGAGTTTTCGTCCTACCCCAGCAACCTCCGATCTAGGGGCATCCTGGCCGGGCGGTTTCTATTGTCCATGCCATGGGTCGAAATTCGATCTTGCCGGGCGGGTCTTCAAAAACGTCCCCGCGCCGACCAACCTTGAAGTCCCGCCATATCGATTCATGGACGAAACCATGCTCCTCATCGGGTAGCACTATCTTCCGCTTGACTGCAAAACCCACTGAAAGCCAATGATGCAAACACTTCAATTCGACATTCATGGAATGACCTGCGGAGGCTGTACGAGTAGCGTACATCGCGTCCTCAGCAAGATCGACGGCGTCAGCCGCGTCGACGTCTCGCTGCGGCCCGGAACGGCCACTATGGACGCTGACACCACACGTGTGACGCCCAACCAGATTGAGGCTGCGATACGCGGTCTTGGCTATCAAGCCAAGCTGCACCCCGATCGCTCCAGCGAGAGGAGTATGACGTGAGCAAGAAGGACAAAAGGGACAAGCGCCATCGTGAGAGCGACGGCGATGGCTACGACAAGGCGGATAGGACAGTCGCCGCGGCACTACCCGGAGAGCAATCAATCTCATCTGAGGACTACCAGGCGCAGCTCCATGTGCTTCAGGTCGAACTGGTGAAACTGCAGCGTCACTTCATCGAATGCGGCGACAAAATTCTAGTGGTGGTCGAGGGACGCGACGCCGCCGGCAAGGACGGCAGTATCAAGCGCATCGTCGAATACCTGAGCCCTCGAGACACGCGTGTAGTCGCGCTTGGCAAGCCCTCCGACCGGGAGCTGCACAGCTGGTACTTTCAACGCTACATCGCACAACTGCCGATGGCCGAGGAGTTCGTCCTGTTCAACCGTAGTTGGTACAACCGCGCCGGTGTCGAGCACGTCATGGGATTTTGCACCAAGGAAGAGCATGAAGAGTTCATGCGTGCGGTGCCCAAGTTTGAGGAGATGCTCGTCAACTCAGGCATCACGGTGCTCAAGTATTACCTGGACATCGACAAGGACGAACAGGTCAAGCGCCTGGCCGAGCGACAGCGCGACCCGCTCAAGCAGTGGAAGACCAGCCCCATTGACGCCGTTGCGGTCAAACACTGGAAAGCCTATTCGGCAGCACGCGACACCATGCTGCTGCGCACGCACACGGTCATCGCACCGTGGCACATCGTGCGGACCAACAACAAGCGCCTGGCGCGCCTGAACCTGATTCGCGACATCCTGTCACGGCTCCACTACGCCGGCAAAAAGAACAAGCTCGTCCAGCCCGACACGGATATCGCGTTCGAGTTCACGCCGGACTGCATCCAGTCGCATCGATTGGCGCGCTGACCACCACCCATACAAGGAACCACCATGAAAACCAGTGTTATTGAAGTCCACGACATGCTGTCGGTGTTGAGCGTTGAGGAAGTGGAAAAGCGGATTGGAGAGGTGCCTGGCGTCCAGAGTGTTACCGTGAATTTTGCTGCCGGCAACGCCACCGTACGTTATGACGAGACACAACTCGAGGCGGGCGACATCAAGTCGGCCGTGCGTCAACGCGGGCATGACGCGGCCACGCCCGCTGATACCGCGCCGGACGATGGACACGCTGGGCATGCGCCACCCGCCGCACCGGCCGAATCCCCCAAGCCGGTAGCGCCATCGAGTGCGCCGGATGCACCTGCGGCCGGGGGTTCTGCGGATGCGGCACCGCCAGACAAGGTGGCGCCATCGACCCCGCCGGATGCGCCCCCAGTCGCGCCGGCTGCTGCGCCTGCGGGCGATGCTCAACCGGATAGAGCCGCAGCCGAGAAAAGTTAGAGCCTTTATCGGCTTTTCAAATCACACACATGTGGCATTTGACCCAGCCACTTCAATGGGCCAGCAAAGCTCTCCAGGAGATCACCATGACAACAGCGACCGCTACACAACGCAACGCACCCGGTCTACCGCCGGCGTTGGGAGCCGCCCAGGCAGCCATGCAATCGACCGAAGTGCAGGAGATGCTGCGCAGACTTTCTGCGCACGGACTGGGCATTTGCATGCCGCACATGCACGACGAGGAGACCGGTGAGTTCCAGCTGCTTCCCGATCAGCTCATGCAAGTAGAGGCTGGCCTGGAGGTGCGCTTCCAACCCACTGCAGAAGTCACCAAGCAGGCAGGTCGCTTTCTGCCCGTGGCCTGGGTTTGGCGCGATGGCACGGCGATACCGTCGACCGTCTGCGAGATGGTGCAAGACAAGGATGCACCGGACGATGAAGCGGCGGCTGTCAAACACAAACATCCAACGCGGAACTGACATCACCGGGCGCCACAGCAAAAACTGTTTCCATCCCGTATTTCCGGGTAAACGCAATATTCACAACCCTCCAGGAAGTCACCATGATCGCATTTCGCACACTCGTTGCCTTGTCTGTAGCTACCCTTGTCACTGCGTGTGCAAGCCCCGGTGCCATGAACGCCTCGCCCGGCATGGCCAGCATGACTTCACCTTCGCCCATGACTGCGACCGAGCCCCGCATGATTGCCATGCAGAAGATGCATCAGCAGATGATGAGCGCCAAGACGCCAGCGGAACGACAGGCTTTGATGGCCGATCACATGAAGGCCATGCAAGGTGGGATGGCGATGATGAAAGACATGCAGGGCATGTACGGCATGCAAGGGATGGGCGCTATTGGCGACGGCAAAGGCATGCCGGCCGACATGGCCAAACGCCAGCAGATGATGACCGATCACATGGCCATGATGCAGATGATGATGAACATGATGGCCGACCGGATGCCTGCTGCGCCGGCCGCCAGGTAAGGAGATGCACATGTTCTACGACAGCGGTTACTACATGGGTGGCATGCACGGCCTGTGGTGGTTTTTCTGGATGGCGTTAATCGGCATGCTGCTGTTCTACGGTTGGGGCAGCCCCAGCGAAAAACGTCAACGCCCACGCGAGACGCCACACGACATGTTGAAGCGGCGCCTGGCCAGCGGTGAGATTGCGCCCGAGCAGTACGAGCAAAGAAAGGCGCTGCTCGACCGTGATGCCAAGGCCCCCGGCCCATGAAGCCGACAAAGGATACACAATGAAGACCAGCGTTATCGAAGTGCACGCCATGCTGTCGGTACTAAGCGTGGACGAAGTGGAAAAGCGGATCGGTGAGGTGCCGGGCGTCGAAAGCGTGACGGTCAATTTCGCCGCTGAGAACGCCACCGTGCGTTACGACGAAACCCGACTGGAAGTCGCCGATATCAAGTCCGCACTGCGCCTGCGGGCGCACGAGCCCGCCACACCTGCTGGGCCTGCGTCCGATACTGGGCCAGCTGGACATGATATGAAGGCTGTACCGCTTACGGCTGCTGCGGCGAAAACGCCTCAGTCGGACACGCCGGCCGCTGCGGCGGTAGCGACCCCCGAAGGCGCTGCAGCGGCGACAGCGAAGCCCGACACCGACGCAATGCCGGCCGGGATGAAGATGCCGGACACTGGGACAACCGGTTCCGACGCATCGGCTGCACCCAACGCACCCGATTCGCCCACGCCGGACGCTCCGGCCGAGAATGCTCCACTGTGGCAGCGCCTACGATCGTGGGTGTCCCCGGCGGCAGCCGCACCTGGGGACCAGAAGCCTGCAGCGCCCGCACCAGCAGGCGCCGAGCACAAGGGGCACGCCGCCCACGGCAGCACATCGTCGCCGATGTCGTCAGACATGGCCCAGGAGATGGGCCATGGCGGCAACATGGACTTACCCGCCATGGTGCGCGACATGCGCAACCGCTTCTGGATTTGCCTCGTCTTTGCAGTGCCCATCTTCATCTACTCGCCGATGGGCGACATGTTCCCTGCCCCTGAACCGCCCTTCGGGTTGCCGCTGAACCAATGGCTATTCGGCCTGGCCAGTGCCGCGGTTCTTTACCCAAGCTGGCCGTTCTTCGTCTCCGCCTGGCGCGGGCTCAAGAAGGGCACGCTCGGCATGGCCGCACTAATTGTTTTAAGCGTCGGCACCGGCTACCTGTTCAGCGTCGGCGCTACGTTCTTTTTTGAAAGCGAGCAATTCTTCGAAGCAGTGTCGGTGCTGCTGGTGTTCATCCTGCTCGGCCACTGGCTGGAAATGCGCGCCCGTGCCGGTGCCTCGTCGGCGATCAAGGCGCTGATGAACCTCACGCCAGCCAAGGCCTTCGTGCTGCGCAAGGGCGCCGAGGTCGAAGTGGCAACCGCCGAGGTGGTGGTCGGGGACATTGTCGTGATTCGGCCCGGCAACAAGATCCCAGTAGACGGCACGGTCGAGTCCGGTGATTCTCTGGTCGATGAATCGATGCTCACCGGCGAGTCGATGCCGGTGCAAAAGGGCCCCGGCGCAAAGGTGGCCGGCGCCACTATCAACACCAGCGGCACCTTCCGCTACAAGGCTACAAAGGTCGGCTCCGACACGGCGTTGGCGCAGATCGTCAAGCTGGTGCAAGAGGCGCAGAACTCCAAGGCACCAGCGCAACTGCTGGCTGACAAGGCCGCGCAGTGGCTAGTGATCGCTGCCATAGCCGTCGGACTCGCGACGTTCGCCGTCTGGTTCTGGTGGATCGGCGAGCCGCTGCTGTTTGCGGTGACTCTGACCATCACAGTCTTCGTCATCGCCTGCCCCGACGCGCTGGGTCTAGCGACGCCAATGGCGGTGATGGTTGGCACTGGTTTGGGCGCTGCCAACGGCATCCTGTTCAAGAACGCGTCAGCGCTGGAAGACGCCACCAAACTCAACGTCATCGTCTTCGACAAAACCGGCACGCTCACCATCGGAAAGCCGGAGGTGGTGGACATGGTCATGGCCGAAGGCATCACCGAAGACGTGCTGCTTCTCGCCGCTGCGGCGGTTGAGCAAGGGTCAGCCCACCCTTTGGCGCAAGCCGTCTTGCGGCGCGCTGCAAAGCTGAAGGTCGTCGCACCAACGGGCTTCAAGAGCATCGACGGCCAGGGCGCGCAGGCGCAAACCGCCGCCGGCATCGTTTTCCTGGGAAACCGTCTGCTGATGGACACCCAAAAGCTGGCGCTTGGGGCCCTGGAAGCGGACGCCGCGCGACTGCAAGGCGAAGGTCGGACAGTGGTTCACGTGGCGCAAAACGGCAAGGTGATCGGCTTGATTGCCATTGCCGACGCCATTCGACCCACAGCCAGGGCCGCAGTTGCCAAATTGCGCGAGCGCGGCATTGAGGTGGTGATGCTCACAGGCGACAACGCCGGCACCGCCAAGCGTATCGCCGCCGATTTGGGCATCACCAGCGTGTTATCCGATGTATTGCCCGGCCAGAAGGCCGCCAAGATCAAGGAACTGCAGGCCGCAGGCAAACGGGTCGGCATGGTGGGAGATGGTGTCAACGACGCGCCCGCGCTCACCCAAGCCAATGTGGGCTTTGCCATCGGCGCCGGTACCGACGTGGCGATGGACAGCGCCGATGTGGTGCTGATGAAGAGCGACCCCTACGACATCGTCGGCGCCATCGAACTGTCACGCGCGACCTTGCGCAAGATGCACCAGAACCTGTGGTGGGCGGTTGGCTACAACGTGATAGCCTTTCCGCTGGCCGCAGGCGTGCTCTATCCCTTCACGCTCTCGCCCGAGATCGCGGCGCTGTCGATGTCGGGCAGTTCGGCGGTGGTGGCCATTAACGCGCTACTGCTCAAGCGCACCAAGCTGGCCGGCATCAAGAGTGCCAAGCCCAAGTCAACCGCAGCGGTACCAGCACCAACTGGGGCAAACGCATGAGCGCGCGGGATCTGGGCGTCGCCATGTCGCCACCATTGCATGTCGGCCTGGGGACGCCTGGCGTTGACCAGGCCGCGGCCTTGCTACACCTGTTGTTTCGCCGCTTTGATGGCCATTTGGCACTGCGGCTGTGGGATGGGACGCTGCTCAAACTCGGCGCAGCAGCACACCGGGAAGAGCACGAGCCACGCTACACGCTGGTCTGCCGCAGCCCAAGCGTGGTGCGTTCGATGGTGATTGGACGCGACCCGCTGCGCATGGTCGAGGCGTATTTTCGCGGAGAAATCGACATCGAAGGTGACTTTTTCGCCGCGCTCCGCTTGAAAGACCAGCTGCATTCGATCCGCATGTCGACACTAGATCGCGTCAGCTCCGTGTTCTCGGCGTTGAGACTGCGCAGCCCCCAAACGGCAAAGCCTGTCGTTGCTGCTGACGCCTCGCCCCTCCGGGGGCGGGGCGTCAGGGCGCACTCCAAGGCCGAAAACCAGGGCGCGATTACGTTTCACTACGATGTCTCGAACGATTTCTACGCCTTGTGGCTGGACGAAGCGATGGTGTATTCGTGCGCCTACTTCGAGCATCCAGACGCGACTCTTGAAGACGCCCAGTTTGCCAAGCTCGATCACATCTGCCGCAAGCTGCTGTTGCAGCCGGGCCAACACCTTCTCGACATCGGCTGCGGTTGGGGTGCACTGGTCATTCATGCAGCCAAGCACTACGGAGTGCGCGCCCACGGCATTACGCTGAGCGAACGTCAACTGACTCTGGCGCGCGCGCGTATTGCGCAAGCCGGCCTTGAAGACCGGGTGTCTGTCGAACTGCGGGACTACCGGGACCTGGTGGGCCAATCTGTGTACGACAAGGTAGTCAGCGTTGGCATGTTCGAGCACGTGGGTTTGAAGAATCTGCCGCTCTATTTCGCAACGATTAGCCGCCTGTTGAAGCCTTCAGGCCTCTTCCTAAACCACGGCATCACGCACAACGTGGAAGGCTGGCACAAGACCCCATCCACCGAGTTCATCAACCGCTACGTCTTCCCTGACGGTCAGTTGGACACCGTGAGCAACATCCAGCGCCGCATGGAAACCGCCAGGTTTGAGATTGCGGATGTTGAAGGGCTGCGACCTCACTACGCATTGACGCTCAGGCATTGGGTCGCAAGGCTCGAACGCAACCACGAGGAGGCATTGCAGCATGTCAGCGAGTCGACTTGGCGCGTCTGGCGCCTTTACATGGCCGCGTGTGCATTGGAGTTTGAATCGGGCGAGATTGGCGTGTACCAGATCCTCGCCAGCAAGGGTGCACCGGGCAGTACATCAATACCTTTAAGGCGCGAGCATTTGTACCCGGCGCGCGCCCGCCCGCTCGTTGACCGGTTCGCCCGACACACAAGCAGCAGCAATGGTCAAGACAGAAGTTTCTGGGCCTGATCTCCCCTCCATGCCGTCAGCCTCCCGCCATCAGACAAAGGTAGGCGTGCGCGTTCCGCCGGCAGGGGTAACGTGGACCGCAGCGCCTGAGCCTCCCGATCTACGACTACTGCAATTGTTCTTCCTGGCCGCCGCTGTGTTTGTGGTGTCGGCTGGCTATGGCTCGCTTCTTCCGCTGCTGCCGGGCTGGTTGTCGCTGCAAATACCGGGATCGACACCCGTCGAAGTGGCCCGGCATGTGGGTTTCCTCAGTGGCGCCTATACGGCAGGCGTGCTTGTCGGGGCGCCGATCTGGGGCCGGATATCCGACCGACTGGGCCGATCGCGCATTCTGGTGATGGGGCTGGTCGGCTACGTCGCCAGCCTGCTGCTGTTGTTGCTGCTCTCCATGGGGGAGCTGTGGGCCATCTACGTGTTGCGTGCCTCAGCCGGATTGTTCGTCGCAGCCGTGGTGCCGGTCGTTCCGGCGCTGGTGGCAGCCCACACGCCCAAGGCAATTCGAGCGCGTCGCTTTGCCTGGCTTGGCGCGGCCTCGCTTCTCGGCTTCCTGTTTGGGCCGGCGCTGAATGCGGTCGCCGACTCTATTGCTGCGGTATTCAGCAACGGAGATGCATTGATCGCCTTTTCAACGCGCGTCGTTATCGCGCTCTCCGCCTTGCTTGGGGCAGCGATGATGCTCGGCCTGGCGCTGACCCTGCCCGCTTACACGGATACTTCGGACCGTATAGAGGCCGACGTGTCCGCGCCTGTGGGCTTCGCAGCACTCTGGTGGTTGACGGTAGCCGTCAACCTGGTCCTTTCCGGGTTCGAGCTTGGCATCGTGTTGCAAGGTCGCCAGCATGCAGAACTCTCGACACAGCAAGTGGCAATGATGTTCGCCGAATGCAGCCTGGTGATGCTCGCTATCAACGCCTTGCTGTTCTTCACCGCCTTGCTGGACAAAGTGTCACCGCGCCTGGTTGTCGCAGCCGGTTCGCTGCTTGGCATGGCAGGCCTTGCCGCTCTGGCCTTGCATGAAACAGACAAGTGGATGTACATCGGTGTCAGTCTCGCCTCTGCCGGAACGGGTTTGGTACTGCCGGTGATCTCGTTCCTAGCCGCAGGCGCATCGCACCGCAAGTTGGGCGCAACAATGGGTGCGCTCGCCGCCGCGGGAGCGCTAGGGCAAACGCTAGGCTCGGCTACCGGGGGGTGGCTCTTTGGCGCAGTCGCCCGGCTCAGCTTTGCCTGGCTCGCGCTGCCGCTGTTGGCGACGCTGATCCTGATTCTGCTTCGTCCTTCATGGTGGAGGGCTGCGGCTACTGCGCCAGAAGCTGCACTCTCACCGTCGCACTAATTTCATCTGTAACTCAAGGAGAAAAACATGACATGGCTTGCACAAAACTGGATCTGGGTACTTTTCGGCATCGCCTTTGTGGCGATGCACCTGTTCGGGCACGGGGGCCATGGTGGCCACGGTAGTCACAGCTCGCATCAAAGCACACGTCGCGATTCCAGCGCCGTCCCCGCGGGTCGACCCGAGGGATCGAGCCCTGTCACACCCGTGGACACCAGCGGCCAACGCCATCACTAGGAAAATGCCATGCTCAACATCAAGGTAGTTTCCTGGGCACTCGCCACCGCGACGGCAATCTCGTTTGTTGTCTGCGTGGCTTACGGGCTGGCCACGCCGGAGGCCCTGCATATGCACGCCTTCCTTAAACTAGTGCTACCGGGCTTCAAGTGGCTCTCGCTACCGGGCTTCCTGATCGGGCTGGTCGAAAGCTTTCTCTTTGGTGCTTACGCCGGTCTGGTTTATGTGCCGGTCTACAACTTCTTTGTGCGCCGGTTTGATCGTTGATCACTGCTGGAACTCTGGCTGCAATTAGACGTGGACGCAATACTCCCATTTACACACAGAAGCACTGATATGTACCAACGAATCTTAGTCCCAGTTGACGGCAGCGCCACGTCCGACGCGGGTCTCTCCGAAGCGATCAAACTGGCGAAACTCACCGGGGCTAGCCTGCAGGTTCTGCATGTAGTCGACGGGGTGACCGCCCTGATGAGCGGCGAGGGTTACGTGTCGGGCGACGTCTTCGAGATCCTGAAGCAGGCGGGTCAGAGCGTCCTGGACGAAGCCAGGATGAAAGTCGATGCTGCTGGCATCCCCGTGGATACCGCACTCTTCGACGATCTCAGCCACAGACTGTCCGATCGCGTGGCGGAGCAAGTCAAGGAGTGGGATGCCGACCTGATCGTACTCGGAACCCACGGTCGGCGCGGCGTGCGACGAATGTTACTCGGCAGTGATGCCGAACAGATCGTACGTACCGCGACGGTCCCGGTGTTGCTCGTCCGCGGCACAGATATTGAAACCGCTCAAACAGCGTCGACCTTGGAGGCCACATGAAACCGACCCGGCACTTGCATGAACTTGGCCAGAGCCTGTGGCTGGACAACATCACCCGCACCTTGCTCGACGACGGCACACTGGCGCGCTACATCGCCGAGCTCTCGATCACCGGCCTGACCTCCAACCCCAGCATCTTCGATGCCGCCATTGGCGGCGGCGATGCTTACGACGCGGCCATCCACGCCAAGACGCTGGCCGGGCTGGCCGGTGAGGCGCTATTTACAGAGCTGGCGCTGGAAGACCTGCGACGCGCTGCCGAGCTGTTCCGGCCAGTGTTTGATGCCACCGATCAGGTCGATGGCTGGGTCTCGATGGAGATCTCGCCCCTGCTGGCAGCTGATACCGCAGGCTCCATCGCAGCAGCCCGTCAGATCCACGACCAGGCTCAGCGCGCCAACCTGTTCGTGAAAATTCCCGGTACGCCGCAAGGGGTGGCAGCCATCGAGCAGGCGATCTTTCTCGGCATCCCCATCAATGTGACGCTGCTGTTTTCCTGTGCCCACTACCAGGCCGCAGCCGAAGCCTATCTGCGTGGCATCGAACGACGCCTCGTGGCGGGGCTCGATCCGCACGTGGGCTCAGTCGCCTCTCTGTTCATCAGCCGCTGGGACGTGGCTGGCAACCCGCAACTGCCCACCGAACTGCAGCACAAGCTAGGTATCGCGGTGGCCCGGAAAACCTACCGGGCCTACCGCGAACTGCTGGCATCGACGCGCTGGCAGAAACTCGCCGCCGCCGGCGCGAAACCTCAGCGATTGCTGTGGGCCAGCACGGGCACCAAGGACCCAGCAGCGCCCGATACCTTGTACGTCAGCGCTCTCGCTGCGCCCGATACCATCGACACCATACCCGAGAAGACCTTGCATGCATTCGCCGACCACGGCCAGTTGCACGGTGTTATTCCGCTCGATGGCGATGACGTCGATGAAGTACTACTTAAGATCAACCGCGCGGGCTTGGATGTCGAGGCACTGGCCGCAAAGCTCCAGCAAGACGGCGCGGACGCCTTCGTCAAGTCGTGGCAGCAACTGCTGCAGCGGATTGCCAAAAAGTCGGGCCAATCACCACCCCACCGCGCACCGTCGACTGCCTGACATGAACCTACTCACCAGCATCCAAATCTGTTTTTCAAGATGGAAAGCGCAATGTCGGATCTGACTTCCCCCCGCGTCGCAAGCGCACGCCGTCTTTGCCTTCTTTCGAACGGCACCTACAGCGTGATGCTGAGCGAAAACGGGGCCGGCTTCAGTCGCTGGAGGGATCTGGCCGTCACGCGCTGGCGCGAGGACTCGACGCGCGACGCTTGGGGCAGCTATTTGCTGCTGCGTGACGAACAGACCGGTGCGGCGTGGTCAGCGACTCGGCAACCATTGGATTCCGGCCCACTCGATACGACAGTGACCTTCGACGAAGGTCGCGCCGAATTCGTCCGACGGGAAGGCTCGCTCACAAGCACGCTGCAAATTGCCGTAGATCCCGACGCCGATATCGAATTGCGGCGCCTCACTCTGACTAACCACGGCGCATCTTCACGCAGACTGTCGTTAACGTCGTATGCCGAGTTGGTCGTCGGTCCGATCGAAGCCGACAACGCGCACCCGGCGTTTTCCAAAATGTTCGTCCAGACAGCGGGGGACGGCGTGCGCGGCGTGCTGCTGGCCAACCGGCGACAGCGTGCGAAGGGCGAGACCGGGATCTGGGCGGCCCATGCGCTCCAAACTGAAGGGCGACCGGGCGAGCGCTCCTTCGAACACGAGACAGATCGTGCCCGTTTCCTCGGCCGTTGTCGCGCGTTGCCCGATGCGCAGGCCATGCAGCCGGGCGCGACTTTGTCGAACTTCACCGGCACGGTACTCGATCCAATCTTCAGCCTGCGGCAGCACGTCACCCTCGCGCCTGGCTGTACCGTTTCGCTGCTGCTTTGGACGCGGCTGGCCGACACGCGCGAAGGCGCGTTGGCACTAACCGCACAACTCGATGACCCGAACGCTGCAGAACAGCTTTTCCAGAACGCAGCCCGCTACGCTTGTGCCGAACGATCACGTTTAGGCGTCGACAAGGCGCAAAGCATCCGCTTTGACCGTTGGCTCGGTGCGCTGCTGTTCAGTGATCCGTCCCAACGCGCCGCTGGCGGCTTGCTCGCGCGTGGACATGGGGGGGCGCAAACGTTGTGGGCCGCCGGTATCAGCGGCGACCGGCCGATCATGCTGCTGCGTGCGAGCAGTCCCGTAGAACTGCCGCTCCTGGAGGCGGTTCTGCTCGCGCAGGCGGATTGGCGCAGCAAGCGCCTGGCTGTTGACGTGGTCATACTCAACACGGCACGCTCCGGTGCGGCCGATACGCTCCACCACGCGATCGTGCCGCTAGTCAGCGCCCAACAGCTGCGCTTCAAAGCCGACAGCGCAGCAGTCAAGACCGAGGTGTTCCTGTTCCGCGCCTCTGCGATCAGCGAGGAAGTTCGGGATGGACTGCTCACGGTGGCACGCGTGCTGCTCGGCCCCAACGATCCCGTAGACGATGTCCTTGGGGGCGAACCGATGAACGTGGCGGCGGTTGCCCCCTTGGTCGCCAGCACACCGGCGCAAACAGTCGGCACGTCCGCAGAGTCTCTCGAATTCCCAAATGGCCACGGTGGTTTCAGCTGCGCCGGGCGGGCATACCACGTTGATCTCGAAGAAGGGCGCTGCACGCCGGCACCGTGGATCAATGTGATCTCAAACCCCGACTTCGGCTGCCTGGTCTCTGCGGAGGGCGGCGGGTACACATGGTCGGTCAACAGCCAACAGAACCCGCTCACGCCATGGCCGAACGATCCGGTCAGTGACAGCCCGCACGAAGTTCTCTACTTGCGTGACGAAGACAGCGGCTCCTTGTGGAGCGCGACCGCCTTGCCCATTCGTGTCGCCGGTGCCGCATACCACACTACTCACGGCAAGGGTTACAGCCGGTTTTCGAGCAATGCACATGGCATCGATCTGGAGCTGACCATGTGCGTCGCTCCGACCGACTCCGTAAAGCTGTCGCGGCTAAGGCTATGCAACCGCAGCACATCGCTTAGACGTTTGTCGGTCACGGCGTATGTCGAGTGGGCGCTCGGGGCAATCGGAAGTGAGCCCGTGCCGTTCGTGGTCACGGCGCGGGATGAGCAAACTGGCGCACTGTTGGCGCGCAACCGGTGGCGCAGTGAGTTCGCCGATCGCGTGGCGTTCGCCGACCTGTGCGGTTTGCAACAGTCGATAAGCGGGGATCGCAAGGAGTTTCTTGGATCCTTGGGCAACGTCAGTCAACCCGCTGCGCTGCAGATCAAATCGGCGTTGTCGGGTCGTGTCGGCGCGGGACTGGACCCGTGCGGCGCGCTGCAGACACGCATCGAGTTGTCACCCAATACGCAAATCGACCTCGTTTTTCTGCTCGGCGACGCGGCTTCCGAAGAGACCGCGCAGGCATTGATCGTGAAGTACCGTGCCGATTGCTTCGATCAGATTCTCGTAGAAGTCGCAGCGCAGTGGAGTGGCCTGCTCGACACTGTTCAGGTGCGCACGCCGAACCGGGCATTGGACATCATGCTCAACGACTGGCTCCTCTACCAGGTCTTGAGTTGCCGCGTGTGGGCGCGCTGCGCCTACTACCAGACGAGCGGCGCGTACGGATTCCGTGACCAGTTGCAGGACGTGATGGCGCTATGTGTGAGTCGCCCTGATCTCGCCCGCGAACACATTCTGCGCGCAGCCGGCCGCCAGTTCATTGAGGGTGACGTTCAACACTGGTGGCTGCCGCCTGGTGGGCAGGGCATACGAACCAGGATCAGCGACGACCGCATATGGCTCGTCTACGTCGCAGCGCACTATGTCGATGTGACGGGCGATGCAGCAGTGATGGACGAATTTCTCCCGTTTCTCGTTGGCCCGCCCATCCCCGCGGACGCGACAGATTCATTCGCGCTGCCGGGTGCATCCCCCGAGATAGCCAATCTATACGAACACTGTGTCCGTGCGCTTGATTCAGGACTGACGCGTGGGGCGCACGGCCTGCCGCTGATGGGAACCGGTGACTGGAACGACGGGATGAACAGCGTCGGCGAGCAAGGCCGCGGGGAAAGCAGCTGGCTTGGCTGGTTTCTGGTAAGCACCATCACGTCATTCTTGTCCCATGCCGAGCGGCGTGGCGATATGGAGCGAGCAAAACGCTGGCGCGAGTATGCGACCGAGCTGCGCGGTGCTCTGGAATTTGCGTGGGATGGCGAATGGTACCGGCGCGGTTATTACGACGATGGCGCGCCATTGGGCGCCCATCAGAGCGAAGAATGCCGGATCGACAGTATCGCCCAGTCGTGGAGCGTTCTGCCTGGTGCAACGAACCTGGAGCATGCATCGCAAGCCATGGAATCGGTCGACCGCATGTTGGTAGATCATGAGCATCAGGTCGCGCGACTATTCACCCCACCATTCGATCTCAGTCCGGTCTATCCAGGTTACATCAAAGGCTACCCGCCGGGCGTGCGAGAAAACGGTGGACAATATTCCCACGGGGCGACCTGGTCAATCTTCGCCTGGGCTCGACTCGGCGACGGGGATCGCGCCGGCGCGATGTTCGATCTGATCAACCCGATCAATCGCAGCGAAAACGCCGAAGCCGTCGCCCGATACAAGGTGGAGCCGTACGTCGCAAACGCAGACGTTTACTCCGTTACGCCGCACGTGGGTCGCGGGGGCTGGACCTGGTACACCGGCACTGCCGGATGGCTGTACCGCGCCGGGCTCGAAGCTTTGCTCGGCTTTCAGCTCCGCGGAGATCGGCTGCTGATCGACCCTTGCATTCCAAAGAACTGGCCCGGTTTCGAGATCACCTACCGGCGACGCGGGCGAATGCACGCCGTCACGCGCTACGAAATTACGGTCGACAACGCTTCCCGTGTCGGTCGAGGCGTGACGCGGGTCCAACTCGACGGAGAGGACCACTCTGCCACTGGCGGCGTCGAACTGATGGACGACGGAAAGGCCCACACGCTGCGCATCACCATTGGCCACACAAAGGATCAATGATGCGCCAGAAAGTCAGCCCTTTCGCCGGCAAGCTCCTGCCACCAGAGAATCTCGTCGATGTACACAGCTTGCTGGCCGCGTACGCCGACTTGCAGCCTGACGCTAGTGTGCCGGCGCAGCGCGTGGCATTCGGCACCTCGGGGCATCGCGGCACATCGTTTGACTGCAGCTTCAACGCATGGCATGTGCTGGCTATCACGCAAGCTCTCTGCGAGTACCGCAAGGGCAAAGGCATCAACGGCCCTTTGTTCATCGGTGTGGACACGCACGCACTTTCAAAGCCAGCGTTCGAAGACGCGTTGCAAGTGCTGGCCGGCAACGGCATACAGACAATGATTGCGCGTGGCGGTGAATTCACGCCAACGCCGGCGATCTCACATGCGATCCTTACCTACAACCGGGTCCGAACCAGCGGCTTGGCAGACGGCATTGTCATAACACCCTCCCATAACCCGCCAGACAGCGGAGGCTTCAAATACAACCCACCACATGGGGGACCGTCCGATTCCGACATCACCGGCAGGGTACAAGAGCGCGCCAACACCTTGCTTGAAGGCGGCCTCAAGGGGGTCAAGCGCATTCCGCTGGCCCACGCGCGCAAAGCTGCCACCACGCAGGAAAACGACTATCTGGGCGCGTATATCGCCGACCTCGGCAACGTGATCGACTTCGATGTGATCCGAAGCGCCGGCCTGCGCCTGGGCGTTGACCCGCTCGGCGGCGCCGGCGTGCACTACTGGGCGCGGATTGCCGAGCACTACCAGCTCGACCTGACGGTGGTCAACGAGCAAGTCGATCCGCAATTTGCGTTCATGACGGCAGATTGGGACGGCAAGATTCGCATGGACCCGTCGTCGCGCTACGCGATGCAGCGGCTCGTCGCGTTGAAAGATCGCTACGACATCGCCTTCGCGTGCGATACCGATCACGACCGCCATGGCATTGTCACGCGCAGCAGCGGCCTGCTGACGCCGAACCACTACCTAAGCGTCGCCATCGACTATCTGTTCCAGCATCGGCCGCAGTGGGGCGCGGCGGCGGCGGTCGGCAAGACGGCGGTCAGCAGCGCGATGATTGATCGGGTTGCTGCCCGACTCGGTCGCAGCTTGTTCGAAGCGCCGGTCGGTTTCAAATGGTTCGCGCCCGGCCTGTTCGACGGCACCCTGGGCTTCGGCGGTGAGGAGAGTGCTGGGGCGTCTTTCCTGCGTCGCGACGGTAGTGTATGGACGACAGACAAGGACGGCATCGCGGCGGCACTGCTGTCGGCAGAGATCACCGCCAGAACCGATCGCGACCCGGGCGCACGGTACAGCGAGCTGTGCACCGAGTTCGGAGAATTTTTTGCCGACCGCATTGATGCCCCGGCGAACGCGGCGCAAAAGCAATCACTGGCGCAGATGACGCCCCGGCAGATCGTTCAGACCGAACTGGCCGGCGAGCCCATCACCAGCGTGATCGACAAGGCGCCTGGCAACAACGCGCCAATTGGCGGCATCAAGGTCAGCACGAAAAATGGCTGGTTCGCTGCGCGGCCCTCAGGCACTGAAGCCATCTACAAGATTTACGCGGAAAGCTTTCAGAGCGACGCCCACCTGCGTCTTCTGCTTGCAGAGGCACAACACATTGTGGACGCCGCCATCGAACCCAAGGAAAGATCATGAGCACCCTGACCCCGGACCTCCTTCGCAAGATGCACGCCTGGTGGCGCGCTGCCAACTACCTCTCAGTGGGGCAAATCTACCTGCACGCCAACCCGCTGCTCGAAGAGCCTTTGAGTCTGGCGCACATCAAGCCGCGCCTGCTCGGACATTGGGGCACTACACCCGGCTTGAACTTGCTATATGTGCACCTGAACCGCCTTATCAGGGAGCACGACCTGGACATGATCAACGTCATCGGCCCCGGTCACGGCGGCCCGGGGTTGGTGGCAAGCACCTACCTGGAAGGAACGTACACCGAGACCTATCCGGACATCTCGCGCGATAAGGACGGAATGCGCAAGCTATTCCGTCAGTTCTCGTGGCCGGGTGGCATTCCCAGCCACGTGGCGCCGGAAACACCGGGCTCCATCCACGAAGGCGGTGAGCTCGGTTACTCGCTAGCGCATGCCTATGGTGCGGCCTTCGACAACCCCAGTCTGATCGTGGCTTGCATCGTCGGAGACGGTGAAGCAGAAACTGGCGCTCTGGCGACAAGTTGGCATTCGAACAAATTTCTGAACCCTGCGCGAGATGGTGCGGTACTGCCGATCCTGCACCTCAACGGATTCAAGATCGCCAACCCCACCGTGCTGGCGCGGATCGGCCGCGAGGATCTGACGGCACTGCTGCGAGGTTACGGCCACGAGCCACACTTCGTGGTCGGCGACGACCCGATGGCGGTACACCAGCAACTGGCGCAGACGCTGGATGTCGTCCTAGCGCAGATCCAGGCCATCCAGGCTGCGGCGCGTGGGCCGGATGCCCGCACGCCGCCGCCACTTCCGCGCTGGCCGATGATCGTGTTGCAAACACCCAAGGGCTGGACCGGGCCCAAGGAGGTCGATGGCCTGCCGGTTGAAGGCACGTGGCGAGCGCACCAGGTGCCAATCACGCAGTTCACCAACGCAGATCACATTCGCCAACTCGAAGACTGGATGCGCAGTTATGCGCCGCAGGAACTGTTTGACGCCAATGGCCGCTTCCGGGAAGAATTTGCTGCACTCGCACCGGTCGCCAACAGACGCATGGGCGCCAATCCACATGCCAACGGCGGTACATTGCTTGCACCGCTGGTCATGCCGGACTTCCGCGAATTTGCGGTGCCGGTTTCAAAGCCTGGCGGCACGCTTGGCGAATCCACGCGTGTCCTCGGAACCTTCCTCGCCGAGGTGATGCGCAGGAACACCGAAAGTGGCAACTTCCGCCTTTTCGGCCCGGACGAAACCGCGTCCAACCGGCTCGGTGCGGTGGTGGAAATCGCGGACAAGGCGTGGATGGCTGAGATCGACGTGGTTGATATGAATCTGTCGGCGGACGGCCGTGTGATGGAAGTCCTGAGCGAGCATCTGTGCGAGGGATGGCTCGAAGGCTACCTGCTCACCGGGCGCCACGGCTTGTTCTCGTGTTACGAAGCATTCGTCCACATCATTGACTCGATGTTCAACCAGCACGCCAAGTGGCTGGAGGTGTGCCGTCACATCCCGTGGCGCAAGCCCATCGCGTCTCTCAACTACCTGCTCACCTCACATGTCTGGCAGCAGGACCACAATGGCTTTTCGCACCAGGACCCGGGCTTCATCGATGTGGTGGCGAACAAGAAGGCCGACGTGGTCCGCATCTATCTGGCACCCGACGCGAACTGCCTGCTGTCGATCACCGACCATTGCCTGCGCAGCCGCAACTACGTGAACCTGATCATCGCTGGCAAAGCACCCGCCTTGCAGTGGCTTGATATGGAGTCCGCCGTACAACACTGCACAGTCGGCGCGGGTATCTGGCCCTGGGCCAGCAACGATTTTGGTGGCGAACCCGATGTGGTGATGGCCTGCGCGGGCGACGTACCGACGCTCGAAACGCTGGCCGCCGTCGCGCTGCTGCGCGGCTATGTGCCGGACATCCGAATCCGCGTCGTGAACGTGGTCGACCTGATGGCATTGCAGTCGCAATCCGAGCATCCACATGGCCTGGACGATGATACGTTCGATGCCATGTTCACGCGCGACAAGCCTATCGTGTTCGCCTTCCACGGATACCCTGGGCTGATCCACCGCCTGACGTACCGTCGCCACAACCACGACAACCTGCATTTGCGCGGCTACAAGGAAGAAGGCACAACGACGACGGCTTTCGATATGGTGGTGCTGAATAACATCGACCGCTATCAGCTCGCACTCGATGCGATACGCCGCGTCCCGCGCCTGGCGCACCTGGTTGAGGAGGCCACCCGACGTTATGACGACAGCATCGCGCGGCACAAAGCCTACATCAGCGAACACGGCGAGGACCTGCCGGACGTGCGTGACTGGCGCTGGCCAGCATGAGCGATGATGTGGACAGGCCCATCCTGGCGTTGAACGTCGGATCTTCGTCGCTCAAGTTCGGTTTGTTCATTGTGGGTGCGAGTGGCAACCGCGTGATGCTCTCCGGTGCAGAGGGAGCAGTGGGCAACCCGCAGGAAGCGTTGGCCCGCATCGCGCAGCAGATGTGGGCGCATGGCCTGCCTGCGCCTGTGGCGGTCGGTCACCGCATCGTCCATGGCGGGCCGCAGTGTCGCCAGCACACCTTGATCGATGCGGAGGTGATGCAGCAACTGCAAGCCGCTACTTCGTTCGCTCCACTGCACTTGCCGCCCGCGTTGGCGCTGGTGCGTGCGGCGCAAGCGCGTTTCACCGGCATCGCGCAAGTGGCATGCCTGGACACGGCATTTCACGCTGGTATGCCGGACGTCGCGCGCACATTGCCCATTCCGAGCGAGCTTCGGGCGCTGGGTATCGAACGCTATGGCTTTCATGGCCTGTCGGGCGAGTCGGTCATCCGGCAACTGGGTAGTGACGTGCCGCCGCGTCTGGTGATCGCGCACCTCGGACACGGTGCCAGCGTCACGGCTGTAGCCCACGGTTCATCGGTGGACACGAGCATGGGGTTTACACCGACCGGTGGCGTGATCATGAGCACACGCTGCGGCGATATCGACCCCGGTGTTTTGGCCTACATGGTTCGCGAGCACGGGTATGACGCGGACCAACTCGAAGCCTTGATCGACCAGCGCTCGGGAATGTTCGGCATTTCCGGCATCAGTGGCGATATGCGTGAGTTGCGAGCGGCTGCAGCCTCGACATACGCTTCGGGCGCTGATGCGCGGCTGGCCATCGCGATGTTCTGCGCTTCCGTACGCAAACAGATTGCCGCGATGGCGGCCGTTCTAGGTGGCGTGGACTCGTTGGTTTTCACCGGGGGTATCGGCGAGAACGATGCCCTGACGCGCGCCACGATCTGCAAGGGGCTAGAAAGCTTAGGCATCCCCACGTCGCAAGCCCGTGTCATGCCGGCACGGGAAGAAGAGCAGATCGCTTGGCGCACCCGGCAGCTGACGTAACCGCCCAACGCAAGGCCCACATTGGAGATCGCATGATGAACACATTCGACCAGCAGTGCATCGATACGCTTCGCTTCCTATCGGTGGATGCCGTTCAGAAGGCCAACAGCGGCCATCCCGGCATGCCGTTGGGCGCGGCGCCGATGGCCTACGTCTTATGGACGCGATTTCTCAAATGCAATCCTGGCAACCCCGACTGGGCCGACCGAGATCGTTTCGTGCTCTCGGTCGGTCACGGGTCGGCGCTGCTTTACAGTCTGCTGCACTTGAGTGGCTACGACCTCTCACTCGACGACATCAAAGCCTTTCGGCAGTGGGGAAGCAAAGCACCGGGCCACCCGGAGCGCGGGCACACCCCAGGCGTCGAAGTTACCACCGGGCCGCTGGGCCAGGGCTTCGCCAATGCGGTTGGCATGGCGATCGGCGAAGCGCAACTCGCCGCACGCTACAACCAGCCCGGACACGCGGTGATCATCGACCACCACACCTATGCGATCGTCGGCGACGGCGACCTGATGGAAGGTGTGGCGGCAGAAGCCGCCTCGCTGGCCGGGCATCTGAGGCTAGGCAAGCTGATCTGCCTGTACGACGACAACCGTGTGACCCTGTCTGCCGGTACTGACATGGCGTTCACGGAAAATCGGGCCGCACGGTTCGCGGCTTGTGGCTGGCACACCGTGACGGTTCCTGATGGCAATGACGTCGAGGCGATCGCCGCTGCGCTGCAAGCTGCGCGTTCAGAGAGTTCAAGGCCGTCATTGATCCTCGTGCGCACGCACATCGGCTACGGCTCGCCGAACAAGCACGACAGTTTCGAAGCCCACGGTTCACCGCTCGGCGTCGAAGAGGTTTTGCTGACCAAGCAGCGCCTCGGCTGGCCTGCGGAGCCGCCGTTCTTGATACCCGAGGCGGCGCTGGTGCACATGCGCGAAGCGCTGGCGCGCGGGCAGAACGCCGAGGCTGCCTGGAGCCAACGCCTGCAGGCCTACGCCCTGGCGTTTCCGGCCTTGGCCGCGGAGTTGCAGCTCAGCTTGCGCGGCGAACTGCCCTCCGGTTGGGACGCCGACATTCCGATATTTCCTGCCGATCTCAAAGGCATGGCCACACGGGCTGCGTCGGGCAAGGTGATGAACGCTATGGCCGCACGGCTGCCGGCATTGACCGGCGGTTCGGCCGACCTGGACACGTCGACCAAGACCGCACTGAAAGGCCTGGGCGATTTCAACCCACCTTCAACCGACAGCGACGACACCCAAGGTTCCAACGGCGGCGGTTGGAGCCGAGCCGGTCGCAACCTGCACTTCGGCGTGCGTGAACACGCGATGGGCGCCATCGTCAACGGCCTGGCCGCGCACGGCGGCTTCATCCCCTACGGCGCTACCTTCCTGATCTTCTGCGACTACATGCGGCCGGCGCTGCGTCTGGCGGCGCTGATGAAGCTGCATGTCGTGCACGTATTCACGCACGACAGCCTGGCCGTCGGCGAAGACGGGCCCACACACCAGCCAGTGGAGCAACTGGCCAGCCTGCGCGCGATACCGGGGCTCACCGTAATCCGCCCGGCCGACGCCAATGAAACCGCCGTGGCGTGGAAGGTGGCCATAGAAAGTCGCCAGCGTCCGGTACTGCTGGCGTTGACCCGACAGGCGGTTCCCACGCTGGACCGCAACAGGTATACCAGCGCCGAAGGCTTGCGCCGCGGAGCCTATGTGCTCAGCGATGCGCAGGGCCAGCCGCCCGCGCTCATCCTAATCGCCAGTGGGTCAGAGGTCGCATTGATCTTGGCAGCCGCAGAGCATCTGCAGAGCGAAGGCATCGGCGTGCGCTGCGTGTCCATGCCCAGTTGGGACTTGTTCGACGCGCAGCCGCAGAGCTATCGTGACGAGGTTCTTCCTCCCAGCGTGTCCGCACGGCTGGCGGTGGAACTGGGCGTGGCACAGGGCTGGCATCGCTATGTCGGTGACTGCGGCGATGTGCTCAGTGTTGAACGTTTTGGTGCATCTGCCCCGGCTGACATCCTGCTGCGCGAATATGGCTTCACGATAGACAACGTGGTATCACGGGCGCGGGTGCTGCTGAGCGGCTGATGCGCGACTCTATCCACGCACCACACCGCGCCCTGCTTTGGCTACAGCTCTTCGTGTAACGCAATGCGCTTGCAATCCGTCACGAGGAACACAGTGATGATTCGTCGGTATCCCATTCGTTGGGTCGTCGTGCCAGAAGCGTGGCCGTGTCCACATTGATCAGGTCACCAATGTGCTGGATCGTCACGTCGGCCTTGGTGGCCATGGAGGCAGTGGCCGGGTCCATGGCGTAGTGCCCCTGCCGGGGGAGCACCGTCGTCAAGCGGTCACCCAGCACGCCTTTGACCGCGGCCAGCAGTCGCACCTTATCGTCCACCATGACATAGTGTTTCGCCGGATGGAGGCGCTGCACGGCTTCGGCCATTCGCTCCTTGTGAACATAGATCAGGACTCTGCCGCCCACGGCGTCCCACAATCCGGAACGCTGGATCTTGCGCGGCTGAAACACCACGTCGCCGTCCGACAGGATCACCGTCGGCCCGAACTGCCCGAGGTGGGCGATAACCTCGAGTGCCCGCGGGTACAGGCGTTCGGCGAATGGGTAATCGATCAGATAGCTCGACATCAGGAGCAGCCTCTCATCGGCGGACACACCGTGTTCGGCGTTCGCCCGGTAGCGCTGAAGCGCACCCAGGTAGTCGGCGTAGCCAAGTTCCTCACGCAGTTCTTCGAAGATGGACCAATACCGCATCGCTGAGGCAGTGCCGAATGCGCGCTCCAGATGCGCCCTGAGGTCTGAGACGATGCTGTCGTTGTCGAGCAATGTGTTGTCCACATCCAGCAGGAACACCACGTCGGCGGTCGCGTTACGGCTCATGTCCAAACCCTTCCTGCCGGGCGCTGGGGGATTGCCGTCGGGCGCATCATGTCGGGCCCTTTGCGGATTTTTCCGCGTGGCCACCGAATTCGTATCGCATCGCCGACAGCACCTGATTGGCAAAACCGGCTTCACCGCGCGATGCGAACCGTTGGTATACGGCAGCGCTGAGCACATGCGCCGGTACCTCTTCATCAATCGCCGCCTGTAGCGTCCAGCGACCCTCCCCGGAATCGGAGACACGCCCGTTGTAGGCTTCCAGCTGCGGGTCCTTTAGCAATGCGTTGGCCGTCAAATCGAGCAACCACGAGCCGATGACACTGCCGCGACGCCAGACCTCGGTGATGTCGGACAGGTTCATCTCATATTGGTACAACTCGGGGGCGCGCAGTGGCGTGGTCTCGGCATCGGCGGTCTGCGTACTTTTGCCGACATTGGCGTTACGCAGGATGTTCAACCCTTCGGCATAGGCAGCCATCACGCCATATTCGATGCCGTTATGAACCATCTTGACGAAGTGCCCGGCGCCGTGCGGTCCGCAATGCAGGAAGCCTTGCTCGGCGCTGGCATGGGCGCCGCTGCGTCCCGGTGAGCGGGATGCAGCGCTTGCACCCGGCGCCAGCGCCATGAAGATCGGTTCCAGGTGTTTCACGATATCTTCGTCACCCCCGATCATCAGGCAGTAACCGCGCTCCTGACCGGCAACGCCGCCACTGGTACCGACATCCACATGGTGGAGGCCCGCTGCAGCCAGATTTTTGGCGCGCCCTATGTCGTCGCGGTAATACGAATTGCCGCCGTCGATCACGATGTCGCCTGCGTCCAAGTGTGTTACCAAGTCCGCGAGCGCGTGGTCCACGGCGCCCGCAGGCACCATCAGCCAGATCGCCCGCGGCCGGGTCATCTTTGAAACCAGTTCGGCAAGTGACGCAGCGCCTTCGGCGCCGTCACTCAGCAGGCTGGTCATCGCCGCAGGCTGCCGATCATGAACAACACACCCGTGGCCCTTCTTCAACAAGCGCCGAACCATGCTCGCGCCCATTCGACCCAAACCGATCATTCCGAGCTGCATTTTGATCTCCATGTCTTACCGTAACCACGCCGCGCACCAAGTAGGGATGAGCACTTCACTTTTGAGTATGTCGGTGTACGGAGGTCGCTTACTATAGCGGCTCAATGATTGCCCGTCTGTATGTTGTCGCGCATTGCCGAGGGTGCGCCACCGCACGGACGCTTTGCACGTGAAACCGTATGATGCCCGGTTGAGGTTGGGGTGGCGCATTTGGGCCGCAGCCGCATCCACATCCGGACCGCTGCACAGGAGGCACGCACCATGCCCGCAGGTTATACCCAACCGTTGTACATCCTACCTTTCGATCACCGCGCGTCATTCGTAAGTGGCATGTTCGGCTGGAGCGGGGTACTCAAGCCTGAGCAGACCGCGCAACTTACCGCTGCCAAGCGCGTGATCTACGATGGCTTCACCGCTGGGCTGGCCGGAGGTGTTGACAAGCACAAGGCTGGCATCCTGGTGGACGAGCACTTCGGTGCCGACATCCTGCGCGATGCAAAACGGAGCGGTATCATCATTTGCGCGCCCGCGGAAAAGAGCGGACAGGACGAGTTTGACTTCGAATTCGGCGAAAATTTCGAGCGGCACATCGAGGCGTTTTTGCCGACATTCTGCAAGGTGCTGGTGCGCTATAACCCCGAAGGCGATTCGGCCATGAACCGCCGACAGGCATCGCGCCTACAAAGATTGTCCGAAGCCCTTGTGGGTAGCCCGTCAAGATTGATGTTCGAACTGCTGGTACCTGCCACGCCCCAACAGCTTGAAGCCCTGGGTGGTGATGTTCAAGCCTATGACCGCAAGCTCAGGCCCGCACTGATGCTGCACGCCATCAGCGAGTTGCAGGATGCGGGAGTCGATCCCGACGTGTGGAAGGTGGAGGGCCTGGACAGCCGTGACGACTGCGAGCGCATCGTGGCCATGGCGCGGCGCGACGGGCGCGCTACCGTCGGCTGCATCGTGCTTGGGCGCGGCGAGAGTGAGCAACATGTTCGTGGCTGGCTGACGACGGCGGCCAGCGTGCCCGGGTTCATCGGCTTTGCAGTCGGCAGGACCACATTCTGGGAGCCGCTGATCGGCTTGCGCGACGGAAAGATCGACCGCGCGGCGGCGGTCGCCGAAATTGCCCGGAGGTTCCGAACTTGGGTCGACGTCTTCGAGACGGCGAGGGTCGCAGCAAGCGCTTCAGGCACACATGGTTGAATTCGGCGACAAACAGGTTGACGCGCTGCAGCAGCACTCCTTCCAGTACTTCTTGCACCAGACCAACCTGGCCAACGGACTTGTCGCCGACAAGTCGCAGCCGGGCTCGCCGGCCAGCATCGCGGCGATGGGCTTCGCGCTGGCGGCCTATCCGGTAGGGGTCGAGCGCGGCTGGATGACCCGAGCCGATGCGCTGGCCCGTTCTCTGGCGATGATGCGGTTCCTCTGGGCCAGCCCGCAAGGCACCGCGCCCAGCGCGACCGGGCACAAAGGCTTCTATTACCACTTCCTCGACATGAACACCGGGCAGCGCGCTGGCTCGTGCGAGTTGTCCACCATCGACACCACGTTCCTGATCGCCGGCATGCTGGCCGCTGCCGCCTACTTCGATCAGGACGACGAGAGCGAGCAGGCACTACGCACGCTGGCTGACGCGCTCTATCGCCGGGTCGATTGGGCGTGGGCCTGCGACGGTGCTGCCACGGTGACCCATGGATGGACGCCCGAAGCCGGCTTCCTGCCCCATCGCTGGCGCGGTTACGACGAAGCCACCCTGCTGTACGTCCTCGGTCTCGGCTCGCCAACGCATCCTCTGCCGGCGGAAAGTTATGCAGCCTGGGCCTCGACTTACGAATGGAAAAATATTTACGGCTACGAGTTGCTCTACGGCGGCCCACTCTTCATCCATCAGTATTCGCACATCTGGCTGGACATGCGCGGCATTCAGGATGCGTTCGCGCGCGACAAGGATATCGACTATTGCGAAAACAGCCGCCGCGCGACCTATGTGCAACGCGAGTACGCGATCCGCAATCCGCTCGGGTTTGCGGGTTATGGTGAAAATTTCTGGGGGCTGACTGCCAGCGATGGTCCTGGCTGGACGACTCGCCGGATAGACGGCATCGAACGCTCCTTCTTCGACTATGTGGCCCGAGGCGTGCCGTACGGCCCGGACGACGGAACCGTCGCGCCCTGGGCCGTGGCCGCATCGTTACCGTTCGCACCCGAAATTGTGCTGCCGACGCTGCAACACTTTCTGGACGTGTATCCGCAGACAATTGGCGAGTATTGCTTCAAGTGCAGTTTCAACCTGAGTTTCCCGGACAAGGCTGCCAGCGACGGCCAAGTGGGCTGGGCATCCTCGTATCACTTCGGCATCAACCTTGGGCCGGTCGTTCTCATGTGCGAGAACCACCGCTCCGACATGCTGTGGCGGCTGATGCGCGGCTGCCCCTACATTGTTGAAGGACTGCGGCGAGCGGGATTTCGAAACGGCTGGTTGTAGTCGGTACTACATGGAGTAATGTTGTGGGGGACATCCTACGGAGGGCATCGTGTTGTCCGATAGCATTCGGCTACCGCGCGGCTGAAAATGGCCAATAAACCGGCAATTGGGCCGTAGCTGATCCCGCCGTCCCTGGAGTGAATAGGAGTCTGGACTTTATTCAATTGCGCACCCTGAATCCGCGTCGGCCCCAGACCAGTTCGCCTTTTGTATCCAGCAAGGCGGGCGCTTTAGCTTCGCTGATGATCAGCCCGCGCTCGCGGAGACCATTCTTGGAAATTGGAACCACACTTCGCTTGCACCAAACCTTCACATCGGCTATCACGAGGGCCGTCTCTCTCGGCAAAGGGTTCGCGGCCACCTACTAAGGTTGGAGCAGGGGCAATGCAACAGACCCAATCGGTTTGCAATTAAAGGATCTCAGATGAAAGTTCTCAACGACGGAAACACGGAGAACCACAAACACACCGCTCCCTCGCCAGACGCCTTGGCATTGAAGGACCCCGTTTGTGGCATGACGGTGACGCCGGCCTCTCCCCATCACCTAGAAAACGAGGGCAAGCCCTACTACTTTTGCAGCGTCGGTTGCAAGGGGAAATTTTCCGGTGACCCGGCCATGTACCTGCAAGGCGCAGGCACAGCCGGGCATCCCGCAGTTCCCGCGTCCGAAACAGAAGTCGGTTCCGGTGTGATCTACACCTGCCCAATGCACCCGGAGATTAGGCTGGACCACCCGGGCAGTTGCCCGATCTGCGGCATGTCGCTGGAACCACTCATGCCAACTCTGGACGATGACGACAACCCCGAGCTGGCCGATTTCAGCCGCCGCTTCTGGTGGACGCTGCCGCTGACGGCAATCGTGACCTCGCTGGCGATGTTCGGCCA
>NZ_JAQSDO010000010.1 GCF_029945965.1 Thermomonas sp.
AGCCGCGGTCAGGCAATTCGTCCGCCATGCCTTTGGCGGCCACCCGGACGACAACGTGCCCTGCGTTTTCGGCCGGTACGAACACGACGAACTCGCGCCGCGCGCCGCTCATGGCCCGTTGCATCGTGCGCAGGATGTCGCCGCGCTCGCCCATGGTGGTCAAAGTCTGTTGCATGCGCGGAGAAAGCCGCCAGTGGTTCGCGTCGATGCGCCCGGCCAGCTCCATCGCCTCCAGCCGCTGCAACCGGGCGCGCAGAACGGTTTGGCGCTGCCGGTCGTTAGGCTGCTGGGTCAGGTCCACGATATCCGCACTGGCCTGCCGCAACAGCGTCCGGTCCAGGCTCGTCAGCCGCTCCTGCTCGACTTCCCGTAGCTGCCCTTGCCGAATATCCAGTTCGGTGCGCGGCCCCAGCCATTCGGTTGCCAGTTCGCTGGCGCGCATGCGCATGCCGTGCGCCATATAGTCCGGCGCAATCACCAGGTCTTGACCCTTTCCTCTACCATCCCCGGCGCGCCCGCGCAGCACGATGTGCGTGTGCGGGTTGTCCGTATCCCAGTGATCGACAGCCACCCAGTCCAGCCGGGTTTCCAGGTCGGTGCTCATGCGCTGCATGAACTCGCGCGTGTAACCGCGCAGGTCTTCCAGCTCCTCGGCATCCTCCACCGAGACGATGAAACGGAACTGGTGGCGGTCACCCTTGCCGCGCTCCTCAAAGGCCTTCAGGTCAGCGGAGTCGGTCTCCGCTCCATAGGCTTGGCCACGCTGTCCATCACGCGTCACGCCATCGCGCTCGATGTAGCGCAGGTGCGTCGATACGGCATTCGCGCCAGCCTTCTTCAGCACCACAAAACGAGACTTGATGATCACGCGTCGCGCGTCGGTTTGAAGCGTGCGGCCCGCTAGGCGAGAGGCCACGCGGCCCCGTCCGAAGGTCGATGCGGGACGCGCATCGCGCGCACCCGAGGTCTTCGCACCGGCCTTCGAGACCTGCTTCAGGACTTGCGAGACAAAGCGCTGCGCGCGCTGGCCGCTTTGCGATCCATCCGGGCGTTTAGGTGCCCCCGGCTTGATGCGCAAGCGATCCTCGTCACGCGAGGCCATGGCACAAGCTCCATCGTAGGTTGGCATACCGCATCAAAGATGGCACGCGGGAAACCTTGAACCCATCCGGCTTTGCGCTCCACGACGGCACGCCGGCTGTAAGCCGTCGTGCCGTGCCCAACCCACGTGCAGACTGACATTGCGGCAAGGTACGTGCCGCCCCTTTTATCTTGCCCTCCGCCTTTCCCGATCGCTGACGCGACCGGCTCCGACGGTCAGGCTGCGATTGTCTGCACGGGTGACGCACCGCAGCCGCAGGCCGTGGTGCAAACGATGTGCAGCGAGACTGCAAGAAGAACGGTATGCAGCGCTGCACGTTCATGGCGTGCCCCACGTCCATAAAGGCTGCGCGCTGCCGATCACGGCGGAGACAGCTATGGGACCGAAGTACCGGCTGTCAAACGATGCCGGATTGCTCGCACTGAGCAGGAACAGCTCACCATCGTGAAGCCGCCGGCATTGTTGCCATGCCGACAGTGGACGGCCACGGCCATCAGTTGCATGGACGCTGGTTACCGCCATGCCGTCGATGCGAACAATGTGCTTTTCGATGCACACCTGCTGTGGTGAAATCGCGCCGATGCGCTTGAGCAGCGGGATGTGCTCAGGCAGGTAGCCACGCTGCGCAGCCAGCGCGGCGGTGTCTGCCGGAAGCCGGGCGAGCACGATGCTGCCGACTCGCAGCGATTCAGGCGGGCCGATGCGATACCAGCCAGGCGGCACGCTGTCGCTGGGGTTGTAGACGATGCGCGCCACCGAGCTATGCAGCGACGGCCAGGCAAGCGCAGCGATGCCGAGGCTGGTGAGCAGCGCGACTGCAACGCGACGGGCGCTCATCGCAGCACCCCGCCTGCGAGGTAAGCGGCATGCCGTTCGACTGTATAAGCCGGCAGCGGCATGCGGGCGGAAAGCCGGTTGCTCAACGTGCGCCAGTACGCGGGCGACACCGCTACCGGATCGATGCCCATTGCTTCTATGGCGTCGATCTGTGGCAAGACCGACTGCACCTGCCGCTCACCCTCTGCGCACAGCACCAGGCGCGCGCCCGGCTGGATGCCGGCAATGCGCTGCACCGCATTGAGTGGCGTACCGGCTTGCAGCACCATGAGCTGCCAGCGCGTCGTACCGTAGTCGTTTGACTCCCATCGCACGCGGCAGAACACAGCCGCTGGTGTGAAGATCGCGCTGCGCCGCCAGCGGTCCAGGCGCAGCTCGCGCACCGGATGACCGAAGCGCAGGTAGAGGTTGATCCGACGTTCGACGAACGCCAGCGAAACGCGCGTCAGCGGCGTGTTGTTCGTGACGCTCGATAGCACGGGATGTGGTGTGGACAAGCTCTCACTAGCGGTCTGTTGGACTGCGTTCATTGCGGCTTCTCCGGGAATTCATGTTCCAGCAGCGCACGCAGCATCTCGGCGACCGTGATGCCGCGTGTGAAGGCTTCAATCTTGATGCGGGCGCGCAGCGCCGGGGTCACGTCGATGGTCAGCCGGGCGCTATAGAGATCGGTTTTTCCGATGTCCGCGCCATCACCGTGGCGCACCCATGCATCGGCATGCGGGTTGGCAGGCGGACGCGCACCAATGGCAACCCGTTTGTTGTTCTTCATCGCGCCATCCTCAACACTTCATCGGCGAGTGCTGCGATCTCGCGTGCAGCGATGCTGTTTGCGTCGAGTTCGCGGGCGAGTCGGCCGCCGGCCACGCTGTCGGCGAAAACGATGCGTTGCCGAACCTCCGACAGTAGCGAGGGCAGCGGTTGATCGGCGAGCGCACCGCGTGCCTCGCGCCCGATCACCGTGGTGCTGATACGCCGGTTGATGACGAAGGCCGCGCGCAGCGTCGGCCGGAACACTTGCGCTTCGCGGATCAGCGACACCATCTCGGCGCTGGCCCACACGTCGTAGGGACTGGGTTGCACGGGAATCAGTACCAGGTCCGCCGCGAGCAGCGCGGAGCGCGCGAGGGCGGCGATCCGGGGCGGACCATCGATCACGATGTGATCGCAGCGCTTGGCGAGATCTGATGCTTCCTGATGCAGCGTTTCCCTGGCCAGACCGACCGCACCGAACAACCTGGGCAAACTGTTCTGGCTGCGCCGCTGCGTCCAATCGAGTGCCGAACCTTGGGGATCGGCATCGATCAGGATCACTGCGCTGCCTTGCATCGCCAGCTCACCGGCGATGTGGGTGGCAAGCGTCGTCTTGCCGACTCCGCCTTTCTGGTTGAGCAGCGCAATGATCATGGCGCGTGCCTCGCATCGAGCTGGTTTATCCACAGCGCGAGGGTGCTTCTTATCGTTAGTTTTATAGATTCAAAGTTAGAACTTAAGTTAGACAGCGCAGAAACCCGCGCCGCACAAGGCTTTGCAGCCGATTCCTGCGCCTGATAGCACGACAGGCCTGCGCCTGATAGCACGAGGATTTCCACTCCCGATAGCACGAGCGTATTCACCGTTTGTCCACAGGTATTGCGCTGGCACTGAAGCTGCCGCCGGGCCGCAACGGTGCCGTGGACGGCACGGCGCGGAAGGTCAGCACCTCCGGCCCGTGCCTGGGCCGCAGGACGGCGAGCGTGTAGCCCGGCAAGGGTTGCCGGGCTACGATGCAACGCAGGTCGTAGGCGAAGTCGGTGAAGCGCGCCATACTCCCAGACTTGCGGTGCAGGTGCGGGAAATCGAAGCGCCAGCCTTCGCGTTGCCAGCCACCGTGCTTGCGTACCAGGCGGTACAGCCAGCGCTCGATACCGCCGGTCAGGCGGAAGTAGTTGGCGTCGATAGTCAGCACCAGGCTTTCTTCGAACACTCCGGCATAGAACCAGTCCGGCAGGATCAGCTCGATGCCCAGCGGCCGGCCTTGGCCGTCCGCACGTTCCTTCCATTCGTTGATCCACGAGAAGCGATGCAGGCGCCGCGCATTGGGTTGGCGAATGGATGTGGCGATGCTGGTGGACTGCAAGCGATCCAGCGCCGCCTTGAGGCGCTGGTAGTCGCGCAGCGACGTGCCGCGACCGATGAAGCGCAGTATTTCGTAGGGTGTGGCCGCCATGAGCCGCGACGAACGCATCCCCGCATCGCGCGCTTCGACGATCTGGCTGGCTGCCCAGATCAGGATGTCGGCATCCCATATCGTCGCCAGGCCATGTTCGGCCGTGCCTTCGACACGCACGGTCACGCTGCTGGTGCGGAAGTCGATCGGCACCGTGCGCTTGCTCTTGGCCAGCGAAAAGAACGGGTAGGCCATCAGGTCTTGTGCATCGCGCGCTGGCAGCTCGCCGGAGAAGGCATGGAACAGTTCGAGCTGCTCGCGCTGCGGGTCGTGCCCGATGGCCATTGGTGACGGTGTCCATCGCCGATCAGCGCGCGCCAGAATGGCGAGCGGCGTATTCGGGGTCGGACGTCATCTCAAAGCTGCGCGCATCGGCCCAGGTTTCGAGGTCGACGACGGCGTACATCACGCGCCGACCAAACTTGCGGAAGCGCGGCCCGCCGCCGATGACGCGCTGCTTTTCCAGCGTGCGCGGCGACAGCCGCAGGAACGCGGCGGCTTCGTCGTTGGTCAGGTAACGCGCTGGCTGCTGGGGGGCGGTGGGTGTGGCTGCGGGTACGTAGTGTTGCGGTAGCGGTTCGGGTCTCAGGGCATGGGCCTCCATCGGTCAAGATCGCCGACGAAGCAATCGCCGCCGGATGGAAGCAGTCTCCGGAAAGTCAGGCGTTCTGTGCAGGGACGTTTTGCGTCGCCGCGTGAACGTCCCTGTGCACACTTGCCGAGTTAGAGTAGGCGGTGGTATCCACCATCCATGAGCGTTTGTCCGCGCCGGATCATGCGGCGGACCTGGGCGCGCAGATCGCCGTCGTCGTACCAATGCTCCGTAACGACGGTGATGCCGAACAACACTTCGG
>NZ_JAQSDO010000011.1 GCF_029945965.1 Thermomonas sp.
TGTGTCCGACCCAGTCGCGGATGTTGAGATCCTTCACGGATCCCGATGACATGGGTCCGCAACCCGCCAGGGCGACGGCCGCAAATACCAGCGCCAAACAATATCGGATGGTCATGATCGAGTACCCCTACTTCATTGGTGGCGGGAGTCGGTGGCGGCAGCAACGAGCAGTCTCGGAATCCAGCGCGGCGTGCGGGCTACATAGCGGTCATAGGTGTCGCCGAATGCGCGCCGGACGTCCTGCTCCTCCGCATGTGCGAGTCGCACATACATGGCGACCAGGATGGGAAACATCGCGAGCGTCAGGAAGGTCGGCCATTGAAGCAGGAATCCGAGCATGATCGCGATGAAGCCGATGTATTGCGGATGCCGGACGCGGGCATAGATGCCGCTGGTTGCCAGCCGATGCTCGCGCCGTGCCGCATGCAGGACCGGCCAGGCGGCGCCCAGCAGGATGAACCCGCCGGCGATCAGGACGTTGCTGGCGATGTGCAGGGCACCGAGATGCGGATCTCCTTTCATGCCGAAAATCGTCCACCGCAGGTGCCCGGCATCGTGCGAGAGCGGATCGAGCCCCGGATAGCGGCTCTCAAGCCAGCCCGACAGCAGGTAGATCGTAACCGGCACACCGTACATCTCGGCGAACAAGGCGACGATGAAGCCGGAAAAAGCACCGAAGGAGCGCCAGTCGCGCGGCGTGTCCGGTTTGGTGAAGCTGAAAGCGAAGATGATGAACACGAGGCTGTTCAGGACGACGAGCGTCCACAGGCCGTAGGCGGGCAGCGCCTCGTGCGTCATCGCTTTTCCTCCGGACTGTGGTCGCCGGGGCGATCGTGCTTGCCATGTCCACGATGCCCGCCATGCCCGTGGAATAGGTGCATCAACGGGCAGGCGAGGATCAGCAGGAACGGCAGGACGCCGAATACATGCGCGCGATGCTCGCTCAGCAGGAAGAACCCGGCGACCATGGCAAAGCCTACCAGGGCGATCGCGGACTTCGTTCGCCACCAAGGGACGTCGGCGCTGTTGTTCATCTGATGGTTCCCGTGGGTCGGGCTACCTCAGGAATCACATGATCCCCATCGGACCCATCAGCAGCTCGTCGGCAGTCTTCTTCTGCTCGTCGCTGAGCGACGTGTAGAGCGGTTCGACGGCGCCCTTCAGGACGCGAACGATCTCGAGCCGGGCAACCAGCGTCTTCTCGTAGCGGGCGAGACGCTCGGGCGCCGTCGCTGGCTTGGCGCCAGCCTGCATTCCCCATCCCCATCCGTCGAAATGGTTCATCATCGTTGCCCTCGCTCAAAAACAATTCGTGCAGATTCTCCCACTATCGCAACGCGCTATCGGCGAATTTGTTCCAGGCAGCGCGCTTAGGTCTGTGTGCCCAGCGATCGTCAATTTCGGCCGCGGAGCGCAACATAGGCGATGCCTACAACGAGAAGACAGACTAGGAGAATGCCAACTCACCCGAACCCGCCAATTCCCCAACCCATCTTTCGCCACCGCTCATCATCGTCGTTTCGCCCCAAGTTGTAGAGATTGCACCGATATGCGAACGCGCCATGCGCACATGTGGGTCCAGTCAGACAATGAAAACTGGCGCAAAGCCGCCGCCGGGTGTTCTAAAGTTCGTCGTCTGTCCCTGATAGACGCGCGCCGCGGTTAGAAGCGGCAACCCGTTGTAGGCGTAGAGACGCACATCCAGTTTCAACGAATGGATTGCACCATCGATCTTGATTCGACGTTCGGTCGGGATGGCCAATTCCTGGGCGATATAGCCGCCTTGCTGTACTTCGGTCCAGACGCGGCGGGTCATCTTGTCGCCGCGATAGACCGCCTTGCCCCCGTGGCCGCCAGCCGGTTTGAAGAAGAGGTGATTGCGCTCGGACCACAGCATCTCTGCGTTTTCTATCCCGACCATCATGGTTCGCGGCACGGCCGAGAGGCTTTGCCGATGACGTGGCGATATCCCCCAGCTGCCCGTTGCATCCGCGTCTGACAGCAGGCTCATGTTCCGCTTGTCGGCAAACAGCGCGTGATTGCGGGGGTTGGGCGTGACGGTTACGGCGCCCGCAAGATAGGCCTCACGCAAGGCTTCGTGCCCGCCGGCCCCGAGGGAGAAATCGACCAGCCGATTGTAGACGAGATCGACGGTCTCTCCCAGGTACCGCAACTGGCCTTCGGCAAACTGGAGTTGAGCGGGATCGACGATCCATGCCTTCAGGCCCTGTCGTTCGAGGAAGCGTTGCGCCAGCAGGAACTCGGGGAACAGGTATTGTTCCTGCGGCCGGTCATCGACGATGGCGATCGTCCGCGGCTGGCCGGAGCGACCCTGCAACGCCCACTCGGCGAGAAACATTTGCCATACGGCGGGCTCGAATTCGCCAAGCAGGGCTGCCCGCGTTGCGTCCTTGGCTTCGCGACAGCAGGCGCTCTGAGCCCGCGCGAGAAAGGCGTTCAAGAAGGCACCGCCGGCGTTGGTGTTCACCTCGATGAGTTTCGGTCCGTCCCCGCCCAGATGGAAGTCGTAGCCCATGAAGACCCCGCGCGGACCGAAGTCATAGCCGGCGATCGCAGGCGCCCAGGCCAGAACAGCTTCCTGATAGGCCGGGGCCTTGGCTGCCGCCTCGATCGCGTCAACGACGTCGAGCATGGCCGCTAGATCGTGACTTGAGAGAAACACGGGCGCGCTGGCAAAAAGGTGAGGCCGCGCTTCGAGCAATGCGGCGGCGAGGTCCGGGTCCTGCGCCTCGGCCCGAATCGCGGCCTGCAGGCCGGCGCTGTCCAGCGTGATGCAAAAGCACTCTCTGTTGAGGACTAAGTCGCGGTCGCCGTCCTGGGTTATGTCCTGCGGCATTGCCGACCTTCCAAGGAGTCTTACCGGCGAGCCGAAGTCGGCGGCAAGTGAGGTTTCATTCGCCGCCATGCCATTGCCGGTAGCGTTTCCGCCTGTTATTTGGATCCCGGCATCATCTTTGAATCGCGCATCATCTCGTCCATATGCTTGCGCATTTGTTCCATCTGGCCCTTCTGATCGGCGGCCATCATTGCCGGCATAGCTTCGAACCCTGACATACGATGCATCATCGACGACATGGCCTCCATGCGCTTGGCCATTTGCGTGCGCTGCTCGGGAGTAAGGTCGCTGCGCCCCATCTGCTCGGTCATCGTGCCCATTTCCTGGTTCATATCTTTCATGAGCTGATACAGCGCCTTGTGGTGCTGGCTGACGCCGTCTTGCGACGCTGGGGCCGCAGTCGTTTGTGCCATCGCCGTTCCGGCGAGAAACAAGCCTGATCCGGCAACGATGGCCGTCATCGATATGATCGTCTTCACGCTCATGATGATTCTCCTGTGCCTTCCATGTTCATTCCGCTGCAAGCAACCCGGCCTTGGCGCGGGCTTCGTCATAAGTGAAAACGATACTGGGATCGGCCACAGCGAGATGTTTGTTAGTCTCCGGGCATGCGAGGCGGGCGATAAGGTCGCGTATTACATTGAGACGGGTGATGCGCTTGTCGTCGGCACGAACGACGATCCAGGGTGAGATAGGGCTCGACGTTCTCATGAGCATCTGGTCGCGGGCCTCGGAGTACTGCGCCCAGTGCTTTACCGCGACCTCGTCGATCGGACTTGTCTTCCATTGCTTTAACGGATCGTCTCGACGCTCCCGAAGCCGCTTCTTCTGCTCTTCTTTACCGATGTCCAAATAGTACTTCAGGATTTGAACTCCATCGGCAATTAGCATGTGTTCGAACGGCAGCACTCCTTGCAGGAAATTCTCGTACTCACTGTCGGTGCAGAATCCCATCACGCGCTCGACGCCTGCGCGATTGTACCAGCTGCGATTGAACAGTGCGATTTCCTGCGCCGCGGGAAGATGGTGCACGTAGCGCTGGAAGTACCAGGAGGCGAGATCCCGTTCGGACGGCTTGCCGAGCGCAACGACACGCGTCTCGCGTGGGCTGAGATGCTGGACGATGCGTTTGATCGTACCGTCTTTTCCGCCCGCATCGCGGCCCTCGAATATCACGAGCACCTTGTGACCGTGCTTGATGACGTGCCTTTGAACCGTGACGAGTTCGATCTGAAGCGAGCGAAGCGCGGCTTTATAGGGTGCAGGCGCTTTTGGATCG
>NZ_JAQSDO010000012.1:0-99252 GCF_029945965.1 Thermomonas sp.
CACTTCTGCTCAAGCGAGCCGCACATCATACAAGCTTTTTGCCTTCCGTCAATACTTCAACTTGAAGAATTTTCGGCCTGCTGCAGGTTCCGGCTGGGCCGTTGCTGGGCAGGGCGCGAATGATGCACGAGCAATCCAACTGGCGGAAGTCTTGTGCCTTGACGCGATCCGTGCTGCGCGCGATGGTGCGCCGTCCCCGAGGAGTCTTCCCATGCGAAAACCCATCCTGCTGCTGCTTGTGATCTGCTCACTCTCCGCCTGTGCCAGCGCGCACAGCCCATGGGTGGAACTGGGCGGACATCGCTACACCATTGAAATCGCCGACGATGATGCCGAGCGGGCGCGCGGCCTGATGTTCAGGGATACGATGGAGGCCGACCGCGGCATGCTGTTCATCCATGATCGCCAGGAGCCGCAGGCGTACTGGATGAAGAACACCAAGATCGCGCTCGATATCCTCTACTTCGACGACACCCGTAAACTGGTGTCGCAACAACGCGACGTCCCGCCATGTTCGCTAGGCGATTCCTGCCCGCCCTATCCGAGCGACGCACCCGCACGCTACGTGCTGGAGCTCAATGCCGGAGAAGCGGCGCAACTCAAGCTGGAAAACGGCGCGCAGATGACGTTCGGTCCCGGCATCCCCGAAGTCAAGTGATGCACACGCAACAAGCGTCAGCCCATCAGCTCGAAATCGTCCTTGCTTACGCCGCAGTCGGGGCAGGTCCAGGTATCGGGCACGTCTTCCCAGCGCGTGCCGGGCTCGATGCCGTCTTCGGGCAAGCCCAGTGCTTCGTCATAGATGAAACCGCAAACCACGCACATCCAGGTGCGGTAGGCGATGGCGGGAGCGGCGGGATCGGACATCATGGGTGCAGCGTTGGTGGACGAGCCGCCATTGTCCCATACGCGCCCGGCAGCTGAAGCCACGATGCGTGCGCAGCGGTTGCAGCGTGGCCTGTACCTGATCACGCCGGATGATCGCGATCCGCTGCGCCTGTTCGAACGCACCAAGCCGCTGCTGCCGCATGCGTCCTGCCTGCAGTTGCGCAGCAAGGTGATGGATGCCGCCAGTTTGCTGGATGCAGGCTCACGTTTGCGTGATGCGTGTGCCGCAGCCGGCGTCAAATTTATTGTCAACGACGATGCAAACCTCGCACATGCACTCGGCGCCGATGGCGTTCACCTGGGCGAGCACGATGGCGCCATAGCGGATGCGCGACGCCTGCTGGGCGACACTGCGATCATCGGCGCGTCCTGCTACGACGACCTTGCGCGCGCGCGCGCTGCTGTTTCAGCAGGCGCGGACTATGTCGCCTTCGGCGCGTTTTTCCCTTCGTCGACCAAATCAGCTGCGCGACGCGCCAGCCTCGACCTGCTGCGTGCCAGCACGTACTTGCAGGTACCACGGGTGGCGATTGGCGGCATCACCCCTGACAATGCGAGGTCAGTCATTGCGGCGGGTGCCAACCTGGTCGCGGCGATCAGCGGCGTGTTCGATGCGCCCGATCCCGTTGCTGCTGCCCGTTCCTACCTTTCCTGCTTCGAAGACCCAACAGAAGACCCCACACATGAATCATGACCGCTCCCACGACCTGTTCACCCGCGCCCAGGCATTGATGCCCGGCGGCGTCAATTCACCGGTGCGCGCCTTCAAGTCGGTAGGCGGGGAGCCCTTTTTCGTACAGCGCGCCGACGGCCCGTATCTGTTCGATGTCGATGGCAACCGCTACATCGACTACGTGGGTTCATGGGGTCCGATGATCGTTGGCCACAACCATCCGCAAGTACTCGACGCCGTCATCCGCACCGCGCGCGATGGCCTGTCGTTTGGTGTGCCGAACCCGCTGGAAGTCACCATGGCCGAGACCATCAAGCGGCTGGTACCTAGCTGCGAGATGGTGCGGATGGTCAATTCCGGCACCGAGGCCACGTTGTCAGCCATTCGCTTGGCCCGCGGCGCCACTGGTCGCAGCCGCATCGTGAAATTCGAAGGCTGCTACCACGGTCATGGCGACAGCTTCCTGGTAAAGGCCGGCAGCGGCGCGCTGACGCTCGGCGTACCGACTTCGCCCGGCGTGCCCAAGGCGCTAGCGGACCTGACGCTCACGCTGACCTACAACGATTTCGATGCGACGACTGCGCTGTTTGACGAATGCGGAAGCGACATCGCTTGCCTGATCGTCGAGCCCGTGGTCGGCAATGCCAACTGCCTGCCGCCGCGCAATGGCTTCCTGCAGCATTTGCGCGCGCTGTGCTCGGCGCATGCCGCGCTGCTGATCTTCGACGAAGTGATGACCGGTTTCCGCGTCGCGCTCGGTGGCGCCCAAGCACGTTACGGGGTGAAGCCGGACCTGAGCACGTTCGGCAAGATCATCGGCGGCGGCATGCCAGTGGGTGCCTACGGCGGCCGCGCCGAGTTGATGCGGCAGATCGCACCCACGGGGCCGATCTACCAGGCCGGCACGCTGAGCGGCAACCCGGTGGCGATGGCCGCTGGCCTGGCCATGCTCGATCTCATCCAGGTACCGGGCTTTTACGAGGATCTGGAACGCCGCACGCACGCATTGTGCGATGGGCTCGAAGCCGCGGCGCATGATGCGGGCATCGCCTTCACCACGCAGCGAATTGGCGGCATGTTCGGCATGTTCTTCAGCAATGAGACCGTCGACACCTACGCACAGGCGATGGCTTGCGACAGCGCCGCATTCAACCGCTTCTTCCACGCGATGCTGGAACGTGGCGTATATCTGGGGCCTTCTGCATTCGAGGCCGGGTTCATGTCCAGCGCGCACGACGACGACGTGATCGCGCAGACGATCGAAGCGGCACGCACGTCATTCGCGACTTTGTGACGCGGCATGTCTGAGACGCACGGACGCCAAGATCCGGATGCGCCAGCCGGGGAAGAACGCCCATTGCTGGAACGTAACCACGAGCCGGCAACCACATCCGGTGCGCGCTATCGCTGGTACCTGCGGATCTTCCATCATGACAAGGCGGATGAACGCAATTTCGACCTGTGGCTGATCGTTGCGATCATCGCTAGTGTCGTCGTAGTGATGCTGGACAGCGTGGAATTCATCAAGCTTCGGTGGCATTCGCAGCTCTATCTGGCTGAGTGGTTCTTCACTTTGCTGTTCACGGTCGAGTACGCCGTGCGCTTGTGGGTCGTCAAGCGCCCGCTACGCTATATCACCAGCTTCTACGGCATCATCGATCTGTTCGCTATCGTGCCGACGTTCCTGTCGTTGCTGTTCCCGGCCAGCGCCTCGCTGGCGGTGGTGCGGATCCTGCGCATGCTGCGCATCTTCCGCATCCTGAAACTCGCCGAATACTCCAGCGAAGCCGGTGTACTGGTGCAGGCATTGCTGCGCGCACGCCGCAAAATCCTGGTGTTCGTGGCTACCTTGCTGACGATTACCGTAGTATTCGGCGCGCTGATGTACGTCATCGAAGGACCGGAACACGGCTATACCAGTATCCCCACTGGTATGTACTGGGCAGTGGTGACCATGGCGACAGTGGGCTTCGGCGACATCGCCCCTGGCACGGCGCTGGGGCGTTTCATAACATCCGTGCTCATCATCATCGGTTACAGCATTATCGCAGTGCCGACCGGTATCTACACCGCCGAGCTGGCTCGAAGCCTGCAGCCAAAGCGCCACAGCGTGCGATGTAGCGAGTGCGGGTTGATCGACCATGAATCCGACGCCTGGCATTGCCGTAAATGCGGGCGCAGCCTACCGGAAGCCAAAGAATGAATACGCCCCACAATCTCCGTCCCGGCACAGTCGCCGTGCACATCGGCAACGAAGTCGATCCTGCAACGGGCGCAGTGGCGCCACCGATCCAGCTGGCCACCACGTTTCGCCACGGCGCAGATGGCGAGCGATTGAACGGTTACGAATACCAGCGCGAGGGCAATCCGACCAACGATCGCTTGCGTGAGGCAATCGCCGCACTCGAAGGTGCACGGACAGCACTGACCTTTGCATCGGGAATGGCCGCCATCAGTGGCTTGTTTGAAAGCTTGCCAACGCCGGCACGGGTCGTGATGCCGAACGACTGTTACGTCGGATTGCAGATCTACGCTGCTGAATTCCTGCCCGCACGCAGCATCACTGTGGCGCGCGTAGACATGACCGACCTGCACGCCGTACGCAGTGCGTGCGCCGGAGGCGTGGATCTGTTGTGGATCGAGACGCCATCCAATCCACTGATGCGAATCAGCGACATTGCGGCACTTTCCGAGATCGGGCACGCGCATGGCGCGCTGGTGGCCTGCGACAACACCTTCGCCACGCCGTTGCTGACCCGGCCGCTGGAACATGGCGCCGATATCGTCATGCACTCGACTACCAAGTATTTCGGTGGTCATAGCGATGTGCTCGGTGGCGCGTTGGCGTTCGTCCGGGACGACGACTTCGCCAAACTCGTCGCCCATCGTCTGCACATCACCGGCGCAGTGCTCGCCCCGTTCAGCGCATGGCTGACCTTGCGCGGCTGCCGCTCGCTGTCGGCGCGGATGGCGATGCATTGCGCGAATGCACGCAAGATCGTCGACTTCCTCGCCAACCATCCGGCGATCGAGCGCGTGAACTACCCGGGGATTGCATCGCATCCCGGCCATGAGGTGGCGGCGCGGCAGATGCGCAACTTCGGCGCAATGCTCAGCATCCAATTGGTCGGTGGGCGCGAGTCCGCGCTGGCCATGGCAGGCAAGCTGCGCATCTTCACCAATGCCACCTCGCTGGGCGGCTGCGAATCACTGATCGAGCATCGCGCTTCGGTTGAAGGTCCGAATCCCAGTTCGCCGCAGAATTTGTTGCGGATTTCGGTGGGGCTGGAAGACGTTGACGACCTGATCGAAGACCTGGCACAGGCGCTGAACTGAGCCAGCTCAGGCAGCGCGCGCGAACGACTCCAGCGCGAGACGTAATCGCGCCAATCCGTCCGCGACTTCCTCGTCACTGATATTCAACGGTGGCACCAAGCGCAGGACATCGGGGCCGGCCTGCAGCAACAGCAGGCCGTTTACGGCGGCGTGATCGAGGATCTCGCCGGCACGCCCGGCAAACACTGGCTTGAGCACCGCGCCGAGTATCAGGCCTCGCCCACGAACCTGATCGAACAATCCCACTGAAGCGTCGATTTTGGCCACGCCATCGCGCAATGCCTGCGATTGCGTGGCCACGTTCGCGGCGATGTCATCCGAAGCCAGTTTGCGCAGCGCAACCCGCGCCACTGCCGCCGCCAATGGATTGCCACCGAAGGTGGTGCCATGCGCACCGAACTGCATGACCTGCCCGACCTTCGGTCCGGCCAGCATCGCGCCAATCGGAAAACCGCCGCCGAGTGCCTTGGCCAGGGTGACGATGTCGGGTGTCACGTCGTCCTGCCAATGCGCGAACAGCGTGCCGCTACGGCCCATGCCGCATTGGATTTCGTCCAGTACCAGCAGCGCATCATGCGTATCGCACAAAGCGCGCACGCCAGCCAGGAAACCGGGCGCGGCCGGCATTACCCCGCCTTCGCCCTGCACAGGTTCCAGCATCACCGCGGCCACATCGCCCGTCGCCATCGCGACAGCCAGCGCATCAAGATCGTTGAAGTCGACATAACGGAAGCCGCCCGGCAAGGGCTCGTAGCCTTCCTGGTATTTGGGCTGCGCGGTCGCAGTGACCGTGGCCAGGGTCCGGCCATGGAAGCTGCCACGGAAGGTGACGATGACGCGTCGATCAGGTGCGCGCCCTTGCGCCGCGGCCCACTTTCGCACCAGCTTGATCGCCGCTTCGTTGGCTTCGGCGCCGGAATTGCACAGGAACGCGCGCTCGGCGAAACGCGAGGCCGTCACCAGTTCCTGCGCAAGCCGTAGTGGTGGCTCGCTGTAAAAAACATTACTGGTATGCCACAGCATGTTCGCCTGCGCGGTCAGCGTCGCGACCAGGTCTGGATCGCAATGGCCAAGGCTGCATACGGCGATGCCGGCACTGAAATCCACATAGTCGCGCCCTTGCGAATCCCACAATCGCGCGCCTTGCCCGCGCTCCAGGATGAGCTCGCGCGGCCGGTAGACCGGCAAATAGTAGTCACGGCCAAGGGCGAGGAGGTTCGCGGAATCGGAACGGGCTTCGGACATGGTAGCGGGCTGGGTCAGTAGTTCATTGCGGCGGAATTCACCAAACCCACGCTAATGTGGATCGCCGCGGCCAATACCGCAGCCGCCATTTCGCCGCGGTTGATGCGCTTGGTGAAATTCTTCAGCAGCAACGCGACCCCGGCATACGCGGCCAACTGCGCGACAAGCGCGATGAATGCCCATGCCGCCACATCCAGCAATCCATTGGCGATCCGCAATGCACCAGCCAGCGGTAAGGCAAAACCCAGCAGTGCGCCAGCCAGCACCACCGCGGCCGGCAGGTTGTCCCCACGAATCAGGGTGATCTCCCGATGTGGCGTCACGTAGAGGTAAAGCACCATGTAGAGCAGCATGAAGCCCAGGCCCATGCCGAAATAGAGTGCGAAGTCCGATAGTGCTTGCGTGTATTGCATTGGGGTCTCCGGTGTTGGTCCGTTCACCACGCGCCCGTGTTCGGCATCGAGGCCCACGGCTCGACGGGCGGCAAAGTGCCTTCCTGCAGCAGTTCGACCGAGATCAGGTCGGGCGAGCGCACGAAGGCCATGTGCCCGTCGCGCGGCGGGCGGTTGATGGTGTAGCCCATCGCCTGCAGGTGCGCGCAGGTGTCGTAGATGTTTCCGACGCGGAATGCCAGGTGGCCGAAGTTGCGCGCGCTGCCGTAGTCCTCGGTGTTGCCATCCGCATCCGGCCAGTTCCAGGTCAGTTCGATCTCCGCGTCGGGACTATCGGGCGCGGCCAGAAAGATCAGGCTGAATTTGCCTTGCGGATAGTCATCGCGCCGCTTGAGCTGCAGCCCGAGGCCTTCGCAGAAGAAGCGTAGCGAGGCATCGACATCGCGGATGCGGATCATGGTGTGCAGATATTTCATCTTGGCTCCGAACTGAACGGTGGCGATTTAATTGTCATTCGAGACGAGCTCAGTCCAAAAACAGATCCGGGTATAACGGTTGCGAAGGATCCACCGCATAGCCGGACAGATCGGTAATGCCAGCTGCGGCTAGCACTTCATCGTCGATGAGGAACTCGCCGCCGGAGCCCGCAGCAGGCCGCGTCAACACAGCATGCGCGGCATCGCCCACGATCGCCGGCGAACGCCCGTTACCGGGGCTGACACCGGGAATCATGTTCAGTGCATCGGTGGCAATTAGCGTGCGCGGCCATAACCCATTCACCGCCACGCCTTGCGGGCCGAATTCGGCGGCAAGGCCCAGCGTCACGAAACTCATGCCCATCTTCGCCAGCGTGTAGCCGGTGTGCGGCGCCCACCATTTCGGATCCAGCGACGGCGGCGGGCACAGCGTCAGGATGTGCGGGTTCGGGGCTTCCAGCAGATGTGGCAGGCAGGCCTGCGCGCACAGGAAACTGCCGCGCGCATTGACTTGTTGCATCAGGTCGAAGCGCTTCATCGGCGTGTCCAGCGTGCCGCGCAGCCAGATCGCGCTGGCGTTGTTGACCAGGATGTCGATGCCGCCGAACACGTCCACGGTCGCCGCCATCGCCGCGCGCACCTGCTCTTCCTCGCGGATGTCGCATTGGAGTGGCAACGCGCGTCCGCCCGCAGCCTGGATCTCTGCGGCTGCGGTATGGATGGTGCCGGGCAGCTTCGGGTTGGCGACCGCGGATTTCGCGACGACAGCGATGTTGGCGCCATCGCGCGCGGCGCGAAGTGCAATCGCGAGGCCAATGCCGCGCGAAGCACCAGTGATGAACAGGGTCTTGCCGGCAAGACTGGCCATGGCGCGGTTCCTTGGATGCGAGGTAAACCCAGTGTAAGGGCCACTGCCTATAATCCGGGCCATGGATAGCGCTTGGTTCGACAGTATCGTCGCGTGGATCAGCGCACATCCGCAGGCCGCGGGTGGCGTGGTGTTCCTGATCGCATTCTGCGACGCGCTGGTGGTACTCGGGATCCTGGTGCCGGCGCTGCCGCTGCTGTTCGCGGTAGGCACGCTGGTTGGCCTGGGCCACCTTTCCGGCCCCTATGCCATCAGCTGCGCGGCGTTGGGCGCACTGCTCGGCGACGGCCTGAGCTTCTGGGTCGGCCACCGCTGGGGGCCGCGACTGCGTGGGAAATGGCCGTTCCGTCGTTATCCACAGCTTCTGGAGCGTGGCGAGACCCTGTTCCGCCGGCACGGTACCAAGGGCATCGTGATCGCGCGTTACGTGGGACCGGTGCGACCCTTCGTGCCGGTCGTCGCCGGGATGCTGCGCATGCCGCTGAAACGCTATCTGCCGGCCAGCCTGTTCGCCGCGATCACGTGGGGCGCGGCCTTCATCGCGCCGGGCTGGATCTTCGGTGCTTCCTACGACGCAGTGGCGGCCGTCGCTGACAAGCTCGTGCTGGTCCTGCTTGGCCTTTTCGCGGCGCTGGCGCTGGCATGGGCCGTGGTGCTCTACACCTGGCGCTGGTTTGCCGCCCACGCCGACAACCTGCTGGCGCGCGCACTGCTGTGGACGCGTGCGCATCCGCGGCTGGGCCGCTATGCCGCGGCATTGATCGATCCGCGCCGGCCGGAATCTGCGTCGCTGGTGATCCTGGCCGCATGCCTGTTCGCAGTTGCCTGGCTGTGGGCTGGCCTGACCACATCATTGCTGATGCAGGGCGGCCCGTTGGCGCTGGACCAAACCGTGCATGCCGCGATGTTCGCCTTGCGCAACCCGCTGGCCGACCGTTTGATGGCGTCGCTGGCAGCAATCGGCAGTGCGCCGGTGCTGGGGACTTGTTCCGCGTTCGCACTGGCATGGCTCATATGGCGAAAGCGCTGGATGGCGGCGGCACACTGGCTGACCGCGATTGCGATCGGCCTGCTGCTGACCGAAGGCCTCGACGCTGTCATCGACATGCCGCGCCCACCGACTGCGGTAGCCGGATTCGGATTCCCATCGATCGCGGTGACCATGACCACGGTGGTGTTCGGCTTCTTCGCCGTGTTGATCGCGCGCGAACTGCCGGGCCGGCAACGGGTATGGCCCTACCTGCTGACTGGCGTGGCTACAGCACTGGTGGCATTCGCCCGGCTGTATCTCGGCGCGCATTGGCTCAGTGACGTGATGGCGGGCGTTTTGCTGGGCGTGGCGTGGCTGCTGGTGTTGGGCATCGCCTACCGCCGCCACAGTAGCCGCTCCTTCTGGATGCGCCCGCTGGCATGGGCGTTCTACGGCAGCTTCGCGCTGGCCGCAGTGTGGTATGCGCCGCGCAGTGCCGATGCGACGCTGGCCAGGTTCGAACCACCGCCACCGCGGGAATCGCTGGCCACCGCGGATTGGTGGGTGCATGGCCTGCATGACACCCGCAGCTTCGACATCGAAATCGCCGGCGCCCTGCAGCCCTTGCAGGAACGGCTGGTTGCGCAGGGCTGGCGAGTGCAGCCGGAGGCAGGCTGGATTTCGGTGCTTGGGCTGCTCGATGAGACCCGCCCGCTACCGCGCCAGCCGGTGCTGCCGATCGCGCTGGATGCGCATCCGGAAGAAATGTTGCTGCGTCGCAAGAGTGGTCACGCAGACCAGATTGAAGTTCTGCGCGTATGGCCTGCACCCGCGCGTCTTGAAGATGGCACGCCGTTGTGGGTGGGTCGCTTCGAAACCATGCAGGCGCGCAAGCGGTTGCGCCTGCTGATGCTGTGGAAGCCATTGCCGTCGACAGCAGGCATGCCCGCGGATATGCGTTCGGCCATCTCGACGTTCCCGCACCAGGATGCTGATGGGCGCATCCGCGTGCGCACCGACACAGCGCCCTGACACTCAGGCGTCGCCAGTGTCCTGTTGATCCAGATCGTCGGCAATGCGATCCAGCAACTGCTGCAGGCGCGCATGCGGATCATCCAGCTGCAGCAAGCCCTGGCGCTGCGCGTGCGAGAGCGGCAACAGTTCGGACAGCCGCCAGCTGACCCATGCCGCATCCTCGAACAGAGACGGTTCGGGATCGCTATTTCCTCCTGCCACCTGCTCCAGGATCCGCCGCAACAATTCGGCGAGCAACGCGTGCTCCGGACGCAGGCGTGGCGACGACGCGTCCTCGTTGCAGAAGTACACATCGGCAATGACCAGGCCGCTGTCGCGCACCCGCGTGCGCAGCACGTGGAATCTTCGCTGGCCGCGCACCCGCAATGACAACAAACCCTCGGGCGTGGTGCCGAAATCCTCGATTACCGCCTCGGTGCCGAAGGCTGTCGGCGTGGCGGGCAAACCGACCTCGTTACCCTCCAGGATCAGGCAGATGCCAAAGCCGCTGCCACTGCGCCCGCACTCACTGACCATGTCGAGGTAGCGTCGCTCGAAGATCCGCAGGTCCAGTGCCGCACCCGGCACGAGTACCGTCTCCTGCAGCGGGAACAAGGGCAGCGTGGTGAGGTCAGCCATCGCGCAGCGCGGCGAGAAAGCGCCGGGGTGCGCCATCGAATCCGCCGTTGGACATGAACACCACTCGGTCGCCGTCGCGCGCCAGCGTGCGCAGCGTCGTGATCAACATATCGACATCAACCACCGCATGGCCCTCGCCCTTCAGTGCGGTCATCACCTTGCCGGCATCCCAGGCCAGTTCCGGGCGATGCAGGAATACCACCACGTCGGCCCCGTCCAGCGACGGCGCCAATGCATCGGCATGCGCACCCAGCCGCATCGAATTGCTGCGCGGCTCGATCGCGACCACGATCCGTGATTTCCCGACCTTCGCGCGCAGTCCCGCCAGCGTGGTGGCGATTGCGGTCGGGTGGTGGGCGAAGTCGTCGTAAATGGTGATGCCGGCATGCGTGCCGATCACTTCCATGCGTCGCTTCACGCTGCGGAACGCCATCAGCGCAGGGATGACCGCGGCGACATCGACGCCCACCGCGTGGCATGCGGCCAGTGCGGCCAGCCCGTTGAGCACGTTGTGATCGCCGAGCAAAGACCATTCGACGATGCCGAATTCGTTGCCCTTGTGCAGGACAGTGAACGCACTGCCATCTTCGCGCAGCTTGCGTGCGCTCCATTCGAAGGTCGGATCCATCCCCTCTTGGAGCAGGCCGAAACGCTCCACCGGCGTCCAGCAGCCCATCTCCAGGACTTCTGCGATGCACGCGTCGGCACCGTTGACGATCAACCGGCCACGTCCCGGCACCGTTCGCACCAGATGGTGGAACTGGCGCTGGATCGCGGCCACGTCCGGAAAGATGTCGGCGTGGTCGAATTCCAGGTTGTTGAGGATCGCGACCAGCGGCCGGTAGTGCACGAACTTGCTGCGCTTGTCGAAGAATGCGGTGTCGTATTCGTCGGCCTCGACCACGAACTCGCGACCGCTGCCGATGCGCGCGGACATGCCGAAGTCCTCAGCCACGCCACCGATCAGGAAACCCGGCTCACGACCGGCGGCCTGCAACAGGAACGCAAGGATCGTGGTGGTCGTGGTCTTGCCGTGGGTACCGGCCACCGCCAGCGTGTCGCGCCCGGGCAGCACCTTCTCGCTCAGCCACTGCGCGCCCGAGGTGTAGGCCAAGCCGTGGTCGAGAACATGTTCGACCGCGGGATTGCCGCGAGAGAGTGCATTGCCGATCACGACCTGGTCGCAGTCATCGGAAATATTGCCGGGCAGGTAGCCCTGCGACAACGCGATGCCGAGTTGTTCCAGTTGGGTCGACATCGGCGGATACACGGCCTGGTCGCTGCCTTCAACCGCATGACCGAGTTCGCGCGCGAGCGCAGCGACCCCGCCCATGAAGGTACCGGCGATGCCGAGGATGTGGAGTTTCAAGACAAACGCTCCGCTGCGTGCAGGCTCAACCGACCTCGTGACCGCTCGAAATCGCTTCCAGGATGCGGGTGAACACTTCATCCAGGCTGCCCACGCCATCGACGACGGTCAGCTGGCCGTGCTGGCGGTAGTAGTCAATCACCGGCGCAGTCTGGTTGTTATAGATTTGCAGGCGGGTGCGAACGGATTCCGGGGTGTCGTCGGCACGGCCTTCGGCCTTGGCACGGCCGGCAATGCGCTCGACCAGCAATTCGGTGGCGACACGCAGTTTTACCGCATAGTCGAACGACTGCTTCATCCGGCCCAGCAAACCGTCCAGCGCGGCGGCCTGCGCCAGGTTGCGCGGGTAGCCGTCGAGGATGAAGCCATTACTGGTGTCTGACCGCGAAAAACGATCCTCCAGCATGCCGAGCAGGATCGCGTCGCTGACCAGCTCGCCGCGCGCCATCACGCCCTTGGCTTCAAGCCCCAGCTTGCTGCCGGCAGCAACTTCCGCACGCAACAGGTCGCCGGTAGAGATGTGCGGCACCTGCAGGTGCTCCTTCAGCCGTGCCGCCTGGGTGCCCTTGCCGGAGCCGGGCGCACCCAACAGAACCAATCGCATCGAATCGCTCCAGAATGATGTCGTCGGCCGACGCTACACTGGCTCCGGCCTTGCATGGCGGCCAGCTTACCGTATCCGACCCCCGATCCAGACCCCACCCAGGATTTCCAGATGCCCAAAGGCACTCTTCTATATGCCCAGTCCGGCGGCGTGACCGCCGTCATCAACGCCACTGCCTCGGCGGTGATCCAGGCCGCGCGGGCCAGGAAAGTACGCGTGCTGGCGGCGCGCAACGGCATCCTCGGCGCGCTGCGTGAGGAACTGATCGACACCTCTACGATGAGCGCCGCACAGGTCAAGGCGCTGGCGCACACGCCCGGCGGCGCGTTCGGCAGTTGCCGGCTCAAGCTCAAGTCGCTGGATGCCGACCGCGCCAAGTACGAACGCCTGCTGGACGTGTTCCGCGCCCATGACGTGCGCTGGTTCCTCTACAACGGCGGCAATGACTCTGCCGATACCGCGCTGAAGGTGTCGCAGTTGGCAGCCGAATACGACTACCCGCTGACATGCGTGGGCGTGCCCAAGACCATCGACAACGACCTTGCGGTGACCGACTGCTGCCCGGGTTTTGGTTCGGCGGCCAAATACACCGCGGTGTCCGTGCGCGAAGCCGCGCTGGATGTGGCGGCGATGTCGGAAACCTCGACCAAGGTCTTTGTCTACGAGGCAATGGGCCGCCACGCCGGCTGGCTGGCCGCCGCCGCCGGGCTAGCCGGAGATGGCCGCAACGATGCGCCGCAGATCATCCTGTTCCCGGAACGGGCCTATGACGAGGCCGCCTTCCTGGCCCAGGTGGTGGTGGTGGTGAAGCGCGTCGGCTGGTGTTTGGTGGTGGCCAGCGAAGGCATTCGTGATGCCGACGGCCGTTTCGTCGCCGACGCCGGCGGCGGCAAGGACTCGTTCGGGCACACCCAGCTCGGCGGTGTGGCCGCGCACCTGGCGGGCCGGGTCAAGGATGTGCTCGGCCACAAGGTGCACTGGACCCTGCCCGACTACCTGCAGCGCTCGGCCCGCCACATCGCCAGCAAGACCGACCTGGAACAGGCGATGGCGGTGGGCCGCAAGGCAGTCGAATTCGCCCTGGCCGGCAAGAACTCGGTGATGCCGGTGATCGTGCGGACGTCGGATTCGCCCTATCGCTGGAGCGTGGAAGCCGCACCGCTAACGAAGGTCGCCAACCACGAGAAAACCATGCCGGCCGGCTTCATTCGCAAGGACGGGTTCGGGATTACGGCGGCGGCACGGCGCTACCTGCAACCCCTCATCGCCGGCGAGGCATATCCACCGTTTGGCCGGAATGGGCTACCGGATTACGTTGTACTGGATCAAGCAACCATTCGCCGCACCCTGCCACGCTGGGACGCGTGAGTGGCTTGCCGCTAGAATCCACCCGATGGGGTGCCCAAGGGCCACATCACTCTTTAGAAACCAACTATCTTGAAATTTACCAGGGGACGTCATGAAGAAACATTTGTTGATCGCGAGCATCTGCATGCTCATGTGTGCGCCGGCAATGGCCCAGCGCCACAAGGCAACAGTCCCCGGTGGAAGCGCCGCCGGCGGGAACTCCCAAGGCTCTGCCGGCCTTGAGCATTGCGATGAGCCTTTGGGCACAGTGGGCGTTGTAGAAGAACAGGATGGCGATTGGTACCGCTACCTGACCTCCGATCTTCGCCTGCCGTCGACCGTTCCAGTCATCCGCATGTTGATCCAGCAATCGAACTGCTTCGTGGTGGTTGAACGTGGCCGCGCAATGCAGAACATGATGCAGGAGCGTGCATTGCAGGATTCAGGCGAGATGCGCCAAGGCAGCAACTTCGGCAAGGGCCAGATGGTTGCAGCGGACTTCACCATGAACCCCAGTATCAATTTCTCGCAGAGTGACGCGGGTGGTGTTGGTGGAATTCTGGGTGCATTTGGTGGTCGGATGGGCATAGTGGGTGCCGTTGTCGGTGGCCTGAAGTTCAAGCGCGCCGAAACCGTGCTGACGATGATCGACAACCGTTCGGGTGTGCAAATCGCCACCTCCATGGGCTTGGGCAAGAAGACCGATTTCGGCCTGGGCGTGGGTGGCGGCGGTTTGTCCGGATTTGGCGCGGTGGGTGGTTACACCAATACGCCTGAGGGCAAGGTGCTGGTGCTAGCGTTTGCCGATGCCTACAACAAGATGGTTCAGTCGCTGCGCAACTACCAGCCGCAGGAAGTCCAGGGCGGACTGGGCAAGGGCGGCAAGCTGAAGGTCGGCAACTGACCGAAGCGTCCGACATCGTGTTGCGAAAGCGCCCGGCCATGCCGGGCGTTTTCATTTGCACGCCTGTTGCATACCCGTCGCGAATAACGGGCATGCGATCCTCACGCGATGCCCATCCTTCAAGTCAAGGCCAAGCCCAATAGCCGCGCGGCGTCGCTCACGCAGCAGGACGATGGCACCTGGCTGGCACAGCTGAAGTCGCCGCCCGTCGATGGCAAGGCGAACACAGAACTGGTGGCGCTTGTGGCGCGCCACTTTGGGTGCAAAAAAGCACAGGTCACGATCAAGTCCGGTGCCGGGAGCCGTCTGAAACGGGTGGAAATCCCCGACTAGTCGGCACGACTGGCAAGCCTTACTTGCAAGCCAGGCCCTCGAGGGTCATGGCCGCAGCAAACATGGGCATCGCGGGGAGTTGGCCTTGGCGCGCCGCTTCAAGTCCGTCCTTGAGGTAGATGCGGGCCCTGCCCTGCGCATCGAGCTTGGGTGCCGCTGCCTTGCTGGCCTGGCGCCAGATCCGAACCACTGCCTGTTGCGAAGGGCAATTGGCACTCGGGACCCGGATCACATCGTTCAATAGCCAACCGTTGGCCACCGATGCCTTGGCGCCCACCGCATCGACCAGCCGCGCGCGTGGCTGGCAACGGGCACTGGTTGGCACCGCGGCGAACGCATAAGGCTTGGCCTTGTCGCCGGTAAACCGGCCTTCCAGGCGGGCGCAGGCTTCCGGGATCGTGCGCAGGGTATGAGCCACTCCAACTGACTGAGGCGTCCCGACCTGGCGCTGGATTTCCGGTTTCGGGTCGGAGGCGTTGGCGTTGGCGGTCGCCAACAGGCCAGCACAAAGACCAAGACACAGCAGGATCGAACGCGACATCAGCTTCTCCGGTGTGGAAATCGACCGGCGCAGGCTGGCATGGTCGGCCTGAACCCCGCGTTCATGGCCGATCCATGTACTTTTTTGGGACCCCGGCATGCCCGCATGCCATCGGGCTGTGCGATAGTCGCGGGGTTGCCTGCCGCGGGTTGGCACACGTCGTTCTTCATTCCTTCGAACACTCCGGGGAGGGGTTCATGCTGGAGCAATACGGTCTACTTCTGGCGTTTGTCTGCGCCATCATCGCAATCGGGTACGGCCTTTGGGCCGCCGGTTGGATCAATCGCCAACCTGCCGGCAATGAGCGCATGCAGGAAATCGCCGGCGCCATCCAGGAAGGTGCGCGCGCTTACCTGAATCGCCAATACACCACGATCGCAGTCGCCGGCGTGGTGCTGTTCGTGCTGGTCGGGTTCGCACTGACCTGGTACACCGCGATCGGCTTCCTGATCGGCGCAGTGCTGTCCGGCGCCGCAGGCTACATCGGCATGAATGTTTCGGTCCGCGCCAACGTGCGCACCGCCGAGGCCGCACGCAAGGGCATCAGTGAGGCAATGGATGTCGCCTTCAAGGGCGGAGCCATCACCGGCATGCTGGTGGTCGGGCTGGGCTTGCTGGGCGTGGCCGGCTACTTCGCGATCCTGACCAGGCATCTGGGGGTTCCGCAGGAAACTGCGTTGCACGCACTGGTCGGGCTGGCGTTTGGTTCTTCGCTGATCTCGATCTTTGCGCGCCTTGGCGGCGGCATCTTCACCAAGGGTGCCGACGTCGGCGCGGACCTGGTGGGCAAGGTCGAAGCTGGCATCCCCGAGGATGACCCCCGCAACCCGGCGGTGATTGCCGACAACGTCGGCGACAACGTGGGTGACTGCGCCGGCATGGCTGCCGACCTGTTCGAGACCTACGCGGTCACGATCATCGCGACGATGCTGCTGGGCGGGCTGAGCTTCGCCGAGGGCAGCAACGCAGTGTTATATCCGCTGGTACTGGGCGCGGTGTCGATCATCGCCTCGATCATTGGCGCGTTCTTCGTCAAGGTCAACGCCGCCAAGCCCAACATCATGGGCGCGCTGTACAAGGGCGTGATCGTGTCGGCGCTGCTGTCGGCCGTGGCGTTCTGGTTCGTCACCGCCAACATGTTCCCGAACGGGCTGGCCCCGTCTGATGGCACCGCCGCTCTGACAGCGACCAACCTGTTCCTGTGCGGACTGATTGGGCTAGTGCTGACCGGCGTGATCGTCTGGATCACCGAGTACTACACCGGTACCCAGTTCAAGCCGGTGCAGCACATCGCACAGGCCTCGACCACGGGCCATGGCACCAACATCATTGCGGGCCTCGGCGTGTCGATGAAGTCGACCGCGCTGCCGGTGTTGGCGGTATGTGCCTCGATTTATGGTGCGCATGCGCTGGCCGGCCTCTACGGCATCGCGATTGCTGCCACTGCCATGCTGTCGATGGCCGGGATGATCGTGGCGCTGGACGCCTACGGCCCGATCACCGACAACGCCGGCGGCATCGCCGAGATGGCCGAGCTGCCACCTGAAGTGCGCGCTGTCACGGATCCGCTGGACGCGGTTGGCAACACCACCAAGGCGGTGACCAAGGGTTATGCGATCGGTTCGGCCGCGCTGGCCGCACTGGTGCTGTTCGCTGACTACACCCACAACCTCGACGCCGCCGGTGCCGCCAAGGCAGCACTCACCGGCGTGGCGTATGAGGCGGTGCGGTTCGACCTCTCCAACCATATGGTGATCATCGGCTTGCTGATCGGCGGCCTGATTCCGTTCCTGTTCGGCGCGATGGCGATGGAAGCCGTCGGCCGCGCAGCGGGTGCGGTGGTCGAGGAAGTGCGTCGCCAGTTCCGCGAGATCCCCGGCATCATGGAAGGCACCAGCAAGCCTGACTACAGCAAGGCTGTGGACATGCTGACCAAGTCGGCGATCAAGGAAATGATCGTGCCGTCGCTGCTGCCGGTTGCGGTTCCGGTGGTGGTCGGTCTGTTATTGGGTGCACAAGCACTGGGCGGCCTGCTGATCGGCACGATTGTGACGGGCATCTTCGTGGCGATTTCCATGACCACCGGTGGTGGTGCCTGGGACAACGCCAAGAAGTACATTGAGGACGGCCACTGCGGTGGCAAGGGTTCCGAGGCGCACAAGGCCGCGGTCACTGGCGACACCGTCGGCGATCCCTACAAGGACACCGCCGGCCCGGCGATCAACCCGCTGATCAAGATCATCAACATCGTTGCATTGCTGATGGTGCCGTTGCTGTAAGCCTGCTTGCATTGGCGCGGGTCATCGCGTCACGAAAACGGCGGCCCTCGGGTCGCCGTTTTCATTTGCCCGGCATGTGTTGGAGTTGTCGCTCCAGCGGCTGGGGGTAGAATGCGCGCCCTCCCCCTTTCGCATCGTGCCGGCCGCAACATGCGCCGCGCGTCATCATGGAGTCAACCATATGGGCCTGGACCTGGTCACCACCGGCAACAATCCACCGGACGAAATCAACGTCATCATCGAAATCCCGAAGGACGCCGAACCGGTCAAGTACGAGGTCGACAAGGCTACCGGTGCGATCTTCGTCGACCGCATCCTGTCGACCCCGATGCGCTATCCATGCAATTACGGCTACGTGCCGCACACCGTGTGTGGCGATGGCGACCCGGCCGACGTGCTGGTGATCCTGCCGTTGCCGCTGGTACCGGGCTCGGTGATTCGCTGCATTCCCGTTGGCGTGCTGAAGATGAGCGACGAAGCCGGTAGTGACGAGAAAATCATCGCGGTGCCGTTGCCGAAGATCTTCAGCGGGTATGCGCACGTTATCGACATCGCCCAGGTCAGTCCGCACTGGCTGGAGCGCATCGGCCACTTCTTCGAGCACTACAAGGATCTCGAGAAGGGCAAGTGGGTCAAGCTGGAAGGCTGGGGCGGCGCCGAGGAAGCCAAGCAGATCCTGCTGCAGGCGATGGAACGCTACAGCGCCATGCCGGACGCGGACAAGCCGCACTTCTGAGGCACTGCGCCAGGTTTGGGCAGGCTAGTTGCCCACGCCTCGCTTGAGCACCGTCGCCGACACCGCCGGGTACCAGAACGACCCATTGCGCAGGCGCTGGTTGACGACGGTCTCCGGCAAATCATCGATGAACGCCTGCAAGGCGGCGCGGTATTCCCCGCTGCCTTCACCGGAATCGCCGAAGTGCGCCCACAGACCACGCCACGCACGCGTCAGGCGATTGCTTGCCATCCATATCTGCCTCGCGTCTGGCGTTTGAGGCGCAACAAGGTCTGCATTGAATCCGTGCAGGTGATGCTGCAACTCCCAGGGACTCATGATTCGCGGCACGTTATGGCGTTCGCAACGCAGTGCCGGCAACCCAGCGGATGAGGCAGGCGCCACGTTGCGTGCCTGCCAGCCTTGCGGAGATGCATCATGCGGGCGGCCGCGCTCCACCATCGACCAGAATTCGGCACCACCCACCGTGTCAGAGACGAGGTGGATGCGTTGCTCGGTCGCATCGTTGAAGACTTGGTGTTCTCGCCAGGTATCGAAAATCCAGCACTCACCCTCGGCCATGTTGATGGCCTGTCCGCCACATACGAAACGCACGCCAGCCTGGGTGCGGACCGGCACATGCACGCGCACCCGCTCGGCCCAGTAGTAGTCAGAGTCCACGTGCGGGGAGACTTCGGCCTGACCCGCCAGGCGCATCAGCCGGGTCCTGCCGAGCACTGCACCAAAGCTGGCCAGGACCTGGACCAGGTAGGGGCAGCGCAGCAATTCGGGCGTCGGGGCCATCTCGCCCACGAACGTTTCGTTGCTTGCATCCCCACCAACCGCGAGCAGCGGCAACATCGAATTACCCGCGAATTTCTGCGGGTGGTCGCGCCAGACGCCCTCGCCCAGTCTCTCGATCTCCGATGCAAGCACATTGGCATCGAACCGAAGTGGCAACTGGATGAATGGAACGGGCAGTCTCATTGGGAAGCAGGAAAAATGGCTGGCGAAATGGCTGGCATGGATTCTAGCCCGGCGCGGCCCTGGTCATCAGGCTCGGGGTTGGGCACGCGCATCCAGCATGCGCTCAGCGCGCGCTTGCACCTGCTCGACCAATGGCATCACGCGCATGATGGCGTCCTCGTTGCGTCGCCATTTTTCGGGCTCCGGCGGCGTCAGCGTGACCTTTGAAAACGGCAATTGCTGGATGACCAGGTCCCAGGCCAGGCCGAGATCCCCGCAGAGCCGCTTGATCTGTTCCTGAGGGTCCGCAACCAGGTCCTCGTAACGCAAGGGAATCCATTCCGAAGCCGGGAGCGTGTCCAGGTCATCCATCAACACAGACATCCCGCGCGCCCATTGATGGGCTACCACTTCCTCCAGCGGCCGGCCGTTGACCTGCTTCCAGCCATCCACGAGCAGCAACGACCAAGGCAGGCCCTGCCATTCGGGCAGCCGGCGATAGGTGACGAAATGGCCGGAGCGCCATGCTTCCATCATGCTTGAAAGCACTGCGCGGGGGTCGCGGAAGAGCACCACGAACCGTGCATCCGGAAATACTTTCCGCATGAATGGCACGCGCAGTATGTTCTTCGGTGTTTTTTCCAGGAATCGCACCGGCTGTGCAGGCAGTGGCGGAACCCCCTGTCGATCTCGCAGTGCGTTGGCGAAGTGGGATCGCACCTCGGCCGCCACCTGATTGGGGGCATCCGATTCAATCAGGCGATTGGATACAAAACCGCGAAGTTCCGGGTTGAAGCCGGCATGCCCCTCGATCACGCGATGGCTCTCGTTGCCGATCGTGTAAACGCCAGGTGCACACGACAGGGTTTCGAACAGCAATGTCGAACCCGAACGCGGCGCGCTCAGGATGATCACTGGCCGATCGAAGCGTACCTCGTTACCAGGATTGCCTTGCATCGAAATTTCCATCCGCGACACCAAATTCAAGCCTCGCGATAGACCTCCGCACCCGCCTCGCGGAACTCCGCCGACTTCTCGGCCATGCCGGCCTCCAGCGCCGTCTGCTCGTCGAGCCCGTGCTTGGCAGCATAATCGCGCACGTCCTGGGTGATCTTCATCGAGCAAAAGCTGGGCCCGCACATCGAGCAGAAATGCGCGCTCTTGTGCGCATCCTTGGGCATGGTTTCGTCGTGGAATTCCTGTGCCTTCTCGGGATCCAGGCCAAGGTTGAACTGATCCTCCCAGCGGAACTCGAAGCGCGCCTTGCTCAGCGCGTTGTCGCGTACCTGCGCGCCCGGATGGCCCTTGGCCAGGTCGGAAGCATGCGCGGCGATCTTGTAGGCCATGATGCCGTCGCGCACGTCCTGCCTGTTCGGCAACCCAAGATGTTCCTTCGGGGTGACGTAGCAAAGCATCGCGGTGCCGTACCAGCCGATCATCGCCGCGCCGATAGCGCTGGTGATGTGGTCGTAACCCGGCGCGATGTCGGTGGTCAGTGGGCCGAGGGTATAGAACGGCGCTTCGCCGCATTCGGCCAGCTGCTTGTCCATGTTCTCCTTGATCAGCTGCATCGGCACGTGGCCCGGCCCTTCGATCATGGTCTGCACGTCATGCTTCCACGCGATCTTGGTCAGCTCGCCGAGCGTTTCCAGCTCACCGAACTGCGCCGCGTCGTTGGCATCGGCAATGCAGCCTGGACGCAGCCCGTCGCCCAGTGAGAAGGCCACGTCATACGCCTTCATGATTTCGCAAATGTCTTCGAAGTGTGTGTAGAGGAAGCTTTCCTTGTGGTGCGACAGGCACCACTTGGCCATGATCGAACCGCCGCGGGAGACGATTCCTGTCACGCGTTTCGCGGTCAGTGGCACGTAGCGCAACAACACACCGGCGTGAATGGTGAAATAGTCCACACCCTGCTCGGCCTGCTCGATCAGGGTGTCGCGGAAGATCTCCCAGGTCAGTTCTTCGGCGCGTCCATCGACCTTCTCCAGCGCCTGGTAGATCGGCACAGTACCAATGGGCACCGGCGAGTTACGGATGATCCATTCGCGGGTTTCATGGATGTGCTTGCCGGTCGACAGGTCCATCACGTTGTCGGCGCCCCAGCGGATCGCCCAGACCAGTTTCTCGACTTCTTCGGCAATGCCGGAACTGACCGCGGAATTGCCGATGTTCGCGTTGATCTTGGTCAGGAAGTTGCGACCGATGATCATCGGCTCGCTTTCCGGGTGGTTGATGTTGCAAGGAAGAATCGCGCGACCACGGGCGATCTCGTCGCGCACGAATTCGGGCGTGATGAATTTCTGAATGTTGGCGCCGAAGCTCTGGCCCGCATGCTGCATCAGTAAGGTGGCATCGCGAATCGCGTCGATGCGCTGGTTCTCGCGAATCGCCACATATTCCATTTCCGGGGTCACGATCCCGCGACGCGCGTAATGCATCTGGCTGACGTTGGCGCCGGCCTTCGCCCGGCGCGGCAGCGTCCGGTTCGGAAAGCGCACGTTATCCATCCGCGCGTTGTGCTCACGCTCGCGGCCGAATGACGACGACAGTGCAGTCAACGCTTCGGTATCGCCACGCTCTTCGATCCAGCGTGCGCGCAGCGGCGCCAGACCGGCGGTCAGGTTGATGTCGGCTGCCGCATCGGAATACGGACCGGAGGTGTCATAGAGCGTGATCGGCGGATTTTCCTGGACACCGGCCAAGGTCTGCGTGTTCGCCTGCATGACCTCGCGCATCGCGACCCGCAAGTCAGGACGCGAACCGGGCACGTGGACCTTGCGCGAACCGGGGATCGGCCGGGTCACGGATTCGGACAGGCGCTCGGTGTCGCGGATGAGTTCGGAGGGTACTGCGTTCATGGCATTCGTCCCATTGAATCCCCGCACATCGACGTGCGGGCTTTTGCGAAGGATTCGCATCACACGGACGAAGCGGCGGCGCGTGCATGCTTCGCCACGAAGGCAAGGCCGCATCGCGAAGCTTCCCTACGCCGGTCTCAACCGGATCAGGTTCGAAGGGTCTATCTCAACCACCAGCCTTGGCCCGTGGTACCCCCGCTTCAGGTGCTATTGGAACATGGTGCATCCGGGGCTGCCAACAATGCCTGTAGGAGCGACTTTCAGCGCAACGACGCATTGATCCTGTCGAGCACGACCGCCCCCGGGTTCAACTCCGCCGTGTCCAGCCCATTCAGCGGCCCTGCAATGGTGTTGAGGTGACCGTGCAGGTCGTCCGAATCCGGGGCGACGTACAGCAGGCCGGTCACTACTTCCCCCTGCGCCTGCCGCTGCTGCAGCAGGTTCATGGCATGGATCCGGTCGCGCGGATCGTAATCCTGATCGAGCTTGCGCAGGCGCAATACCGAACCATCATGCTGGGCGACTTCCAGCAGTTCACCGTCGGCGTATTCCACCGCGATTTCCGCTCGTGGCAGGATCATGTCCATCCGGTTCATCGCCTCGTTGTGCTCACGCACGTACTGGTAGCTCTTGGTGCTGCCGGGGTGATTGTTGAAAGCGACGCAAGGGCTGATCACGTCGAGGAATGCCGCGCCGCGATGCGCCAGTGCACCCTTGATCAGCGGCACCAGTTGCTGCTTGTCCCCGGAGAAACTGCGCGCGACATAGGTGGCGCCCAACTGCAGGGCCATGGTGATGAGGTCAAGTGGGCTGTCGTTGTTGGCCACGCCTTTCTTCGACACCGAGCCCTGGTCTGCGGTGGCGGAAAATTGACCCTTTGTCAGGCCATACACACCGTTGTTCTCCACGATATACGTCATGTTCACCGCGCGACGGATCGAGTGCACGAACTGACCAATGCCGATCGAGGCCGAGTCGCCGTCGCCGGACACGCCCAGATAGATCAACTCGCGATTGGCGAGGTTGGCGCCGGTCAGTACCGACGGCATCCGTCCATGCACGGTGTTGAAACCATGCGACTGACCGAGGAAATAGGTCGGCGTCTTCGAGCTGCAGCCGATCCCGGACAGCTTCGCCACGCGATGCGGCGCGATGTCCATTTCCCAACAGGCCTGGATGATCGCCGCCGAGATCGAATCGTGGCCACAACCCGCGCACAGGGTCGATACCGTGCCTTCGTAATCGCGTCGGGTGAAGCCCAGCGCATTGCAGCCGAGGCTCGGGTGATGAAGTTTTGGCTTGGCTAGATAGGTCATGGCTCAGGCCACCTCTTCGCGGGCTGGCTGCACTTGCGCGACAATGCTACGCGCAATAAACCGGGCGGTAATCGGAGTGCCGTCGTAATGCAGCACCGCGACCAGGCGCACCGGATCGATGCCGAACTCATTGACCAACAGGCTGCGCAACTGACCGTCGCGATTCTGTTCGACCACGAACACCGATTCATGCGCCTTGATGAAATCGTGGATCGAGTCCGGAAAGGGGAATGCACGGACGCGCAGGGTATCCAGCAAGATGCCTTCGTCGCGCAAAAGCTCGACCGCCTCGGCCATCGCCGGGCTCGTGGAGCCGTAGAAAATCGCGGCTTGCGGTGAGGGCTGCCCCGACTGTACTACGACCGGTTGCGGCACCAGCGACTTGGCGGTATCGAACTTCTGCAGCAACCGCTGCATGTTGTAGATGTAATCCTCGCCACGTTCCGAATATTTCGCCTGCGGATCGCGCGAGGTCCCACGGGTGAAATACGCGCCCTTGTCAGGATGTGTGCCTGGCCAGGTTCGGTACGGGATGCCGTCGCCATCGACATCCTTGTAGCGCGCAAATTCCTTGCCCGCGTCAAGATCCTCGGCGGTCATCACCTTGCCGCGATCAAAGCTGCGCGCGTCATCCCACTGGAATGGCGCACACAATCGCTGGTTCATGCCGATGTCCAGGTCGCTCATCACGAAGATTGGCGTCTGCAAACGATCAGCCAGGTCAAGCGCAGCGGCCGCGAACTCGAAGCATTCGGTCGGGTCTTCCGGGAACAGCAATACGTGTTTGGTATCACCGTGCGAGGCATAAGCGCAGGCCAGCACGTCGGACTGCTGGGTGCGCGTCGGCATGCCGGTCGACGGCCCGCCGCGTTGCACATTGATTATGGTGACCGGTATCTCGGCAAAATATGCCAATCCTATGAACTCATTCATCAGCGAGATGCCCGGGCCCGAGGTCGACGTAAACGCACGGGCACCATTCCAGCCAGCGCCCACCACGATGCCGATCGACGCGATTTCGTCCTCGGCCTGGATCACCGCGAAGCGCGCGTGGCCGTCGGCGTCGATGCGGTATTTCTGGCAGTACGACTGGAACGCCTCGGCGAGCGACGACGATGGCGTGATCGGGTACCAGGCGCAGACGGTGGCACCACCGTAGACGCAACCCAGCGCGGCGGCAGCATTGCCTTCGACGAAGATGCGGTCGCCGACCGCATCGACCTTGCGCACCTGCAACCCAATCGGATGCGGCACATGCTCGCGAATCCACTCGCGGCCCAGGTGCAAGGCATCTATGTTGGGCGGCAGCAATTTGGGCTTGCTCTTGTATTGCTCGCCGATCAGGGTCTCGATGATCGGCACGTCGACATCGAGCAATGCACTCAGCGCGCCGACATACATGATGTTCTTGAACAGCTGACGCTGTCGTGGATCGTCGTAGCTGGCGTTGCACAATTCCGTCAGCGGCACCCCAATGATGTTGATGTCATCGCGGAACTTCGACTTCGGCATCGGCTTGCTGTTGTCGTAGAACAGATACCCACCGGGCGCGAGCTCCCTGACATCGTCGTCCCATGTCTGCGGATTCATCGCCACCAGCAAGTCGACGCCGCCGCGACGTCCCAGCCAGCCGGCCTCGCTGACCCGCACCTCATACCAAGTCGGCAATCCCTGGATGTTGGACGGGAAGATGTTGCGCGGGCTGACCGGCACGCCCATGCGCAGGATGGCTTTTGCGAACAGCTCATTGGCCGAGGCCGAGCCGGAGCCGTTGACGTTGGCGAACTTGACGACGAAATCGTTGACGGCCTGCAACGCCGCGGCTCCCGATGGATCGACACTCTCGCTCATGCTGCCTCCCGTGCCGGTTTACTGCGGCAGCGGGCACCCGCTTGGGTCTCCAGCAGCAGGAATTTCTGCATGTCCCAGGCGCCGGTCGGGCAGCGTTCGGCGCACAGGCTGCAATGCAGGCAGACGTCCTCGTCCTTGACCATCACGCGCATGGTTGGCAGCGGCTCGGACACGTAGAGATCCTGCTCGGTGTTAACTGCTGGCGCAGTCAGATGCGTGCGCAAGTCGGCTTCTTCGGCATTCGCGGTGAAGGTGATGCAGTCGGTCGGGCAGATGTCGACGCAGGCGTCGCACTCGATGCACTTGTCGCGGGTGAACACGGTCTGCACGTCGCAGTTGAGGCAACGCTGGGTTTCCTTCCAGGCAGTGGCGGCATCAAAACCCAGCTCGACTTCGACCTTGATGCTGTCGAGCTTCCTGGCCTCCTTCGACCACGGCACAAGGAAACGCTCGTCCGGCGACACATCGTTGTCGTAGGTCCACTCGTGGATACCCATTTTTTGCGAAGTCAGGCGGACGATGGGATCCGGGCGCTCACTGGTGTCTTCATCGTGCAGCAGCTTGTCGATCGAAATCGCGGCGGCGTGACCATGCGCCACCGCCCAGATGATGTTCTTTGGCCCGAATGCGGCATCGCCACCGAACAGCACATGCGGCAGCGACGACTGATGGGTTACCTTGTCGACCAACGGCATGGCCCACTCGCCGAATTCGATACCGCAATCGCGTTCGATCCACGGGAACGCGTTCTCCTGCCCGATCGCGATCAGCACTTCGTCGCATCCGTGGAACTCGTCCGGCTCACCGGTCTGCACCAGCTTGCGGCGGCCATTGGCGTCGTACTCTGCGCGCACGATTTCGAACGTCATGCCAGTGAGCTTGCCGTCTTCATGCACGAAGGTTTTCGGCACGCGGTAGTCGAGGATCGGGATGCCCTCCTCCATCGCGTCTTCCTTCTCCCAAGGACTGGCCTTCATCTCCTCGAAACCCGAGCGCACGAGCACCTTGACGTCTTCGCCACCAAGCCGACGCGCGCTGCGGCAGCAATCCATCGCGGTATTGCCGCCGCCGAGCACAAGGACGCGCTTGCCGACGGCTTTTACGTGTTCGAAGTAGACGTTCGCCAGCCAGTCCAGGCCGATATGGATGTTGGCCGCCGCCTCCTCGCGCCCGGGAATCTCCAGATTGCGTCCGCGTGGCGCACCGCTGCCGACGAAGACCGCGTCATAGCCTTCGGCCAGCATCGACTTCATCGATTCGATTCGCCTGCCACCAACGAACTCGACGCCGAGGTCCAGGATGTAACCGCATTCTTCGTCGATCACGTGTTCCGGCAATCGGAAGCGCGGCACCTGGGTGCGCATGAATCCGCCGGCCTTGCGGTCGGCTTCGAAAATGGTGACGTGGTAGCCCAGCGGCGCGAGGTCGCGGGCGACGGTCAGCGACGCCGGGCCGGCACCGATGCAGGCGATGCGCTTGCCGTTGAGGCGAGTGGCTGGTTTCGGCATCCGCGCCCGCACATCGCCCTTGTGGTCGGCGGCGACGCGCTTGAGCCTGCAGATTGCGACTGGCTCGGGCTTCTCACGCATGGATTCGGGGCCGTTGTTCTCTTCCACGCGCCCGCGCCGGCAGGCCGGCTCGCAAGGCCTGTCGCAGGTGCGGCCAAGGATTCCCGGGAACACATTAGATTCCCAATTGACCATGTAGGCATCGGCGTATCTGCCTTCCGCGATCAGGCGGATGTATTCGGGAACCGGCGTGTGTGCGGGACAGGCCCACTGGCAGTCGACGACTTTATGGAAGACGTCGGGATTGCGAATATCGGTCGGCTTCACTACGACCCTCGCTGCAGGCAAGCCAGGTCAGGGCTTGTCGGAGAGCCGGATGCGCCGGCCATCGCTTGCGACCCGAGTCTAGACCGGAACCAGCGACGGCGTCATGCCGCAGTGCGCACATCAATCAAGTCGCGGGGCGCAGGCAGAGGCATTCGCGAAGCCTTGACCAAAGCCTGCCGCATGAGGATCTGCGCAAGGGGGTTGACATTGGCGTTTGACTCGTGGTTCTCTTCGTCCATGACGCAGCGCAACATTCACTCGCAGGCCGCACGCACCCCGTCCAACGACGCGGTCGCCGCGAAGCCGCGCGCGCTTCAACTCCTGCCCATCAACGTCGCGCTAGCCGCGACGATCCTCCTTGTACTCGTACTTATTATTACCAGCCATTCAGGCGCAGGAGTCGGGTTCGTGTAAGCACCACCAACACATACCCAGGTCGAAAGAACCAAGACCCCGCGCCCGAAAAGGCGCGGGGTTTTTGTTTTTGCGACATGGGTTCCTGGAACGCCACCAAGGAACGCCATTCGTGAGAAGTCAGTCGTGAGAAGTGATGCCATCAAGCTCGGCCCAGCGCGCGCGCCCGCACGCGCCATGTTGCGTGCGACCGGCCTGAATGATGCCGCCATCGCCAAGCCCTTCGTCGCCGTTGTGCATACCTGGTCGGACGTGTCGCCGTGCAACATCACCCTGCGCGACCTGGCCCAGGACGTGCGACGTGGAGTGATCGAATCCGGCGGCACGCCGATCGAGTTCAACACCATTGCAGTCACTGACGGCATCGCGATGGGCAGCGAAGGCATGCGCGCGTCGCTGGCTTCGCGCGAGACCATCGCCGATTCCATCGAACTAGCGGTAAGCGGCCATTGCCTGGACGCGATGGTGCTGCTGGTTGGTTGCGACAAGACCATCCCCGCTGCAGCAATGGCGGCGGCACGGATGGACATCCCGACGGTGATTCTCTACGGCGGCACGATCATGCCGGGGCATTGCAAGACTGCGGACGGCCGCGACAAGCCGCTGACCGTGCAGGACGTGTTCGAGGCGGTCGGCGCGCATTCGGCCGGTCGCATCGATGATGGCGAATTACGCCGCATCGAAACCCATGCCTGCCCGGGCGCGGGTGCCTGCGGCGGTCAGTTCACCGCCAACACCATGGCGATGGTGTTGACCTTCCTGGGACTGTCGCCGCTGGGCGCGAACGACATCCCCGCGATCCATGCCGACAAACCCGCGGCCGCGCGTGCCTGCGGCGCTCGGATCATGCACATGCTGCGCGACGGCGGCCCACTGCCACGCGGACTGGTCACCGCCACATCACTGCGCAATGCCGCACGCGCAGTCTCGGCGACGGCAGGATCGACCAATGCCGCACTGCACCTGCTGGCGATCGCGCATGAAGCCGGCGTTGCGTTCGACCTGGAGGAATTCGAGGCCGCGGCCAGCACGCCGGTGATCGCCGACCTGAAACCCGCAGGCCGCTATACAGCCGCGGAAATGTTCGACCAGGGCGGCACCGCACTGGTGGCACGCGAACTGAAAACGGCCGGTTTGATCGAGGACATTCCAACGGTCACCGGGAATAGTTTTTTCAGCGAGGTCGATGCCGCCAAAGTTTCAGCGACGCAAGACGTTGTCCACCCGATCACCGCGCCGCTTAAGCCGCGCGGTGGCTATTCGATCCTTCGTGGCGATCTCGCCCCCGAGGGCTGCATCCTCAAGCTTGCCGGCCATGGCATCGAACATTTCGAAGGACCGGCCCGCGTGTTCGACAGTGAGGACGCCGCATTCGCTGCGGTGCAGGCACGCCGGATCAAAGACGGCGACGTGATCGTGATCCGCTTCGAAGGGCCGGCCGGTGGCCCTGGCATGCGCGAGATGCTGGCAGTCACTGCCGCGCTGATCGGCCAAGGGCTGGGCGGCGATGTCGCACTGATCACCGATGGCCGTTTCAGCGGTGCCACCCACGGTTTCATGGTCGGCCACATCGCGCCGGAAGCCATGCGCGGCGGACCACTAGCGTATCTGCGCGAAGGCGACCGCGTGCGGATCGATGTCGCTTCGCGCCGGCTGGATGTCGACGCCGACTTGTCCGCACGCCAGCCCGCGCGCATCGCGCCGCGGGTCACCACCGGCGTGTTGGCCAAGTACGCACGCGACGTGCGCTCGGCCTCGCAAGGCGCGGTCACCGCACCCGGGCCGCTTGATGCCGAAGCCGCTGACACGCGCCGCATCCACGCCGCACTCATCGCAAAAAAAAACGCTCCCGAAACCGAAACCGCCTGACATCCCCAACGCCATTGCGCACTTCCAACAAGGACTCACCCATGAGCAGTTCCAGCAAACCCACCATCGCAGTGATCGGCTACGGCAGCCAGGGCCGCGCACATGCGCTCAACCTGCGTGACTCAGGTTTCAACGTCACCGTGGGCCTGCGCCCGGGCGGCCCGACCGAAATCAAGGCCAAGGCCGACGGCTTCACCGTCAAGACGCCCGCCGAAGCAGTGAAGGATGCACAGATCGTCGCGATCCTGACCCCGGACATGGTCCAGCCACAGCTGTATGGCGAAGTCATCGAGCCGAACATGGCCAAGGGCGCCTGTCTTCTATTTGCCCACGGGTTCAATGTCCACTACGGCCAGATCACGCCGCGCGAGGACCTCGACGTGGTGCTGGTCGCACCCAAGGGGCCCGGCGCGCTGGTGCGCCGCGAATACGAGATCGGCCGCGGCGTGCCTGCGGTCTATGCGGTGCACCAGGACCTCAGCGGCAATGCCGAAGCACTGGCGTTGACCTATTGCGCCGGGATTGGTGGCGCACGCCAGAACGCGATCAAGACCACCTTCAAGGAAGAAACCGAGACCGACCTGTTCGGCGAACAAGCGGTGTTGTGCGGCGGCGCGACGAAACTCGTGCAGGCCGGTTGGGAAACCCTGGTCGAAGCGGGCTACCAGCCCGAAGTCGCCTATTACGAATGCCTGCACGAACTGAAGTTGATCGTGGATTTGTTCTACGAAGGCGGCATCACCCGCATGCATGAATTCATCAGTGAGACCGCGCAATACGGTGCACTGACTCGCGGTGACTACATCGTCGATGCGAATACCCGCGCACAGATGAAAAAGGTGCTTGCCGAAATCCAGGACGGCACCTTCGCCCGCCAGTGGATCGCCGAATACGCGGCGGGCAATGCCAATTACAAGGCGCTGAAACAGGCCGACCTGGAGCATCCCATCGAGGCGATCGGCAAGAAGCTGCGCGCCAACATGAAGTGGTTGGACACTGCACCCGCTGCATCGAAAACAATGCCCACACCGATCGCCGAGGCCGCTTGATGAACGGCGCCCGCTGGCTGGCGCAAGCCCTGGTCTCGGAAGGTGTGGACACGCTGTTCGGGTATCCCGGCGGCACGATCATGCCCTTCTACGACGCCCTGCATGGTGCGCCGGAGCTGAAACACGTCCTGGTACGCCATGAACAGGGCGCGGCCTTCGCCGCCAACGGGTATGCGCGTGCCAGCGGGCGCGTCGGTGTATGCGTGGCCACCTCCGGCCCGGGTGCGTCCAACCTGGTCACCGGGATTGCCGACGCGATGCTGGATTCGGTACCGATGGTGATCATCACCGGGCAGGTGCCAACCAGCTTGATGGGCACTGACGCATTCCAGGAACTCGACGTGTTCGGCATGACCATGCCGATGGTCAAGCACAGCTTCATCGCACGTCGCGTGGACGACCTGCCGATGATGGTTGGCGAAGCATTCCGGATCGCGCGTTCCGGCCGGCCCGGTCCGGTGCTGATCGACCTGCCGAAGGACGTGCAGAATGCCGACGCCTCGCATCTCCCGCGTCACGCCTCGTTCGGCACGGATGCCGTCGAGGCACCGCTTGATGCGTCCTTGCACGAAGCACTGGCACTGATCTCGCAAGCACAACAGCCCGTCGTTTACGGCGGCGGCGGGATCGCACTGGGCGATGCGGTGCAGGCGTTCCGCACCTTCGTCGATGCCACCCAGATCCCGACCGTGCTGACGCTGAAAGGGTTGGGTGCATTGCCCACCGCGCATCCACTCAACCTCGGCATGCTGGGCATGCACGGCAGCCGCGCCGCCAACCTGGCGGTGCAGGGTGCTGATTTGCTGATCGTGGTCGGTGCGCGTTTCGATGACCGCGCCACCGGCAAGCTGGCCGAGTTCGCACCGCACGCGCGCGTCGTACACATGGACATCGACACCTGCGAAATCGGCAAGCTGCGTCGTGCCGATGCCGGTGTGCGCGGCGACATCGTCACCACCCTGACCAAACTGACGCTGCCCTGCGCCGCGCACCTGCATGGCCGCCATGGCAACGCGCGCAAGGCTTGGCGCGCGCAATGCAAGGAAACCGCACGCCTGCATGCGGCGCGCTACGACGCCCCCGGCGACAGCGTGTACGCGCCGGCGTTGCTGAAGCGGTTGTCGGAACTGGCACCCAACGCCGTCGTCGCCTGCGACGTCGGCCAGCACCAGATGTGGGTCGCGCAGCACTGGTGCATGGATCATCCGCGCAAGCACCTGACCAGCGGCGCATTGGGCGCGATGGGCTTCGGCCTGCCTGCGGCGATAGGTGCTTTGGTCGCTCTTGATGAGCAACAGGACCGCAGCAAGCAGGTGATCTGCGTCAGCGGCGACGGCTCGATCATGATGAACATCCAGGAGCTGGCCACGCTCAAGCGCTACCGGCTGCAGGTGAAGATCGTGCTACTCGACAACCAGGCGCTGGGCATGGTCCGCCAGTGGCAGGAATTGTTCTTCGACAAGCGCTATTCCGAAGTCGACCTCTCCGACAACCCGGACTTCGCTGCGGTCGCCGCCGCGTTCGGCATCCAGTCGTTGCACGTGGACCGCGCCGATGGCGTGGAAGCCGCACTGCAGGCGCTGCTGGCTGCAGACGGCCCAGTTTTATTGCACGTCGCAATCGACACCGCCGCCAATGTCTGGCCACTAGTGCCGCCGAACCGCAACAACGCGGAAATGATGGATGCGTCGCCTGCCGCCGATGTCATCACCACAACGTCCTTCCACACCTCTCCCACGGAGACACCCAATGCGCTACCAGCTTGATCTGACCCTGCGCCGCGCCGAAGGCGCACTGGTGCGCGTGCTGGGCACCACCGAACGCCGCGGCTTCCAGCCGGTCAGCGTGGATGGCGGCATTCAATCCAGGAGCGGGCGCGCCGACGGCGATCGCTGGCACCTGCGCATGACGGTGGAAGGCGAACGCGAACCGGAATCGCTGCAGCACCAGCTGGCCAAGCTATACGACTGCCTGGATGTGCAGGTGTCGCCATGCGCATGAATGTAACTGCCTCCGTCACCCCGATCACCGTTGTCGCGCACGCGTCGAAACCAAAAAACTGGTTCGACGGCGCACTCATCGACGGCGATGCCCCGCAGGCCGGCCTGACCACCCACGCGATGCATTACGGCAGCGGCGTGTTCGAAGGCATCCGTGCCTATGCCACGACCAACGGCGGCGCAGCGGTGTTCCGCCTGCCCGAGCACCTGCAGCGGATGCGCAGGGGCGCGGAGCTGCTGGGCCTGGCCTTCGATCCCTCGCAGGCGACTGACGCGGTACTGGCAACGTTGCGCGCCAATGGCCATCGCGATGCCTATGTGCGGCCGCTGGCATGGTTCGGCGAAGGCAGTTTCGGGCTGGACGTGGAAGGCCACGTGCCGCACCTGATGGTCGCCACCACCGCCACCCAGGTGCACCTCAATGGCAGCCGTGCACGCGTGGGCGTTTCGACATGGCGGCGCAACCCCGCTGATTCACTGCCGCCACTGAAGCTGTGCGGCGGCTACATCAACTCGATCCTGGCCAAACGTGAAGCGAAGCAGCGCGGCTTCGACGAAGCGCTGTTCACCGACCGCGCCGGGAATGTTGTCGAATGCACCGGCGCCAACGTCTTCATGGTCAAGGATGGTGTGATCAGCGCGGTCGAACATCCGGATGCGTTGCCCGGCATCACCCGCGACACCCTGCTGGCATTGAGCGGGGCAAACGTGCGGATGGTCAGCCTGGCCGAACTGCTGGATGCCGACGAAGTGTTCGCCTGCGGCACCGCGGCGGAAGTTGCGCCGATCGCGCAGATCGAGCAACGCGAATACGGCGCAAACCCGATCAGCCGCGCGCTTGCCTCGCAGTACCAGTGCATCGTGCGCGGCGAAGACACCACGCATGCATCGTGGTTGACGGCGGTTTGAGCTGATGGAGTCCGAGGTACGCCGCCGTCATGTAGAAGCCTTGCCAGTCAGTGCGTCCGACGTGCTGGCCGCGCAGGCGCGACTGCGTCGCTATCTGGATGTCACCCCCACGCATTACGCCGAACGCTTTGGCTGTTGGCTGAAGCTCGAGAACCTGCAGCGCACCGGCTCCTACAAGGTGCGTGGCGCGTTGAACGCATTGCTGGTGGCGCGCGAACGCGGCGACACGCGAACGGTGATCGCGGCATCGGCCGGCAACCATGCGCAGGGGCTGGCGTGGGCAGCCTATCGCTTGGGCGTGCCAGTCATCACGGTCATGCCGCGCTGTGCACCGGAAACCAAGATCGCCGGCGTTGCGCACTGGGGCGCGACCGTGCGCCTGCACGGCGACAGTTATGACGAGGCCAAGGCCTTCGCGATCGAACTGGCTGCGCAACACGACTACCGCCTGCTGTCGGCCTTCGATGATCGTGACGTAATTGCCGGACAGGGAACGGTCGGACTGGAAATCGCGGCAATGTCGCCGGACGTGGTGCTGGTGCCGATCGGCGGCGGTGGACTGGCGGCAGGCGTCGCGCTCGCGCTCAAATCACAAGGCGTGCGCATCATCGGCGCGCAGGTCGAGGGCGTGGATGCAATGGCACGCGCGCTGCAGGGCGACCACAGTTTGCGCGAACCCGCGATGACCCTGGCCGACGGCGTGCGGGTCAAGCAACCCGGCACGTTGACCGAATGCATCCTGGCCGAGCTGCTGGACGACGTGATCATCGTGCGCGAAGCCGAATTGCGCGAAACCCTGGTACGGCTGGTACTGGAAGAACACGTGATCGCCGAAGGCGCCGGCGCACTCGCACTGGCCGCAGGTAAGCGCGTCGCCGGCAAACGCAAATGCGCGGTGGTGTCCGGCGGAAATCTTGATGCCGCGGTGTTGGCACGACTGCTGTCCGACGTGCGGCCACGCCCGCCGCGCCGGCCACGCCGGCGCACGCGCGAAGCACCCAAGGGCAATGCGCAACAGGCGGATGGCCCGCTTGGGCTGCCGGCAGCACTGCTGCCGGCCCTGTTGCAGCCGCCACGTCTATCCAAGTCTGGTCCGACATCGCACAAGCCGCCCGCCAAGCGCGCGGCTGCCGAGGAAATTCCCGCATGAATCCCGCCATCAGCAAAGACCGTATCCGCCCGCATCAAATCAAAATCTTTGACACCACCCTGCGCGACGGCGAGCAATCGCCCGGCTTCACCATGAGCGCGCCGCAGAAGATCGCCTTCGCGCACGCACTGGCCGATCTCGGCGTCGACGTCATCGAGGCCGGATTCCCCAACAGCTCACCCGCCGATTTCGGCGCCGTGCAAACCATTGCACGCGATGTGCGCGGCGCATCGATTGCCGCACTCGCCCGTTGCCATCCAGGGGACATCGAAGCCTGCGCACGCGCGCTGGACGGCGCCGCCGCGCCGCGCATCCATGCCTTCATCTCGACCAGCCCGCTGCATCGCGAGCACAAGCTCGAGATGAGCCGCGAACAAGTGATCGTGCACGCGATCATGGGCGTGGAACTCGCGCGCAAGCACGTGGACGATGTCGAGTTTTCGGCCGAGGACGCCTTCCGTACCGAGCGCGAATTCCTGGTCGAGGTGTTCAATGCGGCCGTCGCCGCGGGTGCACGCACGCTCAATGTGCCGGACACCGTGGGTTACGCCACGCCGAATGAAATTCGTGCGCTGTTCGAATACCTGCGTGCGAACGTGAAGGGCGCGCAGGGCGTTGTGTTCAGCGCGCACTGCCACAACGACCTGGGCCTTGCGGTGGCCAATTCGCTGGCCGCCATCGAAGGAGGCGCGCGCCAGGTCGAATGCACGATCAATGGCATCGGCGAACGCGCCGGCAATGCTGCGTTGGAAGAACTGGTGATGGCGCTGAAGGTGCGTGGCGGCTGGTACGCCGCGGATTCCGGCATCGATACGCGCAAGTTGCTGGAGACCTCGCGCCTGCTGTCGCGCATCACCGGGATCCAGGTCCAGCGCAACAAGGCCGTGGTCGGGCTGAATGCGTTCGCGCATGAATCGGGCATACACCAGCACGGCATGCTCAAGCATCGAGACACCTACGAGATCATGCATCCGCAGGATGTCGGCTGGCCGGACTCGCAACTGGTGCTTGGCCGCCATAGTGGCCGCGCCGCGCTGGCCGAACGCTTGCGCCAGTTGGGTTACGTGCTGGCAGACGAACAGCTGGACCAGGTCATCGCCGATGCCAAGGCGCTGACCCAGACCCAACACGTGATCAGCGACCGCGACCTGCAGCGAATGGTCGAGGGCGAACGTCATGGGCCCGGCTGGCGCGTGTCTGCGTTGAGCCTGACCGACTACGGCCAGCGCACCCGCGCGCATGTTGACCTGTCCGATCCCGACGACCGCCACGTACTGCAGAGTGCGGAAGGCGACGGCCCGGTGGCCGCGGTGTTCGCCGCGCTGGTGAAGGCGACCGGCGTTGATTTCGAACTGGAAAGCTACGAAGTGCACAGCATGGGAATCGGCCGTGATGCACGTGGTGAAGCCAACCTCAGCGGCCGTATCGACGGCGAGACCCTGACCGGCCAAGGCACCAGCCGCGACGTACTGGAAGCCAGCGCCATCGCCTGGCTGGACGTCGCCAACCGCGTCCTGCATGCGCGCCAAACTCAGCAACGTGCGGAGGCCGCTTGATGGACGCGCTGCCTCCAACAACACTCTTCGACAAACTCTGGGACGCGCACGTAGTCACGCCGGAAACCGCGGCGACCCCGGCGATCCTGTATGTCGACCTGCACCTGATCCACGAAGTGACCTCGCCGCAGGCATTTGCCGAACTAGACGCGCGCAGGTTGTCGTTGCGCCGCACGGAGCTGACCAAGGCCACGCTCGATCATTCCACGCCGACCACTCCGGCCGATGCCAATGGTCAGTACACCTACATCAATGCGCAGGCGAAGGCGCAGGTCGATACCCTGCGCCGCAACTGCACGCACCATGGCGTGGAACTGTTCGACTTCGACAGCGCGCATCGCGGCATCGTGCATGTAATCGGTCCGGAACTCGGGCTGACCCAACCTGGCATGACGATTGTCTGCGGCGACAGTCACACCGCCACCCATGGCGCATTCGGTGCATTGGCGTTTGGCATCGGCACCAGCGAAGTCGGCCATGTGATGGCCAGCCAATGCCTGCTGCAACGCAAGCCGAAAACGCTTGCGATCACGATTGATGGAGAGCTCGCGCCCGGGGTCAGTGCCAAGGACCTGATCCTGCACGTGATCGGCATGATCGGTGTCAACGGCGGCACCGGACATGTCATCGAATATCGCGGTTCGACGATTCGCGGATTATCGATGGACGAGCGCATGACCGTCTGCAACATGTCGATCGAAGCCGGCGCACGCGCCGGGCTGATCGCGCCCGACCAGATCACCTTCGACTACCTCGCCATCACGCCACGCGCACTGCAAGGCAAGGCATTCGAGCAATCCGTTGCACGCTGGCGCGAACTGCGTACTGACGAAGACGCGCATTTCGACCGCGAAGTATTGATCGATGCACGAGAGATCCGGCCGACGCTGAGCTGGGGCACGCATCCGGGTCAGGTCGCAGCAATCGATGCGCATGTACCAGCCGCGAACCACGATCCCGACATCGACAAGGCACTGGCTTACATGGGCTTCGAACCTGGCGCGGCACTCGCCGGGCGCGAGGTCGACGTGGTGTTCGTCGGCAGTTGCACCAATGCACGTCTGTCCGATCTGCGCCAGGTCGCGCAGGTCTTGCGCGGTCGTCGCGTGCATCCGCGCGTGCGCATGCTGGTCGTGCCGGGTTCAGAGGCGGTCAAGCGTGACGCCGAAGCCGAGGGGATTGATCTTGTCGTGCGCGCAGCCGGCGCCGAATGGCGCGAGCCGGGTTGCTCGATGTGCATCGCCATGAACGGCGATATGGTCGGGCCCGGACAGTTGGCGGTATCGACCAGCAACCGCAATTTCGAAGGTCGCCAGGGCAAGGGCGCGCGCACCTTGCTGGCATCGCCATTGACCGCCGCGGCCTGCGCGGTGGCCGGCATGGTTACAGACCCACGCGCTTATCTGTCGCCGGCGACACCGGTTTCGCACGGCGTTGCACTGGAGGTGGCCTGATGCCTGCCTTCGATGCATTGGTCGCGCGCACGCTGGTAATGCCCGAGTGCAATATCGACACCGACCAGATCATCCCGGCGCGCTTCCTCACCACGACTACGCGCGAAGGCCTGGGCCGCTTCGCATTCAACGACTGGCGCTACTTGGCCGATGGCGGTGACAACCCGGACTTTGCCTTCAACCGTCCGGAAAACACGGGCGCGCAAATACTTGTTGCCGGCCACAACTTCGGTTGCGGTTCTTCGCGCGAACATGCGCCATGGGCATTGCGTGACCTTGGCCTGCGTGCGGTGGTCAGTAGCCAGATCGCCGACATCTTCCGCAGCAATGCGCTGAAAAACGGCCTGCTGCCCATCGTGCTGGAACCGAACCTCGTCGCCGAGCTTTTGGCCCAGCCCGGCATCGAACTTCGCATCGATGTGGCTACATGCAGCGTGACCCTGCCCGATGGCCGCAACGCCAGCTTCGAGCTGGATGCGTTTGCGCAGACCTGTTTGCTGGAAGGCGTCGACCAGCTCGGCTACCTGCTCAAGCACGAGGCCGCGATCAGCGCGTTCGAACACCGCGGCCCCTCCCATCAACACAACCCCACATCAACCCAGGATTCCACCCATGCACGCTGAAATCGCAGTCCTGCCCGGTGACGGGATCGGCCCGGAAGTCACCGCCGCCGCCGTGGCGGTGCTTAATGCCGTCGCCCGCCACCATGGCCACATGTTCAACCTGCACGAATATGCGATTGGCGGCGCCGCAATCGATGCCTGCGGCGATCCACTGCCCGCCGCGACCCTGGTCGCCTGCCGGGATGCCGATGCGGTGCTACTCGGCGCAGTCGGCGGACCGAAGTGGTCGGCGCCCGAGGCCAAGGTGCGCCCCGAGCAGGGCTTGCTGACGCTGCGCAAGGCGCTCGGCCTGTACGCCAACCTGCGACCGGTACAGCCACATCCGGCCACGCTCGGCGCCTCGCCGATCAAGCCTCACCTGCTGGCCGGCGTCGACCTGCTGGTAGTGCGCGAACTCACCGGCGGCATTTACTTCGGCGAGAAATCCCGCGACGGCGACATCGCCCGCGATGTCTGCGAATACTCTGTTGCCGAAGTCGAACGCGTGGTGCGCCGCGCCTGCACGCTGGCCCGGCAACGACGTGGCCATGTGACCTCGGTCGACAAGGCCAACGTGCTGGAAACTTCGCGGCTGTGGCGCGAGGTCGCCACCCGCGTCGCCCGCGACGAATTCCCCGACATCACGTTGGAACACCAATTAGTCGATTCGATGGCCATGCACCTGCTGTCGAAGCCGCGCGCGTTCGATGTCGTGGTCACCGAGAACATGTTCGGCGACATCCTCACCGACGAGGCCTCGATGCTCGCCGGTTCGATGGGCCTGCTGCCGTCGGCCTCGCTGGGCGACGGCCGCGTCGGCCTGTACGAGCCGATCCATGGGTCCGCCCCTGACATCGCCGGCCGCGGCATCGCCAATCCGATCGGCGCGATTCTCAGTGTCGCCCTGTTGCTGCGTCATTCGCTGGGTCTGGACGCCGAGGCGTCCTGCGTGGAGCAGGCGGTATCGGCGACGCTGGACGATGGCGTGTTCGGCGCCGACCTCGGCGCTGCAACACCGGCGAACACAGTGGCGATTACTCGCGCCGTGCTGCATCGCCTGGACAGCCATTGCCAGGTGGCCGAATTGCGAGACTAGAAAACGGCTCGAATGGTGCGTGGCTCCTGTAAATACAGAACCGATTGGTATAGTATTAGCAGTATGTCCAGCCGCCCTGCAACCACGCCCATCATTCCGTCCAAGCCAGCTGCGCCCGGTCGTCCCAAGGATCCGGAAAAGCGCGCTGCGATCCTCGATGCCGCGAAACGCCTGTTCATCGTCCATGGCTATGAACGGGTGAGCATGGACCAGATCGCGTCCGAGGCCGGGGTCTCCAAGCTGACCGTGTACAGCCACTATGGCGACAAGGACAGCCTGTTTGGCGAAGCGGTGCGCGCGCATTGCGAACAGGGCATGCCGACCAGCCTGTTCGACGAAGACGCACAAAAACCGCTGCAACAACGGCTCGAGGTGATCGGCCGCGCATTTTTCACGATGGTGATGGCGCCCGACGCAGTCGCCGGCCACCGCATCCTGTGTTCGCCGCAGGTGACTGCATCTGCATTGCCCACGGTGTTCTGGGAAGCCGGTCCGCAGCGCGTGCAGCAAGCCTTCGCGTCCTTGCTGGAACGCCGGATCAAAGCGGGCGAACTCGAGATCGAAGACACGCAACGCGCGTCGGCGTACTTTTTCACCCTGCTCAAGGGCGAGCCGCACGCGCAGGCCGTATTCGGCTATTGCTGCAGCGGCCGCACCGACAGCGCCGACGAACACGTGACCGCGGTAGTCGGGATGTTCCTGCGCGCCTATGCCGTTCGCTGAACGGCGGGCCACGCGATGACTTCCGGCACTGCGTGTCGCTGTGCTAGCACAGTCAAACTGTACCCGTCAGTACCAGCAGCGCCACGCCGCACCGCTAGAATTGCCGGTTTAATACAACCTGCATGAAGCAAGGGATTCCACCAAGATGAGCATCGATTACGCCAAGGCCCGCGAAACCATGGTCGAACAGCAGGTTCGTCCCTGGGACGTGCTGGACCTGCGTGTGCTCGATGCAATCGCATCGATCCCGCGCGAAGCCTTCGTATCGGAGGCACTGCGCGCACTTGCTTATTCCGACACCGCACTGCCGATTGGCCATGGCGAAGCGATGATGAAACCTGTCCTGGAAGGCCGCACGCTGCAGTCGTTGCTGCCGGCCGCGGACGAGTGCGTGCTCGAAATCGGTACCGGCAGCGGTTACCTGACCGCCTGCCTGGCCCGCCTGTCGCGCGAAGTAGTCAGCCTGGAACGCCATGCCGACCTTGCCGACGCGGCGCGTGCGCGCCTGCAGGCGCTGGGCATGACTGCCAACATTGGCATCGAGCATGTGGACGCGCTTGCATGGCAGACCACGCGCCAGTTCGACGCGATCTGCATCACTGGCGCGGTCGACAAATTGCCCGCGCGCTGGCTGGAATGGCTCAAGCCAGGCGGCCGCCTGTTCGTCGTGCAGGGCCGCTCGCCGGCGATGGATGCCGTGCTGATGCGTCATGGTGTCAACGGAACCACCGTTGAATCGTTATTCGAGACCGACCTCCCCTATCTGGCCGGCGCCGCACCGCGCCCGGAATTCACCCTTTAGTTATTTGCCTTCCAGAGCTAGCCACCTTCCAGCAATTTGCCCCAAGGATCCGCCCATGCTGCGCCAACCGCTTGCTTTCGCCCTCGCCCTCGCCCTAGCCCTGCTGCCTGCTGCTGCGCATGCCGACGACCTGTTGCAGAGCTACAACAACGCCCGCAACAGCGATCCACAATTCGCAGCCGCCGAATCGCGCCAGCTGGCTACCCGCGAAGGCGCGGTCCAGGCGCGTGCGGTCCTGCTGCCCCAGATCGATGGCAGCGCAACCCTGCGCCGCAGCAAGAGCGATGGTCCTTCGACCTTCCAGTCCGACCCGACGCTGCCGGCAGTGACCGGCAACATCTCCAGCACCTCCACCTCGCGCAGTATCGGCATCAGTGGCAGCCAGGTGTTGTTCGACTTCTCACGACTGACCACGCTCAAGAGCCAGCTGGCCCTGCGCAAGGCTGGCGAGTTCCAGCTGGAATCGGACGGGCTGTCGCTGATCACCCGCACCTCGGCGGCCTATTTCAACGTGCTGGTCCAGCTGGAAACACTGGCGGCCGCCGAAGCCGCAGAAACAGCGCTGAAGAAGCAATTCGACTTCGCCTCCAAGCGGCTGGAAGTCGGGCTTGCTCCGATCACCGACATGTACGAGGCGCGCGCCCAGTACGACGGGGCTCGCGCTAATACCATCCTTGCCCGCAATGCGGTGCAGGACGCCTACCAGGCACTGGTGGAAATCACTGGCGCGCCAGTGGCCAACCTGAAGGGCCTGCCTGACGACTTCCAGCCGGCGTTGCCGGAATCGCGCGATATCGATGGCTGGGTAAAAACCGCCATCGCGCAAAATCCCGCGTTGCAGGCCAAGCAGGAGCAGGTGCGGTCCAGCGAGATCAGCGTCGAGACCGCACGCGCCGGGCACTTGCCGACCCTGACCCTGTCCGGCGGCTACAGCAAGGGCGCCAACTGGGGCGACCGCACCTTCAGCGCGGGCGCGTACAACGACACCAGCCCGACCGGCAGCGAAAGCCGCGGCCCCAACCTGGGCCTGACTCTGTCCGTGCCGATCTTCAGTGGCGGCGCAACCCAATCCCGGGTCCGCCAGGCACTGGCCCAGCGTGATATCTCCCGCGATGAACTGGAGCAGCAGCGCCGCGCCCTGGAACGCAATACCCGCAACGCCTACCAGACCCTGGTCGCTGGCATCAGCGAGGTCGAAGCCCGCCGCCTGGCGCTGGTCTCGGCGCAGAGCGCGTACGAGGCGTCGCAGGTCGGCCTGGAAGTGGGTACGCGGACTGTGCTCGATGTGCTCAACAACCAGCGCACGCTGTTTACCGCGCAGCAAGCCTACGCGCAGTCCAAGTACAACTTCCTGCAAAGCCGCCTGCTGCTGGAACAAGCCGCAGGCACGCTTGAGATCTCCGACGTTGAGGACGTCAACCGCCTGCTGACCACCGACGAATCGGTGGCCAAGGCGATCAGCACGCTCTGACCGGCTGTCCTGAGGGCAGGATCAGGCCTGCTGCAAGGCGGGTTCGATCAGGGTAATGGTACGTTCCAGCGCGCCGCGTCCCTGGTCCAGCAAGCAGCGCGCATTTGCGCTCATCCGCGTGCGTGAAGCCTGATCTGCAAACAAATCCTGCAGGTTCGATGCAAGCTGGCTGGCTGTTTCCACCACGCGCATCGCATCGGCCTCGCGCAGGCGTTTGGCGATGTCGACGAAGTTGTGCAGGTGCGGACCAGTGAGGATCGCGGTGCCTGTGGCCGCCGGTTCCAGCAGATTGTGGCCACCGATCGACTGCAGGCTGCCGCCGACAAAGGCGACCTGCGCGCAGGCATAGAAGCGGGTGAGTTCGCCCAAGGTATCGATCACGAAGACTTGGCTATGTGCGGAGGGCCAGTGCTGTTCGCTGCGGGTAGCGACCCTAAGGCCGGCCGTGCGCGCGCGCAGGACTGTCGCGCGGAAGCGCTCGGGATGCCGCGGTGCCCACAGCATCAAGGCGTCCGGGTGCTGTTTGAGCAAGGCCCGATGGGCCTCCAGCACCGCGACCTCTTCATCTTCGTGGGTGCTGGCCGCGATCCAGACAGGGCCATCGCACCCTCGCGCGTTCAAGAATTCGGCGGCGAAGCCGTCGAAATCTACTGGTGCCATGTCGAATTTCAGGTTCCCTGTCACCACCACGGTTGACGGTTGCGCACCCAGTCGTACGAAACGCTTGCCGTCCTCGCTGGATTGCGCAGCGACCAGGCGCACGCTGTGCAAGGCGCGCCGGATCAACGGCGCAAGCACGCGATAGCCGCGCAGGGAGCGCGCCGACAGGCGTGCATTGAGGATGTGGGTGGGAATCCCGCGATCGCGACAGGCGAACAGCAGGTTCGGCCACAACTCGGTTTCCACGATCAGTGCGAGCGCAGGACGGAAATGGTCGAGGAAACGGCTCACCGCGCCGGGTAAGTCGTACGGCAGGTAGACATGCACGACCGCATCGCCCCACAACGCCCGCACGCGTTCGGAGCCGGTCGGGGTAATCGTGGTCACCACCAGGCGCAGGTCGGGATGCTCGCTCAACAGGCGATTCACCAACGGCGATGCCGCATTGACCTCACCCACCGACACCGCATGCAGCCAGAGCGGCGCAGTCCCCTTGGCCGGCGGATAGCTGGCGTATCGCTCGCTCCAGCGCTCGAAATAGGCGTGTTGGCGGAACCCGCGCCAGATCAGGTGGTAGACCGTGATTGGCGCAAGCACGTACAACGCGGCTGAATACAAGCCGCGTAGGACACGTTCGGTAAAGTCGGCCCGCATCGCGACAGCATAACCAAGCCGCATCGCCGATTGGATAGCCGGCTAGATTGGCCAGCCAGGATGGCCAGTTAGAATCTGACGCATGGCCGAAGCCACTCCAGCAGCCCTGCCCCCACCACCGCGTGGCCTACGCCATTGGCCGATCTGGCTGGGCGTGGGCCTGTGCATGGCGCTGGCGCGGCTGCCGTGGCCACTGCAGCGCGGGCTGGGCGCGATGGTCGGCTGGCTGGCCCTGCACTTGTCACGCAGCCGACGCGAGGCTGCTCGCACCAACTTGGCGCTGTGCCTGCCGGAACTCGGCCACGCGCAGCGCGAGGCCTTGCTGCGTGCCAATTTCCGCGATGTCGGTATCGGCCTGTTTGAATTCGCCCGCGCCTGGTGGGGCAGCGCCACGCCGATGCGGCGCACTGCGCGGATCGAAGGCCTAGACATCCTGCAGGGCCTGCAGGCCAAGGGGCGCGGCGTGCTGCTGGTCTCCGGCCACTTCATGACCCTGGAACTGTGCGGGCGCCTGCTGTGCGACCACGTGCCACTGGCCGGCATGTACCGCCGCTATCGCAGTCCGGTGATGGAATGGGCGGTGATGCGTGGGCGCCTGCGCTATGCCTGCGCGATGTTCGGCAATGGCGATACCCGCGCAGCAATCCGCCACCTCAAGCGCGGTGGCGTGCTCTGGTATGCGCCGGACCAGGACATGCGCGGCAAGGACACCGTGTTCGCGCCGTTCTTCGGCATTCCAGCGGCGACGATTACTGCCACTCACCAGTTCGCGCGGCTGGCCGGTTGCGCGGTGGTGCCGTTCTTCCACCGGCGCGAAGGTGCCGATTACATATTGCGCATCGGTGAGCCGCTAGCGCCGTTCCCGACCGAAGACGTAATCGCCGACACCACGCTGGTCAACGCAGCGATCGAGGCGATGGTGCGCGAAGCGCCCAGCCAGTATCTGTGGCTGCATCGCCGGTTCAAGCGCCAACCGGATGGCGTGTCGCGCTACCCATGACCACGATGGGCAGCAGCAGAAACCAGGCCGAACGGGTTCTGGTAGTGAAGCTGGGCGCGTTCGGCGACATCGTCCTGGCCGATGGCGCCCTGCGCGATATCCGAGAACATCATTGCGATGCCCATATCACGCTGCTAACCCGCAAGGGATTCGCGCCACTCCTGCAGCGTTGCCCGTGGGTGGACACGGTAGTGGTCGATGACAATGCCCCACGCTGGCGGATCGACCACATGCTGGCATTGCGCCAGCGGCTTCACGCAGGGTATTTCGATGCCGCCTACGACCTGCAGAACTCACCGCGCTCGCGGTTCTATCGGCGTTGGCTGTCGGCAGGTTCAACCACCTGGTCGAGCGAAGCACTGCCGCGTGCCGTCGCATGCAGCGTACCGGCCCGGCATGCCACGCAACTGCGCGCGGCTGGCATCACCCCGCACTGGAGCGAACAGCCAGCGCCAGGCTGGATCGCAACCGATGCAGGCGCCTTGTTGACGCAAGCCGGGGTTGAGCATCCCTTCGTGGTCCTGTTGCCGGGCTCCTCTGCACGCCACCCGCACAAACGCTGGCCGCACTATGCGGGCCTTGCATCGCGTTTGGTACGCGGCGGCCTGATCGTGGCGAGCATTCCGGGCATCGAGGAACCTGGAATCGCGACCGGATTCGACGGTTTCGTGCTGAAGCGTGACGGACAGGTGCTGACCCTGCCTGAACTTGCCGGCGTGTTGCAACGCGCAGCCTGCGTGGTCGGCAACGATAGTGGTCCCACCCATCTCGCCGCCTGCCTGGGCACGCCCACCGTGGCGCTTTTCGAGACCACCAGCCCGGCGCGCATCAGCACCGGGATCGAGTCCCGTGGCGCGGTCTGCCTGGATGCCCCCGTGGTGGCAGGCATCGGCATCGAACACGTGTTTGAAGCCATCCAGTGCCAGCTGGATCGGGCCTAGGCAGATGCCGTTTCCCGGTTTAGCAGGCTGCCGGCATACAGCGCCGCCAGCAGCAGCACTACGCCGCCCCAGAAGGTGGAGTACACCGCCAGGTGGGTATTGAGCGGGAATACCGTCACCGCCAGCGCCAGCATGGCGGGGCGCGCTTGCTCGCGCGCGGCAGGATCAGCGTAACGCCACGCACGCCATGCCATCGCTGCGCCAGCCAGCCAAAGCAGCAGGCCAATCAGCCCGGTTTCGCTAAGCACTTCAAGCACGATTTGGTGCGCATGCAGCGCGGGGCCGGTACCCCAGGCAGCGATTTCGCCCGCATCCTGATCGCAGGACGCGAATGCGTCGCGGAAGCCGCGTGCGCCAACCCCATTGATCGGATGCTCGCGGATCATGCACAGCGCCGCCGACCAGATCCGGCTGCGCCCGGACAATGCATGGTCCACACCCTCGGCATTCCCGGTCAGGGCCGCGGTACTGCGGTCCAGGCGCTCGGCGACCGTTGGCGACAACATCGCGGCGGCAAACAGCAAGGCTGCTCCAAGCGCGAACACCCCCAGCAAACGCTTCCAGCCCAGTAGTCGCCAACCGGACCACAGCAATACCAACGCGTAGGTCAGCCAAGCTGCGCGAGCGCCCGCAAGCAGGATCACCAAGCCGACCATCGACGCTGCCAGCAGCCAGCCGATCCGACCGAAGCGCCGACCAGCCGCATCCAGCGCGAACGGTGACAGGCTGGCCAGCACGATCCCGAGCTTGAGGTTGCACGGACCCAATACGCCGCTGAGCCGGTCCAGCGCAGCCACTTCGGCGGCCGTGCACATGCCATGGCCACTGATCAGCTGCTTGATGTGGTCGATGCTCCAGAACAACGGACTGGTGTTGGTGATGGCTTCCACCAGGCCATCGACGGTCCATACCGCAATGATGATGGCCAACCCGCCGAAGGTGCGGCGGCGCCCGGCCTCGCTGGCGACCGCAGACGCCACGATCCACAGGAATGGCAAGTAACGCAGGTCGACCAGGACCTCGCGCCACGCGCGCGCATGGTCGACTGCATCGACCGCGGAAATCGCCTCCGGCAACCAGTAGGTAATGAACAGCACCGTGGTCAATGCCCACGCCGGCTCGCTGAGCAAGGCGGTGCCACCACGGAAACGGGCCTGGAACAGGCGCACGATGCCGGCCAGCGCGCCAAGCGCCAGGATCGCTTCGGCATAGCCGGGTGCAGGCCACAGTGCGACGAAGGCCAGCACCCACGCCGGCGCCCAGCGCCAGCCGGTTGCAACTTGCGCGTTGCCGGCCTCACTCATCGTTCGCTCAACTCCCGGTATACATCCATCGTGGCTCGCTGCATGGCCTGCAAGGTGTACGGCATCGTAGCCGCAGGCGTTGGTGGATGTGCGAGCAACGCGCGCGCGCGCTGCCTGAGCGCGTCCATGTCGAATGCCACGACCGCTCCCTCGGGCTGCAATTGCGCGAGCAACTCACCGACCCCGCCGTACGCCCACCCAAGTACCGGCCGGCCCACCGCGAGCGCCTCAATGACCGTGCGCCCGAACGCCTCCGGCTTGCGCGACAGCTGCAGCACCAGGTCGGAGGCCGCATAGGCTTCGGCAATTGCATCGGTTGGCGCGGTGATCGCCAGCGCATCCGCGATGCCTGCAGCCTGCGCACGCGCCTGCAGTTCATCGATATAGGCCGCGCGCGCGGGATCCAGCGCACCCGGCATCCACAGCCGCGCATCCATGCCGTCGGCACGCAACGCGCCCAACAGATCCAATGCGTCGGCATGCCCCTTCAGGCGGGTGCCGCGTCCGGGCATGAGCAATAGCGGGCCATTGCCGCCCAATTGCGAATGCTGCATCGACAAGCGCGCGCGCAATGCGCGATCCGGTTCCTGCCCGCTCTCCACGCGCGGAAAGCGGGCGGGATCGATGCCACGTGGAATCACCCGCAGGCGCTGCGGATCGGTGCGCGGGTAGTGCTGCAACAGATATTCGCGCGCCACGTTCGAGACGCAGATCACGCGCTCGCCGCGGGCCATGATCGCGCTGTAACGCGAAGGCGAATTCAATCCGTGCGCGGTAGTGACGAAGCGGGGACGCGGGCCACGCATGCCCTGCAACGCACGCCAGGCCAACCAGGCCGGCAGCCGTGAACGCGCATGCACGATGTCCGCATCGATCTCGGCGAACAGCCGCCGCAAGGCCGGTACATGGCGGAATGTCCACGGCGATTTGCGGCCGATAGCGAGCGCAACGTGCTCCGCACCGATGGCCTGAAGTTGCGGCAGCATGCGCCCGCCATTCGACACCACGATGGCGCGATGACCATTGCTGACCAGGGCTTCAGCGATTTCCAGGGTCGAACGCTCGACGCCACCGGCATCCAGCGCCGGCAACAATTGCACGACAGTCAGGCGGCGCATTGCGTCGCAGCGCAGTCAGTCCACCAGCACGTAAGTCGCGCTGCAATACGGGCACTGGCTCTGCCCGCCTTCGTTCTCGATCGCCAGATATACCCGCGGATGCGAATTCCACAGCGCCATCGAAGGCATCGGGCAGCTCAGCGGCAAGTCGCTGCGGCGCACCTCATAGCATTGCTGGGCATTGGCGGGCGAGCTGGCTGTGTGGGCGGATTCGGCCATGGCGATGCATCGATGCGGGATCGGCGCAGTTTACCAGCCGGGGCCGGCCATCCGACCCCCGTCCATGACTCAGGCCGGCAGGTCGAACAGCAGCATGTCGCTGATACCACCCACACCCTGTACATCAATCACGCCGGTTTCGTCGACAAACCCCAGCGCATCGCCGGCCTGCAACACGCGTTCGCCTAGTTGCACCTCGCCCGTGGCCACATGCAGCCAGTAGCGACGCGCCGGATCCAACGTCGTCGTCACCCCATCATCCGCATGCAGCCGGCTCGCGCGCAGCCAAGCCTGCTGGCGGATCGTCAGCGAGTCCTCGTCGCCATCGGGTGAGGCCAATACTGCCCAGCGTGCGCGGCGCGCGTCTGGATCGAAATGACGCTGCCTATAAGCGGGTTCGGCATTCAGCCGGTCGGGCTGGATCCACAGCTGCAGGAAATGCACCGGCTGCGCAGCGGAGTCGTTGTACTCGCTGTGCTCGATGCCGTGGCCGGCGCTCATCCACTGCACGTCGCCGGCGCGGATCACCCCGGCATTGCCGCTGCTGTCCTTGTGCGCCAGTGCGCCGTCCAGCACCACACTGATGATTTCCATGTTGGCGTGCCGATGCGGCGCGAAGCCGCCACCGGGAGCCACGATGTCGTCGTTGACCACGCGAAGCGGGCCGAAACCCATCCACGCCGGGTCGTGGTAGTGCCCGAACGAAAACGTGTGCCGGCTTTGCAGCCAGCCCAGGTCGACGGAGCCGCGCTCGGCAGCGGGGCGTTCAATGATCATGGCGTCAAAGAATTCGGCAGGCTTCGTCGAAGCCAAGACGCGGCGACCGCGGGAAGATGCTCGTGGGATCGCCAATCCCCAGGTTGACCAGGAAGTTGGACTTGATGGCCGTGCCCGCGAAGAACGCGGCATCCACCTTCGCATTATCAAACCCGGACATCGGTCCGCAGTCCAAGCCCAACGCACGCGCGGCGAGGATCAGATAGGCGCCCTGCAGGCTTCCATTGCGAAACGCCGGGACTTGCCTGTTTTCGCGCGGCCCGTCGAACCACGCCTTGGCATCCACGTGCGGGAATAGCACAGGCAGCTTCTCGTGGAAATCCTCGTCGAAGCCGACAATCACCGTGACCGGCGCAGCCATCGTCTTGTCGTGGTTGCCTGGGTCCAGTGCCGGTTCAAGCAACTGCTTGCCTTCCGGCGTCTTCACGAACACGAAACGCGCCGGGGTCGAGTTGGCTGCAGTCGGGCCAAACTTCAGCAAGTCATAGAGCTGGTGCAGGGTATCGTCGCTGACCTCGCCACCGAAGGCGTTGTAGGTGCGTGCGGTGCGGAACAGCTGGTCAAGCGCGGGATCGGTCAAAACCTTGGACATCACAACCTCGAATATTGGCGGCAACCCACAGTGTAGAGTTCCGCCGATGAAACCGAAGTCACCCCACCGGAACGGATCGGTCTCATCTGTGCAACAACCCGTGCTGCTGCAGAGCGGATCAGGAGGGGCGTCGCCATGACGATGACTTATGCCCTGCACGATGGCCGGGCCGGTAATGCACGGCAAGCGCTGGCACTTGCGCGTGCGTTGGATGTCGATGCCGGCGAATGGCCGCTCGTCCCCGGACAGCTCGCGCGCTGGTTTGCTCCGCGTAAGTGGCCGTTGCTGTCCGCACCTTTCGGCCCCGGGTTCCGTGCAGATTGCGAAGATCCGCCCGAGCTCGCCATCGGCTGCGGTCGCCAGGCGGCATTGGCCACACGCCTGCTGCGTGCGGCTGGCAGCAAAGTAGTGCAGATCCTTGATCCGCGCATCGATCCACGCCATTGGGACGTGGTGGTCGCGCCAGAACACGACGGCCTGCGTGGGGACAATGTGGTCACGATGCTGGGCAGCCTGCATCCGGTCGATGACCTGTGGCTGGCGCAGGCGCGCAGGGAGTTCCAGCCGCTGGAAAAGTTGCCTTCGCCACATACTGCATTGCTGGTCGGTGGCCCGAGCCGGCATGCCGCGCTGGACGATGTCGGATTCCAGTCTTTGTTGCAGATGTTGTCCGAGCTAACGCAAGCCGATGGCGGCAGCTTCAGCGTGATCGCATCGCGACGCACGCCAGCATCATGGCGCGAGGCAATGGGTCGTGTTCCACAAGATCTTCCGGGCATTCGCTGGCGTGACGAACACGACGGCACCAACGCGTATGCAGGATTGCTGGGCCACGCCGACCGCATCGTGTGCACGCCAGATTCGGTCAATATGCTCAGCGAAGCCGCGGCGACGCTTGTGCCTGTGTTCGCATGGAAGCCGCAGGCTGTCATGGGACGACCGCGTCGCTTCCTCGACACATTGCTCGAACGCGGCCGCATTCGCGCGCTCGGTCAGGACACTGCGATGGACACGTTCGATGTCGAGCCGTTGCGCGAAACCGTACGCATCGCCGCAGCGATCCGGCGCCATCTCAACCTGCCAAGCTGATCTGCCGCACTAGCTGTCGAAACGCAGGCCCTGCGCGCGCACCGCATCCGTCACTGCCTGTCGCGCCTCATCGATGGACGCTTGCCGCGGCACGCGGCGTGGGCGCCGATCCAGGGTGCAGCGCAGGCCCGCGTCCAGCAGCGTTGCATGTGCAGCCTGCAACTGCGCATGCACGCTGTCCGAAATGCTGCCTGCGGCAAGTGCGGCATCCAGCAGTGTCGGCGTCGCACGGGATTCAAGCAGTTCGGGATGCGACCCGGCATCGCGCAACACGAGGAACTGCAGCAAGAATTCAAGATCGACCAAGCCGCCCTCACCCTGCTTGAGGTCGAAGATCGCGGCATCACTACGGTCGAGCTCTGCGCGCATCTTGCGACGCATCGACGATACGTCTTCGATCAGCTGCGTCGTATTGCGCGTGCGTCCCAGCACCTCGACACGCACGCCATCAGCCGCAGCGATCAGACCGGGATCGCCGCCGACGCCGCGCACGCGCACCAATGCCTGGTGTTCCCAGGTCCATGCCCGCACGCGCTGGTATTCGGAAAAACTCGCGAGGGTCGACACCAACAGGCCTGTATTGCCATCCGGGCGCAGGCGCATGTCGACTTCGAACAGGCGACCCGCGCCGGTGCCGGTGCCGAGCAGCGAGACCAGTTTCTGGCCCAGACGGGCGAACCAGCGCGGCGCATCCAGCGGACGTGCGCCATCGGACTGTGCACCTTCAGGTGCGTCGTACAGGAATACCAGGTCGAGGTCGGAGCCGAAGCCGAGTTCCTCGCCGCCCACGCTGCCATAGCCGAGCACCGCGAAACGTGCACCGGCAACTTCGCCGTGCGCCGCATGCATTTCCGCCAGTACGAGGCGCAGCACCGATGCCACCACCGCATCGGCCAGCCAGGCCAACCGCGATGCGCATTCCTGCGCCGTGCAACGCTCGTCGAGCAGAGCCAATGCCAGCCGAAAACTCAGCGCATGACGGACTTCGTTCAAGGCGTGCAGGGACGCTTCCACATCCCCATCGCGCAGGGCGGCCCTGCATTCAGCCTGCATCGCTTCGCGATCGGGCAAGTCGCCGGACATGCGCCGGTCGAGCAACTCATCCAGCAACAGCGGATGCGCACCCAGGCGCTCGGCCAGCAATGCGCTGCGCGCCAGTGCATCCACCAGGCGCTGCAGTGCTGGCGTCTGTTCGTCGAGAAGGGCCAAATAACTGGCACGACGCAGGATGGTATTGAGCAATGGCAGCAGGCGTCGCAGCACCGCATCGGGCTGCGCTGAGTTCGATGCCAATTGCAGCAGTGCCGGCAGCACCCGGTCCAGCCGCACCCGCGCGCTGTCCGACAGTTCGCGCACGCCAGGCGACCTGGCGAAATCCGCCAGACTGCGATGCAGCGCTTCGAAAGCGTGATAGCCGGCGATCTGCAATGCGCCAGCATCGGCATCGTCGGGCAGCGCGCGCCAGTACAACGACAGGTCGCTATCACCCTTGACCAGTTCCCGCGGCGCAAGCAAGGCGGCGAACTCGGCCGATACCCGCGACCGCCACGCCACGACATCAACCAGCAATGCCGACCAATCGGCATAGCCAAGTCCGCGGGCGATGCGCTCGCGTTGCAGCGCGTCTTCCGGCAATGCATGCGTCTGCGCATCAGCGAGCATCTGCAGGCGGTTCTCGAGCATGCGCAGGAAGCGATAGGCCTGGGTGAGTTCTTCGCTGGTCGCGGCGTCCATGTACTCCAGTTCAACCAGCGCCTCCAGCACCGGCAACAGACTGCGCTGGCGCAATGCGGCCTCGCGACCGCCGTGGATCAGCTGCAACGCCTGCGCGAGGAATTCGATCTCGCGGATGCCGCCCGGCCCGCGCTTGATGTCGCCGGCCAGTTCCTTGCGCGCGACTTCGGTGGCGATCGCCGCCTTCATCGTGCGCAGGCCATCGAGCGCGCCGAAATCCAGGTAACGCCGGTATACAAACGGACGCAGGCTGCGCAGCAGTTGCTCGCCAGCCTCGATGTCGCCGGCCACTGGCCGCGCTTTCTGCCAGGCATAGCGTTCCCAGTCACGACCCTCACGCTGGAAATACTGCTCCATCCCCGCGAACGACAGCGCTACCCGGCCGGCATTGCCGAACGGACGCAGGCGCAGGTCGACGCGATGGCAGAAGCCTTCGGCAGTGACTTGGTCAAGCAACTTCGCCAGCTGCTGGCCGAGCCGCGCGAAATAATCCGAAGCGGCCAGCGCGCGCGCGCCATCGGATTCGCCATCGAGCTCGTAGGCATAGACCAGATCGACATCGGAACTGAAATTCAACTCGCCGCCGCCGAGCTTGCCAAGGCCGAACACGATCAGACGCTGCACCGATCCATCGGCCGCGCGCACCACGCCGGAACGCTGCGCGAAATCGGCTTCCAACGCGTCCAGCCCGATCCGCAGGCAGGTCTCGGCGAGCTCTGTGCTGCCAGTCAGGATCGTTCCAACCGGATCGCCAACGATGACATCACGCCACACCAGGCGGGTGGATTCCGCATGCCGGTAGCGGCGCAGCAGGCGCGGCCACTCGGCCCGATTGTCCGGCGTGAGCTCTGGTGGTTCGATCGATGCCGCGCCGTCATCGGCCTGCAGTCGTTCGACCAGCGCAGGCTGGCTGGCCAGGGTTGCTAGCGCGAAATCACTGGCCAGCGCCAGCGCGCGCAACTGGCGCATGAAATCAGCGTCCGCCCGCCACGCGGCATCCGCGGGCAACTGCGCCAGCCTGCGTTCGACAAGGGATTCAAGCGCGTCCATGCCGCCGATTGTTGCACTACCTCAAAGCTATCCGTTGTGGCATCGCGATACGCTCGCTATCGTGCGCCACATGAGCGAACTGCAAGACTTGGTGGCGCTGATCCGCGCCGACACCCCGTTACTGGTCATCGAGACACCCGACGAAGCGCGGGTAATCGAGCTGTTCCGGCTGACCCTGATGCATGCCTGGCGGGCGCTGTACCGCTGGTCGATCACCGAGGGCCTGCGGCGGATGGACTTCGACCGCGAGGACGAGAGCGAGGTCGCGCCCGACTTGAGCGCCACGCTGGAAGAAATCCGCCAGGCCAGCCAGCGCGGCACGTACCTGCTGCTGGATGCGCATCCATACCTGGGGTATGCCAGTTCGCAGCGGCTGCTGCGCGACATCATCCAGCGCCGCGGCAGCCAGCCGCATGTGTTGGTGCTGATCGGCACCAAGGTGGTCGTGCCGGAAGCGCTGGAACCCTTTGCGGTGCGCTTCAACCTGCGCCTGCCGGATGCCAATGCGCTGCTCAAGCTGGTCCAGGACGAGGCCCGCGCCTATACCACCGAAAATGGCGGTCGCCGGGTCGAGGCCGACGCCGCTGCGGTCAAGCAGATCGTGCGCAACCTGCAGGGCATGAGCCTGACCGATGCCCGCCGTATTGCCCGGCATTTGATCTATCGCGATGGCGTACTGGGCGCCGACGACCTTCCGGAACTGGCGCGGCTGAAGTTCGAGATGCTCAACCGCAGCGGGCACCTGCATTACGAATATGACACCGCTCGATTCTCTGACGTGGGTGGCGCGGCCCGGCTCAAGCGCTGGATCGAGCAACGCCGCGACGCCTTCGTGCTGGATCCGCCACCTGCCGGCCTGGAACCACCGAAGGGCGTGCTGCTGCTGGGCGTGCAGGGCTGCGGCAAGTCGCTGCTGGCCAAGGCGGTGGCCGGAGGCTTCGGGGTGCCGCTGGTACGGCTGGATTTCGGCACCCTGTACGACAAATACCACGGCGAAACCGAACGCAACCTGCGTGACGCACTAGCGTCGACCGAGCAGCTGGCGCCGTGCGTATTGTGGATCGACGAGATCGAGAAAGGACTCGCTCCCAGTAGCGGCGAGGGCGACGGCGGCCTGTCGCGGCGGGTGCTGGGCTACCTGCTGACCTGGATGGCCGAGCGCAAATCACACGTGTTCCTGGTTGCCACCGCCAACCAGGTGCACGACCTGCCGCCGGAACTCCTGCGCAAGGGTCGCTTCGACGAGATTTTCTTTGTCGACCTGCCTGATCCGGCCACGCGCGCGGAGATCTTCGCGCTGCACCTGGATCGCAGGAAACTACCGCGCGAGGACATCGACCTGTCGGCATTGGCCGCGGCAGCGGACGGTTTTTCCGGCGCGGAGATCGAACAGGTCATCGTCAGCGCACTGTATGCCACCCATGCCGCACGCACCGGCATCGACACCCACGCCCTGATCCAGTCCATACGCGACACCCGTCCGTTGTCGGTGTTGATGGCCGAACAGGTGCAGGCACTGCGCACTTGGGCGCAGTCACGCACGGTACCGGCCGGCTGAGAACATGCGTTGCACAAACAAACCATTCGCCCATTAAAAAGCCCGCACCGGTTTTCACCGGTAGCGGGCCTGCTCCCTCCCCCACGTCGGGACGCGGGGCAACTGTGAAGGAACCGTTATGGTGATTGCACGCTGCACTGCAAAAGTGCACTCCGCAGTCCACTAATCATGACCTGGCGAATGCGTCGGCGACGCCTCAATCCGGACGTGGCCCCTTGCGCAGGTCCTTGAGGATTTCGCGTGCAGCATTGCGCCCCGGCAGCCCGGTCACGCCACCGCCCGGATGCGTACCGGAACCACACAGGTAGAGCTGCTTGAATGCGCCGCGATAATTGCCTTGGCCGAGCAAGGGACGTGCACTGAACATCTGATCGAGACCGAGTGCGCCATGGAAGATGTCGCCGCCGACCAGGCCGATGCGACGTTCCAGATCCAACGGTGATAGCGCTTCATAACCCAGCACGCTGCTCGCGAAGTTCGGCGCATACGCATCGACGGTATCGATCATGAGTTTGGCCACGGTGTCGCGATGCGCATCCCAGCCGCCGTCGCCGCCTTTATCAGGCATGTCGGGATTCACCTGCTGGCAGAACATGCTGGCGACGTGCTGGCCGGGCGGTGCGAGGGTGTCATCCAGCGTCGAGGAAATCACCAGTTCGACAATGGGCTGGCGCGCCCATCCGGCGTTGTGTTCCTTCGATTTGGCATCGAAGTAGGCCTGCTCGAAATAGTGCAGCGATGGGCCGATCAGGATGCCGCTCTGGTGGTGCGGCTGCTGTTGGGTGCCGGGCATCGCGGTGAAGTCCGGCAGCTCGGAAAGCGCCACGTTCATGCGGAAGGTGCCGGAGCCACAGCGGTAGCGTTCGATCCGCTGCGCGGTGTCTTCGTCCAATTGCGAACGCTCGACAAGCTTGGTGTACAGCAGTTTCGGATTGAGGTTGCTGGCGATGGTGGCGGCGCGCAGTTCGCGACCATCGGTCAGCGCCACACCCACAGCTTTGTTGCCTTCGACGATGAGCTTTGTGACTTCGGCATCGGTCTCGATCACCACGCCACGCGCCTCGCATTCCTTGCGCATGGCTTGGGTGATCGCACCCATGCCGCCAATCGCGTGGCCCCACGCGCCGGCCTTGCCGTTGACCTCGCCAAACACGTGATGCAGCAGCACGTACGCACTGCCCGGCGTATACGGACTCGCGAAATTGCCGACCACCGAATCCCAACCCAGCGCGGCCTTCAGCGGTTCGCCCTCGAACCAACTGTCGAGCAGCTCGCCGGCGGACTTGGTGAACAGATCCAGCAGGTCGCGGCGCCCACGCATGTCCAGCGATTTCACCTGCTTCGCTGCCGACGCCGACGCGATCCAGTCGGCCAGCACGAAGCGGTCGCTGATGTTCGGCGGCGTGCGCTGGATGAGTTCTCGCAGCACCACCACGATGCGATCAAGCATCGCGTAGTACTCGGGTAGCCGCTGCGCATCGCGCGACGACCACTTCGCCACTTCGGATTGCGTGTGTTCACCGCCGAGACGGAAGCTACGCCCGTCCGGCAGCGGCAGGAAGTTGGCATACGATCGCTCGACCACGCGCAGGCCGTGCTCAGCCAGGCGCAGGTCAGCGATCACCTTCGGGTTGAGCAGGCTGACCGTGTAGCTGGCCAATGAGTTTCTGAAACCGGGATGGAACTCCTCGGTCACCGCCGCGCCACCGACGATGTGGCGCCGTTCCAGCACCCGCACCTTCAGGCCCGCGCCAGCCAGGTAAGCTGCGCAGACCAGGCCGTTGTGGCCACCGCCAATAATCAGGACGTCGTCGTGCTGGGACATTGTCGGGGTCGCGAAGGCAAACCCCGATGATCCATGCGTTGCCGGCAAAACGGAAGCGGCGGGCATCGGATTTATCGTGCTCGCCAAGGCTGTGGTACGCCATGGCCAAGCCGATGTCGGCGATGTAATCGGCTGGTGTCGCACTTCAGCCCCTCGCACGGAACTTCGAATTCCCGAACAAGGCCGATACCCGAAGGAACCTCAGCGCCAGCCCAATGACGTCCGCTCGCGGAACCCACCGGCGCGTCGAACATCGGCAGAAGCATGCTCGACACCCGCGCGACCAGATACACGGCGGCCATTCGAAGCACATTCCGGCACTGCGTTTCGGCGCACATGAACATGCGGGATGCCAGCCCAGCTGGTTGATGCCTAGACTACATGGGAGCGATTTCGCGGACGCCTAGCCTCGCCTATTCCAGCAAGTCCCACACTTCCGTGGAAACGGCAGGCAACGTCTCCAGCCCCGGCTTCGCAAACAGATAGCCCTGGAACAGGTTGACCCCCATGTCGCGCAGCACCCGATACTCCGCTGCGGTCTCCACGCCTTCGCCCAGCACCTCGCACCCCAGCTGGTGGCAGGTCGCCACGATGCCACTGGTGATCGCGCGGCGCACCGGATCCTGGTCGATATTGCGGATCAAGGCCATGTCGAGCTTGACAATGTCCGGCTGGAATTCGGCAAGCAGGTTGAGGCCTGCATAGCCGGCACCAAAATCGTCGATCGCGGTGAGGAAACCGCGACCCTGATAATCTTTGATGATGCGCACGACCCTGGGAATATCGGTGATGCGCTCGGACTCGGTCACTTCGAAGATCAGCATGCGTGCATCGAAATTGCAGCGTTCCGCCGCTGCCAGGGTGAGGCGGATGCAGGTCGCGGGCTCGTACACGGCGTTCGGCGCGAAGTTGATCGACAGCCGTGCCTGCATGCCCAGGGCGGCTGCAGTGGAGATGGCTTTTACCCGGCAGGTCTGGTCGAAACGGTACAACTGCTCCGGTCGCACTCGCGCGATGACCGCGCCTGCGCCTTCGCCATTGCTGCCTCGCACCAGCGCCTCGTAGGCGTACACGGTGCGCGTACTGGCGTCCACGATAGGCTGGAACGCCATGCGGACCTCGAAGTCCAGCAGCTTGTCCCCAGCGCAGTTCCCGCAAGGGTGGGGGTTGTTCACTTCGCCAAAAAACTGTTTCAGGAACATGCGTCGAGCCTCACTTGCGGCTAGCGGTTTTTGTAGCACAGATTCAAATTGCCAATCTGTCGTTGCAACAATATCGCCGGACAGTCTTTCAGTGACCGGTTTATGCCTTGTCGGTCTTGATGCGCCGGCCTGTGGTCGCCGCAATCTGTTCAGCGTTAGCCTGGGGGCCTGGCTTGAGCCTGTCCGTGATGGACTTGCGAGTGTGGGAGCTTTACTTATAGCCCAGCTTATCGAGCAGAAGATTGACCTGTTCGACCGGCATCGGGCGGTGCAACAGGTAGCCCTGGAGGCTTTCACAACCCAGCGACAGCAGCAGATCGCGCTGGGCGTTCGTTTCCACGCCCTCGGCTACCACGCCCATGCCGAGGTTACGGGCCAGCGCGATGATGGTGCGGATGATCGCTGCGTCTTCCCGCCCAGGCAGCGACGACTGGAGCCCGATCTCGCGGACGAATGCCTGATCGATCTTGAGCGTGGTGACCGGAAGCTTGTGCAAGTAGCTCAAGCTCGAGTAGCCAGTGCCGAAATCATCAATTGCGATGCCAACGCCCAGATCGCGTAGCTCGAACAGGTTGGCAGAAGTTTCGCTGAGACTGTGAAGCAGCAAGCTCTCGGTGATCTCCAGCTCAAGCGCCTCAGGTGCCAGCTGGGTGTCGTGCAAGGCGCGGCGCACGGTGTCGACCCAATCGGCGCGCTTGAACTGGATCGCCGACACATTCACCGCGACGCGAAGCGTCGGATGCCCGGCTTGACGCCAGGCGACCATCTGGGCGCAGGCCGTGCGCAGCGCCCATTCGCCAAGCTGGACGATCATCCCGCTGGCTTCAGCCAGCGGGATGAACCGGGCCGGCGACACCGTGCCAAGGGTCGGATGCTGCCAGCGCATCAGCGCCTCGAAGCCCTGGATCTCACCGTCCGCACCGCATTGCGGCTGGTAATACAGGCTCAGCTGTCCCAATCGCAAGGCGTGGCGGAGTTGGCCGTCCATGCTCATGCGTTCCTTCGCCAAGGTATTCATCTCTGCGGAGAACCACTGAAAATTGTCCCGACCTGTTTCCTTGGCGCGATACATCGCCGCGTCGGCATTGGCTATCAGGGTGTCGCTTTCGAGCCCGTCATCGGGATAAATACTGATGCCAAGAGAGAGGGTGACGAACAGCTCATGCTGATCCACATGAAACGGGGCACGCATTGCCTCGATGAGCTTGGTCGCCACGCGCATGGCGTCCTGCGGATCGTTCAGTTCGCTCAACACCACCGTGAACTCGTCGCCCCCCAGCCGCGCCAGGGTGTCAGTCTTGCGAATGCAGGCTTGTAGTCGGCTTGCAGCCAGACAGAGCAGTGCATCGCCCGACGAATGGCCCAGCATGTCGTTGATGCTCTTGAAGCGATCCAGGTCCATGTACAGCACCGCCACCTGCAGCTTCTTGCGCTCGGCCTGGGCCAGCGCCTGGTTCAGGCGATCCTGGAACAACAGCCGGTTCGGCAACCCGGTCAATGCATCGTGCTGGGCCTGATGCGACAGCTGATCGGTGAGCGTCCGGTGCTCGATCGCCACGGCGGCCAGCCGGGTCGCCATGCCCATGAACTCCAGATCACGCGCACTGGGCCGGGATGGCTGGTCGCGGTAGACCGCGACCGAGCCCAGCACATCGCCACGGTTGGATGGTGGAATGGGCACCGACCAGCAAGCGCGCAGTCCGTGCGGCAACGCCAGTTCACGATACTCATCCCAGAGGGGATCGGTGGCGATATCCTCGACGATGACCACCTCGCCCCGATATATCGCGGTGCCGCAAGATCCTACCGCCGGTCCAATCGGCAGGCCATCCAGCTTCTCCGAATAGGCCTGCGGCAAGTGCCGCGCGGCTCCCGTCCACAGCCGGCCGTCCTTCAACAAAAGCACTGAGCTGCGGGATCCGGGAATCTGTACCTCCAGCATGCCCGAGATGCGCAAGAGGATGTCCGGCAGGGGCTGGTTCTGCACCACCTGCTCCAGGATCAGGCTGCGATCTTGCTCCAGCTGTTCCTCCTGCTTGCGGGCGGTGATGTCCAGGGAGGCACCTGCCAAGCCGGTCACCCGGCCCTGGTCGTCCACCAGGACTTCGATCTGGTCGAAAATGGTGCGAACCTCGCCATCTTCACGGACGAACCGGGTTTCGTGGCTGAAGGGTTTGCGGTCCCGCAGGGCCTGCGCCATCAGCGCTTCCACTGCAGGGCGATCTTCGGGCACGAGCCGGCTCAGGAAGTCCTCGTAGGTGGGCTGGTGATATGCCGGCGACACGCCACAAATGCGGCACAACTCGTCGGACCAGCTCAATATCCCAGTGGCCAAATTCCAGGTCCAGCTACCCAGGTGAGCGCGGCGCTGCGCTTCCTCCAGCCTCGATTCGCTCAGCTGAAGCGCCTGCTCCGCATGCTTGCGCTCGGTGAAATCGATCAGGGTTCCCTGTATCACCTCGGGCTGGCCCGGGTCATCCAGGATCAGGTTGACCGTCACCATCCCCCACAGTTCCGCGCCATCCGCGCGGCGCAGGCGGACCACCGAATTGTCCAGCGAGCCATACTTGCGCAGGTGCGCCAGATAGCGTTCGCGGTCCCCCTCTTCGAAATATAAGGTCTTGGTATTGACGCCGATGACCTCATCCCTGGATTCGTAGCCGAGCATCCGCGCGAATGCGTCGTTGCACTCCAGCAGCCGGCCATCGGGCAGGCTGCGGAACACCCCGGCCAGGTTGTGCTCGAACAGCAGCCGGAAACGTTTCTCCGACGCGAGCAGGGCGTCGGCCGCCTGCTTGCGTTCGATCGCCGCGGCCACCTGGCTGGACACGAACTCGAGCAGGGCCTTGTCCTGTTCCACATAACGGACATCGCCGGTGTAACTCTGCACGACCAACGCGCCGATCGTGTGTGATTGCGACTTCAGCGGTACACCGAGCCAATCCATCGAGTCGGTGCCCACCAGCTTAAATTGCTCGTGGACGCCTTCTCGCACCGTTTCCGGGGTGAACAGCAACGCCTCCCCGGTCATGATCACCCGCCCCGAAAGGGTGCCGTCCTCGAGCTTGCGCGGTTCCGGGGCGACGTCATGCTCATCCACGAAGTAAGGGAAGCTCAGCTCATCCCGGGCTTGGTCGTACAGGGCAACGAAGAAATTCCGGGCCGGCAACAACTCGCCGATGACCTGGTGGACGCGGCCGAACATTTCGACCAGCGTCGTGGTGGAATGGGCGGCCTCGGAAATCTGGTGCAACGCGGCTTGGGTCTTCTGGTCCTGCTTTTGCTGGGTGATGTCGCGCAAGGTGCAAATGACCAGTTGCCGTTCGCCCATCACGATCGGGGTGAGCAGGACCTCGACCGGAAAGTCCGCGCGGTGCTCGCTGCATTGGATCCATTCGAAGCGGTGGCTGCCATCGCGCATGGCAGTGGCAATCATCTCGTCGGCTTTGTCCGACGAGAGCCTGCCATCGGGCTGGAATTGCGGCGAAAATCGCGCCGGGTGTTGTGCCAGCATCTCGCTCTTGTCCGCGCAACCCAGCATGTCCACCGCCGCCTGGTTACAGTCGGTGAACTGGCCTGTCCCCACGTCCAACACCGTCAGCGCGGCGGCGGTATGCTCGAACATCATGCGGAAACGGGTTTCACCAAGCGCCATCTGGTACTCCGTGGTAACTACCAAGGTGCCCTGCAGCCCGCAATTGGAACTGTGCCAACGTTACCATGTGGCTGCGTTGAATCTGTGCTGCGGACTTCCAGTCACAGCGCCCGCTACCCCATAAGCACCTGCGGAACCGCATGCGTCTGGCATTGACGCCAACATAGGATGGCGGCGTCCGGCACGTAAACAAAACCCCCGCCTCGCGGCGGGGGTTTCGTGTGTAGCGTTTAGTGCAGTTGGGACTGGATCAGAAATCCATGCCGCCCATGCCGCCCATGCCACCACCGCCGCCGCCCATTGCCGGCTCGTCTTTCTTCGGAGCCTCGGCCACCATTGCTTCGGTGGTGATCATCAAGCCGGCGATCGACGCCGCGTTCTGCAGCGCGGTACGGGTGACCTTGGTCGGGTCCAGGATGCCGAACTCGATCATGTCGCCGTATTCGCCAGTCTGGGCGTTGTAGCCGAAGTTGCCCTTGCCTTCGCTGACGCGATTCAGCACGACCGACGGCTCTTCACCGCAGTTGGCGACGATCTCGCGCAACGGCGCTTCCATCGCACGCTTGGTGATGTTGATGCCATGGTTCTGGTCAACGTTGTCGCCCTTCAGCTCACCCAGTGCCTGCAGTGCGCGGATCAGCGCGACGCCACCGCCCGGGACCACGCCTTCTTCCACCGCAGCACGCGTCGCATGCAAGGCGTCTTCGACGCGGGCCTTCTTTTCCTTCATCTCGACTTCGGTAGCCGCACCGACCTTGATCACCGCAACGCCGCCGGCCAGCTTGGCCACGCGCTCCTGCAGCTTCTCGCGATCGTAATCGGAGGAGGTATCCTCGATCTGCGCCTTGATCTGCTTGATCCGGGCCTGGATGCCTTCGGCTTCACCGGCACCATCAATGATCGTGGTGTTTTCCTTGGTGACCTGGATCTTCTTGGCACGGCCCAGATCCTTGATCGTGGCCTTCTCAAGCGACAGGCCCACTTCCTCGGAAATCACGGTGCCGCCGGTCAGGGTGGCCATGTCTTCCAGCATCGCCTTGCGACGATCGCCGAAACCCGGTGCCTTGACTGCAACCACCTTGACGATGCCGCGGATGGTGTTGACCACCAGGGTCGCCAGCGCTTCGCCTTCGACTTCCTCGGCGACGATCAGCAGCGGCTTGCCGGACTTGGCCACGCCTTCCAGCACGGGCAGCAGGTCGCGCACGTTGGAGATCTTCTTGTCGTACAACAGGATGTACGGGTCGTCCATCTCGGCCGACATCGACTGCTGGTTGTTGACGAAGTACGGGCTCAGGTAGCCGCGGTCGAACTGCATGCCCTCGACCACGTCGAGTTCATTGTCCAGGCCGGAACCTTCTTCAACGGTGATCACGCCTTCCTTGCCGACCTTGTCCATCGCCTGCGCGATCAGGTCGCCGATGTTGGCGTCGGAGTTGGCGGAGATCGCGCCGACCTGGGCGATTTCCTTGCTGGTCGATGACGGCTTGCTCATCGCCTTCAGCTCAACCACGGCAGCCTTGACCGCATGGTCGATGCCGCGCTTGAGGTCCATCGGGTTCATGCCGGCGGCGACCGCCTTCATGCCCTCGCGGATGAACGCCTGCGCCAGCACGGTGGCAGTGGTGGTGCCGTCACCGGCGATGTCGGAGGTCTTGGAAGCGACTTCCTTGACCATCTGCGCGCCCATGTTCTCGAACGCGTCGGCCAGCTCGATTTCCTTGGCGACGGAGACGCCGTCCTTGGTGATGGTCGGAGCGCCGTAGCTCTTCTGCAGCACGACGTTGCGGCCCTTCGGGCCGAGTGTTGCCTTGACGGCATTGGCGAGCACGTTGACGCCGCGCACCATCTTGGAGCGCGCGTCTTCGCCGAAACGAATGTCCTTGGCAGCCATTGGTAATTTCCTCGAAATAGGTAGGGCGGGCCTAGGCCCGCCTCATTGAATGTGGATGTATCAGTGGCGGGTCTGGACCCGCCCTATCGAAAACGACGCGCAATCACTCGCGATCAGAGGATCGCGAAGATGTCGTCTTCCTTGACCACCAGCAGGTCGGTGCCGTCCAGCTTCACTTCCGTGCCGCTGTACTTGCCGAACAGGACCTTGTCGCCGACCTTGACCTGCGGCGCGCGCAGTTGGCCGTTTTCGAGCACCTTGCCGGTGCCTACTGCGATCACTTCGCCCTTGATCGGCTTTTCGGTGGCCGAATCCGGGATCACGATCCCGCCGGCGGACAACTTCTCTTCTTCCATGCGCTTGATGACCACGCGGTCGAACAGCGGCTTGATATTGGACATGACAACCTCGACAAGTGCTTGATTAAAGTGGGTAAACCCGCTCATTTTAGCAGTCGGCCATGCCGAGTGCCAATGCGCGGGCAATAAAACCGGGCGAACCCGGACTGCTTCCGAGATGGGGGAGCTGGCGATCCTTTCAAGGGGCGCTGCGCTGATGTAACGCAAATCCCCCGCTGCCGTACCCTATGCAGGTGAGCGGACTCATTTGCTCTGGGTTGCAGCCCAGACCCGCCCTGACCAGACCCGCAGCAAGGATTGATCGCCGATGTCGTTTGTCCATCTCCGCCATCGTCTCACCAAAGTCGCGCTGGCCGCCCTGATTCTGGCGATCTGCTTGCCCGCGAGCATGTCGGCCTTTGCCGCCGACATCGACCTGCCGCCGGTCGACCAGGTGTTCGTGCCGTCGGCCAAGGCGACTGCCCGCGACCGCATCGAGGTCAGCTGGAAAATCGCCGACGGTTTCTACCTGTATCGGCATCGCACCTCGGTCAAGGCCGATGCGGCATTCACGGGCGCCAGCCTCAGCCTGCCGAACGGCAACAAGCATCATGACGAATTCTTCGGCGATGTCGAAACCTATCGCGGATCGCTGACCGGCGTCCTGACCGGCATCGCCACCGACGGCGCGACCAGTACCACGCTGACCATCAAGTACCAGGGCTGCGCCGATGCCGGGGTCTGCTATCCGCCGCAGACCCGCACGCTGAAAGTCGCACTGCCGTCTGCCAGCGGCAGCAATACCGGTCTTGGCTTGCCACAACCCAGTGGCGGCGGACTGTTCGGGTTCGGAAATGCCGCCAGCACAGGCGCTGTGGATGCCGCGCCGCTACCGGAAGAGCGCGCCTTCACCGTGGAAGCGATTGCGGGCGACGGCAACAGCATCCTGCTGCGACTGACTCCGGCAACTGGTTATTACCTGTATCGCGACAAGCTGTCGGTCAAGCTCGACGCCGGTGCCGGTCTGTCGGCCACGCTGCCGCCAGCATCGAAACTGCCCAAGGCCACCGCGCATCGCGACGAGCACTTCGGCGACGTGGCGGTGTACTTCGACCAAGTCGAAATCACCGTGCCTGTCGCCCGCTCGCAAACAGCTGCCGCCAAGGGCATGCTGATCGTGGGCCTGCAGGGCTGCCAGACCGGCGGCATCTGCTATCCACCGATGACCCGGCGGCTGCCGATCGCATTGCCGGCGGGTGTGCTGACGCCAGTTGCCGAGATTCAGGCGGCAGCAACCGCTGATCAAACTTCGCAAGCATCGACAGAGCCGGTTTCGACATCATCTGCACCGCAAGACGTTGCGGATTCCGCCACATCTGACGCAAGTGCAGCGCCAACCGATGGCGATGTCGCCCGCACGCTGCCGCCGACCAGCGCCAACCTGACGCAATCCACGCCAGGCCTGCTGGCCTCGCTGCTGTTGGCCCTGCTCGGCGGCCTGATCCTCAACCTGATGCCCTGCGTATTGCCGGTTCTGTCGCTGAAGGTACTGGCGCTGGCGCAAAGCGGCGAAAGCAAGCAGCGCGCGCGCCGGCATGCACTCTGGTACACGGCCGGCGTGCTGCTCAGTTTCATCGCGCTGGGTGCGCTCGCGCTGGCATTGCGCAAGGCGGGATTGGCGCTGGGCTGGGGCTTCCAGTTGCAGCAACCGCTGGTCGTCGCGGGACTCGCGCTGGTGGTATTCGCCCTCGGCCTGAGCCTGTCCGGCCTGTGGTACGCCAATGTCGGCATCAGCCAGCGTGGCGGCGCCTTGATGCAGCGCAGCGGCGCCAGCGGCGATTTCTTCACCGGCGTGTTGGCGGTGGTGTTGGCCACCCCGTGCACCGCGCCGTTCATGGGTGCGGCGCTGGCGTATGCGTTCACCGGCCCGGCGCTGGGCGGCCTGCTTGTATTCGCGATGCTGGGACTCGGGCTTGCCTTGCCGTTCCTGTTAATTGGTTTCATCCCGGCGTTGGCGCAACGCTTGCCGAAACCCGGCGCGTGGATGGACACCTTCAAGCAGCTGCTGGCGTTCCCGCTGTATGCGACCGCGGCCTGGCTGGTCTGGGTGCTGGCCAAGCAGCGCGGCGCCGATGCGGTCGGGCTGTGGCTGGCGGCGGCCATCGCGCTGGCGTTGGCCGCATGGGCCTGGACGCAAGCGCGCAGCGGACGCAGCCGCGGCTGGCTGGCGCTGGCCTTGCTCGCCGCACTCGGCACGGCCTGGCCACTGGCCATGTTGCATCAGCTGGCGAAGCCGACGGATCGAGTGGCCGCCACCAGCAGCGACGGCATCGAACATGTCGCCTATTCCGAGCAACGATTGGAAACATTGCGCAAGGAAGGGCGCGTGGTGTTCGTCAACATGACCGCCGACTGGTGCGTGAGCTGCAAGGCCAACGAAAAAGCGGTGTTCGCCCGCGACAGTTTCCGCAGTGCGATGCAGGCCGCTGGTGCGGTCTACATGACCGGTGACTACACTAATGTCGATCCGGCGATCACCGCCTACCTGCAGGCGCACAAAGCAGTCGGCGTGCCGCTGTACGTGGTATATCCGCGCGGCGGCGGCGAGGGCCGGATCCTGCCGGTCATCGTCACCTCCGGCATCGTCGAAGATGCACTCAAGTGGGCCACCACCGGGCCGCCATGAACAAATCCAATCTGCGCATCGTGCTTGTAGCCGTGGTCGCCGCCCTTGCCGGTGCGGGCGCAAGCGTGTACTTCGACCCCACCATCGCCACCCGCCTGGCCAGCACCGAGCCCGGCCAGCGGGTGCTGGGCGCCGTGCTGAAATCGCGGGCACCAACGCCACCGGAAGGCGTGATCGTCGCAGAACGTGGCGACATCGTGCCGGCCATGACCCTTGCCGATGCCAGTGGCGCCTCCACCCGCATCCCGAAGGCATGGGCGGGCAAGCCGACGCTGGTGAACCTGTGGGCGACATGGTGTGCTCCCTGCCTCAAGGAAATGCCGGAACTGCAGGCCTTCGCCGACGAACAGTCGGCCAATGCCAAAAAGGCCTTCGCCGGCGAGCAAGGTGCCAATGGCATCCAAGTCATCGGTATCGCGCTGGATGATGCAACTAACGTGCGCGACTTTCTGCAGCAGCATCGAATCTCCTATCCCACCTTGGTCGATGCCCCAGGTCCGGCCGACGCGGGCGTGCGCCTTGGCAATCCGGCCGGCGTGCTGCCCTACACAATCCTGGTATCTGCCGAGGGCCGGCTGTTGAAAACGAAAATCGGGCCATTCGACGACAAACGGGACATAGAGGAATGGGCAAAGCCGTGATGTGGATTAGAGTTGCGACTCAAACGCGCGTTTAAAGTTTCGTAATTCGGCGAAACTTCGCCGAACTGGACAGCATTGCCGCATTGCGGGACACTGCCGGCCCGCTTCCGGATCCTCCGTCGTCGATGGCGCAACTGCTCGTCCTGCATGGCCCCAACCTCGATCTGCTCGGCACCCGCGAGCCGGAGGTCTATGGCCGAACCACGCTTGAGCAAATCAACGACGAGCTGCGCAGCCGCGCACAAGCCGCCGGCCACGACCTGCTGGACCTGCAGTCCAATGCCGAACACGTGCTGATTGAACGCGTGCATGCCACCCGCACCGACGGCACCGTTTTCATCCTGATCAACCCGGCCGCGTTCACGCATACCTCGGTGGCGTTGCGCGACGCTCTGGCTGCGGTCGCGATTCCATTTATCGAAATCCATTTGTCGAACCCGCACGCCCGCGAAGCGTTTCGCCGCCAGAGCTATTTCAGCGACTTGGCGGTCGGCGTGATCTGCGGCTTCGGCGCCGACTCCTACCGCTACGCCCTTGACGCCGCGCTGGCGCGGCTCGAGGCCTGACCAAGAGGTATCCCTGATGGACCTGCGCAAGATCAAGAAGCTGATCGACCTGCTGGAAGAATCCAACCTGTCCGAAATCGAGATAAAGGAAGGTGAGGAATCTGTTCGTCTGGCCCGCATGCCCTCACAGCCAATGAATGCCGGCGGGATGGTGCAGCCCACGCCGGTTCATTACGCGGCTCCGGCTGCGCAGATGCCAAACGCGTCGGCGATGCCAATGCAGTCTCCGGTCGATGCCGCCACTGGCGGCAGCCACAAGCCGCACGGCAGCGAACTGCCGGCTGGCCACGTGGTGCGCGCACCAATGGTCGGCACCTTCTATGCCAGCCCGTCGCCGGAGAAACCCGTATTCGTCAGCATTGGCCAGGCAGTCCAGGCCGGCGAGACGCTGGGAATTATTGAGGCGATGAAGATGTTCAACCCGATCGAAGCCGATGTGTCCGGCACCGTGCTGGCAATCCAGTGCGAGAGCGGGCAGCCGGTCGAGTTCGACCAGCCTCTGTTCGTCATCGGCTGATCGGCGATGCTGGATAAAGTCGTCATCGCCAACCGCGGCGAGATCGCGCTGCGCATCCTGCGCGCCTGCCACGCGCTTGGCATCCGCACGGTGGCCGTGCATTCCACGGTCGACCGCAACCTCAAGCACGTGGCGATGGCGGATGAATCGGTCTGCATCGGCCCGGCGCCCTCGTCGGACAGCTACCTCAACATGGCCTCGATCATTGCCGCCGCCGAGGTCACCGACGCCCAGGCCATCCATCCCGGCTACGGCTTCTTGTCGGAGAACGCCAATTTCGCCGAACGGGTCGAGCAATCCGGCTTCATCTTCATCGGCCCCAGGCCCGAAACCATCCGTTTGATGGGCGACAAGGTCGAGGCGATCCGCGCAATGAAGGCCGCCGGCGTGCCCTGCGTGCCCGGCAGCGGTGGCCCGCTTGGCGACGATGCCGCGACCAACATCCAGATTGGCGGCGAGATCGGCTACCCGGTGATCGTCAAGGCGGCCGGCGGTGGTGGTGGCCGCGGCATGCGCGTGGTGCAGACCGAGGCCGCGCTGGCCACGGCGGTCGCCACCACCAAGTCCGAGGCCAAGGCAGCGTTCGGCAACGACATGGTCTACATGGAGAAATTCCTGGAGAACCCGCGCCATGTGGAGATCCAGGTGCTCGCCGATGGCCAGGGCAACGCGATCCACTTGGGCGAGCGCGATTGTTCGATGCAACGCCGACACCAGAAGGTGGTCGAAGAAGCGCCCGCACCCGGCATCAGTGAGCAACAACGCGCGGAGATCGGCAAGGTGTGCGTGGAAGCCTGCATCCGGATTGGTTACCGCGGCGCCGGCACCTTCGAGTTCCTTTACGAGGACGGCCGCTTCTATTTCATCGAAATGAACACCCGCATCCAGGTCGAACATCCGGTCACCGAGATGGTCACCGGGATTGATCTGGTCCGCGAACAATTGCTGATCGCCTCCGGCCAGAAGCTTTCGATCAGGCAATCCGACGTGGTCATGCGCGGCCATGCAATCGAGTGCCGGATCAATGCCGAGGACCCGGACAACTTCATGCCTTCACCCGGCCTGGTCACTCACTTCCATTCGCCGGGCGGCCCGGGCGTGCGGGTGGATTCGCACATCTACGAAGGCTACCGGGTGCCGCCGAACTACGACTCGATGATTGGCAAGCTCATCGTGCATGGCGCCGACCGTGCACAGGCGATTGCGCGCATGCGCGTGGCGCTCAGCGAAATGGTGGTGGACGGCATCAAGACCAATGTGCCGCTGCAGCAGCGCATCCTGACCGACAAGGGTTTCGAGGCTGGTGGCCAGAACATCCATTACCTGGAAAAGCGCCTGGCCGAACGCAAGGAAAAGACGCTCTCGATCCTCTGACAAACGGTGTCCGGTTTCGAGGCGTTTTTCCGCTAATACCGGATACCGAACAACCCCTGCCCGGAGCGTCCCATGCAACGCCGCAAGATCGTCGCCATTGCAGTTTCCACGGCGCTCACCACCGTGCTCGCGGCCCTGCCCGCCGCCAGCCAGCAGGGCAAGACCCCGCCAACCAACCTCTACATCGATGTTTCAACCCACAACATGGCCGGGATGCCGGACATCGGCGGCATGATGGGCGGTCTGGGCGGCTTCATGGCCCGCAGGATGGGCGGCGCGGACGCCAGCAAGCCGACCTACCCGACCACGCACGGCATCGGTGGGCTGTCTGGGCAATACCTCGACATCGCCCTGCACAACGCGCTCAAGCCTGGTGTCGAAGCGCAGGACCAGGTGCCGGCCGGGTTGAACCTCGGCAATGCGCTGACCCTGATCCCCATTGAACCGACGACTTCCGCGCCGAGCCAGGGCAATAGTTCGCCGGGCAAGATCCCGGATGTCGAAATGAAGATTTCCGAATACTGGGGTTGCGGTGCTACCGTCCGGCCGGGCCAACCAAAAATCACCACGATCAAGGTCAAGGGCGGCACGCTCGACGGCAAGGGCGGCATGCGGGGCATGGATTTCAAGACCACTGGCAGCATGTCCAAGGGCCTGTTCGCGCCGGATCGCGACATCGACCTCAAGCCGGGCTATGTCTACTGGCCGAACCGCAAGGATGGCAAGCAAGTCCCCAGCGGCGCACGGTTGGCCGGTGACCACAAGATGGTCGGCGACGGCATTCCGGACTCGATGCAGTTCCAGGTCCAGCAGGCTTCGGACTTCATGCCGAAGCTCGCCCTGCGCTCGCAAGGTGAAATGTCCGACGCGGTCAACCTGAGTTGGCCCACGGTGGATCGCGCACGCGCGTACTTCATCACCGGCATGCACATGGAAGTGACCGGCCAGAACTCCTACAACATGGTCATCTGGAGCAGTGCCGATGTGGCCGGCGCCGGCAGCGACCTGCACGCCTTCCTGACCGGCAGTTACATCGACAAATGGCTGAAGCAGAAAGTGCTGCTTCCTTCGAGCGCCACCAGTTGCACCATTCCCAAGGGCATCTTCGCCGGTGCTCCAGGCAGTCAAGGCGCTATGCCGGGCATGTTGATGATGACTGCCTACGGCCCGGAAAGCTGGATTACCTATCCGCCCAAGCCGGCCGACGTGAAAAAACCGTGGAACCCGGAATGGAGCGTGCGCCTGCGCGCGAAATCCACCGCCACCGCGATCCTTGGCCTGGACCTGGGCAACATGCAGCCGGGTAACGAAGGCGAGGACGGCGAGCAACAGCAACAGCCACAGAAACGACCGTCGATGAAGGGTCTGCTGAAGGGCATCCTCGGCGGCTGAGACACTGCTTCGCATGCGTGGGGCTTGCCCTGACCCGGCAAGCCGGTAACCATGGATGCAGCCCTCTATCTGCATCCATATGCCTTTTCTGCAACTCAGCCTGCCTTGCACCGAAGCACAACAGCCGCGCTACGAGCGTGCGCTTGAAGACGTGGGCGCACTCGCAGTCACCCTGCAGGATGCGCATCTGGACGCCGCCGACGAACAGGCGATCTTCGAACCCGGCGTCGGCGAATTGCCGCTCTGGCACGAGATGCAGCTGACCGCCCTGTTCGAGGCAGATGCTGACGGCTTGCTGCTTCTGGCCGCGCTGGAAGCCTTCGACCCCGAACTCGACTGGACCCAACTACGCTTCGAGAAGATCGAGGATCAGGATTGGGAACGTGCCTGGCTGGACCAGTTCCATCCGATGCAGTTCGGAGCGCGCACCTGGATCGTGCCGTGGAACCACGACTTGCCCGCTGACGCCGACAATCCGGACGCTGCAGTCGTACGCCTCGATCCCGGCCTCGCCTTCGGTTCCGGAACACATGCGACCACTGCACTCTGCCTGCAATGGCTGGATGAACTCGCGGGGCGCGGCGAGCTACAGGGTCGCGAAGTGCTCGACTTCGGCTGCGGCAGCGGCATCCTCGCGCTCGCCGCATTGCGGCTGGGTGCGGCGCGCGCGGTCGGCGTCGACAACGATCCGCAAGCCTTGATCGCCACCGCCGACAACGTTGCGCGCAATGGCCTGGCCATCGACACGTATCTGCCGCAGGACGAACCCGTCGCGACCTATCCGATAGTGATTGCGAACATCCTGGCCTCGGCGCTGGACATGCTTGCCGACACACTTGCCGCACGGGTCGCACCCGCGGGCCGCATCGCGATGTCGGGCATCCTGTCCGGGCAAGAAGACGAATTGCTGCAGCGCTACGGCGCCTGGTTCGACGAGCTGCGCGTGACCCGCCAGGAAGACTGGGTCCGCATCGACGGCGTGCGTCGCGCATGAGCCGCGCCCCGAGTTTCGTCGAAGCCCCGGCGCCACCGCGCCGCCGCGTCGGCGAGTGGAGCGCCCTGGTCGTGCTGGCCTTGCTGCTCGCGGGGCAACTGTTCTTCAGCGAACGCGCGCGGCTGGCGGCCAATGCGCAATGGCGGCCAGTGGTAACGGCTGTATGCGATGTCACGGGTTGCAACGTGTCGGCCTGGCATGAACCCGATGCGTTCGCGATGCTCTCGCGCGACGTGATCGCAGTACCCGGCCGTTCCGGCGTGCTGCGCGTGCAAGCCAGCATCCGCAATGATGCGCGCTGGTCGCAGCCTTGGCCGGTGCTGGTGCTCAGCCTCTCCGATGCGAACGGCCGCCTGCTCGGCAGCCGCCGCTTCATGCCGGGCGACTACCTGGGCCGCACGCCTGACACCGCGTTGCTGAAGGCCGGGCAGGCGGCGCAACTGGCGTTCGACATCATCGAACCGGCACCCGGCGTGGTCGCCTTCGATTTCCGTTTCGAGTAGTTCGACCGGTCATCCACCTGAGTTAGCTCATGTCGGCCAGCCGGCTGGTGCGCTCATCCTGCACAACCTGCAGACGATCACAAATATTTGCCGATGAATGCGGCAAGCCAGCGACATTCGAAAGCGCATCGCGTTAAACTGGCCACCGCGCATCGATGGTTGAACTCGATGCAGCATCGCAACGAGGGCCCCGCTTGAACGTCACCGCCGACCGTCCGGACGCCAACCGCGCGCCATTGCGCGACCATGTTGCAACCTCCGTGCGCCGTTACTTGCGCGACCTCAACGGTTGCGGCACCGACGACCTGTACAACATCGCGCTGCGCGAACTCGAGATCCCGTTATTCATCGAAGTGCTGCAGCATTGCGATGGCAACCAGAGCCGCGCGGCAGCCATGCTCGGCATCCATCGCGCGACGCTGCGGAAGAAGTTGCGCGACTACAACATGGGCTGAAAGCAAGCCGCCGCTATAATTCGCGCTTCCCCGCAGTAACAACTCCCCGATGACTATCCAACACCTGTCCGGCCCTTCCGTGACCGTGCGTCGCGCCCTGTTGTCCGTGTCCGACAAGACCGGCCTGCTCGACCTTGCCCGCGTGCTTGCCGCGCATGGCGTGGAACTGCTGTCCACCGGTGGCACTGCCAAGGCGCTGCGCGATGCCGGCCTTGCAGTGAAGGATGTCAGCGAAGCAACCGGCTTTCCCGAAATGATGGATGGCCGGGTCAAGACCCTGCATCCGATGGTGCATGGCGGGCTTCTAGGGCGTGCCGGGACCGACGACGCGGTGATGGCGCAATACGGCATCGAGAAGATCGACCTGCTGGTGTTGAACCTGTATCCGTTCGCAGCGGTTTCGGCCAACCCAGACAGCAGCTTCATGGACGTGATCGAGAACATCGACATCGGCGGCCCGGCGATGCTGCGCAGCGCGGCGAAGAACTTCGCCCGTGTTGCCGTTGCCACTGATCCATCGCAGTACGCCGGCATCATCGATGAGATGAATGCGAACGATGGCGCGCTGTCAAGCAAGATCCGCTTCGACCTTGCTGTGGCTGCATTCAACAATGTCGCCTTCTACGATGCCTGCATCAGCAACCACCTCTCCGCAATCCAGGCCGATGGCGCGCAAGCGCTGTTCCCCGCGCAGAACAACAGCAATTTCGTCAAGGTGATGGATCTGCGCTACGGCGAGAACCCGCACCAGCACGGCGCGTTTTACCGCGACCTGTGGCCGGTGCCGGGCACGCTGGCGACTTTCACCCAGTTGCAGGGCAAGGAACTGAGCTTCAACAACATGGGCGATGCCGATGCAGCATGGGAATGCGTGCGCCAGTTCGAACTGCCGGCCTGCGTGATCGTCAAGCATGCCAATCCTTGCGGCGTCGCACAGGGCATCGGTTGTGCAGATACCTACGAAGCGGCCTACGCCACCGACCCGACCTCGGCGTTCGGCGGGATCATCGCGTTCAACACCAAACTCGACGCAGCGACGACGAAAGTGATTCTTGATCGCCAGTTCGTCGAGGTGCTGATCGCGCCGGACTATGACGATGATGCTCTGGCCTATGCGAAGAAGAAGGCCAACGTGCGCGTGCTCAGGATTCCGCACGGCGACGGCAAGAACAACATCGACGTCAAGCGCGTCGGCTCCGGCCTGCTGATGCAGACCAGCGACATCCGCGAGGTCGGCCGCGATGAATTGAAAGTGGTAACCAAGCTCGCCCCGACCGAGGAACAATTCAACGACCTGCTGTTCGCATGGCGCGTAGCCAAGTACGTGAAGTCCAACGCAATTGTCTATGCGCGAAATCAGCACACGATTGGCGTCGGCGCCGGCCAGATGAGCCGCGTGTATTCGGCGCGTATTGCCGGAATCAAGGCGACCGACGCCGGCCTGCAGGTCGAAGGATCCGTGATGGCCAGCGATGCATTCTTCCCGTTCCGCGACGGCATCGACGCCGCTGCCGAGGCCGGGATCAAGGCGGTGATCCAGCCGGGCGGCTCGATGCGCGATGCCGAGGTGATCGCCGCAGCCGATGAACATGGCTTGGCGATGGTGTTCACCGGCATCCGCCACTTCCGGCATTGACGCGCATGAAACTCCTGGTCATCGGCGGTGGCGGTCGCGAACACGCACTGGCCTGGAAGCTCGCACAATCGCCGCGTGTCGATGAGGTCATCGTCGCGCCTGGCAACGCCGGCACCGCACGCGAACCCAAGTGTCGCAACGTCGCGATCAGGCCCACCGACATCGAGGGCCTGCTCGCATTGGTTCGCGACGAAAGCATCGCGCTGACCGTGGTCGGCCCGGAAGCACCACTGGTCGCGGGCGTAGTGGACCGGTTTCGCGAAGCAGGCCTGCGCATCTTTGGACCAACCGCCGCTGCCGCGCAGCTGGAAGGCAGCAAGGCCTACGCCAAGGATTTCCTGCACCGGCATAACATCCCGACTGCGTATTACGCAGTGCACACGAATGCCGATGAAGCCCTCGCCTATGTGCGCGCACGCTCTGATGAGAGCGGTGGCGCGCCGATCGTGATCAAGGCCGATGGCCTGGCCGCCGGCAAGGGCGTGATCGTGGCGATGACCCTGATCGAAGCTGAAACCGCGGTGCGCGACATGCTGGAAGGCAATGCGTTCGGCGATGCCGGCGCGCGCGTGGTGATCGAGGAATTCCTCGATGGCGAGGAAGCCAGTTTCATATCGATGGTGGATGGCACGACCGCGCTACCGATGGCCACATCGCAAGACCACAAGCGCGTCGGCGACGGCGATACCGGCCCCAACACCGGCGGCATGGGCGCGTATTCGCCCGCGCCAGTGGTCACGCCCGAGGTGCACGCGCGCGTGATGCGCGAGGTCGTCAACCCGACCGTGCAGGGCATGATTACTGATGGCATCCCGTTCACCGGCTTCCTTTACGCAGGTCTGATGATCGACGCCAAGGGCGCGCCCAAGGTGATCGAATTCAACGTACGTTTTGGCGATCCGGAAACCCAGCCGGTGATGCTGCGGCTGGACTCGGATCTGGTGGAACTTATCGAAGCGGCCATCGATGGCCGCTTGCATGAAACCGACGCACGCTGGCTGCCGCAGCCTTCGCTCGGCGTGGTGATGGCGGCGGCCAACTACCCGGACACGCCGCTCAGTGGCGATGTGATCCATGGGCTGGACGCACCACTACCTGCGGGCAGCAAGGTGTTCCATGCCGGCACCACGCTGGATGCCGATGGCAACGTGGTCACCAGTGGCGGTCGCGTGTTGTGCGTGTGCGCGTTGGGCGATGACGTCAGCGATGCACAACATCGTGCCTACGATGCGATTTCGGCCATCCAATGGGACGGCGAATTCCATCGCAGCGACATCGGTTGGCGCGCGATACAACGCGAACGCGCCGGCAACTGAGCCGGCGCATCCAGTCGGCGGGATCAGGCCGACATCGTCGCGTTATCGATCACGAAGCGGTACTTCACGTCGCTCTTGAGCATGCGCTCGTAGGCCTCGTCGATCTGCTGCGCAGTGACCATCTCGATTTCCGAGACGATGCCGTGCTCGGCGCAGAAATCCAGCATCTCCTGGGTTTCCGCAATGCCGCCGATCAGCGAACCGGCGATCGCCTTGCGACCGAAGATCAGCCCGGCCACGCTCGGGCTCGGATGCGGGCTGGCAGGCACCCCGACCAGGCACATCGTGCCGTCGCGCTTGAGCAGGTTCGTGAACGCGTCCAGGTTGTGCGGCGCAGCCACGGTATTGAGGATGAAGTCGAACGTCCCCGCGTGCTGCTGCATCTGCGCGTCGTCACGCGAGATCACCACTTCGTCAGCACCCAACGCATGCGCATCCTGGCGCTTGCTTTCGCTGGTGGTGAACGCCACCGTGTGCGCACCCATCGCATGCGCCAGCTTGACGCCCATGTGACCCAGTCCGCCGATGCCGACGATGCCAACCTTCTTGCCTGGACCCGCCTTCCAGTGGCGCAGCGGTGAATACGTGGTGATGCCCGCGCACAGCAGCGGCGCAACGGCGGCCAACTGGTCTTCCGGGTGGGTGACCTTCAGCACGAATTTTTCATCGACCACGATCCGCTGCGAATAGCCGCCCAGCGTGTGGCCAGGCGCATCCGCCGTCGGCCCGTTATAGGTGCCGACGAAGCCATTGGTGCAGTACTGCTCCAGTCCCTCGCCGCATGACGCACAATGCTGGCAACTGTTGACGAGGCAACCGACGCCGACGGTGTCGCCGACCTTGAACTTGCTGACATCGCCACCGACCGCGCTGACATGACCGACGATCTCATGCCCCGGCACGCATGGGTACAGCGTGCCAGGCCATTCCCCACGCACCGTGTGCAAGTCCGAGTGGCAAATGCCGCAATAGGCGATCTCGATCTGCACGTCCTGCGCCCCAGGCGCACGGCGCTCGATGGCGATGGCTTCGATGGGTTTGTCGGCGGCATGTGCGCCATAGGCTTGGGTTGTCATTCGCAGGAGCTCCTTGGTGGGGTAATTGGTCATCATGCGCTTCCGAATGTGGCAAACGAAAGCGCTCGGGGGTAGTGGATCAGCCCGCACTTCCGGTCGCTGGCTTGAATAGCGCTGACTGCCCATGCGGCGCACTTCGCACGTATTGCGGGGGTGCAGCGACCTGCGCGCCGAGCGCGGCTGCGGCATGCCAGGGCCAGCGCGGATCAAAGAGCATCGCGCGTGCCAGCGCCACTGCATCCGCCTGGCCATCGGCCAGCACGGCCTCGGCCTGCAGGGGCTCGGTGATCATGCCGACCGCCACCACCGGCATCGCCACCTCGCGCTTGATCGCCTCGGCGAACGGCAGCTGGTAGCCCGGGCCGATCGCGATCTCCTGCGCCGGATGCAGGCCAGCGCTGGACACATGGATGTAGTGACAACCGCGCGCATCAAGTGCCCTGGCCAGCGCAATACTCTGCGCGAGATCCCAACCAGCCTCGACCCAGTCGGTCGCGGAGATGCGGATGCCCAGCGCCATCGACGCCGGCACCCCCGCCTTCACCGCATCGAAGACCTCAAGCACCAGCCGCATGCGGTTTTCCAGCGAACCGCCATAACGGTCCGTGCGCAGGTTGCTGAGTGGGGAGAGGAACTCATGCAGCAGGTAACCATGCGCCGCATGCAGTTCGATCAGGTCAAGGCCCAGTCGCACCGCGCGCTGCGCGCTGTCGGCGAAGGCACGCACGATGCCTGCGAGGCCGGCCTCGTCCAGCGCCTCGGGCACGGGATCTCCATCCGCATACGGGACCGCCGAGGGCGCCATCACCTGCCAACCGTGCTCGGCATCGGGCGCGATGGCACCGCCGCCGTCCTCCCAGGGTTTTTTCGTCGACGCCTTGCGCCCGGCATGCGCCAGCTGCACGCCCACCGGCATCGGCGACCAACGCCGCACCGTCGCCAGTGCATCAGCGAATGCAGCTTCCGTGGCGTCGTCGTACAGACCGAGATCGCCCCAGCTGATTCGACCGCGCGCTTCGACCGCGGTGGCCTCGGTGATCAGCAGGCCAGCACCGGACAAGGCCAGGCTGGTCCAATGCTGGACATGCCAGTCACTGGCGCACCCGTCGATCGATGAGTACTGGCACATCGGCGCGATCACGATGCGATTGAACAGGCGCAGCGGCCCGATCTCAAGCGGGGAAAACAGATGACTCACGGAATGGGTGACTCCAATGCTTGGGGGTGCGCGGCGATCAGATGTTGGCGTCTTCGGGTGGCAACGTCGTGTCCAGCGGCGCTGCGCCGTCGCCATCGATGTCGCCATTCTCGCGGGGACGGTGTGCGTCCAACGTGTACGACGCCATCGACAGGGAGCCATAGGCATACCCATCAACCAGCACCTGCGCGGGCTTGCCTGCCGCCGAGGCAAGCCCGGCGAGGTAAAGCAACGGCAGGAAATGTTCGTCGGTAGGCACTGCCAGTCGATAGTCGCGATGCGAGGCCAGCGATGGCACATCATGCGGGCGTTCGGTCATGAGCACGCGTGCATCGGTGTTGAAACGTTCGGCCCAGTCGAACGCGCCATCCGGTTGCTGCCTGTCGATCGCGCGCAGGTTATGCACCACGTTGCCGCTGCCGACGATCAGCACGCCACGTTCGCGCAATGCTGCCAACTTCGTACCCATGGCCAGGTGCCACTCGAACGGTTGGCGCGCATCCAGCGACAGTTGCACCACCGGGGTGTCCGCATCGGGGAAGGCATGCACCAGCACCGACCACGTGCCATGGTCGAGGCCCCAGCCATCGATGTCGAAGCCGACATGATCCGGCTTTACCAGATCGGCCACTTCTTCGGCAAGTTCGGGCAGGCCTGGCGCCGGGTACTGCACATCGAACAGCGCCTGCGGGAAGCCGTAGAAATCGTGGATCGTGCGCGGCTGCGGCATCGCGGTCACTGCCAGTGCGTTGATGTGCCAGTGCGCGGACAACGCCAGGATCGCGCGCGGCCGTGGCACGGACACGCCGAACGTGCGCCACGCCTCGGTATAGCGGTTGTGCTCCAGCGCGTTCATCGGACTGCCATGGCCCAGGAAAGCAGCAGGCATCAGCGTGGTGGACATGGTTGCGGCTGCGTAGAAAACGGGAGCCCGACTCTAGCAACGGGCGTGCTCCGCATGGGGCGGACGCATGGAATGGACTGATGCGGATACATGCCGGTTCGCAGTGGGGTTGCGGGTCGCCATATCGTCGTATAACATTCGTTATAACGTATCCCGACAGGCAGACACCCGTCATGAAACTCAAGCTCACCAGCATCGGTAATTCCACCGGCATCATTCTGCCCAAGGAGCTGCTGGCCCGCCTGCGCCTGGAAAAAGGTGACGAGCTCTACGCGCTGGAAACCCCGGACGGCATCCGCCTGACTACCTACGACCCGGAGCTGGCGGCGCAGATGGAAGTCGCCGAACAGGTAATGCGCGACCGCCGCACGCTGCTGCACAAGCTGGCCCAGTGAGCGCGCCATGATCATCTGGATCAACAAGTCGCTGGCGCTGGCCATCCATGACCGACAGCTGGCCGAACACGGCGGTATTCCGGGTGTCCGTGATGCCAGCCTGCTCGACTCCGCGCTCGCCCGACCGCAACAGTTGCATGCTTATGGCGACCCGCCACCGGATCTTGCCGATCCTGCCGCAAGCCTGGCCTGCGGTATTGCACGCAACCACCCGTTCCTGGACGGCAACAAGCGCACCGCCGCAGTCGCCTGTGAAACCTTCGTCCGGCTCAACGGCGCCCAGCTCGACGCCGACGACCTGACGCTGTACCCGGTCTATTTGGGCATCGCCGAAGGCAGCCTCTCCGAAGCCGAATTCGCAGCATGGTTGCGACCTCGCTTGCTGCACGATGCCGGCAAGTCCCTGCACGAACCGCGCGTGGCCTATCCCGCCTGATACCCGCGCCATCGGCTAGGCTGGGCAACTCGACCACAAGGGAGCCGCAGCATGCGTCGCATCGTCCACATGTTGGCCAGCGTGGCTGTCCTGCCTGCGCTGATGGCCGGCACTGCCTTCGCGCTGGATACGCCACCACCGGCTTCGAAACCGGAGCTGGATATCATCGGCAGCGCACCATCGGCCGCCCACATCGAACGCGATGTGCGCACCTTGGTCGGCTTCGGCACACGGCATACCTTGTCCGACACCACGTCGGAGACACGCGGGATTGGTGCCGCGCGGCGCTGGGTGTTTGCCGAGTTCGAGCGCATCTCTCGCGACTGCGGCGGCTGCCTGGAGGTGCGCTACGTCAGCGGCACCGTGCAGGGCGAACCACGCATCCCGGGGCCGGTTGAAGTGGTCAGCGTGATCGCCATCCAGCGCGGGACCACCGACCCAAGCCGCTACGTGATCATGAGCGGCGACATCGATTCACGGGGCAGCGATGTCATGGATGCGACGTCGGATGCGCCCGGCGCCAATGACAATGCATCGGGCCTGGCCGGAACGCTGGAAGCCGCGCGCGTGCTCAGCCGGCATCGCTTCCCCGGCACGATTGTGTATGCCGCGCTGTCGGGCGAAGAACAGGGCCTGTTCGGCGGCAAAATCCTGGCCGATGAAGCACACAAGAACGGCTGGCGCATCGAAGCCATGCTCAACAACGACATGATCGGAAACATCAAAGGCATCGACGGCGTCACTGACAACCACACCGCCCGCGTGTTCGCAGAAGGCACTCGCGCCAACGAAACCGTGGAAGAAGCCCGCCAGCGCCGCTTCACCGGCGGCGAGGTCGACTCCCCCACGCGCAACCTGGCCCGCTACATCGAACGCATGGCCGAACACGTGCCCAACCTCGACGTGATGATGGTCTACCGTCTGGACCGTTTCGGGCGCGGCGGCCACCAACGCCCGTTCAACGACCTGGGTTATCCGGCCGTCCGCGTCATGGAAACCCACGAACACTACGACCGTCAGCATCAGGATCTGCGCACCGTGGACGGGCGTGTTTACGGCGACACCATCGATGGCGTGGACTTCGCCTACGCAGCCAAGCTCACCGCGCTCAACGCGGTCGCCCTTGCGGGCATGGCGTGGGCGCCGCCACCACCGGCGAATGTCGACATCAAGGGCGCGGTCAGTGCCGATACCACGCTGACCTGGACGCACCCGGATCCGAAACAGGCGCCCAACCTGGCCGGCTACAAGATCTATTGGCGGCTCACCACCGAACCGCAGTGGACGCATAGCCGCTGGGTTGGCGATGTCGGCACCGCGACCTTGCACGACATCGTCATCGACAACTACTTCTTCGGCGTTGCCGCAGTCGCCAAGGACGGCACCGAAAGCCCGGTAGTGTTTCCGGGACCGGCGGGAAGTTTCGGCGGCTACTGATCGGAGAGCGGGCAACCCCGGAAATGGGGTCAGAGTGAAGTTTCCTGATCACGATTTCGGCACGACAGATTGCCGCCGGCAGGAAATCCACTCTGACCCCGTTTCCAGACCCCATTTCCACTAATCGATCGACAGCGCTTGCCCGCTCTCAAACGCACGCACCCTGCCATCAACTGGGTCGACGAAGCGCAACGATTTGGCCAGCAACTGCAACGGCCGGCTGAAATCATCCGGCGCGCGCGAACACAGCACCGGGTACAGGCTGTCATTGACGATGGGCGCATCCAGCGCGGCCATGTGTACGCGCAATTGATGTTTGCGGCCAGTGATCGGTTGCAAGGCGTAACGCCATGCATGCTCACCACGTTCGATCACGTCGATGCGGGTGTGGCTATTGATCACACCGTCTGCTTCGCACATCCGGAAGAACGGCTCACCTGCCTGCAGGTGCGAGCTATGCACGTGCGGCATCGACAACAACGGCAATGGCGGCGCAATCGCCTCGTAGGTTTTCTCGACAGCGCGCTGCGGGAATAGTGACTGATACATCGCGCGTGTTTCAGCTCGTGCAGAGAACAGAACCAGCCCCGCGGTCTCGCGGTCGATACGGTGCAACGGCACCAGCTCCGGGTTCTTCAGTTGCCTCTGCAGCCGTGACAATAAGGTCTCCACCACGAACCGCCCCGCCGGCATCACCGGCAGGAAATACGGTTTGTCCGCCACCACCAGGTCCGCATCGGCAAACAGGATCTGCGCCTCGAACGGAATGCGCGGCTCATCGACTACTTCGCGGAAGTAACGCACCTCCATGCCGACCCGATACGGCGTATCGACCGACAGCGCACACCCGTTCGCGCCCTGCACAAGCCCGCGCGCGAAGCGGTCCAGCCAGACCTCCCGGGCAATCCGCGGAAACCGCGCGCATAGCCCGTCGAGCAAGGTCAGCCATTGACCAGCAGGCAGTTGCAGGCGACTCGGAGCTTCAAGACCAGTTGAGTGCATGAGATTCCATTGCTGTGATCGCACCCGCCTCGAGCGCGAAAGCGATCAATGCGGAAGTATCCCAGCCTCCGCTAGACTCCGCCCAAACATCGGGGGATCCATGTCAGGGCATAGCCAATTCGGATTGCTGCACCAGCGCCGCTTCCTGCCGTTCTTCGTGGTGCAGTGCCTGGGCGCGTTCAACGACAACGTGTTCCGCAACGCCACCATCGTGCTGATCACCTCGCAGTTGGGACTCAACCTGGCGCAGCAGGGGCTGTACACCAACCTGGCGCCAGCATTGTTCATCCTGCCGTTCTTCCTGTTCTCGGCGCTGGCTGGACAGTTCGCCGAGAAATACGAGAAGACCCGGCTGATCCGCTTCGTCAAAATCTTCGAGATCGTGGCGATGGCGGTCGCGGCGTGGGGTTTCTATGCGCACCACGCGACGCTGCTGTTGGTGGTGCTGTTCCTGATGGGCATGCACTCCACGATGTTCGGGCCAATCAAGTATTCGATCCTGCCGCAGGCGCTGGAGCCGCGCGAACTGGTGGGCGGCAATGGCCTGGTCGAAACCGGCACCGCGCTATCGATCCTGTTCGGGATGATGCTGGGCGGCAGCCTGATGCTGGTGCCTGATCGCGGGCCGGCATTGGCATCGATCGCGGTATTGCTCATTGCGTTGGTCGGTTATGTGGCCAGCCGCGCGATCCCGCCGGCACCCGCAACGGCGCCCGACCTGAAGATCAACTGGAACATCGCAACGGAAACGCTACGCCTGTTGAAGCTGTGCACGAAGCAACGCGCGGTGTTCAATTCCATCCTCGGCATCTCATGGTTTTGGTTCCTTGGCACTGCACTCACCGCGCAGTTGCCGGTGTATGCCGAGACGAATCTTGGCGGTGGCAGTGCGCTGTTCCTGCTGTCGCTGGGTGTGTTCTCGATTGGCACCGGGATAGGCTCATTGCTGTGCGAAAAACTGTCCGGGCGCACGGTGGAAATTGGCTTGGTGCCGCTGGGCGCATTCGGGGTCAGCGCATTCCTGCTTGACCTGTATTTCGCGCGGCCGGGCGATGCGCTGCTGCATGGCCTGGACGTGGCTGGTTTCCTGCATGCACCGGGCAGCCTGCGCGTGCTTGGCGATTTGCTGGGGATCGGCATGTTCGGTGGCTTCTTCCTGGTGCCTCTGTTCGCGCTGGTGCAGAACCGCACGCCGCGTTCGGAACTTTCACGGGTGATTGCCGGCAACAACATCATCAACGCTGGCTTCATCGTCACTGCGGCGGTCAGCGGACTGGCGGCGGGCTCCTTGCTGCACTGGAGCATCCCGCAATTCTTCCTGGCGCTGGCAATCGCCAATACAGTGGTCGCGATTTACATCTTCACATTGGTACCCGAGTTCCTGATGCGGCTGCTGAGCTGGGTGCTGGTGCGCACGTTGTACAAGCTGCGCGTGCAAGGAATTGACGAGCACATCCCCGATGAAGGCGCGGCGCTGGTGGTGTGCAACCACGTCAGCTACATGGATGCGCTGATCCTGTCGGCCAGCATCCCGCGACCGGCGCGCTTCGTGATGTATTACAAGATCTTCAACATCCCGGTGATGCGCTGGATCTTCCGCACCGCCAAGGCCATCCCGATTGCAGGTGCGCGCGAGGATCCGGCGCTGATGCAACGTGCGTTCGATGCAGTGGACGCTGCATTGGCCGAAGGCGAGCTGGTGTGCATTTTCCCGGAAGGTGCGTTGACCAAGGACGGCGAGATCGCGGCGTTCAAATCCGGCGTCGAGAAAATACTTGAGAGCGCGAATGCCGCCGGTCGCCCGGTGCTGGTTATCCCGATGGCGCTACGCAACATGTGGGGCAGCCTGTGGAGCAAGCGCGACTCAAGGCTTGGGCAGATGCGCGTGCCACGCCGGTTCCGCGCGCATGTAGAAGTGGTGGCGGGCGCGGCGGTCAACGGCATCGATGCGACGGCCGAAGTGCTGGAAACCAAGGTGCGCGGATTGCGTGGGAATGCGGCTTAGTTTCGAGTGCCGCGCAAGCGGCGTCAGGCGACCCAGCCCGCAATCACGAACAACGCGATGATCGCCAGCCACAAGATCAGGATCCGCCACACCAGGCTGATGGCATCGCGCAGTTCTGGTAGCTCGCCGAACACTTCGACCAACGCGGTTGCCGTCGGGATGCCAGATTCCGAATAGTCACCCACTTCTTCGGCGATCTCGCTGCGCACGCTGGCGCGCGCGGCGGCTTCCAGCAGTCCGTTGTTGAGCAGCAGGCTGGGCTTGCCCAAGTCGCGCCAGGCACCGACCACGGCATCGAAATTGCCGACCAGTGCCAGCGACAGGGTCATCAACTGGCTGACCGGCCATTCCAGGATGGCGAGCCATGTGCGTGCGCCCTCAGAGGTGTCGGACGGCAGCATGTCTTCATCGCGTTCCGCAGCGAGCACGCTCAGCCGGTACAGCAAGGCACCGAACGGACCCAGCACCCAGAACCAGAACAGCACGCCGAACCAGCGCCGCAGGGCATTTCGGAACACGGCTTCGATCAAGGCACCGCCATCCAACCGGACCGTGCCATTTGGCGGCCACAGGTGCGCGGCGGCGGCATGGCGAGTGGCGGCGTCGGGCGCATCCAGGACCGCGGCGACGTCCAGGTCGAGGTCGCGCGGGCCCCAGCAATAGAACAACACGATGATATCGAACAGCAGGCCGACGAAGCCCCACAGCGACTTGTCGAGCGCCAGTTGCATCAGGCCGACCGCGAGCAACGGCACCACCAGCGCGAGCGTGATGCCGAAGCGACCACGCCAGAAACTGTCTTCCGGGAATTGCGCGTTGAGCCAGCGCAGCCAGTTGTCGTACCACCCATGTTGGCGTATGCCCGCGGCCAGGTCCGGCAGCAGGTGGCCAATGGCGAGTGCGACGACGACGGCGATCAGGGTGGCAGCCATGCCCCGATTCTACGTTGCGAGGCCCGCATCTGCCGCGCCATCTGCCAGGCACGTCGCATCGTGATGCTCCAGCCACGCACGAATCACGTGGCGGGCGATTGATATCGGCGATGAAAGGACGATGCCGTCGTCCTCACCTATACCCCCGTCATCGGCATGCGCCCAATCGCCGACCAGGCCGGCGCGCACTTCATCAGCAGTGAACCAGCGCGCGTCTTCCAGTTCGTCGCCAATGACCGGTTCATCAGGGTCGGCATCGGCGATGAAGCCCAGCATCAGCGAACCCGGGAATGGCCACGGCTGCGAGGCGAGATAGCGCGATGTGCGCACGCTCACGCCGGTTTCTTCCATGACTTCGCGGGCGACTGCCATCTCCAGGGTTTCGCCAGGCTCAACGAACCCGGCCACGACCGACCAGCGCCTAGGCGGCCAGCTGGCCTGGCGGCCGAGCAGCAGGCGCTCACCATCGCCAACCGCGACGATCACCGCCTGATCGGTGCGCGGGTAATGCTCGCTGCCGCAGCCATCGCACAGACCCAGCCAGCCGGCACGCACGTACTGCATCGCGCCGCCGCAGGCACTGCAATGACGATGGCGCTGGTGCCAATGCTGGAGTGCGCGCGCCTGCGCGAACGTGCTGGCCTGCCACGCCGGCCAACGTGCGGCGGCTGTGCGCAGGTCGATGCGTTGCGGCGACTGGATTGCAAGGGTGTCGGCGTCGGCAGCAAACCAGCCCTGGCCATCACGCAAGCCCAGGAAGGTGGTGATGCCAGGTCCGCCAGCGACTTCAGCGCCTGGCAATACGCGCAAGCTGCCGTCGACATCGGCATGTGCGCGGCCATCCGCATCCAGCACGATCACGCACGACTTTTGCCATAGCGCATGCAATGCATCGGCATCGGCACGCAGCAGGTCGGCGCGGTCCAGCGCGCCATCGACGAAAGCAAACGGGCTGGCGTCGCCATTACTCACAGGACTGCTCACACGGCCTCACACGATCTCACATGGTGAACGAGGAGCCGCAGCCACAGGTGGTCTTGGCATTCGGGTTGCGGATCACGAACTGCGCGCCGCTCAGCGATTCGCTGTAGTCGACGATCGCACCCGCCAGGTATTGCAGGCTGAGCGGATCGACCAGCAGGGTGACGCCGTCGGTAACGATGGCGAAGTCGTCCTCGTTCTGGCCTTCATCGAATTCAAACCCGTACTGGAACCCGGAACAACCGCCCCCCTGGATGAAGACACGCAGCTTGATCGCGGCATTGCCTTCTTCGGCGATCAGCTGGCGCACCTTGGCCGCAGCGGCTGTGGTGAACTCCAGCGGCGGCGGTGGTGGTGGTGCCTGGCCAGCTTGACCAATAGTGGGCAGGTCGATGCGAGTGGTTTCCATGCCATCAGCATGGGGGGCCGGCTGCCCCGATTCAACCAGCGCGCGTGCTTCCCCGGGTACCAAGCGCGCTTAGCGCGCTTCTGCGCGAGCGCCGGGCAATGTGGAAACCGCTTCGCCCCAGGTGAAGCTCTGCTCCACCGCCGCGCCATTGTCCGGCATCAGCCGCGCGATCACCCGCACCGGTTTCACACCCACGGGCAACACGATGTCGCCTTCGACCTGTTCGAAATATTTGAATGAATAATCCAGCCCCGGCGCGTCCTTCTGCTGGCGCAGTTCGGCCCAATCAAGTTTGTGCATGCGCCCGGCCTCGCTGGCCTCCACCACCAATTCCAGGCGGCCACGGCTGACTGCACCGCGATTCATGTTCTGGGTCAGGGTGGCAACCACGTGCCACAGCTGCGGGTCGCGTTGCGGCACCAGTTTCAGCTCATGCACGCTCAACCCGCGGCGTTGCCCGGTGGCGCCGACGAAACGCTCGTAGAAGGCGATATCGGCGCGCAGGCTGGCGATTTCCTCGTCACGTTCGGCCAGCGTGCCCTGCAGTTCGCTGTTGGCCTGGCGGCTGATCTGGTCGGAACGGGTCAGGGTCGCAACCTGCTGCTCCAACTGGTCGACACGGCGGGCCTGTGCCTTGAGCTGTTCGCCGGCATTGGCCGGCTGCGGCGCGAACGTGCGCCACGCCCCCCAGCCGCCCAGTGCGAGCGCGGCCAGCAGGACCAGCACGAATCCCAGACGCGGATGACCGCTGCCACGCGCGCGGCGCGGCCCATCGAAACAGGCGGTTTGATCAGGTTGCATACGCTGGATGACGCCCGGGTTTTCATCCCGCGTCAAGCCGCACTGCCGTATAGACTGGCCCGGTGGCGCCAATGCCGGGCGCCGGGGAGTCGCCGGATGCAGCCCGAACACCTGTTCGCCATTGGCGTGCTGCTGGCCTGGCTGGCCGGCATGCGCGTGTACCTGACCGTATTCGGACTTGGTCTTGCGGGATTCTTCGGCTGGCTGCAATTGCCCGAGGCCATGCAGGCCGCGCAGTCGCCTTGGGTGCTTGGCGTGTCCGGCACGTTGGCGGTGGCGGAATTCTTCGCCGACAAGATACCGGGCGTGGATTCGGTCTGGGACCTGCTGCACACCCTGCTGCGGGTGCCGGCGGGAGCATTCCTGGCCGCGGCCGCGATGTCGCCCGATGGCCATCTGGGCGCCGGCATGCTGGCGACCGGCGCCGGTGTGGCACTGACCAGCCATCTATTGAAGTCGGGATCGCGCGCATTGCTCAACACATCGCCCGAACCGATCAGCAACTGGACCGCCTCGGTCACCGAGGATGTCGCGGTGATTGGCGGCCTGGCACTGGCGTTCAGCCATCCATGGCTGGCGTTGGTCAGCGTGGTCGGGATCAGCCTGCTGTTCGCGGCATCGGTATGGTGGCTCTGGCGCAAACTGTTCCGGCGCACGTCCAGGGTCCAGCCCGGCTAGCCTGCACATGGCCGCCGCACAGCCTGTTTTGCGTCACACTTGGGACGGGGACCAACCTGTTCGAATGCCCGCAGGGGGCTTCATGACGCTTTCAGCCACGGATCTGCGCGCACCGGAATTGCTCCAGCGCTTGCGCCATCGGCTGGTCGAGACCGAGAACCAGCTGCGCAGCCACCGCAACCTCGGTTGGCGCCCAGACGCGTTGCGCGTGATCAATGAAGACGTAGGCCAGTTGCATTCCGCCGCCAACAGCATGCAACCTGCACTGGCACGGATGATCGAACCGCTGATGCAATCGCTGCATACCGCCACTGCCGCAGCCAACATGCCGTCTTCCGTACAAACCATGCAGATGCTGTTACAGGCGGGGATGCGCTGACCGCACTACCCGAAAACCTTTCAAACCTTGACGAGGCAGAATCGATCAATATGCAAACCGGAGATGACGAGACCACGACCAGTGCACCGGCCGATCCGTTCCGGATCATGATCGTCGAGGACGACCGCAGCCAGGCGATGTTCGCCGAAGCCATTTTGCGTGGCGCCGGCATGGCGCCGAAGGTGGTCGCCGTGCCCGAGCAGATGATGGCGATGCTGGAGGATTTCGACCCGGACCTGGTGCTGATGGACCTGCACATGCCCGGTACCAGCGGTACCTCGCTGACTGTCCAGATCCGCGAGCACCCGCGGTTTTCGGATGTACCGGTGGTGTTCCTGACCGGCGACCAGGATCCCGAGCAGAAGATGGACGTGCTGGAAAATGGCGCCGACGATTACATCCTCAAACCGGTTCGGCCACGCCACCTGATCGCGGCGGTGCGGAGCCGGGTTCTTCGCTCGCGTGCTGCGCAGCGCAGGCAGGTGGTTGCCGCCGAACCCGAGCACCATCCAGTCACCGGGCTGTACACGCGTCCCGTGCTGATGCAGAAACTATCCGCGCAACTGCCGACCGGCGCGGGCGGCGTGCTACTGGTCGAAGTCGGCAATTCCGCCGCCCTGCGCAATCGCTTTGGCTACGCCGGTTTCGAGAAACTGATGAATGACGCCGGCCGCCACCTGGGAGAGATCGCCAGCACCCATGCGGTCGCGCGGCTCAGCGACAACGCCTTTCTGGTCGTACTGGCGCAGCAAGATCCCGGCCAGATGGACGCCTACGCGCGCACCCTGCGCGACGGGCTCGGCTACCACGATTTCAGCGCAGGCAACGAATCCTTGCGCCTGCGCAGCACCATTGGCCATGCCCATCTTTCGCATGGTTTCGCCGATGCCGGCAGCGTGCTGGCGGCCGTCGAGGAAGCGGCACGCGATGCCCGCGCATTGCCGATCAGCGTGGCCGCTTACGCGCCACCCGACAAGCCTGACAACGGCGACGATGGCTTACTGGGCGAGCTCCGAGCCGCGCTTGATGGCGAGGGCCTGCAACTCGCCTTCCAGCCGGTAGTGGCGGTGGCCGGTGGCGACGATGCCCAGTTCCAGGTGTTGCTGCGATTGCAGGGCAGCGATGGGGCAGAACACCTTGCCGGCGAATTCATCCCTGCTGCCAATTCGGCCGGAATGATGCCGCAACTGGATCGCTGGTCCATGGAGCAGTCGCTTGCAGTGATGCAGCGGCGGCGCGCTGAAGGCCGGCCGGTGCGCCTGTTCGTGTCGCAGTCCCCGCGCACACTTGGTCAGGACAACCACGCCGAATGGCTGACAGCGGCGCTGGAAAGCGCGGGCGTCGACGGTCCGTCACTGGTCATCGACTTGCGGCTTGAAGAGGCGCTGGTGCATTCAATGATGTTGCGCCAGTTCTGCGAGCAAATGGTGCCCGCGAGCGTGCAGTTCTGCCTCAGCCAGTACCGTCACGGTACCGACGCCAACGCGCTTCTGCAGCAATTGCCACTGGGCTACGTACGGTTGTCCGCGGATTTCGCGAAGAACCCGCTGCCGGACGAATTGCGCGACGAGATGCGCGAGATCATCGAACGCGCGCATCGGCTTGGCCTGCAAGTGATCGGACAGGCGGTCGAGGATCCGCAGGCTGCCGCCGCGCTATGGATGGGGGGAATCGATTTCATCCAGGGCAATCTGGTAAAACGTGCCGAACACGCCCTCGATTTCGACTTCAAGTCCGCAACCCTGTGAGCGACGACGATACCAAAGTCTTCAACCTGCTGACTGCACGCTGGCTGGCGCTTGGCGCGGCTGCGGGCGCGGCCTTGTTGCTCGCGCTGGATCGGTTTGGCGTTTACACCGGCCAAATGCAGGGCGCGGCACTGGTGATGGCGCTGCTGGCCCTGTTTGCGTCGATCGCGGTCACCATCGCGGTGAACCGGCGTGAGCGCGTGCTGCGCGATCAAAACGAACGTAGCCGCCTCGGCGAGGCCGAGGTCACCGCGCTGCAACAGGAGATCAGCCGGCATACCATGCTTGAGCAGGAGTTGACGATCGCCAAGCAGGCCGCCGAATCAGCGGTGATGGCCAAGGGCGAGTTCCTCGCCACCATGAGCCATGAGATCCGCACGCCGCTCAATGGCATCGTGCCGATGCTCGACCTGTTGATGCATTCGCGCCTGCCGGCGGACCAGCTGGAACTGGTGCGCACCGCGTTTTCATCGTCGCACCAGCTGTTGCGGATCGTCGATGACATCCTCGACTACTCCAAGCTCGAGGCGGACAAACTCGACCTGGAGACCACCACGTTCAACCTGCGCGAATTGCTGGAGAGCGTGATCACGCTGATGGAGCGGCCAGCAGAGGCCAAGGGCCTGCACCTCACCCTGAATCTGGAGCAGGGCGTGCGGCTTCCGGTGCGCGGGGATCCGGTCCGCCTGCGCCAGATCCTCAGCAACCTGATCAGCAACGCGGTAAAGTTCACCGAGCACGGCGGCGTGACCTTGACCGTGAAGCGCCAGCGCGAAACCGCGGCGCAGCATCAGTTGCGCTTTGAAGTCAGTGATACCGGCATCGGCATCGATGCGGATGCGCAGGAGCGCCTGTTCCAGGCCTTCAGCCAGGCCGATGCATCGACCACGCGCCTGTACGGCGGCACCGGCCTGGGGCTGGTGATCTGCCGGCGCATCGTCACCCTGATGGGCGGACGCATCGGCGTTGAATCCGAGCAGGGCCGCGGGTCGACCTTCTGGTTCGAGATTCCATTACTCAAGGTCCAGGGCGACATGCCTGCGCAGCAAGCCGACGTGCATGGCGGGCGGGTGCTCCTGCTGACCACCGACCAGCGCCTGCGCATGCGTCTGACCATGCTGCTGCCGAACTGGGGTATGCGGGTCACCACGGTGGAAAATACCCAGGACGCACTTGAACGACTCAGGCAAGCGACCGTGCAGGGAGAGCCCTGGTCATATTCGGTCGTGCTTGCAGACCTGTCCTCGATCCGCAGCACAGCTGTTGCACTCTCCCGCAACCTGCAGCGCAAGGCGCAATACGGCGCGGCAAGGCTGGTCTACCTGCGTGGTGATGACACCACCTCGGTTGAATTGCCACCAGCAGCCATCGTGATCCCGCGCAACGCGCCGGATGCCGACCTGCGTTCAGTGTTGTCCGCATCTGGCGTGTCCTGGGCCAGCCACGACCTCCAACCGGCGGCACCTGCAATTCAAAGCACCGACAAATCCCCTGACAAGACCCGGATCCTGCTGGTCGAAGACAACCCGGTGAACCTGATGGTGGCGCAACGCCTGCTGCAGGTATTGGGCTATGAGTGCGAGACCGCCGGCAACGGCCAGGTCGCGCTGGAAAGGATGGAGGCCGAGCATTACGACCTGGTGCTGATGGACTGCCAGATGCCGGTTCTTGATGGTTATTCGGCCACCCGCCGCTGGCGCGAACTAGAGCAGGAGCGCAAGCCCGAGGAGCGCTTGCCGATCGTGGCGATGACCGCGAACGCGATGGCTGGCGATCGCCAGAAGTGCCTGGACGCCGGCATGGACGACTACCTGGCCAAACCAGTAACGCGCAGCGACCTGGAACGCTGCATCACCCGCTGGAACGGAGTCAGGATGCAGGTGCCGGAAACCCTGCCGGCGCCGGAGGAAATCGCCGTGCGCTCACCGCCCGTGCTGAATGCCAGCATCCTCGACGAGCTGCGCGACGTGCTGGGCAGCGAGGTCGACAAGATCATCGCGGTCTATCTGGAAGATGCGCCGCGGTTGATCGCGCAACTTGAGCGCGCCGCAGTCGGCGGCGATCCGATCGCCTTGCGGGTCGCTGCGCACACCTTGAAATCCTCCAGCGCGAACGTGGGCGCGACTACGCTATCGGAAGCTGCCCGTGATCTGGAAGAGGGCGCACGCGACGGCACCATGAAGAAACCTGAAACGATGGTGGCGCGCATCGTCACCGAATTTGCCCAGGTGCGCAGCGCACTACAGTCGAAACTCCCCATGGGTCCACACTAAGGGTCACACTGACGGCCGTCAGCCATCCCGCCGCATCAACCGCGGTAGCGGCAGCCCGACGTACACGTTTCATGTACCACCACCTCGCTCAGCAATGGCAGCGCCGGCTTGAGACGATCCCAGATCCACATCGCCAAGCGCTCGCTGGTGGGGTTTTCCAGACCGTTGATATCATTGAGATAATGATGGTCCAACTGGTCGTAAAGCGACTTGAATGCGGCCTTGATGTCGGCGAAATCCATCACCCAGCCGGTATCGGCACCCGGCTCGCCGGAAACATGCAGCTCGATCCGGAACGAATGGCCATGCAGCCGAGCGCACTTGTGGCCCGCCGGCACGTTCGGCAACCGGTGCGCGGCTTCCAGGGTGAAGGTCTTGAAGATGTCCATGCGATTCGTCTGCCGTGAACTTAGTGAGGGGCGGAAACGAAAAACCCGCCGGCAGGCGGGTTGATCGGCAAATCCGCGAATGGTGGCTATAGGTGGACTCGAACCACCGACCTCGGCATTATGAGTGCCACGCTCTAACCAGCTGAGCTACATAGCCACGCGAATAACCGCGAATTATTCACGGATGACGCGAAGGCGTCAATCCTTGACCGGATTGCTCGCCTCGGCCGCTTGCCCCACGTGCGCACCACGTGGCAGAGTCGGAACCAGTGAATATGCTGGAGTCCGCATCGTGATTGATCCGGACGGCTTCCGCCCCAACGTGGGCATCGTGCTGATGCACGAGGATGGCCGGGTGTTCTGGGCACGTCGTGTGCATCGGGATGGTTGGCAGTTCCCGCAAGGCGGGATGAATACCGACGAGACCCCACTGGAGGCGATGTACCGTGAGCTGCGCGAGGAAACCGGCCTGCTGCCGGACCACGTGGACGTGCTCGGCACCACCCCGGGCTGGCTGCGCTACCGGCTGCCACCACGCGCGATCCGCCGCCACGAGCGCTTGCTTTGCGTCGGCCAGAAACAGGTGTGGTTCCTGCTGCGCTTCCGCGGCCAGGACGCCGATCTGCGCCTGGACCTGACCGACAAACCCGAATTCGACGGCTGGCGCTGGGTCGATTTCTGGTATCCGATGCAGCACGTGGTGACCTTCAAGCGCAGCGTCTATGCCAGCGCATTGGGACATCTGGCGCCGTTCGCGCGTGCGGTGGCAGGCATCATGGCGGTACCAGCGCCTGCAGATGAGCTTGTGCTGGTGAGGCATCCGGCTTATCGCGAGACCGGGCGCCGCGGCTGACATTCCGTGCCGACGAAACCCTAAGCTCCTGATTCCATTGAACCTGAACGAATAGAAGTCGCTTGTCTGTTCGATGTTGCATCGCAACATTTTTGGGGTTATGCTGCATCGCACAAATACCGGCATTCCCTGCCGGAAGTCGCAGGAGACCCGCCATGAACCAGTTCAACGACCAATTCACCAAGACCACTGCCCAGTTCGCCGATGTTGCCGCCAACGTCAACCGTCTGGCCCTCGAGAACGCCCAGAAGGCTTTTGGCCTGCAGCTGGCCGCTATCGAAGAGAACACCACCGCTGCGTTCGCCTTCTGGGGCGAGCTGACCAACGTGCGTGATCTCGACGGCCTGAAGGAAGTGATGCCGAAGGGTGCGCAGATCGCCCGCGCCAGCACCGAGCGCAGCATGGGCACGATGCAAGAAGTGATCGCCAACACGGTCAAGACCAACGAAGCCATCGGCTCGCTGGCCAAGGGCCAGTTCGAGTCCGCTACCGCCCAGGCCAAGGCCCAGGTTGAGAATGTGACCAAGGCTGCTTCCAAGGCTGCCAAGTAAGAAACAGTTCATCGCGTCGGTCAGCCAGACGCGGTTCGCAAGACAAACCCCGGCAGCGCAAGCTGCCGGGGTTTTTGTTGTCCGCTTGCTTGGCCAGCATCGATTAGAAACGACCGATCAATACCGACCGATGACGGCGCCCGAAGGCCACATCGGGTAATGGTCAGCTGCGCTTTTCAAGCTTCGGCGCCTCGTCCATCTTGTCGCCCAGCACGCGCCTGACCACTGTGTAGAACACCGGGATGAACAACAGACCGAGGAAGGTAGCGAACAACATGCCGCCGATCACACCTGTGCCGATCGCATGGCGTGCGTTCGCGCCGGCGCCGGTGGAGATCGCCAGCGGCAGCACGCCCATGATGAAGGCGAGCGATGTCATCAGGATCGGTCGCAGGCGCAACTTGGCCGCTTCGATGATCGCGGCACCGAGAGGTTTGCCGGTTGCACGTTCCTGGATCGCGAACTCGACGATCAGGATCGCGTTCTTCGCAGCCAAACCAATCACCGTGATCATGCCGATCTTGAAATAGATGTCGTTGGGCAGACCGCGCAGCATCGAAAACGTCACCGCACCGAGAATCCCCACCGGCACCACCAGCAATACCGCCACCGGCACCGACCAGCTTTCGTATAGCGCGGCCAGGCACAAAAACACGACAATAATCGACAGGATCATCAGCATCGTGGTTTGGCTGCCGGACAGGATTTCCTGGTGCGACTGCCCGGCCCAGTCGTAGCCGAAGCCTTGCGGCAGGTCCTGATCCACGATTTTCTGCATCGCGTCCATCGCCTGCCCCGAACTCTTGCCGGGCGCCTGCGAGCCGACGATTTCGACCGCGGCGAAGCCGTTGTAGCGGGTCAACGAGGGCGAGGCGACCTGCCATTTCGAGTGCACCACGTTTGACAACGGAATCATCGCCGGTACGCCCTGCGCGTCCAGCATTTTCGACGGTGTGTAGAAATGCGACAGTGATTCGGCACCGGTGCGGAATGGCCCGTCGGCCTGCATGGTGACCCGTTTCACCCGGCCGGCCTGGATGAAGTCATTGACGTACACCGGCGCCAGCATCAGCTGGATCGCGCTGTAGATATCGCCGACCGACAAGCCCATCGCCTGCGCCTGCACACGGTCCACGTCTAGCTTGAGCTGTGGCGCATCAGCCAGGCTGTTCGGGCGCACGCCGACCAAGGTCTTGTCCTGGCTGGCCTTGGCCATCAACGTGCCCAACGCGGCACCGAGTGCTTCGCGGCCCTGCCCGCTGCGGTCCTGCAGGTACATGTCGAAGCCACCGAACTGGCCAAGGCCATTCACCGTCGGCAGGTTGAGCGCGAAAATCTGTGCGTCGCGGATGCCCGACACCGCCTTGTTGGTGTTCTGGATGAACTCGGTGGCGGTGATCTTGCGTTCGTTCCAGGGTTTCAGCTTGATGAAGGCCATTCCGACATTCTCGCCCTGGCCAACGAAGCTGAAGCCGGCCACCTGCATCATGCCGGTGACGCCTTCCTGCTTGTCGACCACCGCGCGCACTTGCTCGAACACCTCGTTGGTACGGCGCAAGGTGGCGCCTGGCGGCAGTTGCACGATCACCAGCGCATTGCCCTGGTCTTCCTCGGGCAGGAAGCTGCCGGGCATGCGCCAGAACAGGAAGCCGAGCAGCACCACCAGCCCGGCGAAGACGGCCATCCAGCGTGGTGCATGCCGAATCGCGCCTCCGATGTGGCCAACGTACGTCTTCGATACCCGCTCGTATGCGCGGTTGAAGCCACGGAAAATCGGATTGCGGCTTTCGTGGTGAACGCTGGGCTTGAGCAGGCTGGCGCACAGCGCAGGCGTGAAGCCGAGCGCGAGGAACGCGGAGAACACCATCGCCATCGCGATGGTCAACGCGAACTGCTTATAGACCGCGCCGGCGCTGCCGGCCTGCAATGCGCTGGGAATGAACACTGCCGCCAGCACAATGGTGATCGCAATCACCGCGCCGCTGATCTGGCCCATCGCCTTGCGGGTGGCCTCGTACGGCGACAGGCCTTCCTCGGTCATGATGCGTTCGACGTTCTCGATCACCACGATCGCATCATCGACCACGATTCCGATCGCAAGCACCATGCCGAACAGGCTGAGCTGGTTGATGGTGAAGCCGATCAGGTACATGCCCAGGAACGTACCGAGCAACGCCACCGGGATCACCAGGGTCGGAATCAGGGTGGCGCGCAGGTTCTGCAGGAACAGCAGGATCACCAGGAATACCAGCACCATGGCTTCCGCCAAAGTCTTGACCACTTCCTGCACCGAGACCCGGACGAAATCGGAGCTGTCGTACGGCGTGAACCAGGTTACTCCGCTCGGGAAACTGGACTGCAGGTCGGCCATCTTGGCCTTCACTGCCGCGGCCACCTCCAGCGCATTGGCACCGGGCGCCAATTGCACGGCAAAACCCGAAGCCGGCTGGCCGTTCCAGCGCAGGTCGAAGGCATGCGCGGAGCCAGACAATTCCACTCGCGCCACATCCTTCAGCCGCACCGCGGCGCCACTGGCGTCGGTGCGCAGCAGTATCGATTCGAACTGTTGCGGTTCGCTGAAGCGGCCCTCGGCAGCGACCGATGCGGTGAACATCTGCGAATCCGGCGAGGGCTCGCCACCGACCGAACCTGCGGAGAACTGCACGTTTTGTCCACGCACCGCGGCCAGCACCTGCGAGGCCGACAGGCCATACGCGCGCAACTTGTCAGGGTTCAACCAGATATTCATCGAATACTGGCCGCCGAACAGCTGGGTGCTGCCGACGCCGGGCACACGCGAGACCTGGTCGAGCACGCGTGAGGCGTTCAGGTCGGCCAGCTCGTCCTTGCCGATCGATGGATTGCTGGACTTGAGCGCCACCACCAGCAGGAAGCCGGCATTGGCCTTGGACACGGTCACGCCCTGCTGGACCACGTCGCCAGGCAGGCGCGGCGTCGCCTGGCCGACCTTGTTCTGCACCTGCATCTGGGCGATGTCGGGACTGGTGCCTGGCTTGAAGGTCAGGTTGATCGACGAACCGCCATTGGAACTCGACGAGGAACTGAAGTAGTCCAGGTTGTCGATGCCGGTCAGCTGCTGCTCGATGATCTGGGTGACCGCGCTCTCGGTGGTCTGCGCGCTGGCGCCCGGATAGGTCGCGTTGACGTTGACCTGGGTCGGCGCGATGTTCGGATACGACTCGACGCCAAGACCGCCGATCGCCAGTGTGCCGGCGATCACGATCAAGATTGCGATGACCCAGGCGAAGACCGGATGTTCGATGAAATATTTCGACACGGCTCAGCCCTTCGGCGCATTGCTGGGCGCCGCCGGCGCAGGCTGCGACGCATCAGGCGATGCCGCGATCTTCGCGGCCTGCCCGGGCTGCACGCGCTGCAGGCCGGAGACGATCACCTGGTCGCCGGGCGCGACGCCGCCACTGACGATCCAGTCACTGCCCTGCATCAAGTTGGCGGTGATGCCCTTGCGCGCGACTTTTCCATCCTGGCCGATCACCAGCACATAGGCACCTTGTCCATCGCGTTGCACCGCAACCTGCGGCACCCGGAATGCATCGTGTTGCTCGCCCAGCGAGGCTTGCACGGTGACAAATGTACCCGGCAGCAGCCGGTGGTTGGGGTTTGGCAGGCGCGCACGCATGGCGACTGCACCGGTCGTCGGATCAACCACATCGCCTGCGAAATCCAGGCTGCCCGGCTGCGGATAGAAGCTGCCATCGGCCAGTTTGACCTTGACCTCGCGCGCACCACTGCCTTCGGCCAGCGCACGCAGTTTGGCAAGGTCGTCAACGCCAATCGAGAATTCCACGTACAGCGGATCGATCTGGTCGACCGTGGTCAGCAAGGTGGCACCACCCTCGCCGACCAGCGCACCCTCGGTGACCTGCTGCTGGCCTGCGCGGCCGGCGATCGGCGCGCGCACGGTGGCGTAACCCAGGTTGATGCGGGCAGCCTGCACCGCGGCTAGCGCCTGCTGCACCGCTGCGGTGGCGGTGCGCTCGGTGGCCAACGCATTGTCCAGGTCGGTCGCGGAGATGAACTTTGCCGGCGCCAGCTGGCGCGCGCGCGCCGCGCTGGAATGGGCATTGGCGGCATTGGCCTGGGCACTCGCCAGGCCAGCCTGGGCGGCGCTGAGCGAGGCCTGCAGCTGCGCCGGATCGATCTGGAACAAGGCTTGGCCCTGGCCGACGTCGCTACCCTCTTCATACAGCCGGCGCTGCACGATGCCGGCCACGCGGGCACGCACGTCGGCGCTGCGGAACGGCGACAGCCGCCCGGACAGTTCCTGCTGCAGCGTAATGGTGGCGGGCTGCAGGGTGACCACGCCAACTTCGGGCGTGGGCGTGTTGGCGCCGGCCTGTCCGGTCTCTTTTTGGCACCCGGACACCGCCAGGCTGGCGGCTGCGACAACGACAAATGCGAGTGACACGCGCATGCGCAATCTGTTCATGGCGATATCTTCAGGGCAATTTCTGGACTGGCGAGTTTAGCTTAATTGCCGCCCATAACTTGTGTGCCGGAAGTCGTGTGCGGCATGAAACAGTGCTTCCAAAAAGTGGGGTCAGAGTCGCCTTTCC
>NZ_JAQSDO010000012.1:99262-260313 GCF_029945965.1 Thermomonas sp.
ACTCTGACCCCACTTTTTGTTTTATTACTGTGCCAGCATCGGCAATCGCAGGCACGTGGCCATCAGCGCCGGATCAGGGTCGACCGCATGCGGCAGCACGCCCCAGCATGGCGCCGGCAAGCGTTCGCGCAGCATTCGCAGGTTGTCTGCAACCCGCTCCATGTCAGGATCCACATGCGATGCGACCCATCCGGCCAGATGTGCGCCATCGTTGGCAATAGCGCGCGCGCTCAGTAGTGCGTGGTTGAGGCAACCCAGCCGCAGCCCGACCACCAGCAGCACCGGCATCCGCAGTGCATGCACGAAGTCGGCCTGCATCAGCGTCTCCGACAATGGCGCGGCCCAGCCGCCCACGCCCTCCACCACCAGTGCATCGGCCTGGGTAGCGAGCCGGGCATGCGCATCCAGCAAGCCTTGCAGCGAGACCTCGATGCCGGCGTCACTCGCGGCCAGTTCCGGCGCCAACGGCAACGGCAACGCATACGGATTGAGATCGGCGTAATCCGGCCGCGGGTCGCTGGCGGCAAGCAGGGCCAGCGCATCGGCATTGCGCCATTGAACATCGACGTATTCGCAGCCGCTGGCCACCGGCTTCATGCCGATCGCGCGCAGGCCGTGATCGCGCAAGGCATGCAACAAGGCACTGCTGGCAAGCGTCTTGCCGATGCCGGTGTCGGTGCCGGTGACGTAGACCGAGAACATCTGGATGACCTCCATTTGCCGGACTTCCACATGAAGCCGCTACACAAACGGGCATCTTACGATCCGCTGCTAAACTCGACTAATGAGCTTCTCAACAATTGCACTCACCGGCAGCGTGCCGGAACGCTATGCCCAGTTGCTGGAACAGACGCGCGCCCTGCTGCATGGGGAGCGCGACCGGATCGCCAATGCGGCCAACCTCTCGGCGCTGGTCTACCACGCGTTGCCCGACCTCAACTGGGTCGGCTTTTATTTCTTCGACGGCACCGAACTCGTGGTCGGTCCGTTCCAGGGCATGCCAGCATGCGTGCGCATTCCGCTCGCCAAAGGCGTGTGCGGTGCCGCGGCAACGACCCGCACGACACAGCGGGTCGAGGACGTCGATGCCTTCCCCGGGCATATCGCCTGCGATTCGGCCTCGAAGTCCGAACTCGTCGTGCCGCTGGTAGGCGCCGATGGCGAACTGATCGGCGTGTTCGACATCGACAGTCCGCTTCGTTCGCGTTTTTCCGTTGAAGACCAGGAAGGCCTGGAAAACATCGCCAAGGCCTACCTGGAGTCGTTGTAGTGGCGGCAAGCACGCAAAAAATGCGCAATATCGGCCCGAAGTCCGCTGCCTGGCTACGCCAAGTCGGGCTGCGCACGCTGGATGACATCAGCCACATCGGCGTCGTCGAAGCCTTCATGAAGGTGCGCCGCGCCGGCTTCAAGCCCAGCCTCAATCTGCTGTATGCGCTGGAAGGCGCGGTGCTCGACTGCCACTGGCAGGAAGTGCCGGATGCGCGCCGCACCGAGCTTGTCAGTGCCGCCGAGGCGGCAATTGCCCTCTTGCCGCCGCCGCGTGGGCGGCCTGCGGCAGGACCTGTCACCACCACGATTATTGATGACAGCTCGATGGCAGATATGGCGTTTCTCGATAACGGCAAGGAAATGGGGTCAGAGTGAAGTTTCCTGAGCAGCAATACTGAGAAAACGTTTCACACGGGCAGGAAATTCACTCTGACCCCATTTCCCCGGCTACACTGCCCGCGCTTCAAGGTGATCCGGCGGCTATCGCCAACGGATTGAAACGGGAAGCCGGTGACCCCTTGCACAACATGTGCAGGAACATCCCGGCGCTGCCCCCGCAACGGTAAGCGAGACAAGTCTGGCATCGGCCACTGTGCAACGCATCGTCATGGTGCGGCATGGGAAGGCGCCAGGCGGGAACGACCTGCCTTCATCGGCTCAACGTTCCGCCCGCGAGCCCGGAGACCGGCCTTGGAGTGACTGGTTGCGATGCGGCGGGCATCGGGCGACGTCGTGCATGCGCGCGTCGCATGGCCGTCGTTCGTTTTCCCGCTTCCACCGCAACTGCCCCTCCACTCATGGGCGCGCGGGCGAGCGCGCCGGAGAACTTCAATGCAGTCGCGCAACACCTTCCGCCTTACCGCTCTTTCCATTGCACTCGCACTATCCCTGCCGTCACTCGCGCATGCGCAAAGCAGCGACAAGGCGACTGGCAATGCCACCGACCTCGACAATATCGTCGTCACCGCCACCCGCACCGCGGTGACCGTCGACGCGTCCTTGGCCGCGATGGAGGTCATCGACCGCGTCGAGATCGAACACAGCAGCGCACGTTCGCTGCCGGAACTGCTGCGTGGCCGCGACGGCATCACGATCATCAACCAGGGTGGACTGGGCAAGCTCAGCACCTTGTTCATGCGTGGCACCGAATCCGACCACACCCTGTTCCTGGTCGATGGCGTGCGCATGGGGTCGCCGACCTCCGGCTTGACGTCGCTGCAGGACATCCCGCTGGAACAGATCGAGCGCATTGAAATCGTGCGCGGACCGCGCTCCTCGCTGTATGGCGCCGATGCGATCGGTGGCGTGATCCAGATCTTTACCCGCCGTGGCACGGGACGCGAAGGCATGCACGGCCGCGGCCGTATCGGCGCCGGCAGTCATGGATTGCGTGAAGCTTCGGCCGGGCTGGACGTGCGCAGCACGCGTGGCGGTGTCGGCGTGGATCTGGCGCATCAATCCACCGACGGCATCAACGCCTGTCGCGGCACGTATGACCCGCTGACCTGGGCCGGCGCCGGCTGCTTCATCGTGCCCGGCACGCACCTGGACCGCGACGGCTACCGCAACAACAGCGCCACCGTCCGCGCGGATTTCGCGCCCAGCGACGCGTGGCAGTTCGATGCGCGCGGCTTCCGCGCGACCGGCCACAATAACTACGATGGCGACTACGTCGACAACTCCGACATCGTGCAGCAGGTGGTGGGCGGCAGCGTGCGATGGGCGCCGTCTGCGGCGACCCAACTCAAGCTGACATTGGGCCGCAATAGCGACATCTCCGACAACTACCTCGGCAGCAGTTTTGCCAATCGCTACGACACCACCCGCGACAGTGCCAGCCTGCAGGGTGATTTCACGATGGCCGCCGGACATGTGCTGACGGCAGGCTTTGACTGGTTGCGCGATCGCGCCGACGTCGTTGATCCATGGTCACCGTTCGCTGCCGAACGCGGCAACCGCGCAGTGTTCGCGCAATACCAGGCCAAGTTCGACGCGCAAGACCTGCAACTGAGCCTGCGCCGCGACGACAACGACCAGTTCGGCGGCCACGGCACCGGCGGCATCGCCTGGGGCATGGGTTTCGGCGATGGCTGGCAGTTGACCGCAAGCCATGCGACTGCGTTCAAGGCGCCCAGCTTCAACGAGTTGTACTACCCGGGTTTCAGCAATCCACTGCTGCGCCCGGAATCCTCGCGTAGCAGCGAACTCGGCCTGAGCCAACGCGGCGACGCCTGGCACTTGCAACTCAATGCGTACCAGACGACGGTCAACGACCTGATCGCCTTTGACGCATCACTTGGCGTGCCTAACAATATCGACAGCGCGCGCATTCGTGGTGTGGAGCTCATCGGCGATATGCGCCTTGACGAATGGGACGTGCACGGGCAAGTCGGCACATTGGATGCACGCAATCTCAGCGCCGGCTTCAACCACGGCAAGCGCCTGGCACGCCGGCCGTCCAGCAGTGCGCGACTCGACCTGGATCGCGAGTTTGGTGCGTGGGGCTTCGGCATCAGCGGCATTGCCGAAGCCGCGCGTTGGGACGATGTCGGCAACAGCCTGCGCGTGGCCGGCTACGGCACGCTGGATGCACGCGTGTCATGGCGCTTCGCGGATGCGTGGACGTTGCAGGCCAACCTGGTCAATGCGTTTGACCGGAATTACGAAACAAGTGCGTTTTATATGCAACCCGGCCGCGAAGTTTCACTGAGCCTTCGCTGGCAGCCGAAGTAACACGGAGTTTGTCGTCGCAAGGAAGCGAAAGCCCGGCATGGATGCCGGGCTTTTTTATGCATGTACGTTCTTTGCAGGCTGGCACCACACCTTCAAGCGAGCTTGCGCACCAGGCCAAGTGGCAGGACCCGCATTAGCAGTCCTATCGGCGCCCACGGCCACCACGGCACATAGGCCTTGACCGGCTCGCGTTCGATCGCTTTTGCCAGCAAACGGCAACCGACATCGTTGTCGATCATGAAGGGCGTGTGCTTCACCTTCTCGTTGATCTCAGAGCGGATGTAGCCGGGGAAGATCGTGCTGACCTTGATCTTTGATCCCCACAGGTCGGAGCGGATGCCTTCGCTGAGCGCCGCAAGGCCTGCTTTCGTCGCGGCATACACGGTGATCGCGCGCGGCATCCCGCGCATCGCGCTCATCGAGGAAATCGTCACCAGGTGGCCATTGCCCTGCTTGCGGAAAATCTCCAGCGCCGCTTCGCATTGCGCCAGCGCGGCGACGAAATTGGTCTGCGCGGTCGCCACGTTGACATGGAAATATCCAGTGCCAAGTGATGCACCCTTGCCCATGCCGGCATTGACGATGACCCGGTCCAGCGTGCCGAGCTCGGCGGCGAATTCGCGGAACACCTCGAACACCTGCGCGTGGTCATTCACGTCCAGAGCGCGCAGCGACACGGTGATGCCGGGATACGCGGCCAGCAGTTCGGCCTTGAGTTCCTCAAGCCGATCCGTTCGGCGCGCGCACAGCGCGAGGTTACGTCCGCGTGCGGCGAACTCACGCGCCATGCCGGCGCCAAGACCCGAGCTGGCACCAGTGATCAATATATTTTGACGGATCATGCGGTGGCGGCCTCGTGTTGGCGGGCGTGTTGCAAAATAAGGCGCCGGCAGCGCCAATGCAGGTAATGGACGAACAACCAGAAATGGCGAAACGCCGGGTTGTTGGTCTGCTTGTGGTGATAGCGGTAATAGATCTGCTGCGCGATGGCTGAAATCCGGAACAGGCCCTGCACTTCGTAGAAGGTCCAGTTGCCGGGCGCGATTCCCATCTGCGCGCAGTAGTAATCAACCGCTTCGCGCCGGGTCAGCATGCCAGGAAGATCAGTGGGCTGGCGACGCAACTTGCGCATGATCGAATCGTCATCAGCCTGCACCCAGTAGGCAATCGTGTTGCCAAGGTCCATCAACGGATCCCCAATAGTCGCCAGCTCCCAATCCAGCACGCCGATGACGCGGGTCGGGTCCTGCGCATCCAGCACCAGATTGTCGAAGCGGAAATCGTTGTGGACCACGCAGCTGCGACCATCGGCAGGGATATTCGCGCGCAACCACGCAGCAATACCCCTACTGCGCGGCACGTTCCAGGTCCGGGCTTTTTCATAGCGAACAATCCAGCCTTCGACCTGGCGCTGCGCATAGCCCGCACCCTTGCCGAGTTGCGCCAGCCCTGCCGCGTCAACATCGATGCGATGCAATGCGACCAGGGTGTCGAGCATGTTGGTGCACAGCGTGCGCACTTGTTCTGGCGTCAACTCCAAACCGCGCGGAAGATGCTTGCGCAGGATGATTCCCTCCAGCCGCTGCATCACGTAAAACTCGGCGCCAATCACTGATTCGTCGTCGCAATGAACCAGCATTGCCGGCACCAGCGGGAACACCGGCTGCAGCGCCTGCTGGATGCGGAACTCGCGGCCCATGTCGTGCGCCGACCTGGCCTTGGTCCCGGCCGGCGGACGCCGCAGGATCAAGTCATGCGTGTCGTATTGCAGTCGATACGTCCAGTTGGATGCGCCGCCTGCGTATTGGGTGACCTTGGGTATGCCGACAAGACCTGGCACGTGTTGCTTGAGCCATGGATCCAGCCGTGCAAGGTCCAGTGCTTCGCCATCACGCACGTCGCCCGCCGTGTCGGTGACCACGGCCATCAGGACGAGGCCTTGCGCTGCATGCGCACTTGCACGCGTGCCAGTTGCCGCCGCATCAGCTTGAGGTAGATCGCGTACGGAAGCATGCGCTTCAGCCACCAGGCGCGCTTCGCTTCGGGATGGGTGAGGATGTGGGTATCGCCGCGCTGCACGCCTTCGAATACCTGGCGTGCGATGACTTCGGGACCAATTCGCGCACGCTCGACCAGCCGCTTGGTCATCGCTTCAAGTTTCGGATCGCTGGCGCGCATGTTTTGCGCCAATGCGGTGCGGAAGAAGGCCGGGCACACCACGCTGACCCCGATGCCGTCGACCTCCAGTTCCAGTTGCAAGGTTTCCGACAGTGCCACCACGGCCGCCTTGGTCGCGTTGTAGGCGGACGCGTGCGGCATGTGCACCAGTCCGGCCATCGAAGCGATATTGACCAGTTGCCCGCCGCCCTGCACGCGCAACATCGGGGTGAATACCCGGCAGCCACGGACGACCCCGAGCAGGTTGATGTCGACGATCCATTGCCAGTCATCCGCGCTGGCAATGTCGATGCCGCCCATCTGCGCTACGCCGGCATTGTTGATCACCACGTCCACGCCGCCCCAATGCCGGTGCAACCAGTCCGCGGCGCCCTGCAGGTCGGTTTCGACAGTGACGTTGCATGCGATTGCTTCGGACTCGGGCGACGCTGCCTGCAACTGCGCCACGGTGTCGGCGCAACGTTCGCGGTCCAGATCGCCGATCAGCACACGCCAGCCCTGCCCGGCGTAGTGCAAGGCCAGCGCCTGGCCCAGGCCAGAAGCACCCCCGGTGATGAAAACGCGCTTGCCTGCGGTCATGCCGCTGCCCCTGCAATCCGCTTGCGATGCTTGCCGATCTCGATTCGCGCGATCAGGCTGCGATGCACCGCGTCCGGCCCGTCGGCGATCCGCAGCGCACGGGCAATCGCGAACAGCGAGGTCAGCGGCACGTCGTGCGACACGCCGGCGCCACCGAACAACTGGATCGCCTCGTCGACCACGTGTTGCAACACGTTGGGCGCGACCACCTTGATCGCGGATATTTCCGACATTGCCGCAGCTACTCCGTGGGCATCGATCTTCCACGCCGCATGCAACGTCAGCAGGCGAGCCTGGTCGATGGCGATGCGTGCATCGGCAATCCGCTCATGATTTCCGCCAAGCTCGAGCAACGGCTTGCCGAATGCGACGCGCGAAAGGCCACGTTCGATCATCAGTTCCAGCGCACGTTCGGCCGCGCCGATCGCGCGCATGCAATGGTGGATACGACCCGGTCCAAGCCGACCCTGGGCAATCGCGAAACCTGCGCCGAGTTCCTTGACCAGGTTCGCGCGCGGCACCCGCACTTTCTCGAACATCACCTCGCCATGACCACTCGGCGCGTCGAGCTCGCCAAAGCACGGCAGCATGCGTTCAATGCGCACGCCCGGCGTATCCAGCGGCACCAGCACCATGCTGTGGCGTGCGTGGCGGTCGTTTTCGGGATTGGACAGACCCATGAAGATCGCGAACTTGGCATTCGGATGACCGAGGCCGGTGCTCCACCACTTGCGGCCGTCGAGCACCAGCTCATCACCATCCTCGCGGATCGTCGCCTGCATGTTGGTGGCATCGCTCGAAGCCACCTCGGGCTCGGTCATGCAGAACACCGAGCGGATCTCACCCGCCAGCAAAGGTGCCAGCCAGCGCAGCTTCTGCTCATCGTTGCCGAAGTGGTAAAGCACTTCCATGTTGCCCGTATCCGGCGCGCTGCAATTGAATACCTCCGGCGCGATCAGGCTGCGGCCCATCGCTTCCGCAAGTGGCGCGTATTCCAGCGTCGTCAGCCCAGCGCCGAGTTCAGCGTCGGGCAGGAACAGGTTCCACAGGCCTTCGGCGCGCGCCTTGGCTTTCAGTTCTTCCATCTGCGCCGGCACCTGCCAACGCGTCCAGTCGGCACCCGGGTTAAGCGCGCGCGCATCACGCAGGTAATCGGCTTCGACAGGCTCGATGTGTTCGCGCATGAAGTGGCGCAGGCGCTGCAGGGTTTCCTGCGAACGGGGTGAAGGCTGGAAATTCATGCTGTCGCTTCCACACAGGGAAGTTGCCAGCTTAGGCTGTGGGCACCAGAGCAATCAATGCATGGCACCGCTTCGGCCATGCAACCACCGATAAGTACCGACGACAGCGGTCATACATTAGGATCGTTCCCACGTCATTTGCCATCATGGAGTCTCGCATATGCGCACTACTGCATTCCGCGCCTGCGATCTCTGCGAGGCGATCTGCGGACTTGAGTTCGGGTTCGAGGACGATGCGCTGGTGGCGATTCGCGGTGATGCCGCCGATCCCTTCAGCCAAGGGCATATATGCCCGAAGGGCAACGCGATCATCGATCTGGAAGCTGATCCCGACCGCTTGCGCGTGCCCATGCTGCGAGAGGGTTCACGCTGGCGCGCCATCGGCTGGGATGAGGCATTCGCCATTGCCGGTTCGCACTTGGCTGCGATCCAGCAGGCGCATGGCCCGGCGTCGGTCGCCGCCTACCTTGGCAACCCCAATGTGCATCACTTCGGGCACATCGCGTATTTGCCGTCCCTGCTGCGCATGCTGCGCACGCCGAACATCTTCAGCGCCTCGTCGGTCGACCAGTGGCCACATCAATTCACCTGCGCGCAAATGTACGGACACCAGTTCCTGTTGCCGATCCCCGACATCGATCACACCGACTACTTCCTGATGCTCGGCGCCAACCCGATGGCCTCGAACGGAAGCCTGATGACCGCGCCTGGATTTCCGCGCCGGCTCAAGGCACTGATGGCTCGCGGCAAGCTGGTCGTGGTGGATCCTCGACACACGGAAACCGCGGCAGTTTCCAGCCAGCACATCGCGATCCGTCCGGGTGGTGATGCGCTGTTCCTGATCGAACTGTTGAAAGCGCTGTTGGAAATCGGACCGCCACGGTTGGACGGATATGCAGGTCGCGTGGCCGGATTGGATCGCGTGCTTTCGGAAATAGCGGGCATCGACACGACCTCGCTTGAGGCCGAAACCGGTGTCGCGCCGGCCATCGTGGTGCAGGTCGCCGCTGAATTCCATGCAGCGCCGCGTGCAGTGGCTTATGGACGCATGGGCGTGTCGGTGCAGCCCTGGGGAACGTTATGCCAGTACCTCTTGCAGTTGGTGAACCTGGTCACCGGCAACCTGGATCGCGTAGGCGGCTCACTTCCGAACGAACCCGCAATCCCGATCACCGGTCCGGGAACCAACCCGGGCACGCGCGGACGCTGGCACAGCCGCGTGCGGGGTCTGCCGGAATTCGCTGGCGAGCTTCCCGTCGCGTGCATGATCGAGGAGATCGCCACGCCCGGTCTTGGCCAGGTGCGTGCGCTGCTTACCTGCGCTGGCAACCCGGTCCTGTCCACGCCAGATGGACGTGCGCTGGACAACGCCCTAGAAGGGCTCGAATTCATGGTCGCCATCGACATTTACATCAACGAGACCACGCGCCACGCAGACTTGATCCTGCCGCCGGCATCACCGCTGACGCAGGATCACTACGACTCGATCTTCAACGCCTTCGCGGTACGACGTGTCGCGCGGCTCAACCGAGCCCTGCATGATCGACCCGAAGGCGAGCGCGCCGATTGGGAAATCATCAACGGCATCGGCGCCGCGTATTCGGCGTGTGCCGACAAGCAATGGCGTCCGCTGCCGTCACCGCGAGAGCTCATCGACACCGGACTGGCGCGAGGCGACAGTGGGCTGGATATGCAAGCGCTCGACGCTGCTCCGCACGGTATTGACCTCGGTCCCCTGCGACCGTCATTGCTTGCGCGGCTGCAGACCGCGAGCGGATGCATCGAATGCGCGCCCGCGCCGCTGATGGATGAGTTGACGCGCTTCGCCGCGCGCGATGTCAGCGATGCCGCCAGTGGTGGCCTGCGCCTGATCGGCCGGCGGCATGTCCGCAGCAACAACTCGTGGATGCACAACGCACCACGTCTGGCCAAGGGCAAGCCGCGCCACCAGTTGCTGATGCATCCCGACGACATGGCCGCGCGCGGTCTGTGCGATGGCGCTCGCGTGTCGGTGCGTTCGCGTGTCGGCGAAATCCACACCGATGTCCAGGCAGATTGCGGGCTCATGCCGGGCGTTGCCTGCCTGCCGCACGGATTCGGGCATGGACGCCCAGATATCCAGCTGTCGCGCGCGTCGACGTTATCTGGTGAAAGCTACAACGACCTGACGGATCCACTTGCGGTCGAAGGTGGCTGCGGCAATGCAGCACTCAATGCGTTGCCCATCGAGGTCGAAGCGCTGGTTTGAAGTGCGCGGCGACTTTTTGCTGCCGGTGCACAGCCATGATCCGACTGTCGGTTCAGCGAGTCTTCCTCGCCGCCATCATTCAACGGTGCAACGAATTCGTTCAGCCTTCCCTGACATCAATAATAATGCTGGCAATGTTGCTGCTTTGCGTCGAGTCGTAAACCCTGAAGGTGAATTTGTCTTCATTCATCGCATTGGAATGGTGCTGATAAACTAGGCTGGGTGAGCTGCCGGAAAGTTTACCCTGGGTCGGGCTATCAATAATTTCATAGTCAAACGACGCCCCGGATTGATTGGTGATATCCAGATTTATCGCCACCGAGGCCAAGCGCACCACGGTAATTCGCTGATGAATCGCAACCGGGATTTGCTTTACCGGGCGGTACATATCATTGCCGAGGGTTATGCTCCAATCTTTTGAGGTACGAAAGGGCGACGCTGGCAACATAGCGGAGTTGCTGAGGTTGCAGCCTTCCGGATTGGAGTTGAATGCATAGCGCACCGCGACCGGGTTGGTGATGCCAGCGGCACTTACAATAATGGTTTCGCCATCAATCACTGCATTTGCGGGGACATACTTAGCGCAGTTGGTATTGCTTGGGTCTGCCTCGGCAATTTCAAACCAACGCAATGCCTCTCCGTCGGTCGTTTTTAGTCCGCCTTCCGCATGATCAAAAAAAAGACGCAGCTTATCGCCTTCAATTTTAAAGTCGCGAAATAGCGGGCCTGAAAATAACTCGCGGCGCCTATAGACTTTCCCAAGGGCCGCAATGGCCAGGCGCTGGCCTACAGGGTGCTTGCGGCGTGGATGGATGTCATCGGCCTCGCCCACATCAATGGCGACGGCCATGGCGGTATTGGGGTGGCTCAAGCTTTTCAATTGGGCTTCCTGCAATTCTGCCCATGCACTCCAGGGGTCGGTATTGGTCCTGCCATAATTGGCCAGCTGCACATAGATGAAGGGAAAGCTGCCCTGGCCCCAACGTTCGCGCCAGTCTTCAATCAACGCGGCTTGCTGGGTCTGGTAGACGCCCGCGCCCCAATGGTTTTCCTCACCTTGATACCAAACTGCACCGCGCATGGTGTACGGAATGAGCGGTGCGATCATGCCATTGAACAGACTTGATGGCTGGTTATCGTTCCATTCTTCCTGAATATCGTAGGCGTGGATTGCATTGATTTCCTGGCTCGTCCATTCCTGGATTTTAGTGGCGCCCAGAGAGGCCCACATAATCCCAATCGGCACCTGCAGTTCTTGATATAGCTCGGTTGCAAAGTGGTAGGCAACTGCGGACCAATTCTTGGCGTGACCGGGTCGGCTGGGCAACCAATTGCAGGCAGGCAGGCTTGGCTCCACTTTGTCGGAGCGGGTGGTAGGCACTGAAAGAAAGCGAATGTTGGAATTGACTGCGTTAATAATGTGCTCGGTGGCGTCGGTAGAGACTACCAAGGTCCAGCCCATGTTGGATTGTCCCGAACAAAGCCACACCTCGCCCACCACGACATTGGCGAACGAGAGCTTCTGTGAGCCGGACGTTATCGTCAATGTCTGGCCTTGGGCAATGGCTTGCATAGGCCTGAGTTTCAACGACCAACTGCCGTCAGCAGCCACTGCGGTGGATTGTTTCTGACCGGCAAAAGCGATTTGAACGGAAGCTCCAGGATCGGCTTGGCCCCAGATAACGACCGGAATTTCTCGCTGCAACACCATGTTGTCGTTAAAGACAGATGCTGCAGTCAGTTGACGTTGATTGATGGCGCGTGATGTCCCTGATCTTAGAATTCTATTCCACTTGAGTCTCATTTTTTCCATGAATATAGGCTCTGCTTTTTGCTGAATATCTGAAAAAAATGAAAAATTACTAAAAACATTAAAAACATTGAAGACAGGGTTATCACTGTCAATATCATGAATAGTTATGGCTAGCGGCAAGTGGCCGCGGAGCCACCTATTCCACCGTCACCGACTTGGCGAGGTTGCGCGGCTTGTCGACGTCGGTGCCGCGTGCCAGCGCGGTGTGGTAAGCCAGCAACTGCACCGGGATGGTGTGCACGATGGGGCTGAGCACGCCGATATGGCGCGGGGTGCGGATCACGTGCACCTGCTTGGAGTCACCGAAGTGGCTGTCGGCGTCGGCAAACACGAACATCTCGCCTCCGCGCGCGCGCACTTCCTGGATATTGGACTTCACCTTTTCCAGCAGGCTGTCGTTCGGGGCAATCACCACGACCGGCATGTCCTCGTCGACTAGTGCCAGCGGACCATGCTTGAGCTCGCCGGCCGGATACGCCTCGGCGTGGATGTAGGAAATTTCCTTGAGCTTCAACGCGCCTTCCAGCGCGATCGGATAGTGCCTGCCGCGGCCGAGGAACAACGCATGCTGCTTCGGTGCGAATTTCTCGGCCCATAGCGCGACCTGCGGCTCCAGGTTCAGCGCGTGCTGCACACTGCCGGGCAAGTAGCGCAACTCATCCAGGTAGGCGGCTTCCTGGACTTCATCAATCGCGCCGCGCAACTTCGCCAGTACGCCAGTCAACGCGAACAGTGCCACCAATTGCGTGGTGAAGGCCTTGGTCGAGGCCACTCCGATCTCGGCGCCGGCACGGGTGAAGAAAACCAGTTTGCTGGCACGCGGAATCGCGCTTTCCGGCACGTTGCAGATTGAAAGCGTGCGCAGCTGACCCAATGACTTCGCGTATTTGAGCGCTTCCATCGTGTCGAGCGTTTCACCCGATTGCGAAATCGTCACGATCAGCTGGTTGGGATTGGCCACCACCTTGCGATAGCGGTACTCGCTGGCGATGTCGACCGCGCAGCGAATCCCGGCGATGTCTTCCAGCCAGTACTGCGCGGTCAGGCCGGCGTAGTAACTGGTACCGCAGGCGAGGATCTGCACCGAGTCGACATCGCGCAGCAAGGCCTCCGCATCCGCGCCAAACAGCGCCGGGTCGAATCCGCCAGCAGCGACGATACCTTCGAGGGTGTCACTGATCGCACGCGGTTGCTCGTGGATTTCCTTCTGCATGAAGTGTTGATATGGGCCCAGTTCCAGCGAGGCCAGCGACACGTCGGACAAGTGGATGTCGCGCTGCACTTCGGCGCCGTCCGCATCGAACACATGCACGGCCTCGCGGGTCAGCGACGCGGTGTCGCCTTCTTCCAGGAAGATGACCTTGCGCGTGGCGGACAAAATCGCCGAGACGTCCGAGGCAATGAAGTTCTCGCCCTCGCCCAAGCCGATCAGCAACGGACAACCCATGCGTGCGGCGACCATGGTCGATGGATCGCGTTTATCGATCACCGCCAGCGCATACGCGCCGTCCAGTTCCTTCACCGCCTGCTGTAGCGCGCTGATCAGATCGGCGCCCTGTGCACGGTAATAGTGGATCAGGTGGGCAACTACTTCGGTGTCGGTCTGAGATTCAAACTCGTAGCCGAGCGCCTCCAGGCGCTCGCGCTGCGCCTCGTGATTTTCGATGATGCCGTTGTGCACCAACGCGAGGTCGCCATGGCTGATATGTGGGTGTGCGTTGTGCTCGGTGACGCCGCCATGGGTGGCCCAACGCGTATGACCGATGCCCAGCGATGCGGTGAAGTGCTCAGCCTGTGCCGCGGATTCCATTGCAGCCACGCGCCCGGTGCGGCGTACTCGGCGCACCATGTCGCCATCCACCACGGCAATGCCGGCGGAGTCGTAGCCGCGGTATTCCAGGCGCTTGAGTCCTTCGATCAATAACGGGACCACGTCACGGCCTGCGATCGCACCGACGATTCCGCACATGCGCTTTGATTCCTGCTGGGGTCGGCACAGTGTAAGCGAGTGCGTCCTTCGGCGAGCGTCCGCACGGACGCCGCGAGTGTCCGGGCGGACACTTTTTATCTTTGATATTTACTTTTAAATCAGATAGTTAGGACTTGGCACGGAGATTGCATTAACACATGCATGACCCACACATCCGCCCGACTCGCATGAACAACCGCTCCCGCATCGCCGATACCTCCGGCCAGGACCAGAGGCTCTCGCAGGCCGCGCAAACTGGCTGGCGCCACAAGCGCTGGTTGCCCATCGCTGCCGTCGCAATCGCGGTGCTCGCACTGGCTGGATGGGTGATCTCCGGCTGGGCCGGCGGCGGTCGCTCGTTCGATGCCTCGCGCCTGCGCATCGCCGAGGTCAAGCGTGGCGACCTGGTCCGCGACCTCAGTGCCGATGGCCGGGTGATCGCCGCCAACAGTCCGACCTTGTACGCAATCGCCGGTGGCACCGTGGCATTGAAAGTCGTGGCAGGCGATGTCGTGAAGAAAGACCAGCCGCTGGCGGTGATCGACAGCCCCGAACTGCGCAGCCGGCTCGCCCAGGAGCAGTCGGCCCTGGCCAGCCTGCAGGCCGGGGCGGGCCGCTCGGTGCTGGATGCGCAACTGGTGCAATCGGCCGCGCGCAAGGCGCTGGACCAGGCGCAGGTCGAACAAACTGCCGCCAAGCGCGACCTCGACCGTTACCAGCGCGCGTTCGCGGGCGGTGCAGTGGCCCAGGTCGATGTGGCCAAGGCCCAGGACGACGTGCAGAAAACCGAGATTGGCGTCGCCCACGCACGTTCCGATCTCGGCCTGCAGGGCCGCGGCGCCAGCCTGGACACGCGCAACAAGCAACTGCTGGCCGATCGCCAGCGCGCCGTGGTCGATGAATTGCAGCGGCAGGTTGATGCACTCACGCTGCGCGCACCGTTCGATGGTCAAGTCGGCCAGGTGCAGATCGCGCAAGGCACCAATGTGGTGGCCAATGCACCGATCCTTGGCGTGGTTGACCTGAGCCTGTTCGAAGTCGAGATCAAGGTCCCGGAAAGTTTTGCCCGCGACCTGGCGATTGGGATGCCGGCGCAGATCACCAGCAACGGCAAGGCATTCCCGGCCAAGGTTTCGGCGGTGTCGCCGGAAGTCGTCAACGGCGAAGTCAATGCGCGCCTGCGCTTTGATGCCGGCCAGCAGCCGCCGGCGTTGCGGCAGAACCAGCGCCTGTCCGCACGCATCGTGCTGGACACGCGTCGCGACGTATTGATGGTCGAACGTGGCCCGTTCCTGGAGCAGGACGGCGGGCGCTTCGCCTACGTGGTCGACGGCAGCAGCGCCGTGCGCCGTCCAATACAGGCTGGTGCCAGCAGCCTCAACGCAGTGGAAATCATTTCGGGGTTGCAGCCCGGGCAACGCATCGTCGTTTCCGGCAGCGACCAATTCGACAACGCGGAACGCATCCGCATCTCCGGACTTTGAAAAGAGACAACTGACCATGGACAACACGATGAAGACTCGTTCCGCAACGACACACGCCTTGAATACACATGCCGCCGTCATGCCGCTGCAGACCCATTGGGACTCACGGCAGCTGGCCGACGCAGTGCCGCTGCGGCTGTCGCAGCTGCTCGACTTCAGTGCCGACACGCTGCGCGCATGCGACCGCGCAAGCGCCAACGCAGCCGCCATGCACGGCATCCGCAGGAGCACGACCTTCCTGCCGGCTCCTGCACTGACGCTGTTTCGCACCCGCTAACCAGACCCCACTACAAAGGAACCCTCCCATGTTGGACATGCGCCAGGTCACCAAGGTCTACCGTACCGAACTCGTCGAGACACACGCGCTGCGCTCGCTCGACCTGCAGGTCAAGGAAGGCGAATTCGTCGCCGTCACTGGCCCGTCTGGTTCCGGCAAGACCACCTTCCTCAACATCGCCGGCCTGCTGGAGGGTTTCACCGGCGGCGAATACTTGCTCGATGGGGTGAACGTCCAAGGCTTGTCAGACGATGCGCGCAGCAAGCTGCGCAACCAGAAAATCGGCTTCATTTTTCAGGGATTCAACCTGATCCCCGACCTCAATATCTTCGACAATGTCGATGTGCCGTTGCGCTACCGCGGGATGTCGGCCAGTGAACGCAAATTGCGGATCGAGGATTCACTGGGACTGGTCGGCCTGAGTTCGCGCATGAAGCACTTCCCCGCCGAACTCTCCGGCGGCCAGCAGCAACGCGCCGCGATCGCGCGCGCACTGGCCGGCAGTCCGCGCTTGCTGCTGGCGGACGAACCCACCGGCAATTTGGATTCGCAAATGGCGCGCAGCGTGCTGGAGCTGCTGGAAGACATCAACCAGCAGGGAACCACCATTGTGATGGTGACCCACGACCCGGAATTGGCCGCACGCGCGCAACGCAACGTGCACATCGTTGATGGCATGGCGACCGATCTGTCGGTCGAACCCAGCCTGTCCCGCGTCGCGGAAGCCTCGCACCACAGTGAAGCAACGGCCTCGTAGAGGCGGGTCTTGACCCGCCTTCGCCAGGATGCATGAAGAAAACAGATCAAAATCATAGCGGGTCAAGACCCGCTCTACGGAGCCTTCCATGTTCGGCTATTACCTCAAACTCGCCCTGCACAGCTTCAAGCGCAACAAGGCGCTGACCGCACTGATGGTGCTGGCAATCGCGCTCGGCATCGGCGCCAGCATGACCACGCTGACCGTATTCCATATCCTGTCCGGCGACCCGCTACCGGAGCGCAGCGCGACCCTGTTCTATCCGCAGATGGCGCCGGAAAGCATGGACGGCTATGTTCCGGGCGAGGAGCCTAACGGCCAGTTGACCCGCTTCGATGCCGAATCATTGCTGCGCGAAAAGCGCGGCGACCGCCAGGCGATGATGACCGGCGGCAGCGTGGCGATCGAACCGCAACACGCGGGCCTGTCGCCGATGAGCATTGATGCGCGCTATACGACCGCCGACATGTTCCCGATGTTCGCGATGCCCTTCCTGTACGGCAATGGCTGGAGCGCGACCGACGACGCGGGGCATGCGCGGGTGGTGGTGGTCAGCAAGGCGCTGAACGAAAAACTCTTCGGCGGCAAGGACAGCATCGGCAAGAACGTGCGCATCGACAAAGCCGACTTCCGCATCAGTGGCGTGCTCGATACGTGGCGGCCGACGCCGAAGTTCTATGACATGAATGGCAACAATGGCTACGGCGAAAGCGACCAGGCGTTCCTGCCGTTCTCGACTTCGCGCGACCTGAAGATGGGTCGCAACGGCAACATGAACTGCTGGGGCGATACCGGCGCTGACCCCGAGGGTGAAACTGGCATCAATGCGCCCTGCGCCTGGATCCAGTACTGGGTGCAGTTGGACACACCCGAGAAGGCCGCGGCATACAAGCAGTACCTCACCAACTATTCCGACCAGCAACGGGCGGCGGGGCGCTTCGTGCTTCCGACCAATGTCCGCCTGCGCGGGCTGATGGAATGGCTGGACTTCAACAAGGTGGTGCCGGGCGACGTGCGCTTGCAGGTCTGGCTGGCGCTGGGCTTCCTGCTGGTGTGCCTGCTCAACACGGTGGGCCTGCTGCTGGCGAAGTTCCTGCGGCGCAGTGGCGAACTCGGTGTGCGACGTGCGCTGGGCGCATCGCGCAAGACCATCTTCATGCAATGCCTGGTCGAGGCCGGTGCGATTGGCTTGGCTGGCGGCATCGTCGGACTGGCGCTTGCGTGGCTGGGACTGTGGGCGGTGCGCCAGCAGCCTACCGACTACGCGGATCTCGCCCATCTGGATCCGAGCATGCTGCTGACGACCTTCGCACTCGCGTTGATCACCAGCCTGCTTGCCGGCTTGCTGCCGGCCTGGAGCGCGATGCAGGTGTCGCCCGCCATGCAGTTGAAATCTCAATAGCTCACTCCCTCCCCCGCTTGCGGGGGAGGGTTGGGGTGGGGGCGCCGGTTCCCGTCCACCCCAAAGTCATGGACCGATTGTCGAGTGTCGTCATACACCCCCATCCCAGCCTTCCCCCGCACGCAGGGGAAGGGGCGAAAAGCCACTAGGAGAACTGCCATGAACATCCGCCCCATCCTCTCCACGCTGCTGCGCCACAAGATGGCCGCCGCGCTGATCGTGCTGGAGATCGCATTGAGCTGCGCGATCATCTGCAACGCCCTGTTCCTGATCAGCAACCGCATCGATCGGATCAAGCAGGGTAGCGGCGCGGTCGAAAACGAGATCGTGCACGTGCAGATTACCGGTATCGGCACCGATGACAATGCAGAAGCCCTGACCCGCAGCGACCTGGCGATCCTGCAAGGATTACCAGGCGTCAAGGCCGCGACCTCGACCAACCAGGTGCCGTACGGCAATGGATCGTGGAATACCTCGATCAAGATGGTCAAGGATCAGAAGCAGCCCACGATGAGTGCGACGGTTTACATGACCGACGACAGTTTCATGGACACGATGGGGCTCAAGTTGGTCTCGGGTCGCCGATTCAACACCGATGAATTCATCGAATGGTCCGTACTCAATGCGCCGGGCAGCAAGGCCCAGATCCCGGCGGTCATCATCACCCACAGCATGGCCGACAAGCTGTTCCCGGCCGGCGATGCACTGGGCAAGACCTTCTACAGCTGGGGTGACAACCCGCTCCGCGTGGTGGGCGTGGTCGAGCACCTGGCCCGCCCCAACGAGCAGGGCGGTCCGGCCCAGCGCGAATACTCGATGATGTTCCCGATCAGGGCGCCTTATACCTTGGGCGCCACCTATCTGATCCGCAGCGAAGAAAGCCGCCGCGACGAAGTGATGAAGTCCGCGGTTGATGCGCTTCGCAAGAACGGCCCGAACCGGATCGTGATTGAAGAAAACACCAAGACGATGGAAGCCATGCGCGCCGACTATTACCGGCAGGACCGCGCGATGGCCTGGCTGCTGTCCACGGTGATCATTGCGCTGCTGGTGGTGACCGCGCTCGGCATCGTTGGACTGGCGAGTTTCTGGGTGCAGCAACGAACCAAGCAGATCGGCATACGGCGCGCGTTGGGCGCGACCCGCGGGCAGATCCTGCGTTACTTCCAGACCGAGAATTTCCTGTTGGCCACCATTGGTATCGCGCTTGGCATGTTGCTGGCGTACGCGATCAACCAACTGCTGATGGCCAAGTACGAATTGCCGCGCCTGCCATTGGCCTACCTGCCGGTTGGCGCGATCGCCTTGTGGCTGCTTGGCCAGTTCGCAGTGTTCTGGCCGGCACGCCGCGGCGCCGCAGTGCCGCCTGCGGTCGCGACACGGAGTGCATAAGCACATTGCCAGCCCGTCGGCTTGTGCGCCGACGGGCTAAGCTAGCGGCCCACGCACGGACTTCCCATGCCCTCGATCCTCGTCATTGACGACAACCCTGCCGTGGCCACCGCGCTGGAGATGCTGTTCTGCCTGCACGACATCGACGTGGTGCATGCCGCCTCGCCACGGCATGGCCTGCAGCGGCTGCGCGACGACGGCATCGACCTGGTCATCCAGGACATGAACTTCGAGACAGATACAACCTCGGGCGAGGAAGGCGTCGCGCTGTTCCATCAGATCCGCAGCGACCATCCCGACCTGCCAGTGATACTGCTCACCGCATGGACGCACCTGGAATCGGCGATCGACCTGGTCAAGGCCGGCGCCGTCGATTACCTGGCCAAACCCTGGGATGACCGCAAGCTGCTGGCCACCGTCAACAACCTGCTGGAACTTGCTCAGGCGCAACGCGAGTTGGCGCAGGAACGTGCCGGCGAACGGCGCAGGCGTGAAGCATTGCTGCGCGACTTCGACCTGCGTGGACTGGTATTCGCCGACAATGCCAGCGAGAACATGCTGGCACTCGCCTGCCAGATTGCACGTGCCGACATCCCGGTGCTGATCACCGGTCCGAACGGCACAGGCAAAGAGAAATATGCGGAAATCGTGCATGCCAACTCCGGCGTTCGCAACGGCCCGTTCATCGCACTCAATTGCGGCGCGCTGCCAGCAGACTTGATCGAAGCAGAACTGTTCGGTGCCGAACCGGGTGCCTATACCGGCGCAAGCAAGGTGCGCGAAGGCAAATTCGAAGCCGCACACGGCGGCACGCTGTTCCTCGACGAAATCGGCACGCTGCCACTCGCTGGTCAGGTGAAGTTGTTGCGGGTGCTGGAGACCGGCCGCTTCCAGCGCTTGGGCAGCAACCAAGAGCGCACGGTCAAGGTGCGCATCATCAGTGCGACCAATGCAAACCTGCCGACCTTGATTGCCAGCGGTTCATTTCGCGAGGACCTGTTTTACCGGCTCAACGGCATCGAACTGCGGTTGCCGCCTTTGGCCCAGCGCCCGCGCGACATCCTGCCGCTGGCGCGTCATTTCCTGCCTGCTGACAAGCGCCTGGGCGATGATGCAGAACGCGTGCTGCTTCGGCATGCCTGGCCGGGCAACGTGCGCGAGCTGCGTAATGTGATGCAACGCTCCGCGCTGCTGGCGCGCGGGGATATCGTATCTGCGACTGACCTCAACCTGCAGCCCGCCATGTCGGCGACTACAAACACCCATGGCGACGAGCCCGACCGCGCGATGATCGAGGCTGCGCTGGTACACAACGGTGGCGTGCTGGCGCAGGCCGCAGCCGAGCTGGGCTTGTCGCGGCAGGCGCTGTACCGGCGGCTGGACCGCCACGGCATCAAGCGCGACTGATGATGCGCTGGTGGCATCGCATGTCGTTGGCCTGGCTGTACGCCGCACTGGCGTGCGCGTACATGCTTGCGGCAGGCGGCTTGGCGATGCTGTTGACGCGCTGGTTGCACACTTGGTCAGCAACGCTGGTAGCCGCGGCAGTGCTGGCACCATTCCTCATTTACCAGGTGCATCGATTGTTCGCACCGGTGCGTTCGTTGTTCCGTGCGCTGGCTGGGAGCGTCGCCAGTTATCGCGATGGCGACTACAGTTTCGGCATCGCGTGGCATGGACAAGGCGAACTGCGCGAGTTGGTGGAAAGCCATCGTGAACTAGGCGACACGCTTCGCAAACAACGCTTAACGCTGGTGCAACGCGAACTGCTGCTCGACACCATCGTGCAGAACACGCCGGTGGCCATGGTGCTACTCGATCCTAGCCGGCGCGTGGTGCTCGGCAACCTCGCCGCGCGCAAGGTGTTCGGCGACGGCCATCGGCTGGAAGGACAGTCGTTCGAAGACATCCTGGCGCGCACGGATGAAGCCGTGCGCGATGCATTCGCGCGTGGCGGCGATGGCATGTTCACGGTGGGCGACAGCGGCGATGATGCAAGCGGTAACGAGGACATCTACCACCTGTCGCGGCGCACCTTCCGCTTGAATGGGCGCGCGCACGAACTGGTATTGCTGCGCCTGCTCACCGCTGAACTGCGGCGGCAGGAAGTGCAGACCTGGAAAAAAGTCATCCGGGTCATCAGCCATGAGCTCAACAATTCACTGGCACCGATTGCATCACTCGCGCATTCGGGCAGCGAGCTGCTGCGTCGCAAGCAGTACGAACGCCTGCCGGTCGCACTGGCCACGATCGAGGAACGCGCGCGGCATCTGGAAGGTTTCATCCGCGACTACGCACGCTTCGCCAAGCTGCCCTCACCTCGGCTTGTCCCGATCGAATGGGCACGCTTCATCGAGCAACTGCGCACCCAGGTCGAATTCGTCGCCGAGCTCACCCCGACCGATGGCATCGTGCGCGTCGATGTTGCGCAGCTCGAACAAGGTTTGATCAACCTGCTCAAGAACGCGCATGAATCCGGCTCCGCACCGGGCGACGTGCGACTGCATGTGCGCCGGTTGCCGGTGGGCTGGCGGATCGAGGTGCTGGATCGCGGCACCGGCATGAACGAAGCGGTGCTGGCGAATGCGCTGTTGCCGTTCTATTCGACCAAGCGCAACGGTACCGGGCTGGGACTTGCGCTGGCACGCGAAATCGCCGAAGCGCACGACGGCCGCATCGCCCTGCTCAACCGGGATGGTGGCGGCCTGTGCGTGAGCCTGACATTGCCGCTGTAGAAGCGCCTATCTGCGAAAAACCGGGGTCAGAGTCGACTTTTTCGACTTGCTGAAGTCGTGGCTCACACTCGTGTAAAAGTCGACTCTGACCCCGGTTTTTGGAGCGGGCCTCGGCACGCTTATGAAAACCTACTTCGGTTTTTTCATCGGTCGATACCAACCATCCAGCGTCTCCTGCCGACTGCGCGCCACGGTCAACTTGCCGGCCGGGGCGGGCTTGGTGATGACCGAGCCTGCGGCAATCGTCGCGCCTTCGCCTATCGTCACCGGCGCCACCAGTGAACTGTTGGATCCGATGAAGACGCCGTCTTCAATGGTGGTGGTGGCCTTGTTCACACCGTCGTAGTTGCAGGTAATCGTGCCGGCGCCGATATTCACCCCGGCGCCGACCACGGCGTCGCCGAGGTAGGTCAAGTGGTTGGCCTTGCTGCCGACGCCGAGCCGCGTATTTTTTATTTCGACGAAATTACCGATGTGCGCACCATCGGCCAGCACCGTGCCGGGGCGCAACCGCGCGAACGGACCGACCACCACCGCGCCCTCGCAGCGCGCACCGTCGATGTCGCAATGCGCGCGCACTTCGGTGCCGGCGCCCAGGGTCGCATCCTTGATCCGGCAGAACGGACCAATGCGCACGCCGTCGCCCAGTTCGACGCGGCCTTCGAACACCACGTCGACGTCGATCTCCACATCGCGCCCGACCGTGACTTCACCACGGATATCCAGCCGTGCAGTATCCGCCACGCGCGCACCGGCCGCGCACAGCACACGCACCTGGCGCAACTGGAACGCACGCTCCAGCTGGGCGAGCTGCCATGGATCGTTTGCGCCTTCGGTTTCAATCGGATCATCGACGATCACGATTTCCGCTGCGGAGTATTCGTCTGCAGCAGCCGCGAACACATCAGTCAGGTAGTACTCGCCCTGGGTGTTCTGGTTCGACAGGTTCGCCAACCAGCGCATGAGCGCAGTGGCATCGGCCACGATCACCCCGGTGTTGATCAGGTGGATGCGCCGCTGCGCGGCGTCGGCGTCCTTGTGTTCGACGATTGCCGCGACATGGCCTTCGGGATCGCGCAGGATGCGGCCATAGCCGGTCGGATCATCGAGTTGGGCCGCCAGCACCGCCAGCCGACCCGGCGCGTCCAGCAACTCGCGCAGCGATGCAGCAGTAATCAGCGGTACGTCGCCATACAGCACCAGCACGCTGGCATCGTCCGGCACGCCCGGCATCGCCTGCTGCAGGGCATGGCCGGTGCCGAGTTGCGCGGACTGCTCGGCCCAGTGCAGATCGCCCTGATCGGCAAACGCCGCACGCACCTGGTCGCCGCCGTGGCCATGCACGACGTGGATGCCAGCCGGCTGCAACGCGCGCGCCGCGTCGATCACATGGGCGAGCATTGGGCGCCCGGCGATGGCCTGCAGCACTTTCGGCAAGGCCGACTTCATGCGCTTGCCTTCGCCGGCAGCGAGGATGACAACGTGCAACGGTGCGCTCATGGGCGATCTCGGGTGTGTCTTCGGCGTGGAATGGGCAATTCTAGCGACATGCCCGTTGTCAGCACGTCGGCGTGATTGACCAGCACCCGGAAACCTCTAGGATTCTGGAAATGTCGGCATCCCCGCGCGTCTCCCGCCTTTTGCTCGCCACCTTGCTATGGCTGGGCATGGCGCTGTGCGTGGTCGGCCTGGTATCGAACCGGATGTGGGAGGCGTTGCCGTTCCCGCGTTTCTTCGAGCACGTGCTGATCGCCTTGTGCGCATTGGCAGCAGCTTGGCCGTTGGTGCGCTGGCGTGGCTGGTCATGGGCTCCGGCACTCGCGCTGCTGTGGCTGGCGGGCCTGGTCGCTTTCACCGGGCCGATGCCGGTGCTTGCGGTTGTGCTGCTCGCGGCAACCGCGGTGGCCGTGGGTAGCCTGCTGATGCCCGGGCCAATCGCCTTGCCGCTTGGACTTGCGCTGATTGCCGGCGTACTGGGTTGGCTGTTGCCACTGCAGATCCACTATCGCGCGGTGTACGCGGTGGTATGTGTCGCACTGATTGCATGGCGTCGCGACGAGGTCATCGCGACATGGCATCGCGTATTCGGACGTTTCGAAGAAGCTGAACGCACTTGCCCGCGCACAGCCGCCGCGGCAATGCTGTTGCTTGGACTGGCCAGCACCGGGGCATGGTTGCCGACCATGCAGTACGACGATGTGGTCTATCACCTCGGTTTGCCATCGCAGTTGCAGGAAACCGCACGCTACCTTCCCGATCCGGTGGTGCAGGTGTGGGCACTGGCACCTTGGGCGGGCGATATCCTGCAAGGGGTAACGCAGGTGCTGGCGGGCGGTGAAGCGCGCGGCGCGCTGGATACGTTGTGGCTGGCGATTGCGTCAGGTGTGGCCTTTGCGTTGGCGGCTGCGCTGGGCGGCGATGCACGCAGGCGCTGGTGGTCGGTGGCATTGCTCGCCAGCCTGCCCTTGAGCATGGCCCTGGCCGGCGGCATGCAGACTGAGCTGCCGGCGATGGCCTGGCTGCCCGCGTTGGCCTGGCTGGTATTGCGTCCACCAGTACATCCAGGCACGACAGCAGATTGGCGGGGACTGTTGGCCGGCGCGGTGTTGTTCGGCGTCTTGTGCGAACTCAAGGTCATGCACGCCGTGGTGGCCTTGCCCGTACTGATTTGGGCGACATGGCGGCATCGACATCGCATCCCATGGCGTTGTCTTCCCATCGCGCTGCTACTTGCCGTGGCGGTGGGCGGCTCCAGCTACATCAACGCATGGTGGATGACCGGTAATCCGGTCTTGCCGCTGATGAATGGCTGGTTCCGTTCACCGTTCTTCGCTGCGAGCAATTTCGATGACCTGCGCTGGCATGGTGGTCTGGATGCCGATGTGCTGTGGGATATCAGCTTCGACACCGAGCACTACTCCGAATCCTTCGATGGCAGCTTCGGTTTCGTGCTGATCGCACTGCTGGGCGTGTGGCTGCTGGCCCTGCGCGACTTGCGCACACGCGGTCTGGCCAGCGTCGCCAGCATCGCGCTGCTGCTGCCGCTGCTGCCGATGCAATACGCCCGTTACCTGCAACCCTCGCTGGCCTTGCTGCTGCCGGCGCTGGTGGTCGCCTATCCCGTCGTGAAACGCGGTACTGCCGCCTTCTGGGCGCTCTGCGTGTTGAACCTGGCCTTCGCCACCAATGCCAGCTGGATGCTCCACACGGGGGCTTTGAAACTGGTAGTGCGCAACATCGGCAACAGCACCCCCGTGCTGCAGCACTATATCCCCGAACGCGTGCTGGCGATGCGGTTGCGTGAACCGGGCAACCGAGATGGCATCGTGCTGGTGCTACCCGGCAGCAATGTCGCCCTGGCCGAACTGGGCGCACGTGGGCGCAACATGCTGTCGTATTCGCCGCGCTGGAAATCCGAGGCCTCACGCGTGGAAGCCGACCCGAGTGGCAAGGCCTGGGCGACGTTGCTGCGCGATAACCACATTCGCCACGTGATCCTGCAGCCAGCGCTGCTGTCACCTGCGCAACGTGCGGGACTGGCACTTTCCGATGCACAGCTGATCCAGTCTGCGGGCGATGCGCAATGGTGGCGCATCCCGGACAATGCGCAGCCATGACCCTGCGACGCCACCTTGGCAGCTATGCCGCCATCGGACTGCTGCAATGGCTGGTCGAGTACGGATTCATGCTGGCGCTCAGCGAATGGGTGATGCCCGTGGAACCGGCCAACGTCATCGGCCGCCTCGCCGGTGCGATGCTGGGCTTCTGGCTCAATGGCAAGTGGACCTTCGCTGGCGAAGGCACCCACGTCGGTCGCCGTGCCGTGCTGCGCTTCGTGCTGATGTGGCTGGTGCTGACCTTGCTCAATACCTGGCTGGTCGGCGTCATCGATGAAGACTATGGATTGCGGCGCGCGCAGCTGCTGAAGCCACTGGTCGACATGCTGTCCGGCGGCATCGGCTTCCTGCTGTCACGCCACTGGGTCTACAAAAAAGGGGGCGGAGGGAATCAAGGCAGACCTTGATTCCCTCCGTCCCCTTTTCTATTTACGCCGCGATCAGCCTTCGCTGCTGCCGGACAGCGTCGCAGGTGCTGGCGATGCGGTGCTGTCCGTAGCCGCTGACGGCTGCGGCACCCAATCGATCGCCTGTTGCTTGATCTTGCCGAACTTGCCGGTCATCTTGGTCAGTCGCTGGTCCCAAACCGGATCAGGTTGCTGGCCATCGATGACCTTGAAATAGGCCTGCATCATGCAGACCAGTGCAAGCGGTTCGAGCAGCGCGGCCTTGGCCGCCCAGGCAAATACCAGCGCGATGATCATGGTCAGCGCCGACAGCTGGCCCGGCAGCATCCATACCAGCAGTCCCGCCGGCACCAGGAACACAGCGAACAGCAAGGCGGACACGACATACATCAGCAAGGTGGCGAAGAACGCGTTCTTCATCATCGCCTTGCCGTTCTGCCCGTACAGCACCAGCGCATCCGCCGAGGACTGCCACGGGTTGTCGCTCTTGCTGCGGATGGCATGTGCCAGGATCAATTCATCCAGGAACCCGACCGAAAGCTTCAGCATGCCGCGGATCAGCCCGACGATGGCCTGCGTACCAGGTATCGGCAAGAAATTCGCAATACCTTCGATTACCCGCGTCATCATCCGGATCACGCCCTTGAGCAGGCGGTCGAGCGCGAACAGCACGCTGGACTGCACGAAGCGTTCCTTGACCACGCTGGCGCCGTAGGCTACCTGCCCCTTGCCGTCTGGCAACGGGCGGCCATCCAGCAATTCCACCAGCACCGCGATGTGCCCGGCCTTGACCACGTACAGCAGGTACTCGCGCAGGAAGAACATGATTCCGGAACCCACACCGAAGCCAATCAGTGCGCCCAATAGCGCGCCACCGGCATGGCCGTCAGCACCACCCAACCCGCCGATGCCATAACCAATGCCGGCACCGATCCCGCTTAGCAGCACATAGCCGAGCGCGATGCCGAAATACACCATGGCCCGGAACACCAGGTACGGCATCGTCTTCAACAACATGCCGAATGCGCGGCCTAGACTGAAATCCCACATCGTCACTTTCTCCCGATTCGATTGAACACGATCACCACGTTGCCAGCACGCACGTGTGGCAGGTTACTCATCACTCATTGAGATCAAACGTGATTGCGTGGCAAAACAGGCCGCTGCACGCGGCAGCTGAAAAGGGGGCGGAGGTGGTAAACGCGCACCTTAACCACCTCCATCCCCTTTTCTAGTCCCCTTTTCCAGATCGCCACAAACAAAAACGCCGGCTTGCGCCGGCGTTCCTGATGAGCGATGCAGTCAGCTCAGTGCTTGAGGTTCTTGCGCAGGCGCTCTAGTGCCTGCAGCTGCACGGTCACTTCCGCCAGGCGCTGCTGTGCTTCGGCGATTTCCATCGCTTCGCCACGGTGGGCGATGATCCGCTCGGCTTCTTCCTTGGCTGCGCGCACCGCGGCTTCGTCGATGTCCTGCGCGCGGATCGCGGTGTCAGCCAGCACTGTGACCACCGTCGGCTGCACCTCGAGGATGCCACCGGTGATGGCGAAGTCCAGCTTCTCACCACCCGGCAGTGTGACCACGACCTTGCCGGGCTTCAGGCGAGTGATCAGCGGCGCATGCTTGGGCGCGATGCCCAGCTCGCCGAGTTCACCGGTGGCCACGACCAACTCGGCCTCGCCACGGAAAATCTCGGCTTCGGCGCTGACGATGTCACAACGGATGGTGGATGCCATGGTGATTCCTCAGGCTGCCATCTTCTTGGCTTTCTCGGCGGCTTCCTCGATCGAGCCGACCATGTAGAACGCCTGCTCCGGCAGATGGTCGTATTCGCCGTCGACAATGCCCTTGAAGCCGCGAATCGTGTCCTTCAGCGACACGTACTTGCCCGGCGAACCAGTGAACACTTCGGCCACATGGAACGGCTGGCTGAAGAAACGCTCGATCTTGCGCGCGCGGGCCACGGCCTGCTTGTCTTCTTCCGACAGCTCGTCCATGCCCAGGATCGCGATGATGTCCTTCAGTTCCTTGTACTTCTGCAGCGTGCCCTGGACCCGGCGCGCGGTCTCATAGTGCTCGTTGCCGATCACATTCGGGTCCATCATGCGGCTGGTCGAATCCAGCGGATCCACGGCCGGGTAGATGCCCAAGGAGGCAATGCTGCGCGACAGCGCCACGGTCGAATCCAGGTGGGCGAAGGTGGTCGCGGGCGACGGGTCGGTGTAGTCATCGGCGGGCACGTACACGGCCTGGATCGAGGTGATCGAACCAGTCTTGGTCGAGGTGATGCGCTCCTGCAGCACGCCCATTTCCTCGGCCAGGGTTGGCTGGTAGCCCACCGCCGACGGCATGCGGCCCAGCAGCGCGGACACTTCGGTGCCGGCCAGGGTGTAGCGGTAGATGTTGTCGACGAAGAACAGCACGTCGCGGCCCTTGCCGTCGGCGTCCTTCTCGTCGCGGAAATACTCGGCCATGGTCAGGCCGGTCAACGCGACACGCAGGCGGTTGCCCGGCGGCTCGTTCATCTGGCCGTAGACCATCGTGACCTTGTCGAGGACATTGCTGTCCTTCATCTCGTGATAGAAGTCGTTGCCCTCGCGGGTGCGCTCACCCACGCCGGCGAACACCGACAGGCCTTCGTGCTCCTTGGCGATATTGTTGATCAACTCCATCATGTTGACGGTCTTGCCGACGCCGGCGCCGCCGAACAGGCCGACTTTGCCGCCCTTGGCGAACGGGCACATCAGGTCGATGACCTTGATACCGGTTTCCAGCAATTCATTGGCCGCCGCCTGGTCCTCGTAAGTCGGCGCAGCGCGGTGGATTTCCCAATGATCGGCGGCATCAATCGGGCCGGCCTCGTCGATCGGGCGGCCGAGCACGTCCATGATGCGGCCCAAGGTGCCGGTGCCAACCGGTACCGAGATCGCGCGGCCGGTGTTTTCGGCCAGCAGGTTGCGCTTCAGTCCGTCGGTCGAGCCAAGTGCGATGCAACGCACCACGCCATCGCCCAGCTGCTGCTGCACTTCCAGCGTGATCTCGGTGTTCTGCACCTTCAACGCGTCGTAAATCTTCGGCACGCTCTCGCGCGGGAACTCGACGTCGACGACTGCGCCGATGATCTGAACGATCTTGCCTTGGTTGCTCATCACTGTGTCCTCTGGAACTCGATAATCTGTGTTTTGTGGGAGCGGCTTCAGCCGCTAGCCTGTTGCAGTCGGGGCTACAGCCCCTCCCACGATGCATCCATCAAACCGCGGCGGCACCGCCGACGATTTCCGCGTTCTTACTAGACTGCCGCCGCACCGCCGACGATTTCCGAAATTTCTTGCGTGATCGCCGCCTGCCGAGCCTTGTTGTAGATCAGGTTCAGCGTGTCGATCAGTTTGTTCGCATTATCCGAAGCCGACTTCATCGCGACCATGCGCGCAGCATGTTCGGACGCCACGTTCTCCATCACCGCCTGGTACACCAGCGACTCCACGTAACGGGTCAGCACATGTTCCAGCACGATCTGCGCGTCGGGTTCGTACAGATAGTCCCAGTCATGCCTGGCGACTTGCGTCTCCGCGGCCGGCAACGGCAGCAACTGGTCCATCGTCGCGCGCTGGGTCATGGTGTTGACGAAGTCGTTGTACGACAGGAACACCTTGTCCACCTTGCCGGCGGTATAGGCGTCCAGCATGACCTTGATCACGCCGACCAGCTGTTCGACACGCGGAATGTCGCCCAGATGGGTGACCGAGCCCAGCATGCCGACCTTGATCCGGCGGAAGTACACCGAGGCCTTCTGGCCGATGGTGACCACGTCGACCTCGACGCCCTGCTCCTGCCACTTGCGGAACTCGCCCAGCAATTTGCGGAACATGTTGTTGTTGAGGCCGCCGGCCAGGCCGCGGTCGGACGAGATAACCACGTAACCGACGCGCTTCACGTCTGCGCGCTGCACCAGGTATGGGTGGCGATACTCGGAATTGGCCTGCGCCAGGTGCCCAATCAGCTGCTTCATAGCGCGCGCATACGGGCGCGACGCCTTCATCCGCTCTTGCGCCTTGCGGATCTTGGAGGCCGAGACCATTTCAAGCGCGCGCGTCACCTTGCGGGTGTTCTGCACACTCTTGATCTTGGTTTTGATTTCTCTGCCGCCAGCCATATCGTGTTTCCCGTAGAGCGGGGCTTGCCCCGCTTGAGTCTCATCGCGAAGCAAGCTCCGCATGTGCATCTAATGCAGCGGGGCGAGCCCCGCTCTACAAAGGCATTGCTTACCAGCTACCGGTTGCCTTCAACTCTTCGATGCCCTTCTTGAACGAAGCTTCGATGTCGTCGTTCCAGTCGCCAGTGTCGGCGACGGAGGTCATCAGCTCGCCCATGGTATTGGCGAAGTGCGCGTGCAGCGCGGCTTCGAACGCACCGATCTTGTTGACCGCCACGTCGTCCATGTAGCCCTTGTCGACCGCGTAGATCGACAGTGCCTGCTCGGCCACCGACATCGGCGCGTATTGCTTCTGCTTCATCAGTTCGGTCACGCGCTGGCCGCGCTCGAGCTGCTTGCGGGTCGCGTCATCGAGGTCCGAGGCGAACTGCGCGAACGCCGCCAGCTCACGGTACTGCGCGAGCGCGATGCGGATGCCGCCCGACAGCTTCTTCATGATCTTGGTCTGCGCCGCGCCACCCACGCGCGACACCGAGATGCCGGCGTTCACGGCAGGACGAATGCCGGCGTTGAACAGGTCGGTCTCGAGGAAGATCTGGCCATCGGTAATAGAGATGACATTGGTCGGCACGAATGCGGAAACGTCGCCAGCCTGGGTTTCGATGATCGGCAGCGCGGTCAGCGAACCGGTCTTGCCCGTAACGGCGCCGTTGGTGAATTTCTCCACCCACTCCTCGGACACGCGCGCGGCGCGCTCCAGCAAGCGGCTGTGCAGGTAGAAAACGTCGCCCGGATAGGCCTCACGGCCCGGCGGACGGCGCAGCAGCAGCGAGATCTGGCGGTAAGCCACGGCCTGCTTGGACAGGTCGTCGTAGATGATCAGCGCGTCTTCGCCACGGTCGCGGAAGTACTCGCCCATGGTGCAGCCTGCGTACGGCGCGATGTACTGCATCGCGGCCGATTCGGACGCGCCGGCGGCGACCACCGTGGTGTAAGCCATCGCGCCGAATTCCTCTAGCTTGCGCACGATGTTGGCAATGGTTGAATTCTTCTGGCCGATCGCGACGTAGACACACTTCACGCCGGAATGCTTCTGGTTGATGATCGCGTCGATCGCTACCGCGGTCTTGCCGGTTTGGCGGTCGCCGATGATCAGCTCGCGCTGGCCGCGGCCGATCGGAATCATGCTGTCGATCGACTTGTAGCCGGTCTGCACCGGCTGGCTGACCGACTTGCGCCAGATCACGCCCGGGGCAATGGTTTCCACCGGCGCCGAAACCTTGGCATCGATCGGACCCTTGCCGTCGATAGGCGCGCCCAGCGCGTTGACCACGCGGCCGAGCATTTCAGGACCGGTCGGCACTTCCAGGATGCGGCCAGTGGTCTTGGCGACATCGCCTTCGCGCAGGTGCTCGTAGTCGCCGAGGACCACGGCGCCGACCGAGTCGCGCTCCAGGTTCAGCGCCAGCGCATAGGTTGCAGCGCCGTCTTCGGAGGCAGGCAGCTCGATCATCTCGCCCTGCATCGCGTCGGCCAGGCCGTGGATGCGCACGATGCCATCGGACACCGAGGTCACGGTGCCTTCGTTGCGCGCTTCGGCAACGAGCTTGACCTTCTCGATGCGGGTCTTGATCAGTTCGCTGATTTCGGACGGGTTGAGCGTGGTGGTGGCCATCTTGGTTTCCTTGGTGCCGGCGTCGCCGCCAGCCATATTCAAAAAAGCATTTTCAAATCGGATTAGTGCGACAACGCCGCTTCGAGGCGGCCGAGCTTGCCCTTGAGTGAACCGTCGATCACGACATCACCGGCATCGATCACCGCGCCACCGATCAGGCTGGCATCGATCGCGGTTTCGATCTCGACCTTGCGGCCGAAGCGTTTCGCCAGCGCCAACTTGATTGTCTCGAGCTCACCCGTAGGCAGCTCGACGGCGGATGTCACTTTGGCCTTGACCACACGCTCGGCTTCAAACCGCAGCTCGTCGTACAGGCCGGCGATCTCCGGCAGCAACGGCAACCGGCTGTTCTCCGCCAACAGCGCGAGGAAGCGCCCGAAGGTGTCGTCCGCCACTTCCGGTGACAACAGTGTCACCGCGTCGGCATCGCTCAGCCGCGGGTTACCGAGCAAGTCGGCAACCTGCGGATCGGCAGCGATGTGCGCGGCGAACGCAAGCGCGTCCGACCATGCCGGCAAGCTGCCGGCATCGTGCGCCAGCGAAAACGCGGCGCGGGCGTAGGGACGTGCGAGGGTCATGGCTTGACTCATCGTCGATTCCTTACAGCTGTGCCGCCAGATCGTCGATCAGCGCCTTGTGGTCGTCGGCATTGATCGTGCGATTGAGCAGCTTCGAAGCACCACTGACGGCCAGCATGGAGACTTGCTTGCGCAGGTCTTCCTTGGCGCGGTTGGCGGCGGCATCGATCTCGGCCTCGGCCAGCGCACGCTGGCGATTGCCTTCGGCGATGGCGTCGTTCTTGGCAGCATCGATCAACTGGTTGGCACGCTGGTGGGCCTGCTCGATGATCTCGTTGGCCTTGCCACGCGCAGCCTTGAGTTCATCGGCAACCTTGTCCTGCGCCTGGGCCAGGTTGGCTTGTGCAGTATCGGCAGCCGCCAAACCCTCGGCGATCTTCTGTTGACGCTCTTCGATGGCCGCGATGATGTGCGGCCAGCCGAACTTCATGACCAGCCAGGCCACCGCGAAGAACGCGAGGCCCTGAATGACCAGAGTGAGGTTGGGTAGCATGATGCTTTGCTCCTGATGCCGGCGGATCGGGCCGCCGGCGTTGCCTGGACCTGTTGCCTGCGATCAGCCGGCGAGCTGCGACAGCAACGGGTTGGCGAACAGCAGCAGCAGGGCGATCGCGACGCCGATCATCGGCACGGCATCGAGCAGGCCGGCGACGATGAACATCTTGGTCTGCAGCATCGGGGTCAGTTCCGGCTGGCGCGCTGCGCCCTCGAGGAACTTGCCGCCGAGGATGGCGAAACCGATCGCGGTGCCGAGGGCGCCAAGGCCGATCAGAAGGCCGGCCGCGATGACGGTGAACTTGAGAACTTCGGCGACGAGGGTTGCGTGGTCCATGGTGTTGCTCCGGTTGGATTGTTGCGATTGAACAGGGTTAAAGGAAAAACGATAAGCAGAGGCAGAAATCAGTGGCTTTCGGCCGACATGCTGAGATAAACAATAGTGAGCATCATGAAGATGAAGGCTTGCAGCGTAATGATCAGCACGTGGAAAGCGGTCCACATGAAGCCGGCAATCAGCTGCATCGGGCCCATCAAGTAAGTCATGCCGCTGGACATCGATGCGCCCAGCGTCATCAACGCGATCAGGATGAAGATCAACTCGCCGGCATACATGTTGCCGAACAGTCGCAGGCTGAGGCTGAGCGGACGAACGCCCTCCTCGATCATCCGCAGCAGGAAGTTGGCCGGTGCCAGCGCGATCTTGCCGACCATGCCCTCGGCGTGGAACGGTGCGGTGAAGATTTCCTTGGTGAAGCCGACAAAGCCCTTGTGGCTGATCCCGAACACCTGGATCAGCAGGAACACGGCCAGCGACAAGCCGAAGGTGGTGTTGAGGTCGGCGGTCGGCACCACGCGCAGATAGGCGTGGGCGGCATCCTGACCGGCAGCAACATGGCCGGAGGCCCAGGCCCAGGGCAACAGGTCGACTGGCAGCATGTCCATGAAGTTCATCATGAATACGAGGCAGAAGATGGTGATCGCCAGCGGCGCAATCAGCTTGCTGCGGCCATGGAAGGTCTCGCGGACCAAACCGTCGACGAACCCGACGATGATCTCCACCAGCGCCTGGAATTTGCCCGGCACGCCGGCAGTCGCCTTGCGCGCAGTGAAGATGAATGAGCCCACGAAGAGCAGCGACAGCAGCAGTGTGAAGAACAGGGTATCGACGTTCAGGGTCATGAAAGAGCTATCACCCACACTCACCTGCAAGTGATGCAGATGGTGGTTGATGTATTCGGTCGTACCACCCGTTTCGGGCGCCTGTGCGACAGCAGCAATGCTTTCGGCGATCACGTAATCAATCCTTCGTCTCTTCAGCATGCCCAGCCGCAATGCGGAACGGGCCCAACCAATTGATTGCCAGGGAATACACCAGCATCCCCACGACCAACCCCACCAACATCGGTAGCGGCGGCAAGCGCCAGATCCCGAGCGCGACCACGAAAGTCGCTGTTAGTACACACCACTTGACCAACATCCCCAGCAGCAACCTGGCGAACGCGGCACGGGCATTCACGATGCCCCCCAATGCCAACATCGCCGCAAACGCACTTGCCAACGCCAGGGAACCGCCCGCAATCCCGGCCGAGGCCGCCGATTGCGGCCCCTGTACCAAGAAAGCGAGTGAGACCAGCACCCCGACAACGGCCTGGCAGGCCACCGCACGCAGTGCCGAGCGTCGACCCGCGGCCAGTGAATTCAGCACGCGAACATCCAAGCTACCCGGTACCACAGGCCCGGCCTCATGAAAGGCACGAAAACCGTCCTGCGGAGCCGTAGAAGTATAGCAGGCGTGAAAATGTACCGGCAACCGCCAAAAGACTTCGGGCGATCGCGGAACCTTCTACAGCGTGGCAGGTCGCATCAATCAGCGCCCCCACCTTCCTCGTCAGCTCGGGACGGGCGCTGAAGCCCCGGCCCGACTCCTGGCCGGGGCTTGTTTTTTTGTTCTAGGCAAACTGAGCCAGGCGCCTAGGCTCGCGCACCCATGCGCTCACCAAGTCGCACAGCCGTGGCGGCCGTGGCGCTCAAAGCCGCACAACGTGCCATTCAAGGCACATGGTTAAGCGCGGCTTTTCGCCTTGGGGATGTAGAGGTCGGTAATCGTGCCTTCGTAGACCTCGGCCGCCATGCCCACCGACTCACCCAGGGTCGGGTGCGGATGGATCGTGTTGCCGATGTCGGCAGCTTCGCAGCCCATCTCGATCGCCAGCGCGACTTCGCTGATCAGCTCGCCCGCGTGCACCCCGACAATGCCGCCGCCGATCACCCGATGGCTGGCTTCGTCGAATATCAGCTTGGTGAAGCCTTCGGTGCGCGAAATGCCGATTGCACGCCCCGAGGCCGCCCACGGGAACTTGCCGACGCCGATCTTCAGCCCCTTGGCCTTGGCTTCGATCTCCGTGACGCCGACCCAGGCGATTTCCGGATCGGTATAAGCCACCGACGGAATCACGCGGGCCACCCACTCTTTCTTTTCGCCGGCCGCGACTTCGGCGGCGAGCTTGCCTTCGTGCGTGGCCTTGTGCGCCAGCATCGGCTGGCCGACCAGGTCGCCGATGGCGAAGATGTGCGGCACATTGGTGCGCATCTGAACATCGACCGGGATCAGCCCGCGCTCGCCGACGCGCACGCCGGCCTTTTCGGCATCGAGTTTTCCGCCGTTGGCGCTGCGACCCACGGCCACCAAAACGCGATCAAAGAGCTTGCCGTCAGGCATGCTTTCGCCCTCGAACGTGCAGGTGATGCCGTTCTTCTGTGCCTTGGCCTCAATCACCTTGGTCTTCAGGTGCACGGCCACACCCTGCTTCTTCAGGCGATCAGCGAGCGGCTTGACAAGATCAAGGTCCGCCCCCGGCATCAGCTGCGGCATGAACTCGACCACGGTCACTTCGCTACCCAGCGCGCGATAGACAGTGGCCATTTCGAGCCCGATGATGCCGCCGCCGACGACCAGCAACTTCTTCGGTACTTCGGCCAGCTCCAGCGCATCGGTGGAGTCCATCACCCGCGGGTCGTCCCACGGGAAGCCCGGCAGCTTCACCGGCTGCGAACCAGCGGCGATGATGCAGTTGGTGAAGTGCAGCAGTTGGGCCTTGCTGTCGGCATCGGTGATTTCCAGCTCGTTGGCCGAGACGAACCGACCCGTGCCGTGCACCACGCGGATCTTGCGTTGCTTGGCCATGCCTGCCAGGCCATTGGTGAGCTGGCCGACCACTTTTTCCTTGTAGCTGCGCAGCTTGTCGAGGCTGATCTTCGGTGCGCCGAACTCCACGCCGTACTCGCTGGCATGCGCAGCTTCGTCGATGACGGCGGCGGCGTGCAGCAGCGCCTTGGACGGGATGCAACCGACGTTGAGGCAGACACCGCCCAGCTCGGCGTAGCGTTCGATCAACACCGTATCGAGACCTAGGTCGGCGGCGCGGAACGCAGCCGTATAGCCGCCGGGACCGGCGCCCAACACGACCATGGCGCAGCTGATGTCAGCGCTGCGGCCGGAAGCGCCTGCGGCTTTCGGAGCGGTTGCTTCTGGCTCCTTCTCCTGCGAAGCGGGGTGAGAGCCCGCAGCTGGCGTGCCAACGGCGCGCGCGGAATCGAACGCCTGCGCCGCTGGCGCAGGCTGGGGCGCGGGGGAAGGTTGGGATGGGGGCGCTTTTGCAGTCACAGCACTCTGGCCGCCACCTTCACCCGCCGCGCTACGCGCGTCGACTTCTCCTGCCTGCGGCACAGGTGAGGAACTGGCGCCTTCCAATTCCAGCATCGCAATCACCGCACCTTCCGAGACGGTATCGCCCAGCTTGATCTTCAGCGCGGTGATCACGCCGGCCGCCGGCGACGGCACTTCCATCGTGGCCTTGTCGGATTCCAGCGTGACCAGTCCCTGATCCTTGGTAACGGTGTCGCCTACCGCGACCAGCAGTTCGATCACCGGTACATCGCCGTGCCCACCAATGTCGGGGACGCGTACTTCGATTGCATTGCCCATGTCAGCTCCCGGTCAATTCTTGTGGTCGACCACGGCCCAGGTGGTCTGGTAGAGGTCGTGGCGGCGGTCCTTTAGGTTGAGCACTGTGCCGTTGGCGCGAAACTCCACCAGTGCGTCCAGCCGAAGATCGGCGAAGGCCACCTGTTCGGTGTTCTCGGTGCAGATCGCCGCGATCCCGTCCGGCGGGAACGGGAAATCGACCGGCGTGAAGATGCCACTCTGCGCGTACTGGATATCGAAATTGGTCACGCCCGGCAGGTTGCCGACGTTGCCAGAGGTGACGACATAACACTGGTTCTCGACCGCGCGCGCCTGGCAGCAGTAGCGCACCCGCAGATAGCCCTGGCGCACGTCGGTACAGAACGGCACGAACAGCATCAGCGCGCCCTGGTCGACCAGGTGGCGTGCCAGCTCCGGAAACTCGGAGTCGTAGCAGATCATCACGCCGATCGGGCCGCAGTCGGTCAGGATCGCCGCGGCCTGTTCGCCGCCGGTGATTTTCCACCAGTGACGCTCGTTAGGCGTCGGGTGGAGTTTTTCCTGGGTATGCAGCGAACCATCGCGCAACGCCACGTAGCAGACGTTGTGGATATCGCCGTCCTCGACGTAAGTCGGGTGCGAGCCGCCAATAATGTTGATGTTGTATTGCACCGCCAGCCGCTTGAGCAGGTCGCGCAGCTGTTCGGTGTACTGGGTCAGGGTGCGCAGCGAATCAGCCGGCGACAGCGGTTCGTTGGCGACCGACAGCAGCTGCAAGGTAAATAGTTCCGGGAACACCACGAAATCGCTGCGGTAGTCAGCGGCGATATCGACGAAGTATTCGACCTGCTGGGCGAACGCAGCGAAGTCGGCGATGCGCCGCTGTTGGTACTGGACCGTGGCTACCCGCACGCTGTCCGGCAGGTTTCCGCGCTTCTGGTGCAGCCGCACCACGGGGTTCTCCGCACGCTTGGGATTGCGCCACATCAGGCGCACCCCATAGCCCATCGACTCCGCATCGCTGGGCAGGTAATCAGGGATCACGCCATGCGCTACGAATCCGTTGCGCAGCTGGAAACTAAGGGTGGCATCGCGCACGCGCGCCGACTCAACCGCCTCGACGTAAGCCTCGACGCTGCCGTGTTGGCGCAGCTTGCGCTTGAGCCCGGGCAGGCGGCCGACAAAGACAATCCCCTTGAGCTCGAGCGATTGGCACAGCTTCTTGCGCTGGTCATACAGGCGACGGCCGATGCGCAGTCCGCGGTATTCCGGGTCCACGCACACTTCCATGCCGTACAACCAGTCGCCCAAAGGGTCGTGGCGGGCGGCATAGCCACCGGCACTGATTTCACGCCAGGTGTGCGGTGCCATCGAGGTGGCTTCATCAATGCGGAAGGTGGCGCAATGGCCGACGATCTTGCTGTCGTACTCGGCCACGAATTGGCCTTCGGGGAAGTTGCCCAGCTGGCCGCGCACCATGTCCTGGCTGTAGCCCTTGCCATACACGCGGGCCGACAGCGCAGCGACCGCGCCGAAGTCGGACTGCTGCAACGGGCGAATCAGCAGACGGGGTTTGTGATCTTGCGTGGTGGGCATCAGGCGTCCCTCAGGTCATGGCGAGGCGGGGTCACGGTGGTCTTCGTCGCGTGGCTGGTTCGCGTCCTCGGCCGCGGCCTGCGTGACGCCAGCCTCGACATCCTTGCCGGCATCGTTGCTCGCCAGCTGCTCCCGCTCATGCGCCGGAAGTCGCTCGGGTGCTGTGAATACATCGGCACTAGTCTTCGCTTGTACACTTTTTCCTTGCAATGCGGCCAAGGCCTCGTCGCCAGTAAGCCCGAACAGGCTGCGCAGGTTGAGGTCACTCTGCGGGAACGGCATTTCGATGCCATGCGCCCGCATCGCGGTATCGATCTCCCACAGGTACGCGGCATTGATGGCGGCATTGCGGCGCGCGGCCTCCACCGTCAACCAGACCACCAGCATGTACTCCACCTTGCTGTCCGCAAAATTCGTGAGCCACACCTGCGGACGCTTGTCGCCTTCGGTGGCCAGCGTGAAAGAAACCCGGCTGGCCGCTTCCAGCGCCGCTTTCTTCACCAACTCCTTGTCAGCGCCGTAGGCCACGCTGAATGACACACGGATCCGGCGATTCTCGGAACCATGGGTCCAGTTCACCACGCGTCCAGTGACGAATTCCGAGTTCGGCACCAGCAGATCGATGTTGTCGTTGGTGGTGATGCGGGTGGCGCGGATATTGATCGCGCGCACGGTACCGCGCGTGCTGGCATCCAGTTCGACGAAATCGCCCACCTTCAACGAGCGGTCGAACAGCAGGATCAGGCCTGAAATGAAATTGCTGAAGATCGCCTGCAAGCCGAAGCCCAAGCCCACGCCAATCGCGCCGGCGAACACCGCGAACTTTCCGAGCGATACGCCGATCGAATCCAGCGCCATGAACAGCCCGATCGCCAGCAAGAAGTAATGGAGCAGTGTCGACAGCGTGTAAAGCGCAGCTTGATTCGCCGACTGATTGCGTTCGCCATAGCGCTTGAGCGCACGACGCAGCAACAGTGAAACCAACCAGGCAAGCACGAACGCGACCACCGCGCCCACCAGCCCGCCAACGGTGATGGAGATGCCCCCCAGGTAAAGCAGCTGGAAATCCAGCAACGGCTGCAAACCATTCCAGCCGGCACGCGCGGAATCGTTGGCCGCGTCACGCACGGCATCCCCGGCTTTCTCCAGCTTTTGGCCTATGTCGGGATTCAGGCCCACTGGCTACAGCATCGCCCGGCGCATGTCGCCAAGAAGTTGCGCGAGATAAGCGGTGAAGCGCGCCGCGGCGGCGCCATCGATCACCCGATGGTCGTAGCTCAATGACAGCGGCAGGATCATCCGCGGCTTGAATTTCTCGCCGTTCCAGACCGGCTTCATCGACGACTTCGACACGCCCAGGATCGCTACTTCCGGCGCATTGATGATCGGGGTGAACGCAGTGCCGCCGATCCCGCCCAGCGAACTGATGGTGAAGCAGCCGCCCTGCATCTGGTCAAGCTTCAATTTGCCGTCGCGGGCCAGGCCAGCCAGTTCGCCCATTTCGCGGGCGATCTGGGTCACTCCCTTCTTGTCTACGTCGCGCAGCACCGGCACCACCAGCCCGTTCGGGGTGTCGGCGGCGAAGCCGATGTGGAAGTACTTCTTCAGCACCAGCTGCTCGCCATCCAGCGAAGCATTGAAGTTCGGGTATTTCTGCAACGCAGCCACGCAGGCTTTGATCATGAAAGCGAGCATGGTCACCTTGCCGGCCTTGCCCGCGGCAATCGCCTTGGCGTTCTCGTCGTTGAGCGTGACCCGCAGGTCTTCCAGCGCGGTGATGTCGGCATCGTCAAACTGGGTGACGTGCGGGATCATTGCCCAGTTGCGCGCCAGGTTGGCGCCGGAAATCTTCTGGATGCGCGACAGCGGCTTGGTTTCGATCTCGCCGAACTTGGCGAAGTCGACCTTCGGCCACGGAATCAGGTTCAGGCCATTGCCGCCGCCAACAGACGGGGCAGATGCCGGCGCGCCGCCGGACAGCACGCCCTTGACGTACTTCTGCACATCATCCTTGCTGATCCGGCCACCACGCTCGCTGCCGCTGACCTGTGACAGATCCACGCCGAGCTCGCGCGCGAACAGGCGCACGGCCGGGCTGGCATACGGGACTTTGTCCGGCAGCACCGCATCGGCCTCGAAGCGGACCGGCGGCAGGCCTGCGCCCATCGGCGCGGCGCTATCGGTGGGCGATGGCTTCGCGGGCGGCGCGGGTTCGGCCTTCGGTTCAGGCTTGGGCTTGGGCTCGGATTCCTGTTTCGGCTCCGGCTTTGCTGGCGCTTCGGCGGCAGGCGCTTTTGCCGTCTCTGGCGCCGCGTCGGCGGTTTCGATCATCGCCACCAGCCCGCCTTCGGACAGGCTGTCGCCCAATTTGACCTTGAGCTCCTTGACCACGCCGGCAAACGGCGACGGGACTTCCATCGTCGCCTTGTCCGATTCCAGCGTGACCAGGCCCTGGTCTTTGGTGACGGTATCGCCCACCGCGACCAGCAATTCGATCACCGGCACATCGCCATGGCTGCCAATATCGGGAACACGTGCTTCCTTCAGGTCGGCCATGCGCTACTCCGATTGTGCAATTTAAGACCGGTATTGTTGCCATATCCAGAGCTTTGGAACAAATCTTGCGTGGATTTCTATTTTTATCCGGATGATTTACAAACACAGCCACATCACTCGCCCGCCCAAGGGCATGCACGGGCCTCAGGGATGCTCGGCCTCGGCACGCGCTCGCGGCGCAGCAGGTACAGGCCACTGGCAATGATGATCGCCGCGCCCAGCCAGGTCATGGCCTTCGGCAATACGCCCCACAGCGCCAGGTCCAGCCCCACCCCCCAGACCAACGCGGTGTATTCCAGTGGCGCGATCAGCGAGGCCTCGCCGCGGCGGAAGGCCTCGGTGATCGTGTATTGGCCCAGCGAGCCGGTGATGCCTACCACCGCGATGATCCAGGCATCCTGTAATCGCAATGACACCCAACCCGGCCACGCCAGCACGCCTGCACCCAGCGCCATCATCGCCAGCATCCACACCACCATTGCCTGATTGGAGTCGGTGCGCGCCAGCACTCGCACGGTAATGGCCGACACCGCATAGGCCAGCGCCGCGACAAGCACAGCCAGTCCCGCCCAAGTGAACATGCCTGCGCCGGTCGGACGCAGCACGGTCAGCACGCCGATCAGGCCCACGCCAATCGCTGTCCAGCGGCGCGGCCCGACCTTTTCACCCAGGATCGGCACCGACAATGCGGTGATCAGCAGCGGTGCAACGAAGAAGATCGAATACGCGGTGGACAGTGGCAGGCGCTTCAGCGCGTAGACAAAACTGCCCATCATCAGGATGCCGAGCCAGCCGCGCAGCAGGTGCAGCGGCCAACGGATACGCAACAGTGGCCGCAACCCGGTGGTCCATAGCGCCCACGCCAGCACCAGCGGCAGCGACGACAGGCCGCGCAAGGTCGCAACCTGCAACGGTGGGTAATGTGCGGTCAAAGTCTTCAGGCCGGCATCCATCAGCGCGAACATCAGCACGGCGACAAGCATCATCCAGACGCTGCGGCGATGATCATGGTCGGCATTCACGTGGGCTGGCATCGCGGGAGCATGCGGCAGAGCAGCACCTGCGTCACGCGCCTTGCTGTCACACTCAGCCCGCAGACTAGGCCTCGGAAACGTCGCCAACCAGAATCTGCACCTCCCCCGCAGCGCGACGCCACCCCTGTCCATCCAACGTCAAAGAGGTTGCGCCATGCGCTTTTCTGCTATTGCCGTGCCCGTTTTCCTGGGAATGCTCGCCACCGCCCCCGCGCGTGCCGACGTCTTCATCAACGAAATCCACTACGACAACGTCGGTACCGACGTGTCGGAGAAAATCGAGGTGCTGGCCCCCGCCGGCACCAACCTCGCCGGCTGGAGCGTCGTGCTCTACAACGGCGGCGACGGCAAGAGCTACGCCACGCTGTCGCTGTCGGGCACCGTCGCCAACCAGTGCAATGGCTTCGGCACCGCGAGCGTGGCTGCTCCCGGCATCCAGAACGGCGCACCGGACGGCGTAGCTCTGGTCAATCCCAGCGGCGTGCTGGTTCAGTTGTTAAGCTACGAGGGCACGTTCACCGCGACCAACGGCCCGGCCTCCGGTCAGGCCAGCATCGCGATTCCGCAATCGGAAACGTCCTCCACCGCCACCGGCACCTCACTGCAGCTGGCCGGGAGCGGCAGCCGTTATGTGGACTTCAGCTGGCAGGCGTCGCGCACCAGTTCATTCGGCGCCTGCAATACCGGGCAAACCCCAACCGGCGGTACGGGTGGCGGCGGAACCGGCGGCACTGTGCTGCAGAACGGCGTACCGGTCACCGGATTGACTGCGACCACGGGTAATAGCGTGTCCTACACACTCGTGGTGCCCACGGGCGCGAGCAACCTGCAAGTCGCCAGCAATGGCGGCAGCGGCGACGCGGACCTGTACGTACGCTTCGGCAGCGCACCGACCACCACCAGCTATGACTGCCGTCCCTACCTCAGCGGCAACAACGAGAGCTGCAGTTTCGCCGCACCTCAGGCGGGCACCTGGCATGTGATGCTGCGGACGTACACCACCTTCTCCGGCGCCAGCCTCGCCGGCAGCTTCACCGCAGCGGGCGGTGGTGGCGGTGGCGGTGGTGGCAGCGATCCGTATTACAGCGGCGTCAACACCTCCAGTGCGGCGGCGTTGCGCAGCACTCTGCACGCGAAGATCATGGCCAGCACCAAGATCCCGTACACCGCCAGCACCACCGACAGCTGGGACGCACTGGACTTCGCCGACGAAGACCCGCTGGATTCCACCAAAATTCTCGACGTCTACAAGAACACCGCGTATGCCAAGGCGGGCGGCGGCAACAACTTCTACAACCGAGAGCACACCTGGCCGAATTCGTACGGTTTCTCGGTCGATGGCCCGACCAACTTTGCCTATACCGATCTGCACATGCTGATGCTGGCCGACATCAGCTACAACAGCGCTCGCAGCAATCTGCCCTACGGCAACTGCACGGCCAGTTGCTCCGAATATCCGACCGTTGCCCATAACGGCCGCGGCGGCGGCAGCGGCACGTTCCCGGGCAATTCCAACTGGAGCAACGGCAGCATCTTCCAGACCTGGAGCGGAATGAAGGGCAACGTCGCACGCGCCGTGCTTTACATGGACATCCGCTACGAGGGCGGTACCAATGGCGGCAACAGCGAGCCCGACCTGCGCCTGACCGACAACGCATCGTTGATCGCCAACACCAATGGCAATGCCTCCATCGCCTACATGGGGCTGCTGTCGGTGCTGTTGCAGTGGAGCCAGCAGGATCCGGTCGATGCCTATGAGCGGATCCGCAACGACGCGATACAAACCTACCAGGGCAACCGCAATCCGTTCGTCGACCATCCCGAGTGGATCGCCTGCATCTACCAGAACGTCTGCCCCTGAGCATGACGACGGCATCGGCACGGGCTTCGGTCCCGTGCCGGTGCGCGTTATCCTGACTGGACCAGAATCAACCGGTCACTCCAATGCCTTCCTTCGATATCGTCTCCGAAGTCGACACCCACGAACTCACCAACGCGGTCGATCAAGCCAACCGCGAGCTCACCACCCGCTTCGATTTCAAGGGTGTGGAAGCCAGCTTCGAGCTGGACGACGCGACGATCAAGCAGTCCGCGCCCAGCGAATTCCAGCTGCAGCAGATGACCGATATCCTGCGCGCGCGGCTGGTCGCACGGAAGATAGATGCGCGCTGCCTGGAGTTCGGCGACATCGAAACCAATCTTGCAGGTGCGCGACAGACTGTCACCGTCAAACAAGGTATCGAACGCGAGATGGGGAAGAAGCTGCAGACTGCAATGAAGGACGCGAAGCTCAAGGTCGACTCGCAGATCAATGGCGACAAGCTGCGGGTCAACGGCAAGAAGCGCGACGACCTGCAGGCGGCGATGGCGCTGCTGCGCGCAGGCGAGTTCGGCGTGCCGTTGCAGTTCGATAACTTCCGCGATTAAAGGCAATAGATGGCGATGGATGCGATGCAGGTCGAGGCCACGTCTGTTGAACGGAATATCCGGCGCTGGCTGGAACGCGCCGTCATAGGGCTGAACCTGTGCCCGTTCGCCAAGGCGGTGTACGCGAAGAACCAGGTGCGGATCGTCATCAGCGATGCCAGCACCGAAGCCGCCTTGCTCGAACAGCTGGGCGAAGAACTCGTCCTGTTGCGCGACACGCCGGCCGACCAGGTCGACACCACCCTGCTGGTGCATCCACAAGTACTGCAGGATTTCCTGGACTACAACGATTTCCTCGACCAGGCTGATGCGCTCATCGATGCGATGGACCTGGAAGGCGTGTTGCAGGTCGCCAGTTTCCACCCGGACTACCAGTTCGCCGATACCCGGCCGGACGATGCCGAAAACCTGACCAACCGCGCGCCATACCCCACGTTGCACCTGCTGCGCGAAGACAGCGTGGCGCGTGCGGTCGAGGCCTATCCGGAACCGGACGCGATCATCGAACGCAATGTCGCGACGATGCGGGAATTGGGGGTCGAGGGGTTCCGCAAGCTGCTGGCGAACTAGATCTGCGTAGAAGCGTGTGAGGCCCCGCTTGCCATGGCTGCTCCTCGGCTTCTGCGAACGTCCTGTTCGAGGCGCCGCCGCGCGCCATCCATGGCGCGCTTTCCGCAGCCATGGCAAGCGGGACCTCACACGCATGAATTCCCACCGCGACTCTATACAACATCAAGAGCCGAACAACCCCTCTCGCTCCGCTTCACCCAGCATCCGCCATTGGCCTTCGACAAGATCGCCAAGATCGAGCCCACCAATCCGTTCGCGGTGTAGCGCATCGACATGGTTGCCGACCGCGGCGAACATCCGTCGCACCTGGTGGTAGCGGCCTTCGTGCAGGGTCAAGCGCGCCTCACGCGGGCCGAGCACTTCAAGCTCCGCCGGTAACAGCGGCGTCTTCTCGCTTTCCAGCATAAGACCGCCATTGGCGAAGTTCGCGACTTCATCGCCACGCAGGTCCTGCGCCAACGTTGCCAGATACACCTTTGGCAGTTTTGATTTCGGCGAAATGATCCGGTGCAACAACAGACCGTCGTCGGTGAGCAACAGCAAGCCCGACGTGTCGCGGTCGAGCCGGCCAACCGTGGACAGCACCGGATCGCGCAGGCGGAATCGTGGCGGCAGCAGGTCGAACACCACCCGCCCCCGATCCTTCTTGGAACAGGTCACATCGAGCGGCTTGTGCAGCATCACTAGGATGCCGGGCGCCGGATCCAGTGGCTCGCTATCGACGCGGATCTCGTCGTGAGTCGGCGTGTCGTCGGCATACAGGACCTCCCCGGCGGCATCGGTGATGCGGCCTTCGCGGAACAACCAGGCAACCTGCTTGCGACTGCCGTAGCCCAGATTGGCGATGTGCTTGAGCAGTTTCATCGCCTGTTCCGAGTCGACTTGGGGGCACGTACCTGTACAGCCCGTGCAGCCGCCGCTTTCGTCGCCTGCACGATCTTGAAACCACCTTGTTGGGCGACGATGGCCACGTCGGCAAAACCGTCTGCCAAGGCCTGTTCGTAGGGAAGATGCCGGTTGGCGACCAGCCACAGCCGGCCACCCGGATTCAGCGCCTGCGCTGCGGCATCGATGAAGGCGCGGCCGATGTCAGGTCGGTCGCCACGACCAAGCGCATGGAATGGCGGATTGCAGACAATGGCATCGAAGCGCTCGGCCACACCGGCCGCGACATCCTGCCAATGGAAATGCACTGGGACTTTCCGTTCTGAGCCAGGTGCGTCGGCAAGGTTGGCATCGGCCAGCGCCAATGCGCGCGCATCGGCCTCGTAAAGATCCAGCGACGTGACCTGCGGGCAGCGCGCCATGACCTGCAAAGCGAGGTAACCCCAACCCGCGCCGAAATCGGCAACGCGTCCACGGACGTCGTTTGGCAGCGCAGAAGCCAGCATCGCCGATGCCGCATCCACCCGATCCCAGGCGAACACGCCAGGCCGGGTCTGGAATCCGTCGCCGGGCACATCGGGCGATGCGATCCGACGCGGCACGTCACCGCATGCCCATTGCGCCTGCAACGCCGTATCGATGGCGGCGTCGGGCGCGGTCCAGAACACGCGGCAATGGTGCTTGCTGACCAGGGAAACCGAGCCAGCCAATTGCTTCAGGTCGGCCTCGCGTGATTTCGCGCCTTCGTCATTCGACACTGACACGACGACGACGCCACCCTCGGCGACCGCTGCACAGGCCTTGGCCAGCAGCGCACGCGCTTCCTCGCGTTGGCGCGGGGGCAGCACCAGTACCAGTGGAAATTTCCCGGGCGGCAGGGCGTCTTCGTCAATCAGGTCGATGCCGATCCGGGTCAGCCGTACGGCTTCCGGCTTGAACGGCTGGGTGCCGACCATTCCGTCGCCACGCTGCGCATGCAGGGCCGCGCCTTCGCGACCACGCAGGAATAACACGCCATCGGCCGGCCATTGCAGCAGGCCGGCGCTGAACGGGTAGAACAGGGCATCTAGGGCGATATCGCGTGATGTATATGACATCCGCGAAGTTTAACGATGTGCAGGACAGACAGGCACGCCTCAGGTCGATGCGGCATCACGTTCTTCGTGCTTGCGGCGCAGCAGGGTAAGCGCCCAGTTACCGAGCACGCACAGGCCTGCCGCCATGCTCCAGCTGGCCGCTTCGCTGCCGCCCGGCAGGATCGCCGCGAGATCGGCTGGCCAACTGCGACCAAACCAGGCCACGGTGACCAGCGCCGACAGGCCGAACAGCACCGACAGCCCGCGCAGCAGGCGCTGCTCGAACAGCGAGTTGTTCGTGGCCTGCACGCGTGCAAGCCCTGCCACCTGCGCTGCGAAATCGATAGGCAAGCCGATGGGCGGCGCTTGCCGCAATGCACGCGCGACACGCAGGTCACTGGCATCGGCATCGGCGGTGCCCTCGCGAACGGCCAGACGCGCATGCTCTTGCGCCTGCCATTGGGCTTCCTCGTAATCGGGAAAATTCGGTCGATGGGTCATGCGGCAACTCCGATACGCGGGCTGAGTATCTCGCGCAAATGCTTGCGGCTGCGGAACAGGTGGCTTTTGATGGTGCCTTCAGCCATGCCGGTGATCGTGGCGATCTCGGCAATAGGCAGTTCTTCCAGGTGATACAGGGTCAGCACCATGCGTTGCATCGGTGGTAGCGCCTCGATCGCAGCATGCAGCTCGCGTTCGTCCTCGCCCTGCGCATGCACAGCCTGTAGGTCGTGGCCATCACCGATGTTGTCGAGCAGGGACAGGCCGTCAGTATCCTCAGCCGCTTCGGCCAACGGAATGCGCTTGCGCTCCAGGTGCCGGCACGCAACCGAGTAAGCGATCTGCCCGATCCACGATTTCAGCGGACTGTCGAAGCGGTATTGGTGCAAGTAACGATGCACGCGCAGGAAGGCTTCCTGGCACAGCTCACGGGTGTCTTCAGGATGGCGCACCATGCGCTGGATCACGTGCCAACACAGACCTTGGTACTCACGCACCAGCTGTTCGAACGCACCCGCACGATTGGCGAGCACGGCTTCGACAAGCCTGCGGTCAAGGTCCGGAGTGGCATCCATCCAACATCAGATACGCCCAAGGCGGAATCGGTTGCAAGCATCGGGCAGAAATCATTTACGGGTCAGCTGCAACCGGGTGCGCCCCCGCCGTATCTCTTTGCCCGAACGGCAAATACAAGCGCACCGCATCACACCACGACAAAGGATTTCCCATGAACTTCGAACTGCTGATCCCGATCACCTTTTTCATCTGCATCACTTATGCCATCAAGGTCGTAATGGATTCACGCGTCCGCAAGCAACTGGTCAGCAGCAATGGTTCCCCGGAATTGGTGCAGTCGATCATGGCCAACGACGAAACCAACCGCCGCCTGTCCTCGCTGCGCTGGGGCATCACCATGGTGGCCTTGGCCATCGGCTTCGGCATCGTCCAGGGCGCTGGCTGGACCGAGGTCAATCCTGGCGTGATCGCCCTGCTGGTCGGTTCGCTGGGGCTGGGCAACCTGGCCTTCTACGCGCTGTCGCGCAAGTTGGGCTGATCGCGTGCAGCTGATTCCATCAGCTGATTGAAAAGACACATCCCGGTATGCTGTCGGCCCCGCAAGCCGGCAGCATTCCGATGTCCGATCAAGACCAGAACACTCCTAATCAGGGCAGCCCGCCCGACCACATGTCGAACGATCCACGCAGCAAGTTCCATGATCCGTCCGTGCTGGAACGCGGCATCGGCATCCGCTTCAATGGCGTGGAACGCCACAACGTCGACGAGTACTGCATCAGCGAAGGCTGGGTGCGCGTGCCGGTCGGCAAGTCGCTGAACCGTCGCGGCCAGCCGATGACGATGAAGCTGAAGGGCAAGGTCGAGGCCTGGTTCCTGGTCGATGGCAATGACGGCGAAGCCGAAACACCGGCTGACTGATCCGCGGACGGTTGCCGTCAGGTACATCCTCGCCGGCGCAGACTAGAGCCTTCCAAGCTGAGGAGTCCGCCATGCGTACCCATCACGGCCTGTCCCTCTCACTCTCAGCGGCCTTGTTGTTTGCCCTGGCCGGCTGCGCATCCACCGGCGCGACCGGCATGCTGGCCGCCGATGCGCCGCGCGCCCTGCCGGAATCCGGCCCGGTCAGCGTGCACTGGAACGACCCGGCAACATTCACCGAGGTGCGCCTGAGCAGCAACCGTTGGGCGGCCTCCGAAGGCAACTGGCTGCAGGAGCTGGCGCAATACATGCGCAAACGCGCGCAGCAGGAGCTGGCGCCGGGGGAACATCTTGACCTGACCATCGTCGACATTGATCGGGCCGGCCAGTACGAACCGTGGCATAGCATCGACATGCAGAACGTCCGCATCATCCGCGACCAATACCCGCCACGTATGACAGTGCAGTTCCGCCGCGTGGATGCCAATGGCGCGGTACTTGCCGAAGGCGAACGCAAGCTGACCGACCTGGCCTTCCTGCTCCATGCCAGTCCGATAAACAGCACCGATCCGCTGCGTTACGAGAAACGCATGATAGATACGTGGCTGCGCCGCGAACTGGACATCGCTTCGCGCTGATTCAGCAAGTCCACAGAGTTTGGAAAGCCACCGTCATGGCGGCTTTCATATTGCTGGCCCGGCGCCACAATGCGATTCCATCGCGGCTTGCACGGCGACCATCACCATCGCCACCCATTCCATCGGCGCATGGTCGCTTCCATCGCATGGCGGGCGCGTGGCCGCAAACGCCCCGCTATGCTCGCCTGCAATCAAGTCGTATACAGGCGTCACCATGATCAAGAGCGCGTTCTTCGTCCTGCGCATCACCCTTGCCTGGGGCTTGGCCGTCCTGCTGGTCGCTTCGCTGTATTCCAGCCTGCCACTGATTGGCGATTGGGAATTCCCGATGGTGCTGGCCGGCATGGCCACCATGGCGTTGGTGATCACCGGCGCGTTCTCGCATCTCAAGCGGGTGCGGCTGATCGCCGGGCACATCGACAATGGCGCGCTCGACAACCGCCAACGCCGGCAAATCGAGATCCCGTTCGAAGCCGGCGAAGCCTTCGACTTGCTGGATGCCGCGATCCGCGAACTACCGCGCATCGAACAAGTCGAAAGCGCGCGCGACAGCTTGCAGATCCGCGCCAAGCTCAGCCGCCCGCGCACGTATGGGGAGCCACCACTGCGTCGCTATAACCCGCTGCTGTGGTTCGGGGTCACGCGCAACCAGATCCTGGCCACGGTCACCCCCGGCCACGACGCCGGCAGCGTGCTGCTGATCTGCGAACCCGAGAACCCGGCCTGGAGCGATTGGTTCCTGGTCGATGATGGCACCAACTACGAGAACGCCGAGGCGATCACCCGCGCCATCAGTCGTCGCGTCGCCGATCGTCGCCGTGGCGAGCAAGCCAGCGCCGCGCAAACCGAAACCGAAAAGGAACTCACTGTCGCCAAGCTGAGCCGGTTGCATGCGCAGGTGGAACCCCATTTCCTTTACAACACCCTGGCCAGCGCACAGCTGTTGACGAAAAGTGACCCGGTTCGCGCGGAACAGATGCTTGGCCACCTGATCCAGTTTTTGCGCAACTCATTGCCGGATGCCGATGATGCGATGTCGCAGCTCGGCACCGAACTGGAACGCGCGCTGGCCTATCTGGAAATCCTCAAGATCCGCATGGGCGATCGCCTGTCGGTGCAGGTCGACATACCAGACAACCTGCGCGCCACCCCCCTGCCGCCAATGATGCTGCAGACCCTGGTCGAAAACGCGATCAAGCACGGACTGGAACCACGCACCGGCGGCGGTACCGTGTGGATCCGCGCGCGCCGTGGCGAGGACGGCATGGTTGCAGTCACGGTCGCGGACGATGGCGAAGGCCTGAACACCAAGAACAGCGGTACCGGCATCGGCCTGAAGAACGTGCGTGAACGCCTGCGCCTGATGTTCGGTGGCAAGGCTGCGCTGGCGGTGATCGCCAATTTCCCGACTGGCATCGCTGCCACGATCACGGTTCCGGCAGTTGGCGCGGAATCAGCTAACAACAACGCCTCCATAAAGAGCCATGACGATGTCTGAACTCGTACGCACCTGCATCGTTGCCGAAGACGAGTCCTTGCTGCGGCAAGCGCTCATCGACCAGTTGCGCGCGTCATGGCCGGAACTGCAGGTGCTGGCCGAATGCGAGGACGGCGCCAGCGCGGTGGAAGCACTGGCCGAATACACCCCGGACATCGCCTTCCTCGACATCCGCATGCCCGGCCTGACCGGCCTGGAAGTCGCCACCGCCGCCGTGCAGGCCAGCCCGCGCACGCAGATCGTATTCGTCACCGCCTATGACCAGTACGCCATCGACGCATTCGAACGCGGCGCGATCGATTACCTGCTCAAACCGGTCCATCCCGAACGCCTGGCCGCCACGATCGAACGCCTGCAGGCGCGTAGCGGCAATCCGGATGCGGCGACGCTTATCGCATTGATCGAACACCTGGGCGCGACGTCGCGCGCGAACGAAGCGCGCGAACCGCTGACCTGGATCACCGCCAGCGCCGGCAAGGAAACCCGGTTGATCCTGATTGATGAAGTCGCCTATTTCCGCGCCGACAACAAATACACCACCGTAGTCACCGCCGAGGGCGAAGCGTTGTTGCGCACGCCGATCAAGGAGCTGGTTGCGGTGCTGGACCCGGCCAGCTTCAAGCAGATTCATCGCTCTACAATCGTGAATCTCAAGGCAATCGCCGGGATCACCCGTGACGACGCCGGCCGCGGCATCATGCGCCTGAAGAATCGCCCCGAAACCCTGACCGTCAGCGTGCCGTTCATGACCTTGTTCCGGAACATGTGAGCGCTGCGCGTTGCGGCAGCGGCATCACCCTGATGGTGGCATGCCGGCGCATGCATCGGCGCGCGCCTGTAGCACCTCGCGCTCGCGTGCATTGCCGGTCAACGTTGCGGCACGAATAAAGGCCTCGCGGGCTTCATCGAGACGACCCAACTGCTGCAACAAATCGCCACGCACCGCCGGCAATGGTGCGTAGTCACGCAGTTGAGGTACGTCGACCAAGGCATCGACGATGGCCAGACCGGCCTGCGCACCCTGCGCGCGGCTCACGGCCACCGCACGGTTGAGTTCGACAACGGGCGACGGCAGCACTTGCGCCAGTTGCGCATACAGGGCGGCGATACGCGGCCAGTCGGTGTCCTGCATCCGCAGCGCGCGTGCATGGCAAGCGGCAATCGCGGCTTGCAGCGCATATATACCGCCGCCGCCACCCAGGCGTTGCGCGCGATCGAGTGCTGCAAGTCCGCGCTGGATCTGCAACCGATCCCAACGCGCACGATTCTGTTCCGGCAACAGGATCGGCGTGCCATCGGTCTGGGTGCGTGCCGGCATCCGCGAGGCCTGCAGTTCCATCAGTGCGAGCAGACCCAGCACTTCGGGCTCGGTCGGCAACAGCCCGGCCAGCACCCGTCCCAGCCGCAGCGCTTCCTCGCATAGCGCCGGCCGCATCCAGTCATCGCCACTGGTCGCCGCGTAGCCTTCGTTGAACACCAGGTAGACCACCTCGAGAACCGCGTCCAGCCGCTCCGGCAGTTCGGCCTTACGAGGCACCTCGAACGCCACCTGCTCCTTCGCCAGCGTGCGTTTGGCGCGCACGATACGTTGGGCCACGGTCGGCTCGGCCTGCAGGAACGCGCGCGCGATTTCCGCCGTGCTCAAACCGCCGAGCAGGCGCAGGGTCAATGCGACCTTTGATTCCATCGGCAACGCCGGATGGCAGGCGACGAACAGCAGACGCAACAGGTCGTCGCCAATATCGTCGTCCGCCAGCCGTTGTGCGTCGTCGCCCTGCATGTCGGCTCCGTGCAGTTCGAGTTCGATGCCGAATTCATTCTGCTTGCGTGCGTGCAGCGCGCGCTGGCGCAGGTGGTCGATGGCGCGATGCTTGGCCGCAGTCATCAGCCACGCCGCCGGCTTGTCTGGCAGGCCATCGCGTGGCCATCGCTCCAACGCGCCCAGCAAGACGTCCTGCGCCAGTTCCTCGGCTACATCGAGACTGCCGGTGATGCGCGCGATGCGCGCCAGCAGCCGCGGCGATTCCATTCGCCACAGCGTGTCGAGGGTCCGATGGATCGCGTCAGGGCGAGTGTCGGCGGGCATCATTGCTTGCATTGCGGGCAATCATCACCCCGGCATCTGCGATTCGTCCATCCAGAACACACCCCACTGATGGTGGTCCAGGTCCTCGAAGCCGTGGTCGTACATGAAGCCGTAGTCCTTGGCTTCGCCTGGCGCGGACCCGCCGGCGGTGATCGCCTTGGCCACCAGTGCATCCACCGCCTCGCGACTGTCCACCGAGATTGCCAGTAGTACCTCGGTGCCGATGCGCGCATCGATGATCGGTTTGGTGGTCAGGGTCGTGAAGAATGACTCGACAAGCAGCATCACGCCGGTATTGTCATTGATGATTAGGGATGCGGCGTTTTCGTCGGTGAACTTCGGGTTGAACGAGAAACCGAGCGCGGCGAAGAACTCCACCGAGCGTTCCAGGTCCTTGACGGGCAGGCTGACATAAAGGTTGCGGGGCATGGTGATGTCCTGAGTGGATGTGGAAAAGCGGATTTGGAGGATTGGAGATGAAAGATCGGTTACGGCATGTGCTTCAGGCAATTGACCATCCAGCCCTTTCCGTACTTGTCCTTGATACCCCCAAAGCGATGCGCCCAGAACGTCTCTTCCAGCGGCATGGTGATGGTCCCGCCTTCGGCCAGCGCGTGGAAGATGCGTTCGGCTTCTTCCGGCGTGTCCGGCATGATGTTGATGGTGGTGCTGCCGGCCTCGTGAGGGGGCGGGCCATCGGCGCCCATCAGCATCGCGCTGCCAGCCCCAACTTGTGAATGCATGATCTTGTCCGCCGACGCCGGGCCGCATTGCTCGGCCATCGGCGACTCGCCGTAGGTGAAACGCTGGGTGACAGTGCCACCGAGTGCCGCGGCGTAGAAATCCATGGCCTCGCGGGCGCTGCCGGGGAAGTTGAGGTAAGCGACCAGTTGCATGGTGGTTCTCCTTGGGTTTGGCCATGAGTTGGCCTTGAGTTGAACGATCAGTTGTTGCCGATGCGTTCGCGCAGGCGATCTTCCTGCTCGCGCAGTTGCGGGGTGAATTCTTCGCCGAAGTCCTCGGCTTCGAAGAGCGGGCGGATCTCGATTTCGGACGGGCCTGGCATCGGGTTCGGGCAGCGCCTCGCCCATTCGATCGCCTCGTCCAGCGAGCGCACCTGCCACAGCCAGAATCCGGCGACCAGCTCGCGGGTTTCGGTGAACGGGCCGTCGATCATCCGGCGCTGCGCACCATCGAACGCGATGTGCACGCCACGTGAACTCGGATGCAGGCCTTCACAGGCCAGCATCACCCCGGCATTGACCAGATCTTCGTTGAACTTGCCCATCGCTTCCAGCAATTCCTGCGTCGGCATCACGCCGGCTTCGGACTCCACGGTGGCCTTGACCATCACCATGACTTTCATGTCGTTCTCCTGCATCGCGGCACAGCATTTTTGCCGCTTTCAGAGATGACGACGAATGGGTGCGGCCGGGATCGACAGGCCCATGCAAATTATTTCGACATCAAGATTTGAGCTCGATACCCGGTGCGTGCATGATCGGCGTCCTGAAGTGTGCGATGCGGAGCCCGCGATGCAATACCTGACCCTGATCCACATCGACCCGACGTTGATGGCCGACCTGCCGGACGCCAAGTTCGACCGCCTGATGCGCGGTTGTTTCGAGAAAGCCGATGCCCTGCAGCAAGACGGCTGCCTGCATGGTTCGCAACAGCTGGAAGCTCCCGAGACCGCCAAGACCTTGCGCGTGCGCGATGGCATCAGCCGCGTGACCGACGGCCCGTTCGCCGAAACACGAGAGTTCCTGGCCGGCTTCAACCTGATCGAAGCCGATTCGATGGACGCGGCGATGCAGATCGCCCAGCAGTTCCCATGGGCGCGCTTCGGCAGTATTGAAGTGCGCCCGGTGCGCGACACGCAGGCCGTGCGCGATCGGGTCGGCGCCACCTGAAGTCGACGCCCGCGCTGACACTGGCTTCACCAGCATCACTTAAAATCACGACTCCCGGGTACGCCGCCCGACATTGAATCGAGGTGGCATGTACATCGTAGGCTTGGGCACCGCGCACCCTGAATGGCGCTATACGAAAGCCGACTGCTGGGACTCGTTCAAAGCGTCCCTATGGTTCGACCGCCTGGATCGTCGTGCGCGGATGGTCACAGAACTGGTGCTCTCACGCGATAACGGCATTGATGCCCGATACCTTGCAGTAGGTACGCTCGACGAGGTCTTCTCGATCGATCCGGACACCTTGCATGCGCGTTTCCAGGCATATGCACCGGCATTGGCAGCGCAGGCTGCGACGCGCGCGCTGGCAGATGCCGGAATGCAGGCGAGCGACATCGATGCGGTGATCGTCAGCACCTGCACCGGCTACCTGTGCCCGGCGCTTAGCAGTTACGTCACCGAGTCACTAGGCTTGCGCAGCGATGTGATGGCCCTGGACCTGGTCGGCCAAGGCTGCGGCGCGGCCCTGCCAAACCTGCGCACCGGCGAGGCCCTGATCGCGTCGGGCCGGTGTTCGCGGGTGCTGTCGATCTGCGTGGAAGTCAGCAGCGCGGCGATGTACCTGGACAACGACATCGGCGTGCTGATCAGCGCTTGCCTGTTCGGCGACGGTGCTGGCGCAGCAGTCCTGTCGGCAACGCCAGTCGAAGGCAAGCGCAGCGTGCGCTGGGTGCGCGCGGCATCGATCATGGATCCATCGCAGCGCGATGCTTTGCGTTTCGAGCAACGTGGCGGCCTGCTGCGCAATATCCTGACCCGCGAGGTACCGGGGCTGGCCGCGACCTACGCGCCGCGCGTGCTTGATGAAGTACTGAATGCCGAAGGCCTGCAACGCACCGACATCACCGGTTGGATCTGGCATGCCGGTGGCCGCGATGTGCTTGCCGCGCTGTGCAAGCGCTTATCGCTCTCCGACACTGATATCCGGCATAGCGCCGATATCCTGCGCGATTACGGCAATCTCAGCAGTGCGTTCGTCTATTTCGTGTTGCAGGCCGCGCTTGCCGCCGACGAGCCAGGTGGTCATTGGTGGCTGGCCTCATTCGGTGCCGGCTTCAGCAGCCACGGCGCGTTGCTGGACGTGGCGTAAGGACGTGCGTGAGCATTCGCGCGTGAGTGGTATCGCATGAGTCACCTCACATGAACATGGCGCGCGTGGTGCAACCGGAGTGGCTGGACCACCTGCCTGCCGATGACCCGCGCGCGATCCGTTCGCGTGACGACCTGCGCCGGATCAACGTGCTGATGTCCGCGACGCGTTTGCTGGGCGAGGCCCTCGACCCGCTGATTGCTGGCCGCAATCACGCACGCATCGTTGAACTGGGCGCGGGCGATGGCAGTCTGTTGCTGCGCCTCGCCCGTTCGCGTGCAAACGCGTGGCCTCCAGTCACGCTGGACTTGCTGGACATGCAACCGATCGTCGCACCGGCAACATTGGCAAGATATGGCGAACTCGGTTGGGCGGCGAACGTCGTCCATGCCGATGTCTTCGACTGGCTGCGCGACACGCCGACAAATTCAAATGCCGATGTCAATACCGACGAGGCTCCGATCATCGTCGCCAACCTGTTCCTGCATCACTTCGAAGGCCAACACCTGTCCGAATTGCTGCATGGCATCGCCGCACGCGCGCGTGCCTTCATATGCGTGGAGCCGCGCCGCTCGTCGTTCGCATTGCTGGGCAGCCGCTTGCTCGGCGTGATCGGCTGCAATGCGGTCACCCGCCATGACGCCGTTGTCAGCGTGCGCGCCGGTTTCGCCGATCAGGACTTGAGCCAAGGCTGGCCCAGCGATGCGGCATGGGATCTTCGGGAACATGCGGCCGGTTTGTTCGGTCATCGCCTGGTCGCGGTGCGCACATGAGCAAGGCCTTCGATGCGATCATCATTGGCGCCGGCCCCGCCGGCAGCACGGCAGCGATTCGCCTGGCAAGCGCCGGCTGGTCGGTGGCCATCGTCGAGAAGCGCGAGTTCCCGCGTCGCAAGGTTTGCGGCGAATGCATCGCCGCATCCAACCTGCCATTGCTGGATGCACTTGGCATCGGTGAGGACGTCGATGCGCTTGCCGGCCCGGGCCTGCAGCGGGTCGGCTTGTTTGTCGGGCAGCGCAAGATCATCGCGCCGTTGCCGCCGATGACCCACGCACGACATCGATGGGGCCGTGCCTTGGGCCGCGAGCATCTGGACACACTGCTGCTGGCGCGCGCTGGTGCGCTTGGGGTGCACGTCTTGCAACCGTGGGCGGTCAAGCAACACGATGCCGACGGCGAGCTGCATCGCTGCACGTTGGCGCGCGCGGGTGAGCACGCAGATCTCGAGCTGCATGCACCGGTGCTGATCCATGCGCATGGTTCATGGGAACCCGCCCCGCGCGCAGGCATGCAGGCAGATGCCGCGCGCAGACCGCCGCATCGCGATGGCGACCTGCTGGCCTTCAAATCGACATGGCGCAATGCACGCATCGAACCCGGCTTGCTACCGGTGCTGGCGTTTCCCGGCGGCTACGGCGGCATGGTGCTGGGCGACCACGGCCTGGTGACGCTGGCGTTCTGTATCCGTCGCGATGGCCTGCAACGGGCGCGCACTGCACATGCCGGCAGCAGTGCAGCCGAAGCTGCGTTCGCATATGTTCGGGCCTGCTGCGCTGGCGTGGAGGACGTGCTGGACGGCGCCGAATTGGCTGGAAGCTGGCTTGCGGTCGGACCCTTGCAGCCCGGCATCCGCGAGGCGGCGCTGGGTGATGGTCAATTCGCCATCGGCAATGCGGCCGGCGAAGCGCACCCGATCCTGGGCGAAGGCATGAGCATGGCGATCCAGTCCGCATGGTTACTTTCGGATCGGCTCATTGCACATCGCACGAAAACTCCGGCGTCGTCTGAAATGCGGCCAACGTGGTCATCCGTGGGGTCGAGTTATGCGCGTACATGGCGGGCGAATTTCGCGCCACGCCTGCGCTTCGCTGCCGTATGCGCGCACCTGGCGATGCGTCCGCGCGCAGCGGCTCCACTGCTGCCCTTGCTGCAACGATGGCCTGGCCTGTTGACCAGAGGCGCGCGCATCGCCGGCAAGGTGCGGCAATCAGCAATGCCTGCGCGGTACCAATGCGGTACTGGCCTGTAGTTCGGCGCGGCACTAATCCTGAACGTGGACAAGGGAATTCCCGACAGTGTCCGGGACAATGCACCGACTGCCACCAAGCCTTGATTCGGCGAAGCTGCATGTCACGCCACCCGGACCACCGCGATGGAACTGCGCACCGCCCTGCTCGCCCTGTTGCTGTTGCCACCTGCGGCATTCCCGGCCAACGCCGAAACCCTGACGCGCACGCTACTGCATGTTGCAGTAGCACCGATGCCGGCGCCGATGCTGGCAACCGGCTTCCATCCCGACATCGACATCGCCAGCTACCTGGTCAGCGAGAAACTCGACGGCGTGCGTGCACGCTGGGATGGCCGGCAACTGCTGACCCGAGCGGGCAATCGTATCGATGCACCTGCATGGTTCACGGCCGGCTGGCCGGCACAGGCCATCGAAGGTGAGTTGTGGATTGGCCGCGGGCAATTCCAGCAAGTCAGCGATCTGGTGCGCGCGCTGCAACCCGATACCTCGGCATGGCGACAGGTGCACTTCATGGCCTTTGATCTGCCGACATCCCCACAACCTTTCGCCACCCGCACACGCGCGTTGCGCGACCTGGTCAGGCGGGCCGCACTGCCGCAATTGCAACGCATCGCGCAGGTTCACCTCACCGACCGTGCGCAACTCGATGCGCGTCTGGATGCGGTGGTGGCGGGCCGTGGCGAGGGCCTGATGCTGCACTACGCCTTCGCCCATTACCGCCCTGGCCGCACCGATGAGCTACTGAAATACAAACGCTGGGACGATGCCGAAGCGCGTGTAGTCGGCTACCGTCCGGGCAAGGGCAAGTACGCCGGCATGGTCGGCGCGCTGCTGGTCGAAGATGCGCATGGTCGACGCTTCGCACTCGGCAGCGGCTTGCGCGATGCCGACCGCACGCGACCACCGCCGATTGGTTCCATGGTCACGTTCCGCTACAACGGACTCACCGCGAAGGGCACGCCACGCTTCGCGCGTTACCAGCGCATGCATGCTGATGCGGCATCGGTCGCCACGCGTTGAATCCATGCGGCTGGCGTCCTATTCGGAATCGACCCCGGCCAGGTCCAATACCCACTGCCGCACCACGGGTTCACCGGCGTAGAAGTCCTTCGGTTTTTTCTCCGCCATCGCCCAGCGATGCAGCCAACTGGGACCGTAGCGGCCTTCATATCCATCCGGCCGTGCATAAGCCGGGTCGCGCAGGGCTTCGTCGAGCGTGATCGTGCGATACCCACGGCGACGCACGCCGGCAATCAGTTCGACATAGCTGGCTGCATTCAATGCATTGGCATGCATCAGCCAAACCTGCGGCAGCGCGTACCCAAGCAATGCCTGCTACTGGCGCTCGTAATAGTCGACCTTGTTGAGCATGTACGGCACGTAACCTTCGCGCAGTCGACGTAGCGTGTCCTGTCGTGAAGCGACATCGACAGGCCCATCGTTTGGACCATCGCCATCGTGTCCGCTGCTGCCATCGAGCACGTTCTCGTACGCGAAGTTCCAGACCCATTCGCCGTTGTCCACCGTGACCGGTGCGACGCGATAACCATGCTTCGCCAGGAAATCGCGAATTTCCGCCTTGTCAGCCTGGGTGCGACCGGCGCGCAAGTAAGGGTGGCGAAACCAGCGTGGCTGCATGCCGCGCTTGCAGATTCGTATCGGACGTGACCCCGATGCGCTGCCACGGCAGATCGTCAATCGTGACCGCGATGCGGCGATCAGGTGTTGGCTGTTGCGCGGCCGCTATTGAAGCGACGCATAACAGCATCGCGGCTAATGCAATGCGCATTCCGCACGGATCGGAGGTCATGCTTGCACGGCTTGCTGTGCCAGCCATCAGTGCGTCTGGCTGTACAGGTCGATGATGTCCGAGATCGAATCCTGGCAAACGCTGCAGAACGCGTCGGAACGAGTGAACATCATGCATTGCAGTTGCGGGCGGTAATACCCGGTCGCCGAGTAGTTTCCACCCTGGAACGCGCCGACCGCATCGCGATATTTCGCCTTGACGAACATCGCATCGACATGCTGCTGCTCCTCATGGAACAGCGCGCTCATTTCCGCTTCCGGGCGCCGGTCCGCGCGCAACTTGGCACGACGTGCCTGGATGCCACGTTCGTAGGTTTCAAACTCCGCCTTCGGCCACGGCGTGGGCAATGGCACCACCAGGCTGGTCGGCGTGCGTTTCCATTTCAGGTTGTGTTGATTCAGCAACGCGGTCACGTTCGGTTCCCACGGTTCAACCGTGGGCTTGTCAGCGGCGGCATAGGAGACTGGCGAGGTGTAGTACTCGTCGGCCAGCGCAGCGAAGTGATGGCCAAACTCGTGCACGAACACATAGTCGCGCCAGTCATTGTCGGCGGCCACGGTGCTGAACTGGCCGAAGATCCCGCCACCGCCATAGGTCTGGCCATTGACCATGATTTCGACGAAATCATACGGCGCGTACTGCGCGAGTTCGCGGAAGGCGCGATTGTCCAGGGTCAGGATGTAGCGCTCGCTGCCGAAGATGTCGTAGCGCGCACCGGTCGAGGACGCATGGTGGATACCGGTGGACGGGCGGCTGACCCCGGATTCCGGCGTCGGCACCGCCAAGGCCCACACATTGAAATCCGCTGCGCGTTCCTTGAAGGGTGACACGCTGAACAGGCGATCGGCGAGTGCACGCGCGCGTTGTTCGAACTTGGGCATCTCTGCTGCGGTGTAGCCATCGCCGAGCAACAACAGATCAACCTTGTGCGCTGAATCGCCGTTGTGGCGAATGGCAATCGGCATTGCTGGTGCTGGCTGCGCTACGCGATCGATGTCGAGTGCGTCCGGATCCACGGTCACCGACCACGAGGGCGCGAATGCATTGGCGGCATCACGTCCATACACCGTGATCTTTACCGGCGCGGTCGGCATCGGGAACCGCAACGATTCCTGGAAGCTGCGCTGGGTGGCCTGCGCCTCGTCGGTGCTGCGCCATTCGCCAAAGATGGTGGCGTAGCCACGTGAATACAGCTGCTTGCCAGTCGCGGCATCGGCCACTTCGAACTTCTGCGAACCGCGATTGGTTGCATCGAGCGGCTGGTCTGGATTGCCCGGCCACGGCAGCGGTTCGACCACCACGCGGTCCAGTGCGTAGTGCTCGACCTTGGCATCGCCGCTGTGCTGGATATCGACGCGCAGCGTGGGCGGCGTGGCAGCGATGGCGGGCATCGATGCCATCAATATCAACGCGATCATCGACAGAAGTGTGGACAGGCGCATGGTGTTCTCCGTTGGGGGTCCGCAGCGCCTAGCGATGCGTGGACAGCAAGGTCTTGGCGGACAGGGCCTGGGCGGCGGCATCGGTGGAATCCAGCACCTTGTCGCTGACCCCCAGCCACACATACCAGTAGCGCAGGTTCTGCTGCAGCGTCTGGTTGTCGCTCAGGCTGGCAAGCTGCGTGTTCGCCTGCGCATCCGGAATGGGTGATGGGCAATCGAGCAGTTCCTGGTCCACACCGCCCAATTGGCGGAAGCACTTGGCCCAGATGTAGTCCTGCACCTCGGCGGGAACAAGGCTGCGAATCTGCACGCGGTAGGCCGGGTTGTGACGCAGGATTTCCGCAGTCACGCCCGCGCCGGTGGCGCGGTAATAGCTCGACAGTCCCCAGCGCAGGTCCTCATCCTCGATCAGCCCGAGGTCGCCGGCATCGCGCAATTCGTTGAACGTGGTGTCGTCCAGCTCGAATGGCAGGATCTGCCTCGCCTGGTAGTACGCAAGCGCAGTTTTCCACGGCGAACCATCCACCAGGGTGCCATCTTCGCCGTGGGCCAGGGCTTGCTTGCCGAAGCCGGCGACCATCTTCCAGAACGCACGGGCCTTGGCCATGTTCTGGATGTCAGCCTGCACATCGTCATGGATGCGCTTGGTATAGCGCTGGCCACGCGCGGCATCGATCCGATCCTGGTTCCAGTTGCTGACCTGCAGCGCGATCAGGATGCCGGCGATGACGATGACCAACTCGATCAGCGCCGCCGTCCAGTCGTGCTCACGCAAGCGCTGGGTGAATCGTGGAACCCGCATGTCCGTCCCCTTGCCGCACGATGGCGACCGACTTGGCGATGATGCTGTCTATCGCCCCGGCACGTACACCTGCACGCGGTTGCGGCCCTGCAGCTTGGCCGAATACAGCGCGCGGTCGGCCATCGCCACCAGCGTTTCCGGTGGCTGGGTCGCGTTCGGCACCAGTGCACTGACACCGATACTGATGGTCACGTGCGCAGACACTGGCGAATCCGGATGCGGCATTGCCACCGCTTCCACCGCGGCGCGCAGGCGCTCGGCCACGTCGCTGGCTTGCGCAAGGCTGCGGCCAGGCAGCACCAGCACCAGTTCCTCGCCACCGAAGCGCGCGACCAGGTCGTGGTCGGACTCGGCAAAACCTTCGCAGACGCGCGCCAGCTCGCGCAGGCATTCGTCGCCGTATAGATGTCCGCTGGCATCGTTGAGCAGCTTGAATGCATCGGCATCGACCAGCAACAGCGCAAGTGACTCGTTGCGGGCCGCCTGCCGGGCCCAATCGGCCTGCAGGCGTTCGTCAAAGCAGCGACGGTTGGCGATCCCGGTCAACCCGTCGCTCATCGAGATGCGTTCCAGCTTGCGGTTGGCCAACCGCAATTCATCGGCCATGCGCGCGAAGTGGATCGCGGCGGCAACAAGATACGACACCGCATCGAACACCGCGCAGGATTCGGCATCGAAGAAATCGGTGCGGTTCGATTCGAGGTTGAGCACGCCATGCAGGCGCTGGCCGTGGCGGATCGGTACCAGGTATTCGGAACGCACATAGGAATTGCCAAGGACGTAATCCGGATCGTCGTCCACGTCGGGGATCAGTTGTGCTCGCCCAGTGCGCGCGCAACGCCCGGCACCACCGCGGCCAACCGGCCACTCACCAGTGGCCGCCAGCGGCGACAGCGTCATTTCGCCGGCGTAAACCTCTTTGACGAAATGGGTGTTTTCTTCATTGAGCAGGATCACGCTGGCAATGGCCACCGGCAGCTCGGCCACGATGCAGGCGCAAATGCCCTGCAGCATCGCCTGCAAACCTTCGCCCTGCAGGGCTTCGCGGGAAATGCGCACCACGATGCGGGTCAGCGTGGCCCGCCGCGCATTCGCATCCTGCGCGAGCCAAGACTGGCCTGGCAGGTTGTTGACTGGATCGGCAGTCACCGAATCCGGCATCGACCACGCTCCTCCCCTAGGAACGCCGCCAGTCTACCCCGACGGCATTGCTGTCAATTCACAAAGATCACGGCAGGGAGGCAGCCGGCGGGGAGGTCCGGCTACAGCCCTGCCGTGCAGACTCAACGGCAGCGGAAGTAGGCGGCTGCAGGCGTGGCGTAGCTGCGGTTGCTGGCATAACCGCTGCTGTTGCCGTAGCCAACGCCAAAATCACGTTCGCGGTGGATGTGGGCCGACTGGGCACCACCGTCCCCACGGCGTGGGGTCAGGCGGCGCTCGACGTAGGCGCTCGGGCGTGGGGACTTGATGGCAAACATGTCGTTCTCCTGCTGTAATGTGTTGGTGTGCTGGTAATGTAGTACACTACGCAGACCGTCACATGTGCAGGAAGTCATGGCCCCGACCCATTCAATGGAATGGGTAGGCAATGGTTCAGCTAACCTGCCTGGAAAAATCCTTGACGTAATCAGGAATATTCGTGACTGCCAAACCGATACGCCGCTGCTTTTGGGCCGACGGCTCCGAGATCTACAACGCCTACCACGACCGCGAATGGGGTCGGCCGGTCACCGACGACATCCGCCTGTTCGAGAAGATCAGCCTGGAAGGCTTCCAGGCCGGCCTGAGCTGGATCACCATCCTGCGCAAGCGCGAGAATTTCCGCGTGGCGTTCGATGGCTTCGACTACAACAAGGTTGCCCGCTACACCGCCAACGATGTCGAGCGATTGTTGGCCGATGCCGGCATCGTCCGCCATCGCGGCAAGATCGAAGCGGTGATCCACAACGCCAGCCGCGCGATCGAGATGCAAGGCGAGTTCGGTTCACTTGCGAAATATTTCTGGCAGTTCGAAGTGGACACCAGCAAGCGTCCGAAAAAACTCACAGCTGATGTGCTGCGCAGCTTCACCACGGCGCCGGAATCCATCGCGTTATCGAAGGATCTGAAGAAACGTGGCTGGAAGTTCGTCGGCCCCACCACGATGTACGCCTTCATGCAGGCGATGGGCCTGGTCAACGATCATCAACATGATTGCTTCGTGCGCAGCATTGCGGCGGATGCGCGCAAACAGCTGTAGGCACGCAATTCCGTCGCTCAGCGCAACTCCTGCGATACATCGAAGCCATCAATGCGGCGGCCCAGCAGGGACACGGCCCAATTCAACTCAAGTGCGAGCACCGCGCAGGTGCAAGCCGCTGCCACCAACAGGCCCGTGGCCATTCCCGCCAACCAATTCGCCAGCAGGAAGCCGAGCCCACCGACTAACACGGCAGGAATCATGACCACGACCAGGGTCAGCATGTATCCAGCCATGAAGATCAAGCGCTGGCCCATCACCTCCACGCCGCGACTGCCGCTTTTCTGCGGCGTCACCCACGCCGGGAAATACAGCGTGGCGGCGAATGGCACGCACAACATCAGGCCGCACAGCGGCGGCACCAGCAGCGCCGCGCCGACGCCTGCGGTGGCGATCACGCCAGGCGTGAATTCGTCCCTGCCGCCCGCAGCTACGAAGGACAGCACGCCAACCAGCAGCAACAACCAGATGCCGAAGATCATGATCGTGGCCGGCGTCAGCAGCTCGCCCATCGCGATCTGCCTGCCGCGCAATGGCGTGGCCTTCAGAATGTCCAGGTAGTCCAGCGTGCGCTGCAGGCTGCGCTGCATCAGCATCGGCCCCATCAACAAACCCCAGCCGCCGATCATCGAGGCCGCCACGCCGATCGCCAGCAGCGCGGGCTTCATTTGCGGATTCGCAGCAAGCCACTGCACACCCGCGAACACGACTACGCAGGCAACCAACCATGTGCGCAGGCGATAGATCGACCCCGCTGCAATCAGCCCCTTCCACAGGAAGGCCAGTGGCGGTAGCCCGTTCGCCGCCAGTTTGAATGGTTCGCTGCGCGGCTTGGTCGGCAGGCGTTGGCGCATGCGGCCATCGCGCATCGCTGCCACGCGCTTGGCACGACGGCCAGCATGGGCAATAGATGCTTCTTCGAATGAGACCTGCGCACGCACGACCCAAACGTAATGCAGGACCAGCAATGCAAGCGCTGGCGGCAACGCGCGCAGGAAGGCGGCCGTATCGCTGGCGAAGATCGGCCCCAGCGCCCAATGGAACGGCATCAGCAACCAGGACAGGGGCGCAGTGCCGACGATGCCCTGGAACCAGGCACGCAATGCATCCAGGCTAGACCACGTACTCGCTTCCGGCCAGTGCAGCTGCGCGCGCATCGGCCACCAGCAGGCGAACACCACCAGCAGTGCAATGCCCGCCACAGCTACCCGACGCGGCCAGCTGTGCAGGCCGAAACCCGCCAGGCGATTACGCGTGAAAGAACCCGCCAACATGTGCATCCTGGCCATCGACAACAGCAACCACAGGCCAATCGCGTATTGCAGCGGGTGGCCGTTCAGTGCGGTGCCCCGGCGCAACAGAAAGCCGAGCAGGAACGCGGAAAAGAAGATCCCGAGTTGCGAACGCAACAGGTTGAACTGGATGAGGGTGGTACGGGTGAGCGGCGCGGGGAACAGGAAGTCGATTTCGGTTTCGCTGAATCCAAGCTTCGCCTCGTCACCCGAGACCAGCCAGTCCACCAGCATGAACAACGCCAGCACGATCGCGGCCAATGCGGAAAGATCGACCAGCACATCAGGTGATGGCGTAAATGCAGTTCGTGCGTGCCCGTCCTTGAACATGTGACGGAATACGAAGGCATACAGATAAGCGGCGCCAGCCACTGCACCCAGCAGATACTTGGGTTGGCGCAGGCGCAGCAGGCGCTGGCGCAGGTTGTTGTAGAGCGACGTCGCCTGCAGGTAGACGAACGCGCCCACCACCGCGCCTAGCCGGTTGGCTGGTGCAGCCGCGCTCACGAGCGACCGCTTTCCGTGTCGCCGGTGGCGCGGAAGAACACGTCTTCCAGGCTGCCCTCGCCGTCCACCGCGTAATGCGCGCGCACCTCGGCCACCGAACCATCGGCCAGCTTGCGGCCATCCTTGAGGATCAGCAGGTGGGTGCAGACTTCCTGGACCAGATCCAGCAGGTGCGAGCTGAGGATGATTGCTGCGCCCTCGGCAGCGAGCCGGCGCATGCTGTTCTTCATCCGGCGGATGCCGTAGGGATCCAAACCAGTCAGCGGTTCGTCCAGCACCACCACGCTCGGCGCATGCAGCAGGCCGCAGGCAATCGCCAGCTTCTGCTTCATGCCGCGCGACAGTTCGGCAGGCAACAATTTGCGCTTGTCGCCCATTTCCAATTCATCGAGAAGTGGCTGCGCCCGTTCCTTCCAATCGGCCACGCCATACAGGCGCGCGACGAAATTCAGGTGCTGCTCGACGGTGAGATGGTCGAACAGACGCGGCTCGTCCGGGATGAAAGCCAGCTGGCGCTTGGCCGCGACTGGATCGGCAGCGACATCGACACCACCGATGCGCGCATGTCCCAACGTGGCCGGGATGATCCCGGCCAGGCAACGCAGCGTGGTGGTCTTGCCCGCGCCGTTAGGCCCGACCAGCCCCAGGACTTGCCCGGCACCGACCCGGAACGACAGGTCGTCGACGGCGGTGAACTGTCCGTAGCGCTTGCTGAGGTTTTCGACTTCGATCATTCGTTCGCATTCCGATGATGGCTTGAAGTGGGCAGGCACATCGCTGCTGCGTGCAACGCCCCGCAATAAGCATGAAGTTTGCGCGCGGTCGCATTGCAACTGCAAGGCGACAGCCGATGCGCAACACCACCAGTCCCGGCCGCACGCCGGGACTGGGTTGCCATGTGTGCGCGTCAATGGCACAACGGCACGGCATTCTCGCCCAAGGGAAAAACCCGATGCGCCGATTCGCTGTCTTGTTGCTGGCCCTGTCCTGCACCATTACCGTCCACGCCGCCAAACCCGTCGCCCGCATGCGGGTCGCCTTTGATCGCGACGGCGTCAATGCACTGCAGGCTCAAGGCATGGCCGATGTCGCCGCTGGTCGCACAATCACTGTAGATGATCCGGTACGGATCGCATCGATCAGCAAACTGGTGACGACGATTGGCGTGATGCGCCTGGTCGAGCAAGGCAAATTGAATCTCGATGCCGATGTATCCAAGCAACTTGGCTGGACGCTGCGCAACCCTTCGTTCCCGGATCGCGCGATCACACTGCGGATGCTGCTGTCGCACACATCGAGCCTGACAGATGGCGCCGGCTACTGGAATGTGCCACTCGGCAGTGAATTGCGAACGCTTACCAATGACCCGAAGGCGTGGGACAGCGCGCATGCACCGGGCATGTATTTCCGCTACACCAACCTCAACTTCCCGCTGGTCGCGCAATTGATGGAACGCGCAACTGGCGAACGCTTCGACCTGCTGATGCGGCGACTGGTCCTGGAACCGCTGAAGCTGGATGCCTGCTTCAACTGGTCGGGCTGCAGCGACAAGGCGATCCAGCACGCAGTGGTGTTGTATGACGACAAGGGCACCCCGCAGAAAGACGACCTGCACGGCGTGCGACCGGATTGCCCGGTGATCGTGGCCGACCACGAGGCCTGCGACCTCGCCCGCTCAAAACCCGGCAGCAATGGCGCGTTGTTCTCGCCACAAGGCGGCCTGCGCATTTCGGTGCGCGACCTCGCCAGGATCGGTCGCCTGCTGCTCAACGACGGCACGCTCGACGGCGTGCGAATCCTCAAGCCGTCATCGGTGCGCATCCTCACCACGCCGGTGTGGACATGGAACGGCAGCAACGGCGAGATCGGCGAAGACGACGAACCCAACCGCGGCGGCTTCTTCTGCAGCTATGGCCTGGCGATGCAGCACCTGGCCAGCGGCGATGGCAAACACTGCCGCGACGACCTGTTCGGTGATGGCCGCAAACGCATCGGACATAGCGGAAATGCGTATGGCCTACTGAGCGGACTATGGGTCGACCGCGAACGCGGCAACGGCGTGGCCTACTTCGCCACCGGCGTGGCGAATGATTCCAGCGGCGCGCATTCGGCGTTCAGTGCCATCGAAGAGCAGGCCGCCGCGGGCTGGTAGCTGGTCGTTCACCCCGCGCCGACCGCCGCCACCCCAGACTGGAACCGCATGACCGCATCCAATATCGCCCTGCTGATCGCCGCGCTGGGCTTCGCCATCCTGTTCCTGCAGCCCCGCCTGTTGCGCTCGCAACTGTGGCAGGCCACGGTCACGCCGCTAGCCTCGATCATTGGCTCGGGTTTCCTGGCCGCCGGCCCGATCCTTGCGCACGCGGCGGGTCGATGGGCGGCATTGGCGATGCTTGGCCTGTGCAGCATCGCCTACCTGTTCGGTTCGGCGATCCGCCACAACATCGTGCACGTGGAGCCCGAGTTCGCCGACAGCCCCGGCGTGCTGGTCGCCGGAATTGAGCGCGCATCGGAAATCGCGTTGTCGCTGGCCTACTTCGTGTCGGTCGCCTATTACCTCAACCTGTTCGCCGCGTTCGGACTGCGGCTGGGCGACATCATTGATCCGTTCTGGATCCGCGTCGTGTCTACTCTAGTGATTGCCACGGTTGGCATCCTGGGCTTGCGTGGCGGCCTTGATGCACTGGAGCGCCTGACACTGGGCGCGGTGAGCATCAAACTGGCATTGATCGGCGCATTGCTGACCGCCTTGCTGGTGGCCACGCTGATCGCGATGCATACCGGCACGTTCGACTGGCCGGCGTTGCAGCATGCCCGTGGCACGCACGAACTGCGCATGCTGTTGGGGCTGGTGATCCTGGTGCAGGGCTTCGAAACCTCGCGCTATCTCGGCAGCGCCTACGACGCCAACACCCGCGTGCGCACCATGCGCTGGGCGCAATGGCTGTCGACCGCGATCTACCTCACCTTCATGCTGTTGATCACGCGCTACTTCAGCGGCAACCTGCCGGCGGAAGGCGGCGAAACCGCGATCATCGACATGCTTGCTCCGCTTGGCGCGCTGGTGATGCCGGTGATCGTGATCATGGCGCTGGCCTCGCAGCTATCCGCCGCCGTCGCCGATACCAGCGGCGCAGGCGGGCTGATTGCCGAATCCACCAGCAAGCGCATGCCGGTCAACATCGGCCACCTCGTCACCGCGCTTGCGGCCATCGCCATCACCTGGCTGGCCGACATCTACCAGATCATCACCTACGCCAGCCAGGCCTTCGTCGCCTACTACGCACTGCAGTCGCTGCAGGCAATGTTGTCGGCGTGGAAGCTGGGCCGCAAGTGGCGTGCAGCGATCTATGCGGTCGGCATCGTGATCGCGCTGGTGGTGGTCGTGTTTGCGGTGCCTGCGGAGGGATGAGCGATTAACGCCCCCGTTGCCGGGTTCTCACCGCCGTAACGGGGAACGGCATCTAATCGCCGCCAGCCCGCCATCCAGGATCGACATGTCCCCGTCCATCGCCTCGCCCGTGCCCTCTCTACTCAACAAAGTTCCGGCGGTGACCCTGTTCTTCTGGATCATCAAGGTGATGGCGACCACGGTCGGCGAGACCGGCGCGGACTTCCTTATATTCAACGTCAAGCTGGGATTGACCACCACATCGTTGCTGATGGGCGGCGTACTGGTGGTCGCACTTGCAGCCCAGATCGCGGCGCGGCGCTACATCCCCTGGCTGTATTGGGTGGCGGTGGTGCTGATCAGCATCGTCGGCACCCTGATCACCGACAACCTGACTGACAATTTCGGGGTTGCACTTCTAACCAGCACGCTGGCCTTCGGCGCGACCTTGATCGCCGTCTTCGCGACCTGGTATGCCAGCGAACGCACGCTCTCCATCCATACAATTGTTACGCGCAAGCGCGAACTGTTTTATTGGGCGGCGATCCTGATCACCTTTGCGCTGGGCACCGCAGCCGGCGACCTGGTCGGCGAACGCTGGGCGTTGGGTTACCTCGTGTCTGGCCTGATCTTCGCCGCCGGCATCGCCGCGGTTGCGATTGCCTACTACGTGTTCAAGATCAGCGAGGTCTGGGCGTTCTGGCTGGCCTATATCCTGACCCGGCCACTGGGCGCCTCATTCGGCGACCTGCTGTCGCAATCGCGGGCAGACGGCGGACTGGGACTGGGAACCACCAGCACCAGCGTGACGTTCCTGGTGGTGATCGTGGTGCTGGTGACCTACCTCAGCATCAGCAAGCGTGATGTGGATACGGTTGCCGGGTAGTACTCGCTGCAGTTGGTGCAGGCCAAGCTGTCGCGACGTCAACCTGGGTACCTGGACCTTCGTTGCCGTCTGGGTGGACGCGCCGCGTCCTACACAGCACGCAGCCGGAGGTTCACATGCAAACGCGCCCGCAGCTCATCGGATTGATCGTCCTCGCGGTTCTCGCCGTCACGGTGGCTGAGGCACAAACCTTCCGCCAGCGCCTCGAAAACGCACGCACGGCCTCGCTGCAACCTGCCGCCACGCTTGCACCATTGCCGCCCGGCGCACGCGCATTGCGCGATATCGCCTACGGCAGCGACCCACGACAGCGCTTCGACGTCTACCTACCCGCGCAACCACGCAACGCACCCATCATCCTCATGGTGCATGGCGGCGGCTGGGCATTCGGCAACAAGGACAGCCCTGGCGTGGTGGAAAACAAAGCCGCGCACTGGCTGCCGAAGGGCTATGTGCTGGTATCCGCCAACTACCGCATGCGCCCGGACACAGCACCCCTGGACCAGGCCCGCGATATCGCCCGTGCATTGGCCAAGGTGCAAGAACTCGCGCCCGAATGGCAGGCCGATCCATCGCGCGTCGTTTTGATGGGCCACTCCGCCGGCGCACATCTGGTCGCCCTGGTCGGTGCCTCATCGAAGCTATGGCGCGAAGCCGGCGCACAACGCCCGCGCGGCGTGGTGTCGCTGGAGAGCGGCGCGATGGACGTGCCGGCAATGATGGCGCGCCGCTTCAAGCTACCGCTGTACGAACTCGCATTCGGCGATGACCCGAAGCAATGGACCGCCGCATCGCCCTACCACCAGCTCACCCGCTACGCCCTGCCGATGCTGATCGTGTGTTCCAGCCAACGTCGCGATTCATGCCCGCAGGGGCAAGCATTGGTCGACAAGGCCAAGACCTTGGGTGTGGTGATGACGGTGCTGCCCGAGGATCTTTCGCATGGAGAGATCAACAAGGAGTTGGGGAAGCCGTCGGCTTATACGGAGGCGGTGGATGGGTTTTTGGTGGAGGTGGTGGCTCCAAGTAAATAGTTCGGTTTTGCCAGTTGGTTCGAAGAACCGCTATCCTGGAATCAGGGGGTAGCAATGGCATTTTGGTGGGTCAATCACAAGCAGACCCGCGACCACGAAGTCCGTGGCGGCTACTTGTGGTCGCCCATGCGTAATGCCAATGGCGCATTCAACCAAACATACGAAAACATGAAGCTGGTCCGTCCTGGAGACGTCGTCTTCTCCTACGCAGATGGCTACATCGGCGCAATCGGCCAAGTTATAGAGGGCGCATCTGCCAGCCCGAAACCTACAGAATTCGGCAATGTGGGTGACTATTGGTCACACGAAGGCTGGCTCGTTAGCGTGTACTTCTCGGCGGCTCCTCGGCCGCTTCGGCCATCGGTTCATATTCAGTCGATTGGCCCATTCCTACCAGCTAAATATTCACCAATTCAGCGCAATGGCCACGGAAATCAGGGCTGCTACCTAGCTGGAATATCCGATTCGCTCGGCCATATTTTATTGACCCTGTTGGGTGTCGAGGTTAGGCCAGAATTCTCATCCCAGTCATTCGTCGCCGAGCCTGAACCAAGGACTGAGGTCCTGGATGATTTGCACGCAATCGACGTCGACAGGACCCTCCTGGAAACACAACGACTCCAACTTTCAAAAGCTCGCATCGGCCAAGGACTCTTTCGCAAATGCGTAATGTTGGTTGATCCTCATTGCAGGGTGACAGGTGTTCAGGATTCCCGCCTACTGATTGCAAGTCACATCAAGCCTTGGCGCGACTCAACTAATGCCGAACGCATTAGCGGCTTCAACGGCATCATGCTGTCCCCGCATATCGATGCACTCTTCGATGATCGTTTGATTTCTTTTGAGAATGATGGGCAGATGCTTGTACATCGATCATTGAGTGATGATGTACTTAACCGATGGTCAATTTCGAAGAAAACTAAAGTCGAAGCATTCCGACCCGAACAATCAATATTCTTAAATCATCACAGGACAGCCTTTGCGGCGAAAGCGGCATAGAAAAAAATGGCAACTGTCAATTTCAAAAATGCGGCAACCACATAAACGTGAACGCCCCAAACGTACCTAGAAGCGTGAATGCAGCACTCAACGCCAGCACACCCGCTGCGGTGAACTGCATCGCCCGCCCGCCCTTCTCGGCACGGAAGTACAGCTCGGCGATAGCCAGCGGGATCAGATAGCAACCGAATACCCAGATCGAATCGAACGTGCCATCCAGCCGCTCGGTGTTGCCGTTCGGGCCCTGGTTGATGATCACCCAGGCCATCAGGCCCAGCCGCAATGTCCACACACCGCTGACCAGCAGGAAGGCGCGGATCGCCCAGCGCCGGTGTTCGGCGAAACGGCGCTGCATTGCCAGTCGCCATGCCATGGTCACGGCCAGCAGGATCAGGACGCCGTTCAAGGTGATCGCGGCTGCGGACACATCGCTCAGGCGTGAGCCGCGCACCCAGACCATGTAGAAGCCACTGATCGCGGCCAGCAGGGACAACACCATGAACGTGCGGCCTGCCCAGCGATGCCAGGACGGATAGCTCCGGCGTATTGCCGGCACCAGTTGCAACAAGCCCACCAGATTGATGATGGCCGCGGCCAACACATGCCCCAGCAACATCGCGTTGCCCGCGGTGTCGCCTTGAATGTAGCCGGTGATCAGGCGCGTGCCGTCCACGCTGGCCGCATCGGCGCCCATCAGCGGGCGTACCAGCGTCCAGGCGATGTAGGTGGCGAACAGCCATTGGCCGGCCAATGCAGCAAGGAACCAGGCACGTGCGGACCAGGGCAGCAGGCGCGTGCTTGCTTGCGGCGTGGAGATAGTCGAGGCCATGCGGAGACTTCCGTTTTGGGGAGCCCCGACGATGCGTGAGTGCGCGCCGTTCGTCCTGCCGGATTCCGATTCCGGCAACCACTCGTGACTTTTGGACGGGGCGCCCGCTGCGCTACGGCAGCATGATGGAGCTGCTTCCGCACGCGTGATTGCCTTATGAATGTCTCGACTCCAGTCTTGCAGGCCACTGCCCTGTGCCTGTCGCTGCTGTGGCTGGTACTCGCGCTGGCCAACCGGCCGCGCCGCCCGCTCAACATCGTGTGGGCGCTGTTCTGTGGTTCGATCGCGATGTTCATGGCGCGCGGGCTGGTCGGTCCTGATGCGGGGACGTGGTACGTGCTGTTCGGTGTTGGCGCCTGCTTCACTTGCAATGGCTTCTGGCTGGTTGCGCGTGCGCTGTTCCGCGAGGGCCGGCCGTTCAGGGCATCGCACATGGGATTTGTCGGACTGGCGGGGGTGCTGATCATCCTGTCCCAGTTCGGCATGCATACGCCGCTTGCGCAGGCCCTGGATGAAGTGCTCAGCCTGCTCAGTTCGACCACCCTGGTGCTGGCGTTCTGGGAAGGCTTACGTGGCTGGTCTAGCCAGCGTGGCATGGAACGCGTGATGCGCGCTGTGTTCATGGTGACCTATGGCGGCTGTGTCGGCATCGCACTGTTGCTGCCGATCTTGCTCGGTCCGTCCAGCGGCGCGGGTGCGCTAGGCGCTGCTGCAGCGGCCGCAACCATTGTTTTCGTGATGCAAGGTTTGGTGGCCTGGCGAATGCGGCATCCGCTGGAAGGTCATGTGCACGTCGATGCAGATGCATCGTGCGAAGCGGAGGCGACATCGCGACTGGGCGTCATCGACGTGCCATGCATCGACACGACCAGTGATGCGGTCATCCGCGATGAGGACGCCGCGCTCGCTCGTGAACTAGAACAGCACATGCGCACGCAACAACCGTTCCTGCAGCCGGAGCTCAAACTCAGCCACCTGGCGCAGGCGCTGGATGTGAGCGAATACCGGATCAGCCGCGCCATCCACGACGTGCTTGAACATCGCAACATCAGCCAGTACGTGAATGCGTTTCGGCTGGAGCACGCGCAGGCGCTGCTGGCCAATCCGGACTGTGATGCGTGGTCGACGCTGGTGATCGGGCTGGAAAGTGGTTTTGGATCGCTGGGTGCGTTCCATCGCGCGTTCAAGACAGCGACCGGGTGTCCGCCCGGTGAGTTCCGTGCGGCGCGGCAGGTGTCGGTGGCGATGCATGCCACGTGCGTGGGTGTTGGTCGGTCCTGACGGCCGGTGTTTTCAAGCGGTACTCATGACGAAGGCGGCCAGTGGCCGCCTTTTCTGTACAAGAGCGCCCTCACCCCAGCCCTCTCCCGCTAGCGGGAGAGGGAGCAAAGCGATCACACCCCAATCGGATTCGGCTTCTCCGCATCGATCTTGTACAGCTTGATCGCGCGGGCCACGTCTTTGGCGGTCATCTTGCCGTCGGCGGCCAGCGCGGCTACGGCGGCGTGGGCGACGTAGTAGCGGTCGACCTCGAAGAAACGGCGCAGGTTGGCACGGGTGTCGCTGCGGCCGAAGCCATCGGTGCCCAATACGCTGTAGCGCATCGGCACGTATTCGCGGATCTGGTTGGCGTGGTGGCGCACGTAGTCGGTGGCTGCAATCGCAGGACCCTGGCGGCCTTCCAGCAGCGCGGTTACCCAAGGCTTGCGCGGGGTCTTGGCTTCGGGGTGGAACCTGTTCCAGCGTTCGGCATCCACGCCATCGCGGGACAGCTCGACGAAGCTCGGGCAGGACCACAAATCCGACTTGATGCCGAAGTCGGCATCCAGCAGGTCGGCAGCGGCAATTACTTCGCGCAGGATCGTGCCGCTGCCCAACAGTTGCACGCGCAGTTCGCCCTTCTTCGGCTTGCCACCGTCCTTGAGCAGATACATGCCCTTGATGATGCCCTCGGCGCTGCCTTCCGGCATCTCCGGGTGGGTGTAATTTTCATTCATCAGCGTGATGTAGAAATACTCGTCGCGCTGTTCGGCCAGCATCCGCTGCATGCCGTATTGCACGATGGTCACGACTTCGTATGCGAAGGTGGGATCAAAGCTGCGCACGTTGGGGATGAAACTGGCCTGCACCTGCGACTGCCCGTCTTCGTGCTGCAAGCCTTCGCCATTGAGCGTGGTGCGGCCGGCGGTGGCACCGAGCATGAAGCCGCGCGCGCGCATGTCGCCTGCCTGCCAGGCGGAGTCGCCGACGCGCTGGAAACCGAACATCGAGTAGTAGATATAGAACGGCAGCATCGCCAGGTCATTGGTGCTGTAGCTGGTCGCCAGCGCCAGCCATGACGAGAACGCACCGGCTTCGGTGATGCCTTCCTCCAGCACCTGCCCGGCCGCGTCTTCACGGTAGAACATCAGCTGGTCGGCATCCACTGGCTTGTACTTCTGGCCCTGCGGCGCATAGATGCCCAACTGGCGGAACATGCCTTCCATGCCGAAGGTGCGCGCCTCATCAGCAACAATCGGCACGCAGCGCGGGCCGATCGTCTTGTCGCGCAGGATGATGTTCAACATCTGCACGAATGCCATGGTGGTGCTGTTCTCACGCTCGCCGCTGGACTTGAGCAGGCGCTCGAACGTCGCAAGCGGCGGCACTTCGAGTTGCTGCGTGGCCTTGCGCCGGCGCTGCGGCAAATAGCCGCCGAGCTGTGCGCGGCGTTCACGCATGTATTCGAGTTCGGGCGACTTTTCGTCCGGGCGGAAGAACGGCACGGCGCCGTCCTTGAACTGGTCGTCGTCGATTTCCAGCTTGAAGCGGTCGCGGAATGCGCGCACCGCGGCATCGTCCAGCTTCTTGGTCTGGTGGGTCGGGTTGAGCGCCTCACCCGCCGCGCCCATGCCATAACCCTTGACCGTCTTGGCCAGGATCACGGTGGGCAAGCCCTCGGTTTTCACCGCCGCGTCGTACGCTGCATACACCTTGTGCGGGTCATGGCCACCACGGTTCAGGCGCCAGATGTCGTCGTCGCTGAGGTTGGCGACCATGGCCAGGGCTTCGGGGTGTTTGCCGAAGAAATGTTCACGGGTATACGCGCCACCGAACGCCTTGCAGTTCTGGTACTCGCCGTCGACGGTATCCATCATGATTTTTTTCAGGACGCCATGCGTGTCCTTGGCCAGCAACGGATCCCAGTAGCTGCCCCAGATCGTCTTGATCACGTTCCAGCCGTGGCCCCGGAACGCGGCTTCCAACTCCTGGATGATCTTGCCGTTACCGCGCACCGGGCCATCCAGGCGCTGCAGGTTGCAGTTGACGACGAAAATCAGATTATCGAGACCTTCGCGGCCGGCCACGCCAATCGCGCCAAGGCTTTCCGGCTCGTCGGTCTCACCGTCGCCGAGAAAGCACCACACCTTGCGGTCAGTCTTCGGCATCAGCCCGCGCGCTTCCAGGTACTTCCAGCTGCGCGCCTGGTAGATCGCGGCCAGCGGGCCAAGGCCCATGCTGACGGTCGGGGTCTGCCAGAAGTCCGGCATCAGCCACGGGTGCGGATAGCTGCTGATGCCGCGACCATCGACTTCCATGCGGAAGTTGTCGAGCTGGGATTCGCTGATGCGGCCTTCCATGAACGCACGTGCGTAGATGCCCGGTGAACTGTGGCCCTGCAGGTACAGCAAATCACCCGGGTGATCCGCGCTGGGTGCGCGCCAGAAGTGATTGAAGCCGACGTCGTACAGCGTTGCCGACGAGGCGAAGCTGGCGATGTGGCCGCCCAGGTCGCCCGGCTTGCGGTTGGCACGCACCACCATCGCCATCGCATTCCAGCGGATCATCGAACGGATCCGCCATTCCAGGTGTGCATCGCCCGGCAGCTTCGGCTCCAGGTGACTGGGAATGGTGTTGATGTATTCGGTGGTGGGCGCGAATGGCAGGTTGGCGCCGGCGCGGCGGGTCAGTTCGACCATGCCTTCCAGAAGCTGGTGCGCGCGATCCGCGCCGTCATGATCGATGACCGCCTTGATCGATTCGATCCACTCCCGCGACTCGGTCGGATCTGGATCGTTCTGCAGTATCTCGTTGAGCCAATTCATGTGCGCTCCGGGTCAGGCGGGGATCGTCAGGACCCTGAGTCTAGCAAGCGTCCGGCCAGTTTCCATGGCGCGCTGCGGGGTAAATGAGTTTTTACCCGTATGTAATTATTCAACTGCAACGACAGTCCAGCTCCCCGACAGATCAGAAATCCCTGCAAGCCTATGACAACCGGTTTCATGAATCATGTTGCGTCTACTAATTATTTAGTACTAAGATAGCCGTACATCCTCTTCCTGCCGAGACGCATGCCCACTCCCAATCCCACCGAAGGCGAACTGGCGATCCTGCGCGTGCTGTGGCCGCGCAAGACAGCCATGACCGTGCGCGAAGTGCACGCCGAGTTATCGAAGCACAAGGACACCGCCTACACCACAGTGCTGAAGATGTTGACGATCATGGCCGACAAGGGCCTGCTCCGCCGCGATGAATCCGAGCGCAGCCACACCTACCTGGCCGTGGACGCAGAGCCCGTCGTGCAGCGTTCGTTGGTGAAGGACCTGGTTCGGCGGGCGTTCTCGGGGTCGGCGATGACATTGGTGCAGCGTGCGCTCGACGACGACACAGCCAGCCTCGAAGAGCTCGACCAGATCTCGAAGCTCATCGCCCAAGCCAAGGCGAAGCGGAAACGCTGATGGACGTGGTCGCGCTGCTGCCTTGGCGACTCGCGCCCGCGCTGGTGACGGCCCTGCTGCATTCGCTGTGGCAGGACACGCTGCTGGCGCTCATTGCGGTGATTGCGCTGGACGCATTGTCGCAACGCGACGCCGCAACGCGACATAGCGTAGCGATGGGCGTGTTGACCGCCATGGTGTTGGTGCCCTTCGCCACGTTCCTGCGCTTACTGCATGCACCTGCGGCTGCACAGGCAACTGGCTGGTTACCCGCACTGACGCCGCCGGAACTGGATGCCGCCACCGGGCAATTCGTGCAGCAATCCGACTTGGTACCGGCCGTGCTCGCGCTGCTGTGGTTGTGCGGCGTCGGCGTAATGCTGCTACGGCGCTTCGCCGGCTGGCGGCTGGTGGCCAACCTGGATCGCCATAATTTCTCCTGCTTGCCACAGGACTGGCAGCAGCGCTTCGAGGTTTTGCGCGATGCGATGGGTATCACCCGGCGCGTTGCGGTGCGGCTGTCGCACGAACTCGTTGGTCCCTTCACCGCGCGCCTGCTGTGGCCGGTGATCTGGTTGCCGCTGTCGCTGCTGACACAGCTGCCGCGTGAGCAGTTGGAAGCGCTGCTGGCTCATGAGCTGGCGCATATCGCACGCCTGGACTGGCTCTGGAATGGCCTGCAATGCGTGATGGAATCGCTGTTGTTCTTCCACCCCGCAGCGTGGTGGCTGGGTCGGCGTATCCGGCAGGAACGCGAGCACGCTTGCGACGATCGGGCGGTGGCAGTTTGTGGGGACGCCATCGCACTCGCCGAAGCCCTCGAGCAACTCGAGCGGCAACGGCATATTCCCCCACAACTTGTACTTGCAGCCCAAGGAGGCTCACTCATGAAACGCATCACCCGATTGTTGGCGGCACCACCTGCGCGTGCGCGCTGGGGTGCGGCCATCGGCACCGGCGCACTGGTGGTCTCAGGCGTGTTGCTGGTCACCCAGCTCGGGCTGGCCAAACAGGGACGCCAGGGCATCCACATCAGCACCACCACCGACGGAGTGCTTGGCCCGGGCGACACCCGCGAGATCTCCGCATACGCCAAGGACGGTTGGCGTCACTACACCGTGTCAGTAGGCAAGGACGGCAAGGTGACCGAGACCCTCGAGGTCGAAGGCAAGCCGACGCCCGTGACTGCGGATACACAGCGCTGGATCGCCGAGACCCTGCGCTTGAACATGCCGCCGCCGCCTCCGCCTCCGCCGCCCGCACCGCCACCGTCCCTGGGCGCACTGCCGATGCCGCCCCCGCCGCCGGACATCCATGATCTGGCGATGTTCAAGATCCTCATGCAACGCGTCGTCGCTGATCAAAGCGTGATGGCGAAGTTGGGCAGCCCTGCCGTGCTTGCGTCGAAAGACGTGAAAGGCAGTATCGAAATCGGCAACGGTGCGCGGCCCGATGGCGATGCGAATGTCACGTTCAAGCTCCGCGGCCCGAAAGGCCAGGCCGATGTGCACGTGAATGCGCAGCTGACCGAAGGCGAGTGGTCGATGGATCGCGTGGACTTCGAAAGTGCCGTGCGCTGAGTTTTTTTGAGTTCTAGTACTAACTCTTTAGTAGACATCCACAGTGAGCCAACCGCGGCGCTGCCGCTTCAAAAGGAATGCCCATGTTCAAGCGCTACCTGCTTACCCTCGCCCTCACCCTGTGCGTGACGCCCGCGTTCGCCCAGCATGATCCCAAACCCGTTCCGGTCGACGCCACCACGCGCAAGGCGGTGATTGCCGAGTTGTCCTCGCAACTCAACACCAACTACGTATTTCCCGATGTCGCTGCGCAACTGGCCACCGCGCTTGCCGCCAAGGAAAACAGCGGCGGTTACTCGCAGGCGACGGACAGCAGCACCTTCGCCGATGCGTTGACGAAAGACCTGCGCATGCTCGGCAAGGATGACCATTTCGCCGTCGGCTACGACCCTGATTTTCGCGCTTCGCCGCCCGATGCGGTGCCTGATGCCGAGACGTTGCAGGTCATGCGCCGGGAAATTTCCAGCCACGGCTTCGGCATCGATAGCGTCAAACGCCTGCCCGGCAACGTCGGCTACCTGGAACTGCGAGCGTTCGGCCCCACGCAGATAGTCGCAGCGGCGATCTCGGGTGCGATGACGATGCTTTCGGGCACCGATGCGCTGATCCTGGACCTGCGCCGCAACGGCGGTGGCGAGCCCGAAACCGTGGCCTACCTGATGAGCCACTTCTTCTCAGCCGGCGATGAGCGCCATCTCAACGACCTGTACTTCCGGGTCGGAGACACCACCCACCAGTACTGGACAAGCGCCGCGGTTGGCCCGCGCTACACCCGCCCGGTGTATGTGCTGACATCGGGACGCACGTTCTCCGGTGGCGAAGAGTGCGCGTATGACTTCCAGACCCAGAAGCGCGCCAAGATCGTCGGCGAAACAACTGGTGGTGGCGCCAATCCCGGCGACGGCTACGCCATCAGCAAGGGCTACGCCGCGTTCATCCCGAATGGTCGCGCCATCAACCCGATCACCAAGACCAATTGGGAGCACGTTGGCGTCATCCCGGACATTGCAGTGCCAGCTGCCGATGCACAGAAAGTCGCGCATGCGGCAATCCTGCGCGATCTCATTGCCGCGGCGAAGGACCCGGATGAGAAGAATCAGCTGCAGGACATCCTCAAGGACGTCGAAGCAGGCGTGGTTGCGGTGCCGGTGTATACAAAGCGCCAATGAGGTGACAACCCGCCACCGGGCTTGAAAATCCGGTGGCGTCGCGTCAAGCCTCTGGACGCGTGTTCCATGCTGCAATCAATCCCGCAGCGCACCAGTCCTGCAGGTAGCCGAGCACGCGCGCTGGCACGCCTTCGACGGGATGGGTGATCGCCATCAGTTCGCACAGTTCGGCGAAGCTGCCGCTGTGCCGGCAGCAATCGAATGCGGCTGAGCTGTCGTGCTCCAACGAACGGAAGCGGCCGACACCGTCTTCATCGCGCCACAGCACCCAATCGACGGCGTCTTCGATGCCTGCATATGCAGGCGGATCCTGATCGGCCTTGATCGCCTGCCAGATCGCCACGCTTCCATGTCGCGCACGATGCACGCGCACGCTGCGATGCAAGCGCACACGCATTGCAGGCCACTGTTCGGGCGGTATCACCTGCAGTTGTGTCCAGTTGGCGCGCGGATCATCGGCGGCATCGAAACTGTCCAGCAGCAGGCGTTCGAAGCGGGCCAACTCGGCCAGTTGCGGATGCCTGCGGAACTGTTCGGTTTCGGCAAGGAATGCTGGCAGCGCATTGCCGAAGTCGCGCAGCGAGCGCACGCGCGATGGATGTGCATTGATATAGCCCTTGCACAGCGCTTCCCAGAGCTCGTCACCCAGGTATGCCCCGAGAACAGGGTGATCGTTCTCGAGTGCTTCGCGCAGGCGCGCGCCGTAGGCATTCGCGTAGATGCGTAGCCCGGTTGCTGCAGGCAGGCGACCGACATCGACCGCCTGTTCCAGGTCTTTATCCGTATTGCCGCGCAAGTGCGCGATGAACTGGCGTTGCAACTGCGCCAGGTCGAGGTCGATGACGCTCATGTGGCGTGGGCAACACTGGCACGCGCGAAAGTGACGCGGGCCTGGTCGAGTTCGCCGAGCAATTCCTGCAGCGGCGGAAAATGATCGTCGCGCTCGATCATGGTGCTGATCGGGCCGAACTTGCGGATCGCGCGTTCGTACAGCGCCCAGACTTCGCTTGGCACGTCGTGATCGTGGGTGTCGATGCAGTAGTCGCCATAGTCGCTGTGCCCAGCCAGATGGATCTGCCAGACCCGATCGGCGGGAATGCCATCGAGGTAGGTATTCGGGTCGAAACCCTGGTTGCGCGCACTGACCTGGATGTTGTTGACGTCCAGCAGGATGCGGCTGCCAGCGCGACGCGCGACTTCGGCGACGAAGTCCCATTCGGGCATCCGTGACTGGCGGAATTCGACATAGCTGCTGAGGTTTTCCAGCAGGATTTCGCGACCAAGGAACTCCTGCACCTGCTGCACGCGCGAGACCACATGCGCGATCGCGGCTTCGTCATAAGGCAAGGGCAACAGGTCGTGGCTGTTGATGCCGTCCACGCCAGTCCAGCACAGGTGATCGGAAACCCACGCCGGCTGGATCTCGCGCGCAAGCTCACGCAGCCCGCGCAGGTAATCCATGTCCAGCGGATCGGTGCTGCCGATCGACAGCGACACGCCATGCATCACTACCGGCCAGCGTTCGCGGATGCGATGCAGGTAGTGGCGTGGCTTGCCGCCGGCCACCATGAAATTTTCCGAAGTGACTTCGAACCAATCAACATTCGGAGCGTTCGCCAACACCTCATCGAAATACTGGGTGCGCAAACCAAGCCCGAAACCCAACCAAGGCCTCACCTTCGGCGCATGCTCGCAGGAGGTGGGCCCGGCGGACGGTCCCTGTGCAGTCTTGGGGGAGAGCAGGCCGTATTGCATGTGCATGCGTGCCAGCGAACCAGGATCAACCCGCGCTGGTGCTGCCGCCGATGTTGCTGCAGCTAGCCGCCGGCAACATCACGAAGCCCTGGCCCTTGCAGCTGCCCTGGCCCTTGCAGGCGTTGTTGGCAGTGTGGCAATCGTTGTGACCTTTGCACTGGTTGATCCCGAAGCACTGGATCTGGCTGGATGCGGCAACCTTCATGCTGCTACCGGCATCGATCACCTTGCCGCCGACATCGCCACACGCGGCTGCGGTGGCGCCCACGAAACCCTGGCCCTTGCAGCTGCCCTGGCCCTTGCAGGCATTGGCGGCGGTCTTGCAATCGTTGTGGCCCTTGCATTGGTTCACGCCGGAACAATGCACCAGCGCAACTTGATCGACCGCTGCCTTGGCCATTGACTTGTCCTTGCCGCCAGCAGCATTGGCGGGCGTGCTCAGCGCAAGGCCAGCCGCAAGCATGGCAAGGGTAGCGCCGGTCAGTGCAGTGGAGCTCTGCGCAGCAATGGTATGAGCGTTCATGGGATTTCCTCGAGTGGGATAGGCAGCCGGGCAGTCCGGATGCGGGAACGGCGTGAAGCAAGCGCGGTTGATGCGGGTTGATGCGGCATGCCGGCGATGGATCATGCCGCGCCTGCTTTGTGTTGTACGTGCGGTTGCGGAAAATAGTTACAGTTGGACCGAAAAATTTTGTTGCGGTATCCCGGGGCGTCAGACCCGGCGCGAATATCCGATCCACGCGAACATCCGGCGCGAGAACAACAGGCTCAGAAGCGAAAGCAGCAGCACCGCGCCGACATGCCAGAGCAACACCATCAGAGACGACTCACCACCGTGATGGATCAGGCTGACTGCGCTGGACGACAACGTCGCGGCACTGAGCATTACCAGCAATGCGGTCGAACCGGGCCGCACCACACCGGCATGGCGAACCATCAACAGCAACACCAGTCCCAGCGGGATACTGGTCATGGTGATCGCGCGAAAGCATTCCATCGGACCTTCGTGGAAGGTGAGTGCGGCGCTGCCCTCGCGCGCAAACTCGTGCATGCACCCCAATCCCAAACCGGCGATCCACAACACCGCTGCAGGCACCGGCAGCCATGCCCAGCGCGGGCTACGCCCGGGCACGCTGACCTGGAACACCGCATAGCTGGCAAGCACGCCGGTCAGCAGGCTCAACGACCATTCGACGGTGGCATCCGGCGAGGCCATCACCCGCGTCCAACCGGCACCCACGTCGAAGTTGGAAACAATGATGGCTACTACCAGCAACGCCAATGCCAGCCATGCCAGTGTGCGAAAAAGTGGCGAGGACATCCGTCGCACCGGCAATGCACGGGCGGAGAGTTGGTCGATCAATCGATCGGTATCAGTATTCATGTCAGTCATGGGATGGATCCTTTCCGGTCAGCGCGCGCTGCAGCGAGCCGATGGCGCGGTGGCAGGCGACTTTCAGCGAGCCAACGGTTTGCCTGCTTTGTTCAGAGGCTTCATTGAGCGAGAGTTCCTGCAGGCGCAGCATCGAAATCGCATCGCGCTGGCGTGTGGGCAATTCGTCGACCGCGCTGCGCACGCGGCGTGCTTGGTGTTCGCGTGCAAGGGTTTCCTCGGGACCTGGACCGCCATGCGCGTGGTAGTCGACATCGACTACATCGGCCATTTCATGCTGCGCGCGATGCGCGCGGCGACGCAGCAGGTCGATGCAGCGGCGCGAGGCAATCGTGCCCAGCCAGGGCTTGAACGGGCGGCCGCGCTCGAAGGTGTGGCGGATGCCATGCACCACCATCAAGACCTCCTGCACCGCGTCTTCCGCATCCTCGCCGTGGCCCAGGTAGCGGCGTGCGATGGCCCGCACATAGGGCGCGATGGATTGCAGCAGGATGCGGTACGCGTCCTTGTCGCCGTCCTGCGCACTCAGCATCAGCGCCGCCCAGCGCGCATCATCCGCGGCGCGATCAGTGGCGGCAGGCGCTTGCTGCTGTGCGGGTTGAGCCATGCTGGTCGCGGAAACCGCGTTCCTCGTGAACGGTAGGATGACGGCCATCATGGATCAGCGGGTGGCGGCTGCCAAACCCGAGCGCTTAGCGCCTGCCGCGCCGCGTATGGCAATCAGTCGGTCGATCGAGATCCGGCCCGGCCCGCGCGCCATCAGGTACAGCATCAACGCGGCCCACAAACCATGCGTGGGCCATGCGGCCGGATACACGAAGATCTCGATCACAAGGGTCATGCCCAGCAACGCGCCCGCCGACAGACGCGTACCAAGCCCGATCAGTAGCAGCAGCGGGAACACGTGTTCAGCAGTGGCGGACATCAGTGCAGCCACATCCGGCGGCAGCAACGGCAAAGCATATTCGCTGCGGAACAATTCGACCGCGCCATCGCTCAGGTGTGGCAAACCAAACTGCGCCTTCAGGCCGATCGGATCCAGCACGAAGCCATCGATCTTGGTCTGTCCGGACAGCCAGAACGTGGCCGCGATCGAGATCCGTGCCAGCAACTGGATCAGGTCTTCAGGGATGCGGCGGCAAGCATCGATGTAGGCGCTGATCACGCGCGTCGGCAGGGTTCGGGGGATCGCGGAATCATGCATGTTGGTCGTCCTCGTCGGGTTCAATGGCCGCTACCAGCCCGTGCTGCAGCAGGAGTGCGAACAATTGGTCTGGTGATGCTTCTGGAGATATCGCGCACGCGCGCTGCAGCGCTTCGCCAAGCGTTGCGCCGGTATGCAGTGCGTCCAACCAGTCGATGCCGCCCGCAGGCAGTGCAACCTGCTGCACATCCCACTGCGGTCGATGCACCAGTACGTCTTCACCGATGCCGAGATCTAACGCAGCCAACATCGCGTCACGCTGTGCATCGGCATGCTGGTGTGTCTGCCAGATCGACAGCACCGGATGCGCGGACGACAGCCAGCGGCAGGCCGGTTCCAAAAGCACCCGTGTCGACGCCAAGCGCGCTGGATCGACCAACAGCGCGTTCCATTGCCCGCTGTCGAGCGTATCGGCATCGGCGGCATGGAAGGCTTCGCTGCGCAGGCGTTCCAGCCGCGCGATATCAGACAGGTACGCAACGCCTGCAACAGGCAGATGACATGCGATGAAATCGGCGAAGCCGGCGCCATACGCGGACATCACTGGCGAACGCGGCGGATCGATGCGCACGTAGTCGCGTGCCATCGCAGCGAAGAAATCCCCACCTACCAATTCGCGGGTGACCGGGAAGGCCGCAGCCAGCGCATCGACCAGCGCCATCATCATATTGTTGCGATGCACGCCAAAACGACCCGCCGCGTCGCCTGCACCGTTGCGCAGGCCTGCGGGTATCTGCGCCGGTTCCAAAAGTGCGGATGCGAATGCGTCATGCATATTGGATGCGCTATTCATGCCGCCGCGCCCAGCCGCATGCGCGCCGCATCCAACAGAAAATCCGAGTGACGCACCTCGTCGCGCAGCACGCCATATGCGGGGACGTCGTTATCCCACTCGATCAGCGTCGCGACCGGGCCGGTGCGGACCAGCACATCGGCATACAAGCGCCACACCGCATCCGCGACGGGTGCGCCGTGGTCGTCGATCAGCAGCGCGCCGGCATCGTCGCTTGCATGGCCGGCCAGATGGATTTCACCGACCGCATGCAACGGCAGCGCCGCGAGATAGGCATGCGGATCTCGCCCCAGGTTGTGGCAGGACACGAATACATTGTTCACGTCCAGCAGCAACCCGCAGCCGGTGCGCCTAACAAGGGCCGCGATGAAATCGGTTTCGTCGATGTCGCTGGCGTCAAACGTGAGGTAGCTCGACGGGTTTTCCAGCAACATGCGCAGGCCCAACCGCGACTGCACCTGGTCAATGTGTTCACAGACGCGGTCCAGGCTGTCCGCATCGTAGGCGAGCGGCAGCAAGTCGCTGTAGAAACGACCGTCGTGCGTCGACCACGCCAGGTGCTCGGAAAAACTCGCGGGTTGATAGCGTTCGATCAAACGGGACAATCGATCAAGGTGCTTGGAGTCCGGCGCGCTGGCGCCACCAAGCGACAGGCCCACGCCATGCAGCGATAACGGTCGTTCGGAGCGCATGCGCGACAGCCACGCGTGCGGTGCACCGCCATCGCCCATGTAGTTTTCGGCGTGGACTTCGAAAAATGCAGGCGGGTTGGCGTCGGCCAACCAGTCCTGCAGGTGTTGCGACTTGAAACCGGCGCCGGCCTGCGCAGGCAGGCCGGCATCGGAACGGATCACAGCAGGCGATGACGCGACCGGGGAGAAGACAGTCATCGCGGCAGGTCCGAGGGGGCTGCTCAGCCGGCCTTGCGTGGCTTGGGCGCGAACGCCGCCAGCTGGCCGAAGCCGGTCGGCGAAGTCTTGGATGCAGTCTTCAGGCAGGTGCCATCCGGCACGGACTTCCAGGCGTTGGCCTGATGGTCGGCTTTGGACGTGCCCGCGCAGGTAGTGCCGGCACCAGCGGCGCAATCGTTCTTGCCAGCGAGGGCTACACCGAAGCATTTTTCCGGCGAGGCCTTGGCCTGTTCGCCGGCATGCGCGGGCGCGGAGGTCATCGCCAGGGCAGAACCCAGTGCAGCGGCAAGCGCAGCAGCGGGCAACATCGAACGAGTGAAATGGGACATCAGTGGCTCCGGTAACGAGTGGATGGGCACAGGCGCGTTGTGCGCCGGTACCCCATCAATTCGCGTGGGAAGCCGAATAGTTACGTCGAAAAGGGGTCAGAGAACATTTCCATTCGAATAGTGAAGGGATCTGCAGCCATATCTTGGAAATGTTCTCTGACCCCTTTTCGTTTTCGAACCGGCATTGCTTGCCAGGCGTCAGCGCATGTCCGCCCGGATCTGCGCATCGACCGCGGCAATCGCGGTCATGTTGACCACCCGGCGTGTAGTCGAGGCCGGGGTCAGGATATGCGCCGGCTGGTCCAGGCCCATCAGGATCGGCCCGATGGCGACGCCGCCGGTCATCACCCGCACCAGGTTGTAGCCGATGTTGGCGGCGTCCAGGTTCGGCATCACCAGCAGGTTGGCGCGGCCCGACAGGGTAGTGCCGGGGAAGATGCGTTGGCGCAGTTCCTCGTCCCAGGCGGTGTCGGCCATCATTTCGCCGTCGACCTCAAGCTTGGGCGCGCGCGCGCGGATGATTTCGTAAGCGCGGCGCATCTTCAGCGCACTGGCGTCCTGGTGGCTGCCGAAGTTGGAATGCGACAGCAACGCCACTTTCGGTTCGATCCCGAACAGCTTGAGCCGGTAGCTGGCCATCAGCGTGGCCTCGGCGATCTGCTCGGCGGATGGATCCTGCTGCACATGGGTGTCGACGAAGAACATCACGCCCTGGTCGTTGATTACCCCGGTCATCGCCGCAGTGCCTTGCACGCCCGGCTGGAAGTCGAAAATGCTGCGCAGGTAGCCGAGCTTCTTGTGATAACGCCCGACCAGGCCGCAGATCATCGCGTCGGCTTCGCCGCGTTCGACCATCAGCGCTGCGATCAGGGTCGGCCGCGAACGCAGCAGGTTCTTGGCTGCATCCGGCGTCACGCCACGACGCTCGGTCAGCGCGTGATATTGGCGCCAGTAATCATCGAAGCGCGGATCATCGTTGATGTTGGTCAACTCGAAGTCCACCCCGGCGCGCATGCGCAGGCCGAGCTTTTCGATGCGGGTCTCGATCACGTCCGGGCGGCCGATCAGGATTGGATAGGCCAGGCATTCGTCAATCACGGTCTGCACCGCGCGCAGCACCTTGTATTCCTCGCCTTCGGCATACACCACGCGTTTTTCGATGGAGCGTGCGCGCTCGTACACCGGCTTCATCATCAGGCTACTGCGATGGATGAACTGGCCGAGTTTCTCGCGATAGGCATCGACATCGGCCAGCGGCCGCAGTGCGATGCCGGATTCCATCGCCGCTTCGGCAACCGCCGGGGCCAGCATGGTCAGCAGGCGCGGATCGAACGGCCGCGGGATCAGGTATTCGTCCCCGAAGGTCGGTGATTCACCGGCATAGGCGCTGCCCAGGTCGCCAGCTTCCATACGCGCCAGCTTCGCGATCGCACGCACGCAGGCCAGCTTCATCGCCTCGTTGATTTCGGTCGCGCCTACGTCCAGCGCGCCGCGGAAGATGTACGGAAAACACAGCGCGTTGTTGACCTGGTTCGGGTAATCGCTGCGGCCGGTGGCGATGATGCAATCCGGGCGCACCGCCTTGGCATGCTCCGGCAGGATTTCAGGGTTCGGATTGGCCAGCGCCAGGATAATGGGCCGCTGCGCCATGGTCGCGACCATCTCCGGCTTGAGGATGCCGCCAGCCGAAAGGCCCAGGAACACATCCGCGCCTTCGATGATTTCGGCCAGGCAACGCTTGTCGGTATCGCGCGCATAACGCTGCTTGTCCGGATCCAGGTGCTCGCGGCCTGTGTACAGCACGCCATCCCGATCCACCGCCAGGATGTTTTCCGGCTTCATGCCCAGCGCCACCAGCATGTCCAGACAGGCGATGCCAGCGGCGCCGGCACCGCTGGTCGCCAGCTTCACGTCCTCGATCTTCTTGCCGGCCACTTCCAGCGCATTGAGAATCGCCGCACCGACAATAATCGAGGTGCCGTGCTGGTCGTCGTGGAACACCGGGATGTTCATCCGCTCGCGCAGCTTGCGCTCGACGATAAAACACTCCGGCGCCTTGATGTCTTCCAGGTTGATACCGCCGAAGGTCGGCTCCAGCGAGGCGATGATGTCAACGAGCTTGTCGGGATCGCGTTCGTTGATCTCGATGTCGAACACGTCGACGTCGGCGAATTTCTTGAACAACACGCCCTTGCCTTCCATCACCGGCTTGCTGGCCAGCGGACCGATGTCACCCAAGCCGAGCACCGCGGTGCCATTGGTCACCACCGCCACCAGGTTGCCACGTGCGGTCAGCGTGCTGACCTCGTTCGGATCGGCGACGATCGCTTCGCAGGCATAGGCCACGCCCGGCGAATATGCCAAGGCCAGGTCGCGCTGGGTAACCATCGCCTTGGTCGCGCTGATCTTGATCTTGCCGGGCGGACTCAGCCGGTGGTAATCGAGCGCGGCCTGCTTCAGGTCGTCGCAGGAATCATGCTGGTCGGTCATCGGCATACACCACGGATGCGGGAACCAAGAATAATACCGGCTTCATCCGTAACGGACGGTTAGGCGTCACCGATTAAATATCGGTGACGCGCTCGGCCGACATGATCTGGTCGAGGCGGATCCGGTTGGCGAACAGCGAGAACGCCAGCATCCCGGCCAGTCCGTTGGCACGTTCCACCCATTCCGGCAGCCAGCGCGGCGGCAACAGATCACCGCTGTCGAACAAGGGCTCGAAGCGTTGCACGTCGGCCAAGGTCATCTTGCCGGCGAACAGCATCCGGCACAGGCGCAACTTGCGCTGCTTGAGCGCCCAGCGGAAGAACGTATGCACGCCAATCAGGCCGCGCAGGTAAACGGTGTCCTTGGTGAACGCGCAGCCACCTGTCGTGGGCACGCCGCGGAACACGCGCTGGGCCGAAGTGAAACTTTCGGTCGGAATCTGCCCGGCATCCTGGAAATACTGGAACACCTGCAGGAAATCGGCGCCGTCCAGCGCCATCGCCACCGCTTCGATGCGCAGGCTGACCCGCTTCATGCGTTCGATGTCGATGCTGCCGGTGATCTGTTCGGCGAAGGTCGCCAGCCCTTCCTGGGTCGCGGTGGTGCGTGGCGAGGACAAGGACATGCTGGGCAGCACGGTTTGTTCGCGACCATTGAGCGCAGTGAGTGAATGCACGAAGGCTTCGTGCTGCAACAACTGGTGGCGGTCGTAGTCGGAAAACGCAGCACTCGAGCGCAGGCGGATACGGGTGGCGCCAGCCGCGGCCTTGGCAATCAGGTCGGGATCAAGCTCAACGGTAATCACGCGCGCATCGAAATAGTCGTCCAACGATGCCTGCAGCTGCAGGCGCAGTGCGGTCGCGGAAATTTCCACCTGCTCTGACGGGTCGAGCAATTCCTGGTCGAGTTCATTGGCAATGCCGATGAAATGGCCGGCCGCCTCGCGCATGGTCGCGCCACCGGGCAGGGTGTGATCAGGCTTGCCAAACAGTGCGATCGAAAGCTCGGTGACCTTGGGCGTGCCCAGGTTTTCCAGCAACTCGGCCGCCAGCGACCAGCTGTGCGCGGATTCGATCAGGTAAATGCCCAGCGGATGCGCCGGATCAGCAGCAGCGGCAATCGTCTCGAACTCGACGCGTTCGGCGGAAAAATCGTGTTTGGGATACGCATACGCCGGCAGCTTCGCCTTGCCTTGCGCATGGTCGGCCAGGAATTGCTGCTGTTCGCTGGCCGGCCAGCTGACCAGGCTCAGCAAGCGGATCTCGCGCGCCGCCTTGGTCATGCGCGCGTCCAGCGCGGCATGGTGGGCGATGTCGGGGCTGCGCGCGGTCGTCATCAGTCCTCGGTGTGCTGATCCACGCGGCTACGCGGTCCCTTCGTCTGCACGCGCGCATCGGCCTTCTGCGCCAAGCGCGTGGCCAGCTGGCCCGCAGCACCAACGATTTCATCGCGCAGTTTGAAGAAATTCCGCACGCGTTCGCCGTCGATGGTGCAGGCCTCGATGGCCGCCCGCACCGCACAACCCGGCTCGCGCGCGTGCTTGCAATCGCGGAACTTGCACTGCGCGGCCAGCGCTTCGATGTCGGTAAAACTTTCCGCCACGTCTTCCTCGCCGGTCGGCTTGAGTTCGCGCATGCCGGGGGTGTCGATCATGCAGGCGCCGGACGGTAGCGGGATCAGCGCGCGATGCGTGGTGGTGTGGCGGCCACGGTCGTCGGTCTCGCGGACCGCGCCGGTCTTCATTCTTTCCGTGCCCAGCAAGGTATTGGTCAGGGTCGATTTGCCCGCACCCGAACTGCCCACCAGGACGATGCTTTGCCCTTCACCCAGCCAGGGTTCAAGGGTCACCACGCTAGCGCGATCCCTGGCATTGACAGCCACCACGGGCACATCAAACGCGCGAAGATCCTGCAGCGCGGCCTCGGTATCGGCGCCGTCCTTGTCGGCCTTGGTCAGCACCACCACCGGCTGCACGCCGCTACCGCCGATCAGCATCAGGTAGCGCTCGATCCGGCGCGGATTGAAGTCGGCATCCAGCCCGCAGACCACGAACACGGTGTCGATGTTGGCGCCGATCACCTGCTGCTTGTAGTGCTCGCCGGCGGCGCCACGCTTGATCGAGGAGAACCGCGGCAGCAGCGCGACGATGCGTAGCGCATTTGGCGCCTCGCCCTCGATCAGCACCCAGTCGCCAACCGCCGGCCGGCCTTCCGGCGTGGTTCCACCATTGCGGTAATTGCCCGCGCGCTGCCATTCCGGCAGCGATTCGGCGCGATGCGAGGCCTCCACCGATTCGGCAACCAGATACCCGCTGCGATGCTGCTCGCTGATCCGCGCCAGGCGCGCGTCTGGATGGGCAGCGATGACATTGGCCCAGCCGGCCTCCAGGGTGGCGGGCGTCCAGCGCCAGCCGATGGATTGCAGCGGGGTCATGCGTATTGGAAGGCTGTCATGACGCGATTCTAGCGCTGGTTCCAATGGCGGCGAGCGAATTGGGGTCACGCAAAAAGGGGTCAGAGTGAATTTCCTGCCGACGAACGTAGAGGATTCCATTGATCTTGGTCAGGAAACTTCACTCTGACCCCTTTTTGCTTGCAGGAAATCCACTCTGACCTTTTTCCCGCTACGCTGACCACCCACACCCACAGCCCTGTCCTGCCGATGTCGCCGCCCAGCCTCAAGACCCGCGCCCGCCTATCCGAAGTCCGTTACGAAATCCGCGGTGAGCTCGCCCGCCGCGCGCGCGAACTGGAAACCCAGGGTCGCAGCCTGATCAAGCTCAACATCGGCAACCCGGGCGCGTTCGGCTTCCGTGCACCCGAGCACCTGCAGCGGGCGATCGCCGACCACATCGCCGGTACAGATCCCTATACACACCAGCAGGGCCTGCCGGAAGCGCGCGAGGCGATCGCCGCCTTCCACAAGACCCGCGGAACGCCGAACGCATCACCGGAACGGGTGTTCATCGGCAACGGCGTCAGCGAATTGATCGACATCAGCCTGCGCGCCCTGCTCAATCCCGGCGACGAAGTGCTGGTGCCGTCACCCGACTATCCGCTGTGGTCGGCGGCGACCATCCTCAATGACGGCCGCCCGGTCTTCTACCGCTGCGACGAAGCCAACGGCTTCCTTCCGGATCCGGAACAGATCGAATCGCTGGTATCCCCGCGCACCCGGGCGATCGTGTTGATCAACCCGAACAACCCGACCGGCACCAACTATTCGCGTGAATTGCTGGAACGCATCGTCGCGATCGCCGCGAAACACCACCTGCTGCTGATGTGCGATGAAATCTACGACGGCATCCTCTACGACGACGAGGTGTTCCAGCCACTCGCGCCGCTGGCCGGCGACCTGCCCTGCCTGAGCTTTGGCGGACTGTCCAAGGTGCATCGTGCCTGCGGCTGGCGCGTGGGCTGGGCGGTATTGAGTGGCGATCCACGGGCCATTGGCGACTTACACCACGCGATGGACTTGCTCGGCGCGCTGCGCCTGTGCGCCAACGTGCCGGGGCAGTTCGCGATCGAGCAAGCGTTGCATGGCATCGACACCATCACGCCGCTATGCCAACCCGGCGGACGGCTGCATGAAACCCGCCGCGCCCTGATCGAAAGTTGTGCCGCGAGCGAGCATCTGCAGCTGGTCATCCCGCAGGGCGCGCTTTACGGGTTCCCGGCGGTGGTCGGCGATGCCGCGCACGGGTTTGATGATCATGCATTCGCACTTGAAATGCTTGAGACCGAAGATGTGCTGCTGGTGCCCGGCACCAGCTTCAACGTGCCATATCGCAATCACTTCCGGGTGACCCTGCTGCCGGAAGCACCGGTATTGCGGGAAGTATTCGCCCGCATCGACCGCGTGCTGTCGCGACGTGCGTCCAAGGTGACGGGTTCGCGAACTGCCGTGGCCTGACTCGAAATGGGGTCAGAGAACTTTTCCCCAGAAGCATCCGCCTCACTCAATTTGTGGAATGGAAATGTTCTCTGACCCCATTTCGCTGTCATACCTCGCGCTCGGCGACAGCTACAGCATCGGCGAAGGCGTCACCGAGAACGCGCGCTGGCCGATGCAACTTGCGCGCGCATTGCGCGAGGAGGGCTTCGCGATTGCCGATCCACGCATCATTGCCAAGACCGGCTGGACTACCGACGAGCTTGCAGCGGCGATGGACGAAGCCGAGCCACTGGGCAAATGGGATGTCGTGTCGCTGCTGATCGGCGTCAATGATCAATATCGCGGCCGCAACGTCAACGACTACAGCGAATGCTTCACCACGCTGCTGCAGCGTGCGGTCGCATTGGCCACTGCAAATCCGCGACAAGTGTTCATACTGTCGATCCCGGACTGGGGCGTGACCCCGTTCGCTCGCGCCGAACTGCGCAGCCCACGCCGCATCGCAAAAGAGTTGGATGCGTTCAATGCGGCCTCGCGCGATATCTGTGAAGCACATGGCGTGGCGTTCGTCGACATCACCGAGGTCTCCCGCGAACTCGGCGCGCAACCGGCCATGCTGATCGAAGACGGCCTGCATCCATCTGCAGCGATGTATGCGGAGTGGGCGCGGCTGGCGTTGCCGGTGGTGCGTGGGTTGCTGGCGGGGAGATAGGGCACTCCGGAACTTCCTCATGAAAATCCAGTCTCAGGCTGGCCGCCGCACATGAGTACTGACGCGATCGATGGATACAACGACACGGAATGGTCGAGCGAATTCGGTGATGGAGATTGAGCGCATCATTGCCTGGAGCTTCGTCGCCATCGCCCACCTCTTGCTCGCTTGGTTTGCGATGCGAGTATCAGTGCCGCGTCCGGTAAGCAGCCGACCCATGGAACTGGTCTTTATCCAGTTGCCGTCGTCGCCACCCCCAATGAAGACGGTCGCGCGTAAACAGCAAGCGGTTACCGGTTCACCGATGGCGGCTCGCCTGAAGTCGCGACAAAAAACCGAAATGGCAACGCTTCCAGCAAGCGACAGCAATCCCGCACATTCGTTGCTGGTGACTGCCGAGGACGACCGGTGGAGCAGCGCATCGGAACCAACAGGGAAATACGACGGCATCAGCTTCAGTCGGAACAAACTGACGAGCAGTTTCAATCCTATCCAGGCCAGTACTCCGCCACGCCTTCACTTGCGCAGGCAGTGGTCCCCGAGAGACGTGCTACGCGCCGTCTCCGCGGGTCTGTTCTGGCCGCCGGGTTACACCGATGATCCGTGCGGTGGCCTGGCCAAAGCTGTGGAGATTCTCAGCACGGGCACCACGATGCGGGAGCACCGAATGCTTGAGGATGTCGCCCTGCAGCAGAGCAGATATTGCAACTAGGCAGCCAACGACACCTGCACCCACCATGCCCAATGGCACTGTGACCCAGGTCATCGCGGTTCTAGCGTGGGAATTCTCCTAGCCCAGGAAAATCCCATGCGCCGTCTTGCCCATCCTCTCATGCTGACCGCGCTGGCGGTGTCTTGCAGCGCCGCGCTTGCCGCGACGGCCGACCAGGTGCCGCAGGGCCGCCTGCCGGGCTGGGCTGTGCCGCAGTCTTACCAGTTGGCGTTCAAGGTCGATCCTGCGAAGGACAACTTCACCGGCACCACCACGATCAAGATCAAGCTGAACCAGGCTTCCGATCACGTGTGGCTGGATGGCAAGGAACTGAAAATTTCCAAGGTCACCATCACCGACGACGCCGGCAAGGTTCATAACGGCAAGTACGTCGAGTCGGACCCTGATGCCGGCGTGGCGCGGGTGGACTTCGGCAGCACGCTGAAGCCGCAGGACCTGACCCTGAAGTTTGAATACAGCGCGCCGTTCAACGCGCAGCTGCAGGGTTTGTACAAAGTCAGCGCCAAGGGCAAGCCGTACACGATGACGCAGATGGAGCCGATCAGCGCGCGTTATGCATTCCCGGGTTTTGACGAGCCCGGCTTCAAGACTCCGTTTGACATCAGCCTGACCATTCCTTCGGACCAGGTTGGCGTGGCCAATACCCAGCAGGTCAAGGAAGTGGATGCCGGCAAGGGCTGGAAGACGCTGACCTTCGCACAGACGCTACCGCTGCCGACCTATCTGGTGGCCTTCGGCGTTGGGCCGTGGAGCATCCAGACCGCGCCGGATATTTCGCCAGATGCGTACCGTGCCAAACCGTTGCCATTGCGCGGCATCGCCACCGAGGGCGAGGCGCACCGGATGAAACACGTGCTGGGCGAGACGCCCAGCATCATCCGCGCGCTGGAAAACTATTACGGGTTCGGTTATCCGTGGGACAAACTCGATGTGCTGGCTGCACCGGATTTTGCCGCCGGCGCGATGGAGAACGCCGGTCTGGTGACCTTCCGCGACTGGCTGCTGCTGCTGGACAAGGACTCCCCGGCCAGAAACGTGCAGGGCTCGTTCAACGTCACCGCGCATGAGCTGGCCCATCAGTGGACCGGCGATGCCGTGACCATGGAATGGTGGAACGACATCTGGCTCAACGAGGCCTTCGCGACCTGGATGCAGCAGAAGGTCACCATGGAAGTCCACCCCGAATACCGCGCCGATCTCGATCGCGTCATCGGTGCGCAGGGCGCGATGGGCAACGACAGCCTGGTCAGCGCGCGGCGCATTACCCAGCCCATCACCGGCAATGGCGACATCATGACCGCATTCGACGGCATCACCTATCAAAAAGGTGCCGGCGTGCTCGCGATGTTCGAGAACTTCGTGGGCGAAAAAACGTTCCAGCAGGGCATGCGCACCTACATCCAGGCGCACAAGTTCGGCACCGCGGACAGCAATGACCTGGTCGATGCCATCGCCGATGCAGCAGGCAAGAAGGATGCGTTCAAGCATGCCTTCCACAGCTTCATCGACCAGTCCGGTGTGCCTTACGTGCAGACCAGGCTTGAGCAGAAAGGCGGCAAGACGCTCCTGCAGCTAAGTCAGAGTCGGTATCTGCCACTAGGTAGCAGCGGTAACAGCCAGCGCGTGTGGGGCGTGCCGGTGTGCGTGCGTTATGGCACCGCTGATGGCAGCAAGGTTGCCTGCGACATGCTCGACAAGGCTACCGGTTCGGTTGTGCTGGCAGGCGCCAGCAGCCCAACCTGGATCATGCCGAATGCCAATGCCAGCGGCTATTACCGCTTCAGCATGGACAAGCAGGACCTGGGCAAGCTCAGCGCCGAGGCCGGCACGCTCAGTGACGCCGAGCAGCTGGCCTATGCCGACGGCATCGACGCCAGCTTCGGTCACGGCGATCTGGATGCCAGCGACGTGCTCGCCGCATTGAAGCCGTTGACTGTCTCGAAGATCCGCGAGGTGGCAACCGCGCCGCTGGGTCAGGTCGCGTGGCTCTATCAGCACGAGGCCGTCACCGACGCCCAGCGCGCCACGCTGACCGACTGGGTGACGGCGGCTTATCTGCCGCGGCTCGAGCAGCTGGGTTATCAGCGCAAGCTTGGCGAGCCGGAAGGTGCATCGCTGATGCGCAGCACGCTGGCTGGAAGCCTGGCTTTCGGATTCAAGGTGGCGTCCGTCCGCGCCGCCCTGCTCAAGCAGGGGGATGCTGCGTTGGAGAAGAAGGCAGATGGCCGTCTGAACCTCGCGGCGGCTGATCCCGACCTGCTCGGTGACGCGTTGGGCATGGCGGTACAGGAGCGCGGCAAGCGTGCTGTCGATGCACTGGTGGCCGAGCTCCCGCAGACCAATGACGCCGCCTTGCGCAACGGCATCCTGGCCGGCCTGTCCAGGGTGAACGATCCGGCCCTGGCGGAGCAGGTGCGCAACCTGTCACTGGACAAGAACGTCAAGGTCGGCGAAATGGCGATGCTGCTTTACGCGGGTCGCGACACGGTGGCCCAGCGCGACGCACTGTGGAACTGGTTCAGCGCGCATTACGACCAGATCCTCACGCGCACCGGCAGTTTCTCCGGTGGCCGTCTACCGTCACTTGCAGCCGGCGGTGGCTGCACCGCTGCCGAAGGTGAACGCCTGCAGGCATTCTTCAAGACAAAGTCACAGGATGCTGCGGGTATCGAACGTGGCCTGGCGCAAACCAGCGAGTCGATCCAATTGTGCAGCGCGCTGAAGGCCAAGCAGGACCCGGCCATGATCCGCTGATCGCAGCCAATCAGGGATCCGGTTTCGCCACAAGCGTAAAATGCCGGTTCCCACGTTCCGGATCACCCTGACATGTCCCTCGACCCCACCCTGCACGCCCGCATCGAATCGCTGCTGGCTACCAATCCCGTTGTCCTGTTCATGAAGGGCAATCCGCGTGCGCCGCAGTGCGGGTTCTCGTCCAAGGCAATCTCCGCGCTGGACGCCACCGGTGTGGCTTACATGCACGTGGACGTGTTGTCCGATGGCGAGATCCGCGAGGGCATCAAGGCCTATGGCGACTGGCCGACAATCCCGCAGCTGTACATCGGCGGCGAGCTGGTCGGTGGCAGCGACATCATCATGCAGATGGCCGCCAGCGGCGAGTTGCATACCGCGCTTGGCGTGCCTGCGCCCGATCGCACCCCGCCCCACATCGAGATCACGCCTGCCGCCGCCGAGATGCTGGGCAAGGCCATCGCCAATGCAGGCGACGGCTTCGCGTTGCAGATCGAGATCGACAACGGCTACAACGCCAGCCTGCAATTGGCCCAGCATGACGATGCCGCCATCGCCAGTGAATCAGCGGGCATCCGTGCCCAGTTCGACTTGCCCAGCGCGCAGCGCGCACGTGGTCTGCGCATCGACTGGGCCGACGACGCACGTGGCAAGGGGCTGGTGATCGACAATCCGAACGCGCCGCCCAAGGTGCGTGCAATAACACCCACCGATGCCGCGCAACGGGTCAATGCCGACAGCCTGGTGATCATCGATGTGCGCCCTGCCGACGAACGCGCTCTCGCCGCGCTGGGCCTGCCATTCGCCCACTTCGATGACGGCATGGAGGAAATCGAGGCAATGGACAAGGCCACGCCGATGGCCTTCTTGTGCCACACCGGCGCGCGCAGCGGCCAGGCCGCCGAACACTTCCGCGCGCTCGGCTTCAGCGAGGTCTACAACATCAGCGGCGGCATCGATGCCTGGTCCACATTCGACCCGGCGATCCCGCAGTACTGAGCAGACCAGCAGGACCTGCCTCAAAATGGCAGGTCTTAAAACCCGCCTCCCGCGTCCAGCCAATCTTGTTCCTCAGGCGTGCTGGCGCGGCCAAGCGCGGCATTGCGATGTGGGAACCGGCCGAAGCGTTTGATCACGTTGCGATGCGCGTGAGCATAGCCCAACGAGCTCTGGCCAAGCGGCGCCATCAGTTCGACGCTGCGGTCCTGCATCGTCATGTCCTCGCAATGCTCAAACGGCAGGTACATGAAGGCGCGCAGGTCGCTGTCGACCTGTGCATCCAGTCCCACCTCCACCGCATTGCTTGCGTGCTGCAGTGCCAGTCCATCAGTGGCGAATGCATGTCCACTGCCGCGGAAGATGTTGCGCGGAATCTGGTCGAGCAACAGCAACAAAGCAAGCACACCTTTCGGCGTGTCCATCCAGCTGTCGAGCTCACGCCGCGCGGCGGCCATGTGCCCTTCGCCGAAGTGCTGCCGGCATTCGTCATCGAATGACTTGCCACCGTTAAACCATTTGCCGGGGCCGGCTTCGCGCCAGTAGGCGATCACCTGCGCTGGCGTACTCATTCGTCAAATCTCAGGTGGCGCACCGATTTTCCATGGCGGCGGATCAGGCGCAGCGCCTCGATGCCGACCTTGATGTGGTTCTCCACGAATTTCGCCGAAACAGTCGCATCGCTGGCCTCGGTCTTGACGCCTTCGGGCACCATCGGCTGGTCGCTGACCAGCAGCAGCGCGCCGCAGGGAATGCGGTTGGCGAAACCGGCGGCGAAGATGGTGGCGGTTTCCATGTCGATGGCCATGCAACGCATCGTGCGCAGTTTTTCCTTGAACTTCGCGTCGTGTTCCCAGACCCGGCGGTTGGTGGTGTAGACAGTGCCGGTCCAGTAATCCAGCTCCATGTCGCGAATGGTCGTCGAGATCACGCGTTGCATGGCAAACGCGGGTAGCGCCGGCACCTGTGGCGGCAGATAGTCATTGCTGGTGCCTTCGCCGCGGATCGCCGCGATCGGCAGCACCAGGTCGCCGAGCTGGTTCTTGCGCTTGAGTCCGCCACATTTGCCGAGGAACAACACGGCCTTGGGTGAAATGGCCGACAACAGATCCATCATCGTGGCTGCGTTCGGGCTGCCCATGCCGAAATTGATCATGGTGATGCCGTCTGCGCTGGCACTCGGCATCGGTCGGTCGATGCCGACGATCTCGGCGCCGGTCATCGCCGCGAAATGGCTGAGGTAGCCACCGAAATTGGTCAGCAGGATGTGTTCGCCAAACCCATCCAGCGGCACGCCGGTGTAGCGCGGCAGCCAGTTGTCGACGATGTCCTGTTTGTCTTTCATCGCACATCGCTCATCACAATCTTCCTTTTACTTTTTCTCATTCCCGGAAGTGTCCCACGCGGCCATGACCTCGGTCATGTGGCACGACCACGGCAATGACGCTAACGTTCGGGCAGGCACAGGCAATGTGCATGGGGATGACGAATGAAGTTGAAAACAGCGACTGTCGCACTTGCGGTGGCCTTGTTGGTCGGTTGCGCCAGCACGCCGTCAATCAAGCCCGCCACTGCGGCCAAGGCCGACTTGGGCTTCACCCTGGATCCGTATCCGAGTACTTACCAGCGCGTGGCCTCACCGCCGGTGCTGTTGCAGCACGCCACCGTGCTGACTGGAACCGGCACGCGACTGGATGACGCCGACGTATTGATGCGCGATGGCCGCATCATCGCGGTCGGCAGCGCGCTCGACGTGCCGGCCGATGCGCAGCGCGTGGACGCGACAGGCAAGTGGGTGACGCCGGGCATCATCGACATCCACTCACACTTGGGTGTGTATGCCAGCCCGGGCGTGAATGCCAGCAGCGACGGCAACGAAGCGACCTCGCCGGTCACTGCGCAGGTCTGGGCCGAACATTCGATCTGGCCGCAGGATCCGGGCTTCCATACCGCGCTGGCCGGTGGAATCACTTCATTGCAGATCCTGCCGGGCTCCGCCAACCTGATCGGCGGGCGTGGCGTCACCTTGAAGAACGTGTCGTCGGTGACGTACCAGGGTATGAAATTCCCGGGTGCGCCGTGGGGCCTGAAAATGGCCTGCGGCGAGAACCCCAAGCGCGTGTACGGACAGAAGGGCGGGCCATCGACGCGGATGGGCAACATGGCTGGTTATCGTGCTGCCTTCGCGGATGCCGCCGAGTACATGAAGAAGCGCAAGCAGGCCGCGGCCAAAGCTGTTTCGAACAAGACCGATTCGAACAAGACCGATTCAGACAAGGATAGCGGCGGCAAGCGCGACCTCAAGCTGGACACCCTGGCGGGCGTCATCAATGGTGACATCCGCGTCCACATCCACTGCTATCGCGCCGATGAGATGGCGAACATGCTCGACCTGGCCAAGGAGTTCGGCTTCAACATCGCCGCATTCCACCACGGCGTGGAGGCCTACAAGATCGCCGACCGGCTCGCCGCCGAAGGCGTGTGTGCCGCGCTGTGGGCCGACTGGTGGGGCTTCAAGATGGAAAGCTTCGACGGCATCCAGGAAAACATAGCGCTGGTCGATCGGGTACCGGGCAGCTGCGCGATCGTGCATTCCGATTCCGAGGAAGGCATCCAGCGGCTCAACCAGGAAGCCGCCAAGGTCATGGCCAATGCGCACCGCATCGGCATCGACATCACACCCGAACACGCGATCCAGTGGCTGACGATGAACCCAGCCAAGGCAATGGGCATCCTCGACCAGACCGGCACCCTGGAACCGGGCAAGATGGCCGATGTGGTGTTGTGGAACGGCAGCCCGTTCAGCAGCTATGCGCAGGCCGAGCAGGTGTATGTCGATGGCGCGCGCCTGTACGACCGGCATGATCCGGCGCGGCAACCCAAGTCGGACTTCTTGTTGGGGCAAGGCCTGCTCGGCCAGGATCTGATGCGTGGGGGTGTGAAATGAGCGGCATGCGCCTGAAACACCTCACGCTGGTCGCCGCGCTGCTGTCGATGGCCGGCGTCGCCAGCGCGCAAGACCTGCTGATCCGCAACGCCACCGTGCACACCGCCAGTACGCGCGGCACGTTGCAGGCGACTGATGTGCTGGTGAAGGACGGCCGCATCGCTGCAGTAGGCAAGAATCTCGTGGCCGGCAACGTGCAGATCATTGATGCGCAGGGCAAACCGCTGACGCCGACCCTGTTTGGCGGCATCACCGACATCGGCGTGGAAGAAGTCTCCGGCGAATCGGCGACGGTGGACGAGACACTCGCCCTCGGGGCGAATGCCGCCGACATGCAGGTGCGTCCCGAATTCGACGTGACCCTGGCCTACAACCCGGAGTCGGTGCTGGTGCCGGTGGCGCGGGTGGAAGGCATCGGCTGGACCATGCTGGGCGCCGGCACGAGTGCAGGCGGTTCGATCATCGGCGGCCAAGGCGGCGTGGTGCGGCTGGACGGCAGCCTGGATGCGATCGGTCCGCGCGTGTTGTTCGTGACCCTGGGCGGCGATGGCGCCAACCTCACCGGCAGTTCGCGCGCGGCGCAATGGATGCTGCTCGATCAGCTGATCGATGAAGTGCGCGGGCGGATTCCGCTGGATTCGAAGTTCGCGCTGCTCACGCCTGCGGGGCGCAGCACGCTGGCGACTTATTTGGGCGGTGGGGGACGCGTCCTGGTGCGTATCCAGCGCGCTGCCGATATCGCCCGCCTGCTGCGTTGGGCAAACCAACGCAACGTGCGCATCGCTCTGGTCGGTGCAACGGAAGGCTGGAAGGTCGCACCGCAGATCGCCGCAGCTGACGTGCCGGTATTCGTGGATGCATTGGCCGACCTGCCTGCCGACTTCGACGAGATCGGCGCGACGCTTGAGAACGCGGCACGCCTGAATGCTGCTGGCGTGCGGGTGTCGTTCTCACAGACCGGTGATGCCTCACACAATGCGCGCAAGATCCGCCAGCTGGCCGGCAACGCAGTCGCCAATGGACTGCCATGGGCAGCGGGACTGGCCGGATTGACTTCGATCCCGGCCAGCAGTCTTGGCGTTGGCGCGCAGATGGGCAGTATTGCCATTGGCCAGCGCGCCGACCTGGTGCTGTGGACCGGCGATCCGCTGGACGTGGCAAACGTCGCCATGCAGGTCTGGATGGATGGCCGTGCGATCCCGATGCGCTCGCGCCAGACCGAGCTGCGTGATCGCTACCTGCACCCGGACAACGGCCTGCCGCGCGCGTATCCGAACGACGCGCACTGACCACGCAAACTGGAGAAACGACATGCCGAATTTCGTCGATATCAACTGGTGGGCAGTGCTGGTCGCGGCGTTGTCCGCATTCATGCTCGGTGGTCTCTGGTATGGACCGCTGTTCAAGAACGCCTGGTGCCGCGAGAACAGCATCGACCCGAATGCACCACCAAGCCGGCACCCGGCGAAGGTTTTCGGCACCGCCTTCCTTGCCGCGCTGGTCGCGGCCGCCGCCTTCGCGATTATCTTGCGCCCCGACCCGCCACTGTTCATCGCCGTGCATGCCGGATTCCTCACCGGCCTTGCCTACGTGGCCATGAGTTTCGGCATCAATTACGCCTTTGTCGGGCGCAGCTTCAAACTGTGGCTGATCGACGGCGGCTACCACACCCTGCAGTTCACCATTTACGGACTGGTCCTGGGCCTGTGGCACTGAGCGTGCCCTGACGAGGCAAAACGACCGCCATGCCGCTATGCCACATGCATCTGCGCCGGACTTGCGGTAGCTTCGACACAACGGATCGGGGGATTTGGAGGAAATATGCGCATTGGCATCGTGGTGGACTCCGCTTGTGACCTGCCGGCGGACTTCATCGAACGCGAAAACATCACCATCCTGCCGGTAACCGTGCAAATCGGTGAAGCGGTTCTTGCCGATGTCCGCAACGAGGAAGCGACCATGAGCTTCCTCAGCGGCGAGACGGCCGCCCGCGCATACGACGCGGAGACCACGCCCTTCACCGTGCAGGAAGTGCACGACCTGTTCCTGTCCAAGCTCGTCCTCGATTACGACTATGTGTTTTGCATCACCACCACGCGTACGCGCAGCGGCATCTATGACAACGCCGTACAGGCCAGTTACACCATCCTCAACGATTACAAGCCGGTGCGTACCGCTGCCGGCAACAACATGCCATTCGCGTTGCGGGTGATCGACAGCCAGAACGTGTTTGCCGCAGTCGGAGTATTGGTGGTTGAAGCCGCCCGCCTGCGTGCGGCCGGTGAAGCTCCCCCGAAGATCCGCGCACGCCTGGAAAACCTGGCGTTGTACACGCAGGGTTACATGGTGCCGCCCGACCTGCACTACCTGCGCAACCGCATCAGGAAGCGCGGCGACCGCAGTGTGAGTTTCTTGAGCGCGGCGCTCGGCACTGCGCTCGACATCAAGCCGATCCTGCATTGCAACCGCGGTGACACCGAGCCTGTCGCCAAGGTCAAGGGACTGGAGAACGCGACACAGAAGATGTTCGACTTCGCCAGCAAGCGGGTGAAAGACGGATTGATGACGCCGACCGTGGGCTTGAGCTATGGCGGCGACCTCGCCGACCTGCACAAGCTGCCCGGCTATGCAAACCTGCGCGAGGTCTGCGCCGAGCACAACGTCGAAGTCTTCGAAAGCGTGATGGGCCTGTCCGGCCTGGTGAACGTCGGCAAGGGCGCGGCTGTGGTCGGGTTTGCGGCGGAATCCGAGAAATTTTCCTGACGCCACCCGCGCTGCATCCCTCCAAGATCCATGTGCCGACGACGCCGCGCTAACACGCGGCGTTTAGTCTTGTGGCATCGAAAGAATTCACTTCAGGGGCCGACCATGCCAACCCGCTTCTACATCAGCCTGCCCGACCCTTCGCGCGTGCGCGGCGCCGATGTCACGCTTGCCTTCCAGTCGCAGGGCGCGGACGGCCTGGCCGCGGAATTGCAGGATGCATTGCGCAGCGACGGCCTGTTCGAGCGCTGGCGTGCGCAACAGGAAGATCCGGACGAGGTCGATCCGGCACTTGGCGCCACCGATGCGAATGCGACGGTACTTGGCGAACAGCACGATCTGCACATCGACCTGATCGTGATCACGTCGCTGCCGTCGGCGGTCATGCGGCAACGGCTTGGCCTGCTGGCCGGCAATGGCTGGCAGTTGCGCGACGTTTCCGCGGCATAGCCGTCAGTCGCGCATCGCCTCTGCGTGATGGGCGATGTGATCGCCGATGAAACTGGCGATGAAGTAATAGCTGTGATCGTGGCCAGGCTGCATGCGCAGTATCAGCGGATGGCCGTGGGTCCGGCACGCAACGTCCAGCAGTTCCGGGCGTAGCTGGGAAGCCAAGAATTCATCGGCGCTGCCTTGGTCGATCAGCAGCGGCAAGCGCTCGGTTGCGTCGGGGATAAGCGCCACCGCGTCATAGTCCTTCCACGCAGCATGGTCTTCGCCGAGATAGGCACCCAGCGCTTTTTCGCCCCATGGCACCTGCGACGGCGCCACGATCGGCGCGAACGCCGACACGCTGCGATAGCGGCCGGGATTGCGCAGCGCGATGACCAAAGCGCCATGCCCGCCCATCGAATGCCCGCTGATTGCGCGCGCATGTGTCACCGGAAAATGCGCCTCGATCAGCGCAGGAAGTTCCCCGACCACGTAGTCGTACATGCGGTAATGCGCCGCCCAGGGCGCCTGCGTCGCATTGACGTAAAAGCCGGCGCCCTTGCCGAGGTCATAACTGTCCGCATCGGCCACGTCGTCACCACGCGGACTGCTGTCCGGGCAAACAATGGCGATGCCATGTTCGGCGGCATAACGCTGCGCACCCGACTTGGTGATGAAATTCTGCTCGGTGCAGGTCAGGCCCGACAGCCAGTACAACACCGGCACCGGACCATCCTGCGCTTGCGGCGGCAGATAGATCGCGACACGAATGTCGCAATCCAGTGCCTGCGAATGGTGCTGCCAGACCTGCTGCTCGCCGCCGAAGCTGGCATGGGATTCGATCTTCTGCATCTCAGAAGTGGATCACGGTGCGGATCGACTTGCCCTCATGCATCAGGTCGAAGGCTTCGTTGATACGTTCAAGCGGCATGGTGTGGGTCACGAACGGATCGAGGTCGATCTCGCCGGCCATCGCCTGCTCGACCATGCCCGGCAATTGCGTGCGCCCCTTGACCCCGCCGAACGCGCTGCCGCGCCAGACCCGGCCCGTGACAAGCTGAAACGGTCGCGTGCAAATTTCCTGCCCCGCGCCGGCAACGCCAATGATGACGCTCTCGCCCCAACCCTTGTGGCAACACTCCAGCGCCGCGCGCATCACGTGCACATTGCCGATGCACTCGAAACTGAAATCCACGCCGCCGTCGGTGAGTTCCACGATTACGTCCTGGATCGGCTTGTCGAAATCCTTCGGGTTGATGCAGTCGGTGGCGCCCATCGACATCGCCAGTTCGAACTTGCCGGGGTTGGTGTCAATGCCGATGATTCGACTGGCCTTGGCTTGGCGTGCGCCCTGGATTGCCGCCAGGCCAATCCCGCCGAGCCCGAAGATCGCGACCGTGTCACCTTCCTGCACCTTCGCCGTGTTGTGCACCGCGCCGAGGCCGGTGGTAACGCCGCAACCAAGCAGGCAGACCTTTTCGGGGTCGGCTTCCGGGTTGATCTTCGCCAGCGAAATTTCGTTGACGACCGTGTATTCGCTGAAGGTGCTGCAGCCCATGTAATGGAAGATCGGTTCTCCGTTATAGGAGAACCGCGTGCTGCCATCCGGCATCAATCCCTTGCCTTGGGTCGCGCGCACCTTCTGGCACAGGTTGGTCTTGCCGGACAAGCAGAACTTGCACTCGCGACATTCAGCCGTGTACAGCGGGATCACGTGATCGCCGGGCTTGAGCGAGGTCACGCCCTCGCCGATTTCAACAACAACGCCCGCCCCTTCGTGGCCCAGCACCGATGGGAAAATCCCCTCGGGATCATCGCCCGACAGGGTGAATGCATCGGTATGGCAGACGCCGGTGTGGCTGATCCTGACCAGCACTTCACCGGCGCGCGGCGGCTCGACGTCGATCTCGACGACCTTCAGGGGTTCGCCTGCGGCGAAGGCGACAGCGGCGCGTGATTTCATGGGGGAACTCCGGGGTGCGGGACGCCACCACTTTACCGTGCGGGCCATTGCCCTCGCATCTGCGCGCAGCATCAGATCTCAGATCCTATCGCTGCCATCCATGGCGAGGACACCCGGCTGCGGAAACCGTTGCCCGGCCATCCTGGGCCGGGCGTTCGCATTGGCGCGCGGCATGCCGCGCAAGCGCCAAGGCTCACCCCGTGTTCTGGATCCCGGCAGCGATCCCGTTCACCGTCGCCATCAGCGCGCGCAGGGTCGCGTCGTCCTCGCGGCCGCCGCTGCGCCAGCGCTGCAGCAATTCGACCTGCAGCAGGCTGATCGGATCCACATAGGGATTGCGCAGGCGGATCGACAGGCGCAGGCGCCCGTCGTTGACCAGCAGATCGTCTTCCTGGCGGATCGCCAGGATTGCGTCGCGGGTAGTGGCGAATTCGTCCGCGATGCCGGGAAACAGTGCTGCATGGTCGTCGCCGGCCAGACGTGAGTACTGTTCGAAGATGCCAAGGTCGGACTTGGCCAGCACCATCTCGACATCGTCCAGCAGGGTGGCGAAGAACGGCCAGTGCTCGGCCATCTCGCGCATCACCTCCATGCCATGCGTGTCGATGCCCTCGCGCAATGCGTGGCCAACGCCATACCATGCGGTCAGCCCGGAGCGGTTCTGCGCCCACGCGAACACCCACGGGATCGCGCGCAGGTCCTGCACGCCGCCATCGCGTCGGCGCGAGGGACGCGAGCCCAGGCGCAAGCGTTCGATCACGTCGATTGGGGTGGCCGCGCGGAAATAGGCGTGGAAGCGCGGTTCCTCATAGACCAGCGCGCGATAACGTGCGCGGGCGGTGGTGGCCAGTTCGGCCGCGATCATGCGCCAACGTTCCTCGCGCGAATCTGCGGGACGCGGCAACAAGCTGGCGCGCAGCACCGCGGCGGTGGTCTGCTCCAGGTTGCGCAACGCCAGCGCACGAATGCCGTACTTGCGGTGGATCACCTCGCCCTGCTCGGTCACCCGCAGACTGCCATCCACCGAGCCGCGCGGCGCGGCATGCAGCGCGCGTTCGGTCTTGCCGCCACCACGGCTGATCGAACCGCCGCGGCCATGGAAGAAGGCAATGCGCACGCCTGACGCCTTCGCCAACGCAGTCAGCGCGACCTGGGTGCGCTGCAGCGCCCAGCGCGAGGCGACGATGCCGCCATCCTTGGCACTGTCCGAATACCCCAGCATCACCGTCTGCCGGCCGCCTCGCGCCTGCAGGTGCACGCGATAGACCGGATCGTCGAACAGCGCGCGCATCACTGCCGGCGCGGCCTCCAGATCGGCCACGGTCTCGAACAGCGGCGCGATGTCCAGCGGCACCGCGCCGTCTTCGACGCAATCGGCGGCACGCGCAAGCGCCAACACCGCCAGCGCATCGGCGGCGCTGCGGCTCATGCTGATGATGTACAAGCCGATGGCATGCGTGCCGAAACGGCGACGCGCGTCCAGCACCGAGCGGAACACGTCCAGGGTCGAGCGCGCGGTCGCGTCGTCACTGCCTGCCTGCACCAACGGCGCACCGTCGAGTAAGCCATGCAGGCGAGTCACGCGTGCATCCACGTCGCGTTCGGGCCAGTCGGCATCGGCATCCAGCGCGGCCAATGCCGCGTCGTGCCAAGCCGAATCCTGGCGCAGGTCGAGCGCGGCCAGGTGGAAGCCGAAGGCCTGTACGCGGCGGACCACGCGGTGCACGGCGAAGTGGCCGGCATGCTCGCCGCGATGCGCAAGCAAGCTGGTATCGATCAGCGCGAGATCCTCGAGCAATGCATCGGGGCCGGTGTAGCCAGCGCCGGCACCGGCCTGGGTGGCCTGCAGGCGCGCGCCCATCAGCGCCAGCAATTCGCGATAGGGCATGTCCGCCTGTCGCGCGCGCGGCATCGGCGCATTTGGCATCAGCACGCGATAGCTGGCGATGCGCGCGTCGATCGCCGGATCGATCCCGGCTCGGTCGCGGCTCTGGCTCAATTCGGCAGCGAGGCGGCGCAGGTCGCGCCGGTAGTTGGCCAGTACCTGCGCACGCTGCGCCTCCAGCGCGGAGACAATGGTGTCCGCGCCGACATTCGGATTGCCGTCCATGTCGCCGCCAACCCAGGTGCCGAACCGCAGCAGTGGCGGTAGTGCGGGCTGCTCGCCATAGACCTTCTCGATCGCCGCCGCGAAGACTTCATGGAATACCGGCAGCACCCGGTACAACACGTCTGCAAGGTAGAAGCCGACATGCGCGCGCTCGTCGGCCACGGTCGGGCTGGTCGGCGGGGTTTCCGAGGTCTGCCAGGTGGAAGTCAGCGCCAGCAGGATGCGTTCCAGGTCGGCGTGGCGCTCGGGCGGCGTATGCGTGCGGTCGATGTCGGAGACGAGTCGTTCAACGACATCGCGTTCCTTTTCCAGCAGCACGCGGCGCATCGCCTCGGTCGGATGTGCGGTGAATACCGGCTCGATGGACAGCCGCTGCAGCATGCCGACAAACGCGTCGTAACCGATGCCAGCATCGCGCAGCTCGGTAATCACCGCTTCCAGCCCACCCGGTTGCGGCGCACTGCCGCTGCGCTGGTAGTCGCGACGGCGACGGATCCGATGCACGCGCTCGGCCAGGTTGGTGGTGCCGAAATAGGCCGCGAACGCGCGCACCAGCGCTTCGGCGTCTTCCAGTGACACCTCCGCCAACGGCATTGCGAGGACATCCGCGTGCGCACCCTCCTCGCGGCGTGCAATCGCCGCGCGACGCAGCGACTCGACCTGGGCCAGGAAGTCGGGCGATACCTGTTCGGCGATCACCTGCCCGACCATCGCGCCGAGCCGGCGCACGTCGTCGCGCAGCAGGGTGTCGCTTTCGGCGAATTCGAGGGGATCGCGCAAGGATGTGTCTGGAATTGTCATCGCCGCAGGCTAGCGCGATTCCTGACGCAGTGCAGCATGGATTGCAGGCGTGAACTCTCCTGCTGCATTGCGTACCGGAGGAATGGCTGCCGCGGCACCCGCACCCGTGCAGGCCACTGGCCGCTGCCGACCCGGCACTACCTCGGCGCCGCGCTATTGGAAGCAGGCCTTGTCGATGACGCGCGCCAAGCTTTCCTGCAGGACCTGACGACTTATCCGGGCAACGGATGGTCACTGTTCGGGCTGACAGAGGCAGAGCGCCGTCTTGGTCACGCCGATGCTGCACATGGCGCAGCGCGTCGGCAGGCTGACGCATGGCAGTGGGCGGACGCGCCGCTCACTGCCATGCGCTACTGACGCTCAGTAGGCGTACTCGCGGAACACCGGGTCCACGCTGCCGTTCCACGGGCCGCTGAAAAGCGCCAACTTGTGCTCGGCCGGGGTCAGGCCGGCGTCAGCGATTTCCATCAGCGGTTCGATGAAGCTGGTTTCGTCGGCGCCGCACTCATCGGCCCAGGCACGCCGGCGCAGGCCCGCATGCGCGATCTTCAGCGCCTCGACCGCAAGCTCGCGCAGGCTGCCATCGCGGAATGGCGTGCGCAGCGCAAGCCGCGGCACGTCATCGCGCAGTTGATTGCGCTCGGCAATGCTGAAGTCCTTGACCAGGTCCCACCCGGCATCCAGCGCGGCATCGTCATAGAGCAGGCCGACCCAGAACGCCGGCAACGCGCACAGCCGGTTCCAAGGGCCGCCGTCGGCGCCGCGCATTTCCAGGAACTTCTTCATCCTGACTTCCGGGAAGGCCGTGGTCATATGGTCGTTCCAGTCAGTGAATGTCGGCAATTTGCCGGGTAGCACGTCGAGCTCGCCGCGCATGAATTTGCGGAACGACTTGCCGGCGGCGTCGATGTACTCGCCGTCGCGATAGGAAAAATACATAGGCACATCGAGCAGGTAATCGACATAACGCTCGTAGCCGAAGCCATCCTCGAACACGAAATCGAGCATGCCGGTGCGGCCTGCGTCGGTGTCGGTCCAGATGTGGGAGCGATAGCTCAGGTAGCCGTTCGGCTGACCCTCGGTGAACGGCGAATCGGCGAACAGCGCGGTGGCAATCGGCTGCAAGGCGAGTGACACCCTGAACTTCTTGATCATGTCCGCTTCGGATGCGTAATCCAGGTTCACCTGCACCGTGCAGGTGCGGGTCATCATGTCCAGGCCGAGGCTGCCGACCTTGGGCATGTAGTCGCGCATGATCTTGTAGCGTCCCTTCGGCATCCACGGCATCTCGTCGCGCCGCCATTTCGGCTGGAAACCCATGCCGAGGAAACCCAGCTGCAACTCGTCGGCGACCGCGCGAACCTCGCGCAAATGGGTGCCGACTTCCTTGCAGGTTTCGTGGATGCTGGCCAGCGGCGCACCGGACAGTTCCAGCTGGCCAGCCGGTTCCAAAGTGACGGAGGCCATGTCCTTGGCTAGCGCGATGACGCGGCCGTGTTCCTCAATCGGCGCCCAACCAAAACGGGTCAGGCCCTTGAGCATTGCCTCGATGCCACGTTCGCCATCGAACGTCGGTGGGCGCAAGTCGTCGAGGCGGAAGCCGAATTTCTCGTGCTCGGTACCGATCCGCCATGCCTCGCGCGGCTTCTCGCCCGACGCCATGACCTCGACCAGTTGCCGATAGTCGGTGATCAGGGTGTCGTTGGGGCTCGCTGGTCCGGACATGGGTGGCATCGCATAGGGGGTGCCGCAGCATAGCCCGCTGCATCCGCCGGCACAGTGCGTTTGCCGGTCTTCAGTGTTGCGCCAGCGGTATCACGAGCGTCTTGGGCAGCCCGCCATCGTGGCTAGATCTCAAGCCAGCGCGACACCACCGAGCGCAATTCGTCCACGCCCAGCTTGGACTCGCCGGAGAAGGTCTGCACGCTGACGCTGTCGCCAAACGGGCCGGCGAGTTCCTTGCGCACCGCGTGCAGCGTCTGCGTCTGCTGGCCGCGGCCGAGCTTGTCGGCTTTGGTCAGCAACGCGTGTGCCGGCATCCCGCGGCGCAGCGCATAGCCCAGCATCTGCAGGTCGTATTCCCTGAGCGGATGGCGGATGTCCATCACCACCACCAGCCCGGCCAGCGCCATGCGGCTGCCGAAAAAGCCATCCAGGAACGCCTGCCAGTGCGCCTGCAGGTCCTTCGGGACCTTGGCGTAGCCATAGCCGGGCAGGTCGACCAGATACTTGGCTTCATGCGGCGGCAGGCCGAAATACACCAGTTGCTGGGTGCGCCCGGGGGTCTTGGACACCCGCGCGAGCGCGTTGCGCTGGCACAGGGCATTCAGCGCCGAGGACTTGCCGGCATTGGAGCGACCGGCGAATGCGACCTCGCGACCGCCGTCTGGCGGCAGCTGGCGATGGGTATGCGCAGCTAACAGGTAGTCAGCGCGATTGAACGGATTGGGGACGGCCATCCCGCTAGGATGCCACGCCTGCGGTTTGACCGCCCCGCGTGGCGCGACGATAATTCGACGTTGTACGGCCGCGTGCGGCCATTTGTTCATTTGGAGCTGTTGCATGCGCCCTGCCCGCGTTTACGCACTTGCCGGTCTTGCCAGCCTTGCGCTGGCAGCGGTTGCCTATGCCCAGAGCACCCCGGTTGCAGTGCCGGACAATGCTCCGGTGCAGGCTGCGCCACTGGACGAAAAGCCGGCCACCTGGGGCGATGCGACCGCCGGACAGACCAAGGCTGGCACCTGTGCTGCCTGCCACGGCCTGGACGGCAACCCGGCCGACCCGCAATACCCGCGCCTGGCCGGCATGCCGGAGCGCTACATCGCCCAGCAGCTCGCCCTGTTCAAGCATGGCGAGCGCACCAGCGGCATGGCCGCCATCATGATGCCGTTCGCGAGCATGCTCAGCGCGCAGGACATGCGCGACGTGGGCGCTTGGTTCGCCTCGCAACATGCAAGCGCCGGGATTGCCGATGACACCACGATTGCCGCTGGCCCCAACCAAGGCATGAAGTTCTACGAAGTCGGCCAGCATTTGTATCGCGCCGGCGACCCTGCCCGCGCCATTCCTGCCTGCATGGCCTGCCATGGCCCGTCCGGTGCTGGCAATCCAGGCCCAGCGTATCCGGCCGTGCATGGCCAGCAGTCAGCCTATGTGGTGCGCCGGCTTGAGGAATATCGCGCTGGCACCACTACGGCCAAGGACGTGGCCCATTTCAAGCTGATGGCGAGCGTGGCCAAGTCGCTGACCGACGAGGAAATCCAGTCGCTGGGCAGCTATGTGCAGGGTCTGCATGCACGCGACACCACATCCTCGCAGCGCAGCACCGGCCACTGATTGACGAACAAGGGCTTCATCCTGCGTTCGCCGACCTCCGGGCAAGCTCTCCGGGTCATTACCTATCCGTTCGAGGCTTCGCTGATGCGCGCACTGAGGTTCTTCCTGCCCCTACTGCTCGCCTTGGCCCTGCCCGCGCATGCGCAACAGCCGGCCGCCTTGCCGGGACTGACCGAAGGCGACCAATACACCGCGATCGAAGGCGGCAAGCCATTCCTGCCGCAACCGCCGGGCAAGATCGAGGTGGTCGAGGTCTTTGCCTACTGGTGCCCGCACTGCGCGCACATGCAGCCCAAGCTCGAAGCCTGGAAGCCAACCTTGCCGAAGTCAGTGGCGGTGTCCTACATGCCTGCGGCGTTTTCCCCGGACGATCCCTTCATGCTGGGCTACTTCGCCGCCGATGTGGCCAAGGCAGTTCCGCTGACCCACGCGCGCATGTTCGCAGCCATCAATGAAACCGGCGAGCTGGCCAAGAATTCAACGCTGGATCAGGTCGCGGCGTTCTACCTGCACCAGCCCGGTGTCGACGCCAAGGCCTTCAAGGCCGCGCTAGCCGACCAGGCCAGCATGGGCAGGAAAATGCTGGCCGCGCGCGAGTTCCAGATCCGCAGCAAGATCCCGGGCACGCCATCGATGATCGTGGATGGCCGTTACCTGGTGCTCGGCAACAGCTATGACAGCCTGCTGGCCAACACCCGCAAAGTCATTGATGCAATCGCCAGCAGCCGCAAGCCGGCTGGCAAGGCGCCAACCAAACCCCGTTCCTGAAACTGGATACCGCCATGAACGCTCGTTTCGCCCTGCTTCTGATCGCACTGTTGCCGCTGGCCGCCTGCAAAAACGAAACCCCGGCACCCGTCGTCGACGCGCAAACCACTGATGCTGCCGCTCCCGCGGCAAAACAGGCCAGCGCCGAGGATCCGGAAGCCAAGGCCAAGGCCGAAGCCGCGGTGCAAGCTGCAGCTGAAGCTGCGGCGAAGTCGCCGCCACCGATCACGGGAACCGACTACGCCGAAATTCCGAACGGCCATCCGTTCGATACCACCGATGGCCGCATCGAAGTGGTCGAAATCTTCGGCTATGTCTGCCCGTACTGTGCGGCCGTGCAGCCCACCGTAGGTGCGATGAAGGCAAAGTTCCCCAGCGACGTACACATGGTCTATATCCCGGCGGCATTCGGCTCGGTGTGGGACAACTACGCGAAGGCTTATTACACCGCCGATGCGATGGGCCTGGTCGACAAGACCCACGAGGCAATGTTCCGCGCCATCCATATAGACAAGACGCTGAAGGGCGAACTCGGCAACGACACGCCTGAAGACATCGCCGCGTTCTATGCGGGCTATGGCGCCGACCCGAAGCAGTTCGTCAGCAGCATGGCCAGCTTCGCCATCGCGGCGAAGGTCAACCGCGCACGCCAATGGGTCGTGGCCGCCTTCGGCGACGACCGCGCCACCACGCCGACCTTCATTGTCAATGGCAAGTATCGGATCAAGGGCAAGTCTATGGATGACGTTTTCCGCATCCTCAACCAGCTGATCGTCGCCGAACGCACCAAGGCCGCGGCTCCGGCTACACCGACCGAAGCGACACCGGCGACCGCACCCGCCGCGTCCTGATGCAAACCTGGCAGCCGGCATGAACACACGGCGGCTACGCCTGCTCAGCGCCAACATCCAGGCCGGTTCAAGCACGCGCGGCTACCACGACTACGTTGCGCGCAGCTGGTCGCATGTATTGCCCACCGGCAACAAACGTGGCTCGCTGGACACGATCGCCGAACTGGCCGGCCAGCACGACATCGTCGGCCTGCAGGAAACCGACCCCGGCAGTTTGAGATCCGGCTTCACCAACCAGACCCACTACCTGGCCGAACGCGCCGGCTTCGCCTACTGGAGCCACCAGCCAAACCGTCGCATGGGCGGCGTGGCCTCCAGCGCCAACGGCCTGCTCAGCAAGCTTGAACCACACACGGTCGAGGACCACGCACTACCGGGCCGGGTCAAGGGTCGCGGCGTGCTGTTGGCGAGCTTCGGCGAAAGCGAAAGTGCCCTGACGATTGCGATTGCCCATCTGTCGCTGGGCGCACAGTCGCGGCGCTCGCAGCTGGCCTTCATCGCTGAACTGTTGTCCGACCATCCGCACGCGGTGCTGATGGGCGATTTCAACTGCGATCCGGACCAGCCAGAGATGCAACAGCTTTACGCAAAAACGAAACTGCAACCGCCGCTCGCGTGTGTGCTGACCTTCCCGTCCTGGCGCCCGCAACGCGCGATTGACCACATGCTGGTGACGCCCGCGTTGTTGGTGGCGTCAATGCAGGCGATGCCGGCCGCGCAGTCCGACCACCTGGCGCTGTCGGTCGAACTGGACGTCCCGGAAGCCGCACTGCGCTGATCGCACGTACGCAAAAGTCCTGGCCAGATACGTCAAAAAAGTTCAGGAATGCTCGGCTATAGTTGAACAATGAACATCGTCACCTCGTCCTTGCTCGCAGCGCTTTTAGGCACGACCTGCCTGGTCAGCGGCAGCGCCATCGCACAATCCCCGCTCGCGCCAAAAATTCAGGTTGCGATGCCGGACACTGGCCTGCGCAGTGCGTTCGAAGCCGCCGCGCGCGGACAACTTGATGACGCCACGCGCGCCACTTACGCAACGCATCCACTGGCCGGCTGGCTGGAGTACACCGCCTTGCGGCGCGACTTCGACAGCTTGCCGGTGGAACGCGGCGCGGCTTTCCTGGCGAAATACCGCGGGCAACCGGTTGCCACGACGTTCCGCAATGAGTGGCTGGCTGCGCTGGCCAAGCGCCAGGAGTGGCAGGCCTTCCTCGCCAACTGGCAGGACGACATCGACGACACCACCCTGCGCTGCATGCAACTCAACGCACGCATGGCGCTGGGCCGCACCAATGCGGCCTGGACGCACGACGTGCAGGCAGTCTGGCGCAGCAGCGGGCGATCGCTACCGGATGCCTGCGACGGCCCTTTCGCTACTCTTGCCACGCAAGGCGGATTGACCGCTGCGCTGCGCTGGGAACGCATCGATCTCGCAGCCGGCGAAGGCCAGTCCGGGGTGATCCGCGCGATTGCCAATGGACTGGATGGCAACGACGCGATACTGGCCAATCGCTACGCCGCCTACCTCGATGCGCCCGACGCTTCTGCGGCGCAGTGGCCGAAAACGCCACGCAGCCGATCGGTTGCATCGGCGGCACTGGCCAAGCTGGCGAAATCTTCACCAGACCGCGCCGAAACCCTGCTGCCCGGCATCGCCGATGCGCTGGGTTTCGACGAAGCCCAGCGCAGCGCCGTGCTGTACCAGATCGCGTTGTGGACGGTGGCGTCCTACCTGCCGGATTCCACACGGCGACTGGCCGCGGTGCCGGCTTCGGCCTATGACGAGAAACTGCATGAATGGCAGGCACGTGAGGCCATGTCGCGCAGCGACTGGCCGTCAGCACTGGCAGCGGTCCGCAAGATGGGCGATGCCCAGCGCGACGATTCGCGTTGGCAATATTTCGCCGCACGCACCAGTGAATTGACCGGCGATGCCGCTGGCGCGCAAGTGCTGTACCGGCAGGCCGCTCAGGCCGCGGATTTTTACGGCTTCCTCGCGGCTGACAGGTTGCAACAGCCCTACGCGCTGTGTCCGTGGACGCCACGGGTGACGGCAATGGACAAGGCAGTGGTTGCCCGTGACCACAGTCTGATCCGCGCGTTGCAATTGTTTTCGCTGGGCCGAAAAGGCTGGGCGGTACGCGAATGGAACGATGCACTGTCGCGCTTCAACGACGCGCAACGCCGGATCGCAGTGGAAGTTGCGCAGGACAACGGCTGGTTCGACCGCGGCGTGTTCGGCCTGGTCAATGTCGGTGGCCAGCGCTATCCGGACGAGATCCGCCTGTACCAGCTGCGTTTCCCGCTGCATCACGACGCCAGCATCCGCCGCGAGGCCGCGCGCAACAACCTGGATCCGGCCTGGATCGCGGCTGAGATCCGCGCCGAGTCCGTGTTCGATCCAAACGCACGCTCCAGCGCCGATGCGCGTGGCCTGATGCAGCTTCTGCCGGGCACCGGCGCTGCCGTGGCAGCGAAGATCGGCGTGCCGTGGAAAGGCGGCGAGAGCCTGTATGACGCAGACACCAATATCGTGCTCGGCAGCGCCTACCTGCGCCAACTGCTGGACAAGTACGGCGGCAAGCCCTACCAGGTGATCGCCGGCTACAACGCCGGCCCGGCGCCATTGAACCGCTGGATGTCGCAGCGCCCGACGATGGCTCCGGACTTCTGGATCGAGACCATCAGCTACATGGAAACCCGCGACTATGTGGCGCGCGTACTTGCCTTCAGCACCGTGTACGACTGGCGGCTCAATGGCGATGCGCTGCGCCTGTCGGATCGCCTGCTGGGCCGTACCAATGGCCCGCGCAAGCAGTTCACCTGCCCGCAGGCCGAACCCGCCAAGCCGGCAGCTCCCGCTGCTGCCACGCCAGCAAACAAGCCTGCGTCGAAATCGCGCCGACGGCACTGACGCAGACGACCAGTCAGGCATCATCGACGAATGACCACGGCACAACTTCCCGAAAATGCACAGGTCTACCTGGTCGGTGGCGCGGTGCGTGACCGCCTGCTCGATCAGCCGGCCGGCGACCGCGACTTCGTGGTCGTGGGTGCCAGCATGGAGCAGATGCGCGATGCCGGTTTCCGCCAGGTCGGCCGCGACTTCCCGGTGTTCCTGCACCCACATACCGGCGAGGAATATGCGCTGGCCCGCACCGAGCGCAAGTCGGCGCGCGGCCATACCGGCTTCGTGGTGCATGCCGATCCGTCAGTGACGCTGGAGGAGGATCTGCGCCGGCGCGACTTCACCATCAATGCGATCGCCGAAGCGGCCGACGGCAGTCTGGTCGATCCGTTCGACGGCGCGGCCGACATCCAGGCGCGCGTGTTGCGTCATGTTGGCGATGCCTTCGTCGAGGATCCACTGCGGGTATTGCGCGCCGCGCGCTTCATGGCCCGCTTCGCACCGATCGGTTTCACAATCGCACCGGAAACATTGGCGCTGATGCGGCAGATCGCGCACGAAGGCGAACTGACCGACCTGGCCCCGGAACGCATCTGGCAGGAACTGGCGAAAGCACTCCGCAGCAAGCGACCGTCCGCCTTCCTGCGCAGCCTGCGCGATGCCGAAGCGCTGCGCGCAATCCTGCCGGAAGTCGATGCGCTGTACGGCGTACCGCAACGCGCGGAATACCACCCGGAAGTCGATACTGGCGTGCACGCCGAACTGGTCTGCGACATGGCCGCAGCGCTTGCTCCTGGCGACGATCTGATCGGTTTCGCCGCCCTCTGCCACGACCTCGGAAAATCACTCACTCCAGCCGCCGAACTGCCACGCCATGTGATGCACGAACAACGCGGCATCGATGCAGTGATTGCACTCTCCACGCGCCTGAAGGTGCCGGCCGAACATCGCGAACTGGCGGTGATCGCCTGTCGCGAACACCTCAACGTGCATCGGCTCGACGAGCTGAAACCCGCGACGGTGCACGCGCTGATCGCGCGCTGCGACGGCTTCCGCAAACCGGCCCGCATCGACCAGCTGGCTACCGTGTGCGAAGCCGACAATCGCGGCCGCACCGGGTTTGCTGATCGGGCCTATCCACAGGCGGACGAACTGCGCCGCCTGCACAAGATCGCGATGACGGTGCGCAGCAGCGATGTCGCCGAAGGGTTGAGCGGACCCGCGATTGGCGAAGCCCTCAGCCGCGCACGGATCGTAGCGATTGCCACCGCTAAATCGGGTGCCGCGGGCTCAGAGTCGACGGTCCAGCCGTAGCAACGCATCGCGCCATGGCGTGAAGGCAGTCGCCAAACCGATCAACACACCTATCGTGTTTGCCAGTGCATCCTGCCGATCCAGCATCCGGCCCAAACCCATTTGTCCCTGCAGATATTCAATGCCGATACCCATCAGCACCAGCATCACGCACACGAAGGCCCACGACAGACGGCGCACGAACAATTGCACCGCGCCAGCGGCGAGCAAGGCATAGGCGCCGAAATGCTCGAATTTGTCGAAGCCGGCCGGCACCTTCGGCAGATCATGCGCGGGCACCAGCGAGCCGCTCACAACCGCCGCGATCACCAGCACCCACAAACCCGCCCATAGCCACGGCTGCCGGAACGGCTTGAGCGAGCGGCCGAAACGTCGCTTGGATGCACTCATGATAGGCGGCTCACAGCCGATGACTCAGGTCGCCAACCAGGAACGCCGCGCCCAGTTCAACGCCACGCTGGAAGCCGATCGCCTGGAAACGTTCGCCCATCTCGTTTGGCAGGGTGAGTTGCTTGACCTGCGTACGCAGCGCATGGCGGGCGATATCGTCGGCAGTACGCGATTCGGCCAGCGCGAGATTTTCCTGCAGTCGATTGCCGATCAGGAAACTGGCCTGTGAGCAGTAGCCGACGAAATCAAAACCGGTGCCGGTGCCGGCCTCGGCCAACGCGGTGAAATCCACCGATGCAGTGATGTCCTGCAAACCGGGATATGCGTGCACGTCGCCGACCAGATGATGCTGGCGGAACGCGCGCAAGGTGCCATCACTGCGTTGCGGTTGGTAGTACTCACTGCGCGCATAGCCGTAGTCGATCAACAGCATCGCGCCATCTTTCAGCCCACCCATCACAGCCTGCAACCAGTAGGGCAATTGTGCCAACACCTCGCTGCGATAGCCCTCGGCGAAAGGCTCCGGCAGCTGGCGTTCGACGTGCCGCACTGCGGCGGCCAGCATCGGGTCGGCCGGGCGATCGGAGCGGACAAACCTCCCTTCACCATCCAGTGCCACGTGTTCCTCGAACACCTCGCCATCGCGGATCACGAAGCGTGGCGTGGGCAGTGCATCGATCACTTCGTTGGCGAACAGCACGCCATTCCACGGCTCATCCGGGGGGCCGTCCAGCCACGCCACCAGCTCGAACAGCAATGGCGGCAAGCGCTGATGCAATCGCTCGCGCTGACGTTCTCGCAGGTCGGCGCTCGGTTCCAGGATCGCGTAGCGTGCAGGCAGTGCGTCATTCGCCAACAACTTCGCCAATGCGATTTCCGCGAATGCTCCGCTGCCACCGCCGATCTCGACAAACTCCGCATCCGGCCCGAGTTGCTGCAACACCGGCGTCACCGCATCGGCCACACATGCGGCGAACAAGGGCGAGAGCTCCGGCGCGGTCACGAAATCGCCGGCCGGCCCGAACTTCATCGCACCGGCGCTGTAGTAGCCGAGGCCCGGTGCATACAGCGCCATCTCCATGAATTTCCAGAACGGCAGGCTGCCGCCGGCAGCGATGATCTGTTCCTGGATGCGTGCGCGCAGGTGCTCGCTGTGGGCCAGCGCGTCGGCGTCTGGTTGTCGTAGCGAGAGTTGTGGCGCGAGTCGTGGCATGGATGGACGTGGCGTGGTCATGATTCAATGGCGTTCGACAAGTGCGCAGGATACCGCCACCCATGACCGGGCCCGCCGCAACATCCATCAAGGTCGCACTGATCACCGGCGCCGCCCGCCGCATCGGTGCGGCGATTGCACGGCGCCTGCATGCCGATGGCTACAACCTCGCACTGCACTACCGCTCATCAAAAACCGAGATGGATGCCTTGCTGGCGGAGCTGAATGTCGCGCGCCCGGACAGCGCGATCGCCTTGCAAGCCGACCTGGCCCAGTTCGACCTCTTGCCAGAACTCGTTGCAAAAACGGTGGGACATTTCGGCCGGCTGGATGCACTCATCAATAACGCATCAGGCTTTTATCCCACGCCAATAGGCACCGCTACGCCAGCGCAGTGGGACGATCTGTTCGCCAGCAATGCGCGTGCGCCATTTTTCCTTGCACAAGCAGCCGCACCGCACCTGCGCGCCGCGCGAGGCGGCATCGTCAATCTTGGTGACATCCACGGTGAAAAGCCGCTCGCGGACCACCCGATTTATTGCATGGCCAAGGCCGCACTGTTGATGCTGAGCAAATCGCTGGCACTCGAGCTCGCGCCGGAAGTGCGGGTCAATGCGATCGCCCCCGGCGCGATCCTGTGGCCTGACCATCACACCGATGAAGCCGCGCAGGCCGCGATCCTGGCGCGGCAGCCACTGCCGCGCCTGGGTTCAACGGAGGAGATCGCTGCCGCCGTGTCGTGGCTACTGAACGATGCCAGTTACGTGACCGGTCAGACCCTGCACGTTGATGGCGGACGCACGCTGGCGTCCTGAACCCTCACTTAGCTTCGCCGCAGTCACTTGGCGACGCGAATCACGAGAGCGCATGACGCTCACATCTTGCGCTGGAACGCATCCTGCAACAGCATTCCGTCGAAACCCTGCGGCGTGTCACCGGCAACGGCATAGCGATACAGGGCAGCCGAATAGATGCCCGACAGCGCCGACTGCACCAGCGCGGTCACGATCACCGCCAGCACCACGCCCACGCTCATCGCAACCGCCAATGCGGTCAAACCCTAGCTGGCCAGGAACACCACGATGCCGCCACCGACCAGCATCAGCGCGACGTTGAACAAGCCCAGTACCAGCCCGATGCCACCGTTGCCGATGATGTTCTCGCCCCAGGTCTGCTTGAGCAGGCTGGCGCTTTCCTTGACCGCATCGATCGGGCCGACCTCGCGCGCCACCAGTACCGGCACCGTCAGGAAGGTCGCCGCAGTCCAGGCCACACCGATGAAACCGATCACGATCCGGCCCAGGAAACCGGCACGCTCCTCGAACGCACGCAGGATCAGGCCGACCGTCGCCGCGATCGCCGCGTAGCCCAGGATCTGCTTCCACTTGCCGCGCGCGATGCGCAGGCCATCCGAGACAGTCGGATCGCCGCCGTCCAGGCGGATCATCGCCGCTCCGACCAGCGCCGAGTTGAAGAAGAAAATCACGAAGTACTGCACCAGATAGAAGGCGAAGCCCCACACATACAGCTCGATCGAGCGGCGACCGTCTTCGAGGTGGTCGAACAGTCCAAGGCCGAACATGGGCAGCACGAATGTCGCTGCGACCATGATGGCGGCGATCGACGCAACCAGCGGGAACACCAGCAGTTCCTTGTCCGTACGGAGCACCTGGAAACTGGTCTTGGTCAGTGCCCAGCTGCGTTGGAATCTACCCATGGTCGTTCTCCGGTGGCGGTTGCGTGGATTGTAGGGAATGACGCGTCGAATAAGGCCTGTCAGGCCGGAATTCTGCTTGTATCGCCCTGCTGCGCCCAGCGCGGATCGTCATGTTCTGGATGCGCCTTCCAAAGCTGCGCCAGCGTACGGCCGCTGCGCGGGTCGACCAGCCTTGGCGCGAGATCGACCAGTGGCTTGAGCACGAAAGCATCCCGCAGTTCATCGCGCGGGATCTGCAGATGACCCGAACCCTCAAGGATCAGGTCGTCATAGAACACGATGTCGATATCGAGTGGCCGGTTGCCGAATCGCGGTCCGCTACGATCGCGTCCGTACGCATCCTCCAACGCATGCAACCAGTCGTTCAATGCCTGCGGATCGAGGTCGCTGTCGATCCCGGCGGCGGCATTGAGGAAATCCGGCCCGTCGAATCCGACCGCAGCCGTGCGATACAACGCCGACACCACCACGTTGTCGTATCGCGCATGCAACGCCGAAATTGCCGCGCGCAGGTTGGCCTCTGGCGCGATGTTGCTGCCCAAGCTGAGCCAGGCGCGGCCTGTCGATTTCGGAAAATGGGTCATGGAAAAGGGGGCAGAGTGACTACCTGCCGACCATCTCAACTCACTCGTGAATCCTGGTCAGGAAACTTCACTCTGACCCCTTTTCAATGCCGGCAGGCTGCGGGCGCTTCAGTACCCCGGCCAGGTCCGCACCAGTCGGCTGCTGGAACAGACGCAGCCCGAACTCGGGCAGGATCGCCAACAGGTGGTCGAACAGGTCGGCCTGAATGCCTTCGTAATCACCCCAGTCCGTGGTGTCGGCAAAGCAGTACACCTCCATCGGCAACCCGGTCGGCCCTGGTGCCAGCTGCCGCACCATCAGCGTCTTGTCCGCTGTGATCAGCGGATTGGCCTGCAGGTAGGCGGTGACGTAGGCGCGGAAGCTGCCCAGGTTGGTCAGACGCCGGGTATTGACCGGCTGTTTCGCGGCGTCGCCAAGCTTGCCGTTCCAGTCCAGCAGCTCCTCGTGCTTGTGGTGCAGGTACTTGTCCAGCAAGGCAAACCCGGACAGCCGCGCGCGTGTCTCCTCGTCGAGGAACCGCACCGAGGCCTGGTCGATATAAAATGACCGCTTGATCCGCCGACCACCGGAATCGCTCATCCCGCGCCAGTTGATGAAACTGTCCGAGACCAGCCGATATGTCGGCACCGTGACAATAGTCTTGTCGAAGTTCTGCACCCGCACCGTGTTGAGCGCGATGTCGACGACATCGCCGTCCACGCCCAGCGACGGCATCGTGATCCAGTCGCCGACGCGCAACAGATCGTTCGAAGCGATCTGCACGCTGGCAACCAGCGACAGGATGGTGTCCTTGAACACCAGCATCAGCACCGCGCCCAACGCGCCCAGGCCAGACAACAACAACAGCGGTGAACGCCCGATCAACACTGCGACCACCACGATCGCCGCCAGCAGGAAGACCAGCAGCTTGCCCAGCTGCACGTAGCCCTTGATCGGTCGCCCGTGGGTGTCGTACTGGCGCTCGTAAATATCGTTTGCCGCCGACAGGAACCGGCTGATCCCGCGCGCGACGAAAAACACGATCAGTACGATCAGCACCTTGCGCAGCAGGCCCACCGCATCGTCAGGCAGGGCCGGGATCGCAGCGATGCCCAGGTACACCACGATCACCGGCGCCAAATGCGACACCTGGCGCAACACGCCGCGTGCGATCAGGGCATCGTCCCAATGCGTGGTGGTCGCCTCGACCATGCGATGCACAAGCCGTGGCAACAGCTTGTGGCTCAGCCAGCCAACCAGCAGCGCGAGCAGCAACAGGCCACCCAGCACTATCCAAGACTGCATGGCGCTGTCGCCTGCGAAAGTGTTCCTGAATTCCTGCAGAAAATCCGGCATCCGCGGATTCTAACGGATGCGGTCAGTCGGCCTTGTCTTGACCAGCGCGTCCTCACCACAGCGCGCGCGCTCGATGATCACGCCTACCGCACGCGCACCGCGCACTGCACCGGGCTTGCTGAGCTTGAGTCGGACTTTCGACACCTCGAACTCATCGAGGATGATCTGTGCGCAGCGCTCGGCCAATGTTTCCACCAGGCCAAACGAGGATTGCGAAACAAATTCGATCAGACGCTTGCTGACGTCCTTGTAGTTCAGGGTCAGGGCGATGTCGTCAGCCGCAGCCGGAACACGGTTGTCGAACGCCATTTCGATATCGAACACCAGCGGTTGGCGAATCCGTCGCTCCCAATCGTAGATCCCGATCAGCGTGTCGATCTGCAGCCCTTCGATGAAGACGTAGTCAGTCATGGCAACAGGATAAACGAGGGATCGACAATGAGTGATGCGGCAAGACCGTCGGGTATTCGCGTAGCGGCATTTCGAGCCGCGTAGCGAGTGCCCGGCGGTAGGCGCCGCATCAGCCCGCGAAAAACAAAAATCACAACGCCGGCAGCGTCGCCATGTCCCAACGCGGAGTGACATGCACCACGGCATCGTCATGCTGGCCGGCCTCAAGCCGCAACGCGCCGGCGAACGCGATCATCGCGCCGTTGTCGGTGCACAGCGCCGGACGTGGGAAGCAGGCGCGGCCGCCACGCTGGGCCGCCATTGCGTGGAGGCGCTCGCGCAGGCGCTTGTTGGCGCCCACGCCACCGGCTACCACCAAGGTATTGCAGCCAGCCGCGTCCAGCGCGCGTTCGCATTTGATCGCCAGCGTATCCACCACCGCATCCTCGAACCCGCGGGCGATGTCGGCGCGGGTTGTGTCGGACTTGTCGGAATCACGCCAGGCCAGCAGCACCTGCGTTTTCAGCCCGCTGAAACTGAAATCCAGCCCCGGCCGCTTGGTCATCGGTCGCGAGAACTTGAACACGCCCGGCGTGCCGGTTTCGGCCAGGCGCGCCAGCTGCGGCCCACCCGGATACGGCAGGCCCATGAGTTTTGCGGTCTTGTCGAAAGCCTCGCCAGCGGCATCGTCCAGGGTTTCGCCGAGCAGTCGATAGCTGCCGATGGTGTCCACTGCCACCAGCTGTGTGTGGCCGCCGGAGACCAGCAGGGCCACGAACGGCGCATCGGGAGGGTCGTCCTCCATCAGAGGTGCCAGTAGGTGGCCTTCCATGTGGTGCACGCCGATCGCCGGCAGGTCCAGCGCCCATGCCAGCGAGCGCGCCACCCCGGCGCCGACCAGCAACGCCCCGACCAAGCCCGGTCCGGCCGTATAGGCCACACCGTCCAGCTCATCCACGCCCAGCCCGGCCTCGGCCAGGGTCTGCCGGATCAGTGGCAGCAGCTTGCGCACATGATCTCGGCTGGCCAGTTCCGGCACCACCCCGCCGTATTCGGCATGCAGGGCGATCTGGCTGTACAGCGCATGCGCGCGCAACCCAGCCGCACCGCCAATGGCGGTGTCGTAGACAGCAACCCCGGTTTCGTCGCAGGAGGACTCGATTCCAAGCACTTTCATGCCCGTATCTTGCAACGGATCAGACCCCGCTGCTATCATCCACGGCTCGCCCGGTGCGTTCGGGCAGATCCCAGAACAGAGATTCCACGATGCCAAGCGTCAAAGTCCGCGAAAACGAACCATTTGAATTTGCCCTGCGTCGCTTCAAGCGCACCTGCGAGAAGGCCGGCGTACTGGCCGAGACCCGCAAGCGCGAGTTCTACGAGAAGCCGACCCAGGAGCGCAAGCGCAAAGCCGCTGCTGCGGTGAAGCGTCAATCGCGCCGTACCTCGCGCGACGTCACCAAGCGCCAGCGCCTGTACTGAGCGCAGTTTGCTTGTGCTTGAAGCCGGCACGCGCAAGCGTCGCCGGCTTTTTGCGTTTCCAGTCTTTCAGGAATTCCTCGAGGGATATTTTCTTGCGGATATTCCAGCAAAACCCCCACGAAACTATCCGGAGCACACGATGAGCCTCAAGGCCCAACTCACCGACGACATGAAGACCGCGATGAAGTCTGGCGAGAAGAATCGCCTGGGCGTGATCCGCCTGATGCTGGCCGGGATCAAGCAAAAGGAAGTCGATGAGCGCATCGAGATGACCGATCCGCTGGTGTTGGCCGTGCTGGAAAAAATGGTCAAGCAGCGCAAGGACTCGATCACCCAGTTCGAAGCCGCCGCGCGCGAGGACCTGGCCATCATCGAACGCTACGAGCTCGGCGTGATCGGAACCTACCTGCCCGAAAAAATGGACGAAGCCGCCATCCTGGCCGCGATCGATACCGCGATGGCCCAGACCGGTGCTGCCGGCGCCGCCGACATTGGCAAACTGATGGGCGTGCTCAAGCCGGCGCTGGCCGGCCAAGCCGACATGGGCCTGGTGTCGAAGCTGGTCAAACAGAAGCTGGCTGGCTAAGCCAATGGCGTCTGCCCTCATCTCAACTGTGCAGCCCTGCGTGAAACTGCACTTCGCCCGCCGCGGCGACGCGGCGCTGGTGTTGGCCTTCATTCGCGAACTGGCCGACTACGAGAACCTGCCGCACGAAGTCCTAACCGATGCCGATAGCCTCGCTGAATCGCTGTTCGGCGAAACGCCCGGCGCCGAAGTGGTGATCGCCGAGGTCGAGGGCATGCCGGCCGGATTCGCGCTGTTCTTCCACAACTATTCGACCTTCCTGGGCCGTCGCGGCCTGTACCTGGAAGACCTGTTCGTGCGCCCGACGTATCGCGGCAAGGGCATCGGCCGGGTGCTGATGGCATTCCTGGCCAAGCTCGCGGTCGAGCGCGACTGCGGCCGCTTTGAATGGTCGGTACTGGACTGGAACACCCCCGCCATCGACTTCTACCGCAGCCTCGGCGCCCGCGGCATGGACGAATGGACCGGCCAGCGCGTGACTGGCACGGCCCTGCACGCGCTCGCCGCGCAGTTCGACAGCGCGATCCACTGACCGCGCCGCGGCCGCTCTCAGTAATAGTATTGCGCGCATGGCCCGCATCCCCGACGCCTTCATCGACGATCTGCTCGCCCGCACCGACATCGTCGAGGTGATCCAGGCGCGTGTCCCACTGAAACGCCAGGGCAAGGAATTCGCGGCGCGCTGCCCGTTCCACGACGAACGGTCGGCATCGTTCACGGTGTCGCCGACCAAGCAGTTCTATCACTGCTTCGGCTGCGGCGCGCACGGCACCGCGATCAGTTTCGTGATGAATTACGACCGCCTGGAGTTCCTCGACGCGGTCGATGAGCTGGCCAAGCGTGTCGGCATGGAAATCCCGCGCGATACCCAGCAACGCAACGCCGATCCTGATACCCGCGACATCTATTCGGTGCTCGATGCATCCGCTGGATTCTTCCGCGCGCAATTGACGGCCAGCGACAAGGCGCGTGCCTATGTCGAGGGTCGCGGCATCGATGCCAGCATCGTCGAGCACTATGCGATCGGTTATGCGCCCGATGGATTCTCGGCATTGCGCGATGCGCTCGGCACCGACCCGCGGCGCATGCAACTGCTGGAACGCGGCGGCATGTTCTCGAAGAACGATCGTGGCAACGTCTACGACAAATTCCGCGACCGGCTGATGTTCCCGATCCATGATCGCCGCGGGCGCGTGATCGCGTTCGGTGGCCGCATCATCGATCCAGAGGACTCGCCGAAGTACCTCAACTCCCCGGAAACTCCGCTGTTCCACAAGGGCCGCGAACTGTACGGCTTGTGGCAAGCGAAACAGGCCAATCCGAAGCTGGAAAGGCTCGTGGTGGTCGAGGGTTACATGGATGTCGTGGCGCTGGCCCAGTTCGGCGTCAGCCAGGCCGTGGCGACGCTTGGTACCGCGACCACGCCAGACCACGCCGAGCTGTTGTTCCGCAACGCGCCGGATGTGTATTTCTGCTTCGATGGCGACCGCGCTGGCCGCGCCGCTGCGTGGAAGGCGCTCGAATCCGTGTTGCCGCGCATGAAGGACGGTCGCCAAGGCTATTTCCTGTTCCTGCCCGATGGCGAGGATCCGGATTCGATCGTGCGCAAGGAAGGCTTGGACGGCTTCGATACGCGCCTGCGCGAAGCCATGCCGCTGTCGGAGTTCTTCTACAACTCGCTGTCGAGCGACGTGAACCTGTCCAGCCTGGACGGCAAGGCGCGCCTTGCTGAGCGCTGCAAGCCGCTGCTGGCGCAAATTCCCGATGGCGCCTTCGGCGACCTGATGCAGCAACGACTGACCGAACTGACCGGCGTCGGCGCGCGTGGCAGTGCGCCACAGACGCATGTGCCGACACAGCGTGCACATCGCGCTTCCGCGAGTAGCAGCCAGAAGCCCAGCCTGGTCCGCAGCGCGATCCTGCGCCTACTGCATCAACCGGCATTGGCGCTGGAACTGCAGCCGCCGTACCGCTTTGCCGCGTTGCGCCAACCCGGCATCGACCTGCTGTCGGAAATCATACTGCTGGTGCGCGAGAGGCCCGAAATCAGCACCGGCGCCCTGCTCGAACATTTCAACGAACGTGATGAAGCACCGGCACTGCAGAAACTGGCGGCACAAACCCTACCTGGTGAAGAATCAGCGCAACGCATCGAGTTCATCGATGCCATCGCCCAACTCGAAAAGCAGCTACTGCAACAACGCGTGGATGAACTTCAACAGCAACATCGTGAGGGCACGCTGGATGAAGCAGACAAACAGGAAATGCGCGACTTGCTGCAGGCCCGGTTGCGACCCTGATCAGGCGTGACATCTGGCCCGCGCATGGATTGCGCGTCGCGCTAAGCTGCATCTTCCATCTGGCTTGGTAAGCCCCGCATGTCGCATCGCATCGTCCTTCGCACTGCACTCGTGCTTGCGCTCGCAACCGCCCTGCCCGCCATCGCGCAATCTGACATAAAGCGGGAAACAGTTGGCAACCGCACCAGCGAGAACATCCCGGCAATCCCTGCGACCTTGCTCGACCAGCTCAACCGCTACCAGAACTTCCGTGGCGCCGACCTGGCCGGATGGACCCGCGACGGATGCCTGCTGATCAGTACGCGTTTTGCCGAGACCGCGCAGGTACACCGCGTCTGCCACCCGCTGGGCATGCGCGAGCAGCTCACGTTCTACCCGGAACCCGTGGCCGGCATCACCCCGGCGCCGGCCAAGGCTTGGCGCGACGGCTTCGTGTTCGCCAAGGACAAGGGTGGCGACGGGTTTCCCCAGTTGTACTGGTTCGATAACGCGACTCGTACCACCACTCTGCTGACCGACGGTGACCGCAGCCAGAACGGCGACACCACCCTCAGCCGCGACGGCGGCTTGATGGCCTACACCAGCACCGCGCGCAACGGCACCGATCACGATGTCTGGGTACGCGATACCCGCACTGGCAAGGCACGCGTGCTGGTGACTGCCAGTGGCAGTTGGAGCGCGACGGATTTCTCGCCGGATGGATCACAGTTGCTGGTGATGAAGGACGTGTCTGCCGCCGAGTCTTATCCCAGCGTGGTCGACGTCGCCAGCGGCAAGCTCACCTTGTTCCCGATCGATGGCGGCAAGGCCGCGTTCGGCGGCTTCACCTTCGCGCCGGACGGCAAGGCGGTCTATTTCGTCTCGGATGAACCGCTGCAAGGCAAGCCGCAGGAATTCAAGACGCTGCGCTTCCACGATCCTGCAACTGGCAAATTCGAAGTCCTGACCGCCAATATTCCGTGGAACGTGGAAGAGTTTTCGATCACCGATAATGGCCAACACGTGGCCTTCGTCAGCAATGAAGACGGCATCAGCAAGTTGCACGTGCTGGCACTGCCTTCGCATCGAGAAATCAAACTACCCGCGTTGCCGCTTGGCGTGATCAGCGGGCTGGCGTTTTCGCCGGAGGGCGGGCGCCTGGCGCTGACCCTAAACAGCGCGACCTCGCCCAGCGACGTGCAGGTGATCGACCTCGCGGCATCCACCGCGACCCGCTGGACTGCCAGCGAAGTTGGCGGAATGGACGCCTCGAAATTCGTGGCGCCGACACTGATCCGCTATCCAACCTTCGACAAGGTCAATGGCGCGCAGCGCACCATTCCCGCGTTCTTCTACAAACCTGCAACACCGGCCAAGAACGGCAAATACCCGGTGGTCATCAGGATCCACGGCGGCCCGGAGGGCCAGGCCTTGCCCGTCTTCACTACTGATATCCAGATCACGACCAACGAGCTTGGCGTCGCCGTGCTGGTGCCCAACGTGCGCGGCTCATCGGGATACGGCAAGACCTACCTGTCATTGGACAACGCCGCCAAGCGCGAGGACTCGGTCAAGGACATCGGCGCGCTGCTTGACTGGATCGCCACCCAGCCGGACCTCGATGCCAGTCGCGTCGGCGTGATCGGCGGCAGCTATGGCGGTTACATGACGCTGGCCAGCCTGACCCATTACAGCGACCGCATCCGTGCCGGCGCGGAGCTGTACGGTATCTCGAATTTCACCAGCGTCCTGAAAAATACCGAGAGCTGCCGACGCGACCTGCGCCGCGCGGAATACGACGACCAGCGCGACCGGGCGATGAACGCCGTGTTCGAGCGCATCTCGCCGCTCAACAACGTGGCCACGATCAAGGTGCCGCTGTTCGTGGCGCAGGGCCGCAATGACCCGTGGGTCCCGATGTCGGAAGCCGAGCAGATCGTCAAGGCAGTACGTGGCAACGGCCAGCCAGTCTGGTACGTGCTGTTCGCCGACGAGGGCCACGGCTTCCGCAAGAAAGCCAACAACGATTACTTCAATGCGGCGACGATGCTGTTCTGGCAGCAGTACCTGCTGAACTGAGCCCTACAGCCGCATTTCGACGACGCGCTGCTCATCGCCATCCGGGAGTGCTCCGAAGGACCAAAAGTGCTCAATTGCCGGGCGCACGATGTCCAGTGATGTCGATGCGCCTTGGCGTGGGCCGAAGCGCCGACGATTGTCGGCCTGCAATTTCAGGATGCGCGCGTCCTGTTCGACTACCCGGCGCAGCAACGGGCCCGCCAACAGGCGCACGGCCCAGGCCGGTGCCCAGCGCCCGGCCACGTGCACGCAGGCGAACACATCGGTTTCTTCGGTGGTTATCGGCGTGAAGTGCAGGTCGAACGTGATGCGGCTGCCATTGGCATAGCCGTATTCCAGCCGGATGCTGCCTGGCGTGGCGAAATGCGCACGCTCCAGCGTGCGCCTGGATTCGAACAATCGGTACAGAAGGCCGGACTGCGGCGCATCGGATTCGAAATCAACCTGGAAGCCATCGCGATTGGCGGTGTAGGTGGCCGTGACCGAGGCCCGGCGGCCTTCGCGGCGCACCAACCCGGGATGCACGAAATGCGTATGCACCGGGTCCAGCATGTTCTCCATCGCGTCCACCACGTTGGCTTGCAAGCGCGTGCGCCACGACAGCCGCCGGGTAGATGCATCGGCAAGTTCGACCAACGCATTCGGTTGCACTTCGCCGGCATCGCCGGGACGTACCCAGATGATCCCATCGCGCTCGCATGCGGCGAACGCGCGAACGCCAACCTTGGGCAACGCCGCTTCGTCCGGCAAGCCGGGCACCGCGCACAGTCGCCCGCTGTGATCGAACGACCAGCCGTGGTAAGGACAGGAAATTTTCTCGCCATCCACACAGCCCGCAGAGAGCGGTGCTTGCCGATGCGGGCAGCGATCTTCCAGCGCGATCCATTCGCCCGCGTCGGTGCGCGCAAGTGCGAGATGCACGCCGAGCAGGGACACGGCAACCGGGCGACGGGCAATGTCGCGTGCCAGCGCCACGGCATGCCAATGCCCGTGCAAGGCTGGATGCCAGTCGGTCATAGCGCGAACCTGCGCAATAGCGGCGCACCGATCCGGCACGTCGCCGCGGACAACATCCTGAGCGCGGCGCGGGTGCGCCTGGGCAGGTGGCACGCGAACACCATGCTGTATTCGATCGCCGGTTGACCGCCACGCAGGCGCTTGAAGCTGGCAGCACCGGCGCTGAAGTTCAACCGCCAACCGCGTTCCATGCAACGGCGATAGGCGCAGGCCGTCGCCAATCGGTACAGGCCCGCTCGGCGGGGCTGGTGGGTGTCGTAACCGACGATCGGTGCAGTGGCGATATCTGCCTGGCGGAACAGCCCCACTACTGCCGACAAGCGGCCATCAGCCTGGCGGAATCCCTCGAATTCAAGCAGGCCTGCGCGATGCCACGCACGCAGGAAATCTTCGCCATAGATCGGGTTGGCGCGTGAATATTTTTCGATGTAAAGCAGTGCATAGAGTTCGGCGATGCGCAGGTAATCGGCATCGCCGATGCTGTCATTCGCGGCATGCCGCAGCGGCGTCTTGCGCAACATCGCCAAGTCGTGCCGAAGGTTGCCATGCCGCGCCGACAACGCTGCGAAGCGGTCGTACAGATAGACCTGCCGGGTAGCGACCGGCAGGCAGCCACGTTCGCGCAGCGCGATTAACCAGTTGGGGGTATCGCACGCATTGAGCGAACGGAACCACAGCCCATGCCGCGGCCAGCGCGCAACGGCTTCGTCCAACAGCTCCGGCAGTGCCACGAGGTCGAGCGCCGGGTACAGGTTGGTCGACAGCAGCCAATTGTTGATCGACGCGGCGCGATCCAGACCCGCGCATGCGATCACATTGCCAAGCAAGCCTGGCAGCATGCGGCCCAATGGCGCCAATGCGCGCGGCAGATAACGCTCCGCTTCTTCACCGGCACAATCGGCATAGGTCGTGCGCGGCGAGCAGATCCAGCCATCACCCGTCTGCCCGTCATGCACGGTCACCGGCAGCGGGCCGGCGCCGGTCTGCAATGTCACCACCCGCGCATGCACATTTGCGATCCATGCCTGGGTCGCCTGCCCTGCATGGAGTTCGGCGAACGCGCCGGCACGCAGCGCGAAGTCGCCCGGATCGATATTGTCGGCAGCATTCACGGCGACACCGGCGGCAGCGTTTCGCCATCCCATTCGATGTCACGCGTTGCGGCCTCGCGCACGCTACAACGACGCTGCATGGCCAGCCGAACATACGACGCGAGATCAGCCATTGCGCCCACCTGTGGCGCGCGATCACCAGCAATCGAAATCACATCGTCGGCGCGCTTCCAGTCTGCACGCCACTGCGCGAGCCGGCCCGAACGCAACGCGCCTGACAGGCCAGCGGCCAGCATCACCGGCACGATCATGCGTGCGCGCCCATGGCTTGTTTCGTACGCGTCGCGTTCGCCATTTACATCGATATCGCCCAGCAACGCCGCCGGTACATCGACATACGGTGCGAACAGATGCAGGCCACTGGTAGCACGCGGATTGCATTCCAGTGCCACTGCACGGTCATCACTGCCGACGATCCAATCGAATGAAATCTGGCCGCTGTAGCCGATGCCGCGCACCAGCCGGGCCACTGCATCACCAATACCCGGGTTCTCGACAGGATCGAAGTAGTAACTCGAACTGCGACTCAACCGATAGGCCGGGCGATACGTCATATGCGCCAGCAAGCGTCCGCCTTCGGCAATGGCGTAGGAGCACAGCTCGTCGCCTGCGACGAATGCCTGCACCACCCATGCACCCAGGGACGCGAGCTCGGGCGCATCCTCGGGAATGCCGGCCGGATACAGGCGCACGTGTACGCCAAAGCGCGAGTATTCCGGCTTCAGCACCACCCCACGGCCACCTGCCCACGCACGCGCTTCGGCCAACGTGTGGATCAGTGCGCTGTCCGGCACCGGCATGCCATGCGTGCGTGCAAGACCGGCGAATTCCCATTTGCTGTGCAGCGCGCGTAACCGGTCGAAGTCATCGGCCACCACATGCAACTCACGTGGCAAGGCGGCGCGATGGCGCGCGAGATGGAACACTTCCTCACACGTCGGCAGCAACAAGTCGATGCACTGGTCGCGCACGATGCGCCCGAGCTCGACGACGAATCCGCGCGGATCGAAACGCGGCGGCGGCAAGGCATGGCTGGCGGTCACTGCACTTGACCAGCCAGTAAGTCGGCACGGGATGCTGTCGGCCACATGCACCCGCCAGCCACGCGCATGAAAGCGGCGCGCATGCTCCAGTGCCGCGGGCGCACGTCCGCCAAGGATGAGCACCGTGCGGCTCATGGTGCGGCTTCCACGCGAGGCCGCCATTCGCGGCAATGCGCCGGCACGATGCGCACGTGGGGCGCACTGCACTGCAGGACATGCAATTTGGCCAGCGTCGCGCGATAGGCGTCGGTGTCGCCAAGCCAGGCGGTGACAAGCACTGGAGGCGGTGTGTTATCGCGGATCGATTGGCTGGACCAGCTGGCGTCGGCGATCAAAAACACCGGACCGTGCGCATCGTGGAACAACAGGCCGAAGTGGCCTGCCGCATGCCCCGGCAATGCAACCAGCAACGCGCTGCCATCGCCGAACAGGTCATAGGCATCATCGAAGCCGTCGAACGGAGCCTCCAGCGACATGCGCTCGCAGTCCTCGAACCAGCGCAGGTTCGCTGCTTCGCGCGCGTCGAGCAAACGCGGCAACAGTCCCTTTCGCAACGCACCGAATCTCGAACGCGTGTGCAGGTCTTGCCAGGCCTCGCGCGCGCAAGCCATGCGCGCCTCGGGAAAATCGGCCAGCCCGCCGACATGGTCGCCGTGCATGTGCGAGATCACTACCCAACCAATTTCGGAAGGATCGATACCGTCCACCTTGAGTTGCGCTGCAAGCGATTGCGCGGGCTGCAGATGCACCGGCGTTGCCCATCGATAAAGGCGTTCGGGGAATGGCGTCGTGGCCGCGAGGAAATGTACCGAATAACCGGTGTCGAACAGCAAATAACCGTGCTCGGGATGCCGCAGCAAAGCCACCAATGCAGGAAACTGGCAAGGCGTCAGCGACGCACCACGCCGCGTGGCCAATTCCGGATGCGTGCAATACCCGGCTTCGTACAGCCGCCACTCAAGCGTGGTCATGGGTCTTCCACCATCGCGCGTAGCGAGCCAGGCCGGCATCAATCCCCATGCTCGGCGCGTACTGCAGTTCGCGCGTTGCACGGCTGATGTCCAAGGTCTGCGAGTAGCCGATCACGCCGACACCGTAGCGTGTCAGGCGCGGTTCCGGGCAACCTTTGCGCAGGTGCGCCAAGCGTTCCGAGAACGCCGCGATTGCCAGCACCGGCATGCGCGGCAAGGGGACGAGCCTTGGGTGCAGTCCCAATGCATCAAACAGTTGCTCCAGCAATTCACGCACGCGGATCGGGGTGCCATTGCTGACGTTGTAGGCGCGCCCGTTGCCGAGCAAATCGGCGTCCACGCAATGCGCCACCAGCCCGGCCAGGTTGTCGACGTGGGTGACGTCGATCAATGCGCGGCCAGCATCGACCAGCGGGAACCAGCCACGCGCGGCCAATGCCAGCAGGCGCGGCAGGATCGCGCGGTCGCCCTCGCCGAATACTGCGCGTGGCCGCAGGATGACAGTCTGCAGCTGGCCGTCAGACGCGTCGCGCACCCGGCATTCGGAATCCCATTTGCTGCGCGCGTACTCGGTGATCCAGTGTCGTGGCGGCTGGAAGTCCTCGCCCACGTCGAACTGGTCCCGGAAACGGAAATAGATGCTGGGCGAGCCCATGTGCACGAAGCGGCGCACGCACTGGCGCCGCGCCGCATCCAGCAGGCGTTCGGTGCCCACGACATTGGCCTTGCGGAACGCTTCAACATGCCCCCAAGGCGATGACAGCGCCGCACAATGAACCACTACATCGCAGCCTGCAAGCACAGCATCCAGCGGATCGTCTGCCAGGTCTGCGGGCATCACGCAGGCAACCACGCCATCCAGCGTGCGCATCCTGGCCGCATCACGCCCGGTCGCCACGACCCGGTGGCCATCGGTCGCCAACCGCCGTGCAACATGTGCACCGATGAAACCGGACGCACCGGTCACCAGGATCCGCGCCATCTCAGTAACGCATCACTGCACCGGCGAACGACAGGCCAGCGCCGGAACCGAGCATCGCGAACAACTCGCCACGCTGCAGCTCGCCGTGTTTGATCGCGTGGTGTAGTGCCAACGGGATTGAGGCGGCCATCTGGTTGCCATGGGTCTGCAGGATCCGCACCAATCTGTCCGCCGGAATTCCAAGCGCGACCTGTAGATGATCCAACGCCTTAACGCTGGCCTGGTGCGGGATGATCCGGTCAAGCTGCTCCAGGCCGATGCCGGCGTTGGCAAACAATCGATCCAGGAATGCCGGCAGCCGTTGCGCGGCGAGACGATAGGTGGCCCGCCCCGACATCTCGAACCGGGACGCGGCGGCGTGTATCTGGACATCGTCCTCGAACCGCACCCGGGTTCCGCCGGCCCGGATCTGGCAGAAGTCGGCGCCCTCGCAATGGGTTTCCATGTGCGTTCCAAGCAGGCATGACGCCTCGCCTGCATCGGCTTGCGCCAGCACCACGGCAGCACCGCCGTCGCCAAACAGCGCCGCGGTATCGGTGTCGTCCCAGTTCAGTCCTGCGGACGCAATTTCGCCGGCGACCAGCAAGACGCGTTTATAGCGTCCGGTTGCAATCGCCGACGCCACCAGGTCCAGCGCCACCAGGAAGCCCAGGCAGGTTGCATTGATGTCGAATGCGGGAATCCCGCTACCCTGCAGTCCCAGCTGGCGCTGCACCAGGGCGGCGGTACACGGGATGGCCTGCTCCGGCACCCCGGACACGCCGATGATCGCGTCCATGTCCGCCGCCTGCAGGCCGGCACGCTGCAATGCCGCCTGCGCCGCTTGCGCGGCCATCCACGAAGCGGGTTCGTCCGGACCGGCAAACTGGCGATAGGCGATGCCGACGTGGCGTTGCGTCCAGCCTGTCGGCTTGGCCCAACGTTGGTCGAACGACGTGGATTCAATACGCTGCGAAGGGACGTATTCACCAGTCCCGAGAATACGCAACGGGATCGCAGGGAGATGCGGAAGATCCATGCACGGACGCCTGGAAACGATGCAGCAAGCGTGTTCGCTTCGCCCTGAAGAGGCAAGCACGGGCTGCATAGATTCCTGGCGACGCTACATGACGGCTCAGGCGCGGGTTTGCGGCGAATCCGGATTCCTGAGCTGCGCCTCACGTTCCAGCAGCTCGCGCTTGCGCGCCACGCCCCAGCGATAGCCTGAAAGTGCCCCGTCACTGCGCACCACGCGATGGCAGGGAATCGCCACTGCCAGCGTGTTCGCGGCGCACGCAGCCGCCACCGCGCGCACCGAACGTGGCGATCCAATGGCTTCGGCGATCTGGGCATAGCTGGCGGTCTGGCCAGCCGGGATTTGTCGGAGCGCCTGCCACACGCGTTGCTGGAACGCGGTGCCGCGCACGTCCAGAGGCAAGTCGATTCCGATATTAGGTACTTCTATCAGTCCCACCACGCGTGCGACGAGTCGTTCGAAGGCGGTATCGCCACCAACCAGTTCCGCGCATGGAAAGCGATCCTGCAGTTCGTGCAGCAACGCATCCGCATCGTCGCCCAGCGCGATCGCACACACGCCCTTGTCGCTGCACGCAACCAGGATCGCACCCAGCGAACATTGCCCGACTGCGAACATGATCCGTGCATCCATGCCGCCCGCGCGGTACTGACGCGGTTGCATGCCGAGCATGGCGTCGGCCTGTTCGTAGAAGCGGCTGTTGGCGTTGTAGCCGGCATCGAAAATCGCATCGGTCACGCTGCCGCTTCCGGTTGCCAGCCGCGCGCGCACTGCATTCGCGCGATGGGCGTCGGCATAGGCCTTGGGGGTCAACCCGATGACGGCCTTGAACACGCGATGGAAATGATGCGGACTGAGACATGCGGTGCTGGCGAGCTCGTCCAGCGATGGCGCCTGTAGCGCGGCTTCGATTCGCCTGCACGCTTCCTCCACCAATGCGGCATGCCGCTTCAATACATCGGTGGAAGGATCGGGCTTCGTCTTGGCGCTCATTGCGATGTCACCGTGGTGATCTGACGCCACTCTAGCGAGGCGCGCCGGTGCACACACTCCGGATCTTGCGATTCATCTGGCTGCGCTGCGTTCATTTCACCTTGCGAAAGGTCAGGTTGATCCGCCGGGTGCCCAGTAGTTCATGCGTGCCATCCTTCACCGGCAGCACGCCATGGAAGCGCATGCGATCCACGCCGCCCCACACCACTATGTCGCCATGCGCGAGCGGCACCCGCAGCGTCTTGTCGCCACGGGCGAATCCGCCAAACAGGAATGTGGCCAGCAGGCCGAGAGAGACCGACACGATCGGCGCGACGCGGTCGTCCTCGTCGCGATCCTGGTGCAAAGTCAGGCGCGTGCCCGGCGTATAGCGATTGACCAGGCAGGCATCCGGCACGTAGCCGGGAAAGCCGGCCGCATCCGCGGCATCGGCGGCCAGTTGCAGAAACGCCGTGGACATCGGCGGCCATGCTCGTCCGCTATCCGGGTCGCGCGGATCATAACGATAGCCGCGGCGGTCGCTGCACCAACCGAATGGCCCGCAATTGGTCATCGCCACCGACATGCTGCGGCCGCCCGGCGTGACCAGTTGGCGGAATGGCGCCGATTGCTGGATATGTTCGATGTCGGCAAGCAGCGCAGGCACAACTGGCAATGCAAATCCGTGCAGCACACATGCCTGCGGGCCGAGCTCCGTGCGCGTGCCTATCGCCTGCGCTGCGAACAGATCCTGCATTAGCCAGCCGGCACGAACCCCACGCCAGCCGCAGGCTGCAGGAACGGCAACAACCAGTGGTCGAGCAGCAGGAACGCGAACAGCGCCATCAGGTAGATGATCGAATACTTGAAGGTGCGCATCGCGAAGAATTCATCCGGTGGATCCAGCAGCTTCCACGCATACCAGAGGAAGCCTGCGTCCAGCACCAGCGCGCCGGCGAGATAGAAGTTACCGCTCATCATTGTCGCCCACGGCAACACGGTGGCGACCACCAGCAGAACCGTGTACAGCAGGATCTGCCAGCGCGTGTAACTCACGCCATGGGTGACCGGCAGCATCGGCACCAGCGCGCGTGCGTAATCGGCGCGACGGAAGATCGCCAGCGCCCAGAAATGTGGCGGCGTCCACACAAAGATGATCAGCACCAGCAGTAGCGCGTATTCCCAATCATGCGGGCCCTGCATGTTGGTGACCGCGGCCCAGCCCAGCAGCGGCGGCGCCGCGCCGGCAATGCCGCCGATCACGATGTTCTGCGGCGTCGCCCGCTTCAGGAACTTCGTATAGACCACCGCATAACCGATCAGCGAGGCGAAGGTCAGCCAGGCGGTGATCTGGTTGACGCCCAGCACCAGCACCAGCATCGAAGCGGTCGCTAGCACCAGCGCGAAGACCAGCGCCTGTCGCACTGTCAGTGTCCCGGACACCAGCGGCCGCCATGAAGTGCGTGCCATGTTGGCGTCGATCCGCGCATCCAGGATCTGGTTGATCGCCGCCGCGCTGGCTGCAGCCAGCCAGATACCGAGCGTGCCGAGCACGGATTCGCGCAGCGGCGGCAATCCGGGCACCGCCAGGAACATGCCGATCACCGCAGTGAACACGATCAGCGCGACCACGCGCGGTTTGGTCAGGCTCCAGTAATGGCGGATCACGCTTGGGTTGGGGCTTACATTTGGGCTTGCGTTGGCCATGGCGTCAGTCCGGCGCCCGCACGCGCGCCAGCAAGGTCACCAGCACGAACAGCAATGCGGTCGCACCCGCGTTGTGCGCAACCGCCACCTGCAGTGGCAACGAAAGCATCACATTGGCGATGCCAAGGCCGACTTGAGTCAGCAGCAGGCCCAGCAACAGACCACCCCACCCACGCAGGCCAGGATTGCGCAGCATGCGCAGGGACACCGCCAGCAAGTGGCCGAATACCAGTATCGCCATCAACCGATGTGCTTGCTGGATCGCGATGCGCGCCGCGTTGTCGAGCACACCGCCTTCGTAGTCGACGCCAATGCCACGCCAGAGCACGAAGCCTTCGCGGAAATCAGTTACGGGCCACCACGCGCCGGCACATTTCGGATATTCCGGACCACAAGCCAATGCGGCGTAATTCGCGCTGGTCCAACCGCCAAGTGCGATCTGGATCGCGAGCAGAACGATGCCAATGATCAGCAGGATGCGCAGCTTTGGAGCATCGGCAATGCGAATCGGGAGGTTGGTGGCGCGCCACGCCATCCAGGTCAGCAAGGAGAACGTCAGCAAGCCACCGAGCAAATGCGCCATCACCACGATGGGTTTGAGCAGCCAGGTCACCGTCCACATGCCAAGCAGGGCCTGGAAGATGATGACCGCCAGCGTAAGCGTGCTGGCGCGGGAGAGATCCGTGTTCGACCAGCGCAGCACGCCGACCAGCAATAGCAATTCGGCGCCAATGGCCAGCCCGGATGCCGCGCCATGCAGCCCGCGCATATAGAGCGGAATCGCCAATGCGACTGCCATCGACGCACCAATGACCTGCAGCCAACCCTGCGGCCGCTTGCGCGTGGCCAGCAAGGCCAGGATGAGCACCAGCACGCCAAGCGAACCGGCAATCATGCGATGAAACTGTTCGCGCCAGGCCTTGCTTGGATCGACTGGACGGATCGCGATCGCGGCATGGTCCACGACCTGCCCGGCAGCGGTCGGCCATGCCACCTTGCCGTAACAGGTCGGCCAGTCCGGGCAGCTCAAGCCGGCATTGGACAGCCGCACGAAGGCACCGAACACGATCACGCAGGCCGCCAGCGCCACCGCCAGCCATGCAATGCGATGGAAGTGCCGGTACACCGACGGACGTGGGAGTGTTTGGTAGGTATTCGAGGTCATGCCACTCATCGCCGATCAATTCACCTTCAGCAGTCGCGAAAGATCCGTGCGCAGGTCGCCCGGATCGAAGCCCGGAGCGTAGCGCAAGACCACGAATCCGTTCGGATCCACCAACCAGGCCGCGTCATGGCCTGTCGCGCGATTGGCATTGGCCTTGTTATTCGCATGCTTGCCGCGTGGCAGTTGCGCAGGCAGCACCGCATCGACGCGCACGACATGTACCTCGCGCGGCATGGCGGTACCTGCCGGCGAAGCACCCACCCACAGCACATGCACGCGGTCTGCATCCTTGCCCATCAGCCGCCACACGGTATCGATCTCATGCAGCAGTTCTCTGCACTCGCCACTGCGTGCGCCATCACATTCGCGAGGCGCGACCACGATCCGCCATATGCGCGGCTCGTCGACCCAGCGATACGCGACCCCATTCGCAAGCGTCGGCGCGTATTCCCGCAGGTCGCCATAGGGCTGCAGCATTTCGCCATTGTTCTTCGAACCCTCCGGCCGCCAGCCGGAGAACCGCAGCAAGCCGGCCACCAGCATGCCGCCGAAGAACAGCACGAAGATCGCGATCAGCATGCCGCGATTGTGGCTACGCGCCTTGTCGGGATCCTGGCCCATCATCATCGGGACTTCCATGCTTTCAACGTCAACACCACCGCAACCACCAGCACAGTGAAGGCCAACGCGAACCATTGCACCGCGTAACCCAGGTGACGAGCCGGCGTCAGCGTATTCGGCAGGATCACCAGGTCGCGCACACCCGGCACCAGCATGACCCCGGCATCATCCTTGTTGCGTGCGGGATCCAGTCGCAACACGCGCGGGGAAATGCCTGCTGACAGTTTCAGCTCGCCTGCGATTGCAACCGGGTCGATGCGCGTCGCCAGCCAACGATGCGGACCTGACGCGGCCATCGCATCGCCATGCAGCAGCCCGCTGGAAGGCGGTGGCGCCAGCAGTCCGCGCACCAGTTGTGCTCTACCGACCGGGCAACCGAACACCGGCATGTCGCGCTTGCCGTCCAGCGGCCACCAGCCTGCATCCAGCAACAGCGCCTGCACCCCATCATCCGGCAGCAGCACGCAGTACATGCGCAGGCCGGGCTTGCCATCCTGGATCTGGTTGTCCAGCCATAGCGTGGCATTGGCCATGGCACCGCTGCCCATCGCCCAGTCGTAGGCTTGCGCACGCGCCGTGCTGGAGGCCAGCAGCAGCGGTTGCACCGACTGCGGCTTCAGTGCCTGCACGGCAGCGTCGAGCTTCGCCTGCTTTTCGTGCATGCGGTCGAGCTGCCAACGGCCCAGCCATGCAAACAACACGATGGTTGCAACGGCGAGCACCCAGCCGATGACCATTCCAAAACGCCGGGGACGACTCACGGCTGCCATAATGGGCACACGCCACATCGGGTCCGCATCGCGGAAATGTCCATGAACGATTCGCTGAAAACCCTGCTCATCGTCGGTGTCCTGATTCTCATTCTGTGGAACCTCGGCGCCGGCCTGTACTACATGCTGGTCGACAAGGGCCAGACCAAGCGCACCGTGAATTCATTGACCAAGCGCATCGCGTTGTCGGTGGCACTGATCCTGTTCGTGACCTTGGCCATCTGGATGGGCTGGATCACCCCCCATGGCATCGGCAGCAATCCCGGCTGACGCAACATCGATCGGGTTTCAATCGCGAAGGCCGGCATTGCCGGTCATTTTTCTTTTCCTGTCCGGCACTACGCAAATAGTCCGCGAGTATCTGGTGTTCCGGGAACCCCGTATTGGCAATCTGGACGATGCGCTGGCTAGGCGCAGCAAGCGCGCAAAGCGGAGTTGACTGACGCGTCAATGAGCATTTGCGCGCGCCTCTGCAACAACGCCAGCCCGAGTCCAGGAAGCCGAATCAGAGGACATAGACGAAGAGGAACAGGCCTAACCACACCACGTCCACGAAGTGCCAATACCAGGCCACTGCCTCGAACGCGAAATGGTTGTCCTTGGTGAAATGCCCACGTGCGCAACGCAGCCACATCACCGCCAGCATGATGGTGCCAAGGGTCACGTGCGCGCCGTGGAAACCGGTCAACATGAAGAAGGTTGAACCGTAGATGCCCGAGCCCAAGGTCAGGTTCAGCACGTGGTAGGCGTGGATGTACTCGGTCGCCTGGAAGTACAGGAACAGGCAGCCCAGCAGTACGGTCAGGCCCAGGAACAGCATCAGGACGCCGCGCTTGTTCTCTTTCAGGGCGTGATGGGCAATCGTGACGGTCATGCCCGACGTCAACAGGATCAGCGTATTCAGCAGTGGCAGACCCCAGGCCGGAACGGTCTGGTAGTGACCACCTACCGCACCCGGGCCATTACTTGGCCAGCCGCCGGCGAAGTTCGACCACAGCACGCTGTGCGTCGCCATGCCGTCGCCCTCGCCGTTGAGCCACGGCAAGGCGAACTGGCGCGCATAGAACAGTGCGCCGAAGAACGCGGCGAAGAACATCACCTCGGAAAAGATGAACCACACCATGCCCATCCGGAACGAAGTATCGACCTGCTTGTTGTAGCGGCCGGCCAGCGACTCGCGGATGACGTCGCCGAACCACTTGAACAGGATCGCCAGCAAGGCGGCCAGACCAACGAAGAACACCGTCCGGCCCCAGCTGATTTCATTCAACCAGCTGCCGAATCCCACCATGGTAGTGAACAGCGCGACGGAGGCGAATACCGGCCAGCGGCTGCCATGCGGGATGTAGTAAACGTCGGCGTCACTTCCGTGGTGATCGGCGGTATCGGCGTGGGCATTTGCCATGGTGGTGTCTCTTCCGGTGCTTCGATGTCTGGGACGAATCGTGTGGAAATCGTGTGGGATCAGGGTGCTGCGCGGGCCACGTCGGCTTTGGCGTTGCCCGCATCGCCCTTGGCGGAATGCAGTGCAGCGGTCAGGGCGTCATTCTTGTAGAACGTATACGACAGGGTAATTATCTTCACGTCGGCAGGCAGATCCGGATTGACGATGAAGCGTAATGGCATGTCACGCGACTCCCCTGCCTGCAGGGTCTGCGCGGTGAAGCAGAAGCACTCGGTCTTGCTGAAATAACCCGACGCGCGCGCCGGCGCAAGCGATGGGACAGCATTACCAACGATCGCACGGTCGCTATCGTTGCTGGCGAAGTACAGCGCCTCGTACTGACGACCAGGCTGCACCCTCAACGTGGCTTGCTCCGGCTTGAAATGCCAGGGCAACTTGGAATTGACCCCACCATCGAACTCGATGGTGACCCAGCGCTCCTGCTTGGACACGACATCCGCACGGACTTGTGCAGGCCCCTGCTCCAGGCGAACGCCGAAGACTTTCTGACAGGCGACCCGGTACAGCGGCACCAATGTGAAGGCGAATCCAAACGCAGCCAGCGCCACGCCGATCATCTTGCCAACACCCAGCTGCCGACCGGCACTCATTTGCCCAGCGCTCCGAGCAGCATGAATCCCACATACAAGGCCACGACAATCCCGGCCAGCAACCATGCCGTGCGCCGTGCGCCGCGACGGGCACGCTCAACTTGCATCGTGGATGGATTGTCCTGGTGGGTATTGGTCACGGCACTATTCGGTCAATGGGTGACGTCGCCATGGGCAAGATCGCCATCACGAATGACCGGCGGGGTGGTGAAGGTGTGGTGCGGCGCCGGCGACGGCACGGTCCATTCCAGCCCACGTGCGCCTTCCCATGCCCGCGCCTCGGCCTTCGGACCGTGCTTGAGCGACCAGTACAGGATGCCGAACATCAGGAACGGGGTGACGAACATGCCGAACGCGCCGATCGAGCTGACCATGTTCCAGTCCGCGAACACCACGTTGTAATCCGGGATGCGACGCGGCATGCCGGCCAGACCCAGGAAGTGCTGCGGGAAGAACAGCACGTTGACGAAGACGACCGACCACCAGAAGTGGACCTTCGCCCAGGTCTGGCTGTACATGCGCCCGGTCCACTTCGGCCACCAGTAATAGACCGCGGCGATGATCGAAAACAGCGCGCCGGTCACCAGCACGTAGTGGAAGTGGGCGACCACGAAGTAGGTGTCCTGGTACTGGAAGTCGGCCGGCACGATCGCCAGCATCAACCCAGAGAAGCCACCGATGGTGAACAGGATCACGAACGCCACCGACCACAGCATCGGCGCCTCGAAGGTCAACGAGCCCCGCCACATGGTGCTGATCCAGTTGAACACCTTCACCCCGGTCGGCACCGAGATCAGCATGGTGGCGAACATGAAGTAGATTTCGCCGCCCAGCGGCATGCCCACGGTGAACATGTGGTGGGCCCACACGATGAAGCTGAGGAAGGCGATTGCGGCCGTGGCGTAGACCATCGCCTGGTAGCCGAACAGCGGCTTGCGGCTGAAGGTCGGGATGATCTCGCTGGTGATGCCGAACGCCGGCAGGATCATGATGTAGACCTCCGGATGCCCGAAGAACCAGAAGATGTGCTGGTACATCACCGGGTCGCCGCCACCAGCCGCGTTGAAGAAGCTGGTGGCGAAGTACTTGTCGGTCAGCAGCATGGTTACTGCGCCCGCCAGCACCGGCATCACCGCGATCAACAGGAACGCGGTGATCAGCCAGGTCCAGCAGAAGATCGGCATCTTCAGCAGGTCCACGCCCGGGGCGCGCATGTTGAGGATGGTGGCGATGATGTTGATCGCGCCCATGATCGAGCTGATGCCCATCATGTGGATGGCGAAGATCACGAACGCCAGGCTGTTTCCGCCCTGCAGCGAAAGCGGTGGATACATGGTCCAGCCGCCGGCGGGCCCACCACCATTCATGAACAGGGTCGACAGCAGCAGCGTGAAGGCGAATGGCAGGATCCAGAACGACCAGTTGTTCATGCGCGGCAGCGCCATGTCCGGCGCGCCGATCTGCAGCGGCACCATCCAGTTGGCCAGGCCGACGAAGGCCGGCATGATCCCGCCGAAGATCATCACCAGCGCGTGCATGGTGGTCATCTGGTTGAAGAATTCCGGATCGACGAATTGCAGACCGGGTTCCGCCAGCTCGGAGCGAATGATCACCGAGAACGCGGCGCCGATGATGAACATGATGAAGCTGAACACCAGGTACAGCGTGCCGATGTCCTTGTGGTTCGTGGAGAAGAACCAGCGGTCGATGAAACCCTGCTTGTGCGCGTGGTCGTCGTGCTCGTCGTGGTGCGCGGCGTAAGCCATGTCCTGAACCTCGGTAATCGATGCTTGGATCAACCGGCAGCCGCGGCGTCAGCCGGGGTCTGCTCGGTCTTCGGGGCGGTGCTGACCGCGGCGGGTTCGACAGCAGCCGGGGCTGGTTCAACTGGTGCGGCGGCAGGCGCAGCTTCCACGGCGGGCGCAGGTGTCCGCTTGGCCTGTTCGGCAGCCAGCCAACTCTTGAACTCGGCCTTGCTCACGGCCTTGACAACGATCGGCATGAAGCCATGGTCCTTGCCGCACAGCTCCGCGCATTGGCCGCGGTAGATCCCGGGGGTTTCAATCTTGGCCCATGCCTCGTTGACGATGCCCGGGATTGCATCCTGCTTCCAACCCAGTGCCGGCACCCACCACGAATGGATCACGTCGTCTGCGGTAATGACAAACCGGACCTTGGTGCCGACCGGCAATACCAGCGGATTGTCGACATCCAGCAGGTAATGCGGGAGGTTGGCGGTGCGTGCATCCACGCCGCTCTGGCGAACCTCGTCGCTCTTGCGATCCAGACGGCTGGTGAACTCCACGTCCTGACCCATGTATTCGTACTTCCACACCCACTGGTAGCCGGTGACCTTGACCGACATCTCGGATTCGCTGGTGTCATACATGCGCATCAGGCCGCTCGTTGCCGGGAACGCCAGTGCGATCAGGATCAGCACCGGCACCACCGTCCAGATAACCTCGGCGGTGGTGTTGTGGGTGAATTGCGCAGGAACTGCACCCTTGGACTTGCGGAACGTGAACATCGCATAGGCCATCACGCCGAACACGATGATGCCGATCGCCACGCACGCCCACAGCACGAACATGTGCGCATCGTAGGCGGCGTTCGCGGTCGGAGTGACGCCACGCGTCATGTTCAGTTGCCAGCGGTGCGGGTCGGCGGATTGAGCCTGCGCCAGCATCGGCAATGCCAATGCGCCGGCCAGCGCGCCTTGCATGGCCCATTGTTTGATACGACCGGGTGTCATCACATCGAGCCCCACTACCTTGAATACTGAGTCTGCAGGTTCGCGCACGTTTCGTCGCAAACCCCGCCATGGTCTTGTTCTGGTGTCTTGCTTTGGTCTGGTTGCATGCATGCCCCAACCAGCCTTTGGACAGGCAAAGGGCCGGGTACATCCATGAAATGGTAGCTGCGGGGCCCGATTGCGGCAACCTGCATGCGTGCCGACCATGATCCACGGCACTACACTAAGCGCCCCAACGGCAGCCTGCGGGCGTAATGAGCACTGACCCGACCCCCCGATTGTCAAGCGCGGCGCCAAGCACGTGGCCAATTGCGTCCCCGATAGCGCCGATCCTGGCCCCGGAGCTTGCGGCAAAGCCGGAAGCGAGCCGAGCCGCAATCACTGCAGGCTGGATTCGCGACGAAAGCGTTCATGTGCGCGAGCTGCTGGCGCAGGCCGCCCTGCCAGAGGCCGAACGCGAGGCCGCCCAGGCCACCGCAGCCGACCTGGTGCGCCGGGTGCGCGCGCGTGCCCGCAGCCAGGGCGCTGTCGAGGCCTTCATGCGCCAGTACGACCTGGGCAGCGAGGAAGGCGTGCTGCTGATGTGCGTGGCCGAAGCCCTGTTGCGCATCCCGGACCCGGCCACCGCCGATGCGTTGATCCGCGACAAGCTGGGCGATGCCAACTGGAAACGCCACCTCGGGCAATCGGACTCAGTGCTGGTCAACGCCTCGACCTGGGGACTGATGCTGACCGGCAAGCTCGTCGACCTCGCCGATGACACCAAACGCGATGTAAACGGCGCTTTCCAGCGCCTGGTCGGACGTGCGGGTGAGCCAGTGATCCGGCTGGCGGTGCGCCAGGCGATGAAGATCATGGGCCACCAGTTCGTGCTGGGCCGCACGATTGCCGAAGCCCTGGCGCGCGCGCGCAGGGGCGACGGCCGTGCTTATCGCTATTCATTCGACATGCTCGGCGAAGGCGCTGTGACCACCGCCGATGCGCTGCGCTATCAGGAGGCCTACCGCGGCGCGATCCATGCGATTGGCCGCAGCGGTCCGGGCGGCTCGTTCACCAGCGGCGATGTATTCGCGGCTCCCAGCATTTCCGTGAAGTTGTCGGCATTGCACCCGCGCTACGAACACGCCAAGCACGCGCGGATCATGGCCGAACTCGCGCCGCGGGTGCTTGAGCTGGCCCAGCTGGCCAAACAATACGGGATCGGCTTCACCATCGATGCCGAGGAAACCGAACGTCTGGAGTTGTCGCTGGATCTGATCGAAGCGACGATTTCCGATGTCTTACTGGCCGGCTGGAATGGCTATGGGCTTGCGGTCCAGGCCTACCAGAAGCGCGCCCCCCAGGTCATCGACTATCTCGCCGATCTTGCACGCAGGATCGGTCGCCGGATCCCGGTGCGCCTGGTCAAGGGCGCGTACTGGGACGCCGAGATCAAGCGCGCGCAGGTCGATGGCCAGGCTGGCTATCCGCTCTTCACACGCAAGCAGAACACCGACGTGTCGTACCTGGCAAATGCGCGCAGAATGCTCGATGCCGGCGATGCGATCTATCCGATGTTCGCCACCCACAACGCGCAGACGATCGCCAGCGTGCACCGGATGGCACGCAGCATTCGAGGTCGCCGTGACTTCGAATTCCAGAAATTGCACGGCATGGGCGACGACCTGTATGCCGAAGTCATTCCAGCGGAGCGACTTGATGTCGCCTGTCGCGTGTACGCGCCGGTGGGCAGCCACGAGGATCTGTTGCCGTACCTGGTCCGCAGGCTGCTGGAAAACGGTGCCAACTCCAGCTTCGTCAACCGTATCACCGATGAAAACGTGGCGATCGAGGACCTGATCCGCGATCCGGTCCAGGCAGTGGCCGCATTCAATCCAATCCCGCACCCCCGCATCCCGCTGCCGGTCAATCTGTACCGCAGCCAAGGCCAGGACCGAGACAATTCCATGGGTATCAACCTCGCCAACGACGACCAGCTGCGGGAGCTCGCAGCCGCCCTCAACAATGCCGGTGCCGGCAGCTGGACCTCGGCGCCACTGGTACCGGGCGCAACCTCCGCTGGCGAAAAAATCGCCGTCACCAATCCAGCTGACCGCCGTGAGGTCGTCGGCCATTGGCAGGCCGCCGACAGCGCCACGGTCGAACGCGCGCTGGCCAATGCGGTCGCCGCACAGCCAGCATGGAATGCGACGCCCGCCAGCAGTCGCGCGGCGGTCCTGGAGCATGCCGCCGACCTACTGGAGGCGCGTATGCCGGCCTACATGGCGATGTGCACCAAGGAAGCCGGCAAGACCCTGGCCGACGGCATCGCCGAAGTGCGCGAGGCGGTGGACTTCATGCGCTATTACGCGTTGCAGGCGCGCGAACATTTCGTGCCGATGGTCCTGCCCGGACCCACCGGGGAAACGAATTCCCTGCAACTGTCAGGGCGTGGCGTCTTCGTATGCATCAGCCCATGGAACTTCCCGCTGGCGATCTTCATCGGCCAGGTTGCGGTGGCGCTCGCCGCCGGCAATAGCGTCATCGCCAAGCCTGCGGAACAGACCAGCCTGATTGGCCACGCGGCAGTCAAGCTGATGCACGAAGCCGGCATCCCGACGAACGTGCTGCAGTTCGTGCCCGGCGATGGCGCAACCGTCGGCGCGGCACTGACAGCGGACCCACGCGTCACCGGTGTGGTGTTCACCGGCTCCAACGCGACCGCACTGGCGATCAACCGCGCCCTGGCCGCGCGTGATGGCGCGATCGGTACGCTGATCGCGGAGACCGGCGGCCAAAACGCGATGATCGCGGATTCATCCTCGCTACCCGAACAAGTGGTCAAGGACGTGATGGGCTCGGCGTTCACCTCCGCCGGGCAGCGATGCTCCGCGGCGCGCGTGCTGCTGGTGCAGGACGACATCGCCGACAAGGTCATCCACATGCTGACCGGCGCGATGGCGGAACTGTCCGTTGGCAATCCCGGCCTACCCTCCACTGACATCGGTCCGGTCATCGACGACGATGCGCTGCGCATGCTGGACGCGCATGCCGAGCGCATGGCATCCGAAGCACAGCTGATCGCCATGACCCCGCTCGGCCCCGAGACCACCCACGGCACGTTTTTTGCCCCACGTGCCTGGGAACTGCACTCGCTGTCGCAACTGCATCGGGAGAACTTTGGCCCGGCCCTGCATGTAATCCGCTGGAAGGCCGAGGCGCTGGACGCAGTGATCGACGCCATCAACAGCACCGGCTACGGCCTGACCCTGGGCATCCATTCGCGTATCGACGCCACCATCGAACGCATCGTCAGCCGCACCAAGGTCGGCAACATCTACGTCAACCGCAACCAGATCGGCGCGGTGGTCGGGGTGCAGCCGTTCGGTGGCCAGGGCCTGTCCGGCACTGGCCCCAAGGCTGGCGGCCCGCATTACCTGCCGCGTTTCGCGACGGAAAAGACGGTCACCATCAACACCACCGCCGCGGGTGGGAATGCGTCGTTGCTGACATTGGGTGATTAAGGCCAACGGGCGTTCAGCACCCAACAAAAAAGCCCCGCTTTCGTGGGGCTTTTTCTTGTTCGTGTCACGTTGGATCAGAACTTGTAGCTGGCACCCACCGAGTACAGGTTGGCGCTGCCATCGAACGAGCCGGTCAGGCGCGAACCACTCGACGACAGGATATTCACGTTCGGCTTGTCGATGGTGATCTTCTGATACGCCGCATCGATCGAAATGTGCTCGCTGGCATGCCAGCTGAAGCCAACTGAATACAGCTGGCGATTGTTGTCGGGCAGGCGCGGAGTACGGTCGATGTTGTTGGTCGGTGACTCGTCCTTGGCGATGCCGCCGCGAATGGTGAACGCCTCGTTGAGGTCGTATTCCACGCCGACGCTGTAGAACATGGTGTTCTTCCAGTTGAACGGCTCGGCGCTGTCGGGCTGATAGGGATTCACGAAATCGATCACCACCGAAGGCAGCGAGGTCCAGCCGGTACGCTGGATGTCTCCGTAGAGACGCAGCACGTTGCTGGCGTTGTACTGCACACTGACAGTATCGATGCTTGGCGTGGTCAGCTTGGCATTGCCGCCCGTATCGGAAAAGCCGTTGCCCAACACCAGCAGCTGCGGAATTGCGGCGCGACGCGGATCATTGGCAGGCAACTGCGCATAGGCCGCGGCGACGGCCCGGAACCCCGGCTGTGCGCCGAGGAATGCAGCCGGCACCGTGAAGTCGGCTTGGCCCTTGATATTGTGGGTGATCTCGGAACGATGCGAGTAGCCGATGCTGAACTGATCGTTCGGGGTGAACTGCATGCCCGCGACCCAGCCAGTGCCGTTGTCGGCACCCGTGATCGAAACCGAACCATCGGTCACCGGGTTACCGATGGTGCCCCCCGGGACGCCGGCTGCGGCAAGCAGGCGACCGAAGTCGACCCCGTTGGCCAAGGTCACTTCGGTGCGCTGGTAGATGAAGCCGACACCCAGCGAGAAGGTCGGGGTGACCTTGTATGCGGCCGACAGGGTCAACGCGGGGGTCTTCACTTCAGACTTGGTGGCGTTGTAGCGGCCGACCCAGGTCGGATCGTACTCGGTGGACAGGCCAAACGGCGCACTGATGCTGGCACCGACGGTCAGGCGCTCGAGGCTGCCGCTGAGCGGAATCACCACGGCCATGGCCGGCACCAGGGTGGGGGCACCCGGATCGCCACCGTTACCGCCACCGATCGGCACGCATACCGTGGCGCTGACCGGGGTGCAGGAGCTGCCGGTGAACTTGGCGTTGAGGTCGATCACGGTCAGGTCCGACTGCATGGTCAGCTTGTCGAACTGGGCCATTGCAGCAGGATTGTTGGACACCACGGCGGCGTCCTTGGCGACGGCGCTGCCGGCACCGGCGCGGCCGAGTGCCTTGGCGCTGTTCTCGCGGAGCTGGAAGCCGGAGGCACTGGCCTGGCTAGCGGCCAGCGTGCCGAGGACGGCAAGCGCCAGCGCGGTAACGCGAAAACTACGGGAATTGGTCTTCATTTGGATCTTCTCCGGAAACACTAAGCTGCAGGGAGTGGGTTGTTGTTGTGGGTATCTGGTGCAAATCACGATCACATGAATTCCAACGCCGCTGCCGGGACCCTGCCGTGAGCAGGCATCCCCAAACATACTGCGCCGTATGCGAGATATCTGGGCGGCATATTAACCTGTCGCTAACATTTAATCATGAATACGCTACGAGTACAGTAGAGCTCATGTTCGTCGGCATCGACAACCGCAGGAAAGCCACGATCCGCTGGGCAACGCCCCTGCTGTTCGCCGCGCTTTGGCTCGCTTACGTCCTGGCTGCGATGCGCGAACCGGCATTGCGCGAAGGCACTCCACTGGACTGGGGCGTGCTGTCCGGCGGTCTGGACACGGTCGATGCATGGCGCGAGGCAATGGCCGATGGCAGTGTCCTGCGCCTGTTCTCTGCCCTGTTCCTGCATGCCGACTGGCTCCACCTGCTCGGCAACCTGGTATTCCTGCTGATCTTCGGCTTGCCCGCGGAACGCGTCATGGGTGGATGGCGGTTCCTGGCTTTGTTCCTGGTCGGCGGCGCGGCGGCCAATCTGGCGGCGGTGCTGGCCATCGAAGCCCCCGACCGGGTGATCATCGGCGCCAGCGGCGCGGTGTCGGCGGTGATCGGGGCCTATCTTGCGCTGTTCCCGGGGGCGCGGCTGGGCGTGGTGTTGCCGTTGGGGCTGTTCCTTGAATTCGTGCGGGTACCGGCATCGCTGCTGATCGGGCTGTGGGCACTGCTGCAGGTCGTATTCGCATATAGCGGCCCGGCACTCGGCGCAGTGGCATGGCCGGCACATATCGCCGGCTTCCTGTTCGGCATCGTGTTCGCCCTGTTGACCCGGGCGGCGATCGCACGCCGCCTGCGGCATAGCCGCGGCTACTGAGTTTTCGCGCCCACCTTCGGTTTCGATTTCGCCGGCAGCGGGGGGGCAACGGCCACGCCAGCCAGCTTCTTCAATTCCACCAGGGCGGCGGCAATCGGCGCCTGCCCGGGCAATACATCGCCAGCGTTGTCGCCTTCGAACACCTCGGCCTCTTCACCCTGCAGGTGGCGTGGCAATGCCGCTTCACTGACCGGGCGAGCAGCCTTGCCGCCGCCTTCAGGCTTGAGCACGATGTCGGGGACGATGCCCAGCGCCTGGATCGAGTGTCCGCTTGGCGTGTAATAACGCGCGGTGGTGAGTTTGACCGAGTCGCCATTGTCCAGCGGCAGCAAGGTCTGCACCGAGCCCTTGCCGAAGGTGCGACTGCCTACAACAGTCGCGCGCTTGTTGTCGTGCAGTGCGCCAGCCAATACCTCGGCGGCACTGGCGGAGCCAGCATCGACCAGCAGCACGATCGGCGCACCCTTCAGGAGGTCGCCCGGGGTGGCGTCGAAACGAGTGTTGCCGATCGCCTCGCGGCCACGGGTACTGACGATGCCACCGGAATCCAGCAATTCATCGGCGATCTGCACCGCGCCGACCAGCAAGCCGCCTGGATTGCTGCGCATGTCGATCAGCAAGCCGCGCAACAGGCCCGGCTTCTGCAGGGTGTCCAGTGCATGCACGAAATCCGTCGCTGTCGCTGCCTGGAAGCTGCTCAGGCGCACGTAGCCGAAGCCGGGTTCAAGCATCTTCGAACGCACGCTGCTGGTGCGGATGGTTTCGCGCACAAGGGTCACCTTGAATGGCTTGGGCGTGCCTTCACGCACCACCTCGAGCACGATCTTGGTTCCGGCGACGCCACGCAGCGGGGCCGAACTGTCGGCGTCGCCTGGTGCCAGCATCTTGCCGTCGAGGCTGATGATCCAGTCGCCACTGCGCAGTCCGGCGCGGTCAGCCGGGCTGTCGTCCAACGGCGCGATGATCCGCAAGCCGCCTTCAGGCAGCTGTTGCAGCTCCAGGCCGACGCCGTCGTAAGCGCCACGGGTGAACTCGTTGAAGTCCTCCGCGTCGGCTTTCTGCAGGTAGGCGCTGTGTGGATCGAGGTCCAGCAGCAAGCCGCGCACCGCCGATTGCATCAACGCATGATCGTCGACCGGATCGACATAGGCCTGCTTGATCGCGTTGTAGACCATTACGTAGCGACGGATCTCGTCCAGCGGCACCTTGGCGGCCTTGATGCGCACCGCATCGGGATCGTCGCTGGCGGCGACTTCGTCGGTCTTTTGGGACGCTTCTTGCGGGGATGCTTCTTGCGGCGATGCTCCCGGCCGGGATACTTCCGGCGCAGCGACCTGCGCCAGCACGTGTAATGGCGCGGCGCACAGTGCGGCGGCGATGACGATGTCTACCAACAGGACAGAAAAGCGGTTTCGCATGTTTCGCTCCAGTGGTTCATCGTGGTTCTGGTGTTCTGGCGTTCGACCAGCAGGCCCGGACGTGGTTCCTCGCATCGCGATTATTTGCCATGCTTTGGGACATGATGCAGGCAACCATGTGTCGTGTGTGTGTGCTTTGGGCGCGCCTGCACATTACTGATGCTGCAACCAACCGCGCGGATCGACCGGTTCGCCGTTGCGACGCAATTCAAAGTAGAGCGCAGGCAGTTCCTGGCCACCCGACTTGCCGACGCTGGCCACTGCATCGCCACGCTTGACCATGTCGCCGGCATCACGCAGCAGGCCATCGTTGTGCGCGTACAGGCTCATGTAGCCGTTGCCATGGTCGATGATCAGGATCATGCCGTAACCAGTCATCCAGTCGGCGAACACCACCTGGCCATCGGCCACCGCCTTCACCGTGGTTCCGGCCGGTGCCGCCACCAGCACGCCGTCGCTGCGGCGACCATCCGGCAGCTTGCCGCCGTAGGCCGCCAACAAATTCCCCGTCACCGGCCAACCCAATCCACCGACACGCAATGCAGGCGCACTGGCAATTCGCTTTTCAGGCGCCGTCGTGCGTCGGTTGCCGGCCGCTGCCTGCCGCGCGGCTTCGGCCTTGGCTTCACGCGCCGCACGCGCCGCCGCGGCGCGCAGTTGCGCAAGCAGGTTCTGCAGGGCCTTGGCATCGCGCCCCAAGGCATGCTCACGTCCGGCGCGATCCTTGTATTGCTCATCGAGCCCGGCCAGTACGCCGGCGCGTTGCTTGCGTGCCTGCTCCAGCTCGGACAACGTTGTCTGCTGCTGCTTACGGTCACGATCCAGCGCCACTTGGCGATCGGTGATCTCCTGCTCCAGCGCGTCGATCCGTAGCAGCTCCGCGGTCAACGCGCGGATGCGCTGGGCCTGGCCGCGTTGCAGGTAGCCCTGGTAGGTCAATGCGCGTTCGGCATCGGCGATACGATCCTGCGCGAGCAACGCCTTCAGTGGCGCTTCGTCGCCCGCGACCTGCGCCGCGCGCAGCAGTCGCGCCAGTTCCTCGCGCTTGCCATCGAGTTCTGTATTGCCCTTGATGCGTTCGGCCTGCAGCTTCTGAAGGCTGGCAGTGTCGCGCTGGAGGCTGGTCTCGGCTTCGCGCAGCGCACGCTGCACGCCACCAACCTGTTCGTCGGCCTGGCGCAATTTGCGGCTGGCATCGCCACGCTGGCCTTCCAGCTTGCGCCGCTCCGTGGCCACCGACTTCAGTTCGCTGCGCACGACTTGCAGCTTGCGCTCGGCATCGTGCCGATCCTGTACGGCCTGCGCATGCGCGCCGGCCACGAATGCCAATGCCAGTACCAACGCTGCGACGACGCGTTGCATCACATCGGCAACAGCAGGCTGCGACCGCTCATCGGCGCGGGTTGCGGCAGACCGAGCAGATCGAGCAGCGTAGGGGCGATATCGCGTAGTGCGCCACCATCGCGCAGCTGCACCTTACGTTCGCCTACATAAACCAGCGGCACCGGCCCGACCGTATGCGCGGTATGCGGCTGGCCGGTGATCTGGTCGCGCATGAGCTCCAGGTTGCCGTGGTCGGCGGTAACCAGTAGCGCACCGCCGACATGCCGCACGGCCTCGGTGATCTTGCCGATCGCCACATCCACCGCCTGCGCGGCCAGGATCGCCGCCTCAAGGATGCCGCTGTGGCCAACCATGTCCGGATTGGCGATGTTGCAGACGATGGCATCGAAGCGCTGCTGTTCGATCGCTTCGACGAGTTTGGCGGTCAGTTCCGGGCAGCTCATTTCCGGCTGCAGGTCGTAGGTCGCAACCTGCGGGCTCGGGATCAGGATCCGCGATTCGCCGGGGAACGGATCCTCGCGACCGCCGCTGAAGAAGAAGGTGACGTGCGCGTATTTTTCGGTCTCGGCGATGCGCAACTGGGTCAAGCCGGCATCAGCCAGGATTTCGCCATAGGTCTGGCGCAGGTCGTCAGGGGAGAATGCAACCGGCGCCGGTAGCTTGGCGTCGTATTCGGTCAGGCACACGAAACGCGACAACACCGGGCGCCGCGCATCGAAGCCCGCGAACGCCGGATCCACGAACGCCGCGGTCAGCTGGCGGGCGCGATCAGCACGAAAATTCATGAACACCACCGCATCGCCATCGCGCATTGGCTGCGCGCCAGCAAGTACGCCGTTCTCGATAACAGATGGCGCCACGAATTCATCATTCTCACCACGCGCATAAGCCTCGCGCAGCGCTGCCAGCGCATCGCCTGCATGCTGCTCGCTCTTGGCATCGACAATCGCGTCCCAGCCGCGCCGAACGCGCTCCCAGCGCTGGTCGCGATCCATTGCGTAATAGCGTCCGCCGACCGTGGCGATATGTGCGTTGCCGGCCTTGTCGCAAGCCGCCTGAAGCGCCCGCAGGCTGGCTTCGGCCGACCGTGGCGGGGTATCGCGACCGTCCAGGAACGCATGCACCGCGACGCGCGGCACACCTTCGCGACGAGCGAGTTCGAGCATCGCGAAAATATGTGCTTGATGGCTATGCACACCGCCAGGCGACAGCAGGCCCATCACATGCAAGGTGCCGCCGGATTGCTTGGCTGCTGCACACGCTGCACGCAACTCGTCATTGGCGAAGAAGCTGCCATCCTCGATCGCGGCATCGATCCGGGTCAGGTCCTGGTAGACGATGCGGCCAGCACCGAGATTCATGTGGCCGACCTCGGAATTACCCATCTGCCCGTCCGGCAGGCCGACATGGCGACCTTCGGTATGCACCAGCGTATGCGGGCAGGTGGCCAGCAAGTTGCGCCAGTTCGGCAGTTCAGCCAGTGCCAGGGCGTTGTCCTGGGTTTCCTCGCGATGCCCCCAACCGTCCAGGATCAGCAGGACGACAGGCTTGGGGCGGGCAGGAACGGGATTGGACACAGAAGCTCCATGACGGATGGGCGATGCCCGGTGGCGGGCTTGGTGCAGACTTGGGGCGATTGTAGCGAAGGCCTGCCAACACACGGCACTCCGACATCATGTCGACATGCATGTAAACCAAACCCGCGCTGGCCGCATCACAGCCTGCATCACGCCACGGAGTTCCGCATGAACCGTTCCCTTTTGTTCGCCGCCCTTTTTGCTCTGTCGGGTACCGCCGCCCTGTCTGGCACCGCCGCCACCCATGATCCTGCTGCGCAGGGCCATGGTCAGGATATCGACAAGGTCAACGGCAGCATCACCGCCGAAGCCGGCCAGGCGTATGGCGACCTGAGTACCGTCAACGGCAGTATCCGCATCGAAGCGGGCGCCCATATCGAGGCGGCGGAGACCGTGAACGGCAGCATCCGTGCCGACGACGATATCCAGTCCCGCTCGCTGAGCACGGTCAATGGCAGCATCCGCATGGGTGAACGCGCGCAGATCGACGGCAACATCGAGACTGTCAACGGCGGGATCTTCGTCGACCGCGGCGGCAAGGTGTCGCGCGGCATCGAAACCGTGAATGGCGCCATCGGCGTGGTCGACACCGACCTGGGTGGCGGCATCGTAACCGTCAATGGCGACATCACCGTGGGCGTTGGATCGCACGTGAAGGGCGGCATCCATGTCGAGAAACCCAACAAGGGCTGGAGCTTCCGGATTGGCAAGCAGAAAATCCCGCGGATCGTGATCGGCCCCGATGCCGTGGTCGAAGGGCCGCTGGTGTTCGAGCGTGAAGTGAAGCTCTACGTGCATTCCAGCGCCCGCATTGGCAGCCTGCGCGGCGCGACCGCGGTGCGCTTCGATGGCAACACGCCGCCGAAGGACTGAGTCCTGCACAGCACGTAGCCGCCAGCATGGATAGGTATCATGGTTAGAATCAGGGGACTCGAACTGGAGTTCCATGATGCGTCTTGCCATCCTTCCGCTCGCCCTGCTGGTGCTTTGCGCCTGTAGCCCTCGCAGCAACGACACCTCCACGACCGATGCCGGGGCGCAAGCGCCTGCAGCCGAAATGGCGGCGACCAGCGCCCATGAATTCTCCGCAGCCATCGATGCCGGGGACTTCGAGGAGCACGTCAAGACGCTTGCATCGGATGCGTTCGGTGGACGTGGCCCGGGTACACCCGGCGAAGATGCATCGATCGACTACATCAAGACCCAGTTCGCCCGTATCGGCCTGCAGCCCGGCAATGGCAGCGATTGGTTCCAGACCGTGCCGATGGTGGAAACCACGGCCGACGAGTCGACGTCGCTCAAGCTCGACGTGGCCGGCAAGCCTCAGGAGCTGAAGTTCGGCACCGACATGGTGATCGGCACACGCACAGGCCAGGCTGACATCAGCGTGAAAGACAGCCAGCTGGTATTCGTCGGTTACGGCGTGGACGCCCCGGAACAGGACTGGAACGACTACGCCGGCCTGGACGTGAAGGGCAAGACCGTGGTGATGCTGGTCAATGATCCCGGCTTCCACGTGCACGATGCCAAGATGTTCGATGGCAAGCGCATGACCTATTACGGCCGCTGGACATACAAGTTCGACGAGGCAGCGCGCAGGGGCGCCGCCGCCGCGCTGATCATCCACGATACCGAAGGCGCGTCCTACGGCTGGGACGTGGTGAAGAATTCCTGGTCCGGGCCCCAGTACGACCTACCCGCCAAGGACGATCCCGTACCGCGCCTGCCTGCGCAGGGTTGGATTACCGGCGATGCCGCCAAGACTCTGTTCACAGGCGCCGGGCTGGATCTGTCCAGGCTGCGCGTCGCTGCCAACAAGCGCGGCTTCAAGCCGGTCCCGATGGACGCCAAGGTCTCATTCGACCTGAAAAGCAGCAGCATCGAAAAGACCTCGCGCAACGTGATCGGCCTGCTGCCGGGCAGCGAAACCCCGGACGAAGCCATCATCTACATGGCCCACTGGGATCATCTGGGCACGCATGCTGGCGAAGCGTCTGCCGAGAACGGGGGCGACAACATCTACAACGGCGCCGTGGACAACGCGACCGGCGTCGCCGGGATTCTCGAAATTGCCGAGGCCTTCCGCAAGGCCCCCACGCCCCCCAAGCGCTCGATCCTGTTCCTGGCCGTCACGCTGGAGGAATCAGGGCTGCTGGGTTCCAAGTATTACGTTGCCCACCCGGTGATACCGCTGGACAAGACCGTCGCCGTGTTCAATATCGATGCACTGTCCCCGATCGGCAAGGCGCATGACGTCAGCGTGGTCGGCAAGGGCAGTTCGCAGCTGGAGGACGTGCTGAATACCGTGCTGGCGCAGCAACACCGCAAGCCGGTTGGCGAAGACAACACCGCAGCAGGCTCATATTTCCGGTCCGATCACTTCAATTTTGCCAAGGCTGGCGTACCCGCGCTGTATCTGGAGAGCGGCACCGACCTGATCGATGGTGGAACGCGTGCCGGCAAAGCCGCTGCCGAGGATTACAACAACCACCGCTATCACAAGCCGGGTGACCAGTTCGATGCCGCGACCTGGAAGGTCGATGGCATCATCCAGGATCTGGAAGCGTTGCAAACAGTCGGTGCAACACTCGCGAACGACGGCCAGTGGCCGAACTGGTACAAGGGCAATCCATTCAAGGCTGCGCGCGACGACATGCACCCGATACCTGCCACCGCCCACGCCGTCAGCAAGTAGTCCGCCACGCAACACGTCATGTTCACGGTCGCGGTCGCAATGACCACCACCCTGATCGGCTAGGCTGGCAGCTCCACCAAGGCCCGGAGGGCTCCCGATGTCTATCGCGTACTGGTGCATCCTGATCGCAGCCGCATTGCCCTATGCCTGGGTTTCAATCGCCAAGGCTGGTGGCGAGCGCTACAACAACCGTGACCCGCGCGGCTGGCAGGCCCGTCAGGAAAATCCACGTGGAAAACGTGCCTATGCCGCCCAGCTGAATGCATACGAGGCCTTCCCACCTTTTGCCGCCAGCGTGCTGATGGCGCAATTCGCACAGGTCGATGGCCAAAGAATCATCTGGCTTGCGATGGCATTCGTGGCATTCCGGATCCTGCACGGCATTTTCTATATCGCAGACTTGCATTCCTTGCGTAGCCTGGTGTGGTTTGGAGGCTTTGCTTCTGTCATTGGTTTGATGTTGTCAGCAGCGTTGAAAGTGGCGGGCTGATCCGATTACTACTTACTACGACTGACTGCCTTTCTGAATCACCAGGGCAGCCACCCCATCCCCGCAGCGATCCTTGTTCTGAGGTATCCGGCAGCGGCAGTCGTGATAACTGTTATGACTAAACAACAAACCCCCAGACCTGATGGTCTGGGGGTTTGTTTGGGATAAAGCCCCTGGCGATGA
>NZ_JAQSDO010000013.1 GCF_029945965.1 Thermomonas sp.
TGTTACGTCCTTTGAAATCCTAGGCTCGCCGGGGCGCTAAATTCCGTGCTCTTCGAGGGCGTTCAGTAAACGTTCGCCCATGGCAGCATGGGACGTCATGCAAAAAAGATAGGCCAGTACTCCTCTGATATCGTGTGAAGTTCTCACGCCTAACACATACCATCGGGACCGGCCTATGCATCGAATTCTATCTGCAAATCCTTCGTTACCCCAACATATCGAGCAAATTGCGCACGCGCCGGAAGTCTACCGGCCGTTCGCTTGCCCGCATTGCGGGATAGCTGGTCTTTGGCTGCATGGTTTTTACGAGCGCAAACCAGACCGCGACGGTCCTGCCGCCGTGTCGCTCAATCCGGTACTGGTGGCCCGCTTCTGCTGCGGTGCTTGCGGGCGCACCTGTTCGCGTTTGCCGCTGTGCATTGCGCCGCGCCGCTGGCACCCATGGGCCAAACAGCAGCGGGTTCTGCTGGACCTGTTGGCCGGCGCCTCGCTACGCGGTGCGTCCCTGTGCGCCGGTGTCGCCCGCCACACCGCGCGCCGCTGGCGCGACTGGCTGCATGCCGGCACCGCGACGTTCGCGTTCGTGCTGCGCAGCCGCTTCCCGGAACTGGGCCGTGGCGGCGACGGCCCCGGCTTCTGGGCGGTCTGCCTGGCCGCGATGCCGCTGGCGGAGGCGATGGCATGGGCGGACCACGAGGTTTGCGTCCCATGAAACGCTGATCCGAAACCACCAGGAGACAGGCAACGCCGCTTAAATTTCCCACCCCACACACTTTGCCCACTGCCGCCGGCGGCCGATATCGGTTTCTATGAACGCTCCCGAACTCAACAGGAGCACCCATGAAACAGATCGACCCGACCGCCTTGTTCCGCCTATCCGTGCTGGGGCCGCTGGTCAGCCGCGAGCGTCTTGAACGCGGCGAGCTGCAGCGGACCCTGCGCGATTTGGCCCAGCGCCAGTACGCGATCCCCAACTCGCGCCGCACCTACCTGGGCGAGAAGACTATAGAAAGCTGGCTCTACAAGTACCGGCGCGAAGGCATCGACGGCCTGGCGCCCAAGACGCGCATTGACCGTGGCCGCTCCAAGATCGCGCCGGCCCTGCAGGAAGCCATCCTTGCGGCCAAGCGCGACAATCCGCGCCGCTCGATCCGCCAGATCGGCCAACTGCTGCAAACGAGCGGCGAGGCGGCCAAGGACAGCCTGTCGCGCTCGGCGATCCACCGCCTGCTGGCCAGCCACGGCATCGCGCGCATGAGCGGGTCGTCGAGCCAGCCCGAGGAGAAACGCAGCTTCGTAGCCGAATCGGCCGGCGCCATCTGGTACGGCGACGTCATGCATGGCCCGCGCGTCATCGTCGATGGCAAGCCGCGCAAAGTCTACCTGGTATCGCTGTTCGACGACGCCTCGCGCTTGGTCACGCACAGCGCGTTCTGCCTGGGCGAGACGGCGCTCGACATCGAGGGTGTGCTCAAGCAGGCGCTGCTCAAGCGTGGCCGGCCCATCAAGCTGGTGGTCGACAACGGCGCCGCCTACAAGGCCGGGACGCTGCAGGCGTTGTGCGCGCGACTCGACATCCACCTCATCTACTGCCGCCCGTATCAGCCGGCCGGCAAGGGCAAGATTGAACGCTGGCACCGCACCGTGCGCGACCAGTTCCTCAGCGAACTCGATGTCGCCCGTATCGGCGACCTGGCCGACCTGAACGCGCGGCTGTGGGCCTGGCTCGAATGCGTCTACCACCGCACGCCGCACGAAGGCCTGGCCGGACTGACGCCGCTGGCGCGCTACCAGCAGGACTTGCCGAAGATCCGACCGCTGGGCCAGTTCGCAGCCCAGCTCGACGCCATGTTCCACCACCGGATCAAGCGCTACGTGCGCAAGGACGGCACGGTGTCGTACCTGGGCGCCAAGTTCGAAGTGCCCTACGAGCTGGCAGGCAAGACGGTGCGGCTGGTGGTCGACCCGCATGCAGGGGTGGTGGTGGGCGTCGAGGACGAGGCTGGCGAAACGCTGGGCCTGGCCACCAGGCTGGACGCGCATGCCAACCTGCACCGGGTCCGGCGCAAACCGGATCCGGAACCACCGGCACCGGGTCCGCGCAGCGGCCCCAACCTGGTCGAGATGGCGCTGACGCAGTACCACGGCAAGAAGGAGGATTGAACATGTACCTCCAACACTTCGGACTGCGCCACCCGCCGCTGGGCAAGGAAGGCAAGGAACTGTGGGACGACGGCGCGCTGGCGCAACTGTCCGAGCGCTTCAACTGGCTGCTGCAGGCGCCCGGGGTCGGGCTCATCACGGGCGAGCCCGGCGTTGGCAAGACGGCGGCGCTGCGCAGTCTGACCGAGGCCCTCAATCCGCACCGCTACCAGGTCGTCTACCAGCCCGAGACCGACTTCGGCCGGCTCGACCTGTACCGCAGCCTGGCCGGCGCGCTCGGGGTCGATCCATCCTACCGGCGCGCGCAGCTGTGGCGCGACATCAAACAACGCATTGCCGAGATGGTCGACGGCAAGCAGCTGCTGCCAGTGTGGATCATCGACGAGGCGCAGAATTTGCCGGTGGAGTTCTTCCGAGACCTGCCGGCGTTCCTGAATTTCGCGTTCGACGCGCGCGATCTGATCACCGTATGGCTGGTGGGACACCCCGCGTTGGCGCAAACGCTCGAGCGCGCGCCCTATGCGGCCCTGCACGGGCGCATCGCCGCGCGGGTGCAGTTGCGTCCCGTCGTCGAGCGCGAACGCTTCGCTCTGCTGATCGGCCATGCCCTCAAGACGGCCGGCTGCCAGCATACCCTGCTGGCCGATTCCGGCATGGAGGTGTTGCGCCAGGCATCGAAGGGCTTGCCACGCATCGCCGGACGGATCTTGCACACCGCCATGCGGCTGGCGGTGCCAAAAGGTTTGAACCACCTGCCGGACGACCTGCTTCAACAAGCCATTGAGGAGCTCAGATGAAACAGAACCAGCATTGCAAGATCCCACGCGACTTGAGTGATGAAGGGGCCGCCACGCTGGTCCAGTTCCTGCGCAAACTGACACGCGACTGCGAAGCGCTCTACGCAGTTCAGATCAGGCGTCACGATGCGGCGCTGCGCGGTGATTACGATCCAAACCAGCCCTGGAAATATCCACACGAGCCATTCTGACTAAAGAACGCCGGTGGTCCGGCTTCTGCAGGACCAGCCTGCCGGCGTTCGATCCATCGGCGGGGGCGATTTGAGCCGAGCGAAGGCGAGGTCGCCCGTTCAGGGCGTACCCCCGCGCCTGCCCGGCGCTCCTCCAGAGCGACCGGCCGTCGACACCAATGCCGACAGGGCCACACTGCGGCCATCCCATGATCAATGGCGGTGACGCTCTACCTACGCAAGATCGGGACGATCCCGTTTGCCAGCCCTCGAATAGGGTGAACCGAAGATCCTAAAATAGCGCGGTGCGTAACA
>NZ_JAQSDO010000014.1 GCF_029945965.1 Thermomonas sp.
ATCATAGGTCGCATGGAGCGCCGCGCGCGGTGCAGCAACGGCACAACCACGCCATGCGCGTCATGCACGAAAATTCAATTAACGGATTTTTCGGCTAAGGAAGAAACCGCGGGATCAGCGGTAGTCCTTCGGGTCGAGCGCTGCATCGTAGGTGGCGCGGTCGATGGGAATCCAGTCTGTGCCGTTGATGCCGCGCCGATTGTGGGAGGTCGGGGACTGCGGGTAGGCGGAGGCCACCTTGATCCAGCGCTGCTGCTCTTGCGCAATGTGGCGAACCTCGTCGGCTGCCTCGGACAGATCCTGGTCCTGGCTGAACACGATCGCCACGTCGTAGCGGCCGTGGTGCGCCAGGCGAATAATGTCGATGGCGATGCGGACGTCGATGCCCTTTTCCTCGCCAGCGCGCACGGTATGGGACGAACCGTCCGGCAGTTTCACCGTCTGGTTCCGGTATCGAAGGGGTCGACTGAAGACGACGATTTTCTTGTGGCGCATGTCGCGCATCTTGCCGCTCCAGTACCTGTGCCAGAAGGCGTTGTCGCGCAGCTCCGGCACGCCCGTGTAGAAGCGTGTCTCCTCGAGCTGCCAGCCTCGCTGTATGCAGACGGCCGTCGAGAGGGCCAGCACGTCGAAATTCGGATGCGTATAGCCAAATCCGATGCGTGCGGCGTGGTAGAGATTCTGGCCGTCGATGAAGACGACGGCGCGTTTTAGTGCTGGCTCTGTGAGCACTCCGGCCCCCACGGAAGCAATAACCCCGCCCGGGGCCGGTTGCCCGGCAGCGGACGGGGAGTAAGTTCACCCATAATGTACCCCATTTTGTCAGACGGTGTCAACATCGAAAGGAGGGGTGATGCGCCGGCCCCGGGGGTGGGTCTCGAGGTGCACCCGGCGCAACTCCTGGCGCGAGATGCGGGTGTAGGTCTGGGTGCTCTGCGGAACGACGTGCCCCATCAGCTTCTGTACAGCGCGGAAGTCGGCACCGGCCTCAAGCAAGTGAGTTGCGCATGCGTGGCGCAGCCCGTGCGTGCTGATGTGCTCGAGCTTTGCCCGTCGCGCCGTGCTGGTCACCATCAGGTAGATGCTCTCGGCGCGATACCGCATGCCGCGCAGCGAGAGGAACAGGGCCTGCTCGTGCATGTTCGGCTGCTCGATGTGCGGGTGCTTGCGCTGCCACCGCGGCTCGAAGCCGCTGCGCAGAAGCGCTCCACGGGCTTCGTTCAGGTAGCGGTCGAGCAATGCCGCCAAACTCTCTCCAACGGGCACCAGGCGGTCCACGCTGCCCTTCCCGTGGATGTGCAGCGTGCGCCGGTCGAAGTCGAGATCAGCCAGGTCGAGTAGCTCGCACTCCAGCCGCCGGATGCCGGTCGAGTAGAGCGTCTCGAGCACCGCACGGTCACGCAGGCCGCTCGGCGTGCTGTCGTCCGGCGTGGCGAGCAACTGGGCCACCTCGTCGCGCGGCAGCGGCCGGCACCGAGTCGCGCTGGGCACGCGGGCCAGCAGCAGATGCTCGGCCGGATTGATGAGTAGCCGCTCACGCTTCGTCGCCCACGTGAACATGGCGCGCACAGAACGCAGCGCCATATCAACCGTGTGCTCGCTGTAGAGCTCTCCGTTCACGCGTGGCGCCCAGCACATGTGCTGGCGAAATCGCTCGAGGTGCGTGGACGTGAACGCGGCCGGCGACACGATCGCCTCGTGCTCGCAGAATTCGAGGAAGCGCTGGAGCCAGAGGCCGTAGGCGGCAACGGTGAAACGCGAGCGCCCGAGCGAGCGCAGGTGATCGAGGTAGAGGCCACGCAGCTCCGGCCAGGTGGCCATCAGGCGCTCCTCTGCTCGCGCGGGTGGCAGCGCCGATGCACCTCGTGCAGATCGTCGATCATCACGTGGGTGTACCGGATGGTACTCTCCGCGGACACATGCCCTAATAATTCCTGGATGTGCCGCACGCTGGCCCCATTTTCGAGCATATGGCTCGCGCAACAATGCCTCAAGACATGCGGCGTGATCCGCTTCACGCCAGCCTTCTCCGCCGCACGGGTCACGACCAGCGCCGCGGTCTCGCGCGTCAGGGGCCGCCCGCGCCAGGTCACGAAGAGACGCGGCTCATCGTCAGACGTCAGCTGCGGCCGTGCACGCCGCAGGTACATCGCGAGCCACAGCGCCGCTTCCTCGCCCACCGGCACCACGCGCTGCCGGCTGCCCTTGCCGCCTAGCACGCGCACCTCGTGCGCTTCGAAATCGATGTCGGCGCAGTGCAGATCGCACAACTCGCTGTTGCGCAGCGCCGTCGAGTAGAAGAGCTCGAGCACCGCGCGGTCGCGCATGCCGATCGCGGTGCTCACGTCGGTGGCCTCGAGCAGGCTCGTGACTTCGTCCTGCGTCAGGATTGGCCGCGGCAACAGCTTTGGCACGCGCGGCAGCTCCACGTCGAGGCCGGGGTCGAGCAGCACGAACTGCTCGTGCGCGAGGAAGCGACAAAACGCCTTGGCGCCGGTCAGGCGCGCGGCCACGGTGCGCGGCTTCAGATTGCGACCGCGGGTCTGCTGGTTGAAGAGCCAGCCGCGGTACGCCTCCATGGCGTCGCGCGTGATGGCGTTGGGCGCCTTGATGCCGCGCTCGTCGAGAAAATCGAACAGATGACGCAGCTCACCGGTGTAGGCCTGAATGGTGCGCGGGCTCCAGTTGCGCACCTCCATGTACTCGCGAAAACGGCTCCGCCACAGCTTCAGATTCATTCGTGCATGCCCTCTCCCCAAAATGCCAACGCCGATCCACCCGATACAAGAAATGTATCCGGCTTAGAAATCCGATTTAATTGTCGTCGTTCACAGGTCACGGTTGCCTGGCTTCTCCTTAGTCGATCCGGGTAAGTCGAAATCGTCTGGGTCTGCTGCTGATCCACACGCGTAGAGAGTGGCTCCAAGAGATTTTCCGCAAAGTGGCGAAGTGCGTCTCAGGGTGATTCGATGCTTGTAGCGGCGCCGTTTCACTTCGCCCGCGAAGTTGCGCGAAGTGAGGGCGAAGTCAACTGCTCGGGGCGAGCAACGCCTCGAGCTGGGCCGGCGTGGTCAGCTCGCTCAGCGGCAGCGCGTCACCGCCACCGCCGCCGGCCAGGCGGTACTGGTAGGTCTGCCCCTGCGTGCCTTTGAGGATCATCGCGTACTCCATGTCCACCAGCTCCTGCAGCGCGTCGCGCACACGGTGGTCGTGCCAGCCGCTGTACTGGCGCACCTCGCGCCGCGTGAAGTGCACCA
>NZ_JAQSDO010000015.1:0-718820 GCF_029945965.1 Thermomonas sp.
TCACCTGGGAAACCCAGCAGACCGACTACCCGCGCACGCGTCCCGACCTGCCCAATCATGAGCCGCGTGGCTGCCCGCGTGGGGCCAGCTATTCCTGGTACCTGTACAGCGCCAACCGGCTGAAGTATCCATTGGTGCGTGGCGCTTTGCTGCGGATGTGGCGCGAGGCGCGCAAGTCGATGACGCCGGTCGAGGCATGGGCCAGCATTGTCGAGGACCCGATCAAGGCGAAGGACTACAAGTCCCGCCGCGGCATGGGTGGTTTCGCACGTGTGCGCTGGGACGAGGCCAACGAGATCATTGCTGCGTCCAACCTGTACACGACCAAGCAGTACGGCCCGGACCGGGTGATTGGCTTTTCGCCGATCCCGGCGATGTCGATGATTTCCTATGCTGCCGGCGCGCGTTACCTGTCGCTGCTCGGCGGCGCCTGCCTGTCGTTCTACGACTGGTATTGCGACCTGCCGCCGTCAAGCCCTCAGGTCTGGGGCGAGCAGACCGACGTGCCGGAGTCGGCCGACTGGTACAACAGCCGCTACCTGATCGCCTGGGGTTCCAACGTCCCGCAGACGCGTACGCCAGACGCGCACTTTTTCACCGAGGCGCGCTACAACGGCACCAAGACAGTATCGGTGTGCCCGGATTATTCCGAAGTCGCCAAGCTCACCGACCATTGGCTGCATCCCAAGCAGGGCACCGACGCCGCACTGGCGTTCGCCTTCGGCCACGTGATCCTGAAAGAGTTCCACGTCGACAAGCCTTCGCAGTACTTCACCGACTATTGCCGGCAGTATTCGGACATGCCGTTGCTGGTGCGGCTGGAAAAACGCGAAGATGGCCGTCTGGTGCCCGAGCGCTACCTGCGTGCCAGCGATCTTGGCGGACTGGGCGAAGCCAACAACCCCGAATGGAAGACGCTGGCCTTCGACGAAAATACCGGCGGCATCACCATTCCCGGCGGCTCGGTGGGCTTCCGCTGGGGCGAGAAGGGAAAGTGGAACATCGAAGAAAAGGACAGTGCTGGCCGCGAAACCCGCCTGCGCCTGAGCCTGAAGGATTTCGATGAAGGCATCGAAGCGGTCAGCTTCCCGTATTTCGGCGGCATCGAACATGATCACTGGACGCCCTCGAAATTCCAGGACGTACTGGAACGCAACATCCCGGTACGCAAGCTGCAGTTGGCCGATGGCAAGGAGTGGGCGGTCGCAACCGTCTACGACCTGTTGCTGGCGCAGTACGGCGTGGATCGCGGGTTCGGTGGCGACAATGTCGCCGCAAGCTTCGACGACAACGTGCCGGGTACCCCGGCGTGGCAAGAGAAGATCACCGGCGTTCCGCGCCATGACGTGATCGAGATCGCTCGCGAGTTCGCCGATACCGCCGACAAGACACATGGTCGCAGCATGATCATTGTCGGCGCCGGCATGAACCACTGGTTCCATAACGACATGAACTATCGCGGCCTGATCAACATGCTGGTCATGTGCGGTTGCGTGGGTCAGACAGGTGGCGGTTGGGCGCACTATGTCGGCCAGGAAAAACTGCGTCCGCAAACCGGCTGGCTGCCGCTGGCGTTCGGACTGGACTGGAGTCGTCCGCCGCGTCAGATGAATGGCACATCGTATTACTACTTCAACACCGATCAGTGGCGCTACGAGAAGGTCAAGGTCGCGGAGTTGTTGTCGCCGCTGGCCGATCCGAAGAAGTATTCGGGTTCGATTGCCGACCTCAACCTGCGCGCGGTGCGGATGGGCTGGCTGCCGTGCGCGCCGCAGCTTGATCGCAATCCGTTGCAGGTGGCGCGCGACGCCGCCGCATCCGGGCAGTCCGCCCCCGATTACGTGGTCGACAAGCTGAAGTCGGGCGAGCTAGATTTCGCATTCGCCGACCCGGATTCGCCGCAGAATTTCCCGCGTGCGATGTTCGTGTGGCGCTCGAACCTGCTGGGTTCATCGGGCAAGGGCCACGAATACATGATGCGGCACATGCTCGGCACCAAGCATGGTTTGCAGGGCAAGGATCTCGGCGAGATGGGCGAGGTCAAGCCCGAAGAGATCAAGTGGCGTGACGAGGCGCCGGAAGGCAAGCTTGATCTGCTGGTCACGCTCGACTTCCGCATGTGCACCACCGCGCTGTACTCCGACGTGGTGCTGCCCACTGCGACCTGGTACGAAAAAAACGACCTCAATACATCCGACATGCACCCGTTCATCCATCCGCTGACCAAGGCGGTGGATCCGGCATGGGAATCACGCAGCGACTGGGACATCTTCAAGGGCATTGCCCAAGCGGTCAGCGCGATGGCGCCCGGCGTGCTTGGGATCGAGCAGGACATCGTGCTGGTGCCGACCCTGCATGACACGCCCGGCGAACTGGCGATGCCGTTCGACGTGCGCGACTGGAAGAAGGGCGAGTGCGACCCGATTCCCGGCAGGACCATGCCGTCGATCCACGTGGTCGAGCGCGACTATCCAAACCTCTACAAGAAGTTCACCTCACTCGGCCCGTTGCTCGACAAGTTCGGCAACGGCGGCAAGGGCATGAACTGGGATACCCAGGAAGAAATCGACTTCCTCGGCCAGCTAAATCACAGCGTTCGCGAGGAGGGTGTCAGCAAGGGCCGTCCACAGATCGAATCAGCCATTGATGCCTGCGAAGTGGTGCTGCACCTGGCGCCGGAAACCAACGGACATGTCGCAGTCAAGGCGTGGGAGTCGCTCGGTGAGTTCACCGGGCGCGACCACACGCATCTGGCCAAGGGCAAGGAGCACGAGGCGATCCGCTTCCGCGATATCGTCGCGCAGCCGCGCAAGATCATTTCCTCACCGATCTGGTCAGGCCTGGAAGACGATCACGTCAGCTACAACGCCGGCTATACCAACGTCCATGAGTTCATTCCGTGGCGCACCCTGACTGGCCGCCAGCAGTTCTACCAGGATCACGAATGGATGATCGCCTTCGGCGAAGGCTTCATGCAGTACCGCCCGCCGGTCGACACCAAGACCGTCAAGCCCCTGCTCGACAAGCGTGGCAATGGCAACAAGGAGATCGTGCTCAATTGGATCACCCCGCACCAGAAATGGGGTATCCACAGCACCTACAGCGACAACCTGTTGATGCAGACGCTGTCGCGCGGCGGGCCGATCGTGTGGCTCAGCGAGGACGATGCGCGCGCGGCTGACATCGAAGACAACGACTGGATCGAACTGTTCAACGTCAACGGCGCGATTACGGCACGTGCGGTGGTTAGCCAACGGGTGATGCCAGGCATGGCGATGATGTATCACGCCCAGGAACGCATCATCAATATCCCGGGCTCGGAGATCACCGGTACCCGTGGTGGCATCCACAACTCGGTGACACGCGTGTTGCTCAAGCCCACGCACATGATCGGTGGCTACGCACAACTGTCCTATGGGTTCAACTACTACGGTACTTGCGGCACCAACCGCGACGAGTTCGTGATCGTGCGCAAGATGAAGATGATCGACTGGCTTGATGGCGAAGCGCCGGCCAAGACCGCCGAGGAGATTGCGTAATGAAAGTGCGCGCACAGATCGCCATGGTGTTGAACCTGGACAAGTGCATCGGCTGCCATACCTGCTCGATCACTTGCAAGAATGTGTGGACCTCGCGCGAAGGCGTGGAATACGCGTGGTTCAACAACGTCGAGACAAAACCTGGTATTGGTTACCCGAAGGAATGGGAGAATCAGGATAAGTGGAACGGCGGCTGGGTTCGCACCAAGGCAGGCAAGCTGGTGCCGAAAGCCGGTGGCCGCTGGCGGATGCTGGCGAAGATCTTCGCCAACCCGGACCTGCCGCAAATCGACGACTATTACGAGCCGTTCGATTTCGACTACCAGAATCTGCACGATTCGCCAGACGTCAAGCATCAGCCAACTGCAAGGCCGCGCTCGAAGATCACCGGCCAGCGCATGCAGAAGATCCACTGGGGCCCGAACTGGGAGGAGATTCTTGGCACGGAGTTCGCCAAGCGTTCCAAGGACCGCAACTTCGAAGGTATCCAGAAGGAGATCTACGGCGCCTTCGAAAAAACTTTCATGATGTACCTGCCGCGCCTCTGCGAGCACTGCCTGAACCCGGCGTGCGTATCTGCGTGCCCGTCCGGCGCGATCTACAAGCGCGAGGAAGACGGCATCGTGCTGATCGACCAGGACAAGTGCCGCGGCTGGCGCATGTGCGTGTCGGCCTGCCCGTACAAGAAAATTTACTTCAACTGGAAGAGCGGCAAGTCGGAGAAGTGCATCTTCTGCTACCCGCGCATCGAGATGGGCGAGCCGACCATTTGTTCGGAAACCTGCGTCGGTCGCATCCGCTATCTCGGCGTGATGCTGTACGACGCCGACCGTATCCAGGAAGCCGCATCGGTACCAGCCGAGAAGGACCTGTATCAGGCCCACTTGGACATCTTCCTGGATCCGTTCGATCCCAAGGTGATCGAGGCCGCGCGCAAGGAGGGCATTCCTGACAACTGGCTGGAGGCTGCGAAAGAATCGCCGGTATACAAGCTCGCCATCGACTGGAAGCTCGCGCTGCCGTTGCACCCTGAATACCGCACCTTGCCGATGGTCTGGTATGTGCCGCCGTTGTCGCCGATCCAGTCGGCTGCCGAACGTGGCCGGATCGGCATGAACGGGCAGCTGCCGGACGTCGCATCCTTGCGAATTCCGGTGCGTTACCTCGCCAACATGCTGACCGCTGGCGATGAAGCGCCGGTAATCCGCGCACTGGAACGGCTGATGGCGATGCGTGCCTGGCGCCGGGCCAAGAACGTGGACGGCATCGAGGACCTGGAAGTCCTGAAGCAGGCTGGGCTCACCGTCGCCCAGGCCGAAGACATGTACCGCTATCTGGCGATTGCCAACTACGAGGATCGCTTCGTGATCCCGACCGCGCATCGCGAATATGCGGATGATGCGTACGGTGAACGCGGCGGTTGCGGCTTCACTTTCGGCAATGGTTGCAGTGGCGACAGCCCGGCCGACCTGTTCGGCGAGCGCAAGACCACCAGCTATGCAGTTCCGCCGAACCGGCAAGAGAAGCACGAGAAGGTGACGTCATGAGCATGCTCAAACTGATCGGCGTGCTGATGGACTACCCGCAGGATGAACTGTGGGAACACGGCGATGAACTGCAGGCTGCGTTGGCGGAATCCAGCTCCAAACTTTCATCGTCACGTCGGCGTGCGCTGCAAAGCTTCGTGACTGATCTGCTTGCCACTGATGCACTGGAAGCACAGGACACGTGGTTGAGCCTTTTCGATCGTGGTCGCTCGATGAGCCTGCTGCTGTTCGAACATATCCATGGCGAGTCACGCGACCGTGGCCAGGCGATGGTCGACCTGATCGAGGCCTATCGCAAGAACGGGCTCCACTTGTCAGCGAAGGAATTGCCGGACTACTTGCCACTGCTGCTGGAATATCTCTCGCAGCGGCCTGAAGAAGAAGCGCGTGACTGGTTGCACCACGTCAACCATATCGTCGCCCTGCTGGCCGCGCGCGCGGGCGAACGCAAGAGTCCGTATGCGTTGTTGTTCGAGATCCTGGTCGAGTACGCAGAAGGCAAGGTCGAACTCGACTCGCTGCGCCAACGCGTGAGTGATGAGCCACGCGACGATACGCCTGAAGCGATGGATCTGGTGTGGGAAGAAGAGGCGGTGCGCTTCGGTAGCGATGCGCCCGACGACAACTGCAAGCCGACTGGCCGTCCGCTGCCGGGTACGCAAGCTGTTCGTGATGCCGCCGTCCGTGAAGCAGTCATGCCCGAGGTGCAGCCATGAGTGAGTCATTCAATCTTTTCGCGTTCCAGGTGTATCCCTACATCGCGCTGGCGGTGCTATTCATCGGCAGCTGGGCGCGCTATGACCGGGCCATGTATACCTGGCGCACCGGCTCCAGCCAGATGCTCTCCAGTCGCGGCATGCGGATCGGCAGCAACATGTTCCATCTCGGGATCCTGGCGATCCTCGGCGGTCATTTGGTGGGATTGCTGACACCACATTCGGTTTATGAGCATGTAATCACTGCGCCACAGAAACAATTGTTGGCAATGGTCGCCGGCGGGATCTTTGGTGCCGTGTGCCTGGTGGGATTGGTGATCCTGCTGGTGCGCCGCCTGTTCAATCCGCGTGTTCGCGCAACCGGCACCACTGGAGACACGGTGGTATTGGTGCTGCTGCTCGCGCAGTTGCTGCTGGGCATGTATACCATCGTGCTGTCCACCCAGCACATGGATGGCAGCGTGATGATTCTGCTCGGCGAATGGGCGCAGCACATCGTCACTTTCCGCGGTGGTGCGGCCGACTTCATCACCGATGTGCATTGGGTCTACAAGGCGCATGTGCTACTGGGCATGACCCTGATCCTGGTCGCGCCGTTCACGCGCCTGGTGCATATCTGGAGTATCCCGGTGAGCTACCTGTGGCGGCCATACCAGGTCGTGCGTCGCCGCCAGGCTACGTTGCGCTACGGTCCCAGGAACTGACTGATGACTGTCACGACCAAGACGCCACGGGCACTCCCGATCACCATCATCGATTCGTCCAATTCAATGGCCGACGATGTCCACGACCATCATGGCAACGAAGCCGATGGCCCTCGCAGCCTGGGTCGACCGGCGCCCTGCGCACTGTATGTGGGCGACACTGCGATCAGCGAAGCGCAGATCGCGCAGGAGATGCAGCACCATCGCGCGATGAAGCCGGAACGCTCGCGCGCGGATGCCGCACGTGCGCTGGTGGTGCGCGAATTGCTGCGCCGTGAGATCGAGCGGCTGGGCCTGGCGGAAACCGCAGCCCCGATCGGGCGTGAGTCCGATGAAGAGGCCGCGATCCGCACATTGCTGGAAACCCAGCTGGAACCACGTGTACCCACCGCGGATGACTGCATGCGCTATTACCAGCAAAACGAGGCACGCTTCCATTCGCCCAACCGTATCCGCGTGCGCCACATCCTGTGCGCCGCCGCAGTGGATGACGTCGATGGCCGGGTCAAGATGCGCTTGCAGGCTGAAGCAATGATCGCCCAGATCAAGGTCGATCCAATGGCATTCACCGAGCTTGCCATGCGTCATTCCGATTGCCCGTCCAAGGACCAGGGCGGTGACCTTGGCTGGCTGGAACATGGCCAGGCCACCCCTGAGTTCGACCGCCAGGTGTTCCGCCTGCGCGCCGGACTTGCGGCCTTCCCGGTGGAATCGCGCTGGGGCTACCACGTGGTCCTGGTTGACGAAATCGCAGGAGGCGAGGCGCAGGCATTCGAGGACGTGCGCGAGCGCATTTCCGATTACCTGGAGTTGCAGGTGCAGCAGCGCGAGGTCCAGCATTTCCTGCAGGAACTGCAGGAACGCTATGACGTACGCGGGTTGGATGCGATCGAAGCCGAGGCAGGCTGACCGGCGTCGCGCCTCGCGTGGACTTCCCACCAAGCTCCAATCTCCAATTTCAGTGGATTGACTGCCATGCAGGACACCATCATCGTCACTACGGCCCAGCAACAACGGGCCATGTGGCTCAGCACGTTCGCCTTCACCGTGTGCTTTGCGGTGTGGACGATCTTTTCGATCATCGGCATCCAGATCAAAAAGGACCTCGGGCTCAGTGAAACTGCTTTCGGCCTGCTGATCGCCACGCCGATCCTGACCGGCTCGCTGACCCGGTTATTCCTGGGAATCTGGGCCGACCAGTTCGGTGGCCGCCTGGTGCTGACCCTGGTGATGTTGTGCGCAGCCGTGGCGACCTGGATGCTGACCTGGGCTCACAGTTACCCGCAATTCATGCTCGGCGCACTGTTCGTCGGCATTGCCGGCGGGTCGTTTTCGGTTGGCGTGGCCTATGTGTCGAAGTGGTTCCCCGCCAACCGCCAGGGCACGGCGCTTGGGATCTTTGGAGCCGGCAACGTTGGCGCCGCGGTCACCAAGCTGCTTGCACCAATGGTCATGGTGGCGGCGGGCTGGATGATGGTGGCGAAGGTGTGGGCGATCGCCATTGCCGTGGTCGCGATCCTGTTCTACCTGTTCAGCCAGGACGATCCGTCGCTGGCGGAGCGCCGCAAGACCGGCGCGAAGCCGATGTCGTTCCACGAGCAGATGGCGCCGCTCAGGAACATTCAGGTCTGGCGCTTTGCGCTGTATTACTTCTTCGTATTCGGCGGGTTCGTTGCGCTTGCGTTGTGGCTACCGCACTTCCTGACCGGCGCCTATGGGCTGGACATCAGGACCGCCGGCCTGTTCGCCGCCGCGTACTCAATCCCGGCCAGCCTGTTCCGCATCGTAGGCGGCTGGCTGTCAGACAAGGTCGGCGCACGCACGGTGATGTACTGGACGTTCGGCGTCTCGGCGCTGTGCACGTTCGTGCTCAGCTACCCGGACACGCATTACATCGTGAAGGGCATCCATGGCGACATCCACCTGCATCTGGCGATCGGGCTGATCCCGTTCACGGTGCTGGTGTTCGTGCTTGGCTTCTTCATGTCGCTGGGCAAGGCCGCCGTCTACAAGCACATCCCTGTGTATTACCCGAACCACGTCGGCTCAGTGGGTGGCGTGGTCGGCATGATCGGCGGACTCGGTGGTTTCATCATGCCGATCGCGTTTGGTGTGATGAACGACCTGACCGGTGTGTGGACCAGCTGCTTCATGCTGCTGTTCCTGGTGGTGGCCGCGGCGCTGGCCTGGATGCACTTCGCGATCCGGCGCATGGAGCGCGCGAACTTCCCGCAGATCGGCAACGTGACCGATCTGCCGGAAATCATCAACGCCGCGAAAGTGGATCAGGCCTTGGCTGGGGCAGGCCGCTGAGACGGGACGTGCGCGCCATGCAAAGGCCGGCGGCCATCGCCGACCTGCACCTGGCTTGATCCGCATCAGGGCGCGGAAGTGATCGGGCGGCGACGCTACGCCCTCCGCCTGGACCGAGCTGATGGCCGACCACGACTTGCGCGGCTTCCTCGACCGGCTGGAACGCGGCGGTCGCCTGCAGCGGATTCGGACGTCAGTCGACCCGGAGCTCGAATCGACTTCGCTATGCCTGCGCGCCTTGAAGTCGGGCGGTCCGGCACTACTGATGGAACAACCTGTCGGATCCCGGCATGCGTTGCTGGGCAACCTGTTCGGCCACCGCGACCGAATCGAGGCCGCACTCGCCGGGCGGCCAATCGCCAGCCTGCGCGAATTGGGCGAACTGCTGGCCGCGATCAAGGAACCTCGCTGGCCGTCCAGCCTGAAGCAGGCGCTGTCGACCTGGCCCGAGCTTGCGCAACTTGCGCACGTGGCACCGCAGCGAGTACGCGAAGCCGCATTCGAACATGAAACATGGGTCGGCGATGACATCGATCTCGCGCGCCTGCCAATACAGCGCTGCTGGCCTGGCGATGTTGCCAAGCTCATCACCCTGGGACTGGTGATCACCCGCGGCACCCGCAAGCCGCGGCAAAATGTCGCCATCTACCGGATGCAGGTGATCGGACCCAACCGCGTGATCATGCGTTGGTTGCCGCATCGCGGCGGCGCGCTGGATTACGCCGACTGGAAAGCCGACCATTCGGACAAGCCCTTCCCGGTGCTGGTGGCGATAGGCGCCGATCCGGCGACCACCCTGGCCGCGGTCGCGCCAGTGCCGGATACCTTGTCCGAGTACGAATTCGCCGGTTTGTTGCGTGGCCAGCGCACCCGCATCTGGCACAGCACGCGCACTGGCCTGGATGCGCCGGCGGGCGCGGAAATGCTGATCGAAGGCGTGATCCATCCGGGCGATGAGGCGCTGGAAGGCCCGTTCGGCGACCACACCGGCTATTACAACGCGCAGGCGATGTTCCCGGTGCTGACCATCGAGCGCATGTACCTGCGCCAGGATGCGATCTACCAAGGCAGCTACATGGGCCGCGCACCGTTCGACGAACCCTCGGTGCTCGCGCTGGCGTTGAACGAGATCTTCGTGCCGATCCTGCGCAAGGTGTTTCCGGAAATCGTCGACTTCTACCTGCCGCCGGAAGCGTGTTCGTACCGCATCGCGGTGGTCTCGATCCGCAAGCAATACGTCGGCCATGCACGGCGGATGATGATGGGCGTGTGGTCCTACCTGCGCCAGTTCACGTACACCAAGTTCGTGATCATCGTGGATGAGGACATCGACGTGCGCGACTGGTCGCAGGTGATCTGGGCGATGTCGACTCGGGTCGATCCGGCGCGCGACACCATGCTGGTCGAGAACACCCCGATCGATTATCTCGATTTCGCCAGCCCGACACCGGGTATTGGCTCGAAACTCGGCATCGATGCGACCAACAAATGGCCCGGCGAAACCAGCCGCAGCTGGAGCAAGCCGATCAGCCTGGATGCCGGCGTAGAAAAACGCGTCGATGCATTGTGGAAGCAGGTGGTGGCGGACGCCGCCGGCAAGGCGACGTCGCGCTAGGCGGTTATTCCGCCGGGGCGGTATCCGCCTGCCAGGTGGCGTCCTCGAACATGCGCGGGTACAGCGCCACTGCTTCGCGCATCGATGCGACCGGCGAGGTGTCGGCCGGGTTCGCCTTGATCGCGGCCGCACCGCTCATCAACGCTGCCAGCACGCCATGCAGGGCAGCGTCGGGCTCAGGTGTGAGCTTGCAGTTGGCGAACATGAAGTTGGCTGCATCCTGCACTTGCTGCGCGGCGGCAGTGGTCTGGGTGGCATCGAGATGGCCGCGTTCAGCATGCCCAAGCGCATCTACCGCGCGATGCATGCGTCGCATGCCGTCGCGCAGGGGCGCATCGCTGGGCCACGGAGTGGCCGGCGGGGTGGGGAGCGCTGCCGCCGTGGCATGGTCGGCGTGCTCGTCGTCCGCTGCGTGTTCGACAGCATCCTCGTGCATGGGCTGTGCGGCCGCGTCGTGGCCGCTTTCGGTAGCGGCCGGCGTGGCATTCGCGTGCGTCTCAGCCAGGACATCGGCGTGCTCGGCTTGGCTGCAACCACCAGTGATCGCAGCGATGGCCAATGCGAGCAGCGACAGGCGGAGGGGAGACAGACTGATGCGAGTGGAATTGGACATGCATACCTCGTGCGGGAATGCCCGCGTCTGATGAACGTCCATGCTATGCGCAGGTGATGCGGTTCGACCTGATCCAGATCAACGACGCGCGCGATGCCGGCGTCGACCATGCCCTGATTGATCCTGACAACGTCGTCGCAGCCTGGAGCGAGCATGCAACTGGTATGTCCCGCCGGCAACCTGCCGGCCCTGAAGGCGGCGGTCGAGGCCGGTGCAAACGCCGTGTATGCGGGTTTCCGCGACCAGACCAATGCGCGTGCCTTCCCCGGCCTGAACTTCAATGACGATGAACTCAAGGCCGGCATCGCGTTCGCGCATGCACGCGGTGCCAAGGTCTACCTGGCATTGAACACCTATCCGGACAGCGTGCACCTGCCGCAGTGGCATGCAGCGGTGGATCGCGCTGCAGAATTTGGCTGCGATGCCATTATCGTTGCCGAAATGGCGGTGCTCGATTACGCCGCGCGTACCTATCCGACGCTGCCACGGCATCTGTCGGTACAGGGTTCGGCCACTACAGAGCCGGCGCTGCGCTATGCGTACGAGCGGTTCGGGATTGCCCGCGCGGTGTTGCCGAGGGTCCTATCGATCCAGCAGGTCGAGCGCCTGTGCGAACGTGCGCCGATTCCGCTGGAAGTGTTCGCATTCGGCAGCCTGTGCATCATGGTCGAAGGACGCTGCCAGCTGTCGAGCTATGTCACCGGTGCCTCGCCGAACCGGCATGGCGTGTGTTCACCAGCGAAGTTCGTGCGTTGGGATGAGCACGATGATGGCCGCCGCAGCGTCCGTCTCAACGATGTGCTGATCGACAAATTCGAGCCGGCCGAACCGGCCGGCTATCCCACCGTGTGCAAGGGTCGCTTCGATGTCGGTGGCGAGATCTTCCATGCGCTGGAGGAGCCGACCAGCCTCAACACTATCGAACTGATTCCGCGGCTGGCACAAGCCGGCGTGGCAGCGCTGAAGATCGAGGGCCGACAACGCGGGATTGCCTACGTGGGCGCTGTGACCAAGACCTGGCGCGCAGCGCTGGACCGCTACCGCGATCACCCGGATGGATGGGCACCTGACGCGGAAGGGCAACGCACGCTCTCGGCGCAGTCCGAAGGCCACCAGACCACCTTGGGTCCCTATCACCGTGCCTGGCATTGATGCGATGAAACTCAGCCTCGGACCCCTGCAATATTTCTGGCCGCGCGAGCGCACCCTGGCGTTCTACCGCGAGGCCATGGATTGGCCGGTGGACACGATTTACCTCGGCGAAACCGTGTGCAGCAAGCGCCGCGAGATCGGCACCCGCGAGTGGATCGAGCTTGCCGATCAGATCGCCGAAACCGGCAAGGACGTGGTGCTGTCCAGCTTGTCCTTGATCGAGGCTGAATCCGAACTCGGCGTGCTGGCACGACTGGTTGCCCACGGTCGTTTCTGGATCGAAGCCAACGATCTGTCCGCGGTGCAGTTGTGCCGCAGCGCGGGACTGCCGTTCGTGGCCGGGCCGACCTTGAACATCTACAACCAGCGTGCACTGGCAATGTTGGTCGAGGATGGCCTGCGGCGCTGGGTGCCCGGTGTCGAACAGGGTCATACGCTGATTTCAGAATTGCGCGATGCACTGGTCGAAGAAGGCGGTGTAATGCCCGAGCTCGAGGTGATCGCCTGGGGCCGGTTGCCACTGGCGTTTTCGGCGCGCTGCTTCACTGCGCGTGCGCTGGACGTGCCCAAGGATCAATGCGGGTTCCGCTGCATCGATTATCCCGACGGCATGCCGCTGGCCACCCGCGAAGGCAGGCCGTTCCTGCGCATCAACGGCATCCAGGTACAGGGCGAAGAAGTGACCGACCTCGCACCCGAATGGGAGGAGCTGTGCACGCTCGGCGTCGACATGCTGCGCCTGTATCCGCAGATCGAGGGCATGCAGGAAGTGGTTGCACGATTCGACACGCTACGTCGCACCCACGAGATCCCTGCGCGGCTCGGTGCCCGCAACGGCTACTGGTATGGCGAGGCTGGGATGCGCATGGGTGAAACGTCGGCCTGAGCGCACGTCATCCATTCGTGTAAGCCGGTCCGGCGATCCCAGTCCAGTATCAGGTTGATACCATCACGCCGCGGTCGTTGCAGCGGATGATGACGTGATCACCTCGTCGGTGCGCCAGTGCGCACCAATGCTGGCCTGGCGTCGGTAGGCGCAAGCGAGAATCGACTGCCCCAGGCGCGCTTGCCAGCCGCGTCCTGCGAGTGGTGCAAGGGTTTCGCTGGCCTCGCGCAAGCCCTTCGCCGTGCGGATTGGACCAGCCGCATGGCCCATCGCGTCGCGCAGCAGTTGCATGGCTTCATGGTCCAGGCATGGTCCGCACATGACCAGTTCCAGCGCGGCCACTGCATCATTGCTCGCATGCGACGAAGCAGCAGGTTGCTTGCCCAGGTACGCGCCCAGACGACGCCCGAACACCACGCACTCCAACAGCGAATTGCTGGCCAGCCGGTTGGCGCCGTGGACGCCGCTGCAGGCGATCTCGCCCGCGGCATGTAGCCCGGGAATGCTGGTGCGGCCGATGTCGTCGGTCTGCAATCCGCCCATGTGAAAATGCGCCGCCGTGGTGACCGGAATCGGCATCCAGCGTGGATCGATGCCGTGCTGGAGACAAGCCGCCAGTACCGTCGGGAACATGCGCGGCCAGTCGATTGCCAGCCCGCTTGCATCCAGGGTGACCGCGCCGGTTTCGCGCCGCGCTTGCCAGACACGACGAGCCACGATGTCGCGCGGTGCCAGGTCGCCCAGTGGGTGTGCATCGGCCATCACCAGCCGGCCTGTGCCATCGCGCAGGCGCGCGCCTGCACCGCGCAAGGCCTCGGTGACCAGCGGCAGCGAGCCTGCGCCAACGTCCAGCGCGGTTGGATGGAACTGCACGAATTCCAGGTCACGCGATGCTGCACCCGCGGCAAGCGCCAGCGCCAAGCCGGCGCCATTGGCGCCCGGCGGGTTAGTGGTGGAAGGGAATAATGCGCCGATGCCACCCGTCGCCAGCACTACATCCGATCCGAGCAGCGTCTGGCTGCTTCCGCCGTTGTCCACGTGCACGCCAGCGATGCGCCCGCCGCGTCGTATCAGGCCATCGACCTCGACATCGCTGCGCCATTCGATATGCGTGGCCGCGGCGACGGCAGCGGCCAGCATAGTGGTGACGCGCAGCCCGGTGGCATCGCCGCCGGCATGCACGATACGCGCAACCCCGTGGCCACCTTCGCGACCAAGTTGCAGGTTGCCGTCTCCATCATTGTCGAATGCCACACCCTGCGCTTGCAGCCAGTGGATGCTGGCCGGCGCGATTGTGGCCAACAGTTGCACGCAGTGTGAGTCGTTGTGCCCTGCGCCGGCGCGCATGGTGTCCGCGACATGGGCTTCGATGGTATCTGCGTTGTCCATTGCCGCCGCGATGCCGCCCTGCGCAAGCATGCTCGCGCTGCCCACTCCATCCCGGCGGCGGCTAAGCAGCAGCACCGGCCTGGGCGCCGCAGCCAGCGCCGTGCATAACCCGGCAATACCGCTACCAACCACGATGATCGGCCAATCACGCACCATCAGATGCGTTCGCGACGGCCTACCGCCAGCATCCGTTCGAGCGCTGCGCGTGCGCGCACCGACACATCGTGTGCGACCACGACTTCATGTTTGAGGTCGCGCAGGCAGGCATGGATATTCGGCAAGGTGATCCGCTTCATGTGCGGACACAGGTTGCAGGGTTTGATGAATTCGACATTCGGGAACTGGTTGCGCAGGTTGTCGGCCATCGAGCACTCGGTAATCATCGCCACCCGTCGCGGTTGTTCCTTTTCCAGCCACTTGCCCATCGCCGATGTTGATCCGACGAAATCGGCCTCTGCCAGCACCTCTGGCGCACACTCCGGGTGCGCGACGATCTTTGCATCGAAACGCTCGCGGGTATGCCTCGCTTCCATTGCGGTGAACTTTTCGTGCACCTCGCACTGGCCGTGCCACAGCACAAGTTCGACCTGGGTCTGGGTTGCCACCCAACTGCCGAGGTAGCGATCCGGCAGGAAGATGACCTTGTCCACGCCCATTGCCTCGACCATCTGTACGGCATTGGCCGAGGTGCAGCAGGCATCGGATTCAGCCTTCACTTCGGCCGAGGTGTTGACGTAGCTGACCACCGGCACGCCCGGGTGGCGTTCGCGCAATGCCCGCACGTCCGCGGCGGTGATCGAAGACGCCAGTGAACAGCCCGCCTCCAGATCCGGGATCAGCACGGTCTTGTCCGGCGCCAGGATCTTGGCGCTCTCGGCCATGAAGTGCACGCCGCACAGCACGATCAGATCGCTGTCGCAGTCGGCCGCCGCTTGTGCCAATGCCAGCGAGTCGCCGGTGATATCGGCCACGCCGTGGAAGATCTCCGGCGACTGGTAGCTGTGCGCCATGATCACCGCGCCGCGCTGCTGCTTCAGCTGCCGGATCGCATCGATCCATGGCAGGTGCAGCGGCACCTCCAGGCATGGCAAGAGCTGTGCCAGCGTGTCTGCCAGCGTGGCGTATTCCTGTTCAAGGCCGGAGCGCCATCGTGGCGATGCCGGCAGGGAAGAGTCGGTCATGGTTTGTCGCAAGGTTTGGGTCATGCCTCGCCGCGATGCGCAGCGCGGGCTGCACGCGCCAGTCGAGCGCCGCGGTTCAGGCCAATGCGCAGGCCCAGCGGAACAGATTCCCACGGGAGGCGTTCCAGCAGGTTGCGCACTGTCAGGCCGAGCTCGGTATCTCCGGTCAGCATCAGGCGACGCTGGAAGAACAAGGTGTCGGCATCTTCCAGGCGACTGGCCAGCAACAGCAGGTCGGTGGTGGTGCCGCGCACGCTGGCTTCGGCAGGTTCATTGCAGACCACCAGCCGGTTGTCCCTGCACTCGATTACCCAGCGCAGGTCGAGATCGGTGACTTCGATGCCCAGTCGTCGTCCTTGCATGAATTCAAACTCGCCTTCTGCCAGCGGCGCAGCCAGCACCCGTGCCATCGCCCGTTCCAGCAACTGCCCACGCAGGTGCTCGGGCACCAGCCGCAACAATGGCGCCAGCCGGGCGGGCGGCGGCAGGCAGCGCAGCAACCATTGGCTGCCCGCAGTGGGTGATGTCGATGTCGAAGCGTGTGATGTACTCATGTTGAGCGTGAGCATGCCGCGTTGGACGGGCGGCTGTCGTTGATCCAGGTCATCCGCAAGCCCCTGCTGCCGGCAGGCATCGGCGATGGCAAGATCGATCAGCCGCTGCGCGGTGGCGTCCGAGAGGCCCAGGCGACGTGCCAGTCTTCTTGCCCGCGCATGCACCTGCGCTTCGCGAGTGTGGTCGCGCGCGGCTTGGCCAGTCGTGTGCTTGAGCCTGGCTGCGCGTCGTACCAGCGCACCACGACCCGCAAGCAGGGCCAGCAACGCATCGTCGACAGCATCGATCGCATGGCGCACGCCAGCTAATGCCGGTGCCGGGTGGTGGGGCATTGGCGCCATCACGTGGCGACCGATCCGGGTCGATGCAGCTTCCAGATTGCGTGCAACATCCCAAGGAGCGTGCCCAACCATGCCGCCAGGGCAATTGCGAGGAACACCCCCGGCACCCAGTTCAGGAAGTCGAACTCCAGAGCTCTCAACATGGCATGGGTAGCTGCGGCGTACATGCCTAAGGGGAACACCGCGCCCCAATACAGTGGGTCGTAGCGCAGCGGGAAACGACGATAGAAGTGACGCCAGATTCCCAGTACCAGCAGCATCGGGATCCACCAGGTTCCGGTGGCCCAATAGAAAACGGTGAAGCCCTTGATGAAGGGTTGCAGCGACAGCAGGAACGGCGCGTGTTCGACGTTGACGATCAGCAGCGAACCGGCGAGGGTGGAAATCGCCATCGCGCCCATGTTGATCCAGTACGGCGGCGACAGGTCACCGGGTTCGAAGGTGAAGAAGGTATAGCGGTAGAAGATCAGCGACATCATCCATATGTAGAGCATCCCGCCCCACAGCCACATCGACAGCGCGAAGAAATTCAGCTCAAGTTTCCAAGGCTGGCCGATGCGTGCGGCCAGCAACGCACCCAGCACGGCAATTGATTGGGTAGCAACAACCGCCAGCAACCAACCGCCATTGATGCCGTTCTCCAGGCGCGGCTTGCTGCGCTTGACCGTGAAAATGGTGAAGATGGTGTAGGTCAGGACAATCCACAACGTGATCGCCAGCCACCACAGCCCCAGTGCCAGGTTCAGGTTCTCGCCCAGCAGCAGGCATTGGCTTCCGAGCACGCTGGTGGCGGCCACGCTGGTGAAATAGCCGGGTGCGCGGAGGTGGTCGACGATGTCATCCAGCATCGCCTTGCGGTGCCACAGCAGGCGCAGCCCGAACAGAGCCCATACCACCACATAGAACACCCAGTTGATCGCGTACAACGCCCGCGCAAGCGATTCGAAACCCAGCCGGTAAGCCGCGATGGAAATGATGCCGGTCGACATCACCATCGCGAAATACGCGGGTGACAGGCCTGCCAGTCCGGGTAGCCGCAGCGACAGGCGTGTCATCGGCGATGCAGCATTGGGCGCGGAAGGCATGGGCGTCCTGTTGTCGGATGCACCGGATGTCGATCAGATCGGCAGTGTGACTTTGCCCATGTGCCCCAGCAGCAGGAACAGCGACACCATCACCGCGTTCAAGGCCCAGGCTACGGTAAGCCAGCGCGCCAAGTAGCCCCAGAACTCATTGCGGACGTTCAGCGCATCCACCCAGATCGTGTGCATGATCCAGGCCGTGTAGACCAGGAAGCCGGCAAGCATCATTCCCACGATCGGTGAACTGACCTCGCGGTAGAAGTACAGGATCGCGCCGAACAGGACTTGGCTGGCAAGCACGCCGTACAGCCAGAACGCCACCCACAGCTGGGTGCGGCCACGCGGTTCGATGGGCAGCGGCGGTGCGGTCATGGCGAACTCCATTGCGGGAATCTGACTTTGTCGGTGACGCCAGCGGCGCCGCCGGGATGACGATGGCGCATGCGCGGCATCATTGCCGCTCCAGCTGGATCAGGTCGCCGTGGCGATCGATGGCAAGGAATTCGCCGATGCGGCCGCCCTTGATCGCTTCCACCATCAGCTGCATCGGTTGCACCGCCTCGTCACTGTTCGGCGGATGGCCACCGCGGCCGGACATCGCCGCCACGAACAGGATGTCCCAGTCGATGCCGGTCAGGCGCGATTCCTCGGCTAGTGTGGCGAAGTCGCGGATCTCCTCGGGTGCCTTGTCCACGCACAACGCCGGTGCCAGCGCGCCACCTTCGCCGCGTTCGAAGCGTGCGATTTCCTCGGTGGTGGCATCGCGCGGCAATTCCGCGCTGGCGAACACCAGCAGCAGGCGTTGCGGCTCCGGCTGGGAGCGTGCGGCTTGCAGCAGGCTGGAAAAATCATGCAGCGACATGGCGTGCGGCCTCTTGAAGATGGATGGCATGGCAACCCACGCCGATCTCCATCATCCGGATTCTTGCGCGGAAGGGCGAGGTCGGCATTGATCCAGATCACATTGGCGTGCCGTAGGTTGCATGCCGCATCGCAGCAACGATGCGAGGTTCCTGGCCGTATAGTCGCCCGTTGCAGTCCTGCAGCGTGTTCCGTGTCAGCCGCCCGCGTCCTGAGGTACCGTCGGAACCGGGCCGGCTACGCGTACCTTCCGCAGTCGACGGATGATCCAGTGGGCCCCTGCCAACGAAAGCGCGGGCGCTGCCACCGCAGCAAAAAATGCCGGCAGTGACACCGGGATGAAGCCGAACCATTGGGCCGGCGCCGATAGGAGGGTCAGGCAGGCCAGCAGGGCGAGTACGGCGACCAGGGTGATCCAGAACGCGACATTGGTGGGCCCCGCGATGCCGCTGCGCGAAGGCGCAAGGTGCCATTGCACCAGCGCGATATTGCAGACCACCAGCGCTGTGAACGCCAGCGCCGCGGTCTGCGGTGGTGCCAATGCCGCGCGCGACGCAATCATGTACACCAGCAGCACCAGTGCGAATGCCGATGCGCCGAGCAGCAAGCTCGCCGCGATCATTCTCAGGTCAAGCAACGGGGTGCTTGCCGGCCGCGGCGGGCGGCGCATCAGGTCCGGTTCTGCTGGCTCGCGCTCGAACACGATCGAGCAGGCAGGATCGATGACCATCTCGAGGAACACCACGTGCAGTGGCAGCAGGATCAGCGGTGTCCCAAGCAACAGCGGCAGCAGCGCCAGGCCGGCGATCGGTACGTGCACCGCGACGATATACCGGGTTGCGCGCTGGAGATTGGCGAAGATCGTGCGCCCCATCCGGATTGCGCGCACGACCGACGCGAAGTCGTCGTCGAGCAGCACGATGGATGCCGCCTCGCGTGCGACGTCGGTGCCACGTCCACCCATCGCCACGCCGACATGGGCGGCCATCAGCGCCGGTGCGTCATTGACACCATCGCCAGTCATGGCCACCACCTCGCCCGCGTCTCGCAACGCCTGCACCAGGCGCAGCTTGTGCTCGGGGCGCACCCGCGCGAATACGTCAGTGCGCGCAAGCAGTGCACGCAGCGCATCTGCATCCAGTTGCTCGAGCGCTGCACCGAGCGTCACTTCGGGGTGATCGGATATCCCGGCGGCTATTGCTATGGCACGTGCGGTTTCGATGTGGTCGCCGGTCATCAGCACCACGCGCACACCGGCCGCGTGAGCCTCGGCGACCGCCGCCGGAACTTCCGCACGCAGCGGATCGGCGAAACCCAGCAGTCCCCGCCAGGTGAACGCTTCATTTTCCAGGCTGTCAGGCGCATCCGCATTCGTGGTGTGCGCATCGGCCACCGCAAGCACGCGCAGTCCTTCCGCAGCCATCGAAGCGGCATCTGCCAGAACTCGACTGCGGTCTTCGTCTGCCAGCCCGCACAAGGCCGCGACCGCTTCCGGTGCGCCCTTGCAGGCAAGCAGGAGGCCGGGCTGATGCTTTCGGCGCCAGGCAGTCGCGTAGGCCGGCAGGGCCGGCGTCACCGGATAGTGTTTCAAGTGTTCCCAGTCGGCGGCGGTGGACTCCGGCAGGCTCGCCGATGCCACGGCATGCACTGCGCGGTCCATCGGGTCGAAGCCATTCGCATCGCTGGCCAGCGCCGCACACCGAAGCAGCGACAAGCTGTCGCCATCCAGCTCCTGGTCGGGCGTGTGTGGCATCCCGCCGCCAGTCAGCAGCTGCGTCAGCGCCATCCGGTTTTCGGTGAGCGTGCCGGTCTTGTCGGTGCACAGCACCGTCACCGATCCAAGCGCCTCGATCGCCGGCGGACGTCGCACCAGCACGCGCAGCCGCGCCATCCGCCAGGCACCCAGCGCCAGGAACACCGTGAGCACGACCGGGAACTCCTCCGGAATAGTGGCCATCGCCAGGGTGATGCCGGCCAGCAGCGCATCCAGCCAGCCACCGCGAAGCGTGAGATACAACCCAAACACCAATACGCAAGAAGCGATGCTGGCTGCCGTGAACCACAGCACCAGGCGCCGGATCTCGTGCTGCAGCGGCGTGGCCTCCCTGTTCAGCGCGCCGAGGCTGGCACCAATGCGGCCCATCTCGGTGCCGGATCCGGTCGCGGTCACTTCGGCCATGGCCTGGCCGCGCACCACTAGCGTCCCGGCGTGGATGCGCGCGGCTGCGTCGTCAGCACCAGGCGCGCGTGCCACCGGAACGGATTCCCCGGTCAGCAGCGATTCGTCGACGTGCAGGTCGCTGCTATCCAGCAGCTTCGCGTCCGCCGGCACCCGATCCCCTTCGGCCACCTGCACCACGTCGCCGACCACCAACGAGGTGGCAGGTACGCGTTGCAGCGCGCCGTCGCGCCACGCGGACGCCCACGGACTGCTGAGATCACGCAGCGCCTGCAGGGCATGTTCGGCGCGCACCTCCTGGTAGAGCGTCAATCCAACCACCAGCAGCACGGAGAGTCCCAGCGCTGCGGCATCGCGCGGTTCGCCCACACTCAGGTACAACACGCTGGCGGCGATGAGCAGCAGCAGCATCGGCTCGCGCAGCACGCTGGCCAGGATCCGTGGCCAGTGCCGCTGGTCCGGCTGCGGCTGTGCGTTGGGCCCGTCACGCGTCAGCCGTTGTGCGGCTTCCGATGCAGACAGGCCGCTCATGGTGAGAGACTTTTGATTGGCAATCGATTGACGGTCATGGCGTGCATGCGGAGCATGCGTACTAGGCTAGCAGCGCCAGCATGCGTCGAGCGAGATAGTCGAAATAACGGTCAATGTAGCTGATGCCGTTTTCTCGATCCAGCAGGTACGGATTCATCAGGGTATGCCGCAGGATCACCAGGCGGTCGTCGTTGTCGCCTCCCAGTGTGGCCGGGTCGATCTCCAGCGCAAGCAGGATGCGCTGCATCTCGGTGTCACCCAATGCCTCGGGTCGCAGTGTGGTGACTGAGCCGAAAAATTCGCGACTTTGTATCGGCTGGCGCGGATCACTGCGCAGCTCGTCGTGCAGACGGCGGACGAAGGCATTTGCACTGCCCAGGTCACGGTTGCCGGTCGGGTTTAGGGCGAGGCAGACCAGGTTGCTGTCGGGCGTAAACGGCACCAGTACCCGGCACAGGCTCGCGACTTCGCCGGCAAACTGCCGCGCACGCGTGTCGAAGGCTTCCGCCGCGACAACTGTCTGCGCCTGCAGCCGGCCGAACCCGTCATGGTGCAGCGGCAACACCTTGTGCGTGACATAGGCCGCGGCAGCGGTCGCGCCCGGCTTGGAGCCTTCCGGAATGAACTGGCCCAGGTTGCGATAGCGCGCCAGGTAATTGGCCGGGGTGGCGTCGTGGAACACGTAGTCCGCCGCTTCGCCCAGCAGTGCGGTCGCGCGGTGGTCGCGGCAGATGAAGGCACCGGAGCCATACGGCAGATAGCCGAGCTTGTGCGGATCCACCGTCACCGAATCCGTGCGCCCGAGTGCGCCGAATGCCGCATGCACTTCGGTGGACGGGAACATGTTGAAACCCGCGCCGACTTCGTCGCGCGAACGCAGGCTGCCGTCTTCGTTGCGAAACAGGGTGGCGAGGTAGCCGCCCCACGCACCATCCACATGCACGCCAAATCCAAGCCCGCGAGCGGCGAAACGATCACGCGCATCGACCACGCCATCGACCGGATCGATAGTCCCGTATTCGGTGGTGCCCAGCACCGCGACCGCAAGCAGCACCGGCTGGCGCGTGCGCTCGCAGGTTTCCAGCGTGTCCTGCAAGGCGTCCAGGTCCAGGCGCATTCCGCGTTCGGGCAGCAATTGCAATTGCTTGCGTCCCAGCCCGAGCAGCTTCAGGCCCTTGCTCCAGGAGTAATGCGCGGTGATCGGCGCCAGCACCTGCGGGACTTTCAGTTGCGTGTGCGTGGTGAAGAAATCGGCGATGCCCAGATGCTCCAGCCGCTGCGCCTCGACCTGTGCATGCCAGTGCCGATGTGCGGCCACCGGCTGCGCCGCAAGCCATGCCTGCCAGCGATCGAGCAGGTCGATGCCGGCACTCGGTGCCAGGTTGAACGCCGTCCAGTCGTCATCGGGTAAAGCGATGTCAGGCACGCCCGCAGCGCGTAGCGCGACCGGGAATGCCTTCAATGCCAGCGCCAGCCGCAGCGCTTGGTAATTAGCCAAAGTCCCGCCGGACGTCAGGTGCCCGAACGCGCAATCGGGCTGTACCGGGTCGTGCGGATAGCCCAGCATTCGCGCCAGTTGCAGGCCGACCTGGACTTCCAGGTCCACGGTGACAGGTGCTGCGTCTTCGCTGACGTTGTTGGGGTTGTAAGGCAGGGTCAGGATCTGTGCCGCCAGCCCCGGGATCAGCAGGTCCGACACCATGTGACCCATGTAGCGCGGGCTGTGGAAGGGCACCGATTTCTTGAGCGCCGCCGACAGCTGGTGCAGTTCGCGGCGCAGGCGCGCCTCGAAATCCTGGTAGCCCGGATCGTGCTGGGCGTGGGTGGGGATCGCCGGTGGATCCTCGGGATGGAAATTGCGCCGCCAATAGACATGGTCACGCAGGAACTCGACGACGAGTTTTTCCAGCAGCGCGTCGTTCTCGCCATAAGGGCCAAGGAAACACGCGTCCAGCGCGTAGCGGCTGCGCTCGGGGGCAGGCAAGGATGACATGGGGGGCGTGGTCTGCTCGCGAGATTGCCTGCAGGATCGCGCGTACACGCACTCAGGACCTTGACCCGGATCAATCAAGGGCGCGACGGCACGTGTTTCAGCCCAAAGGGTGTGTCGCAGATGGATCCGCTTGACTTGGCTCAACGCGTCGCACGCTGCCTGCGTTGATGCTGTGCACATTCCCAAGAAGGCACACTGCAATGGCTGCGATTTCGCGCGTTCCTGTATTGCTTTGTCTGGTCTGCCTGCCGCTTGTCGCGACGGCGCAATCGGTAATGGTTGATCCCACCTGGAACCTGCGCCTGCGCCATGAGCAGGTCGACGACGGCGCGTTCGCGCGCGATGCCATTGCCGACACCCTGCGCCTGCGCGCCGGACTTCATTTCGCGTTCCCGCATGGCTGGTCAGCCTTGCTGGAAGGCGAGGGCATTGCCAGTGCCGGCAATCATTACAATAGCGGTGCAAATGGCCGCACCGCATATCCCGCAGTGATTGATCCCAGCGGCGCAGAACTCAATCAGTCGTGGATTGCTTGGAATGGCGCCAAGGGCGCGGCGAAGTTCGGGCGCCAGCGCATCCTGATCGACAATCAACGCTGGGTCGGCAATGTCGGCTGGCGCCAGAATGAGCAGACCTTCGATGCGCTGTCGCTTGAATACAAGCCGATTGCAGGCCTGACCCTGCGCTACGACTGGCTGGATCGCGTGCATCGGGTCAGCGGCGACGACGCGCGCGATCCGCTGGCGCGCGAGCGTAACCTCGAATCCCATCTGTTCAATGCCGCCTGGAAGCATGGCACGCAACAAGTCGTGGGCTATGCCTGCCTGCATCATGACCAGGATGTGGCCAGCGCGTCGACATCGACCTATGGTCTGCGCTGGACCGGTGACCGGCTGCGCGATGGCAACGGTTGGGGCTGGACAGCCGAAGCCGCAAACCAGCGCAATTACAGCACAAACCCACTGCATTTTTCACACAGTTATTGGCTGCTGGAGCCGGCATACAACTGGCACGGCACCAGTTTCAAGGCCGGTTGGGAACATCTGGGTGGCAACGGCAGCCACGCGCTGCAAACGCCGCTGGCGACTCTGCATGCCTTCAACGGCTGGGACGACAAATTCCTGGCGACGCCGGCTGGTGGCTTGAACGACCGCTACCTGTCCGCCAGCGGGAAATTCGGCCACATCCGTGATGGCCGTTTCGCATGGGCGCTGGCCTGGCACGACTACCGTGCCGATACCGCACTGGCTGGCTTCGGCCACTACGGCAGCGAATGGAATGCCTCGCTTGGGTTCCCGCTGGCCACGCGCGTGCAGGCGCTGCTGAAGATCGCTGACTACCGCGCCGACCGGTTTGCGCGCGACACCACCAAGGTCTGGTTGCAAGTGGAGTGGGCCAGTGCGAAATGAAGCGAGGCCCGCTGCAGTGACAGGCGCTTGACCGGGATCAATGCAATGCCGGCCTGCGGGATCGATCATGACTAGGCGATGCCGAGCCGGCATTCTTTTCAAGGGTCATGCCCTCAAGGATCATGCAATGGAATTCCACGTTGACGGATTGCCTGCCGCGGTAGACATGGCGGCGATCACAGATGCCATCTACAACATCGACCCGGCGGCCCTGGTCGACATCGACCCGTCCACCGGCGCATTACGCGTGAATGCGGCAATGAGTGCGGACGACCTGACTACTGCGATCAGCAGCGCTGGCCAGCAGGCCGATGGCTTGCTGGTCATGCAACTACCTTCCAACTGCTGCGGCGGTTGCGGCGGCTAGGCCCAGCTCAACACAACACCACTGGCAGCGTCTGGCGTCGTCATCGCAGCAGAAGGATCCAACCCAGTGGGGAATGCATGCGGGCGATGCCGAGCATCGCCACGAAGGTGGCCAATGCGGCCAGGTAACAGATCGTGCGCGTGCGCTGCGTGCGCCCACGCTTGAGCGCGAAGGTGCCCAGTACGACATACACGACGAGCAGTACGAGCTTTGCCGTCAGCCAGCCATTGGCGAACATCGCGCCGGGCAGGATAGTCAGCAGCATCAGTGCGGCGGTGAGCAGGATCGTGTCGATGCTGTAGCTGAGGTAGCGAACCGGCGCAGCCATCGCGACACCGGGTTTGCCTGCTTGCACCAGCAGCCCGCGCAGCAGGAACAGCGAACCGCTGCATAGCACCGTGATGATGTGTACCCATTTGATCTGCGCGTAGAACTCGATCATTGCGGCATGCCGTGAGTACGGCTCAACCCGGCTTGCCGTCGGCGCGCGGCGACAGGTAAATGCGTCCGATGCGCAGCACCCACGGCGTGAATGCAATCAGCCAGCCAAGTGCAGCGGCGGCTTGCCAGGCCAACGTGTCCGGCAGCAGTTCGGCAGCAACGCGCATCACCGTGACCAGCTGCAGCGTGATGAAGGCGAACCAGGCAACGGCTGGCATCTGCATGGGCCGCCCCGAATGACCCTGGGTCACGCGGGTGACCATCGCCACCAGCGCGCTTCCGAAGAAGCCGATGAACAACGCGTGCGCGGGTGCGCGACCGAGCCAGTAAATGCCGGTGGCGACATAAGCCAGGCTCTGCGCCGCATACAAGGCGAAGGCGATCGGCAACCATGCCAAGGCAAGGAACAGCACGCTCAGGATTCTCGGCAACGTGCCATCTTGAAGCCGGCCACGTGGCCACCAGCGCCAGACCATGGTCGCGGTGAGCGCGAGCAGCGGCAGGTCGGCCAGCCACAACAGGCCATAGCCGTGGAATAGCTCCAGCCCCAGGTGCAGCAGGGTCAGCGCCCAGAACACGGCCAGCAGCCACATCGGCCGCCATGGCTGATAGCCCGGAATTACATTCCCGGCGAAGAACGGGAACATGCGATGCGCCACCGTCACGTAGATCGGCAGGATCAGGCCGAAGGTGCCGATCTTGATGCTGGCGAACGCATACGCCGGCGATGCACCCAGCAGTACCGCACCCCAGGCCAGCAATCCAACCAGACCCAGACTCAGCGCCGCGACGCAGGATCGCGCATGCCAGGTCGTACCACGCTCGCGCCACAGGTGCGGCGCCAGCGTGGCCAGTCCGGCGATCCAGCCCGCCAGCGTCATCCAGTAGCCGACCACCATGCCGGCTTCGAAGCCCATCGCGCCCAGCAAGGTTGCCAGCTGGCCGCCAAACATGCCGATGCCAACCGGCAGGTAGCGCCAGCGTGGGATGTCAGGCAGGCCCATCCAGCGCGGGAAGGTCGTCAGCAGGAAGCCGAACATGAAGCTCGGCAGCATCTGGTACTGCATCACGAACCCATGCAGCCAGCCGGCATACGGCGCGGGCTGGGCCATGGCGAACAGCTGCCAGCGGGTCGAGACCAGCCAGGCCGCCCACCACAACATCGCCAGCAGCAGGTTGCTGGCGCCGATGAAGAACATCAGCCGGTGCGGCGCATTCGCAAGTTGCTGCACCGAGGCATGTGGCTTCGAGGGAGGTGGGTTAAGCGGCGTGTTCATGCGAATCATTCTCAGGCCGAAACGGTGTACCAGCATTGATCCAGATCAGGTTCCGGATAACGAAACCCCCGGCATGGCCGGGGGTTTCGTCGGCTCATCAGTATCAAAATCCTGCGCTCGGCGTCCTGGTATGCGGAGAGCAGTGACTGGTCAGCCGCCCGTTTCGGTTTCGCCGACAAGCGCGGCTTCGCGGCGCGGTGCGACCCAGAGCCGGAACACGAACCAGCACAGTGACAGCGCACCGATGCTGAAGATGATGTCGCCTGGCATGCGCATCCAGATCAGCAGTTCCACGATGGGCTTCTGCATGAATTCGGCCGAGCGTGCGTACCAGTAGCCATGCTCGATCGCAGCCAGCAGTTGCATCGTCCCCAGCGGCAATAGTGTCAGCACACCCATCAGCGCCAGCCCGATGTTGAGGCTCCAGAACGAGACTTTCAGCGCTTGCGTGTCCCAGACCATCTGTCCACGCAGGCCGCGCAGGCAGAACAGCACCAGGGCGATCCCAAGCATTCCGTAGACCCCGAACAGCGCGGTATGGGCATGCAGGGCGGTCAGGTTGAGCCCTTGCATGTAGTACAGCGACAGCGGCGGATTGATCAGGAAGCCGAACAGGCCGGCACCGACCAGGTTCCAGAACGACACCGCGATGAAGAACATCACCGGCCAGCGGTAACGCGCCATCCACGGGGTGGCCTTGCCCAGGCGATAGGTGTGGTAGGCCTCGAAGCCCAGGTAGGCCAACGGCACCACTTCCAGTGCGCTGAAGCTCGCGCCCAGCGCCACCACCGCGATCGGCGTACCGACGAAGTACAGGTGATGCAGGGTACCCAGCACGCCACCGGACATGAAGATGATGGTCGCGAACAGCACCGTGATGTTGGCCGTCGACGTCTTGATCAGGCCAAGGCGGGTGAAGATCAGCGCCATCACCGCGGTCGCGAACACCTCGAAGAAACCCTCGACCCACAGGTGCACCAGCCACCAGCGCCAGTACTCGACCTCGGAGATATGAGTGTGTTCGCCCCACATCAGGGCCGCGCCGTAGAACAGGCCGATCGCGACCGTCGACATGAACAGCAGGCCGATGATCGATTTGGAATCGCTGGCAGGGCCGCGCAGGATCGGCCACAGCGAGCGCCCGACCAGGGTCACCCAAAGCAGCAGGCCGATGAACAGGTACCACTGCCAGAAGCGGCCCATGTCCGCGTATTCCCAGCCCTGGTGACCGAACCAGAAATTGTAGTCCAGCGGCAGGATCTGCATCACTGCGAGCCATTGCCCGACAAACCCGCCGACCACGATCAGCAGCAGCGAGACGAACAGGAAGTTGACTCCGAAGCGCTGGTATTTGGGTTCATGCCCCGATAGCGCAGGCCCGATGTACAGCCCGGTCGCCAGCCATGCGGTGGCGATCCAGAGCACCGCGAGCTGGGTGTGCCAGGTGCGGGCAAGCGAGTACGGCAGGTACTCCGACAACGCAAAACCATAGGCTGACTGGCCCTCGACCTGGAAGTGCGCGGTGATGGCGCCAAGCAGGATTTGCGCAATGAATAGCGCCAGGACCAGCCAGAAATACTTCGCGGTCGCGCGCATCGACGGGGTGATCTTCAGCAGCGCAAACGGATCCGATGCCGGAATCGTATGTGTCTCCTCGCTCCGCCCGTGGGTGATCGCGTAATGCCAGCCAAGGATTGCGATGCCGGCGATCAGGAACAGCACGCTGAAGGCCGACCACACCCACATCGCTGGCGGTGGCGTGTTGCCCACCAGCGGCTCGCTCGGCCAGTTGTTGGTGTAGGTCACTTTATTGTTGGCGATGCCGTCCTTGGCCGGGACCAGGGTCTCGTCATTGCTCACGCGCTCGGTGGTGGCAGCCCATGCGGTCCACCAGAAGAACGCGGTCAGCGCGCGTCGGTGTTCTGCAGTGTCGACCGTGTCCTGCTTCATTGCATAGGCTTCACGCAGCTTGAGCGTGGCCGGGTCGTTGCCGAACAGGCTCTCGTAATGCGCGGCGACATTGGACAGCGCAGCGACGCGATCCTGGGTCAGGGTGATCGTGCCGGTCTTTGCATCGTAGGTATTGGCCCGCATCATCGCCTGCAGGCGGCCGCGCAATGCGCCCTGCTCCTCGACGGGCAGGTCGGCATAGGTCGCCATGCCGCCATCGCGGCGCGCCCAGATATCCAGCACGTCGGTGGCTTCGCGATGCAGCCAGTCCGCGCTCCAGTCCGGGGCGACATATGCGCCGTGGCCCCAGATCGAACCGAGTTGCATGCCACCGATCGATTGCCAGACCTGACGGCCCTGTTCGATGTCGGCGCGGGTATAGACGACCTGGCCGCTCTGCGCGACCACTTGTTCCGGCATCGGCGGCGCGGCGCGGAAGATCTCGCTTCCTGCCCACAACAGCACGGAAAACGAGACAAGGAGGAGGGCGGCCAAGGCCAGCCACAACTTTCGGGTACTACTCATGGACGATCTCCAGTGCGGACGGCGCATATTCGTCTGCGCGTCGCACGTGTCGCCATGACGCAGGTCAAGTGATGCTGAGGACCCACCATACAGTGAACCAGCTGATGGGTTGGAATCAGTCCCGCAACACCGCAGCTGCCAGTGCTTCAAGCGGTTTGCGCTCGAGCAGTTCCACCTCGCGCCGGTCTATTCGCAACAAGCCGTCGTCCTGCAGGCGCTTGAGCACCCGGCTGACTGTTTCCGGTGCCAGCCGCAGGTAATTGGCGATGTCGGTGCGCGCCATGGTCAGTTGGAAACGGTCTGGCGAAAAGCCGCGTGCGGCCAACCTTCGCGACATCCCGATCAGGAACGCGGCCATCCGCTGGTCTGCCGACCAGTCGCCGGCCAGCAGCGCAGCGCGGCCGATGTCGCGGCTGAGCAGGCGGAACAGTTGTCGCTGCAGACCGGGCAAGCGCGAGGCCAGCGTGGCGATCTTCGGGAACGAGAACCGGCACAGCATCACCGTGTCCAGCGCCACTGCGTTGCACGGATAGGTCTCGCCATCGATCGCGTTCAGGCCGATCACTTCGCCAGGCAAGTGGAAACCCAGCACGTGTTCGTGGCCATCGCGATCCACCAAGTAGGTCTTGACTGTGCCTGCGCGTACCGCGGCGATCGCTTCGAACGGATCACCTTCGCGGAAGATGTGCTCGCCGGCATGCAATGGGCCGACGTGTTCAACCAGCACATGCAGGTCCATCAGCGCGGCCTTGTCCATGCCCTCGTCTAGGCAGGCCTGCGAGAACGCGCAGGTCGTGCAGAACTTCAGGGCATCGCCGTCGTCGGCCAGGGTACGCGGGCTTTGCCGCGGGAACGGCAGGTTGCTCAAGTCGCCCACCAGGCGAGACTCAATGGAACTGGGATACGCCGGGCACAGCTCAGATCGCGCGTGAGAAGCGCGGCTGGGTATCGGTGACGGGTTGGTCGAGGTATCGGTCGAAGCACATCGCAATGTTACGCAACAGCAGGCGGCCACGCGAGGTCACCGTGATGCGATCTGCCTCGATCCGGGCCAGACCGTCGTCCACCAGCGGCTGCAATTTGACCAGTGCATCGGCGAAATACTCCCTGAAGTGTATGCCGTGGCGACGTTCCAGCGCGCGCATCGGGATCTCGCCCTGGCACATCAGTTGCTGGATCAGGTCGGCGCGCAGCTGGTCGTCTTCGTCCAGGCGCATGCCGCGGAATACCGGCAACCGGCCTTCGTCCAGCGCCACCTGCCAGCTCACCAGGTCACGTGGGTTCTGGCTGAAGCTGTCGCCGATATGGCTGATCGCGCTCACTCCCAGCCCAAGCAGGTCGCTGTCAGCGTGTGTGGTGTAGCCCATGAAATTGCGATGCAGGCTGCCGCGCGCCTGTGCAAGCGCCAGGTCATCGTCGGGCAGGGCGAAATGATCCATCCCGATGTACTGGTAGCCTGCAGCAGTCAGGCGCTCGATCGCCAGTTGCAGCAGGCCCAGTCGGGTTTCGGCATCGGGCAGGTCGGTATCGACGATCTGCTTCTGCGCCTTGAACATCCGTGGCATGTGCGCGTAGCCATAGACCGCGACCCGGTCCGGGCGCATGTCGGCGACGATATCGAGCGTGCGCGCGAAGCCGGTGAGGTTCTGCTTCGGCAAGCCATAGATCAGGTCGACGTTTACCGACTTGAAGCCGTTGGTGCGGCAGGCATCGACGACTGTGCGGGTTTCGTCCACCGACTGGATGCGATTGACCGCGACCTGCACCTCCGGATCGAAGTCCTGCACGCCAAAACTCGCGCGGTTGAAGCCGGCGCGCGCCAGCTCGGCAATGTCGCTTGCATTGACGAAGCGCGGATCCAGTTCGATCGAGATGTCGCGCTCGTCGGAATCAGAGAACCGGAAGTGGCTGCGCAGCGTGTCGACGACTTCGTGCAGTTGCGCGGGTGACAGGAAGTTCGGGGTGCCGCCGCCGAAATGCAGCTGGATCACCTCGCGGTCGCGATCAAACAATGTGGCGGCCAGAGCGATCTCGCGATACAGCCGCACCAGGTAAGTCTCGCCGCGCGCGGTGTCGCGGGTGATGATGCGGTTGCAGCCACAGTAGAAGCATGGGCTATTGCAGAACGGCACGTGCACGTACAGTGACAACCGGCGGGGGATCGGGTCGCCATTGCTGGCCAGCGCGACTTCGCGCAACGCCTGTTCGCCGAAGTTGCTGGTGAACTGCGGCGCGGTCGGATACGAGGTATAGCGCGGCCCCGGCCGGTCGTGCCGGCGCAACAGGTCAGCGCTGAAGGTGAGGGGTTGCAACTCCATGGCCGCAGCTTATGCAGCGGTCGGGTGGGGCTTCTTGATCTGGATCAACCTGTGCGAAATTGCTTCTGGCTAAGCCGTTACAGCCGGAGTGCTTTTCTCAGGCGTGCGCGACTCCACGATCCGATCCATGGTGGCGGGCAGTGGCGGACGCTAGCCATGTGGACTATGCAAACAGGCTATTGGTCGATCGCCCTAGCGCATCGGTTGCATTGCGCGGGAGGCCGGCAGGCATTTAGATGGTGCGCCGGACAACGAGATCGCATCATGAGTTACGTCATCGCCGAACAGCACAACATCCTGCCTGCAGTCGCGGTGGTGCAGATGTTGCTGACAAGGGCAGGCAATACCGCCACGGTCGATGGCAACTTCGGCGCGCGTACGAAAGACGCCGTGAAGCAGTTCCAACGCGACCACAAACCGCTTGTCGTGGATGGCTCGGTCAGTGTCAGTACGTGGCCACGCCTTGTCGCGGGAGATTCGGGCCTCACCGTCCTGGACTGCATCGACATCGACGACGGATTCGTGGGCGAGGTAGTCCACGCCCAAAGATTCGGCGGAAATCCGTTGGTGATCGGCGGCATGTGCAATGGCGTCGAACAGGCGGTCACGCTCATCGCCAATGCCGCGCCTGCCGGCAGCGTATGCCTGTTGCGGTTCCATGGACATGGAAGCGCGGGCGGGGCCGGTGCGGGTGCAGGCACTTGGGGGTTCGGAGATCAGGGCAACATCATCACGAGTAAATCCCAGGCGTTGTTCCGCAGGCTGAGGCCGCTTTTCAGCCGCTATGGATGTATCCAGTTCATGCACTGCTCCACTGGCCGGGGGCCGAATGGCACGGCAATGCTGCAAGCCATTGCTAATGGTACCGGGGTACCCGCAACCGCCGCGCTGAACATCCAGCTTGGCGGAGGTTCGACGACGTTCCGTTACGAGGGGCCCACCAAGACGGCAGTTCCGGGAGGCGGCACGGTGAAGTCGTGGGCATCGAACCTGCCTGCACTGCCGGGGCGGTCTTTCGCCTGAGCATCGTGGGTTTCCGGGCGGTGGCTGTGTCAGCGCCGCTGTAGCGCGTACGCCGCAGTTGCGGCCTGGCTGACCCCGTCGATGCGGCCCGGGTGGTCCGGCGGGATCGGAACGTGCTCGAGCTGAGTGATGGCCCAGTCGGTCCCGAACAATGCCTGGACCTCGTCGGCCTGTACCGCGAATGGTGGACCGTCCTTTTCGTGCTGTGGATATTCCAGGGTGACCAGCAACCCGGCGCAGCCGGTCGGCAACCGCGCGTACAACTCGCTCGCATAGCGCTGGCGCAATTCCGGCGGCAACGCGATCAGCGCGGCGCGATCGAACACCGCCGCGCATTCGGCCAGTACCTTGGCGTCCAGTGCGAACGCATCGCCATGGATGATCTCGATCGCACCGGCGCGGTAATGCGTGCCGTACCGCGATTCGTGGATGTTCGGCGTCAGCCCGTGTTCGGCGAAGAATTGCTCCACCGCCAGTTGTGACAACTCGACCCCGAGTACCCGATGCCCTTGCGATGCCAGCCACGCCATGTCCAGCGATTTGCCGCACAGCGGTACGAACACCTTCGCGTCCGGCGCGATCCCGAGTGCCAACCAATGCTTGACCAGCAGCAGCGTCGGCGCGCCTTGGTGGAAGCCGATGCGGCCTTCGTTCCAACGCTGGTGCCAAAAATCAGGTTGCATGCGTGTCTCCCTGGTGCGGCGTCGCCTACTGCCGGTTATTTCGCTATGCCACTCTAAATGCGGCTACGCGAAACACCCGACGCTCTCGACGCCTGTTCATTCGACGATGAGTCCATCCACCTTCTGCCAGCCGCGCGGTAGCAGGCCGCCGCGCGAACCACGGGCACCGATGTAGGTGTCGAGGTCGTTGAACGACAGGGTCATCGTGCGCGCGCCGCTGGCAACCAGAAGTTTGCCGCCGACCGGCACCACAGCGACGGCGACCACGCGCTCGGTGCCGCGCTTGGCCTTCGGAATTTCAATGATCTTGTTGCCCTTGCCCTTGTCGAGTTCCGGTAGTTCGGCCAGCGCGAAGGCAAGTACATGGCCGGCGCTGGTCACCGCGACGATGCGATCTGCATCGACATCGCTGACCGCTGCCGGTTGCAGCACGCAGCCACCATTGCCAACCGACAGCAGCGCCTTGCCGGCCTTGTTGCGGCCAGTGAGGTTCTCGAAGCGGGTGACAAAACCATAACCGTGACTGGAAGCAATCACGTAGCGGCTGTCGTTGTCGGCGCTCGCCATCGCCTGGAACGTCGCGCCCACGGGCAGGCTGAAACGACCCGATAGTGGTTCGCCGTTGCCGCGTGCGCTGGGCAGGGTATGCACGGCCGTTGAATAACTACGCCCGGTGCTGTCCAGGAATGCCGCCTGCAGGTTGCTGCGCCCGCGCACCGCGGCCAGCAGGCTGTCGCCTTCGCGATAACTCAAGGTCGAACCGTCGATGTCGTGGCCCTTGGCCGCGCGCACCCAGCCCTTTTCACTGAGCACCACGGTCATCGGTTCGCTTGCAACCAGTTCGGTTTCGTCCAGCGCCTGCGCGGCGCCGCGCGCGACCAGCGGACTGCGCCGCGCGTCGCCGAATTTCTTCGCGTCGGCCAGCAGTTCATCCTTGATCAACTTGCGCAGTTTCGCCTTGCTGGCGAGCATCGCCATCAGGTGATCGCGTTCGCTGTCCAACTCGTCTTGCTCGCCGCGGATCTTCATTTCTTCCAACCGCGCCAACTGGCGCAACTTGGTGTCGAGGATGTAGTCGGCCTGGTCGTCGCTGAGTTCAAAACGCGCGATCAAGGCCGGCTTCGGCTCGTCATCGCTGCGGATGATGCGGATCACTTCATCCAGGTTGAGGAAGGCGATCAGCAGGCCGTCCAGCAGGTGCAGGCGGCGCTCGACCTTTTCCAGCCGATGCGTGAGGCGACGGGTGACCGTGCTGGTACGGAACACCAGCCATTCGCTCAGCAGCATCTTCAGGTTCTTGACCTGCGGACGCCCGTCCAGGCCAATGACGTTCATGTTGACCCGGAAACTTTTCTCCAGGTCGGTGGTGGCGAACAGATGGCCCATCAGCTGCTCGGCATCCACGCGATTGCTGCGCGGCACCAGCACGATGCGGGTCGGGTTGGCGTGGTCGGATTCGTCGCGGATGTCTTCCAGCCACGGCAGCTTCTTGGCCCGCATCTGCATCGCGATCTGTTCGATGATCTTCGACGGCGAGACCTGGTGCGGCAGCTGGGTGATCACGATGTTGTTGTTTTCGCGTTCGAACACGCCGCGCGCACGCACGTTGCCGTGACCGGTTTCGTACATCGCTAGCAGGTCGGCAGCAGGCGTGATGATTTCCGCCGCAGTCGGATAGTCGGGCCCGCGCACGTGCTCGCACAGATCGCGTACGGTTGCATCGGGATCATCCAACAGGCGGATGCAGGCGCTGACGATTTCGTTGAGGTTATGTGGCGGCACGTCGGTCGCCATGCCGACCGCAATTCCCGTCGTGCCGTTGAGCAGCAGGTGCGGCAGCCGCGCAGGCATCCACGTTGGTTCCTGCAGGGTGCCGTCAAAGTTTGGCGTCCAGTCGACCGTGCCGTGGCCCAGTTCGCCCAGCAGCACTTCGGCAATCGGCGACAACTTGGATTCGGTGTAGCGCATCGCCGCGAATGATTTCGGGTCATCGGTTGAGCCGAAGTTGCCCTGGCCCTCGACCAGCGGATATCGGTATGAGAACGGCTGCGCCATCAGCACCATCGCCTCGTAACAAGCGCTGTCACCATGCGGGTGGTACTTGCCGATCACGTCACCCACTGTGCGCGCGGATTTTTTCGGCTTCGACCCTGCGGCCAGGCCCAGCTCGCTCATCGCAAAGATGATCCGGCGCTGCACGGGTTTCAGCCCGTCGCCGAGAAAGGGCAGGGCGCGGTCCAGCACCACGTACATGGAGTAGTCCAGGTACGCCCGCTCGGCGAATTCGCTGAGCGGGATCTGCTCGAAACCGTGGAAAGCGGGGCGGACGAGGTCGTCAGTCATGGGGCGGTGTGGTGGCAATCAGTCATCCGGGGATTCTACGGCGCTAGCCAAGCTGCGATGGCTCCGAATGGAGAATACTCACTTGCCTAGCGAAGACAGTTGCTCCTACGGGGACGCATCGCCCACTTTGACCCGAGCCAACCGCAATGCATTGGTCACCACCGACACCGAACTCAGGCTCATCGCCAGCGCTGCGATCATCGGGCTGAGCAGCAACCCGAATACCGGGTACAGCACACCCGCCGCGATCGGAACACCAATACTGTTGTAGAGGAAGGCGAACGCCAGGTTCTGGCGCATGTTGCGCACCGTCGCCGTGGACAGTTCGCGCGCCCGCAGGATGCCGGCCAGGTCGCCCTTGACCAAGGTCACCTGCGCGCTGGACATCGCCACGTCGGTGCCGGTGCCCATCGCGATGCCGACATCGGCGCTGGCCAGCGCAGGGGCATCGTTGATGCCGTCGCCGGCCATCGCGACCTTGTGGCCTTGTGCCTGCAGGCTGCGGACAAGCTTTGCCTTGTCTTCCGGGGTCACGTCGCCGTGGATTTCGTCGATGCCAAGCGCGCGACCCACCGCATTCGCGGTGCCGGTACCGTCGCCGGTCGCCATCACCACGCGCAGGCCACTGGCCTGCAGCGCAGCCACGGTCGGGCCAGCGGACGGCTTGATTGGATCGGCCACCGCCAGCAAACCCAGCAATGCACCGTCAGCGGCGAGGAACATCACGCTGGCGCCGTCCTTGCGCAGGGTTTCGGCCTCACTCTCAAGATCCGCGACCGCGATGTCGTTGTCTTTCATCAGTGACAGGTTGCCGAGCAGCAACGCACACCCGTCAACCGTGCCGCGCACGCCCGCGCCGGTCACCGAATCGAAGTCCGCCGCCGCTACCAGCGCCAGCGAGCGCTTGCGCGCTTCGGCGACCAGCGCTTCGGCCAGTGGATGCTCGCTGCCCTGGTCCAGGCTTGCCGCCAGCCGCAGGAGTTCGTCGGGTTCGGTGCCGGGCATCGCCGAGACGCTGCGGAACGCCGGCTTGCCTTCGGTCAACGTGCCGGTCTTGTCGACCACCAACGTGTCCAGCGTGCGGAATTGTTCGATCGCCTCGGCATCGCGGAACAGCACGCCCATCTGCGCCGCGCGGCCGGTGGCAACCATGATCGACATCGGTGTCGCCAGGCCCAGCGCGCAGGGGCAGGCGATGATCAGCACCGACACCGCGTTCAAGATGGCCCACGTCCACGACGGCTCCGGCCCCCACAGGCCCCAGACGAAGAACGTCGCCACGGCCGCGGCCAGCACCACCAGCACGAACCAGAACGCGGCCTTGTCAGCCACGCGCTGCATGGGTGCGCGCGAGCGCTGCGCCTGCGCGACCAATTGCACGATCCGCGCCAGCACCGTCGACGAGCCGACCTGCTCGGCGCGGATCAGCAGTGCGCCGGTGCCGTTCTGGGTAGCACCAATCACGCTGTCGCCGGGCGACTTGGTCACAGGCATCGCCTCGCCGGTGAGCATCGACTCATCCACGCTGGAACGTCCCTCGACCACGCTGCCATCCACTGGCACCTTTTCGCCGGGACGCACGCGCAGCGCGTATCCCACGTGCACATGATCGAGTGGGATGTCCTGCTCGCTGCCGTCGTCCATGACCCGCCGTGCGGTCTTCGGTGCCAGTCCCAGTAGTGCCTTGATTGCAGCGCCGGTCTTGGAGCGCGCGCGCAGTTCCAGCAACTGGCCCAGCAAGGTCAGCGAAATGATCACCGCAGCTGCTTCGAAGTACACGCCGACCCGACCGTGCTCCTGGAACGACGCCGGGAACAGGCCCGGCGCGACGGTTGCGACCACGCTGTACCAGAACGCCGCGCTCACGCCGATGCCGATCAGCGTCCACATGTTGGGATTGCCGCTGCGAATCGACTGCACGCAGCGGACCAGGAATGGCCAGCCCGCCCACAGCACCACCGGCGCGGACAGCACCAACTCAATCCAGGTGCGTGTAGTCGTCGGCAATGCAGGCACGTAATGGCCGAACATCGCCAGCACCAGCACGATCACCGACAGCGGCAAGGTCCACCAGAAGCGCCGGCTGAAGTCACGCAGCTCCGGGTTGTCTTCCTCTTCCATGCTCGGCATCTCCGGTTCCAGCGCCATCCCGCAGATCGGACAAATACCCGGATGATCCTGGCGGATCTGCGGATGCATCGGGCAGGTGTACATCGCGCCTGCCGGTGCCTCGACCGGCGGCGCGGGCTTGTCGCCCAGATATTGCTGCGGATGGGCGATGAACTTGCTGTGGCAACCCGCGCTGCAGAAGTGATACGTGGTGCCCTCGTGTTCGGCCGAGCCACCCTTCGCCGTTGCCGGATCCACGTTCATGCCGCAGACCGGGTCGATTACCTGCGATGCCGTCGGCGCCGGCTTGGCGTCATTGCTGTGGTCAGCCTTGCCGTTGTCGTGCTGGGCATGGTCTTTCTCAGTGTGCTCGTGAGCGCTCATGTCGGCTCCTCCGAAAGTGCCGCCATGATTGGGCAGTGCTCGAGTGCGCCGTGGCCGGGGCAAACTTCCACCAACTGTTGCAGCGCATCGCGCACGCGGGTGAGTTCATCGATGCGGCCATTGACGTCATCGAGTTTCGCTTGCGCCCGCTGGTTCAGGCCGGCCATGTCGTCCGCCGCACTGGCGGTCAGGTCCAGCAGCTCACGGATTTCCTGCAGGGTGAAGCCCAACTGCTTGGCACGGCGCACGAAGCGCAGGCGCGCCACGTCGCCATCGCGGTAATCACGATAGCCCGATGTTGTGCGCAGCGGCGCCGGGATCATGCCCTCGCGCTCGTAATAACGGATGGTGTCGATGCCGACATCGGCCCGCTGGGCCAGTGCTCCGATTTTCATGGTAGTGAAGTCCCTGAGGGTCAGGTCTTGAAGTATGAACCCTTGACTAGAGTCCAGAGTCAAGTGTCTTGAGGGTGGGCGTAGCCATCCTGCGCGCCCTTGCGCGCCGTCACAGTGAAGGGAAAGGCGGAAATGGGGTTAGAGAGGATTTCCTGCCGACGGCACCCGGTCTTGCCGGAATCGTGATCAGGAAACTTCACTCTGACCCCATTTCCTGGCCGTCATCCACGCGCACGCCGGGGTCCAGATCTTGCCTTCGGACCGCAACCCACCGCCACCCGATACAGTGTCCGCCTGCTCACCAAGACACCGCCCATGTTCGAACAGACCTTCAAGAATATCGACGACATCCTGCACAAGGATGCCGGCTGCACCAGTGAGCTGGACTACACCGAGCAATCGTCCTGGCTGCTGTTTCTCAAATACCTGGATGCGCTGGAGCGCGACCGGGCGATGGAAGCCGAACTGGAAGGCAGGCCTTACGCCTTCCTGCTGGAAGATGCCTACCGCTGGGAACAGTGGGCTGCGCCGAAAACCAAAGACGGCGTGCTGGACCACAACAAGGCGATGACCGGCCCGGATCTGATCGAGTTCGTCAACGGCAAACTGTTTCCGTACCTGCACGGCTTCAAGGCCCGCGCCAGCGGCCCGCAGACGCTGGACTACAAGATTGGTGAGATCTTCGGCGAGATCAAGAACCGCATCCAGTCCGGCTACAACCTGCGCGATGTGATCAACCGGGTCGATGAATTGCGCTTCGGCAGCCATGTCGAAAAGCACGAACTCAGCCACCTGTACGAAGCCAAGATCAAGAACATGGGCAACGCCGGGCGCAACGGCGGCGAGTACTACACGCCGCGCCCGTTGATCCGCGCGATGATTCAGGTGGTTGATCCGAAGATCGGCGAGCGCATCTATGACGGCGCCTGTGGCAGCGCCGGGTTTTTGTGCGAAGCCTTCGAATACCTCAGCAAGACAGGCAAGCTCTCGACCAGCGACGCCAAGACCCTGCAGACGCGCACTTTCTACGGCCAGGAAAAGAAAAGTCTGGCCTATGTCATCGGCATCATGAACATGATCCTGCATGGCATCGAAGCGCCCAACATCGTCCACGCCAATACGCTGGGCGACAACGTGTTGGACATCCAGCCCAAGGACCAGATGGACGTGGTGCTGGCCAACCCGCCGTTCGGTGGCAAGGAGCGCAAGGAAGTCCAGCAGAACTTCCCGATCAAGACCGGCGAAACCGCGTTCCTGTTTTTGCAGCACTTCATCAGGAAGCTCAAGCCCGGTGGCCGCGCGGCCATCGTGATCAAGAACACGTTCCTGTCCAACACTGATAACGCCAGCGTGTCACTCCGCAAATTGCTGCTGGAAAGCTGCAACCTGCATACCGTGCTGGACTGCCCGTCGGGCACGTTCCAGGGCGCGGGCGTGAAAACGGTGGTGCTGTTCTTCGACAAGGGCGCACCGACGCGCAGCATTTGGTATTACCAGCTGGACCCGGGCCGCAACATGGGCAAGACCAATCCGTTGAATGATGCGGATATGGCGGAGTTTGTGGCGTTGCAAGCGAGCTTTGCGGTGTCACCGAAAAGCTGGCGGGTGGATGCGGCGGGGATTGATCCGGTCAGTTTTGATCTGTCGGTGAAGAATCCCGATGGCGGTGAGGTGGTGGTGCATCGCAGTCCGCGCGAGATTCTGGATGAGATTGCGATGTTGGATGCGGAGAGTGCGCAGGTGTTGGCGGGGATTAGGGCGTTGGTATGAGTAACAGTTACGCTGTTTTTCCGCTGGGCGAACTGTGTGATGTGTTGGACTCGAAACGCAGGCCAATCACAAAAATCGACCGCGTACCGGGGCCGTTTCCGTACTACGGCGCAACCGGAATTTTGGATCATGTAGCCGACTACATTTTTGATGAGCCTTTGGTATTGGTTGGCGAAGATGGGGCCAAGTGGGCGAGTGGTGAGCGCACTGCTTTCGCGGCCGCAGGAAAAATTTGGGTCAACAACCACGCACATGTTCTCAGACCAAAACGCACGCATCTCATCGATCAATGGCTGATTCACTATTTGAACTTCACTGATCTCAGTGAATTCGTAGCGGGGCTGACGGTTCCGAAGTTGAATCAAGGGAGCTTGCGTGAGATCCCGATTCCGACTCCATCAGTTAAAGAGCAACAACGCATCGTCGCCATCCTCGACGAAGCCTTTGCGGGCATCGCCACCGCCAAGGCCAATGCCGAAACGAATTTGCGGAATGCGCGGCAGATTTTCGAGAGTCACGCTCAATCCGTATTTTCCAGACGAGACAATGCTTGGAGAACGACGACACTCGGAGCTGAGATGGAGCTATTAGTCGGCTTTGCTTTCAAGAGCGCTCAGTACACGTCATCGGAAGACGACATTCGCTTGCTACGGGGCGATAACATTATTCCGGGTTGTCTCCGATGGGAAGACGTCAAGAAATGGCCCGCTAGCGACGCAGGAAACTATGACCGTTACCGGTTGAAGGAAGGCGATGTTGTGTTGGCAATGGATCGCCCTTGGATCAAGGCAGGACTAAAGCGCGCTGTAATTTCGGCTGCTGATGTGCCGAGTCTGCTTGTGCAGCGAACGGCTTGCCTTCGCAGCCAAGAAAATATTGATAGCCGCTTTTTAATGCATCTGATCAGTAGCGATGGCTTCGTACAGCACATTCTTGGTGTGCAAAGCGGGATCGGCGTGCCGCATATCAGCGGGCAGCAGATCAAGGACTTCGAGTTCTTCATTCCGCCAATGGCGGAACAGAAACAAATCGCCGATGAATTGGAATCATTGGGTGCGGAGACTGAGCGCATCGAATTCCTTTACACCCGCAAACTCACCGCCCTCGACGAACTCAAGCAGTCCCTGCTGCATCAGGCATTTTCGGGGCAGTTGTAAGCAGAACCTGCGCCCATAAAAACAAAGCCCCGCGATGCGGGGCTTTATCGTTCGCTACCTACGCTCGCTTCCGTTCCCGCTCAAGGAACTGGCTCACCGGTTCCGTTGATTCCTGCTGCGCACGACCGGCCTTGGCCAGTTCATCCATCTGATCCTGAAGAATCTGCTGGATTTCGGAATGTGCAAACCTGTTCAACAGATCGCGGATCATCGGTTGATAACCAATGCCGTAGTGAACAGCAATCTGCTTGAGATTGTTCACAAGCTCCGGCTGCAGACGCATCGACACCATCTGCAAACCAAGCGCGCGCTGTACCGCTTCGGCTTCGCCAGCCGGAGCTTGCACGTGGGCAGCTTCCAGATCGGCGTCTTGCTCCTCCCAAGGGCCGCGCTCGTAAGTGCGTGGAGAAGTAGCCATGGTGTTGTCTCCCTGTCAGTTGTTACTTGCCAAACCGTTCGAAAATTTCGTGCACCTGTTGTGATGCCGGATAGGCTGACTTCAGGTGAACGTCTTCATTTTCACGAACGAACATGATCTTGAGCAGCCGTCGCTTGTTAGTCTCCGAAACAAACCAGGGTGATGGCTGGCCCTGCCGATCAAGGTGCTGAGGACGGCTGTCCCAACACAAGCGGCCATCGTGGTTCTCAAAGCACTCATGCACTTCTTTTTCGGTGATCTCGCCGTGATCGGGCTGTTCGATCTTTCTGGCGATGCCTGGCGGAATGATGATCGCCATGGTGGGCCTCAGGTCTGAGTCGGACGAGTGTATTGACACTTTGCACGGAACTCAATGAATTCCTAAGAATTGGTGTCAATACAACACGTGAGATTCAGAATTGTAGGCCTGTGGAGCGGTATGTGGTGTGCCATTGGTCGCGCCAGTGACACCTTTCAAGCCAAATGTGGCCCTAAAGCGGCTTCTCGGCCACGTTCAGTGGCGTCAGACAGCGAAAGGCCCCGGTGAACGCACCGAGGCCCTGACGCCGGCCGGGAACCCCCAACCCACTTGCAGCCATGATAACGGCAAGCGCCGCTGATCGGATTGCTATGCTCGCCATTCAGGGGAATTCATGAACGAAGCCGAGACCCGCGCCGATCAGATCGCGCCTGCACGTCCTGCTTGCCGATGGAATGTTGGCCGAGGCTCGTGTGGGGTGTTACTGTGGTGACACCCACGCGGAGATGACGGTATGTCCACCACCTCACTGAAACTTCCGGATGACCTCAAGGCGCGTGCCGCATTGGCGGCAAAGGCGCGTGGCGTGTCCGCGCACGCGTTCATGCTGGATGCCATTCGCGAGCTGACCACGGCGACCGAACAACGTGCCCGCTTTGTTGCCGATGCGCAGGCCGCACGCCAGCAGGCGCTGACATCCGGCATGGGTTACGCGGCAGACGATGTGCATCAATACCTTCGCGACAAGGTAGCCGGTCGCCCCGCACAAGCACCCAAGGCCAACGCTTGGCGCACTTGATCTACACGGAAGCCGCGCTGGCCGACCTGGTGCGGTTGGCGGATTTCCTGTTGGCCAGCGAACCCGCGGCAGCCGGCGAGACCATCGGTTTGATCGAGGAAGCCGTGAACGTGCTGCACAACCATTCCCTGATTGGTCGCGAAGTCGAGGACGGGATGCGCGAGCTGATGGTGTCGCGTGGGCGTTCGGGCTATGTGGTCCTGTACAGCATCGAACACGTTGCAGAAGACGTCGTTCTGCTGCTCGCGATTCGCCACCAGCGCGAGTGCGGGTATTCGCGAGAATCCGAATCATGAACGAATCCGAGACCCGCGCCGAACATATCGACCCTGCCTTGAAAGCGGCCGGTTGGAGCATGGTGGAAGGCAGCCAGATCCGCCGCGAGTTTGTCATTACTCTAGGCCGACTGCAGGGCCGTGCCGAGCGCGCCAAGCCCGAGATCGCCGACTACGTGCTGGTCTATCGCAATATCAAGCTGGCGGTGATCGAGGCCAAGGCCTGGGGCAAGCCCTATACGGAAGGTGTGGGGCAGGCCAAAGGCTATGCGAAGAAGCTGGCGGTTCGCTTCGCCTATGCCACAAACGGCCAGCAGATCTACGGCATCGACATGCAGGCCGGCAGCGAGGGCGATGTCGCTGCGTTCCCGACACCCGAAGACCTGTGGACGCGCACATTCGCGACCGCCAATACCTGGCGTGACCGTTTCGCCGCAATTCCGTTCGAGGACAAAGGCGGCACCTGGCAGGGCCGCTATTACCAGGACATTGCGATCCAGCGTGTACTGGATGCGATCGTCGAGGGCCGCGACCGCATCTTGCTGACGCTTGCCACCGGCACCGGCAAGACCTTCATCGCCTTCCAGCTGGCGTGGAAGCTGTTCCAGAGTCGCTGGAACCTGGGCGACTGGAAGCAGGAAGGAGGGCCAACGCGCCGCCCCCGCGTGTTGTTCCTGGCGGACCGCAACATCCTGGCCGACCAAGCCTACAACGCTTTTTCCGCCTTCGATGAAGACGCGCTGGTGCGCATCGCGCCGGATGAAATCCGCAAGAAGGGACGCGTGCCGACCAATGGCAGCATCTTCTTCACAATCTTCCAGACTTTCATGAGCGGGCCGCCAAAAGATGGGGAGCCGTCGCCGTACTTCGGGGACTATCCGCCCGATTTTTTCGACTTCATCATCATCGACGAATGCCATCGCGGTGGTGCCAAGGACGAGAGCAGTTGGCGCGAGATCCTGGAGTACTTCCAGCCAGCCGTGCAGCTGGGCCTGACCGCCACGCCCAAGCGCCAGAGCAATGCCGACACCTATGCGTACTTCGGCGAGCCGGTGTACAGCTATTCACTGAAGGAAGGCATCAATGACGGTTTCCTGACCCCGTTCCGGGTCAAGCAGGTCGTGACCACGCTGGACGACTATCTGTATACGCCTGACGACGCGGTGATCGAAGGCGAGGTGGTGGAAGGCAAGCGCTATCTGGAAAGCGATTTCAACAAGATCATCTTCATCCGCGAGCGCGAGGAGTTCCGCGTACGCAAGTTCATGGAGTTGATCGACCAGCGCGAGAAGACCTTGGTGTTCTGCGCCAGTCAGGATCACGCGTTGTTGGTGCGCGATCTGATCAACCAGATCGCCAGCAGCATGGATCCGTTTTATTGCGTGCGCGTCACCGCGAACGATGGCGCACGTGGCGAACAGTCCCTGCGCGAGTTCCAGGACAACGAGAAAACCATCCCGACGATCCTGACTACGTCACAGAAACTTTCGACCGGCGTGGATGCGCGCAACGTGCGCAACATCGTGCTGTTGCGGCCGATCAATTCGATGATCGAGTTCAAGCAGATCATCGGCCGAGGCACCCGCCTGTACGACGGCAAGGACTACTTCACGGTGTATGACTTCGTGAAGGCGCACCACCATTTCAGCGATCCCGAATGGGATGGCGAGCCGTTGGAGCCAGAACCGCGTGCGGCGAATCTCGCGGGCGAAGACATCGATAAGCCGCCATCGGAACAACTGGGGTTGTTGGAGCCACGTCCGGTGAATATCCAGGTCAAGCTTGCCGATGGGAAGGCGCGCCAGATCCAGAGCATGGTGGCAACGACTTTCTGGAGTGCGGATGGACGGCCGATGTCGGCGGCGCAATTCCTTGAAAGCCTCTTTGGCGTACTGCCGGAGTTCTTCAAAGACGAAGAGCAGTTGCGAGAAATCTGGAGCGATCCGGAAACCCGAAAAACGTTGCTGATGGGTCTGGCCGACAAAGGCTTCGGGCGTGAGGCATTGGCCGGAATGCAAGCGGCAATCGAGGCCGACAACAGCGACCTGTTCGATGTGCTGGCCTATGTCGCCTACGCACGTCCGCCAATCCCGCGCAGCGAGCGCGCCATGCAAGCGAAAGCCAAGCTATACGACACCTACAAGAGCCATCGGCAGCTAGCCTTCGTCGAATTCGTGCTGGGCCACTACATCGATGAAGGTGTGGACGAATTGGGGCTGGAAAAGTTGACGCCGTTGTTGAAACTCAAATATCACGCCATTTCGGATGCGGCCGCTGACTTGGGAACGCCGGATCAGATCCGCAGCGTCTTCGTCGGGTTCCAGAAATATTTGTATGCGAATGGGCCGTGACGCGCACTAACTCAAAGCGAATCGCGCATGGCATGGCCTGTCTAGGGTCCGGGTCACGTACTCTTGGTGGACACGGCGCTTGCAGGCATCGCGGCTATACGGGAACAACTCATGTCGAGTACTGATACTTCATCCCGCGCACGGGCCGACTTACTTCGGTATCTGTGCATCCTGTTGATCGCCTTGATGGCCACCGCATGCACCAGCGTGCCGATGCGTGGGCACGGTACGCCACCGGCTGTCGGCGAGATGCCACCACCACCGCCGCCACCGCCACCGCTCATGGCCGGGCACATGGAAGGCATTCCGGCATTCCCGTGGCCACCACCCAAGCCGACATCACGTGCGCCTCTTGCACGCAACCTGCTGGCCACGGAGCCTGCGAACCTGGGGGATGTGGCCCGTCACCTGGAGGCGTCGTTGGCCAGTGTGGGCTACGCCGAATACAGCTACTACAGCGTGCCGAACGGATTCGCGCTGGCGACGCGGATGGAGCAGATCACGCCGCAGGGCGCACCCAAGCCCGATCCGCTGCGCTGGTCGTCGGCATTGCCACCGCAGCCGGTGTTCTCCCTGGCTGACTACATGCGCGCATTGTTCATTGCGCCGCAGGGCGACTATCGGGTCATCGTGTAAATCGTCACCGACCAGTCGTTTGGCACCACCAGCCAGGCGGCCACGCGCGGCGAGGCCGAGGCTTGGCTGGGCGGCGGCATGGACCGCCTGCCACCGGAATTGGCGGCACTGCCATTCACACCGCGCATGTCCGGCAGCGCGCTGGTCTATCAGTTCCGCAAGGTTGGCCAGGACGACCCGCCTACCGCCAATCCGCTGGACGCCGCGCCCGCGGCCCAGCAACTCCAACGCAGCGGAATTACCGCGGCACTGAAACAGTGAGGCCGGCATGACCCTGACCCGATCCAAATGGACGCTGGCCTGCGTATGGCTGGCCGGTGCCGGCCTGGTGTTCCTGGTGCTGGTGCTGCAGAGCCTGGCCGGCCGCTACGGCAGCCACAGCAATGACGCCTGGTCGTGTACTTGCCGACGGTGATGCCGACGCTGTCGCTGATCATTGGCGCACTGGTCTACGATTTCCGCAGCACAGGCCCCGATCCGGGTGCCACTGCATTGCCCGAGTCCGCCCGCGGCCTGTTCTGGCTGGTCATGGCATTGTCGGTGTTCTACCTGGCGCTGGTGGCCATTGCCGTGCTCGCGCAGCCCTTCTTGCCGCAGTTGTCGCCGCTGGAGCTGATGCAACGTTCGAACTTGTGGCTCGGTCCGCTGCAGGGCCTGGCTGTCGGTGTGCTGGCGGCATTCTTCCGCAAGGGTTGAGCGGCAGGCTACGCATTCGGTAGTTTCCATGCAGTCATCGGTTGCGGCGGCGGACGCAGCCAATATCCGCTTCGAGAAGGCTTAAAACATGTAGAAAGGCCTTTACACATATATCCATGGAATTTATCTTTTGGTGGCGCAACATATCTGGGCCGCAAACCGCGACGTCACCTTGAGCCCTTCTATGTCCACTTCACACAAACTCCTCGGCCTTGCCGTTGCACTGGCCTTGGCCGGTTGCAGCCAGGCCACCCCACCAGCCGAAACGGTTGCGCCCCCAACTGCAGTCGAAGCGGCTCCCGCGCCTGTCGAGGCGGCTCCACCAGTGGCTGAAGCGGTGGCTGTTCCCGCGCCGAAACTGCAGGCCGCGTTACGCGATCTGTGGCACGGTCACATCGTCCACGCGCGTGACTATGCGATGGCCATGCACGCCGGCAAGGCTGCCGACGCCAAGGCCGCCGCCGACGCGGTGGTCGCGAACGCCAAGGAGATCAGCGCAGCGGTCGGCAGCTTCTACGGTCAAGCTGGCGGCGACCAGATGATGACGTTGCTTGCCGGCCACTGGGGCGCGGTGAAAGCGATGACCGACGCGCGCATCAAGGGCGATGACACGGGCGCGAACAAGGCCATGACCGATCTCAATGCGAACGCGGCCGAGATCGCCAAATTCCTGTCCGGCGCCAATCCGAACCTGCCCGAGGAGACCGTGCTGGGCCTGATGGTCGCGCATGGCGCGCATCATGCTGCGCAAGTGAATTTCATCGTCAAGGGCGACACCGCCGGCGAAGCCGCCGAGTGGACGGCGATGCAGGCCCACATGGACATGATTGCCGACGCGCTTGCCGGTGCGATCGCCAAGCAATTCCCGGACAAGGCTAGCTGACGTCGCGATGGCACACGGGCTGGCGCAATTCGGCGACACCCAGCAGCGGTTGCTCCGGCAACTGCTGCTATCGCGCGATGGCAGCGGTGTCGAAACATTGTGTGAACTATTGCGAATTAGTCATAACGCGGTCCGCCAGCACCTCACTGCATTGACCACGCGAGGATTGGTGGAGCGGGTCGAGCCAGTCGCCACCGGCGGCCGGCCGCAGGTGCGCTATGCGCTCACTGCCGAAGGGCGCGAATTGTTTCCGCGCAACTATGGCGCGATTGCTGCGGCGCTCATCTCGCAATTGCATGCGCGCATGGGCGAGGCGGAAGTCGGTGCGATGCTGCAGGAGCTCGGCACTACCGTGGCCGCGACCCAAGCGGTGATCCAGGCCGATAGCGGCGAAGCGCTGGCGCGTGCCCTCGCGAAGCGGCTGGACACGCTCGGCTACGAAGCGGTGCCGGCACGGCACGGCGATGACTGGCAGGTCGAGGCCTTCAATTGCGTCTTCCATGGCGTGGCGCGGCAGCATCCACAGGTATGCAAATTCGACCTTGCCTACATGGAGGCGGTGACCGGGCGGCGCGTCCACCACATGGAATGCATCATCCGCGGTGGCCATGCGTGCCGGTTCAAGCTGGGGCCGGAGCCGGCCCAAGACTGAGGGTTATTTGCGCCCGGCTGCCTCCACCAGCAACACCGCGCTTTCTTCGGCCAGTTGCCGGACGCAGGTTTCCATCTGTTCGCGGCGGGTGCGGAAGCTGAGTACGCACACGCGGCCAAGGAAGCGCTCGCCGACCATGGCGCCGGTCAGCATCACCTGGCCACGCGCGGTGATGCGATCCATCAACGCGCGGGTCGCGGCGTTCTGCGCGGCCAGCGTGTCGAGGGCAGGACTTTCCAGATGGAAGGCGAACAGCGATAGCTGCGGTAGGGCATCCATCACGATGCCGGGAATCTTTGCGACTTCATCGGCGGCCCACACCGCAAGTGCACGCTTCTCGGCCAGCGCAGCGCGATAACGCGCGGCGCCGAAGAATTTCACGGTCAGCCATATGCGCAGGCCGGGGAAACCGCGTGACAGCTCGGGGCCGTATTGCGCGGGGTCGTAGAACTCGTTCTGGTTGTCCGGCAGGTAGCCGGCGCTGGAGGCATGCAGGGCGCGCAGGGCTTCGCCATCGCGGACCAGCAGCGCGCCGGTGCCATAGGGCATGAACATGCCCTTGTGCGGATCCAGCGTGAGCGAATCCGCGCGCGACAACCCACTGAGCAGTGGGCGCAGTTCGGGCACCATGTGGAAGAAGCCGCCGTAGGCGCCGTCCACGTGATGCCACAGCTGCTCGCGGGCGGCGATGTCGGCAACTGCCTCGATCGGATCGACTGCGCCGGTATTGGTAGTGCCGGCGGTGGAGAACACCATGAAAGGTTTCAGGCCTGCGGCGCGGTCGGCGGCGATCGCGCGTTCGAGTTCGTCCACGCGCATGCGGAAGTCGGCATCCACATTAATCACGCGCACGCGGTCGTGCGCGATGCCCGCGAGTTTGGCGGCCTTGGCGATGCAATGGTGCGTCTGCGAGGTGACGTACAAGGTGCCGGATCGGATGTCGTGTCCCAGCAGTTTTTCGCGTGCGCAGGCAATCGCGTTGAACATCGCCATCGATCCGCCGGTGGTGAACAGCCCGCACGTGGTCGCCGGGAACTGCATCCAGTCGCGTAGCCAGTCCAGTGCGTTGGCTTCCAGCTGCACGAGAGCCGGCGCCGCCTGCCAGACGCCGGTGTAGCGGTTGGTCGCATCGGCGATGAAGTCCGCCAGCGCCGCCGGGTACACGCCGCCACCCGGGATATAGGCCATGTAGCCCGGATACGAGGTGCCGAACGAGCGCGGGATCCACTCGTCGAACAAAGGATCCAGCAGGGCATCCAGCGTCGAGCCTTGCTCCGGTGCAGCTTCGCGCATTGCGCGACACAGTGCTTCGATATCGGTGTAGTCGCCAAGGATCGGGTGTACATCCAGCGCGGCTAGATGCGCCACCGAACGCGCCACTACCAGGTTGCCCATGGCCTGCATGTCGGCGGGCGAAAGGTCCAGGTTCGCCGGGTCGTTGCTTGTGCCGTCTTTCATCCTGAAACTCCACGGTTCATGTTGTTTCCCAATGACGGGCAGCATAACCAATGGGGCGAGGCGATCGAGGGCGACTGCCTGCCAGTGGCCTTGACCAGCGCCGGATTGCGTGGATTGGTGTATGCAGTGTCAGGACGTTCCGTCGGCCTTGAGCCGGGTGCATGCCTGCGCCAATCAGCAGCTTTTTTCGTATGGGTTCCACTCAATTCCAAGCCAAGGAGACACGCATGCCACCCCCAGTCGGCACCAGTAACACCGAGATCATCCGCACCACGGGCGAAGTGCAGATCGTGCTGTCCGATTCCGGTCCAAGCATCACGCTGGAAACCCCCACCGGTACCAAAATCCTGATGGGTGCGTCTGATGTACACATCAAGACGCCGGCTGGCAGCATACGCATCGAAGGCGGGTCGATCACGATCAATGCCGCACAGATACGGCTCGAAGCTCCGCTTGTGACGGCGCGAATTCTGCGTTGCGATACGCTCATTGCGGAAAGTGTCGTTGCCTCGGTGTACACGCCGGGTGTCGGCAACATCATGTAAAGCTTCGCGGTTCGGCGCAGGGCCTCAGGTTAATCGCGTTTCGGTCTCGTCGACCATGACCTGGATGCTCGCTACCATGGCTTGGCATCGAGCGTGGTAACCCCGCCCCTGTTCCCGAATTCGATGCCAATTCTTCCTTGGAGTCCCCCATGCAATCCAAGTCCTCGCCGAAGCAGAACTCGCTTCTGGGCCTGATCGGTTGGTTGGCCTTGTGCTTCGCCGCCTCGGTGATCGGTGCCATTGCCTCCATTAATGCCAAGGAGTTCTACGGCAGCCTTGTCCAGCCTGATTGGGCACCGCACGCTTCCTTGTTCGGCCCTGTCTGGATCGTGCTGTATGCCCTGATGGGTATTGCCGCATGGCAGGTATGGCGCGCCGGTGGTTTCATCCGCAACGGAAATGCATTGAGCCTGTTCATCACGCAACTCGGCCTCAATGCCTTGTGGAGCTGGGTGTTCTTCGCCTGGCACGAGGGCGCGTGGGCATTCGCCAACATCGTCCTGTTGTGGCTGATGATCCTGGCGGTTGTGATGGATTTCTGGCGGGTGCGGCCGTTGGCTGGAGCGCTGTTGTTGCCGTATCTGGTTTGGGTCGGTTTCGCCGCTGCACTGAACTTCCAGGTCTGGCAACTGAATCCAGGCGTCCTTGGGCATTTGCCTTGAGGAGCAGTGTTGTTCGTTTGTCAGTTTTCGTCACCCGGGCGCATGCCAGGATGACGAACTGACAGTTCCGGACTAACGACCACTTACATGTGGTGCGGTGATGCGTGGCCGACCGCGATACAGCTTGATCGCGATGTCGATGACGATGAACGCGATGACCAGGGCAAGGCCACCACGAGCGCCGTCGTTGGTCGATTTTTCGATGAAAATATTGCCGGCGGATAGCCACCAGGCCAGCAGCGTGACGAAACCGAGGCTGGTGCCAAGTTCCAGCCGGCGCGTCAGCATGCTCTGGCGACCATGCTTGACCACCGTTACCATGATCGCGAATGACCCTATCCATAGCACCAGGACGGGCCATGCGCGGGCACGCAGGAATTCGGGATCAAACGCGAACACGCCCGAGAGTGGTTCGGGCATCAGGCCCACCAGCCACGGCAGCGCGATCATGAAGCTCATCGCGATGGCGAAGCCGACCAAGCCTGCAATCATTCCGCCGCGATCGACTCGATCCGGATCGGCGATGCGTGGCGTCCACTTCGGCAGGAACAACCCACGCGAACGCAGCCATGCGACCAGTAGCGCCATCATCGCCTGGAAGCCAGGCCACCAGAATGCGCCGAGTCCCCAGGTCAGCCACCAGCCGCTGATGGCCAGGCTGCCATCGAACACCTGTGGCAGGGTCAGTGCCCACTGCAGCGTGATGCCGATGATCGACAGCATCGCGAACGAGCGTGTCTGTTCGGCAGGGATGACCAGCATGCCCGGCGGGCGATAGCGCGCGGCAATCTCGGCCGGGGTACCGAACTCGCGCAAGACGGCAAGTACCAAAGCATCGTCGGCGGGGCGACCGGCGGCCTGCGCGCGGTCGTCGAGCATTTCGGTCAGCAAGCCACGCAACTCCAGGCCGACCTCATTGCGGTCCCTGGCCGACACGCGGCGCATCACATCGACCACATAGGATTCGATTACGTCATTCGGGCTCATCACGGTACATCTCCTTCAAGCAGGCCAGCCATGGTTCCGACAAGGGCATTCCAGGTGGCGGTCAGGTCAGCGAGCAACGTCTCGCCAGCGGTGTTCAAGCGGTAATAGCGGCGTGGCGGGCCGTCTTCGATCCGCCATTCGGAATCCAGTAGTCCCTGGCCTTCCAGCCGTCGCAGCAGGGGGTAGAGCGTGCCTTCCTCGATCGGCATGCCGCGCGCGGCCAGCGCATGGCGCAGGGAATAGCCGTATTGCACATCGCGCAGCCGGGACAGCACCGCCAGCACCAGTGCGCCACGGCGCAGTTCGAGTTCCAGCTTGGAGACTGCGGTCTCACTCATGGGTATTTCTCATGATTCCCTCGACTATTCACAGTGTTTCGCCTTGTGGAGTTTCATGCACAGTACATTGCGTCACACAGTATAGCAAGGCCGTTCGTCAGACAATGCGAACTGAAGCACCTGGATCCAAAAAATGCTGGTCGCGGTGCGCAACACGCACGCAACCGCGCTGCGGTACCAAGTCGGCGCGCAGTGCTGAAGGTGTCGCTGGGAATCGCGCTGCCGTCAGCGCGTGATTTCAGGGGCTGGCGCGTCGCGTGGACGCGCCAGATCACGGCTTACCGATGCAGTTCGCCCGCGGCTTCGGGCTGGTAGCGGATCGCCAGCACGTGCAGGCGCGCATTGCGGCCACCCGGCATCGGCCAGTCGATCGCATCACCCACGCGCAGGCCGAGCAGGGCGCTGCCGACCGGCGCCAGGATCGACACCTTGTCGGCGCTGCCATCGGCATCACGGGGATAGACCAGGGTCAGTTCGTGATCGTGATTGCCCAGCACGGCATCTTCCAGGCGTACCTTGGCTGTGGAGTTCATGGTGATGACATCAGCAGGCATGTCTGCTGGCGCCAGGATTTCGGCGCGCACCAACTCATCCTGCAGTGCCGAGGTATTGAGCGAGTTGCTGCCGGGTTTCTCCAGCAAGGCCTCGATGCGTTCAACGTCAAGGCGGGATAACAGCAGGGGTGGACGATGATCGGCGGTCATGGGACGTCTTGGCTCCGGATGTGCATATCTATAAAAATACGGGCGACGTGTCAGCCGCGCCGCCCGCATGTTCCGTTGGATGCGACCACGTTAGCCGCGAACATCGGCGGGTTCAAGTCGCTACCGGATGCCCATCTGAATATTGGAGTCCGGAAACATAAACCCCGCTTGCGGGTAAATTAATGAATGCCTGAGGATGGGTCTGGAATGATTGGCTTGCTTGAGTCGTTGCGACTGCCGTATCCCGGTTGCCGGCAAGGTCGAATACTCCACATCGCACAATCAGGATTTTCCAATGCACCCATTCCGCAACACTGAAGCCTGGGAGTCGCGCACACCACATGCGTATCCTGCTCGCTGAAGACGACGCGGCAATTGCGGCCGCCTTGAAGCACGCACTGGTCGATTGCGGCTATGCGGTGGATCATGTCAGCGACGGCATGCAGGCAGACACTGCGCTGCGGAGCGATCCGTACGACCTGCTGGTGCTTGACCTCGGGTTGCCCAGGATCGATGGCATGCAGGTTCTGCACAATGCACGGGAACGGCGATCCGACGTTGCGGTCATGGTTGTCACGGCCCGCGATGGCGTGCCCGAGCGCATCCGGGCGCTTGATGGCGGTGCCGACGACTACATGATCAAGCCGTTTGTCCTGGCCGAGTTCGTGGCGCGCACCAAGGCGTTGTTGCGACGACGCACCAGTGGCGGCATCCCGGAAACGGCATTTGGGCGACTGAGCGTCAATCTGGATGCGCGCAGGGTTCGGCTGGGCACCGAGGAGGTTGACTTGACTGCCCGCGAATTCGCGCTCTTCGAGACCTTGTACGCTCGCCAGCAGCGCGTGGTCAGTCGGAGCCAGCTCATCGAGGCGATCTGCGACTGGGAGCAGGACTTGACCGACAACGGGCTGGATATCTCGATCCATCGCCTGCGTCGCAAATTGGCAGGATCCGGCGTCGGCATCCGCACGATTCGTGGCTTGGGCTACCTGCTCGAGGAGTGTGCCGCTGGCGACCCTCCGAAGCCCCGGCCATAGCAATGGGCCCAGGTTCCGGCAGTAATCCGACTGAAGCGGTACATCGTCGACCGAGCGTGCGCCGGAGGTTGCTCGCATTCCTGCTGATCCCCACGCTGTTGCTGATGATCCTGGACTCGGGGTTCGTATATTTCGTGGCTTTGAAGTACTCCAATCACGTGCATGACCGCGACCTGGGCGAGTCGACGCGCGGCCTGTCCAATGCATTTTCGGAAACCTGGTCCAACGGACAACTGCCGCCTGATGCACGGCAGCTTATCGAGTTCAGCCAGCAGGGCCGCAGTTTCTACGCCGTGTATAGCGAGCGCCGTGGTTTCATCAGCGGCAATGCGGCATTGGCGACGGTGTCGTCAACGATGGGCGGCACGCAACCTGTTCTTTTCGATGCTGTCGTCAATGGAAAGCCCGTGCGCGCCGCGGCGATGACGATTGCGGTGGTGCAGGGCTCGACGGACCGCCTGACCGTGACCGTCGCCGAGACCTTGCGCGACCGCCAGCAGCAGGCGCGCGAGATCCTGCTGTTGACCATCCCCGTCGAGGCACTGCTCATCACGGTGCTGATGGTCCTGGTCTGGCTGGGCGTGCGGTTCGGGTTGCGGATCCTCGATGCACCAGTTTGCCGGCTGGCAATGCGCGAACGCAACCTGGCGCCAATCAGCGGGCCCGACATCCCGATCGAGATCCTTCCCCTGACCCGGACCATCGATGGCCTGTTCGAACGCGTCGCAACCCTGGTTGAACTGCAGGAACGGTTCGTCGCCGATGCCGCCCATCAGTTGCGCACCCCGCTTGCGGGATTGTCCCTGCATGCTGAGCAGGCCTTGGCCGCCACCAGCGATCAAGATCGGCGCAATGCGCTGCAGCATATCCAGGCGCTGGTGACGCGCATGAGCCGCAGTGCGAACCAGTTGCTGGCGCTTGCGCGCGCGCAAGCGCCTTCGCAAGCCGCCACGCAGCTACTGCCGATGGACTTGGCGTTATGGCTTCCCGAAGTCGTCTCGCGGCGGATTCCAGAGGCTCTTCAAGCCGGCGTGGACCTGGGTTACGAGGCGGCGTGCGACTCGGCGATGGTCGCGGCCGAGGCGCACTCGCTGCAGGAACTGATCGACAACCTGATCGACAATGCGATCGCACACGTTGCGCGCGAAGGGACGATCACTGTCGGGTTGCGTGTCATCGAGGCCGGCCAGGTCGTGCTGACTGTCGACGACGATGGCCCGGGCGTTGCAACAGCTTTCCTGCCGCGGCTTGGCGAACGCTTCTTCCGGGCACCTGCGGCAGCCGATGGCGGCAGTGGCCTGGGGTTGGCGATCGTGGCACGCATTGCCGAGGTCCACCATGCAAGCCTCAATTTCGACCGCTCGACACTAGGTGGGTTGCGGGTGACGATCAGGTTCCCGGCGCTTGCCGTCGTAACAGCTGGAGTGGCTTGGTGATCCTGGCAACCATCGAAAGCGCAAGACTTGCTAGCGCAAATCCATGGTGCCGGCGGGGGTTGCAGCAGGCACTGCTTGCCGCCGCAACTGCGTGCCTGCTGGCCGGTTGCGTCTCCACGCCATTGCCGGATCTTCGCGTGGACTTGCCCGCGCAATGGCGGCAGGCGGGCATAAATACCACCTTGACCGATACCGCCCGACCGGCCCCGGCACCGGAGTCGCGCGAGTGGTGGAAGGCGTTCGGCGACCCCAAACTCGATGCGCTGGTGGACGAAGCGCTGGCGGCCAACCTGGATATTGGCCAAGTGCAGGCGCGACTACGCGCAGCACGCGCGCTGCATGCGCATGCCGATGCCCCGCTGCGGCCGAACCTGCATTTTCGAACGTCCGATCCGATCGATCCCGATGCGAGCGCATCGTTCCTGCTCGCGGGTTTCGATTCAACCTGGGAACTGGGCCTGTTCGGGCGCAGCGAGGCGATCCATCGGTTGTCCCGCGCTGACCTCGATAGCGCACACGCCGACGTGCGCGTGGTGCAGGTGTCGGTCACTGCCGAAGTCGCGCGCGAGTGGGTCGAGTTGCGCTCGGCGCAACAACGCGAAGAGCTACTTGTCGCGATCCGGGATGCCCGCCACACGCAATTCGAAAAACTGCAACAGCGGCGCCAGCTGGGACTTGCCACGCCGCAGGTAGCGGCGCAGGCAGGTGCTGCCCTCGCGCAATCAGAAGCGGCGCTCGCCGAGCCACGTATCGCGACGCAATCCGCCGCACAGGCTCTTGCGGTGCTGCTGGGCCGAAGCGAACCAGATCCGGACTGGCTGCACGTCGGCGAGTTGCCGCGACTCGGCGATTGGCGGATGACCGCTGCCCCCGCGGACCTGCTGCGCACGCGACCGGACATCGCGCACGACCAGGCGGCAGTCCTGCATGCCGCCGGTGAGCTCGGCATCGCACGCGCAGACCGCTATCCCAGCATCGCGATCGGTGGCTCGATCGTGTGGTCCACCAGCGAGATCGAGGCTCGCCCAACCAATACCAATTCCATCGCCGCACTGGGGCCGATGATCGACATTCCCCTGTTCGACTGGGGCATGCGCAAGGCGCAGGCCGATGCCAAGGGCGACTTGCTGCAGGCGGCCGCGCTGGCCTACCGCAAGACGGTACTGACAGCGGTGGCAGAAGTCGAAACCGTGCTGGGCGCGCTGGAGCAGCAGCGACTGCGTGAGCAGGCGAATTCACAGGCATGGCAGGCGCTGGACGAAGTCTCGCGGCACAGCCGCCAGCGCCGACAGCTGGGCTTGGCCAGTGCGCTCGATATTGCTGCCGCCGATGTCGATCGTGATCAGGCAGGGTTACAGCTGCTCGATGCGCGCAGTGCACGCGCATTCGACTACATCGCACTGGGCAAGTCGCTCGGCGGCGCGTCGATGATTGCAGCCGAACCTGCAGCAACCAGCGCAATCACCGGGCACGATCGCTGACATGGTGGCCCTGGCACGCAAGACCCTGATCTACGAATGGCGGCGATTCCTGCCGGCCATGGTGGCGATCGCATTCGCCAGCCTGTTGCTGCTGCTGCAGGCCTCGCTGGTGCTGGGGATCTTCGGCAGTTCCAGTGTTTATATCAGCGGTTCGGATGCCGACCTGTGGCTTGGCTACCCCGGCACCCAGAGCGTGGACCAAGGGCGCGCGATCAATCCGGACGCTGCCACACTGCTGTACATGCAACCGCAGGTCGTGCGCGTGGAACCGTTCCTGTGGTTCGACGGCGATTGGCGCGGGCCGGTCGATACCGGCGGCGTGTCGGTGTTCATCTCGGGGATCGATGTACGTCCGGACGGATTGATGTTCTCGCGGGTGCTGGATCCCTCGTTGCGTGCGGCGCTGCGCGAACCGGACAGCATCGTGGTCGATCGTGCCGAACTGGACAAGCTCGGCGTGCACGTCGGCGACAGCGCTTACATCAATGGCCAGCGGGTCCGGGTCGTCGGCGTCGGGCGCGGGCTGCGCACGCTGGGCGGCGTCAATATCCTGACCTCGCTCGATACCGCCCGCCGGCTCAACGTCGATGTCGCGCAGCCGGACTGGCCAACCTACCTGGTCGCCAAGCTGCGAAATCCCGCCCAGGCCCGGCACGTGGCCCGGCGCGTGAGCCGCCTGCATGGCAGCAGCCCGCATGCGGCTTGGAGCGCGGCGGATTTCGCGCGCCGCTCGACCCTGTTCTGGTTGTTCGACAGCGGCGCCGGTGCTGGCGTGCTGTTCCTTGCCGGGGTGGTGTTCCTGGTCGGTGCGGCCATTACCAGCCAGACACTGGTCGCTGCGGTGTTCGGTTCCATCCGCGAATACGCGACCCTCAATGCCTTGGGCGTGGGCATGCGCGCCCTGCGCTGGGTGGTGTTGGAGCAGGCCTTCTGGGTCGGTGCCGTGGGACTGGTCGTGGCCAGTCTCGGCGGCGCGTTGCTGATCTGGATCGCGCACCTCAAAGACGTGCCGGTGGCGTTCGATCTGTCGATCTGGCTGATCTGTTTCATCCTGGTCATGGCCTTGGCGATCCTGTCCGGGCTGTTCGCGTTGCGCACCCTGCGCCGCGCTGATCCAGCGGAACTGTTGCGATGAACGCGGCTGCCATCGTGGCCGAAACGATGCCCGCACTGGTCGCGGAGGGGATCAGCAAGGCCTTCGTATCCGGCAATATCCGGACCTCGGCATTGGAGCGGATTTCGCTGCAGATCCACGCCGGCGAACTGACCCTGATCGCCGGGCCGTCGGGTTGCGGCAAGAGCACGCTGCTGTCGGTGCTGAGCGGGCTGCAGCGTCCGGACAGCGGACGTGTATTCGCATTGTCCGAGGAGCTTGGCCTGCTCGACCTGCGCGCGCTGGAGCGTTTCCGGCTGCGTCATACCGGCTTCGTGTTCCAGGGCTTCAACCTGTTTCCGGCGTTGCAGGTCTCCGAACAGGTGGAATTGCCGTTGCAATACATGGGTGTGTCGTCGGTGGAGGCGAAGCTCCGTTCGCACGAGGCCCTGGAGGAGGTTGGCATGCTGGCGCGCCGGCACCTGCGCCCGATCGAGCTGTCCGGTGGCGAGAAACAACGCGTGGCGATCGCGCGCGCGCTGGCCAAGCAGCCGGCATTGCTGTTCGCCGACGAGCCGACCAGCTCGCTGGATGCCGCCAACGGGCAAATCGTGATCGACATGCTGCATGGAATCGCGCGTCGGCACGGCACCACGGTGCTGTGCGTCAGCCACGACCCGCGGCTTATGACCCACGCCGATCGCGTGCTGCACATGGAAGACGGACGCATCCTCGATGATCGTCGCATTGCGGCGTCCACCGCGACAGCTATACCCGAACCCTGGAGCAGCACTCGATGAAATCCGTAACTCGTATCCTGGCCGTGACCCTGCCGCTGCTGGTGGCGCTTGCAGGTTGCGGACGACGGCACCCGCAAGCCGATGCCGTCGTCGCAATGCCGTCGTCGACGGAGGTGGTTGTGCGCGGGCGCATCGACATCGAAGGTGGCGAAGTTTCGTTGACAACATTGATCGATGGCGTGATCGCGGGGGTTGCCGTGCACGAAGGCGAGCATGTCGCCAAGGGACAGGTGCTGGTGATGATCGACGCGACCGCTGCGCGCATCGACGAGGAACTGGCGCAGGCGCACCTGTCCGGGGCGCAGTCCCGAATCAGGCTCGGCCAGGCGCGCGTGGCCGCGGCGAAAACCCGTGCCGCGCGGCTGATGACGGCGGCGAAGATGGATGCCGGTGACGGCCAGAGCGCCGACGACTCACGCGAGGTACTGGCACAGGCGGTCGGCGAACTGGACAGCGCGCAGTCCGGTGTTCGCACTGCACGCGCGGAACTCGAACGCGCACGCTACGTTCTCTCGCAGCACGTGCTGCATGCGCCTGCCGATGGCCAGGTGTTGCGGGTGACCGCCGAACCGGGCCTGCATGTTGCTGCGCAGGGTGCGTCGCTACTGACCCTGCTGCCCGACAAGGCGCGGATCATCCGTGCCGAGTTGTCCGAAGACGCGATCAGCGATATCGCCATCGGCCAGAGCGCCAGGGTATTGAGCGACGACGGCCGGCAGACGCCACTCGGCACGGCGCATGTGTTGCGGATCGCCCCTGTCTACGGGCCATCGACCCTGCAGGAGGATCCGCAACAGAGGATCAACGAGCGCAGCGTCGAATGCGTGCTGGCGCTCGACGGGCCCACCTTGTTGCGGGTCGGTCGCCGCGTACTGGTGCGTTTGGCAGCCACTGCAACGAAAGCTTCGCCTGTTACGCCTTGACGCGCGCACGTAGCGGGGGAATCCCGTGGCACGCCGGTCACCGACGAAAGGCTGGCGAAACCCGTGGATTGCAAGCTGTGGCGGACGCATGCTTCGATGCGCCCACTGCAGGCGATGATGATCCAGAAGGTCGATTTCAAGTTCGAGGGTGACCGTCGCGGTGTGTTGCTGGTGCATGGTCTGACCGGGACGCCAGCTGAAATGCGCCTGCTCGGCAAGCGGCTGCATCGCGATGGATTCACCGTGCACGGCGTGCAGCTGGCCGGGCATTGCGGCGACGAGGACGACCTGCTCGCCACCGGCTGGCGCGACTGGTACGCAAGCGTCGAGCTCGCGGCCGAACAACTGCGCGGCGAGGTCGATCATCTGTTCGTTGCCGGCTTGTCGATGGGAGCGCTGCTGGCATTGCTGCTGGCTGCCGAGCGCCCGGAACTGGTCGACGGCGTCGGCGTGCTGGGGGCGACTTTCCGCTACGACGGCTGGAACATGCCGCCCATCGCGCGACTGTCGTTCCTGCTGCCGTTGGTCAAGTGGCTGGGGTTCGCACGCAAGCGGGTTTTCATGGAAGAGCCACCCTACGGCCTGCGCGACCAGCGCATCCGCGGCCAAGTCATCAGCGCGATGCAGAGTGGCGACAGTACTCTGGCCGGATTGCCGGGTAACCCATGGCATTCGCTGGCCGACCTGCAGCTGCTTTCGGCGCGCGTGCGGCGCCGGCTGAAACACGTCCGTGCGCCGTGTCTGGTCGCGCACGCCGCCGAAGACGACATCGCCAATGTACGCAACGCCTACCTGGTCGTCGCGCAAGTCCGCAGCCCGGTCGAACTGCTCTTGCTACACAACAGCTATCACATGATCACGCTGGATTGCGAGCGTCGCCGGCTCGCGGACTGCCTGGCCGGATTTTTCTCGCGTATCACCGCTGTGGCTAACGGTACACAGCCTGTCCTGGAAGCCTAGTGCTCATTTCCGTGCTGCCGATCTGGTTGTTGACTGTCGTGCTCGATACGGTCGGCCAGCTTGCCTTCAAGTCGGTCGCGGCCGATCCGATGGCCGGACACGGCTTCGCGCGCTGGCGTTACATGGCGCGGCGTCCGTGGCTGTGGCTTGGCATCGGCTGCTACGTGTTCGAGTTCCTGGCGTGGACCGCCTTCCTGTCGCTGGTGCCGCTTGGACGCGGAGTGTTGCTCGGTTCGATCAACATCGCGGTGATCACCTTGGCAGGGCGATATCTGTTCCGCGAGCGGCTGATGCCGATGCACATGCTCGGCATCGGCCTGGTTTCGGTCGGCGTCGCGGTGGTCGGGCTGGGCACATGAGTGGGCACATGAGCAAGGATCGCCACGGCTACCTGTTCGGCTTTGCCCTGCTGATGGCCTTCGATACGCTGGCCCAGGTCAGTTTCAAGCTGGCCGGGATGCACGCCTTCCCGCCACAGTTCAGCGTGGACTGGGTGATGCGGCTGATGTTGGCACCGTGGATTTACGGTGCGGTCGTCGGCTACGTGGGCGCATTCTTCACATGGATGCGACTGCTAGAGCGCGCACCGATCGGCCCGGCATTCGCTGCTTCGCACCTGGAAGTGGTCAGCGTGATGCTGCTGTCGGCACTGCTGTTCGATGAGCAGATCGGCGTGGTGAAAACGCTGGGCGCACTATTGATTGTGGGCGGGATCGTCTGCATTGGATTGGGCGAACGCGATGTGCATCTTCGCGATGCGTGAGCTGCCGCCCACCGCCGGGTTGCCCTTGCACTGGCGTGACCTGCTGCCGCGGCGCGGTGATGCCGACCTTGAAGCCCGCTTGCACCCGGTTCTGGGCATCGACGACCTGCAGGTCACCTGCTCGGGCACGGCGGCACTGGTGATCGCGTTGACGACGCTGTCGCGCAACAGCCCCTGCAGCGAGGTGATCGTGCCCGCCTATACCTGTCCGCTGGTGGCGATGGCAGTGTCCCATTGCGGTCTCAGGTTGCGTGTATGCGACTTGCAGCGCGATGGCCTGGAACTGGATCCTGACATGCTGTCCTCGTTGTGCGGCCCGCGGACGCTGGCGATAGTGCCCACCCATCTCGGCGGGCGCGTGGTCGACATCGGTGCCGCAATCAAGTGCGCGGCGCGCAGTGGTGCATGGGTGATCGAGGACGCGGCGCAGGCGCTGGGTGCGCGCCACGCTGACGGCACGCCGGTCGGCATGCTCGGCGATATCGGGTTCTATAGCCTTGCCGCCGGCAAGGGACTGACGATGTACGAAGGCGGCCTGTTGGTCTCTCGACATCCCGAATTGCGGGAGCAGATGCGTGTTGTCGCGAACGAACTTGCCCCTACGCAGCACCTGTGGGAACTGCGTCGCAGCATCGAGTTGTTGGGATATGCGGCGTTCTATCGGCCGCGACAGCTGCAGTGGGTCTATGGCATGCCACTGCGCCGTGCGCTGAGCAGGCAGGACTTCGAAGCAGCGGCCGGCGACAGCTACCCGACGCGCATCCCGCTGCATCGCGTCGGCCACTGGCGGCGGGCGGTTGCCGCACGCGCGGCCCTGCGCTTGCCGGCGCACCTGTCGGCACTGGAGCAACAGGCAAGGCGGCGAATCGCGCAACTGCAGCGGATTCCGGGGGTGGAAGTGATTGGCGACGCACCCGGCGCGCAGGGCGTGTGGCCGTTGCTGATGTTGCGCATGCGCCACGGATCCAGTCGTGACGCCGTATTGGCGCGGCTCTGGGGTGCAGGCGTGGGTCTGGGCATTCCGTTTGCACATGCATTGCCCGATTACGCGGCGTTGCAGGACGTGATCCCGAAGGCAGCGGTGCCGAATGCGCGTGATTTCGCTGCGCGCGTACTCGCCATCAGCAACACGCCATGGCTGGACTACGCGACGTTCATGCGGATCGTCGAAGTCATCGGGCAGGCCTGACAGTTCAGGCGACCGGACTCTCGTTCGCGCCTATTCGAGAGCGTGCAGCAACGCCAGGTTGACGGCGTGCTGCTGCGACTGCCACGTCGCCAGTTGCGCCGGATCGGGTAGCGGTTGCTGATCGATGGCGGACAGGGCGCGCTTCCACCATTGCGGATAACGCGCCAGCGAAACCTCGCCGTTGACATCGCTGGCGATCAATCGCGGGCGCAGCGCTGCAATGATCGCCAGTACATGCTCAGCATGCAGGCAGCCCTGGTCCCAGTTGCTGCGGGCGACATCGGAATGCAGGACATCCTTGTCGATCGACAGGTAGGCCGGCGCGGTGTCGGCGGCAAGATCTTCGGACAGCGCCGCGCACATTGCATCGGCATTGTCGAAATCATGGAATGCGTGGCCCAGGCCAACCCGCGCAGCCCAGCGCACATCCACGCCGATCGACCAGTAGTGCAGCTTGCGCCGGTACAGCGGCCGCAACCGGTTTTCCCAGGCATGCGCCGCCGCGATGTCGTGCGAGGTGATGCCGGCCACGTCCACCCGGGCGACGGTGGGCAACGCCGCAACCCGCGACACCCAGGACCCGCAATGCACGCCGAACGGGAAGCGCATGTTGTCGGGATGGTTGTCCAGTACCACGACGCGCACCGGCACCTGTTGCCGCGCCACCGCGGCGGCGATCAATGGCAAGCTCAGATGGTGGAAGTCGCCGCTGCCGAAGAACACCGGGCCAGAGGTCACTGGCAACAGGTTGCGCAGCGCTTGGCCGAACGACTGTAGTCGCCCATTCGAGCACGCGAAGCGGAGCTGGTCGTGCCAATGGCGCAGGTCGATGCGCTCCGCACCGGGCAGTGCGCCGACCGAGCCATCGAGGTCAAGGATGTATGCCGGCATTTCAGTCATTCCCTTCGTGCCAGGCACGGTCACCCTCGAAGCGCCCGGCGATGCGCCGCAGCAGCCAGCGCAGCATGGGGTTGCGCGGATAGACCGCGTGGCGGGTGAAGGTGAAACGCGCACCGAGTTCGGCCTTGACCTCGGGATCGGTCCAGCCGGCGACGTAATGCCTAAGGCCGCGGCGGCGTGCGTAGTCCAGGTTTTCCATCCAGCTGACCGCGTACAGGTTGTGCTCGCGGGCCTCGGGATAGGCCAGCCCCATGTATTTGTCCACCAGCATGCCACGGTGCTCGAAGCACAGGTTCCAGCCGATCATCTGCCCGGCATGCCGGTACACGAAGACGATACCGCCGCTGTCGGCATCGCGCAGCAAGGCGTGGAAGAACGAACGTTCGAGCAAGTCGAAATGGACTTCACTCTGCGCGTACACATTGCAGTAAAGCGCGTAGAAGGCATCGATGGCGGCATCGTCGGCGAACGCGCTCCCGGTCGGCACGATCTCCACGTCAAGCGCCGCGCGTGAGCGCAGTTTGCGGCGGATGTTGCGGCGTCGGCTTTTGGACAGCCGCGACAGGTAGTCATCGGCCGAGGTGAAATCGATCGGCAGCCAGGCCAGCGCCTGGCCTTGCAGCAGCACGAAGCCCGCGCGCGCGCAGGCATCGGCAAAGGCGTCGCACCAGGCATTGCCGGCGGGATCGAGTAGTGGCGATTGCTGCGGGATGTCCTTGACGATCAGCAGCGGGCACGCGGCCGACTGGGTGCGCCGCAGCGTCGAGGCCAGCTCGGCGGGGTCCACGTCACCGGGAAGCAAGGCGTACTCGGTCACCGTGCTGCCGATGAAGCGCGCCTGTGGGCGCAGCCAGCGACGCCACTGGCGGTACAGCGGCCAGTGCTGCACCCGGCGTCGCAGTTCGGGTTCAGCCGTGGTCAGCACGTCGAACGGGGCGCTGAAAGCGGTGACGCTGGACGCCAGGCGCTCGGCGCTGAAGTCGCGCGGTGGATGGGCAAGGAAATGCCGTACCAGCGCTTCGGGTTCGAGCTGGCTCACGAAAGGCATGCGCAAGATTCGCCGGTTAGGGTGGTACTCGCAACCGGAGCCTCAGGCCCGGCCCCTACCAATGGAGATCCACCATGAGCCAAGAGATTGCCGATCAGGTGCTGGACATCGTCGCCAAGCATGTCGATGCCGACCGCGCCACGCTCACTCCCGAAGGCACGCTCAAGGACCTGGGCGTGGATTCGCTCGAAGCCATTGAAACCATCTTCGATATCGAGGAGCATTTCGACATCAACTTCCCCGACCGCGACCCCAATCTCGACGACGGCACGATCGCCGGGCTGATCAGCGCCGTGGAACGGCTGCTCAGCGAGAAGGCGACTGTCACCACTGACGCTATTGTCGCGGCTACGCACTGAGGCATCGGCATGGCGGGCAGTGAAGGCAGGCCGGTCCGAAGGATCGCGATTACCGGAATGGGTGCGATCAGCGCCCTGGGCATCGGCGCCAATGCACTCTGGCAGGGCATGCGCGATGCACGCAGCGCGATTGCGCCACTGGTGCCGCCCACCAATGGAGCAGGTGGCAGCGAGGCAGGCATCCGCATGAAGGTCGCCGCGCAGGTGCGCGGATTTGATCCGGCGGCACACTTCTCGTCGGCGCAGTTGGCGCTGCTGGACCGGGTTTCGCAGTTCGCGTTGCTGGCCGCCGACGAAGCCGTTGCTCAGTCTGGACTGGTGTTCGACGAGGCAAATGCTGGTCGCGCGGCCGTAGTCATTGGCACTGGTGTCGGTGGCGAAGTCGCGCGTGACGAGCAGTCGCGCCGGCTTTACCGCGACAACGCCGAGCGCGTACACCCGATGTCGATCGTACGCATCATGCCCAGCGCGCCAGCCAGCCAGGTCGGCATACGTTTCGGATTGAAGGGGCCAGGGTTCGCCGTGTCCAGTGCCTGCGCCTCGTCCAATCATGCAATCGCACAGGCCGCGCTGATGCTGCGCCACGGACTTGCCGATGTCGCACTGGCCGGTGGCACCGAGGCCTGCTTCAGCTTGCCGGGAATCCGTGCCTGGGAGGCGATGCGGGTGGTTGCAGACGATAGCTGCCGCCCGTTCTGCGTACAGCGACGCGGGCTGGTGCTGGGCGAGGGCGCGGGCATGTTCGTGCTGGAGGAGATAGAGCATGCCCGGGCACGCGGCGCCGTCATCCTTGCCGAACTCGCCGGCTTCGGGATGACCTCGGATGCCGGCGACATCGTCGCGCCATCCGCCAATGGCGCGGCCGATGCGATGCGTATGGCGTTGCGTGATGCACGTCTGGATCCCGCAGACATCGACTACATCAATGCCCACGGCACCGGCACGCAACTCAATGATTCGACCGAAACGCGCGCGATACACCTGGCTTTCGGCGGCCATGCCGGGGCGTTGGCGGTGTCGTCCACCAAGGGTGTCCATGGGCATGCGCTCGGTGCCGCTGGCGCGTTGGAACTGGTCGCCGCGATTGGCGCATTGCGCGATCAGGTGGTGCCGCCTACCGCCAATTTCATCGATCCCGATCCGGAGTGCGACCTGGATTACGTGCCCAATGCCGCGCGCACGATGCCGGTGCATGCGGTGCTGAGCAACTCCTTCGCCTTCGGTGGCCTGAACGCGGTGCTGGCGCTGAGGCAGGCTGGCTGATCTGTTTTCGCGGTGGTTGCGATACGCCGTGATCACGCGCTCTTCCCGCCCTTGCCCGTCATTGCCACGCAGGCAGAACTCCACGGACGGTGGTCTTCTCAAGGGCGAGCCTCGATAGCTTCAACTCAACGAATCCTCGCTTTCGCGGGGATTCGTGCGTGGCTTCCACGAAAGCGGGCCCGGTCGCCTTCAAACCGTTGCCTTCGCCCGCGTCAGCAACTGGTCCAGCAGCGCCAGCCCGAGGTCGATTTCCTCGCTGCTGATGTGCAGCGAGGGTGCAAGCGTAATGACGTTCTTGTGGTAGCCGCCGACGTCGAGTACCAGGCCGATCGGCTTGCCGTTGTGGCGCAGGTCGCCGGCCAGACCCATGTCGACCATGTGGTCAAGTAGCTTGCGGTTGGGGGTGAAGCCGTCGGCTTCACAGATCTCCGCGCGCAGCGCCAAGCCGAGGCCGTCGACATCGCCGATTTCCGGATGGCGCTTTTGCAGATCGCGCAGGCCATCGAGGAAGTGCGCGCCCTTGGCCATCACCATGGTTTCGTAGTCGTACTCAGCCAGCATTCGCATGGTTTCCAGCCCGACCGCAGTGCCGAGCGGATTGGAGGCAAACGTGGAATGCGTTGAGCCGGGCGGGAACACGGTTGGGCTGATCAGCTCCTCGCGCGCCCAGATGCCGGCCAGCGGGTTGAGTCCGTTGGTCAGTGCCTTGCCAAACACCAGCACGTCGGGCTTCACGCCGAAGTGCTCGATCGCCCACAGCTTGCCGGTACGGAAGAACCCCATCTGGATCTCGTCGACCACCAGCAGGACGCCGTACTGGTCGAGCACCTTCTTCAGGCCGGTGAAAAAGTTCGGCGGCGGGATCACGTAGCCGCCGGTGCCCTGGATTGGTTCGACGTAAAATGCCGCGTACTCGCACTGTCCGGCCTTGGGATCCCAGACGCCGTTGTATTCGGTCTCGAAAAGGCGTGCGAACTTTGCCACGCACTGTTCGCCGTACTCCTCTTTCGACATGCCCTTCGGGCCACGGAAGTGATACGGGAATTCGATGAACTGCGCCCTGTCGAAGTGCCCGTAGCGGCGGCGGTATCGGTATGACGAAGTGATCGCCGACGCACCCAGCGTGCGACCGTGATAGCCGCCCTCGAACGCGAACACCAGGCTCTTGCCGCCAGATGCATTGCGCACGATCTTCATCGAATCCTCGATTGAGGATGAACCGCCAACGTTGAAATGAACGCGGCCGGCGTGACCCCACTTGCGCTCCGCATCCTGCGCTATGACTTTTGCCAGTTCGATTTTGGTCGGGTGCAGGTACTGGCTGGCGACTTGCGGCAGGGTGTCGATCTGGCGCTTGAGCACGTCGTTCAAACGCGGGTTGGCGTAACCGAAGTTGACTGCCGAATACCACATCTGCAGATCCAGGAACGGCATCCCGGCCCCGTCGTAGAGGTAGCTGCCACTGCAACTAGTGAAGATCTTGGGTGGCTCGCTGTAATGCACGGTGTCGCCGAAGGAGCAGTAGCGCGCCTCGTCGGCGAGCAGGGCTTCGTCGTCGATGGTGGTTACGGGGTTGGTCAGTGGTTGTGCCAGTGCGAACTTGTTCATGCGTATTGGATTCGTGGCAAGGGGAGGGGGATGGAGCGGGTGTCAGGCGTGAGTTCGCCGGCCAGCAATGCAGGCAGCAGCGCCGCCGCTTCCGCGAACCCGGTGATTGGATGGTGTTCGATGCCGGTGCTGCGGCAATGCTCGAGCAGGCGATCCTTGGCGAATACGAAGTCGGCGCGGCCAGCGACGCAGACGTCCGATTGCCCATCGCCGATAAGCAGGGTCGAACGACCCAGCAATTGCTGGCGTTGCGCGCACGCGCACTTGCAATTGCCGCTGCGGCAATTCACCTGTGCGTGCGGGAACTCGAGTTGCCAGTTGTGGGCCTGCGTGCGCAGCAGGTGATTGGCAACGACCTGCAACGGTGGATCGATCCCGTGGGTCGCCAGGATGCGTTCGATGGCGTAGTCAAGGCCGTCGCTGAGGATGATGACTTGCATGCCCACGGCGCGTGCTGCTTTTACAAAAGCAGGAAAGCCAGGATCGATGCCGATGCCATCGATGACTGCATCAAGATCGGATGCGTCGCTTCCAAGCAGGGATACTTGACCGGTCATGCATTCACGCGACCCGATCGTGCCGCTGCGCCATTGCGCTTCCAGGAATTCCCAGCCAGGGCGACCGAGCTTGACCAGCAGGGCGTCGGTGACATCTTCGCGTGTGACCGTGCCATCGAAATCGCACAGGATTGTCCAATTGGATGTGACCAACGACGCTACTCCGTGAAGGCGTTGGCGAAGAGGTTAAGGGTGGGATCTTTCCAGTACCTTTCCGTCTGTCGTCTCGGGTCAGGCCTGGGCACGAATGCGCGGGTCCTGATTGCCTGTCACAGCAAACAAGGCTTGGATCCCGTATCCCTTGACGTATCCCAACCGACTCAGGATGCAATGGAGGAATTGGAAAGCCCCGAAACGACAAAACCCGCCACTGGGGCGGGTTTCGACGTGTTGCTGGAAGTCTTGAGAACTTCGGATTCTTCAACCTGGTGCCCGGAAGAGGACTCGAACCTCCACGAGGTTGCCCCCGCTAGCACCTGAAGCTAGTGCGTCTACCAATTCCGCCATCCGGGCCGGTTGAAGCCGCGCATTCTGGGTGCGGGCGGCCGCGATGTCAACGCCTTCTGCATACTCCGTCGACATGCGGGCTGTACCATCGTGCCATGAGCAAACCACCCAGCAAGCGCGGCACTGGCCGCGGCAAGAAGACATCATCCGGCAAGCCGGGCAGCCCGGGCTCCGCAGCCAAGGGCCCGCGCGGCGCAAAACCTGCCGGCAGCGGCAAGCGACCAGGTGCTGTCAATACCGGACCCAAGCGTCCGGGCTGGTTGCCGGATCCTGGCCTGGCCCGCGCGATGCGTCCCTCGGTGCCGGTGCGTACGCAGTCCGATGGCCATGACCCGCACGCCGAACGCGAGGCCCAGCGCTACGCACAGCCCATCGCCAGTCGCGAGATGATCCTGCAGGTATTGGCCGAGCATGACGGACCAATGGATGCCGAAGGCTTGTCGCGCAAGCTGGCACTGACCGAGCCTGATCGTTTCGAGGCACTGGAAAAGCGCTTGCAGGCGATGTTGCGCGATGGTCAGTTGCTGCAGAACCGCCGGGGTGGCTTCGTGCCTGTTGAACGCGCCGACCTGATTCCGGGCACGGTGATTGCCAATCCGAACGGCTTTGGTTTCCTGCGCCCGGATACAGGCGCAGGCGACGACCTGTTCCTGGCGCCCAACGAAATGCGCAAGGTCACCCACGGCGACCGCGTACTGGCCAGCGTCACCGGCGTGGATCGCCAGGGGCGCCGCGAAGGCGCGATCGTCGAGGTGCTTGAGCGCCGTCTCAACCGCTTGCTTGGCCGCTACACCGAAGATGCCGGCATCGCCTATGTGGTGCCGGATGACAAACGCATCCAGCGCAACGTGATGATCCCGCAAGACGCGCGCAACGACGCGAAACACGGGCAACTGGTAGTAGTCGAGATCACCCAGGCGCAAGACCAGCATCGTCCGCCGATTGGCAAGGTGCTGGCCGTGCTTGGCGACAAGCTGACCGCGTCGCTGGCAGTGGAAGCGGCGATCCACGGCCACGAGATCCCGAACGAATTTTCTCCGGAAGTGCTGGCGCAGGCCGCCGCAGTCCCACTCGAGGTGCAGCAGTCCGACATCCAGAAGCGACTGGACCTGCGCGGCCTGCCACTGGTCACGATCGATGGCGAAGATGCCAAGGATTTCGACGACGCGGTCTGGTGCGAGCCGAATGCGGACGGCTTCCGCCTGATCGTGGCGATCGCCGATGTCTCGCATTACGTGCTGCCGGGTACGCCACTGGACGATGAAGCCCAGCTGCGCGCGACGTCAGTGTATTTTCCAGGCTTCGTGGTGCCGATGCTGCCGGAGACACTCAGCAACGGTATCTGCTCGCTGATGCCGAAGGTCGACCGGCTGTGCTTCGCGTGTGATATGCAGGTCGGCCGCGATGGCGTGGTCAGCGGCGCAAGCTTCCACGAAGCGGTAATGTTTTCGCACAAGCGCCTGACCTATACCGATGTCTGGAACGTGATCGGCGAGGGCATTCCCGAGGACGACCACGCCGCTGCGCTGGCCAAGGTTGGCGACCAGCTGCCGCAGATCAAGAGCCTGCATCAGCTTTTCAGGGTGCTGGATCGCGCGCGGGCGAAGCGCGGCGCGATCGAGTTCGAGAGCAGCGAAGTACGCTTCATGCTGGATGCCAAGGGCGCGGTCAGTCAGGCCGGCATGATCCAGCGCAACGACGCACACAAGCTGATCGAGGAATGCATGATCGCGGCCAACGTGCAGGCCGCGCTATACCTGCTGGAAAAACACATCCCGGCGCCGTACCGCGACCACGACAGGCCGCCGGAATCCAAGTACGCCGACCTCGGTGAATTCCTCAAGGAATTCCAGTTGCGGATGCCGCCATGGGCGAAAGTGCGGCCGATGGATTTCCGCAATCTTCTGGAAAAAATTCGCGACCGCCCGGACGCGACCTTGCTGGAATCGGTGATTTTGCGCAGCCAGGCGATGGCGGTGTATTCACCCGAGAACATCGGCCATTTCGGGCTGGCGCTGGAGGCCTATGCGCACTTCACCTCTCCGATCCGTCGCTATCCCGACCTTCTGGTGCATCGCGCGATCAAATATGCGCTGACCGACGGCAAGCCTGAGACCTACGAATATTCGCCACACCGCATGGCCAGCCTGTCGCTGCAGTGTTCGGAACGCTCGCGCAGGGCCGACGACGCCCAGCGCGAAGTCGACGACCGCTATCGCGCGGCATGGATGGAAACCCACGTCGGCGAGGAATTCGATGGCACCATCAGTGGCGTGACCAGCTTCGGCCTGTTCGTCGAACTCGACGATTCCAAGGTCAATGGTCTGGTCCACGTGACCCAGCTGTCCAATGATTTCTACCACTTCGATGCGGTGCGCAAGACGCTTACCGGCGAACGTCGCGGACGCGAGTACCGCCTTGGTGATCGTGTGCGCGTGGTGGTGCTGAAAGCCAGCGTCGAAGATCGCAAGATCGACTTCCGTCTGGTCGACGAGGGCGTCAGCGGCGCCAAGCCGCTGCCGGAGCGCGGCAAGCCGGCGAAGCGGAAAAAGAAGAAGTATTGAGGTGTTGCTCTCGTAGGAGCGCCCTTCAGGGCGCGAAAACATCGATGCGAATGGCGGTTCACGCCCAGATGGGCGCTCCTACAAGGGTGCGATCACATCGTTGCGGAAGGCGGATCGCGCCCTGAAGGGCGCTCCTGCAGGGCGAGGTGTTCATGCGCATTTCCGGCACAATAGCGCCATGAACAAAGCCGCCCAATGGATCGTCGGACTCAACGCCGTGGCCTCCGCCGTGGAGCACGACGCCGACAACGTCCGCGAAATCCTGCTTGAAGCCGGCGGCAAGAACTCGCGTATCACCGACCTTGAGCAACAGGCGCGACGCATGGGCATCGAGGTGCGTCGGGTCGCCCAGAATGCGCTGGACGGCGTGGCCGGTGGCCTGCGCCACCAGGGCGCGGTCGCGCGCTATGCCGCGGCCAGGACCTGGGATGAGCACGACCTGCCCGAACTGATCGAAGCCGCCGAAGGCAAGGCGCTGGTGCTGGTGCTGGACGGCGTGCAGGATCCGCATAACCTTGGCGCCTGCCTGCGCAGCGCAGCGGCGGCGGGCGTGACCGCAGTGGTGTTCCCGAAGGACAAGGCGGTGCAGCTCAATGCCACAGTGCGCAAGACCTCGGCCGGTGCCGCGGACACGATACCGGTGTTCAGTGTCACCAATCTCTCACGCACCCTGCGTGACCTGCAGAAGATCGGTGTGTGGATTTATGGGCTGGCCGGCGATGCCGAAGCGTCACTTTATGCAATCGACTTGAAAGGTAACGTGGCGCTGGTGTTAGGCAGCGAAGGCGACGGCCTGCGACGGCTTACGCGCGAGAACTGCGACCAACTGGTCAAGATCCCGATGCCGGGTGATTTCGAGAGCCTGAATGTGTCGGTTGCCACTGGCGTGGCGCTGTTCGAAGCCGTGCGTCAGCGGCAAGCCTGAGGAGGGCGCGGGAATGGCATGGGAACTCGCGTGGTACGACTTGGTGGGCTTGCTGGGAACAGTGATCATCCTGCTTGGATATTTCCTGCTGCAGGCAGGTCGTCTGGCGGGCACGGGTTTGATCTATCAGTTGATCAATCTGTTCGGCGCTGCTGGCATCCTGGTGTCGCTGACTGGCAAGTTCAATTTGCCGGTATTCCTGCTCGAAGCTGCCTGGATGGTCGTGAGCATTTACGGCATTGCTCGCTCGCTCAGGCTGAAGCGGGATGCGGCGGCTATGCGTTTGTAGGAGCAACTGTCTTCGCCGTTTGCGGCGCGATCCATATCGCGCCCGAACGGGCGCTCCTACGGAGAGCAGGATTCCAGCGTAGGAGCGCCTTTCAAGGCGCAATGATTCCCCCACGATACTGTGATCGCGCCCTGAAAGGCGCTTCTACGCAGTGGGTGCCATCGGCACAGGCCAAGCATTGGCGATGATGCAGAACAGCTTGGCCGTCTGCAACGCGTCGTATATCGCTGAATGCGCTTCGCGCTGATCCCAGTCAAGGCCTGCGGTGTGTATCGCACGTGCCAATACTGTTTGCCCGTAGGCCATGCCGGCCATGGTCACCGTGTCGAATACCGAAAACGGATGGAACGGATTGCGTTTGTGCGCGACCCGTGCAACCGCGGCATTGACGAAGTTGAGGTCGAAGTGCGCGTTGTGGCCGACCAGGATCGCGCGCTGGCAGCCGTGTCGCTTGGCCGCTGCACGCACCGGGGTGAACACCGCATCCAGTCCTTCGCGCTCGGGCAGTGCCCCGCGTAACGGGTTGTCGACCTGGATACCTGTGATCTCCAGCGACTTGGGATCGATCGTGGTGCCGGGTGCGGGTTGGATATGCGCACTGCACACCTCGCCGGGAATGTAGCGACCGTTGGCATCGAGTTCGATCGGCACCGCCGCGATTTCAAGCAGCGCATTGCGGTTCCAGTCGAAACCGCCGGTTTCCACGTCCACCACCACTGGCAGGTAGCCACGGAAACGCTCGGCCATAGGCTTGAAAGTGGGTGGTACGAAGGCGGGCGCGATGTCGAAAATGTCAGGCATCGTGACAGCCTAGCAGAGCAGCCTCACGACTCGAGCTGCTGCTGATCGATTTGCGCAGCGTCCATGCTGCGCGCTCATTCGCAATCAGTGGTGAGGCTTGCCGGCTTCCTGCTGCACTGTATGCGCGGCTTCAGGCTCCGCCTTCATCGCCGCATGGTGGGCGTCCATTTCGGCCTGGGTGATGAAGCCATCGCCATTGCTGTCATGGGCGGCGAATTCATCGGTCTTGCCACCGTGGGCGGCGGCGAATTCACTGCGCGAGAGACGCCCGTCCTTGTCGGTGTCCATGTCGGCCATGGTGTGGGGCTGGGCCTGCTTGTCCAGCTCCATGGTCATGGTCATGGGCTTGTGCATTCGCTTGCCGGTGGCAATGCCGGAAACCGCTTCGCGGGCTGCTGGCGTCGCGTCCTGGCTTGCCTTGGAAAGAGCAGCATTCTGGGCGGCAGTGGAACCGCAGGCGAGGCAGGTAGCGACGAACATGGCGGTCAGGATCGGGGATGCGAAACGCTTCGAATTTGACATCAGGTCACCCATGGTGGATGCGCCGGTCGGCGCGACTCCACCATCCTAGCGCGCCGCTCGCCCCGTTCAAATATGCAGTGCGGGCATCAATCCGCGGTTCAGACCGTCTTCAAATCACGGACGTGTTGGTTTCGTCGCGTTTGTCGCGCGGCGGCATAAGTTCCTCGCCATGCAGGAGGAACCAGATGTTCTCCGCGATATTCGTGGCGTGGTCGCCGATCCGCTCCAGGTTCTTGGCCATGAACAGCAGGTGCGTGCATGGGGTGATCGCGCGTGCGTCCTCCATCATGTAGGTCAGCAGCTCGCGGAACAGGCCGGTGTAGTGCGTGTCCAGTTCGGCATCGCGCGCTCGCACCCGCAGCGCGGCCTCGCCATCACGGTTGACGTAGGCCTCCAGCACGTCGCGCACCTGGCGCACTGCCATCCGGCCAAGCGCGTCCAGCCCGCGGGTATGCGGCAGCGGCGGTGATTGATTCAGTGCCATCGAGCGCTTGGCGATGTTGGCTGCGTAATCGCCGATGCGTTCGATGTCCGAGGCCACTCGCAGGGCGGCCAGGATCATGCGCAAGTCGCCAGCCAGCGGACCGCGCCGGATCAGGTGGATCACGTCATGGTTGACCTGCTGTTCAAGTGCATCGATCGCCTCATCGTTGCCGATCACGCGCTCGGCGGCCTTGTCGTCGCGGCGCTCGACTACGTCCAGTGCGGCTTCAAGCTGCGCCGCCGACATCTGGCCCATGCGGATCAGCTCGTCCATCAAGCCTTGCTGCTCCTGGTCGTAGCTCTTGACGATGTGGTTGTTCTCGTTCATCAGCCGAAGCGTCCTGTGATGTAGTCCTCGGTCTGTTGCTTGCCGGGGTTGGAGAAGATATGGTCGGTGGCGCCGTGCTCGACCATGTCGCCCAGATACATGAAGGCGGTGAAGTCGGACACGCGCGCGGCTTGCTGCATGTTGTGGGTGACGATCATGATCGTGAAGGACTGCTTGAGTTCCTCCACCAATTGCTCGATGCGGCTGGTGGAGATCGGGTCGAGCGCCGAGGTTGGTTCGTCCAGCAGCAGCACGTCGGGCCGAAGCGCGATCGCGCGGGCGATGCACAGGCGTTGTTGCTGGCCGCCGGACAGCCCCAGGCCACTGGTCTTCAGCTTGTCCTTGACCTCATCCCACAACGCCGACTGGCGCAGCGCTTCTTCCACTCGTACGTCCATCTCCGCCTTGCCAAGGCGCTCATGGTGGCGGATGCCGTAGGCGACGTTTTCGTAGATCGTCATCGGGAATGGCACCGGCTTCTGGAACACCATGCCGACCTTGCTTCGCAACCGGTTCATCGGGTATCTGGGATCGAGGATGTTTTCCCCGTCCAGCAGGACATCGCCTTTGGCTTCCTGCTTCGGGTACAGCGCGTAAATGCGGTTGAACACGCGCAGGAGTGTCGACTTGCCGCAGCCAGACGGGCCGATCAGCGCGGTGACACGCTTCTCCGGGATGTCCAGGTTGATGTCCTTCACCGCAAGGAATTTGTCGTACCAGAAGTTCAGGTTGCGCGCGGCGATCTTCACCGGTGGCGCGGCAGCCACGATGGTGTCGCGCATCGGTGTACCAACGGTGAAGCGAGCATCGTTCATCGACAGAATCCGCGAAAAGTCAGTCATGGGTAATCTTGTTGCGTAGCAGAATGGCACGAGCGGCCAGGCTGATGGCGAGCACGAACAGGGTGACCAGCAATGCGCCGGACCAGGCCAGTTGTTCCCAGTTCTCGTAACCGCTGCCGGCGAACTTGTATATCACCAGCGGCAGCGCGCTCATCGCGCCGGTAGGGTCCAGGCTGAAGAATTCGTTGCCGAATGCGGTGAACAGCAGTGGCGCGGTTTCGCCGCTGATCCGAGCGATCGCAAGCAGGATGCCGGTGATGATTCCGGGCAGGGCGGAGCGGTAGAGCACCTGCATCGTCACTTTCCACTGCGGCACGCCAAGTGACAGCGCGGCTTCGCGCATCTGCACCGGCACCAGTCGCAGCATTTCGTCCGTGGTGCGCACGACGACCGGGAGCACGATGAAGGCCAGCGCCAGCGCGCCGCCAAATGCCGAAAAGTTGCCGCCGGTCTGCATGATGAAAGCCGCATATACGAACAGGCCCAGCACGATGGAAGGCGCCGACAACAGGATGTCGTTGACGAAACGCACCGTGGTTCCCAGCTTGCCGTGCTGGCCGTATTCGGCCAGCCAAGTGCCGGCAGCAATACCCAGTGGCGCACCGACCAGCACGCCCATGCCGCACATCATCAGGCTACCTACGATCGCGTTGCGCAAGCCGCCGGCTTCCAGCGGCGGCGGCTGGTCCTGGGTCAACAGCGCCAGGTTCAGATGCGCCAATCCCTTGGCCAGCAATGTCCACAGGATCCAGCCGAGAAAGGCCAGGCCAAACAGTGCGGCGGCACAGGCCATCACGATTGCCACGGCATTGGTGATGCGGCGTCGACGATAGAGTCCCGCGTTATCGCGTCGGGCAACGGGCGTGATCGCAGCGCTCATCAATTGCCTTCCTTGCGCGCCAGGTTGTTGAGCATCAACCGAGCCAATGCCAGCACGATGAACGTCACGATGAACAGCACGAAGCCAAGCAGCAGAAGGGCTGCGCGATATTCCTCGGTGGCCTCGCCAAAATCGTTGGCGATCAATGCGGCAATGGTGGTTGACGGTTCCAGCAGCGATGCGGTGAAGTTCACGCTGTTGCCGATCACGAAGGTGACCGCCATGGTCTCGCCCAGCGCGCGGCCGAGGCCCAGGAACACGCCACCGATCACCGCCGACCGCGTGTACGGCAGCATGATGTCCCAGCTCACTTCCCACTTTGTCGCGCCCAGCGCGTACGCAGATTCCTTCAGGCGTGCTGGCACGGTCATGAACACCTCGCGCATCACCGAGGCGATGAACGGAATCACCATGATCGATAGCACGATGCCGGACGTCAGCATGCCGGCGCCGATCGGCGGGCCGCGGAACAGGGCGCCGATGACTGGCAGCGGGCCCACGTGTTCGTCCAGCCACGGGATCAGTGACTCGCGCATCACCGGCATCAGCACGAAGAAGCCCCACATGCCATAGATAATCGACGGGATGCCGGCCAGCAGTTCGATGGCGGTGCCGACCGGCGCGCGCATCCAGCGCGGTGCCACTTCGGTGAGGAAGAACGCGATGCCGAAACTCACCGGCACCGCAATCAGCATCGCGATGAAGGCGGTGACGACCGTGCCGTAGATCGGGACCAGCGCGCCGTACTTGTTTTCGACCGGATTCCAGTCGGTGGAGAAGAAGAAGTTCAGGCCTTCGCTGGCGAGCACGCTGCGGCCGCCCCACAACATCGACAGGGCGGCCCCGGCCAGGCTGATCAGTACGAACAATGCGGCGGCAGTGAGCAGCCAGCGGAATCGCGCGTCGTTACGCGTGTCCTTGCTGTCACGTGGCGAAATTGAAACGACTGCAGCATTCATGCGTGCGCGTGGCCTTCGGTCGGTGTGATCGATCGTTGCTTACTTGAGTTGCGCGGCCCAGTACGCTTCGATCTGCGTGACGAGTTCGGCCGGCAACGGCACGTAGTCCAGTGACTTGGCCTGTTCGGTGCCACTGGCGTACGCCCAGCGGAAGAAGTCCAGTGCGGCGCGTGCGGCGGCGGCATCGCGCGGCTGCTTGCGCATCAGGATGAAATTGGTGGCGGTGATCGGCCATGCCTGTGCGCCTGGTGCATTGGTGATCACCAGACTGAAGTCCTTGGCATTCACCCAGTCGGCGCTGGCAGCGGCCGCGGCGAACGATTCGGCATTCGGCTGCATCCAGTTGCCCGCGGCGTTCTGCATCGATGCATAAGCCATCTTGTTCTGCAGCGCATAAGACAGTTCGACATAACCGATCGAACCCTTGAGCTGCTGGACGTATGAGGCCACGCCCTCGTTGCCCTTGCCGCCGACCGTGCTGCCGGCCCAGTTCACGCTGGTGCCTTCACCGATGCCGTCATTCCATGCCGGGCTGACCTTGGACAGGTAGTTGGTGAAATTGAAGGTCGTACCCGAGCCATCCGAGCGGCGCACCACATGGATCTTGTCCGCCGGCAAGGCTACGCCCGGATTCAAGGTGGCGATCGCGGCGTCGTTCCACGTCGTGACCTTGCCCAGGTAGATGTCGGCCAGCAGCGCGCCGGTCAGCCGCAGCGTGCCGGCTTGAATCCCGGGCAGGTTGATCACCGGGACTACGCCGCCAATCGTCGAGGGGAACTGCACCAGGCTGTCCTGCGCTAGCTCTTCCGGTGGTAGCGGTTTGTCGGACGAACCGAAATCAACCGTGCCGGCCTTGATCTGGGCGATGCCTCCGCCAGAGCCGATCGACTGATAGTTGACCTTGTTGCCGGTGGCGGCCGCATAGTCGGCGGACCATTTGGACATCAATGGGTACACGAAGCTGGCGCCGGCGCCGGTGATCTGCGCGGCGACCTTGTTGCCGGACTCGGCGGCTGCGGTGGTGCCCGCCGAGTTGCCGGTGGCGGGCGTGTTCTCATTCTTGCAGGCGCTCAAAGAGGTGATCAGGCACAGGCCCAAGGCGGCGATACGGGGAAGATTGCGGTTCATTGAGGACTCCTGGCGCGCGCAGTGCGCGACGCATTGATGAGGTTCCGCCATGAAATGATGATTTTGTGACAACCCGATGACATGGCGCAGTATTTCTGCGAATGCGTGCCAGCAAAAAAAGCGGGCCCGAAGGCCCGCATCAAAATTCACCCTGGTCAGGGCTGGTACTCGGGGTTCTTACCTGGAGGCTTACTTGAGCGTCTTCGCCCAGTAACCCTCGATCTGCTTAACCAGCGAGTCGGGCAGGGGCACATATCCGAGCGAGGCGGCAGCGCCATCGCCGTTCGCGTATACCCAGCGGAAGAATTCGAGAGCGGCCTTGGTGCCGGGCTTGCCGTTCTTGTGGACCAGCATGAAGTTGGTCGCAGTGATCGGCCAGGCGTTCTTGCCCGGTGCGTTGGTGATGATCAGGTAGAAGTCCTTGGCGGACGCCCAGTCGGCGCTGGAGGCAGCCTCGGCGAACGAGTCGTCGCTCGGGTTGACGTAGTTGCCGGAGGCATTCTTCAGGCGCGAATACGCCACCTTGTTCTGCAGCGCATAGGCCAGTTCGACGTAACCAATGCTGCCCTTGATCTGCTTGACGTAAGCAGACACACCCTCGTTGCCCTTGCCGCCGATCCCGACTGGCCACTTGACTGCAGTGCCTTCGCCGACCTTGACCTTCCACTCCGGGCTGACCTTGGACAGGTAATTGGTGAAGTTGAAGCTGGTGCCCGAGCCGTCAGAACGATGCACGACGGTGATCTTCTGCTCTGGCAGGTTGAGGCTGCGGTTGATCGCGACGATCCGCGGATCGTTCCACATCGTGATGTTGCCGAGGAAGATGTCCGCCAGCACATCCGGATCCATCTTCATCGAGCCGGCAGCGATGCCAGGCAGGTTGAAAGCGGGGACAATGCCGCCGATCACCGACGGGAACTGGGCCAGGCCCGATCGGCTCAGCTCTTCCGGCGGAAGCGGCTTGTCTGAGGAGCCGAAATCCACCGTGCCGGCCTTGATCTGGGCAATGCCGCCGCCGGAACCGATCGACTGGTAATTGACTTCCTTGCCGGTGGCCGCCTTGTAGTCCGACGACCACTTGGACATCGCCGGATACACGAAGGATGCGCCAGCGCCGGTGACGTCGGACGCGAATGCATTGGCGGCAAAACTCGTCGCCAGCGCGAGCGCGGCAACGCGGAACTTGAGGGACTTGAACACGGGTGGACTCCTGGATGCTGAAGCGACGGGACCGACCCGTCTCGCAGCGCATTGCACAGTGATTCAATGACGTTTCCGCGTCCTTCGAGTGACACTTTGATGACATCACCGCACGTGCTTGCGTGATCTCGCGGATTCGCTTCGAGCCGAGCGAGCGCAACCACGAGTTAAGAAAACGTCAATACGGACATAAAACTGAAATCTATAACAGGTCAAATGTCGATCTGACATGTAGGGCTCGACTAGCGAGCGCGCAACCGTCATCAACAAACACCGTCCAATTTCAAGGAGTCGTGCCATGCGCCCCACCCATTTGGCTACCGCGATCGCGCTGGTAGTCGGCAGCCTCAGCTTCAATGCGGCCGCCCAGAGTGCCCCGAGTGCCCAGGACATCGCCGGGCTGAAGGCGCAGATCGCCGCGTTGCAGGTGCAGGTCGAGAACCTGGAAGAGCGCACCAATGCGCAGTCGGACGTCAACGTGGCCCAGGCCAAGACCAATGAGGCGCTCGATGACGTCGCCTCTTTGAAGAAACTCGTCAACGACACCAAGCTCAGCGGCCGTATGTATTTTGACGGCACCAACATCAACGACACCAATAACGGCAGCAAGACCGCCAAGTCCGGTTTTGGCTTCGATATCAAGCGCTTCTACCTCGGCGTCGACCACACGTTCAACGACAAATGGTCGATGAACCTGACTACGGACTTCCAGTACTCGTCGGCGATCTCCTCAACCGAGCTGTACATCAAGAAGGCCTACGTGCAGTACAAGTACAGCGACGCGTTCGTGGCGCGCGCCGGTTCGACAGATCTGCCCTGGGTGCCGTTCTCAGAGGGTGCCAATGGCATGCGTTATGTCGAGAACACCATGGTCGACCGCCTGAAGTACGGCACCTCGGCCGACTGGGGCCTGCACGCCAGCGGCAAGCTGGCCGGTGGTGCATTCGAGTACGCCGGCGCTATGCTCAACGGGGCGGGCTACAAGAATCCAAGCCGCAGCAAGGGCGTGGACTTCGAGGGCCGCGTGAGCTACGCCCCGACCGAGAACATCGTGGTTGGCGTGGGTGCGTATACCGGCACGCTGGGCAAGGAAACACAGACGGTCAATGCGTTGCACACTGCCAACCGCGTGGACTTCCTGGCGGCTTATACGTCCGGAAATACCCGGTTCGGCGTCGAATACTTCCAGGCCAACAACTGGAACAACGTGCTGACAGCGGCGTCCGACAAGGCCGCTGGCTACTCGTTGTGGGGCAGCGTGGGCCTGACCAATGGCGGCATCACCCTGTTTGGTCGCTATGACAATGCAGACCTGAGCAAGGCGTTGGATCCGAGCCTGCGGGAGAGCTACTTCAACCTCGGCGTCGAGTTCCCGATCATCAAGGGCGTCAAGCTGGCGACTGTCTACAAGCAGACCCACCGCCAGAACAACACCAGCATCAACCTTGAAGCCAAGGAACTCGGCGTCTGGGGCGAATTCCGCTTCTGATCGTGACGCCCATCAACATGTGAGCTGGCGGCGGACTTCGGTCCGCCGCTTCTGCATGTGTCATTCGATGGCTTTGTCCGGCCAGCGGCACAGGTCGCGAATCGGGCAGGGCCCGCACAGCGGTGAACGCGCCTTGCACACGTAGCGCCCGTGCAGGATCAGCCAGTGATGTGCGTCGAGCAGGAATTCGTCTGGCACGAATTTGACCAGCTTGTCTTCGACCGCGCGCACGCTTTTGCCGGGCGCCAGCCCGGTGCGGTTGGCGACGCGGAAGATATGCGTGTCGACGGCCATCGTTGGTTCGCCGAAGGCAGTGTTGAGCACGACATTCGCGGTCTTGCGGCCCACGCCGGGCAACGCTTCCAGTGCCTCGCGGGTGCGCGGTACTTCACCCTCGTGATGCTCCAGCAGCAACCGGCACATCGCGATCACGTTGGCAGCCTTCGCGTTGTATAGACCAATACTATTGATGTAGCGCTTCAGCCCGTCTTCGCCGAGCGCGAGGATCGTCTTTGGTGTATTGGCAACCGGATACAGCCGGCGCGTGGCCTTGTTGACGCCGACATCGGTGGCCTGCGCCGACAGGATCACCGCCACCAGCAACTCGAACGATGAGTTGTAGAGCAGTTCGGTGACTGGTTTCGGATTCAGTTCGCGCAGCCGCGTGAACAGTTCGGTGATTTCCTCGCGGGTCAGTTTGCTGCCGCGCACGGGGCGTCGCATCGCACCAATCCTTGGTTCATCCATCGTGTCACTCATCGCGGCGTGCGCGCCTTGGCCAGCGCGCGCGCCAGCACATCCGCGGCAGCCGCGGGCAGGGCAGGAGTTTGCGTCGGCAAGGCCTTGGGCACGCGTGCTGCTTCACGTTCGGCCTTGCGTCGACGCAGGCGTGCATCGCGCGCACGATGGCGATCACGTGCGGCAAGCGCAGTCAGCTGGGCATCGCGCGCAGCGGCAAGCAGCGCATTGCAGCGCGGCTCACAAGTCACGCAGGCGGGTGCATCCAGCAACCCAGCAGTCAGCGCTGCATCGAAGTCGTCCACCGCAAGCAACTCCAGCACGGCATGCGCCCGCATCCCGTCTGCCGAAGAACAGATGCAATGCGGGCAGCTGGAGGTCATTGCCAGCGGCTCAGCGCCCGTTGAATGCAGGCTTGCGCTTCTCGAGGAACGCCGAAGTACCTTCGCGCATGTCGTCGGTCGCGAACACCAGGCCGAACTGCGCCGATTCGTATTCCAGGCCTTCCTCGATCGCGCATTCCCCTCCGATGTTCACGCAGTCCAGCATGCCGCGCAGGGCCAGCGGCGCAGCATTGGCCAGTTGCGCGGCAAGCTTCATGGTGTCCGATTCAAGTTCGGCGGTCGGCACCACGCGATTGACGATTCCCAACTGCAGGGCGCGCTCGGCGGTTATCGGGGCGCCCGTGAGGCACAGTTCCAGCGTCGCGGCGCGTCCGGCCAGGCGCAGCAGGCGCTGGGTGCCACCGAAGCCGGGGATCAATCCCAGGTTGATTTCCGGCTGACCCATCTTGGCGGTGTCGGCAGCAATGCGCAGGTGGCAGCACATCGCCAGTTCCAGGCCGCCGCCGAAGGCGTAGCCATTGACCATCGCGATGACCGGCTTGGTGAGTTTTTCCACCCGACGCATCATCCGGGTGCCGCGCAGGGAGAAATCGCGGCCTTGCACGGGTGTCAGTGTGTTCATTTCCGAAATGTCGGCGCCGGCCACGAATGCCTTCGGTCCGCTGCCGGTGAGCACCACCACGCGCACGCTGGGATCAAAGCCGGCATCGGCGAAGGCAGCATCCAGCGCATCGATGGTCGCGGCATTCAACGCGTTCAGCTTGTCGGGGCGGTTCACATGGATGGTGCGCACAGCATTGGCATCGTCAATCAGCAGCAGGGGCTCGTTCGTCGTCATGGGGCCTCGTTGAAACAAGTTGCAGGAAAGGGTTGGCTGGCTGGAACTTCCGGGCCCGGGAGGTGTCCGAAGACTGCCTCAGTGGCGGTTAAGCCCTGTGGCCGTTATCCTAGCGTGTCATCCATGGCCAGTACGGGTCGATGGCATGAAGCACCGCGACGGCCTGGCCGGCGCGGCACCAAGGGCGGCGCTGCCGCCCCTAATTTTGATGCTGATGCGAGGTTTGAATGAAGTTGCGCGTGCTCTCCGCCACCCTGTTGGCCCTGACCCTGACCGCCGGCATCGCTTCGGCACAAACCAAGCCTGCAGCCAAGCCGGCTACTGCCAGACCCGCTGCGGCTTCAACCGCAACCGCCCTGCAGGCAGTCGACAAAACCCATGCCAGCTATGCGTTTGGCTGGACGCTGGGCTCCGACCTTGTGAGCTCGGGTGAGCCGGTCGATCTCGCGGCGGCGATTCGCGGCCTGCAGGATGCCTACGCGAAGAAAGATCCCGCCTATACCCAGGAGCAGTTGGGCCAGGCTTACAGCGGTTTCCAGGCGCATGTGCAGCAGAAGCGCGAGGAGGCTTTCCGCAAGGCACTGGCCGACAACCAGGCCCAGTCTGCGGATTTCGTCGCCAAATTCAAGACGCAGCAGGGCGTGGTCACCCTGCCCAGCGGCATCATGTATCGCGTCGCCAAGGCCGGTACGGGCGCCAAGGTCACCCAGAACAGCGAGGTCCAGATTGCCCTGCGCAGCTTCCTCGCTGCGGTTGGCGTGCCATTGAGCGGTGTGGATACGCCGCCCGCGTTCAAGGTCTCCGATGCGCCGATCCCGGCACTGAAGGAAACCCTGACCTTGATGCAGCAGGGCGCTGTGTGGGAAGTGGTGGTGCCGCCGGGCAAGGGCGTGGGCCAGCAGAATCCCCAGCTTGCGCAGCAGGCGATCGCGATCCAGGTCGAGCTCGGCTCCGTCAAGTAAGCCAACGCTCGCAGTAATCGTTTATCCGATGCGCCGGCCCTGCCGGCGCATCGCACATCTAGGCATGGGTTTGTTCGAATGAGCCCAAGTCCGTAACCTGACCGCCATGACCGACCAGTACCGCGCAGTGCTCAGTCCGTGCATAGGCATCTGCAATATCGACGATGACGGCTTGTGCGCAGGCTGCCACCGGACCGGCGCGGAAATCGCGAATTGGCCGGTGATGAACGACAATGCCCGCCTGCGGATGATGGATGAGGTGCTGCCGCAGCGAGAAACGCAACGCGGGGCAGCGCGACACGGGAAGGGCTGATGGATGGCGAAATGCTCGCTGGGTGGTTGCGCCAGGCGGCGCGCCCTCTGGACGTGCCACCGGATGGCGTGGCGTGGAACCTGCATGAACTCGAAGGGTTGTTGCCCGCGGGTGAACCACGCGCCGCGGCCGTCCTGGTCGGGATCGTGGCGCATGAGCAGGCCCCGACTGTTCTGTTGACCCGCCGGCATGATGGCCTTCGTAATCATGCCGGCCAGGTCAGTTTCCCCGGTGGACGCATTGAGCTGGATGACGCCAGTCCAGCGGCAGCTGCACTGCGCGAGGCGCACGAAGAAGTGGGCCTGCAGCCGGCGCAGTTCACGCCGTTGGGCTACCTGGATCCGCTGCTGACGATCACCGGGTTCCGGGTCGTGCCCTTGATAGGCCTGATCGCCCCTGCTTTCGTGGCCGTGCCCGATCCCGAGGAGGTTGCCGAAGCCTTCGAAGTGTCGCTGGACCTGTTGCTGGATCCACGGCAGCTGGAAGAAAAGCAGTTGCAGTTCGGCGGACGGCTGCGTCACGTGCTCCAATACCGTTATGAGCAGCAACGGATCTGGGGCGTGACCGCCTCGATCCTGTTCAACCTCCGCGAACGCCTCGCGAACGCAACCCCAAGGAGGACATGATGACCGGATGGACAACCCTGGTGCAGGCCGAAACGCTTGCGATGGCGCTCAATCGCAACGACCTGGCGGTCGTTGACTGCCGCTATAGCCTGCTCGATCCGAATGCCGGCGAGAATACCTACCGGGCTTCACACCTGCCGGGCGCGACCTATGCGCACCTGGAGCGCGACCTGTCGGACATGACGCCGCCTGGCGACGGCCGGCACCCATGGCCATCAGCCACGCAATTGGCCAACAGGCTGTCGCGCTGGGGCATCGGGCCGACCACGCAGGTCATCGCTTACGACGACGGCGACGGCGCGATCGCCGCGCGCCTGTGGTTCCTGCTGCGCATGCTGGGCCACGAAAAAGTGGCGGTGCTCGATGGCGGTTGGGCGCGCTGGACTGCGCTCGGCTTGCCGGTCTCGTCGTCGCCACCCACGACTGCGGCGCAGTTTCGCGCGCAGTACGATGCCACGCAGCTGGCATTCGACAGCGTGCGCCTGTTCGACGCCGATGACGTGGAAGCCCACCTGCACACTGGCGGCATGCTGGTCGATGCGCGTTCCGCACCACGTTTCCGTGGCGAAGAGGAACCGCTGGACCGGGTCGCCGGCCATGTGCCGGGCGCGGTCAACCGCCCGTATGCGCAGAACCTGGTCGATGGCCGTTTCAAGTCGCCGATGCTGCTTGCCGAGGAGTTCCGTGCGCTACTCGGGTCGAATTCGCCCACCGATGTTGTTGCGATGTGCGGTTCAGGCGTCACTGCCTGCCACAACTTGCTGGCGATGGAGCGCGCCGGCTTGAAGGGCGCAGGTCTTTACACGGGATCATGGAGCGGCTGGATCAGCGATGTCTCGCGATCGGTCGCGACCGGCGCCTGAACAGGGAGGCATTGCATGCATGCTGAAATCTGGCACAACCCGGCCTGTGGGACCTCGCGCAACACGCTTGCCTTGATCCGCCATGCCGGGATCGAACCGGTGATCGTCGACTACCTGCAGTCGCCACCCGACATGGCGCGCCTGCGCCAGGCAATTCACGATGCCGGTCTGTCCGTGCGTGATGCGATCCGCAGCAAGCAACCGGAATACGTGGCGCAGGGATTGGACGACATGTCGTTATCCGACGACCGGTTACTCGGTGCCATGCTCGCTACGCCGGTTCTGATCAACCGGCCGTTCGTGTTCACGCCACTTGGTACACGTTTGTGCCGGCCTGATTCGTCGCTGGTGCTGGAGATTCTGCCGCCATGCGAAACACCCTTCGCCAAGGGTGAGGAGCCGCGCTAGTCGATGCCCTATCGGCATCGGCTGCGGCTCCGAACGCACGACCATGGAGGGCCGGGCCGGTGTGTCATCAAGCCTATATGTGTCGCCAAGGATGGCGGCCGTGAACTCGCTGACCGCTACTTTCCGATCCGCGCCAGCATCGCGCGCAGCCCGGCCTGTGTGTCCGGCTGCATCCATGCCGCCACGAAGCGCGACAGGTCGATGCGCTCGGGCTGCAACGCGGCGACCACGTCACGGCGGGCGATACGCCGGGTTTCCAGCACCGGTCCGCGTGGCAGTTGCAGCAAGCCTTCCAGCCAGACCCGCGCGCGGGTGGCAACCTCGTCTATGCCGGTCAGTTCATCCACCAGGCCGATCGCAAGTGCTTCGGTCGCCTCTACAAGTGCACCGCTGACCAACAGGCGCTCGGCACGATGCGGGCCGACCACGCGGGCGAGCAGCGACTGGATGCCTTCCGGCGCCACCAGGCCGACCTGGGTCTCGTTCAAACCGATCCGATACGGCCCATCGGCCATCACCCGGTAGTCGCAACAAAGCGCCAGCACGCAGCCGCCGGCGGGCGAGTGCCCGGCAAGCGCCGCCGCCACCGGCACCGGGCAGTTGGCGAGCGCGCGTGCAGCGCCAAAGAAGTCATTCCACGCCGACAGCAGCGCGTCGTGGTCGTTGCCCAGCGAGAGCAGAAAAGGCACATCGAGCCCCGCCGAAAACACCTTGGGTCCGCCGGCCAGCACGATGCCGCGTGCGCCGTTGGCAACCGCGTCCGCGATAGCCGAGGTCAATGCCTGGCACAGCGATGGATCCAGCGCATTGACCGGCGCACGCGCCAGGCGCAGTTCGTGAATATCGCCATGGATGGTGGTTTCGACGAGTGGCATGCGTGTATTCCGGTGGGGATGGACAATCGTTATCATAGGCGCATGAACATTCGTACCGGAATTGCGCTACTGCTGTTGTCCCTGTCATTGTCCGCCTGCGCGCGCGATTGCGCACCGCAGGTGAAGGATGGCTGGATCCGCCTGGTCCCAGGCGGCATGCCGATGCACGCCGGCTTCGGCCGCATCGACAATGCCTGCCCGATGCCAGCCACGATCATCAGTGCCAGCAGTCCGGCTTACGGTAGTGTGGAGTTGCACGAATCGAAGGTGGTCGATGGCATCAACCGCATGCGCCAGCTGCCGGAACTGCGGATTGCCCCTGAAGGCGCGGCCGTACTCAAGCCGGGCGGCATGCACCTGATGCTGATGCAGCCGAAAGCAACACTAAAGGAAGGCAGCCGGGTGGCGATCGAGTTCAAGCTCAAGGACGGTCGAACCGTGCTGGGCGAGTTCGAGGTGCGCAAGCCGGCGCTGTGAACGAAAAAAGGGGACGGAGGTAATTAAGGTGCGCCTTAACTACCTCGGTCCCCTTTTTTGGCCTCGTTGCTACCGCAACGCCTTCAACACCAAGTCCGGCAAAGCAATCGGCCGGCCCGTCGCACGATCAATCCACACCGTCACCACATGCCCGTCGGCGTGTAGCACGCTGCCATCCGTGGACCGGATGCGGTGGCCAACAGTGAGGCTGGTAGTACCGATGTGCTGCGCGAACAGCTCCACGATGATCGATGCCGGATAGTCGATCGGCGCGCGATAGTTGAGCTGCACCGCGGCCAGCAATGGCGCGATGGCATCGTTGACCCACTGCCCGTCAAAGGTCTCAAACCAGCAGATTCGGGCTTCCTCGAGATAGGTCAGGAAGTTGGAATTGTTGACGTGGCCGAATGCGTCCAGGTCGCGCCAGCGCGGTTCGATGGCGTGCTGGAACAGTACGCTTGGATCCTTGTCGGCATCGCTCATGGCTCGACCTTCAGGCGGGGTAATTTGGCAGTCTTCGAGGTCTTCGAGGTCTTGCCGGGCTTGGTGACGGGCTTGCTGGTTTTTGCGTCTGGCTTGGAGATGCCGAGCACGCGTGCCAGGAATTGCCCGGTATGCGAGCGCGGCTCTTTCGCCAGATCCTCAGGCGTACCCTGGGCGATGATCTCGCCGCCGCGATGGCCGCCTTCAGGGCCCAGATCGATGACCCAGTCCGCAGTCTTGATCACATCCAGGTTGTGTTCGATGACGACAATCGTGTTGCCGTCGTCGCGCAGTTTGTGCAGCACGGCCAGCAGATGCTCGATGTCGTGGAAATGCAGGCCGGTAGTGGGCTCGTCGAGGATGTACAGGGTGCGCCCGGTATCGCGACGGCTGAGTTCCTTCGACAGCTTCACGCGCTGCGCCTCACCGCCGGACAGCGTGGTCGCCGACTGGCCCAGCTTGATGTAGCTCAGGCCGACATCCATCAGTGTTTCGAGCTTGCGGGCGATGCTTGGCACTGGCTGGAACAGCTCCAGTGCATCTTCCACAGTCATGTCCAGCACTTCGTGGATGTTGTATCCCTTGTAGCGGATGTCCAGCGTCTCGCGGTTGTAGCGCTTGCCATGGCAGACGTCGCAGGGCACGTACATGTCGGGCAGGAAATGCATCTCGACCTTGATCAGGCCATCGCCCTGGCAGGCCTCGCAGCGGCCGCCACGCACGTTGAAACTGAAGCGACCAGGCGCGTAGCCGCGCGCGCGCGATTCAGGCACTTGCGCGAACAGCTCGCGCAGCGGGGTGAACAAGCCGGTGTAAGTTGCGGGATTGGATCGCGGTGTGCGCCCGATCGGCGACTGGTTGATATCGACCACCTTGTCGAACAGATCCAGTCCGTGCACCTCGCGAAATGGTGCCGGCGTATGCGAGGCGCCGTTGATCTCGTTTGCGGCCAGCGCGTACAGCGTGTCGTTGATCAGGGTCGACTTGCCGGAACCGGATACGCCTGTGATCGCGGTAAACAGGCCGGACGGAATCTCGAGGTCGACATCTTTCAGATTGTTGCCATGCGCGCCCTTGAGCGTGAGCAACATCTTCCGGTTCACTGGATGCCGGTGCGCCGGAATTTCGATCTGCTTGCGGCCGGACAGGTAGTCGCCTGTCAGTGAGCGCGGCGCGTTCAGCAGATCCTCGAACTGGCCTTGCGCCACCACTTCACCACCATGCACGCCCGCACCCGGGCCGATGTCGACGATGTGGTCGGCCAGTCGGATCGCCTCCTCATCGTGCTCGACCACGATCACGGTATTACCGAGATCGCGCAGGCGGGTGAGGGTGCCGAGCAGGCGTTCGTTGTCGCGCTGGTGCAGGCCAATACTGGGCTCGTCGAGCACGTACATCACGCCGACCAGGCCGGCGCCGATCTGCGATGCCAGCCGGATGCGCTGTGCTTCGCCGCCGGACAGGCTGTCTGCCTTGCGTTCCAGGGTCAGGTAGTCGAGCCCGACATCGACCAGGAAACTCAACCGTTGGCGGATTTCCTTGACGATCTTGCTGGCGATTTCGCCGCGCCAGCCGGACAGGGTCATCGAGCCGAAGAATGACAATGCGGCATCGATTGGCATCGTGGAAATTTCGGGCAGCGGCTTGTCGGCGACGAACACATTGCGCGACGCGCGGTTCAGGCGCGCACCACCGCATTCCACGCAAGGACGCTCGCTGACGTATTTCGACAGCTCCTCGCGCACGGCCGAGGATTCTGTTTCGCGGTAGCGGCGCTCGAGGTTCGGCAGGATGCCTTCGAACTTGTGTTTGCGCTGGCTGCGGCCGCCGGCTTCGGTGACGTAGTTGAAGGTGATCAGTTCGCCACTACTGCCGTAAAGCACATGCTTCCGGTCAGCCTCGAGCATGTCCTGCCATGGCGTGTCCAGGCTGAAGCCATAGTGCTTGGCCAGCGACTGGATCAACTGGAAGTAGTAGATGTTGCGCCTATCCCAGCCGCGCACCGCGCCGGCCGCCAGCGACAGTTCCGGATGCACGACCACACGCGAAGGGTCGAAGAATTGCGAGACGCCGAGACCGTCGCATTCGGGACAAGCACCAACCGGCGAGTTGAACGAGAACAGGCGCGGCTCGAGTTCGGGCAGCGAGTAGTCGCAGACCGGGCAGGAATACTTGGACGAGAACAACAGTGGCGCGCGCTCGGATTGATCCATGGACTGGACGATCGCCATGCCGTCGCCGAGCTTGAGCGCGGTCTCGAAGGATTCGGCCAGGCGCTGCTTGATCTCTTCGCGCGGCTTGAAGCGGTCGATCACTGCTTCGATGGTGTGCTTCTGCCGCAGCGCCAGGGTTGGCACCGCGTCGATCTCATGCAGTACGCCGTTGACGCGCACGCGCACATAGCCCTGCGCGCGCAGCTGGTCGAATACCTGCACATGCTCGCCCTTGCGCTCGCGGACCACCGGCGACAGCAGCATCCAGCGCTGTTCGGCCAGCGCCGGGTCGGCTTCCATCGCCAGTACCTGGTCGACCATCTGGCTGACGATCTGCGCTTCCAGCGGGAAATGGTGGTCAGGACAGCGCGGGGTGCCGACGCGCGCGTAAAGCAAACGCAGGTAGTCGTAGATTTCGGTGATGGTGCCGACGGTCGAGCGCGGGTTGTGGCTGGTCGATTTCTGTTCGATCGAGATCGCCGGGCTGAGCCCTTCGATATGGTCGACGTCGGGCTTGTCCATCACGCTCAGGAACTGCCGCGCATACGCCGACAGCGACTCGACATAGCGGCGCTGGCCTTCGGCATAAATCGTGTCGAACGCCAGCGAGGACTTGCCGGAGCCGGACAGGCCGGTGATCACGATCAACTTGTCGCGTGGCAGGTCGAGGTCGATGTTCTTGAGGTTGTGCGTCCGTGCACCGCGGATGCGGATGGTGTCCATCGCCATCGGAAATGTGTCTCTATTGGGTGAGGGGCCCGGCATTCGGCTGGGCAACAGGGCAGGGTACCCAGCCGCTGATTTGGGGGCAAATGGCGGGATTGCCAGCGGGCTCCAGGAGGGCGTCGTGGGTTGGGCATATGGTGCCGAGCGGGCCAAGGATGGCCCGCGCCCGCTGCATCAGTCCTGGACGACTGGATAAAGCGGCGGCGCCATATGCCCAACCCACGACGGCCGGTCATGAAATCGAGGCAGTTGACCCTAACCCGCTGAATCCTCTACAATTCCGCTCCTGTCCGGCCTCGATGCCGTGCAGGGACAAGAATAACTACAGAATCCATCAAGTCAGGAATCACCAACATGTACGCAGTTCTAGTGACTGGCGGTAAGCAATACCGCGTGATGCAGGGCGAAAAGCTCCGTGTCGAAAAGCTCGAAGTCGATGCCGGCAGCGAGATCACCTTTGACAACATCCTGCTGCTCGGCGACTCCGACGGTATCAAGCTGGGCGACGCGCTGAAGGGCGCGACCGTAGGCGCCAAGGTTGTTGGTCATGGCCGTGCGGACAAGATCCGCATCGTCAAGTTCCGCCGCCGCAAGCATCATCGCAAGCAGATGGGCCACCGGCAGCATTACACCGAAATCGAGATCACCGGGATCAGTGGTTCCGGCGACAAGAACGACTCAAAGAAGAACTAAGGAGACGCAGTCATGGCACATAAAAAAGCTGGTGGTTCGTCCCGTAACGGCCGCGACTCCAACCCGAAATACCTCGGCGTGAAGATCTATGGCGGCCAGGCGATCGAAGCCGGCAACATCATCATCCGTCAGCGCGGTACCCAGTTCCACCCGGGCATGGGTGTCGGCCTTGGCCGCGACCACACCCTGTTCGCGCTGATCGCCGGCAAGGTGGAGTTCACCGTCAAGGGTCCGAAGAAGCGCCGCACGGTCAACGTCGTCACCACCGCGTAAGCGCCGGACGACGTATCGCGAAGAGCCCCGCTTCGGCGGGGTTTTTCGTTTGCGAGGCCCATGCTTCTTATTCACTTCATCCAACACTGCGACAATCCCCTCATGAAACTCGTCGACGAAGCAGAAATTACCGTAACCGCAGGCAATGGCGGCAATGGCTGCATTGGCTTCCGCCGCGAGAAATTCATCCCGCTCGGCGGCCCGGATGGCGGTGACGGCGGCAATGGCGGTGACGTCTGGGTGCAGGCCGACGAGAATCTCAATACCCTGGTCGACTTCCGCCACCAGCGTAACTTCAAGGCGCAGCGGGGCGAGAACGGCATGGGTCGGCAGATGTACGGCAAGGCCGGCGAGGACAACGTGATCACGGTGCCCATTGGCACTGTCATCCACAATGTCGATACCGACGAAGTGATTGGCGACCTGACTGCCCACGGTGAGCGCATGCTGGTTGCGCATGGTGGCAAGGGCGGCCTCGGCAACATGCACTTCAAGAGCTCGGTCAACCGCAGTCCGCGGCGAGCCACGACCGGTGAGGAAGGCGACGAGCGCACGCTGAAGCTCGAACTCAAGCTGCTGGCTGATGTCGGCCTGCTCGGCTTCCCGAACGCGGGCAAGTCGACTTTCGTTCGTGCGGTATCGGCGGCAACGCCAAAAGTGGCCGACTATCCGTTCACCACGCTGTATCCGAATCTTGGCGTGGTCAGCGTGGAGCCGGGCCGCAGTTTCGTGATCGCCGACATTCCCGGCCTGATAGAAGGCGCGGCGGATGGCGCCGGCCTGGGCAGCCAGTTCCTGCGCCATGTGCAGCGCACGCGTTTGCTGCTGCATCTGGTGGATCTGGCACCGATGGAAGGCGGCATCGAAGCATCGCCTGCCGAGCAGGTGCGTGCGATCGAGCATGAACTGCGCAAGTACGACCCGGGCATGCTCGAAAAGCCGCGCTGGCTGGTGCTGAACAAGGCAGATCTGCTGTTCGAGGACGAGGCGCGCGAAGCTGCTGAAGCGGTGGTCCGCGAGCTCGGTTGGGACCAGCCCTGGTACATGGTTTCGGCGATCGGCCGCGACGGCACCTGGCCGATCATGCTGGCGGTGCAGGCGTTCTTCGACCGATTGCGTGAAGAAGCGCTGGAGGCCGAACAGGCGGCACAGCCTTTTGATGCTGGCAACGATGCTTGAGGCAAGCATGCAGTTCGCGAAAAACCCGGCCATGGCCGGGTTTCGTGCTTCCAACATCCGCATCCGCTACGTAACGAATGCGCGCCTACCGATAGCGGGCACGACAAAATCAGACGCAACGAAAAGCCCGGCCGGAGCCGGGCTTCAAGCACATCCCGCCGAGGCGGGAGAGCGATCAGGCGGCCGCGAGGGCCTTGATGCGTGCGGTCAGGCGGGACTTGTGACGAGCCGCCTTGTTCTTGTGGATCAGACCGCGGGCAGCGAACCTGTCGAGCAGCGGCTGGGCGCTGGCGAAGGCTTCGGTGGCAGCGGTGGCGTCATTGGCGTCGAGCGCCTTGATCACCTTCTTGACGGCGGTACGCAGCATGGAGCGCTGGGCGACGTTGCGGGCATTGCGCACGACGGTCTGCTTGGCGCGCTTCTTTGCGGACTTGATATTGGCCACTACGGGAATCCTGGGTTGATTCTGCTGAAAGCAGTCGTACTTGGGGCTGAAAGGAACGGCTGCTGGCAGGACTGCCAACAATCGAATGAGTCTGGTAGACCCGAAATTATGGCGGATTCAATGGCTTGGGTCAACAACTCCAACTGCATCGGATGTAGGCGGGCATGACCGCGCCGACCACCCCGCCGGGCACACCGCCAACCAACTCGGCGTCCGGCAAGGGTGGGCGCAGCATGGCCCGCGGGATTGCCTCGTTCGCCAGCATGACCATGCTCAGCCGGGTATTCGGCCTGGTCCGCGACATCAGTTTCAGCACCGTATTCGGCGCTGGCTGGATGACCGATGCGTTCTGGGTCGCGTTCCGCATCCCCAATTTCATGCGCCGGTTGTTTGCGGAAGGCTCATTTTCGACTGCCTTCGTACCGGTTTTCACCGAACTCAAGGAAAAAGGCACGCACGCGCAATTGCGTGAACTGGTCGCGCGCACTGCCGGCACCCTGTCCGCCGTCCTTTTGCTGATCACCGCACTGGGGATGCTCGGCGCGCCGTGGCTGGCTGATGCGTTCTCCAACAACGTGCGACCTGAACCCGGCCAGCACCAGCTCATCGTCGACCTGCTGCGACTGACCTTCCCGTTCCTGATGTTCGTTTCGCTCACCGCGCTCGCCGCGGGTGCGCTGAACAGCTTCCATCGCTTCGGCTTGCCAGCGTTGACACCGGTGATCCTCAACCTGTGCATGATTGCCGGGGCATGGTGGGGCTCGCGCCTGACCGATCCGCCGATCATGGCGATGGGCTGGGCGATCCTCATCGCAGGCTTGCTGCAACTGCTGTTCCAACTGCCGCAAATGGCGAAACTCGACCTGCTGGTACTGCCGCGCTGGGGTTGGAACCACGCCGGCGTGCGCAAGGTGATGCGACTGATGGTCCCGACCCTGCTCGGCTCGTCGGTGGCACAGATCAACCTGCTGTTCGACACCTTCATCGCTGCGCTGCTGGTGCAGGGCTCGCAAACCTGGCTGTCGCAGGCTGATCGGTTCCTGGAATTGCCGCTGGGCGTTTTCGGCATAGCCTTGGGCACTGTGATCCTGCCAACGTTGTCGCGCCACCACGTCAATACCGACCGCGCCGCGTTCTCGCGCTCGCTGGACTGGGGCTTGCGCACCACCCTGATCATAATCGTGCCGGCGATGTTCGGGCTGATGCTGCTCAGCGAACCGCTGGTCGCCACCGTGTTCCAGCATGGCAAGTTCCAGGCCTTCGACACCCGCATGACCGCGTTGTCGGTATTCGGCCTCAGCTTCGGGCTGCCGGCGTTCGCCTTGGTGAAGACCGTGCTGCCGGCGTTCTACGCGCGCCAGGACACCCGAACTCCGGTGCGGGCCGGTGTGGCGGCGCTCATCGCCAACATGCTGTTCAACCTGCTGTTGCTCGCCTTGCTGTTCCAGATATGGGTGCCAGAGGCCGACAAGGCGCAAGGCACGATGTCGGCGTTGGCGCATGTCCCCGGCCTGCATTTCGCGCTTGGCCTGGCCAGTGCACTGTCCAGCTACCTGAATCTCGTGCTGCTGTGGCGCTGGCTGCGCAAGGCAGATGTCTACGATCCGCAGCCGGGTTGGACGCGCTTTCTGGTGCGCGCCGGGATCGCCAATCTGGTGATGGTTGCGGCGCTGTTGGCGGGCCTGCAACTGGCACCCAGCTTCACCGAGGTCAGCGCCTGGACGCGGATCGTGTGGCTGGGCGTGCTGGTGGCGGGCGGCGGCCTGGTCTATGGCATCGCGATGCTGGGGCTGGGCTTCCGCCCGCGTGACTTCCGCGAACACTGACGCCAGCCCACTGACCAAGCGCGCGCGACGCGGCCATGTTGCACCGCAGCTATACTGCGCGATCATCATGAAGAACCTGTTTCGCGACGCCAGCTCCTCGTCGGAGCGTGCTGGGCCACTGTGCCCACAAGGCAGCGTGGCTTGCATCGGTGCCTTCGATGGCCTGCACCTGGGTCATCGCGCATTGGTCGGCCGCGCTGTGTCGCGTGCGCGTGAGCTGGATATTTCTTCAGTGGCGGTGAGCTTCGAACCACTGCCGCGCGAATTTTTCGCTCGCGATGCCAAGCCTCCACGACTGATGTTGCCGCGCGTAAAGGCCGAAGGCTTGTTCGCACTGGGTTGCGACCAGGTCGGATTGTTGCGTTTCAACGCCAGGCTGGCGTCGATGCAGGCCGAGGATTTCGTCCGCCAGTTGCTGGTGCAGCGATTGAATGTGCGCGAAGTGTGGGTGGGTCCAGACTTCCGCTTCGGCAAGGGTCGCATCGGCGATCTCGACCTGTTGCAGACGATGGGCCGCGAATTGGGCTTCAGCGCGCACGTGATCGAACCTGTACTCAACAACGGTGAACGTGTCTCCAGCACCCGCATCCGCGCTGCACTGGCAAGCGGAAATTTCGACACTGCAACACGTCTGCTGGGCCGGCCGTATGCCATCGGCGGGCACGTGGTGCATGGCAAGCAACTCGGCCGCACCCTGGGCTATCCGACCGCCAACCTGCGCTTCGGCGGCAAGACCCCGGCCTTGTGCGGCATCTACGCAACCTGGGTGCATGGCGTGGGTGACATGCCGTGGCCTTCGGTATCGAGCTTCGGCACGCGGCCTACGGTCGACGGTATCGAGCCACTGCTCGAAGCGCATCTATTCGATTTCGATGCGGACCTGTACGGCCAGCGCATTGATGTGGAATTCGTCGCCCGCTTGCGCGATGAAGAAAAATTCGACGGCCTGCCGGCGCTGGTGGCGCAGATGCATCTTGATGACGCGCAGGCGCGTGGCATCCTCCTTCAACACACAGCACAGCGAGCCATCGCGTGACCGAATCTAGTTCTACAAAGAGCAGTGATAACCCCTACAAGGCCACGATCCTGTTGCCGGACACAGCCTTCCCGATGCGCGGCGACTTGCCCAAGCGCGAGCCGGAGGCGCTGGCGCGCTGGGAGGCCGATGGCCTGTACGCACAGATTCGCGAAGTGACGAAAGGCCGCCCGCAGTTCGTGCTGCATGACGGCCCGCCGTACGCCAACGGCGCGATCCATCTCGGTCATGCCGTCAACAAGATCCTCAAGGACATCATCGTCAAGTCGAAGACGGTAGCCGGTTTCGATGCGCCGTATATCCCGGGTTGGGATTGCCACGGCCTGCCAATTGAGATCGCGATCGAAAAGAAATTCGGCAAAGTGGGCGTCAAGCTCGATGCAGTCGAGTTTCGCAAGCAATGCCGCGATTACGCCAATGCGCAGATCGACGTGCAGCGTCGCGACTTCAAACGGCTCGGCGTGCTCGGCGATTGGGAAAATCCATATCGCACACTCGATTTCAAGTTCGAGGCCGATGAGATCCGCGCGCTGGCCAGGATCGTCGACAACGGCCATCTGCTGCGTGGCGTGAAGCCGGTCCATTGGTGCTTCGATTGTAGTTCGGCACTGGCCGAAGCCGAGATCGAATACCAGGACAAGCTGTCGCCCGCAGTCGATGTCGCCTACAACGCACGTAGCCCGCAGGCGGTGACGCGTGCGTTCGGCAGTGAGTTGCCGGAAGACATCGACGTCGCGATGCCGATCTGGACCACCACGCCGTGGACGCTGCCGGCATCGCTGGCGATTAGCCTGGGCGCCGAACTCGATTACGTGCTGGTTGAAGGACCGGCACAGAACGGCCACCGCCGTTGGCTGGTAATCGCGGAAGCATTGGCTGCGAAGGCACTGCAGCGCTACGGCGTGGAGGAGGTGGTCGTGCATGGGCGTGCGCAGGGCGAGAAACTCGAAGGCATGCTGTTCGCGCATCCGTTCTATGCCGAGCGCGATATCCCGATCCTGCTTGGCGACCACGTCAGCGACGAGGACGGCACCGGCGCCGTACACACCGCGCCCGGCCATGGCCAGGAAGACTTCGCGGTCAGTCAGCAGTACGGACTGGTCGAAAAGTACAGCGCAGCGCAACTCAATCCGGTCGATGGGCGTGGCGTCTATCTGCCATCAACGCCGCCTGCGGGCGACACTGAACTCGCTGGCCTGCATGTGTGGAAGGCGAACGATGTGCTGGTGGACGCGTTGCGTGCCAACGGCCACCTGCTCGCGTTCTCCAAACTCAACCACAGCTATCCGCATTGCTGGCGGCACCGGACGCCGGTGGCGTTCCGCGCGACGCCGCAGTGGTTCATCTCGATGGACCAGGCGAACCTGCGCCGCGATGCAATTGCAGCGATCGAAACCGTTACCTGGTACCCCGCATGGGGCAAGGCGCGCATCGCCGGCATGATCGAGGGGCGACCCGATTGGTGCATCAGTCGCCAACGTACCTGGGGCGTGCCGATTACCTTGTTCGTGCATCGCGAAACCGGCGAGCCGCATCCGCGCAGTGTCGAACTGATGCGCGAAGTGGCCGATCGCGTCGAACGCGAAGGCGTGGACGTCTGGTATTCGCTGGATGCCGCCGAACTGCTTGGCGACGAAGCATCCAGTTACGACAAGATCACCGACATCCTCGATGTCTGGTTCGATTCCGGCGTCACCCATGAAACCGTGCTGGTGGAACGTGGCCTCGGCAAGCCGGCAGATCTCTATCTGGAAGGTTCCGACCAGCATCGTGGCTGGTTCCAGTCGTCCTTGCTGACCGGCGTCGCGATGGACAAGGCGGCGCCTTATCGGCAATGCCTGACGCACGGTTTTACCGTGGACGAACACGGTCGCAAGATGTCGAAGTCACTCGGCAATGGCATCGAGCCGCAGGACATCATGAAGACGCTGGGCGCGGATATCCTGCGCCTGTGGATCGCTTCGGCCGACTACAGCAACGAGATGTCGCTGTCGCAGGAAATCCTCAAGCGCAACGCCGATGCCTACCGCCGCATCCGCAATACCGCGCGCTTTCTGCTCGGCAACCTGCACGGCTTCGATCCGACGCGCGACCTGCGCCCGCTTGATGACATGGTCGTGCTGGATCGCTGGATCGTGCATCGCGCTTGGCAGGTGCAGGAACAGATCGCGGCTGCATATGCGAACTACGACTTCGCCGCGGTGGTGCAGGCGCTGATGAACTTCTGCAGCGTCGACCTCGGTTCGCTGTATCTGGATGTCACCAAGGATCGCCTGTACACGATGCCGGCTGACTCGCGCGGGCGCCGCAGTGCGCAGTCGGCGATGTACCGAATCGCCGAGGCCTTCGTGCGCTGGATCGCGCCGGTGCTGAGCTTCACCGCCGACGAGATGTGGTCGTATATCCCGGGCGCGCGCGCGGGCAACGTGCTGTTCGCGACCTGGTACGACGGCCTGGCGCCACTGCCCCATGATGCCGCGCTGTCTGCCAAGGACTTCGATAACCTGCTGGCCCTGCGCGAGCAGATGTCCAAGGTGCTGGAGCCGATGCGTGCGGCCGGCGAGATTGGTGCTGCGCTGGAAGCGGAAATCGAATTGCGCTGCGGCGTGTCCGACCAGAACTGGTTGGCGCCGTTCGTCGATGAGCTGCGCTTCCTGCTGATCAGTGGCGATGTGCGGATCGTGCCGGATGCCAACACCAATACGATTGTCGTGTCCGCGAAGGCCACCACCAAGCCCAAGTGTCTGCGCTGCTGGCACTACCGCGAAGACGTGGGCACGCACGCCGAGCATCCGCAGCTATGTGGACGTTGCATTGGAAACATTGAGGGGCAGGGCGAAGACCGGAGATGGTTCTGATGTCGCCCGTTAAACCTAACGCACTGCCCTGGCTCGGACTTTCCGCATTGGTGCTGGCACTCGACCAGTGGAGCAAGGCCTGGGTGCTCAAGACGCTGCCCGAGCATGTGCCGGTGCCGGTGATCGACGGCTTCTGGAACTGGTATCGCACATACAACACCGGCGCGGCCTTCAGTTTTCTGGCCGATGCCGGTGGCTGGCAGAAGTGGTTCTTTGTCACACTGGCGTTCGCGATCAGCGGCCTGATGGCGTGGATGCTTTCGCGCACGCGGCGCCGCGACTGGCGTTCCGCATTCCCGCTGGCACTCGTGGTCGGTGGCGCAATCGGTAACGTGATCGACCGCATCGTGCATGGGCATGTGATCGATTTCGTGCAGTGGTATGTCGGTGAACACTACTGGCCGGCATTCAACATCGCCGATTCTGCGGTGGTTTGCGGTGCGATCGGGATTGGCTTGTTCGGCCTGCTGTCAGGCAAGCCCAAGCATTCGGGTCGATAATCACGGCATGGACGTCCTGCTCGCCAATCCTCGTGGTTTCTGCGCCGGTGTCGACCGCGCGATCGAAATCGTCAAGCGCGCGCTCGAAACCCTCGGCGCACCGATCTACGTGCGTCACGAAGTCGTGCACAACCGCTTCGTGGTCGATGACCTGAAGGCGCGCGGCGCGGTGTTCGTCGAAGAACTCGATGAGGTCCCGGATGGCGCGACGGTCATCTTCAGCGCACATGGCGTATCCCAGGCGGTGCGCAACGAGGCGGATCGGCGCGGATTGAAGGTGTTCGATGCGACCTGTCCGCTGGTCACCAAGGTGCACCTGGAAGTCGCGCGCCAGTGCCGCAACGGCCGCGACATGGTGCTGATCGGCCATGCCGGGCATCCCGAAGTCGAAGGCACCATGGGTCAGTGGCGAACCTTCAAGGAACCGGGTGAAGGCGAGTCAGGACAGATCTATCTGGTCGAAGACATCGAGGGTGTGGCCACGATTGAAATCGCGCAGCCGGACAATGTTGCCTACACCACCCAGACCACGCTGTCAGTGGACGACACCCGCCACATCATCGCCGCGCTCAAGGCGAAATATCCTGCGATGCAGGGGCCAAAGAACGACGACATCTGCTACGCCACCCAGAACCGCCAGGACGCGGTGCGCGAATTGACCGCGCAGTGCGACCTGGTGCTGGTGGTGGGTTCGCCGAACAGTTCAAATTCCAACCGCCTGCGCGAACTCGCCGAGCGCGAGGGCGTTCTGGCCTACCTGATCGACGGCGCCGACGAGATCGACCCTGCCTGGGTGGCCGGGAAACGCAGCATCGGGGTCACCGCCGGGGCTTCAGCACCGGACGTGCTGGTCCGGGGCGTACTGGCGCGCCTGCATGCGCTGGGCGCCGCAAGCGTGCGTGAATTGCATGGCGAGCCGGAGAACATGGTGTTCGCCCTGCCCAAGGAGTTGCGCCTGCAGCTGGTGGACTGAGCCGCTAGCGGCTAGAATTGCGCGCCACGCCGGAATAGCTCAGTTGGTAGAGCGGCGCATTCGTAATGCGTAGGTCGTAGGTTCGATTCCTATTTCCGGCACCATTAAATCGATCAACAGCCCGGAGGGCAGGCCATGGACGAGATTTCGCTAGAGGACCTGGCTCTTCTGGACGTACTTAAACGAATCGATCAAGGCGTCGAGTTGGTGCACGGTGACACCGCCATCAGGCAGCGCATGGTGGAAAGCGGACTGATCGAAGACGATGTCGACGGGCTGCGCCTCACCACCGCGGGCATCGAGTTGTGCAAGTCGCTGCAGCATCGCGTGGCCGCCGACGCGCAGGTTGAGAAGATCATGCAGAAACGTGCGGTTTCCGAAGTCTCGACTGCAGTCTCCGACGTCTCGACGAATGGCGCGCAAAAGGCGACTGCGAAGGCTGATCAGCCAGCAGCGGCAATACCTCACCCAAGCCTGTAACTCTGTAATTACAACAATTGCCGCCTGCTGTCCCGAAGGTTAGCTCTGGATTGGCCCGCTATCGACGGGTTTTCCGTAAATTACCAATCGCGCAAGCATTGGCGAAGCTCGATAGCATCATTGGCCAATGGCTCTGCATGGCTATCGCGTGCCAGCATTGCCGCAAGCGCAGCCGACAATGGCACCTCTGTGCCAATCAAGGGCTCGACGACCTCCGGGAACTTGGCCGGATGCGCGGTGGCCACAACGCACCAGTCGCCATCAGCGCCGCGTTGGCGCAGGCGCTGCAGCACGGCGAGGGCGCAGGCGGTATGCGGGCAGATGGTTTCGCCAAACCGCACGTACGCATCTACGATGGTTTTGCGGATGTCGGCATCGTCGACGCTGTCGGCGCTGACGGCCGCACGCAACGCGGCATCGTCCGGATACAGCCATTGCAGGCGCTCGAAGTTGTTGGGCGCGCCGACGTCCATGGCATTGGCCAAGGTAGCTACCGTTGGACGTGGCTGATAATCGTGACCGGCGAAGAACCGTGCCAGACCGTCATTAGCGTTGTTGGCCAGCACCACCTCGCCAATCGGCAGGCCGCAGCGTCTAGCGAGCAGGCAAGCGACCGCATTGCCGAGGTTTCCGGTCGGCACCACGATATTGAGTGGGCGGCCGGTCGCACGCCAGTGGCTTAGCGCGGCGTGCGCGTAATAGGCCATCTGCGGCAGCAGGCGGCCGATGCTGATGCTATTGGCGGATCCGAGTGGAATTTCTTGGCGGAAGCCGGCATCGCCCAACACGTCCTTGGCCAGGCGTTGGCAGTCATCGAAACTGCCCTCGACCCGGAACGCACGCACGTTGTCGCCGAAGCAGCCCAGCTGATGCGCTTGGCGTGGAGATACACGGCCATCCGGATACAGGATCGCGACGCGCACGCCCGGCTTGCCATGGAAGGCCGCGCCGACTGCAGCACCGGTGTCGCCCGAGGTGGCAACGATTATCGTCAGTGGTTTTTCGCCCTGCGGCAGCGCCGCCAGGCAGGCGGCCAGGAAGCCCGCGCCGTAGTCCTTGAACGCGGCGGTGGTGCCATGAAACAGCTCAAGGATGTAGTCGTCAGCCGTGCCGAATGGGCGCAATGGTGGTTCGACCGCGAACGCGGTGCGGCAGATGTCATGCAACGACGCTTCGAGTGCATCGCCAGCGAAGAATGGTTGCAGCAGTCGATGAGCGACATCGACCAGCGTGTTGTCGGATGCGAAGTCGTCTGGCGTGAACGTCGGGAACGCTTCGGGCATATACAGCCCGCCGTCAGGTGCGGGACCTGCCGCAATTGCACTGCTGACGTTCACTGCCGGCGCGATGCCGCGCGTGCTGACCTGCTTCAGGACGGCGTGGCTCATGCGAGCACGCTGGCGGCGGGACCAGCGATCGGGCTGACGTGCACGTCGCTGGCAAATCCTGCAGCAGTGAATGCGGCGGACATCGATATGCCTGCCAGTTCGGCAGCGTCGTGATCTTCGAACCAGGCGAACACGCTGGGACCAGCACCGGAAATGCTGGCGCCCATCGCATCAGCATCCAGCGCTGCTTTTTTCACTTCGGCGAAGCCTGTGATCAGTGGCGCGCGACGCGGTTCCACCAATACATCGTCCAGCCCGGCGCGGACCAGCGCTGCATCGCCACGCTCGCAACCCAGTAGTACCTGCGCCAGCTGCGCGCTTTGCGCGACGAATTCGCGCAGCGCATACGTACCAGCCAGCGCTTCGCGCGCACGTCTCGTTTCCAGCACGGCATGCGGATGCACGACCACGCAATGCCAACTTGCCGGCACATCGATGCGGGTCATGCGTTCGGCAGTGGCCAACACCAGCCCGCCCAGCAGCATCGGGCCGACGTTGTCGCCATGCAGGCCACCACTGGCGACCGCTTCACCGGCCAATGCGTGCGGATACAGCGCATGCACATCCAGCGGCGCATCCAGCAATGCATTCGCGGCGACCAGTGCGGCGACGCATGAGGCTGCAGAACCACCAAGGCCGGATCCCAGTGGAATCCCCTTGTCGAGTTCGACCTCGAACCCGAACGGCAGCTCCAGCAATGCGCGCAGCGAGATCAGCGCCGCGCCTGCGGTGTTGCGCTCGGCCTCCAGCGGCAGGTCGGTGACCGTGCCGCGAATCGCAGTGATGCGCACGGTAGGTTCGTCGATGCGGCGCACCGTGGCGATATCGCCGATGCCGGTGATGCTGTGGCCGATGATGTCGAAGCCGACGCCGATGTTGCCGACCGAGCCGGGCGAGAAGGCACGCGCGGTGGCTCCATTCATTGCACTCACAGGCGTGCTCCCAGGCTTGATGCCAAGCGCAGCAGGTCGGAGAACACGCCAGCGGCGGTTACGTCCGGTCCGGCGCCGGGACCCTGCACGACCAGCGGATTGTCGCGATAGCGATGAGTGGTGAATTGCACGCAGTTGTCGGTCAGTCGCAGGTGGGCGAAGGCATGGTCGTTCGGCAATTCCTGCAGTGTAACCTTGGCATTTCCATTGGCTTCCAGGCGCGCCACGTATCGAAGTACACAGCCCTTGGCACGCGCGGCATCCAGGGCAGCCTGCATCGGTGCATCCAGTGCAGCCAGTCCGGCCATGAACGCGTCACGGTCGGCATCACGCAGGGTATCGGGGACCAGTCCCTGCACCTGTACGTCGGCCAATGACAATGACAGGCCAGCTTCGCGCGCCAGGATGACAAGTTTGCGAGCCACGTCCATGCCGGACAGGTCGTCGCGCGGATCTGGTTCGGTATAGCCCAGAGCGTGTGCCTCGCGCACTAGTTCGGAGAAGGGCGTGCTACCATCGAACTTGTTGAACAGCCAGGCCAGCGTGCCGGAGAGAATGCCGTCGATGGCAATGAGCTCATCGCCGGTATCCAGCAGATCGCGCAAGGTAGAGATCACCGGCAAGCCCGCGCCTACGGTCGCTTCGTAGCGGAATCGCGCGCCGCCATGCGTGCGCGCCTCGCGGATCGCGCTGTAGCGTTCCAGCGGTCCGGCGCCGGCCTGCTTGTTGGGCGTGATCACGTGAATGCCGGCCGCCAGCCATGCCGGATAGTGCTCGGCCACCGTATTGCTGGCGCTGCAGTCGACGATGACCGCGTGTGGCATGTGGGTGTCGAGCAGGTGCGTACCCAGGGCAGCCAAGTCGGTGGTGACGGGCTCGGCCTGCATGCGCACGCGCCATTCCTCGCTGCCACGAAACTCGCAATGCCAGGTCTTGCTGCTGGTGGCCAGCGCGCGCAAACGCAGGTCGAGATTGGCATCCCGGCGCAGTCGCGGCAGCGCGGCCTGTAGCTGGTCGAGCAGGGCGGCGCCCACATTGCCTGGACCGATTACCGCCAGGGCAATGGTCTGCGGCGACAGCCAGAACGCCGCATGTGCGGCGCGCAGCGCGCGGGTCGCCTCGCTTGTTGCAATCGCGACGGAGATGTTGCGTTCCGATGCGCCCTGCGCGATCGCACGGATATTCACCCGTGCGCGCGCCAGTGCGCCAAACAACTGCGCAGCCACGCCCGGCGTTCCGGCCATGCGATCACCGACCGCGGCCAGCACGCAGATGCCATCGACCACCTGCACGCCCTGCACCTGGCCGCTGGCCAGTTCGCGCGAGAATGCGTCCAGTAACACAGCGTGCGCGCGTGCGGAATCGGGCTCGCGCACTACGGTGCAGATCGAATGTTCCGACGAACCCTGCGAAATCATGACCACCGAAATGCGCGCCGCATGCAGGGCGGCGAACACGCGCTCGGCAGTACCCGGCACACCGATCAGGCCAGCGCCTTCCAGACTGACCAGGGCCAGCGCGGAATTCAGGGTCAGTCCCTTCACCGGGCCGCTGGCATCACTGTCAGCACCTCCTTCCGCATCAATCCTGGTGCCTGCGAAACCGGGGTTGAAAGTGTTGCGGATCAACAGCGGCAGGCCGCGTGCCATCGCCGGGGTCATGGTCTGCGGGTGGATCACCTTGGCGCCGAAGTAGGCCAGCTCGCAGGCTTCCTGGTAGCTCAATGCAGGCAGCGACACTGCTTCCGGCACCAGTCGTGGATCGGCCGACAGCACGCCATCGACATCGGTCCAGATATGCACTTCGTCGGCATCGAACAGTGATGCGAAAATCGCGGCGGAAAAATCGCTGCCATTACGGCCGAGCACCATTGGCTGCCCGTCCGCATCGCTGGCGATGAAGCCGGTTACCACCACGCGAAGTTGCGGATTCGCCTGGCGCCATTCGGCCAGCCGTGCCGCGCTGGCGTCCCAGTCGACGATCGCGCCGAGTTCACCATGGCGCACGCGCAGGACCTCGCGCGCATCCAGCCGCGCATAGTCGCCACCGCGCTCGCGCAGGCAGGCATGCAGCAGATGGGAGGACAGGATTTCGCCCATGCCATGGATGCGCGCCAGCGCGGCATGGCCAGGCTGGCGTAACAGGGCGATCGCGCGCAACACGTCGTCGAGTTCCTGGAACTGCTGGTCCAGCCATTGCCGTGTGGCGTGGCTGTCTTCGAGCAAGGCTTCAGCGGCTTCGACGTGGCGTTGGCGCAAGTTGGCAAGCGCCGCTTGCCAGTCGTCGCCGCACGCGGCGGCATCGCCAATCGCAATAAACGCATCGGTCACGCCATGCATGGCTGAAACCACGACGGCGTGCCGGGGTTCATCGGCTGCCAGCATCAGCTCGCCGACATGGCGGATGCGACCGGCATCGGCCAGCGAACTGCCGCCGAACTTGTGCACGCGGCAATCCACGCCTGCAGTGCTGGCGGGCGAATCCTGGGGAGTGTCCTGCAACGGTGGTGCGTCCATCGAGCCTCCGTAAGAGGCCCCGCATCGCATCAGGGGAGGGCTTGAAGCGGCCCGCCTCTGTCGAGGTGCGGGGCCGGGTGGATGTCTTATCCGCGCATGACCGACCGCACCGGGCTTGTACCGGTGGTAATGGTCGTAGTCATGGTCACGCGAATGTGCATGGCTGCACTGTGCTGCAGTGCAGCGAAGGCTGTCAAGAGGGCGGGGTAGCGGCCTCGTCCGAACGCGAAACAACCAGCGCAGTCGCGGTCATGTCGGCAGTGACATTGCCCACCGTGGCCAGCACGTCGGGGATCGCATCTACCGCCATCAGCAACACCAGGGGTGCGACCGGCAGGCCCATCGCCTGTGACACCGGCAAGTTGGTGGCGATGAAGATCGCCTGGCCGGGCAGGCCGACCGAGCCCATGCTGACCAGCACCGACAGGGCGATGCCGGTGATCAACTGGGTCGTGGTGAGGTCGATGCCAAGTGTCCATGCGATGAAGCTTGCGGTGGCGATGTACTGGATCGGCGATGTGATCCGGAACAGCGAGACCGCCATCGGCAACACCAGCGCGGACACCCGTTGCGGCCAGCGCATGCGCCCGTCTGCGTTTTCCAGCATTGCCGGCAATGTGGCCAGCGAGGATTGCGTGCTCGCCGCCACGGCCTGCACCGGTGCCAGCCCGGACATGAAATGGCCTAGGTTCTGACGGCCCACCATTACCGCCACCATGACTAGCAACACGATGGCGAGCAGGTACAGCGCGCATTCCAGCAGTATGTAAATTCCGAGTGCCTGCAGCATGCCGATGCCGGAGCGTGCGGTCAGTGCCAGCACCAGCGCGAAGATGCCGACCGGCGCGGCCCACAGCACCCAGCGCACGATCACGATCATCGCGTCGCTGACGGCCTGGAAGAAACCGACAACGCGTGCGCGCGGTTCGGCATCGATGCGGGTCAGCGCGAAACCAAAGAACAGCGCGAAAGTCACCAGAGGCAACATCGCGCCCGCAGCGGCAGCAGCCACCGCATTGCTGGGGACGATCGCGGTCAGCGCATCCGCCCAGCCACCGGTGACGACCGGAAGTTCGGCTTCATGGCCACGCAATGCCGCGGCCACCGCGGGATCGGGCTGCAGTTGCGAAAGGATCAGTGGCGCCAGCACCGCGGTCATCACCGCCGCGGCGGTGAGCAAGATGATGAAGATGAGGATTGCGCGCCGCGCGACCCGTCCGGACTGCGCGGCGTCGCTGGCCTGGTTCACGCCGACGATGACAAGTGCCAGCACCAGCGGCACCACAGTCATTTGCAACGCGTTGAGCCAGAGCTTGCCGAACGGCTGCACGATGTCGGCAGTGCGGATGGCCAGTGGCGTATCCAGCCATGCCAGCAGGATGCCGAGCACGATGCCGGCGACCAGGCCGGCCATCACGCGTTTGGTCTGGCTCATCGTGCGTGCTCCGTGCTGGTGATCTGTGGCAGCTTCCATGCGTCGCGCAGCTGCGTGTACTGGGCTTGCGGAAGTTGCACGAACACCGGCTTGCGCTTCTCGTCCAGCCACATCAGCAGGGCATCCATGCTGGCTGGTGCCATCGCGGTGCAACCTGCAGTGGTGCTGTCCGGCGCGGCCCACAGATGGGCGAAGATGCAACTGCCGGCATTGCGGATATTGGCGGCATTGTGCTCGATCACGAAGCCCTCGCGATAGCGCTGGTCGCCATTGGCATGGATGTCGCGGCGCATCGGCTCGGTGGACTGATCTAGCCCTGCGGCCTTTACCAGACCGCGATCGATGATCTGGTTGTAGTAGGCCGAATCCGGCACGTCGATGCACCAGTCGTTGATGCCCATCGCCTTGTAGTCCAGCCCGGTGCGGGCATTGTTCGCATAGCCGAACGCGGGACCGATCGCGAACACACCTGCGGGCGCCTTGCCATCGCCCTCGCGCTTGACCGGTCCATCGCCGTGTTCGGCGTTCAGGCCGATGCCCCAGGCAACGCCGGTGCGCCCGACCACAATGGAACTGGCGTCGCCTACTTGCTTCCAGCCATTTGCGTCGCGCTCATAGCGACGCAGTTCGCCACTGGTGCTGTCCCAATCGGCGGTGGTGACCAGCACCATCTGGCTTGCATTGGCCCAATGGTGCGCGTCGCTGTCTGCGTGGTTCGCTGGAACGTGAGTGCACGCCGTTGCCAGCAACATGGGCAACAGGAAGGATGCGGTCCGGCGGATCGGCATGGTCAGGTTCCGGATGGAAGAGGAATGGTGGAGAAGAGGCAATGGCGGCAAGCATGCGCGCGATACGGTCACCCGTCAGGATTCCAGCAGGGGCTTGATGCGTGCCAGGGTTTCCTGCAGCCGCGTACGGCGCTGGCCATCGGCCTCGCACAGCAGGATGAACACGCGATCCAGCAGGTGCTTCAGCGCGGAGTGGTACAGCAGTGGCTCGATGTGCGGGCGCTCGTCATGCGCCGACACCAGCAGGGGCACGTCGGCATGTGCGCGCAGCGCATTGGAACTGTGCCGGGTAATCGTGACCACGCGGCCCTGTTGCTCGCGGAAATGACGGCCCAGCTGGCATAGCGCCGGCTGCATGCCGTGTTCGGAGAACATCAGCAGCACGTCGCCCGGCTTGGCTGCCGACAGGCTGGCGGTCATGTGCGCAGGATCGAAGTTGTGCACGGTCAGGATGCCCAACAGCGCCAGCCGCAATGCGAAGGCGCGCGCATGGATATCGTCTTCGCCCAGCCCGATGATGAACACCGTATTGGCACTGCCGATCGCATCCGCGGCGGCGGTGAGGGCCTTGGGTGGGTTGATCAGGCGCGTCGCTTCTTCAGCCTGCGATTTACAGCGCCAGAGGTCGATGCCGAGGCGGGCAGGATCCTGGGTCTTGGCCGGCACCGGTTGCGTGTCGGTGTTGCCGTTGTCGGTGCGGAATAGCGCCTCGCTGATCGACAGCTTGAGATCGGGATAGCCCTTGAAGCCGAGTTTCTGGCAGAACTTCACCACGCTCGACTGGCTGATCCCAACCGCATCGGCGAGTTGCTGCGAGGAGTAGTCGCGCAGCAGGTGGGCGTTGTCGAGCACGAAGTCGGCGATGCGGCGTTCGATCGCCGACATCCGGTCGCGTTCGGAGCGAATCTTGACCAGTGCCGACATCGCCCAGCCTCAGGCTGCGCGTTCGGCGAGCGGCATCAGGCCGTCGATACCACGGATGCCCAGGCCCGGCGCATCGGTGATGCTGATCTCGGACTCGTTGAAGATCACCCCGCCGGCAACCGGATCGTAGCGGCACAAGGAGGGGCCATCCAGGTCGACCTTGCTGATCACGTCCGACTTCGCCACGGCCAGGTGCACTGCAGCGGCCACGCCGATGCTGGATTCCAGCATGCAGCCGATCATGCAGTCCACGCCGTACAACCCGCAGATATCGGCGATCCGCACCGCGTTGGAAATGCCGCCGGTCTTCATCAGCTTGATGTTTACGATGTCGGCGGCACGCATGCGGATCAGCTCGATCACTTCCATCGGCCCGAACACGCTTTCGTCCGCCATCACCGGCGTGTGCACGCGCTCGGTCACGTAGCGCAGGCCTTCCAGGTCATGCGCCTTGACCGGTTGTTCGACCAGTTCGAGTTTCACCCCCGCGTTTTCCAGCGTTTGCAGGGCAAACACCGCCTGCTTGGCGGTCCAGCCCTGGTTGGCATCCAGCCGGAGCAGGGCGCGGCCCTCGACCGCGGCGTGGATCGCCTTGGTACGTTCGATGTCGACGCCGATGTCCTTGCCGACCTTGATTTTCAGCGATTCGAAGCCGCGTGCAACCGCGTCCAGCGAATCGGCCACCATCTTGTCGATGTAGTCCACGCTGATGGTGATGTCGGTGGTGATCACCGGAGCGCCACCACCCAGCAACTGGTACAGCGGCGCGCCGTACAGCTGGCCCCACAGGTCGTAGACCGCGATCTCCACTGCGGCCTTGGCGCTGGTGTTCTTCTCCATCGCCGACTGCACCAGGTGGGTGATCCGGTTGAGGTCGGCAATGTCCAGACCGATCACGCGCGGCGCGATGTAATGGCGCACGGCGTCCATGATCGAGCCGTGGGTATCGCCGGTAATGACCGCGGTCGCCGGTGCGCTGCCGTAGCCGATATGGCCGGTGTCGGTGTGTACCATCACCACCACGTCCTCGACCTGTTCCACGGTGCGCAGCGCGGTCTTGAACGCGGTCTTCAGCGGGACCCGCAGCATGCCGAAGTGGATTTCGGTGATCTTCATTTGCTACTACTCATGAGGATATTGCTCATTGGATGCGGCTCATGGGGTATGGACCACGCGCACGATATTGGTGATGCGGTCGATGTAGTCGGTTTCGGCATCGAAATGCAGCGCCGTCAGCGGGGTCACCGAGACACCATTGAGTTTCAGCGAGTGCAGCGTGCCATCGGCATCCAGCACGGTGCCGCCATTGGTGTCGTGGATCACGTAGGGCGTGTCGCCGATGCGGCCAATGAACATCATCACATGGCCGGGGATGTAGATCAGATCACCCACGTCCAGCGCATTGATTGCCGCCATCCGAGCGCCGCGTCCGTCAGTGATTTCGAAATGGGTACGCCGGAACACCGGACTGACTGCCTGCGCGCTGGTATTGCGTGGCAGGATCAAGCCCATGCTGGCGTAGACCTCGGAGACGAAACCACTGCAGTCGCGGCTGTTGTAGTCGTGGCCCCAGCCGTAGCGTTCGCCAAGGAACTTGAAAGCCTGGCGGATGATGTTGGCGCGGGACAGCGGCAACGGGCCAAGGTGGCTGTCGGCGGTACGCGGCAGCAGGGCCAATGCGAACCCGAGGTTTCCGTCGTCGAACCGAAGCGGCACGCTCACGGTCCAATGGAAGGCCGGCGCTTGGCTCTGAATGGTGGCGACGCGAAGCATGCCGATGTCGGGCAGGCGCGTGCCCATGTCCAGTTGCAGTTCTGACAGGGCCGCGTTGTCTGGTGTATAGACCAAGCGTGGTTTCGCGCCGGTGATCACGCGATACGGTGCTTCATCGGTGTAATAGGCGAGCACTTGTTTGCGGGTGCCTTCGGCGATGAATTTCGCAGGGGTCCACGCCGCATAGCGCGGGCTGACCACGAACAGCCACTGACCATCAGCGGAGGCATGCGCGATCACTACCGGCGTGCCGGGGAATTCGGCGCTCTCCTGCCAGCGGTCGATGTCTGTGTCGCCTTGCCTGGAGAACGCGCGCTGCAGGGTGGGAAAGCTTCGCAGCGGCGCGCGCGCGACTACCAGGCCGAAGCGGGTGGACTGGCTAGCGGGAATCGTGTCCAGCGCCATGTTGGCGAAGAGTGCATCCAGCGTGGATGCCGGGACTTCCTTGCCTTGCATGTCATAGAGCGTGCGCGTCGGCCGCGACGACATCGCTTCGATCCATGCGCGCACTTGCGTGCCGGTCAGCATGGCTGGCATCGCTGAGAGGCCATGCATCGATGCATCGCGCGCGAACAAATCCGCGTTGCGTGCGGCAACCGTTTCGGCATCCAGCAGGGGTTTGTCCGCGGCCGGTTGGCGCTGGATCCAGAAGCCGGGATCCAGTTGCGCTTCGCCGACGCCTGGCACACCCAGCGTGGCTTGCGGCAAGGCTTCGGCGCGCGTGTCGGCGACATGCTGGCTGGCACAGCCAGTGACGAACGTGGCGAGTGCCAACATCGTCGCGATCAGCATTGATGCAGGCAGCATTGAGGCAGGCAATCCCGCGCGCAGTGTCGGGGTAGTGTCGTTTGGGGATCGCATGCGTGCGCTGGACTTGCTCATGTTGACTCGCATTCCTTCATTGACTGCGCCCGAAATCGTGCCGCGGATCGGCCAGAGTGTCAGGTGATTATGTGGTGCGGAATAACTGATTCAGTAAATTTATACGCCAAGAATAAATTATTGACCAGCCCTTGGCTGCGTGCTACACAAGCATCACTACACGGATCGTCGGGGGACGCGTCTGGTGCGTGATGTTCCAAGCCATGTTGCCATCGTCAGGCCATCGCCGCGTCAACCGCTGCGTCAACGGCATGGGCGCGCCCTGCCATTGGCTTTGCTGTTGGCTTGCGGCATGACGGCGACGCTTGCGGTTGCCGCGATCGACCAGAACCAGGACCCCGTAGCCGTGGGTGCGGAATATTCCGAAAGCCCCGTCGTGCAGGCGGTGATCGCCCGTATCGACCATGGCGACTTTTCCGGTGCACGCGTCGCGATCGAAACCGCGATGCCGAAGGCCACGCCGCTGGATGCACGGGTGCTGGCATTCCAGCGCGAACGCATGCGCCGGATCGGGCTGGACTTCGAACAGGATGCTGCCCAGGTCCGCGAACGCCTGCGCAGGCAGATTCCTGATCTCACTGATGCCGAGTTCGCGCGCTGGGACGGGCAGGGCCTGCTGGAACGAATGGACATCGATGGCAAGCGGCTGTATTTCAACCGCGCTACGTCGAATTTGTTCCGGCTGAGTTCGGAAGCCCGTGCACGTCGCGCCGATCCGAAACCCTTCGTCGAAAGCCCACTGGAATCGATCAATCCGCACCATCGCGCAGTGATCGAAGCGACGCGGGTTGCCCATGCGGACAACGTGCTGCCACGGCGCCTGCGCATCACCCAGACACTGACCGTGCATGCCGACGCGGTACCCGCTGGCGAGACGGTCAGCGCCTGGATTCCATACCCACGTTCGATTCCTGGCCAACAGGACGATATCCGCCTGCTGTCCAGCGAACCGGCCACGCATGTCATCGCCCCAGTGTCCGCCGTGCAGCGTACGGTACATTTCGAGAAGCCCGCCGTGGCCGGGCAGCCGACGACATTTTCGGTGACCTATGACGTCACCATCAGCGCGCGCCATCTTGATGTGGATGCCGACAAAGTCGTGGCAACCAAAGTGACGCCGGGACTCGCGCCGTTCGTGGCGCAGCGCCCGCCGCATATTGTGTTCACCGACGACCTCAAGGCGTTCTCCAAACGTGCCGTCGGCGATGAAACCAATCCATGGCGCATCGCGCAAAAACTCTTCGCGGCTGTCGACCAGATTCCGTGGGCCGGTGCGCGCGAGTATTCGACCATCAGCAACATCAGCGATTACGCCTTGCATGCCGGTCATGCCGATTGTGGCCAGCAGACCCTGCTGCTGATGACCTTGCTGCGCCTCAATGGCATCCCGGCGCGTTGGCAGTCGGGAATGATGTTCGCCGACAACGGTGGCGTGCAGTCCTACTGGAATCTGCACGACTGGGGCCAGTTGTACATCGCGCCGTATGGCTGGATGCCGATGGATGTGACTTTTGGCCGGCTGGATGCCACCGATCCGGCGGTTGCCGGGTTCTACCTCGGTGGCCTGGACGGCTACCGCGTCGCATTCAATGACGACTTCGGCCGGCCATTGGTGCCAGCCAAGCGCTTCGCACGTTCCGAAACCGTCGACCTGCAACGCGGCGAAGCCGAATGGGCAGGCGGCAACCTGTATTTCGACCAGTGGGACTACGACTTCGTCGCCACGCCACAACCATGAAGCCACAAACATCAAAATTTACCGGGGAGAGGTCATGAGCAACACCCACATCTTGCGCAAATCCGCAATCAGCATCGCGATGGGACTATGCCTGTCATCGCTGGTCATCGCCCCGGCGTTCGCGCAGAGCGTCACCGGTGCAGTCGCAGGTCGCGCCACTGCCGGCGACCAGATTACGGTCACCAACGTCTCGAATGGATTGAGCCGCGCAGTGACAGCCAACGCCGATGGCAGCTATCGCCTCGGCCAGTTGCCTATCGGCGACTACACCCTGCAGGTGAGCCGTGGGGGGCAGGGTGTTGGTGAAACGGTGTCAGTCAATGTCGGCTTGGGTGGCACGACGACGGTGAACCTGACTAGTGACGGTAGCGTTACCAACCTTTCTGCAGTGCAGGTCGTTGGATCGCGCGTCATCAACCGGGTGGACGTGCACTCCACCGAGAGCTCCACCAACATTACTCGCGCCGAGCTTGCCCGCTTGCCGGTCGATCAGAGCGTGGGTGCCGTGGCGCTGCTGGCACCGGGCGTGATCTCGTCGGGTGCCAGCTTTGGTGGACTTTCCTTTGGCGGTTCGTCGGTGGCGGAGAACGTGGTTTACATCAATGGCCTGGATGTGACCGATCCCTATCGTCGCCAGGGTTTTTCATCAGTGCCATTTGCCTTCTACGAGGAATTCCAGGTCAAGACCGGTGGTTATTCGGCGGAATTCGGTCGCAGTACCGGTGGCGTCATCAATGCGGTGACGCGTTCGGGTGGCAATGAATTCCATGGCGGCATGCAAGCAACGTTCGAACCCTCGGCCTGGGCCTCGGAAGCAACGGATCGCTTCCACAGCGACGGCAAAATCGGCGACCGGGACCGCACCAGCCGTGACGGAGGCCCCTTCTACAAAGCCAACATCTGGGCGTCCGGGCCGATCGTGAAAGACAGGCTGTTCTTCTTCGCCATGTATGAAAAGCGCAAAAGCGACCCGCGCGACATCGACACCACCGAGGCTTGGTTCACCAAGAGCGACAACGACTTCTGGGGCACCAAGCTGGATTGGCACATCACTGATGACCATTTGGTGGAATTTCTGGCCTTTTCCGACAAGGCCAAGTCGGGCACAAGCAATTATGAGTACAGCTGGGAAACCGCAACGCTCGGCAAAAAGAGGGGCGAAAGTTATTCCGGATCGGGCGGTGACAACTGGTCGCTTACCTACACCGGACATTTCAGCGACAACTTCGTCGCCAAGGCGATGTATGGGGTAAACAAGCGCAGCTCGTTCGGTGGTAGCTCATCGGATGCCACGTGCAACAGGATGGCCACTGGTGGCTCCTACTCATCTTTGTTCGGCAAACCCGTGGCCCTCGGCTGTCACCCGACCAATACCAGCATCAGCAGCCGCAACGACAAGCGGGAGGCGGCCCGCCTGGACTTCGAATGGACCTTGGGTGACCACCTCGTGCGCTTCGGCGTGGACCAGGAAGTGATGGATTCCACCAGTTCGGTGGTGTATCCGGGCGAGGGTGGTGTGGGCTACACACTGCTCGGCCTTCCGGCGATTTCCGAACGACTGATCAATGGTGTGGCGGTTCCTGCAGGAAATATTGCGTACGTTGACGCGCGTCACTACATCACTGGTGCCCCGGTCTCGGCCAAGGCGCAGGCTGTCTATATCGAAGATAACTGGAGCGTCACGCCTAACCTCCTGCTGAGTCTTGGCGTGCGCGCAGACAAATTCGAGAACACGCTCGCTTCGGGCGCCACCTTCGCCAAGGCGGATTTCAGCGAAATGATCTCCCCGCGATTGGGTTTCAGCTGGGACATGAAGGGTGACGGCACCACCAAAGTGTTCGGCAATGCCGGCCGTTATTACATCCCGCTGACCAACAAGATCACCGACTACTTCGGGGGTGGCAGCACGGATGAGCACACCTACTACTTGCTCAATGGCTTCACCACCAAGACTAATCCAGTCACAGGGGACCCCTACCTGACCCCGGTCCTGGGTGCCCAGCTAGGGCCAGTCAACACCGATGGCAACACCGAAGCACCCGATGACGTCCGTACTGCGGTGGCACGTGACCTGAAGCAGGTGTTCCAGGATGAGTACATCCTGGGCTTCCAGCAGGCGATCAACCAAGAATGGTCTTACGGCATCAACGCAACCTACCGCAAGGTGACCCGTGCGATCGAGGACGTGAGCACCCGTCATGTGGAAGGGTGCCCCTGGTATTCAGGCGATTGGCCCATCCTCAATCCCGGTGAAACCAACACGTTGTGGTGCCCGGACACGAATGACTGGGTGACATTCGACAACTCCGTTGATGGCTACAAGGCGACCGGCAACGGCATGATTTTTGGTTACAAAAAGCCCCGGCGCACTTACAAGGCGGTTGAGTTCCAGCTTGATCGCGCCTGGGACGACAAGTGGGCCTTCAACGCCAGCTATCTCTGGTCCAAATCCGAAGGCAATGTTGAAGGTCCGGTCAACTCGGATACGGGTTACAACGACACCAACTTGGTCCAGTACTTCGACCACCCGGCGGTCAATGAACGCTATGGCGTTCTGTTCAACGATCATCGCCACCAGATAAAGTTGCGCGGCAGCTACAAGCTCAACGAGATGTGGAGCTTCGGTGCGACGTTCTCCGCGTATTCCGGTGGACCCATCACTGCGTTTGGCGTGCGTTGGCCGAATGACAACCGTGGTGCTGGTGGGCCGGGTGAATACAGCGGTGGCGGTTCAGGCTGGCTGTGCGAATTGGGCTGCTCCGACTACAAGACGCGGCAGCTGGTTTATTCACCGCTTGGCGCGTTCGGCCGTATGCCGTGGGTGAAGGACCTGAGTGCCAACGTGACATGGACAATCCCGGTCCCGACCGGCGCCCTGACGGCACGTTTCTCCGTTTACAACCTGCTCAACAGCCAGACGGTCGTCAATGTGCATTCGCGCTATGAAAGTCAGCCTGGAACCAAGATGCCCTACTTTGGCGAAGGCAAAGGATGGCAGTCGCCGCGCTACATGCAGCTGGTTGTGACCTACGGCTTCTGATCTCCAAAGTTCCTCCAGGGGCGGCCCGGTTCTCGGGCTGCCCTTTTTTTTGAATCACGCAATGCTGGAACAAGACGCGCGGGGTGCCATGCACGCCTGCAAATGAATCTCGATGCAGACGCGATGACCCACGCCAAAATCCCACCGGAAGTACCAAAACAAACGATGAGATGATCGGTGGCGAACAATCGGCAAACGACTGGAGACAGGCATGATGCATCGCGCTGGGTTCCCTGCTGCAGTATTCATCGCAGTCATTGCGTTGGGTCTTGCGTCGCCCTTGCAGGCTGCGCAGCCGCAGACTGGCCCGACATCGGAGGTGATCGATGCCAGCGTGCGCGCCACTATCGCGCGCTACCAGTTGCCGGGGATCGCGGTTGGCGTGATCGAAAACGGCAAGGTCGTCTACGCGCGTGGCTATGGTGAAACTGTGGCTGGCTCCGGCGACACGGTCACCAGCAAGACCCTGTTCAAGATCGCGTCGAACAGCAAGGCGATGACCGCCAGCGTGCTGGCGCGTCTGGTGCAGCAGGGCAAGCTCGATTGGGACGATCCGGTGGTCAAGCACTTGCCTGCATTCGGCATGCATGATCCATGGGTGACCGCGCACATGACCGTGCGCGACCTGCTGGTGCACAACAGCGGCCTGCCGGAAGGCGGTGGCGACCTGATGCTGTGGCCGGAACCGAACCTGTTCAACCGCGACGACATTGTCCATGGCCTGCAATTCATCAAGCCGGCGTATGGCTTCCGTGCCGGCTACGCCTACGACAACCTGCTCTATGTGGTAGCCGGGCAGGTAGCCGCGGCTGCAGGTGGCGCATCGTATGAGGAACTGGTGCGCCAAGAAGTGTTTCAGCCATTGGGGCTGGACGGCTGCCGTGTCGGCGAATTCCGCATGCGTGATGCCGGCAGCGTCGCCCAACCGCACATGAGAAGGGGAGACGGCAACATTGCGATGCGCGAGGACGGCGACGTGGTGCCGATGATCGCCTCGGCCCCGGCAGGTGGTATCCGCTGCTCACTTGACGACATGCTGGCGTGGGCAAACAACTGGCTGCAGCCGACATCCACGCAGCTTGAATGGCTGGGCGAAAAGCAGCGCGCAGAGATGTGGAAGGCGCGCACGCCGATGCCGATCTCGCAGCAGCGCCGCCGCTGGGATGACACCCACTACTACGCTTACGCGTTCGGGTTCCGGCTAGCTGATGTCGACGGGCAGTGGACGGTGTCGCACACCGGCACCCTGGGTGGCATGTATTCGATGATGATGCTGTTGCCGGACCGCAAGTCCGGCTTCGTGTTGATGATCAATGGCGACGGCAGCGATGCACGCACGGTGCTTGGCGAAGTGCTGCTGAAACTGTTCACTGCACCCGACAGGTCGCTGGGCGTTGATGGCTATGCAGACGAGATCGCACGACCGGCGCCGGTAACTTCGACATCGAAGCCAAAGCCGGCATTGCCCGATATCGCCAAGCGCAAGCCAGTCAGTGCGAAAGACCTGCGCGAGTGGTTGGGCAGCTGGCGTGATCCGTGGTTTGGCGAGGTGCGCATCTGCGCAGTTGGCAATGGCGTGGAATGGCGCTCGGCCAAGTCGCCGAAGATGCACGGCAAGATCAGCAAGCTGGAGGGTCGTTACCTGCTGCATTGGGACGACATCGCGGTGGACATCGACGCCTGGCTGGACTTCTCCGGCAATGGCGAATCGCGCCAGCTGCACATGGCCAAGTCCGATCCGGATGGTGATTTCAGCTCCGACTACGAGGATCTCTCTTTTACCCGGACCGGCGGCTGTGAGTAGGCCGGTTGTCAGTAGGCCCGTGGTGAATAGCTTGCGCGCGGCTGTCGTCGTGCTGCTGCTCGCCACCTGCGGTTGCGCGGCGGCGCCTTCGAAACCTACCGTGGCCACATCACCTGCCACTAGTGAGGCGCAGGCGGATTTGGTGGACGTGAGCACGCTCGCACCCGATATCGAAATCGACATGCGCTATGCCGGCACCCACAACTTCACCGGCGGGATTGTCGAAGGGTATGACGCGCCGCGCTGTCTGCTACTGCGCCCGGCGGCCGAGGCGCTGGCCAAGGTGCAGGCGTCCCTGCGCCCACATGGGATGCGTCTGCGCGTGTACGACTGCTATCGCCCGGTGCGTGCAGTGCAGGCATTCATGCGCTGGGTCGATGACGGGGGATCGCAAGCCACCAAAGCCGAGTTCTACCCCGACTTGGAAAAAGCACAATTACGCGGTGCCTATATCGCTGCGGTATCCGGGCATAGTCGAGGTGCAACGACGGATATCGGCCTGCTCCAATGCGATATAACGGCCCAGTGCCAGCCGCTGGACATGGGCACTCCATTTGATTTCTTTGGCGCGCGCGCCAATACCGATTTCCCGGGTATCAATGATACGCAGCGCGCCAACCGACAACACCTGCGTGTCGCAATGGAAAGCGTCGGTTTCGCCAACTATCCGATGGAATGGTGGCATTACACGTTCAAGCCGGAGCCCACGCCCTTGCTGCAGTACGACGTCCCAATCATTCGCTCGGAAACCACCATGCTGCAAACCAAGATCGACCGCCTGATGCAACGCTACGACGGCGACGTGCCGGGCGCATCGTTGCTGGTCTTGCACAACGGCGAGGCCGTGGTGCGCCGCGGTTATGGACGCGCCGACATGGAGCGGGGCATCGAGGCTGGTCCGGGCACCAACTACCGGCTGGCGTCAGTCAGCAAGCAGTTCACCGCTGCAACGATCCTGTTGCTGGCAGAAGACGGCAAGCTTGGCATCGATGATCCGATCCGGAAGTGGTTGCCATCGTTGCCGCCGATCGCCGCCGGAATCACCTTGCGGCATTTGTTGACGCATACGTCCGGACTGGTCGATTACGAGGACCTGATGGGCGACGACTACCAGGGCCAGATCCGCGATGCCGGCGTGCTCGTTCTGCTGGCGAAGGAAGACAAGCTGTACTTCGCGCCGGGCTCGGCTTACCGCTATAGCAACAGCGGCTATGCGCTGCTGTCGCTGGTGGTGGAGAAGGCCTCAGGCATGGAATATCCGGCGTTCCTGCAAACGCGCATCTTTGCGCCGCTGGGCATGCATGACACCTTGGCGTACGTCGTTGGCGGGCCGCAGGTACCGCAACGCGCATACGGTCACAGTGACGTCGACGGCCACTGGCAGCGCACCGACCAGAGCACGACCAGCGCGGTGCTCGGCGATGGCGGGATTTATTCCTCCATCGACGATCTGGCGCGCTGGGATGCGGCGCTGTACGACGACAGCTTGTTGAGCGATGCCTCGCGCGCGCTGGCCTTCAGCCCACAGGTCAAAGTCACTGGTGAAACCTATCAGGCCTTCTACGGATTCGGCTGGCGGATCAGCGGCGACCTGCTGTGGCATTCCGGGGAAACGATCGGCTTTCGCAATGTGATCCTGCGCTGGCCGAAACAGCACCTCACCGTGATCCTGCTCAGCAATCGCAACGATCCCGAGCCCTATGCCACGGCATTGGATGTCGCCAAACTGTTCATGGCGGACTAACCGGCCACGCATCGCCAGCATCGAGTTCGGCGATGACCTCTGCCGTGTGTTCGCCAAGCCCGGGTGACGGTCGCGTTATTTCCAGTGACGCATCGGAAAACCGGATTGGGGTGCGCACGCCGGGCAGGTGGCCGTCGCGATGGCCGGGTGCCAGCAGATCGAGTTGCAGCTGGCGATGGCGTACCTGCTGGTCGTTGAATACGTCGTCGAGGTGATTGATTGGCCCGGCCGGTACGCCACGTTGCTCCAGCTGGGACAAGATGTCGGCGCGCGTCTGCTGCAGGAGTGCGGCTTCAAGCGCAGGGATCAAGGTGTCGCGATGGTGCACGCGCCCGGCGTTGTCGGCGTATTCCGGCGCGCTTGCAAGCTCGGGCAGCCGGAGCACCTCGCACAGACTGCGGAACTGCCCATCGTTGCCGACCGCCAGCATGATGTGGCCATCCGCAACCGCGAACACCTGGTAGGGCACGATGTTGGGATGTGCATTGCCGTGGCGCTGCGGAACTTCGCCGGAGACCAGGTAATTGAGGTTCTGGTTGGCCAGCACCGCCACCATGCAGTCCAGCAGCGCGATGTCCACGTGTTGACCGACACCCGTGCGCTGGCGTTGCGCGAGAGCAGCCTGGATCGCAATCACGCCGTACAGGCCCGCAAACAGGTCGCCGATCGCAACGCCGGTTTTTTGTGGCGCACCGTCGGCTTCGCCGGTCAGCGACATCATCCCGCCCATCGCCTGGATCATCGCGTCGTAGCCGGCGCGGTGCGCGTACGGACCATCCTGGCCAAATCCCGTCACCGAGCAATACACCAGGCGGGGATTGAGCGGGCGCAGGCTGGCGTAGTCGAGCCCATATTTCTGCAAGCCGCCGACCTTGAAGTTTTCGATGAATACATCGGCGTCTTGCGCCAGCCGCGTCGCCAGGGTGCGGCCCTCGGGTGTGCGCAGATCCGCGACCACCGAGCGCTTGCCTCGGTTGCAGGCGTGGAAATAAGCAGCGTCGATGTCCGTGCCCTGCGCGTCCTGCACGAACGGCGGCCCCCAGCGGCGGGTGTCGTCGCCATCCGGCGATTCGATCTTGACCACGTCGGCGCCCAGGTCGGCCAGTGTCTGCCCGATCCACGGGCCAGCGAGGATCCTCGCAAGTTCGACCACCTTGAGGCCGGCCAGTGGTGACGGTCGTTGGTTCATTGTGTCTGTCATGTTTCCCGGATATTGAATCGAATCAGTGGGTGAAGCATGCGAGCATGCTTTGTGCTGTTGCCAGATTCTGCCGCATAGCCATCTGAATTTTTCAGGATGCATGCAGGACAGGCCTTGCACGAAGATCTGGCTCCATCCATCCTCAGAAACTGGCCCTATGACTTTCTTTTTGCCGGGCCGACACTGGGCATCACACTCTGGAGCAACTGCATGACCAGCAATGCAAACCTGCTGCAACGTCGATTGGCCGCCATCCCCCACGGAGTCCGCACCGCAATGCCGGTGTTCACAGCGCGCGCGTTGAACGCCGAAATGTGGGATGTCGAGGGTCGTCGCTACATCGACTTTGGCGCAGGCATCGCCGTGCTCAACGTCGGCCATTGCCATCCGCGCGTGGTGGCCGCGGCTCGTGCGCAGTTGGAGCAGTACACCCACACTGGATTCCAGGTGACGGCCTACGAGCCCTACATCGCGCTGGCCGAACGGCTGAACGCATTGGCGCCAATCGACGGCCCGGCCAAGTCCATCCTGTTTTCCACCGGCGCCGAAGCGGTCGAGAACGCGGTCAAGATCGCGCGCAAGGCGACCGGGCGTTCGGCAGTGATCGCGTTCAGCGGCGGCTTCCACGGCCGCACTTTCATGGCGATGGCGCTGACCGGCAAGACCGCGCCGTACAAGCGCGGCTTCGGGCCGTTGCCGGGCGAGGTCTATCACTTGCCATTTCCCGTCGAGCACATGGGCATCAGCGTGCAGCACAGCCTGGATGCGTTGCAGATGCTGTTCAAGGCCGATGTCGCGGCTGATGAAGTGGCGGCGATCATCCTCGAACCGGTGCAGGGCGAGGGCGGTTTCAACGTGGCGCCGCCCGCTTTGTTGCAGGCATTGCGCGAGGTCTGCGACAGGCACGGCATTCTGCTGATCGCCGATGAGATCCAGACCGGCTTCGCGCGCACCGGGCGCATGTTCGGCATCGAGCATTCCGGAGTAAAGCCCGACCTGATCACCGTGGCCAAGTCGCTGGCCGGTGGTTTCCCACTGTCCGGGGTGATCGGGCGTGCAGCCGTGATGGATGCGGTGGAACCCGGCGGGCTTGGCGGCACCTATGCGGGCTCGCCGGTCGCCTGCGCGGCGGCGCTGGCGGTACTTGACGTGATCGAGGACGAAGGGCTGATCGAACGTGCGGGCAGGCTGGGCGCGGTGGTGGTGGCGAAACTGCATGCGCTGGCGGCGCGCGCGGACCTGCGGCCGATCGGGCATATCCGTGCGGCGGGTTCGATGATCGCGTTCGACCTGCTTGTGGCACGCGACGCTGACAAGGTGGATCCTGCGGCCGCTAGTGATGTGCTGCAGCGCGGACATGCGCTGGGGTTGATATTGCTGGGTTGTGGCGCGTACGGCGAAGCGGTGCGCCTGCTGTTCCCGCTGACGATTACCGATGCGGTGCTGGATGAGGGACTTGGCCTGCTTGAACAGGCGCTGGCTATTCCAGCATGAGCGGGGCATGAGCAACATTTCGCGCGCATGACCGCTGGCTGTTCATCATTCGCGTGGGCGAGGAGTCAGTGCTGTCGTGCGACTTCATCGGTCAAACTCGACCCGTCCGGGTGGCTGGCTGTGCGGTTTTGAGTCGAAGTCCGGGCTCGCTACCGGCACGCTTGCCGCTAGCTTCATCCTGAGTAGTGGACACTTCGATTATCTGAACTGGCTGGCTATCGCCATGCTTGCGCTTTCTGCGGTTGCTGCATTATTCGCGGCCAGCCAGGTCGATCAACTGGAACGATCACCAGGATAACCAATGCCATGAGTGCCAATAAGACTTCAAATTTCTTTCCAGAGCTTGCCGACCCCGACCTTCTGCGCCAGCAATGCCTGATCGACGGGCAGTGGCGCGACCAGGTCGACAAGGGCACCTGCGATGTTACCAATCCAGCCAGCGGTGAGTGCCTTGGAACGGTGCCCGACATGGGCGCATCTGAAACCAATGCAGCCATCGACGCGGCGCAGGCGGCATTCCCCGCATGGGCGCGCAAGACCGCCAAGGAGCGCGCGCAGGTCCTGCGGCGCATGTACGAGCTGATGCTCGAACACCAGGATGACCTGGCCATCATCATGACCGCCGAGCAGGGCAAGCCGCTGGCCGAAGCCAAAGGCGAGGTGGTGTATGCCGCGGCCTTCCTGGAATGGTTTGGCGAGGAAGCCAAACGCATGTACGGCGACATCATTCCCGGCCACGCTGCAGACAAACGCATCATGGTCTGGCGCCAGCCGATTGGCGTGGTGGCGATGGTAACGCCGTGGAATTTTCCATCTGCAATGCTCGCGCGCAAGATCGGCCCGGCATTGGCCGCTGGTTGCACCGTGGTCTGCAAACCTGCCCTGCAGACACCGTTTTCCGCGCTGGCGCTTGGCGTCATTGGGGAACGCGCCGGGCTTCCGCCGGGCGTGCTGAATATCGTCACTGGTCATTCCGCAGCCAACATCGGCACGGCCATGACTTCGCACCCGAAGGTGCGCAAGCTCAGCTTTACGGGCTCCACCGAGGTTGGCAAAAAACTCATGGCGCAGTGCGCCGAAGGCATGAAGCGGGTGTCGCTGGAACTCGGCGGCAATGCGCCGTTCATCGTGTTCGACGATGCCGACCTGGATGCCGCGGTCGATGGCGCGATCGCCAGCAAGTATCGCAATACCGGGCAGACCTGCGTCTGTGCCAACCGTCTGTTTGTCCAGGACGGCGTGTATGACGAATTCTCGAAGAAGCTCGCCGTGGCTGTTTCGAAATTGCGGGTCGGCGATGGGCTCAAGGGCGCGACCGATCAAGGCCCGTTGATCGATAAAAAGGCCTTGACCAAGGTCGAGGAGCACGTGGCTGATGCGTTGGCCAAAGGCGCGACGCTTGCGGCCGGTGGCAAGCGCCATGCACTCGGCGGCACCTTCTTCGAGCCGACTCTTTTGCTCGACGTTAACTCGGACATGTTGCTTGCGAAGGAGGAAACCTTCGGGCCGGTGGCGCCGCTGTTTCGCTTCAAGAGCGAAGCCGAAGCGCTTGAAATGGCCAATGCCACGGAGTTCGGCCTAGCCGGCTATTTCTACACCCGCGACCTGGCGCGCAGCTGGCGTGTGGCCGAAGCGCTTGAGTGCGGGATCGTCGGCATCAATACCGGGCTGATCTCGACCGAAGTCGCGCCGTTCGGCGGGATCAAGCAATCCGGTACCGGCCGCGAAGGCTCGAAGTACGGACTGGACGACTACACCGAGCTCAAGTACACCTGCGTGGGAGGTGTGTGAAGTGAATTTAAAACCGGCCAAGGCCGGGGAGTGCTTAATAAAAAACCGGCCAAGGCCGGTTTTGTTTTTTTCTCTTCTTGCAACATCCCACCACGTGTGAAGTGGTGGAGCGAAGGGGGATCGAACCCCTGACCTCCACGATGCGAACGTGGCGCTCTCCCAGCTGAGCTACCGCCCCTCTAATACAACGCCGCGAATTATACGTGGGCAGCTGGACTGTCGCCAGCTGCCAGCAGTGGTCCCAGTTTTGGTTCAAGCAGCCTGCGCCGCCATCCTGACAGGGCGCCAGGCCAGTCCTGGCCGTCCTGCAGGGCTTCCAGCCACTTGCGCGAGGCGAGCAGTCCGTCGGGCAAGCCAAGTTCCGCTGCGAGCGTGGCCACCGCATCCTGCATCGCACGCAGCTGTTTCTTGTCGCGCTCGTCGCCGCGGGCCAGCGGCGCATCCGCTTCGTCGGGCAGCGGTGTCGTCAATGCCAGGAACAGAGCATCACACAGGTTGCGCGGGGATTTAGGCGTCGCATCCAGCAGGCTGCGCAGGGCCTTCGCAGCGTCGGGATTCTGGCGCGCGATGGTCATCGCCAGTTCGTTGTCCAGGATCCAGCTGCGTGGCCGGTCGCTGTGGCGCGCGTGGGTCTCGCGCCAACGCAACAAGCGCAACAGGCGGATCTGCGCATCACGGTCCAAGGATTGCGCGCTGCGCAAAGGCAGGTGCGGCCAACGCTCGCCCTCGTCGTCGGCCACTCCGGCCAGCAATCGCTTGCAGTCTTCGACCAGCCATTGGCCACGACCGAAGCTGGCCAGCATCTCGTTCAGCTGTCGATGCAGCGCATGCAGGTGGCGCACATCGTCCGCCGCGTACTGGAGTTGTGCTGGCGACAGCGGTCGCCGCAGCCAGTCGGAGCGGGTCTCGCCCTTGTCCACGGTGATGTCGATCTGCGCCTGCACCAGCTTCTGGTAGCCCATGCCGCCGCCGATGCCGGCCAGCGCTGCCGCGATCTGAGTGTCGAACAAGGGCGCCGGTAATACACCGCAGGCATGCTTGAACGCCACCAGGTCCTCGCTGGCGCTGTGCATGATCTTGAGTACGCCCGGGTCGGCGAGCAGTGGCGCCAACGCGTCGGTCATGCCGGGCACCAGCGGATCGACCAGCAGGATGTCGTCGTCGCTCTCATCCAGCGCAATCTGCACCAACGCCAGTTGCGGCCAATAGGTGCGTTCGCGGATGAATTCGGTGTCCATGCTGATCACGGCGGGTGGCTGCGCGATGCGTTCGCGCAGGAGTTCGGGGGTGTTGATCCAATTCGTCATTCGGCCATTATGCGGTTGCCGGGATGGATGGCTTACCCTAACTTCGATGTTTCGCCTGCCAGCGTTGGCGGAAACGGACGGAGACAGGGATTTGCGCGCAGGTTGGACCGCCATTGTCATCGTGCTGCTGCTTGCCGCGTGCGAACCGGAGAAGAAGCCTGCGCCTGCGCCAGCCAAGCTGCCATCGGTGGCCGCGGTGCCGTCCGTTCGTGCCGGTAGCGTGAGTATCAGCGGCGACGATGCACTGGCCCAGGTACTGACCTGGTCACTGCCGGCGGTCGTGATCGAAAAGGATGGCGTAGGCGCGGCGCGGCGCAGGCTGAAACATGCGCTGGAAGCCGGCGACCTGTTTGAAACCGCGGATTCCGCGATTCCGCTACTGCTGGCATTGCAACAAATGCAACCGGACGATCCTGCGTTGGCCAAGCAGGTCGCACAGACGCGCATGGCGCTGATCATGCAGGGCGATGCGGCATTGATCGATGGCGATGCCGACCTGGATGCGTTGCGCATGGCCCAGCGCCGTGCCGCGGTGCTGCGCAAATTGTGGCCGGCCGATACCGATGTATTGGCGTACCTGGCGCGGGTCGATCGCAGCGAGCGGGCATGGGATCACAACGCCCAGGGCGATGCGCTGCTGGCGGCGGGTCAATTGGGTGAGAACGGCGGTGGCGCGCTGGCGGCGTACCGAGTGGCATTGTCGCTGCGCCCGGGCCAGCCACGCGCATCGCAGGGCATGGTGGCGGTCGAGACCGGGTTGATCGGACGTGCCGAAGCCGCGGCGCTGCAGGGCGATTTCAACCAGGCCCAGCAGCAGCTGGCCTATGCCGCCAAGGTGCGTTCCGACCCGGGCACGATTCCGGCTGCCTTGCGCCGGATCAATGCGATCCGCGGCAATCGTCTGCGCCGCCTGCGCGATCAAGGTCTGATTGCCTTGGGCGACGCGGATGGCCTGCGCATCGCGCGCGAACGGCTGGCGGAAATGCTGCGGATCGCCGATCCAAGCGATCCTGCCAGCGTGGAGCTGCGCCAGCGCATCGACCTGGTTGGCCACTACGGTCTGTTCCGCCCTGGCCAGGTGTTCACCGACGAACTGCGCCATGGCGGGCGCGGACCGGAACTCGTGGTGATCCCGCATGGCACCTTCCGCATGGGTGCCCCGGAGGACGAAGAGGACGCAAAGCCGGCCGAGCAGCCACAACATGAAGTACGGCTGGAACGCGGCTTCGCGCTGGGCCGCAATGAAATCACCGTGGGTGAATTCGGGCGTTTCGTGACCGCCACCGGCTACACGCCACGCGCGACCCAGCGCGGGCATTCGATGGCGTACGACGCGCGCAGCGGCAATTTCGTGCGTGGCAGCGGCATCGATTGGCGTTCGACATACGACGGCAAGCCGGCTGCGGCGGGCATGCCGGTCGTGCATGTCACTGCGCGTGATGCCGAAGCCTATGCGGAGTGGTTGAGCACGGAAACCCGGGCCCACTATCGCTTGCCGAGCGAGGCCGAATTCGAATACGCGCTGCGTGCCGGCAGCCAGACGCGTTACCCATGGGGCGATGGCGGGCCACCTCCAGGCAGTGAAAACGTTACCGGCGGATTGGATCGCTCCCCGCAGAGGCGCACCTGGAGCAACGCCTTCGTTGGATACGACGATGGCTGGTGGGGGCCTGCACCTGCCGGAAGCATGGCGGCGAATGCATATGGTCTTCACGACATGGCCGGCAATGTGAGCGAATGGGTCGCCGATTGCTGGCACCAGGGGTATCGACGGGCACCTGCAAACGGCGCGGCTTGGGTCAATCCCGGCTGCCGCAACCGCATGTATCGCGGTGGTTCCTGGGCCAGTGCGCCGGCACAGGTGCGCTCGGCCTGGCGGGTATCGGGAGGGATGGACGCGACCAATGCACGCGTCGGGTTCCGGCTGGTGCGGCAAATCTGATTCACAACGCGCGCGTAGCGCAGGAGCATGCGATGAGGCAGGATCCATTCGGTAACCAGGGCCAGCAACCAACGCGCCGTCGGGGTGGTTTGCGCCTGTGGGTGTTGTTGCTGTTCGCCGGCTACGCGGCCTTCTACTGGTTTTCCAACCGCACGACCGACCCGCTCACCGGCGAAAAAGTCGTCATCGACAAGAGCATTTCGCCCGAGGACGAAAAAGCGCTCGGCCTGCAGGCCTATCAGGAGATCCTGCAGCAGGAACGGCCGATCGACCAGAATTCGCAGGAAGCACGGGAGGTGCGCGGCATCGCCCAGAGACTGATCGCGAAGATCCCGGAGGTCGAGGACGCGCTAGCCGCCCAGCATGGCCTGCAGGCCAACCACATCGAGAAGTCGTTCGACTGGGCAGTCACCGTGCTGCAGTCCGACCAGGCCAATGCGTTCTGCCTGCCCGGTGGAAAGATGGCGGTGTATACGGGCTTGCTACCGATCGCGCAGAACGCCAATGCGGTGGCCATCGTGATGGGTCATGAAATCAGCCATGCGCTGCTGCGCCATGGTGCGCAACGCATGACCGAACAGAAGCTTGCGCAGATGGGCCAGATGGCCGGCGCGATGAGCGGCATGGACCAGAGCCAGATGCAGGCGGTGATGTCGATCTATGGGTATGGACGGGCGTTGCCGTACGCGCGCAAGCAGGAGACCCAGGCCGACGAGATGGGCCTGATGCTGGCTGCCGCCGCCTGTTATGACCCGCACGAAGCAGTACCGCTATGGCAACGCATGGAGCAGGTGGCAGGCAGTGGCGGGCAACCGGAATTTGCTTCGACCCATCCCAATCCCGGCACTCGCATCCAGGCCTTGCAGGCGCTGATGCCCAAGGCGATGGCCTACCAGCAAAAGTTCTGTCCACAAGGCCAGGGTGCTGCCGCCGGCACGCAGTGAACGACGGCTCGATTTGTTGAAACGAAAAACGGGCCTCAAGGCCCGTTTTTCAATTCCGCTGTCGTGTGAATGATTTCAGCGACCGCGGGGCTTGCCCTGCTCGCGGGTTTCATCCGGACGTGGCGCCGCCTGGCTCCCCAGTCCGCCGACCAGGTTCTGCTGGAAGTCCTTCCACATTTCCATGTTGCGCTCGGTCAGCTGGTTGAGCATGGTCCATGGGGTTTGCCCGATCAGGCCGCCCATCTGCTGGCGGAACTGCTGCTGCTGCTCCAGGAACACCTGCATCGAACGTTCCAGGTAATTGCCCATGAAGCCCTGCAGCGAATCCCCATAAAAACGGATCAGCTGGCTCAGCAACTCGGTGGACAGCATCGGTTGCCCGTCCTGCTCATGCTCGGTGATTATCTGCAGTAATACCTGGCGGGTCAGGTCGTCGCCGGTCTTGGCGTCGCGCACCTGGAACGACTCACCATCCACGATCAGCTGGCGCACATCCTCGATGGTGATGTAGCTCGAGATCTCGGTGTCGTACAACCGACGGTTCGGATATTTCTTGATGATGCGGATCGCAGTCATTGAGCAAAAACTCTAGCGGTACTGGCTGCAGCATGGCGCAGCGCAACACGGCTTGCAACTTCAGAAAATGAACAGGCCGGCGATGCCGGCCTGTTGTCTAGCAACCCAGTCCCCTGAGTCAGGGGGCGATTCGCGCCGTTGGCGCGAATCGTCCTACCACCCCATGTGATGGCCGCCATTGATGTCCAGGTTGGAGCCGGTGATCCAGCTGGCCTGTTCATCGGCGAGGAAGCCGACGCCGTATGCAATCTCCTCCGGCGTACCGAGGCGGCCGGTCGGGATGTCGGCGACGATTTTCGCGCGGACTTCCTCCGGCACCGCCATCACCATGTCGGTGGCGATGTAGCCCGGCGAGATGGTGTTGACGGTCACGCCGTTGCGGGCGTTTTCACGCGCCAGCGAAATGGTGAAGCCGTGCATGCCGGCCTTGGCCGCGGCGTAGTTAGCCTGGCCATATTGGCCCTTGAGCCCGTTAATCGAGCTGATCTGGATGACGCGGCCCCACTTGCGCTCGCGCATGCCTTCGATCACCGGGCGAGTGACGTTGAACACCGAGTTGAGGTTGGTGTTGATCACGTCGCCCCACTGGTCGGCCTTCATCTTGTGGAATGTGCCGTCGCGGGTGATGCCGGCGTTGTTGATCAGGATGTCGACCGGGCCGAGCTTGGCTTCCAGCTCACGCACCATCGCTTCGGCTTCGGTCGGCGAGGTCACGTCACCCTTGACCAGGGTCACCTCATAGCCATCGGCCTTCATTTTTTCCTGCCAGGCGACTGCGCGCTCCTCGTTGCGATAGTTGCTCGCGACCTTGTGGCCCATGTCTGCCAAGCGCTTGACGATGGCGGTACCAATCCCGCCGGTGCCACCGGTCACGAGGGCAATTCTGGATGTCATGGGGTTCTCCATTTGGTGATACTGCGGAAGCGTTCATTCTAGTCGCGCGATGTTTCAGCGGTGTTGTGCACTGCGGCGGATGCAGGCAAGGCCTGGCGCGGGATCTGGTCGGGTTGGAAGGTATGCACGGCAACATCGAGGAACTCGCTTGGCGTCCGTAGCGAGGCATCGACCAAGGGTGCCTGCCCAAGGCATCGCCACAATGCATGCAGGGTAGGCAACGGGTCGCCTGCGTCCACGGGTGATGCGGCATCGGACTTGGATAGCTTGCGACCTTCAGTGTCCAGCAACAGTGGCAGATGCGCATACTTCGGCGTGGGCAGGCCCAGCGCGCGTTGCAACAGGATTTGTCGTGGGGTGGAGTCGAGCAGGTCGGCGCCGCGCACCACGTCGGTGATGGCTTGGGCCGCATCGTCCACCACGACTGCCAGCTGGTAAGCCCACAGCCCATCGGCGCGCAGCAGGACGAAGTCGCCGACGTCGCAGTCCACGCGCTGATTCACCCAGCCATGCACGAGGTCGTCGAAGCCGATCTCGCAATCGTCCGCCACGCGCAGGCGGATCGCGGGATCGGGTCGTCGCGAAGCAGCCACGCAGCGGCGATGGATGCCGCCCGCCGCGGCCAGCTCGGTGCGGCTGCAATGGCATTCGAAGGCCAGGCCAGCTGCGATCAATCGATCCAGCGCTTCGCGGTAGAGCTGTCCGCGCTGGCTTTGGTTGACAACTTCGCCATCGTGCTGCAAGCCGAAACGGGTGAGTGCTTGCAGTTGAACAGCAGCGGCGCCTGCGACTTCACGTGGTGGGTCGAGATCCTCGATTCGCAGCAACCACTGTCCATTCGCTTGCCTGGCCAGCAGCCAACTGCCGAAGGCGGCCAGCATCGAACCTGCATGCAATGGGCCGGTGGGCGAGGGCGCGAAGCGACCGCGATAGGCGGGGCTTGGGGTTGAGCTTGGAGGTGGCATGCTGATGCCGGTGCAGCGCGACTCAGCTGAAGTCGTAATTCATGTCCGGGCCCGCCGGAGCCAGGAAGTCGCCCTGTACATAGTCGATTCCGGCCGAGAACAGCATGGTCATGCTGGAGGCATCCTGCACGTGCTCGGCAATGGTGCGGATGTTGCGCGAGGCGGCCTGGCTGGCCAGGTTGCGGATCTTCTGCTGGGACTCGGGGCTCTTGGCCAGTTCATCCATGAACTGCGGATCGAGTTTCATGAAAGTGGGTTCGAAATGTTGCAGCAGTTGCAGCGAATTCAGGCCTGCGCCGAACTTTTCCAATGCCGTGCGTGCACCGAAGCCGGCGACGGCACTGGCGAAATCCTGTGCTGCGCGCAGATTGGTGAAGACTTTTGCTTCGGCAATCGCCAGCACCAGTTGCTCGCCCGGAACACCGGCATCGGCCAGCGTGGTGGCGATGAAGCCAGCCATGCTGTCGTCCTGCAAAGCTTCCTGCGACAGCGCCAGCAGCAGGTTGGTGCGCTTGCCTATGGCTTGGCGCTGGCTGATCAACTGCGCTGCGTGGGTCACCGCCCAGCGGTCGATTTCGCCAAGCAATGCATGTGCTTCGGCGATCGGTAGCCAGCGGTCGGATGCCACCGGCTCGCCGTCGGTACCCTGCATGCTCAGGAACACTTCGTACATTTCGCTGCCGTCGCCCTGCAGCGCGATCACCGGCTGGTAGTCGAGGCGGAAGCCGTCGTTGTCCAGCGCATCGCGGATGCGCGCGACCCAGGCTGCGATGCGTTCTTCCTCGGCGCGATCCACCGCGCCCGGATCGAACAACTCGAAGCGATTGCCGCCGACACCAATCGACGACACCACGCCCTGGCTGGCCTTGGCCAGCACCTGGCTGGTACTGGCGATTTTTTCGCCAATCTGCACGCCGCCAATGCTGACCGTGGCGTTGAGCGAACTGTCGTCAACTTCCAGTACATGGTCGGCGAACGCAGCGCATACCCGGCCGGCAAGCGCCTTGGTCGCGACATGGTCGCTGCTGCGTACCAACAAGGCCAGCTGGTGGTCGCCGAAGCGTGCGGTCATCGCGCCTTCGGCCACGCTGTCCAGGCGCTGTCCAAGCGCTGCGATCAGGTCGTCGGCGGCGTCCAGGCCAATCACGTCCAGCAGCTTGGCGTAGTGGTCGGGCTCGATCAGCAGCAAGCCATGCGCGGAGCCTTGCGATGCGGCCTCGGCCACTGCATCTTCCAGTGCCGCCAGGAAGGTCGAACGGTTGTACAGGCCAGTGGCCTGGTCACGCTGCTTGAGTTCCTTGACCTGGCGTGCCAGTTCCGGATCCTGTTCCTGTTCCTGGTGGCGGAAGATCACCTGCTGGCAGGCTTCGCCCTCGTAGGTCGCCGCGGTGAACTCCATGACCGCGGGGAAGCCATTGCCCTCGATGTCGCGTGCAGTCAACTCATAGCTTGGCGGCGGCGCTTCACCCTTGGACAGGCGCTTGAGCAATTGCTTGAACTCGTCGACATCCGCGCTGGCCACCAGGTCGAGCAGCGACATGCCTTCGATCTCGTCGAAGGTCTCCAGGCCGAACATCTCCAGGTAGGCCTGGTTGGCGCGGATATGCATGCCTTCGTGGATGTAGGCGATCGGTTCGCGCGATGAATCAATCAGCGCATCGCAGCGGCGTTCGGTTTCGCGCTTCTGCGCTTCCAGATGACGCTGCGAGCGACGGGAGTCGAGGTCATCCCATTCGGTGCGCACGGTCTTGAGGAATTGTTGCGGGCGGCCACGCAGGGCCACGGCCTGCGCGCCCTGAGCTTGCACGCTGTCCAGGATCTCGTCGGTGATGCCGTCCAGCACGGCCAGCAGCGGTACGTCGCGGCCGCAACCCATCACGATCGCAGCCACTTCATTGAATGGCAGTTGGGTCGAGGCAAATTCGGCAAGTACCAGGTCGACCGTTTGCTGGCCCAGCATCTGCGCCAGTTCGTCCAGCGATTCCGGCCGCAGCGGGCGTACCGCAATGCCTGCGTTGCGCAGGCTACTGACGAGAGCCTCCGCCTCGTTGACTTGATCGTCGACGAGCATCAATCGAAGTGCGGTGTCCTTGCTGATCGCCATGACGTTGAATTTTCTGCAATCCGTGCCTGAAGGGAAGGCTACATCATCCGGCCGTGGTTGCGCTGCCCACAGCGGCTGTCAACGGGGTCTTTCCGGGTGCGCCAGCGACCTCGCGCACGAGCCGTGGCAGCAGGTAGCCGGGTAGTCGCGAGGCGAGTGCCGCATGCAGTGCCAGCGCCCGGGCGTCGTCGATCTCGAAGTGCGCGGCGCCGGTGACCCGGTCCAATTGGTGCAAGTAGTAGGGCAGAACACCGGCCTGGAAGCCGCGTTCGCACAGATCGGCGAGCGCATCGACCGAATCGTTGATCCCGCGCAGCAGCACGGCCTGGTTGAGCAGGGCGGCACCTGCCGTGCGCAATGCGGCCAGGGCTGCATCGACCTGGGCATCGAATTCATTGGCGTGGTTGGCGTGCAGGACCACCGTGACCGGCCATGGCAGGCCGCGCAGCCACGCCAGCAGGCCAGCATCGACGCGTTCAGGCAGCACCACCGGCAGCCGGGTGTGGATCCGCAAGCGGCGGATGTGCGGGATCGCACGCAACGCGTCGGTCAGTTCGGCCAGCTTGTGGTCGGCCAGTGACAGCGGGTCGCCACCGGACAGGATCACCTCGTGCAACGACGGATCGCCGGCGATGACTGCGACCGCCTCGCGCCAGCCGGCCGCAGCCGCGGTGTCTTCGGCATACGGGTAGTGGCGGCGGAAGCAGTAACGGCAGTGCACCGCGCAGCTGCCGGTGGCAATGAGCAGGGCGCGGCCCTGGTATTTGTGGATGACCCCGCCACCCCGCCGGGCCTCGCTGTCGCCTACTGCATCCAATTCGAAGCCGGGGACGATGCGGTCTTCGTCGTCCAGCGGCAGCACCTGGCGCAGCAACGGGTCGTTCGGGTCGCCATGGCGCATGCGTTTGATGAAGCCGCGCGGCACCCGCAGCGGGAACTGGCTTGTTTCGGACAGATTGCCTGCCAGTGACTCCAGCCCGAGCAGCTCAAGCAGCTCATGTGGATCGCGCACGGCGTCGCGCCACGCCTGTCGCCAGTCGTGTGCGATGGCCACGGCGCGCGGGTGGACGGGCTGCAAGGTGGGTTGCCCAGCGGTTATCATGTGCGGCTGCGATCCAAGACCGTTCCGGTGCTGCCGGAACTCCGAACCACCTATTTTAGCCGCCCAGCGGGTGGCGCCGAGGAGTACCCATGGCCAGCTTGGGCCTGAACGACGTCAAGAACGGGCAAAAGATCATTATCAACAGTGAGCCCTGCGTCATCACTGACTGCGAATACGTCAAGCCCGGCAAGGGTCAGGCGTTCACCCGCATCAAGTACCGCTTCATCAAGAGCGGACGCGTGGTCGAGCTGACCATGAAGGCGACGGACTCTCTGGAAGTGGCTGACGTGGTCGACACCGACATGCAGTTCCTTTACGCCGATGGCGAGCACTGGCACTTCATGAACCCGGAAAGCTTCGAGCAGGTGCAGTGCGACAAGGCTGGCATGGGCGGTGCCGAAAAGTGGCTGAAGGGCGAGGAAGAGTGCGTGGTAACGCTGTGGAATGGCGCGCCGATCATGGTGAACCCGCCGAATTTCGTCGAGCTGAAGATCACCGAAACCGACCCCGGCGTGCGTGGCGACACTTCCGGCGGCGGCGGCAAGCCGGCAGTACTGGAAACAGGCGCCGTGGTCCGCGTACCGCTGTTCGTCGGCCAGGAAGAAACCATCAAGGTCGACACCCGCAGCGGCGAATACGTGTCACGGGTGAAGTAAGCCGATGACTGAAGCCGACCGGCAAGCCTGCGACGTTCTCATCGAAGCCGGCTGGGTCGTGCCGGTGATTCCGCACGGCGTGGCCCTCGAGGATCACGCCGTTGCCATTTCAGGCAAGCGGATCCTCGCCGTATTGCCCACTGCCGAGGCGCGCGCGCGTTTTGCGCCGGCCGAAACGGTGTCGCGCCCGGATGCGGCGTTGATCCCCGGCCTGGTCAATGCACATGCACACAACCCGATGACCCTGCTGCGCGGGATTGCCGACGACCTGCCGCTCAAGGTCTGGCTGCAGCAGCACATCTGGCCGGTCGAAGCGGCCGTGATCGGTCCGGATTTCGTCGCCGACGGCGTGACCCTTGCGATTGCCGAGATGCTGCGTGGTGGCACCACCTGCTGCAACGAGAATTACTTTTTCCCCGACGTGCAGGCCGCGACCTACAAGCGCCACGGCTTCCGCGCGCGGGTTGGGCTGCCGGTGATCGACTTTCCGACTGCCTGGGCGCGCAGCGACGACGAATATTTTGACCGTGCCGGCGACGTACATGACAGTTGGCGCGATGATGCGCTGATCACGACTGCATTCGCGCCGCATGCGCCATACACCGTCAGCGACGCCAATTTCGAACGCGTGCGGATGCTGGCCGACCAGCTCGACGTGCCAGTGCACCTGCACCTGCACGAGACCGCGCAGGAAGTGCAGCAGTCCGTCGACGAACACGGCCAGCGGCCGATCGCGCGACTGGACCGGCTGGGACTCTTCAATGATCGCCTGATCGCGGTGCACATGACCCAACTCACCGAGGGCGAAATCCACCTGTGCGCCGAACGCGGCGTCAGCGTGGTGCATTGCCCGGAATCCAACCTCAAGCTGGCTTCGGGTTTCTGCCTGGTGTGCGCCTTGCAAGGCGCTGGCGTGACGATCGCGATCGGCACCGACGGGGCCGCCAGCAACAACGACCTGGACATGTTCGGCGAAACCCGCACTGCGGCAATCCTGGCCAAAGCCGTGGCCAACGATGCTGCCGGGTTCAGTGCGCATGAAGCCCTGCGCGCCGCAACCCTGGGCAGCGCCAAGGCGATGGGACTGGATGAGCAGATCGGCAGCATCGAACCAGGCAAGCAGGCCGACCTTGTCTGCGTGGACCTGTCAGCACTGGAAACCCAGCCGCTGCACAACGTAGTGTCGCAACTGATTTACGCGACTGGCCGCCACCAGGTCAGCGATGTCTGGATCGCAGGCGCGGCGAAATTGCGCCAGCGCGTGCTGGTCGACATCGACCTGGATGGCGTGCTCGCCAACGCACGCCAGTGGCGCCAGCGGATCGCGATGGTGCGGACAGCATGAACACATCAAGCAGCAACTTCAGCCAAAGTGAACTCGACAAGTTCGATGAGCTTGCCCAACGTTGGTGGGATCCAGCCGGCCCGCAAAAAGCCCTGCATGCCCTGAACCCCGCGCGGCTCGGCTATGTGGCGCAGCGCACGTCACTGGCCGATGCCGCGGTGCTGGATGTCGGCTGCGGCGCAGGACTGCTCAGCGAGGCGATGGCGCAAGCCGGTGCCTGCGTGACTGCGATCGATCTCGCGCCGAACCTGCTCAAGGTCGCGCGCCTGCATGGACTCGAAACCGGGATCAAGGTCGACTACCGCGAAACTTCGGTGGAAGCATTGGCAGACGCGTCGCCTGCGTCATTCGATGCCGTCACCTGCATGGAAATGCTCGAGCACGTGCCGGACCCGGCATCGATCATCGAGGCCTGTGCGCGCCTGTTGAAGCCGGGTGGACGCTTGTTCGTGTCAACCCTCAACCGCACGCCGGCGGCATTCGCATTGGCTATTGTTGGTGCCGAATACATCGCTCGCGTGCTGCCGAAGGGCACCCATCAATATCGCGATTTCATCAAGCCGTCTGAACTCGCTGCATGGCTGCGCACGGCTGGCCTGGTACTGGAAGACGTCAGCGGCCTGATGTACGAACCCTGGCGCAACAGCGCGCGGGTCGTGTCACGCACCGATATCAATTACCTCGCCTGCGCCCGCAAGCCCTGATGATCACTACAGCCGATGTGGCAGCAAGCACCGGCGTGGACACCCGGAGTTTTCCGCGGCTGGTGCTGTTTGATCTCGACGGTACCTTGCTGGACAGCGCGCCGGACATGCTGGCCACGGTCAATCGCATGCGCGACGCGCGCGGGCAGCGGCCGATGTTACTGGCAGAGCTGCGCCCGCATGTGTCGCGAGGCTCGCGGGCGATGAGTGCGGCGGCGTTCCCGGAACTGGGCGGCGAGGTGTCGCCGGAAATGATCCGCGAATTCCTGGACACCTACGAAACCGAGCTTGGCCGCAGTAGCGTGTTGTTTGACGGCGTGGCGGAATTGCTGGAAGCGATCGAGGCAGACGGCGCGCGCTGGGGCATCATCACCAACAAGCCGGAATACCTGGCGAAACAAGTGATGCCGCAACTTGGCTGGGAATCGCGCTGCGCGATCCTGCTTGGTGGCGACAGCCTGCCGCAGCGCAAGCCACATCCATTGCCGCTGCTGCACGCGGCAGAGGTGCTTGGCACGACCATCGACGACTGCGTGTATGTCGGCGACGACCAGCGCGACATCCATGCGGCACGCGCGGCAGGGATGCGCTCGGTGGTCGCGCTGTGGGGATATCGTGGCGACGACGAGCAGCCACAGGACTGGGGCGGGGATGCCATGGCAGCAAGCGTGCATGAGATCCGTAATGCAGGGTTCTGGCAGACATTGCGATGAGCGACCGCGAGGCATTGCAGGGTTTTACCGACAAATGGCTGGCGCAATGGCCGGAATGGGCCGTGGCCGAAGTCTTCGTGCCGCCCGAACGGCGCGAGCTGGCGCGGGCCTGGTTTTGCCTGCGCGATGAGCTGGCCGAAGCCGCTTGGGGCGGTGACGATCCGCGCCCGGGTGAGGCGAAGCTGGGCTGGTGGGCGGAGGAACTCGATGGCTGGTCGCGCGGCGCGCGTCGACATCCGTTGGGGCTCGCCTTGCAGCCGATGCCGGCGCCATGGACCAACCTTGCCGCCTGCCTGCCGGCCCTTCGCGCCAGCCGTGAGCGGCCCCGTGATCTGGATGCTGCCTTGTTCGCGCTGGAGCCCTATGCCGAAGCACTGGCGGGCGTGGCCCAGGGATTGTTTGATGCGCAGATGCCGGCGCCTTCACGCAGCGTGGTGATTTCCCTGCTGGCCGAACGCCTGCTGCGCAATCCTGACCACGCGACGCCACTGGGCGACCTGGATGCCCGCGGTTGGGCTAACAAACTGCTGCGGCAATGGCCGCCACCTGGCCAGGGTAGCTGTCCGGGACGCATCCATGCCGCGCTGGTGCGTGGTCGCCTGCAGCGCTTCGCTGCGGGCAAGCCGCCGGTATTGCCGCGCCTGTCGGCACTGGCCAGGGCGTGGCGCGCGGCACGCAAGTAATGCTCAGTAGGTAGGCTTGCGAACGGAACGCCGCGTTGCGCGGACGTTGGGATGCGCCTCGGTACAATGCGCCGATGACAGATTCCGTTTCCTCGTCCGCCGTCCCGGCGCACTCGCACCCGAATCCTGATCCAGCATTGCCTGATGTCGCCGCCGATCAGCCTGCACTGGCGCGTGCGCTGGATTGGGTCGGCATGGAGGGCATCTGCCTGCCCATCCGCCTACCGGACTCAGCCGGGCAGGCGATGCAGGTACCAGCGCGGGTCGATGTCGCGGTCGACCTGCAGGACTCGTCGGCACGTGGGATCCACATGTCGCGCCTGTACATGCTGCTGCAGGAGTCCCTGGCGGGCGAAGCGTTGAGTGCGCCGGGCCTGCGCCACCTGCTGGATGCCTGCATTGCCTCGCAGCAAGGCCTGTCCAGCGCCGCACGGCTCACCCTGCGCTATGACCACCTGTTGCTTCGCAAGGCACTTTCCAGCAACAACGCGGGCTGGAAGCGGTATCCGGTCACGGTCGAAGCGACCCTATGCGACGGGCACCTGCAATTGGCGGTGGACTTCAGCATCGAATATTCCAGCACCTGCCCGGCTTCCGCGGCGCTGTCGCGTGAATTGAACGCGCGCCGCTTCAGCGAGGACTTCGCCGGCACGCATGCATTGTCGAATGCGGCGGTCAGCGACTGGCTCACTTCCGAACGCGGCATGGCTGCAACCCCGCATGCGCAGCGTAGTCGCGCCGAGGTTCACGTCGAGTTGAAACCTTCTTTCCACGAACTGCCGTTGCAGTCGCTGGTGGATGCTGTGGAAGCTGTTATCGCCACGCCGGTGCAGACCGCGGTCAAGCGCGAGGACGAGATGGCATTCGCCGCGCTCAATGCCGCCAACCTGATGTTTTGCGAAGACGCCGCACGCCGGATCGCACATGCCATGTCTGGTGACGCGCGGGTCAGCGCCTGGACAATCCGGGTGGCGCATCACGAGAGCCTGCATCCGCATGATGCGGTGGCCTCGGTGGGCGGGAAAAACGTCTAGAGGCTTTTCGACGGCGAGACCGTCGGGTGCTCGCGAAGCGGCATTTCGAGCCGCGGAGCGAACACGCGGCGGTAGGCGCCATCGGCACTTGGTCAGATAGCCCAGTTACGGCGATTGGCTGCGCTCAAGCACCAGCAGCGGATCAATACGGGTCTCGAACCACGACATGCCCCAGTGCAGGTGCGGCCCGGTAACGCGTCCGGTGGCGCCCACCGCCGCAATCACGTCGCCCTGTTTGACGCTGTCGCCGACTTTCACGTCGATCCTGGACAGATGCAGGAAATTGCTGCTGATGCCGTGGCCGTGGTCCAGCACCACGGTGCCGCCGGTGAGGTAGAGGCCGGGGTCGGCGAAGGTGATCACGCCATCGGCGGGCGCCTTCACCGGCGTGCCGGTGGTGACCGCGATATCCATGCCTGAGTGCGGGGATTTCGGCGTGCCGTTGTACACGCGCTGGTTGCCGAAGCGACCGCTGATCCGTCCCTGCACGGGCCAGATGAAGACCTGCGCGAAGCCAGTGCGGTCGTCGTCGCGGGTGCGGGCGGCCGACACGCGTGCCTGTTCGCTTGCGATGCGCTCGGCGATGGCTTTGGACGGATTCACCGTGGCCGGTGGCACGCCATTGATGTTCTCGATCGGCCAGTCACGCGAAGTCACGGCAATCGAGATGATTTTCGCCGGCGCATTCGGCGCCTGCACACTGACCTGCAGCGGCCCTTGTTCATCGCGGCCCACGCCGAACACCACGCTGCCATACGGCGTGACCAGCAGGCTGCGGTCGGCAAAGCGCACTACGCTGCCAGTTGGCACCTTGCCGATCACCATTGCCCCTTGCGACACCGACGTCGGGAACACAATGCCGAGCACGTCGGCGGCATCACGCAGTGTGGTCGGCGGTGGTAGCGCCGTCTCCGTGCGTTGTTGCGCGGGTAAGGGCGAGGCCAGGGTCAGCGCCAAGCCAAGCAGGAACATGCTGGCGAGTGAACCCCTCATCGGTCGAACTGCAAACGCTGGCCGATCGGTTCGCCCAACAATGCCGCGCCGTCCCAGGCCAGATGTCCGTTGACCCAGGTCGCCGCGATCCGGCTGTGGAAGGTGGTGCCTTCGAATGGCGACCAGCCGCATTTGCTGAGCACGTCGCTGCGCTGCACGGTATAGGGCGTGTCGTCGATCAGCACGAGGTCGGCCGCATAGCCCTCGCGCAGGAAGCCGCGCTGACTGACATCGAATAACTGCGCGGGTGCGTGCGCGAATTTCTGCACCACCTGCGCGGTGGTCAACTTGCCCTCATGAACCAGTTCCAACGCCGCGTTCAGCGCGAACTGCACCAGCGGCAGGCCGCTCGGTGCACTGGCGTAGGGCCGCGCTTTTTCTTCCAGCGTATGCGGGGCATGGTCGGTGGCCAGCACATCGATGCGGTCATCGCCCAACGCGGCAATCAGGGCATCGCGATCGCTGGCGTCCTTGATCGCCGGGTTGCACTTGATCAGGTTGCCCAGGCGCGCGTAGTCCTCGCGCGCAAAGCGCAGGAAATGCACGCAGGTTTCGGCGGTGATGCGCTTGCGGCTGCCATCGGCGCGAATCAGCGGACCTTGTTCGAACAGCGCCAGTTCGTCGGCGGTGGAGATGTGCAGCACATGCAGGCGGGTGTCGTGGCGGCGCGCCAGCGACAGCGCGAGCAGGGTGGACTTGATGCAGGCTTCGCGCGAACGGATGTCCGGATGGCACTCGACCGGGATGTCGTCGCCATATTTCGCCTTGAACAGCGCCAGGTTGGCGTCGATGGTCGGCGTGTCTTCGCAATGCGTGATGATCGGTACCGGAGTGTCACGGAAAATCCCGTCCAGCGTGTCCGGGTTGTCCACCAGCATGTTGCCGGTCGATGCGCCCATGAATACCTTCACGCCGGGCGTGGCTTTCGGATCGATCACGCGAACATCGGCCAGGTTGTCGTTGCTCGCGCCCATGTAGAACCCGTAGTTGGCGCGGCAGCGTCCGCTGGCGCGGCGGTATTTGTCCTCCAGCGCGTCGCGGTTCAGGGTTGGCGGGTTGGTATTGGGCATGTCCATGAAGCTGGTCAACCCGCCGGCGACCGCTGCGGCGGATTCGATCGCCATGTCGGCCTTGTATTCCATGCCGGGTTCGCGGAAATGCACCTGGTCGTCGATCATTCCCGGTAGCAGGCGCCGGCCGCAGGCATCCACCACGTGTTCGCCATCGCGGGCGGTCAGGCCGCTTCCGATCTGCTCGATGCGGCCGTGCTTGAAACGCAGGTCGCCGTCGAACTCGCGGCCTTCATTGACCAGGCGGGCGTTGACGATCAGTGTCGAGTTCATGGGCTGTCTTTTGAAGGTGGGACCGGGTCGTGGCCACCCGGATGCAGAGGGTGGCAGCGGCCGATGCGCCGCAGCGCAAGCCAGCTGCCCTTGACTGCGCCGAAGCGGGTGATGGCCTGCATCGCATACTCGGAACAGGTCGGGACGAACCGGCAGCGGGTGCCAAGCAGGGGGCTGATAAAACGCTTGTATCCGCGCAGAAGCGCGATGAGCAATTGATCGATCACGGGGTGTGCACGGCACCTTGCACAGGCTGGCGCGGTTGCTGCTGTGTGCCCATCAGGGTATAACAGCGCGCTTTCCCCCCTCAAGGGGACATGAGGAATATCTGTTCGTGGCAGCGAAAAAACCAGTGAAAAAGGCCGCCAAGCCGGCCCCGAAGGCCGCCAAGGCGCCTGTGAAGAAGCCCGTTGCGAAGAAGGCCGTTGCGAAGAAGGCCGTTGCGAAGAAGGCCGCCAGCAAGGCTGCGCCTGCGAAGAAGCCAGCAGCCGCCAAGAAGCCGACGCCCCCCGCTAAGCCCGCAAAGCCCGCAGCAAAGAAAGTGGTCGCGAAGAAGGCTGCGCCCGCCAAGCAGGCTCCCGTGAAGGCTGCACCCGTCAAGAGCGGGACACCGGCCAAAAAGGTAGTGGTGGCCAAACAGGCTGCTCCTGCGAAAAAGCCGGTACCGGCGAAGAAGGAAGTAGCCATCAAGAAGGCCGCGCCTGCGCCGGCTGCAAAGCCGGCATCGAGCGGTAAATCCGCTAAAACTGGCAGATCAGGCAAGTCTTCCAAGCACGCAGCAGCTCAGCCAAAGGCCGTCGTGGTCTCCAGCGCGCAGAACGCACCGCGCAAGCCCGGCAAGGTTGCAGTGGCGGTGGTCGGCAGGCCGTCGGTGCCGGTGCCCAAGGGCAAGTTCAAGGTCGTGCCGTACCGAACCGACGTTACCAACGGCCGTCCTATCGTGCCGAACGGCTACAAGCCGGGTGCCGACGAGGAATACATGAGCGTGTTGCAGCTCGAGTATTTCCGCCAGCGATTGCTCAGCTGGCGCGGCGACCTGGTCGAGGAATCCAAACAGACCATCGAGAACCTCAAGGACGAAGTACGCGATGTCGGCGACGAAGCCGAGCGTGCCACCCGTGAGACCGAAAACTCGCTGGAACTGCGTACCCGCGACCGGTACCGCAAGCTGATCGGCAAGATCGACAGCACCCTCAAGCGCCTGGACAACGGCGATTACGGCTACTGCGTCGACACCGGTGAGGATATCGGGCTTGACCGGATGGAAGCGCGCCTGACTGCCGAGCGGACGATCGACGCGCAGGAACGTTGGGAGCATATGCAGAGGCAGATGGGCGACTGAGCCTGCTGCACTCGCCCAGCTGGCCATCGCTCGCGACGGCTCAATGCCTTGGCAAGCCCCCAAAAACCCCGCTTCGGCGGGGTTTTTTCATGGGCATTCCAACAGTCACGGGAGAGGTGTAGGCTCGGCCACAGGGGGGATCTGCATGACGCTGTTTGCCAGCGATACCAGCAGGAATCAGTCGCCGTTGACGGCGTTCCCATTACGCGTGGCCGGTATGGAACTGCCTTTGGCCGTGTTGCAGGCCGAGACACCACGCGCCCTTGCTGATGCCGTGATCGCGATGCTGGACGCGATCCCTGGCTGCGGCAATGTCCGCATCGATGCCGTGGCAGGAAATGGATCGGCCCCGGACTCGCATGCTGATCTGCAGGATCCAATGCGTGACGTAGGCACCTTCGTCTCGATGCCGCTGACGGGTGACCAGGTGCTGGCATTCGACTTCGCCGGCGACGCGGACGCATTGCGCAATACGCTGGCGCAGCCGCTCGAGATCGTGCGGATGCGAATGGTGCGCCTGCTGCGGGTCGAGCAGTTGCAGGCCTCGCTGGTCACTGCCGAGCGCCACGAGCAGCTGCAACGGGCCCTGTACGCGATTGCCAGCCTGGCCGATGCCAACCTGGACATCCACGACATGCTGGCCCAGGTGCATGCGATCTGCGGCGGCCTGACCTATGCCGAAAACCTGTTGATCGTGATGGCCGATGGCGACTCCGGCGTGATGCGCGTGCAGTACTACGCCGATTCCGTGACGCCGAATTCGCTGCTGGAAGGCCAGGTACTCGCGTTCTCCGAGTTCCCGAACAGCCTGACCCTGGCATTGCTGCGCACTGGCCAGCCGTTGCTCGGTAGCAGCCAGGAGTTGCGCGAACGCCTTGGCCTGGTAGTCGATCCGCGCCTTGGCGGCGAAAGCGTGCATTGGCTCGGCGTGCCGATGATCGAAGACGAGCAGGTGCGCGGGGCGGTCGTGGTGCAAAGTTATGACAACGCACACCGCTTCCGGGACGACGATGTGGCGCTGCTGACCTTCATGGCCCAGCACGTGCTGACCGCGTTGACCCGCAAACAAACCCAGGACAGGTTGGAACGCGAGGTCCACAAGCGCACCCAGGAGCTTGCCCGGGTCAATGATGAGTTGCGCAAGGAAGCGTCCGAACGCGAGCGCAGCCAGAGCATGCAGGCGGCGTTGTTCCGGATCGCGGAACTCGCGAGCGTACACGGCAGCCTGGATGAGTTCTATGCCGGCGTGCACCAGGTCATGGGCGATTTGGTGGACGCCCGCAATTTCTTCATCGCGCTGCTCAACGAGCAAGGCGACATGCTGGAATTCCCCTACGCCGTGGATGAGCAGGACGAAATATTGATTCCCCGCTACCTGACCAAGGGGATCAGCGAGTATGTGATGCGAACCCGTGAGCCACTTCTGTCCACTGCCGCGCAGTTGCAGGTGTTGATCGATGCAGGCGAGACCATCGTGTTCGGTACTTCGCCGGAATGGTGGCTGGGGGTGCCCCTGCTGCTGGATGGGCGCTGCCTGGGCTTGATCGTGGTCCAGAGCTACGTCCCCGAACGCAGCTACACGCTGGAAGACCAGGAAGTGCTGTCATTCGCGTCGTACCATATTGCTGCAGCTCTTGAGCGCAAGCAGGTGCAGGAGCGGCTGCAGCTCGCCTACGCGGAACTCGAACTGCGGGTCGAGGAACGTACACGCGAACTCAAGCATGCGAACACCGAACGGCATACCCAGATCGCAGTGCGTGAGAAGGTCGAGTCCAGGCTCAAGCACCAGGCCATGCATGACTCGCTGACCGGCCTGCCCAACCGCGCGGCCTTGCTGGAGCGGCTGTCTCAGGTGTTGGAGCGCTATCAGCTGGATCCTTCCCGCCCGTTCGCACTGCTGTTCATGGACCTGGACCGATTCAAGGTCGTCAACGATTCGGTCGGTCATCCGGTGGGTGATGAACTCCTCATCGAAGCCGGTCGTCGCATCTCTGCCTGCATCGGCTCGGGCGATCTGGTCGCGCGGCTGGGTGGCGATGAGTTCACGATCCTGCTCGAATCGATCCACGGCATCGACGATGCATGCCGGATCGCGGACCAGGTCATTGCATCGCTGGCCGACCCGATCCGGATCGGTGGCAAGGACATCTACACCTCGGCCAGCATCGGCATCACCCTTTCGGATCCACGCTACCAGCAGCCCGAGGAACTGGTGCGCGATGCCGACGTGGCGATGTATCGCGCCAAGGCACATGGCCGGCAACGCCATGAAGTCTTCGACCAGCAACTGCACGAAGAAGCCTTGCTGGTGCTGGACATGGAAAGCGATCTGCGCCGTGCGATCGCCAATGACGAATTCGAGCCCTACCTGCAGCCGATCGTGCGGCTGGAAGACGGCGAGTCGATCGGCTACGAGGCGTTGCTGCGCTGGAACCATGCCAAGCGCGGACTGCTGCTGCCGTGCGATTTCCTGAGCCGGGCGGAAGATGCGGGCAGCATCGAGCAGATCGACTGGTTGTTGTTCGAGACGGTGTGCAGCCAACTGGCCCACCTGCAGAACCAGCACGGATACGTGGGCATCAATGTCTCGCCGCGGCACTTCCGCTCGCCGCGTTTGGCTGAGCAGCTGCTGGAACTGATCGATGCCTACAAGGTGTCGCCGCAGCGGATCCGCATCGAGATTACCGAAGGCGCATTGATCGACAATCCGGAACAGGTCAGGACCACCATGTTCCGGCTGCGCGATGCCGGCGTGCTGACCATGCTGGACGATTTCGGTACCGGCTATTCCTCATTGTCCTACCTGCACAAGTTTCCATTGCACGCGCTCAAGATCGATCGTTCGTTCGTGGCCGACCTGCAGCCGGACTTGGCTGGCAGCAGCGCCGCAGTGGTGCGCGCGATCCTGGCACTGGCCGGGTCGTTGGGGATGGAGGTGATTGCCGAGGGCATCGAGACTGAGGTCCAGCGCAATGCGCTGCGCGAACTGAAATGCCGGGTCGGGCAGGGTTTCCTGTTCGCACACCCCAGGCCGCTGACCGAATTCGCCGCCTGTGCATAGTCGGCATTGATCGGGTGCATGGATCACGAGGGTCACCCGTGACTATTCCTTACTGCAGGTCGCGCATGTCCAGCCGGCGCAGCTTCGGTGCTTTCAAGGCGGTGATGCCGACAATACCAATCGTCACGCAGCCGCCAACCACGACCGACGTTACCAGTCCCAGCAGGCGCGCCATCGAACCGGAATAGAACGCGCCCAGTTCGTTCGATGAACTGATGAACAAGCCATTGACCGACGACACCCGCCCGCGCATCTCGTCCGGCGTGGCCAATTGCAGCACGGTCGAACGCAGCACCACCGAAATGCCATCAAACACGCCCGACAGCAGCAGGAAGCTGGCCGACAGCCACAGCACCGTGCTCAGGCCGAAACCAATCATGCAGGCGCCGAAGCCCACCACCGCTGCGAGCATGATCCGGCCAGCGTTGGCCCGCAGCTGCCAGCGCGACAACACCATGGCCACCGCCACCGAACCAATTGCAGGGGCCCCGCGCAGGACGCCAAGTGCTTCCGGACCAGCGTGCAGCACGTCCTTGATGAAGGCAGGCGCCAGCGAAATGGCGCCACCGAACAGCACTGCGAACATGTCCAGTGCGAGTGCGCCCAGCAGGATCTGGTGGCCGAACACGAAGCGCAAGCCCTGGCCAATGCTGGCCAGCACCGGGCCGCGTTGCAGTTGCAGCGGGGGTTCTGTGACTGGCATGCGCAGCAGCGCGACCGCTGCGGCAATCGCGAACGCTGCTGCCAAGCCATAGGTCATGGACTTGCCGATCACTCCGATCAGCACGCCACCAACCGCCGGGCCGATCACCATGCCAGTCTGGAACACCACGCTGCCCATGCTTGCTCCGCGAGCGAACTGCTCGCGCTTGAGTGCACGCGCGAATAATGCGTTGTAGACCGGTCCCAGGAAGGAACGTCCGATGCCACCGACCGCGATGGCCAGGTAGATAGCCCACAGGTGGTCCACTCCCACCTGATGCGCGGTGATCAGCGCCAACGCGCCTGCATTCAATGCCAGTCCAATGCAGGCGGCTGCGCCCAGCTTGCGCCGCGGCAGGGTATCGACCAGGTGCCCGGCGAATGGCGCCACGCAGAAATACGGGATGACCTCAGCCAGGCCGACCAGGCCCAGCGACCACGGGTCGCCGGTGAGTTCGTAGATATGCCAACCCACCGTGATCGCCACGATCTGGTAGGACATCAACGTGCAGATGCGATACAGCAGCAGCCAGCGGAACCCGGGAACACCCGCTGGCGACATCGTCAGTGTCGCGTCGGCAGCCTCGCCCGGCGGCGCCCCGCTCATGTGGCCAGCGCGCCTCGTGCCTGCTCCTGAATAAGGGCCAGCAGCGCGGTCAATCCGTTGCTGCGGGTTGGTGACAGGTGCTTGGCGAGGCCAATCGCACTAATGAAATCCGGCTCGGTGGCAACGATCTCACTCGCGCTGCGCCCGGAGTACACGCGCAGGGCGAGGAAGACCAGGCCGGAGACGATCACTGAATCACTTGCGGCTGCGAAATCCAAGCGGCTTGCGTCACCCGAGGGAACGATCCACACCATCGACTGGCAGCCGAGCAGGCGGTGCTCCTCGGTTTTCCACGCATCCGGGAATTCCGGCAGTTTGCGGCCGAGGTCGATCAGGTACTGGTAGCGCTCGGACCAATCGCCGAAAAACGCGAACTCCTCGGCGATCACGCGTTGCGCGTCGGCGGGAGTGGGTTCGAGGGGGAATGGCGAATCGCTCATGTCCGCTTCCACCTGACGCCTTGTGGCGTGTCCTCCAGCAGGATGCCTTCGTCGGCCAGTTGCTGGCGGATCGCATCGGCGCGAGCGAAGTCGCGAGCCTGCTTGGCGGAAGCACGTTCGTCGACGAGTCCATGGATGCGCGCATCGTCATCGCCGGAAGCGCCGCGTGCGAACCACTCCGCAGGCGTCTGCTGCAACAAACCCAATGCCAGGCCTGCACCCAGCAATTCCGACTTCAGCCGCCGTTTGTCGTCATCCGAGGTGGCTTTGCGCGCTTCGCCGGCGATGCGGGCCAGTTCGGCCATCGCCTGCGGAGTGTTGAGATCGTCGTCCAGCGCGGTATCGATGCCGGCAGGGATCACCGCATGCGCATCGACATCGACCAGGTCGCGCAAGGTGCCGTACAGCCGGTCCAAGGTACGCACGCTCTGTTCGATCAGCGTGTCCGACCATTCCAGTGGCTGCCGGTAATGCGCGGAGAGCAGGGCATGCCGCAATGCTTCCGGCGGGTGCGCCAGCACCAGGTCGTGGACCTTTTCGATGTTGCCCAGTGACTTGCTCATCTTGGTGCCACCGAAGTTGAGCATGCCGTTGTGCAGCCACCAGCGCGCGAACGGCACGCCGCCATGCGCGCATTCGCTCTGCGCAATTTCGTTTTCGTGGTGCGGGAACTGCAGGTCGATGCCGCCGGCATGGATATCGATGGTCGAGCCCAGGTGCGCCTCGGCCATCGCCGAGCATTCGATGTGCCAGCCCGGGCGCCCGCGGCCCCAGGGCGAGTCCCAACCGGGGAGGTCATCGGTCGAGGGCTTCCACAGCACGAAGTCGCCGGCATTGCGCTTGTACGGCGCCACCTCCACCCGCGCGCCAGCCAGCATCTCGTCCGGGTCGCGGCGCGAGAGCTTGCCGTAGCCATCAAAACTGCCAACCGAGAACAGCACATGGCCTTCGGCCGCATAGGCGTGGCCGGAAGCGATCAAGCGCTCGATCATCGCGATGATCTGCGGGATGTGCGCGGTGGCTTCCGGCTCGAGATCCGGTGGAGCGACGCCGAGCGCAGCCATGTCTTCGCGATAGGCCGCCGCGTACTTGTCGGTGATCGTTGTGATCGGCGAGCCGAGTTCCTTGGCCGCCGCGTTGATCTTGTCGTCGACGTCGGTGATGTTGCGCGCATAGCGCAGGCCGCCGTAACGGCGGCGCAGCAGCGCGGCCAGCACGCCGAACACCACCGGCCCGCGCGCGTTGCCGATGTGCACGTAGTTGTAGACGGTCGGCCCGCACAGGTACATGGTCGGGGAGGCGGGGTCGAGCGGCGCGAACGGCTCTATCCGCCGCGTCAGGGTGTTGTAGAGATGCAGGCTCATGGCGGCAGGTGCAGGTGGTTGCGCATTGTAACGGGCCAATGCCCATACCCATGCCAACCCCGCGCCGCGCCCGTGCCAGGACAATGCCATGACAGCGGTGATTCATCCCCTGTAGCCCACGCATCGCTAGACTTGCGCCATGTCGTCGCGCACCCCGGTTCTACAGGCCATCCTTGCCGCCGCAGTCCTGCTGTTGGTGGTGCCGTGCGTGCATGCGCAGGACGCCTCACCCGAGATGGTAATTCCGCAGGAGAACGTGCGCTACGACTATGCACAGGTGCTGGACGTGGATCCGGTCTATCAGATATTGCGCACTTCGCGGATGGAACAGGTCTGCGACGTGACCAGGCAGCCGTCCTCTGGCACGGGCCTGTCGCGCGTGGTCGGCGCGGTCAAGCAGCGGCTGGGCGTCGGATCGTCCGGGGGCGATGACGACGGGGTGGAGAACTGCCGGATGCAGCCGGTGGTCCGCGAGTTCCGCAGGCCGATCGCCTATGACGTGGACTATGACTACAAGGGCAGCAAGTTCCGCACCCGGATGGCGCGCGACCCCGGCAACCGGTTGCGCGTGCGGGTGTCGATCACCCCGCAGCCCAGCCAGGATCGCTGAGTTCCCCCGGAACCTGCTTGCGCGGGTGTGGACAGCATGCGAGCATGCGCGCCTGATGAACATGCACCTCTATACGCGCCACGCAAACAGTGCCCGGATGGCATCGGGCATGACCTCGCGTGCGCGCCGACCGGAAACCTCACCTCACGCTGGGTAGCCGGAGCGCAACACTGTTGTCGCAAACTTCCGAACCCAGCCAGCGTGCTGGGTTTTTTCGTTTTTGACGTGCATGGATGCACGAATGTCGCAGGCGCAAGATGCGCAGGAGCGGCAAAGGACCAGGATCACTCATGACACAGGCTGCAATGAAGCACTTCTTGAATACGCAGGATTGGAGCAGGGACGACCTGGATGCCTTGCTGGCGCGTGCGGCCATGTTCAAGCGTTTGCGACTGGGTGACGAATTGAAAGGGCGATCGATTGCGCTGGTGTTCTTCAACCCGTCGATGCGCACCCGCACCAGCTTCGAGTTGGGCGCGTTCCACCTCGGCGGCCACGCCATCGTGCTGCAGCCGGGCAAGGATGCATGGCCGATCGAGTTCGAACTCGGCACGGTGATGGACGGTGATACCGAAGAGCACATTGCCGAAGTGGCCAAGGTGCTGGGTCGCTATGTCGACCTGATCGGCGTGCGCGCGTTCCCGAAGTTCGTCGACTGGTCGCGTGATCGCGAGGACCTGGTGCTGCGCAGCTTCGCGAAATATTCGCCAGTACCCGTCATCAACATGGAGACGATCACCCATCCCTGCCAGGAACTGGCGCACATCCAGGCATTGCAACAGCACTTCGGCACCACCGACTTGCGCGGCAAGAAATACGTGCTGACCTGGACCTACCACCCGAAGCCACTCAACACTGCGGTCGCCAACTCCGCGCTGACGATTGCTACCCGCATGGGCATGGACGTGACCTTGCTGTGCCCGACGCCGGCCTACATCCTGGACGAGCGCTACATGGGCTGGGCGGCGCAGAACGTGGCCGAAAGCGGCGGCTCGCTGGCAGTCAGCCACGACATCGAAAGCGCCTACGCCGGCGCCGACGTGGTGTACGCCAAGAGCTGGGGCGCGCTGCATTATTTCGGTAACTGGGCACCGGAAAAGCCCATTCGCGATCATTACCAGCATTTCATCGTCGACGAAGCCAAGATGGCGCTGACCAACGATGGCGTGTTCAGCCATTGCCTGCCGCTGCGCCGCAACGTCAAGGCGACCGACGCAGTGATGGATTCGCCGCGCTGCCTTGCCATCGACGAAGCCGAGAATCGCCTGCATGTGCAGAAGGCGATCATGGCCGCGCTGATTCAGCAGTAGCCTGCATTTGCTTTGCTCCTTCCCCCGCACGCGGGGGAAGGCCGGGATGGGGGCACGCTTGCATCCCATCGCCCCCAGCCCAGTCCTCCCCTGCAAGCGGGGGAGGGAAGTCGCCACAGAGACTCCCATGACCACCACCAGCAACCAAGATATCGTCCTCGCCTTTTCCGGCGGCCTCGACACCAGTTTCTGCGTGCCCTACCTGAAGGAAGCCGGCTGGAACGTGCATACCGTATTCGCCGATACCGGCGGCGTGGATGCCGACGAGCGTGCCTTCATCGAACAGCGCGCCGCGGAACTCGGCGTTGCTTCGCACATCACCATTGACGGCGGCCCTGCGATCTGGGACGGGTTCGTCAAGCCGTTCGTCTGGGCCGGCGAGGGCTATCAGGGGCAGTACCCGTTGCTGGTGTCCGACCGTTACCTGATCGTCGATGCGGCGCTGGCGCGTGCAAACGACCTGGGCACCAAGGTCATCGCGCATGGCTGCACCGGCATGGGCAACGACCAGGTGCGCTTCGACCTGGCCGTCAAGTCCAGCGGCGATTACCAGATCATTGCGCCGATCCGAGAGATCCAGAAAGAGCACACCCAGACCCGCGCGTACGAGCAGGCCTACCTGGAGGCGCGGGGCTTCGGCATCCGCAGCAAGCAGAAGCAGTACACGATCAACGAGAACCTGCTGGGCCTTACCATGTCCGGCGCCGAGATCGACAGCTGGGAAGCGCCGGGCGATGGCGCACGCGGCTGGTGCGCACGCCGCGAACAATGGCCGACCGAAGCGATGCAGGCGACGTTGCGTTTCGTCGGCGGCGAGGCGGTGGCGCTGGACGGCATGGTTATGCCCGGTGACAAACTGCTGGCCAAACTCAACATCATGTTCGCGCAATACGGCGTCGGTCGTGGCCTGTACACCGGCGACACCACGATTGGCCTGAAGGGGCGGATCGTGTTCGAGGCGCCCGGCCTGACCGCACTGCTGGTAGCGCATCGCGCGCTTGAGGAAGCGGTGCTGACCAAGCAACAAAACCGCTTCAAGCCGGATGTCGCGCGCAAGTGGGTCGAGCTGGTTTACGAGGGCTTCTTCCATGACCCGCTGAAGACCGACCTGGAAGCGTTCCTGGCCTCATCGCAGCGCATGGTCAACGGCGAAGTGGTGTTGCGCACCAATGGCGGGCGGGTCGATGCGGTGGCCGTGCGCTCACCGCACATCCTGAATTCCAAGGGCGCGACCTACGCACAGTCCGCGGACTGGGGCGTGGAGGAAGCCGAGGGCTTCATCAAGCTATTCGGCATGAGCAGCACGCTTTGGGCTCAAGTGAATGGCCCGCAGGTAAACGGCCAGCAGGTCATCGGAAATACCAATGAGTGACCTGCTGCCGGACGTGCTGCGCCACCTCGAAGCGCTGGTGGCGTTCGACACCCGCAACCCGCCGCGCCTGATCGGGACCGGCGGGATCTTCGATTACATCCGCGCGAATCTGCCCGGCTTCCGTATCCAAGTCACCGATCATGGCGATGGCGCTGTGTCGCTATTCTCCGTGCGCGGCACGCCGCGGCGGTTGTTCAATGTGCATCTGGACACGGTGCCGTCGTCGGAGGCATGGAGTGCCGATCCGCACGTTCTGCGCGTGAGCGGCGACCGGGCGATTGGCTTGGGCGCCTGTGACATCAAGGGCGCAGCCGCCGGTTTGATCACAGCAGCGAACGTGACCAGCGGTGATGCCGCATTCCTGTTTTCCAGCGACGAGGAAGCCAATGATCCGCGTTGCATTGCAGCGTTCCTGAAGAGCAATGCCCTTGCGCTCGATCATGGCTTCACCGAGGCCATCGTCGCCGAGCCGACAATGTGCGAGGCAGTACTGGCGCATCGCGGCATCAGCTCGGTGCTGCTGCGCTTCAAGGGTGAGGTGGGGCATGCGTCCAGCGCCAATGCGTTGCAGGCAAATGCCTTGCACCAGGTCATGCATTGGGGCAGCAATGCGCTTGCGCTGGTCGAAGCCGAGGCCAAGTCGCGCTTCGGTGGTCTGACTGGCTTGCGATTCAACATCGGCAAGGTCGAAGGCGGGATCAAGGCCAACATGATCGCGCCAAGCGCGGAAGTGCGGTTTGGATTCCGGCCGTTACCCTCGCAGGACATCGACGGCTTGCACGAGCGTTTCGGCGGCTGCGCGCGCGTCGGTGCGCTGGAGCGCTACCAGGAAACCTTCCGTGGCCCATCGTTGCCATCTGGCGATGTGGCGGCAGCAGAAGACCGTCGGCTGGAAGCGCGCGACCTCGCTGATGCGCTGGGACTGCCAATCGGCAAAGCGGTGGATTTCTGGACCGAAGCTTCATTGTTCTCACAGGCCGGCCTGACCGCGCTTGTCTACGGTCCCGGCGAAATTGCACAGGCGCATACCGCAGACGAATGGGTGGCGCTGGAACAACTGCGGCGCTATGCCGACTCGATCACCCACATGCTTGGAAACCCCGCGCCATGACGCCGATGTTGAACCCGAACAGCGTGCATGACCCGCAGACCCGGCAGACGATTGTTCGATTGCTGTCGAGCATGGGCAGTGCCAAGGAAATCAGCCAGTATCTGAAACGCTTCTCGCAACTTGATGCCGCCCGCTTCGCGGTGGTCAAGGTCGGTGGCGCGGTGCTGCGCGATGACCTTGATGCACTGGTGTCATCGCTGGCGTTCCTGCAGGACGTGGGACTGACGCCGATCGTGATCCACGGCGCCGGCCCCCAGCTCGATGTGGAACTGTCCGCGGCCGGCATCGAGAAGCAGACGATCGATGGCCTGCGGGTGACCTCGCCGGAAGCGCTGGCCATCGTGCGTCGCGTGTTCCATGCGCAGAACCTCAAACTGGTCGAGGCCCTGCAGGCTAGCGATGCGCGCGCGACCAGCATTGTCTCGGGCGTGTTCGAAGCTGATTATCTCGACCGCGAGCGCTTTGGCCTGGTGGGTGAAGTGAAGCGGGTGGACCTGGCGCCGATCCAGGCCAGCCTGCAGGCCGGTTCGATCCCGGTGATCGCATCGTTGGGCGAAACGATTGGCGGGCAGATCCTCAACCTCAACGCAGACTTCGCCGCGAACGAACTGGTGCAGGTGCTGCAGCCTTACAAGATCGTGTTCCTGACCGGTACCGGCGGATTGCTGGACGAGCAGGGCAAGGTGATCGATTCGATCAACCTGTCGACCGAGTACGAACATCTGATGCAGCAGTCGTGGATCGACGGCGGCATGCGGCTCAAGATCGAGCAGATCAAGGACCTGCTGGACGGCCTGCCGCTGGCATCGTCGGTGTCGATCACCAAGCCCGCGGAACTTGCCAAGGAGCTGTTCACCCACAAGGGTTCCGGCACGCTGGTGCGTCGCGGCGAGCGCGTGGTGAGCGTTGATTCCTGGGGTGGGCTTGACCTGGTGCGACTACGTGGCCTGATCGAATCCGCGTTCGGCCGCACGCTCGCCCCCGATTATTTCGAACGCACCACGCTGCAACGCGCCTACGTCAGCGAGAACTACCGCGCGGCGGTGATCCTGACCGCAGAAGACGCCGGCACCTACCTCGACAAGTTCGCGGTGCTCGACGATGCGCAGGGCGAAGGCCTGGGACGTGCTGTGTGGCAGGTGATGCGTGACGAGAACCCGCGTCTGTTCTGGCGTTCGCGCCGCGGCAACCAGGTCAATGCGTTCTACTGGAGCGAGTGCGAGGGCAGCATCAAGCAGCCGACGTGGAAGGTGTTCTGGTACGGCATCAATGACTTCGCCGAGATCGCAAGTTGCGTCCACCATTGCGACACGCGCCCGGCGACATTGCTGGAGCATGCATCGCTTGACCACCGATTGAAGGAGCAGGCCAATGGCTGACAGCGCGCCAATCCGGCTTGGTATCGTCGGCGCCCGCGGATATGTCGGTGCCGAACTGATCCGGCTCGTTGCTGCGCATCCGCGCTTCGACCTTGCCTATGTGTCCTCGCGCGGGCTGGACGGCCAGCGCGTGGCCGACCACAACACCGATTACAACGGCGAACTTCGCTACAGCGCGCCATCGCACGAAGTGCTTCCGGCGCTGGGCGCGGATGCCGTGGTGCTTGCATTGCCGAATGGCAAGGCGGCGGAGATCGTGCGTGCGTTCGATGAGGCCGAAGCCGATCCGATCATTATTGATCTGTCTGCCGATTTTCGCTTCGATCCCTCCTGGTACTACGGCCTGCCGGAATTAACCCGCAAGGCTTACTCCGGCCAGCGCCGGATCAGCAATCCGGGCTGTTATGCCACCGCCATGCAACTGGCGATTGCGCCGATGCTGAATGTGCTGGAAGGGCCGGTGGCGTGCTTCGGCGTATCCGGCTATTCCGGCGCTGGCACGACGCCATCGGACAAGAACGACCCCGACAAACTGCGCGATAACCTGATGCCGTACGCGCTCACCGGACATGTCCACGAGCGCGAAGTCAGTCACCGGCTGGGCCATGCGGTGGAGTTCATGCCGCATGTTGCGCCGCATTTCCGCGGTATTTCGCTTACCGTCAACTTGCATCTATCGATTGCGTTCGACCATGGCGAAGTGCTGGCGCGTTACCACGGTCGTTATGCAGACGAACCGCTGGTGCGCGTGCTGGACGATGCCCCTTGGGTCAGCCGGATTGCCGGCAGCCAGCATGTCGAAATTGGTGGCTTCACCCTCAGTGGCGACGGCAAGCGGCTGGTGCTGGTGGCGACCGAAGACAACCTGCTCAAGGGTGCGGCCACGCAGGCGTTGCAGAACCTCAATATCGCGTTCGGACTGGACGAGTTCCTCGGCATTCCGTTGCAGCAACAACACGTGGAGTCCGCCGCATGAGCGACCTGCTGTGGCAAAAACCCGGTGTACGAGTCGATGCGCGCATCCAGGCCTTCCTGGCCGGCGACGACGTGGTGCTGGATCGCGAATTCTTCCTGCACGACATCATCGCCAGCACTGCGCATGCGCAAGGGCTGCAACGCATCGGCATCCTCAGCATCGATGAACTGGATGGCTTGAAGCGCGAACTGGCGATACTTGCGGATGACTTCAGTAGTGGCGGTTTCATCCTCGATGAGCGTTTCGAGGATGGGCATTCCGCCATCGAAGCAAGACTTACCGAGCGGCTAGGCGATGCCGGTCGCAAGATCCACACAGGCCGTAGCCGCAACGACCAGGTGCTGGTCGCGACGCGACTGTGGCTGAAGGAAAAGCTCGACCGCGTGGCACAACTGTCGCGCGACATCGCCAGGGTTGCGCTGGATCGCGCCGAAGCCGAAAAGCATCTGCCGTTGCCCGGATACACGCACATCCAGCGCGCCGTGGTGTCGTCGGCGGGTATGTGGTGGGCGGGTTGGGCCGAGGCGTTCATCGACGATGCGGTGCGCGCAAACGACACGCTGCGGCTGATCGATTCCAATCCGCTCGGCACCGCAGCCGGTTATGGCGTTAACCTCAAATTGGACCGCGAGCACACGACCCAAGCACTCGGCTTCGCGCGCATGCAGGTCAGCCCGATTTACGCGCAACTGTCGCGTGGCAAGTTTGAGCTGGCGGCATTGGAGTCGCTTGGCAGCGCGACGCTGGACCTGCGTCGTCTTGCCTGGGACCTGTCACTGTTCAACAGCGCCGAATTCGGTTTCGTTGCGTTGCCGGCGCAATACACCACCGGCAGCTCGATCATGCCTAACAAACGCAATCCCGACGTCATCGAACTGATGCGAGCCACCCACGCCAGCGTGGCCGCCGCGCGCACCGAGATCGAACAACTGCTGTCGCTGCCGTCGGGTTACCACCGCGATCTGCAGGCCAGCAAGGGCGCGATTTTCCACGGTTTCGGTCGTGGTCTGGCGGCGCTGGAACTGTTGCCGGACCTGCTGGCCAACCTGGAATGGCGCGAAGACCGGCTGCGTGCTGCAATCGATTCCGGCATGTATGCCACCGACGTGGCAGTGGAAGCCGCCATTGCCGGTGTGCCGTTCCGCGATGCCTACAAGGCTGCAGCTGCGTCCGCCGACTCGGCGGGCCAAGGCCGCACGCCGGAAGCCAGCCTGGCCGCGCGCACCTCGCCCGGTGCCGCCGCCGACCTGCGGCTAGACATATTGATAGTGCGCTGGAACGGGTTGGACAAGGACCGGTTGGACAAAGGCACGGTGGCCTGAGCAATGATCGACGTCAGGGCCGACTTCGCACCGCAACCATTGCCCAATTGGAAGCGTGCGGTGCTGAAAGTCGGCAGCAGCCTGCTGGCTGGTAGCGGTGAGCTGGACCCCGTGCATGCGCAAGGGCTTGCAAGCTTCATCACCAGCGCCCGCGCGCAAGGGCGCGAAGTCGTGCTGGTCTCATCCGGTGCGGTGGCCGCGGGACGCGGGCGCATCGGCGCCGCCGGCAACGGCATCGTGCAGCGGCAGGCGCTGGCTGCACTCGGGCAAGCCTCGTTGATGGGCTTCTGGCAGGCGTTTTTCGATATGCCGGTCGCGCAGGTGCTGCTGACCCATGACGACCTGCGCAACCGTCGCCGCTATCTCAATGCGCGCACTGCATTGAAGGAATTGCTGCGGTTGGGCGCACTGCCCATCGTCAATGAAAACGACACCGTCGCTGTCGACGAACTCAAGCTGGGCGACAACGACAACCTGGCCGCAGCGGTCGCGTCCCTGATCGAAGCAGACCTGCTGCTTATCGCCACCGACATCGGTGGCCTGTACAGCGGCCATCCACAGCACGATCCCGATGCGCGCCCGATTGAACGCGTGGACACGGTGACGCCGGCGCTGTTGGCGATCGCCGGCATTGCGGGGGGGCTCGGTACTGGCGGCATGCGCACCAAGCTGGAAGCCGCTTCCAAAGCGGCCACGGCCGGGATTGCGACCGCCCTGTTCTGCGGCCGTGATGCAGCCGTCGTGATGGCGCTCGGCGAAGGCGTCCTGCACGGCACCCTGGTGGCCGCGCACGGCAATCGGATCAGTGCGCGCAAGCAATGGCTGCGGCATGCGCCGGCATCGGGCGTGCTGCAGGTCGATGCCGGTGCGCGGACGGCGCTGCTGCGCGGGGCGTCGCTGCTGCCGGGTGGCGTGCATGCAGTAACCGGCGATTTTCGTCGTGGTGACGTGGTGGACGTGCATTCCTTCGATGGCGAACTGCTGGCGCGCGGGCAGGCCCAGTACAACGCGAGCGAAAGTCTGCGTATTGCGGGCCGCCACAGCCGCGACATCGAAACCGTGCTCGGCTTCCGCTACGACGAAGCAATGATCCATCGCGACGATCTGGTGCTGTTGAACAGCGCGGAACAACTATCTTCGGAGAAGACGGCATGAGCGGTTATGTGCGCGAATTGGCGCTTGCGGCACGCCAGGCACAGGTCGCGATTGCTTTGTCCGATGCCGCGACCCGGCGTACGTTGATCGAAGGCATGGCAGACCAGTTGCTGGCCGGGCAGGCCGCGATCCTGGCCGCCAATGCCGGGGATGTCGCCACAGCAGCCGCGAACGGTGCCAGCAATGCCACGTTGGATCGGCTGGCGCTGGATCCGCAGCGCGTGCAGGGCATGGCCGATGCGTTGCGCGAAGTCGCCGCACAGGTCGACCCGTTGGGTGTGGTTACCCGCAGCGAGCAGCGGCCGAATGGTCTTGTGGTCGAGCGCCAACGCATCCCGCTTGGCCTGGTCGCGATGATCTTTGAGGCGCGCCCGAACGTGACCGCGGAAGCAGCGGCACTGTGCCTGAAGGCAGGCAACGCGGTGCTGTTGCGTGGCGGATCCGAGGCTTCGGCCAGCAATGCGGCGATTGCGACCTGCCTGCATGCAGCCCTGCGCGCCGCAGGCCTGCCGGAAGCGGCGGTGTCGCTGGTGACCGACACCGCCCGTGAGCACGTGCTGGAACTGCTGCAGCTGTCTGATTTGATCGACCTGGCCATCCCGCGTGGTGGTGAAAGCCTGATCCGCTTCGTTGCCGAGCACGCGCGGGTGCCGGTGATCAAGCATTACAAGGGCGTCTGCCACCTCTACGTGGATCGCGCCGCCGACATCGACAAGGCGCTTGGCTTGCTGGTCGATGGCAAGACCACGCGTCCGGGTGTGTGCAATGCGTTGGAAACCTTGCTGGTGCATCGCGAGATCGCGCCCATGTTCCTGCCGCGCGCAATCGCTGCATTGCAGGCGCATGCCGTGGAAGTGCGTGGTGACGCGGCGACGCGCGCCTTCGATGCATCCATTGCAGTCGCCACTGATGACGACTACGCCGCCGAATTCCTCGACCTGGTGCTGGCCGTTCGCGTGGTCGACGACCTGCCGGAAGCACTCGCACATATCGCCCGCTTCGGCTCCGACCATACGGAGGTGATCGTCACCGAAGATGCGGCTGCGGCCGAAGCCTTCGTGCGCGGCACGCGAAGTTCCGCGGTGATGGTGAATGCGTCGTCGCGCTTCAACGACGGCGGCCAGCTCGGGCTGGGCGCGGAGATCGGTATTTCCACCACCCGCCTGCATGCCTACGGCCCGATGGGCGTGGAAGCGTTGACCATCGAGCGTTTCGTGGTTCGCGGCGAGGGCCAGGTGCGGCACTTCGTCTCCGGCTGATGCGACTGCACCGGTGCCACCGGGCCGTTTGGCGCTTGCTGCTACCCATGTAAAGACGGCAGCCAATCCTGCCAAGGCCGGTTTGCCGGCAGATTGCGTTTGGACAAATGAGGGGTGGCGAGTTGGACTGCCTATGCCATTTGGTCGATAGGCGGTCGGACAGCAACGGCACTACCCTACCAATGGCTATCGATCTGTCGATATCGGGAGATATCGAACGTTGAGGGGGACGGACGATGAAAAATTCAAGTCGATGCGTGAGGCATCGCGCATGGTCGTTGCTGGCTGTATTCGGTGCTTGCTGGTTGACGCTGGCCAGCCCTGCTGCCTGGGCCAATTGCGCCCCTGACGGAGGCGGTCCGTTTGCAGGTCGAGGGGGGCCTGGCCCGTCTGCGCCGCTGCAGCTACCTGCCCAGCAAGCAGTGGCCGCACCTGTACCGGCGGCCGCGACGGACATCCAGAGCGAGGCGCGTCGTGCGCTGTCGGCGATCCAGCGGATCGAGGATGCGGACACTGCGTTGTCGCTGGCGGCCGATGGTGCGGCGTTGTATGCACGCGAGGCAGTCAAGCTGGACGGCTATGCCTATTGCAGCCAGGCGGTGGAGCTGGCGGAGAAGGGCGAGTTCCGCGAGAGCGCGCAGGCGGCGAGCAAGGCCTTGCATGTAGCGCTTGCGACCAACAACACCGACCTGCTGGGCAAGGCCTATCGCGATTTGGCGATCGCGTTCAGCTATGCCGGCCAGCTGGAGCGCGCCGAACAGTTCGCCAACCTGGCGCTGAAGTATCCGGGCGTGGACCCGACCCAGGTCGATGGCCCGGCGCGCAAGACGCTGGGCGATGTGCGCACCCGCCAGGGCCGCTATGACGAAGCCATCGCCAGCTACGAGCAGGCGCAGCAGGAGAGCTCCGAGCGGTTCCGGCCGCTGGTGGATGCCTCCCTGGCCAATGCACTGATCCTGTCCGGCAACCTTGCGCGTGCCCGCACGACACTGGACGCGCTGGCCACGCCGTCAGAACCCGCCGAATTGGCGCAATTGCAACGCACCCGCGGGCGGTTGCTGCTGGCCGAGAACAAGCCGGCCGAAGCACTGACGCTATACCAGCAACTGGCGGATGCGCCGGTGTCGGGCGATGAAGGCTTCTACCGCGCCTGGGCGCTGGATGGCATCTCCAAGAGCGAGGCCGCATTGGGCAACGACGCGCAGGCCGCGCAGGCGCTGGACCAGGCGCTGGGCGTGTTCGACAAGGCGCGCTCGAAGTTCCGCAGCGACGAGTTCAAGATGGGCCTGTTCTCGGACCTGCAGAGCGTGTTCGAGCGTGCAATCAACATGCACAGCAAGCTCGGCCAGTCGGCGCAGGCGTTCGACATCAGCGAGCGCAGCCGCGCCCGTGCGTTGCTGGATGCAGTAGCCGGGCGCGCCGATGTCGACAACGACACCGCCGCGGCGATGGATGCCACCACCCTGGAGCAGATGCTCAAGCCCGATGAAGTGGTGGTGGCCTACCACGACTTGCCGGACCGGCTGGTGGCCTGGGTCTTGTCCAATGAGGGCGTGCGTGAGGTGAAGTTCAGCACCGCTCTGCCGCGCAAGGACCTGGCGCGGCTGGTGGATGCGTATCGCGACACCCTGATCCGGCTCAACCCGAACGCATCAAACATCGGCGACCAGATCGGCCAGCTGCTGCTGGCGCCACTGGGTATTCCAGCAGGCAAGCGGATCATCATTGTCCCGCACGGTCCGCTGCACTACCTGCCGTTCCAGGCGCTGCGGCTGGATGGCCAGTACCTGATCCAGCGCAACCCGATCTCCATTGCGCCCTCGATCAGCATTGCAGCAAAGCTGGCGCAGCGCACGCCGACCACCACCGCGCAGCTGCTGGCGTTCGGCAACCCGACGATCAACCCGGAGGTGGCCGACCCGCTGCCCGGCGCCGAGCGCGAGGTGCACGAGCTGGCGCAGCAGTTCCCGGGTGCCAAGCTGTTCTTCAATGCGCAGGCCAACCTGACCAACTTCCGCACCAATGCACCGCAGTCGCACTTGGTCCACGTCGCTGCACACGCGATGGCCGACCCACTGGACCCGCTGCACAGCAAGGTGCTGCTGGCCGACGAGAACGGCGAGCCGAACTACCTGGAAGCCAAGGACGTGCTGGGCATGGACCTGCACAACGTGGCGATGATCGCGCTGTCGGCCTGCGAGTCGGGGCTGGGCCGGGTGGAGGACGGCGACGAGGTGCTGGGCTTTACCCGCTCGTTCCTGTCGGCGGGCACCTCCACCATGCTGGTCTCGCTGTGGCCGGTATCCGATGCGGCCACCGAGAAGCTGATGACGACCCTGTACACGGATCTTGCCAAGGGCGATCAGGTGCAGGACGCGATGCGTGCTGCGCAGCTGGCGGTGATGAAGGATCCGGCCACGGCGCACCCCTTCTATTGGGCCCCGTTCAACCTGATTGGCAACTGGCGCCTGAGGATCGTGAAGTGAGCGCGGGCACCGTAGGCAAGGCAACAGGCGACACGTGTGCCGTGCGCATGACCAAGACCGTCACCCACCTGGAATGCGACAGGGCCACCACGATGGATATGCAAACGACACGGCGCGTGCCGCAGACGATGAACCTGCTGGCGATGTCTGTCCTGCTGGCCTGTGCCGGCATGGCCAACGCCACGGACAGCACGCCTGCCGACGCCGCGAACGGCGCGCCCGCCACGGCCGCGCCGCAAGACGCGACCCCGGCCGGTGTGCAACCGCAACAGGCGCAAGCGTTGCCGGAGCCGAAGATGGCGGCGCAGGCCAGCTTCGTGCTGAAGGGCGTGGCCTTCGATGGCGCCAGCGGCGTGCCGGACAGCGAGCTGCAGGCCGCGGTGGCCGACAAGATCGGCAGCAATGTGACCTTCGCCGACCTGGAACAACTGGCCAAGCGGGTGGTGGCGGTCTACCAGCAACACGGCTTCGGCCTGGTGCAGGCCTTCGTGCCGGTGCAGGAAGTCGTTGACGGGCACGTCAGGATCACGGTCAGCGAAGGCGTGCTGGGCGCGGTGAGTATTGATGTGGCCGAAGGCACGCCGGTGCAGCGCGAGCGCATCGCCAAGACCTTGGCAATCCTGGAGCCGGGCAAGCCGCTCAATGGACGCCAGTACGAACGGGCGATGCTGCTGCTGTCGGACCTGCCGGGGATCAAGCCGCAGTCGGCGATCTCCAACGGTGCGACATCGGGCACCACCGATCTGACGGTGAAGGTGAGCAAGCGCGACCGCATGCAGTACGGCCTGGAGCTGGACGATTACGGCACCCGCGACTCGGGACGGCACCGCATCACTGGCAGCATGCGCTGGGCCAGCCCGTTCGGCCGTGGCGACAACCTGGACCTGCGGCTGATGGTGGCGCAAGGCGCGCATACCGCGTTCGGGCGGATCTCCTATGAGACCCCGGTGGGCTATCGCGGCCTGCGCATCGGCGGCGGGTTGGCGCGGGTGCAGTACCAACTGGGCGGGCCGTTCGCGCCGCTCAAGCCGACCGGCACCGGCACCGTGGCCGACCTGTCGTTCAGTTATCCGATCATCCGCCAGCGCGCGACCAACCTGTTCGTGCGCGGCACGCTGGACAACAAGGATCTGACCGACCGCTTCGAGGCGGTGGGCTTCGAGACCCGCAAGCGGATCCGCGGGATCGGCCTGGGGTTCTCGCTTGAGAATCGCGACAAGTGGCTGGGCGGCGGCTATACCAGCGCCAATGGGTTGTTGTACCGCGGCAACCTGGACATCAAGGACGCGCTGAGCGCGGCCTTCGATGCGCCGCCGTTCGGCTACGGCACCCAGGGCGGCTTCACCAAGGTCACGATGCAACTGGCGCGGCTGCAATATCTGGCGCCGAAGGTCAGCCTGTTCCTGGGCACGGGCCTGCAACGTGCCAGCAAGAATCTGGATGCCTACGAAAAGCTGTCGCTGGGCGGACCGAAGGCGGTACGCGCGTATGCCACTGGCGAAGTGCTGGCCGATGACGGCTGGCTGGCCACGGCGGAACTGCGCTATGCGGCGAGTCCGGAAGCCACGCTGTTCGGGTTCTTTGATGCCGCCCATGGCGACTTCTTCCATGATCCGCGGCCGTTCGACACGGTGACGTCCCGCAGCCTGCGTGGTTACGGGTTGGGCCTGAACTGGAGCAAGCCGGGCAAGGTGACGGTAAGCCTGACCCTGGCGTGGCGCGACACCGGTCCGGCCCTGACCGATGGTGGCGGCCGCAATCCCCGTTTGTTCTGGTCGATCCAGAAAGCGTTCTAGGAGCATACCGATGCGCACCAAGCACAGCAGCAAGCCAATCCGCACACTACGTCGCCGTCGTCTGGCACTGGCCCTGGTCACCGCATTGGCGGCGCCAATGGCAATGGCGCAGAACTTGCCACAAAACGGGAACGTGGTATCGGGGACGGCGTCGGTAGGCCCTCAGGTGGGCAACCAGATGACGATCACCCAGACCACCAAGGGCGCGATCATCGACTGGGGCAGCTTCAACATCGGCGTCGGCTATGGGGTGACGTTCGACCAGCAGTTCGGTGCCAGCAGCGTGATCTTGAACCGCGTCATCGGCTCCGGCTACGGGCCAAGCCCATCCAGCATCAACGGCACGCTGAGCTCCAACGGCAATGTGTTCATCATCAATCCGGCCGGGATCACCTTCGGCAACAATGCGCAGGTCAATGTGGGTGGATTGGTGGCGTCGACCTTGTGGTTGAGCGACGCCGATTTCAACAATGGCCTGACGACTGGAAAATACGTCTTCAGCGGCTTCAACGGTTATATCGGTACGGACCACCAGGTCCGCAACGATGGTGATATTACTGCGGGTGCCGGCGGCTTAAGTTTCGTGGGCAACACGCTCTGGAACAGTGGGGCTATTACCGCCAACGGCGGCAATATTGCCTTCGGTGCGGGCGACTCGGTAACCTTGGACTACTTCGGAGACGGCCTGACCCAGGTCACGATCAACGTTCCGCCCACTATAGATTCCGCGATCATCCAGGATCGCAATGGCACCATGACTGCCGATGGCGGCAAGATTTTGCTGCGCACAGCGGCGACTGCAGGTGGCACCGGTGGCGCGATCTTCGCAAGTGGCAGCCTGCGCGCGCAGTCAATTGCAAATGTCAACGGCAGGATTGAACTCACCTCGGCGGGTGGTCTGGTCATGGTGGGCGCGCCGGGCACTTTCTCGGATGCAAGTTCTCCATTCACGTACGGCAGCATCGACGTGTCGGGAAGCGGCGCCGGCCAGACGGGTGGATCCGTCCTGATCTCGGGCAATAATGTTTTGCTGGTCAACGACGATCCCACTCCGCTGGCACCGACCTATCCAGCTTCTGTCGGCAGCAGCATCGATGCCACAGGCTATTCAGGCGGTGGCAACATCACCATTACCACGACGGGCAGCATCGCCGCGTTGGAGTTGACGCGCATCGATGCGCGCGCAATTTCGAGTGGCAATGGTGGCAACATCGACCTGCTCGCCACTGGAGGCAATGCCAACCTGTACGGCGATATCTTCGCGTCGGGAGGCAAGGTAAGCGGCAACGGCGGTCGGATCCGTATCGGTGCCCGGGATGGCATCAACCAGAACTATGGCTACATCGATGCCAGCGCCGACGCCGGCAACGGCGGGCAGATCGGCCTGATCACCTCCGCTGGGGATATCCATGCCACGAACCTGGATGCCCATGGATTCGCCAATGGCGGCAGCATCGTGGGAACGGCGAGCGGAAACATCGACCTGTATGGCTATGCCAATGCGTCCGGCCTGAATGGAAATGGCGGCAGTATCTCGTTCAACGCACAGGGAATTTTCAGAGGACTCGGCACGCTGGATGCCAGTGGCGGCATCGATGGTGGCAATATTTCCCTCACTGGCGCTGGCGTCGATTTCAACTCCGCAATCGCCTATGGCAGCACCGGCCATGGCGGCACAGTTAGCGTCACGGCCGACAACATCTACCTGGTGAGCAGCAGTAATTCGATCAATGTGCAGGGCGAGACCGGCGGCGGTTCGATCGACCTGTTTGCCCGCAACAACTTCGTGCTTGGCGAAAGCAGCAGTCTGTCCGCAGACACCGGCAGCAGTGGCAATGGCGGCTCGATCCATCTGTATGCCGGCAACAGCCTGGTGGTATATGGCGACCTGAGCGCCCACGGCGTGGATGGTGGTGGCTCGATTTACACGGGCAGTGGTGGTGGCATCGACCTCAACGGCATTGGCATCGATGCCGGCACCCTTGCAGGCGTGGTCGGCACTTGGACGATTGCCGCCCCGCAGATGGCCGTGCTCAACGGCTCGACTCAGGGCACCGTGGGTACCGGGCCAGTCCCGGCGACCACGACGGATATCCAGGACGGCGACCTCAACAACGCCTTCGCAACTGGCACCAATATCGTGTTGCAGGCGAATGCCGGCGATGTGCAATTCAACGGCGCGCAAATCCTCGCGGCGTACTCCTCGCCATTGTTCCTGCATGTCAATGCAACGGGTGCGATCTACGGTGCAGGGTTCTCGATCGGCAGCGGCGGCGGCGCGCTGGAGATGTTGTTCAACGCAGATTCGGCTGGTGGCAATGACAACGGCGGCTACATCGACTTCAGCAAGGCATCCCTGTCCAGCAATGGCGGCCTGATTGCGATGTACGGCCAGTCCAACCAGGCGGCCGGCTTCGCGACAGGCTATGCCAACGGCATCAGCCTGTCAGGCGTCGATATCGGCAGTGCTGGCGGTGGCGTGGTCCTGCGCGGCCACAGCAGTGGCAGTGGCTCGTCGCCGCTGGGCCGCGGCATTCAATTTGCCAACGGTTCGGGCATCACCACCACATCCGGCGCGATCACGCTGGTCGGGATCGGCAACGACATGGGTCTGTCGATCGATAGTGGTCAGTTCACCACCGCAAGCGGTCACATCGACCTGCGTGGGCGTGGTCTCAGCGTCAGCTCCAGTGGTCTGCTGATCGGCAGTGGGGTCAGCATCACCACCAACGGCGGAGGCATCGACCTAAGCGGTGAAGGCGGCAGCGGTACCGGCCTCAGCCTCGGGGTCGGCTCCACGGTCGATGCCGGCAATAGCCTGATCATGCTGCGCGCCGGCAACGATGGCAGCACGGATGCGATCAACATCCTGGGTGCGGTTCACAGTGGCACCGGAGTGAGCCTGCGGCCGGGCGGGGTGGATGCCAATGGTGGGCTCACCGAGCGGGTCAATGACATTATCGCGCTTGGCGGTGGCACTGGCGGCTTCGCACTATCGGCTGGCGAACTGGCCATGATCGATGCGCCGCTACTCGTGATCGGCAGCAGCCTGCAAGCCGGTGCGATCCACGTGCTGGGTGCGATCTCGCGCAACGGCAACCTGACTTTGCAAAACAACGGCGGTTCCGGTGGCATCGACATCCAGGCCGCATTGGCCGTGGGCAACGGGACGCTGGCGCTGTCCAGCGGTGGCTCGATCACCCAGACCAGCGCCGGTGCCATCACCGCGCACAGCCTGCTGGCGAATGCGGGTGGCGACGTGTTGCTGGCGAACGCACAGAACAACGTGGCTGCAACCACGCTGGCGGGTTCCGCTGGCGGCGCGTTCCAATTCCAGGACGTCGATGCGCTGGCGATCGGCAATGTCTCGGCAATCGGCTTCGACGCCTCGACGGGTGGACTCGCCAGCCTCGGCGCAAATGGCATCAATGCCGGTGGCGATGTGGTCGTGCGCAACCTCGCAGGTGACATGACCCTGAACTCGAACGTGAGCGGCGCCAACATCGACCTGGTCACCGCAGGCCGCCTGCAGAACCTGGGTGGTGCCAGCCTGATCGCTTCTGGTGATTGGCGGGTGTGGGCCGATACCTGGGTTGGTGAAACCCGTGGTGGCCTGGCTGGCAGCGGCAACTTGCCCAACCTCTACGGCTGCGCGTTCCAGGGCAGCTGCGGCGTGACCGTGCCGACCACGGACAACCATTTCATCTATGTCCAGCAGCCAACGGCGATGATTACCTTCGACAACTTCAGTCGCGAATATGGATTGCCGAACCCGGTGTTCACCTTCACTGTAACCGGCGCGATCCTTGGCGATACGGCGGCCAACGTGGCCAGCGGCACGGCCAGTACCAGCGCAACAATCGGCAGCGATGTCGGCAACTATGCGATCACCGGAGCGTTCACGTCGGCGGCGGGGTACCGTATCCAGTTGATGCCCGGCACCCTGGGCATCACCCCTGCGATGCTGTTTTTTACTGCCGATCCGGCCGTGCGCTACCTCGGTTCGCCAAACCCGAACTTCACGGGCACGGTCACCGGCTTTCGCAATGGCGATAGCGTGGGGAGCGTGTTCGGCACGGGCAATATATGGTCTTCGCCGGCGGGCTACTTCGCGCAGATCGGGTTTTATCCGATCAACGGTGGCACCAGCGCGAAGAACTATGTGTTCAGCCAGGCGCCCGGCAACGCGACCGCACTGCAGATCATCCCATTGCCACAGTTGTCAGGTATTCCGTTCGAACAGGTCCATGAGGCCATTAACACCTATGTGTATGACCGCAACTTCGGGGGGGCACCGGTATGCGCGCTGAATGCGTCCATTGATGACCAGAAACTGGCCTCGACAGGGGATGAACTCTCCAACGAATGGTCGAAGGTACGCTCTCGCCCGAACCTGACCAATTGTTTCGATACCGAGCGCAACAGCGGTTGCGGTAACTTCTAGGGAGTGGAGCCTGTATGCGTGGTGCCGCTTCAGTCGGTGCCGCACAGGGTCAGCGGCGTAGGGCGTTGCGAGAGCAGGGCGCGCAATTTCGATGGCAGGGCGGGTCGCAGCAGCGCTTGTGCCCCATGGCGTGACGTGGCCTCCAGCAGCGCGGGACTCGGGATCGCGTACAGCATGATGCGCACGGCCCGTGCTTGCCGGGCCTTGGCTGCACTCAGGAGTTGCCAGGCAGGGTCGTCTGGCGTTTCTTCGTCGAACACCCGCGGTTGGTGGATTGGGGCGATGGCGATGCCGTTGTCGCGGATCTCGATGCGGATGCAATCGCCGCGACCCGCGCCGCAAGCAATACCCGCCCGCCGTGCGGCGCGGCCTTGAGCGCATTGTCGAGCAGGCGCCCAAGCAGGCCGCCCAGCATGCCGGCATCGGTGAACACGGCATGCGCGCCGGCCTGGCAATGCAATTCGACCCCGGCTTGACGCGCGGCTTGTGCTTGCGCGTCCAGCAGTTCGGCGAACAGTGGTTGCAGGTCGCAGGCCATGGCATGTGCTTGCAGGGTTCCGGCATCGAGTTGCGACAACAGCAGCAGGCCGTCCAGGGCCTCGCGCCGCAGTTGCTCAAGAGCCAGGTCCATCACCTGCAGCGGCTGCCGCAGATCGTGGTTGGCGGATGCCAGGAAGCGATCCTTGGCACGCATCGCACCGTCGCTCTGGTGCATCAGCCGGACCATGTCCGCCGCCATCTGCCGGCGTTGCGCAGCGCTGTCGTCGCCTTGCGAAATGAGTACCTCGATGCGTTGCCATGCGCCGGCCAGCAATGCCGCCAGCTGGGGCGAACGGGTGGATGGGACCGATGTCGCCGATTCCAGCAGGACCGCGAGCCGGTTTGTTTCACGTTGCAATCGCTGGCGATGCAGGAATGCCGATACAGCCGCACCCGATAGCCCGCCACCGACGGCGATGCCCGATGCCAACAACGGCGGCTGCATCGCATCCATTCATGCTCCGGGATTAGCCTATTCAGCGTATTCGCAGGGGATAATCACTGCGATATCCCATCGGCGATATCCGGATCAGGAGGCTACGGCCCGATATGGGCTCCGGCTAGGCCGAACGTGGTATCGAAATCGCGCCTGTCGCAGTGCAGACTGCAATACAAGGATTCGCGCGTCTGCCCGCCGCAATGGCATGCCCATGGTATGTGCGGGGCATGCGCGGAAGGCTTCCCGGCCGACATGGCCTGATTTACATGACCGAGGACTAACCATGAATACGACCAAGCTTCTAAGCCCGGCGCTGGTGCTTGCACTGCTGGCCGCCTGCGGTGGCGCGTATGCACAGGACGCACAGGATCCGCCTTCGGTGGATTCCATCATCAACAGCCTGAAGACAGACACGCCTGCAGCAGCCCCGGGCCAGACCCGCGCACTGCGCCCGGGTGCTGCCTCGATGTCGACCGCGCCGGCACCGGCGCCGGTGGCCAAGCCGGCATCAATCAACATGCAGATCAATTTTGAATACAACTCGGCCGCTATTTCCGGCAGTTCCGAGCGCACCATGGCCACCCTGGCCAAGGCACTGGCCTCGCCGCAGTTGGAAGCTCGCAAGTTCACCGTGATCGGGCATACCGATGCCAAGGGCTCTGCCATCTACAACAAGGCGTTGTCTGATCGCCGTGCCGCGGCCGTGCGCAACTACCTGATGAGCAACGGCGTGGCGGCTTCACGACTGAAGGCGATGGGCAAGGGCGAAAGCGATCTGCTGAACAGCAGTGACCCGAACGCCGCAGAAAACCGCCGGGTCGAGATCCAGGCAACCGGCGGCTGAGCAAGCTGTCGTGCCGATCCAGGTCGTCAATGGCGCACAACTGATGTGCAGTTTTGGCGTAGCGCCATCGGTGCTCGTTGTACTGCCGGTCAACCGGACCTTGTCCAGCAACATGCCGGCCGCGAACATCATGGATCACATACCGATGGTCAACATCATGCCGTTCGGTATGTGCACTACGCCAACGAATCCGGCAGTTGCAGCGGCAACGGCAACGGCATTGGGGGTGCTGACGCCCATGCCATGCGTGCCGGTGACCCCGGCCCCATGGGTACCTGGAGCACCCACCGTATTGATCGCCAACATGCCGGCGCTGGACAACACCAGCAAATGCATGTGCACATGGGCTGGGGTGATCTCCGTGGCGAATCCGGGCCAGGCCACTGAAATGATTCCGTGAACTGGCTGTTTTCGCACGACATGAAAAAGGCGGCCCCGGCCGCCTTTTTCGTATGCCCGATGGACTGGTTTCAGCTCTCGATGCCGGAAACAATCAACCCAGCATATTGCCGGCATTGCCCATCGAATTGGCGGCATTGCCCATTGCGCCGGCAGCGGCGCCGGTGGCCGACTGCGCCGCGCCGACTGCGCCCTGTGCAGCCTGTGCACAGGCGGTTGACGCTTTTCCAATCGAGGACTGGGCGCTGGCGATGGCGCCTTGTGCAGCTTCGCCCGCCGTTGCCACGGCGGATTGCGCCGCAGTCTGGGCATTGTTCAACGCGCCCTGGGCCGCGCCGCTCAAAGCCTGCTGGGCCTGTTGCGCAGCCTGGTTGGCCTGTGCAAGGCCCTGTTGCGCGGCTTGGTTCGTCTGTTGCTGGGCCTGGGCGGCGGCCTGTTGTGCGCCGGCGATCGCCTGTTGCGCCGCATCGCCGGCCTTTTGCTGTGCGTCATCGATCGCCGACATCGCCTGGTCAACTGCGCCCTGCGCCGCCTGTTGGGCCTGATCCTTCATGCCGTTGACGGCTTCCCTGGCTTGCATGATGGCCGCGCCGGCCTGTTCGCGCACCGCTTGCTGCGCCTGCTGTACCCCCTCCTTGGCTGCGCCCAGGGCCTCTTGCGCTGCACTGTTGGCGACTGCCTGGGCCTCGTCCAGCGAGTTCATCGCATCGTCCATCGCGCTGAGCGCGTCGTCGGCGAGGGCGTCGGCCTGGTCCAGTGCGTTGTTGGCCTGGTCCAGCAGCGGTCCCGCAATGTCGTTGAGTGCGCCGACCCCGTTGGCAAGTGCGTTGTTGGCTTGCGCGGCGCGGCGGGCCAGCTCTGCCTGCAGCGCACGCACATAGGGACAGTCCGACGCCGGGAAATTCACCGGCAGGTTCGGGAAGCTGGTGGGTAATGCCGCGAGTGCATTGCCGACTGAGCCAAGCGCATCGCGCGCCTGGTCGATCACCGCCGCTCGCGCTTGTTCGATGGCATTGGTGGCGGCATCGCGCAGTGCCGCTTGGGCCTGGTCGATGGCATTGTTGGCGGCATCAAGTGCATTGCCGACGCCGTCCTCGATCATGGTCATGGCGTTGTCGACCATGCCCATGGCGTTGTCCAGTGCTTCCTGCGCAGCCTGTTCGGCGACGTCCATCGCCTGGTCCAGGGCTTGGCTCGCCTGGTCCAATGCACCCTGGACCGCGGCCTTGGCCTGGGTTTGCGCGCTGTCGACGGCGGCCTGTGCCTGCGACAACGCATTCTGTGCGGCTGCACCTGCCTGCTGGCTGGCGTCGGTGAGTGCCTGGTTGGCTTGCGCCAGTGCGTTCTGCGCCATGTCGTTGGCCGCGGCGCTCGCGGCATCCATGGCCTGGTTGGCCTGCGTGATCGCACCTTGTGCTGCGGCTCCCGCCTGTGTTGCCGCCTGTGTTGCCGCCTGTTGCGCCTGCGTCACTGCACCGTTGGCTGCACCTGCGGCTGCCGCGACCGCATTCGCGACAGCGGTTTGCGCCTCGGCAATCGCGCCATGTGCGGCGGCAGCGGCCTGGCTGTTGGCAGTCGCGGCTTGCTGCTGCCCTTGCTGAACGGCTTGTCCGGCTGCTGCGCCGATGCCCGACAGGCCTTCGGTCATTGATTCAAACATGTCAGCCTCCTTGCGTCCGGCGGAAATCGCCATACGCGGCGGCGGTCCACATCTCGATCAACATGGCGCGGTCGAGCTGGGAACTGGTGCGATCCGCGAGGATGTTGACGATGGAGGGGTCATGGCCGACGCGATCATTGCCGAACAACGAACAGGCGAGGGCGTAGCTGGCGACGGCGCGCTGGCTGCGCAGGCCGGCCTTGCGGCAGTGCGCGATCACCGCGTCGAGTTCGGCGTCCAGCTGGTCGAGTTGGAGCGGGGTCTGGCCACCCAGGTGGAGATTGAGGAAATCAGCGAGGTTGTTGCGAAGCTGGACTTCGCCGATTTCGGTCATCTGTTTACGTTTGACGGCAAGCACTGCAGGCTCCTTCAGGCTGCTGCCGACAACAGCAGTGACTGTGGCTCAGGCTTGCCATCACGCGCGAAGAACAGCGCGGAATCGGGCGTCCTGTCCTCGACGTATACGCCGTGGATCGGACCGAAGAAGTCACGGCGAACGCCGGAATCCAGCACCGGGATCACGGTGCGGAAGGCACGTGGGTCGTAGAAACGGAACAACATGCTGGTCCCGTCCGGGGCGGAGACGCGCAGGACCCGGCGCAGGTGCGAACGCACCGCGCGCAGGTCAAGGCCGGCGTCGGTCAGCAGCACGATGCCCCAGTGGCCGTTCCAGCCTTCTTTCAGCGCCAGTTCCGTGGCGCCACTTTTTGGATCCAACTTCACCACGTAGGGTGCAGCGGCGCTCAGCATCGGGTCGAGCGAACCTTCGAACAGGCAGACTGCGTCCGGGGCGATCTTGGCCAAGCGGGACGGGAGTCCCTCGATCATCGCGCCATCCAGAACCGCGTAAACGGCCCGCGCGGGATGTCCGAAGACGGCCCTGTGCAATGCCTCGTACTGAGCTTGCGGAATCACCTGATCCTGTCTCCAGCCTTTCATTGGCATGAACCGCGACACGAGCCGCGCATTAAGAGTTCACGATGCGGTCGATGCAGTCCCTGGCTAGGGAAACGGAGGTTCTCCGTGCCTGTGCCATAGGGTATACGCAGAGTGGCGGACAAACAGGTCATGCCATCAGCGCCGCGTAGGCGGCGCGGGCGGCTTCGCACTCCGCGCAGAACGGCTGGCCTTGGCGTGCGGCATTGCTCAGGGCCTGCGCCTGCAATTGCTGGATCGGATCGATGACCTTCCCGGGCTCGGACTTGATCGCTTCCTCGGGCTCCGTCGCTTTTTCGGGCTTGTCAGGAGCAGTCGCGGACTGGGCGGACCCACCAGAATTGATCATCACCATCGTGCCCACGATGGACACGCCCGCAGGGCCTATGTTGATGAAGTTGGAGCCGGCCTTGAGGCTGATCGAGACTCCCGCCTCCAGGACCACGCTCGTTCCGCCCTTGATGTGGGCGTTCATACCGCTCTTCACGAGGAAATCAGTACCGGAGTCCAGGTTGATGCTGCCTCTTTCAGTTTGCAGCTTCAGATCATTTGTCACCTTCAGGTGTTCATCGCCCTCGACGTACGCGAAGCGCTTGCCCTTGGTCGTCTGGTGCTGGTCAAGTTCCGTTTGCTCGTAGCGGTTTTCCTTGACAAGGGCATGCATGTCCTTGCCGATGAAGGACGTCGCTTTCTCGGTGACCCGGGTCTGCAGGTCCTTCTGCGCATGCAGGAAGATTTCCTCCTCGTCCTTCTTGTCCTCGAAGCGCAGTTCATTGAAGCCGCCACCACCCTTGGATGACAGCGTCTTCAGGGTCGAGCGCGTGGCATTCGCAGGCAGGTCGTACGGCGGCTTGTTGATGCCGTTGTAGACGCAACCGGTGACCAGCGGCTGGTCCGGATCGCCTTCAAGGAAATCAACCACGACTTCCATCCCGATCCGCGGGATGAACATGGTGCCGTAGCCGTTGCCGGCCCAGACCTGGGCAACGCGAATCCAGCAGGAGGTCTTGTCGTCGTATTGCCCCTGCCGGTCCCAATGGAACTGCACCTTGATCCGGCCGTGCTCGTCGGTATAGATCTCTTCGCCTGAGGGGCCGGTCACAAGCGCCGTCTGCGGTCCGCGTACAAGCCCCTTGGGAGTGATCAAAGGCGCGCGATAGGTGACCGCATGCGGGTGCACGGTGAAGCCGTTGCCGTAGTCCGATGGCCCGTCGCCGGTCAGGTTGTTGCGGCCGTGGTGCCAGACCGACAGGATCATGTACTCGATGTTGAAGGCATCGAATGTGTGGTCGTACAGGGTGAAGGTGTGGCCTGGCGCCAATGTGCGGATCTGGCTTTCCCCGCGCAGTCGCAGGTGGCTGGCTTCCTCCGCCTCCATGATCATCCTGGACAGGTGCTGGCCATCCGTCGATTCGACGAAGCCGCCGGGATAGCGATAGCGTTCCAGGTCGCGGTCTTGACCGATGGTGATGACCGTGGGGGTGTTCTCTCGCACTGGGCGCTTCTGCTTGAAATCCCAGTCGCCCAGCGTGATCTTGCGGGTACGCATCTGCTGTTCGAGCGTCAGCTTGCTGATCGCGTCCAGGCCGTGCGAATGGCCTTCGTGGTGGAATGGATATTCGTCGGGATCGAGTTTGGGATTGTTGTCGTTGTTGTCGGTGAAGACCAGTACGTGCTTGGTTTCGCCGTCATCGTCCTCGTTGTGGCGGAAGTAGTAGTGGATGCCTTCCCGCTCGATCAGGCGCGAGATGAAGTCGAAACTCGTTTCGTGGTACTGGGTGCAATAGTCCAGTGTCGGATGGTCCTCGTTGAGTTCCATCTTGAAGTCGCTGTAGTTGAATTCCCCGAAAATCGTCTCGACGATCTGCCGCACCGTCTTGTTCTGGAAGATGCGGCAGTCCTCGTGCTGGGTCATGAACCAGAACCACGGCACGATGTCGCATTCGTAGGTGTACAGGGGATCGTCTTCCGTGGAAGGCGCGCGGCCGGACCGGGCAAAGCGGGAGACGTAGCCGTTCCAATGGCGTTCGCCGCCCATGTGGTCGATGTCGGGGGTCTCGATGCGCAGGATCGCGGACTTGCCGATGATGTCGCGCACGTCGATGTCCTGCCGCGCCGAAATCAGCCGCAAACGGAACTCGAACAGCTGCGAGACCGATTCGGTGCCGGACATTTCCTGGATCAACAGGTCGTCTTCCTCGAATTCTTCGAGTTTGAGGAAATACATCCGGTTGCTGGTGGAGAGGTTCGCAGGCATGCCAATTCGCCAATGGTCGACGCTTATCGTCCGCTACCGCACGTAATGGCGACATTCGTCCGAAGTGCTATCCGCGGCCAATGCGACAGCCACGGATAGCGCGAAGGGTCTAGTCCGGATTGCTGGTCAGGCGACCGCATAGGCGAAATCGCCATCCTCGCCCACGCCAATCGTGATCGATTCGATGCCGCCGCCCTCGGCCATGCGTTCCAGCACGTGCCCGGACACATCCGGAAGCAGGGTGCCGGTGAGGATGTTGTCAATGTTGCGGGCGCCGGAGTCGACCTCGGTGCAACGCTTGGCAATGGCATCCACCACCGCGTCGTCGTACTTGAACTCGGCGCCGTGGTTGTTCTTGATCCGCTTGCCGATCTTGTTCAACTTCAAGCGCACGATCTTGCGCATGTCCTCGTCGCGCAGCGGGTAGTACGGGATCACCGCGGTGCGGCCCAGGAACGCCGGCTTGAACGCGCGGTTGAGTTCGGGCTTGAGCAGGTCGTTGAGGTAGTCGACGGTCGGAAGTTCTTCCGATTCGCTGCAGGCCTGCATCACCAGGTCGGTGCCGGTGTTGGAGGTCAGGATGATGAGGGTATTGCGGAAGTCGATCTCGCGGCCTTCGCCATCTTCCATGCGGCCCTTGTCGAAGACCTGGAAGAACAGCTCAAGCACGTCCGGATGCGCCTTTTCGATCTCGTCCAGCAAGACCACCGAATAGGGTCGCCGACGCACGGCTTCGGTCAGCACGCCGCCCTCGCCGTAACCAACGTATCCGGGCGGGGAACCCTTGAGGCTGGAAACGGTGTGCGCCTCCTGGTACTCGCTCATGTTGATGCTGATCATGCTGCGCTCGCCGCCGTACAACGCATCGGCAAGCGCAATGGCGGTCTCGGTCTTGCCCACGCCCGAGGTGCCGACCAGCAGGAACACGCCCTTGGGCTTGTCCGGGTCTTCCAGGTTCGCGCGCGAGGTGCGCACGCGCTGTGCAATCGCATCCAGCGCATGGCTTTGGCCGATCACGCGTTCTTCCAGCGACTCCTTGAGGCGAAGCACGGTCTTGATCTCGTCGGCGACCATCCGCCCGACCGGGATCCCGGTCCAGCCGGCGATGATCTGTGCGATCGCGTTGGCGTCGACCACCGGCAGCATCATCGGCTCGAAGCCCTGCAGCGCGGACAACTCGGCGCGCACGGCATTCAATTCCGCCAGCACCTCGGCGCGGCTGGGATCATCGGCCGGCAGCGCCTCGATCTTGTCGAGTCCGGCGTGGACCTTGGCGACCAGTTCCTTTTCGATGACGAAGCGTGCTTCGTCGGCCGCCAGCGTTGCGCTGAGCGCGGTCGTCTCCGCTTCGATTTCTCCTACGCGCTTGCCGTGGTCGCTGCCGCTGGACTGTTCCTTGTCCAGCTGTGCACGCTCGGTGGCGAGGATGTCCAGCCGGCGGCGTGCATCCTCGAGCTTCGCTGGTGTTGCGTTCTGGCCGATCGCGATCTTGGCGCAGGCGGTATCGAGCACGCTGACCGCCTTGTCCGGCAGTTGCCGGCCGGGGATGAAACGCGAGCTGAGCTTGACCGCTTCGGTGATCGCTTCGTCGAGGATGCGCACCTTGTGGTGAGCGGCCATTGCCTGGCCGACGCCGCGCAGCATCGAGATCGCTTTTTCGTCGTCGGGCTCGTCGACCTTGATCACCTGGAAACGGCGGGTAAGGGCAGGGTCCTTCTCGAAATATTTCTTGTATTCAGACCAGGTAGTGGCCGCAATCGTGCGCATCTCGCCGCGCGCCAGTGCCGGCTTGAGCAGGTTGGCGGCATCGTTCTGGCCTGCAGCACCACCAGCACCGATCAGGGTGTGCGCCTCGTCGATGAACATGATGATGGGTTTCGGGCTGGACTTGACCTCTTGGATCACGCCCTTCAGGCGATTCTCGAATTCACCCTTGACGCTGGCACCGGCCTGCAGCAGGCCGAGGTCGAGCGACAGCAATTCCACCCCGTGCAGAATCGGCGGCACATCGTCTTGGGCGATGCGCATCGCCAGGCCCTCGACTACGGCGGTTTTGCCGACACCCGCTTCGCCAGTAAGGATCGGGTTGTTCTGGCGACGCCGCGTGAGCACATCGATCATCAGGCGGATTTCCGCATCGCGGCCCAGGACGGCGTCCAGCTGACCGTCGCGGGCGCGTTGGGTCAGGTTGACGCAGTACTTGTCCAGGTTCGGACTGTGGCTCGGTTTGCCGCCGGTCGCGCCCGCGCCCGGGGTGGTGCCGTCACCGACTGCGCCGCCGCCGGCAGCATCACCGAGGGCACGCGCGTCGCGCGCTTCAGTGGAGGCTTCCACTAGCGCGTGGAAATTCTGGGTCAGGGATTCAAGGTTGATCTTCTCCAGCGAACGCGCACTGGCCGAGACCAGCCGGCGCAATTCGGAATCGGCCAGCAGGGCGACCAGCAGGTGGCCGCTGCGCACCTTGGCTTCGCCGAATTCAATCGAGGCCCAGGTCCAGCCATGTTCGAACAGCTTGGGGATCGTCGCGGACAGGGCAGGCGTGCGCTGGTTGCCGGTCTTGAAACCATCCAGGGCCTTGCCAAGTTCGCGCTCCAATGCTTCCGGCGCGATCTCGAACTGGCGCAGGATGCGGCGGATGTCGCTATTCTCGACTTCCAGCAGCTTGAGCAGCAGGTGCTCGACTTCAACGTCGTAGTGACCGCGGGACATGCACAGGCCCGCGGCACCTTCCATCGCGCCGCGGCAAGTGGTGTTCAGGCGTGCGACGAGCGAGCGTAGATTCAGTGCCATGATTGGCCTCCCATTGCGGAAAAATTGAATTCACAGTCCTGGGCCGGGCGCGGATCGTTGCGCCCTCCCAGCCAGGTGTTCCAGCCCAGTCGCGGACGGTCGACATTGCGTGCGCCCAGCCGCAGCGCCGGCACCTGGTCGGCGCGCAGCGACAGGCGGATGCGCAGGTCCAATGCCAAGCCGGTCAGGAAGCGGCTGAGCTCGATGATGTCCGGCAGCATCGTGCCGGTCGGCAGCAGCGCATTGAAGCGCTTGCGGTCGATCGGACCGATGTTCAGGCGCAGCGTGGACTGGCGGTCCCAATAGGATTTTCCCAGCACGCAGTCATGGCCCAGCCGATTCGAACTGCGGCCAAGCTGGGTGCGCGCGTCGGCGCCGATGGCTTGCCAGGTGCCAAGGCAGCTGTTGGCGCACACCGGTGCACCGACCACCGCAGACACCACTTGTGCCAGTGAGACTTCGCCGTGCGGACGCTGCGCGATCAGGCCGGAGAAATAGGTCATTGCGGCGCCAGGCATTGGCTTGCGGGCCTTGCCCGCACTGCGCTTGCCTGGATGCAGTTGCGCCTGCAAGGCCGGCGTGCCCATGCCGACGATGTGCTCCAGGTAGCCCAGCACCGAATTGTGGAAGCCAAACTGGCGGCCGATCTCCGGGCGGTGCTTGGCCCACGCCAGCCAGAACAAGGCGACCAGGCGATGGTTGAACAGGTCCAGGAATTCCTGCGCGCTGCGGTCCCGTTGGACCTGTTGGCGCGCGATCAGCATCTCGGTATAGGTGCGTGGCAAGACGCCTGATGGTCCGGTCAGGCCCAGGAAGTTCACGCAGACGCGGGTGTTGGCATCGCTGCGCGTGACCGAGTGCAATTCCGACGGCGGGAACGACAGCGAGGCTGGGGTCGTGAAGCGCAGCGGACCCGGGCGCGAGCCGGTGCCGCGCCCATCGAAGCCGTTGTCGGCATACATCAGGCGCACGGCCTGGAAGAAGCCGAACCGTCCCGGGTCATGGTGCAGGCGGTCGATTGCCGGCCGCATCGGATCGCCCAATGGAATCCCGTGGCCGTCGGGAGGATCTGCGTCGGGCTTGTCTTCGCTCATTGTGGCTGGGCTCATCGTTGCTGGCTCATACGAGCGGCTGTGCGCCACTGCGCGGCGGGAAGCGCACCATCCAGCCTTCGCGTTGCTGGGTGCGCACGCTCAGGCGCGTGTAGGAATTTGCGGTGCAGTACAGGCCGAAAAAGTGGTCGAGCATGCACGACATCAGGTAGACGCCGGAACCCACGTACTGGCTCTCGTCGAATTCCAGTTCGATCTCGGTGCCGCGCACGAATGCCTGCCGTGGTGCCTGTCCGATGCGCGTGGTCGATGGGCCACCGGATACGTTGGTGATGCCGGCGATCTGCTTGCGCACGGTGACCGAGTCGGCGAAGTTGTAGAGGCTCAGGATCTCCAGCAACGCTTCGCGACCCCCATCAATAATCGACAAGTGGTTGAGCGACAGGTGCGAGATCAGCCGCCATTGGTTGGCCATGCGCATTGGCGCACGCCAGGTCCCGCTCGGCTTCTTCAGCAGACGGGCGCTGGCGATCACGCCGCCTTGTTCCAGTTGCAGATTGCTTTCCTCGCCGCCGAACGGCAGCGCGGATGGCAGGTCGCGGTTGGTACAGGTCAGGCTGAGCGAAAGCGTGTCCACCACAGGAGCGCGCGGATTCATGTCGCGATCGACCAGGCTGATCATCACGTCGGTGCCATCGTCGTTCGGAAGTAACGATGGGCGTCGCTGCAGATACCAGTAGTGCCCGTCGCCGTCGTCATGCAGGCCGTGTTTCACGGAGTAGGCCGGATGGAACTCGACCACCTCGTGGCTGCTCGGGTTGCGACTGAACTTGCGCACCCAGTCGACCGAGTAGACCTCCAGCCCCAGCGGGCGGCGCACGTCAGGCACGATCTGGTATTCGTGGCGTTCCTGCGAAACCCGGATCGGCTCACCCTGCTGCTTGAACAGGTTGACGATTGGCGTACAGAACAACTTGAAACTGTCTGCGGAGACGGTCTGTTCCAGCCGCTGCAGGCGATCCGGCCGGCCGAATGCACTCAGCTCGATGGTGAGTTCCGCGGCACGCTGGAAGCGTGAGAAATCCAGGCCATCGATATCGATGAACAGGAATTTCTCCGGCAGCACGAAGAATTCCTGGATCAGTCGGTAGCCAAGGAAGGATCGCGGGTCGTAGTCGAGTAGGGCGTCGTCGTCGCCGTACCCGACCGGCTGCAAGGCCGAGGCGGGCAAGCGCAATGGTGGCACCTGGGTGGCGTCATCGGGCGCACGCAGGGTGATGCCGGCAACCGAATTGAGCAGGACCTCGTGCAGCGCGTGCACCAGCGGGCTTTCGCCGTCCAGGTACAGCCGCAGGCGATTGATCGGCAGCTTCGACAGGTCGGTCTGGCCGGTGGCTTCGATGCGGATGCGCAGCGTCGCGATGGTCTCGTCATGGGTCACCGCGAAGGCGGAGCGCTCGGCCGCCTCCAGGCGTGCATCTGCAATCTTGATCGGCCAGACCTCGACCGGGTAGCCGGTGCGATAGCGAACCGGCAGGCCTTGCACGGGCCGACTCAGCAGCTCGCTGTGCCGCGGCAGTTCCTGCATCGTGCTGATCTCGGCGCCCGGCGCCAGCTGCAGCTGGGCGATCGACATCGATGGCACCGGTCGCAGGAAGTGCGGATACAGCACCGACAGCAAGGCTTCGGTGATCTGCGGGAATTCGTCATCGAGTTTTTTGTGGATACGCGAAGTCAGGAACGCGAATGACTCGATGATGCGTTCCACGTGCGGGTCTTCGCAGACCTCGCCTTCCATCTGCAGGCGCGAGGCGATCTTCGGGTACTTGGAGGCGAACTCCTTGGACAGGCGTCGAAGGTAGGTCAGTTCGTTCTCGTAGTACGGCAGCAGATCTTCGAGCATGGCGTTCCCGCGCGTGGCCGGGTGACGCGGAATGCGCACCCGATATCAGCACAGGCTAGATAGCCATCGACGATGCGGCCATTTGCCGGAAGGCGTATGCACTCTGGATTCGCGTCGGTTGAAGCGTGCGTTGGAGCCTGAGATGGCGGCCATCCATGGCCGCCCTTTGCTACTCAAGGTGCATCAATCCTCGACGCAGAAGTCTGGATCCGGCACTGCGCAATCGCGCAGTTCGGCGGGGCCACCACGGGTCTTGATGCCGCTGGCAGCGGCGCTGCCAGCTACTGCCTTGGGCAGTAGCAGCCACATCTGCACCGGCTGATTGGTTGCCAACGCCATCTTGCCGGCCTTGTCGCCGAAGCCCCAGAAGAAATCTCCGCGCACGCTGCCGCGGATCGCGCCGCCGGTGTCCTGGGCGAACACCAGGCGCTGCATCGGACCCTTGCCGCCTGGTTGCTGGCCATTGATGAAAACAGGTGCGCCCAATGGCGTGGCGCGTGGATCCACTGCCATCGAACGACCCGGGCTGAGCGGCACGCCAAGTGCGCCGATCGGACCTTCCGGGCCATCGCCGATGCGGCGGAAAAATACATAGCTGGGGTCGGTGATGCCGGTCTTGGGCACTGCAGCACCTTCGCCAACGGCCTGGCCTGCGGACTTGCCACTGCCATCGCCCTCGTATTCGGACATGTCCATGTGTGCACCGGCCGAAGAGCCGGATGATTTCGCACTGCTGGGTCGTGCGATCGAGGCGACAACGTCTTCCTCCGGCGGCACGTAGTCGCTGTCATCGGCCACCGGTGCGGTGAGTAGCGCGGCGATCATCGCCTCGACTTCGGCAGATTCGACATGGATCGCATCGGTACTGGCCGCTGGCCTGCTGCTGGCCGCAGGACGCGATGGGCGCTTCCCTTGTTTCTTGCCGCTGTTCGACGGTCTTGAAGTCGATGCAAATGCTGCGGTTCCGGATCCGCCACCGGACAGGGCCGCCACGATGCGTGCGACTTCATCATCGACCGCGGAATTGCCGCCGGTTTTGCGCACGCCGCGAGTGCCGCCGGGGATGTCGATAGTCAGCGGCTCCGACAAGCCGCGTGCCTTGATTGCCTGCAGCATCGTGTCGGAGTCGCCGCGGGTCGCGTTGGGCATGAACGGGAAGCCGTTCTGCTCGGCGTAAGCCAGGCGAATCAGGCCGCCATCCTTGAGCTGGATCTTGCCCGAACCCTGGATCTGCATCGACCACAGCTTGAACGGGTCGGCGACCCACGCCAGCACCGGCGCGTCGATGCCGTTGGCATCGATCTCCTGGCGGTTGTAGTAGGGGCGGATGGTGTCACCGATGATGCGTACGCGGTAACGCTTGTCGCGATTGTTTGGACTGACACCGGCCAGATCAATTTGGTACTGATGCGCACCTGATTCACCGGTATCAGCACCGACCAACTTGCCTTGCGACACCTTCAGCCAACGGCTGGACTGGCCTGCGACCGTGCGCGAATCCACCATGTACATGTCGTTGGGGATGCCGTAAAGCGGATATTTGTAAGAGCCAGTGCGGTGCAGTGAGCCGGAGATCAACGGTTCGAAGTAGCCGGTCAGCTTGCCGGTGGCGCTGCGGGTCGAGGTCAGCATCTGGTAGGCATAGAACTCGTCGTGCATGAACTGCTGCAGCGCTTCATGGGTCTTGGGCAGCTTGGTCAGCCTGGCGCAGATTGGCGCCCATGCCGAGCGCCGCTTCATCGCCATGCAGTTGCTGGCGAAGCCAGCGCTGGTCTCCTCGAAGCTTTCGTTGTCCCAACCGGGGATCTCGTCGAACAGCACCGGGACATAAGCGGCGGTCTTGGTTGCGAATGCAGGCCCCAGATCCGGGTTGACCGGCGTTGTGGGTGCATCCGGCGCACTTTGTGCAGCGGCAAGACTGCTGATGGCGATGCCCAAGGCCAGCAGTGGCGTGCGCAGCGGGTGCTTGCTGGTCGTACTTGGGACGGTGCGGTTCATGGCTCATGCCTCCGCGGCCACGAAACCGGGCCGCGCATCAAGCTTCAGGCTGCGCCGGCCATCTTGTGGCGACAATACGGCGTACGCACTATGGCCCGAGGTGGGGCCTGCGGCTGCCCCGCATGGGGCTTGTTTCGGAGCCCTTTCTGGTCAGAGCCCTTGCAGCTTGCGCGAGGCCACCACTGCTTCGACCCGGTTGCGCACGTTCAACGCACGGAAGATCGCGGCCAAATGAATTTTCACCGTGCCTTCGCTGATGCCGAGGTCGCGTGCGATCAGTTTGTTCGGCTTGCCCTGCGACAGCAGCCGCATCACATCGATCTGGCGCTCGGTCAGCAAGGTGCGCAGGCCTTCCAGAGAGCGGGCGGAATCGAATCCCTGTGGGCCGGCAGTGGCATCGGCGGGTTGCCAGCCTTGCGTCTGTGAATTGGCCAGCAGCAATGGCGGGATATAAACGCCCCCGGCCAGCACCAGCCGGATGGCCGACAGCATGATGTCTGGCGAATAGGCCTTGGGGATGAAGCCGAGCACACCCATGTCGAGCAGCGAACGCATCAACTCCGGGTCTTCCGAACCGGACAGCACGATCACCGGCAGCAAAGGTGCCTGCGCACGCAGCTTGGCGATGTGTTGATGGCCCTGGGTGCCGGGCATGGCGATGTCCACAAGCGCCAGGTCCAGCTGGTCGGCATGCTCGGCGACCGCGCGTTCGAGCTCCTCGATGTTCATCGCCACCACTGCCTCGACGGTGGGATCAAGTTCAGCGAGCTTGATCTTGACCCCTTCGATGATCAAACGATGATCGTCTGCGATCAGCACCTTCATTCACAAATTCCCCGGCGCGCGGTGTTGCGAACGCAACTGCGCTTTATGGCAGAGACGATATCTCCCAACCAATGCGGCCAGCAATGGCAGGGCGCCGTTCCTAAGGCATAGCTCCGACGACATATGGCTGCAGGTGGTGTGCACGCAGAAGAATGAAAGACATCCGCGCCTGCCGGCGCAGCCCATGAGTGTCGATGAGTTCCGATGCGCTCCAATGAGTAGGGCAGCACGCCAGCGCGCAGTCCTGACATACGCACGCAATCGCGCGGAATGGCGATGCTGGCGGACGTTGCCCATGGCATGGCTAATGATTGCATTGCTGGTGGTCATGTCCACGGCCAATGCAACGCAGCACGCCTCTTCCGGGCAGGATTCGATTCCAGTCGAGCCTAAGACGCAGATCGCCACGCCCAGGTCGCACGTGGCAACTCGCGGGATTTCCGCGCAGGCAGCCAATGAAGCGGCGGCGGCACAGCTCGAATCGACATCGCAAGACAAGCAGGACGCACAAGCCAGGCAAGTTGCGCAGGATGCCGCGCAGCAGGCATCGACTACGCCTGCAAATGCCACATCGGAACCTGGAATGCCGTCCGGCATGCCAGCGTCGGCGTCTTCGCCTGACGTGGCTGTCGCCGCGCCGGTCACGCTCGGCGCCACGCGTGGCGTGCTGTTCCGGATCTTCCCGCCCATGCCCACCGAACTCCCGGCCGAGCTCGCCGTTGCCGAGTCCGCCAACGTGGATGGCGGATCGCAAGCGAATGCGGCTAGCGCTGCACCGGCACAGATTGCGTCGACGCTCTCACGACCGCAGCCCAGCTATCTGCTGGGCACTATCCATTTCGGTAGCCCGGAAGAGCAGGGTATCGATTACGCGATCCTCGAAAAAGCGCTGGCCGGGGTTGAGACTTTCGTCAATGAGGCCAACCTCGACGAGGTATGGAAGCCGGCCTACGACGACTATCGCTGGTTGTCACCGGAACAGCCGCTGTCGTCGATGATCGGCAAGGACAGCTATGCCATGGCACGTTCGCTGCTGCCGAACGTGCGCGCGCAGGATCTGGTGCGGATGAAGCCATGGTCGGTGCTGGCCCTGCTGGAAGCGCGCGGCGAGACCGGCGGCGATACCAGCATGGATGGGCGCCTGCAACGCATCGCAAGTGCATCCGGCAAACGCCTGGTGCACCTTGAAACGCTGGAACAGCAGCTGAAGGCGCTGGATTGCGTGCCTGCAACTGAACATGCGCTGGTGCTGGACGAACGCCTGCGCGCACCGTGGATCCTGCGCGATGAATCCGCGGCGGCGATGCGCTATTACCGCACTCGCAACCTGGGTGCGTGGCTGGCCGACATCGACCACATGTACGGCCTGAGCTATGCGGGCAAGGCGATCGAACAACGTTCGCGCCATTGCCTGCTGGAAGAGCGCAACGCGCGCTGGGGCGGGCAACTGGAGACGTTGTTCCAGGACGGGCCAAGCTTCGTTGCGGTCGGTGCAGTGCACCTCGTGGGACCTGAAGGCCTGCTCGCGGTATTGCGCCGTGATGGGTATCGGATCGAGGAAGTGCCGCTATGAGTGGCTTTTTGCGTTTACAGGAATGCGTGGCACGAACTGCGGTGCGAACAGCGACTCAGGCGTGTTTTCAGGTGCTATTCCAGGAGTGTCGGGAATGAGTGGAGAGCGGCAGGTTCATTGGGGGCAAGGTGCCTTCCTCAGTCCACAGCATCTGCAGGCGCAGGACACCTGGCAGCAGGCCGGCCGGCATGCCTTGCACCAGCGGTTGACACCGTTTCCGTGGGGCTATGAAGCGCTGCGCCTGCGCGAGGATGCATTGGGCAGTGGCATCGTCGATGTGGAACGCTTCGTGCTTGTCACCCGCGAAGGCGAGCGTCTCATTGGTGGTTCGATCCAGACCGACCCCGGCAATACCCGAGTACTCCAGCGCAACATCGTCGAGCTCAAGGTTGCCAACAACGATCCGATCCCGCTGTGGCTGGTGTTCAACCGCGAGCGCGCATTGCAGGGCTTGGCCGCGCGCGAGTCCGAGCGCCTGCTGGCGCGGCATGCGCTGGCCACCGACAGCATGGCCGATGCCTACGATCCGCAGGCGCCCGCGGCCGATGTCGATTTCCTGCTGTACCAGCCAAATATCATCACCGGGTTGGACGAGAATGCCGAGGCCATCGTGCGTTCCTCCGACAGCTACAAGTTCGCGGAGCTGCTTCCTGCGGGGCCGGGCAAGTTCAAGCTCTCGCACGACTACATTCCGCCGACCACGGCGATCACCGCCTCGCACAACCTGTCGCGCTGGACCCGGGCGCTGCGCGACCTGCTGGTGTCGCGTGGCCAGGACTTCGCCTCGACCAAGCGTCAGCGCGGCATCCGCGCGGCCTCGACCAGTGCGCAGGAAGTCATGCGAGTGGTGATGATGCAGACTTTCGCGCGCTACATCACCCAGTTCCAGGAACACGCGCGGTTGGGCAATATCGGCGCGTATGCGATGTACCAGGACCTGCGCCGACTGGTGGCTGAGTTCTCGGTGTTTTCCGAGGACATCGGTTATTTCGGCGAGTTGGCCAACAAGCCGCGCGAAACCGAGCTTCCCGACTACGACCACGAAGACCTGCGGCGCTGCTTCCGGATTGGCTTCGACCGCGCCGAGGCCCTGATCAAGGCGCTGACCGTGGGCGCCGAGGTCGGGATTACATTGGCCTATGACGGGCGCTTCTACCGCGCCGACCTGCCGGCCAATCTGTTCGAGAACGACAAGACCCGCTTCTACCTGGCGTTCGAATCGGAGTTGAAGGGCGCCGAATTGTTCGCGCGGCTCTCGCGCACTGGCAAGATCGCCTCGATCGACGAGATGCCGCGACTGCTCTCGGCGGCGCTATTCGGCCTGAAGATCGACCTGTTGCCGGTACCTCCGGAAGAGTTGCCGCAGAAGAGCCCGAACACGACGTACTTCCTCGTCGATACCACCCATCCTTTCTGGCAGATGATCAAGAACGGCCGCAACATCGCGGTGTTCTCCGACCTGCCGGCCGACTCGACCGTGATCAAGCTGTTCCCGGTCGCCACGCAGGACTGAACGCATGGCTCGACTTCTACACCACTTCATCCCCGTGTTTTCGTATGGCCTGGCGCTGGACGAGAAAGTCAACGCCGGTCAGGCCAGCGAGCCTGGCGCATCGATCGTGGCGAGCGCACGCGCGCTGATCGACCGCGCCAAGACCGCGGCACAGGCTGATGGCAAGCGCCCCGAGCAGGCCGACGGTGCCGCGTTCGCGGTGGCCGCCTGGATCGACGAGATCATGGCGCGCAACCCGACCTGGCTCACCGGCAGCATTCCGCTGCAGGTGACGATGTTCAACACCAACAACGCGGGCAACGAGTTCTTCCAGCATCTGTCGGCGCTGAAGCAGGACCAGGACGAGGTACGCGAGGTCTACTACCACGCGTTGTTGTGCGGCTTCGTCGGTCAGTACTACTACGAGAATGGCGACACCGGCGAGCTCGGCAAGCTCAAGGAATTGCACTCGCGGCAATTGCCGGTCGCGCCGGCACCGATCCACACCCTGCGCGAGGAGAAGATCACCCCGCAGCCATATGGCATCGAGGATCCCTCCGGTCCGCGCTTGCCGCGGCAATGGGACCGCACCCTGCTGCGCATCGGTGCGCTGGTCGCGCTGCTGATTCCCATCATCTACCTGATCTACATCCTGCTGGCCGCGCCAAAACCCAATATCCAGGTGCCGATACAGGAGGCACTCGCGGGCTTCCCATGCTCCGACCTGAAAATCGACGAGGTCAACGAGGACAAGGGCTCGGTCAAGGTATCCGGCTATGTGTCGCGGGCGGACGACATCAGCGCGGTGAAACAGAGGATCAATGGCGTGGAGGGCGTGAAGTCCGCCACGGCCGACGTGCAGTTGCGGATCTGGCCGCATTGCGAGGTGGTCAAGATCCTCGCGCCGTTCAAGGATCGCAACAGTGATAGCGGCTATGGCCTGGCCATCACGCCGAGCACGGGTCACTCGGACCGTTTCATCGAAAACGAAAACGTCATCGCCAAGCTGCAGCAGGCCAACTACGACGGCTATGTGTACGTGGACTATTTCACTGTGACCGGTCAGGTCGCACACATGTATCCGAACACCGGCGAGCCGGAAAGCGGACGCCTGATCCGATCCAGCGAGGAGTTCGAAGTCGGCGCCACGCCGACCAAGACCTGGACGGTCGCGCCGCCATTCGGCCAGGAATTGATCACCGTGATCTCGTCGCCAACGCCGCTGTATACGGAGCCGTTGCCGGAGATCCAGACCGCCGAGGAATACCTGCCACGCCTGCGGCAGATGCTGGAAGCCAACAAGGGCAATACCAAGTTGGCTGCGACCTACCTGTTCATGCAGACGGAGCCCGCACGATGAACCCGCTGGATATCGTCGAAAGAATGTTCACCAGATTCGGTTCGATGACCCGCCGAATCGGATACATCTACCGTCCGGTCGCCGATGGTGCAAAGAGCCCGTGGCTGCGCAGGATCCTGTTGGGGCTGCTGTTGTTGATCGTGTTGGCGGGCCTGGTGTTCCTGGGCCTCGCGTTCATCCCGCAGATCCCCATGCGCTTCTGGCAGGTACTTGGCATCTGCGTGGTGGCGGTGGTGGTGCTGTGGTGGTTCGCGACAGGCCGGCGCAAGGCTTCGCTCAAGGGTCGCACGCGCAAGCGCATGGGTGACCTTGGTCCCGGCAATGCCGAGGACGAACGCGAGCCGCTGCAAAAGATGGCTGCGGTGATCGACGAGGCCAAGCGCATGATTGCCCGTTCGCCGGACATCGCCAAGGGTCGTACGCCGCTGTACCGGATCCCATGGATGATGTTCATCGGCGATCAGGCGGCCGATGTCGATGGCCTGTTGCGCGCTGGTTGCGAAGTGTCGCCGTTCCCGCCGCCCGACAGCGGGGAGATGGATGCCGGCGATGTCTGGCGTTGGTGGTTCTTCAAGTCGATGATCGCGGTCGAGATGCATCCGCGCGTGGTCTGCGACAACAGTGCACGGCTGGATCGCGGCCTCTGGTACCAGTCCTTGATGAAGCTCGCCGACGAGCGCGAGAAGCTGCCGTTAAATGGCCTGGTGGTTGCGGTTTCCGCACAGACCCTGATGGGGCCGGCCGATACGCTGAAGGAGACCGCGACGCGCCTGCGCCGGTTGGTCGACGAGGCGATGGAACACCTGCAGGTGCAGATGCCGGTGTACTTCGTGGTCAGCGGCCTGGACCGCCTGCCCGGTTACGCGCAGGTGCGCGCAACCCTGCCGGCGGAAGTGTTCAGCCAGGCACTCGGCCATCGATTCGCCGAAAGCGAAGTCGTCAGTGCGGCCGCAAGCGGGCGCATCGAGGACGTGATCAAACCCATCGAGGATCGCCTGCATGCGCTGCGCATGACCGCGATGCGCACGCAGACCACGCCGCAGTCGCGCCGCGCGGTGTTCGATTTCATCGAATCGTTGCGCCAGGCTGACCAGGGGCTCTCGCTGTTCGTTGCACTGATGCTGGAAGACAACCCCTTCCAACGCACCCCGCGCTGGCGTGGCCTGTACTTCGCCGGTGCCGCCGACGACGCGCATCGTGGTGGTGCTTTCGTCGCCGACCTGTTCACGCGCTTTTTGCCAACCGACCAGCCCCTGGCTGGAAACAGCCTGCGCGGCAAGGCCGGACGCCTGGCCATCGCCGGCGTTGGCGTGCTGGCGATGCTCGGGCTCTCGTCATCACTGGCATATACCCTATCGACAGCACACCGTGACGATACCCTCCTGCTCGCGCAAACCAGGAGTGCCTGCGCTGAGGTCGCGGACCGCACATCAAGTGGACGCATCAATTGGGTAGCGGGTTGCGGGCGCACCATCGAATCGCTTGAAGCCGCTGCAAGCAGCACCTCGTTGAGGTTTGGCATGGGCCGCGCCGACAGCGACATCGAGAAACTGAAAAAACGGGTGATCGAGGACTTTGCCAACTTGATCCTGGCGCCCGAGGACCAGATGCTGGCGACCGACATCGACCGCAACCGTGCCGGCATCGAGCATGTGTTGGCGATCACCCAGCGCTTGCGCCTGCTGGATGAATGCCGCAGCAGCAAGGACGAATGCCGCAAGCAGGAGATGCCGAACAACGTCAGCTTCGACGCACGCTCGCGCCTGTTCGCGCCATTCGTCAGTCCCGAGCATGACACCAGGCGCGACCGCGACAACGCAGAGGCACTGTTCGCAACCTACCTCGGCTATATTCGCTGGCAAAAAAAAAACGTCCTTGACGCAGAGCATGATCGGCTGGAAACCCAGCTGAAGAAATTGCTGGCTGGCTATACCCCGCGCGCCGCGGACCTGCAGAAATGGGCCGATGCACGCGAGCCGGGAATGGACCTGGGTACCTACTGGCTGCCCGAAGGTGCGGTTGTGGGGACCGAAGCCGGTGACACCGCGGCAGTGTCCAGCGCCTACACCCGCGATTCCTGGGACGGCATCGTCAAACCAATGCTGGATACCCTGGACGACCAGGCGCCAAAGCAACAGGCGCGCATCGACGAACTGCGCAACAGCTACTTCAAGGACTACTTCGCCAACTGGGCCAGGTTCCAGGCGAAGTTCCCCGATGGCGTCGCACTATGGCGTGGCCGCTACGGGGAGTTGCAGAAGCGCGCAAGCAGCCAGGACAACCCTTACAACCTTTTTTTTCAGGCCGCCGAGCGCAACCTGTATGAACTGCCGCTCGATTGGCCGTTCTCGTCGCGCTGGGCTGCAACCTGGGTACAGATGAAGGCCAAGTGGCTGTCCTCATGGCGGCCCTTCGGTCGCCTCATCGCCGATTCATTCAAGTTTGGCGGGGAAAACATCACGCCGCCGGTATGGCTGTTGGCGATGCACGACACCCAGGCGCGCGTGCTGGTTGGCGAAGAGGGCGATTTTGCCCGCGCCTACCTGCGCCTGCAGGCCGAAGGGACCGGCCAGGACGTATACCAGATCGCTTCCGACCTGTTCGCCAGCAAGGGCCGGGCGGAGCAACCACCGGCGAGCGAGTACACCGCGTTGATCAACGCGGTGGACAAGCCGGAGGAGAAATTTGCGACGGCGTTCAAGGGCGACGACATGGCGGCATGGTCGATCGTGCGTGGGCCATCGAAGCTGCTGCTGTTCCTGACCGTGCATCGGGCCGGCGAATACGTGCAGGAGCGTTGGCGCGAAAGCGTGGTCAAGCCGCTCGCCAACTTGCCGCAGGAGCAACAGATCGAGGCGCTGTATGGGCCGCAAGGCAAGCTCGGTGCGTTCGTCAATGACTGGCTGAAGCCCTTCATCTCCGAAAAGGAACGTGTGCCGATGAAAGTGGGTGGCGTGGCGATGCCGCTCACGCTGGGCTACCAGTCGATGGTGGCTGCCGAGCGCAAGTTCCTGCCCGTGCTCGACAATGGCCCGCCATTCCTGGCCGGCAGCTTCACCCTCACCCAACCGAGTGTGCTGGGCGCGCTGGATGAAGGCGAGGGCGGCACGGTCTTTGAAGTCGAATGCCGCGAGCGTGTGTACCGCGCCAGTTCCGCCGGTGAATCGCTGGCCGATGCCAAGGCGCAGGTGTTCTGGTCGCCATCCAGCTGCCTGGAGGCACGCATACGCATCAACATGGCAGTGCCGCCTGCCGAAGTCACCCAGCCATTGCAGGAATTCGACCCGGAGACCAGCAAGATGCAGGCGGCCGAAGTGCCTGTTGCCGAGCAGATCAGCCTGACTCGCATCTATCCCGGCCCCGAAGGCTTCGCCCGTTTGGTCGAGGAATTCGCCAGCGGCAGCCATGTGTTCGGCATCGACGATTTTCGCGAAAGCTACAGCCCGGCGCAATGGACAGGCCTGCGCGCGCGCCTGTCAGAGGCAAAATTTCGCAATGCAAGGGTGTACCTGCAAGTGGATCTTTCTGACCAGATGAAACTGTTCCTGGGCGCGCGCACGGCGCGTGCCGAGGTCCCCAACGTGATCCTCGAGTAAATCCAGACCCCTCGAGCAGGTCTCTCGAGTCATTCCTCGTACAACCGAGCCAACCGGAGCTGCGCCATGCCCATTGATCTCAACGAACTTCTTGCCCCGATTCCCGGCGACGATCCTGCCGGCAGCGACGTCAGCTTTTCCGACGAGTTCGACCGCATTCGCGAGGCGCGCCGGTCGGATGATCCCAACCTGCCCCAGGGCGAGTGGCAGACCGAGCGCAAAGTCGCCGACTGGCGCGTGGCACAGAGCCTGTCCGAGGACATCCTGCTGCGCACCAGCAAGGACTTGCAGGCCGCGGTATGGCTAGGCGAGGCGGTGATCTCCCGGGATGGCCTGCAGGGCGCGAAGGCCAGCTTTGATCTGATTTCGGGGTTGCTCGACACCTACTGGGAGAGCCTGTACCCGCGGGCCGACGACGGCGATCTCGAGGAACGCGCCGGCAAGCTTGCATGGTTCAACACTTATGCTGGAACAGCCTTGCAGATGATGCTGTTGAACGACGATCCGCAGGCGCCGCTGACCTTGGCAGGGTGGATAGATTCGCGCGAAGTCGACAATCTCGGGCGGCAGAACGCCGAGGCCTATCAGGCCGCGATGGACGAAAACAGGATCAATGGCGAGACCTACGATGCCCGCGCGCAAGCAATTCCAGACGCCCTGATCAAGGAGCGCATTGATCAAGCGGCCGCTGCGCGCGATGCCTTCGCTCGGTTCAGCGCCCTGTCCGACGGCAAGCTCGGACGCGACGCACCCAGCTTGGCCGCGATCGACGACGCCTTGAAGAAGGTCCAGCAGATCTATTCCAAGGTCGCCGTTGCCAAGGGCATGGGCGAAGTCACCGCCGTGGACGAGGCAGGGGAGTCGATCGCAAGCGGCGGCAGTGCAGGCACCGCGGGTGGTGGCGGTGGCGCACTCGACCTCAGTGCAGGCAGCCTGGCCTCCAAGGAAGCAGCGCTGCATGCGATCAGCGAGATTGCCGGCTTCTTCCGCCGGACCGAACCGCACAATCCGGTGGCCTACCTGCTGGACCGCGCCGTGGTCTGGGCCAACATGCCGCTGGAGGATTGGTTGGCGGAGGTGATCCGCGACCAGAGCACGCTGTCTTCGATACGGGAACGGGTCGGCCTGCCACCGTCCAACTGACCCGAATGTGGTTGCCACGCAACCGGGCAAGCAGAGTGGCCACGCCGAACGGCATATGCCCAAGTCTGGCCGTCCGATGGATGTTGCAGCACGGCTGCCATTCCTAGACTTGTTTTTACTAGCCGGGGTTTGGCCTTGACGGCCGTTCCCTCCACCAGTACCGAACCTATCAACAGCTTACGGGGATTGTCATGGCCAAGAAGGAAAGCACCCAGCACAAACTCGATCGCGTACGCGCCCCGCGCGTACAGCTCACCTACGACGTCGAAGTGGGCGACGCCATCGAGAAGAAGGAGCTGCCCTTCGTTGCCGGCGTCATCGGCAATTTCAGCGGGCAGCCCGCCGAGCCCTTGGGCAAGTTGAAGGACCGCAAGTTCGTCAACCTGGACAAGGACAACTATGACGACGTGATGAAGGGCATGAAGCCGCGGGTGCAGATGCAGGTCGAAAACAGGCTGGCCGATGACGGCTCCAAGCTTGGTGTCGAGTTGAACTTCCGCAGCCTGGAGGATTTCTCGCCGGAGCGCGTGGCCAACCAGATCGAACCGCTGCGCAAGTTGCTTGAAGCGCGCCAGAAGCTCGCCGACCTGCGCAACAAGGCGGCCAGCAACGACAAGTTCGAGGATTTGCTCAACGAGGTGCTGCAGAACACCGACAAGATCGCGCAGCTGACCAAGGAAGTCGGGCCCAAGTCCGAGGAATGACCCGACCAATGAGCCGCAGCCGTCCCTAGGTTCTGCAGACCCGACAAACGAACAAGCGAGCACAACACCATGGCCAATACCGAAACCCAGGCGGCAGGCGCCGCCGCTGCCGAAGCCGTCGAAGGCGGCTTGCTGGACCAGATCCTGACCCAGAGCAAGATCGCCCGTTCCGATACCGAGCGTACCCGCGCCCGCGACCTGATCGCCGAACTCGTGGCCCAAGTCACTGAAGGCGCCATGGTGGTGTCCAAGGACGCAATCGGTGCAATGGACGCGCGCATCGCCGAGATCGACCGCGTGCTGTCCGACCAGCTTTCCGCGGTCATGCACGCGCCCGAGTTCCAGCAGTTGGAAGGCAGCTGGCGTGGCCTGAAGTACCTGGTCGACAACTCCGAGACCAGCACCACTCTCAAGATCAAGGTGCTCAATACCACCAAGAAAGAGCTGCTCAAGGATTTCAAGAACGCCTCCGACTTCGACCAGAGCACGCTGTTCAAGAAGTGCTACGAAGAGGAATACGGCACCTTCGGTGGTGCGCCATTCGCCACCCTGATTGGTGACTTCGAGTTCGGCAGGCACCCGGAAGACATGTACCTGGTGGAGGAAATCTCCCACGTCTGCGCCGCTGCGCATGCCCCGTTCCTGAGCGCTGCGTCGCCGGAGCTGTTGGGCTTCGACGATTTCACCGAGCTGTCCGGTCCGCGCGACCTGGCCAAGATCTTCGATACTGTCGAATACGCGAAGTGGAAGAGCTTCCGTCAATCCGAAGACTCCCGTTATGTCGGCCTGGCCCTGCCGCACGTGCTCGGCCGCCTGCCGTATGGGCCGGACACTGCACCGGTGGAAGCCTTCAATTTCATCGAATCCACTACCGGCACCGACCATAACAAGTACCTGTGGATGAACGCAGCGTACGCACTAGGCACCAAGGTGACTGACGCATTTGCCAAGTACGGCTGGTGCGCGGCGATCCGTGGCGTCGAGGGCGGCGGCCTGGTGGAGGGCCTGCCGACGCATACCTTCGCCACCGATGACGGCGAAGTGGCGCTGAAGTGCCCGACCGAGATTGCGATCACCGATCGCCGCGAGAAAGAACTCGCCGACCTCGGCCTGGTGCCGCTGGTGCACTGCAAGGGCACCGACTACGCGGCGTTCTTCTCGACCCAGTCGACGCAGAAGTCCAAGGAATACAACACCGATGCCGCCAATGCCAATGCGCGGCTGTCCTCGCAGTTGCAATACATCTTCGCGGTCAGCCGCATCGCCCACTACCTCAAGTCGATGATGCGCGACAAGATCGGCAGCTTCGCGTCCAAGTCCAGTGTCGAGCTGTTCCTCAACAACTGGATTGCGCAGTACGTGCTACTGGACGACAACGCCTCGCAGGAAGCCAAGGCTTCCTATCCGTTGCGTGAAGCCCGCATCGAAGTCACCGATGTTCCCGGCAAGCCTGGCGCCTTCAAGTCGGTGGCATTCCTGCGGCCGCATTACCAGCTCGACGAGCTGAGCGTGTCACTGCGACTGGTCGCTGAATTGCCCAAGTCCGCGAGATAAAACGCGTCGACATAACCCTAACCGTTCCATTTTTCCACTAGCAGAGGATCCATCATGCCTATTGACATGTTTCTAGAGCTCGACGGGGTAAAAGGCGAATCGACCGACGATAAACACCCGGGTACGATCGAACTTCAAAGTTTCTCGTGGGGCGCCAGCAGTGGCGTCAGCATTGGTTCGGCCAGCACCGGTGGCGGCGTCGGCAAGGCGACTTTTTCCGAATTCAATATGACGAAGGCCGTCGATATTTCCTCACCGAAGCTTGCCCTGATTTCAGCCAGGGGCGAGCACATCAAAAAGGCCAAGATCTACATCCGCAAGTCGGGTGGTGCTGCCGGCCAGGTTGATTATCAGGTTTACGAGCTCGACACCATCTTCGTAACCGGCATTCAGGTCTCCGGCGGCGCGGGTGGGGAATTCCACGAGAACCTGTCGCTTAGCCCGACCAAGTTCAAGTGGGAATACAAGCAGCAGGGCGACGATGGCAGCCTCAAGGGCAACATGGCGGTCACGGTTGATCGCGCCAAGAACACCGCGGTCTGACCTGATCGGCATGGTCTGCCCAACCGACCACGCATTGCGCACGCCAGACCATGCGCGGCCTGTTTAACCGCTTGGTTACCGACGCCCTGCCTGAAGACGCAGGGCGTCGGCCTTCCATGACCGAGATGCGTGCGGAGGTGTCCGCCGACCTGGAAGCGCTGCTCAACACGCGTTCGGAAGCCGCCCGGGTGGTGCCGGACATCTTCAAGGAATCCCGCGCCTCGTCGTTGACTTACGGCATCCTGGATTTCTCGTCCTATAGTTTGCTCAGCCCGCGCGATCGTGACCGCATCCGGCGCTCACTGGAGCAGGCCATCGGCCTGCATGAGACTCGGTTGACACGGGTCCGGGTGACCCTTGAACCGCAAGATGAACTGGTCCGCTCCCTGCGCTTCCGCGTGGATGCGCTCTTGAACCTGGGCGAAGAGGGCGAAAAGGTGCAATTCGACGCAGTGCTTCAGCTCAGTACCCATTCGTACTCAGTGCGCTGACCCGGTAGCGCTCGTGCGCGGCCATGACCGCGTATCAGGCCTCGTCCTGCAATAGCAGGCCAAGTTGCGCCATCTTCTCCAGGTTGGCATCCAGATGGGCTTCCAGTTCACTGGTTCTTGGCAGGTGAATGCCACCCGCATCGCCATCCGATTGAATGCGATCCATCTCCGCAGCGAGGAAGGCAACGGTCTCTGCGCGATCCCGGCTGCCGTCCAGCGCCAGCAACAGGCTGCGGCTGACGATGTCATCCAGGGTGAGCGTGGATGGACGCAGGCTCGTGACCACGGATTCACCTGTCTTCACTTGCAGCCGCGCCAGCGGGCTTGCGCATGGACGCAGCGACGGACGACCGGCAAACCGGGGCCCGTCGCAATGCAGCTCCACGATCCCGACTTCGAAGGCGCGCGCGAAGAACTGGCAGATTTTCTCGAATTCATGCGCACGCACATCCGCATTCGCAATGACCGACAGGGCGGCATCCGCAAGGTCCGCAACGCGCCGCGACTGCGGGTACAGCTCTGCGCATTCCGTCAGCAGGGCCTGGATCACTGCATTGTCGGAAACCACGCTGCCGCTGGATCGCAGTGAGAAGCGTTGGCGGCCTTCATCATCCGGGTCACTTGTATCCGGCTGCAGGTCCGATGCAAGTTCGAGCGTGCCGATCACGGTCGGATCGAGGATGGGGTTCGGCGCCGCGTCGCGCCTGCACAGCAGCGTCTGGCGAAAACGCCGACCGGTAAAGAAGTCGAGGTATTGCTCCTTGGCCACCAGGTCGTCGCGCCCCATCTGTTCCAGCAGCGGCCGTATGCGCTCATGCGCCGTTCGCGGGGACATTTCGTGGTAATTGGCTTCGGCCACGAAGGTCAAATCATGTTCACTTGCATGGCGGACGAACTGGTCCAGCGTACACGGGTCGTTGATCTTGGCAAGGTCGTCGTGGAACAGGACGTTGGGATCGAGGCGTTCGCTCAGGTCGTCGATTTCCCCAGTCATCGTCGTCGCGTACAAGCTGTTTTCAGGCAGGCCCGACTTGAGCAGGTCGAGGAACTCCCGCGCACGTTCGACACGTTCGACCGGATCCTCAACGACTGCTGAGTGGAACTTGAGCATGTCCCACAACATGCGCCGCATATGGCAGCCGGGCAGGGCGTTGTAGCTGATGCAGGCGATTGCAGCCGGCGCCATGGCCTGGTTGCACAGCGCCAGCAAGCGTTCACGCACCGCGTGCGGAACCCAGGAATAGAACCCATGCGCGATGATGAAGTCGAAGCGTTCGTCGCCCGGATCCCAGCTGAGCAGGTCGGCGGCCACCAGGGTCAGGTTGTCGAGGCCGAGCTTGGCCCTGATCGCGTCGCCACGCGCAATCGCCGCATGCGACATATCGACACCGACGAATTGGCTGTCGGGGTAGGCCATGGCCTGCGTGAGCAGCGTCAGGCCGTCGCCACAACCAACCTCAAGCAAGCGGCACGCCTTCGGCGAAGCGACAGGCACGCCGTGCAGCCTGGCGATGGCAGCCAGGCGCGAGGGATGCAACTTGGGGTAGACCTGGGCCGGGTAGCGGACCTTGTCGTAGGCGAAGTCATTGTTCATGTCGAATCCTTGGTGGCATCTGGTTCATTGCGGTGCTGCGCGACTGGCGAATACCGATGCCAGCATGGCCTCGCGCAATTTTTGTGGAGATACCGGTTTGAACAGCACCGGGATGCGGCTGGCGGCGATTTCGCCGATACGGTCGCTGCGGGTTTCCCCGGTGACCAGCAGGCGGGCAAATCCGGGCTTTTGCGGATCCTGCCCGTAGTGGCGGGCCACAGCGCGCAGGACATCCACGCCGCTGCGTCCTTCGCGCAGGCGCAGGTCACTGATTGCCAGATCCGGCGGACGATCCCAGCCAGACAGCATCTCGATGGCCTGCGCTTCGTTTTCGGCGGCGCGGATATCGCAGCCCCACTCCTGCAGCAAGGCGCTCAGGCCTTCCAGGATATTCGGCTCGTCGTCCACTACCAGTACGCGTAAGCCGCTGATATCCAATGGAATGTCTATTTGATCGGGTATTCGCGATGCACTTGTGCCGGATGCTGGCGCCAGCAGTACCGAGATGCGGGTGCCGCGTTGCGGCCAGGACGCCAGCTGCACCTGGCAATCCACCAGTTCGGCCAGTTTGCGCACGGTTGCCAGTCCAAGCCCAAGTCCGCGTTGGCGCTCACCCGAGTGTTCGTTGGCGACTGTGACCTGGTAGAACTCATCGAACACGCGTTGTTGGTGTTCGGGCTCGATCCCGCGGCCACTGTCCCAGACATCGATCCGCACTTGCCCGGATGCCTGGAAGCGTACGCCCAGCAACACGCCACCAGTTGCGGTGTAACGTAATGCGTTGCTGATCAGGTTGTTGAGGATGCGCGCCAGCATGGTGCGATCGGTGCGCACCCAGGCATCAGTCTTGCGCACGATCAGACGCAGGCCGCGCGATTCGGCCATGATCCGGAAATTGCGACTGACTTCGTCGAACACATCATCCACGCGTACATCGGACATCGCCGCGTGCATCACCCCGGCTTCCAATCGCGACAGATCCAGCAGTTCCGAGAACAACTGGTCAAGCGAGGCGACGCATTCCTCGATGCGCAGCACCCGGGTGAGCTTGGTCGGATCGGTTTCGCCAGCACGCAACGCCGACGAGAACAGGGTCAAGGCATACAGCGGCTGGCGCAGATCGTGGCTGGCCGCGGCCAGGAAGCGGGAGCGCGATTGGCTGGCCGCCTCAAGCCGTGCATTCTTGTCCGCCAGTTCCACCGAGGTGCGCCCGAGCTCGCTCTCCATCCGGTTGCGTGAACGCGCCAACATCAGCGAGGCGTCGTTGATCCCGCGCTGCAGGCGGCCGAGTATTTCGCTGCGTTCGACATCCAGACGGACTACTTCGCCTTCGCCGATGCGCTCGATCGCATGGGTCAGCTCGGTGATTGGCCTGATCGCCCGCTTTGCGGTCCACCATCCGAAAACCACGACCATGGCCAAGCCGATCAGCAGCAGGATGCCACTGCGCCATAGCGCAGCAACATGCTGTGGGCTGGATGCGGGGTATAGCTTGCCGGCGTCGTAGGCAAGCAGGCAGAACAGGGCCAGCGAGACCAGCAGCATCGGCAGGATGATCCGTAGCGCCAGATAGCGCAGCACGGGTGGGCTGTACCCATCGCGGCTGATGGCGGTTTCGCGGTCATGGCTTGCTTGCGGCACGCAGTAACCTGCATGAAGATCGTGCCGGTTTAAACGCGAAAAGCTCGGTGAACTGGACAACCCTTGCTGCAGTGCATGTCGAAGCAGGCATGAAAAAACCGCCTTACGGCGGTTTTGACGTAACACCTTGATTCCATTGGTCGGGGAGACAGGATTCGAACCTGCGACCTCTACGTCCCGAACGTAGCGCTCTACCAGACTGAGCTACACCCCGACGGTGTAGCCGCACATTGTAGGCAATGAGGTGGCGGTTCGGCAACTGAATTCGCGCCAGCTGCATCGCGCATGGGAGGAACCGCTAAACTTGGTGGCTCACTGCGCCGGAGCCACTTTCTTGATCAAGCCACGCACGCCGCCCGGGGTCATGGAGCTGCTGCCCCGTGACCAGATCGCCTTCCAGCGCATGCTGGACACGATCCGCCAGACCTTCGAGCGCTTCGGGTTCCTGCCGGTGGAAACCCCGGTGATGGAGCTGTCCGAGGTGCTGTTGACCAAGACCGGCGGTGAAACCGAGCGCCAAGTGTATTTCGTGCAGTCTACCGGTGCGCTTGAGAAAGGTGCGACCGATGGCATGCCCGAGCTGGCCCTGCGCTTCGACCTGACCGTGCCGCTGGCGCGTTACGTGGCCGAGCACGAGCACGACCTGGCGTTCCCGTTCCGCCGCTACCAGATGCAGCGCGTCTACCGTGGCGAGCGCGCGCAGCGCGGACGCTTCCGCGAATTCTACCAATGTGACATCGACGTGATCGGCAAGGACAGCCTGTCGCCACGCTTCGATGCGGAGATCCCTGCGGTCATTGCAGCAGTGTTCGAACGTCTGGCCATCGGTGATTTCACCATCCAGCTCAACCATCGCAAGTTGCTGCGTGGTTATTTCGAGGGCGTCGGTATTGAAGGTGAGCAGCAATTCACGGTGCTGCGCGAAATGGACAAGCTTGATAAACGCGGCGAAGACGCCGTGCGCGAGACCCTCGCTGGTGAAGGCTTCAACTTGCAGGCGGATGCCATCGAAAAGCTGATGGCCTTCGCGCGGGTGCGTTCCAATGGTCATGACGACGCGCTGGCCAAGCTCGACGCGCTTGGCACCGGCACAGCCTTGTTCGAGCAAGGTCGCGACGAACTGCGCGGCATCCTGCAGCAATTGCGCGCGCTGGGCGTGGCGGAGTCGCGCTATGCGCTGAACCTGTCGATTGCGCGCGGCCTGGATTACTACACCGGCGTGGTCTACGAGACCACGTTGGACGCACACCCGCAGATCGGCTCGATCTGCTCTGGCGGCCGTTACGACAACCTGGCCAGTCATTACAGCAAGTCGAAGCTGCCGGGCGTCGGCATTTCCATCGGCCTGACTCGCTTGTTCTATCAATTGCGCGAAGCCGGCTTGGTCACGACTGCAGAAAGCTCGGTCGATGTGTTGGTCTCATTACTGGACGACGATGGTCTCGCGCATGCATTGGCGCTGTCGCAGCGGTTGCGCGCAGCCGGCCTGAACGTGGAAACCCAGCTCGAACCGCGCAAGCTGGCCAAGCAGATGCAATACGCCGACCGCGCGGGGATCCGCTTCGTGGTGATCCGTGGCGAAGACGAGATCGCGCGTGGCGTGATTGCAGTCAAGGACCTGCGTCGCGGCGAACAGTTCGATGTGGTCGAAACCGAGCTTGCGGCGACGCTGCAGGTGGAGCGCGAACAATTACGGACCCAGGGGCTGCCGGCATGAGCGAGGTGAACAACGCTAGCGTCGAGCTCGATGGTGTTTCGCTGACCCGCGAACAATTGGTCGCGGTGGCCAATGGTGCCCCGGTGACGCTGGCCACAAGCTCGCTGGGAGCTGTGGAGCGAGCGGCCGAATTCCTGGCCGAACAGGTGCGCCGCGAAGAACCTATCTACGGCGTGTCCACCGGTTTTGGCAGCAATGCCGACAAGCTGCTGGGTGCGCATCCGCTGCGCGATGAATTGCCGGGCGCCGCGCGATCCGGCCGTTCGCTGCATGTGGAACTGCAGCAAAACCTCATCGTCACCCATGCGGTTTGCGTGGGCGAACCGTTCGCACCGGACGTGGTGCGGGCGATGTTGTGTATCCGCATCAACACCCTTCTCCGCGGCCATTCCGGCATCCGCGTGCAGACCTTGCAGGCGCTGACGGCGATGCTCAACGCCGGCATCGTGCCAGTGGTTCCACAACTGGGTTCGGTGGGTGCGTCGGGTGATCTTGCGCCGCTGTCGCACCTGGCTATCGTATTGCTGGGTGGCGGCGAAGCCTTCGTCGATGGCCAGCGCATGCCGGGCGCGCAGGCACTGGCGCAAGCAGGCCTGCAGCCGGTCACGTTGTCCTACAAGGAAGGCCTGGCACTCAACAACGGCACCGCGCAGATGCTGGCGACCGGCGTGCTGGCGCTGCACCAGCTTGACGAGTTGCTGGACACCGCCGACCTTGCTGCCGCAATGACCATTGACGCATTCGCAGGTCGGCTCGGCGCGTTCGCGCCGCAAGTGCATGCGTTGCGCCCGCATCCGGGGCAGGTGCGGGTCGCCGGGAATCTGCGTACGTTGCTGCACGGTTCGACCCTGGCCGACATCGCTTACCACCTGGTACCGAAGTTCCGGCAGTGGTTGCCGACGTCTTGGGATAGTCCGGAAGCACAGCAACTCAGCTTCGACATCGGCTGGGACTGGGTGCCATTCGGCCAGCGTCATGGCCGCGAAAAGTTCTATGAGCGCTTCCGTCCGTTCCGTGGCGGCAAGAAGCATCAACCGCAGGACAGCTATTCACTGCGCTGCACCCCGCAGGTGCATGGCGCCGTGCGCGATGCGGTGGAGCAGGCTAAACGTGTGTTCGATGTCGAGCTCAACGCGGTCACCGATAACCCGCTGGTGTTCCCGGATGCGCAGTCTGAGCACGTTGAGCAACAAGTGATTTCCGCCGGCCACTTCCATGGCATGCCGCTGGCGCTGACCATGAGTTACGTCAAGGCTGCAATCCCGGTGCTGGCCTCGATCTCCGAGCGCCGCCTCAACAAGCTGGTCGATCCCGCCACCAATGATGGCCTGCCGGCATTCCTGATCGGCAACGAGGACGGCACCGAATCCGGTCACATGATCGTGCAGTACACCGCTGCGGCAATTGTCAACGACTTGACCAGCCGCGCGATGCCGGCGTCCGTGTATTCGATCCCGACCTCGGCCAATGCCGAGGACCATGTCTCGATGGGTGCCAATGAAGCACGCCACGTCCTGGCGATGACGGCCGATCTCGGCAAGGTGCTGGCGCTTGAGCTTTACACTGCAGCCCAGGCGCTGGACCTGCGCCGCGACATGATCAATGCGGCGCGTGATCTTGCCGGTCGTGCGGATGCGCAGGTACTTGCGTTAAAAGTGCAGGGTGGCCCGTTGCCGGGCGATCCGCAGCATGCACGCTTCATCGACGAAGTGGATGGATTGCGCGCCGAACTCGCGGCGGCCGAGCCGTTCCAGCCCGGGCCCGCCGTGGCTGCGGCACACGCCGCGATCCGTGCACGCCTGCCATTCCTGGATCGCGATCGCGCACTCGATGGCGAAGTCGCCACGATTGTTCAGATGGTGGCCACTGGCGATGTACTGAAGGCTGCACGGGCCATCAGTAACGTCTGATTGCGTTCGCCCGGAACAAGAGTTCCAACACAAAGTCCCCCGAATCAAATTCGACCCATACAAGGGTTGACGAGGTACCAATCATTGTTTTAATGTATTAACGTGTTATTACATTAATTCGCTTGTTCGATTGACTTCCAGTCAACCAGGCCTCTACCCGCATGAAGCAACGCCCACAACCCTTGCCGGACTATGACAGCGCCACCGCGCTGCATGCGCTGGCGCATGCTTTGGCGTCGTTGAAAACGGGAGAGGAAGTGCGTTCCTTCCTTGAAGACCTGTGCACGCCGGCCGAACTGGAGTCGATGGGGGACCGCTGGAAAGTGGTGCCCTTGCTGCTGCAGGGCGTGCCGTACCGTGAAATACACGACCGAACCTCGGTCAGCGTGACCACCATCGGTCGCGTGGCGCGCACGATTGACCGCGGTACGGGTGGCTACACCCTCGCGGCACGTCGCCTGCGCCTCCCCCTCGCTTCGCATTAAGGCAACTCCCATGACTCCCCCCGCCAATCCGGCGGTGCGTGATCGCCTGCGCATCGCCATCCAGAAAAACGGTCGCCTCAGCGATCCCGCACGTGCGCTGCTGAGTGCCTGTGGGCTGAGCTGGCGCGAAAGCCGCGACCGCCTGTTCTGCTATGGCGAAAGCGCGCCGATCGACCTACTGCTGGTGCGCGACGACGACATTCCAGGCTTGATCGCCGGCGGGTTGTGTGACCTCGGCATCGTCGGCCGCAACGTGTTGCTGGAACAGGCTGGCGAGCGCGAGCAAGCGGGAGAGCCAGCGGCATTCCGCGAACTGCGACCGCTTGGCTTCGGTGGCTGCAAGCTCATGCTGGCGGTGCCGGACGAGTGGGATTGGCAAGCGCCGGAAGAGTTAGCCGGCAAACGCATCGCCACAAGCTACCCGGCATTGCTGCGCAGCTGGCTGAAGGCGTCTGCAATCGATGCCGATGTGGTGACGCTGTCGGGCTCGGTAGAGATCGCACCACGACTTGGGCAAGCCGATGCCGTCTGTGACCTGGTTTCCAGTGGCGCGACGCTAGCCGCCAACCACCTCAAGGCGGTGCACACGATCCTCGAAACTGAGGCCGTGCTTGCCGCACCGGCGTTACCGTTTGGCGACACGCGTGCGGATCTCGCAGACATGCTGCTGCGCCGCCTGGATGGCGTGTTGCGGATCCGCGACAGCAAGTTGCTGTTGTTCCAGGCCTCACGCGACTGTCTGGCTGAGGTCATCAGCCTGCTACCGGATGCCGAGGCGCCGACCATGATGCAGGTCGATGGCAGTGATTCCATCGCGCTGCAGGCGCTGTGCCATGGCGTTGTCACCTGGCAGCGGCTGGAAGACCTGAAGCGTGCAGGCGCTCGTGGGCTGATGGTGTTGCCGGTTGAGAGGATGCTGGCGTGAATCGGATCGACTGGTCGAGCCTGGATGACGCTGCGAAGGCGCAGGTGCTGCAGCGTCCGGTGCAGGGGGTTTCCGAACGCGTGCGCGATGCGGTTTCGGAGATCCGTGCTGAAGTTTCTGAAAATGGCGATGCGGCACTGCGCGCATTGACCGCGCAATTCGATGGCGTGGATCTGGACAGCTTCGAAGTCGGTGAAGCCGAATTCGCCGCCGCGGAAGCCGCCGTGCCCGCATCGTTGCGCGACGCGATGCGCGAAGCTGCCGGACGCATTGAAGCCTTCCACCGCGCCGGGATGGCTGCGCCATATGCGGTCGACACTGCGCCGGGCCTACGCTGCGAACGCATCCAGCGTCCGATCATGCGGGTGGGGCTGTATGTTCCTGCGGGCAGTGCGCCGTTGCCATCGACCGCATTGATGCTGACGATGCCGGCCGGCCTTGCCGGTTGCCGCGACATCATTCTCTGCACACCGCCGCGCGCAGATGGCCAGGCCGATCCTGCAGTGCTGGTTGCCGCGCGGATGACGCCGGGCGTGCGCGTGTTCAAGCTTGGCGGTGCGCAGGCGATAGCGGCCATGGCCATCGGCACCGAAAGCCTGCCGCGTTGCGACAAGCTGTTCGGACCGGGCAATGGTTATGTCGATGAAGCCAAGCGGCAGGTCACACAGGAGCTTGGCGGCCCCGCCATCGACATGCCCGCTGGACCGTCGGAAGTGCTGGTGATCGCCGATGCCGGTGCCGATCCCACGTTCGTTGCGGCTGACTTGTTGTCGCAGGCGGAGCATGGCCCGGATTCGCAGGTACTGCTGCTGACCGATTCGTTGCAATTGCTGGATGCGGTGCTGCTGCAGGTGCAAGTGCAACTTGCACAGTTGCCCCGCGCTGATATCGCCCGTGTTGCGCTTGGCGAGTCGCGTGCGGTGCTGGTGGACACGCTTGAAACCGCATTCGAGATCAGCAATTCATACGCGCCGGAACACTTGATTCTGGCTTTGCGGGAACCGCAAACCTGGGTTGAACGCGTCACTAGCGCAGGTACTATTTTTCTCGGCGACTGGACGCCTGAAGCACTCGGTGATTACTGCAGCGGCAGCAACCACGTATTGCCTACCGGCGGGGCTGCGCGTGCGTGGAGCGGGTTGAGCGTGGCCAGTTTCCAGAAGGCGATCACGGTGCAGACGGCGAGCCGCGAAGGCATCGTCAACACCGGCCCTTGCGCTGCGACGCTGGCCCATGCCGAAGGCCTGCAGGCGCATGCGCGTGCAGTCGAGCTGCGCCTGGAGCGCGCACGTCTTGAGATAGCAGCATGAGTACGGTGTCTGCATTGCTGCGTAGCGACCTACGCGATTTTGGCGGCTATCGCTCGGCGCGCAGCGACAAGCTTGATGGTGATATCTGGCTGAATGCCAACGAATCGCCGTGGGCGAATCCCGGCACGCCGGCAAGCGATTTGCGTCGCTATCCGTCGCCGCAACCGCAACAGCTGCGCGATGTGTTGGCAGGCCTGTATCTGGTAACCCCCGAACAGGTGTTGGCCGGGCGCGGCAGCGATGAAGCGATAGACTTGTTGCAGCGTGCGTTCTGCATGCCGGGGCAGGATCGCATCGTGATCGCGCCGCCGGTGTTCGGCATGTATGCGGTTTGTGCGCGCTTGCATGGCACGGCAGTGATCGAAGTTCCGCTGGTCGATGGCGCTGCGGGTCTCAATGCTGATCTTGATGCGATGGTGGATGCCGTCATTGCAAACGATGCGCGCCTGCTGTTCCTGTGCTCGCCGGGCAATCCATCGGGCGAAGCGTTGTCGCTCGATGCGATCGCAGTCGTGGCTGAGCGACTGCGCAACCGCGCCGTCGTGGTGGTGGACGAGGCCTACGCTGAGTTCAGCGAGCAGCCTTCCGCGACTGCATTGCTGGATGCACACGACAATCTTGCCATCCTGCGCACGCTGTCGAAGGCGCATGCGCTGGCGGCGGCACGGATCGGTTGCGTGATCGGTTCCGTGGAGATGATCGATGCGTTGCGTCGCTGCCAGGCGCCGTATCCAATCCCGCAGCCATGTGCCGATGTGGCCTGTGAGGCATTGTCGGGCAGCGCTTTAGAGGTAACTCGCCAACGTGTGCGCGAAATCTGCTCGGAGCGGGCAGTGGTTGCGGTTGCCATGGTCGGATTACCGGGCGTGCGGCGCGTGTATGCCTCGCAGGGTAATTTCCTGCTCGCGCGGTTTGATGATGCCGAAGTTGCATTCCAGCGCCTGTTGCAGGCAGGTGTGGTCGTACGTGACATGCGCAGCCAGCCGCAACTCGGCGATGCCTTGCGCATCACGATTGGTAGTCCTGAACAGAATCTGCGGGTACTTGAAGTGCTTGCGCAGGCACAGGTGGAAGCAGCATGAGCAATGGCACACCCATCCTGTTCGTCGATCGCGATGGCACACTGATCGAAGAACCCGAAGACTTCCAGATCGACCGGCTCGACAAGCTGCGTTTCGTGGCAAACGTGATCCCGGCAATGCTTCGCCTGCGCGATGTCGGCTACGACTTCGTGATCGTCAGCAACCAGGACGGCCTGGGCAGGCCTGACTACCCGCAGGCGTCCTTCGATGGCCCGCAGGCTTTGATGATGCAGGTGTTCGAAAGTCAGGGCATCCGGTTTCGCGAGGTTCTGATCGACTGCAGCTTTCCTGCCGACAACGCGCCGACCCGCAAACCCGACCTGGGCTTGGTCCAGCACTACCTGAAGGATCGCGGCATCGACTGGGCGCGCAGTGCGATGGTCGGTGATCGCACGACCGACATTACCTTCGCCGACAACCTCGGCATTCGCGGGTTCCAGTTGCGCACCCCGCAGTTCGGCGGTGAATGGGACTGGACCGGGATTGCCCACGCCTTGGCTGATGCGCCGCGTACCGCTCTGGTGACACGTGATACCCGCGAAACGAAAGTCGAGGTCGAACTCGACCTGGATCGCAGTGCAGAGCCTGACATCAAGACCGGCCTCGGCTTCTTCGACCACATGCTGGAACAACTCGGCAAGCATGGCGGCTTTGCGCTGCGCGTGCGTTGCATGGGCGACCTGCATATCGATGAGCATCACACCATCGAAGACACCGCGCTCGCGCTCGGGCAGGCGCTTGCCGAGGCGCTTGGCGACAAACGCGGCATCGGTCGCTACGGATTCGTGCTGCCGATGGACGAGTCGCTGGCCAGCGCTGCGCTGGATTTCTCCGGACGGCCGTATTTCGAATTCAGTGGATCGTTCTCGCGCGAACGCGTCGGCGACATGCCGACCGAACTGGTCCCGCATTTCTTCCAATCGCTGTGCGATGGCGCGCGCCTGAATCTGCACCTGACCGTCACTGGCGACAATGACCACCACAAGATCGAAGCTTGTTTCAAAGCAGTGGCGCGGGTGCTACGGCAGGCGCTGCGCCGCGAGGGCAACGAGCTGCCAAGTACCAAGGGCATGCTGTGAAAAATGGAATCGCGAACGATGTTGCCTTGATCGATGCCGGCGGCGCCAACCTCGGCTCGGTGCGGTATGCGCTGGAGCGGCTCGGCGTGGACGCACGCATCGTGCGTGATGCTAATGGCCTGCACGGCGCGCAGCGGGTGATCCTGCCAGGGGTCGGTGCGGCGGCACCAGCGATGGCACTCCTGCGCGAGCGCGGGCTGGATGTCGCCTTGCGTGCACTGGATGCGCCATTGCTCGGAATCTGCCTTGGCATGCAACTGCTGTTTGACGCGAGCGAGGAGGGCGATGTCGCCTGCCTCGGCTTGCTGCCAGGTACGGTGCGCCGGATGCAGGGCAGCGCCGGTCTGCGGGTGCCGCACATGGGCTGGAATACGCTGGAAATTATTCGAGAATCCGCATTGCTGGATGGCATCGCCATGCCTGCGCATGCCTATTTCGTGCATGGCTATGCTACGCCGGTCACTGATGACTGCATCGCGAGCTGCACACATGGCGATCCGTTTGCCGCCTGCGTGCAGCGTGGTCGCATCGCCGGCATGCAGTTTCACCCGGAGCGCTCGGCCGATGTCGGTTCGACGCTGCTCTCCAATTTCCTGCGCTGGAATCCCGAATGAGTCGCCTTCCATGAGCACCGACGCATGACTGCCGTCCTTTATCCGGCCATCGACGTGCGCGACGGGCGCGTGGTCCGCCTGCAACAGGGCGACTACGCGCGTGAGACGCGCTATGCCGATGATCCTTTCGAACTTGCGTCCCGCTATGCCGCGCAGGGCGCGACCTGGCTGCACCTGGTCGACCTGGATGCGGCGCGTGACGGCGGTTATGCGCAACTCGACCTGCTTTCGCGGATCAAGACCGCGACCTCAATGAGCGTACAAACCGGCGGCGGCATTCGCGACGAAACCGGCGTCGATGCGTTGTTCGCGGCGGGTGCGGATCGGGTGGTGGTCGGGTCGCTGGCGATCCGCGAGCCTGAGCGCGTGAAAGGCTGGCTTGCACGCTACGGCGCCGAGCGCGTCACGGTGGCGCTGGATGCAAGCTGCAATCCGGATGGCGAATGGCAGCTGCCGTCACACGGATGGACCCGTGCCAGCGGTACAAGTTTGTTCACGCTGCTGGACGAGTATCTGCATGCCGGTGCGCGCCACGTGCTGTGCACCGACATCGCCCGCGACGGCATGTTGGCTGGGCCTGCGCTGGAGCTGTATGGACAACTGTTGGCGCGTGCGCCGCAGGTGCAGTTGCAGGCGTCTGGCGGCATCCGCAGCGTGGACGACATCCGCAAGGCGACAACACTGGGTTGTGCAGGCGTGGTGCTGGGCAAGGCGCTGCTGGATGCTCGCTTCACAGTGACCGAAGCGCTTGACGGAGTCGCGTCATGTTGAGTCGTCGCATCATTCCGTGCCTGGATGTGCGCGATGGACGCGTGGTCAAGGGCGTGCGTTTCCGCGACCACATCGACATGGGCGACATCCTGACGCTGGCACGTGGTTATCGCGATGAAGGCGCAGATGAACTGGTATTTTACGACATCACCGCCAGTCCGCAAGGCCGCAGCGTTGATCGTGATTGGGTGGAGCAGGTCGCTCGGGTACTGGACATCCCGTTCTGCGTAGCGGGCGGCATTCGCAGCGTGGCGGATGCGCGTGCGGTGCTGCATGCCGGGGCGGACAAGATTTCGATCAACTCGCCTGCGCTGGAACGGCCGGTGCTGATCGAAGAACTTGCCGAGGCCTTCGGCGTGCAATGCGTGGTGGTCGGCATTGATACGCAGCGTGAAGCTGACGGGCAATGGCGCGTGCGCAGCCATACGGGAGATCCTGAAAACATGCGTGCGCCCGGCAAGCGTACGCTGGACTGGATCAGCGAGGCGCAGTCGCGCGGTGCCGGCGAGATCGTGCTCAATTGCATGGACAGCGACGGCGTGCGCAGCGGTTATGACATCGACCAGTTGCGTGAGGTGCGCGACATCTGCCATGTGCCGCTGGTGGCGTCTGGTGGTGCTGGTATTGCGCAACATTTCATTGACGTATTCCGCGATGCCGATGTCGATGCGGCGCTCGCAGCCAGCGTGTTTCATTCGGGCGTGCTGGCCATTTCCGATCTCAAGCAAGGCCTGCGCGATGCTGGCATCGAGGTGCGCCTGTGAGCAATAAATGGGTCGATGAATTGGCATGGGGCAAACAGGATGGCCTGCTGCCGGCCATCGTCCAGGACGCCAGCACGCTGCGTGTCTTGATGCTGGGCTACATGGACCGCGCGGCATTGCTGGCGACCATTGAATGTGGCGAAGTCACCTTCTTCAGCCGTAGCCGTCAGCAACTGTGGCGCAAGGGCGAGCAGAGCGGCAACGTGTTGCGGCTGGTTTCGATCGAGGCCGATTGCGACCAGGACACGCTGCTGGTGATGGCTGAGCCCGCTGGCCCGACTTGCCATCTCGGCAGTACGAGTTGCTTCCCCAACGCACCGCATGACGTGTTGTCGGCGTTGGATATGCGCATTGCCGAGCGCGAACGCGAGCGTCCCGCTGGCAGCTACACCACGACTTTGTTCGAGGCCGGCGTGCGCCGGATTGCCCAGAAGGTCGGTGAGGAGGGCGTGGAAACTGCACTTGCCGCCGTGGTGCAGGACGATGCCGCCTTGCTTGGCGAAGCTGCGGACCTGCTCTATCACCTGATGGTGTTGCTGCGTGCCCGCGGGCTGTCGCTGGCGGACGCAAAAGCGATGCTGAAGGCGCGCGAAAGCTAGCGTGCTTGCGTCAAGGAGGCGGGCATGAGGCCTGGAATCAGGCGACAGTGACCGAATGCCGCACGCAGTTGCGGCCATCGTCCTTGGCCCGGTACAGGGCTTCGTCGGCGATGCGGATCACCTCTTCCGGAACCGTCTCGCGGCTGACATCAACTGTATGCACGCCGATGCTGGCACTCATGCGGATACTGTGGTTGCGGGTTGCGACCGGCGCTTGCTGGATGCGCTGGCGTACGGCTTCGGCAACCTTTAGCGCAGCCTTCGCATCGGTGGCGGGCAGTACCGCAACAAATTCCTCACCGCCGAAGCGTGCGACCAGGCCGCCACGTGCGTTGACGACACTTTCCACGCAGCGCGCCGCATGCCGCAGGCAATCATCCCCGGCGAGGTGCCCGTAGGTATCGTTGATCTGCTTGAAATGATCCAGGTCCAGCAACAGCAGGGCCAGAGGCTTGCCGTCATACAGGCGCGCGTCCAGCGCTTGCTTGAAGGCTTCGTGGAAATGACCACGGTTGTAGACCCCGGTCAACGGATCGCGCTGGCTGTATTCGCGCAGTTGCACGTTGGCCTCGCCCAGTTGCGCCATCGTGGTGCGCAGCTGCTTGGTACGATCTATCACGCTGCGTTCCAGTTGTTCGTTGGCTTGCTGCACGATCCGGATGTTCTCCACGCGCAGGCCGGCATAGCGTGATCCCAGCGCCAGCGAGAGCAGCAGCATTTCCATGGCTGAACCGATCTGCACGCCATTCAAGGTCCAGAAATTACGCGGCACCAGGCCGAACGCGAGCAGGGTGAACATCGCGGTCCCGACCAGGAACAACGCCCATGCGAGCAGGAACAGCCGTGCCGGCTTGTACCCACGCCGCAGCATGACGATGGCGGCAACAATGATCCATGCCAGGCCGAGCAACACCGTCTTCGAGGCGAGTGGGGTAACCACGTGGTACTCGACCTGGGTCGAGACGATGGCCAACACTCCGAAGAACGCGCTGATGCCAAGGCTGATCGCATTGCCGACCGGCCAGCGTTCCTGCAGTTCCAGGAAACTTCGCGAGAACAGTTGCATGCCGATCAATGCCAGGCAGATCGACAGGGGTACCGAGGCATCAGCCATCCATGGCCACTCCGGCCAGAGATATTCGAAGCCGTAGCCATTGAGCGTGAACAGCACAAGGCCGAATGCGCTGACGTGCAACAGGTACCAGAAGTAACTGGAATCGCGCAGCATCAACCACAGCACCAGGTTGTAGATCAACAGCGCGAGCACGATGCCGTAGTACAGGCCGGTGGAAAATTGCGCGTCGCGCAACAGTTCGGCGAACGCACCCGGCGTGTACAGCACCAGCGGTACCTGCATCGAGCTCTGGCTCTGCACCCGCAGCAACAGTTCTACCGGTTGGCCCAGTGGCAGATCGATGCGGAAATTGGGATGGCGATAGCGGATGTATCGCGTTCCGAATGGCACGTGGTCGCCGCTGCTCTGGTGCACCACGCGGCCGTCCGGGTAGCGCAGGTACAGGTCCAGGTTGTCGCTGAGCGCGTATTCCTGCACCAGCACCCAGCGCGGCTCTTCCGGGTTGCGGTTCACTACCGTCACGTGGAACCAGTAGGCGCCTTCCTGGAACCCGAGGCTCGGGTTGCCGTCGGGTAGCGGCGCGTACTGCCCCTCCTGCGCGCGCTGGAAGGCTTCACTGGCACCGTCGCTGGCGAGTGCGTCATGACGATACGTGATGCTCTGGCTGAGCGGCACGGATGTCATGCTGGTATCCAGGGCCAGTGGTTGCCCGGCGCGCACAATGCCGCTGGTGGCGAGCAGGAGCATCGCCATCCCGAGCCAGCATCGATGAATCTTACGAATCACATCGCGCAATCGCGGCCTGCCTTCAGGCTCCCCTGCCTTGCAGGATTCTAGTGGAAATCCCAAGGTTGGGTTGGCGCGGCATAATCGGGGCTGGAGGTGCCCATGCGCACGATGGTCGCGTTGATTCCTGGTTGCATGTCGGTTGTGATGCTCGTAATGGCGGGCAGCGCGCAGGCGCGCGTGGCCGAATGTACGCCGGTCGTGGTCGAGTCCGGCAATGCGCAGTCGCGTACCACCGTGGTGCGGACATCGACCGCCTGCATCCGCTACATTCCGCAGCCTGCAGCTCCTGCGCCCGATACGCCGCTGGAAGTACTGGTGTTCGGCGACCCACAGCCCAAGTCAGCGGTGGATGCCGACTATTTCCGGCGCGACATCGTCGAGCCATTGCGCGGACGCCAGCAGGCCGCACTGGGGCTCTCGCTGGGCGACATCGTCAGCGATGCGCCTGCCGTGTATCCGCTGGTGAAGGCCGCGACAGCGGAACTCGGCCTGCCGTGGATGTACCTGCCAGGCAACCACGATATCGATGCGGATGCGACCGGCGATGCGGATTCGCTACGCAGTTTCCATCAGGCGTTCGGTGCTGATACCCATGCCCGTGAAACCACACTGGCCACATTCATCGCGCTTGATGATGTGATCGCGCTGCCGGGCCGCAAGCCGGCCTACATCGGTGGCTTCCGCAAGGATCAGTTCGCCTTCCTCGAAGCCTATCTGCCGACCCTGCGCAAGGATCGGCTGCTGGTGCTGGCGGTGCATATCCCGTTGTTCGAGGAAGAGAGCAAGGACAGTTTCCGCGACGCCGACCGCGCGCACCTGTTCGAACTGCTGCGCGACTTCCCGCACTTGCTGGTGCTGAGTGCGCACAGCCACTCGCAACAACATGTCTTCCACGATGCCGGCGACGGCTGGAACGGCGCGCAACCACTGCACGAATACAACATTGGTGCCGCCTGTGGCGCCTACTGGTCCGGCATCAAGGATAGCGACGGCATTCCCGATGCGACCATGGCCGATGGCACCCCGAACGGTTACGCGGTGTTGACCGTGCAGGCAGGCGGCACGTATGCGCTGGCCTGGCATAACGCACGCGACGTCGCCGATACCCAGATCGGACTGCATGCACCAAAAGTATTGCGACGCGGCGCGTACCCGGCCTGGGGCGTGTACGCGAATGTCTACATGGGCATGGACGACAGCCGCGTCGAGTACCGCGTCGACGGCGGCGACTGGGCGCCGATGCGCAAGCTGCTGCAGCCGGATCCGGCATTGCTGGCAGAAAACATGCGTGATGACGCGGCGGATGCCTTGCGTGGCTACGATCGCTCGCCCGAAGCCGAGCCATCACGCCATCTCTGGCGAGCCGCCTTGCCGACCACGCTGGCTGTTGGCGAACACAAGATAGAAGTGCGCACGTTTGATCGCTGGCGCGGCGAATTGCGCGCGACCACGAGCTATCGGCTAGAGGATGCGGCACCTTGAGGCGCACTTGAAAGATACTTCTATGGTTTCAGCAGGTCTGCGCGCTTGAGTGCATCGATCAGCAATTGACGATTGGCTGCAGGCTTGCGTGGCCAGCCTGTGATGCGCTCCAGCACTTTGCCGTTGCGTACGACCAGGAAGGTCGGCATGGCCCAGCCTGGGGGCAGCAGTGTCCATTCTTTCCGATCATAGATCTGCATTGCTTGGGCAGCTGGGAAACGCTGGTTCCATTCACGCACGGCATCCTGGTCTTCCTGACCCGGTGGCAACAACAGCCAGTGTGCGTGTGCTGCGAATGCTGGACCGAGCATGGGATCGTTGGAGATATCTTCGGCAGCATCTTCGGAGAAGTGGCAGCCGGCCGTTACCAGGATTTGCGTCGGCCCGATATCAAGTGCGGTCCTCACCAGGCTCGTATTGTCGTTGCTCGTACGCCAGACACTGATAGGTGGGGCGCTGTCATGGAATGGATCCACCATCCTGGGAAGCTCTGCCAGGTCAGCATTGGGATGTTCAACCGCGTAGCGTTTGGCTTCATCGAAGCGATGCAACCTCAGCAGCGCGTCGTAAACGCTTCGAAAATCCTGTGCCTGTGCGATGCCAGATTCATTCATTGCTGCAACAACGGCACGCAGGTCCTTAATGGTCTCCGGTGTTGGTGAATCGGACGCGGTCAGTTCAATCGACCGCATCAAATACAGCAAATCGTGCTCTGGTATATTCCTGATTATGTCGGGTTGACGGAACAGATCTGCGAACAACACATTGAAGCGTTGGCGTAGTTCCAGACGATTGCTGGCATCGGGTCGATTCAGGCGGTAAAGCTCGTCGAAACCGGTTTCCACCTTGCCGGCATCCGCTTGCTTTTTTCGCCAAGCTGGTGGCACATCGGGATGCCGGGATTTCACTCCCGAGGCATATTCCGAGAGATCAAAAAGCGTCAATATCCTAATGACTTCGTCGCGGGTGAGTTCCGTTTCCAATTCTGCGGTCCCGAATCCGCCTAGTCCGTTGCGTCCAAAGACAAGGCTATCCAGGAACCGACGACGCGCCATAGACGGCAATGCGTCGAATGGAGTCGCATGCCCCTTGTTGGCTATGAGATAGGCATCAAGTGCTATGCGCGATCGCAATGAACCTTGCTTGTAAGTGACCGCCGTCGATGTCTTGTCGTCATTGGCCTGGGGCGATGACGATGGCGTTGAAGCTGCTGCCATGCCGCAGGCAAGCACAGCGGCCAATGGAACAATCAAGAGGATCGTATTGCACCGATGTATACGCATCAGGGGATGATCTCCGCGAACGACTCCACTCGCATATGGCCATGCGTATCGTCGCCTGTGCGCGGCTCGGGATAGTCCTCGTGGCGGTCCAGCAGGACTGTGCGCATGCCGGCATCGCGCGCGGCATCCAGTTCGGCGACTACGTCGGACAGGAACAGGATGTCGGCCGGGCTGCGATGGAGTGCGTCGGCGATCAGCCGGTAGCTGTCGGCGTCGCGCTTGTGGCCAACTTCGGTGTCGAACCAGGCGCTGAACAGTGCGGACAGGTCGCCGGTATCGGAGTTACCGAACAGCAGTTTCTGCGCGGGAACCGAGCCCGAGGAATACACCGCCAACCGATGCCCGGCCTCGTGCCATGCACGCAACTGCGGTGCAACATCGGGATACATGTGCGCGGTGAAATCGCGGCTGCAGTAGCCAGCCTTCCAGATCATGCCCTGCAGCGCCTTCAGCGCGGTGTGCTTGCGGTCCTGGTCGATCCAGCCCTGCAGGGTTTCGGCGATGACAGCGTCGTCGCAGATCGCGCCATGTTCGGTGGCGACCACGTCCAGCCAGTGGCGTACTTCGAGCTCATGGCCGTGTTCGCGAACGAAGCGCGGCAGTTCGCGGCGCGCGTACGGAAACAGCACGTCCTTGACGAAGGAAATCGACGACGTGGTTCCTTCAATATCAGTCAGGATTGTCGTTTTCATGCGCGCGCGGCTCCCACTTCATAGCGCGGAAAGCGCGTGGCGATGTCGGTGCCGGTGAAATGGCCGACCCAGCCGTCCGCTTCGGTGAAAAAGCGAATCGCCACGAAGCTCGGCTCCGGGCCCATGTCGAACCAGTGGGTCATGCGGTCCGGTACCGCGATCAGGTCGCCGGCTTCGCACAACACCTCAAAGACCTTGTCGTCAACGTGCAGGGTGAACAGGCCTGAGCCTGCGACGAAGAAACGCACCTCGTCTTCCTTGTGGAAGTGTTCCTCGAGGAATTTTGCACGCATCACTTCGCACTGCTCATTGTCGGGGGAGATGCTGACCACGTCGATGCTGCGGAAGCCATTGGCTTCGACCAGACGGTCGATATCGGCGCGATAGGCGGCCATGATCGTGTCTGGCGCATCGCCTGGTTGCACGGGTTGCGATGCGTCCCATTGTTCGAAGCCGACGCCAATCACGGCCAATTCAGCGGCGAGTTCTGCCACGTCTGAGGTCGCCAGGCGCGGCACGTCCGGTGCATCGTCCGCGAAGATCCTGAGTCGGCTCATCGCTGCAACCTGCGCAATTCCAGTTCGCAGGACAGCAGGAATTCGAATGCTTCCAGATGCCGGCGCGCTTCACCCATGTTGCGGCCCCAGGCGTACAGGCCGTGGCCATCGATCAGGTAGCCCCACATGGTTTGCCGGTCGAGCGATTCGTCAACCTGTGCGGCGAGTTGCACCATGTCCTGGGTGTTGGCAAAAACTGGCACGTCGATTGCGGCTTCGTGGGTGGTGTTGCCGGCGAATGCCTTGAGCAGCTCATAGCCTTCCAGCCGGATGTGGCCATCGGATGCGTACAGGCGTGATGCAATCGTCTGCACCTGCGAATGCGTATGCAGCACGCAACCAATTTCCGGGAAGCGGTGGTAGAGGTGGGTATGCAGCAGGGTTTCCGCAGACGGGCAGTGCTCACTGCCGACCGGATTACCATGGAAATCCACGACCATGATGTCGGCTTCGGTCAGCTTGCCCTTGTCGCGTCCGGAGACGGTGATGGCCGCATGGCGTTCGTCCAGGCGCAGCGAGAAATTGCTGCTGGTCGCAGGTGTCAGGCCGGCGCGCGACAACTCGCGCACATTGGTGATGATCTCGCCAGCCAGGTGGCGCAGGTGCTGCACGTCGTAGGCATCTTTCATGCGCGTCAGTGTAGCGAATCGGGTGTTTGCCTTCTGCATGGCCAGGCAACAAAAAACCCGGCCGGAGCCGGGCTTTCTGGGGTTTCATGTAGCAGGGATCAGGCTTGCGGCCCTTCGTGGAACTTGGGCTCCGGGTCCATGCCGGGGCCGCCGCCGTGTTTATTGTTGCCCGGCGCCAGCTCACTGCGGTTGTAGCCATACAGCCGATACACCACCAGGCCGATGGCTGCCCAGCCGAAGAACAGGCCAATCGTGTACACCGACAGGTTCACGAACAGCAGCAGGCAGCCGGCGACCGCGAGCGGGCAGACCACCCACACCAGCGGCGTACGGAACGGGCGATGCCGGTTCGGCTGTTGCTTGCGCAGGATCATCACGCCGACCGACACCATGATGAAGGCGAACAGGGTGCCCGAGTTGGAGATGTCCGCGAGGATCCCGACCGGGAACATCGCGCCGAACAGCGCCACGAACACGCCAGTGATGATCGTGATCACGTGCGGAGTATGGTACTTCGGATGGATTTTCGAGAGCTTCTCGGGCAGCAGGCCATCACGCGACATCGTGAAGAAGATGCGGGTCTGGCCGTAGATCATCATCAGCACCACCGACGGCAGCGCCACTGCCGCGGCGAGGCCAATCATGTTGCCGACCTTGCCGAAGCCAATCATGCGCATCACGTGCGCAAGCGGCTCCTTGCTGCAGACCAGGGCATCGGCATGTGATGCCATTGCGCAGGCGGCGGCCATTTCCGGCGTGCCCGGCGACAACGCAACACCGTCTGCGCCGACCATCGGTGCCGAACCCGCCGCGCCCACCGCACCATAACCCACCAGCAGGTAGAAGATGGTGCAGACCGCCAGCGAACCGATCAGGCCGATCGGGATGTTGCGGTTTGGGTTCTTGGTTTCTTCCGATGCAGTGGACACTGCATCGAAGCCGACGTAAGCGAAGAAGATCGATGCCGCCGCGCCCAGCACCCCGACGCCACCCATCGGGCTGCCCCAGCCGGTCGGGAAGAACGGTTCGAAATTCTGGTTATTCACCGCTGGCAGCGCGATGATGATGAAGGCGATCAGAGCAGCAATCTTGATCGACACCAGCACCGCGTTGACCTTGGCCGACTTGGAGGTGCCGAGCACCAGCAGCCAGGTCACCAGCAGCGCGATCGAGAACGCCAGGATGTTGAAGGTGCCGCCGTCATACGGACCGGTCTGCAGCCAGCGCGGCAACTCAAGCGTGCCGGGTTGGACAAGTCCGAACAAGTCTATGTGCTTCAGTAGCCCGTTCATGTAGCCGGACCAGCCCACCGATACCGCACCTGCCGCGACTGCATATTCAAGGACGAGTGCCCAGCCCACGATCCAGGCCAAGGCCTCGCCCAGCACGCCGTAGGTATATGTGTAGGCCGAGCCCGACACCGGGATCATCGCCGCAAGTTCCGCGTAGGCCAGGGCGGCCAGGGCACAAACCACCGCGGCAATGACAAATGCCACCATCATTGCCGGGCCAGCCTTCTGGCCTGCCTCGGCAGTCAATACGAAGATACCGGTGCCGATCACCGCACCGATACCCAGCATGGTCAGCTGGAACGCGCCAAGCTGGCGGGTCAGCGCCTTCCTTCCAGCAGTTTCTAGAATCTGATCGAGCGGCTTGACGCGCCAAAAAAGCATTGTGTTCTCCCCAGGCAATTCAGACGGAGCACGAGTCATCGTGCACATGATGCAAGGCGCCGACCTTACCGGGCTGGCGGGGTCATGCACAAGCGCCAAACGACCATTCAGCGGCGATAATCAATGCTTCCGACGATGATGCGATGCAACATGCCTGACACCGACCAAGCCTTCACCAATGATTTGTCCGCCTATGCGCGCCGATGGCCGTTCGAGCGCGAGACGGTTGGATTGTTCGAGCATCTTTTGGTTGATGCCGAAAACCCGTTCCGGCGTGAGCGGCTGGCGGGTCACTTCACCGCCTCGGTGTGGCTGGTCAGTGATGATGGAGGTCGCGTCTTGTTGACTCATCACCGCAAGCTCGGAATGTGGTTGCAACTCGGTGGCCATGCCGATGGCGAGCGCGACCTGCAGGTCGCGGCGCTGAAGGAAGCGGAAGAAGAATCCGGGCTGACGGACTTGCGCATCGAGCCCGGCATTTTCGATCTCGACCGCCATCGCATCCCCGAACACAAGGGCGTGGCCGAGCATTGGCATTACGACGTGCGCTATGTGGTGCGTGCTGGCGTGAACGAAAAGTATGTCGTCAGCGACGAATCGCATGACCTGGCCTGGCGCGGCATTGCCGAGCTTGCCAACAGCACCGAGGCCGATGCGTCGGTACGGCGGATGGCGGGGAAGTGGCTGGCGCGACAGGCGGACGCCTGAACCCGGTCGGCAGGCAAGATCACATCGGACCGATCAGTACAGGACGCGGGTCCGCAGGGTGCCCGGGATCGCGGCCAGGTCGGCGCGCAGGTCGGCGGCTTGCGCATCGCCGGTGCTGATGTCGATGACAACGTAGCCGACGTTCGCGTCAGTGCGCAGGAACTGTCCATCGATGTTGATGCCGCGCTGGCCGAAGATTTCGTTGACCCGCGACAACACGCCGGGCACGTTCTGGTGGATGTGCAGGATGCGATGGCTGCCGTCGTGCTCGGGCAGGGTGACTTCGGGGAAGTTCACCGCCGACAGCGTGCTGCCGTTGTCGCTATAGCGGACGAGTTTGGCCGCGACCTCGATCCCGATATTGTCCTGTGCCTCCAGCGTGCTGCCACCCACGTGCGGGGTCAGGATCACGTTGTCCAGGCCACACAGCGGCGATAGCAGCGGATCGTCGTTGCCCTTGGGTTCTTCCGGGAACACATCGACCGCCGCTCCGCCGAGATGCCCGGTAGCGAGCGCCGCTGCGAGTGCGACGATATCCACCACCGTGCCGCGCGACGCGTTGATCAGGTGCGCGCCAAGCTTCATTCGCGCGATCTGCGGAGCACCGATCATCCATTTCGTGGCCGGTGTTTCCGGCACGTGCAGGGTTACCACGTCGGACGCCTCAAGCAGCGTATCCAGGTCGCGCGCCGCACGCGCATTGCCCAGCGACAACTTGGTCTCGATGTCATGGAACAGCACTTGCATGCCCAGCGACTCGGCGAGCACGCCGGCTTGGGTACCGATGTGGCCGTAACCGACGATGCCCAGGGTCTTGCCGCGGGCCTCGTGGCTGCCGGTGGCGGACTTGCTCCATCCGCCGCGATGACACTGCGCGGATTTCTGCGGGATCCCGCGCAGCAGCATGATTGCCTCGGCCAGGACAAGTTCCGCCACGCTGCGGGTATTGGAGTAGGGTGCGTTGAAGACCGGCACGCCAGCTAGTTCGGCCGCTTCCAGATCGACTTGGTTGGTGCCGATGCAGAAACAGCCGATCGCCAGCAGGCGCTTGGCTTCCGATAGCACCCCGGCGGTCAGCTGGGTGCGTGAGCGGATACCGATGAAATGCGCATCGGCGATGGCAATGCGCAGCTCGGCTTCCGGCAGCGACTTGGCATGGCTGACGATGTTGCTGTAGCCGGCGGCGCGGAACGTCTCGATAGCGTTGGAACTGATGCCTTCGAGCAGCAGGACCTTGATGTCCTGCTTGGGGTACGAGGTCTTCTTCATCAGGTCGTCATTGCCGGTGGATGTTCCAGTTTGCCAGTTCCAACGGTGGTTTGCTGCAGTGCCGCACTGGACGCGGGCGGTGGCGGCTGGCAGGCTGGAGACCTCCCGTTGTCACCCCTTAGTTTCCGCCAAAGCTCCGCACGGAGCGTATCGAGCAGGCCATGGCCGACCCGCGTCTGCAATCCCTCGCCACTGCACTGCCCGCGTTGCGGCTGAAAACCGCCCCGGCCGACCTGGAGCACTACGGCCGCGACTGGACCCGACGCTGGACGCCTGCGCCGCTGGCGATCGCCTTGCCCGCCAGCGTTGAAGAGGTGCAGGCCATTGTGCACTGGGCCAACGCGAACGCAGTCGCCATCGTCCCTTCCGGTGGGCGCACTGGCCTGTCCGGCGGCGCGGTCGCGGCTAATGGCGAGCTTGTGGTCAGCCTGGAGCGCATGACCAAGGTGCTGGGCTTCGATGCCGTGGACCGCACGCTGACGGTGGAAGCCGGGATCCCGCTGCAGCGCGTGCAGGAAGCAGCGCGCGAACACGGGTTGCAGTATCCGGTGGATTTCGCCGCACGCGGTTCGTGCACGATTGGCGGCAACATCGCAACCAATGCCGGCGGGATCCGGGTCGTGCGTTACGGCAACACCCGCGAGTGGATCGCCGGCCTGAAGCTGGTGACCGGCCGCGGCGAACTGCTGGAACTTGGGCGTAGCCTGGTCAAGAACTCCAGCGGTTACGACCTTCGGCACTTGGCAATCGCCTCGGAAGGCACGCTGGGCATCGTGGTCGAAGCGACCCTCAGGCTGACCGAGCCGCCGCCACCGACCAACGTGATGTTGCTGGCATTGCCGTCGTTCGATGCGCTGATGCAAGTGTTCGCGGCGTTCCGCCAGCGCCTGCAACTGCAGGCGTTCGAATTCCTGACTGATCGCGCGCTGGCGCACGTGCTGGCGCAGGGCGGACAACCGCCATTTGCTGAGACGCATCCCTTTTACGTGGTCACCGAATTCGCCAGTGACGAGGCCAGCGAAGCCGAGGCACTTGCGGCATTCGAGGCTTGCCTGGAGCAGGGGCTGGTCGCTGACGGCGTGATCAGCCAGAGCGATTCACAGGCAGCGCAGCTCTGGCACCTGCGCGAAGGTATTACCGAAAGCCTGGCCCGCTACGTGCCTTACAAGAATGATGTCTCTGTGCGGATCTCGGCGATGCCTGCCTTCCTGGCGGAGACGCAGGAATTGCTGGCCAGCGAGTACCCGCACTTCGAGGTGGTCTGGTTCGGGCACATTGGCGACGGCAACCTGCACATCAACATCCTCAAGCCGGATGACATGGCGCAGGACGCATTCGTGGCGGATTGCGAGCGGGTGACCAAACTGCTCGCGCAGGTGCTCAAGGCACATGGCGGCAGCATCTCTGCCGAGCACGGCATCGGCCTGGTCAAGAAACCCTACCTGTCGAGCACGCGCAGCGAAGCGGAAATCGCAGTCATGCGCGGGATCAAGGCGGTGCTGGATCCGAATGGCATCATGAATCCCGGCAAGCTGTTCGACTGAGCAGCCTCAGCCGCGCGGGCAGGCGTCAGTCCGCGCGACCGCCGAACTCGCCGGTGGCAGTGCTGACCCAGACCTTCTCGCCATTGCTGATGTATTCCGGCACCTGGATTTCGATGCCGGTGGACAGCTTGGCCGGCTTCGGTCGCTTGGTCGCGGTGCCGCCCTTGAGTTCCGGTGGCGTGTCGATGACTTCCATCACCACGCTGGAGGGCAATTGGAGTGCCACCGGCAGGTCGTCGATGATCTGCACGAAGCAGCCGGTGAGGTTCTCGACGATATAACCGGCGGCGTCGCCGATCACGTTTGCATCGAGCGTGTACGGGCTGTAGTCCTCGTCGTCGAGGAACACGAAAGCATCGCCATCGCGATAGGAATACGTGACCTGCCGGCGCGACAGCTCGACTTCCTTCAGGTCGTCGTCGCCACCCAGGCTGAGGTCGTATTTCACGCCGCCCGGCACGCTGTACATGGTGAAACGAAACTTGACGTTGCCGCCACGGCCCTGCGGCGAGCTGCGCTCGATGTCGCGGACCTGGTAAACGGTGCCATTGTGTTCGACCACATTGCCTTTCTTGGTGTCGTAAGCCTTCATGCGGAGTTCCGGTGCAGGTTGAGGTTGCGGAAAATGCGTTCGTTGATGGTCCAGGTGAGCAGGCCCCAGACCAGGCCGCCAACCGCGCACAGGCCGGCAGCGACGCCCAGCAACAGGCCGAAGCGAGGATGCTGCGGGCCAAACTTCGCCCAGGTCAGGGCGATCGAGAAGGCGAACATCAGTCCGCCCCATAGCAACAGGCCGCGTACCAGCACGAAATGCGCCATGCCCTTGGCGCGAATCGCCGGCCAGCGCCTGGCGATTGATCGTTCGGTGCGCGAACCGTAATCGATCACTTGGGCGCTAGCCGGGTGGCGCCATCCAGGCGGATGGTTTCGCCGTTCAGATAGGTGTTGCCGAGGATATATGCGACCAGGTCGGCAAACTCTGGCGGTTGGCCGAGCCGCGACGGGAACGGGATCGAGGCCGCCAGCGATTCCTGCACCGAATCGGGCATGCCATCGACCATCGGCGTCCAGAAAATACCGGGCGCAATCGTCATCACGCGAATGCCGAAGCGGGCCAGTTCGCGCGCCATCGGCAGGGTCATGCCGACCACACCACCCTTGGATGCGGAATACGCAGCCTGGCCGATCTGGCCTTCATACGCGGCCACCGATGCGGTGTTGACGATTACGCCGCGCTCGCCGTCGATACCCGCCTCGTTGTGCTGCATCAGGTTGGCCGCGGCCTTGGCCACGTTGAAGCTGCCGACCAGGTTGACCATGACCGTGGTCTGGAAATTGGCCAGCGGCATCGGTGCTTCGCGGCCGAGCATGCGTCCTGCGCCAAGGATGCCGGCGCAGTTGATGGTGGCATTGAGGCCGCCCAGGAATTCGCGCGCGGCATCGACATTGGCCGACACGCCGGCTTCATCGGTGACGTCGGTCTTGAAGTAGCGGGCGTTGGCTTCGCCGAGTGCGCTGACTGCGATGGCGCCCTTGTCGTCATTGACGTCGAACAAGGCGACCTTGCCACCGTGCTTGACCAGGTGTTCGGCGACAGCGAGGCCGAGGCCGGAGACGCCACCGGTGATCACGGCGCGGACGTTGGCGAGTTGCATGGGCAATCCTGCGGAAGGAAACGGGAATACTGCATTTTACCGGATGCGAGTGTTCCAACAGCTCAGCGCTGCAAATTCCGCGAGAGCCGCCGCGGCGCCTACCGTCGCGTGCTCGCTACGGGGCTCGAAATGCCCCTGCGCGATCACGCGACGGTCTCGCCGCTTTGTCCGGATTACTGGAACTCCAGCAAATAAAACGCATCGCAACCGCCGTGGCCGGTTGCGCCCATAGGTTTTGCGATGCGCTGGAAGCCGCTGCGTTCGTACAGGCGCATGGCCGCGTCCATGCCGGCCAGGGTTTCCAGGTAGCAGCGTTTGAAGCCGGCGGCGCGGGCTGCGTCCAGGCAGCACTGCATCATCGCGGTGCCGGCGCCGTGGCCACGCGCTTCGGGCAGGAAGTACATCTTGCGAAGTTCGCAGGTGTCGACATCGCCGCCAATCAATGGCGCCATGCCGGCGCCACCGAGCAGGCGACCACCGGATTCGACCACGAAATACGCATGCCGCGGTTCGGCATAGGCGCGGCTCATCCAGTCGACTTCCGGGTCGGCGATAGCGAAGCCACTTCCGATTGCGCCGAACTCCGGCATCACCGTGCGGATAACCGCAGCCATGGCTGCGTCGTCCTCGCCACGGATCGGGCGAAGTTGGTAGTGGAGTGCTTCGGTCATGCTGTGTCCTGTTGTGCAGCAACGCGCTTGGCAAATTCACCTGGCAGCAAACCGGGCGCGAACAGGAAGCCCTGGCCGGTGGTGACTCCGAGCCGCAGCAGGAAATCCCGTTGTGCTTCGTTCTCGATTCCTTCCGCGACCAAGCCCAGCCCGAGGCTCTGCGCGATCCCGGCGACCGCCTGGCAAATCGCGACATCCGACGGCTTGCCGGGCACGCCCTTGATGAACGAATGGCTCAGCTTGAGCGCATTGATCGGCAGCCGGCGCAGGTAGTTCAGCGCGCTGTAGCCCTCGCCGAAATCGTCGATCGACAGCTGCACGCCAAGCGCACGCAACTGGTCGAACACGATCAGGGTGTCAGTACTGTCGTCGACCAGTACGCGTTCGGTCAGCTCAAGCTCCAGTGCCGAGCCGGGCAGGTCGGCATCCAGCAATGCCTGGCGCACGCTTTCGCCAAGGTTTTCGCCGGTGAATTGCCGATACGAAACGTTCACCGCCACCCGCTGGATCGGCAGGCCCTGTTCGCGCCAGCGGCGCATCTGGGTGCAGGCTTCGCGCAGGACCCAGTTGCCGATGCGAACGATGTCACCGGTGCCTTCGGCCAGTTCGATGAAGCGATCCGGGCGCATCTCGCCCAGTTGTGGATTGCGCCAGCGCACCAGCGCTTCGGCATACACGATGCGACCGGTGCGCAGGTCCACCTGCGGTTGGTAGACCAGGTGGAACTCGCCTTTGTCGAGTGCGCGGCGTAATTGGGTTTCGGTTTGCAAGCGCTCGTGCTGGCGGGATGCCAGTTCGGGCGAATATGACTGCCATCCATTGCGATGGCGGCGCTTGCTGTCGTACATCGCCACGTCGGCGCTCTGGATGAGCTGCTGCGAAGTCTCGCCATCGGTGGGTGCGCGGGCAATGCCAATGCTGGTGGTGACGTTGAACTCTTCGCCCTGCAGGCAGAACTGGTCAGTGAAGGCGTTCTGGATGTTGCGTGCCAGCCGTTCCGGGCGGCCAACATCGTCGTGGATGTCGCAGATCGCCACGAATTCGTCGCCGCCGAAACGGGCGAGCAGGCCTTCGGTGCCGATCGCATCGCGCATGCGCTGTGCCGCCGCCATCAGCAGTACGTCGCCGGCATTGTGGCCAAGCACGTCATTGACGATCTTGAAACGGTCCAGGTCGATGTAGAGCAGGGCGATGTGGTTGCTGGTGCGATCGGCCAGGCGCGTGTCGAGTTTGGCCAGGATCGCATCGCGGTTCATCAGGCCGGTCAACGCATCGGTCTGCGCCTGTACGCGCAGGGTGTCCTCCGCGCGCTTGCGGTCGGTGACGTCCTGCAAGGTGCCGGTGAGCAGGTCGGTGCCGGGGCCGCCGGATTCGGACTCGCCTATCATCCTGATCCAGAACTGCGTTCCATCACCTTGCGTCCCCTGCAGTTCGACTTCGAAGCCGGTGCCCTGGCCGATCCTGGACAGCAGGTCGCGCAGGCGGCGCCGATCGGCGTCGTGCAGGCAAGCCAGGAAGCCTTCCATGTCGTGCGGAGTGGTGACAGCGCCGAGGATTCGTACTGCCTCCTCGGTCAGGTACATTTCGTCGCCGGCGCGATCCCACTGCCAGCCGCCGATCTGGGCCAAAGCCTGCGCACGGTCGAACCAGGCGACATCGCGCTTGAGTTCGGTGACATCGCTGAACAGCGACAGCAGCCGGCTTGGCGTGTCCTCGCCGGGTGCGTACTGCGGCACCACCGTGACCGTGATCCAGGTCAGTTGCCGGCGATGCAGGTGGAACAGGCCGAGCACTGTACTTTCGACGATGCGTCCGCTGCGCAGCGCACGCATCGCTGGGTGTTCGGCCAGCGGCATTTCGTGGCCGTGTTCGTGCAGGAATTTCCAGCGCCGCAGGTCCAGTGCCTCCGCCAGTGCCTCGCCCGCGCCGACGCCCAGGATGCGCATCGCCGCCGAATTCCCGAACACGCATTTACCGTCGCGTTCCTGGATGAGGATGCCCTTGTCGATCACCTCCATCAGTTCGCGGTAGCGGATTTCCGCTTCCTGTCGCTGGCTCAGGTCGCGGGCCACCGCCACGATTGCGGGCTGGCTGTCGTAGACCAGGTTGGCCGAATGCACTTCCACCGGGAAGCGCGAGCCATCCGCGCGCATGTTGGTGACTTCGATGACATAGGTTTCACCGCGATCGAGCGCCTCCAATACCGGCACCATGTGGCCGCGCGGCAGTTCCGGATTGAGGATGTCGATCGGCTTGCCGATGATCTCCTCGCGCGGACGCTTGTACGCCGCCATGCCGGCCTTGTTGAGGTCGAGCACGGTGCCATCGCGGGTGAGCACGCTGACCGGGTCCGGTACGGCATCGAACAGGGCGCGGTAGCGGGTGCGTTCGGCATCGATCGCGTCGCGCGCGGCGCGCAGTTCACGCGCGGATTCCATCAACAACGCGCGGGTGGGATCGGGCAAAACAACATCGTGGGCCGCCTGCTGCAGCGACTGCACCAATGCGTCCAGGGCAGGGTTTTCCGACATGGCGGTGGGGTCCGCCTTGGCTGGCGGCTGTGGTGCATTCATCGTGCGGCCAATGCCTTGCCGACCTTGCTGCCGTTCTCACGGCCGAGCAATACGGCAAGCCAGCGACCAACCGCGGCCAGTGCGTCGAGATCAATACCAGTCCGGATGCCGAGTCCGTGCAGCATGTAGACCACGTCCTCGCTGGCGACGTTGCCGCTGGCGCCTTTCGCATACGGACAGCCGCCGGCGCCCGACACTGCGCTGTCGACTACCGCCACGCCTTCTTCCAGGCAGGCCAGCACGTTCGCCAGTGCCTGTCCGTAGGTGTCGTGGAAATGGATGGCGAGCGCCGCCATCGGTACTTCTTCGGCGACCACTTTCAACATCGCGCGCGCCTTGGCCGGTGTGCCAACGCCAATCGTGTCGCCCAGCGAGACTTCGTAGCAACCCATGTCGTGCAGGCTACGTGCGACCCGCACCACGTCCGCGATCGGCACCACGCCTTGATAAGGGCAACCCAGCACGGTGGAGACGTAGCCACGCACGCGCACGCCATCGGCCTTGGCACGTGCCAGCACCGGCTCGAACCGGCGCAGCGATTCGTCGATGCCGGCATTGGTGTTCTTCAGGTTGAAGGCTTCCGACGCAGCGGTGAATACCGCGACTTCCTCAGCACCAGCCGCGCGTGCGCGATCATAGCCCTGTTCGTTCGGCACCAGCACCGGATAACTGATGCCGTCGCGGCGGGTGATCCCGGCCAGCACCTGGCTGGCATCGGCCATTTGTGGCACCCACTTCGGACTGACGAAAGCAGTGGCTTCGATGCTGCGCAGTCCGGTGGCCGAGAGTTTATCGATCAGCGTGATCTTGTCCGCGGTGCTGATCTCGGTCTTCTCGTTCTGCAGGCCATCGCGTGGCCCGACTTCAACGATGCGCACTTGTGCCGGGAGCATCACCGCTATTGCGCCAACGTCGCCAGTACGGCATCGGCCTCGACGAATTCGCCGGCCGTCGTGCGTATCTCGGCGACCACGCCATCGCGCGGGGCCTTCAATGCCAGTTCCATCTTCATCGCCTCGATCACCAGCACCACGTCCCCTGCGCTCACGGTATCGCCTGGCTTGGCCTGCACCAGCACCACGCGTCCCGGCATCGGTGCGCGGATGCGGTGCTCGGCGGTATCGTTACCGGCATCCTGCCGACGATACACCTCCACCGAATTCAGGCGCAGCCGCTGCCGGCCATCGTGGACCAGCACACGGGCGGCATCAGCGCTGGCATGCAAGCGCCGCATCGCGCCATCCAGGCGCAGGCTGAGCACGCCATCGTGCAGGCGTGCGCCACTGATCTCGTGCGAGGTGCCGTCCAACTCGATCCGATAGTTGCCAGCGTGGCCGTGCGCGACCAGTTCGATGCGCCGGCTTTCGCCAGGCGCGCCGCCATGCGCGAATGCGAGCCGCCGCGCGCCACCATGGCCCAGCCGCCAGCCATCGGAGGTGCCCCAGGGTGAGCTCGGGTCGCTGCTGGCTGCGGCACGCTCGCTGGCCTCGGCTTCCTGTACCAGCAAGCGTGTGGCGGCAGCGGCCAGCAGCAGACCTTGATCAAGCTCGGCTGGGGTCAGGAATTCATCCAGATGCCGGTCCAGATAGCCGGTATCGATGCGCCCTTCGGTCACCACCGGGTGCCGGGTCAGGCGTTCGAGGAAACCGATATTGGATTTCGGCCCGACGATCTCGCATGCCGCCAGCGCGTCGCGCATGCGCGCCAGTGCGCGTGGGCGGTCTTCGTCCCAGACGATCAGCTTGGCGATCATCGGGTCGTAGAAAATGGTGACGGTGTCGCCTTCGATCACGCCGGAATCGATCCGAACATGTCGCGACGCCTCAGGCATGCGCAGCGTCTGCAAGGTGCCGGATCCGGGCAGGAAACCGGCATCCGGATCTTCCGCGTACAGGCGAACCTCGATCGCATGGCCAGTCTGGGTCACTTGCTCCTGCGCCAGAGGTAAATGTTCGCCTGCTGCAATCCGCAATTGCCATTCGACCAGGTCCAGGCCGGTGACTTCCTCAGTGACCGGATGTTCGACCTGCAGGCGGGTATTGATTTCCATGAAATAGAAATCGCCGCCTTGGCCGGCCGCTCCCGGCATCCTGCCTCCCGCGGCATTCGTGCGTCCATGTACATCAACGATGAACTCCACCGTGCCGGCATTGGCATAGTCGATCGCGTGCGCAGCCTGCACCGCAGCGGCGCCCATTTTCGCGCGTAGCTCTGGTGTCAGGAACGGCGAGGGCGATTCCTCCAGCACTTTCTGGTAGCGACGCTGTGCCGAGCACTCGCGTTCGCCCAAATGGATCGCGCCGCCATGGCTGTCGCCGAACACCTGGATCTCGATGTGGCGGGGTTGTTCAATGTAGCGTTCCAGCAACACGCGGTCGCGGCCGAAGGCATTGCGAGCCTCGCGCTGGCAGCTTTCGAGATTCGCTGCGAATTCGCCGGATTCGCGCACGATGCGCATGCCCTTGCCGCCGCCGCCGTGCGCAGCCTTGATCATCAGCGGGTAGCCCATCTTGTCTGCTTCGCGCTGCAGCAGGCCGGATGACTGGTCCTCACCGGTATAGCCGGGCACCACCGGCACGCCGGCTGCGGCCATCAGTTCCTTGGCACCGGCCTTGCTGCCCATCTTGCGCATCGAGGCGGCCTTCGGGCCAATGAAGGCGATGCCGGCGGCTTCCACTGCATCAGCGAAGTCGGCGTTTTCGGACAGGAAGCCGTAACCGGGGTGGATCGCCTGTGCGCCCGTGCGTTTCGCGACCTCGATGATTGCGTCGCCACGCAGATAACTGTCCTGTGGGCGCGCGCCACCGATGTGGTGGGCTTCGTCGGCCAAGCGCGCGTGTTGTGCATCGGCATCGGCATCGGAATACACAGCGATCGTTCGAATGCCGAGCCGGCGTGCGGTGCGGATAACCCGGCAAGCGATTTCGCCGCGGTTGGCGATGAGGATGGTGTCGAACATCAGGCGCTGATCTTCATGAGGCTAGTTCTCATAGGGAAATCCTCATTGGGCGATCCACTGTGGCTTGCGCTTGTCGAGGAATGCAGACAGGCCTTCCTGGCCTTCCGGTGACACACGCAGTCGCGCGATCAGTGCGGCGTTGTCGGCATCATGGCGGTTGCCGTCGGCATGCGCACATACGTCGCGCACCAGCTGTTTGGCCGATGCCGCAGCGACCGGGCCGGCCTTGAGCAGTAACGCCACTTGCGCCTGCACCGCAGCGTCCAGTGCATTGGCATCGACCACCTGGTGCAGCAGGCCAATGCGCAGTGCTGCGGTGGCATCGAAGATTTCCGCGGTCGCGAAATAGCGGCGCGCCTGGCGCGGGCCAATCGCGGCGATGACATATGGCGAGATCACCGCCGGCAACAGCCCGAGTTTCGATTCGGTCAGCCCGAACTTCGCGCCTTCGGCGCCAATCGCGATGTCGCAGCAGGCAACCAGGCCGACGCCGCCACCGAAGGCCGCGCCCTGGACCCGGGCGATGGTTGGTTTCGGCAGTTCATCCAGCGTGCGCATCAGGCGGGCGAGGGCGAGCGAGTCGATGCGGTTGGCATCCTCGCTGGCAGTGGCCATGCTACGCATCCAGTTGAGGTCGGCGCCGGCCGAGAACGAGGCGCCTTCGGCTTCCAGCACCAGCACCCGCACGCCGGCATCGGTAGCGACCTGTTGCAGCGCTGCGGTGAGTTCGCCGATGAGTTCGGCATCGAAGGCGTTGTGGACCTGCGGCCGGGTCATGCGCAGGCGCGCGACCGGACCATCGCGGAGCAGTTGCAGGCGATCGCTCATCTCATCTCCAGGCAAGGCAGTCACCACGAAGGTGAACGGACATGATAGCTGGCGTCGCGCTTCTGGCAGTGGGAAACGTCACGCAGTGCGAGTGGATGCTAGAATGCGAACAATTCCCATTCGGCTTTCGCCGTGAAATTGAACCAGCTCGCCCGGCGCACGCCGGCCATCGTTGAAGACGTCGAGGATCACGTGCCCAACGACGTGATCGCGCGTCGTCTGCGCGAACTCGGATTCGTGGCTGGCGAGGAAGTGCAGGTCGTCGCCGCTGGCCCGCTTGGCGCCGAACCCTTGCTGGTGCAGGTCGGCTATACCCGCTTTGCGCTGCGCCAGGTCGAGGCCGCGCGCGTCCGCCTGCGCAGCAACGGAATCGGCGCATGAGTCCCAGCGCCGACATGGTTGCCGCGATCCCGCGCATCGCCCTGGTCGGCAGTCCGAACTGCGGCAAGACCGCGCTGTTCAACCTGCTGACCGGCAGCCGGCAGAAGGTCGCGAACTATGCAGGCGTGACGGTGGAGCGCAAGGAAGGCCAGTTGCGCGTGCCGTCCGGTCGCCACTACGCGGTGCTCGACCTGCCCGGTGCCTACAGCCTGAATGCGGCGAGCCTGGACGAAGCGGTGACCCGCGACCTGATCCGCGGTTTCTATCCTGGTGAGGCTGCGCCGGACCTCCTGGTGTGCGTGGTCGATGCCACCAACCTGCGCCTGCACCTGCGCTTTGCACTGGAACTTCGCCAGCTTGGGCGGCCGATGCTGGTCGCACTGAACATGGCCGATGCGGCGCGGCATCGCGGCATCGGCATCGACATCGAAACCTTGCAGCGCGAACTCGGCGTGCCAGTGGTGGAGACCGTGGCAGTGCGTCGCGACGGCGCGCGAGCACTGATCGACCAACTTGAACGACTCGGTACCGACATTCCTCCGCCACGGATGCAACTGGCCGACGGCGCTGACCTGCAAGCCGACCTGCACGCTGAGACACGTCGCCTGCTGGCGCTTGCGGTGACCATGCCGCGGCGGACAGCTTCGATCGACGATGCACTTGATCGCTGGTTGCTGCATCCCGTGTTTGGGCTGCTCGCGCTGGGCGTGGTGATGTTCCTGATCTTCCAGGCGGTATACGCCTGGGCAACGCCGATGATGGATGCCATCGCGGCTGCGACCAGTTGGCTGAGCGCCACGGTCGGCGCAGCGTTGCCGCAAGGCCCGCTCAACAGCCTGCTGGTGGACGGGATCATCGCCGGCGTGGGCGGCGTGATCGTGTTCCTGCCACAGATCCTGGTGCTGTTCTTCTTTATTCTCGCGCTGGAAGAAAGCGGCTACCTGCCGCGCGCGGCGTTCCTGCTGGACCGGATGATGGCCGCCGCCGGTCTATCGGGGCGCAGTTTCATTCCGTTGCTGTCCAGCTTCGCCTGCGCGGTGCCGGGGATCATGGCGACGCGTTCGATCCAGGATCCGCGCGATCGCCTTGCCACGATTCTTGTAGCGCCGCTGATGACATGTTCGGCGCGATTGCCGGTGTACGCGCTGCTGATCGGCGCGTTCATCCCGGCGCGCGATGTGGGCTGGTTCAACCTGCAGGGACTAGTGCTATTCGGACTGTATGCCGCGGGCATCGTCAGTGCGCTGGGCGTGGCCTGGATGATGAAGAAGTGGCGGCGCGACAAGAGCGAGCATCCACTGCTGCTGGAATTGCCGTCCTACCGCGTGCCGCACCTGCGTGATCTTGCGATTGGCCTATGGGAACGCGCGATGATCTTCCTCAAGCGCGTGGGCGGGATCATTCTTTCCATGACCATCCTGCTGTGGGTGTTGCTGTCGTTCCCCGGCGGCGGTATCGAACACAGTTTCGCCGGGCGGATCGGCGCAGTGATGACGTACGTGTTTGCGCCGATCGGCTTCAATTGGCAGATCTGCATTGCGCTGATTCCGGGCATGGCCGCGCGCGAGGTCGTGGTGTCCTCGCTGGCCACGGTCTATGCGTTGTCTGTGGCCAATGATGATGCCGCCGCGCAGGCGTTGTCCCCGATCATCAGCCAGGGCTGGTCGGTTGCCACCGCGCTGTCGCTGCTGGTGTGGTTCATCTATGCGCCGCAGTGCCTGTCGACGCTGGCCACGATCCGCCGCGAAACCCATTCCTGGAAGCAGACCGCGTTCGCCACCGCTTACCTGTTTGCGTTGGCCTACCTGGCTTCGCTGCTGACATATCAGGTCGCGGTTGCAATGGGCGCGGGGTGAGTATGAGTGTGGGCCTGCTCGCGCAATACCTGCTGATCGCGTTGGCGGTCATTGCCAGTCTGATCGTGGTCATGCGCAAGCAGTTCCCGGGCGCAACCCGACGCCTGCGCATCGCGATAGCATTGTCGATGTTGCGCGAAGATTCGCCCGACGTGCTGAAGAAAATGGGTCGCTGGATCGCGCCTGAGCCTGCCGCAGGCGGCAAGGACTGCGGCGGCTGCAACGGTTGCGACTAGCCTGATTGGAGCCGACGGTTTAGTGCCGCCGCCGCTTGCCGGCAGAGGCCGTCACGGCTTCCACACTGACATTGAAGCTGCGTGATTCGCCGGGGAAGACTGCGCCAACACCGGCCACATGGCGGCTGACTTCCTTGCCGTGCTCGTCGCGGATCACCACGACCATGGTGTATTCGAACGCGCTATCGGCGGGCGCGTTGATCGTGCCTTCGACCTGCAAGGGCACGAAGTGCTCGGATGCATCCACCACCGGCGTATCGAAACGCAGGTGGCCGCGGCAGGCCGGACACACGGGCGAACTTTCCAGGATCACGGTCTTGCAGTGCGGACAGGTGCGGGTCGCACCTGTCGTACCCGGGCGCGCCGCGTTCATGCGGCGCTGCCGCTCTCCATCTTGTTTGAGGAGCTCGCCGACGAAGTTGACGAGGTCGACGGGGTGAGCGTCTTGCTGTCCTTCTCGCTCCAGCCGCATTCCACATGGCCGCGGATGCGCGAGCCAGCGGCCACGGTCAGCGAGCCGGTCTTGAGGTCGCCGTTGACCACGCCGGTCTGTTGCAACTCGATCTGTTGCGCGGATTCGACGTTGCCGTTCAGTTCACCGGCCAGGGTGACCTTGTTGGCGGTGACGCCACCGCTGACCTTGGCACCTTGTTCGATGGTCAGGTTGCCTTGCACGCGCACGTCGCCCTTGAACTTGCCGGCGATGCGGACGTGGCCAGCACCTTCGATCTTGCCTTCGATGGTGAGATCGGCGGCAATGATCGATTCGCGCGCAGCGGCTTCGACTGCGCGGATCGGGGCTGGTGAAGGGGGCGGCGTCGAGGCAGCCGGTTCGGGTTTCGGTGCGGGTGGATCGAAGCGGTGCGATTCAGGCTTGGCAGCCGGGGTCGGGTCTTTCCAGATGGCCATCGGTCGAGCTCCACGGGGGTGGGCATCGAGGCTATCACTACTTTGCGACGATTTCCTGCATGAATACGTCAACTGGGTGCCGCAAGTCGCCGCCCATGCAGGAAACGTGCGCTACATCCGGAATACGCCGAAACGGCTGCGATCCATGATTGGCGCAGTCAGCGATGCCGATAAACCCAACCTTACGACGCGACGCCTGTCGCCGGACGATGACGCGGTCGTCCCGCAGCCGTGCGGTGGGCTGGTACGGGCCCAATCACGGCTTCCTGTTCCATTGCCGTTCCCGGGGTTCGCGTGCCAGGTTCAGTTGAGGATGGATTGCATTTGTCAATGAGAACTATTAGCATTTGAGAATCAAACTGGAGTTGTTCCATGTGCCGACTGATTCCCACCTGCCTTGCATTGCTCGGCCTCGCCCTTGGTGCTCCCGCCGCATCCGCCGCCGATCAGTACGAGGCCAGCCTGGTGATCCAGGGTCACCGCTTCCAGCCCGCAGAGTTGGTCGTGCCGGCCGGCCGCAAGATCAAGCTCACCGTGGTCAACCGCGACGCTACTGCCGAAGAGTTCGAGAGTTACGAGTTGAACCGCGAAAAAGTGGTCGCGGGCGGAAGCAGCATCGTCGTCTACATCGGTCCGCTGCGACCCGGGACCTATCCCTTCTTTGGCGAGTTCCACATGGAAACCGCCAAGGGCAAGATCATCGCCGAATAAGCTGCCACTGGAGATCCCGCCATGCTTGCCACCGCCATCGTGGTCTTTCGCGAGGTCCTCGAGGCCGCGCTGATCATCAGTATTGTCTTCGCCGCCACTCGCGGGCTAGCCGGGCGCGGCCGCTGGGTGGCGATGGGCGTCGCCTGGGGCCTGGCCGGTGCAGTCGTGCTGGCGCTGGGGGCTGGCCGCGTCGCCGCCGCTGCCGAAGGCATGGGCCAGGAACTGCTCAATGCCGGTGTGTTGCTTGCCGCCGTGCTCATGCTGGCCTGGCATGCAATCTGGATGTCGCGTCATGGCCGCGAACTGGCGCTGCAGATGAAGACCGTCGGGGCCGAGGTCGTGTCCGGTGCGCGGCCGGTACGCGCGCTAATGCTGGTGGTCGCGCTGGCCGTGTTGCGCGAGGGCTCCGAGGTCGTCCTGTTCCTATACGGCATGGGCGCAGGCGGCTCGGGCGCCGCCTCGATGGCCGCCGGCGGAGCGGCCGGGCTGCTGGCGGGAGGCGCGGTGGGCGTCGCACTGTATCTCGGGCTGCTCGGCATTCCGCTGCGCCATTTCTTTACCGCCACCAACTGGATGGTGTTGCTGTTGGCAGCGGGACTGGCGTCGCAGGCGGCGCACTTCCTGATCCAGGCCGACCTCCTGCCTCCGCTTTCGCAGCAGGTCTGGGATACCTCCGGGCTGCTCTCCAACCAGTCGCTGCTGGGACAGACGCTGCGCACCCTCATCGGGTACGACGCGCGACCGTCAGGCATGCAACTCGTTTTCTACACAGTCACCGCTTTGCTCATCCTGACAGGAATGAAAATATGGGGATCGTCCCAATCCGCGCCAACACCCGTCCGTCCAGTCGTCACTCCCGTTCCCTCTGCAGCCAGCCGCTCCGAATCGCATTGATTGCAGTCGCCTTGGCCGCGCCTGCGCTGGCATTGTCCTTGCCGGCGCATGCCGGTGCCGCCTCCAAGGTCTACCTGCCGAAAGTCGAATACCGCGAACTTGAACTCGAGTTCCGTGGCGGCTGGCAGGACTACAACGGGACCGACCAAGGTGATGGCCAGCAGTACGTGTTCGACGTCGGCTACGGCGTTACCACGCGCTGGTTCACCGAACTGGCCGTGTTCTATTCCCGGGCCCCGGGCGAGGGCGGACAGATCCAGGAGTTCAAGTCCGAGAACATCTTCCTGCTGACCGAGCCGGGCAAGCATTGGCTGGACATCGGCCTGATCGCCGAGGTCGTGCACAACCGCGCCAGGGGACTGAACGAGATCGAGTTCGGCCCACTGTTCCAGACCCAGGTGGGACGCGAGCAATTCAACCTCAACTTCGAGTTCTCGCGCGAGCTTGTCGACGGTGCCAAGACCGAGCTGGGCTACGCCTGGCAATGGAAGCATCGCGGCAACCCGAAACTGGAATTCGGCTTGCAGGGCTTTGGCGACCTCGGCCCGACTGGCGCTTTGGGTAAGGCTCACGAGTCCAAACTGGGTCCTGCGTTGTTCGGCAGCATGCGGTTGCCGTCGGGTCACAAGATCAAGTACGACGGCGCGGTCCTGGCCGGGGTCACCGCCGGTGCGCCCGATACCACCGTGCGCTTCCAACTGGAGTACGAACTGGCGCTGTAGCCCCCGCCAGCCAAAGAATGGTTCCCTGCAGGAACTGCTTCCGCGCCGAGAGAGCCTGCCGCTTGGAACAGCGTGCAGGCGCTCCAGGAGTGGCCGCGGTGGCCGTAGCGTTACCTACATCCGGAACACGCCGAAACGGCTGCGATCCGCGATCGGTGCATTCAGCGAGGCTGACAGCCCCAGGCCCAGCACCCGGCGCGTATCGGCCGGATCGATGATGCCATCGTCCCATAGCCGCGCGGTGGCGTAGTAGGGGTTGCCCTGCAACTCGTACTGATCGCGCAGTGGCGCCTTGAATGTTTCCTCTTCCTCGGGCGTCCACACACCGCCCTTGGCTTCGATGCCGTCGCGCTTGACCGTGGCCAGCACCGTCGCCGCCTGTTCGCCCCCCATCACACTGATCCGCGCATTCGGCCACATCCACAGGAAGCGCGCACCGTAGGCGCGGCCGCACATCGCGTAATTGCCGGCACCAAAACTGCCGCCGATCACCACCGTGAACTTGGGCACATGCGAGCATGCCACCGCAGTCACCATCTTGGCGCCGTCTTTTGCAATCCCGGCCTGTTCGTATTTCTTGCCGACCATGAAGCCGGTGATGTTCTGCAGGAACACCAGCGGGATGCCGCGCTGGTTGCACAGTTCGATGAAGTGCGCGCCCTTCAGCGCGCTTTCGGCGAACAGGATGCCGTTGTTGGCGATGATCCCGACTGGATAGCCATGCAGGTGCGCGAAGCCGGTGATCAGGGTCTTGCCGTAGCGCGCCTTGAACTCCTGTAGCTCACTGCCGTCGGTGATGCGCGCGATGACCTCGCGGATGTCGAATGGACGGCGCGCGTCCTTCGGCACGATGCCGTACAACTCTTCAGCGGCGAACAACGGCTGGCGCGATGGCTGTACCGCCACCGGCAACTTCTTGCTGCGATTCAGCGTACCGACGATCCCGCGTGCGATTTCCAGCGCATGGCGGTCGTCCTCGGCGAAATGATCGGCGACGCCCGAGATTCTGGTATGCACGTCGGCGCCGCCCAGGGTTTCGGCATCGACCACTTCGCCCGTGGCAGCCTTCACCAGTGGCGGCCCGCCGAGGAAGATCGTGCCCTGCTCCTTGACGATGATCGATTCATCGCACATCGCCGGCACGTAGGCGCCGCCAGCGGTGCAACTACCCATCACCACCGCGATCTGCGGGATGTTCTCCGCGCTCAGCCGCGCCTGGTTGTAGAAGATCCGGCCGAAGTGTTCCTTGTCCGGGAATACCTCGTCCTGCAGCGGCAGGAACGCGCCGCCGGAATCGACCAGATAGACGCAAGGGAGGTGGTTCTCGCGGGCGATCTCCTGCGCGCGCAGGTGCTTCTTCACCGTCATCGGGAAGTAGGTGCCGCCCTTGACGGTGGCGTCATTGGCCACCACCACGACTTCCTGTCCCATCACCCGGCCGATGCCGCAAACCATGCCAGCCGCAGGTGCGGCGCCGTCGTACATGCCTTCGGCGGCGAGCGGGGCAATCTCCAGGAATGGCGAACCGGCATCAAGCAGCGCGCTGATGCGATCACGCGGGAGCAGCTTGCCGCGTTCGGTGTGCTTGTTGCGCGCCTTCTCGCCACCACCATCGGCAGCATGTGCGAGGCGGCGGTCGAGCTCGGCGACCAGCTCGCGATGCCAGGCGACGTTGTCCTGGAAATCCTGTGAGCGGGGATCGATCTGGGAGGTCAGCGCGGGCATCGGTTGGCCATTTATTGGTTCATTGTTCGTCAGCCATCAATCTGGCAATGCCACAGGATAACCGCTGAGGGCACCTGCTTTCGGCATGCCGCAATGGTGATGCTACGAGCATCAAATCGTTGGTGATTGCGCAGGCAGGCATTGTGCTCGAGAGCTGAGGCATCACGATGCTGCTAGCGCGCAAGCAACCCGCAAAAACGAAAGGCCCGCCGAGGCGGGCAACGAGCCAAAAAAAAGGCCCGCCGAGGCGGGCCTTTCAGGGATCGCGATGCTAAGAAAATCAGTTTTTCTTGGCTTCTGCAGCAGCAGCATCAGCCTTGTCGGCCACGTGCTGTGCGGCGTCTGCAGTGCTCTGCGCAGCGTCGGCAGTGGCAGAGGCGGCGCCGGCAGCAGCTTCGGCACCAGCGGCTTTGGCAGCATCAGCAGCCTGCTGGGCGTTGGCAGCGACTTCGCCCACGGCTTCGCCGGTGGAGGCGGCAGCAGATTCGACACCCTGTTGGGCGGCGTTGCCGGCAGCAGAAGCAGCGTCGGCAGCAGCATTGCCAGCCTGGTCGGCGGCGGCGGAGGCTTCGGCAGCTTGCTGCTTGGCTTCCGGAGTTTCGTTCTTGCAGGCCGACAGGGCGAGGACGCCAGCGGCGAGCAGCACTACGAGCTTGGTATTCATTGGGTTCTCTCCTGATGAGTTATGGAAAATGGTTCGGGTTTTGGATCAAGCAACGCCAGTGGGCTTCGCGATCCGATCTGTGACCGGCGGGTCGTTCACTGACTTACTTATGTTCGCAGCCCCGAGAGGCTGGTTACGAAAAAGCCGTCGGTATACCGACGGCTCTTCGATCTTGCGATATTGAACATGGCGTGGTTACGCCAAATCAATATTACTTCTTGGCAGCAGCAGCAGCGTCTACCGCGGCGTCCTTGGCCTGACCAGCGGCGTCGGCTGCGTTCTCAGCAGAGTCGGCAGCGGAGTCAGCCTTGGACATGTCGCTGCCAGCAGCGGCAGTGGCAGTGGCAGCGGAGTCAGCAGCGTCAGAAGCCATGGCAGCGGTGTCGGCAGCGGCCTGGGCAGCGTCTGTAGCAGCAGTGTCACCGGTTGCAGCGGCGGAGTTGGCAGCAGCCTGGGCATCGCCAGCAGCAGCAGCGGCATCAGCAGAGGCGTCAGCGGCCTGCTCCTTGTTGGTGCAAGCGGTCAGGGCCAGGCCCAGCGCCATTGCCAGCAGGATCTTGTTGATCGACATGATACGGTTTCCTCGTCGTAAGTTATTTGGCAACGCGCAAACTGCGCGCCCGTAACATGATGACAAGCCATTATCCTGTGTCAAGCGGTTGGCCTGTTTTTTTTCATATTTTCGTTTTATTTCTTCACATCAACTCGACCGCCATGGCCGTGGCTTCGCCGCCACCAATGCACAGGGACGCCACTCCGCGGCGCCCGCCACGGGCCTGAAGGGCGTTCAGCAAGGTGACCAGCAAGCGAGCGCCGGATGCCCCAATCGGATGTCCCAGCGCCAAAGCGCCGCCATTTACGTTCAATTTTTCATGCGGAATGCCCAGATCGGTCATCGGTGCCATGGCTACGCAGGCGAAGGCTTCGTTAATCTCGAACAGGTCCACGTCAGCCACGTTCCAGCCCGCCTTGGCCAGCACGTTCCGGATAGCGGTCACGGGGGCTGTGGTGAACCATTCCGGGGCCTGTGCATGGGTGGAATGCGCAACAATCCGTGCCAGCGGCGTGGCGCCGGCGGCCTTGGCCGCCTCGGCCGACATCACCACCAGCGCAGCCGCGCCATCGGAAATCTTGGATGAGGAGGCCGCGGTCAACACGCCGTCCTTTCCGAATGCCGCACGCAGGCCCGGGATCTTGCTGGTGTCGATCTTGCCGGGCTCCTCGTCCTGGTCCACGACGACCTCGCCCTTGCGGGTCTTGACGGTCACCGGCGCGATTTCGGCGGCGAACGCGCCGGAAGCCTGCGCGGCCTGGGCGCGCTTGACGCTTTCCGCCGAGAAGCCGTCGAGCTTGGCACGGTCGAAATCGTACTTGTTGCAGGCGGTGTCGCCGAACACGCCCATCGCCTTGCCATCGTCGGGATTGGTCAGTCCGTCGTAAGCCATGTGATCAAGGAACTCGGCGCTACCGAAGCGGATGCCGGTGCGCGAGCCATTGAGCAGGTGCGGCGCATTGGTCATCGATTCCATGCCGCCGGCAACAATGGCGCTTGCGCTGCCCGCCTTGATCAGGTCGTGGGCCAGCATCACTGCCTTCATGCCGGAGCCGCAGACCTTGTTGATGGTGGTGCAGCCGGCGGCATCCGGGATGCCTGCGGCGCGCGAGGCCTGGCGTGCCGGTGCCTGGCCGAGGCCGGCGGACAGTACGCAGCCCATGATGACTTCATCGATGCTTGCGGCGTCCACGCCGGATTGCGCCAGTGCAGCACTGATCGCGGTGGCGCCCAAGGTGGGGCTTGGTACGCCGGTGAACTGGCCGAGGAATGAACCGATGGCGGTGCGCTTGGCACCAACGATGACGATGTCGCTCATGGAGAACTCCCGGGTCGTGGGGCCGGCTGGGCCGGGTATCTGATTATCGAATCCCCTGATTATGGCGCGAAACGATGATCGATGCTGCGCTGCGACAAGGCCGGCCTGTTCATTAAAAAATCGTTGAGATGCTCTGCGGACTGGCATACAACATGCGTCTACGCGAGAGGATCCGGCCGACATGCAGCCGGCGCGAAATTTTGGAGTGGGGCATGAAGACATACAACAAACAATCAATCCGCAGGCGCCCGATGGCTTCAGCATTGCTGCCATGCGCGATCGCGCTGGCGCTGGCTGCCTGTGGCGGTGGCGGTGGTGTGCGAGCCACGCCGCCAGTCACGCCATCTACACCACCACCAACTGGCGGGATCGGCTTCACGCCGAATGTGGCCAATGACGCAACTCTGGTAGTGAATCCACCTGCCATCCCGACTCTGGCTCCGCCCATCACTTTTGTTAACCCCAGCCTCAACCTGCACCTGAGCCTGATCAATGCGATGGGTGCCTTGGGTGCCGGGTTGAAGGGGCAGGGCGTGACGATCGGGTTTCTCGATTCCGGAGTGAATCGCAGCCATCCGACCTTGAACGGCCGGGTCACCAGCAGCTTCATTCATGTCAATTCGCCACCCAACAACCTGAGCATCGACGACGTGGTTGGCCATGGCACCACGGTGGCATCGCTGGCGGCTGGTCGATCGGCCGTCGGCAACTACTTGAACGCAGATGGAACCAACTCCGGCAATACCGGAGTTTGGGGCGGTGGCGTGGCCCAGGATGCCAACATCGCGTCGTCTCGCTTCATCAGTGATGCACGTCCGGTCGATGACGGTTCCGGCGGAGGCAATGAAATCTTCGCTGGCGAGGGTTACGGCGATTATTTCCAGGCGCTCAATGCCGAGCTCGCCACTGCAGGTGCCAAGGTCATCAACAACTCGTGGGGTGGCCTGTACTGGAACGATCCTGCACTGACCGTGGAATTGGCCAATGCGTGGAAGGACTTCGTGGTCAACCGCGGCGGGATTGTGGTCTTTGCCAACGGTAACAGCGGCGATGACCCGCGCTTTGCCGGCAATCCTTCCGACAATGCTGCGCTGCCGACCATTGCCAACGATGCTGCGCTCGAGAAGGGATGGCTCACAGTCGGCGCGCTGGATCCGGACACTCCCACGCAGTTGACCAGCTACTCGCAGCAGTGCGGCATCGCGATGAATTACTGCCTGGTTGCACCGGGCAACGTGGTGTTCATCGACTCCAAGGCGACCTCGCAAGCCACCAGTGGCCTCTACAAAGGCGGCGGCACCTCGTATGCAGCGCCCTTGGTGTCCGGTGCTGCAGCGGTGGTGTGGTCGGTGTTTCCGTATTTCAACAATGACCTGGTTCGGCAAAGCCTGCTGGCTGCTGCCAAGGACCTCGGCGCTCCGGGCGTGGATCCGGTCTTCGGCTGGGGCCTGCTGGACGTCACCAAAGCTGCCAACGGCCCCAGCAACTTCGCCTGGGGCGATGTCAGCGTGTCGTTTTCCGGAAATTCCGTGTGGCGCAATCCGATCATCGGTAGCGGCGGCCTGACCAAGGCCGGCAGCGGCATCCTGACCTTGGCTGAAACCGCCAATTTCACCGGTGTGACTCAGGTCCAGGCCGGTGGACTGGACATCCGCAAGGGCCTGCGTTCCAACCTGTCGATTGCGAGCGGCGCCACCGTCTGGGGCAGCGGCAGCTTCGGCGGCAACGTCAGCAACAGCGGCCGCTTCTTCGGTGGGGCCAGTACGCCCGCAGCAATCGCCGGTAATTTCATCCAGTCCTCGACCGGCAACCTCGGGGTCTGGCTTGGCAGCACATTGAAAGTCACCGGCACGGCCATGATCGACGGGCAGATGTCGATCCTGGGCGTCAAGAGCGGGTACACCACCACTGCCAAGGAAACCCTGCTCAATTCGGTGGGTGGCGTGAGTGGCACCTTCAGCACGCTGAAGGCCGCGCCGAACGTCTTCCTCGATGCCAGCCTTGCCTACGACCCGAACAACGTGTTCCTCAACATCAACCGGATCGATGTCGCCACCGCCGTGGCGGGGATGAGCCTGTCCACGATCACGCAGACGTCGGCTGTGCGTGTCGAGTCGGCGATGACCGCGATCGATGGCCAGCTTGCTGGCTTCGCACCTGCGGGCATCGGCAGCAGCTTTATCGATGCAGCCGGCGATCTGCAGCGGTCGACCAGCATTGCCAACGCCGACATCTCCCTGCGCAGCCTGTCGGGTGAATTGCATGCGGCGTCGGCGGCGATGACCTTCGATGGCATCGATGCCGGACGTCGTGCGCTGGATGGGCGCATCGAGCGTCTCGCGCATGCGCGCAATGCGGTGGGTGGCGTTGGTGGCTGGTATCGCGACCTGTCGAGCAGCGGCACGCTGGCACAAAGCAGCTACGACAGCATCGGCATGGGCGCGTCGGGCGAGATGATCGGCAACGATTGGCAGGCCGGCCAAAACACCGTGATCGGCATCGGCATGAACCGGATCGAGCAATCCAGCTGGCTGGGCGCGTTCGGCGATCGCAACCGCGGCCGTCAGCGCGAGATGCAACTGTATGCCGCCAGCTGGCACGGCGATTGGTACGGCCAGGCGCAACTGGCGCTGGGTTCATTCGAGCGCCAACTGCAGCGCAACCTGCTGCTCGGCTCACTGCAGGACGCAGTAGCCACGCAATTGGCTGGCAGCTACACCAGTGCATCCGGCGAAATTGGCTGGCGTTTCGAGGGCACCAGTGACATTGCGCTGACGCCTTATCTGGGCAGCCAGTTCGTGCGCATCGGCAATGACGGTTTTGCCGAGGCCAGTGCGACCGGCTTCGGCCTGCGCGCCAATGCCTGGGACAGCAGCCGCTGGCAGGGTTTCGCTGGCTTGCGCGCCGATCGCGGTTGGCGCGTGGGTGGCATCGACCTGCGTGCCGATGCGCGCGCCGAATGGCAGCAGACGCTCGCGTCGCGCGGGCAACTGTTCGATGCCAGTTACACCGGTTTGACCCAGTGGGCGCCATTGCAGGGCATTGCATTGGGCAGCCGCAGTTCCTTGCTCGGGTTGGGCGTGTCGGCAAGCGTAGACAACAACACGTCGTTTCGCTTTGACCTCAGTCGCCGCACAGGTGCAATCGGCGCAAGCACGATGGCGTCGTTGCAAGCAGCGTATCGCTTCTGACCGGAAGCACATTGGCCCATGAAAACGCCGCGGCTTTGATCGCGGCGTTTTCGCATCAGCGTTTTGGAGTCAATCGCCACACTGAATTGCCGACGTCGTCGGCGACCAGCAGCGCGCCATCCTTGGCTACCGCGATCCCGACCGGCCGGCCGCGCGCGTTGCCATCGGCATCCACGAAGCCGGTCAGCAGGTCCTGCATTGCGCCTTTCGGGCGACCCTGTTCGAACGGCACGAAAGCCACCTTGTAACCCGCCAGTGGCTTGCGATTCCATGAGCCATGCAGGCCTATTACCGCACCCGCGCGACCGCCGCTCCACACACCACCGGGATGGAATGCGAGGCCAAGCGGCGCGACATGGTTACCGAGCGCATAGTCGGGTTTGATCGCGCGCGCCACCAATTCCGGCGCCTGCGGTTTCACCCGAGGATCCAGATGTTGGCCCCAGTAACTGTAGGGCCAGCCGTAGAAGCCGCCGCGCTGTACCGAGGTCAGGTAATCAGGCACCAGGTCGCTGCCGAGTTCGTCGCGTTCGTTCACCACGGCCCACAGCGCGTCTGTGTCCGGCTCCCATGCGAGCCCAACCGGATTGCGCAAGCCCGAAGCGAATACCTGCAGCGCATGGGTCGCGATCGTGTATTCGAGGATGTTGGCACGCAGCACCTCGACCGCCATGCCATTGTCGCCGGCATTGCTGTTTGAACCCACGCCGATGTACAGGCGTTTTCCGTCGGCGCTGGGCAACAAGCTCTTGGTCCAGTGGTGGTTGAATTTGCCGTTGCCGGGCAGGTCGATGACCTTGGTGGGCTCGGCGGTCGCTTGCGTCTGGCCGCTGGTGTAGGGAACCGAAACCAGTGACGCCGCGTTGGCGATATACAGCGTGTTGCCCACCAGCGCCATCCCGAACGGCGAATGCAGACCCTTCAGGAACACGTGCTTGGTTTCGGCCACGCCGTCGCCATCGGCATCGCGCAGCAGGGTGATGCGGTCCGGGCTCGGCACCCCGGCTCCGGCCTTCTTCATGACCACGCCCATCACCTTGCCCTTGATGCCGGTGATGCCGCTCTTGCCCGGCGGGCCGTTGGTCTCCGCGACGAGCACGTCGCCATTGGGCAACACCAGCAGCCAGCGCGGATGCACCAGGCCGTCGGCGAAACGGGTGACGGCCAGGCCGGGCGCCGGGGTGGGCGCAGTGCCTGCGGGCCAGCCTTCCGCCGGCGCGATATCCACCGTAGGGATCAACGAATGGTCCGGCGCAGGCAGGGTCGGATCGTGACCGGTGGTCGCGGACCTCGGCAACATTGCGGGCGCGGCGCAGCCTACGAGCGACAACATCGTCGCCAAGGCGGGGGCAGCGGGCATTGCGCGTAATCGCGATGCAATCATGGACGCAGCTCCGAGAACTTTGGAGCCTGTCGTGTAGCAGTTAGTGCGTGAGCGGGGCGTGCGCCAAATGGCGCGATTGGCGCGTGGTCAGCTGTTGCCGTTGAACAGCTCGCGGCCAATCAGCATGCGCCGGATCTCGTTGGTGCCGGCGCCAATTGCATAAAGTTTGGCATCGCGCAGCAGGCGGCCGGCCGGGTATTCGTTGATGTAGCCATTGCCGCCCAGCGACTGGATCGCTTCCAGCGTGACCTGCACCGCGGCATCGGAGGCATGCAACAGGCACGATGCCGCATCGACGCGACTTTTATGGCCGGCGTCATAGTCGCGCGCAACCTGGTAGGCGAAGGCGCGCGATGACTGCAGCGACGTGTACATGTCGGCGATCTTGCCCTGCATCAGCTGGAAGGTGCCGATCGCCTCGTCGAACTGCCTGCGCTCGCGCACGTAGGGCAGGGTGATGTCGAGCGCGGCCTGCATCAGGCCAATCGGCCCGCCGGACAGCACCAGGCGTTCGGTGTTCAGGCCGCTCATCAGTACCTTGACGCCTTGGTTGACTTCACCGAGCACGTTTTCAGACGGGATCGCGCAGTCCTCGAATACCAGTTCGCAGGTATTGCTGCCGCGCATGCCGAGCTTGTCCAGCTTCTGCGCGGTGGAAAAACCAGGCATGCCCTTTTCGACGATGAAGGCGGTCATGCAGCGGCTGCCGGCGTCCTTGCCTGCGGTACGCATGTAGACGATCAGCACGTCCGCCTCGGGGCCGTTGGTGATCCACATCTTGGTGCCGTTGGCGATCCATTGGCCGTCCTTGAGTTCCGCCCGACAGCTCATCGATCCGACCACGTCGGAACCGGCACCGGGTTCGCTCATCGCCAGCGCGCCCTTCCACTCGCCCGTGCATAACTTCGGCAAGTATTTCGCGCGCTGCGCATCGTTGCCATTGGCGTACAGGTTGTTCACGCACAGATTGCTGTGCGCGCCGTAGCTCAGGCCAATAGAACCCGAGGCGCGGCTGATCTCCTCCATCGCCACCATATGCGCCAGGTAGCCCAGCTCCGAGCCGCCGAATTCGCCCGGCACGGTGATGCCGAGCAGGCCCATCTCGCCCAGCTTCAGCCACAGCTCCTGCGGGAAGGCATTGTCCTCGTCGACCTGCGCCGCGCGTGGTGCAATCTCGGCCTCCGCAAAGCGGCGCACGGCGTCGCGCAGGGCATCGATCTCTTCACCAAGGGGGAACGGGCGCATGACATTGGTCCTGTGTTCGTGAATAACTCGTCGAAAAAACAGACGGGGCCGTGGGGCCCCGTTGATTATGCCGCGTTGGTCTCACCCGTTATCCAAATCCTCATTCAAACAACCCCTGTCGTGGCGTGGATTGAGGTAGCCCCCTTTGGTAAAGGGTGCGCCGCGACAGCGGCGGGGATTTGGATGGCGATCAGCGGGGCCCAAAGTTTGATTTTTTCAAACTTTGGGATTGATCTGAGCGCAGCTCAGGTCGATATATCAATGCCCGCGGATACGACCCTGGAAGCGCGGTGTGCCGCGGCCCATTGGCAGCTTGAGCTTGCCGATCTGCTCGATACGCTCCTCGGCCAAGCGGTCGGCTGCCATGTAGGTCGGGATCGCGTCGCGTTCGGCGATCTCGTAGATGCGCGCCAGGTTGTGATAAATCGTGCGCATCATGCGCATCGCGCGCTCACGGTTGTAGCCGTCGATTTCCAGCGACACGTTCATCACGCCGCCCGCGTTCACCGCATAGTCCGGTGCGTACAGGATGCCGCGCTTGGCCACTTCGTCGCCGATCGCGTTGTTGGCCAGCTGGTTGTTGGCCGCGCCGCAGATCACCTTGGCCTTGAGCCGCGGCAAGGTGGCTTCGTTGACCGTGCCGCCCAGTGCGCAGGGCGAATACACATCGGCAGGCACGTCGTAGATCTCGTCCAGGCTGACCGCTTCGGCGCCGTATTCGTTGATGGCCTTTTCGACCAGGCCCTTGTTGATGTCGGTGACGAAAATCTTGGCGCCGCGTTCCTTCAGCAGCTTCACGAACTCCATGCCGACGTGGCCCAGGCCCTGTACGGCATAGGAATACTTGCCGACATCCTCATCGCCGAACTTCTTGTTCAAGGTCGCCATCAGGCCTTGCAAGGTGCCGTAGGCGGTGAATGGCGAGGGATCGCCGGAACCGCCATGGACCTGGTGCACACCGGTCACGTACTGGGTTTCGCGGTAGACGAATTCCATGTCGTTGACGTCGATGCCGACGTCCTCGGCGGTGATGTAACGGCCGCCCAGCGATTCCACGAACTGGCCGAACGCGCGGAACAGGTACTCGGACTTGTCGCTGGCCGGATCGCCGATGATCACGGCCTTGCCGCCGCCAAGGTTCAGGCCGGCCACTGCGTTCTTGTAGGTCATGCCGCGGCTCAGGCGCAGCACATCGTTCAGGGCTTCGGCCTCGGTCTGGTACGGCCACATGCGGGTGCCGCCCAGTGCCGGGCCAAGCACCGTGTTGTGGATCGCGATGATGGCCTTCAGGCCGGCATCCTTGTTGTGGCAGAACACGACCTGCTCATGGCCGGTGGTGTCGAGGGTTTCGAAGATCATCGGGTGCTCCCAGTCTGGACGAGGTCCGCTTGGCGGCGTCAGCCAGTGTGTGTTGAGTCGCTGGAACAATCAGGAATATGCGGTGTCGAGCGACGGTAGGCGCGAGGTTCGGATCGCGGCGCGAATTTTACGCAGGTCGGCCAGCAAAAGCGCGTTGTGCAGGTCGCGCGGCGCTTGCGGTTTCCATACGCATGCGTGTGGAAACAGCTCTTTTGAAACTATTTTAATCCCGGATGCATCCGGGCCGCCCCTGGCGGCGTATGGGCTGTAGAGACAGCCGTGCAAGTCCGGCTGGCGACGTCGCAAATCAGCTGTTCAGGTAATCAGGGGGTAATCCATGCACACCATCCACAGGACGGCGATCGCCGGGCTGTTGCTTACGCTCGCGGGCTGCAGCTCCGCGCCAACGCGTGAAAACAACGACACGCACGTGATGCCGGCCGAGCAAACTACGACGGCCGCCAAAGCGGCAGCGATGCCCGAATCCGTGCCCAAGGCAATTGTCGAGGTGGCCCCCGCACCCGAACCTGCGCCAGTCCCAGTGATTGTTCCGGCTGAACCAGCAGTCGTGATGTCGAAGCCTGCCGCCAAGCCCGTGCCTGCAAGCAAGCCACCTCCGGTCGCCAAACCCGTCGCGGTTGCACCAGCGCAGCAGCCTGATGCAGCACCCGCAAGCTCCATCAGCGGCACCTTGAAGCTGGTTGCCGGACAAGGTCAATCGGTCAGTGCGGGCGAGGTCAGCGAAGGCCTGGTGTATTTCCTGCCCAAGGCCGGCAGCCCGAAGCCCAAGCCGGGCCGCTTCAGCATCAACACCCGTTCAAAGGGTTTCGCTCCCGAGACACTGGTGGTGCCGCAGGGCAGCACGGTGCGCTTCCCGAACGTCGACACGATCATTCATAACGTGTATTCGCGTTCGCCCGGCAACAGTTTCGACCTGGGTTACTACGGCCCCGGCCAGAGCCCCGAGTTCACCTTCAACACGGCCGGGCTGGCGATCGTCAACTGCACCGTGCACCACACCATGCGCGCCAATGTGGTGGTGCTGGCCACCCCGTATTACACGCGTCCGGCAAAGGACGGTCGCTACCAGATCAAGGACGTGCCGCCAGGCCCGGGCACGCTGGTGTTCTGGCATCCACGCGCGGCCGCGAAATCATTGCAGGCCAGCGCACCGCTGACAGGCGGCGCCACGCAGACGCTGGTCGTCAGCAAGTCGCCACAAATGCATTGAAGTGCTTGCAACGTCAAGCACGCACCGCGGCAAACGCCAATAGGCCGTGTGCGGTGAATCAAGTCGGCGGGATACAGGGGAAATGAGATGACATCCAGGCAATATCGAATCGGAGTACTGGTCGTGCTCGCGGCGCTGTTGGTCGCATTGTTCGGGTTGTTTCGCTGGCAGGACGCGCGCCTGACCACGGCGGTCGCGGGCGAGCGACTGGAGCAACTGCAGCGGGTGCAGGGCCTGGTGGCCGAGATCGGCCGGCAGGGACTGGAATCGCGTGGCGGGCAGATCGCCAACAACCAGGGCGTGACCGGTTACGTGGCGCAGGCGCTCGGTGGCTCGTTGCCGGGCGTGGTGTTTGATACCGCATCCCTGGTCGACCTGCTGCAGGACAGGCGCGACCAGCTCGGTCTTGCGATGGCGGCGGTAATTGATGCGCAGGGCCAGGTCGTGGCCAGCACCGAACCGTTCGCGGCAGGCAACGATTTCAGCAAGAACCCGTTGTACCTAGATGCCAGCAAGACCGGCAAGGTGCACACCGGCTTGATGGTCGATGGTGGCCGCCTGCTGCGCGTGTCGATCCAGCCCTTGGTCGACTACGGCGTTGGCGTGGCGCAGTTGCTGGTGGCCGAACGCATCGGCATCGAGCAGGCGCAGTCCATTGCCGAGATCGGTCATGCCGATGTGGCCTTGCTGGCCGATACCAGGGATGGCCTGTTGATGGTGGCTTCGACCTTGCCGGCCGACCAGCAGGCCGGACTGCTGGACCAGCTGCCGCAACATGGCAAGGTCGATGTGACACGCACCGAAATCCAGATGGAAAGCAAGCGCCAGGACGTGTCCGTGCAGCCTCTGTTCGGCCTGCAGCAGGCGCGGCTGGTATCGCTGGTGCGGCCACCCACGGACAGCGCTTCCTTCCTGGCCTTGCGGTTGCCGTTCCTGATCGCCAGCGGCTTGCTGCTGCTGGTACTTGGCACGGCTGCGTGGCGGGTCTGGCAGCAGTTGCTGCGCCCGGCCAATGGATTGGCCGAAGTCCTCGAACGTGCCGCGCAAGCCAATGACATGCATATGTCGGCACCGGTTGCCGGCGCACAAGCGCTGCGCCGCATCGGCACCGCGATCAACCAGATCTTCAAGCAGCAGCAATCGCGATAAGCACGACCACATCGTTGCCACTGCACCACAACACAAGAATCAACAGGGGACATCGCAATGCGAGCACAAGATTTGAAGGGCATGCATTCGAAAGGAATGCACTTGAAGGGCAGGCGGACCAGTCTCGTCATTTCACTGTGCCTGTTCGGCTGGGCCTTCAATGCGCAGGCGCAGGAGGCTTCCGCCTTGCAGGATCAGGAGCCACCGGCCGAACCTGTGCAGACACCGACCGGCACCAGTGGCAAGCTGCTGCTGACAGGCGGCGTGACCCAGATCGAAGGTGCGGCCGGGGGCGGGCTCACGCCTTGGGCGGTGATCGGCGGTTACGGCACGCACGACCAGATTGGCGCAAATGCCTATTACACGCGGGTCAACCTGTCCGACTACAACCTGCAAAGTTACGGCGCGTTGGTCGGCATCCATGACCGCGTCGAACTCAGCGTGTCGCGCCAGGCCTTTGATACCGAAGCCGTCGGTGCCGCACTTGGTCTGGGCCACGGCTTCACCATCCGCCAGGACACTTATGGGCTGAAGGTGAAGATTGCAGGCGATGCCGTGCTTGAACAGGACAACTGGATGCCGCAGGTCGCGGTCGGCGTGCAGTACAAGCACAACGACCAGGGCGGCCTGCTTTCGGCGATTGGTGCGAAGAGTGCAAATGGCACCGATGTGTATGTCAGCGCGACCAAGCTCTATCTCGCACAAAGCTTGCTGCTCAACGCCACGGTTCGGTTCACCAAGGCCAACCAGTTCGGCATTCTTGGTTTTGGCGGTGACCGCCACGACGGCTACAAGCCGCAGTTTGAAGGCTCGGCCGCCTACCTGCTCAACCGCAACCTGGCAATTGGCGCCGAATACCGCAGCAAGCCGGACAACCTCAACATCGCGCATGAAAACAATGCGTGGGATGCCTTCATCGCCTGGGCACCGGCCAAGCACGTCTCAGTGACCGTGGCCTACGTGGATCTCGGCAACATCGTCATTCGCGACAACCAGCGCGGCTGGTACGCCTCGCTGCAGGTCGGGTTCTGACTTGCACGCTCAGTCCTTCCCAAGGAAGCAAATCAAATGAATCTCAAGCAAACCCTGATCGCATCCAGCTTCATGCTGCTTGCCTGCCTCCCATTTGCAGCCTTCGCACAGGATGCCCATACCAATACCGATGCCAACGACGCGATGCCGATGGAAACCACTGCGCGGCTCGACCCCACCGCGCCGAATCCTGCGCCGCCGCATCCTGAACTGGCCGGCGTGCTGCTGCATGATTTCGGCGGCAAGGCCGGGCTGACGACAATCGTCGGCACTTTCATGGACAACATGATGGCCGACCCGCGCACGCAACCGTTTTTCGCCAATGTCGACCGCGAGCGGGTCAAGCGTGAGCTGACTGAACAGTTCTGCGTGATCCTGGGCGGCGACTGCGTTTACACGGGTCGCGACATGCGCACCACGCACGCGGGCCTGAAGATCGACCGCAATAATTTCAACGCGCTGGTCGAAGACCTGCAGCTGGCGATGGACACCCACAAGGTGCCGTTCCGTTCGCAGAACAAGCTGCTGGCGATCCTGGCGCCTATGCATCGCGAGGCGATAACGAAGTAGGGCACTTCGACTTGAAGGGAAAAGGGGTCAGAGTGAAGTTTCCTGATTGCGATCAGGAATGATGTAAGCCCGTAGGCAGGAAATTCACTCTGACCCCTTTTCCGCATCAATCGCTGCCGGCGGCACTCTTGATGCAGTTGCGTCCGGCGTGCTTGGCGGCATACAGGGCCTGGTCGGCCTCGGCGATCAGGTCGTCCAGGCGGCTTTCCAAGGAGGGCCGCATCGTCGCTACGCCAATGCTGGCGGTCGTAGCCGGGCCAGTCAGCAATGCCTGGTCGCCTGTCGTCGACAGCGATGCAATCGCGGCGCGCAGCGATTCGGCCACTGCGATTGCCTGCACCGGGTCGGTGCCGGGCAGCAGTACGCAGAATTCCTCGCCGCCATAGCGCGCTGCCAGCGCCTGTGGAGGAAGATGCGACTGCAGGATGCCCGCTACCTGCTGCAGGCGCGCGTCGCCAGCCTGATGGCCGTGGCTGTCGTTGAACGCCTTGAAATGATCCAGATCCAGCATCAGCAGTGACAGTGGCGAAGAGGCAGCGGTCGAGCCCTGCCATTCGCGCGCCAACGTCTCGAACAGGTGTCGTCGGTTGCCGAGCCCGGTCAGCGGGTCGGTGTAGGACAGCCGCAGCAATTCGTGATTGAGTTGGTGAAGTTCCTGCTCGCGTCCCTTCAACTCGGTGGTGCGTTGCTGGACCATTTCGCTCAGCCGTTGCGTATTTCGCCGCAGCTGGCGTTCGCGCCACTTCAGGACCAGCCAGAACAGGCCCAAGGCGGCCAGCACTTGCGCCGCGCGCGCAGCCGGCGTGCGCCACCACGCCTGTGGCACGTCGATGGAAAAGGTAATCGGGAATGCCGTGGTGCCCATCGCATCGCGGGCTTCGATGCGGAATTCATGCAGGCCATCGCCCAGGTTGGCCAGCCGATGCCGATTGTCGTTCGACCAGGCCACATTGCCTGATGCCTCTTCAGCGATCACCCGATACTCGCTGGCGTGTTCGTCTTCGCCAGTCAGCAGCTCGAACTGGAGTTCCACGCCGCTGCTGCGCGATGGCAAGACCAGTGGTTGCCCATTGGCAGGAACCGGTATGCGCTTGCCATTCACCAGCACCGCCGACAGCAACAGTGGCGACGGCTTGCGCATGCCCGCCGTACGCGGCGTATACACCGCGGCGCCACCGACCGTGCCAATCCAGACGCGGCCGCGGTCGTCCACCTGCATGGCATTGGCATTGCATTCGTCGTGGGGCAGGCCATCGGCGCGATGGTAGATGATCGACTGGTAGCCTGTGCCGGCACGCTTCAAGCGGGCTACGCCATAGTCGGTGCATGCCAGCAAGTCGCCGCTGCCATCGCGTACAACCCCATAGACCATCGGTACCGGCAACGGTGGCAATGCCGGCCTGGTCACCAGACGAGGCACGTCCGGGTTGCCGATATCGATGCGCAACAGGCCGCTTTTGTTGCTGCCGATCCACAACACTGGACGGCCGCCTGCATCTCGGATCAGGTGCATGTCGTACAGGGCATCGGACGGAATCCCGATATCCGCGCCGAAGAAGTCCCAGTTGCCGTCGCGCACGCGGGCAAGGCCGCGGTCCGCGGTGGACATCCACACATCGCGTCCGACCCGGATCGCACCGTAGGCCCGCGACGGCATGCCTGTCCGGGTGCCTTTCCAGTCCCAAGCGCGCCCATCCCAATGGGCAATGCCCTGGTTGCGCGTGCTGATCCAGACGCTGTCCTTGTTGGCCAGCAGCAGGCTGACCGCTTCGTTGTCGTTCTTGGCCCACGGGGTGGGGATTTCGATGAACCTGTCGCCCTGCAGGCGCAGGACGCGACCGCTCCACGCACCGACCCACAGCGCGCCTTCGCGGCTGCCATCGGGTACGCGCAGAATGCTGCGGATCGTCTTTTCGGGGAGACCTTCGGCGGCGCCATAGGCATGCCATTGCCCGGCTTCGAAGCGCTGCAGGCCATCACCGTCGCTGGCCAGCCAGATGCGTTCACTGCCATCCGCAACCGGCTCGACCAACAGTCCCCAAACACCATTGCCGCGGGTGCCCAGGGTACTCATCAGTCGCCATGCGCCAGTCATTGGCGTGCGCACCGCACCGGCATCCGTGCCGATCCAGATCAGCGGATTGCCCTGTGAATCCTGCCCCGGGGTAAGTGTGCGGACGCGGCTGCCCAGCTGCGGGATGCGCGGATCGGCCATGGTCCAACTGCCGTCCGCGCGCAACACCGCCAGGCCATCACGCGTGCCGATCCAGGCATCGGTGCCTGCGCCCGGCATCGCGACCAGTTCGATGTCGGCCACGAAGTTGCTCGGCAACGGACTGTTGTCGGTGTGCCAGCGAGTCCATGTATCGTCCTGCCAGCGTGCCAGCCCGCCGCCCTGCATGCCGACCCACAACGCAGCCGAGGTGCCGGCACGCGGTTGCTGCTGCAGGGTCAGGATTTCGTTGGTGCGTGGCCCCGATCCCGCCATCGAAACCGGCGAACAACTGTCACCGTCGCAACGCTGCAATCCGGCGCCAAACGTCGCCAGCCAGATGCGCTGTGGCTGGCCAGCGCGGGTAGGCTCCAGCGCGATGTCGAAAATCTCGCGCCCAGCCAGCGACGCCGGCAGCGGCCACGCACGCCATTGCCCATCCACGAATTCCGCAACGCCGCCGCCCACGGCGAACACGCGTTCGCCCGAGCCCGACGCAAAGGCGCGCATGCGTTGCGTGCGGCGTTCATCGAACGGCGAGCCCAGCGAGGACCAATGGCCGTTCCGGAGTTGCCAGATGCCACCGCTGTCCACCGACGCCAGCAGGGTGTCGTCAGCCGTCACCAGCAGGTCCAGGACCTGCCGCTCCAGCACATCGCCAGGCCCATGTTCGGCGACCATCCGCGATCCGCTCTGGCGCGCCAGTCCACGCATGGTGCCGACCCAGACTTGCCCGCTGTGCTGGATGGCGATTGCATTCACCGTCGGGTCGGGCAGGCCTTCGCCGGTATCGAAGACATCCGACGGCAACCAGCCCAAGCCATGCAATCCGGATGTGTCAGCAGCGACCGTGGCTGCGGGTGATACAGCCGCCAGCTCCTTGGCGGGCGTGACCTTGGCAGGTGTGCTCGTGGCAGGCGTGACCATGGCAAGCGCGCCGATGGCAAGCATGGTGGCCAGGCAGGCAGCGGTGGAGATGGATCGGATGCCGGCCATGCAGCTCCCCAGGATTTGGGAAGGACTTTAGCAAGGCCCATGCCATCTGAAGTGGCAAACATGCGAATTTCGCGCTGAATACGCTCAGCCAGGCACCATTCCGGCTCAGCCGCCGAGCTTCATGCCCATCTTCTTGCCCAGATCCTTGCAAGGATCCGGGCGCTGGATGGCAGGAATATGCCGTTCGCTGTCGAACTCGCCCGGCGCGCCTGCTTCTTCGACAAACCCGATACTCGATGTCGTCAGGCCCTGCGTGTGCAGCCAGTACGGCACTGCGATGTCGCGGCGCACATGGCCATTGCCGGCAATCAGCACCACGCCGCGTGAGGCGAATGGGCGCAGGGTTTCGGCCATTACAATGTCGCGGGCAATCTGCGCGCGCGCCATCGGCTCCAGCATTTCGGCCGGCAGCATCCCGCAATGGCCAGTGCGTACCTCCTCGATCTGCGGCCCCAACACCCCGCTCGGCAGCGGCTTGTCCAGCCCGTAACGGCTGATCTCGCCCGCATCCAGCGCCGGGGCGAATCCTTTCTCGATCACCTTGCCGGCATCCGCACGCGACAGGTTGGCGGCCAGTAGCGGCAGCTTGTATTGCATGGCCAGCGCGATCACCGGCTTGTAGAATTCCCAGTTCCAGCTGGATTTGCCAGGCGCCGCGCGCGCCACCACGCAATCGGCATCGGTGCATTCGCGCAGCGCCGCATCCAGCAGGGCCTGGTTCTCGCGGTCGAACTGCTCCATCGCAATGGCCGGGCGCCAGCCTGCCTCAACGCGGGCGCGCAATTCCTTGGCGCGCAGGCGGTGGCCTTCGCCGTTGTCGTGGGTTTCCCCAAGCAGCAGCACATCAGCCGATGCCGCCGGGTCATGGTGCACGCAGCCCAGCAGGACCAGCGGGAGCAGGGCAACGAACAGGCGGTTGGCATTCGGCATGGCAGGTCCTGACGGTGGATCGGTGGCTGGAACTTTTATACGAATGAGACAGGATAACGCGCGCGCTACAATCGGCGGTCCCCGCAATCACTGATGCCAGCGTATGAGCAGTCCCGCCGAAACCCTGCCCGCAAGCCAGCCCACCGCTCTTGATGAGAGCCGTTCCCCGCTGCGCTTCGTCACCGCCGCCAGCCTGTTCGACGGCCACGATGCCGCGATCAACATCATGCGGCGGCTGATCCAGGCGCAGGGCGCCGAAGTGATCCATCTCGGCCACAACCGCAGCGTCGAAGACGTGGTCCGTGCCGCGTTGCAGGAAGACGCCGACGCGATTGCGCTGTCCAGTTACCAGGGCGGGCATGTCGAATACCTGAAGTACATGGTCGACATGCTGAAAGAACGCGGCGCCCCGCACATCAGGATCTTCGCCGGCGGTGGCGGCACGATCACGCCAGAAGAAATCCGCGAACTCCAGGCCTACGGCGTCGAGCGCATCTACCACCCCAATGACGGCATGAAGATGGGGCTGGTGGAAATGATCGAAGACGTGGTCAAGCGGGCGGGTGAAAACCGCGGTCAGCGTGACGTAAAAAGGGGTCAGAGAACAGTTTCCTCCCCAACAGAGCTTGAGTCGGATGTGGTGTCGGAGGAAATGTTCTCCGTAAAAAGGGGTCAGAGAACAGTTTCCTCCCCGACAGCGCTCAATTCGGATGTGGTGCCGGAGGAAATGTTCTCTGACCCCTTTTTACCTTCCATCGAAAACGAAATCGCCATCGGCCGCGCGCTGTCCGCGATCGAAGACGGCACCCTGTCCGAAGCCGAGCTCTCCAAGCAGCGCAAGCAATGGCAACTCGCCAGCCGCAAGACCCCGGTCATCGGCATCACCGGCACCGGCGGCGCTGGCAAGTCCTCGGTCACCGACGAACTGCTGAACCGCTTCCTCGCCAGCTTCCCGCAGATGCGTATCGCGGTGATCAGTGTTGATCCCACCCGCCGCCGTAGCGGTGGCGCCTTGCTGGGTGACCGCATTCGCATGAACTCGCTACGCAGCCATCGCGTCTACATGCGTTCGATGGCCACGCGTCGGCAGAACGTCGCCACCAATGCGGTGCTGAAAGATTGCATCGGTTTCCTCAAAGGTCTGGGCTACGACTTGGTGATCGTCGAAACCGCCGGCATCGGCCAATCCGATTCGGAGATCGTCGACCTGGTCGACTTCCCGATGTACGTGATGACCAGCGACTACGGCGCGGCGTCGCAGCTGGAGAAGATCGACATGATCGACTTCGCTGAGCTCATCGTGCTCAACAAGTACGACAAGCGCGGCGCCGAAGACGCACTGCGCGACATCCGCAAGCAATGGAAGCGCAACCGCGTCGCGTTCCAGACCAAGGACGAAGACGTTCCGGTCTATCCGACCATTGCCAGCCAGTTCAATGACCCCGGCATCAGCTGGATGTTCAGCAACTTGTGCAGGTTGCTGAAAGCAAAATGGGAGTCGAAAAGGGGTCAGGCCCATTTTTCGGCCGAGGAGAAAAGGGGTCAGACGCATTTTTCGGCCGATGACAATGATCCTGCCGGAGACAACGTCCGAAAACATGCCTCTGACCCCTTTTCGATGGTTCCTCACATCGACACCACCCTGAAAGAACCCCGCGCGACAGTGCTGATACCCGGCGCTCGCACGCGCTACCTGTCCGAGATCGCCGAGCAGGGCCGTAGCATCAACCGCCAGATCGAAACCCAGGCCGAAACCGCCGACCGCGCGCAGTCCTTGTGGCAGGCGTTGTCGGAATTGGGCGATGCCGAATTGCCGGCTGCACTGGATATCTACGGCGCCGATGCGCTCACCGATGCCCCCGACCGCAGCCTGCTCACACTGCGCCAGCGCTACAACGACGCCATCCAGTCGCTCACCGCCGAAAACATCAAGCTGCTACGCGCATGGCCGCAGCGATTGAAGTCGATCACCGACGAGATCACCGAATATAAGGTGCGCGACAAGACCATCCGCGTTGAGAACTACACCACTTCGCTGAGTCACCAGAAGATCCCCAAGATCGCCGCGCCCACCTACCGCGGCTGGGGCGACTTGCTGACCTTCCTCGGCAAGGAAAACCTGCCGGGCAGCTACCCGTACACCGGCGGCGTGTATCCGTACCGCCGCACCGGCGAAGACCCGATCCGCATGTTCGCGGGCGAGGGCACGCCGGAGCGCACCAACCGCCGCTTCCACTACCTCAGCGTCGGCCAGCCCGCCGCGCGCCTGTCCACCGCCTTCGACAGCGTCACCCTGTACGGCGAAGACCCCGCGCCGCGGCCGGACATCTTCGGCAAGATCGGTAACTCCGGCGTCAACATCCCCACGCTGGACGACATGAAGAAGCTGTACTCCGGCTTCGACCTGTGCGCGCCCACCACCAGCGTGTCGATGACCATCAACGGGCCGGCGCCGATGATCCTGGCGATGTTCATGAACACCGCTATCGACCAGCAAATCGAGAAATACCTGAAGGCCGATGACACGCGTTGGGCCGATGCCGAAAAGACGATTGCCAAGCTGTTCGATGGCCGCGAACGTCCGCAATATTCGGGTGAATTGCCGCCGACCAATGACGGTCTCGGGCTTGGCCTCCTCGGCGTGACCGGTAATCAAGTGGTCGATGCCGACACCTACGCCCGCATCAAGGCGGACACCCTCAAGACCGTGCGCGGCACCGTGCAGGCGGACATCCTGAAAGAAGACCAGGCGCAGAACACCTGCATCTTCAGCACCGAATTCGCGCTGCGGATGATGGGCGACATCCAGCAATACTTCGTCGACCACGGCGTGCGTAATTTCTACTCGGTCAGCATCTCCGGGTATCACATCGCCGAAGCCGGGGCCAACCCGATCAGCCAGCTCGCCTTCACCCTGAGCAATGGCTTCACGATCGTGGAGTACTACCTGGCGCGCGGCATGTCGATCGACGACTTCGCGCCCAACCTGAGCTTCTTCTTCAGCAACGGCATGGACCCGGAGTACACCGTGATCGGCCGCGTCGCCCGCCGCATCTGGGCGCGCGCCATGCGCGAGCGTTACGGCGCGTCCAGCCGCAGCCAGATGATGAAGTACCACATCCAGACCAGCGGCCGCTCACTGCACGCGCAGGAAATCCAGTTCAACGACATCCGCACCACGCTGCAGGCGCTGTACGCCCTGTTCGACAACTGCAACAGCCTGCACACCAATGCCTATGACGAAGCCATCACCACGCCGACCGAAGAGTCCGTGCGCCGCGCGGTGGCCATCCAGATGATCATCAACAAGGAACTGGGCCTCAACTTCAACGAGAACCCGTGGCAGGGCAGCTTCGCGGTCGACTACCTGACCGACATGGTGGAAGAGGCGGTCTACAAGGAGTTCGAAGCCATCAGCGAGCGCGGCGGCGTGCTCGGCGCCATGGACACCATGTACCAGCGCGGCAAGATCCAGGAAGAGTCGATGTACTACGAACACAAGAAGCACGACGGCAGCCTGCCGCTGGTCGGCGTGAACATGTTCCTGCCCAAGGAACACGCTGGCGAGATTGCGACCGAGATCGAGCTGATCCGTTCAACCGAAGAAGAGAAGGGCCAGCAGATCGCCAACGTCAAAGGCTGGCAGGACTCACGCAATGCCCTGGCGCCGGTTGGGGAGACCGCGCACGGCCATATGATCGAAGACGAGAGCGGGGCGAGTGAACCGCACGACGGTCATGGATTGGGGTATTTGCAGCAGACGGCGCGGGATCGCAAGAATGTGTTCGAGGCGTTGATGGAGGCGGTGAAGACGCATTCGTTGGGGCAGATCTCGCATGCGCTTTATGATGTGGGTGGGGAGTATCGGAGGAATATGTGATTCAGTACACCTGAAAAAACGCGTGGTTTTTTATTTCAGTTTGAAAAAGGCAGATCTCAAATGGCAATTGATGTAGACGAAACTAAGCCAGACATCTTAATTTGCCACTTGTCAGATCTCCATATTCGTACGGCAGAGTCTATTGCACTAAGTCGAATGTCAGATATCTCGGGCGCAATAGGCAGTCTCGTGACCAGACCGACAGCCGTATTGTTTCTAGTATCCGGAGATCTGGCCTTTTCAGGAAAGGCTGAAGAGTATGATCTTGCCACGACGGCACTAGAGAAGCTAAAACAATCTCTAAAAGCATGGCCGGTCGAGAGCAGTCATGTATATGTGTCGCCAGGGAATCATGATTGTGATTTCTCAAAAATATCAACCACAGTTCAATCTGCGTTGATAAACGACATCCCCGAAGTCGCCGGCTTGGAGACGGATTCAATTATAGGGGAGCTGAGCCGAACTCAAGTGGACTTCACGCTCTTTAGGGATGTGGTTTGCTCGCCTATGCAAGCTCATGGATCGATACTGAGTCGTACTCGTATCGATCTCAATGGAAGATCAATTGCGATCTATGCGATCAATACGGCATGGACCTCTAAAAATCCCGAAACCCCAGGCGCACTCCGGATGCCAAAGGACGTCTTGCCTAATGATATGGACGAAGCGGATCTAGCTATTGCGATTGCACATCATCCCCTTAATTGGTTCTCGCCGCAGGACGCAAGATATCTTTCGCATTGGCTGGACACTCATGTTGACATGACTTTCTGGGGCCACGAACACGCGATTGACGATTTCGAACAAATTCGCGGTAAGTTCGGATCCAAAGTGAAGCATTTGATCGCCTTACCGATTGACGATAGAGAAAGTGAATGTGGATTCTCGTGTTTAAAAATTAGCGCGACGGAAGGTGGTTTGCAGAAAACAGATTTTCACTGGAGCGGGGCGGAGTTGCGCTTGAAGTCGGAACACATTGGAGAAATATGCCCGATGAATCCGGCACGCCTCTTAGGGAAAATTCGATTTACTAGCACGTTCGAGGATTTTTTAGATGATCCAGGGGCGTTTCTCAAACATCCTCAACTTAGCCGACATCTGCGGCTATCAGAAGTATATGTTCATCCTGAATTCCGTACGGTTGATTCTGCGAAGAGCGAATCCGTCAAGCTAACGAGCAGTGTAACGACGTCTGATTTAATTGATGCTTCCACCGCATTTGGAAAGGTTATAGTATTTGGACAGGAGCAGTCTGGAAAGACCACATTTGCTAAGACGCTAGTCAGTGAGCTACGGCATAATGGAAGCATTCCTATTTACCTCGACTTTGCCACTCTAAGTAGTGCTAATAGGGGTGAAATAAAGACCTGGTTCAGGTCTGCATTGTCAGCTCAATATGAGCGCGACGCCCACGATGAAATCTCACAGCTAGAATCGAAACGTCGCTTCGTCGTGCTCGATAACCTTCAGTCGGCCCCAGCAGGTTCAACGGGTATTGCACGGGTTTTTGAGTTAGTTACAGCATGGGCAGATAGAATAATTTCACTTACAAGCGCTTCGCCGGCTATTACTGTGCTTTCTGCCGAAATTGAAGGTGATCAAGATTCGGCATACTGGCGTGGCTCCAAGATTTTCGAGATTCTTCCGCTTTCTCATAAGCGCCGCGGGGAATTAATCAGGAAATGGGTGGAGATTGGTAGGTCGGACTCGATAACTCCAGAGCAAATCGAGCATGAAACCAGACAAGTCAAATCCGTGATCGATGCCTGGCTGGGCAAAAATTTTCTACCCCGATTCCCAGTATTCGTACTGATCGTGCTTCAGCAAATGGACGTGGGCCGTCAGCTGAAATCTGTGATTTCGAATGGATCGCAAGGATTTCTCTTTGAAGCACTCATTACTAAGGCGATTGAAGGGCATGTCCATAAGCACCCTATCAACACGGTCCGTGATTTTTTAAGTGAATTCGCAGCTGCGTTGTGGGTAAAAGATGCGGCTTATCTGAGTACGGCTGATGTGGCCAGCTTGAGAGAAAAATTTGCTGCAAGACTGGTCACGGTTAGTTCGGATATTTTGTTAGAAGAGCTTGTTGAAGCCAGATTAATTGCTGTCGATGCTAGGGGTATGGCCTTTCGTTACCCGTATTTATATTATTACTTTTCAGCACTTTGGATTTCTCGGCTCAAGGACGTTGAGCGAGATATTGAAATCAGGCGGCATGTGGAGTTTGTTAATACTGAGCGCTCCGCAAATATTCTTACCTTCCTGGCCCATTTAGAAAAACATCATGAAGTATTAAAAGTTTTACTTCCCATGGCGTCGAGCCTATATTCTGAATCGACTCAAGGTACTTTGAGTGAATACTCAAAAATATCAGTTCGATACCGCACCGCGGCGGACCGTCAAACATTGATGCTAGGTAAGCCTGATCAAGTTAGCGACTACATGCACGATGAGCGCGATCGTATGGATGGAATGATCGAAGGTCGGGAGGATGTGGGGAACGGGTCTCAGTTGGAAGACACATTCAAATTGAATACGGCTATCAAATCGATCCAAGTGCTGGGTCAGATTTTGAAAAGTAGGGCTAGTGGTTTTGAAGCGGACGAGAAAGTATTAATAGCTAGCGAGTCAATGAAGCTTACTCGAAGAATGCTCTCATTCTTCTACAAGATAATTTATGAAAATGCGGATATGTTTGTTCATTTCGCGTCAGATGCTTTTGAGAGAGCATTAAAAATTGACAAAACAGAAGCCGCTAATATTGCAAATGATTTCATAGGATTGCTAGTGGTTGGATTCGGGAAGGTGTCAATTTCGATAGTAGGAGAGGCGCTTGCTTCCCCAGAGCTACCGTTGTTGATTTCTAGACTCGAGAAAGATGCTGCCGACGATGAAGATTCAAGATTGATGTTGCTGGCGGCTAGACTGATAGCTGATCCAGAGTACCCGTCTCACGCAGTTATCGAATTCAATAGCGGCTTGAAGCCCGCGAATGTTCTGGCGCACTCAATACTCGGATGGTTGGTTGCTCGACGATTTCATTTAGATCCACCCGATCATGCTGTTCGGGATCAGGCATGCAAACTCCTAGGAATAGAAACGAAGCGCCTTCCAGCGCGGCTGGTCGGCGCCGGAGGCAAGTCGTAAACCGGGACTGTAAAAAAGGTACAAAACAGGGGTCAGAGTCGACTTTTTCAGAGTCCAAAAAACAGGCAAAAAACAGGGGTCAGAGTCGACTTTTCCAGATTCCGTCTGGGCTGAGTTCGCCGGGAATCAAAAGTCGACTCTGACCCCTGTTTTCAAGCGATACGCGCCATTACAGCCAAGTGGGCGCGGGCTGCAGAGCGTGTACCTCACCAACGTCCCAGAATCACTCGTCTTGGAGCTTGCTGACTTAATCGGTCACGAGGCTCGTATTATTCTTCGGGGCAGCAAAGTGGCTGATGCCGAGACCTTGCCCGCTGTGGGCCTAATTCAATGGGAAGAGCATCAACTGGCTGAGGTGCGACACGACTCGACGATAACGGAGACAACGAGGCAGGCGGTGGTGCAGGCGCGTCGCGGCCAAGGCCTTTTCAAGCAGCGGGTCATGAAGATTGAACGCCGCTGTCGTCTCACCGGAGTCGATCGCCTTGAACACCTTCGGGCTAGCCATTGCAAGCCATGGCGCGATGCAGACAACACCGAGCGCTTAGACGGCGAAAACGGCTTGTTGCTTACGCCAGACGCCGATCATCTATTCGATCGTGGTTTTTTGAGCTTTGAAGATTCGGGAAAAGTCCTTGTGTCCCCCGTCGCCCATGTAGCGTCACTGAGCGCTATGGGTCTGGACCCCTCCTCACTAAAGAATGTAGGTGCTTTCTCTTCAGGGCAGCGGAGCTATCTGCGTTTCCATCGAGAAAACGTGTTTCTTCAAGCCCGGCTGCGGGGTCGGTGAAAAAAGGGGTCAGGTACATTTTTCTCTGACCTTGGGTCGGCCGCGTCGGCGCACTTTCAAATCGCGCTTGGTGAGCTCCTCGGTCTGGAAAAAAATGGTACGGCACACGTCGAAGTGCTCGATACGCGCAAAAGTATTAAGGCGCATTATTTACCTTATCGATACAAGTGTCTACATCTGGCAAAAAGGGGTCAGAGAACATTTCCGTTTGAATTGCTCCGCGGAAAACAGGGGTCAGAGTCGACTTTTTTCAAACTGAGTCGGGACTGAGTTGGGCAGGGATCCGGGAATAAAGGGTCAGAGAACATTTCCGTTTGAAACGTGCAGGAAAAAAGGGGTCAGAGAACATTTCCGTTTGAATTGCGCCGCGACGTGAGGGTGCTTCGAGGAAAAGTTCTCTGACCCCTTTTTGCGTGAGTGTCTGCCCACATTCGCAACTAGAGCGTATGCCTCCCATCGGCATTGGGCGGGTGGCGTGGTCAGAAATGTACCTGACCCCATTTTTGCCACTGTATGACAGACTTTCGGAAAGCCTCGGTGCGACTCATAAGGAGTGTCTGGTGACTACACGCTACACGCCATCCGGTATACGAATGCGCCTTCATGGTTCGAAAGCGGGAACATTGAACTGGCTGCTCTTGCCAGGTGGCCCTGGCCTTGGTTCGGAGAGCCTGACGGAACTCGCCGATGCGCTGGATGTGCCTGGTTCCGTCTGGCTGGTTGATCTTCCCGGCGATGGGTCCAACGTGGCGCGAGATGATCGTGAAGTGTTCGGAAGTTGGCCGGGGGTCATCGTTGAAGCGGCCAAGGAGGTTTCCGATGCGATTTTTGTCGGTCATTCGACCGGCGGCATGTACCTGCTGGCGACAGCGGGACTGCATGGCTTAATCTGCGGCCTGGTTTTGCTCGACACGGCGGCGGACTGCTCCTGGCATGCGCAGTTCGTGGCGATGACCCGGAAGCATCCCTTGCCGGCATTTGATCAGGCTGCCGCGGCGTACGAGCAGGAGCCTTCCGCTGCGAACCTGATGCGTCTTGCGGTGGCCTCGGCCGAATGGAACTTCACGCCGAAAGCGCTGGATGCCGGTCGCGCATTACTCGCACGGTTGCCATACAACGGCGATGCTGTCGCTTGGTCCGAAGCGCATTTTGATCACACCTACAAGGAAAAACAGGGGTCAGAGTCGACTTTTCCAGAGTGCGTCGGGTCTGAGTTGGCTCGGCAACAAAAGTCGACTCTGACCCCTGTTTTGCTTCTGCTGTTGTTTCCTGGGCCGCCCGATTTTTTGTGGGCCCACGGTTCTTCCAAGCTGAGCCTCGATTGCCAGCCTGAAGCGATCTTGTGCGTAGGGGTGCTGGCGTTGCAGGTGACAGCGGATGGCGTCCACTTCTTCGGCATCAACTGCCGTCATCACCATGGCACGGTAATGCTGCTGACGTTTTGCGGTATCAGTCGATAGCGCCAAGTATTCCGGATGAGGCGTGAGTAGGCTGTCGCTCTCGCCAAAGGCCAGTGCTCGATGGCTGGACCAACGATAGTCGCGCGGATCGGCGACCATCGCAGCGCGCATGGGGTTGAGTTCGACGTAGCGGTGGCAGTGCATGAGGTAGCCGCCGTCGCCGACCAGACTGGATTTGTAACGTCCTTCCCACAGGGTGCCGCTGCGGTGGTATGTGGCGTTGATGTATCGAACATAGCGCCGCCCAAGAGCCTGCATAAGGCGTGGGACGGCGCCTTTCGCCGTTGGCGTCAGCAGCAAGTGGACATGGTTCGTCATCAGCACATACGCATGGATCGCGCAGCCCTCGCGGCGGGCCATGTCACGCAGTTCGCTGCGATAGCACAGGTAGTCAGCGTCGTTGAAGAAGCATGGCTGGCGGTCGTTGCCCCGTTGAACGACATGTTGCGGAATACCGGGAAGATCTATTCGCAGTGGACGAGGCATAGCAATTGGCAGCGTGATAAGTCATAGGCAGGGTGCCTCGCAACGCTTCACAGACCCATCGGGAAAGTTCGTTTGCCGAGGTCAGGAAAGTCGACTCTGACCCCGGTTTTCAGGAAAGTCGACTCTGACCCCTGTTTTTGGCAGAGCACTCGGCGTTACGGACGCGCTTCGGTAGGAAATGTACCTGACCCTATTTTTGGGAATGACGTTCTAAAACATGGGAGAATTCTTTAGGGCTTTGGACCACCAGGGGATGAATTCGAGATGTCGCCACTACGTCACGCGCTGTACGCAACTTTCATCGCATTTTTCGCCAGCCTGGTAGCGGGTTGTGGCGGGGGTGGGGGCGGCTCGTCATCGGGAACTGGAACAGGCGGTGGTGGGCCCATCGTCAATCCACCTCCACCTCCACCAAGTAATTCCGTCAACAGAAATTTCAGCTTCAATCCTCTCAAGCAATACCCGCCGCAGCTCGTGAATCAGGAAGGCAAGTACTGGGGTGCGGCCGTGGCGATCGGGGATGTCACCGGGGATGGACGCCCAGATGTTGTGATGACCACGGAAGGAACCGAGCAAACCTCTACGCCCAGCTTGATCAGTCAAGTCATGGTGTTCCCGCAATTGCCGGACAAGACGTTGGGGGAGCCTGTTCACGCGCCCTTCCTCAGTCACTATGCTTGGGCTACCACCGGCATGGCGCTCGGTGACCTCGACAACGATGGCGTACAGGAAATCCTAGTCGGTCATCAGGATGGTCTGTCCATCGCGAAATTCCGACCCAGCACAAATAGCCTGGAAATGGTGACGTTGCCGGACCCGGTGGGCTATTCCGCTGTCACTACCGGAGATTTTGATGGCGATGGCAAGGTGGATGTCGTGGCACAGACCTGGTCCAGTGGTGCCGTGTTGTATAAGGGCGACGGAACTGGAGGCCTGCTGCGCTTCAAGGATCTGGCGACACCGCTTGCAGGGTACAACCGGATAATTGCTCGTGACATGAACAAGGACCAGAAGCCTGACCTGGTGATGACCAATGGTCAGGGTTTCGCGTTCTGGTACCTGATGCTGAACGAAGGAAACGGGACGTTCGCGGCGGCAACGTCGAATGCAATCCCGAGGCGTACGCCCATCGATTGGCCTTGGATGGCGCGGGGCGTGGATACCGCTGACCTGAATGGCGATGGTCGGCCGGACGTGGTGACCAGCCTCGTCTCGAATAGGCCCGCGGGAATTGCCGTTTATCTTGCGCAGGCGAATGGGGGATATCAGCTGGATAAGGTGCTTGACTCGTTCGACATACCCGAGCCGGTGGTCATTGCAGACCTTGATGGAAACGGATTGAAGGACATCATCACGCTGCACGGCGGGTTCTTCAACATGGGTTATTACTTGCAAGGCCCTGGCGGTTTTGAGCCGGAAACGATGGTTACCGTTTCGTTGACAGCCTTTCCCACCTCGCATTACAGGCCTGACGGCTTGGCCGCTGGTGACATCAATTCTGACGGTTGTATTGATGTCGTGTTGGCCGATTACCAACACGGCCTTCTGGTTCGAACGGGCGCCAAGTGCAAGCGTTGACCTTTTTCGGTTTTTGAGAAAAAACGGGTCAGATACATTTTTTCTTGAGGCGGGGTCGGCCGCGTCCGGGAAAAAAGGGGTCAGAGAACATTTCCGTTTGAATTGCGCCGCGACGTGAGGGTGCTTCGAGGAAAAGTTCTCTGACCCCTTTTTGCGTGAGTGTCTGCCCACATTCGCAACTAGAGCGTATGCCTCCCATCGGCATTGGGCGGGTGGCGTGGTCAGAAATGTACCTGACCCCATTTTTGCCACTGTATGACAGACTTTCGGAAAGCCTCGGTGCGACTCATAAGGAGTGTCTGGTGACTACACGCTACACGCCATCCGGTATACGAATGCGCCTTCATGGTTCCAAAAAAGGGGTCAGAGAACATTTCCGTTTGAAACGCGCCGCGATGTGAGGGCGGGAAAAGGGGTCAGAGAACATTTCCGTTTGAAACGCGCCGCGATTCGGGGTGCATTGGGGAAAATTTCTGCCCCCCTTTTGTGCGCGAACCCTGACCGGTCTCGCGGCATTTGCCCGTTGGTATGAGGGCGTCGAAATAAAAAATTCCTGCATGCGCAGGTAAAGCGACTGATTGAGAGTGCATGCAATCGCGAAACACCAAGGAATACATCGACTACCTGCACGGCTTTCGTGGCATTGCCATCCTGGCGATCATGGCTGCACATGCCTGGTCCATGCTGGGTCAGGAGGCCTAGTCAGGGCTTGGCGCGCAGTTCGACGTGCTCGCGTCCGGCGCCGATTTCCGGATTCTTTACGCAATGACCGAAGGGTTATTCCACGGCACCACCCTGTTCTTTGCGCTGATCTCCGGAATCCTGTTTACGCGGGTGTTGCGCGGCATGCCGTGGGCCAGGTTCTATCTCAACAAGTTCACCAACGTGATCCTGCCTTACCTCGTGGTGTCGACCGTGCTTGTCGCATTACAGTGGCCTCAGGTCGTTGCATACCTGAAGGCGAACGACCTCCAAGACTCATTCCTGCACGTGCTGCTCCTCAACGTCGTGACCGGATCCGCGGAAGTACAGTTGTGGTACATCCCGGTGCTGGCGGTGCTATTCGTGATGACGCCGGCGCTAGAAGCTATGCTCAGGTTCCGCAATGGCGTCCTGCTCCTGTTGCTGGCTCTGGTGCCGCTGGTCGTGTCTCGCACGGTTTCGCCTCACATGCTGAGCGTCAATTCGGTCATCTATTTTCTCGGTGCGTATGGGTTTGGCATGTACCTGGGTGAGCGGCTCGAGGCGATGCTGGCACTCGTGCGAAATTTCCGGGCGTTGATGTGGGCTGTGTTCTTGATTAGCCTGGTAGCGAACTTCTGGTTGTTTCTGTCGGGTTACACGCCATCAGGGTTCTTTTCGCTGCAAGAAAGTGTGGTCTATCTCAACAAGATATTGGCAGCGCTTCTGATCCTCGAGCTCCTGCAAGCACACGAAGATCGGATGCCAAGGCTTCTGCAGACCTTGGGCACCTACGCCTTCAGCCTTTATTTTCTGCATTTCACCGTAATGGTGAACCTCGACAAGGCGCTGGTCCAGGCTTGGCCGGGCATGAGCGTGGTGGGCGTCGCCGCCGGTGCCCTCGCTATTTATCTTGTCAGCATTACCTTGACGCTGATGCTGTGCATCATGTTGAAGAAACTGTTCGGCCGCTATTCGCGGATGCTGATCGGCGCCTGATCCAATGAACGGAGTGAAAAAGGAAAGCAATTACGGGGTCAGGTTCACTTAGTCAGAGCTCTCAAGTGGACCTGACCCCGTTATTGCCGCGCTTGATTCCTTCTCTCCCGTTTGCTCCCGAGCAAACACAGGAGCCGTTGCACCAGGCTGGCTCAGCGGTTCGACTTTTCCTCGGGCGACTTCGCGTCGTCGTTGCCTCTCATCTTGCGGAATTCGATACCGGTCAGGATGACCCCGATCATCATTAGTCCGAATACGGCAATGGCGAAATAGCCAATCATCGGGTTACTCACGACTTGCGCGCCATCAATGACGTGAGCTTGAAGTAGATGCCGAAGCAGAGGATCGATGGCACCCACAGCGCTGTGAACGCCCCCTCCTCGCGCTGTCCGTTGAACCACAGGAAGGCCGACAGCACGAATGAGACTGACACCGCCAGGAGAATGAAGAAATCGGATTGCTTGATCATTGTTGTCCTCTTCGGATCAGGGCTCTAGCGAGCCGATTGCCGCCATTAGACAGCCGGCGACTGCGAAACTGCCCAGGCTGCGCATTTTGAATTGCAGGACTTCAGGCAGGTTATCGATGGTCAACACGCCCAACATCCCGCCGAACAACAGCAGGAGGCTTGGAACGAGCAGTACGACTCCGGCGACCAGCAGGATGCGGCGATAGTGCGGCTTGCGAATCATGGCGTCCACGCACCCCCGCGGACGCCTTGGTGGATCCAGGAATCGTAAAAGCAAGACAGCTTCACAGTGCATTTCATGCGCCAATACTAACCCGATTAGTGGCCCGCCCGATACGAAAGAAGGGGTCAAAAAAAGGGGTCCTGGAAATAAAGAGTCAGCTACATTTTTCCTCGAGCTTGGAGCGCACGCGTGGTCGAGTCTCCAAGTCGCGCTTGGCGAGCGCTTCGGTCTGCAGCCGTAAGCAATGTACCTGACCCCATTTGTTGGCTTCTACCCCCTTATTGACGGTGTTTCCTGCTGCACCTCGTAAGCTATGACCATGACGACACCACAAGATGCCAAGCTCGACCGTATCGTTGCCGAGGCCCGGCGCAACGCCGAGCAGCGCGACCAGGGGTATCGCGAGCGTGCCCTGAAGATGTACCCGTGGGTCTGTGGGCGCTGCGCGCGTGAGTTCACCCGCACCAACCTGCGCGAGCTGACGGTCCATCACCGCAACCACAACCACGACGACAATCCGCCGGACGGCAGCAATTGGGAGCTGTTGTGCGTGTACTGCCATGACAACGAACATTCACGACAGGCCGACTACACCGGGGTCAGCGCCCTGGCCGCCGAGGACAAGCCGCCTGCAGCCACGTCCAACCCGTTCGGCGACCTGAGGTCACTGCTTGGGAAAGTCTCGCCCAAGGATGGATAGCGAACACCAAAACAGGCCAGAGAACATTTCCGTTTGAAACGCGCCGCGATATGGGTCTACTTCGGGGAAATCCACTCTGACCCCTGTTTTGCGGACTTGGTTAAGATAAGCCTGTGACCACACATCAAAACCAAGTATTCCGCGCGGCGCACGGGCGAGACGTGGCTGAAGATGCAGGCGTCTACAAGACGCTACTGGAATCCACCAACGCGATCCCGTGGAAGCTTGACTGGCCCGACCTGCGCTTTGCCTATATCGGGCCCCAGATCGAAAGCCTGCTGGGGTGGACGCAGGACAGCTGGAAGACCGTGGAGGACTGGGCCACGCGCATGCACCCGGATGATCGCGAGCGCACCGTGAACTTCTGCGTGGCGCAATCGCAGGCCGGCATGGACCATGAGGCGGACTATCGAGCGTTGACGCGCGATGGCGCGTACGTCTGGATCCGTGATGTCGTGCATGTCACACGCAACGATGCGGGCGAGGTGACCAGCCTGGTCGGCTTCATGTTCGACATCAGCGAACGCAAACAGGCGGAGGTGGAGCTGCTGCGTCTGCACAAGGAATTGGAAGCGCTATCGCTCACGGATGCATTGACCGAGATCGCAAACCGCCGCCTGTTCGACCAGCGCCTGGACGTCGAGTGGAACGACTCCCGGCGCAGCGGCAAACCGCTGTCGCTGTTGATCGTGGATATCGATTGGTTCAAGCAATACAACGATCTGTACGGGCACCCCGCAGGCGATGCGTGCCTCAAGCAAATCGCCGGGGTTCTGCAGGGGGCGGCAAGGCGATCGCGTGACGTCGCCGCTCGTTTGGGTGGGGACGAGTTCGGGCTGCTGTTGCCGGACACCGATGCGGCCACTGCGCAAGCATTGGCGCGGGAACTGGAGGCCGCCGTGACTGCGCTGCAGATCCCGCATGGCTTCGACGATGCGGGCGAATGGGTCAGTATTTCGATCGGAGTGGACACCCAGGTGGCTGGCGATGCCAACGACGCGAGTGGCTTTGTGGACCACACAAACCGGATGCTCTACGCGGCCAAGCGCAAGCCGCGAGCGGCGTAGCAGGTTACGGAACAAAACAGGGGTCAGAGTCGACTTTTTCGGGAAAAAAAGGGGCAGGTACATTTTCCTTTAATCCTGGGACGGCTGCGTGACCGTACTTCCAGCTCAGAAAAAGGGGTGACGAAAGGGCACGCAGGGACGTAAGGAATAGCGTTTTTCGCAGCCTTGTACTCGATTTGAACCTGCCGCAAGATGTCAAAACATATTCACCTTCCGCAATCGAGACTTATGATGCGCCTACATCCCCTGCGTCCCAACCTGATTCTGTTGAGCTGCGTGATGGTTGTGGCGCTGGCCGGTTGCAGTGCCGAGCCAGCCGGTGGAACGCAAACACAGGCCGCGGTGCAGGCCGCTCCAGAAGTCCCGACCGCGCAGTCAGCGCCAACGGTGGAGCCTGACCCAACGCCTACGTCGCAGGCATTCGACGTCAATACCCTTCCCATCAGCGATGCCGCCCTTGGCGAATTTCCCTATTTCACCTTGCCTGCAGGCTATACATCAAAAGGCCCTGGCAGAACGGAAAAGAGTGCGACAAAGGATTTCGCGCGCTTCCCATTTTGGGTGGACCAGAAGGATCAGTGGATCGAAGGCAAGTTCTACTACGCTGCCTTCGCGGCCGAACAAGGCAAGGATTTCTCTGAGTTTGAAATTTCAAAGAACTTTGACAGTGCTATTCGGCAACTCGGCGGTACCAAGGTAGGCGAGGGGAACATTCCAGTCGACGTCGTGAAAAACTGGGGGCCTGAAATCAATGGCGGCTTCAGACTCGGCATTGATCCCGCCAGATACAAGTATCCGGCTTCAACGTCGTCGGTTTGGGTGATCCGCCGCAACGACGGCAATATCTGGGTGTTCCTGACCACTAACCCGAAACGCGGCGGCTATGTTGTCGGCAAGGAAACCGCTTACACCCAAACCTCTGAACTGATCTCCGCCTCTACCCTCAAGCAGGCGATTGATGCGACAGGAAAGGTCGCCATACAGGTCAATTTCGCCACTGACAAGACCGACATATTGCCCGACTCACAGTCCCAGATTGATCAGGTCGTACAACTCCTGAAAGATGATGCAGCGCTCAAGCTCGCGATCAACGGGCATACCGACAACACCGGCAGCACGTCCCACAACCAAGCACTTTCTGAAGGACGAGCGCAATCCGTCATAGCGGCATTGGTCGCGAAGGGTATCGCTCCCACCATGCTGACCGCGGAAGGCTTCGGGGACACGCAACCCGTGGCCGATAACGGCAGCGAAGAGGGTAAAGCGAAGAATCGACGTGTTGAACTGGTGAAGGTTTCAAATTAAAAACACAACGAAAGGGGACGGAGGGAATTGAGTGCGCTTAGTTCCCTCCGTCCCTTTTAAGATATCGCTGGTCAATCATGCATTTGCATGTGGGGACGCGATGCGAGAGCCGTGTATCGGCCTCCCCGCAATTCAAACGGAAATGTTCTGGACCTGCGGGGCGATACAGAACTGGTCACGGCCCTGCGCCTTGGCCTCGTAGAGCGCCAAGTCGGCGCGGTGGATCAGGCTTGCCCATGATTGGTCGCCATCGGGTGGCAGTGAGGCGAATCCAATGCTCAGGGTGAGCGGGCGCTGGTCGCGGAAGGAATTCTGCCGTACCGCCGTGAGCAATCTTTCGCCCATGAGCGCTGCGCTGTCGCTGTCGGCGCAAGGAAATACCATGCAGAATTCATCGCCACCGTAGCGCCCCACCAGGTCGAGGCTGCGGCATGCCTCGCTGAGCAGCTTGGCGATGTCGGCTACGACCAGGTCGCCGGCTTTATGTCCGAAGCTGTCATTGACGCGCTTCAGGTAATCGATGTCCACGAAGGCCACGGTCAGTTGCTGCCGATGACGGATCGCGACGGCCACTTCCCGCTCGCCCGCGATCACGATGGCGCGCCTGTTCAACAGGCCGGTCAGGTCGTCGTGCGTGGCGAGCTTGTGCTTGTCGTCAACCAGCCGCTCGAAGTACAGCAGCAGCAATCCCGTCGCATACACGAAGACGCCTCCCAGCGGCACCAGGTACAGGGTGGCGATGCCCATCGGGGAGCGCGTGACAATCAGGTCCGGATCCCGCGCGATCGCCAACACGATGCGGGTGATGTTGTTGGACATGAGTAGCACGACGGCCCCCACCGTCAACACGCTGGCGAACGTCCATCGAGGTCGAATGCCCGCCAGCAGCACGCGAAAACTCATGGCAAACAAGGCCAAATTCGCGGTCGCGAACACGATGAGATGACGGTAGATCTGTGCATCGGCTGCAACAAGCAGGAAAAAGAGCAAGCAGGCGGCTGAGCCGATGACCCATTCCAACTTGCCCGGGCGTACCTTGTAGAACGCCTGCAAGCCCGAGAGTTGCAAAACGGCCCCGAAGACCAGGCTGCTGCTTCCGATGGGTTGCAGGATGGGAAATCTGCGGCTGGCGACGACCATCAGTACACCCGCCAGCACCAGGATTGCGGCCAACGCCCAGTATCGCGTCGAGCGTTCGGGACGCGTGGCGAAGTGAGCGCCAACCATGACCAGTGCAATGCAGAACTGGCCAATGATGAGCGATAGCCCAGCCGTCAAGGCATCCATAGGTGGAAGCATTCCCCTTGTTCACCACCCGGCGTTGCCCAGTGCCGCGCCTTCGATGCCATCATCTTAGTCCGCAATAAAAGGGGCGCAGGGAATTAAGCGCGTTTTTGGGCAATGACTACGAACGTGCGGAGCCGATTGAACCTCGGTATTGTGCCGTTCTGATCACGGATAGAAGCCATGACGAAAAGCTACGATCCACCTCTTACTGCGGATCCTCACGGCCCTCTCTATCGCGTCGATAAGGCGATCAAGTTGGCTCAGCAACGGCTTGATGCCGCGATCGATGCAAAGCGTCATCACACCAATCAAAATCTGGCCCACCAGGTCATCAAGGAAGCGCGTGAAGTACTCAGGAAGTCTGAGAAATTGCGTGTGCTCAAGATCATGGAACTCGGGGCTTCCGCCACAGACAAAGAAGGTGTGAGGGGCAATTTATGATGGGAGGATGCGGGTTGCGCTGATTGCGCGTGCTCAAAAGCAGGGGTCAGAGTCGATTTTTTAAGTTGCGTCAGGGCTGAGTTGGCTCGGGATCAAAAAAATGGTGTCAGGGTGGACTGCCCCGGATTCTGGCCTGACCCCATTTTCTACTACAGAGTCTTCCATGCATCGTCTCTTCAGCTTCGTGAATAGTCCCCAGGAGTCACGCTGGATCGCGGTCAACGATGGCGTGATGGGCGGGCGCTCGAGTGGTGGCTCATCGGTAGTCGACGGAGTGCTGTCGTTCAGCGGCGAGTTGTCGCTGGCCAATAACGGGGGCTTTTCGTCAGTGTGCTGCGAGGTCCGCGCGTTTGACTTGAGGGACGTGTCTGTGATCGTCCTGCGGGTATGTGGCGATGGCCGCCGCTATCAGCTGCGGCTGGCTACGGATGCCCGTCACCAAGATGTCGCCGTGTCTTACAGAGCAGGGTTCGATACGCGGGCGGGTGAGTGGACCGAAGTGCGAGTGCCACTGGGAGAGCTTGATCCCAGCGTGCGCGGTACCCGTCTGCATGGTCCACCGCTGGACGCCTCGCAGGTGCGGGAGATTGGCCTGCTCATTGCGGACGGGCGCGAAGGCGCGTTCTCGCTGGACGTGGACTGGATTGGCGTGGAATAGGCGATTGCAACACGCAAAAAAACTAGGACAGAGCGATGATTTCCGCTAGGAAGGATGGCCACTACTGCTCGACAACAAACGTCCACCGCGTCCCTGTTTTCCATAGCCCATTCTTTTAGGTGTGTCGCCATGATCTTCGACGTTGAAACGTGTCCTGTGGCCGGTCTTGACTGTCCAGCCGAGGTGTTGGTCACCGGGGCCAGCAGCGGCATTGGATATGCACTGTTGCAGCAGCTATTGGAGAACCGGCATGTCGGGCGTGTATTCGCCGTGTCGCGAAGCGCCACCACCAAGGTCGCCTTGGGTGAATTACAACGCGATCACGGCGAGCGTCTGCAGCGCATTGATGCCGATATCACCAATGAAGACGACCTGGCGCGACTGGCCCACGCGACGCAAGGGGTCGACGCGTTGCACCTAGTGATCAACGCTGCGGGCATACTGCATGGCGACGCGTTGGCGCCCGAAAAATCGATCGAACAAGCCAGCAGGTCCACGTTCGAACGCGTGTTCGCGATCAATGCATTCGCCCCCTTGCTGCTGGCAAAGGTGCTGCTGCCGCAACTATGCCGCGGACAGCCTGCGGTCTTTGCATCACTTTCCGCGCGCGTGGGGTCGATCGGCGATAACCGCGCTGGTGGCTGGTACGCGTATCGTGCGTCCAAGGCAGCGCAAAACCAGTTGATGAAGACCTTCGCGATTGAATGGAAACGTCGCAACCCCCTCGGCACCTGCCTCCTGCTGCATCCTGGCACGGTCAATACGCCGCTTTCGGCGCCATTCCAGTCCAAGGTGCCCGCAGAGCGGCTGTTCGACCCACAGCGCGCCGCTACCCAGTTGTTGAAGATCATCGCTGGAAGTACCGCGAAAGACAGTGGTCGCTTCATCGGGTGGGATGGGAACGAGATCCCTTGGTGAAAGCAACTGAAAAAAGGGGTCTAAAAAAGGGGTCAGGTACATTTTCCCATGAGCTTGGGTCGCCCGCGTGGCCGAACTTCGAGCTCGCGCTCGGCAAGCGCCTCGATCTGCAGCCGAAACCGTTCGCTGCCCCGGATTTTCTGCTGGTTGGTTGCCAGGCGCAACGCGTTCGCGTCGTTGTCAGACAGGCCTTCGTCGAATAGGTGCTGGTAAGTCTTTTGCTGTTCCGGCTGTTCCGCGTCGGTGGCGCCAAGCGCGCGGTAGGTTGGATGCGGGTTGATCCGAGGATCGTGCACGCCGTTCGCGTTGCAAGCATGGCTTGACCAACGGTAGTCCAGGGCAGTCGCTACCATGCCGGCGCGTATGGGGTTGAGTTCGATGTAGCGGTAACAGGCGAGGACGTACCGCTCGCTGTCCACGAGCGCTGACTTGAAGCGACCTTCCCGCAAGGTGCCGGTACGTCGATGCCGCACTGGACAATATGTTGCGCGATACCGGGCAGGTCGATTCGGGGAAGGCGGGCCATGTGCTTGAATCGAGGTGAGGACCCGCGCACATTCGCAATTAGCTCGTAGACACATACTCGGCATTGGGCGCGTGCCTTGGTAAGAAATGTACCTGACCCCATTTTTGCATCACTTGCCCAGGTCAGGGATGGTCATCAAGCCGACGCGCTTGATTACCCACAACCACGCGAAGGCGAGCAATGTCCCGGCCACACCATAGGCCGCATCCACTGGGTCTCGCGTGTTTAATAGCGGCAAGAACAATTCGTAGATCACGTTGCCTGCGATCATTATGAGTGCCGCCAACGCGATGTGTCGTACCGATACGCCCATCATCAACCACAAGTATCCGACCCCAGCCAAAAGCACGTATGAGATAGAGAAGTTGGAGATGTGGCTGTAGAACCCTGGCACTAGCTCAAGGATGTCCGCCGACCGAAATGCGCCCGGTTTGCGGCCCATGAACAGTGCGAACACGCCTGCGAGCAGCAGCAGGTGCATCAGCGTCGCCCATGGAGAGGGCATAAAATGTATCACTGCCTGTCCATTTTTTTTCACGCGGCGATTACCCTTCATTACGAACTATTTCCGTGCGGCGAGTTGAGCGAGCTTAATTCCCTCCGTCCCCTTTTGGATACCATGTCCTTCCCCCCCAATCACGGAACTCTCTCATGTCCCTCTCGATGCATGCCGTGTCCGTTCCCGTCTTCCAGCAAATGCTCACTGCGCTTGGTGGCGTTTTGGCAAAGGCTGAAGCCCACGCTGCCGAACGCAAGATCGAGCCTGCCGCGCTACTGCAAGCGCGGCTGTTCCCCGACATGTTCCCGTTGGCACGTCAGGTGCAGGTCGCCTGCGATTTCGCCAGCAGCGTGTCGGCGCGGCTTGCGGGCGCGGAACTCCCGGCCTACGAAGGCGGCGACCAGACGTTCGCCGACCTGCAGCAGCGGATCGCCGCGACGCTGGCCTTCATTGGTGGGTTGGATGCGGCGCGATTCAACGGCAGCGATGAACGCGAACTCGTGTTGCGCCCCGGCACGCCGAAGGAACGCCGCATTGGCGGCCAGGCCTACCTGGTGTCGTATGGGCTGCCGCAGTTCTTCTTCCATGTCACCACCGCGTACGACCTGCTGCGCCACAACGGTGTCGAAGTCGGCAAGAAGGACTTCATGGGCGCGTACTGAGGGCTCTTTGAATGAGGTGCCTCGCCGAAAAGGATCCCGTATGGACGCTACCGATTCCCTGCCGTTGCTCACCGCCGCCGAAGCGCGGGCGCTGGGCTGCCTGATCGAGAAACAGGCGACTACGCCGGATGTCTATCCGCTTACGATCGCTGCGGTGCAGGGAGCGGCCAACCAGAAAACCGCGCGTGAACCGGTGATGGCGCTGGAAACCGGTGCGGTGAACCACGCGCTGCGCCAGTTGGAGGGAAAAGGGCTGGCCAGGCAGGTGTTTTCCTCGCGCGCGGAACGCTATGAGCACCGGGTCGCGGCGCACTTCGGGCTGCCATCGCAGCAGGTCGCCTTGCTGGGCTTGCTGCTGCTGCGCGGCCCGCAGACCGCGTCCGAACTGATGTCGCGGAGCGAACGGCTGCATGCCTTCACTGATCTGGATGAGGTGCGCCACCAACTTGATCGGCTGACCCGACACCAGCCCGCGCTGGTGGTGCAGGTGCCGCGCGGCGCCGGCCAGCGCGAGGATCGCGTTGCACATCTGCTGTGCGGCCCGGTGGACGTGGACGCCATCGTTGCGCGGAGTTTGACTACCGCAGGCGAATCGGCCACGCCGGCATTGGCGGCACGCGTGTCCGCACTGGAGGCCGACGTGGCGGACTTGCGCGAGCAGTTCGAGCGGCTGCTGGATGCGACGAAAGTGGACACAGGGACGTAAGCAAAAAAGTGGTCAGGTACATTTTTCCTTCTAGACCGTTCCGGATCCTATGGCGAGTCTCATTGGGCGTATTGGTCCTAACCGCACTGTGGGCTTGCTGGTTGCGGCCGTTGTTACCACGCACCGGGCCGACGCCTGAGACGCTGGCCGATGGCTGGGTAATCGATGTGCCTGCTGCGCAGGGCATCGATGGAGTGGAGCTGGATAACACCGTCACGGCCCTGCTCGATGCGCCGCTGAACGTGCATAGCGTGCTCATCGAACGCCACGGCAAACTAGTGGCCGAGTATTACCAAGGCGGCAAGGACCGTTCCGTGTACGCATTGTTCTCGACCCGGCACAGCTTTGGACCTGCGACAAGGCAGGACATGCGGTCGATAGGCAAGAGCATCACCAGCTTGCTTTACGGCGTGGCCCTGGGCGAAGGACAGGTTCCGGCATTGTCGACACCGGTATTGGATGCCTATCCCACGCTTGCCGACCTCGCGACGCCGGAAAAACGCCGCATTGCGATCGGCGACCTGTTCAATATGGCCAACGGCCTGGATTGGCACGAAGGCGGTCGCGGTGTGAATGACGAATTGCGCCTGTTCTGGAAACGGGATATCGCGCGTTACGTGCTCGGCCACGGTATGCAAACTGCGCCAGGCACCGCCTTTAACTACAACGGTGGCGGAACGGCGATCCTCGCCGACCTCATCACGCGCGGCACGGGGAAGCCGCTTTACGTATATGCGCGCAGTCGCCTATTCGAGCCTCTGGATATCCGCGACTGGGAGTGGGTGGCCGACGTGCATGGTCGGTCGATGGCATTCAACGGGTTGCGCATGCGGCCACGTGACCTGCTCAAGATCGGCCGGCTCGTCCTTGATGATGGCCAATGGCGGAACAAGCAGATCGTACCGGCGACATGGATCAGGCAATCGATGAAAACGGTCATCGGAACAGATGTACGCAACTATCGTTACGGGCACCAATGGTGGGGCGGTGTCGCGCACTGGCAAGGCCAGCCGATGGAATGGCATGCCGGTTTCGGCAACGGTGGACAGCGCCTTTACATCATTCCAGCGCTCGACATGGCAATCGTGACCACCGCCGGCGCATACGACGAAGACCCGACCGCCATACGCGTGAACGATCTCGTGCAGCAGGTGATTGATTGCGTGAAGCGTTAGCGAAGAAAAGGAAAAACAATGGGATGTGGTTGGCTACCTTGCCTTGGCCAACCACAGGCTGCATTTCGGTGGCGATCTGCTCGAGCACTGCAGCAAAATTGGTTTGTTGCGCACGCGTCATGTGCTGGCTGTCGAGGATATTCATCGCAGGCATGCTCGCACAGCGTGCGTACGCGGCTTTTTTCAACCGCATTCACCCCCATGTCATGAGTTCCCCTTCACGGCGATCCCCATGATTTCCCTGTCAATCCTGGATCTTGCGCCGGTCACCGAAGGCAGTACGCCGGCGCGGACCTTCGCCAACACGCTGGAACTGGCGCAGCACGCTGAGCAGTTGGGCTTCCAGCGATTCTGGTTGGCCGAGCACCACAACATGCCTGGCATCGCGAGTGCGGCTACGGCGGTGTTGATTGGCCATGTAGCGGGTGGGACATCGACGATTCGGGTCGGCGCGGGTGGGATCATGCTGCCCAACCACGCGCCGTTGCAGGTCGCCGAGCAGTTCGGCACGCTTGGCGCGCTATATCCGGATCGCATCGACCTTGGCCTCGGCCGCGCGCCAGGCACGGACCAAGCCGCTACGCGCGCGCTGCGGCGCTATTACGAGGGCGCCGACGAGTTTCCAGCGGACGTGGTGGAGCTGCTGCATTATTTCGAGCCCGTGCAACCCGGTCAGGCGGTGCAGGCCGTGCCCGGCGCGGGCATTGCAGTGGAAGCGTGGGTTCTCGGCTCCAGCCTGTTTGGTGCGCAGCTCGCGGCGCAATTGGGCCTGCCGTATGCCTTCGCTTCGCACTTCGCCCCTGCGGCACTCACGCAGGCGCTCGCGGTGTACCGCGAGCAATTCAAGCCCTCGCCACGGCTTGCCAAGCCGCACGTGATGCTGGCGCTGAACGTGGTGGCCGCCGATACCGATGAAGAAGCGGCGCGCCTGTTCACTACCCAGCAGCAAGCCTTCGTCAACCTGCGTCGCGGACGACCTGGCCTGGTGCCGCCGCCGTTGCCGAGCACATCGGCCATGGCGGATTTCTGTACGCCGCAGGAGCGTGCCGGCGTCGACAGTGCACTGGCTTGTGCCGTGGTTGGTGCAGCTGACACTGTGGGTGCGGGCATCGACGCTTTCGTGAAGGCGCATCGCCCGGACGAACTGCTGCTGACGGCCAACATATTCGACCACGCGGCACGCTTGCACTCGTTCGCGCTGGCGATGCAGGCCTGGCAATCGGTGGCGAAAAATAGTGTCAGGGACAATTTCTGATGCTTGGGTGCGGGTTGCGCTGATCGCGTCTGCGGGCGGCGAGGGAAGGCTATGGTGCATGGCCCGCCTTCCTTGTCCTGATCTTGCCGGTATTCACCAGTATGTGGTGCAGCGGGGCAATAATCGCTTGTCTTGTTTCCTCGACGACGAGGATCGCCCCTCCAAAATTGTTCCTGACACCATTTCACGGGACGTAGTGCTAGCGTGCATCCGGTATCGGACTTCCACATTCAACAAAGGGCATAGCCATGAAAGCCAACATCGGCAAGATCGACAAATGGATCCGAATCGTCCTTGGAGTTGCCCTGATTGCGTGGGCTGCGACCGGCGGGCCGATGTGGGCGTGGATCGGCGTGATCCCGCTGGCCACGGCGCTGATCAATTTCTGTCCGTTGTATCGATTGGTGGGAATCAACACCTGCGCACGCTGAGGCGCTGGGCCTGCTGAAAAATGGTATCAGTACATTTTTCCTTGGTATTGGGTCGTCCGCGCAGCCGAACAGGCAGCTCGCGCTCGGCAAGCGCCTTGATCTTCAACCGGAACCATTTGCTGCCCCAAGTCTTTTGCTGCTGGATGGCCAAACGCAAAATTGCCCCTGACACCATTATGGCCATTATGCCGCCACCATGACGACTATCTATGAAATGGCTTGATCGCCTGCGTGTACGCCATACGTTGCGCCACCATCCGATCCCGGATGAGAGCTGGCACAAGCTCATGCGCGAGGCGGATATTTTTCGTGGCCTCACTTCGGTTGAACGCGCCCATTTGCGCGAAATGAGCACACTGTTCCTGCATCGAAAAGCGTTCAGCGGAGCGCAGGGACTGGAACTGACGAACGACATCCTTGTGGCCGTGGCAGCGCAGGCATGCTTGCTGATCCTGGAACTGGGGCTGGACTACTACGATGGCTGGGTCGAAGTCATCCTGTATCCCGGTGCGTTCAAGGTGAGCAGGGACGTGAACGAAAACGGCGTGGTGTCAGATGCCGGTGGTCACTTGGCCGGCGAGTCGTGGCAACGCGGGCCGGTAGTGCTGGCCTGGGCTACCGCCGCTGCCGATCTCGCCGGGCATCAGTCCGGACATAACGTGGTGGTGCATGAGTTTGCGCACAAACTGGACTCGCTGGACGGCAGCGCCAATGGCATCCCGCCAGTGCATTCGGGCATGATTCGTGAGGATTGGACGCAAGTCTTTACAGACGCATTTGATGCGCTACGCAGCCAGCTGGAACATCATCATTCTCATGGAATCGATGCGTATGCAGCGACATCGCCGGCAGAGTTCTTTGCGGTGGTGAGCGAGACTTTCTTCACAGCGCCCGCGACGTTGCATCATCAATTTCCAGCCGTCTACGAACAACTCGCGTTGTTCTACCGACAAGATCCGAAAAGTAGGTTGAGCGCATAAGCGACAAAGGGAGCCCATTTGTTGCCGATGCCGTACGAGGTAAAGTTTCACGGCGTGAAGATGTGCTCGATCGTTTTGCCGAATACGTCCGAAATTGCGAAAGCGAGGGTGAGGCTCGGGTCATGGCGGCCGGTTTCGAGTGCGTTGACGGTTTGGCGCGACACGTCGAGGAGTTCCCCTAGATCGGCCTGCGTCCAGCCTCGCTCGGCACGCAGTTCGCGAATGCGGTTTTCCATCAGCGGTCGAACACGCTGCGCACAATGGCAGTCAATCCCCAGCTCGCGCCCAACAGGGCCCACACCGTGAACATGCTCAAGCGTGGGTAACCGACGCCTTCCAAAAAGCCATATGTGAAGGTCAGGGCAGCGGTGATGCCGGCGGCGATTGCGCAGTTCTCCAGCAGTATTCGGCGCAAGAATTCGTCCATGCGCCGGTACTGGCGTACCAGCATCCAAAGCATCAGTCCAAAGCCGAGCATCGGGCTGAGCAGTACCAGTAGTCGTGCCACGCTGGGCTGCATCGCTTTGGCAAGAAAGAGTGAGGAAACCAGCAGCACGATGTATACCGTCGAGCTGCCGAATAGTTCCAGAAGGTATTGTCTGGCCAACCGCTGGTCGCGCATCACCGTCTCCACGTAAAGTAAGCTTTACATATTGAGCTGGCATGACGGCCGTGTCAAGTAGCCTTTACATTACGAAATGTACTTGGAGTGGCCCGGGTTCTACAGAAACCTGAAAATGGGGCAACTCCGAAGGTGTTTGGTGGCAGGAAGGGGGCGTGTGGTGCGGGAATTACGGCCGTCCCATTGGCGTACTTCAGAAGACCGACAGCCCGGTGATTGTCGTAAAGCGATCCAGTGCCGCCGCCCGCGCCGCTCTTGGCGGGCAGGCCAACGCGGAACGCAAACTCCACCGGCGGCGTCGTAGGTGCCGCAGGTCAGCATCAATGCGTTGATGCGCTTGGCGCGGTCCGGGCTGATGACGGCCTTGATGAAGTTTGCCAGGGCGGCATTGCGGAAGCCGGTGTCGCGTTCGGATCGCGCCACTTCCTGGTCCATGTCGATGCCGTTGTTGCCGGCGCGTTCGCGCACGAATGCCAGCAGCCGGTCGAGTGCATCGGGATATTGCGACAGCACCACGTCAGCGATGACGTGCGCACCCGCATTGATCAGTGGATTGCACGGAATTCCGTGCTCGCTATCGAAATATTCATCGCAGGCATGCTCGCACGACGCGCGTTGGCGGGCGAGGCGGGGAGATTTCATTTCTTTTCTGTTTTCGACGTCTCGCCAACACTTGCAGCCACTCGCGGATATAAGCGTCACGGCCTCGTAATTGCGCCTCTGTCCTAATAACTGATTGCCGCTACTTCGAAGGAAAGCCCCATGCCCCAGACAGAATCCACGAACCGTCAATGGCTGCTTAGCGAGCGGCCCAAGGGCGAGCCCACTGATCGCACGCTACGCTTGGTGGAATGCCAGATCCCCACCGTGGGAGCGGGGCAGATGTTGCTGCGCACTGTGTTCCTTTCGCTGGATCCTTACATGCGCGGACGCATGAGCGATGCGGCGTCTTACGCTGAGCCGGTCGCGATCGGTGCGGTGATGGTGGGCGGTACCGTGGCCCGGGTGGTCGAGTCCAACCTCGACGGGTTCGCCGTGGACGATTGGGTGCTCAGCTTCAACGGTTGGCAGGACTACGCGGTGTCCGACGGCAAGGGGGTCACGCCGCTGGGCGCATCACCCACGCATCCGTCTTGGGCGCTGGGCGTTTTAGGCATGCCCGGTTTTACCGCATGGGCGGGTCTCACCCAGATCGGCAAGCCCAAGCCGGGCGAGACCATTGCTGTGGCTGCGGCGACCGGCCCGGTCGGGGCGACGGTCGGTCAGATCGGCAAACTGCTCGGGTGCCGGGTGGTCGGCATCGCGGGTGGCCCGGACAAGTGCGCTTACGCGGTGGATGCAATGGGGTTTGATGCGTGCATCGACCACAACGCGGTCGACTTTGCCGAGCAACTGGGCAAGGCCAGTCCGCAGGGGATCGACGTCTATTTCGAGAGTGTCGGTGGCAAGGTGCTTGATGCCGTATTGCCGCTGCTCAATCCGAATGCGCGGATCCCGCTGTGCGGACTGGTGTCGCAATACAACGCAATCCAACTGCCCGAGGGGCCGGACCGGATGAACTGGCTGCTGGGCCAGGTACTGAGCAAGAAGATCCTGATCCAGGGCTTCATCATCTTTGACAGCTTCGGCCATCTCTACCCGGAGTTCGCCAAGGCAATGAGTGGGTGGATCGAGAGCGGCAAGATCAAGTATCGCGAAGAGATCATCGACGGACTGGAAGCGGCACCAGCAGCTTTCATCGGCCTGCTCAAGGGAGACAACTTCGGCAAGCGCGTAATCCGCGTCGGCTGATTGCTGGCTCCTGGACCAGGCATGTCAGCCGTCTCCTTGCACCAACGCGGCGCCATCTTTGCGCTGATCGGCACCATCCTGCTGTGGGGCTACAGCTGGATCGTGATGAAACAGGTGATGGCGCACGCCGGCCCGTTCGACTTCGCCGCGCTGCGCTATCTGATTGGTGCAGCAATACTGTTTGCCGCACTGATGCTGTCGGGGCAAACGCTGCGACCACCGCCGTTGCTGCCAATGATCCTGATCGGCCTGTGTCAGACGGCCGCTTTCCAGGGTTTGGAGCAATGGGCGCTAGTCAGTGGTGGCGCCGGTCATGTGGCGATGCTGGCGTACACGATGCCGTTCTGGGCAGTGCTGCTGGCGTGGCTGCTCCTGGGCGACAATCCCACGGGCCGACATTGGTTCGGACTCGCGCTGGCAGCGATCGGTCTGCTGTGCATCATCGAGCCATGGCATTCGCTGGGTAGTCCGCTGAGCACCACGCTTGCCATTGCAGGCGGCATCGCCTGGGCGGCGGGTACCGTGTTGAGCAAGCGCATGTTTCAACGCCACGCGCCATCCGTGCTCAGTCTCACGGCCTGGCAGATGCTGGTGGGTGGCTTCGCGCTAGGCATCGTGGCGCTGGCGGTGCCGCAACGTTCGATCGAATGGAACTGGGCCTTCATCGGCGGCCTTGCCTACAGCGCCGTGCTGGCCTCCAGCCTGGCGTGGTGGCTGTGGTTGATCGTGTTGCAGCGACTGCCTACCACCGTGGCCAGCGTTTCGAGCCTGGGCGTCCCGATTGTCAGCGTGCTGCTGGCGTGGCTGATCCTGCACGAGCAGCCATCGGCGATGGGGCTTGCTGGAATCGCGTTCGTACTGCTGGGACTGACCGCAGTCAGCGGGATCCGACTTGGCAATACGCGGAGGCGCTGAACGAGGGATCCGAAATTAGCCCTAAATTTGACGCAGCGAGGGGCGAGGGCACATTGGAATTTGCTCCTGACCCGGTTCAGGCAGCCCCAGCCCGTAACGCAGGCTGCGGCCAATGCGATTGGCGTACTCGAGGACGAGTTCCGCCTGCTTAGGCGCCAGCACGTCGTCGGCGGTTTCGCGCCATAGCGCCAGCCACTGCACGAAATGCCGGGTGGTGATTGCATGCGGACGATGTGCTGACATGGGATTGCCGCGATAGGTGCCGGCACGCAGCACCACCGAACACCAGAACGACGTCAATAGCTGCTTGTGCTCGGGCCAGTCGCGCACCGCCGCGTTGAACACCGGCCCAAGATCGGGATGGACCTGGATGCGGTCGTAGAACATGTCGACCAGGGCAGCAAGCTGCTCGCGGCTGGGAATGGCTGCTGCGCCGGCGGAATCGTTGGTGGTTTCTCTGTTCATGCTGGCCATGGATGCAGGACCGATGCGGCAGTACGGCACCGGTCGTGGATTATCGCAGCTACCATCGGTTATGGTCTTGATCCACGTCATTCTCGCAACACGCGATACTGCAGAAAAGCGAAGGCCCGCACCACGCCCATGACCCACGTCGTCACCGAAGCCTGCATCAAGTGCAAGTACACCGACTGTGTGGAGGTGTGCCCGGTCGATTGTTTCCACGAGGGGCCGAATTTCCTGGTGATCGATCCCGAGGAGTGCATCGACTGCACACTGTGCGTGGAGGAGTGCCCGGTCTTTGCGATCTTCGCGGAGGATGATGTCCCGGCAGGGCAGGAAAAATTCCTCGCCATCAACGCCGAACTGGCGCCGCTTTGGCCGGTGATTGCCTGCAAGATTCCCGCGCCACCAGACGCTGCCAAATGGGACGGCGTGCCCGACAAGCTGCCGCAGCTGGAGCGCTGAAACACCCGGAGAAAATAGGGTGTCAGGGACAATTCCTGATGCTTGGGTGTGGGTTGAAAATAACGGGGTCAGGTTCACTTAATTCTTAAGTGAACCTGACCCCGTTATTACCCCGATACTCTGCGATCAGGCAGGGCTGGACCTACTGGTGTAGGCCACTGCCGCCGTTGACCAGCACGACAGCCGCCTTCTTCTTGGCGGGGACCATCGTCGCGGTCGATTCGAAACCGACGCTCGTCCCGTCATGCCAAACACTTCCGTTGCCGGTATCCACGAATCAGCCAAAGCCGTAGTAGGGCGATTCTGCCAGCTGTTCAACGATGCGTGCAAACTCATCGTTCCCGCTGCTGATGTCCGTATGCAAGGCGTTTCCTTGCAGTGTGGAGAAGCCGCTCGTGTGACTGAGCAGCTGCCGGATCGTGATTGCGCCAGCGCCGAAAAACTCTTGGAGATCGAGCCGGTCAGGAAGGCCGTGTCCGGCGTAACTTTCCTGTCGTCTCCGATATTGACAACACCGCGCGCGCCAACCGATGTGATTTCACCATCGACACGACGGCGTAGGCCAAGCCGGGCACGCCGGAAGCAGGCATCTCGCTATGGAGGAAATCTGCTATCGATCCTTCAGGGGGCACTTGCAGTCACGGCGGCACTGAGGACAAGTGCAGGGATCGGTAGCAATCGCCGCGTCATCAATTTCTTCTCCCTCGGTTGTGCTCAAAACATCAAGTTTTCGAGACTAGGTCCACTAAGTAAGAAGATCAATTTCGGACTGAGGGTCTCGACCCAGCCTACCCCCGCCCGGCAAAGATGGCCGGTACCCGGGCGAGTTTGCGTTCCTTGAAGGTATCAGTGATGTGTCATGGTGGTTGTAAGGCTATTTGTGCGCGGGTAATCCGCGACCACAATCTCCCCGCAAAAGCGGGCGTCAAACAGTGAACAGTGCCGAGCGGGGCGGTAAGAGCCTGGCGCTCGTAAACATCGAAGCCCAGCGGCGCGATAAGCGTGAAGGCTACCCTGGACGCCTGCGATCAGAACTGGATCGCAGCACTAGGACCCATCTCCAGCTGGGCTGCAAAAAAATCAACCAGTGGTAAGGGGAGGAAACTTCATGCTTCGATCAATCATGTTTGGAATGCTTGTGTGTTTTGCCGGCAGCGCAATTGCCGCACAGCCCCAGGACAATACTGCCAGTGGCAAAGCCAGTACCAATGCAGGCGACACGATCCTGGTGTTTGACGCATCCGGATCCATGTGGGGCCAGATCGATGGCGTTCCCAAGATCACCATCGCACGCGATGTAGTGCAGGGCCTGCTCAAGGACCTGCCGCCGGAACAGCGGCTGGGGCTAGTGGCGTACGGCCATCGCCGCAAGGGCGACTGCACGGATATCCAGACGCTGGTGCCGGTGGGCACCGACCGCGCTGCGATCAGCAAGGCCATCGCCGGCATCGACCCCAAGGGCATGACACCGATGACTGCGGCGGTAGAACATGCGGCCGACGAGCTGAAATTTACCGAAAAAAAGCCACTGTCATCCTGATTTCCGACGGCAAGGAAACTTGCAAGGCCGATCCATGTGCGGTTGCCACCAAGCTGGAGAAGCTCGGCATTGGCCTGACCGTACATACCATCGGCTTTGGCCTGGGTAACAAAGAGGCCGGCGCCAAGGATCAGTTGCGTTGTATGGCGAAGGCGACCGGAGGGCGCTTTCTTGAAGCGGACGATGCCGCTGAATTGCGCGACGCACTGTCACAGGTAAGCGCTGAAAAGCCTGCGCCTGAGCCTAAGGCAGCACCGGTGCCGGAGATGGTCGAAGCCATACTGAAGGCTACCGACCAGGATGGCGGTCCGTTGATCAAAAAGGGGCTGATTTGGACCGTGCGTCATGGCGTAACCGGCAAAGTCATCTATACGTCCGATGAAACCGGTACCGCACAGCTTGAGCTTCCGCGCGGTGTGCATGATGTCAGCGTCCGTCGCGTGTCCGATGGCGCGACTGCCGATGGCCAAATTGATGCCGGCGGCAACGCGCGACTGACGCTGCCGATCGTGGTCGAGCTCACAGCCAGCGTGAAGGCGCCGGACAGCGCAGCCGCCGGGTCCAAGATTCGGGTGACTTGGCAAGGGCCGGATGAAAAAAATGATTACATCGCCGTCGCGAAGCCTGATTCGCCCGGCAACAAATATGAAAACTACGCCTATACAGTACGAGGCAATCCTCTCGAGCTGCTGCTCCCTGCCGGCGCCGGTGGCTATGAGATCCGGTACGTCAACCACAAGACCAAGACCGTGCTTGCGCGCCGGGCTATTGGCGTCACCGACATCCAGGCCACCCTGGATGTCCCCGCCACAGCGGTGGCCGGCTCCATGTTGGCTGTGAACTGGGCCGGGCCCGATTATAATAACGACTACATTTCGGTCGCCAAGATCGACGCGGCCGGCAACAAGTACGCCAATTACACCTACACCAAAAAAGGTCACCCGCTGCAGTTGCTGATGCCGGACGAGCCCGGTGACTACGAAGTGCGCTACATCCAGCATCAGGGTGCCACGGTACTGGCGCAAGAGCCGATCAAGGTGACCGCCGTGAAGGCTAGTGTCGAGGCCCCCGGCACCGCCGCAGCCGGCTCAACCGTGAAAGTGAGCTGGACCGGGCCCGATTACAAGGGCGACTACATTTCGGTCGCCAAGGTGGACGCGGCCGGCAACAAGTACGCCAATTACACCTACACCAAAAAGGGCCAGCCGCTGCAGCTGCTGATGCCGGCCGAAGCCGGTGACTACGAAGTGCGCTACATCCAGAACCAGGGAGGCACTGTGCTTGCGCGCAAGACCATCACGGTCAGTCCTTGATCTGTGGATGTGGAGTGCGCATGGCCACTTAACCGACAAAATGGCGCAGGGAATTAAGCTTGCTTAATTCCCTGCGGGTTCTGTGCAATTGATCTGCCTCTCTGGCATGGTGGACGTCTACTCTTCCCTGGGGATTCCCATGAGGCTGTACTTTTTTTTTGCAAGCCTGATCCTTTCGCTGTTTGTCTTTGCCGGATGTAGCGCAGGCGATGGCGATGGCATAGCGCCTGCGGTCAGCAACTCGGCACAAGCAGGCACCGCAACCGACAGTAACCGTGGCGGCAACTGCAAGGCCTATATGGCCGAGGTACGTAAAGTGTGTCTGGACAGCATTACACGAGGTCTGGACATGTCGTGCGACAGCCAGTTGATTGCAGTGGATATGGTGCAAACGCAGGCAGCAGGAGCGCTGTTTGACGCCGGCTCGGAGACCAGCAATGCCAAGGTGGCCGAGTCGGTGTGTGCCAGCTACCTGAAGTCATTGCAGAAGAAACGACAGCGCAAGGATACCGGCATGCATGCCGAGAACGGCGCCGGGCCCACGTGCAATGCGCTAGCCGAAAAATTAGATACCACATGCCTGCGCAACCTGGGGCAACAGCCAATACCTGACAATTGCAGAAGCGCGACACGCATGTTCAATGCGCTCACTAGCCAGCCCGCTGAAGATCGTTGCGCCCAGGCCGAGAATCAGCTGAAGTAAATGCAGTCATCGGGAGAAAAAACGGTCTGGAAACTCAAGACAGAGTCGTTCTGGATCAACTTCGCACGCTTGCGGTCAGCATGAACGTTGTCGCTTGTTTTGCTCCAAAGAAAAATCCGATTCCGGGGATCGGCCTCTTTATGTCCGTATGCCCGCAAAATTTGGCAGGCGACGTTTGCTGATGATCGGCTACTGGGCTGCGGCGTGCCGGCGTAACCCGAGGCGATGCAGGTGGGGTCCCGCTGCGAAGTTCGTGCCAGCGGCCGCTGCCGTCTTGGAGCCGACCACGCTCTTGTAGTCTGTGCAGCCATAGCTGGCAACCGCCGAATAGCTGGAGATCGAATCCAAGAAGGAAGTATTGCCGTGGTGGTCGTTAACAATGATCACGTTGCCGCCGTCACTGTCGTAGGCTGTAATTGCCGACCTGATGGACTTCGAAAGCGTTCGTATTTGCGGTCGAAAGTATGCTGCTTTGCAGCATTGCTGCGCCTTTATTGGTCCATCCACGGCATCAATTAAAAGAGCTGAAATCATCTTGGTGCGGTGCGTGCGAATGTTCGGGGCGATCAGCGAGATGCGGATCATCGGTGCACGCCACGAATCTGCATGATTAAACAGTTGAGTCTGGCGTCTTTACCAAGCACACTCCGGCAGCTGGTATGGGGGGGGGCTGGAACGGATCCGATATCAGCAGGGGTCGATCTGACTTGGTCGCAAGCGATGCGATCAGCGGATTCGTTTGCACACAATTTCTGAAGGGAAAGAAAGAAATGAGGATGAAATCCACACCCTGGTTGCTGGTATCAGGGCTGCTAGTCATGGGCTCGGCGCTAGCCGCTGACCCAGTGGCGCCGCAGGTTGTCGCTCCGCAAACCAGTTCGCTCAAGATTGCCATTGATCCGGTGACCGGCAAACGCCGCGCAATGACCGAAGCCGAGAGCAGCGCGCTCGATGTCCAGAGCCGCCAGCTGGCGACTGCGCGGGCACAGGCCAAAGTGGGCAAGCGTTCCGCAAGCGCCATGGGACCGACTGCTTTGCCGGTGACGATCGAGGAGTCGCTTTCGAACGCGAAAACCGTGAACGGAATCACCGGGTTCAAACCCACCGCCGACATGATGAGCTCCATCCAGGTGACGCGGAATGCAGATGGCACGCTGACCGTCCAGCACTCTGATGGTTCCGATCCTGGTGCTGCAATCAATGTCGAGGAGCCTGCCAGTGAATAAGTCGATTCTTGCTGTAGCGATGGTCGTCGCCGGTCTTTGCGGGTTGAGCGGCACCGCTACGGCGGCAGACATCACCCTCCTCAACGTCGATCCTGCAGGCGTGGGTCTGAACGACACCACGCCCGCGCCAGTAGTAGGCGGCAATCCGGGCCGCACAGTCGGCGAGCAACGTCGGATCGCCTATCAGTTCGCCATGGATACGTGGGGTGCTGTGGTGCAGAGCCCGGTGCAAATCAAGATTTACGCATCGTTTGCCCCGCTGACCTGCACCGCAACCACCGGAGTCCTGGGGCAAGCCGGCGCAAACTGGATCTACCTGTTGACCGAAGCCGGAGTTACCCGCATTTATCCGGCGGCGTTGGCCGACTCGCTCATCGGGCAGGATCTCAGCGTGTTGCTCAATCAGGATCCGACCGATCCAGCGGACATCTTTTCCCAGTTCAATGGCGATCTCGGCAAGCCTAGCTGCCTGCCAGGATCGAACTGGTATTACGGCGTAGATGGCAAGACCCCGGCAGGGTCGATCAATTTCCTGAATGTCGTGATGCATGAAATCGGGCACGGACTCGGCATGTCTGGTTTCCTGAGCAAGACCACGGGCGCCCTGTATGCCGGGTATTCGGACAGCTATACCCGCTATGCCTACGACAACGTGTTGAACAAGAACTTCGAGCAGATGACCAATGCCGAGCGTGCTTTGGCGATGAAATCCCCGGGCCGCACGGTGTGGTCGGGCACGCGCACCAATGCCGATGCGGCGTTGATTCTGGACAATCGCAACTCGCTGCGGGTCACTGCTCCCGTGGCAGCCGCTGGGTCGTACGAGGTTGGGTTTGCAACGTCGTTCGGTCCCCGCGCATCGCCGTCCAATTTCACCTCGAATCAGATTGTCGTTGTCAATGATGGCGTTGCAGGTGGATCGGTAACCGACGGCTGCGAGTTGCCGTTTGTCAATGCCGCGGCGATAGTCGGCAAGGTCGCACTGATGGACCGTGGCGTATGCGGATTTGCGGTGAAGGCGGCCAATGCACAAAGCAGTGGTGCCATTGGCGTGGTGATTGCCAACAACGCGCCGGGGGTGATCGACATGGGCGGCGTTCCACCGATCACTGTGACGATTCCAAGCGTCATGGTGTCGCAGGCAGATGGCAGCCGTATCAAGTCCGGCGCACCCGCGACCGGAGGTGTGATCCTCGACCCGAACTTCCTGGCCGGTGCCGACAATGCCGGGCGGCTCCGGTTGTATTCTCCCACCACGGTTGCGGGCGGCTCGACCTTCTCGCACGTCGATACTGCAGCGACGCCTAACGCGCTGATGGAGCCATTCGATAGTCCGGATGTCCAGTCGCAATACAGCGTCGACGTGACGCCGGCGATCTTCGCGGATATCGGTTGGCAGCTCAACCCGGGCAACAGCAAGATCGGGAAGTGCGATACATCCGTGGACGCGGTTACCGACGGCGGTTTGATCATTGGTGCCAATGTTGCAGCATGGAGCGGTATTTGCGCCACGCAGGCGAAGGGCAACAAGTTGCTCTACAGCAAATGCATGACCGTGCGAGGTGACCAGATGCGCCGAGAAGGGCTCATCAATAGTGTCGAGTTCAGCCAGGTATTAAAGTGCGCAGTGCTCAATACGCCTTGATTCAATCAAGTAAATAATACTTTCAGCCGGCGCCTCAGGGCGCCGGTTTTTTATGGGGCACCACCCCGCAGGCAGGAGAAGGTCTGCAAGCTGCGGCGTCTAGGCTAATATCCACAATACGAAAGACGACTGGGAGACTGATCGCGTGCTCCGGATGATAGGCAAGCTGCAAGCGGCGGAGGCGGCGAAGGGCACATGAGCATGGACCAGGCGAATGCGTTGATCGACGGGTTGGCACGCGTGCGCGCGCTGATGCCTTCCGTGGAGGCACTGGATGGGCAGGATTTCCGCCGTTTCAGCGCGGAATGGCACGCGATGACCGAGGCGATGAAAGATGCCGTGTTCCAGGCCAACCCGAAAAACTCGCAGCCGGACCGACGCAAATTCGAATATGCCTCGGGTGCGCAGTCAATCCAGTTCATGGCCGACCTGCTGCCGTTCCTGCATGACAAGATGGTGCGGCACTATGATCGTTCCGATGAGCTTGGCGTGCTCGATGTCGGTGCGGGTTCCGCCGCTGGAACCCACCTATTGGCGCAGCTCCACAGTGACAATCTGATCTGGTCGCGCCTGCGCGTCGAAGCTGTGGATCACGTGCCATGGCGGCAGCGCTGGGTCGCGATGCACTACCCACATGTGAATTACCAGGTGCTTGCGTCGGCGGCATTGCCTTCCAGGCATTGGGACTTTGTTGTCTGCAGCCATGTGATCGAACACCTCGACGATCCGACGCAGATGATCAATGATGTCCTGCGCGCCTGCCGCGGATTTGCGTTCCTGTATGCGCCGTACAACGAAGTCGAACTGAGCCCCGGGCACCTCTCGGTGATCACCGAGGAAACGTTTCTGCGCCATGGCGCATGCGAGATTCACATGATCGACAGCATGGGTTTCCACGGCTCCGGTCGCCGTTGCATCCTGGCGGTTTTTGATCGGCGCGAGGCCGTGTGAAGCCGCACCGAAAAATGGTGGCAGGGAAAATTCCAAGAATGGGGTCAGGTGCATTTATTTTGTAAATGAACCTGACCATATTTTGTCCTGCATAAAAAAGGCCGCCCCGGGGGCGGCCTCTTGCTAAGTGCGCGGGAATCAGTGCGCGCCTGGCATGACCTTCGTACCGGCATCGAACTCGGCGCGCGTCACATAGCCGTCGTGGTTGGCGTCGATCCTGGCGAACATCGCCGATGCAGCGGCCGCGTGTTCCTTCGCGGTGATCTTGCCGTCGTGGTTGGCATCCATCATGCCGCCCATGCCGCCATAGCCCATCCCGTCATGCGCCATACCGCCCGGCTTCATTGCATCGTGGTCCGTATCGTGGTGCATCGCCTGCTTCGATGCATCGTCCATGTCCATCATCACGTGCTGCCCGCCATGCGCATTGCCCATCCCTGGATGGCCGTCCGGTCCGCGCATGCCGCCCATGCCGTGATTGAGTTCATCGCCCTTGAGCCGGCCGTCATGGTTGGTGTCCATGCGCGCGAACATCGCCGCCGCGCCGGCCGCGTGCTCGGCCGCAGTGATCTCGCCGTCGTGGTTGGCATCCATCATCGTCATCTGGTGGCCGGGGCCTTGCATGGCGTGCGTATCCATCATCGCGCGGCGCATGTGCATCATCTCGTCGCCCATCAGCTGGCCGTCCTTGTTGGCGTCCATGCGCGCGAAGTTCGCCGCGGCGCCCTTGATATGCTCCTGGGCCGAGATCCGGCCATCCTTGTTGGCGTCCATCTGCTGGAATATGTCGCCGTTGTCCGCAGCCGATGCGGTGGCGCCCAGAGCCAGCGTCGCCAGCAGCGCCAGGTACAAGTGGGTTCGTGAAATGAAGTTGCGTGGCAGGCGTGGGTTTGTCATCGGAGTGCTCCAATCGGTGAGATTGACCCAACATGCGCCGCAAGGGGTTACCGGGGTGTCAACCTGATGGCGCCCAGGGCGGCCTGCACGCCGAGGTCCGCGGCTTCGATGGCGCCGGCGACGTAGCCCGGAAACTGCGGCGACCACTCGCTGGCGATGCCGGTCATGCGTCCGTGCCACGGGCCGGATTCGGCCGTGGCTGCGGGGGGCTCGCCGTGATGGGCCGCTACGTCGACATCGGCGGCGGTGGCCGTGTAGGGGTCCTGCGCCCAGTCTTTGATGACCTCCGCGCGGGGCGCCGATGCTTGCGGCCCGAACAGGCGCGTGAACTGCGCGCGGCAGTGCGTGCGCAACACGTCCTCGGGGACGTTCTTGCGAACGCGCGAAGGCACACCGAAGAAGCCGAACAGCGCAGCACTTCCGCCGGGCATGCAAGCGTCGTGGATCTCGCCCAGCGGGCCGCGTGCGCTGCGGGCCTCGCCGGACAGGCCCTGCTCGCGCCAGAACGGGGTGTCGTAGATGGCGATGTACTTGGCATGGGGCGCCATCCACGTCGCCGTCCCGCGCCATTGCCGGGCCAGCGCCTGCGGCAAGGCCGGCATGAATTCGATACGGTCCTCGGCCAGGCGCGGCGGCAACGCCAGCAGCACATGCTCGACACGCCAGGTCGTGACGCGGCCGGCGGCGTCTTCGCTGTCCAACTCGACATGCGCATCCACGCTGCGCAGACGGCGCACAGTCTGGCCGGTGAGGATGCGTGCCGGCTCCAGCGCGCGACGCAGTGCGTCGATCAGTGCGCCCATGCCGCCAATCAGGCGCATCGATGCCGGCGAGCTCACATAGCCACGCGTACGAGTGGGCGGCTCGTCGGACAAGCGCTCCACCAGCATGTCGCCGGTCTCGAATTGCTCGAATTGTTCCAGGCCCAGGGCATTGACGAGCTGGTTCAACTCGCGCTGGTAGCCGGGCCAGAACCACGTCGGTCCCAGGTCGAAGCGATCGATGGCGTCCGCCGTCGCCGCGTGACCCAATGCGCTGAAGGACGCGATGCGGCCGCCAAGCACATCGCGCGCTTCCAGCAGCACGTAGTCCCGGATGCCACGGCGCTCCAGCAGCGAAGCGGCATACAGCCCGCTCAATCCGGCGCCGACGATGGCGATGCGTGCGTTCCTGCTTACCATTCCAACATTATCTTCCCGATATGCTCGCTGCTCTCCATCAGCGCATGCGCCTTGGCCGCTTCGCGCGCAGGGAAGACTTTATAGATGACTGGCTTGACCTTGCCCGATTCCAGCAGCGGCCATACGTGCTCATGCAATTGCCTGGCCAGCGCAGCCTTGAACGCGATGGGCCGGGCGCGCAGCGTGGAACCGGTCAGGGTCAGCCGTCGTCGCATGATCAGCGATGCATCGATGTCGGCATGCTTGCCGCCCAAGGTGGCAATGAACACCAAGCGGCCATCTTCGGCAAGTAGCTCCAACTCGCGCGGCACGTAGTTGCCGGCGACCATGTCGAGGATCACGTCCACGCCGCGGCCGTTCGTGTGCTTTTTCACTTCCTCGACGAAATCCTGCTCGCGGTAGTTGATGGCGTGTGCGCCCAGTTTTTGGCAAGCCGCGCATTTGTCCGCAGTGCCCGCAGTTGCGAATACCTGGTGACCGAACGCATGCGCCAACTGGATGGCGGTGACGCCGATGCCGCTTGATCCGCCTTGCACCAACAGGGATTCAGGCATGCCGCCAACAGTGCTGCACAGGCGTCCGCGATTGAACACGTTGCTCCATACGGTGAAGTAGTTCTCCGGCAGCGCAGCGGCTTCGACCAAGGTCAGGGCCTTGGGTACCGGCAGGCACTGCAGCAGTGGTGCCACGGCGTATTCGGCATATCCCCCACCCGTGAGCAACGCACAGACGGCGTCACCTTGCTTGAGACCGAACGGATTGTCGCTCCCGAAATCCCCCTCGACCAATTCACCGGCGACCTCCAGCCCGGGCAGATCCGAAGCGCCAGGTGGCGGCGCGTAGTTGCCTTGGCGCTGGAACACATCCGGTCGATTGATCCCGGACGCCGCCACTTTGATCAGCACGTCTCCCGGCCCGGGCCGGGGGATGCTGCGCTTGGTGAGTTGCAGTACGTCCGCCGCTCCGGGCTGGGTGATTTCGATGGCTTGCATACTGGCCATATCGCCTCCGTCAGATTGAGTTAAAAAAGGGTCCACCGCGCCTTAACGCCTACCGCCTATCCTGCGCTCATGGAAAAACTTGCTGACACATTCTGGAACATCCGTGGTGTGCACCGCGTTGGCGGGATACTCGACATCGGCACGCAGATGTCCCTGGTCCAGCGCAGTGATGGTCGTTTTGTAGTGATCGATGGCTGCGGCCTGGATGAATCCAAGCGCGCCTCGGTCATGAAGCTCACCGATAACGGCGAGCGGGTGAGTGCGGTGGTGAACGTGCACCCGTTCCACACCCTGCACGTGGAGGCCACGCATCGGCTGTTTCCGGGCGCGACACTGCACGGCACGGCCCGTCACCACAAGCTGGCCCCGGCGTTGCCGTGGAGTAGGGAGCCCGTGGAGGAGTGGAATGATGACCATCCGCTGGCGGATCTGTTTGACCTGTCCGTGCCCGACGGCGTGGACTTCGTGTCTGCTGACGAGCGCGTGCACGTGGCGTCCGTGCTGGTGCGACATCGGCAGACGGGTATTGTCCATGTGGACGACACGTTCAACGTGATCGCTGCACCCGGGTTTCTGCGTCGTGTGTTTCCGGTGTCGTCATTGCGCATGCACCCGATGTTGGGGCGAGCGCTGCAGGCAGAGGCCGGCGCGGCGGACGCATACGCAGCGTGGGCGCGTGCGCTTGCCGCGGACTGGGCCGACACGCGCATCGTATGCGCGGCGCATTCCGCCGTCCGAACGATGCCTACGGGTGGATTTGAAGAGGAAGTGGCGTTGGCACTCGAAAAAGTGAGGAGTACGCTCGACCGCCATCGCGCGAGCTATGGCTAAGAGGCCCAGAGGATTCAGAGACCCATGTCTGTCTGTAACGCACCGCCAAGGGAGCCTGCATCGGCGAAATGTTGCCTGACCCGGGTTAGTCAGCTGGTGTCGCTCTGGTCACGCTGCACCCGCTTGCGGTACTCACGCACGTTGTCGCCACGTATGCGTGTCTCCCTTGTGCCCTTCACCTCGTCTACCTTCATGTCCTGGTCGGAGCCGGTCACCGGCTTGGCCTCGACGGCGGTTTCGTGCTCGAACGCGTGCGATTTGTCGGTGTTGCGGTAATAGCGGTACAAGGCCCAATACAGCCCCGTTGCGCCGGCCGGGCCGAGCAGGAGTATCGCTAGTCCGCCATCGTCGCTCATGACGAGTTCCCCACGATCCAGAGTGCAATGACTTCGAGAAAGCTGCCGACGGTGAGCGCGGCCAGCAGCAGCTTCCACTGCTGCACCGGCACGCTGCCCATGGTCTCGCCGGTGCGACCGTTCACCGCGATGTAATGCAGCAGGCCGCCGTTGCTGCCCGGCTGGTGGTACGAATAAAGCCATACTGGCAGATACATCGACACCCAGCGAGTGCCGTGTACGCTGAGGCGTTCCTGCTGCCAGCGCACTCCGCGGTCGTAGCGACCGACCGATGCTTCGACTTCACAACGGGCGATCGACAGCAACTGGTCTTCAAGGCGCGGCCGCAGGTGTTCAACGTCCTGGTTGCGCTTCTCCGAAGTGATGCCCATCAGGTAGGACGCATTCCACTTCACCGCATTCTTGGTGTCGAATGGCAGGATCGTGTTGATGATGTTGTTGGTGTTGGTGCGCGTGTCCAGGTTGCCGCGTTCGGTGGAGGACTCCAGCGGCAGGTCGTCCACGGTGAAGTCCACGTGCCGTTCCACCTTGTACACGTCGGCATCGTAGTAGGTCTTCTTCTTGTCCCCGCTGCCTTCGGTATAACGGCGCGTCTCGATTTCGCCTTCGCCGACGACGTCGACGCTCGTGTTGCCATCGACGATCATGTAAGGCAAGTAGACGGCGATGACGTTTTCGGGCGTGAACTGTTCCTTGAACGCCTTCAGCGCAAACAAACGCCGCTTATCCACGAACTGGCGGATGCGCGCGACCGCGTCGTCCTTCTTGATGTGGAAGGGCAGTACGGCATCTGGCACCGCACCGTTCGCCACCTGCTCGTTGACGCCGAAGACGTGGCGGCACCAGTGGCACCGCGCGGTCATCGCGCTTTCGGTATTGACGGTCACCTCAGCGCCGCAGGCGGTGCACTTGAAGGTCATCAGACTGGCGGCGTCGGCGGCGATATCCTGCGCCCCGGACGCGATGATCGTGCCCTTGAGCTGGTCGATGCCCTCGCCGAGCCCGAATGCCTCTTCGACACTCTCGCCGTGCCATTCGTTGCGGCAGAACAGGCAGATCAGCAAGTCGGTGCCGGGTTTCTGCCGGATTTCGGTCGAGCCGCATTTCGGGCAGCGGTTGAGGCCGTCCTTGAGTTCGTCGGCGGCTGTATCGATGGCAACCGGGTCGGGCGCCAATACTTCGTCGCGGATCGGTTCAGGCAGGGTGGCCGGGTCGATCGGGAAACTGCCCGGTGGCGGCGGCACGTCCAGCGGCGACCCGGGGCCGGTTGGTGGCGGCGGACTATTGGCGTTCGACATGGGTAGTTGCGCGGTACGCGACTTAGAGACCGAGCGCTTTGGTTTTTGCTGCGTCGTAATCGGCCTGGGTGATCAGGCCGAGATCAAGCATCTCCTTGGCCTTCTTCAATTTGGCGATCGGATCGTCGGCAGCTGGCGCGGCCGGCGCAACCGGCTGCTGCAAACTGCCGATGCCGCCGAGCATGCCCGTCGCCATGCCAATGCCCATGACGCCCGCCGCTCCGCCGGTCTCGCCCGCTGACTGGACGCCCGCGGCAACGCTGGCCTGCAAATTGGAATTGCCGCGCGAACCGGACAACGCGTCGGCGCGCTGCACGGTCTTGAGCAGTTCCCGCGTGTTCGGGTCGTATTCGATGGAAATGATGGCGGTCTTGACGATGGCCAGACCACGATCGGACTTCCACTGATAGGCATTCTCCACCGCGTCGGACAGGCTCTTGGCAAAGCCGACTGAATCCTGCTGGAGCTTGGTGATGCGATTGCCCTTGCTCGGATCATTCGTGTACAGGCTGAAAGCCGGTGCGAGCGAACCCACCACTTCGTTGAAGAGCTGGCTGGCGGCGGCATTGTCGATGTCAGTGAAATCGAAGACCTGGCCGGGTTGCAGATACGTTGCAGGCACGAAGTTCTTCACGAACAGGATCGGATCGACGATCTTCATCGTGTAGGAGCCGCGCGTGACCGCGCCGACCTGGGTGTTCAGGAAGCCGTCGTCCCAGTAGATTTCGGACTGCGTACCGAAGCGGTTGTCCGGCAGTTCCTTCAGCGAGACGAAGAAGGCGGCCTGCTGCGAACCCGGCTGGCCGCCGAACTTGAAACGCTCCCAACTCTGCTTGATGAGCGAATCGACAAGGCCATCGCCCGAGAAGATCGACTTCGAGTTGAGGTCGTCTGATCGCCATTCGTAGCCGCCTGCCTCCGCAGCGAAGCCGGTGATCGCGCCATCCTGGAACAGCAGCAGCCCGTAACCTTCGGGAACCACGATCTTCGAACCATTGGTGATGATGTTCGAGGAAGCGCTCGTATTCGAACCGCGTCCGGCATTGGTGCCGTGGGGCACCGCGGCGAACAGCGCCGCCGTCGACGGCAACCCGGCCGGAACCGTGTAGAAGTCCTTCCACTGGTCGCCGAGCATGCCGCCGACCGCACCTGTTACTGCCTGAATAAGACCCATCACATCTCTCCGTGATTCGTGGGCGCGCACCGTGCCCGCCATTCCCTATGAACTATACGTTCCCCGGCGGCGCAGCCGGACAAAAAGTGGTGCACGGGGCAATTTCTGCAAGAATCGCATCTGGGGCACAACTCAAGAGGAGATGGTCATGAAGTCAGCAGTTCTTGCGCTCGCTGCAGCAGCGCTCGTGGCGGGTCCGGTGGCGGCACAGGTGCCGACCGGCACGATGGACGCGCTGCGTCCCGACCAGCAACAATTCTTCAAGCTCTACAAGGAACTAGTCGAAACCGACACCACGGTCACCAACGGCAACTGCACCCAGGCCGCCGCACAAATCGCGACGCGATTGAAGGCAGCGGGCTTTGCCGACGACCAGGTCACGTTGTTCTCGGTGCCCGATCACCCGAAGGAGGGCGGAATCGTTGCCGTCTATCCCGGCACGTCCAAGGCCCTCAAGTCGATCCTGCTGCTGGCCCATATCGACGTGGTCGCGGCCAAGCGCGCCGACTGGGTGCGCGACCCGTTCACCCTGATCGAGGAGAATGGCTACTACTACGCGCGCGGCATAGCCGACGACAAGATGATGGCGGCAACCTGGGCCGATATGTTGATTCGCTTCAAACAGGGCGGCTACAAGCCCAAGCGCACGGTCAAGATGGCGCTGACCTGTGGCGAGGAGACCGACACCGCGTTCAACGGTGCGCAGTACCTCGCCAACAACAAGCGCGAGCTGATCGACGCGGCCTTTGCGCTCAACGAAGGCGGCGGCGGGGACACCGACGGCAACGGCCACATCGTCGCGCAGTCGATCCAGGTCGGCGAGAAGATCTATCAGGACTACAAGCTCGTCGCCACCAACCCCGGCGGGCACAGCTCGCAGCCGGTGCGCGAAAACGCGCTCTACGCGATATCCGACGCGCTGCTGAAAATCCGCGAGCACGAGTTCCCGGCCGAGTTCAACGACACCACCCGCGTGTTCTTCGCGCGCGCTGGCGCCGCGCGCAAGGGCGCGATGGGGGCGGCGATGGTGGCGCTGGTGAAGGACCCCAACGATGCCAAGGCAGCCGCTATGGTCAATACAGACAAGGGCTTACATTCGATGCTGCGCACGACCTGCGTGGCGACGATGATCGACGGCGGCCATGCGCTCAATGCGTTGCCGCAGCGGGTCGATGCCAATGTCAATTGCCGCATCTTCCCCGGCCATACGCCAACCGAGATTCAGGAGCAACTGGCCAGGGTCATCGGCAATCCGGCCATCTCGATCGAGCAGGCGCGCAAGGACAAGCCACTGGCCACGTCGCCCCCGCTCGACCCGGCCATCATCGGCCCGATGGAAACGCTGAGCGCGAAGTACTTCCCCGGCGTGCCGGTGATCCCGTCGATATCGACCGGCGCAACCGACGGGCTCTACCTGTCGGCGGTGGGAATCCCGACCTACGGCGTGCCCGGTGCGTGGGGCGATCCCGACGGTAACGGCGTCCACGGCCTCAACGAACGGCTCGAGGTGCGCGCGGTCTGCGTCGGCCGCGATTACCTGTTCGACCTGGTCAAGGCGTTGGCGGAGTAATCGAACAACAAAGCCGACTCCAACACGGGTTTCGGGGACGACCTATTGCGTGGCAATTGGGCCGACCACCAGCAAAAGCCATGTGCAAGCGCCGTTCGAGGTCGTTTTGCAAAGCATGCAGATGCAATCGATCATCAGGAGCGAAGCCAAGTACCCTTTTGCGAGTTAGCCAAGTCCAGGCTGGCGAAGCGCCTGGAACCGCCGCGTGTCAGCCCTTGCCCATGCGAACCTTCGCCACGTCGTCTTGGTAATCGTTCTTGGGATCAATGCCGACAAGCATCTTGATGCCAGCCAGCAAGCTTGAGGAGTTCTGCCAGATTTCCGCCGTGTCCGGGTCGAAGCGCAACAGGCGCAGCTTGGGGTCGTCCTTGCCGGTGTACCAAGCAGCGACGAAGGGATTCCACAGGCGATCGATCACCTTGCGGTCGTTGTCCTGGCGCAAGCTGCCGCCGACGGTGGCGAAAAGGTCATGGCCCTTGCTGGTGAACAGCAGCAGGCCCTGCTGCGGCTTGCGCGTGGTGGCTTCGGCAAGATCGTTTTCGCGTGCGGTGAAGAACCACATCGGGCCATTGCCTTCCTCGACCTGGGCCGTCATCGGCTTTGGGTAGACACCGCTGCAGCCCAGCATAGCGGTGCGTTCCTTGTCCAGGGCCTCCCAAAATTTCGCCTTGAGTTCCTTGTGCGTGGTCATCGTCATCGTCCGTGCGGGGTGAAGAGTGGTGTTGTAGCGCATCCGGAGTGAGGGACAGGTCATGTCGCCTAGCGAACGTCACTGCGCACCTGTGCGTGGCTGATCAGGGCAAAAATCAGGCTGCCGCCGACCACGTTGCCGGCAAGCGTGGGCAGGGCGAAGCGCAATACCGCATCAGCCAGCGAGATCTGGCCGGCAAACACCATGTACATCGCTTCGGCGGAGCCGACGACGATATGGGTGAAGCCACCGATCGCGATCAGGTAGGTGCAGAGGATGATGATCAGCAGTCGCGACTGTTCGGTGGCGGCCATCATCCAGACCATCATCGCGATGATCCAGCCCGCGAGCACGCCTTTGGTGAACATCTCGAAGGGCGTGTTATGCATCAGCTCCCGACCGATGTCGACAAACGACGCCTGCGTGGCGGCATCGAACTGATGCAGGTGCAGCAGTCCAAGTGCAAACAGCGTAACCCCGAGCAGATTACCGGCCAGCACCACGCCCCACAGCCGGAACAGGCGGCCGAACTTGCGCCAGCTGGGTGCGGTCATGACCGGCAAGACCACGGTCAGCGTGTTTTCGGTGAATAGTTGCTGGCGGGCAATGATCACCACGATGAAGCCGAAGGTATAGCCGAAGCCTTCGATCAGGAATCCCGCAGGAACATCCTGCACGTAGCGGTGCAGCACGGCCCGTGCCACGAATGAAAAACCCATCGACAAGCCGGCGGCCAGCGCCGACCAGGCGAGTGCCGCGACTCCGCGCGACAGCTCCTCCTGGCCGCGGCGGCGGATGATCTCGTGCAGCACCGCCGCGCGCGGCGGGCTGCTGTCCTCCACTGTCTCGTGCTCATGGTCGGACAGGGAGAATCCGCTGCCGGACGCCTCTTCGAGGTTTTTCCGGACCACCGCTTCTTCCTGCTCGTCGGCCTGCTCTTTCTCGTGCTCGTCGGCCTGCTTATTGCTGTGCATGCGTGTTTGTCTCCAGCTGGCACATTCTTGTTTGCCTTCATTGATTGACTGTCATCGTGTCCTTGACGTCATCCTTGATCGCATCCAACGAGGCTTCACCTTGGGTGGCGCGCTGCTGGTCGCGCTTGACCTCGTGGGTGATGGCATCAATGGCGTCGGCGGCGATCAACCCCGCACCCAGTGCATGCTGCGCAATGACCAAGCTGTCGCCTGCCAGCAACATCGGCACCTTTGTACTGCTCAGCTTTTCGACGAAACTTTCAACGAAGATATCGCGGGCGGTCTGCGTCTCCAAGTCGACATCGCGGATGTATATCGCGATGACGCGCTCGCCGTATTCATGCGCAATCCGGCTGTAGACCTCGGCGTCCGCCTGGCCTGAGTCGTCCAGCAATACCCAGCGTAGGGTGGGGTAGCGCTGCAGCAGATGGCGCACGCGCTCGAATTTCTGCCCACCGCCGGGGCCGAGGATCTCGTGCTCGCGCAACCCGAGACGCCGCAGTGAGATCGGACCGTATGGAATGCCGTTGAGCTCGAGGAAATCATCCAGCAGGTCATACAGGTTCCAGGGTGAATTGGATACGTAGAAGATCGGATTGGCGACCTTGCCCCGCGTACCCAGTTGCAATGCCTGGTAAAGCGCCGCAACCCCGAGCAGGGGCTTGCGGGTACGGGCGTTGTGCAGGAAGGTCAGTTGCGCGGCGGTTTTCCAGTCAAGGATGCTGCTTTGCAGGACGGTATCGTCGATGTCGGAGATCACGCCGAACTGCGCATCGGGGCCGACCTGCAGCACCGGTTGCGGCGTCAACAGGCTGCCATCCGCAAGCGATACGCTGGCGTTTTCCCAGAGCGCATCGCTTGTTGCGTTATCGGTCTCCAGGCGAACACGATAGAAACCTTCTGCATCGGTCACCGTCTGCGCGCTCACATTGCGGAAACGCGCGTGCAGCGCGATGCCCGGGGCGTCTTCAGCATCGAAGCGACGGTAGGTATTGAGCAGGTTGTCCCACCAGCCATCATCATCCTGTGGTCCGCCCATGGGGGGGCTGGCCAGCACACGGCCGGCAAGCTCGACGCCAGTCGCGGTGATGACATGGCCCAAGGCGATCAGGGCGACGGTCAGCAATGACAGCCATTGCCCCGCGGGCACCACGGCATACGCGTCGCGGCTATGCACGAAGGCATTGAAGATGGCGGTGTCAATCGCGGCAGCGTTGAGCCAGAAGTCGATGTGCTCGGCGGAGCTCGACAAGCGCCACAAGGTGATCCGTACCTGCGCCAGGTTTATGAGGCGCGGCAGGATGGCCTCCAGCAAGCCAATCGTGATCAGCCAGGCAGCAGCCTTGGTTCACATGATCTACGTGCTGTTGGTATAGACCACGTCAAACACCAGCGCTGCGACGAAGCAACCGAAGGGAATGGGGTTTAGCACAGCGTAGACGGCATTCATGACAGCGGAGCGGCATGGGTGTGCCTGGGCGACGGCCTAAGCATGGGTAGGGGAATTCATCGTGCGGGCGGGCGGTAACTTTCGTGCGCCCAGTGTCAGCAGAAAACTAGCCGGGGTCTTCACCGGCTGTGAGCATAAAAAACACGAATAAAGGGTAAGGTTTGGACTGACCCGGATTCCACGGGCAGGCGTCAGGATTGATTTCCTCCGTCTCCTTACTGGACTTGTCCGCTTACTTTTTCAGGAGCCATGTTATGAAGACCGCCACCTGGCACGACACCGTTGTGGCCCATAGTGACGACACCGTCATAGTTGAGAACAACCATTATTTCCCGGCCGACGCCTTGGTGCGCGAGTACTTCCGCCCCTCCGACCACACCAGCATCTGCCCATGGAAGGGCACCGCGCACTACTACGACGTCGTGCTGGGCGATGCCGTCAACGCCAATGCGGCCTGGTACTACCCAGAGCCGAAGCAGGCGGCTGAGCAGATCCGTGGACGGGTGGCATTCTGGAAGGGCGTGCAGGTCAGCGCTTAGGTTAGCAGTGAGGTCGGTCGTGGGATTTCCTAAGGCGCCACGAGCCATCAAGTTCGACGCGCCACACGGTCGCACCGCACGGCAATGACCCCGCGTTCACGAGCTCTGGGTACATATGGGGCTCTTGAGACCTTGAGAGCATTCCATGAACGACACAATCCGCGGCTTCGGCCTGGCGCTGGTCACGAGCGTTCTCCTGCTGCTCGCCGGCTGCGTCACCCCGGGCGGCTATGGCAGCACCGGCGGCTATGGAAGTAATACCGGCGGCTACGGGCAGCCCGCACCGGGCTACCCCTCGCAGCCCAACAGCCAGTTGCAGGGCACCGTAGAGCGCGTCGATCCCGGCTACAACCGAATCTTCATGGTCGTCGACGACCAACGCTCCGGCCGCGCACAGCGGATGGAAGTGCGCTACGACCAGCGCACCCGCCTGGTCTACCAAGGGCGCGAGCAATCGGTCGAAGGCCTGGAGCGTGGCGACGTGATCCGCATCGATGCCGTGCAGTCGGGGCTCGAACTCTGGGCACGCTCGATCGAGCTCGTGCGCAATGTCCGTGACGGCGGTAACAGTGGCGGCTACGGCAACGACCTGCGCGGCTCGGTCGCCCGCGTCGATACGCGGGCGCGCCTGATCCGCCTCGACGGCGCCGGTTATGGCAACGACGTGCAGGTGGGTTACGACGCCCGCACCACGGTCGAATACCAAGGTCGCAGCTACCGTCCGGAGAACCTGCAGCGCGGCGACATCGTGCGTATACAGGCGCGACAAGTGGGCAATAACCAATGGCTGGCTGTACGCATCATTGTGGAGCGTTCGGTTGGGCGTTAGCCCGTGCCTGCGCTAACAAAACGGGATTACCCGCTTGGCGCGATGCGACAGCCACCCCTGATCTGCATCAATTTCCCGGACAGGCAACCTGCGTAGTCTCGGTCCAAACCCAGCGAGGCATACGTCATGACCATGATGAAAGCGGCAATTTTCGTGGCCCCAGGCCGCATCGAGCTGGCCGACAAGCGCATCCCCGAGGTCGGTCCCAACGATGCCTTGGTGCGCATCACCACCACCACCATCTGCGGTACAGACATCCACATCCTCAAGGGTGAATACCCGGTGGCGAAGGGCCTGACCATCGGCCACGAACCGGTGGGCATTATCGAGAAGCTCGGCAGTGCGGTCACTGGCTACCGCGAGGGCCAGCGCGTCATCGCTGGCGCCATCTGCCCGAACTTCAATTCCTACGCGGCGCAGGACGGCGTGCCCTCGCAGGACGGCAGTTACCTGATCGACAGCGGTCGTTGCGGCTGCCATGGCTACAAGGCCACGGCGGGCTGGCGCTTCGGCAACCTGATCAATGGCACCCAGGCTGAGTACGTCCTGGTGCCTGACGCGCAGGGCAACCTGGCGCCGATCCCAGACGGCCTGAGCGACGAGCAGGTGCTGATGTGCCCGGACATCATGTCGACCGGGTTCCGCGGCGCCGAGAACGCCAACATCCGCATCGGCGACGTGGTGGCCGTGTTCGCGCAGGGGCCGATCGGCCTGTGCGCCACCGCCGGGGCGCGGTTGCTGGGGGCGTCGACCATCATTGCCATCGATGGCAACGCCCATCGCCTCGGCATTGCGAAGGCGATGGGCGCGGACATCACCCTCAACATCCATGAGTGCGACGTGGTGGACGAGGTGATGAAGCTCACCGGTGGCCGGGGAGTGGACGCATCAATCGAGGCGCTGGGCACACAGGGTACGTTTGAATCGGCACTGCGCGTACTCAAGCCCGGCGGCACGCTGTCGAGCCTGGGCGTGTATTCCACCGACCTGACAATCCCGCTGTCTGCGTTCGCCGCCGGCCTGGGCGACCACCGCATCAACACGGCGCTGTGCCCGGGCGGAAAGGAACGCATGCGACGGCTCATGGACGTCGTGGCCTCGGGCCGCGCGGACTTCGGCGCATTGGTCACCCACCATTTCAAGCTCGACGACATCGTGGCCGCGTATGAGCTGTTCGGCCATCAGCGCGATGGCGTGCTGAAAGTAGCGATCAAGCCAGGCTGAGCGCAGCATGGTCTAGAGTGTCCCAGGCACCAATTTTTCCAGACGACTCGAGGTCTCCATGAAGCCCGCATACATCCCCGTTCTGCTTGGCATCATCGCGTTCCTGCTGCTGCTGGTATCAGGCCCGGGTACGCGCCTGGACCTGTGGGAATTCCGTACCGGCTTCCAACTGCTGAAGTGGGCGGCATACACCGGGTTGGCTGCATCTGGATTGGCGCTGGTGATGCTGTTGTTGCCCCGCATCCGTCGCCGTGGATTGGCCGGCCTGGTGGTGGCGCTGGTGCTGGGACTGGGTGTGGCGTTCGTGCCGTGGAGCGGGATGCAACGGGCCCGCTCGGTGCCGCCGATCCATGACATCAGCACCGACACCAAACGCCCACCCGAATTCGTCGCGATATTGCCGCTGCGCGCCGATGCGCCGAATTCGGCCGAGTACGGCGGACCGGAGCTAGCGGCGGCGCAAATTGCTGCGTACCCCGACCTGCAAACGCATCAGATGGACGCTGCACCTGCACAGGCGTTCGAGCGTGCGCAACAGGCCGCGCGCGGGCTTGGTTGGGAGATCGTATCGATTGATCGAACTGCCGGACGCATCGAGGCCACGGACACCACGTTCTGGTTCGGTTTCAAGGACGACGTGGTGATCCGGATCGAGCCCGATGCTGCCGGTAGCCGGGTCGACGTGCGTTCGGTATCCCGTGTCGGTATGAGCGACGTGGGCGCCAACGCCGCGCGTATCCGCAAGTTCCTGCGGACGCTGGGCGCGTAAACGCAAACATGTTAATCCTCCACTCTTTTTGGTTGTCGCTTGCTACCTACCGCGTGCGCATTGCCCTTCATTTGAAGGGTGTCGCGTTCGAAGAACGTGCCCATGACCTGAGCAAGGGCGAGCATGACTTGCCAGAGTTCCGGAAGCTTAATCCGGCCGGTGCGGTGCCAGCCCTGGAAGGCGGTACGCGCCAGCCGCTCACACAAAGCCTGGCCATCCTGGAATGGCTGGATGAAACCTACCCGACACTGCCGCTTCTGCCTTCCGATGCAGAAGGGCGCGCCAAGGTGCGTTCTCTTTTTTTGCTGACAGCCGCGGACACGCATCCTCTGGTGGTGCCACGCGTCCAGGCCAGACTGGTCACGCAATTCGGATCGGATGAGACAGCAGGGCGGGCCTGGTCTGCGCACTGGTTTCGCGAGGGTCTTGTCGCTTACGAAGCACAACTTGCGCCTGGCGCCACGCGCAGCCACGGCGACGCGCTGAGCATCGCCGACTTGGCACTTGCCAGCCATCTTGTTGGTGTCGCGCGTTTTGGCGTTGATCTTGTGGAGTTTCCACGCACCGCCGCTGTAGGCGAGAGTCTGTTTGCGATACCCGAGTTCGCGGCTGCCCACCCGCGCTTTCAATTGGGCGCACCGGGTATATAAAAACTAAAATAAGGGGTCAGGGTCGACTTTTATTGCCAGGCAACCTCGGCCTCGAAACACGCTGGAAAAGTCGACCCTGCCCCCTGACTTGGTTCAGCTCCGCGCTTGGCGTGGTTTGACACCCATTGCCACTCGGAGGACATTGGCTCAACTACGAAAGCAGTCAAAAGGGCTACCCGAACAGGATGTATCCGATGAAGACTTTCCAACGATCGCTTGCACTTGGCGCGCTGATCATTGCCACTGGCATGGCAGCCGCTGGATCAGGCTCGCTCAGCGAATTCATACCGAAGGTGCTGCCGGTGCTGGTGCAGGTGGACTCGCATGGCAAGGTCACCAGTGCGTCGCCAGCAACGGAACTTCCACCCAAGCTCAGGCGACTGCTTCGCGCGAACCTGGACGAGATGATTACCGCGCCGGCAATCGACAAGAAGGGACACCCGACGTCCAGCCAGTTCGTCATGAATCTGGCGCTGCACGCGTCGCCGCGCCCTGATGGCGACTACGATGTGAAGTTTGCCTATGTGTCGACAGCGCCCGTACCGCCCGGCTCATGGTATTGGGTCCACACGGACGGTCGCCAACTTGCACTCGCCAGTCAGAACTCCAGGAGTCGCCGGGAGTACATCCCCGATCGCCATGACCAGCCTGACTCATGGCGCGGTTATGAACGACCGTCGATGCCCAATATAAGCAATATGGACCGCCCTGCGCACACGGCTTCGTCGACCCCTGCACCCGCTGCAGTACCCGATCCCGGAAGAGGCCATTGAGCAAGCGAAAAGCCCGCCGATTGGCGGGCTTTTCGTATCGGCGAAACTCTCGTGGTCGTTGCATGAAAAAAAGTGTCAGGGACAATCCCTGCTACCCGGACAGGCCCTTGAGCTTCATCCACAGGAAGATAGGCGCCATCGCGACCAGCACGATCGCTGCCAGGGTATCCAGCCAGACACGACGGGTCCGCAGCGCGACAACGGTGCACGTCGCCGCGATAAGCGCGAAGGCCGATGCGGCGAGCCACTCGCTGAAGTCGCGGCTCTGGTGTGCGATGACCAGCAACGCCACTACTGCGAATACCAGGTGCATCGTCTTGTAACGCCGGCCTTGCCGAGCGTGGTAATCGCGCAGGTCCAGCACCTGGCCTTGCTTCGGTTCATCCGGCATGACCAGATCGCAGAACGCATACAGCACGCCGACGAAGAATCAGTGGGCTGAGCACGTCGATTGCTCGCCATGCTTGAATATCGCGAAATTTCCAGAACGATGCCCAATTGCCCAGCAGCAACATGAAGGCCATGGCGGTCCAGCACGCACGCCGCCAGGAGAAGCGGATATGTTCGGCGTGCCGGTACAAACCCACGCAACCGCTCAACAGGCGGGTCAGCGCCAGTGAGGTGATCACCGAGATCATCCCGAACACGAACTCGAAGCTGGTTATCGCATCTTTCCACACGGTGTGAAGCGAAGGGTAGCCGGAAAACAAAAAAATCAGAGTGGACTCTTTTCAGTTGGCATCGGGGCTGAGGCCGCTGGGCAACCAAAGTCCACTTTTTCCCTGTTTTCCAGACAGCTTGCGCAAAAGGGGCCAGAGTGCGCAGGCGCTATTCCGTTTACGTCTCCGCATCAGGCTGTGCAATGAATCCGAAAATCGAAGAGCTGCTGCATGGCATCCGCACCATGGAGGCGGAGCTTGAAGTGCAGATGGCGCTGGCGCGCGCCGAGCTGCATGTACGCATCGAGGATGGAAAGATCGAATTCGACAAGGCAGTGTTGAAACGGCACCGCGAGATGAAGACGCGCCTGCTCCGCTACATCGTGGGCGCCAGGCCGTTGATCGCGCTGACGGCGCCGCTCATTTACCTGCTAATCGTCCCGTTTGTGCTTCTGGACGTGTTCGTCACGATCTACCAGGCCGTGTGCTTTCCGGTGTACGGCATCCCCAAGGTGAAGCGCCGTGACTACATGGTCTTCGACCGTCGCTACCTTGCATACCTGAACGTGCTGGAGAAACTCAACTGTGCGTATTGCTCCTACGGAAACGGATTGATTGGCTATGTCCGCGAGATCGCTTCGCGGACGGAGCAATTCTGGTGCCCGATCAAACACGCACGAAAGCTGGTCGGTGCGCATCCGCACTACAGGGAGTTTGTGGAATTCGGTGACGCCGAGGCCTACCGCGAGGAAGTGGCAAAAGTCGCCGAGCGCCTGTGTGAGCAAGGCAAGCCCTGACACCATTCTCCTCGCGATCTCGCCAAGATAAATGCCGATTTCCGTCGCGCGCGCGATAACTCTCACTTCCTGTTCGCTTCGACCATGTGACCCTGCGTCACGCCTATGATTCTGGCTCGCGTTTTCCACTTCCTGACCAGGCACACATGAGCGCATCCGAACGGCCACTACCACCTCCCGAAGATTCCAACGAATGGGGATCGCGCAGCCAGGTCCGTTCGCTGGTGTTGATGGCGTTGACGATCGGCGGCCTGTATCTGTGTTACAGGATGGCGGCGCCGTTCTTGCCAGCACTCGCATGGGCGCTGGCGTTGGCCCTGCTGCTGGTGCCGGTACAGCGCTGGCTGGAACCGAAACTGCGCTCACCAGGGCTTGCCGCCGGGACCCTGGTCCTGCTGGTGGGATTGGTGGTGCTGTTGCCGGCGATGCTGGTCGGCGACTGGATGCTCGGCGAAGCTAAAACCGGCGCCGACGCCGTTACCGCCATGGTTGATTCCGGGCAATGGCGCCGGAATCTCGAGGCTTATCCGCTGCTGGCGCCGGCGGCGGGCTGGGTAGAGCGCCAGTTCGATCTCCCGGACACCGTCAACGCGATCACGTCGTGGGTAACGGGCAGCATGGCATCGCTGGCGCGTGAATCGGTATTGCAGCTCATCGGCATGGTGCTGACTTTGTACCTGCTGTTCTATTTCCTGCGCGATCGTCGCAACATCCTCGCATCGATCGAGTCGCTCTCCCCATTGACCGCGGCAGACACAGCGCGAATGTTTGGTGACGTGGACGACACCGTGCACGCCACCGTGTATGGCACGCTGATCGTCGCGATGGTGCAGGGCGCGCTGGGTGGACTGATGTTCTGGTGGTTGGGGCTGCCAGCGCCGCTGCTGTGGGGCATCGTGATGGGCTTGCTGGCGGTAGTGCCGGTGCTTGGTGCCTTCATCGTGTGGATCCCGGCGGCGATTTTGCTGTTGTTGGGCGGCAGTGACGTCAAGGCGCTTGTGCTCGTGCTGTGGGGGTCGATCGTGGTAGGCGGCATCGACAACGTGCTCTACCCGATGCTGGTGGGCAGGCGGCTGAAGATGCACACGTTGCTGGCCTTCGTCTCGATCGTTGGCGGGCTGATCGTGTTCGGCTCGTCCGGCCTGATCCTGGGGCCGGTGACTTTCGCCATCACGCGTCTGCTGCTGGAGGTCTGGAACCGCCGAAAAATGACGTCAGGAACAATGACTGAACCGGATGGTTCCAGTCGTGCAGATTAGGGTTTCAACTTAATTCCCTCCATCCCTATATTGTGTGCGCATGTCGAAGCTGCTTCTGAACCTGCGAAACGTACCCGATGACGAAGCCGACGACGTGCGCGCGCTGCTCGATGCGCACCGAATCGAGTTTTACGAGACCAAGCCCAGCATGTGGGGCGTCTCGGCGGGCGGGATCTGGGTGACGGAGGATGCGGACGTCACGAACGCCAAGCACGCGATGGCCGACTACCAGCAGCAGCGCGGCGCCCGTGCCCGGGACGAATATGCTGCTGCAAAGCGCGAAGGCACCGCAGAGACGTTCGTATCGGTATTGCGTGCTGAGCCGGGACGCGTCGCGCTGAGTGTGCTGGCCATCCTGTTCTTGTTGGGCCTGGTGGCGCTTCCGATCATCCTGTTGCGCGGGTAGCGCGATCGAAGGATTGGCGCCAGTGATCAGCGCCAGTGATCAATTGTCCCGGCCACCATTTTGCCGCGGATACTGGTAGCGTGGGCACCGGACCATGCGCTCGGGCGCTCGGGGAGCCGCTTTCACACCCAACAAACATCAATGGATGAATCTCACTTGTAGCAACTGACCGACATGTCCTGCATTCGCCCGTGGTGTCGTTTGAAGGAGTATCAGGGAGAACCCATGGAAAAGACTGCATCAGGCTTTCCGGGCATCGAGAATCAGGCGATTCTCGATGCGAGCCTTGATCCAATTTTTATCCTTGGACCGGGTGGCCGGATCCTGAATGCGAACCTGGCGGCGGCGCAGTGCTACGGCTACGCGGTCGAGGAGCTGCGTCAGATTAATGCGGCCGAGCTTGCCGCGCCTGAGCTCAGGGACGCGGCGGCAACCCGGCTCGATGGCATGTTCGCGGGTGTAGCGATGTTCGAATCGCGCCATCAGCGGCGTGACGGCAGCTTGCTCGACGTGGAGATCCACGCACAGCCTATCTCCTTGCATGGCGGGCAGGTCATATTTGCCAGCGTTCGCGATATCAGCGAGCGCAAACAAGCCGAAACATGGCTCGAGAGACAGAAGCAATTGCTGGAGATGATGGTCGACGGGGCCGAGCTGCCGCTGATTCTGGATACCCTGGTCGGCGCGATCGAGGGCCAGTCACCGGGCATGCTCGGTTCGGTGTTGCTGCTGGATGACGATGGCGTGCATGTGCGCCACGGGGCGGCGCCAAGCCTGTCTGCCGATTTCATAGCCGCTGTCGACGGGCAGCCGATCGGGCCGCATGCAGGGTCGTGCGGGACGGCGGCATTCCGGGGTGAAGCGGTTTACGTAGAGGACCTCAGGACCGATCCGCTATGGGACGACTACCGTGCGCTGGCGATGCCGTTGGGGCTGGTTGCTGCCTGGTCGCAACCGATCATGGATGGCAGCGGACGCGTGCTGGGCACGTTTGCCATGTACCACCGTCACCCGGCGTTACCCGGGCCTGGGCATCTGTGGTTGATGGAGTCGGCCGTGCACATGGCTTCCATTGCCATCAGCCGCCACCGGGAACAGATGGCGCTGAAGGAAATGGACGCGCGGCTGGTCACGGTGCAGAAGGTGGCGTGCCTTGGCTTTTTCGAGTGGAACCTGAAGACCAATGCGATGTACTGCTCGGACGAGGCGAATCGCCTCTGGGGGCTCCAGTGTGAGGCGGGATTTGCGAGCCCGGACATCATCGGGAAAGTTGTCCACCCCGACGATCTGGAAATGGTGCAGGACGCGTTGCAGCAAGTCATCCTCGGGCTGGACGAATACAACATCATTCACCGCATCGTCCACGCTGACGGGCGTGTCATCTGGGTGCAGGCGCAAGCTGAGCTGACCCGCGATCCCCATTCGGATGCCGACGTGTTGCTGGGCACCATGTTCGACATCACCAAGCGCATGACGGCGGAAATGGCACTTGAGCGAATGACGCGCCTGTATGCCGCGCTCAGCCAATGCAACCAGGCGATCGTGAGGTGCGAGAGCGAGGAGGAGTTGTTTCCGACGATCTGCCGTGTCGCGGTGGAGTTTGGCGGCATGCGCATGGCATGGATTGGCAAGGTCGACGAATCCACGTGCATGATCCAGCGAGTTACGTCGTTCGGGGTGGGTGAAGCGTATGCCCATTCGCTCGAGATTCCGCTGCATGGCGACGGCCCGGAAAGTCGTGGGCCGACAGCTACGTCCATTCGCGAGAACCGGCCCTACTGGTGCCAGGACTTCCTGAACGACCCGTGCACCGAGGCCTGGCGGGAAAGAGCAGCCAGCATGGGCTGGAATGCATCAGCTTCGCTACCCCTGTATCAGCGGGGCGTCGTGGTCGGTGCCTTGGCGGTGTATTCGGAATGGTGCGACGCCTTCGACAAGGCCGCGCAAGACCTGCTGATCGAAATGGCGGCGGACATCAGCTTTGCGCTGGATCGATTTGCCAGTGAAGCCGATCGCAAGCTCAGCAGTGAAAAGCTGCGCGCAAGTGAGTTGCACCTGCGCACGATCATCGAAACCGAACCGGAGTGCGTCAAGGTGATCGGGCAGGGCGGCGAGCTGCTCGAAATGAACGCAGCCGGCCTGGCCATGCTGGAGGTGGACTCGATCGAGCAGGCCAGGGGTCGCAGCTTGCCTGCGTTCCTGCTGCCCGAACATCGTGAGCCCTTCATGGAGCTGCACCAACGCGTGATGAATGGCGAGAGCGGCATGCTGGAGTTCGAGATCGTCGGGCGAAAGGGTACGCGGCGCTGGCTTGAAACCCATGCGGCGCCGATGCGCGATGCGGACGGAAAGATCGTGTCCTTGCTCGGGATCAGTCGCGACATCACCGAACGCAAGTATTCCGAAAAACGGATCCAGTATCTGGCCAATTTCGATGCGTTGACCGGGCTGCCAAATCGCAACCTTCTCGCCGATCACGTGCAGTATGCGATCAGCATGGCCAAGCGCAGTAACGGTCATCTGGCAGTGATATTCATCGACCTGGACCGCTTCAAGGAGATCAATGACACGCTGGGCCACAGTGTAGGTGACGCGTTTTTGATCGAAGTCGGTGCGCGGCTGAAAACCGTGCTTCGCGAGTCCGATACCGTCTCACGGCTGGGCGCTGATGAATTCATCCTGGTGCTGCCAGACACGGATGCACAGGCGGCGGCAAAGATCGCAAACGAATTGCTGGAAGCGATCGCCCTGCCATACCAGGTCGAGCAATATGCCCTGATTGTTACCGCCTCCATCGGCATCGCCATCTATCCGCATGACGGCGAGAGCCTGGAGTCGCTGTTGCGAAGTGCAGACACGGCCATGTACCGGGCCAAGGAAGATGGCCGCAACGGCTCTCGCTTCTTCACGGCCGAAATGCAGGCCGATGCGACCCGGCACATGCAGCTGGTGAATGCGATGCGTCGAGCACTGCAGCAGGATCAGTTTCAGCTGCACTACCAGCCACAGTTTTCCCTCGGCAACGACCAGATGATCGGTGTAGAGGCGTTGCTGCGCTGGGAACATCCCGAGCTGGGTGCGATTTCCCCGATGGAGTTCATTCCCGTTTCCGAGGATTGCGGTCTGATCCTGCCGATCGGCGAGTGGGTGATCAGGACTGCCGTGCACCAGCTCAAGCAATGGCTGGATCGTGGTTATCCACCGATGATCATGGCGGTGAACCTGTCGGCCGTGCAGTTTCGCCATAGCAGCTTGCCCGACCTGGTCAAGAGCATCCTGGCCGAGGCGAGCCTGCCGGCCGAGTTGCTCGAATTGGAGCTTACCGAGAGCGTGGCGATGCACGACCCCAAGGGCGCGATACAGGTGATGAATAATCTGCACGAACGCGGAATCCGCATGTCCATCGATGATTTTGGCACCGGCTATTCGTCGTTGAACTATTTGAAGAAATTCCGCGTCTACAAGCTCAAGATCGACAAGTCGTTCATCCAGGACATCACCACCGATAGCGAAGACCGGGCAATCGTGGCGGCGATCATCAGCATGTCACGGAGTCTCGGACTGAAGACTATTGCCGAGGGTGTCGAGACTGTCGAGCAACTGGAGTTTCTGCGCGAGCAGGGTTGCGACGAAGCGCAGGGCTACTACTTCAGCAAACCGTTGCCGGTGGCCAAGATGGACGCCTTGCTCGCCGCGCGCCTGGCAAAAGAATCCAGCGGCAATACACAGGTGCGCTCCTAAGCCGCGCCGTACCCGTCAGCCTCCGCGGCCCGCTGGCGCTTGGTTTCATACATCGCCTTGTCAGCATGTGCCAGCAGCGATTCCAGGTCACGGCCGTCTTGCGGGAAACAGGCGGCTCCGAAACTCGCATCCAGGTGCAGCGTGTCGTCTGGCATCGAGTAGGACGAGCGTAACCGCATCCGCAGCATGTCGGCGACCTTCCTGGCGGCGGCAGCATCAGGGCATCCCGGCAGCAGCACTGCGAATTCGTCGCCGCCAATTCTAGCCACCAGGTCGCCATGCCGGATGCTTTGCTTCAGCCGGTCGGCGACTTCGCACAACACCCGATCCCCCGCCTCGTGGCCGCCGCGATCATTGGCGACTTTGAACCCGTCCAGATCCAGGTAAAGCAAGGCGAGACTGCCACCCGCGTCTTGCGCACGAACCAGTGCGCGTTCGATTTCCTGTTGCAGGCCAAGTCGATTAGGCAAGCCGGTAAGCAGGTCGTGGCTGGCAAGATGCTCCAGCTCGCGCTCGGCGCGCCTCAACTCAGTCACTTCCCGGGCGACGGCAATGCGCACCCCGTACTCGGGTGACCAGCGGGCCGACCATTGGATGTCGACGCTGTGCCCGTGTTTGTGCAGGTAGCGATTGCGGAAGTGGCGTTGCAATGCGCCTGCCATCACCTCTTCGGCCTGCTGCAGGGTCAACGCCAAGTCTTCATGGTGTATGAAGTCGAAGGTGTGCCGACCCAGCACTTCGTCGTGCGCTTACCCGAGGATGCGTTCGAAGCTGGCGTTGACGTACAGGAACCGGCCCTCTGTATCGACGACACACACGGCATCCGGCAAAAGGTCGAGTAACTCAGCGAAGGGTGGAAGTTTCGAGATCATGTTTGTTTTTGCTGAGCCTTGTTGTCAGCGGTCACGACACGTTGGGTCGTTTCAGGACGCTCAAGAGTGTTTCGGCAGCGGCTTCCGACGAGGCCGGGTTTTGGCCTGTCACCAGATTGCCGTCGATCACCACGTGCGATGCCCAATCTTCCACCTTGCTGTAGCCGCCGCCATTGGCGATGAGCATGTCTTCGACCAGGAACGGTACGACGTCGGTCAATCCGGCCGCAGCTTCTTCGCTATTTGTGAAACCGGTGACCTGTTTGCCTTGGACAAGTGGCGCACCGGTCGCCGTGCGCGTCTGGCTCAGCACGCCCGGCGCGTGGCAGACGAATGCGAGGGGTTTGCCTGCGGCATAGTTCGACTCGATCAGGCGGATGGAGTCTTCGTCATTGGCCAGGTCCCATAGCGGGCCGTGACCACCGGGATAGAAGATGGCATCGAAGTCGTCGTTCACGACATCCGCCAGCACGTGCGTCGAAGCAAGCGCGGCGGTGGCCTCGGCATCTTCACGGAAACGGTGGGTGGCAGCCGTGCGCGCATCGGGCTCGTCGCTCTTGGGATCAAGCGGCGGCTGGCCACCCTTGGGCGAGGCCAGCACGATATCTGCGCCAGCGTCCTTGAATACATAGTAGGGCGCAGCAAACTCCTCCAGCCAGAAGCCGGTTTTCTTGCCTGTATCGCCCAGGCGATCGTGGGACGTCAGGACCATCAGGATTTTCATTCAGCGCTCCATGCAGTGGGGATGCCCTATTCTGGAGGCACTCCATGCAGCCCAGCGTGAAACATGCGGCTGAAGCGAGAAAATAGGGTCGAGATAAAGCGAGAAAAAAGCGATCAGAGTGGACTTTTTCAGATTGCGTCGAGGCTGAAGGTGCTGGGTAGTAAAAATTCCACTTTGACCCATGTTTTCGGACCCATGTTTTAATTTCGCTATTCCCCCACTGGTCTTCAGAACTCGAATGTGGCGAGCGCCTTTGACGCGCGCGCACGCATTGTCGCCGACTGCATTGGAAAGGCACGGAAGAAGTCATTGCGGCCCAGAGCCGGATTGCGTGCGCGCACATTGGCTGCCCACGCAGTGGCCTTGGCCGTATCGCCGGCCAAGGCATGCGCGGCTATCGCGATCATGGCGATCAGCACATGGGCGCCGGGTGCGCGTGCCGCACGCTCGGCCCAGTCGGCCGCTTCGGCGTCCTCGCCCTGCATCATGTGGATGAAGGCGCGCGTGCCGACCATGGCGTAATGCAGGGGATCGAGTGGGCTCAGGCGCATTGCCAGGTCGACGTGTTTTCGACTTTCAATGCTGCGTTCCGCCAGCGATTCGGCCCAGGCGCGGGCGTAGATGCCTTGCGCATAGTTCGGGCTGATCGTGGTGGCGCGTTCGAGCCAGCCAAGGCTGCTCTGCAGATCGCCTTCGAGCCAGAAACTGCGGCCCATCGCGAAATTGACGAATGGATCAATCGGGTCGAGTTCCAGGCCTCGTGTTGCGAATTGCCGCGACAGCGCGACTTCGCCAGCGACGTCGTCCGTGTGGTGCATGAAGGCGCTCTGGAAATGCACGAACGAAAGTCCCGCATGCGCACGCGCGAAGCCCGGGTCCCTCGCGATCGATTGCTGGAACAGTGCCAGGGCCGCGGCATTGTCCGTGCGATTGAAGCGGTACATGTGCTGCAGGCCGCGGTGATAGGCCGACCAGGCATCGAGGTTTTCGCTCACCGACAGACGCGCAATCGACGCCTCATGCAGCGGAATCCTGATCTCCAGCGCAGCGAGGGTCTGCGCGCGGATATCCTCGCGCAACTGGTGCACATCCTGGATCCCGACAGCGAAGTGCTCGGCCCAGACGATGCCGCCATCACGGGTATCGATCAACTCGACCATCACCGCCAGCCGGTTGCCGATCATTTCGACGCTACCCGCCAGGTAGTAGTGAACATCCAGCAGTCGGCCGATTTCTCCAGGATCGGCCTCGGCGCCACGCAGCCGGAACGATGACTCGCGGGCGGTGACAAACAGCCAGTGCAGGCGTGCGAGATCGGAAATCAGTTCGTGCGGCAACGCATCCGCAAGCGTTGCGTACGGTCCAATCACGCCGACATGGCGAAACGGCAGCACCGCGATGGATGGCCGCGCGCCATGCCCGGCAGGAGCCGCGGATGCCTCCGCAGCGCCAGCAAGCGCCACCGATCCCGATCCAACGACGCGCGCATCCGCTACGAAACGGAAACCCTTGCGGTGGATGGTCTTGATGAAACGCTGCGTGGTGCCATCGTCACCGAGCGCCTGTCGCGCCGATTTGATCCGGCTGTCGATGGCCGAGTCCGATACCACGCGCCCGTCCCACACGTTTTCGATGATCTCGTCCCTGGAGACCACTCGCTCGCGATTGCCGACCAGCAACGCAAGCAAGGAGAATACCTGCGGCTCCACCGGGCGCACCGCATCGTCGGCGCGCAGTTCCAGTTTTGCGAGATCCAGCTCGAATGTATCGAAACGGTAGATCATTCCTGCAGCATAGAGCAGCGGCAGTGCAATCTCCGGCATATCTCCAGTACTTCTCCAGCAAACCTCCAAGTATGGAAATTGGGTACGTGTTGAAATTTCATCCAAGGCGTCAGGGCTGATCCTGATGCCGGTTCCCAACACTCATCCAACACTCAAAGGAGCATTCCCATGCCCATGGTCACCATTGATGTCATCAAGGACGTCTTCACCCCGATCCAGAAGCAATCGCTCATCAGCAAGGTCACCGACGCCGTTGTCGCCGTGGAAGGCGAGAGCCTGCGCGGTGTCACCTGGGTTCGCATCAAGGAGTTCGAAGGCGGCGACTGGGCCATCGGTGGCAAGGCGCTCACAGCCTCCGACGTCCACGCGCTCGCTGCTGCCAAAGCGGCCTGATCGAACCCGGGTAGGGCAGGCTTGGACCCGATCTACGGGATGGGGCGATGCGGTTCGCAGGGTACCGGACAGGAAAAAGGTGGAAAAAGGTGCCAGGGACAATTTCTGCTTGCTTCTAGCATAGATCCAGCTCGTTGTGGATCAACACCACGCATTGCGACGCAAACAGCATCTTCGATCCGAGTGTGATCTTCTTCGCACCCAGGCGTTCGAGGCTGTGGAAGGTCTTTTTCGGCATCGGGATATGGTCGGTCAGCAGGAAACAGGGATTGTCTTCAAACACCTGCTCACGAATAGATGTGCCTTTCCTGTCCATCACGAACAGCTGATGGCCTTCGGCCAGTTCCTGCACCAGCCGTTCGAAGCTCAAGGTGCGCACCGTCACGCCCGATTCCACCGGTCGCGTCTCTTCCTTGTCCATGCCTCTGGAAGCATCCAGCGCCTTGGCGACCTTGCCCAGCAGTGCCTGCTCGTTGAAGCCGCCGATGTCATGCATGGCGTTGGCGTCGAATCGAATCGTGCGGGAGAAATCCTGGGTGCTTTCCAGCACCAGGTAGACCGTCACATCCGCGCGATGCGACTGCGCCACGAAGATCGCGTTCATCAGCGTGTGCGCCAGGATTTCGGTGTGGGCCTCTTGGCCTACGGACGCCAACAGCTTCTGGCTGTCCGTGGGTGCCGCCCGCGCTCTCAGTACAAAGGTTCGCATGTGTCGTGACCAATGAGTCGTTGTCTTGCCGCACAGGGCGTGCGGCCCACCAATTTTCCATGAACAACGGCAACAACGGACAAGAGGGGCTGAGGGATCAAGCGCGCTTGATGCGCTCCGTCCCCTCCTGATTTCGCACATACCGTGTGCCCAACACGATGTCCCATAGCGGGGTCGTGACCCCGAAATTGGCATCCGGGTGGTAGTGGTGGACGTGATGGACGGCAGCCCAGCGCCGGCCCAGGGGGTGGCGGAAGCGCTTGACGTGGATGACGGCGTGGCTCAGGCCATAGGCTGCGTAGCCGCAGGCCAGCCCACCAGCCAGGAGCAGGGCATCTCCGACCGGCATCAGCAGCGCGAACAGGCTCACCAGCACCGCCAGGATCATGGGCGGCAGGAAGAACGGCATCGAATCATGGCCAGTCGGATTTTCATGGTGCTTGCGATGCCCCGGTCCCAACAGTGGGACTTGCCCGTGCATCAGCCAGCGATGAAAGCCGTACTCGACCCAGCTGAATGCCAGCAAGCCCATGCCGAACGCCAGCAATGCCATGCCCGGATGCGCCCCGGTGCGATACAGGCCCGCCCAGACCAGGGCCGCGCCCACCAGCACGTCGGTGAACAGGCTGCCAAGATGATTGGCGCGGGTCTCCGACATCCGCACGATCGGCGCAACTGCCCGGTCGAAGGATCGACGGATGGGCTCACGCAAGCTACGCATTACCGGCGCTCCTGTGTTGGTGATGGGTCAGGGGGCCTGGCCCGATCGGTCGATTGTCCTGCAATCGGGTTGTGACTGCTTGATCAGGGTGATGGTTCCGCCGCGCCGGGTAGTGGGACTGCCCGGAAAGCACTGGAAATGTGGTTCTGGCGTAATGTCCGTCTTACCAAGCCCCTGCTTGCCTGAGTCGGAATAGGTATCAACCCATGGATATCGAACTCAAACGGGTCTACGAGAAGCCGGACGCAACCGACGGCAAGCGCATCCTCGTGGAACGACTTTGGCCACGTGGGCTGACCAAGGAGAAAGCACAAGTCGACCTGTGGCTGAAGGAAATCGCCCCAAGCACGAAGCTGCGCAAGTGGTTCGGCCACGATCCCGACAAGTGGACGGAGTTCCAGAAACGCTATCGGGCTGAACTCCGGGGCAATGACGAGCAGGTGGCGGAGCTGAAGGAGGCGATCGGAAACAAGAAGGCAACGTTCGTCTACGGGTCCAAGGACGAAATCCACAATGCGGCGATCGTCCTGATGGACTTCGTCAAGGGCCGAGCAGGAAAGGGTCATCAAGCACGTTGACGCCATGCCCGGGATGCCTGCCTTGCAGCCGTTGCTGCGTGCGTTCTTCGAGCGCGACCCGAGGGAAGTTGCTCCCGAACTTCTGAACAAGATCCTGGTGCGCGACGACGGCCGTGCAGGGCGCATCATCGAAGTCGAAGCCTACTGTGGCGCTGATGATCCGGCTGCACACACCTTCCGCGGAATGACCAAACGCAACCACACCATGTTCGGCCCGGCCGGGCATCTGTACGTGTATTTCACCTATGGCATGCACTGGTGCTGCAACACGGTTTGCGGTCCGGAGGGAGAAGGCTGGGGCGTGCTGCTGCGCGCAGTCGTGCCGATAGCCGACATCGAACGGATGCGTAGTGCCAGGGGTGGCGCACGCAGCGATCGCGAACTGGCCAACGGCCCCGCCAAGCTGACCCAGGCAATGGGCATCGATGGCAGTTTCGATGGCGCGGATATCGTCCTGGACGATCGCGGCGTGAGCGTGCGAACGGATGGAACGCTGCCGCCCGCACAACCGAGGATGGGCCCTCGGGTCGGCATCAGCCGCGCGAAGGATTTTCCGTGGCGCTGGCGCAACCCTGACGTTACACGCTAGTCGCACTGGCCTGCCCTCGTCACCAAAGGTGCGTGAAGTACTGGGCCTGTTTCGGAAGTTTATCGATTGATGATGATCGGGTCGCGCGACGAGACCTCGCTCGTGGATGTGATGTGGATTTCGCCGCGTTGCTCGGCCTTGTCCGAACCCTCTTCCTCTTGGTCGATCATGTTGTCGTCATCTTCGTCGATGTCGCCAGTCTGCATGTTCATGTTGGTTACCTTGGGTCGCGGTACATGGAATGGGAGCCGACGGTAGACCGCGGTGCCGTCACGCCGCAGAGCCTACTCCTGCTCAATTCCAATTGTCCCTGATGCCATCCGGGGTTCTGATAGTGTTCCTGCATGCCCGAGCTAGCCGAGATAATACGATTCAAGGCGAAACTGCTCCGGCCAGCGAGCCCGAAAGGCGCCGCATGGTCCTTCCTCATCCTGCCTGCCGGCGCCAGCGCAAAGCTGCCGACGCGCAGCATGGCCAGCGTCGACGGCAGCATCGATGGCCACGCCTTCCGCGCAACGCTCGAACCCGATGGCGAAGGCAGTCATTGGCTCAAGGTGCCCAAGGCCATGCGTGAGACGGCCCACGCCCAGGTTGGCGACACGGTTGCCATGGAGATCACGCCGGTGTCGGTGGAGCCTGAACCCCGCGTGCCGGCGGATGTGCGCAAGGCACTCGTGGCGGCGCCGGAGGCACATGCAGTCTGGTCCGACATCACGCCGGTCGCGCGACGTGACTGGATCCACTGGATCACCTCCGGCAAGAAAGCGGAGACCCGCGGGCGGCGGATCGCCACGGCCTGCTCGATGCTGGCAGCCGGCAAGCGTCGTGCCTGCTGCTTTGACTGCTCGGGGATGTATAGCAAGAGCATGAAAGCGCCCGAAGCGGCGGAGTAGTCCTCATGTCGAAGCCTCTTCGAATCGCCATCGTCGGCTATGGCACCGGAAAACTGGGAAAACTGGGACGGAGGTAATCAAGCTGGTTTAACTGGCTCCGTCCCGGTTTGCGATCCGGGTTTTGCAGAGTCGACCCACCGAGGCGATACTCGCGGCTTCGGTCAGCCTGGGGAACGAGATGAAGCCACGCATTCTTGCCGCGGCCTTCGCCGCACTCTTCATTGCGTTGACTGCCAGTGCCCTGGCCAGCAGTGATCCCAAGGCGCTGCACTATCCGGACTACCCGAGCGAAACGCCGGTCACCTTCATTCCCACTACCGATGGTCACGACTACGTGCGCCGGGTGGTCGAGATACCGATGCGCGACGGCGTGAAACTGCATACCGTGATCCTGTTGCCGAAGGGCGCCCGCCACGAGGGCATCCTGCTCACGCGCACGCCCTACGATGCCAACGCGCTGACCAACAACACCCGCAGCGGTAACCTCGCAACCTCGCTGCAGGGTTACGACAACGCCACCGACGTAATTATCGAGGACGGCTACATCCGCGTGGTCCAGGACGTGCGCGGCAAGTACGGTTCCGGCGGCGACTACGTCATGAACCGACCGGTGCATGGGCCGCAGAATCCCTCTCCCGTGGATGACGCCACCGATTGCTACGACACCATCGACTGGCTGGTGAAGCACGTCCCTGAATCCAATGGGCGGGTCGGCATCCTGGGCATTTCATATGATGGCTTTGAGCCGCTCATGGCATTGGTGAATCCGCACCCGGCGCTGAAAGTGTCGGTACCGATGAATCCGATGGTCGATGGCTGGATGGGCGACGACTGGTTCCACAACGGCGCCTTCCGCCAGCAGAACATGTCGTACATCTACGAGCAGACCGCCACCCGCGACAACAGCGAGAAGTGGTGGAGCAACTACCACGACGAATACGACCTGTTCATGCACTACGGTTCAGCCGGCGCGGTGGGCGAAGCCTATGGCATGGGCCAGCTTGGCTTCTGGAACAAACTCCTGGCGCATCCGGACTACGACGCGTTCTGGAGTGACCAGGCCTTGGACAAGCTGCTGGCCGCGCAGCCGCTGAAGGTGCCGGTGATGCTGGTGCACAGCCTGTGGGACCAGGAAGACATCTACGGCGCGACTGCCGTGTATCGCGCGATCAAGGCCAAGGACAGCAGCGGCCAGATGGTCAAGCTGGTGATGGGCCCCTGGCACCACGGCCAGGAAATTGACGATGCCAGTTCACTCGGTGCGCTGCGCTTTGGCAGCGATACCGGCAAGTATTTCCGCCAACAGATCCTGCGCCCATACCTGGCGCAATACCTGAAGGATGGCGCACCCAAGGCCGACATTGCGCCGGTGACCGCTTACGAGACCGGTGGCAACCGCTGGCAGCGGCTCGACCGCTGGCCTTTGGCTTGCGCCGACGGCTGCGCCATCAAGTCGCGCAATCTCTACCTGCAGGCCGGTCATCGCGTCGGTTTCGAAGCCCCAGCCGGTGCTGCCGATAGTGCTGCGGCATATGACGAATACGTGTCGGATCCCGCGCACCCGGTGCCCTTTCGCGCACGCCCGATCCAGCCGATTGGCTATGGCGTGCTGACCTGGCCGCAGTGGCTGGTGGACGACCAGCGCGAGGCATCGGGACGCACCGACGTGTTGACCTACGTCAGCGAACCGCTGACCGAGCCGCTGAAGATTTCCGGCGCGCCGGAAGTGAGCCTGGTCGCTTCGACGTCAGGCACCGACAGCGACTGGGTGGTGAAACTGATCGACGTGTATCCGGACCAGGTCGCCGAGCAACCGGAAATGGGCGGTTACCAATTGGCGGTGTCGATGGACATCCTGCGTGGTCGTTACCGGGAGGGCTTTACGGTGTCCAAGCCGATCGCCGCAAACCAGGCGCTGGACTACCGCTTCACCCTGCCCAACGCCAATCACGTGTTTCTGCCTGGGCATCGCATCATGGTGCAGGTGCAGTCGAGCTGGTTCCCACTCTACGATCGCAACCCGCAGACCTTCGTGACAAGCATTTTTCATGCAAAGGCAGCGGACTACCGCGCTGCCACGCAGCGGATCTACCGCGGAGCAGCGGGGCAAGACAGCTTCATTGCGTTGCCGGTGGTGCCCGGCACGGCAAGGTGAGGTAATCCTCGTCTGAAAATAGGGTGCGGAGTGGACTTTTCTCAAGTTCCACAAGGGCTGGGTTGCTCAACAATAAAAGTCCACTCTGACCCTGTTTTCCACTGGCCGCGATCCGCGCCGGCGGCTACGAAGGCGAGGTGGTCGTGGCATGTGGCGAGGATAAGTTCTGAGCAGGAAATGTTCGATGGAAACAGCTGGTGATGATGACCCATGCTGGTTGGCGCAACAGGGCTTTCCAACGCGAGCCTGAATCGCAATGCCGGCAATGCCGGCATGATCAGCTGGATGTTGTTTTTCCAAGCTGGTTGATCCGCGCGTTCTCCACGACCGCCGGCGGGTCGGGCATCTGCAGCAGGGCAAGCATGGCCTTGCCGAGCAGGGCAGTGCTGGTCATCAACGAGGGCGCCAGCGCCACCCCGATACCCATCAGCGGCGCGCCTAGCGCGTACAGGGCGCGCAGTCCGCGATGCGGGGAACGCTCGCCATGGGCCGGCTGGATGCCGCCGGGGCGCAGCATCGTGCAACGCAAGGCGAGCGCCTGCAGCGCCTGCTCCGCTTCGCCCTTGACCCGCAATGGCATGAAGCGGCTGGCGGCGTTGGCGTTGGCGCCAGACACGTACAGGAAGCGCATGCCGGGATTGAGGCGGGCAAGGGTGCTTGCCACTGATTTTGTCAATGTCACTGTGACATGCCGGTAGAGATCCTCGGGTGTGCCAATCGGCGGTGCACCCGCGCAGTACAGGCAGGCGTCGATGCCCTTGAGTCGCTCCTCCACCGCACCCAGGTCCGAAAAGTCCTGCACAAGCACCTCATGCAGGCGTGGATCGCTGCGACCGGTTGGATGTCGACCAAGCACGGTGATCCTGGTCACGTGCGCATCGCGCAAGACTTCGTGCAGCACGCCCTGGCCCACCAAGCCGGTGGCGCCGGTGATCAGGACATGCATGGGGGTGATGGAGGTCATGGTCGTTATCACGTCAGGAGGTGTGCCGAGGGATCTTAACGATATCCGGTACTGTGGCCATTCTGGCTTGAATAGGCATGGTCATCTTGAAGCATTTCCCGCGCCGCGCCATCTGGATCGCATTGGCCGTCGTCGCATTGGCCTTGCTGGCGTTTGGATTGCTTCGCCACTGGCAAGGCCCGCAGTTGGCGGCCTACGAAGTGGCAACAAGGCAACTCGTGCAAACAGTAGTGGCGACCGGCCGGGTGGTGTCGGTCTCGCGCGCGCAGGTTGGCAGCCAGATCAGCGGCGTCGTCGTCGAGCGACGCGTGCGCGAGGGTGACCTGGTGCAAGCTGGCGATATCCTTGCGGTCTTGCGCGCCGACGACCAGCAAGCTGCTGTGCGTGAAGCTGAAGCAGCACTGGCGCAGTTGCGGCAAGGGTCGCGGCCGCAGGCACAGGCGGTGCTGCGCGATGCCCAGGCAAGGTTGTTGCAGGCCAGCCGTGAAACCCAACGCCGACGAACACTGCTGAAGCAGCAGTTGATCGCACGCGAAACCCTGGAACAGTCAGTGGAGGCGGAAACCGCCGCACGCGCCTCAGTGGAGCAGGCGCAAGCGGTGGCAGGCATGCTGGAAGCCGGTGCACCCGGAGAGACGGTCGCCAGCGAGCGATTGGCGGCGGCGCGTGCAGCGTTGGGCAAGACCTTTATCCGTGCACAGGTGGCGGGCACAGTGCTGACCCGCAATGCCGAGCCCGGTGATGTAGTCCAGCCTGGCAAGGTGTTGTTCGAGATCGCACGGCAAGGCGATACCGAAGTACTGGTTCCACTGGACGAAAAGAACCTTGGCGCGATTGCGCTTGGTCAGCCGGCGCAGTGCATCGCCGACGCATTTCCGGATCGTCCGTTCAAGGCGATCGTGGCGTTCATCGCGCCCAGCGTGGATCCGCAGCGCGGCACGGTCGAGATGCGGCTGAAGGTGTCCCCGGTGCCTGGCGACCTGCGCCAGGACATGACCGTGTCGGTCAATGTCCAAACCGGGCGGCGCGAAGCTGCCCTGGTGGTGCCCAATGATGCGTTGGCAGCCGTCGCCGGCGGCAAGGCCATGGCATGGGTCGTGCGTGGCGGCAAGGTGATCCGTACCCAGGTCACGCTTGGCTTGCGCGGATTGACGGCGTCGGAAGTGGTCTCCGGATTGAAGGCGGGAGACCTGGTGCTGGCCGATGGCGCCGCCGACCTTGCTGATGGCCAACGGGTTCGCGTCGACAGGCAGAAAGTGCCGATGGCGGACACTGGCGATGCAAGTCGCAACGAGCTGCCGGTGCGTTTCAACTGACCATGTGGATCGAATGGACGCTCGCAGTCCGGTTCCTGCGCGAGGGGCGCATCCAGAGCGCGCTGATCCTGGTCGGGATTGCGGTCGGGGTCGCGGTCATTGTGTTCCTGACCGCGCTGATCACCGGCCTGCAGTACAACATCATCGACCGCACCCTGGGCACTCAGGCGCATATCCGGGTGCTGCCGCCGGATGAAGTCAACCGGGTGTTTCCGCCATCCGCAGGCGTGGTGCAACTGATACTGGAGACGCCGCGCGCCCAGCGGCTGCGCTCTATCAACAACTGGCAGCAGGTGCGCGATGCGCTGGACCTGTTGCCCGACGTCACCGCGGTGTCGCCGGTGGTTTCCGGGCCAGCGCTGGCCCGTCGCGGCGAGGCCGTGGAATCCGTCGCACTGGTCGGCATCGACGTGGCGCGCTACACACGGATCCTGCCGCTGCGCGATGACATCATCGCCGGCCAGTTGCGGGTGGGTGCGGGCGATGCGGTGATCGGCAGCCAGCTGGCGCATGACCTGGGCGTGGGCGTGGGCGACAAGCTTCGGCTCGATGCCGGGCAGGGCGGCGGCAGCGTGGTGAACATCGCCGGCATCTTCGAGCTTGGCGTGCGTGAGCTGGATGCACGTTACGTCTACCTGGACATGAAGCAGACCCAGTCGCTACTGGATCTGCCGGGTGCGGCGACCGTCATCGACGTCACCGTGCGCGACATCTTCGCCGCCGACACGGTGGCCGCGCGAATTGCGCGCCTGACCGGTTTGAAGGCCGAAAGCTGGATCGAAACCAACGGGCAGTTGATGAACGCGCTCAAGTCGCAAAGTCTGTCGACGCAGATGATCAGTTTCTTCGTGGCGGTGTCGGTCGCACTGGGGATCGCCAGCGTGCTGTTCGTGAGCGTGATCCAGCGCACGCGCGAGGTCGGCATCCTGCGCGCGATGGGTATCACCCGTCGGCAGATGTTGTGGGTGTTCCTGATCCAGGGCGGCCTGTTTGGACTGGCGGGTTCGCTAATCGGCGGCCTGTCGGGCTACGGGATGGTGTGGCTGTTCAACAACCTCGGCCCGGGCCTGTTCTACATTCCATTGAACCCGATATTGTTGCTGGCGGCATCCGTGCTGGCGACCCTCACCGGCATCATTTCCGCTGCAATCCCGGCCCGCCGCGCGGCGCGCATGGACCCGGTACAGGCGATCCGCAATGCCTGAGTCCACGTCACCCGTATTGCGCCTGCAGGGACTGCGCAAGTCCTACAACGTGGGGCAGCCGAATGAGGTGGAAGTGCTGCACGGGTTGGACATGAGCCTTGCACGCCACGACTTTGCCGCGCTGGTCGGCGCTTCGGGCTCAGGCAAAAGCACGCTGCTCAACATCATCGGCCTGCTGGACGTGCCCACCGCGGGCGAGCTGTTCCTGCTGGGCGAGCCGACTCGCGACATGGACGATGCGCGGCGCACCGCGCTGCGCGGCAGTGCGATCGGCTTCGTGTTCCAGTTCCATCACCTGATTCCAGCCTTCACCGCGCTTGAAAACGTGCTGATGCCGCTCATGATCGCCAAAGGCAGGCCATCCGCCGCCGACACCGACATGGTCCGTAGCCTGCTGGCGGAAGTCGGCATGGAAGGATTCGCCGATCGCAAACCAGGTGAGCTGTCTGGTGGCCAGCAGCAGCGTGTCGCAGTTGCACGTGCCCTGGTCACCCGGCCGGCATTGCTGCTGGCCGACGAACCCACCGGCAACCTGGACAGCCAGTCGGCCGATGATGTGTTTGCACTGTTCCGTCGCTCGAATGAAAAGTTCGGCTGCGCGGTGCTGCTGGTGACCCACGATACCCGCATTTCACAGGCCTGCGACCGCGTCGTGACCCTGCGCGACGGGATGATCGCGCAGGATTGATCGGCAGCGCCGGCACACACCAAGTCCACCTCGTTCGTGATGTTTTTGTCAGTTGAGGCGTGCCCGCGGGCGCCATCTCCCATTGCGGACCTGGTCGCGCTCAATCCGGCATTGCCCGGATTGCCGTTTGGCTCTCGAGCCCGGCAAGCTCACGTCGGCACGACGTTGCCGTCGCTAGGATACTGAGCCATCACCATCAGCAAGGGAGCGCCGCCGGCATGATCAAGTGGGCCATCATTTTTGCCATCATCGGCGTGATTGCCGGCGTGCTCGGCTTCGGCGGGATCGCCGGTGGCGCGTTCGGCATCGCGAAATTCCTGTTCTGGGCGGCGATCATCATTGCCGTGGTGCTGTTCTTGCTGGGCGTGACGATCTTCAAGAAAGTGACGTAGCCTTCATCGCACCTGTCAGAGCACCTCGCGCCGGCTCAGTTGCCAGGTCATCGCGACCAGTGCAACGCAGCCGCCTGCAAAGCCGAGCAGCAAGGTCAGTTGGGCGCGAGAGGGATCAGATGCGAGCTGGTTGACCGGGATCTGCCACGGCAGGAACACGCCGATCTTGGCCGAGGTCGCGACCACTGCGAAAAAGGTGCCGCCGATCCCGGCTGCCAGCGCGGGCACGAAATTGACGTAGCGCAACGCGATCCACAGCTGTACGGCGACTAGCAGCCACGCGGCCAGGAAAATGCGACCGAGCAACAACAGATAGGTGGCGATATCAGGTGCACCGCTTGCGGCGACGGTAGGTTTCCACCAGCCTGCCGCTTGCACCGCGAGCCAGGTCATCAGCGCCAGCGCCATGCTCATCAACAGCACGATGCCAAGCACGCTCGCCGCTTTGGCCGCATACAAATGCCAGCGTGGCAGTGGCAATGCGCGCAAGTGATCCCACGTGCGCGGCCCGTGCTCGGTGTGCGCGACCAGTGCAGTCAACGCGGTGACGCTCATCGGCAGCATGAAAAACGCCCAGATCGCTGCGGACGACTGCAGGGTCATCTGCCAGGTCATCGCCTTGTCCATGCGCAGCAGGTTGAAGAAAACGAACACTGCGATCGGCAGCGGTGCGACCACTGCCAGCAGCAGGGCCAGCGAGCGGCGCAGTTTGTAGGCTTCGACGGCGAGGGCAGTCGTGAATCGGGGCGAAAGCGGGGATGCCATGGCGGGCTCCGGGTCAGGGCTGTGCAGGGGCAGGCGCGACGGATAGCGCAGCCTGGCGATACAGGGTTTCGAGCGTGCGCTGCCGGGGGGCGAGTGCATGGATATGGATGCCGGCGACGCACAAAACGCGGTTGAGCGCAGCGGTGCCGGTACGCACTTCCTCGCCGGGTGCGAAGCGGGCCACCAGCGCATCGTCGGCATGCACGACGTTGAAACCATGCTCACGCGCGATGGCCATGGCGCGCTCGGGCGTGTCGGTTTCAACTGCGACTTCGGACGCCAGGCCAGCCTTGAGTTCGTCCAGCGCGCCTTCCAGGACCAGCCGGCCATGGCTGAGGATGCCGATGTGGGTCGCGGTCTGTTCGATCTCGCCCAACAGATGGCTGGACAGCAGCACCGTGGCGCCAGTACGGGCAGGCAGCTCGCGCAAAAATCCGCGCATGTCGGCGATGCCCTCGGGGTCCAGCCCATTGGTGGGTTCATCCAGGATCAGCACTGGTGGCGCGCCGAGCATGGCGCGGGCCAGGCCCAGGCGCTGGCGCATCCCCAGCGAATAATCAGCGACGCGGCGGCGGCCGTGCACGGTGAGTTCGGTCACCTCCAGCACGCGGTCGACTTCGTTGGCAGGCAGGCCCAGCAAGCGCCGGCTCAGGTCTAGGTTCTCTCGGCCGGCCAGGTTCGGGTAGAAGCCCTGTGCTTCCAGCAATGCACCGACCTTGCGTGCGGCGCCAATGCGATCGCTGGCAATGTCGATGCCGGCCACCCATGCGCTGCCGGCATCGGGGCGCAGCAGACCAAGCAGCAATTTGATCGTGGTGGTCTTGCCGGCGCCGTTACGTCCGAGGAAGCCATAGATGCTCCGTTCCGGTACCGTCATGCCGACATGGTCGACTGCGGTGTGGTCGCCGAAGCGGCGGGTGAGGCCTTGGGTTTGGATGGCGTGCGTCATGGCGGCTTATGCGTTAAATTTAATTAAGACATAAAGTAATTCAAAAAAAAACTTTAAGTCAAGGTTAAACTTCATCTTGCCCCGATGCACCGCAATGAGCGATCTGCCAATGACCATGCCCGACCGATTCCGTGCCCAGTGCCGACTGCTGCGCATCGCCACCCTGGTGGTGTTCCTTGGTCTGGCGTTGATGCTGTCGCTGGGCTTGATCGGCCTTCCGAGCTTGCACATGCAGGCCTTGCCAAGCGGCAATGGCCCCCGCGAAACCCTGCTGATGCTGGTACCCGGGTTGCCCGCGCTCGGCTACCTGTGGGCATTGTGGGCAGTGCAGCGCGCGCTGGCCGATCTTGCCGGCGGGCGCCTGTTCCATCCGACCGTGGCACGGGCGATGCGGCAGATAGGCATCGGCGTGCTGGTCGGCGCCCTGTTCAACGTGTTCGCGGTGACCAACCTGACCCGGATGATCCTGGGCGGACATGGCAGCTATCTGTATTTCGACCTGTCGGGCATCGTGCTGGGCGTGGTCGGCGCAGCGCTGATCCTGCTCGCGCGCCTCGTCGACCAGGCGCGGGCGCTGCAAGCCGAACTGGACGAGATCCTCTGATGCCGATCCGGGTGACCCTGGACGAGATGCTGGCCCGTCGCGACTTGAGGGCACGCGAACTGGCGGCACGAGTCGGCATCAGCGAGACCCAGATGTCGCTGTTCCGCAGCGGCAAGGTCAAGGGGATTCGTTTCCGCACGCTGGCCAAATTGTGCGCAGTGCTCGAGTGCACGCCAGGCGACCTGCTGGACTACGACTACATCGCGGATGACCTGCAGGGTGTCGACACCGACTGAACCAGTTGCAAAGCCCGGCTGTCAGCAGCGCCGCTTGTGGAAATACACCTTCTCGGCTGCCCAGCGCAGCGGTGGCGAATGCAGCAGCAGGTCGAACGGCCAGTCGAATTGCAGGCGGTCGTAGGCCCAGCGCAGGGCTTTTTTGGTGCGGAAGCGCGGCGCGGCATCGATCGCGACCAGTTCCGGCGGCGGTCCGTTGTCGCGCACGTGCGAGGCGATGGCGCGCCCCACCGTCCAGCCGTGGTCCCATGCGGCATGAATGCCACCGGCAGTGACTGGCGACACGATGCCGGCGGCATCGCCGGTGAGGATCGCGCGATCACGTGCAAGCACCGACACCGGCCCGCTGCACGGGATCAGGCCGGCGCGGGTTGGACCTGGGCTGAGATGGCGGGGCAGGCCCCCCGCCATGCCCACGCGCAGCAAGAATCCATCAATGTCCGGCACGCGCGCGTTGGCAGGATCGTGGCGCAGGGCCAGACCAGCCTGCACGCCGGTGGGATTCTGCGCCAGCCAGCCGATGTAGCCCGGTGCATAGCGCTTGCTGATGAAGCAGTGCAGGGCATCGGGCATGGCCAGGCGTGAGCCCGGGAATTCGTATTCGATGCCGTACAGGAATTGGCGCACTTCACCCAGGCCACAACGCCGCGCCACCCGTGAGCGCGCGCCGTCTGCTCCGACCAGGTAACGCGCGGTACCGGCGCCGTGGACCTGCCAGCCATGGGCGATGCGTTCGGCATCCGTGAATGCACAGCCCAGGCGCAGGTCTACGCCATGCGCGCGCATCGTCTCGGCCAGCCAGCGCATGACCGCGGGCGTGTCGGTGCCCAGGAAGTAGTAGCCGGGCGCGGCCAGCGCCACTTGCTTGAGGCTGGGTGCGTACAGGTGCACCGCCTCGATGCGCCGGGTCATGTGTGCGGGCAGTCGATGCAGCAGGGTGTGCTCGGCGGCTTCCTTGACGATGATGCCGGTGGTGCGCAGTTTGTCGCCAGGGTCGCGTTTGCGCTCCAGCACGCAGACGCGCAGACCGCGCTGCGCCGCGGCGATTGCGCAAGCAGTACCCGCAAAGCTGGCACCGACGATGACGACATCGAAATCGAATCCTGATCCTTCCTTCGCTGAATTGACTTGCATGCTGTTCCCGACGGCTGGCTCGGTCACACGATGCGTGCCATCGGTGCGCTGGCGATGGTGGTTGCGTGAAGTGGATTTGAAGTTCAGCGCATCCCGGAATGCGTTGCGGACGCATCACAATGCAACGGTTGTATTGCACATTATCCGGTGATGATTTTCGGCATGGCTTATCCTGCATGGCTTGCGGGTCAGTGCAGTCCGGATCTGGATGCGATGTGCAGGGAGCACCTTGATGCGACGCCATACGCTTGTTCTTCTTTCATTGCTGATGCTCGTTGTTCCGCTGGTCGCGAGCGCCCAGCAGGGCGCAGCGTTCGTGATGGAACAAACCTACTGGGTCAAGCCGGGCAAGACCAACCAGTTCATCGCGCTGTTCAAGAAGAACAAGTTGCCGGGATTACAGGCGGAGAAGACCAAGGGTCGCGTCCTCTGGATCCGCATGGCGCAGCCACGGACCAGCGCCGGCAACGAGCAGTGGGATTTCCGGGTGACGGTAGGTTGGCGTGATGCGCAATCGGCCTGGGGCTACGAGGAACCCGCGCGTCCAGCGAACGGCAACGGCCGTGATGCGCAACGCCTGTCCATCGAGGACACGTTGAGCGAGGAATTGATCGTTGAACGGACCGATGTGCTTGTTCAGGAATCGGCGGAATGATCGCATCCGGTGCCCTGCCAGCGGTATCGGATGCGCGCTCTGGTATTCGAAGGCAACCACGGCAGCTCAGCCTGTAACGAAGCAAGGCCTCAGCTTGCCTACAGCCACGTTTGTTATGTTGGGTGGCATAAGCTGGCCATGTGCAATGCATTGCATACCGGCGTAATCAGCATCCAGACATTCAGGGAGTAGTCAATGGCAGCAAAGGACACGAAGACGATCACTGCAGAAATCTCCGCCCACATCAAGAAACAAGGCGGCCAGATGGGTTCCTGGTATGTCGGCACGGCATCGCGCGTCAAGCCTCGCCTGTATGGCGAGCATCTGGTGCCGAAGGCCAAGCACTGGTACATCTGGCGCAAGGCGATGTCGGCGGACGATGCGGCCGCACTGGAAGCAGCATTCCACGGCTTGGGTTGCGATGGCACTGAACGAGAGAAAGACGACAACGCGCGTCATGTCTATGCCTACCTGAAGACGTCGGCGACCAAGCCATAACAGCGGCACGCGGCGTCGAAAGCAGATAGTCGAGGGGATGGCATGGACTGCGAGGTGGTCCAGCCGTCCTCTTTTCATTTCGATACCATGAGTCCACGCTTTCCAAGATCACCATCAAACGAAACAGGGGGCTTCATGAAGCACTACCCGTTCGTCGTTGCGCTCGCCGCATGCATGGCGCTTGCACCCTGTCCCGTCCGCGCGTTCTTGTCTGTTTCTGCCGCGTCATTCGTCGAGGATGGCCAAGCCGCATCGCCGGAGCCGGCCAACCGGGCGGAAATGCAGTCGATGCAGATCCCCAGCCATGGCGCGCAGTTGAATGCATTGATGTATGTCGCAGCCGGCGCCAAGCCACATCCGACGGTGATCCTGCTGCACGGCTTCCCCGGTAACGAGCGCAACCTGGACCTGGCCCAGGACATACGGCGTGCGGGCTGGAATGTCCTGTACTTCAACTACCGCGGCGCATGGGGCACGCCGGGCGAGTTCTCGTTCGCCAACAGCATCGAGGACACTGCATCGACGATTGCTTATTTGCGCCAGCCCGAGGTGGCGAAGTCGTTGCGCGTGGATCCGGGCCGTATTGTCCTGATCGGGCACAGCATGGGTGGCTTCATGGCCGTGCAGGGCGCGGCCAACGATCCGAAGATCAGGGCCTTCGCCACCATTTCCGCCGCAGACATGCCTGGCTACATGCGCTTGCTGCTCAGCCAGAAGCCGCGCGATGAAGCCGTCTCAGCGATGGCTGCCGGCTTGGCGCAAGAAGGCATGGCGCCGCTGGCAGGATGTACGCCGGAAGGCCTCGCCAATGAACTGGCCATGCACACGGCCGGATGGCCGTTCATGGACCAGATTGACACGTTGAAGAATCGCAACGCATTGGTCATCACGTCCGATGATGGGCTGGCAGCGTCCAATTCCGGATTCGTTGCCGCGCTGATGCAAGCCGGCGATACCCATGTCACCGCCATGCACCTGTCGACCGACCACGCCTATTCGGACAAACGGGTCGAATTGTCGAAGGCCGTGCTCGATTGGCTGGCCACGCTGAAGTAGCAATAGCCGTGGCGGCTTACATCTACATTATTTGCGTGCGATGCGGACATGGCATGGCGAGGCATGAAATCGATGCACCCCGGGTTCGGATGCGCTAGCGTAGGCAACTCCTCCTCAAAGCTTGCCGACTGCATGGCCACTCCCGCACAACGTTTCACACCCGCACAGCGCCGCCTGCATTGGTTGATGGCATTGCTGGTAGCCATCGCCTATGTGCTGATCGAGCAACGTGGCCTGTTTTCCCGGGGCAGTGTGGGACGTACGTTCATGATGCAGGGCCATTTCTGGACCGGCCTGACCATCTTCGGACTGGCCTGCTGGCGCTTGCTGATACGTCGTCGCCATGGGGCACCGCCGGTGACGCCTGCACTGGATCGCTGGAATGCGCTCGCGGCCATAACGCTGCACGTGGCGCTGTATCTGTTCTTCCTGGTCCAGCCGCTGCTGGGATTGGCGACGGCATGGTCGGACGGCAAGGCCGTGCTGATTCCGTTTACCAGCATCCCATTGCCGGCGCTGTTGGCAGAGAACAAGGACCTGGCGCATACCCTGGAATACCTGCACGTCACCATCGGCAACCTCTTCTACTGGGTGATCGGCATCCACGTGCTTGCTGCCCTGTGGCACCACCTGATACGCAAGGACAACACCCTGAAACGCATGCTCTAGGGTTGTCGCGTGGCGGTCGCGTCCCGCACTTCGGGATCTTGCAACAGGCGGCCGTCGGCATCGACCAAGAGCCTCACGCGTTGATCGCCCAAGTAGAAGCTTGCGCGATAGGCACCGGCATCCTCGCCGGTGCCGCGCTCGCACAGCACACGGATTTTGCCGGTGTCGAGCAATCGCTGGAACTCGGCGGGAACCAGACCAAGCCCGGGCGCGATCAACGCCGAATCGATTTCGATGGAAGGCAAGGCAACTCTTCTGGTTGGATTCAGCCTGAATGTATGCATCTGGATCGGACCGTGATTTCGGGATTCCAGCATGACCTTGATGCTGCTGATGGCCATTGACATGGATCAGCCGTCGTCCAGATCCATGTTTGGCCGCAGCAAGGCAGAGGTTGCACCAGCTAACGCCTCGTTCCCAGCACGCCATCCAGCGCAAGTTCTGCCTTGAATCCGGCTTTCTCCAGTCGTTTCTGGACTTCGCGTGGCACATCGCGGCCGCTGGTGAGCTTGTTCGGACTGCCGGTGTAGTGGAACAAGCGACCACCGCGACGCAGCACCCGCGCCAGCTGATCGTAGAACGATTGTGAATACAACTCGCCGGCGATGCCGAAGCGCGGTGGATCATGCAGCAGCGCATCGACGCTGGTGTCGGGGATATCCAGGATGGCCGCCGTTACATCAGCATGGGTGAGTTGCAAGCGGCCACTGCTGCTGGGCGCGTCCGGATCCGGTGACCACGGGTTGAGCGTGCGGAGCCACAACACGTCGGCGTTCTTCTCGAACGAATGGATTTGTGCCACGTCGGCATCCAGACAGCAGGCGGCGAAATAGCCCAGCCCGCCGCAGGTGTCCAGGATGATCTTGCCGCGCGGTTGCACCAGCGCCACCTTGCGCCGCGCGTCGTCGAGCGGCGATTCCTTCGAGGTCGGCAGCATCTTGATGCCGTCGATCTCGAAGGTCGGCGTGTCCCATTGGGTGGGTACCAGCTTGATCAGCGACCCGGCATAGCGCGACACTGGCGTGAAATCTTTGCCATCCTGGTAGTAGATCGTGCGGTCCTTGAGCTTGGCCGGGTAGGGATGGCACTGGCCGCGCCACGCCCAAGCCTCCGCGTGCAGCGTGACATCGTCATTCGACATGCCGAGGTCGAACGAGCCGTTCCAAGTGGCGGCGCCGGCATCGCGCGCAGCGAGCAAACCATCGGCGACGGCATGGGTCAGCAGTGGGCCGGAATAGCGCGGCATCGATGCGGCGGGTTCAAAAAAGGACGGTTCAGGGTACAGCGGCGCAAGGACATTGCGCATGCCTGCGGTCCGTTGTGGCGATTAACAGCGTGGATGCCGACCACGATCAAGGATTGCTGCAACAATACACGCCCCTTCTGCGTCGCCAGCGCCCGCCAAACTCCCCCGATCTTATGAAGACCCCAGAAGCCCTGCAGGCGCTGATCGATGACGGCGTCATCGACGAAGTGCTGCGCCCGCTCAAGAGTGGCAAGGAAGCCGCGGTATACGTGGTCCGCAGCGGCGACGATGTGCGTTGCGCAAAGGTCTACAAGGACATGGCGCAACGCAGTTTCAAGCAGCGCACGCAATACCAGGAAGGGCGCAAGGTGCGCGGTAGCCGGCAAGCGCGGGCGGTAGGCAAGGCCAGCAAGTACGGTCGCAAACAGGAGGAAACTGCCTGGAAGAACACCGAGGTCGATGCGCTGTACCAGCTGCGCGATGCCGGCGTTCTGGTGCCCGAGCCCTATGGCTATTTCCATGGCGTGCTGGTGATGGAACTGGTCACGGATGCCGGCGGTTTCTCGGCGCTGCGGCTGGGCGAGGTCGAACTCAGTGCTGATGAAGCCCGCGACTATCACCGGATCCTGGTGCGGCAAGTGGTGCTGATGCTGTGTTGCGGCCTGATCCACGGCGACCTGTCGGCCTACAACGTGCTGGTCGGGGAAAACGGTCCGGTGGTGATCGATTTCCCGCAGGTGGTCAGCGCCGCCGGCAACAACGCGGCGCGCCAGATGCTGCTGCGTGACGTCAACAATCTCACCGCGAGCCTGGGCCGTTGGGCGCCTGACCTGCTGGAGACCTGGTATGGCGAGGAACTCTGGGCCTTGTTCGAGGCGGGCGCGTTGCAACCCGATTCCGAGTTGACCGGCATGTTCGTGCAGGATGAATCCACGATTGACCTGGACAGCGTGCGCCACGCAATCAACGATGCGCGCGAAGAAGCCCTGATACGTGAGCAGGGTCGGCAGGCCAAGGCGGAAGCCGAAGCAGAAGGCTAGCGGCTTGCTGTTCGTGCGGTTGGTGGGTCAACGCTGTCGATTGTTTGCGATACTTGGCCGATGAACAGACTTCTGCTTGGCTTGATTGCTTTGGGCTGCGTGTTCCTTTCCTTCGCCATCAATGCACCAGCGCACGCGGCCGAGCCGCAGGCGCAGTCAATGCGCACGATTGTGCTGGTGCGTCACGGCAATTACGTGGCAGACCCTGCCATCGACGAGAAGATCGGCCCGTCCCTGTCGCCGCTTGGCGTGGCGCAGGCGCAGCTTGCGGGTGCTGCGCTGATGGGCTTGCCTGTGCATTTCGATCATCTCTATGCCAGTCCTATGCAGCGTGCGCGCGATACCGCTGCGGTCATTGCCGGCGATTTTCCGGGTCGCGGTTTCGAAGTCATCGACGATCTTGCCGAGTGCACGCCACCGACCCGCCGCACCGAGATCAGCAAGGACGACAAGCCCGCCGAGCTTGCCGCCTGCAAGCAGAAACTCGATCGTGTGTTCACTCGTTTCTTCAAGCCGGCCACGGCAGGCGACCAGGCCGACATGCTGGTCTGCCACGGCAACGTGATCCGCTATCTGGTTACACGTGCGCTTGGCGTCGACACCACGGCATGGCTGGAGATGTCGGTGGGCCATGCCAGCATCACCACGATCCGCATCGAAGCCGATGGCCGCTTGAAGGTGATTGCAGTCGGCGATGTCGGCCATATACCGCCGAACATGCGCACCGGCACGACTGGAGATCCCAGGCGAAGCCTGGCAATTCCAGAATTGCGCGAGATGCCCGAGATCGAACCAGCCCATTGAATGCCATGCGCAAGTTTGATTGCGCGGAGTCCGGAGGTCACATCACATGACGAACGTTTCCCGCTGTCCGATCGGTACCCCAGGCCAGCCGTGGGGCAATGCCGAGAAGGCCGAATGGCGCGCAAGCCAACGCGTGCAGCGCAGCTACGCCGATGAAGTGGTGGCAATCATCGATTGCCTGCGCACCGATTTCGATGTCGAGCAGTATGGCGAACTGGATTACCCGGCGGGGCGCTTTCCGCTGTATGCGATCCGGAGTCGCGATTGGCAGAACGATCTGCCGATCATGTTGGTGACGGGTGGCGTGCATGGTTACGAAACTAGTGGCGTGCACGGCGCACTTCAGTTCGTCGAGCGACACGCCGCCGACTTTGCGGGTCGGATCAACCTGCTGGTGGCGCCCTGCGTCAGTCCATGGGGTTACGAGCGGATCCAGCGCTGGAACTCCGATGCGTTAGATCCCAACCGTTGCTTCTACACTGATACTCCGGCGCAGGAACCAGCTGCCTTGATGCAATTGATCGCACCGCTCCGCGAGCGTGTAGTCATGCACATCGACCTGCATGAAACCACCGACAGTGATGAGTCGGAATTCCGCCCTGCACTTGCCGCGCGCGATGGCAAGCCGTTTGAACCCGGCCTGATTCCTGATGGCTTCTACCTGGTTGATGATAGCGAAGCCCCGCAGCCCGCATTCCAGCAGGCGATGATTGACGCGGTTTCCAAAGTCACCCATGTCGCGCCGGCCGATGCCAGCGGCGAAATCATTGGCTCACCCGTGGTCGCGCCAGGCGTCATCGAATATGCACTGGTGCCACTGGGCCTGTGTGCCGGCATCACCGGCGCGCGTTTCAAGACCGTCACTGAGGTCTATCCCGATAGCCCGCGCGCAACGCCGCAACAGTGCAACGACGCGCAGGTGGCGGCGGTGTGCGCCGGCATCGAGTACGCGCTGGGGCATCGTTAGAAACTTTGCGAGCAGACGGGCACGCCGTCGACAGATGATGTGGTTGGGCTAGAACCGTTCGCCAACCGGCAGGTAACGCCATTGGCCCGGCGGCATCGCGCCATCGGGACCCTTGCCGATCGGTACCTTGCCGATCCGCAAGCGCCGAATCGCCACGACATCGAGCCCGACTTGCGCGCACATGTCGCGTAGCTGATCACCTTGAACGCCCTTGATCGCGATACGCAGGCGAATTTCGTTCTGCCAACTGACCTTGCACGGCGGTAACGCGCGGCCGTTGTAGTGCAGACCGTGATTAAGTTTGCGCAAGCCGTAGGGTGCGATCTCGCCGCTGACCTCGACCAGGTATTCGTGTTCGATCTCGTCGCCGTCCTCGCTCAGCCGGCGCCACACGCGGCCATCCTGGGTCAACACCATCAAGCCGGTGGCCTCGGCATCCAGCGATACCAGCGGGGTCAATCGATGGAAATGGCGCTGCAGCGGGCGAATGCCGGACGGGTCATCGGCCCATTGCGTTTCCGGCGTGACCAGCGCCGCAGCCGGATTCGCGCCGCTGATCGCATCGAAGCCGGCAGGTTTGTGCAGCAGGATGGTCGCCGGTTCCACCGGCTCCAGGCGCGCGCCGCCGTGCAATTCGACCAGCTCGACGGTGACCGGATGTTGCGGCGCTTCGACCACAACGCCGTCGACCGTGACCCAGCCATTGCGGATGTAGTGCTCGGCGTCGTCGCGCGAACAGCCGAACAGCTGGGCAACGCGATGGGCAAGGCGCATCGGTTCGGGGATGAGGGCGGGCATCGGAAAAATCGCTGGGTAGGGGAGGCAGTGTAGCGGCCTGTGCCCATGTGCCTGCCCAGATTGCAACCGAACCATGGATTCGGCCTAATCGACGCTTGGAGCAGGCGAAGGGACAGGGATGCCAAAGCGTATCGGGTGGATGTGTGGCAGGCGTGTGGTGATGAATACCGGAGGCCAGCAAACGAGGCTTCGCGGCATGCTGCTGGTGTTGGGCTTGCTATGGGCCGGATGTGCGTTCGCGGTGGAGCCCGTCCAGGTTCCGGATCCCGACTCCAGCCTTGCGCGCGTGCATGCGGGTAGGGACGATGCCTATCGTGCGGTTGTGGCTGAGTTCGATGCCGCGATTCGCGCCGCACCGGACAATCCGGCGCTGGCCGTGTCCAAATGCCGGTTCATCCGCCAATTCACTGATGAGGACTATGACCCGGTCGACGCCGCACCAGCGGATTTCGAAGCCTGCAGCAAGGCGATCAAGGCGCGCTGGCCACACGACCCCAATGTCCAGTTGTTTGACCTTGAACAGGTTTGGGGTGATGAGGCCATCACTCTGGGCGACAAGCTGGTGCGCGAAGCTGTTGCATGGCCGCCCGCGTTGCGCCGGCAACTGCTGACCAAGGTTTCGGTGGCCTACGAGAATCAGGACGATGCCAGCGTGCGCGGTGGCGAGCTGGCGGTCATGGCTGCAAAGCTGGGCGAAGCGTCGCGCGTCGCCAGTGCGGTGACTTACCTGGTTGAAACCGACAAGCAAGCGCAAGCCGAGGCATTGCTGCGCCAGGCACCTGCTGCCACCACTGCATTGCAGGCCAAGCAGCGCGTCACCGCTGCATTGGCTTTGCCGGATCGGATGGCAGCGCTTGCCGAACTGCGTCGCTACAAGGATGCAGGGTTCGAGATGGATGCGGTGGTAGCGGCCAAGGCACAGTTGCGTGCCGGCGATATCCCCGCGGCACGCAAGTTGCTGGACACCCCTGCATCAACACCAGCGCTGAAGGACGCCAGGTTCGAAGCCGCATTGGCTGCCGGCGACATGAAGGCGGCAGCGGCGCAAATCAGCCTCGACGACAGTTCAGATTTCCCGATGGCCATGCAGCGGGCTGCCCTTGTGGCGAATCGGTCGCCAGCGGCGCTGTTATCCGCCGCAATGCTGTTGATGCTGCTGGTGATGGTCATGGTGCTGGCCTTGATGGCGCTGGCGCCAGGGCTTGTGCTGTTGCCGGTCCACTATCGCGGGATGGTGCGCCGCGTGCGCGGCAAGCTCGCGGTTCCGTTGTTCGATGGCATCAATCTTCGCCATGCCTGGCTGGGCGCCGCCGTCGCGATCTGCGTTCCGATGATGGTGGCGCTGGTGGTCGCGCCGGGTTCGGTGGCGACGATGTTCGGGGGCGACGAGCTTCCAGACAAACAGGCGCTGTTGCGGATCACGCTGTGGGGTTCTGTGGCGGGCTTGCTGCTGTTGCTTCCCTGCATGCGCAGGTTGGGCTGGCGCACGCTGTTCGGCGATCGCGTGGTGTGGCGGAGCTGGTGGCGGGTATTGCTGGCCTGGGCGATCCTGATCGCGGTCAGCATGGCGGTCACCGCCTGGAACCGGAATGCCGGAGACACCAGCACCGCGCAGACCAGGATGGTCGATTCGCTGGTGGGTGGTGGCGTTGAACAATACGGGCTGGCCATGACCTTGCTGCTGATGGCGGTGCTGGTCCCGATCTACGAAGAACTGGTGTTTCGCGGCTTGCTGATGGGAGGCATGACCGCCCATATCGGATTTGGCTGGGCCAACCTCATCCAGGCGCTGCTGTTCGCCCTCGTGCACGGTGACAGTCCGCGTTTCGTGTTCTACCTGACGCTTGGACTGCTTTCGGGCTGGTTGGCCAGGAAGTCCAGATCGCTCGGCCCCGGCATCGCATTGCATGGCGCCAACAACGCGCTGGCGACGTTGATTCGGTTTGCCGGTGCGGGATAGAACAGACAGTGTGGCGAGCATGGTGAATTCCATGCTCGCCAATGCATTCAGTACAAGCCCGGTATCTGCCCGGGCCCGTCAATTGACACTCAACCGACGCTGATCGTGCCCTTCATCATCGAGCTGTGGCCCGGGAAGCTGCAGAAGAACTCATACGGGCCAGCACCCTTGATCTTGCCGACATCGAAGGTCACCGAAGCTTTTTCGCCGCCACCGATCAGCTTGGTATGCGCAATGATCCGGGTATCGCCGGCTTTCAGATAATCACTGGCGACGCCTGCACCCATGCCTTCATTGAGGATGCCCTGCATGTCGGCGGTGGTGCTGATCACGACGTTGTGGCCCATCGCCGCGACCGGCATCTGGCCGCTGTGGGTCAGGTTGACCGTGAACTGCGCGCACGAGCTCGGCACGGTGATCGAGGATACGTTGAACTGCATCGCATCACTGCCGTCGATCGTGGTGGCGCAGTCGCTGACGACCGCGGCGCCCTTTGCATCGCTGGCAGCAACGGCGGGTGCTACAGGCGTGGTTTCAGCAGCAGGTTCCGCGGTTGGCGTGACAGGGGCTGCTTCCGTGGCGGCCGGCGTGGTTGCCGCGGGTTCCGCAGCTGGCGGATTCTTGTCGCTGCAGGCGCCCAGCGCCAGGACGCAGGCGGTTGCCAGAAGGGTGGTTCGCAGGTTGAACATGATGAAGAACTCCAGTTGTGGGGGTGAATAGTGTGGAATCAGCAATGCAAGCAGCATGTGAAAATTCGCTGCCGCATTGCCGGTCTCCATGATGGATCCGACGCCCAAGATTGGCTTTGATGCAGGTCATGTCATGGCTGGCGCAAGTCAGGGCCTGCCGCAGAGTAATCTTCCAGACCATCGAATACACAACGGTGACGCGTCATGCCGAAAATCGATCTTTCCGAAATTCATCCAACCAACGCGACCGGTTATCCGTCTGTGTATGCCGATGTCGTTGCCGGTCGCTGGTATCGGCGCCTTGCCCCCGCAACCGGGCTATCCGATTTCGGTGCCAGCCATGTGACCCTCAAGCCCGGCGCATGGTCGGCACAGCGTCACTGGCATGAAGGCGAGGACGAACTGGTCGTGATGATCATAGGCGAAGCAGTATTGGTCGACGACGATGGCGAAACCGCCATGCGTCCCGGCGATATCGTGGCTTTCCCGAAAAGTGATCGCAATGGCCACTGCCTGCGCAACGACAGCAACGCCGATTGCGTTTATCTCGCTATCGGGCGGCCGCCGGTCGGCACTTGTCATTACCCCGACATCGACATGCACTTGCCCGCTGGCGGCACGTTCACGCGCAAGGATGGTTCCGGGTTCGATTGAGCGATGTCTCAATCAAGTCCCGGATGACGGAGCAGCGTCCGTTTGCTGTTGTAATTTTCGTAGGGAGTGGTGACAGGCTGAAGCGGATGGTCCGCTGCAGTCACCTCGTCACGGAGCGCTCCATGACCTTTTCAGTACTCGCCAGGCCCCGCCGTTGCACGCACGCCGTTTGGCTTGCTGCCGTCATCGCCATGCTGTTCGGTTCCAATATTGGGTTCGCTGCCGACCATGACCGTGCGGCCATTCGCGCCGAAGTCGTCCGCCAGCACGCTACCTCGGTCAAGCGCCTGCAGGACTGGATCGCGCTGCCGTCGATCGCAGCCGAAAGCCTGAATTCGAAGGAGGGTGCCGAGTACATGGCGAAGCTGGCGCGCGATGCCGGTTTCCAGCATGTGGAGATTGTCCAGACCGATGGCAAGCCGGGCGTATTCGCGACCCTGGACGCGGGCGCGAAAACAACCGTCGGCCTGTACTTCATGTATGACGTCAAGCAGTTCGATACGGCCGAATGGAGTTCCCCGCCGCTTGAAGCCCGCATCGTCGACAAGCCCGGCCTCGGCAAGGTTGTCATGGGCCGCGGTGCGGTCAACCAGAAGGGCCCGGAGTCGGCCTTGCTGGCGGCGTTGCATGCGATCAAAGCAGCCAACCAAGCCATGCCGGTAAACCTGGTGTTGGTTGCCGAAGGCGAGGAGGAGATCGCTTCGCCGCATTTCAGCCAGGTAGTGCAGCGGCCCGATATTTCGGCGGCACTGTCGAAGACCGTTGGCGTGTTCATGCCTTCGGCATCGCAGGACCAGGATGGCAATGTGACCGTAAGCTTGGGCGCCAAGGGCGCGGTGGAACTGGAACTGATCGCCAGCGGTGAGAAATGGGGGCGCGGTCCATCCAAGGACGTGCACTCCTCACTGAAGGCGATGGTGGACAGCCCGGCGTGGCGGCTGGTCAAGGCGCTGGATACGCTGGTGTCGGAGGACGGCAATACCATCACGATCGAGGGCTACCCGGCGGCCCCGCCGATCAGCGCCGAAGAAAAGGCGATGGTTGCGGCGGCGGTGGCCAAGAGCAGCGAAGCGAACGCCAAGCAACGGCTTGGCGTGTCGCACTGGATCGACGACCTGTCATGGCAGGCCGCCAACGAGCGCCTGGTCTCGCAGCCCACGGTGAACATCGAGGGGCTGGTTGGTGGCTACACCGGCCCTGGTGGCAAGACCGTGCTGCCGCATCGGGCCGTGGCCAAGATCGACCTGCGGCTAGTACCGGGCATGTCCAAGGAAGCCGCGGTCGCCGCGCTGAAGGCGCATCTTGCCAAGCGCGGCTATGGCGACATCGAGGTCAACGTCAGTGGCGGCTACGGACCCACCAGCACGCGCGCGGATTCGCCATTGATCCAGGCGCAACTGGCGGTGCTGCGTAACGCTGGCCTCGACCCGATGCTGTGGCCGCGAATGGCCGGTTCCTATCCGGGCATCGTGTTCACCGGCGCGCCGTTGAACCTCGCCTCGGGCCACTTCGGGCTGGGCTATGGCACGGGCGCGCATGGGCCGGATGAGTACTACCTGATCGAGTCGGCGAACCCGAAGGTGCAGGGGTACGACGGCGCGGTGATGTCATTCGTCGACTATCTCTACGAACTGGGCAAGTAACCCACCGCGCCTGTCGATATTTCGTAAGCCGACTGTAGTCAGGCGGCTTTGGCCAGCATGCTTGAAGCTGCATCGAGCGCCTGCGAAAGGTCCTGCCACAGGTCGTCGGCGTGTTCGATGCCGACCGACAAGCGCAACAGGCCCGGCGTAATCCCGGTGGCGGCACGAGTCGCCTCATCCAGTACGCGATGGGTCAGCCCGGCAGGATGCTGGATCAGGGTGTCCACCGAGCCCAGGCTGACCGCTGGTGTCATCAATCGGACTGATGCCATCACGCATGCTGCCGCGGCATGGCCGCCATGCAATTCGAATGCGATGAGGCAACCGGGGCCGCGCATCTGGGTTTTCACGAGATCACTATTGCGCACCGTGCCGAGGCCTGGATAGAACGCCTTGGCGACGGCAGGGTGGCGCGCAAGGCGTTCGGCGATGATCATGGCATTGGCCTGCGCGCGTTCGACCCGCAAGGCGAGCGTCGGCAGGCCGCGATGCAGCAGGTAGGCCCCGAGCGGATGCAGAAGGCCGCCGGTAGCGGCACGCACCTGACGCAGTGGCGCGGCATCGACCTCGCTGCAACACAGCACGCCGGCGATCACGTCGCCATGGCCGCCGAGGAATTTGGTTGCGCTGTGCAAGACATAGCGCGCGCCGAGCAGGGCAGGCTGCTGCAGCACCGGCGTGGCGAAGGTGGAATCGACCACCACCGGCACGTTGCCAGCGGCCGCGACGACTGCGCGGATATCGACCAGGTCCAGGGTCGGATTGGCCGGGGTTTCGATCACCACCAGCGCGGTGTCGCCGCGAATCTTCCCGGTGATTTCGTCGGCCTGCACGAACTCGGCGTCCAACCCGGTCAGGCCGCAGGCGAGCAGATGGTCGGAGGTGCCATACAGTGGCCGCACCACCAGCACATGGCGGCCACCCTGCAGGCGCATCGCGCCGAGTAGCGCGGTCAGTGCAGCCATGCCGGAACCATAGGCCACGCAGGCTTCGGTCCCTTCAAGATCGGCCAGTGCGCGTTCGACCCGTGCCACGGTCGGGTTGTGCAGGCGCGCATAGATCGGATTGGCCGCAGTGGCCTGGCCGGCTACCAGCGCATCGAAGCTGGCGGTGCCTATGTCGAGGTCGGCGACAGGATAGGTGGTCGACAGGTCAATCGGCGGTGCGTGTACACCCAGGCTGGCGAAATCCTCACGGCCGGCATGCACGGTACGGGTTTCGAAGGCGGTTGGCGTGGAGGTAGACATGACGCACCTGATTTTTCTGGATGCATGAATTATGAAACCTGCTGCGGTACATCATTTCATGTTCGAATAATATTTCGTTTATGCTCGATTTCATGGAACTAGACCGAATTGACTTCGAACTGTTGCGGCTGTTGCGGAAGAACGCGCGGATGGCCAACAAGGACCTCGCTGAATCTGCGGGAATCGCGCCATCGACTGCACTGGAACGGGTGCGCCGGCTACGCGAGGAAAATGTGCTCAAGGGCTTCCATGCCGAGGTCGCCGCGGAGGCCGTCGGTATCGGCCTGCAGGCCCTGGTCGCGGTACGCATGACCCGCCATTCGCGAAAATTGCTCGACAGTTTCCACGCCCATTTGCGTACGCTGCCTGAGGTGCTGGCCTTCTATCACGTGGCTGGTGCAGAGGATTTCCTGGTGCATGTCGGCGTGCGCGACAGCCAGCACATGCGCGACTTCACCCTGACCGCGTTCACAGAGCGGCCGGAGGTGGCGCATATCCAGACCCATCTGATTTTCGAATTCCAGCGTAATACCGAACTGGCCAACCTGTTGCAGCGTTAATCCCGGCGCGTCGCTGCTAACCCGTGGCGTCTTGCGAACGAACAGTGTTGCGCCCGTCGCGCTTGGCTTGGTACAGCGCGATGTCGGCATTGCGCATCAGCAGGTGTGCGTCGTTGCTGTCGGCAAGTGTTGCACTGGCCACGCCGGCGCTGATGGTGACGTGCATCGTGCGGCTTTCGCCGGGAACCGGGATGTCGCAACCGGCGACCGCGATGCGCATGCGTTCGGCAAGTGCGACGGCATCGGCGATGTCGGTGCCGGGTAGCAGGCAGGCGAATTCTTCGCCGCCATAACGGGCGACCAGGGCTTCGGCCGGTGCGCAATCCTTCATCATCCTGGCGACGCCGCGCAGGGCTTCGTCGCCGGCAGGATGGCCAAGGCTATCGTTGTAATCCTTGAAGTGGTCAACATCGACCAGGATCAATGCGGTTGGCGTGGCAGGCGTGGCCGCAGGCGGTGCTTCCAGTCGCTCCAGCAGGCGCCGGCGGTTGGCCAGACCGGTCAGTGCGTCATGATAAGACAGTTCCAGCAGGCGTGCGTTGGCGGCATCCAGTTCGGTTGTGCGCTCGGCGACACGTCGTTCCAGCACGCGCTGTTGTGCCTTCAGCGTGCGGGTGCGCCACTGGGTCCCGGCATAGCCAAGCAGCAGCAACGCCACCAAACCGGCGATGTAGGCAGGGGGGCGTTGCCACCAATGCGCATCGATGACGATCGGCACTTCCAGGGGGGCGCTCAGGTTGCCGGCGTGGTCGCGCGCTTCGATGCGTAACGTGTACCTGCCTGGCGGCAATGCGTTGAACGTGCGCGATGCCTGTTCAGACCATTCGCCGGGTGTGTCCTCATAGCCGATCAGCTGGGTGCGGAAGCGCGATTCGCCCTCGCGCGTCCATGACAGCAGGGCGAAATCGATTTCGAGCGTCTGTACATCGGCGCCGATGTGCATGCCGGGTCCGGCTACCGACTTGCCGCCGATGCGCAGTTCGGTGATCCGCAACGGCTTGGGTTGTCTGTCGCGTTTCTCGCGATGCGGATCGAAGACGGCAAGTCCACCCAGGGTGCCGGTCCAGAAGCGGTCGTGGGCATCGATGAATTGGGCATTGGTATTGCATTCGTCATGCACCATGCCGTCCCGCCGGGTGAAGATGCGGGACTGATAGCTACCGGGGTTTTGCAGACTGGGCGTCAGTTGCTGCACGCCATTGTTGGTGCAGATATAGATGCGTCCGGTGGAGTCGCTCAGCGCACCGTAGGCGGTTGGGTCGGCTGCTGCCGGCAAGCTGTCGTGCACGACCGCGGGATGCAGGGGGTCGCTGATGTCGACCCGAATGATGCCGGCGCTGGAGCTGCCGATCCACAGGATCGGGCGTCCGCCAGGATCGAGGATCAGGCGCATGCTGATCAGTTCGGCATCGGGCAGCCCAGCATCGCGGCCGAACAGCATCCACTGCCGTCCGTCGAAGCGGGCCAGTCCCTGGTTGGTGCTGGCCCAAATCCAGTTGCGTCCACTTGCATCGGTCTGTTGCTGGAAGCGGGTCACGCGCCATTGGCCGCTTGCCTGGGGTGAGTGGAATTCGGTCCAGCGACCCTTGCCCTGATCCTTGCGCCAGCGCCAGATACCGGACTGGCGAGTGCCGACCCAGCGTTCCTCGTGGCCGTCGACCTGGCGCACCAGGATGTCGAGCGGTGCTTCGCCGCTGCCAGCGGGCCATGGCGTGTCCTGCCGTTCGAACGAGACTCCGTCAATGCCATTCTCGCGCACGCGCAGCAGGTCGCCGCCGCGCAGGCCGACCCAATGCGTTCGGCTGCCATCTGCAGCATCGGTTGCCACCAGCATGCTGACGTTGGATGTGGGCAGCGCACCATTCGCAGTATTGAAATATTGCCAGCGACCCTGTTCGTACAGGGCCACACCATCTTCGCTGGCGCCGACCCAGAGGCGTTCGTCGCCCCGGCCATCGGGCTCCACCAGTACCCCGAACACACCGACCGAGCGCGAGCCCAACAACGAGGCAGTCACCCAAGGGCTGGCGCCCAGCACTGTTCGCGACACACCGGCTTCGGTGGCCAGCCAGACCACATCGTCGCCACTCGGGCTGCGCCATGCATAGGTTGCGCGGATCACGTCCGAAGGCAGGCCATGGCGGCGATCAAACGCTTGCACATGGTCGTCGTGCACGCGCAACAGGCCAGAGCGCGACGACACCCAGATATCGCGATCGCCGCGTGCCAATGGTCCGGGCAATGGTGTGGACGCGATGTCGTACAGCTCGTTGGTCGGCAGCGTGCCGTCTTCCTTCGACCAGCGTTGCAGGCCGTCTTCCCACAACCGCCACAAGCCGACCCCAAAGACCGATAGCCACAGTTCCTCGCGGCCATTGCGCTCGGTTGCCAGCAGGTACTCGACCTGGGCGGAATCGAGTCGGTCAGCATGCCATTGCCGCCAACCTTGGGTGCCCGTATCGCGATACCACAGGCCCTCGCTGCCGGTGCCGACCCACTGCCGAAGCGGGCCACCCAGCGTGCGCGTCTGTGCCATCGACAGGATCGAGCTGTGCGGCAGGCTGGCGTTATCCGGGTCGGCCTGCCAGCGGCCGGAGCGACGCAGCATCAGTCCGTGATCCCAGGTCAGTGCCCACAGCGTGCGTGCGCCGCTTGCATCCACGGTTTCGGTAAAACGACGGACCTGCTGTGAGGGCAGGCCGGATGCAAGGTTCTCGACGTGCCAGCGCTTGCCGTCGTAGTGGGCCAGTCCTTCATTGCGGAATGCGGCCCAGAGCGTGCCTTGCCAGTCCACCCACAGACTGTGGACCGAATGCGCCATCGCGGGATCATCGCTACCGACCCAGTGACGGCCGTCGTAACGGAACACGCCCACTGGCGATGCTGCCCAGACGAAGCCGTCGCGATCAGTGCAGATATCGACCGTGACAGCATCCGGCAAACCGTCGCGCGCGGAAAAATTGGTGAACGCCGGCGAGCCAAGACCCATCAGATCAAGCGGTTTGGGGGTTTCCCGTGGTTTCGATGCCGATTGCGACGCGGCGTCGCGCGCCCATGTCGGGTTGGCGACGCATAGCAACAGCACGAGGCAAAACGCCTTGATTCCTGACATGTACTGCAATTCCCCCTGCCTTGAAGTATGCAGCAGCAGGCGGGCAACAAGTTGGAATTCAGTGAGTACGAGCAGCCATCAACATGAACGGCATTCATGCCGGAAGTGAATGAAGGTCGGTTGCCTCAACCCTTCATTGTCGGTGGTGTGGCCACCATCGATGGATCACTCGGAAGGAGTGCCGTCCGATTCGCCCTTGGCGGCCTTCGCGGCTTCGCGCTCGGCGCGCTTCTTCGCGTCTTTTTCGTCCTGCTTCTTCTGCTTTGCCAGTTCGCGCTGGCGTTTTTCGAAGGAATAATTCGGCTTTGCCATCATTCAACCTGCTTGTTCGTGCTCTGGGTCTTCTATTGTAGGCCACGCAGCCTGCAGGGTTCCCAGGAGTGCCTGCAATGCGCCCGGAAATGCCTCTGGTGCACGCAATGCCCTGCGTGCAGAGCCAATGATCTTGCGGATCTCCACCGGGGCTTGTTGCTGTGCGATCAATGCATACGCAGGCTCGCGACAGGCCAGTGTTGTGTCGATCCAGTCGGCAGGTTGCGCGGGTTTGAAGCGACTCGTCGCCCAGCGCAATGCACGAAATGACGGGGCGACTTCGTCCAACCCCGTGAATGCAGCATCCAGGGTGTCGGGCGGTTGGGCAGGTGTGTCCGGGTCGAAGGCATCGGACAGTTGCGCCAATACATCGGCAATGCGTCGCCGCAATACGTCGGTGGAGCGGACCGGATACACGCACCATGCCGAGGCGACAGCAATAAGCGCACCGATCGCGATTTCCTCCAGGCGCAGCAGCATGGCTTGCGCGGAGACTCCCTCGAATCCCTGCAACAACGCCAAGGCCAGGGTCACGAACAACGCCCACCACGCGTAATTCAGCGGACGCAGCCAGATTCCGAGGAAGACCGCAGCCAGGATCAGCGCCACGGTGAGTTCGACGTGGCTGCCAAACTGAAGGCTGAAGACCAGTGCCGCCAAGGTTCCGGCGCCTGCGCCCAGTACGCGCAACACGCTTTTATAGGCGACATCGAGCCGACCGCGGTTGCCGCTGCTGACGATGAATGCAGTGAGTACGATCCATGCCCAGCGCTGCGGGAAAACCAGGAAGCCGACCGCGAATGCGGCCGCGATCGCGACTGCCATCTGCAGAGCCAGGCGCGTAGTGGGATTCGGCCGCAGCGTGCTCTCACGCACAATGGCCGGCAGGCCGGTATGCGTCGCCGCCTGTTGCCGCGGCAATACCTGCAGCCAGCGCGCCAGGGCCTGCGTGGTCGCCACCCAGACACAGCAAGCAACGCGACGGCAACCGGCAGCATGGCCGACATCAACGGACTTGCATGTATGCCGGTGACATGCGGCGTGGTCAGGATCACCACCAGCGGCAATGTGATCAACGCGCCAGCACGACGGGTCATCGGGCCGAACTGGCGCAGCCAGATCGAGATGAACATGCCCAGCACGAATACCAGTGCGCCGATCCAGCGCAGGTGTAGCAACAGTATCCCAACCCCGACCGCCACCAGCCCCACCACGGGCAGTGCAATGGCAGCCTCAAGCCGGCCACGCAGGTCGCGATCCAGGTGACTTCGCGAGAACGACAGGCACAGCACCACCGCGAGTACGCCAAGACCAGGTTGCGGATTGATCGCCATCGCGCAGGCCAGCGTTGCCAGGAGGGCCGTCATGGTGACGGTGGCATCGCGCAATGCGTGGCCGCCTGCACGTTCCAGGAAGAACATCAACGCAGATCCATCAAGCGCGGTTCCGCAGCAGCTCCGCCATCGGCACGGCGCGCGCATACAGCCAGCCCTGGCCATATCCAACGCCGTACTCAAGCAGGAACTGCGCCTGCGCCTCGGTTTCGATACCTTCGCCGATCACGGTCAGACCGAGCGATTCGGCCATGTGGATGATGTGCAGCGCGACCTCGCTGGTCGGTGCATCGGTACCGATGGCTTCTATGAAGACCTTGTCGATCTTCAGGCAATCGGTCTTCAGCTTGGCCAGGTGCGAGAGGTTGGAAAACCCCGTGTCGAAATCGTCGATGGCCACCCTGATGCCCAACGCACGGATGGCCTTGACAGCCTGGCTTGCGCGTTCTGCGTCGAGGAAGGAATGCTCGGTCATTTCGACCATCAGGCTGGCAGCTGAAATGCCGGGCACTGCAAGCAGGCGCCTGAGTGATTCGGCGATTGCTGGAGAACTACCAGGTAATGGCCGTCGAAGAATGTGACCCGGTTACCCTTGTCCAGGTGTTTGGTCCATGCCGGGTCGAAGATTCCGCGTACCGCGAGTGGAATGCCACTCGCCCTGCCAAACAGGCCCAGGGAGATGTCTGGCTTGTCGGTGAAGATATCCAGGATGGTGCTGGCACGGATGGCAGCTGCATAGTGGCTCAGTTCAAATACCAGGAAGAGACGATCCTTGCCCAAGCCCAAGTCCACCGATGGGCGCACACGTGTGCCCAGGCTGCTGACATAGGTGACGGGCCCCAGTGGCAGGCCTTCGCCATAGCGTCCGAATGACGAACATTGCAGGCGTTCATCGCGAACGTAGCCCACCGCCTGCAGGAAATTCGACCTCATGCCGATGTCGCGCATGAGCACGAGGCCTTCGTCCGAACACGGGTCAGTCAGGTGCGCCTCGTCCAGTTGGCGATAGGCATCGACCGCTTCGGCGCCCATGGCGTCGGCGCGGCGCAGCAGTTCTAGTGTCATCGCCGATGCTGCCGCCGATTCCTCGGCGACACTCTGGCGATGGGCCAGGTACAACGCAGCCGAGATCGTGGACAGGATTGCCAGTAATCCTGCCGCAAGTGTGACCCAGGTGGCGATGCGTTTGCGCATGCACTCAACGTTCCCGGCCCATGGCGTCGGGCCCCTCGTGGCGATCATGCATCAAGCCGTACCGGCTTGTCCGCCCCCGGATGGGTTAGGCCAACAGCCGCTAGGCAAGGCGATCCGTGGCGGGAGGCTACTTCTTCGCCAACGCGCTTAACGCGTCCAGGGTTTCCTTGACGTGCTGGTTCGGACTCATTGCCGAGTAGGCATGCGCGACCGTTCCATCCTGGGCAATAACATAGGAGGTTCGGTCCGACCAGCCTGGCTTGAGCTTAAGCAGCGCGTCGTATTGCTTGGCAATCTTGGCGCCGCTGTCGGCCGCTACCGCGAACTTGCCACCGCAATGTTCGGTTTCCTTCGAGAAGTCCGCCAGTTCATCGAGGTTACCCGCGGTGACCCCGATTACCGTGGCGTGCTGCGCCTTGAACTTGTCGATGGCCTCGGAAAACAGATGGGCTTCGACGTTGCAGCCGGAGGTATGCGCCGCCGGGAAAAAGTAGACCACGACCGGACCTTTCTTCAGCGCGTCGGTGAGGTTGAAGGTGAAGGGTTGTCCGGCGAGATAGGCAGGTGCGCTGAAGTCCGGCGCCTTTGCCCCCACTTTCAGTGCGGCAATGGCGGTGGATGCGAAGGCGAGGGTGCCGATCAGGCCGAGGGTGGCCAGGTTGCGGGTCAGGCTCATTGGGGCTACTCCGATGGAAGGAGTTCGTTATACAACCGATCCCGTTGCGGCGGCGAGGCTGCTCCGCTGGTAACGCAGGATGTTGCCGCGTCCGAGTCCGGCATCGTCGTCGTCCATCGCGCAGCGCTCCTGGGTCATTTCAAATCCCTGCATCGCCAGCATGCGGGTGAACGGTGCGCTGTTGCCGCGGCCGGGATCGGTTACGACCACTTGGGCGGATGGGAGCGCGTGGCGTTCGACCACGCTTGCCAGCAGGGATGCGTGGTCGCGTTCGTACAGCACGTCGCTGGCCACGATCATGTCGAATTCGCCCAATGTCGGCAGCGGGCGGTTCCAGTGCATCTGCCGGAAGTGCACGGCAGGCAATTGGTTCAGCGCGGCGTTGTAGGCCAGGAACGGTTCGGCCAGCGGATGCAGGTCGGAAGCGACGATATCTGCGCCGCGTCGCTGCAACACCAGGCTGGCCAAGCCAATGCCACAGCCAAGTTCGAGGATGCGCTTGCCCTGGATGTCGATATGCAGCATTGCCTGTGCCAACAGGCGCCCGGCTGGCCACAGCTGGCCGAACAGGCTCCATTGCGCGGACGAAATGCCCATCTGCTTGCCATGTCCGTCCGGATCGGCGAACTGTTGACGGTCGCTGAGTACGCGCAGCGTGTAGGGGTGTCCACCGACGTGGACAGTGATAACGCGGGTGTCGTAACCGGGCACGGCGCTTCCTGGGGAGCGTCGCCCGCGAACGGGCGATGACGCATGAAGGTAAGCGAGGCGGGCGACAGGTGCGGTCACGCGAGACGCGCGGCGCCGGTAGGTTGCTGGCGTAGTGCTGGCCCGCACTTTAACCCAGTGGCAACACGCCGCCCGTGAATCCGGTTGCGGAAATTTCCCGAAATAATATTTTTTTATTCAACCCCCGGCTTGCGGCAAGCGTGCGACCAGTCTGTCGGCATGCCTGTGCATCAACGTAGCGGTAATGTTGAGGCTGAAATACAGGAAGCCTGGAAAACCAATCCACCAGCCGCTTCGCGGGGTTGCGGGGATCAGCAGGGCGGAGATGATGGAGATCACGGCGACCACCGTGGCCAGCAGCCAGTTCAACCCATCGATGCGGGTGTGGATGCGTTCTGCCTCACTCAGTCGCAATGCATCGCGTTGCCGCCAAGCGTGCAGGTAGAGCCAACACATCACCAAGCTCAAAGAACCAAATGCGAATCCGAATACGATGAACAGCGCCGGGATGTCGATAATCACAGGGCTGAAGGTCGCCGGCAGATAGCCACGGCTCAGCGAATTGCATAGCACCTCGAACACCATCCGCATCGGATACACGAAGATCAGCACCAGGAACACCAGCAACAGGCTGAGCCGGTTGGTCAGCACGTCATCCAGTCCATAGCGCTTGGTCCACCTGACGTGTCCGCTCCAGAACTTCAGGATCAGCATGAAACTGAGGGCAGATGCTGGCAACCCCTTCATCGCCTCGACCAGTGCATGCACGCTGGAGGGAATCTGGTCGCCGGCGATCAGCAGCAAGGTCAGTGCGAACGCGAATGCGGCATCCACGAAGGCCTCGACGCGCGTGGTGCTTTCGCCACGATCCAGCAGTGCAGGCTTTGCGGACTTCGTGGCTATGGGGTTCTGTGCAGGATGCAATGACATGGGCGTGCACGATAGGGAAGGCGTGCATGGTACGTGCGAAGGCTTGCCTTTTCAGGATGCTGGTTGTTTGCGCATCGCCTATTGTCCTGCAGGCAAGAATGACCGGTTCCAGTCGCATTTGCGTGCTGTGTTCACGAAGCGCGCCGCATGACGTCGGTCGAGTCAGGTAAAAGCGCGCATACTCGAATGCCCGACATGAGTATGCGGATGAATTCCCAGATCGAGTTGTTCAAGTTCACGTTGGGCAACGACCAGAGCATCAGCCCTACTGCGTTGCAGGCCTTGTGGGCACGTGCCTGCCAGACCTCGAAAGTTGCGGTCAGCCGGCATGTTCCGGGTGGGCTTGGTGCAGTTGATCGGCCGATCTACTCGTTGTATGGACCTCAGCAGATCCATGATCTGCCGCAAGTGGAACGACGCCTGCGCCAGTTTCTCGAAGATGCCAGCCTGCGGGTCTCGCTGATTGCGTTGCATTCCTGACCGCCGCACGCCGCATATAGTTGCGGCGTGCGAGCAACACAGGAATCCGATTCAACGATTTCGTTCTATGGACTCAACGACCACTGGTTCACCGGCGGCTAGGTGCTGGCACGGCCAGGCCATGTTGCACGGCATCCTGGATGACGTTGCGCACCTCGCGATCCGCGATGTTTGCTTCCCGTTCGATCTGCCCACCCAACGTTTCCATGTCATTGCCGATGGCCTCAATCGGTTGCGCGGCGGCCTGCATTTCCTCGCCAATTGCTTCCATCGGTGCATGCATGCGTTCAAGCTCGCGACTCGCTGCGTCAATTAACCGTGCTTGCTGGTCCATCTGCTTCGCCAGCCCATCCTGTTCGAGGTTCAGCGCATCCATCTTGCGTGAAAGTTCATCGCGTTGTGCATCGTTGCCATTGGGCATCTGCCGGGCCAGAACCTGTTGCCGCTGGACCAGTGACTCCATCTGTCGGCTGAAGGCTTGAATCTGCAGCTGCGACTCATGCATGGCCGCGGGTTCTACCGCCTTCTTCTGTGCATGTTCCATGCGTTTCTGCAGGGCTTCCATCTTTTTCTGGTGCGGCTGCATCCGCGCGGTGAGCACATCCATTCGTGCACTGAGTGCATCGGTTGCCTGCCAGGACTTTTCCACGCGCGCCAGTACGGCGGCGTCGCGAATCACGAAGGCCTTGCCATCGCGCCGCAGCCAGATGAAGTCGGCATCGATGCTGCGCCGTGCGAGGCGTATGGCATCGGCATCATCATTCGTTCCGCTCATTGAAAAACCTTCGCGTCCCTTGCGGACCAAGGCATAGCTGCCTTCCCTGGGATTCTCATGCATGGCAAGCGTGTCCTGCCTATGCCGCATGGGTGGTGGAGGTGGGGGAAGTGCGGGCGGCGCCGACATTGCTGGAGGTGGCGGCGGTGCGGGTGGCGCGGGCGGCGCGGGCGGTGGTGGAGGCGAAGGTAACGATGTCGCAGAAGTCGCTTCCATGTTCGCCTGTGGCGTCACTGGCCTTGTCGCAGGACGCGCTTGCACTTCGGGTGTCGCTTCCGCGTGCGCGCGAGTATTGTTTTGAGGCTGGTAACCGGCGTGAGCGTAAAACGCCATCCCTGCAGCGAGGAGTCCAAGCAGGGGGAATGTGAGGGTAGAGCCAATACTGCGGCGCTGCGGGCGAAGCAATTGCTGGATGCGGGACATCAGGTGGCCTCCATGCGCGGCTTGCGCAAGTTGGGAATGCGGGAAGGGCGAGCGCGTGCAGGAGACGCGATCGAGTTCGGACAGGGCAATCGCAAGGCGGCGGCGTTCGCCCAGGACATCTGCGGCGAGGTCGTCGGCGACCAGTTCGCGTTCGACGCGGATGCGGTGCGACAACCACCACACCACGGGGTGGTAGAACAGCATCGCTTCCACTGCGGACTGCAGCAGGTTGACCAGGTAGTCGTGACGACGAATGTGGGCAAGCTCGTGGGCGATCAGGGCTTCCAGCAGATCAGCAGGAAGCCGCGCCACGACCGCAGCTGGCAGCAATACGACAGGGCGCCACCAGCCGGCCGAGACCGGGCTGTCGCCGGTTTCGACGATGCGCAGGCTGATCGTGCGAGGGATGCCGAATTTCTTCGCCAGGCGATCCACGCAGGCCTGCCATTGCTGGCCTGCATCTGAAATCGAATCGCCGCACAGGCGGCGCACCCACAGCACGCCCAGCGTCATGCGCAGCGACAACAGGCCCGCGCCTGCAGCCCAGAACGCCACGATCCATGCGAGGCCATTGCCCGATGTTGTTTGCAGCATGCCGGCATCGAACATGAGCGAGGCGGGCGTGACTGCGAAGGGGGCTGTTGCGGATCCGGGTGATGCAGAAATTGATGACAACGCCAGCCCACTGCCGCGCAGGCCAAGCATCAGGTCGATGACTGGAAGCAATGCACAGGCCAGCAGGGCAAGGCAGGCGACGGCATAGCGCGCCTGCGGCCGGGCGTTGCGCAACAGCAACAGCCCCAGCCAGGCCAGCAGGCCGGCCAGCGCGCCTTGCCAGAGGAAATGCAACAGGGCCAGTGCCAGCGCCGTAACCAGCATAGTGGGCAGGTCAGTCATCGCGGGTCTCCTCGAGGAATCGCTGGATCTCGGCACGTTCGTCGTCGCTGACGCGCTGGCTGCGCAGCGCCGCCATCACCAGGTCGCGGCCGGAGCCGGCAAATGCCTTGTGGATCAGGTCATCCATCAGTCGCGTCTGCAGCGTCTTCTGCGGTTGCGCAGCGGCATATACGTGCGAGCGCTGGCTTTCATCGCGCTTGAGCAGGCCCTTGCCATGCATGATCTGCATCAGTCGCAGCACGCTGGCATGAGGCAGGTCGGGGCGTTCGGATTGCTTGGCTTCATGCACCTGCTTGACCGAGGCCGGCCCTAACTGCCAGAGCGTGCGCAGCAGGTCGAGTTCGGCGGGCGTGGGCTTTGGAAGGCGCTTGCTATTGGTCATTACATTGGGGTCTGGCTGGAGCGTGGAAGCAACTCTAATTGGTGTAGAACACTTTGTCTAGATAAAAATGTCTAGATGCAATTCGTGCATGTTGCGGATCGGAAACGGCATGGCAGGATGGCGACAAGCCATCACCGGATTGAAACAGAAGCGCTATTACCCGCATGAGTCGACCGGTATCGCCTGCGGCATGCTGATCGCAGCGCTGCACCTGGCGGGTCTGGCTACACTGACGCATACGCCCAGCCCGATGGCCTTCCTCAACGACATCCTTGGTCGTCCGAAAAACGAAATGCCCTATCTGCTATTGGTGGTTGGGCATCCTGCCGAAGATTGCTGGGTGCCTGCCATCGAACGCCTGCGCCTGGCCGACTATGCAAGCTTCATCTGAGCGATATCAATGCTGGTTACCTGATCGGCCCCGTAAGCAACAACGTCCGATCAGTCCAGCTTGACCAGCTCGACCCTTCGATTCAGCGCGCGTCCGATTTCAGTGGTGTTATCGGCCACGGGTTCGTCCGGGCCGAATCCCTGTGACTTCAGGCGCGTGGCATCGATGCCCTTGCCGACCAGTGCCGCGACCACGGCTGCCGCGCGTTCGCCGCACAAGGTCCGGTTGTGTTCGGTGCTACCGGTGCTGTCGGTATGACCGTCGATCGACGATCGCAGTGACGGGTTGGCAAGTAGCAACGCGCTGATCTCGTCGAGGACGGCGGTGGCATCCGGGCGCAGGGTAGCTTTGTCGACATCGAAATTGACCTGCAGGGCCACGTGGCCATTCGCGTCCAGGGCAAGCGCGGTGTTCGCGTTCATGCGGCTTCCCACGGGAATCAGCACGGATACCTGAAATATATGCAGAAGGCGTGGATTCGTGGCCACCGGTCAGGCTGGGCGGGGCCTGCATATGGGTCATGCGTGAACTGGTGTGCGCAGCCGCGTTGTCTCGCGGCTGGCAATGCGATTGCGCCCAGCCGCCTTGGCCCGGTACAGCGCGTGGTCCGCTGCTTCGAGCCATGCACGCAGGCTGTGATCACCGCAGATGGGCTCGGCGATGCCGATGCTGACCGAACAGCGCAGTGGTGGAATCCGCGCAAATTGCAGTGCTTCCACCCGGGCAAGGATAGTGCTTGCGATCTGCCTCGCCGACTGTTCATCGACGGGAACCGCGACCGCGAATTCATCGCCGCCGATGCGCCCGGCATGGCTGCCAGGCGGCAGCGCCGCTTCGATGGCGATGGCAATCGCGCGCAGCACGTCATCGCCCATGGCATGGCCATGGTGGTCGTTGATCTGCTTGAATCGGTCCACGTCGATCAGCAGCATGCTGGCTTGTGCGGTGCCAGCCAAGTGGCTGGCCAACAGCAGGCTGACCTGTTCCTGCCAGTGCCCGCGGCTTTCAAGTCCAGTCAATGTGTCCACGCGGCTGAGTTCGTCCAGACGCATGTTCTGGGACTGCACTTTGCGGATCAACTGGTAACTGCTCAAGCTGACCGCCAGTGTATGGATGATCAGGATCGGCAGGCTTGCCAGCAGAACCGTGGTGCTGGTCGCTGGCTGCATCGAAAATCCAGTCAGGATCCCCACGGCGAGCATGCCAATCAACATCCCGGGCAGCGAGCGCAACCACAGGCCGCGCACGCCGGTATTGATCTTGTCGGCGCTGACCACGGTCAACAGCACCACCGAGGGCAGCAGGTTGAAGTGCATCAATGACACCAGGCTGCCGGCAAGCGCGGAATCGATGGTCAGGTTGCGAAGCTCGGCGTGGAACGGATCGGCGTTGCGGGATGCCAGCTGGTAGGCCAGGTGTGGCCACAGCAGGCAACAAAAGGCGGCCCAGGTCCAAGCTGGCCACGATGCGTCCAGTTCGATGAGCACCGCGGAAATCGGCAAGAATCCCAGGCCCATTCCCAGGGTGCGGAATCGATAGACCCGCTTTGGGAGTGTTTGCAGGTGGATCGGGCTGGCCGGGGTTGTTTCCGTGGCAGCCGCTCGTATGCTCATGTGACCGAACCCTGTGGATGGTTGTGGCGCTGATGGCATGCGCCCGGGCAGCTGACTTCGTGCAATTGCCTGCTAGATGCCTTGCCCAGTTGCATGAGTAATGCCATCGTCATCAGCGATTTCCTGCACCCATTCATACCTATAGAGATATGTCCAAGCAAAGATCGTGCCATCTGTTGCCTCTAATCCTCGAATCCAGGTTCCGCGACCGGGAGGAAGGCTGATGGCAACTGGTTGGGCTGGCGATGGTGCGGTACAGGACCAGATTGACGCCACGGTCAAGGACGGCATCAAGCGCGCGCGCAGCAAGCTGCCCAGTGGTCCTGGCCTGGAGCGTTGCGAAGAGTGCGACAGCCCGATCCCGGAAGCGCGCCGCAAGGCGATGTCGGGCGTACGGCTGTGCGTGCCCTGCCAGGAAGCGCATGACCGCGAGGCGGACTCGAGCGGTTACAACCGCCGTGGCAGCAAGGACAGCCAATTGCGATGAACCCGAAAACGAAACGCCCGGCCAATGGCCGGGCGTTGAAGTGCACAACTGATCGGGATCAGTAGCTCCGGAAGCCCAGGACTGCGCTGAGGATGACCGGAAGGATGATCGCCAGCCCGTTGCTGCTGTCGTAGCGACCGTACTGGTTACGGCCGTAGTAGGCATCGTTGTAGCCGCGCTGGAAGCCTTGGCGGAAGTAGTAACGATAATCGTTCTGGCTGACGTAGTAACCGTTGTACCCGTAGCTCCCATCGACATATCCATAGCTGTTGCGATAGTCGAAGCGCCAGCTGTCCTGGCGGTCGGCTCGGCCCGCGTAATAGCCTTCCTGATAACCATCACGCACGGCGCGCTGCAGGAGTTGTGCACCGTACTGGTTGGTGTTGTACGAGTTGCCGCCATAACCATAGCGATAGTTGGATGCTGTGTAGTAGTAGGGATCGTTGTAGTAGTCATGGCGTGATGCATTCCAGCGCGACTGCTGCGCCAGCCAGCGGCGGTAATAGTCTCTTTGGTAGCGAGATTGCGAATGACGCCGTTGCCGTTCTAGCTCGCGAGAGCGCTGTTCGATCTGCGAGCGACGCGCGCCCTCATCGCGTTGCCAGCTGATCGCATGATTGCGCTGCTGGTCGATCAGCCGGCGCTGCTGGTCGCGTGGTAGCCGGTCGTGGGAGTCGTCATTGCGATGGTCGCGCCCGTTTTCGCCACGGTTGTCGCCAAGGTTGTTGCTGCTGCGATCATTGTTCCGACTATCCGGATTATTGCGCCAATCCTGGCCACGGTTGTCGTTACGGTCATTCCGCGCACGCTGTTGGTCGGCCACGCGCTGGCTGATCTTCGCACGGTCAGGTGCATCGCGTTCGGCCTGCTGCTGCCGCTGGTCGTTGTTGCGGCGTTCGTCCTGCGCACGCTGTTCCGCCATGCGCCGTGACACGTCATCGCGTTGTTGCGACTGGCGCTCGGCTTGCTGCTGCTGGGCATTGTTGCGGCGTTCGTCCTGCGCACGCTGTTCCGCCATGCGCTGTGACGCGTCATCGCGTTGTTGCGACTGGCGCTCGGCTTGCTGCTGACGCTGCTGTTGCATGCGCTCCGCCATCTGTTCGCGGCGATCCGGCGCCTGATCCGTTTGCTGCGCACGACGTTCGGCCTGCTGCCGTGCCTGATCGCCCCAGTTTTCATTTCGTTCCGGTACCGGTCTTGCTATTGGGCGTTGCTGCGTCTGTTGTGATTCGACGCGCTGGGGTGACTGCTCGCGTTCTGGCGCCTGTTGGCGTTCTTCGTTTCGCTTTTGCTTGCCAGATTTTTGCTGGTCAGCATCGGTATCCGTATGGCGCTGCGCGAATGCTGGCGCGGTGCCGCCAAGGGCGAGCAGGGCGCCCAGCACGGCCGTGGTCAGGGTACGGGTGGACATGCGGGTCATTTCGTTCTCCTGCGGCGCGAACCATTCGCGCGCCTCACTGTCAGTTAACGGTTGGGTGGATGAATCGATGCTGAGATTTCACCGGTGACGACCAATCGGCCAGATATCCGAAAGCGCGTATTCAGTTTTCTTCGCAGCCATTGGAAGGGTTCTCCCCCATTTTATGGCGTGACAGAGTCAGGGTCGGGCAGGAATCTGATATGCGATGCTCGCGTCTCTTTCCAGGGGATTCGACATGAAGCTGTTCCTCCAACTGCTCGCGTCTGCACTCGCCTTCACCGCGTTCGCGGTACCGGCTGCGGACCAGCCGCCCTTGACTGCGACCACCCTGGCAAGTGGCTTGCCGCGGGCGCCGGAGCAGGAAGCGGTCAGCTTCGAACTGGCGGACCTCTCCTTCAAGGTCGATCCTGCGCGCAAATGGCTGGACGGCGATGCAACACTGACCTTCCTTGCCACCAAGCCGATCTCGCGGCTGGTAGTGGACCTGGATCGCAATTACAGGATCGACCTGGTCGAAGTCGATGGCGTTGCGATTGCCCAGGGCGCATGGCGCAACCCGGAAGGGCGGATGAGCGTCGATCTGCCCAAGCCATTGGTCGCAGGTAGCCGGACAGTGCTGCGCATTCGCTATGCCGGCTCACCGCATGAAGCCAAACGCGCGCCTTGGGATGGCGGCATCGTCTGGGCGAAGGCGCCAACCGGCGAGCCATGGATCGCAACCGCCGTGGAGGGCGAAGGTTGCGACTTGCTGTGGCCGTGCATCGACCATCCCATGGGTGAGCCACTGCGGGTAGACCAGCACATCACGGTGCCGGCGCCGCTGGTGGCTGCAGGCAACGGCATCGCCAAGGGCATGGACGAGAAAGACGGCTGGCGCATCTACCACTGGAGCGCGCGCAATCCTGACACCTATGCGATCGCACTCAACATCGGGCCGTACGAACTGCTACAGGCGGATTATCACTCGCGCTTTGGCAACATCATTCCGATGCGCTTCTGGTATCTGAAAGGCAATGAAGCCAAGGCGCACGGCCTGTTCGCAGAATTCACCCCGATGCTGGATTTCTTCGAGGAAACCGTGGGCCCATACCCGTGGGGCGACGAAAAAATGGGTGTGGTCGAGACCCCGCACTTGGGCATGGAACACCAGACGATCAATGCTTATGGAAATGGTTATAAAAAAGATGTGAACGGTTACGACTGGCTGCTGCACCACGAGTTGTCGCATGAGTGGTTCGGCAACCAGGTGACCAATGCCGACTGGGGTGATCTGTGGCTGCATGAAGGCTTCGGCATGTACATGCAGCCGCTATACCTGCAATGGCTTCGGGGCGACGCCAATTACTTTGCCGAGATGCTGCGGCAGCGCGCAATGATCCGCCAGCAGTTTCCGATGATTAGCGGCCACAGCCGCCCGCAAGGTGATCCGGCAGCCGAAGCGATCAATCCCGGTGACGATATTTATTTCAAGGGTGCGTGGATCCTGCACACACTGCGCAACCAGATTGGCGACAAGGCGTTCCTGAAGACCGTGCGTGAACTGGTCTATGGGCGGTCCGACCCGAAGCCGGGTAATTTCCACCCGCGTTATGCGACCACGTCCGATTACATCGCCATCGTCAACCAGGTGACCGGGCGCGACTGGAACTGGTTCTTCGACGTCTACCTGCGCCAGTCGGCAATGCCGAAGCTGCTTGCGCAACGCGATGGAAAAGTCCTGCGCGTGCACTGGGAAGCGCCGGGCGACAAGCCGTTCCCGTTGCCGGTGCAGGTGCGGGTTGGCGACCGGGTCGTTGACCTGGCGATGGTGGGTGGTCACGGCGAAACCGCGATTGCAGCCGACGAGAGCTGGACCCTGGATCCGCATTCGCGCGTGCTCCGCGATGCGCCGGAAATCCAGGTCATGCAACGCGATACTGCTGAACGAGCCAAAGCGGCTGCCGCGAAAGCTGAAAAGGGGTCAGAGTGAATTTCCTGCAGGAATTGCTCGACTATTACTGATCTCAGTCAGGAAACTTCACTCTGACCCCTTTTCAAGCCACCGCACCGCTGCAGACCCCGCGCGCAGGCCGCTGGCAAAGCATGCTGTAAGCAGGTAGCCACCGGTTGGAGCTTCCCAGTCCAGCATCTCGCCCGCGCAAAACACGCCAGGTAATTTGCGCAGCATCAGGCCATCGTCCAATGTTCCCAGGCGCACGCCACCGGCGCTTGAGATCACTTCCGCAATCGGTCGAGCTGCAGTCAGACGCAATGGCAATCGCTTCAACGTCGTAGCCACGTGCGACATGTCGTGTAACTCATCCTTGTTCAATATTTCAAGCAGCAAGGCAGTTTTGACGCCGGTAAGGCCGGCCTGCCGCCGCAGGTATTCGCTCAAGCTACGGCCGTTGCGTGGCTTGCCGAGGTCGCGTTGCAGTCGTTCCAGTTCGCGGCCCGGCACCAGGTCGAGGGTGAGCCTGGCTTCGCCATGACGAGCGATTGCATCGCGCAGGTCTGCGGATAGCGCATAGATCAAACTGCCTTCGATGCCGGTTGCAGTGATGACGCATTCACCCTGCTGGGAATGTTCGATGCCCTTCGCATCGCGCCAATGCGCGACCACCGGTTTCAGCGGCGCGCCAGCATGGCGCTGTGCAAGATGTGTGCTCCAGCCGATGTCGAAGCCGCAGTTGGCCGGTTGCAGCGGGGAGACATCGATGCCGTGTTCGGTCAACGCCTCGACCCATGCGCCATCGGAGCCCAGCTCCGGCCAACTGCCACCGCCCATCGCCAGCACCACCGCATCGGCGGCAACGCATCGCTCGCCGTCCGCCGTAGCGAAACGCAGGTCGCCGTTTTCACTCCAGCCCAGCCAGCGATGCTGGACATGGAATGTGACGCCGGATTCGCGCAATCGCCGTACCCAGCTGCGCAGCAATGGTGCAGCCTTGCGGTCCATCGGGAACACCCGGCCTGAGCTTCCGACATAGGTCTCGATGCCGAATCCGCGTGCCCATTCGCGCAGGGCATCGCCATTGAAATCGTCCAGCCAGCGCCCGACCTCGGCAGCGCGTTCGCGATAGCGCGCATCGAAGCCGGGACGCGTTTCGGAATGGGTCAGGTTCAGCCCGCCCTTGCCGGCGATCAGGAACTTGCGACCGACGGAGCCTTTCGCATCAAACAGATCCACCGCCAGGCCCGCTTTACTCGCGACCTCGGCGGCCATCAGGCCGGCTGGGCCGCCGCCGACAATGGCGAGGCGTTTGGAAGTGGTTTGCGTGACAGGCATCTGCACATGATTCCACGGCTGGCCGCGAATGCCGATGCCCGGGTTGGACCACATCCGTACAATGAGGCCATGTGGACCGCCATTACCCGTGAAGTCAGCCCTGCGCTGGCCGGATGTGAACTCTCGTTCGTGCCGCGCAATCCGATTGATATCGCGCTTGCGCGCCGGCAGCACGCGGCCTATTGCCGTGCGCTTGAATCGCTGGGTTGCGACGTCATCGAGCTTCCAGCGCTGCCGGGCTATCCGGACTCAGTGTTCGTCGAGGACGTGGCTCTGGTGTTCGACGAGGTCGCCATCGCGACCCGTCCTGGCGCCAAATCCCGCCGTGGCGAAGGCGATGCGGTGCATGAAGTGCTTGGCAGTTTGCGGCCACTGTCGCGAATACAGGCCCATGGCACGCTGGATGGCGGCGACGTATTGCGCATTGGCAAGCGTGTGTTCGTGGGTATCTCCGCGCGCAGTAACGAGGCGGGCAGGGCGCAGCTACGCAAATTGCTCGCCCCACATGGCTACACGGTGGAAGGCGTTGCAACCCGTGAATGCCTGCATCTGAAATCGGCGGTGACCCAGGTCGCCGACGACATGCTACTGGTGAATCCTGCCTGGCTGGCGGACGCTTCGCCGTTTGCCAGCTTCCGGATGCTCGAGGTCGATCCCGACGAGGAGCACGCGGCGAACGCGGTGCGCGTCGGCAACGCAATTCTCTATCCGGATTGTTTCCCGAAGACCCTTGCGCGGTTGCGGGCGCAAGGCATCCACGTCACCACTGTCGATGTGTCCGAATTGCAGAAGGCCGAGGGCGCCGTGACCTGCTGCAGCCTGCTGCTGCGCACCTCGACACCTGCATGATCCTGAATATCGCCGCCTATCTGTTCGTCGGCATTGACGATGCCGATGGCCTGGCGATTCGGATTCGCGAGCAGGCAGAGGCCGCTGCACTGCGCGGTAGCGTGCTGGTGGCACCAGAAGGCATCAACCTGTTCCTGGCTGGCGGTGAAGCGCCGTTGCGCGGGTTCCTCGACTGGCTGCGGGACGATGCGCGATTTTCTGGCATAAAAACCAAGGAAAGCTGGAGCGAGACGCTGCCCTTCGCGCGACTGAAGGTGAAGCGCAAGGACGAGATCATCGCGTTCCGTCGCGATGCTGCCGTGCCGCTTGATCGCGAGCGTGCACCATCGGTGGATCCAGCTACCTTGGTGCGCTGGATCGAACAAGGCCATGACGATGCCGGCAAGCCACTGGTGTTACTGGATACCCGCAACCGCGAGGAGGTCACTTTCGGCAGTTTTACCAGTGCGTTGACGTTGCCAATCGACAATTTCACCGAGTTGCCAGCCGCGCTCGCGTTGCATCGCGAAACACTGCGTGATTCAACGGTGGTGAGTTTCTGCACCGGCGGCATCCGCTGTGAGAAAGCCGCGTTGTGGCTGCGCCATGACGGCATGGACAACCTGCTGCAGCTGGACGGCGGCATCCTTGGGTATTTCGAACAGGTCGGTGGCTTCGGCTACGACGGCCGTTGCTTCGTGTTCGACGAGCGGGTGGCGCTGGATTCTTCGTTACAGCCATTGGTGGATAACCATGCGACTGCTTGAGTTCGTGGCATTTCGGCAAGGAACCCGTGCATGAGCTGGATTGCGATTATCGCGATCATCCTCGGCACCTGGCTGGCCATCAAGGTGGTCGGCGCGGCGTTCAAGCTTGCGGTTTGGCTGGCTGTGCTTGGCGTTGCGTATTGGTTCCTGGCGCCGTATCTCGGACTTCCGAAGCTTTTCTGATGCTTTGATTTCGGTGGGCCGCTGTGAGCGTGTTTGCGCGGGGTCCCGGCGCCTAGCGACGCGCGTTCGCTACGCGGCTCGAAATGCCGCTACGCGAACACCCGACGCTCTCGCCGCTGTGCTGATTCGTGGTACGTGTCAGTCCAGTTAAAGCGCGCTGCCGGCGGCGTGGCCTGACGCCCACGCCCACTGAAAGTTGTAGCCGCCAAGCCAGCCGGTGACATCGACTACTTCGCCGATGAAATACAGGCCCGGCACATGGCGCGACATCATCGTGGTCGATGACAGGCTGTCTGTATCCACGCCGCCCAGTGTCACTTCAGCCGTTCTATAGCCCTCGGTGCCGCTTGCGATAAGTGGCCATGACGACAACAGTTCCTTGATCCCGCGAAGTTCCGGATCGTTGTATTGCCGCAGCGATTTGTTGGTGATCCAGTGTTCGCACAATCGTTGTGCAAAGCGCTTGGGCAGGACTTCGCCGAGCAGCGTTCTCAGCTCCGCGTCGCGCCGGCTTTGCTGCCATTCGCGAAATAACGCGTCGATATCGTGCCCGGGAAGCAGATCCAGGCGCAGGTCATCACCGGGTTGCCAGAAACTCGAGATCTGCAGGATCGACGGCCCGCTGATCCCACGATGGGTGACCAGCATGAAGTTGCGAAAACTCGTGCCGTTGCAGCGCGCCTCGATCGGCAACGACACTCCCGCCAAGTCCTGCATGCGCTCAGCATGCTTGCCGGTGAGGGTCAGCGGCACCAGCCCGGCGCGGGTCGGCAACACTTCATGGCCGAACTGTTTCGCAAGCGCGTAGCCGAAGCCGCTGGCGCCCATGCTCGGAATCGACAAACCGCCGCTAGCGACTACCACTGCATCCGTATCGAACGTGCCTTGCGAGGTGTGCAGCTTGAAGCCACCGGCATCGGGTTGGGTAACGCGTTCAATGCTGCAATGCGTGCGCACTTCGACGCCGGCCGCAGCGCATTCGTCCAGGAAGAGTTTCACGATCTGCTTCGACGATTCGTCGCAGAACAGCTGGCCAAGTTCCTTCTCGTGCCAGGCAATGCCGTGCCGTTCCACCAGTTCGATGAAATGCCACGGTGTGAAGCGCGCCAGCGCTGACTTGCAGAAATGCGGATTCGCCGACAGGAAATTGTCCGGCGTGGTGCCGGTATTGGTGAAATTGCAGCGCCCGCCGCCGGACATCAGGATCTTCTTGCCGACCTTGTTGGCGTGGTCCAGCATCAGCACGCGCTTGCCGCGGCGGCCAGCGGTGATGGCGCACATCAAACCGGCTGCGCCAGCGCCGATGACGATTGCATCGAAGTTCGCATTTCCGGTCACGCGCTCATACCCATTCACGCGATGGCAGGGTGTAAATTCGCTGCGGGCGGCCAACCAGGTCCAGGAAACCGTTGAATACAGCGTCCGCGTGTTGTTGCATGCCGGCAATGTGCTCGCTGGTCATGGACTGGATCGTGGCCGCGCCGGTTTCGCCATGCAAGGCATCAAGTTCTTCGCGATAGAGGGGGTTCTGCAGCCAGCGTTCGATCAAGGGCGCATCCATCTCCAGATGAAACTGCAAGCCATACGCATTGGTCCCCCAACGGAAGGCCTGTGGTTCGCAGGTCTCGGTGCGGGCCAGGTGCTGCGCGCCATCAGGAATGCTGAAGCTTTGTCCGTGCCACTGGAATACCGGTGCGTCGTTCGTGAGCGGTGCAAGCACTGGGTCGGCGCGACCGGCATCGGTGAGTTGCAGTCGGTGCCAGCCGATTTCCGTTACCGGATGCCGGCGCACTGGCGCGCCGAGTGCATGCGCCAGTAGTTGTGCGCCCAGGCATATGCCGAGGACCGGCTTGCCTTGCTTGAGCATGGCTTCGATCACGCGTAGTTCGGTGCGCAGGTGCGGGCGTTCGGCCTGGTCATCGACGTTCATCGGGCCACCGAGCACGATCAGGCCGCGATAGCGATCCACTTGCGGCTGCGCGTCCGGTTCGCGTTCAAGATTGACGAAGCGGATCCGGTGGCCGCGCCGCCGGATCAGCGGATCCAGCGTGCCCAGGGGTTCGGCGGCGACGTGTTGGAAGACCAGGATGCGGGGCATGGCGGAACTATGCCAAAAGCGTGCCTCATGTAGAAATCAACGCCGGCATATGGGTATGCGTTGCAGTTGAACCGTAGAGCGGGGCTTGCCCCGCTTCAAGCGCAGCAAGCTGCGCTCTACAAGATCCGCTGGCCTCAGCGCGGCGGACGCGGCTTGAACCCGCCGGGCTTGCCCGTGCCCGAATTAAACCCGCCCGGCTTGCGCGGGCCACCGGGGCGGTCGCCACGCGGCGGAGTGAAGCTGCGCTTGCGCGAAGGTGCATTGATGTCGGCATCCTCGGCCACTCGCATGCGCAGTGGCTTGCTGGCCACGCGTACGGTCTGCAGGTGGGCCAGCAGTTCCGCTGGCATGCCGTCGGGCAGGTCGACCAAGGTGAAATCGTCGCGAATGTCGATGCGGCCGATGAAACGCGCCTCGAGATCGGCCTCATTGGCGATCGCACCGACGATATTGCCCGGTTGCACGCCATGCTGGTGACCGACATCGATGCGGTAAGTCCGCATGCCGACTTCCGGCGCGCCATGCTTGGGGGCATGTTCGCGCGGTGCACGTTCAGTACGTTCGCGTTGCGGGCGCTCACCATGATCACGGACAGGCCGCGCCTCGCGCGGCTCGAACGCGCGCTCCGCGCGCACCGGCTGGGCCAGTAGCAGCGGGGTCTTGCCCTGCATCAATTTTGCCAGTGCAGCGGCGATCTCCACCGCCGGCACGTTCTTCTCGCGCTCGTAGCGTTCCACCAGGTCGCGGAACACCGACAGGTCTTCGTGCGCCAGTGCGCCCTCGATCTTGCCGAGGAACTTGGCCACGCGGTTCTCGTTGACCGCATCGACGCTGGGCAGGTTCATCTGCTCGATCTTCTGTCGGGTCGCGCGTTCGATCGCGCCCAGCATGCCGCGCTCACGCGGGGCCACGAACAGGATCGCCTCGCCCTTGCGACCGGCACGGCCGGTGCGGCCGATGCGGTGCACGTAGCTTTCGGTGTCGTACGGGATGTCGTAGTTCAGCACGTGGCTGATGCGGTCCACGTCCAGCCCGCGAGCGGCCACGTCGGTGGCCACCAGGATGTCGATCTGGCCATCCTTCAGGCGCTGGATGGTGCGCTCACGCATCTTCTGGTCGACGTCGCCGTTGATCGCGGCAGCCGAGAACCCTCGTGCTGCGAGTTTCTCCGCCAACTCGTCGGTGCCGAGTTTGGTTCGCGCGAACACGATCATCGCCTCGAACGGTTCGGCTTCCAGAATCCGGGTCAGTGCGTCGAGCTTGTTGATCCCGCTGACCATCCAGAAGCGTTGGCGGATGTTCTCGGCAGTGGCGGTCTGCGACTTGATCGAGATCTCCACCGGGTCCTTCAGGTAGGTCTGGGCGATGCGCTTGATCTGCGACGGCATCGTGGCCGAGAACAGGGCAACCTGTCGCGATTCCGGGGTCTTCTTCAGCACGGCCTCGACATCGTCGATGAAGCCCATCCTTAGCATTTCGTCGGCTTCGTCCAGCACCAGGCAGCGTATCTGGGACAAGTCCAGCGAGCCGCGCTCCAGATGATCGATGACGCGACCGGGCGTTCCCACGACCACATGCACGCCGCGCTTCAATGCACTCAGCTGCGGCTGGTAGCTCTGGCCGCCGTAGATCGGCAGCACATGGAAGCCGGGGATATGCGTCGCGTATTTCTGGAACGCCTCGGCGACCTGGATGGCCAGTTCGCGGGTCGGTGCCAGCACCAGCACCTGTGGCTTGCCGGCCGGGGAAGTGAGTTGCGCCAGGGCAGGTAGGGCGAAGGCAGCAGTTTTGCCAGTGCCGGTCTGTGCCTGTCCGATCAGGTCGCGGCCAGCCAGCAACGGCGGAATCGTCGCAGCCTGGATCGGGCTGGGCGACTCATAGCCGACGGTGCGCAAGGCTTGCATCAGGGATTCGGGCAGGCCGAGGTCGGAAAATTTGATGTCGGGTGTGGCTTCGGCGCTCATATGCGTCTCATGTGAATCAATTAGTGGGCGTGACCGCCGCGGGTTTGAACCGCGTAGTGTACGCCCGCTGGCTTGGGCGAAGACTCCAACGTGCGCCGGGCTACCATGGCTGATGCACTTTCCGACGTTCGACAATGCCTTCCTGCGCGCGCTTCCGGGAGATCCCGAGGCCCGCGTATTCCCCCGCCAAGTGCAGGCTGCGCTGTGGTCGGCGGTCGAACCGACACCCGTTGCCGCGCCACGCCTGCTGGCGCATTCCCGTGAAATGGCGGCTGAACTCGGCTTCAGCGAGACCGATGTCGCATCCCCGGAATTCGCGCAGGTCTTCTCCGGCAATGCATTGCTGCCAGGCATGCAGCCATTTGCGACTAATTACGGCGGCCACCAGTTTGGCCACTGGGCGGGCCAGCTTGGCGACGGGCGCGCGATTTCGCTGGGCGAAGCGGTGTTGGACAGTGGCCGACGCCTCGAGCTGCAGTTGAAAGGTGCGGGACCGACTCCGTATTCGCGTAGCGCCGATGGCCGCGCAGTGCTGCGCTCGTCGGTCCGTGAATTCCTGTGCAGCGAGGCTATGTACCATCTCGACATCCCAACCACGCGCGCACTCAGCTTGGTTGGCACTGGCGAGGATGTGGTCCGCGACATGTTCTACGACGGCCATCCGCAGGCCGAACCCGGTGCAGTGGTGTGCCGCGTCGCGCCGTCGTTCCTGCGCTTCGGCCATTTCGAATTGCCGGCGATGCGTGGCGATGTCGAGTTGCTGCGCAGGCTTGCCGATTTCTGCGTCGCCCGTGACTTCCCGCACCTGCAGGGCAATGGCGAGACGCTCTATGCGGACTGGTTCGGCGAGATCTGCGAACGCACAGCGCGATTGGCCGCCGAATGGATGCGGGTCGGCTTCGTACACGGCGTGCTCAATACCGACAACATGTCGATTCTGGGCCTGACAATTGATTACGGCCCGTACGGCTGGGTCGAGGACTACGATCCTGACTGGACCCCGAACACCACCGACGTGCAAGGCCGCCGCTATCGCTTCGGCTGGCAGCCGCGGGTCGCCTACTGGAACCTTGGCCAGCTGGCGCGGGCGCTGTCGCCCTTGTTCGAGGACAAAGAGACATTGCAGTCGGGCCTGCAGCGGTTCGCCGATGCCTACGCAGAGGCCGAACGCGCCAACACCGCGCGGAAACTGGGCCTGGCTGAATGCCGGGACGGCGACGTCGAGCTGATTCAGGACCTGCATGGCTTGTTGCATGCGCATGAGGTCGACATGACCTTGTGGTTCCGGGCGCTGGCTGACACCGTGCCAACTCCGCCATCACTGCAGGATTTTGAGCACGCCTTTTACGATGACGCCAAGCGTGTGGCGGGCGAGGCGGCTTTCGCAGATTGGCTGCAACGCCGCGAAGCAAGGCTGCAGGATGATCCGTTGTCGGCGGAGGTGCGCAGTGAGGTCATGCGCAAGGCAAATCCGAAATTCGTATTGCGCAACTGGCTGGCGCAGCAGGCAATCGACCGCGCCTACGCTGGCGACATGGCCGGCATCGGCGAATTGCTCGAGGTGATGCGCAGGCCATATGACGACCAGCCGGGGAACCAGGCCTTTGCGGCCAAGCGCCCCGACTGGGCGAAAGTGAAGGCGGGTTGTTCGATGCTGTCCTGCAGTTCCTGACCGGCATCGAGCCCCATTGCCATCGATAAGACAGGGCTTACTTGCCCTTCTTGTCCTTCTTGGCGGCGCGCTTTTCCTTCAGCGACTTTTCCGGTTTCTTCTTTTCGGTCTTCTTCTGGTCCATGCCCTTGCTCATCGCGCTCTCCTCATGAAGGGTTGGGGTGGTGGGGCGAGCTGATTATGAAACGTTCGGCGGCTCCTGGCGCATCCCACGTACAATATTTCGATGTCACTCATCTCTCTGCACGGCGTCGACTTCAGCGTCGGCGGGCCGCTTCTGCTTGAACACGTGGACCTGGCCATCGAGCCAGGCGAGCGAATTGCCTTGATCGGTCGCAATGGCGCCGGTAAATCCACCCTGTTGCGCCTGCTGGCCGGCGAGATCAAGCCGGACGACGGCGAAGTCCGCCTGGAAGGCGGTCGCCGGATTGGTCGGCTTGAGCAGGAAGTGCCGCTTGGTGCCGCCGGGAGCGTGTTCGACGTGGTCGCCGAAGGGCTGGGCGAGATGGGCCAGTTGTTGGCCGACTATCACCACCTGATCCATGAGGACGAGATCGACACCGACGCCTTGGCCGAGGTGCAGACCAAGATCGAGGCCGCCCACGGTTGGGGCCTGGACCAGCGCGTCACCGAGACCCTGGAACGGCTGTCGCTGGATGGCGATGCCGACTTCGGCCGCCTGTCCGGCGGGATGAAGCGGCGGGTGCTGTTGGCACGGGCGCTGGTCTCGCAGCCGGACCTGTTGCTGCTGGACGAACCCACCAACCACCTCGACATCGCCGCAATCGATTGGCTCGAGGGCTTCCTCAAGCAGTGGAATGGCGCCCTTGTATTCGTCACCCATGACCGCCGCTTCCTGCGTGCGCTGGCCACACGCATTGTCGAGATCGACCGTGGCCAGCTCACCAGCTGGCCCGGCGATTGGGAGAACTACCAGCGCCGCAAGGAAGAGCGGGCGAATGCCGAAGCCCAGGAAACCGCGCGTTTCGACAAGTTCCTGGCCCAGGAAGAGGTCTGGATCCGCCAGGGCATCAAGGCCCGCCGCACCCGCGACGAAGGTCGCGTGCGCCGGCTCAAGGCGATGCGCGCCGAATTCAGCCAGCGGCGAGCCCATACCGGCAACGTCAGGCTGGCCGCGTCCGATGCAGGCTCATCCGGCAAGAAGGTGATCGAGACTATCGGCGCCAGCTTCGCCCATGGCGACAACGTGCTGCTGCGCGATCTGTCGACGGTGATCCTGCGCGGCGACCGGATCGGCCTGATTGGCCCGAATGGCAGCGGCAAGACCACGCTGCTGAAGCTGCTGCTGGGTGATTTGACCCCACAGTCGGGCGAGATCCGCCGTGGTACCCAGCTACAGGTCGCGTATTTCGACCAGTACCGGGCGACCCTGCGCGAGGACTGGAACGCGATCGAGAACGTGGCCGAAGGCCGCGAGAGCGTCACCATCAATGGCAAGCCGAAGCACGTCATCGGCTACCTGCAGGACTTCCTGTTCACCCCGGAGCGTGCGCGGTCGCCAATCACCCGGCTCTCGGGTGGCGAGCGCAACCGGCTGCTGCTGGCGAAACTCTTTGCCCAGCCGTCCAATCTGCTGGTGATGGACGAACCTACCAATGACCTCGACGTGGAAACGCTCGAATTGCTGGAGGAACTGCTGGCCGACTACCCGGGTACGCTGCTGCTGGTCAGCCATGACCGCGATTTCCTCGACAACGTGGTGACCTCGACCCTGGTGATGGAAGGCGAGGGCAAGGTGGGCGAATACGTCGGCGGCTACACGGACTGGGTGCGGCAACGCACGGCGGCCGTCGCTGCCGAGGCATCAAAAAATGCGACTGCGACTACACAGTCAACACCTGCGGTGCCTGCCAAGACCAAGCTCAGCTTCAAGGTCCAACGCGAACTGGAAGCGCTGCCGGGGCTGATAGCGAAGCTGGAAGCCAAAATCGCCGAGTTCGGCGCGCGCATGCATGAGCCGGATTATTTCCAGCGCGATGCCGCGGCGATCACTGTGGACAACACCGCGATGGCCAGCCTGCAGGCGGATCTTGACGCCGCCTACCTGCACTGGGAGCAACTGGAAGGCGGTTGATCACGTGTCATTGGCCACGTTTCACTGTCAGCGACACATTCGGGTCTGTTCGTTGCAGACCCGTCCCGGCTACACTATTGGGGATAAGTGATCGGCCCTGGCCGGCACCCCCCACTACAAGACCGAGGCACGCGTGCTGGCCGAATACTTGCCAACCCTGCTGTTTTTGATCGTTGCCACCGGGATCGGGATCGCCCTGATCATCGTTGGCAACGTGCTGGGCCCCAAGCGCCCTAGTGCCGACAAGCTGTCGCCCTACGAGTGCGGATTCAGCGCATTCGAGAACGCGCGCGGGCAGTTCGACGTGCGTTATTACCTGGTCGCGATCCTGTTTATCGTGTTCGACCTGGAAATCGCCTTCGTGTTTCCGTGGGCGCTGGTGTTCCGCGATCTCGGCATGTTCGGCCTGGTCGAGATGGGCGTGTTCCTGACGCTGCTGGTGATCAGCTTCATCTACGTGTGGAAGAAGGGAGCGCTGGAATGGGAGTGAGCGAGACCATCTCAGGGCTGATGCACAACCCGATTCCGGAAGGTCGGCTGGACGACATCCTGCGGCCAGAAGGCGACAATCCGTTGCTGCAAAATGGATTCGTCACCACCAACCTGGACACGCTGTGGAACTGGGCGCGCACCGGGTCGATGTGGCCGATGACGTTTGGCCTGGCCTGCTGCGCGGTCGAGATGATGCATGCCGGTGCGGCGCGCCTGGACCTGGATCGTTTTGGCGTGGTGTTCCGCCCGTCGCCGCGCCAGTCTGACGTGATGATCGTGGCCGGCACCCTGTGCAACAAGATGGCCCCGGCGCTGCGCAAGGTCTACGACCAGATGCCAGACCCGAAGTGGGTGATCTCGATGGGCAGCTGCGCCAATGGCGGCGGCTACTATCACTATTCCTATTCCGTGGTGCGTGGCTGCGACCGCATCGTGCCGGTTGATGTGTACGTGCCGGGTTGCCCGCCGACTGCGGAAGCGCTGGTCTACGGCATCCTGCAATTGCAGAAGAAAATCCGCCGGATGGAACAGAACCCGTTCTCGAACACGCCGCGCGTCGAAGGCGCGCGCGCATGATCGCCGACTTCGTGAGTCAGCTTGCGTCGCGCTTCAGTGGTGCGATGCTCGAAGTCGCGCAGCCACGCGGCGAAACCGGCCTGGTGGTTGCGCCTTCCGACTGGCTTGAGACCTGCCGCGCACTGCGCGATGAGTTTGGCTTCGACACCTTCATCGACCTGTGTGGCGTCGACTACCTCAGCTACGGTAACGACGAGTGGGACACCGAGGGCGTCTCCGCCGAAGGCTTCAGCCGTGGCGTGGAAGGACAAGGCCCGGGTCGTTTCAAATGGGGCGAGCAGCCCAGCCACCAGGTCGCCGAACCCGGCAGCGTCACGCTCGACGAACTGGCCAGCAAGCGTTATGCCGTGGTCCTGCATCTGCTGTCGGTGCAACATAACCAGCGCATTCGCGTGTCGTGCTTCGCCGCCGACAACAGCTTGCCGGTGGTGGCGTCGATTACCTCGGTGTGGCCCGGCGTGAACTGGTTCGAACGCGAGACCTTCGACCTGTTCGGGATCATCTTCGAAGGTCATCCGGACCTGCGCCGGATCCTGACCGACTATGGCTTCGTCGGGCATCCGTTCCGCAAGGATTTCCCGTTGATCGGCAATGTCGAAGTCCGCTACGACGCCGAGAAACAGCGCGTGGTGTACGAGCCGGTGACCTCGGTCGAGCCGCGTGTCGGCGTGCCGCGCGTGATCCGCAACGATGCCGGCCTGCGCACCGCCAAGGGCGAGCGCGACAACCGCATCCTTGACCGGGAGGCCAGCCGATGAGCGCGGTGCCCAGCAATCAGGCCTTCGCCAGCAATCCGGCCGAAGCGCAGCAAGAGATTCGCAACTACACGTTCAACTTCGGTCCGCAACATCCGGCCGCGCATGGTGTGCTGCGCCTGATCCTGGAAATGGACGGCGAAGTGGTGCGCCGCGCCGACCCACATATCGGCCTGCTGCATCGTGGCACCGAGAAGCTGGCCGAATCCAAGCCGTTCAACCAGTCGATCGGCTACATGGATCGCCTGGATTACGTGTCGATGATGTGCAACGAGCATGCTTACGTGCGTGCCATCGAAACCCTGCTCGGCATTGAGGCACCGGAACGCGCGCAGTGGATCCGAACGATGTTCGACGAGATCACCCGCATCCTGAACCACCTGATGTGGGTGGGCAGCAATGCGCTCGACCTCGGCGCGATGGCGGTATTCCTGTACGCCTTCCGCGAGCGCGAAGAGCTGATGGACTGCTACGAGGCGGTCAGCGGCGCGCGCATGCATGCGACCTATTACCGTCCCGGCGGCGTGTATCGCGACCTGCCGGACCGAATGCCGAAATACAAGGAATCGCCATGGCGCAAGGGTGCCAAGCTCAAGCGCTTCAACAGTTGGCGCGAAGGCTCGCTGCTGGATTACCTCGAGCATTTTTGCGAGGACTTCCCCAATCGCGTCGACGAGTACGAGGTCCTGCTCACCGACAATCGCATCTGGAAGCAGCGCACCGTCGGCATTGGCGTGATCAGCCCTGACCAGGCCAAGGCCTGGGGCATGAGTGGGCCGATGATCCGTGGTTCTGGCATTGCCTGGGACCTGCGCAAGAAGCAGCCGTACGCGAAGTATGCCGAAGTCGATTTCGACATCCCGGTTGGCGTCAATGGCGATTGCTACGACCGCTATCTGGTGCGCATGGCCGAAATGCGCGAATCCACCCGCATCGTCAAGCAATGCGTGAAGTGGCTGAAGGCCAATCCAGGCCCGGTGATGCTGAACAATTACAAGGTGGCGCCGCCGTCGCGTGAAGCGATGAAGGACGACATGGAAGCGCTGATCCACCACTTCAAGCTGTTCTCCGAAGGTTATTGCGTGCCGGCCGGCGAGACCTACGCTGCGGTGGAAGCGCCCAAGGGTGAGTTTGGTTGCTATCTGGTCAGCGACGGCGCCAACAAGCCGTTCCGCTGCCACTTGCGCGCGCCGGGCTTCATCCACCTCTCGTCGATGGACGAATTCGTGAGGGGCCACATGCTGGCCGACGTCGTTGCCATGATCGGCACCTATGACGTTGTATTTGGTGAGATCGATCGATGAAAGCAACAGGTAATTTCGAGGCGTGCCGCAGCGTCGATCCGATGCTTGCACTGTCGGACAAGACGCGCGGGCACATCGACCACTGGCTGACCAAGTTTCCGGTCGACCAAAAGCGTTCGGCGGTGCTGCAGGGCCTGTTCGCTGCGCAGGAACAGAATGGCGGCTGGCTGAGCGACGAACTCATTGCCGCAGTGGCCAAGTACCTCGAGCTGCCGCCGGTGTGGGCCTACGAAGTCGCGACCTTCTACTCGATGTTCGAGACCGGGAAAGTTGGCCGCAACAACGTCGCCTTCTGCACCAATATCAGCTGCTGGCTCAACGGCGCCGAAGACCTGGTCACGCATGCCGAAAAGAAGCTGGGCTGCAAGCTGGGTGAGTCCACCGCCGATGGCCGCGTCTACCTCAAGCGCGAGGAAGAATGCGTCGCCGCGTGCTGCGGCGCGCCGGTGATGCTGATCAACGGGCATTACCACGAGAAGCTCGATGCGGCGAAAGTCGACGCGCTGCTCGATGGGCTGAAGTGAGATATGGCTGAGATGGCGGATCATTCGCACAATTCGGAAGGCTACGGCCCGGTCGGTCCCGCACCGGTCGAGCACAGCGTCGTCTACACCACGCTGCATTTCGACAAGCCGTGGTCGTACGAGAACTACCTCAAGACCGGTGGTTACAGTGCGCTGCGCAAGATCCTCGAAGAGAAGATCGCGCCGGCCGACGTCATCGACATGGTCAAGGCCTCTGGCCTGCGTGGCCGCGGTGGTGCTGGCTTCCCGACCGGGCTGAAATGGAGCTTCATGCCCAAGGGCGTCATGCAGAAGTACATCCTCTGCAATTCGGACGAATCCGAGCCGGGCACCGCCAAGGACCGCGACATCCTGCGTTACAACCCGCATGCGGTGATCGAAGGCATGGCGATCGCGTGTTACGCGACCGGCACCAGTACTGCCTACAACTATCTGCGCGGCGAGTTCCACCACGAGCCGTTCGAGCACCTGGAAGAAGCCACCCGCGAGGCATACGCCAACGGCTGGCTGGGCAAGGACATCCTTGGTAGCGGGATTGATGTCGACATCCACAATGTGCTCGGCGCCGGCGCCTATATCTGTGGCGAAGAAACCGCGTTGATGGAATCGCTCGAGGGCAAGAAGGGCCAGCCGCGCTACAAGCCGCCGTTCCCGGCCAACTTCGGCCTGTACGGCAAGCCGACCACGATCAACAACACTGAAACCTATGCGTCGGTCCCAGCCATCGTGCGTAATGGAGCGGAGTGGTTCGCGAGCCTCGGCAAGCCGAATAACGGTGGGCCGAAAGTGTTCTCAGTGTCGGGCCATGTCAACAATCCTGGTAATTTCGAAGTTCGCCTCGGCACCTCGTTCGCCGACCTGCTGGCGATGGCCGGTGGCGTGCGCAACGGCCACAAGCTCAAGGCCGTGATCCCCGGCGGTTCGTCAATGCCGGTATTGCCGGCGGAAACGATGATGGCCGCGACGATGGACTACGACTGCTTGCAGAAGGCCGGCTCCGGCCTGGGCTCCGGCGCGGTGGTGGTGATGGACGAAACGGCCTGCATGGTGCGTGCCTGCCAACGCATTTCGCGCTTCTATTTCAAGGAAAGCTGCGGCCAATGCACGCCGTGCCGCGAAGGCACTGGCTGGATGTACCGGATGCTGACCCGCATCGTCGAGATGCAGGCCACGTTGGACGACCTGCAGATGCTGCGCGCCGCTGCGGGCCAGATCGAAGGCCACACGATTTGCGCCTTTGGCGAGGCAGCAGCGTGGCCAGTGCAGGGCATGCTGCGTCATTTCTGGGACGAATTCGAATACGCGATCGTCAACCAGCGCTTCCTGGTTGATGACCAGCGCGCCGGCACTGTGGTGAACAAGCAGGTGGCGGCATGAGCGCACAGCCAGTGAATCCGAACCTGCCGCCGGACCACGTCACCGTCTTCATCGACGGTCAGGAACTCGCCGCGCCGAAGGGCTCGATGATCATCCAGGCCGCCGACAAGGCCGGCATCCCGATCCCGCGCTTCTGTTACCACGAGAAGCTGCCGATCGCCGCGAACTGCCGCATGTGCCTGGTCGATACCGAAGTGGGCGGACGTGCCGCGCCAAAGCCCGCACCGGCCTGCGCGACTCCGGTCATGGACGGCCTGAAGGTGTTCACGCGCAATGAGAAGGCGCTGAAGGCGCAGCGCAACGTGATGGAATTCCTGCTGATCAACCATCCGCTGGACTGCCCGGTCTGCGACCAGGGCGGCGAATGCGAATTGCAGGATCTGTCGCTGGGCTATGGGCGTTCGGTCAGCCGTTTCGTCGAGCGCAAGCGCGTGGTCGCCGACGAGGACCTGGGTCCGCTGGTTGCCACCGATATGACCCGTTGCATCCATTGCACGCGCTGCATCCGCTTCACCGCAGACATTGCCGGCACCTATGAACTGGGCGGCATGCAGCGCGGCGAAGACCTGCAGATCGGTACCTACGACGGCAAGCCGCTGACCACCGAGTTGTCCGGCAACGTCATCGACGTCTGCCCGGTCGGTGCATTGACCAACAAGGTGTTCCGCTTCAAGGCGCGGCCGTGGGACCTGACTGCAAAGTCGTCATTGGGTTACCACGATGCGCTCGGCAGCAACCTGTTCCATCACGTCCGCCGTGGCGAGATCCTGCGCAGCGTGCCGCGTGACAATGAGGCAGTGAACGAATGCTGGCTGTCGGACCGCGACCGCTATGCGCATGAAGGCCTGTACGCGGACGACCGCGCGACGGTGCCGCTGATCAAGGACGGCGACCTAGCTCTCAATGACGGCTGGCGTGAAGCCAGCTGGGAAGAAGCGCTGGCCAAGGCCGCGAAGATCCTGCGCGACAACGCCGGCGACGGCCTCGGCATGCTGGTGCATCCGTCGACCTCGAACGAGGAGGGAGCCTTGCTTGCTCGCCTTGCAGAGGCGCTGGGCACCGGCAACCTCGATCACCGCATCAGCCAGCACGACCTGTCCGATGGCGTGCCTTCGCAGGCATTCGCGATGTCGGTGGTCGAGATCGAACAGGCCGATGCCATCGTCATCCTCGGCAGCAATGTGCGCCATGAAGTGCCGCTGCTGCATGCACGCGTGCGCAAGGCCGTGGCGCGCGGCACCAAGGTGCATGTGGTCAATCCGGTCGATTTCGATTTTGCGTTCGGGATCGCCAGCAAGCAGATCATGCCGCCGTCGCAGCTTGCCGGTGCGCTAGGCAAGCTCGACCTTGGTGATGCCGGGCATATCGCGCTGATCGTGGGCGGCGTGGCCGAGAACGGACCACATGCGGCCGCGATCCGCACGGCTGCCGACGCCTTCGTGGCCAAGACCGGCGCCAAGCTGTGCCGGATCCCACAGGGCGCGAATGCACTGGGGCTGTCGCGACATGGCGTGTTGCCGGCGTCGCGCGATTCGCAGGCGATGTTGCGCGAGCCGCGTTCGGCCTATGTGATCCATGGCATCGAACCGGGCCTGGATTTCGCCGATCAACGTTTGGCGCTGAAAGCGCTGGGCGAGGCGCAGGTGGTGGCATTCAGCCAGTTCGCCTGCAAGTCGACGCGTGCCGTGGCCGACGTGATCCTGCCGATCGCCGCATTGCCGGAAATCGAAGCGACCCTGACCAATCTTGACGGCTTCGACCAGCGCACCAGCGCCGCCGGCAAGCCGCCGGGCCAGGCCCGTCCCGGCTGGCGCGTGTTGCGCGCACTGGCCGATGCGCTTGCGTTGCCCGGTTTCGAATTCACCGACATCGCCGGCCTGCGCGCAGGCATGACAAGCAAGCATGAAGTGCAAGCCAGCAAGGGCCAGGCACCGTCGACCGCGGGCTCTGGCCTTGAAATCGCGGTGACCCAGGCGATCTATCGTGTCGATGGCGTGATCCGTCGCTCCGAAGCGCTGCAGGCGCATCCGCTCAATGTCGGGCCGCGTGCGGTGATGAATCCCGTGGATGCTGCGAATGCCGGCATCGCCGATGGCGCGATGGCGAAGTTCGCCACCGACATCGGCAATGCCGGCCTGCAGGTCGTGCTGGATGCGGGCGTTGCGCAGGGCAGTGTGTGGATCGAATCCGGCCATGGCGCCACCGCGCCGCTGGCAGCTTCGGCAAGGGCGGAGGTCAGCCGCGCATGATCGCTTCCGTCAATCCACTGATGACCCAGGTGGTGGATCCGTTCCGCGACTTGCTGCTGTCGTTTGGCACCATCGGCATGTTGGTCTGGATCTTGCTCAAGATCCTGCTGATCGCGGTGCCACTGATCCTGTCGGTCGCCTTCTATGTCTACTGGGAACGCAAGCTGATCGGCTGGATGCACGTTCGCCATGGGCCGATGTACATCGGCATGGGCGTACTGCAGACCTTTGCCGACGTGTTCAAGCTGTTGTTCAAGGAAGTGTTGCAGCCGACCGTCGCAGCTCCGGTGCTGTATCGATTGGCGCCATTGATCGCGCTGGTGCCGGCGTTCGCAGCGTGGGCGGTAGTGCCGTTCGATGCGCAGGTGGTGCTGTCCAACGCGAATGCCGGCCTGCTGTATCTGCTGGCGATGACCTCGATGGGCGTCTATGGCGTGATCCTCGCGGGCTGGGCATCGAACTCGAAGTACGCCTTCCTCGGTGCGATGCGCGCCGCCGCGCAAGTGGTCAGCTACGAGATCGCGATGGGCTTCGCCCTGGTTGGCGTGCTGATTGCCGCCGGCAGCCTGAACCTGACCGACATCGTGATGGCGCAGTCCGGCAATGCCGGTTTCCTGGAGTGGTTCTGGGTGCCGCTGGCGCCGCTGTTCGTGGTGTATTTCATCTCCGGCGTGGCCGAGACCAACCGCGCGCCGTTCGACGTGGTCGAAGGCGAGTCGGAAATTGTGGCCGGCCACATGGTCGAGTACTCCGGTTCGCAGTTCGCGCTGTTCTTCCTGGCCGAATACGCCAACATGATTTTGGTCAGCTTCCTGACCTCGCTGTTCTTCGTCGGCGGTTGGCTGTCGCCGATCCCGACAGCGTGGATCCCCGATGTGCCAGTGTTGTCGGTGGTATTGGGCGATGGCTGGTGGTGGTTGCTGGCCAAAGCGTTTTTCTTCGCCAGTTGCTTCATCTGGTTCCGCGCCACCTTCCCGCGCTACCGCTACGACCAGATCATGCGGCTGGGCTGGAAAGTGTTCATCCCGATTACCATCGCCTGGATCTTCGTGACCGCGTTGATGGTGTATTTCGGCGTCTTCCAGGCGGGGCAGTGAGGCCGGCATGAGCAAGGTTGTTTCCTATTTCAAGAGTCTTCTGCTGCTGGAACTCCTCAGCGGCATGTGGCTGACCCTGAAATACCTGTTCCGTCCGAAGTACACGCTGATGTACCCGATGGAGAAGACGCCGCAGTCCCCGCGCTTTCGCGGTGTGCACGCGCTGCGCCGCTATCCGAACGGGGAAGAGCGCTGCATCGCCTGCAAGTTGTGCGAGGCGGTGTGTCCGGCGCTTGCAATCACCATCGATTCCGAGCAGCGCGCCGACGGCACCCGCCGCACCACGCGCTACGACATCGACCTGTTCAAGTGCATCTACTGCGGGTTCTGCGAGGAATCCTGCCCGGTCGATTCGATCGTAGAAACGCATATCCACGAATACCACTTCGACCGGCGAGGTCAGAACATCGTGACCAAGCCGCAGTTGCTGGCCATCGGCGACCGCCTGGAGGCGGAGATCGCCGAGCGCCGCGCTGCAGATGCCCCGTTCCGCTGAGGCTGTCCGACTAAGAGATGAGCATGTCATTCGATTTCACCACGCTCGCGTTCCTCGCTTTTGCGGCTACCGCCGCCGGGGCCGCGCTGGCCACCATTACCTCGCGCAATCCGGTGCATGCCGCGTTGTGGCTGGTGCTGACGTTCTTCTCGGTGGCCTGCACCTGGATCGTTGGCGGCGCCGAGTTCCTCGGGGTGGCACTGGTGCTGGTCTACGTGGGCGCTGTGATGGTGCTGTTCCTGTTCGTGGTGATGATGCTGGATGTCGACCTGGCGCCATTGCGCGAAGGCTACGTGCGTTACCTGCCGATCGGCCTGATTGTCGCGGTGGTGATGCTGGTGCAGATGCTGGGTTTGATCGGCGTGCGCGCACTCAGCCAGACGCCATTGGCAGACAACGCTGCGGTCGCCACGGTTGATGTGCCCAATACCACTTGGCTGGCACGGGCGCTGTTCACCGAATTCATGCTGCCGTTCGAGGTCGCCGCGGTGATCCTGACCGTGGCGGTCGTCGCAGCGGTAATGCTGACCCTGCGTCGCCGACCCGGTGCGCGCCACCAGAACCCGAGCGAACAATCTCGAGTCAAAGCATCTGACCGCCTGCGCATGATCAAGATGGACGCAGAAAAACCGCCAACACCGGTCGAAGCGGCTGCCCCGGATTCGGCGACGGAGGCCACGCCATGAGCACGTTGCTGTCGGGCCTGAGCCTCGGCCACTTCCTGACCTTGGGCGCGGTGCTGTTCAGCATCAGCGTCGCGGGCATCTTCCTCAACCGCAAGAACGTGATCATGTTGCTGATGTCGATCGAGCTGATGCTGCTCGCGGTCAACGTCAACTTCGTTGCGTTCTCGCGTTCGCTGGGCGATCCCGCCGGGCAGGTATTCGTGTTCTTCATCCTGACCGTGGCCGCGGCCGAGGCCGCTATTGGTCTCGCGATCCTGGTCACACTGTTCCGCAACCGTCGCACGATCGACGTCGCGGACATCGATACGCTCAAGGGCTGACGGATGGTTCTCTCCAAAATCCAACTCGTGCTGATCGTGCTGCTGCCCTTGCTTGGCGCGGTGCTGGCTGGCCTGTTCGGCCGCCGGATCGGCCGCGTCGGCGCACACAGCGTCACGATCCTGGGCGTCGCCGCCAGTTGCGCGCTGTCGTGCTGGGTGCTGTGGCAACTGCTTCAGGGCGCGTCGCCATTCAACGAGAACCTCTACACCTGGTTCCAGGTTGGCGACCTGTCCGCGCATATCGGTTTCATGGTCGACAAGCTCGCCGCGATGATGATGGTGGTGGTCACCTTCGTGTCGTTGCTGGTGCATATTTACTCGGTTGGCTACATGGCCGAGGACGACGGCTACCAGCGCTTCTTCAGCTATATCTCGCTGTTCACTTTCAGCATGCTGACGCTGGTGATGAGCAACAACTTCCTGCAGCTGTTCTTCGGTTGGGAAGCGGTGGGGCTGGTGTCCTACCTGCTGATCGGCTTCTGGTTCAAGAAGCCGACCGCGATCTTCGCCAACCTGAAGGCATTCCTGGTCAACCGCGTGGGTGACTTCGGTTTCCTGCTCGGAATTGCTGGTGTGCTGTACTGGATCGGCACGCTGGACTACGCGACCGCATTCGCCAACGCGCCTACCATCCGCGAGACCACCTTCACGATTTTCGCGGGCCATGAATGGTCGGTGCCGACGATCATCTGCATCTGCCTGTTCATCGGTGCGATGGGCAAATCGGCGCAGGTGCCACTGCATGTGTGGCTGCCGGACTCGATGGAAGGCCCGACCCCGATCTCGGCGCTGATCCACGCCGCGACCATGGTCACCGCCGGTATCTTCATGGTGGCGCGGATGTCGCCGCTGTTCGAGCTGTCGCCGACCGCGCTCAATTTCATCTTGTTCATCGGCGCCACTACCGCGTTCTGGACCGGCCTGATTGGCATGGTGCAGAACGACATCAAGCGCGTCGTCGCCTATTCCACGCTGTCGCAGCTGGGCTACATGACCGTGGCACTGGGCCTGTCCGCGTATTCGGCGGCGGTCTACCACTTGATGACCCATGCATTCTTCAAGGCGCTGCTATTCCTGGCTGCCGGCAGCGTGATCATCGGCATGCACCATGAGCAGGACATGCGCAAGATGGGCGGCCTGCGCAAGTACATGCCGATCACCTTCGTCACCAGCCTGATCGGCACCCTGGCGCTGGTCGGCACGCCGTTCTTCAGCGGGTTCTATTCGAAAGACACGATTATCGAGGCGGCCCAGCATCACGCCGCGGCCCATGGCGACTGGATCGCGCAGTACGCCAACATGGCGGTATTGCTGGGTGCGTTCGTCACCAGCTTCTACAGCTTCCGCCTGCTGTACATGACCTTCTTCGGCGAAGAACGCTTCCGCAACGTGGATGCGCATTCGGACGTGCATGCCAACGATGGGCATGGCAACGATTCACATGACGATCATGGCCACGGACAGCATGGCGTGCATGAACCGCACGAGTCGCCGTGGGTGGTGACCCTGCCATTGGTGCTGCTGGCGATTCCGTCGATGCTGATCGGCTTCTTCACCGCCGGGCCGATGCTGTTCGGCACCGACGTGATGGGTCAGGTGCAGCAGCTGCCGTTCTTCCTCGGTTCGATCGACCTGGACAAGACGAAAGACGTGGTTGGTTTGCTGGCCAAGGAATGGCATGGTCCGGTAGCCTTCGCCCTGCATGGCTTCAAGTCGCCCGCGTTCTTCCTCGCGCTGATGGGCTTCTTCACGGCGACCTTGCTGTACCTGGTTATGCCGGAATGGCGCAAGGTCATCAACCGTTCGCTGGCGCTGCCGATCAAGGTGCTGGAGCATAAATACTGGGCGGACGACCTGTGGATCAAGGGCTTCGCTGGCGGCAGTGTGGCGCTGGGCAAGCTCGCGCGTCTGTTCGACAGCAAAGTGATCGATGGCGTGGTCGTCAACGGCAGCGCCGCCACGGTTGGGCTGGTTGCGGGCCTCGTCCGCAAACTGCAGTCCGGCTATCTGTACCACTACGCCTTCGCCATGATCCTGGGCCTGGTCGCGCTGCTCGCGCTGGCCAACCATTACTGGCTATGAGTTCGACGACTTCATGATGGGAATTTCAAGCGTGATCCAGTCGCACCTGCTGAGTCTATTGATCTGGCTGCCGATCCTTGGCGGCGTGCTCTCCCTGCTTGCCGGCAACAAGCGACCTCAGCTTGCGCGTTGGATCGCGCTTGGCTTTGCGCTGTTGACGTTCGCGCTGTCGATTCCGCTGTTCAGCGGATTCGAAATGGGCAGTGCGGTGATGCAGTTCGTCGAACTGCATGCGTGGATTCCAGCCTACGACATCCAATATCACCTTGGTGTGGACGGGCTGTCGGTGCCGCTGATCGGCCTGACCACACTGGTTGGCGTGCTGGTGCTGGTGGGAGCCTGGGACTCGGTTGAAAAGCGCGTGGCCCAGTACTTCGCCTGCCTGCTGTTCCTGGAAGGTGTGATGGTGGGCGTGTTCTGCGCGCTCGACTCGATGCTGTTCTACGTGTTCTTCGAGGCAATGCTGATCCCGATGTTCATCGTGATCGGTGTATGGGGTGGCCCTCGCCGTATCTACGCTTCGCTCAAGTTCTTCCTGTACACCTTCCTCGGCTCGGTGTTCATGCTGGTCGGGTTGATCTACCTGTACCTGAAAGGCGGCAGTTGGCAGATCGCCGACATGGCTGCGTTGCCGCTGAGCATGACCGAGCAGACGTGGTTGTTCTTTGCGTTCTTTGGCGCGTTTGCGATCAAGGTGCCGATGTTCCCGGTCCACACCTGGTTGCCGGATGCACACGTCGAGGCACCGACCGGCGGCTCGGTGGTCCTGGCTGCGATCATGCTGAAGATCGGCGGCTACGGATTCCTGCGCTTCACCCTGCCAATCGTGCCTGATGCCGGCCATGAATTCGCATGGCTGATGATCGCATTAAGCCTGATTGCGATCATCTACGTCGGCATGGTGGCGCTGGTGCAGGAGGACATGAAAAAGTTGATCGCGTACTCCTCGGTTGCGCACATGGGCTTTGTCATCCTCGGCACCTTCATCGCCTTCTCGCTGGTGCGTGATGCGGATCTTGGCAACGCGGCGCAGCTTGGCCTGCAGGGCGCGATGGTGCAGATGATCTCGCATGGGTTCATCTCCGCAGCAATGTTCTCCCTCGTCGGTATCCTGTACCACCGCATGCACACCCGCATGATCCGTGACTACGGCGGCGTGGCCAACGTGATGCCGTGGTTCGCGATGTTCTGGGTATTGTTCGCGATGGCCAACTCCGGCCTGCCTGGCACCAGCGGGTTCGTGGGCGAATTCATGGTGATCATGGCCAGCTTCCAGGCGCATCCGCTGATCGCGTTCGCGGCCACGTTCACCCTCATTATTGGGGCCGGCTACAGCTTGTGGCTGACCAAACGCGTGATCTGGGGCGATGTCGGCAATGCCCATGTCGCCGCGCTGGAGGACATCAACATGCGCGAATGGATCGTGCTTGGCGTGTTCGCCATCGGCGTGATCGCGCTGGGTGTGTTTCCGAAGCCGCTGACCGACCTGATGGAGCCGTCCATCGCGCAACTGGCGAGCCAGCTCGCCGCGACCAAGCTCTGAGGTGGACCCGCTTCTATGGATATGCCGATGATGCAGAACATGCCCACCGTTGCAGACCTGATGCCGTTGCTCCCGGAGCTCGTATTGGTCGGCGCCGCGTTCGCGCTTTTGATGCTCGACCTGTTCCTGAGCGAGAAGCAGCGCGTAGTGACCCATGTGCTGGCAATCACCAGCCTGGTGGTGGTTGCAGTGATGATCATCATGGGCGTGGGCGGGCAGGGCACGGTGCTGTCCGGCATGTTCATCCGCGATGACATGGCCGACGTGCTCAAGATCGGCGCCTGCCTGGTGTCCGCGGTCGCGCTGGTCTATGCATGGTCGTTCCTGCGCGAACGTGGCCTGTACAAGGGTGAAGTGCCGGTGCTGGTGATGTTCGCGGTGGCCGGCATGATGCTGCTGATCTCGGCCGGCAGCCTGGTCATGGTCTACCTCGGCCTGGAACTGCTGGCGCTGTGCTCCTACGCGCTAGTTGCAATAGATCGAGACAGCCCGCTCGCCTCGGAAGCGGCGATGAAGTACTTCGTGCTGGGCGCGCTCGCCTCCGGCATGCTGCTCTACGGCATGTCGTTGGTGTACGGCGCGACCGGCAGCATTGACCTGGCAACCATCAGCACGAGTGCGGCCAGCGTCGCGCATCCGACGATGCTGCTGGCGGGCGTCGCGTTCATGGTTGCCGGCATCGCCTTCAAGTTCGGTGCTGCGCCGTTCCACATGTGGCTGCCCGATGTCTACCACGGTGCGCCGACCCCGATCACGCTATTCATTGGTTCGGCACCAAAACTGGCAGCCTTTGCGATGGCGATTCGCCTGCTTGATTTCGGTGCGGGTGCACTGGGTGACCATTGGCAGCCAATGCTGGCGGGACTGGCCGCACTGTCGTTGATCCTCGGCAACCTGGTCGCGCTGGCGCAGACCAACCTCAAGCGCATGCTGGCGTACTCCACCATCTCGCACGTAGGCTTCCTGTTCCTCGGCCTGGCCGGTGGCGGGGCGGAAGGCAATGCGGCGGCAATGTTCTACGCACTGAGTTACGCGATCATGGCATCTGCAGCATTTGGCGCGATCGTGGTGCTGTCGCGGCGCGGCTTCGAAGCCGATCGCATCGACGACTTCAAGGGTTTGAATGCGCGCGATCCCTGGAGCGCGGGCCTGGTGCTGTGCGTGATGGCCTCGCTGGCCGGCGTGCCGCCGTTTCTTGGCTTCTGGGCGAAACTCGTTGTGTTGCGTGCAGCTATCCAGGGCGATCTGCTGTGGTTGGCGATCGTCGGCATCGTGTGCGCGGTGATTGGTGCGTTCTACTACCTGCGCGTGATGAAGGTGATGTATTTCGACGAACCCTCGGGCGAGCCGATGCAACCGCGCGACAACCTTGTGCTGCGCATGGTGTTCGGCGTGAATGCCCTGAGCCTGCTGGTGCTCGGCCTGTTCTGGAACCCCATGATGGCGTGGTGCCAGCAAGCGTTTGCCTGAAGACTTCGACATGTATGCCATGCCTGTTAGGGCTTGCAAAAAAATGCGGTGCACCGCATAATTCCGCTTCTGCTGCGGGGTGGAGCAGTCTGGCAGCTCGTCGGGCTCATAACCCGAAGGTCGCAGGTTCAAATCCTGCCCCCGCTACCAGTCCAACGGACTGGCGAAAAGGCTCCTCGGAGCCTTTTTTGTTTTGACGGCCATGCCCTTGCCGGCGGGTCGTGCTTGAAGGCAGCACGGGCTTTGCGGACGCGCCGATGAGGGCGCATCCGCACCGGAATCCAGCGGTATCGGACCAGGGCCCAATGGGTCCTTTTTCGTTTTCGGTTCCATGCATGACCTGCGCCATGAACTCTTCATGAAATGGCTTCAAGAAAAATTAACTCCCACGAACACGCTTCATAATTTTGGAATTTGCTGCAAGTAATGACGGACAAGGCTGAAGACATTGCGCGACTGCTGGCCCCGACGGTGACGTCGCTGGGTCTGGAATTGCTCGGCATTGAATACCTGCCTGCACCGGGCGGCGCGCTCGTGCGCCTGTACATCGACGTGCCACAAGTCGAGGCCTCAGGCGTTGAAACGGAACAGCGCAGCGTCGGCATCGAGGATTGTGAGTCGGTCAGCCGTGAAGTGTCCGCGCAACTCGATGTCGAAGATCCGATTACCGGCAACTACACGCTGGAAGTGTCTTCGCCCGGGATCGACCGCCCATTGTTTGGCGCCACGCAATTCGCGCGCTTCATCGGCGAGTCGGCCAAGGTCACCTTGAAACTGCCGCAGGACGGCCGCCGGCGCCTGCAGGGCGCGATCCTGCGGGTGGAGGGCGAGATCATCGTGTTTGGCGTGGACAACGCCGAGTTCACGGTGGATGCGAACAACATCGACAAAGCGCGCGTCATGCCGAACTGGATCGCCCTCGGGCTGGCCCCGGCCGTGGACAAATCCGGACGCGATGCGCGGCCGGGCAAGCAGAAAAAGGCGGCCGGCCGGAAGCCGGGTGCCAAGTCATCAACGAAGTCATCAATCAACCCGGCGGCGCACGAGCCGTCCGATGCGGAGTAATCAGGAATGAGCAAGGAACTGTTGCTGGTCGTGGATGCGGTGGCGGCCGAGAAGGGCGTCCCGGAAGCGGTGATCCTGGAAGCGATCGAAGCGGCGCTGGCTTCGGCGGCGAAGAAGCGCTATGCGGAGCAGGACGTGCTGGTGCGCGTGGCGATCGACTCGAAAGACGGCAGCTATGAGACCTACCGCCGCTGGGAAGTGGTGGCCGACGACGTGGTGATGGAATCGCCGGACCGCCAGTTGCGCCTGATGGATGCGATCGACGAAAGCGAGGACGCCGAAGTCGGCGACTACATCGAAGAGCAGATCGAGAATCCCGACTTCGGTCGCATCGCCGCGCAGGCCGCCAAGCAGGTGATCGTGCAGCGCGTGCGCGAAGCCGAGCGCGCGCAAGTCGTTGACGCGTGGAAGGATCGCGTCGGCGAGCTGGTCACTGGCGTGGTCAAGCGCGTCGAGCGCGGCAACATCTACGTCGACCTGGGCGGCAATGCGGAAGCGATCATCTCCAAGGACAAGGGCATCCCGCGGGATGTGCTGCGTACCGGCGACCGCGTGCGCGGCTATCTGTTCGACGTGCGTTCCGAACCGCGTGGTCCGCAGCTGTTCATCAGTCGCGCGGCGCCGGAATTCATGATGGAACTGTTCAAGCTGGAAGTGCCGGAAGTCGGCCAGGGCCTGGTCTCGATCATGGGCTGCGCGCGCGATCCCGGCGACCGCGCCAAGATCGCGGTGCTCGCGCACGACAACCGCACTGATCCGATCGGTGCCTGCATCGGTATGCGCGGTTCGCGCGTGCAGGCGGTGACCAACGAGCTCAACGGCGAGCGCGTGGACATCGTGCTGTGGAGCGACAACGCCGCGCAGTTCGTGATCAACGCGATGGCGCCGGCTGAAGTGCAGTCGATCATTGTCGATGAGGACAAGCACTCGATGGATCTGGCGGTCGCAGAGGACAAGCTGGCGCAGGCGATCGGTCGTGGTGGCCAGAACGTGCGCCTGGCCAGTCGCCTGTCTGGCTGGCAGCTCAACGTGATGACCGCCGACCAGGTTCAGGCGAAGTCGGAGGCCGAGCAGGTCGCCGCACGCCAGCTGTTCATGGACAAGATGGAAGTCGATGAGGAAATCGCTGGCATCCTGGTGACCGAAGGCTTCAGCACGGTCGAGGAAATCGCCTACGTGCCGGTCGGCGAGTTGCTTGCGGTCGAGGGCTTCGACGAGGACATCGTCGAGGAACTGCGCTCGCGCGCACGCGATGCGCTGCTCAACGAAGCGCTTGCGGTCGAAGAAGGCCTGGAAGACCAGCAGCCTGCCGAGGACTTGCTGTCGCTGGAAGGCATGGACGAGCCCACCGCGCATGCGCTTGCCGAACGTGGCATCCGCACCCGCGAGGATCTTGCCGAAATGGCGACCGATGAAATCGCCGACATCGAGGGTGTCGGCGACGAACGCGGCGCTGTCCTGATCATGGAAGCGCGCAAGCACTGGTTCGAATGAGTCATCGCGCTGCAGGCCGAACCGTTGGCCTGCACGAGCGCCGCAAGGTCGTAACGCGATAAACTCGCCCACCCCCGCCCGGGACTTGTCCCTGGCAATGCACCGGAATCCGAATGTCGCAGCAAACCACCATCCGCAAGCTCGCCGCACTGGTGAATACGCCGGTCGAGAAACTGCTGGAGCAGCTGGCCGAGGCCGGCATGAGCTTCAACGGGCCCGACCAGGTTGTCACCAGCATGGAGAAAGTGAAGCTGCTGGGCTTCCTCAAGCGCTCGCATGGCAAGGCAGACCTGGCCGCGGACGACATCGTCGCGCCGGGCAAGATCACCTTGAGCCGTAGCCGCAAGCAGGAAATCACCGTCGGCGGCAGCGGCAAGACCGGCCGCGGCAGCAGCACCATTGATGTGGTGGTGCGCAAGAAAATCACCCTCAAGCCAGGTGCCGAAACCGCGCGCCCGACCAAGTCAGGCGATGAGCCCGATGCCGAGCGCGCCGAGATCCTGCGCAAGCTGGAAGAATCCCGGCTTCGCAACCTGACCGAGCAGCAGCGCCTGGCCGACTCCGACAAGCGCCGCGACGAGGAACTCACCGCGCAGCGGCGCAAGGCCGAGGAAGAGGCCGAGCGCCTGCGTATGGAAACCGCCGCGGCGGCCGAAGTCGCGGTCGCAGAAGAAGCGACCAAGCCAAAGGCTGGTCATCATGGCCATGCCAAGCCAGCGCCGGCGCCGTCGCGCGAGCCCGAAAAGGGCGCTGCGCACAAAGCCAAGCCACATCGCGGCTCGCACGCGATGGTGGCCGGTGTCGAGGACGACGAAGGCGCGGCGCAGCGCTTTGCCGGCCAGCTGCACCTGTCCGCATCCGATCGCGCTCGTCGCGGCGCATCCTCGCGCGGCAAGCCGAAGCAGCGCCAGCGCGGGCAGGATCAGTCGCGCACCGGCACCGGCTTCACCAAGCCGACCGCGCCGATCATTCGTGAAATCGCCATCGGCGACGCGATCACCGTGTCCGACCTCGCGCAGAAGCTCGCGCTGAAGGGTGGCGACGTGGTCAAGGCGCTGTTCAAGATGGGGGTGATGGCTACCATTACCCAGTCCATCGATCATGACACCGCGGTGCTGATCACCGAGGAGCTTGGCCACACCGCCGTCCATGAGGACGCCGGCGATGCCGAGAGCGAACTGCTGGCGCACGTGGAAGACGTTCAGGGCGAGCAGAAACCGCGTCCGCCGGTGGTGACCATCATGGGTCACGTCGACCATGGCAAGACCTCGCTGCTGGATTTCATCCGCACCACCAAGGTTGCCTCGGGCGAAGCCGGCGGCATCACCCAGCACATCGGTGCGTACCACGTCGAAACCTCGAAGGGTGTGATCAGTTTCCTCGACACCCCGGGCCATGCCGCGTTCACCCAGATGCGCCAGCGTGGCGCGAAGCTGACCGACATCGTGATCCTGGTCGTGGCTGCCGATGACGGCGTGATGCCGCAGACGATTGAAGCGGTGCAGCATGCCAAGGCTGCCAAGGTGCCGCTGATCGTGGCGATCAACAAGATCGACAAGTCCGGTGCCGATCCGTCGCGGGTCAAGAACGAACTGCTTGCGCACGATGTCGTGTCCGAGGACTTCGGTGGCGACACCCAGATGGTGGAGTTGTCGGCCAAGACTGGCCTGGGCGTGGATGACCTGTTGGACGCGATCAGCCTGCAGGCCGAATTGCTCGACCTCCGCGCGGTGTTTGACGGCCGCGCCAGCGGCGTGGTCATCGAATCCTCGCTGGACAAGGGCCGTGGCCCGGTTGCCACGGTGCTGGTGCAGCAGGGCATGCTGGCCAAGGGCGACTATCTGGTCTGCGGCATCCAGTACGGTCGCGTGCGCGCCTTGTTCGACGAGAACGGCGCGCAGGTTGCGCAAGCCGGCCCGTCGATCCCGGTGCAGATCCTCGGCCTGTCCGGCGTGCCGGATTCTGGCGACGATTTCGTCGTCGTGGCCGACGAGCGCCTGGCCAAGGACGTGGCCCAGCAGCGCGATGCCAAGCGCCGCGAGACACGCCTGGTTGCCGCTGCCGGCAACCGCATGGAAGACATCATGGCGCAGATGGGCGAGGGCGCTGCGCAGCAGACCCTCAACCTGGTGGTCAAGGCCGACGTACATGGCTCGATGCAGGCCCTGCGCGAGGCGCTGATCGGCCTGTCCAACGACCAGATCCGGATCAACGTGATTGGTTCCGGCGTGGGCGGCATCACCGAATCCGACGCACAGCTGGCGTCGACTTCGAAGGCGACCGTGATCGGCTTCAACGTACGTGCCGATGCATCCGCGCGCAAGGTGATCGAAGGCAACGGCGTCGACCTGCGTTACTTCTCGATCATCTATGACGTGATCGACCAGGTGAAGCAGATTGCTTCGGGCGTGCTCGGCATGGAAATCCGCGAGGAGATTATTGGAACGGCCGAAGTTCGCGACGTGTTCCGCAGCTCCAAGTTCGGCGCGGTCGCCGGCTGCATGGTGGTCGAGGGCGTGGTCAAGCGCACCAAGCCGATCCGCGTGCTGCGCGACAGCGTGGTGGTGTTCGAGGGCGAACTGGAATCGCTGCGCCGCTTCAAGGAAAACGTGGACGAAGTGCGCGTCAACACCGAGTGTGGCATTGGCGTGAAGGCCTACAACGACGTCAAGCCGGGCGACCAGATCGAATGCTTCGAACGCATCGAGGTGCAGCGCACGCTCTGAGCGTGCGCCCAGTCCGATGGCCCAGAAATCTTTCCACCGTACCGACCGGGTCTCGGCGCAATTGCGCCGGGAGCTGGGTACCTTGGTGCATGCCGTCGTGCGTGAGCACGGGCTGTGCTCGACCAGCGTCTCCGATGTCGAAATTGCCCGCGACCTGGCCCATGCCAAGGTCTTCGTGACCGTGCTGGATGCGGAACGCGCCGCCGAGACCCTCAAGTCGCTCAAGGCCTTGGCGCCGGAGATCCGCTACAAGCTGGCGCATGCGGTGAAGATGCGCCACGTGCCCGAACTGCATTTCCACTACGACGAATCAGTGGATCGCGGCGAGCGCATCGACAACCTGCTGCGCGACCTGCGCACCAGTGACGATCCCGAATAACCCGCCGGCACCGCGCGCCAAGCGCGAGCGCACGGTATTCCGCAAGCTTGACGGCATCCTGCTGTTCGACAAGCCCCAGGGCCTGTCGTCGAACCAGGCGCTGCAACGCGTGCGGCATCTGTTCCGCGCCGACAAGGGCGGACATACCGGTAGCCTGGATCCGCTCGCAACCGGCTTGTTGCCGGTGTGTTTCGGCGAGGCCACCAAGATCGCCGGCGGCTTGCTGGGCGCACGCAAGGCCTACGAAACAGTCGCGCGGCTTGGCATCACCACAGATACCGAAGATGCCGAAGGCCAGCTGCTGCGCGAGCGTCCGGTGCCCGCACTCAGTATCGCGACGATCGATGCAGCGCTGCGGCAGCTGACCGGGATGATCTCGCAGCGGCCGCCAATCTATTCGGCGCTCAAACGAGGTGGTGAACCGATGTACGCCAAGGCGCGCCGTGGCGAAGTGATCGAGATGGAACCGCGCCAGATCGAAGTGCACGCGTTTGACCTGCTCAACGCCGCCGACTTATTGGATGACGATGAACCCCTGTTGCGCCTGCATGTGGAATGCGGCTCCGGCACCTATGTGCGCAGTCTGGTCCGCGACCTCGGAGAGCTGCTCGGTTGCGGCGCGCACGTGGCCGAACTGCGTAGGCTGTGGGTGGATCCGTTCCGCGAGCCGCGGATGTGGACCCTGCAGGGCCTAGAAGAGCTGCTGGCGCAGGCTGGCGAGCGCGTGCTCGAAGCCTGCCTGTTGCCAATCGAGGCTGGCATGGCGTCCTGGCCCTCGGTGCAGGTCACCCAAGCGCAAGCACTGCGCCTAAGCCACGGACAGCCGCTACACGGGCCGTATCGACCTGCCGGGCAAGTGGTGATGCTGGATGAGCATGGTCGCTGCCTGGGCTTGGGCGAGGTCGATGCAGAAGGCGGCCTGCGCCCGACGCGGCTGTTCCGCTGGGCCTCGGCGACCGGCATGCTGGTCGAAAAGTCCGGTTCCTGAGTCCATCCTGCCAAGGCAGGGCAATTCCTGCGTTGCCGCGCTGGATCCATCGGGCTATAATTCCGCTGCTTTATTCGCGTAATTCGCAATTTCCGCTTACTTCCTGTTTACGGCGAGTCGTGCGGTGCGGCGGGCGTTCTGATTCGAGAATGCTTCGCACGTTCCTGCAGGCCACGCATCCCCGAGAGGTTTTACAGATGTCCATCGACACCCAGAAAGTCATCAACGAACACAAGCGCGCCGACGCTGACACCGGTTCGCCGGAAGTACAGGTCGCCCTGCTCACCGCCCGCATCGAGATGCTGACCGGTCACTTCAAGACCCACAAGCAGGACCACCACAGCCGCCGCGGCTTGCTGATGATGGTCAACCGCCGTCGCAGCCTGCTCGACTACTTGCATCGCAAGGATTCCGAGAGGTACAAGGCGCTGATAGCAAAACTCGGCCTGCGTCGCTGATCGAACACCCCACCGCGGCGCAGGAATGCGCCGCGGTTCTGTTTTGGGGCACACTTTTTTGCGGTAACGAAAAAAATTCGCGGCATAGAAATATCCCAACGCGGCGAGTCGCCGCACCCAGCATCAATCAATGGTGCGACGCACGGAGCGGGGCTCCGCGCGTAGACGAAAAATCGAAGACAAGGATTCCAGACAGTGGCGAAGATCAGCAAAACCTTCCAGTACGGCAAGCACCAGGTCACCCTTGAAACCGGCGAGATCGCGCGTCAGGCCGGCGGCGCCGTGATGGTCTCGTGCGAAGGCACCGTCGTGCTTGTCAGCGCAGTGGCCAACAAGAGCGCGCGCGAGGGCCAGGACTTCTTCCCGCTGACCGTGGACTACCAGGAGAAGTTCTACGCAGGTGGCCGCATCCCGGGCGGCTTCTTCAAGCGCGAGGGCCGCCAGACCGAGAAGGAAACGCTGATCTCGCGCCTGATCGATCGTCCGATCCGCCCGCTGTTCCCGGATGGCTTCCGCAATGAAGTGCAGATCATCGCGACGGTGATGTCGATGAACCCGGAAGTGGATGGCGACATCCTGGCACTGCTTGGTGCGTCCGCCGCGACCTCGCTTTCCGGCGCCCCGTTCGATGGCCCGATCGGCGCGGCCAAGGTCGGTTACAAGGACGGCCAGTACATTCTCAACCCGTCCAAGAGCGAGTTGGTCGATTCCCAGCTTGAGCTCGTGGTCGCCGGCACCAAGAACGCGGTGTTGATGGTCGAATCCGAAGCGATGGAGCTATCCGAAGACGTGATGCTGGGCGCGGTGATGTTCGGCCACCAGCAGATGCAGGTCGCCATCGACACCATCAACGAACTCGTCGCCGAGGCCGGCAAGCCGAAGTGGACCTGGGCCGCACCCGCCGCGACCGCCGGTGTTGTCGACGCGCTGAAGTCTGCCATTGGTGATCGCCTCAGCCAGGCGTTCTCAGTGCGCGATAAACTCGAACGCAAGGACGCGATTTCCGCGCTGAAGAAGGACGTGCTGGCCTCGCTGGCCGCACAGTGCGAAGCCAACGGCTGGAAGGCCGCCGAACTGTCCAAGGAATTCGGCGAACTCGAATATCAGACCATGCGCGACTCGGTCCTGGCGACGAAGATCCGCATCGACGGCCGCGCGCTCGATACCGTTCGTCCGATCGCCTCCAGGGTCGGTCTGCTGCCGCGCGTACACGGCTCCGCGCTGTTCACCCGTGGCGAGACCCAGGCGATCGTAGCGGTCACATTGGGCACCGCCCGTGACGGCCAGGTCATCGATGCCGTCGGTGGCGAGTACAAGGATCACTTCCTGTTCCATTACAACTTCCCCCCCTATTCGGTGGGCGAAGCCGGCCGCATGATGGGCCCGAAGCGCCGCGAAATCGGCCACGGCCGCCTCGCCAAGCGCGGCGTGCTGGCGGTGATGCCGTCGATGGAATCCTTCCCGTACACCATCCGCGTGGTCTCCGAGATCACCGAGTCGAACGGCTCCTCGTCGATGGCGTCGGTCTGCGGTTCCTCGCTGGCATTGATGGACGCGGGCGTGCCGATCAAGGCGCCGGTTGCCGGTATCGCCATGGGCCTGGTCAAGGAAGCCGATGACTTCGTGGTGCTGAGCGACATCCTCGGCGACGAGGATCACCTGGGCGACATGGACTTCAAGGTGGCCGGTACCAGTAACGGTATTTCCGCGCTGCAGATGGACATCAAGATCCAGGGCATCACCGAGGAAATCATGAAGGTTGCGCTGGGCCAGGCCAAGGCCGGCCGCCTGCATATCCTCGGCGAGATGGCGCATGCCATGACCTCGCCGCGCGCCGAGCTGTCCGACTTCGCGCCGCGCCTGATCACCATCAAGATCCACCCGGACAAGATTCGCGAAGTGATCGGCAAGGGTGGTTCGGTGATCCAGGCGATCACCAAGGAAACCGGCACCCAGATCGACATCCAGGACGACGGCACGATCACGATTGCTTCCGTCGATGCTGCTGCGGGCAAGGCTGCCAAGGATCGTATCGAGCAGATCACCTCCGACGTCGAGCCGGGCCGCATCTACGAAGGCAAGGTCGCCAAGATCATGGACTTCGGTGCGTTCGTCACGATCTCCCCCGGCAAGGACGGCCTGGTCCACGTGTCGCAGATTTCCAACGACCGCGTCGAGAAAGTCGGCGACGTGCTCAAGGAAGGCGACATGGTCAAGGTCAAGGTGCTGGAAGTCGACAAGCAGGGCCGCATCCGCCTGTCGATGAAGGCCGTCGAGGAAGGTGAGGGCGTGAAGGCCGAATAAGCGTCCACGCTTTCAGGTTTCATCGAAAAGCGGGCTTCGGCCCGCTTTTTGTTTGCGTCTTGTTCGATGTGCGCGTCAGGCGTTCTCGCCGCGCGTGCCACGCAGTTGCACGAACAATCCCAGCCCTACACCCAGCACCGCCATCGCCGCGATGTAGTACATCGGTGCAGCCGGGTTGTCCTTGATCGCCAGGCTGAGCAGGATCGGAGTCAGCCCGCCGGCAATCGCGTAGGCCACGTTGTAGGAGAACGACAAGCCGGAGAACCGCACGGCAGCTGGAAACCCGGAGACCGCGATGGCCGGGACCAATGCGGTGAGCCCTACGCTGAAACCCGCGAGCACATACAGGCCAGGCGAGAAACCGCCTGCCTGCGTGCCGCTATAGAACATCCAGAAGCTCACGCCGAGTACAGCGCTGCACATTGCCAGCACGCGACCTGCACCGAAACGGTCGGCCAACCAGCCGATGACCAGGTTGCCGATGACGGTGGCGGTAATCGCCAGCGTGTTGGCAGACAACGCCATGCCGCGATCCACGCCGAGTTGTTGCAGAAATGTCGGTATCATCAGCAGGGTCACGACGACTGCTGCGGTCAGCAGCCAGGTCAACAGCATCGTCAGCACCACCGCGCCGCGATGCGCGCGCAACACGTTCTTCAGCGGCAATTCGGTGGACAGCGCACGGCGTGCCTGCATTTCGGTGAACACCGGCGTCTCGTGCAGTAGCCGGCGCAGGTACATCGCGACCAAGCCGAACACGCCGCCAAGCAGGAACGGCAGTCGCCAGCCCCAGGCCAGCATCTGTTCCGGATCGAGCGCTGTATTGAGCGTGCGTGCGACCAGCGAGCCGATCAGGATGCCGGCGCATAGCCCTGCCGACAGACTGCCGCAGGCCAGGTTGCGATGGCGCGACGAGACATGTTCGGTGACGAACACCCACGCACCCGGCGCTTCACCGCCGATCGCCGCACCCTGCATGATCCGCAGCAGCAACAGCAGTAGCGGCGCGAGCACGCCGACCTGTGCATAGGTCGGCAACAGCCCCATCAGCAAGGTGGGGATCGCCATCAGCAGGATGCTGAGCATGAACATGCGCTTGCGCCCGTGCATGTCGCCGAAATGCGCCATGACGATCCCGCCCAGCGGTCGCGCCAGGTAGCCGGCGGCGAAGATCCCGAAGGTCTGCACCAGCCGCAGCCACTCGGGCATATCCGGCGGGAAGAACAACGCGCCCATCGTGGTCGCGAAGAACACGAAGATCACGAAGTCGTAGAACTCCAGCGCGCCGCCGAGCGCGGCCAGTGAGAGGGTCTTGAATTGGGCACGGCTGAGGCCTTCGTTCGGTCGTGCTGTCGTCATCGCCGCAGGATATGCGAAGCGCGAGCCTGTGGCAGCATGCAGATGTCCGTTCGGCGATCGGTGCGTCGTATAACACTACGGACGATCTGTCGAAATTTGGAGTGAGCAATGCGCAAGCGTTCGATATGGCAAGTAGCGGGGTTGCTGGCTTGCCTGGGGGCATGCGGTGCTGTGTTGGCGCAGACCGCGCCGATGACACCCGACATCACCGACAAGAAGTTCAAGGCGCCAGAACCGCCACGCGATTACATAAAGCGCGTCGTGATGGTGCCGATGCGCGATGGAGTGAAGCTCTACACGGTGATCGTGATCCCCAAGGGCGTGAAGGAAGCGCCGATCCTGCTGACCCGCACGCCGTACAACGCAGCCAAGCGTGCCGAACGCATTCCAAATGCCACACGGATGGTGGATGCGCTGCCGCAGGGCGACACCGTATTCGCCGAAGACGGCTACATCCGCGTGTTCCAGGACATTCGCGGAAAATATGGTTCAGAAGGCGAGTATGTGATGACACGACCGCCACGCGGGCCGCTCAACAAGACCGGCATCGACCACACGACCGACGCCTGGGACACCATCGACTGGCTGGTCAAGCACGTGCCCGAGAGCAATGGCCGGGTCGGCATGCTGGGCTCGTCCTATGAAGGTTTCACCGTGGTGATGGCGCTGCTGCAGCCGCATCCCGCGCTGAAGGTGGCTGCGCCGGAAAGCCCGATGATCGACGGCTGGATCGGCGACGACTGGTTCCAGAACGGCGCCTACCGGCAGATCAACCTGGGCTACTTCACTGGCCAGATGACCGCGCGCGGCGAGGGCGCCAGCATCCCGCGTGCGACTGGCGACGACTACACCAGTTTCCTGCGCGCTGGTTCGGTCGGCGACTTTGCGCGTATGAACGGACTGGACCAGATTCCGGCGTGGCACAAAGTCAGCGAGCATCCGGCCTATGACGCGTTCTGGCAGGAGCAGGCGCTGGACAAGTTGCTGGCCAAATTGCCGGCAATCACTGTGCCGACGATGTGGGAACAGGGCCTGTGGGACCAGGAAGACATGTACGGCGGCAACCATGCCTGGGCTGCGCTTGAATCGAAGGATACCGGCAACACCCGCAATTTCCTGGTCATCGGGCCGTGGCGGCATAGCGGCGCGAATTACGATGGCAGCACACTGGGCGACCTGAAGTTTGCCGGCGACACCGCACTGCAATGGCGTCGCGACGTGCTCAAGCCGTTCTTCGATCAATACCTCAAGGCCAGTGCGCCGGTCGCAAATACGCCGCCGGTGTGGATCTATGACCAAGGCAGCAATCGCTGGGACACCTATGCATCGTGGCCGCAGAGCTGCGCGCAGGGCTGCCCGCATGTCGCGGTGCCGATGTACCTGCACGCCGATGAAACCCTGGGTGGCAACGCGCCCACGCCAGCCGGCGCGCAATTCGCGGAATATGTGTCCGATCCGGCAAAGCCCGTGCCATTCGTGCCGCGCCCGGTCGACATGGGCGACCGTCCCACCTGGACGACATGGTTGGTGAAGGACCAGCGCTTCGTGGATGGGCGTAGCGACGTGCTCAGTTACACCAGTGCGCGGCTGACCACGCCGCTGACGCTTGCAGGAACGCCAGTCGCCAACCTGTTCGCCTCGACTTCGGGCAGCGACAGCGACTGGGTGGTGAAGCTGATCGATGTGTATCCGGATCAGTATCCGGATGATCCGGCTATGGCCGGCTATGAACTGCCGATCGCACTCACGATTTTCCGAGGGCGCTATCGCGAAGGTTTTTCGGTCGCGAAGCCACTGCAGCGTGGCCAAGCCCAGGCGTACAGCTTCGACCTGCCTAACGTGAACCACGTGCTGCAGCCGGGGCATCGCTTGATGGTGCAGATCCAGTCCAGCCTGTTCCCTTTGTACGACCGCAACCCGCAGACCTTCGTCGACAATATTTTCTTTGCCAAGCCGGCCGACTACCGCAAGGCGACCCAGCGCATCTGGGCGACGCCTGATCAAGCCAGTTTCATCAGCTTGCCGGTGACGGCGGGTAGCCTGCCGTAAGCGGTGTCAGCCAGCCAGGTAGCGTGGCCTCAAACAGGTCGTCCCGCGCGGGGCTGCCATCTGCGCGTGGATACGTAGAGGCGTAGAGATCTAGCCCAACCAGCGTCGCAGGTGCTGGTAGACCTCCGGGCTGCTGAGCAGTTCTACGTGTCCTGTTTGTTCCACCAGCTGCTGACCGCTGGGTGGAATCCGCAGGGCGAGCCGCGGATCGCGATGTTGGCCAAGTGCACTGGCAACCGGAACCAGCCCATCGCCACGCAACACGCGGCCTGCACGTGCAGGGTTGGCCGCTTGGGTGGACGCCGCTACGGCATAGGCGCGGATGCCAGCAGGCAGCTGCCTGGAGGCCGGGATGTCACGGGAATGCGCATCGTCGATCGTCCCATGGCGAAGGTCCTGGATACCCGCACTGCGTAGTTTCCCGAGACGCACAAACGGCGCCGTCCATGGTGTCAGCCCAAGCGCGGTCTGTAACATGTTGCCTGCGCGCTCCAGCGGCGCTCCGTGATGCGGAGTGCCCAGGAACACGATCTGGTCCAGTTGCTGCACCCATGCCTGCGATTGCCGGGTGGCATCCAGGATTGCGGCACGCGCTACCAGGCCGCCCATGCTGTGGCAGACGATCGCGAAGCGCTCGATCGGCACCGGCCAGCCATCCAGCAGCTGTTGCAGCAGGGTCGAAAACGCACGGCCATTGCTGGCGATCGACATGCCGCTGTTGTAGTGCAGGTTGACCGCCGTATAGCCATGCTCGGCCGCCAGCTGTTCGCCGTGGTCATGGCCGCGGTGACGCCATTGCAGGTCGTTCATGCACAAGCCATGGACCTGTACCAGCAGCCGCGATGATGGCGACGCCAGAGTTGACGGCCAGACCTGCTGGTCCAGCGGCAACGCGCGACCGTTGATGCGCAGCGCAGTCGGTAGTGCGAGCGGATTGCCAGTGGCCGCAAGGTGATCGCCCATCACCCCGTTGAGTACCGCAAGCATTGCTTCGCGTCGGGGTGAAGTGGTGGCATGCCCCCAGTGCGATGGGAGCCGTGCCAACACATCTTCAATCCCGGTTCCGACCAGGTTCGCGGTGGCTCGGACACCCTCATATGCAATCCGCGGGATACCGCGGGTTTGCTCGCTGCGTGGCTTGCCGGCCAGTTGGGCAGGCACGCCGAGAATGCTCGCATGCACGCTTTCCGCGAGATCGGCGGTGGTCGTGATGCCGCGTACCAGCAGTTGCGTAATGCCTCGCAGGTCATTGCCGATACGCGATGTCGGCAACGCCTGGTCAGGCAACGCGTCGATGGGCGATGCAGGTGTCATCAACCAAGCCTAACGCGGGGGAACCGAGTGAATGTTCCAGACGCGGCGCCGCATGTGGCGTGAGTCCGATCACGGATGTAGCAGCTAGCGGAACAGGTCGTCCTGAGCGGCGCTTCCATCCGGTTCGGCGAAACCCGACAGGCCCACGCCGACCAGCCGGTAGCGTGTGTTTTCCGGCAGGTTGACGCGTTCGCGCAACTCGCTGGCAGTTCGGGCGAGGATCGCTTCGCTGGTGGGCGGTTCCGGCCCGGTCAGGCTGCGCGTCAGCGTGCGGAAATCGCCAGTCTTCAGTTTCAGCACCACGGTGCGCGCGATCCGGTCCTGGTGTTGCTGGCGTTCGCGCAGGTAGCCGGCCCAAGCCTTCGTGGCCAGTCGGAAGATATGCGGTTGCAGGTCTTCGAGTAGAAGATCGTGCTCGAACGTATCTTCGGCCGAGACCTGCAAGGTCGGGCGCTCTGGCTGCACTTCACGCTCGTCGATGCCGAGCGACAGCTCGTGCAGGCGCCGGCCCCAGCGACCGAAGGATTGCTCCAGCGCATCACCGCCGGTGTCGCGCAGGTCGTTGCAAGTGGCGATGCCGAGCTTGGCCAGTTTGGCTTCCATCACCTTGCCGACGCCGGGCAGGCGGCCCACCACCAACGGCATCAGGAACGCATCGATCTGGTGCGGCTTGAGCACAAATTGGCCATCGGGCTTGTTCCAGTCGCTGGCGATCTTGGCCAGGAACTTGTTCGGTGCGATGCCGGCCGATGCAGTGAGCCGGGTTTCCTCGCGGATCGCATCGCGGATCACAATGGCGATAGCAGTCGCGCTGCCGAAGTCCTGCTTCGGTTTGGTGACATCCAGATAGGCTTCGTCCAGCGACAGCGGTTCGATCAGATCGGTATGCCGCGCAAAGATCTCGCGGATCTGCCGAGAGACTGCCTTGTAGCGGCTGAAATCCGGTGGCACGAAGACTGCATCCGGGCAGAGTCGTTCCGCGCGGACTGCCGGCATCGCCGAACGCACGCCGAAGGTGCGCGCCTCGTAGCTGGCCGCGCATACCACCGAGCGTGCGCCGCGCCATGCCACTACAACCGGACGGCCACGCAGGTCGGGGTCGTCGCGTTGTTCCACCGACGCGTAGAACGCGTCCATGTCGACGTGGATGATCTTGCGCGGCGTGGATGTCACGCCATCATTTTACGTCGCTGACCGTCGCGCTCGTCGCTGCTTCGGGTCAGATCAACCCGAAGGCGTAATACAGGCCGATCACCACGAACACCGCCAGCGTCTTGATGACCGTGATTGCGAAGATATCCTTGTAGGCCTGCCGATGAGTCAGTCCGGTCACCGCAAGCACGGTGATCACCGCGCCGTTGTGGGGCAGGCTGTCCATGCCGCCGGAGGCCATTGCCGCCACCCGATGCAGTACTTCCATTGGGATGCCTGCGGCATTCGCATTGGCGATGAAAGTCTCAGACATGGCTGCAAGGGCGATGCTCAGGCCTCCCGAAGCAGAGCCGGTGATTCCGGCCAGCGCGGTAACAGTGATAGCCTCATTGACCAGCGGATTCGGGATCGAGTGGAGTGCATTGGCGACCACCAGGAAGCCGGGCAGGGCGGCGATCACTGCACCAAATCCGTACTCCGATGCAGTGTTCATCGCAGCCAGCAGCGAGCCACTGATCGCGGCCTTGGTACCTTCAGCGAAGCTGTGTGCGACCGACTTCCAGGCCAGCAGCAATATGCTGACGATGCCGACCAGTAGCGCCCCCTGTACGGCCCAAATCGCGGCCACTTTCGATATTTCCTGGACCACAGGCGCGGCGTTTCCCATTACCGCGGGAATGAACTCGTGCGTGCTGCCGTAATACTGTGGGATGAGCACCGTGAACAGCTTGTTGCAAGCCGTAACCAGCACCAGTGGCAGGATCGCGATCCACGCGCTGGCCAGTTTCCCGCTGACGAAGGGTGCCGGTTCGTTGATCAGGGTGTCCGGATCGCCATAACCCTCGCCGACGGCTTTCGCCTTGCGCTTGCGCCATTCCAGGTAGCACATGCCCAGGATGAGGATGAAAATCGCACCGCAAGTACCAAGCCACGGTGCTGCCCAGGTATTGGTGCCAAAGAAGGAAGTGGGAATGATGTTCTGGATCTGCGGCGTGCCGGGCAGGGCATCCATGGTGAAGGTGAATCCACCCAGTGCCAGCGTGGCCGGGATCAGCCGCTTCGGAATGTCGCTTTGACGGAACAGTTCCGCGGCGAACGGATACACCGCAAAAACCACCACGAATAACGAAACGCCGCCGTAGGTCAGCAACCCGGATACCGCGGCGATCGACAGCATCGAGCGTTCGGGGCCGAACATCCTGATGGTCGCCGCCACGATCGACTTGGAAAAGCCTGATATCTCGATCAGCTTGCCGAAGACCGCACCCAGCAGAAACACCGGAAAATAGAGTTTGAGGAAGCCGACCATCTTCTCCATGAACAGGCCGGTGAACATCGGCGCGACCAGGTGCGGGTCAGTCAGCAGCACCGCGCCCAGCGCCGCCACTGGTGCGAACAGGATCACGCTGTGCCCGCGGTAGGCCACGAACATCAGGAAACACAGCGCGGCCAATACGATGAGAAACGCCATCCATCACTCCACACGCGCCGCATTGGCGCCGGATCAGGCTTGCGAGTCTCCGCGTTGCCAGGCGCGCGGCCCATTGTCCGAATGGCCAATGCCGCTGCGCTTCACCACGGCTTAACGTTCGTCCAACAGCGGCATGGGCCCGCGAGTTGAACGTACCCGCAGGAGGGGAGCGATGAAGCGCAAGCAATTGAGTCTGACGATCCATGGTGTGTTGGCGCTGTCGCTGATGGCGACGATGCCGGCACTGGCGCAGGAACAGAAGCCGAATAGCGATGGGGCGAAGACCACCACACTGCAAAGCATCAAGGTCACCGCACGCAAGCGCGAGGAGACATTGCAGGAAGTGCCGGTGGCGGTGACTGCCTTCTCCGCGGATAGCCTGGACAAGCTCAACATCCGGGATCTTGGCGACCTTAGCGCGCAGGTGCCCAACCTGACCCTGTACGCGGCGCGGGGTTCCAACAGCACCATCACCGCCTATATTCGTGGCGTCGGTCAGTCCGATCCACTGTGGGGCGTCGATCCGGGCGTGGGCCTGTACATGGACGATGTCTACATCGCGCGCCCGCAGGGTGCGTTGCTGGATGTGTTCGACGTGGATCGCATCGAGGTCCTGCGCGGCCCGCAGGGCACGCTGTATGGCAAGAACACCATAGGCGGCGCGATCAAGTACATCTCCAAGGGGCTTCGTTCTGACTTCAATGGCTTTGGGTCGGTCACCCTGGGCAACTACGGGCAGCGCGACATCAAGGCCGCGGTCGGTGGCGGCTTGGGCGGCAGCGAATCCCTGCGCGCACGCATATCCGTCGCCGATCTGCATCGGGACGGCTTCGGCGAGAACCTGATCACTGGTGACCAGGTCAGCGACAAGAAGATCCGTGCCTTCCGGCTTGGCCTGGGTGCCTATATCACCGATGCGGTCGACCTGCAGTTCGCGCTCGACCACATGGAAGACCGCTCTGGCGTGCGTGGTGCGCAGATGTTGTCGGCGAACCCGTTCAATTCGATCCCGTTGTATGGCGGAACCGGACCCAAGCCACCGTTGGCGAGCCGTTACGACATTCGCAGCGGCATGCCCAACCTCAACGACTCCACGCTGAGCGGTGCTTCGATGACGGCCAACGTTCGCCCCAACGCTGACTGGGCCTTCAAGTACGTGCTGGCCAAGCGCGAGTCGCATAGCGAGACCAACATCGACTTCGACCTGACCACGGACAAAATCGCAGACGTCAAGGGGTTCTACAAGGACCAGCAGGTCACCAATGAACTCCAGGCGATGTATGACAGTGGCGGCCGCTCGCGCGGCGTGGTCGGCTTGTATTTCTTCGATGGCTACGCCGGCGGCCAGGTGCTGAACAACTTCTTCAACCTGCTGTTCGGCGACACCCAAGGCAGGGTCTACACCAAGAGCGTGGCCGTGTACGCGGACTGGACGTTCGACGTCACTGATCGCTTCAAGGTCGACGCCGGCGCGCGCTGGACGGACGAGGAGAAGCACGCCGTCGTCAAGAACATCAGTTATACCGACGCCACTTTCAGCAAGCCGACCGGCGTGGTTGCGGCCAACTTCGACAAGACCATCACCTTCAAGAACCTCTCGCCGAAGATCTCGCTGGACTACCAGGTCACGCCGGACATCATGGTCTACGGCCTCGCCAGCCGCGGCTTCAAGTCCGGCGGCTATAACGTCCGCGCCAATGCGACCGCGGTGCCGCGTACCGCCGAACCGTTCAAGGACGAGCAGGTCGACAGCTACGAAGTGGGCAGCAAGATGGGCCTGCTGGACAACCACCTGTTCCTGAACCTGTCCGCGTTCCACAACAACTACAAGGACATCCAGCTCTCGATCTTCACCGAATACACCGCAGCCAACAACACCAAGGCCTTCATCGGCGACTTCACCAATGCGGGTTCGGGCACGGTCAACGGCTTCGAGGTCGAATATCAGTGGCTGCCGACCGACCACTTCGTGGTATCCGGCAACCTGGCCTGGCTGGATGCCAAGTACGACACGTACATGTTCAAGGGCGTGAACATCGCCAACCAGCAGACGTTCACCAACGCACCGGACTTCTCAGGTGCCTTGAACCTGGAATACCGCACCGACCTCGGCGCCGGTGGAAGCTTGTCGGCGCGCGTGGGCTATTCGTACCAGAGCTCGGTGGTGGCGACGACCGAGATTGTGCGTGACCCGATTACCGGCGCATTGACCAAGCCGATCACCCAGGACGGTTACGGGTTGCTCGGCGCAGGCGTGATCTGGAATGTCAACAAGGCGTGGACTGTTTCCCTGCAGGGCAGCAACCTCTCAGACAAGGCATACCTGACCACTGGTTACGTGGTTCCCGCGGTGGGCGTGCGCTCAGGCTTCTACGGGCCGCCGCGCCAGTACAGCCTCAGCGTCAAGTACGACTTCTGATCCTTCCGATCCTTGCCGACCATGGCGGTGCCACATGGATCGGACGACGGCGGGGCTTCGGCCCCGCCATTTTTATGCATGCGATGTAAGGAATCGCGAGGCTAGGCCGACTCGGTATCGAGGTATTGCCTGCGCAGCTCGCGCTTGAGGGTCTTGCCTGCGATGTTGCGCGGGAATTCGGCAAGCACTACCACGTCGCGCAAGCGCTGGAAGCGCGCCGCCACATTGGCGTTGATCCATTCAAGCAGCGCTTGGGCCTCAATGCTTTCGCCTGGCCGCAGCATTAGCGCGGCGATAGGACATTCGCCCCATTTTGGATCGGGCACACCGAATACCGCGGCTTCGCGCACGGCTGGGTGTTGGCACGCCACTTCTTCGATGTCGCGCGGGTAGACATTCACGCCCCCGGAAATGATCAAGTCCTTCTTCCGGTCGACCAGGTTCAGGAACCCGTGTTCATCGATGAAGCCGAGATCACCAGTTCGCAGCCAGCCATCGACGAGGGTGTTGGCGGTGAGCTCGGGCTGCTGGTAGTAGCCAGGCATGAGGACCGGTCCGCGGCCAAGAATTTCTCCCGTTTCACCGGCGAGCAGTTCGCAGCCTTCAGCATCGGCGATCCGCATTTCGCTGAACGGCAGTGTCCTGCCGACGGTACCTGGATGTGCGGCAACATCGGCATTGTCGAGAATGGTGAAAAACCCTTCTGTCAGTCCGTATAACTCGTAGAGCGCGTGCGGCACTACTTGCATCAGTCGGTGTTTATGTTCGATGGGCAGCGGAGAGCCGACTGAGCAAAGCATTTTCAGTGATGACAGTGCGTCTGCACTGAAATGCGGCGAATCGAGCACTGCCGCGATCTGCGAGGGCACCATCATCACGTGGGTGACTGCTTCCCGGCGGATGGTCTGGATGAAGTCGTCGGCGGAAAACCTGGCATCCAGCAGATACCGGCATCCTTGCAGCCAGCTGGGCATCATGGTCACGAAAGCGCCATTGAATACCAGTGAGCCGGAGTGCATGACAACGCTGTTGGCATCGATGCCGAAGTGCGCCGAGAACACCAGGGCGTACATCGCACGGATGCGGTGGGTGATGACGATTCCCTTGGGTGCGCCTGTGGTGCCGCTGCTGTACATGATCTGGCAGGGATCGTCGGGATCCACGTCCACCTCGACAGGCGTGGTATCCACGTTGGCGAGCAGTGATTCATAGTGCAAGTACCCTTCGGCACCAGCTCCTGTCATGCACCAACGGTGCCGTGGCAAGTCACTTCCGGCTGTGTGCAGCTCTGCCAGTGTCGCCTGCAACGAGGGATGCGTGACCAATGCGGCGGCTCCTGAATCCGCCAACACCGTGGCGAGGCCGCTGGCCTGCAACATCGGGCTGACGGGTACCATCACCAAGCCGATCAGGGCGCAGGCCCGATAAAGCTCCAGCAATTCGATGCAATTGGGCAGCATCACCGCCAGCCGGTCGCCATGACGCAGGCCCAGCCCTTGCAGGGCAGTCGCACAACGTTGTACCCGCCGGTTGTGCTGGATGAAGCTGATGCGTTGCCCGGCGAATGCCACCGTGATTTCATCGGGGCGATAGCGCGCCCAGTGACCGAGCAATGAGCCGACGTTCAACATGTCTGCTTTTCCCAGATATGGGTGGAATGCGCTGCCTTCCAGGCGCTGGGACCATTGTGGTCGCCTGTAATTCCCGTGGGATTGTCCAAACGTACAGGCGCGAATGCCGACGGGTTCGGTTAGGGTTTGGACTGACGTGCCCTGAGCCGCGAATACCAATCTTAAGAGAGGCACTCCTGCAACCATGTCCCATCAAGACATTTACTGGCACAGCAGCGATGGCTTGCGCCTGCATGCACGTGACTACGCAGGTTCGATAGGTAGAGGATTACCTGTCATCTGTATTCCCGGCCTGACCAGGAATTCCGGCGATTTCGATGAGCTGGCGCAATGGATATCCGCCCGTGGCCGAAGAGTGCTGGCGCTCGACTTGCGAGGCCGCGCGGGTTCTGATCACGGGAAACCCTCGCGCTACAGGCCGCCTGTGTACGCTGACGATGTGCTCGCATTAATGCGCGAACAATCCATCACGCGTGCGGTCTTCATTGGCACCTCGCTGGGGGTGCTGGTGACAATGACCGTGGCAACAAAACAGCGCGGGGCAGTGGCCTCAGCCGTGCTCAACGATGCCGGTCCCGAGGTTTCGAGAGAGGCGCTGGACCGGATTGCGGCATATGCCGGCAAGCCGGTCGCGCCCATGCATCGTGAGGCCGCTGTCACCTATGTCCAGCGCATCGGCCAGTCGGTCTATCCGCGCCATGGCCAGGCCGATTGGGAGGCGAGCGTGGACCGGATGTTCCGCCAAGGCGACGATGGCTTGTGGGTCCTGGACTACGACCCGGCAATCGTGCGCACCATAAATCCATGGATGCTTCGCCTGGTGCGGCCGCTGCTTTGGCGCGCGTTTCGCACGTTGGTCAAGGGCGCTCCAACCTTGCTGCTGCGCGGCGAAACCTCGGATATCCTGACGCGCGAGCTTGCCAAGCGCATGGCTGCGGTGTCACCGAACGTGCAACTGGTGGAGGTGCCGCAGGTCGGGCACGCACCTAGCCTTTCCGAAGTGGAATCACGAGAGGCCATCGGCGCTTTCCTGGAGCGTGTGGATTGACCATGTCCAGCAATTGCCACGAAGGGCCGGGAGTGGGCGGAGAAACCCTCGTGGGACTGCGGAGTTGGTGCGCCGAAGAGCGCTGGAGTGCGGACTGGATCGAGGTTGGTCAGGATCGCATCGATGCATTCGCGCAAGCGACTGGCGATACCAATTGGCTGCACACTGATCCGCAGCGTGCGCTGCGCGAAACGCCATTCGGCGGCAGCATTGCCCATGGCTTCCTGTTGCTGTCGCTGACGGTGGGCGACGACGTCACGGAAATCACGCGCATGCCGGGCATCTTGCAGATTCTCAATTACGGATTGGACAAGGTCAGGTTTCTTGCCCCGGTCAGGAGTGGAGCCCGCGTGCGCGTGCATTCGCGGGTGGAATCGTTGGCCGAGAAGCAGCCGCACCGCTGGCTGTTGCGCCAGGTGAAGACCTTGCACGTGGAGGGGCAACCGGGGCCGGCGATGGTGGCTGAACAACTGGCGCTTGTCGTGTTGCAGTAAGTACGCATCCGTTTTGGTTGAGAACAGCCATTAGACTTCGTCCATGCTGACGCCACTCACCGTCATTTTTGCCAGTCTGGCGTGGGCCGCGACGCTCTTCGGCGTTGCGCTCTGGGGCGAGCGCAATGGCGTGCGCCTCAGGCGCGTATGGCCGGTGATCTACTCGCTGTCACTGGCGGTGCATTGCACTGCATGGACCTTTTATGGCGCGGTTGCGCAAGCGGCGCGCTGGCAGTTCCCGATTCCGCCGACCTACATTGGCATCGTGTTGCTGCTGATCGTCGGCATCGGCTTTCTGCGCCGCCTCGCGCACCTGACCCGCGAACACAAAAGCGCTTCGATCGCAGACCTGGTGACTTCGCGGTTCGGCAAGGACCGCCGCTTGGGCATTGCCATCACCGGTGTCGCACTGCTCGGCATGGTGCCCTACATATCCTTGCAACTGCAGGCTGTTGCGCAGAGTTTCACCCTGCTGGTCAGTGGCGAAACGAGTCGGCAACCGGCCTTGCTGGATGCGTCGTTGTGGGTCGCATTGGTGATGGCAGTCTTCACGATGCTGTTCGGCACGCGACGTGCTTCGGCGATCGAACACAACCGGGGCATCATGCTTGCACTGGGTTTCGAGTCGCTATTGAAATTGACGGCATTGCTTGCAGTCGGTGCGTTCGCCGTGTGGGGCGTGCACGATGGTTACGCCGACTTGGCCGGGCGTGCGGCCAAATTGCCGAAGGGTAGCTTCGACGGCAGCTTCATCACCTTGGTAGGGTTGGGTGCGCTGGCCATCTTCACCCTGCCGCACCAATTCCACGTGGGAATGGTTGAGTTGCGCAAGGACAACGACCTGCGGGTGGCGCGGTGGCTGTTCCCGCTTTACCTGCTGGCCATCGCGATGCCGGTATTACCGATCGCTTGGGCAGGGCAACTGACCATGCCGGCGGACGTGCGGCCGGACCTGTATGTGATGGCGTTGCCGTTGATGGCAGGAAACAATGGCCTGGCCATGCTGACATTCCTGGGCGGAATGAGCGCGGCTACCGGCATGACGATCCTGTCGGCGTTGACCCTGTCGATCATGTTGGCCAATCACTGGATCAGTCCACGTTACGTGCGCGATGCCGCACGCCAGGTATCAGGTGCTGACTTGCGGCCTTGGGTCCTGGCCAACCGGCGCTTCGGAATCGCACTGGTCTTCGCGTTGGCATGGCTTTACAGCAGGGCCATGACCGGAAAGGCGTTTGCCGACTTCGGAATCCTGTCGTTTTCGGCGCTTGCACAACTGGCGCCGGGAGTCGTGCTGGCGGTGTATCGCCCACGCCTGCCCTCAGTCGCGATTCTGGCTGGAATCGTGCTTGGTACGCTGGTGTGGATCTGGTTGATGCTGGTGCCAACTGCACTGCAGGCAGGTGGATTGTCGCCCATCGATTTCACCCAAGGCTTGCGTTGGCTCACGCCGCACGATTTTCTCGGCTTAGGGCAACTGGATAGCGTGACCCATGGCGTGGTCGCCAGCTTGCTGGTCAATCTGGTGGCTGTGGCATTCGTTGCGTTCTTGAGCCCGCTCCGCGCGGATGCCGCACGCAGCGGCGTTTCCTTGAGTGCACTCGAAAACGTGGCCCGCAGGTTCCTGCCCCAGGTCGAAGTGCGCAGGTTGGTGCCCAAAAACGATGAACATGCCATCGCCGATGAAGCGACGGTGGTGGAAGTCGAACGGGAACTGGCTGCCGTCGTCGGCGTGTCGAGTGCGCGCTTGTTGATCGATGCTGCGTCACGAGGGAAACAGGCACCACTGGATACCGTGGTCGCCATCGTCGGAGAGGTGAGCCAGGACCTACGCTTCAACCAGCGGCTGCTGGAAGCTGCTCTGGAAAACATGAGTCAAGGGATCAGCGTGGTCGACGCGGACTTGCACCTGGTTGCATGGAATCGCCGCTACGAGGAATTGTTTGGTTATCCGTCGGGTATGTTGCGCGTGGGCATGCCAATCGCTGAGGCGTCCGCCTGGGCGTTGCGCGAAATCGACGGCATCACGCACGCGATCAACGACGAAGCGTTGCAACGCCGGCTGGCGCATATGCGTGCAGGCACGCCGCATCTTTCCGAACGCGTGTTCCCGGATGGCAGCATCGTCGAGATCCGCGGCAATCCGATGCCGGGTGGTGGCTTCGTTGCCACCTTCAGCGACGTCACTGCATTCCGCGAAGCCGAGACTGGTCTCAAACGCGTCAACGAAACGCTAGAACAACGCGTGGTCGACCGCACCACGTTGCTGGAAACGGCCAAGCGCGAAGCCGAGCACGCCAACGACGCCAAGAGTCGCTTCCTCGCTGCGATCGGCCACGACCTGTTGCAACCGCTACATGCCGCGCACCTGTTCGCCGATGCCCTGCAACAACGCAGCGATCCGCCGCAGCGCGAACTGGCGCGGCAGATTGGCGATGCGCTGGATTCCACCACCGACCTGCTGACCACTCTGCTCGACATGTCGCGGCTGGAGGCCGGCGGATTGGTGCCAGAGCCGCGTGCGTTTCCGCTTGCCGATGTGCTCGATCCGCTGGTCGCGCAGTTCGACATGCTTGCCAGCGAGCGCGGCCTTCGCATGCGCTTCGTACCCACCCGTGCGTGGGTGCGAAGCGACCCACAGCTGCTGCGACGGGTGCTACAGAACTTCCTGGCCAATGCGTTGCGCTATACGCAACAGGGCAGCGTGCTGCTTGGTGTTCGTCGGGTCAGTTTTGGCCAAGGCGAGGGCGAGAGCGCGAGCGGAAGCCTGCGCATCGAAGTGCATGACACAGGCCCGGGCATCGACGCTGACCAGCACGAAGCGATCTTCCAGGAGTTCCGTCGTGGCGATGACGTGCCGGGGCAGGGGCTTGGTCTTGGCCTGGCTATCGCACAACGCATTGCCGCCTTGCTGGGTTCGCCGATGCACCTGTGCAGCGAGCCTGGTCGCGGCAGTGTGTTCGCCATCGACGTGCCGCTAGTCGCCGAAGCCACCGCCCAACGCATCACGTCTCATGGCGTGGTCGGTTTGCGGGTGCTGGTGGTCGACAACGAGCCGCTTGCATTGGCTGCCCTGCGCCAAGTACTTACAGGTTGGGGTTGCGAGGTCGATGCCGTCGGTGATGGCGAAGCCGCAGCCGCATGCCTGTCAGCGCAGCCGGCCGATCTGTGGATCTTCGATTACCACCTGGATGCCGGTGACGATGGCGTTGCATTGCGGCAACGCCTGTCGCAACGCTTCAGCGTTGTCCCGTGCATGATCCTCAGCGCCGACCAGACCGGCGCCGTACGCAACGCCGCACAGGAAGCCGGCTTGCCGTTGCTGATGAAGCCGCTGCGTCCGCTTGCATTGAAATCGATGCTGGACCGGATGCTGGCAGCGAGAGGAGCGGGGTAGGCGGGTTTCGACCCGAAGCAGATTGCCAAGTGACTATTTTGAGTCTGCAACAACGGGCTGCCTCTTGATGACTGCCGTGGAAACATTCGTACTTCTGATCTGCCGGATCAGCGTCGTCGTCTCCTGGATCATCACATCGGGCCGCTCGATCTGGATGTAATGCCCACTTCCCGTTGCAATAACGCGGCGACTGTTTGTCGAGAGCTGAAGGTATGCCGCCTGTTCCTGGTCATGCGCGGTGCTGGCCCAGAGCCAGTCTTTCTGGGTGACTCGCTTCGAAAGAAAATCCGGTATCGCCCACTTCGGATCCTGCGAAAGAACCAGGATGGGTAGATTTCCGAAAGGCCCTGTTTTTGCTCCCTGTCCGTGCGAATCGTCAGTAGCGCGATACTCACGCACGTATTCGTCGAGTTGTGGGTAATCGCATGCGCTGCCCTTGATCCAACCTGCGTAAGCCTCCAGTCCTTTGGGAACGGCATCGCATTGGCCCATTAGCCGCGCCACACCCAATGCCACAGTGGCTTTGACGAACATGAATTCCGCGTTGCTGTGTTCATCCATGGCCGAGGCGAAGGGTGGGGAGGGCAACGGGATTGGCGTGCTGGCATCTACGAGCACCAAGCCAGCTACGCCCTGCGGGAATTTCGATGCGTAGATGCGCGCATAAAGTCCGCCTGCCGAGTGACCGGCCAAAACCACTGGCGTGGTGATGCCGGCCTTGATGAGCAGTGCATGCAGTTGATCGGCGATGTGCAATCCGTCGCGTGCGCCAGGTTGCGGATCACTCCAGCCAAAGCCCGCGCGGTCATAGGAACAGGTACGGGTGACACGGGAAAGCGCAGGCTGCACCTTGCCCCAGACAGTGAAGTCGTCGCCGCGGCCGGATTCCAATATCACGGTAGGGGAGCCTTCGCCGGTGCAATACAAATGCATGGCGTGACCGTTCACGTCATAGATGTGACCGGGCGGTGGATTGGCCTTGCGGTCATGGCGAGTGGCAAGGAAGTTCCAACTGGCGCCCGTGACACCCAGGATCACCAACACTGTCGCGATGCCAATGCCTGTCTTTCGGGCAATACGCAGGGCGCGGCGACCTTTGGATTGACGTTGCTCCATGTTCTCGAGGCTCCCAGGCTTGATTGTGCGCGCTTCGACGCGTATCGCTTGCAAATATAGGCTGGTCTTCGAATCGTATGACAGGGGCGTGCGCCGAAGCGGTAGATGGGTGCGTTGAGGCGTTATCCAGTTCACTTGGTCGAGCGCTTCCAGGTCGCCATCATCGCGCACGACAAGACGGCGCTCGAAGGCATGTTTGTCGCCGAGGGCGACTCGTGGTTCGAGCTACCCGGACCGCGCGCGCTAAAGTGACGGCCAGGGCGCGGACTGTGCGCCGTTTCAGGAAATCCACATGATTCGTGTCGCCACCGTCCGTGATGATGCGGCATTCGTCTGGCTGCCATGGTTGGCTGGCGCACCGTTGGTGTTGTGCATGACGGTGATGGCCTTGCCGGAGATCGGCCACGAACATGCGTTGGCGTTTCGCGGCATCTATGCGGTCGCCTACCTGTTCTGGACGTTGCCGCTGGTGGTCGTGCAGCGTGCGTTGCAGCGCCGCGTGGCGTGGCCAATGACTGTGTTTGCTCTGTTGGCGCTGACCTATCTGATGTCGATCGCCAACAACGCGCTGGCCCTGCTGCTCGCGGTGCATTGGGGCGCGGTACCGGCATACGATTGGCATCTCTTGTTTGGCGGGCTTGATGGGTGTTGGCTCGCGCTGATTGCCTTCTGTGCGATCCACGCGGTGGTCGATCGCTACCAGGCGCTAGAGGCCGAGCGCGATCGTGTACGCGAAGCGCTGGCATTGGCACGCGACGCCGAGCTGCGCGCGTTGCGCTATCAGTTGCATCCGCACTTCTTGTTCAACACGCTCAATGCCATCTCGACCCTGATCGCCGAACAGCGCGGCGCGGATGCGAACCGCATGCTGGCGCGACTGGCCGATCTGTTGCGTTCCACGCTGGAGCGCAGCGAAGTGAACGAGATTTCGCTGGCCGAGGAACTGGCCCTGACCGGTCACTACCTCGACATCGAGAAGATTCGTCTCGGCGAAAGACTGGCGCTGGAACTGCGCGTCGGTGCGGACCTGCTTCAGGCCGCCGTGCCGGCGCTGCTGCTGCAGCCGCTGGTCGAAAACGCGATTCGCCACGGCATCGCACCACGCACAGCGGGTGGCCGGTTGGAGTTACATGTAGAGCGCATGGGTGAGCAGCTGCAGGTACGTCTTCACAACAATGGCGTGACCTCGCCAGCTGATGCCGAGGTGACATCGCGGCCGGCGATCGGCCTGCAGAATGTGCGTGAGCGACTGGCACGTCTTTATGGCAGTGCGCATGCGTTTGACTTTGTGCTGGCGCCGAATGGTGATTGCACGGTGCAGATTGCCATGCCGTTCCGTCCGATGATGGCAGTTGCATGAGCCTGCGCGTGCTGATCGTCGACGACGAGCCATTGGCGCGAGCCGGCGTGCGCGCCAGGCTGGATGCTCATACCGATATCAGCGTGATAGGTGAGTGTGGCGATGGTGCGTCGGCACTGGAGTTCCTGCGGTCGCAGTCGCCGGATCTACTGTTTATCGACGTGGAGATGCCGGGGCTGAGTGGCTTGGAAGTACTTGAAGCGTTGACGCCAGAGCAACGTCCGCTGACTGTGTTGTTGACCGCCTATGAGCAATTCGCGCTGCGTGCCTTCGAGCTGCGCGCATTGGACTACCTGCTCAAGCCGGTCGACGACGAGCGCTTCGCCGATGCATTGGACCGGGCGCGTGACACGCTGGCCCTGCATCGCGGCGAGGCTGCTGGTGCGCAGACACCACGTCATGCCACGCGCTTCGAGGTGCGGCTTGGTCATCGCGTGCAGCTGGTACACGCCGATGAGATCGACTGGATCGAGGCACAAGGCGACTATGCCGGCCTGCACGTCGGAGCACACATGCACCTGTTGCGAGAGCCGCTGCAGCGGCTGGGTGGCCGGCTCGATCCAACCCGCTTTGCACGTATCCATCGCTCGACTATCGTGCGACTGGATCGGGTCGCCGAGATAGAGCCGCTGTCCAACCGCGATCACTTGCTACGCCTGCGCGATGGCACCTTACTGCGTGCCAGTCGCACCTACGTCGATGGGCTGCGGGCGGCGTTGCTAGGCAACGGTCTGCTGTAGGCAATGACCGTCCTGCTGCCGATGCAACCGCTCAAATACCTCGCCGGCTATCCGCCACACGTGCTGACGCAGGTGCGCGCGTTGATCGAGCAAGATCGGCTTGGCACGATGCTGGACGAAAAATACGGCCAGCTACATGCCGTGCGCAGCGACGGCCAGCTGTATGACTACGTCCAGGTGCTCAAGGAGCGTCACCTGCGTAAATCTGTGCCGCTGGGCAAGGTGATCTACGACGGCAAGCTACAGGTCATGAAGCACGCGCTCGGCACCCACACCACTATTTCCCGGGTGCAGGGCGACAGGCTCAAGACCAGTCGCGAGATTCGCATTGCCAGCGTGTTCCGCGATGCGCCTGCCGATTTCCTGAAGATGATCGTGGTGCATGAACTGGCGCACTTGAAGGAAGCCGAGCACGACAAATCCTTCTACCGGCTGTGCACGCACATGGAACCGGGTTATCACCAGTTGGAGTTCGATTTACGCCTGTATCTGACACACCTTGATGTGGGCCAGCGCTGAGGTTGATCCGGCGCGTTGTGGGAAACCTGCGATTCCGATTGAAGTGGATTTTTCACTAACCCGTCGGATTTTCGTCGCTGTATTGGCTGTTTGGCCCTGATTTCCGCTGGCTTTGTCGCACGCTGGTTGCAAGCCTCGCACTGCGTTTGCAAGATGCTCTCGCGCTGCAAACGCCAGTACCAATACTACCTGCGGCATCGAAAGACGCTTGTCCGATCAGGTTCAGTCCGTACAAGACGTCCGTAGCGCCCACGCGCAGTACAGGTGTGGTCGTTCCTTTCTTTCCGTGAGGTGTCGTGATGCGCATTCCCCTGTTTTTGTTCTTGCTGGTGTTGTGTGCGACCGCACGCACAGCCGAACCGTCGGACTTCGTTGGGCTGTGGGGCAACGAGACAGTGTCAGGGCCGCTGCTGCCTGGCGTGCTCACCGTGGACGGGCGACAAGCGCCTTGGCGCGCCAGCGTGGCTGGCGTGTCGGTGGTGATTGAGCGCGATGGTGATGTGGTGACTTTCTCGATGCCGGGTGGGCAAGGTCATTTCCGTGGCCGTCTCATTGGCGGCAACATCGAGGGCTTCTGGATCCAGCCGCCCGGGCAGGGGCTCGCCAGTGCCTACGCGACCCCGCTGGTCTTGCCGCACGGCGAGGGGGAAATTTGGGTGGCGCGGCTGGATCCGCTGCAGGACCGGATCACGCAGTACCTGCAGATCCAGCGCACTGGAGAGAGTTCGCTGAAAGCCTTCCTGGTCAATCCCGAGTACAACCTGGGGCGCGGCATCAGCTATGACGTGCATCTGGACGGTGACGCCATCGTGTTGACCGATCCGAATCGCAAGGGCTGGGCCCTCAACGGACGCCTGGATGACGAGAGCGGGCAGTTGCGCATCGATTGGCAGGGCATTGGCGTGTTCCCCTTCACGCGGCGCGATCGCGACGATGCGATCGGCTATTACGCGAATACCCCTGCCGGTTCGCAGGACGTTTATCGCGTGCCTGTGCCTGCGGGCGATGGCTGGACCACCGCCTCGCTGGGCGAAGTAGGCATGCAGGTCGCGCCGATGCAGCGAATGCAGCAGCAAATCGAGTCCAGTGACACGCCCGGACCCGGCGAGCCAATGGTGCATGGGCTGCTGGTGGCGCGGCACGGCAAGCTGGTGTTCGAAACCTATCTGCATGGTTACTCCCGCGAGCAGGCGCATGACACGCGCTCGGCCGGGAAGTCGTTCGCGTCATTGCTGGTGGGCATGGCGGTCGAACACGGCGCGGATCTCTCTGCGAAAACGCCGGTGCAATCGATGTTTCCGACAAACATGCCGCTCGAGCACATGGACAAGGACAAGCGCGCGATCACGGTCAGCGACTTGATGGATATGAGTTCCGGGCTGGCCTGCGACGACAACGACAGCGACTCGCCGGGTGGGGAGGAGGCGATGCAACGCCAGCACGCTGAGCGTGATTGGTATCGGTACACCCTGAACCTGCCGATGGTTCAGGCACCCGGTGCCGACAAGGCGGTGTATTGCTCGGCCGGCATCAACTTGCTGGGTGGCGTGGTGCGCAATGCCACCGGTCGTCGCCTGACCGACTTGTTCCAGGACTGGATTGCCGGGCCAATGCAGATGCGCGGGTATCACATGAACCTGATGCCGGACGACGACGCCTATCTGGCCGGGGGCATCCGCATGCGTCCGCGCGACATGCTCAAACTCGGGCAGTTGTATCTCAACGGTGGTATCTGGAATGGGCAGCGCCTGGTCGCCCAGCGCTGGATCGATGCCTCCGTGGCGCGGCACGCGACATTCGGCCCAAACCACGACTACGGATTCGCCTGGCATCTACATGCATTCCGCGTAGATGGTCATGACTATCGCAGCTACTCAGCCGAAGGCAATGGCGGACAGTTCGTGATCGTGGTGCCCGAACTGGACCTTGTCGTGGCTATCACTGCCGGCAACTACGGGCAATTTTCAGTTTGGTATCCGCTGCAGGAGCTGGTCAGCAAGTATGTGATTCCAGCTGCGCTTCAAGGTAACGTTACGGGAGACACGCCTGCTCAGACCGGCCGATAAATTTGCGCTACCGCGCCACCTGGAAAGGCCTTCGAGCTGACCAGCTTGAGATGATCGGCTTGCCCTCCTGGGCTTTCAACTTCGCGATTTCCTCCGTTAGGTCACCGCCCGCCACATAGGCCACCGCCCAGCTTTCCGCGCCGGATTGAAGCTGCCCAGTTTGGGTGTCGCCGGCTAACCAGGTCGCTCACGAAGCCGTCGAGCGACATGGACATCTTCAGGATCCACTCTCTCATTGACTCCCCTCACGCTGGTTCGACCCAAGGACGGGTCACATTGATCATCCTGGAGGCGTCACTTGACCAGATGCTCTCGCGAACTAGGCGTCAGCGAGTTGCCATGCGACAGGTTGGTTGGCGCGGAACGGCACGATGGCCTCAGGTCCGACTCCGATCTGCTCTGGAACGGTCCAGGTTCGTCGTTCCAGGGTGATGGTGTCGATGTTGCGTGGGAGGCGGTAAAAATCAGCGCCGTAAAAGCTGGCGAAAGCCTCCAGCTGATCCAGCGCCTCGACTTGCTCGAACGCCTCGGCATACAACTCGATCGCCGCATGCGCGGTGTAGATGCCGGCACAGCCACAGTCGGATTCCTTCGCATGCCGTGGGTGCGGCGCGCTGTCGGTGCCGAGGAAGAATTTCGGATTGCCGCCGGTGGCAGCGGCCAGCAGTGCCTGGCGGTGCTGTTCGCGCTTGAGCACCGGCAGGCAGTAATGGTGCGGGCGCAGGCCGCCGGCGAACAGTGCGTTCCGATTGAGTAGCAGATGGTGCGCGGTGATTGTCGCCGCGACGTTGCCTGGCGCCTCGGTCACGAATTGCGCGCCGGTACTTGTCGTGATGTGTTCCAGCACCATGCGCAGTCCCGGGAATTCCCGCACCAGCCGCTCGAGATGGCGCTCGATGAACACCGCCTCGCGGTCGAAGACGTCGATCGTGGCGTCAGTGACCTCGCCATGGATCAGCAAGGGCACATCGTGTATTTCCATCGCAGCGAGCACACCAGATATTCGCTTCAAGTCAGTCACGCCGTTTTCGGAATTCGTGGTTGCGCCGGCCGGGTAGTACTTGAGCGCATGCACGAACCCGCTCGCCTTGGCACGGGCGATCTCCGCCGGTGACGTGGAATCGGTGAGATACAGCGTCATCAGCGGGTCGAAGCGCAAGCCGGGTGGGACGGCCGCCTGGATCCGCTCGCGGTAGGCTCGCGCCTGCTCGACAGTCGTCACCGGCGGTTGCAGATTGGGCATGATGATCGCGCGTGCGAATCGGCGTGCCGTGTCGGGCAGCACCGAGGCCAGCACCTTCCCATCACGCAGGTGCAGATGCCAGTCATCAGGGTGGATCAGGACGAGCCGGCTAGCACCAGCCGCATTGCCGGCGGGGGACGTCATGGACCACCATCTACCGGGATCATCACTTCGTTTCGCCGCATGAACCAAAGCGTCCAAGGCGGGTTGTACTGGGCAAGCGACACGTTGCCGATCGCGCGAAAATGATGCGTCCTTGTCAACGCGACCAACTCTTCGGATTTCGCGTTGACGTCGCTTTGGCGGGCAAGCCCGGAAAACCGGAGCACGGCGAAACGCTCCGGAGACAAACGTCGCAAATGAACCTTCGGATCGTTGGGCTCGGGAAGCGAGTCCAGGGTGTAGCCGCGCGGCATGGTGAAACGCACGGTCCAGGTTCCGGCGTTCTGTGTCTGGGTGACGGGTGCGGTCATTGCGATCTTTTCGCTCGTCGGCTCTTGCGCCACCGGCGACGTCATGGCAATGCTTTGACGGCGCTTGTTGCCGCCGAAGATGTAGCCGGCGAGCATGCGAAAGCCTTTGTTGGCGGCTTCCTTTTGCTCGCCGGTGACGGTCACCTCGGCGACAACAAGGGCAGGGTAGTCACGCACCTCAAAATTGCCGTCTTTCACGACGGTCTTGAATGCAGGTTCCTCAACGGCCATTGCTGGACTCCCAAACAGTGAAAACATCAGGACTGCGGTCAAGAGAATGCGTTTTCGGATCATTTGAATTCCCATGTGTGCGTCGAAGGGCCGACCGATCCCGTTCAGAGATCGGTCGCGCCGAGGCTCAGGACAATGCAGGCATTCTCCGCGTTCGTCATTAATTCGTCTTCACATTGGTCCGGCTGTGCACGCACATGGAACCGGATTATCACCAGTTGGAGTTCGATTTGCGCCTGTATCTGACGCATCTTGATTTGGCCCTGGGCTGAGGCTAACTGGTGTGTTGTGGGAAGTTTGCTATGTGATGCAGCAAGAGGGTGGGGCAAAGGTCGGGGGGAACGGCGGCGTTCGACCCGTTGCGACCATCCCTAGATCTCCACCGGCGCGCCCAGCTCGACCTGGCGGGCGGCAGGGATGCGGAAGAAGTCGCTGGCGGGTGCGGCGTTGCGGTGCAGGAAGGCAAACAGTTTGTCGCGCCACATCGGCATGCCGTGGCGTGGGCGTGCAACCAGCGATTCGCGACTGGTGAAATAGGTCGTGTCCATCGGGTCAAAACAGGCGTGGCCGTGGTCTGCCGCAGCCATCAACGCCTGCGGGATGTCGGGCGATTCCATGAAACCGTAGCGCAGGTTTGCGCGATGGAAGCCATCGGCGATGCGTTGCATGGACAACCGTTCCTGCAGGGACACGAAAGGTACGGGCAAGGTTTCAACGGTGAGCAGGACGTTGCGCTCATGCAGGACCTTGTTGTGCTTGAGGTTATGCATCAACGCCTTCGGCGCGAGGTTGGGTTGAGAGGCCAGGAACACTGCGGTGCCGGGTACGCGTACGGGTGGCGCAAGCATCAATGACTGCACGAAGCTGTCCAGCTGGATGCCGTCAGCATGCAGTTGTGCACGCAGCAGTTCGCGCCCGCGCCGCCACGTGCGCAATACGGTGAACACCAGTACGCCAAGCAACAGCGGGAACCACGCGCCGTCCATGAACTTCACCAGGTTGGCGCCAAGGAAGGCGACATCGACCAACACGAACAGTGCTGCCAGCGGCCAGAACAGGCCTGCGGGCAGCGGCGAGCTGCGACGCATCGCCACGATCAGCAGAATGCTGGTCGCCAGCATGGTGCCGGTCACCGAGACGCCGTACGCGGTGGCCAGCGCAGTGGAACTGCCGAAGCCGATCACGGTGAGGATGGTGCCGATCATCAGCAGCCAGTTGATCGTGGGCATGTAGATCTGGCCGATGGCCAGGCGCGAGGTGTGGCGGATCGCCATGCGCGGCAGATAGCCGAGCTGGATCGCCTGGCGAGCGACGGAAAAACCGCCGCTGATCACGGCTTGCGAGGCAATAATCGTGGCAGCAGTGGCCAGCCCGATCATCGGATACAAGGCCCACTGCGGCAGGCCGAGGTAAAAGGGATTTTCCACCGCGCGTGGGTTTGCCAATATCAGTGCACCCTGGCCGAAATAATTGATGGTCAGTGCGGGCAGCGCGACGAACGTCCAGCCAACCTGGATCGCACGCCGGCCGAAGTGGCCCATGTCCGCGTACAGCGCTTCGCCGCCGGTGACCGCCAGCACCACCGCTCCGAGGATGAAGAACCCGTGGCTGCCATGGGTGGCAAAGAAGCGCGCGGCCCAGATTGGATTGAGCGCAGCGAGTACCTCCGGGTTTCGCGCGATGTTGTCGATCCCGATCGTCGCCAATGCCACGAACCACACCACGATCACCGGGCCGAAGACCTTGCCGACGCGGTCGGTGCCGAAACGCTGGGTACCGAACAGCACCAGCAGCACGAGGATGGTCACCGGCAGCACGAAGCGCGCCAGCGCGGGCGTGGCCACTTCCAGGCCTTCGACCGCGGACAGGACCGACATGGCCGGCGTCAGCACGCCGTCGCCGAAGAACAGTGCGGCACCGAACACGCCCAGCAGGCCGGCCGCATAGAACATCCTCGATCCTGGCGACAGGCTGCGCTGCGCGAGCGCGGTCAGCGCCATGATCCCGCCCTCGCCCTCGTTGTCGGCGCGCATGATCACCAGCACGTACTTGATGGTGATCACCACCATCAGCGACCAGAACACCAGCGACAGCACCCCGAGCACGCTGGGCATGTCGGGCACCAGGCCGTAGTGCGGCGAGAACGCCTCCTTGATCGTGTACAGCGGGCTGGTGCCGATGTCGCCAAACACCACCCCTATGGCGCCTAGCACCATGGTGGCGAAGCGTCCTTGCGGGTGCGCCTGCGGAAGTTGCTTAGTCGAAGTGGACATGGGATGGGATGCATGGAAGTCAGCCTGCACTGTCCGCTCCAAAGGCGTAAAGCCGGAAGCCACCATCCCTGCGCATCTCGTAAAGTCACCGTAAATTCTTCGGGACTTGCTCGCCCGCGGAGCCTCCCGGCATCGCCAGCACGCCCCGCACCGGCGACAATCCCCCCATGTTGCCGAAGCCCGATGCCATGCCCGTTCGCCTGGGGCGAGACCGTTCGCCGGTCGCGGCGTATGCGCTGGCGCTGGCGGCTTCGGCCGTGGCGGTGGCCGTTGCCGCGCTCGCGCAACGTTTCCTTGGCCTGCGTGACCTGTCACTGGTGTTCATGCTGGCGGTGGTGCTGGTCGCGGCACGCACCGACACCGGCCCTGCCACGTTGGCCGCTTTGCTGTCCTTCCTCGGCTACAATTTTTTCTTCATCGAGCCGCGCTACAGCTTGTACATCGAGGCCAACCATGGGCTCGTCACGGTGTTGTTGTTCCTGGCGGCGGCGATCATCGCGGGCCGCATGGCCGCCCGTTTGTCTCGTCAGCTTGATGCGTTGCAGGGAGCAAAGCGCCACGCGGAAGCGCGGCAAGCGCTCTCGCAACGGCTGGCACTGGCAGGAGATGAGGACGCGGTGCTCGAAGCCGCGCGGAATGCGTTCGCGGATGCGCTGGATGCGCAGGTCTGGAGCCAGCTGGCAGATCCACGCACCACATCGCATGGCCATGCGGGGTATCGCACCGTCGAGGACCAAGGCTGGTGGTTCCTGCCGTTGAACGGGCCCGAAGGCCAACTCGGCACGCTGGGACTGAGATTGGCTGAAGGTGCACCGCCCTTGGCCGAAACCGATCGCGAAACCGCCCGCGCGATGGCCGCGGATGTCGTCCAGGCGCTATTGCGCACGCGTTTGGCGGCTGCATTGGCGGACGAGCGCATCGCGCGCGAGGCAGAACGCACCCGCAGCGCGCTGCTGGCCTCGGTCTCGCACGACCTGCGCACGCCGTTGGCCTCGATCATCGGAGCAGCAGAGAGTCTGGAATGCTTCGGCGACGCGCTGCCCGCGGAGGAGCGCGCAGCACTGCTGGAAACCGTGCGCGAGGAAGGCCAACGCCTCGACCGCTACATCCAGAACCTGCTGGACATGACCAGGCTCGGCCATGGTTCGATGGCCCTGAATGTAGACTGGAATGGCATCGACGAATTGATTGGCTCGGCAGTTGAACGCCTGCAGCGCACGCGTCCCGATGCGAGAATCGAAGTTTCACTGCCGGCAAACCTTGCACCCGTGCGCTTGCACGGTGCGCTGGTCGAGCAGGCGATCTACAACCTGCTGGACAATGCAACCAAGTTCGCGGGCATGTCGCATCCGATCCGCATCGAGGTCTTGCAGTCGACAGAGGCGGTCGACGTGCGCGTTTCGGATTCAGGCCCCGGCATTCCGGCGGATCGCCGCACGCGGGTGTTCGAAATGTTCGACACCGACGGCGGCGGCGATCGCAAGGCGCGCGGCACGGGCCTGGGTTTGGCAATCTGCAAGGCGATCATGGAGGCCCACGGCGGGCACGTCGAAGTCGAAGATGTGCCAGTGGGGGCGTGCCTGCACCTGCGCTTGCCAACACCGCTTGCCAAAACAGGGATAGGGGACGAGGCATGAAAGCCGCGCCGCATGTATTGATCGTGGATGATGAGCCCCAGATCCGGCGCTTCCTGGACATTGGCTATCGTGCGCAGGGCTACCGGGTGGCGTTGGCCGCGAATGCGTCCGAGGCGCTTGCCGTGCTGGCACAAGGCGACATCGACCTGGTAGTGCTCGACCTGGGTTTGCCCGACCGTGACGGCAGCGACCTGTTGCGCGAGCTGCGTGGATGGTCGGATGTGCCCGTCATCGTGCTTACCGCGCGCTTCGCCGAAGAACAGAAAGTCGCGCTGCTGGATGCGGGGGCGAACGATTACGTCACCAAGCCGTTCGGGGTCAAGGAACTGCTGGCGCGTAGTCGCGGCCTGCTGCGCGTGCACGCTGTGGCCAACACTGGGCCTGTGCTACCGGTATATGACGACGGCCACTTGCGGGTGGATCTTGTGCGGCGCGAGGTCGCGCTCGATGGCGCTTCGCTCGATCTCAGTCGCAAGGAATATGCATTGTTGGCGCTGTTGCTGACGCACGCCGGGCGGGTAGTGACTCAGCCGCAACTGCTGCGCGAGATATGGGGCCCGACCCATGAACGCGATACCCATTACTTGCGCATCCTGGTCGGCAAGCTGCGGCAGAAGCTGGGCGACGACGCGGCGCATCCGCGCTGGATACTCACCGAAGCCGGGGTTGGTTTGCGGTTTCGCGCTTGAAGCCTGCAAATCACTGATCTGATTGATTCGAGGGTGGCCGCTTCTGGCCGTTTACTGCCCTTTGCAGCGAGCGGCCGGTTACGACCCGAAGCGGCCACTCGTCAGATGGTCATTTGGCTGTGGTGGGCCACGTCACCAGAATGTTTCCGCACTTACCACGTGAGACTCAGCCTCAGCGCGAGGGCTGCCAAGGTGACAAGCAGTACGGGAAGCGTCAGGACGACGCCGACCTTGAAGTAGTAACCCCAGGTAATCTTGATGTTCTTGCGTGCCAGTACATGTAGCCAGAGCAGTGTGGCCAAGCTCCCGATCGGCGTGAATTTCGGCCCGAGGTCGCTGCCAATGACGTTGGCGTAGATCATTGCCTCTCGCACCGCACCCTCGGCGTGGCTGGCGTCGATGGAGAGTGCGCCGACCAGCACCGTCGGCATGTTGTTCATGATCGAGGACAGGAAAGCGATCAGCAGGCCGGTCCCGAATGTCGCACCCCACACGCCGTATCCGGCAAAAAAATCCAGCAGCTTCGCCAGGTACTCGCTCAGCCCCTGGTTGCGTAGGCCGTAGACCACCAGGTACATGCCGAGCGAGAACACGACGACCTGCCATGGCGCTTCCTTGAGCACTTTGCGGATCGATATTCGATGCCCATGTGCCGCCACGCCGAGCAGGATTAGTGCGCCGGTTGCAGCCACTGCGCTGATAGGGATGCCGATTCGACTCAATCCGAAAAATCCCACCAAGAGCAATACCAGCACTGCCCAACCGGCATTGAAGGTCGTGTTGTCCACGATCGCCGAGCGCGGATGCTTCAACTCCGCGGTTTCATAGCTGGCGGGAATATCGCGGCGGAAGAACCACATCAGCATGCCCAATGACGCAGCAACGGAAACAACATTGACCGGTGCCATGATGGATGCGTACCGCGCGAAGTCGATGTGGAAGTAATTGGCTGAAACGATATTGACCAGGTTGGAAACGACCAATGGAAGGCTGGCCGTATCGGCGATGAAACCTGCTGCCATCACGAAGGCAAGTGTTGCCGCGGGACTGACCCGCAATGCCAGCAGCAAGGCAATAACAATGGGCGTCAGGATCAATGCTGCCCCGTCATTGGCGAACAGCGTCGCAGTCGCCGCGCCCAGCAGTACCAGGAAGGCAAATAACCTGCGCCCGCTGCCTTTACCCCAACGCGCCACATACAGCGCAGCCCATTCGAAAAATCCGGCTTCATCAAGCAATAGACTGATGATGATCAACGCAATGAACGTAAACGTAGCGTTCCAGACAAAGCCCCACACCGTCGGAATATCGGCCAGATGCACGACACCTGTTGCCAGCGCCAGCGCCGCGCCGAACATGGCGCTCCAACCAACCCCAAGGCCTCTGGGCTGCCAGATGACCAACACCATCGTGGCAACGAAGATCAGAAGTGCCGTCAGCATGGATCAGGCCTCGGATTTTCGTCGTATTGCGTCTTCGTTGGTTGTCTCGCCGTCAGGTTCCACGAATCCGATACGGTCCAGCGCCTGCTTCAAGGTCAGGCGGTCGCCCCACGCATCGTTCGGCAGCGCCATCAGCGCTGTCAGGCGCGCCTTGATGATTCGGTGGCCTAGCCGGAAGGCTTCCCGCTTTGCGTCATTGCTACCCTCGACGGCCGCCGGATCCGGCAGCCCCCAGTGCGCGCGAACGAAGTCGCCGAACATGATCGGGCAGACTTCAGACGCGGCCGCATCACAGACCGTGATCACCAGATCCATGGGCACCGCGTCCGCAGTTGCGAACTCGTCCCACGACTTGCTACGCAGCCCGATGGTGGGAATGCCGTCGGCCGCAAGTTGGCTGAGCGCGTATGGGTTGACCTTGCCGGCGGGGTGGCTGCCGGCGCTGAAGACCTCGAAACGATTGCTGGACCATGCGCGAAGCGTGGCTTCGGCGAGGACGCTGCGCGCGGAGTTTCCGGTACAAAGGAACAAGACACGATGTTTCATCGGTTGGCTCTGAAGAGGGGAAATGGTTGTTGTTGAGATCAGCAGGCGCGTGTCGCGGCTCGGGCCGGCGCGCAGGCCTCATCCGAAGAATCTGCGCAGCAGTTGTGAGTCAGGTAGGCGACAAGTCCGTTCATTGCATCGAACCGCGCGCGGTAGCAGATGTTGCGGCCACGGTTCTCGCCACTGATCAATCCAGCGTGGACTAGCTCCTTCAGATGGAAGGAGAGCGTGGCCCCAGGCACGGCCAGTGCTTCGGCAATTTCACCAGCCATGCGGCCGTCTGGGCCGGCTTCGACCAACAGCCGAAAGGCGAGCAGGCGCGTCGCGTGTCCAAGTGCAGTCAGTGCAGCTATTGCCTGATTCGTTTCCATGTTTGTAGAATAATCGAATGAATATCGAACAACAAGTCCCAAAAGCTTCAATCCTCAAAAACGTTGTGCCTGATCTTTTGCCGTTCCCACGGCACGATGTTCTCGGTGCCGACCCCAGTGCGCCACGCATCCTGCTGTTGTATGGCTCGTTGCGCCCGCAGTCGTACAGTCGCAAGTTGGCGCTGGAAGCCGAGCGCATCCTGCGTCACCTTGGAGCAGAAACCCGGGTGTTCGACCCGCACGCTCTGCCGATGCTGGACAGTGTCGACAAGTCCCACCCAAAAGTGCAGCAGCTACGCGAGTGGTCGCAGTGGTCCGAAGGTCAGGTATGGGTATCACCCGAGCGGCACGGTAACGTCACGGGCGTTTTCAAGAACCAGATCGACTGGCTTCCGCTCGAGGACGGCAGCGTACGCCCGACTCAAGGACGCACGCTGGCTCTGATGCAAGTGTGCGGGGGCTCGCAATCGTTCAACGTGGTCAACACTCTGCGCATGCTGGGTCGCTGGATGCGGATGGTGACCATCCCGAATCAGTCGTCGGTTGCCAAGGCCTGGCAAGAGTTTGACGATGCCGGGTGCATGCGACCGTCGCCTTACTACGATCGCGTCGTGGATGTGATGGAAGAGCTGGTGAAATTCACTCTGATGGTGCGCGGGCGAAGTGATTATTTGGTGGATCGATACAGTGAGCGAAAAGGCGCTGATGAGGCCCGTCGTTTGGGTCGGGATTCCGGCGCCGTCGAGGTGATTTCCTGAGCGCCTTTTTATGATCGAGTTGCCTTGCGTCCGCTTCTGGCCGAGGCTGTGTGAAAACTCTTGCGCTGCTTCGAGATGACGAAAAATTGATCACTTGCGCGCCTGCTCCTTGAATTCTGGGGCTGACCACTTCGGTGCGCGTTACAGTTTTCAAGCTCATGCCACATGGCTTTAGTTTTCACACAGCCTCGGCCGGTTGAGGACCACAGGCGGTGTGTCGCTATGCGACCCTAACCTGCCGGTGGCGATCGGCCGCTTTAGAGCTGATCCGTTGACAGAAAGGTCGCAATAGCCAGATAGGTCAAGGCAAGGCAGGACGCACCACCAAACCGCTACACTCGTTCATCTGCAGTCTGTTCGGGGATGTGCTGCGTGGAAGACTTCATCGAGCGCTTGAAACAGCGCAAGCTGGTGCAGTGGGCATTGGCCTATGCGGCTGCGGCGTTCGCACTGATCCAGGTGCTGGACATTGTCGCTCAGCGTTTTGGCTGGCCGGACTCGGTCGAGCGATTCACCATCGTCGCCATGGCGGTAGGGTTTTTCGTGACGCTGGTGCTAGCCTGGTACCACGGCGAGCGTGGTGTGCAGAAAACGACCAGCACCGAGTTGCTGATACTCGCGTTGCTGCTGTCGATCGGCGGCGTGGTGGCATGGCGGTTGGCGCCCGCTCCGGCCACTATACATTCGACAGCGGCACCGAGTGGGCCTGCAGCGGGCTCAGCGGCGGCGGCAATCCCGGCCAAGTCCATCGCTGTGCTGCCGCTGGTCAACGACAGTGGCGACAAGGAACAGCAGTATTTCTCCGATGGGCTGTCCGAGGACTTCATCAACGCACTGTCGCAGTTCGCCGGCCTGAAGGTGATCGGGCGCAACTCCGCGTTCCAGTTCCGCAACACAAAAGACGATGCTCAAACCATCGGTACGAAGCTCGATGTCGCTCATCTGCTGGAAGGCAGCGTGCGCCGCGAAGGAGACACCGTGCGCATCAGCGTTGAGCTGATCAATACCTCCGACGCCAGCACCTTGTGGTCGCAGCATTACGACCGGCCGTACAAAGATTTGTTCGCCCTGCAGGATGACATCACCCACGCCGTCGCCAGCGCCTTGCAGGCAAAACTTTTGGAAAGTGGTGGTGCCGTGGTGCAAAGCGATCGCCCACCCAGCGGCAACCTCACTGCCTACACCGCCTACCTTCAGGGCAAGTTCTATGGCGCACGCTTAATAGAAGCCGACTTGCGTCAAGCGATCACACAATACCAAGCGGCGATCCAGGCCGATCCACGTTATGCACAGTCCTATGCCGCGCTGTCAGACACGTGGACCACGTTGGCCGCCGCTTTCCTCACTGGATCGGAAGCCCAGCAGGCGTACGCGAAAGCGCGTGCAGCGGCCAACACCGCGCTGGCGCTGGAACCCCAGCTCGCGGTGGCGCATGACGCGCATGGCACTTTGCTGATCAGGGCAGACTTCGACTGGGCGGGCGCGCAGGCAGAATTCCAGCGCGCCACACAACTATCGCCTGACGGTGCCAGTCTGTTCCAGACTGGCACTCTGCTGGCGACACTGGGAGATCCTGAGCAGGCGCTCCGGTTGAACCAGCAGGCCCTGACCACTGATCCGCTCAACTCCAGCGGGTACAACTGGCAATCCGCCTACCTGTCCAGCCTCGGCCGTCTCGACGAAGCGGCTGCGGCGATCCACAAAGCGATCGAGCTGCAACCGGCGGCGGTGGCTTACCACGAAAAATTGGCGATCATCGATATCCAGCGCGGCGATGCGCAGGCCGCGCTGGCCGCGGCACAGGCGGAGCCAGCCAGCGGTGGATGGCAGGAAATTGCCTTGGCGCTGGCGCGACAGATCGGCCCCGATCGTGCCGTTGCCGATGCGGCGCTCAAGCACGTGATCGACACGGGGGCCGGCGATGCGCCATACCAGATCGCCGAGGTCTACGCGCTGCGTCGCGATCCGGACAACATGTTCAAGTGGCTGGATCGCGCTTGGGCCAGCCGTGATCCGGGGATCAGCTACCTGCTCTACGACCCGTTCATCCTGCGCTACCAGCACGACCCACGCTTCGCGGCGTTCTGCCGCAAGGTTGGTTTGCCGACCACCACCAACGCGAAGGCGCTGCCGTGAGCGTGAAGCCCTCCTTCTTCGCCGAGCTCAATCGCCGCCATGTGATCCGTGGTGGCGGGTTGCATTTCGTCGCCATGGCTGCTGGTGCAAGTCGCCGAGCCAATCTTGCCGACGTTCAATGCGCCGGACTGGGTCGCACGGAGTTTGGCGGGAACGGTCAGCTCCACTTTGCGAGAGCCGAGAGGTTAGAGCCCAAGATGGAGTCAAGCGCTGCGCGGCAAAAGGTGAAGCGCCACCGGAGTATTGGACCCCGTTTCGTTTGAGTTACTCAGCAATGTGCTTGCCCAGCTTGGCGACGCGGCGCCAGCTCGGTGAGTGGCCGCTTTGCGGCGGCTCGATGGAGGCGTCAACTGGCTGTTGTTGGCCGAAGAGCGCCCGTTGAGCAGGCGCCTTCGACTGTTCGTGCCTACACCTCGGTTTGCTCGGCCATCTCCAGCGCGTCATCAACCTCGATCCCGAGGTAGCGCACCGTGCTCTCCAGTTTGGTGTGGCCGAGGAGGAGTTGGATCGCCCGGAGGTTCTTGGTCCGACGATAGATAAGTGACGCTTTCGTCCGACGCATCGTATGTGTTCCATAGGCTGTGTCATCTAGTTCGATTCCTGAAACCCAGCGGTGAACAATCCGCGCGTACTGCCGAGTCGAAAGATGCGGTGAGTCATGTATGCGACTGGGGAACAGCGCGCTATCCGATTGGAGCTTCGCGAGGTCAATCCATGCTCGAACCGCCTTCCTGGTTTGCTCCGTGATCTCGAACTGAACTGGCTTCTTGGTCTTCTGCTGCATGACGATCGCCCGGCTGGCGATCTGTGTGCCATGTCCGATGTCGCGCACCTTCAGCTTTACTAGATCACACGCTCGGAGCTTCGAATCGATGGCAAGGTTGAACAGGGCGAGGTCTCGCGTCTCATGGCCAAGCTGGAGCCGCACGCGAATGGCCAGATGTCGCAGAGCCTGAGCGGTGCTTTTTGACCAGTCAGTTTCCCTTGTTCCAAGGCTCACTACTGCATTTGGTGACGACGGTGTTCATGGGGTTCTCCCAGATTTAGGGAGTTTCACTTTGTGCCTGCTCGCCGTAGCGTCATGTGCTGGTCGTCGTTGAGTTCTGCAATGGGCGAAGTTCGACCCAAAGCAGACATTAGTGAGCCGATGCGTTCCCGATCAGTGAGCCAACGGAACACGTTGACAGTGCCATGATTCCTAGCCTGTCGCGCGGCTGCTCAATAAATCCAGCCCAAAGTTCATCTTAAGCAGGATCAGGATGCCGAAGATGGCAAACATTGCGGCAGCAACAAATCGCATCTTCGAGATCGGAAAGCGCGTTGCAAGTTTTTCGCCGATCAGAACGGCGGGTATGTTGGCCGCCATCATGCCTAGCGTGGTGCCAATCGTGACCATCGCCAGGCTCGAATAGCGGGCACCCAGCGCCACGGTTGCAAGCTGCGTCTTGTCGCCCATTTCGGCAAGGAAAAACAAGCCTAGAGTGGTGAGGAATACGCCGTATCTGGAGGGTTTGGCGTCATCGGCGTCCAAGGTATCGGGGACAAGCGTCCATGCGGCGAACCCCAGGAAAGAAAGACCCAGGATCCAGCGCATCAATTCGGGACTGACGTGGGAGGTCACCCAATCACCAGCTGCTGCTGCACACGCATGATTGAGGATGGTGGCGACGAATATGCCGGCAATCACGCGCCAGTGCTGGCCAAGGAATCGCGTTGCGAGGACGAACGATAGCAACTGCGTCTTGTCGCCGATCTCGGCGATCGCGACCATGCTGAAAGAGGTAATCAGGGGTTCCATGCGTTAATCCGCGGGCTGGCAACTGTTGACCAATGACTTTGCTCCCCACGCCAGCCCGGCTTGTGGGTAACAAAGTCAAAAGTCTCGCCCTTGCCGCCGACGCCATGGTCATTTGACCAAGTGTGTTGACGTCGGCTCCTCCGATTCGGAGGCGGCTACTCCCTAGTGACGCATCAATTTTCACGGAGGCAGCGCTCATGTGTCAATGACGTTGATTCGAGGGTTTTATCCACGGATCACCTGGCGCGTGTCGACCCCCTTGTCTGAAGTGGCGATGCAGGCGCGCGATGAACCAGGCTGTTTCGTGGACGGACTTGCGTGAATGCGATTATCACTCAAGAGAAGTTCAACCGCGCGGTTGTTCCGGATTGAAAACGAACTGCACCGACACCTCAAACCCATCAGGTCTGCTCGTCGCGGGCGAAGCAAGCGTCAGTTCTGCGCCTACGCCGTGGGCAATGGTCGACACAATCGCCAGACCAAGGCCAAAGCCTTCCGCCCGGCTATCCCCGCGAACGAAATGATGAGTCAACTGCGCCAAATCGACTGCTGGAACAATAGTGCCCGCATTGACCACTGTGAGGCGCGCGCTTTTCGACAAGCTGACTTCGATTGCGCAACCTGGCACGCCATGCTTGAAAGCATTCTCGATCAAGTTTCGGGCCAGGATCGCAAAGGCATCCGGATCGATTAGCGAGAGAACAGACCCGGTTGGTGGCAATGACAATTGGATCGAAGCACTGGCTGTCCGCTGCAGGTCCTGCACAACGTGAGACAGAAGAACCACAAGATCCTGCGGTTCTTCTGACAACACCCCGCCGCCTTCCGCCTTTGCTAGTTGCATGAGCTTTTCTGTGAGGCGCGACAACTCTCTGAGGGACGCCTCAATCTGAATTGCGCGATCTTGCAACGGTCCGTCTGGCGCATCATGACGCAGCCGCTGGACCTGGGCGAGCGTTGCCGCCAGCGGTGTGCGCAGCTCATGGGCGCTATTGGCTGTAAACCTCCGCTCGGTCTCCAGCGCACGTCCCAGACGATCAATCAGGTGATTGACGGCATCTGCAATTGGCCTGATTTCCGCTGGTAGTTTCTCCATATGGATCGGAGACAAATTCCCGGCGCCACGTACTTCGATCGCGTGGCGATATGACCACACGCTTCGCAGGCTGAAGCGCACGAACAGCCAAATCCCGAACATGCTGACCGGTATCAGAATTAGCAAGGGCAGGAGCAGCGCGATGGTCGCATCCAGGGCGGCTTTACGGCGATACGCGAGCGGTTCCGCAATTTGCAGGAAAAGCGTTCCACGCAAAGCACTGGCGCCATACAGCCGATGTGTCTTTGTGGTTGTGAAACCCAACAGGGACTGAGGACCAAATATGGCTGGGTCGGCGGTGAACGATTGCAGCAGGATATTGCCTTCACTATCGCGAACCAGATAGGCAAAGCCTGTTTGCTGCGTATTCAGCGGCGCCACGCGCTGGGGCGGGCCGGACTCCTCGCGATTAAGGATATCCAGAACAGCCAGAGGCAGGATGCGCTGCGCGGCCTCCTGCATCGCATTGTCGAACGCTTGATCAAGCCTGTGTTGCACAACCAGCCCGGACACCACAGTGGCTGCAAGCCAGAACAACGCGATGCCCAACGTGAGGCCGTATACAAGTTGCTTTTGCAGGCTTGTCACCGGCTTCATGCAGAACCCAATCGGTAACCCATGCCGCGGATCGTCTCCACGACATGAAAACCCAGCTTTTTACGCAGGTGACTGATGTAGACCTCAATCGTGTTGCTCTCGATCTCGGCTCCAAGCTCATACAGCCGTTCTTCAAGCTGCGACTTCGAGAACAAAGCGGCAGGGCGCTGAATGAAGGTCTCAAACAGGGTCCATTCTCGAGCTGTCAAATCAATCCTGACATCGCCTCGTTGAATCGTTCGATCCGATAGATCGATGCGTAGCTCACCCAGCTGAATTTGCGGATTTGGATTGCCGCTATAGCGTCGCGCGACAGCGGCGACTCGTGCCGACAATTCGGATAAATCAAAAGGCTTCACCAGATAATCATCCGCACCGGCATTCAGCCCTGCGATACGGTCCGAGAGCTGGTCCCGCGCGGTCAGGATGATGACTGGAGTAGCGTCGCCGTCAGCCCGACGCTTGCGCAAAAAATCGATCCCGTGCCCATCAGGCAGCATCAAGTCGAGCAGGATCAGGTCATACGCGGTTGACTGAACGCTGAGCTCGGCATGATCGAGCCGCTGCACCCAATCCACCGCATGACCATCATCGGCAATTTGCTCGCGCACGGCCTGCCCAAGATCGGCGGTGTCCTCAATCAGAAGTACTCGCATACCTAATCCCTGAGCGAAGCCTCGGGCACCACGACGTATGTCGGTTCGCCAGTCTAGTCCGAAAAACACTCAGCCTTAAGGTTGGCATCAGGATGCGCCGCTACAGTCCCCTTACACATTCGTAAAGGAGACCGCCGCCATGAAACCTCTCATCCTCGCAAGTACTGTCCTGGCCAGTCTGGTTTTCAGCGGGACCGCCATGGCCGGCAACGACTGTACTGATCCCGTGGCTGATTGGCAGCCACGCGAAGTATTACGACAACAGCTGGAACAGCATGGCTGGACAGTGCAGCGCATCAAGGTTGATGACGGCTGCTACGAAGTCAGGGGCATCGACAAGATCGGAAACGCGTTCAAAGCCAAATATGCACCGGCATCACTTCGCATCCGCAAGCTGGAAATCACATTCGACGGGAACGGCAAGGCTGCCGATTACCTGGACCGAACTCCAGGCCAAAAGAAGAAGTGAACAGTGATCGTCACGAATGAATCCGGAGAATGACCATGAATAAGTTTGTACTTTCACTCTGCCTTGCGGGTGCCATCGCACTGCCTGGACTGGGTCAGGCAAGGCCAGTGACCTTGACCACCCAACTGAAAAGTTACGGTGGTGATGGCGCGTACCTGGCGATCTACGTTACCGACACCAAGGGTGTGTACAAGAAGACGCTTTGGGTATCGGGCAAGAAGGCCAAGTACTACAAGAACCTGCGTGACTGGGCGCGCGGTAGCGGCCTTAAGGCCAGCGAGTACGACGGCGTGAGCGGCGCCAGCGTTGGTAGTGGACGCGTGCTGAAAGTCACCGTGGACCTGGCCGATGCCTTGATCGATGCGGGCTACGAGATCCGCGTGGACTCCGCGGTGGAAGACGGTCGTGACAATCCTGCCGACGTGCGCACACCGCTGACCACGGCAGGCGCCGGCAAACCGGCGGCTGGACGCGGCTATGTCAAGTCGCTCACCTACTCGCTGTAATCGCCCCTAAAGACAGGAGGACCGCAGAATGCTGCGCCGGATCCACTCATGGCCTGCCCTGATCGCTGCCGTGCTGCTTGCCGTGCTGGCGATCAGCGGCGCCATCCTGTCGATCAATCCGGCGATTGAACGAGCGGGTACCAGCGTGCCCGGCGACGGGCAAGTCAGCGTGGCCATGCTGGCCGAGCGGGTGGCGCAGCATTATTCCGGCGTTGAACAGATCCAGCGCTCGCCGTCTGGCTCGATTGTCGTGTACTACAGTCAGGCTGACCGGACTGGCGCTGACCGGATCGATCCGTTCAGCGGACAAAGCATTGGCCCCTATGCGCCCTCCACATTCACGCGCTGGGTAAAGAATCTGCATCGCTCTTTCCTCGCAGACACACCAGGCCGGGTCGTAGCGGGACTGTTGGCGTTGACCATGCTGGTCCTGTGTCTGTCAGGCATGACATTGCTGGTCAAGCGCGTAGGCGGATGGCGGCAACTCCTGCGCCCACTGCGCGGTAATTTCAGCCAGCGTTGGCATGCGGAGTTGGGACGGGTCGTGGTATTCGGATTGCTGTTGTCCGCGTTGACGGGTCTGTATATGTCGGCTGCAACGTTCGGTCTGATCTCCGACGGTACCCAAAACGAGCCCGATTTCCCCATCCCGGGGACAACTGGTCCGGTCGCGCCCATTGGCACATTGCGTGCCCTGCAAGCTACCGACCTGAATGACCTGCGCGAGCTGGTGTATCCAAGCCCGGACAGCCCTGAGGACTTTTATTCCTTGCGCACCGCGCAGGGCGACGGCTATGTCGATCAGGCGAGCGGGGCGCTGCTGTCCTGGCAGGCGCACGATCGCGTTCACGGGGTCTACTCACTGATTTACAAACTGCATACCGGTGAAGGCCTGTGGTGGCTGGGCCTGTTGCTGGGGCTCAGTGCGCTGAGCGTGCCGATGATGGGCGCCACCGGCATTACCGTGTGGTGGCAGCGCCGCCGCGCGATGCGACGCATCGCCGGCAATAGCGGGCCGCGGTCGGCCGACACCATCATCCTGGTGGGTAGCGAAAGCAACAGCACCTGGGGCTTTGCGAACGCATTGCATGATGCCTTGCGTCAGGCCGGACAGCGCGTGCACACCGCGTCCATGAATCAGCTGGCCACGGAGTATCGCCAGGCACAACATCTTTTCATCCTGACATCAACCTACGCAGATGGCGATGCGCCCAGCTCGGCCAACCAGTTCCTCGCGCGCCTGGACAAGTTTTCCGGCAACAATAAGCCGAGCTTTGCTGTGTTGGGTTTTGGCGATCGTCAGTTTGCGAAATTCTGTCAGTTCGCCAGGGACACGCAGGACGCCTTGCTTGCGCGCGGATGGAATCGGTCCATGGATCTGGACACCATCGACCGGCAGTCGACGCAGGAGTTTGCCCGCTGGGGACAAGCCGTCGGGCAGCTTTTCGATCGCGACTTGGCGCTGGAATACACGCACAAGTCGCCGCAAACCCAACCCCTCGAATTGATCAGTCGGATGGACTACGGCGTAAAGGTGCAGGCGCCCACCAGCATCCTGCGATTCGGCCCCATCGCACCGCAAAGCCGCATCGCTCGATTCTGGCGCCTGCTCGGATTCAATGGTCTGCCGCGTTTCGAGGCGGGCGATCTGGTAGGGGTGGTGCCGCCCGGAAGCCCCGTGCCGCGGTTTTATTCGCTGGCGAGTGGGTCAAAAGACGGTTTTCTGGAACTTTGCGTGCGCAAGCATTCAGAAGGTCTCTGCTCAGGAATGTTGCATGGCTTGCAACCTGGCGAACGCATCGATGCATTTATCCAGTCCAATCCAAGTTTTCGCCCCGCATCCGGAAAATCCCCCGTCATTCTGATTGGCGCGGGTGCAGGCATTGGCCCGCTGGCCGGATTCATCCGCAACAACACAGGCAAGTACCCGATGTACCTGTACTGGGGCGGTCGCGATCCTGCTTCTGATTTTCTTTATGAACCCGAGCTCGGTGAATACCTGGCAGACCACCGACTGACGGAGTTGCACACGGTCTTTTCACGGGTCAAGGAGGGTGGCTATGTCCAGACTCGCGTACTGGCTCATGCATCGGAAATACGTGGATTGATTGAAGCTGGCGGACAGATTCTCGTTTGTGGCAGCCGCGCCATGGCAACCAGCATCCAGCAGGCGCTGGATGGGATCTTGTCCCCGATTGACCTCGATGTCCGGACTCTCAAACTGCAGGGGCGCTATCGTGAAGACGTATTCGGATAAGCGTGATCCAACCGGCATCGCGTGGCAACGCTACAGCCTACATGGCGAGACGATGGGCACCCGCTACAGCGCCGTATTTTTCGCAGCCCCGGGTGCGGATGAAGCTGCCATCAATGCTCGCCTGTTCGCGGCAGTGGATGAAGTGGATCGGCAGATGTCCAACTGGAAACCAGACTCGGCTCTCAATCGCCTGAATAACGCGCCCGTAGATCAATGGCTGGCCGTTCCTGACGAGCTGTTCACTGTCCTGGAGGCTGCCCTGAGCGTCAGCCGACAGTCGCACGGGGCATTTGATATAGGCGTCGGCAATCTGGTCAGCGCCTGGGGTTTTGGCCCCGGTGAAGGGCATATTGACGAACAGCGGATCAATGGCCTGAAAGCCCAGGCTTACCGGCCCGCCACCGACGTGCTGGAGATCGATTCCCTCCATCGTCGGGTTCGCAAACGGGCGACCATCATGCTGGATCTGTCGGGCATCGCTAAAGGCTACGGCGTCGATCAACTGGCCCGCTGTCTCGACATGCTTGGTATCACCCGCTATCTGGTGGGCATCGACGGCGAGATGCGCGCCCGCGACACGAAACCCGATGGGCAGCCGTGGTCAATCGCCATCGAAAAACCCGTCCGCGACGTGCGTGACGTCATGGGCGTGATGGAACTCAGCGACGCCGCCATTGCGACCTCCGGTGATTATAGACATTGGGTCGAGCATGACGGAAAGTCCTATGCCCACACGATTGACGGCCCGCTACGGCAGCCTGCATCGAACCGGCTTGCAGCGGTCAGCATCGTCGCATCGAACTGCATGTTTGCCGATGCCTGGGCGACCGCGTTACTGGTGCTGGGCGAAAAGGCGGGTATCGAACTGGCGCAGAAACGAGGCATGACTGCGCTGTTCGTGCTGCATCACGGCGACGGATTCCAGGAGATATCCGTCACCGATGGCGAGCTGTCTGGCGATCCGCCGGCAGTGCAAGAAAGTGTCAGGGACGATTAGCCCGTATCCATAACGCGCAATGCCAACGTTCGCTTCTTGGGTTCGGACAAGTCGGCTGCGGTCAGTAATCAGCCTTCCATCTGGCGCGCCGGATCCGTCAATTCCAACTCGCGCAAGATCACCCCGGCCTGGGTGCGATTGCGCACCTCGAGGCGTTCGAAGATCGCGCTGAGATGCGCCTTGACGGTACGTTCCTGTACGTCCAGGCGATCTGCGATCTGCTTGTTGAGCAGGCCTTCGGCGACCAGCGTGAGCACACGGAACTGTTGTGGCGATAGTCTGGCCAGGCGCGACGCGAGGGCGGCATCGCCGGGACTGGATTGCGCTCGCGAAACGGTGGCGCGTAGTGCGGCCGGTAACCAGGTCTGGCAGGCCAGCACGGTACGGATCGCGTCGCGCAATTCATCCAGGCCGGAACTCTTCGGCAGGTAGCCAGCGGCGCCATGGTCGAGTGCGCGCCTGACCACGCGCGGGTCGTCATTGGCCGACACCACGATCACTGCCACGCCCGGATATTGCGCGCGCACCGCGGCAAGCCCCGCCAGCCCATGGTTGCCTGGCATGTGCAGGTCCAGCAGGACCAGGTCGATCTGCGGTTGTGTGTCCAGCGTGGCCAGCACTGCGTCCAGATTGCCGGCTTCGAATAACTCGACATCGCCCAATGCATCGCACGCCGCCTGCCGCAATGCGGCGCGGAACAGCGGGTGGTCGTCGGCAATCAGCAGGGAAGGCATGACTTGTGAATGAACCTGTTACAGAACCGTCGCGAGCGATGGCAGATCGCGCATGGACGGAGCGCAGGAACCGGAGTGTACGTGCGAGCACATGAGGATTCCGAGCACCGCCCGTGCGTAATCTGTCGAGCGCAGCAGGTTATGGGGCAGGTTCATTGCGCGGTCCAGCCGCCATCGACAGGCAACGACGCGCCGGTGATGTTGTGCGCCTCGCGCCGGCACAGGAACACTGCCAGCGCGGCGATCTCGGCAGGTAGGGTCATGCGCAGGCTTGGTTGCTTCTCGGACAGCAGCGAGCGCACGCCATCGTCGCGGCTGCCGCCATTTCGGCGTGCTTCGATCTGCGGTTCGATCAACGGCGTTTCGACCCAGCCCGGGCAGATGCAGTTGACGGTGATGCCGCCGGAATCGCGCGAGCCCTGCGCGGCATACTCCAGCGCGGCAGCCTTGCTCAAGCCGACCAGGCCGAACTTGCTGGCCACATACGGCGCCTTGTTCGCCGATGCAACCAAGCCGTGCACCGATGCGACGTTGACCACGCGCCCGTAGCCACGCTCGGCCATGCCCGGCAATGCCGCGCGCATGGTGTGGAACGCGGCGCTCAGGTTGATCGCGATGATCGCGTCCCATTTCTCCGGCGGCATCTCGGCAATCGACACTGCATGCTGGATGCCGGCGTTGTTGACCAGGATGTCGACCGGCGACCATTCCGCAAGTTGCGCCATCATCGCGTCGATCGCGGCGGGGTCGCGCAAATTCGCATTGAAATGCCGGGTGCCGCCATCGCCTTCAGCATCCACTTCGGCAATCGCATCAGCGATCTGTTGTGCGCTGCCCAGGCCGTTGATCGCAACCTTGGCGCCGGCCGCGGCAAGCGCGGAGGCAATCGCCAGGCCAATCCCGGAGGTGCTGCCGGTAACCAGTGCGGTGCGGCCTTTGAGAAACTTGTCGCTCATTTCAGTGACTCCGGTGCAGCGCATGCTGCCTTGCATCATTGACTGCATACGCTAACAGGCCGGGCGCGTGGATAGGGTGGGCAAAGCTCGTACGAAAGTACGATGCGGTGCGAATGCGGTCGCGCTAAGGTTGACGCATGACTATCTTCCGCGTCACTACGTTCAGAACGTGCGCCTGTATCGCCGCGACAGCCCTGCTAGCTGCCTGCGCCACGACATCCACCCAGCACGGAGCGGCATTGATGTTCAGCCAACAACGGTCCACCGAGCACCGCGGCAGCGATGACCTGCTCAGCGCCGGCCTCGGCCTGGATGGCCTGCGCGCGATGCTGCCGCCAGCGTTTGCAGACGCCGAGCATCCAACATCGGAAGAACTGCGACGGCGCGCGCTGTGGAGCAATTGGCGCGGAATTGCTGACTTGGCGCCGGGTGGCGGCTATGGCGATGTGTACGGGACAGTGGCCAGTGTGCCCGGGCGTGAATTCACGGCATATGCGCAAATTCCTGGCGCCAGCCAACCGCATCGGGTGATGTTGCAACTGCCGGATGACTTCAACGCCAGCAAGCGCTGCTTGGTCGTGGCCGCGTCCTCTGGTTCGCGCGGGATCTACGGCGCAATTGCCGTCGCCGGCGCGTGGGGCCTGCCGAAGGGCTGCGCGGTGGCCTACACCGACAAGGGTAACGGCACCGACTTTTTCGATCTGGATGCCGGCATGGGCGTCGATGCCGCGGGTCAGGTCGCGGCTGCAGGCGCGGACGCCGGGCTTGCGTTCACCCCATCGACCACAAGCGGGCAGGGCGTGGCGTTCAAGCACGCGCATTCGCAGGACAACCCGGAAGCCGACTGGGGCCGGGACGTGAAGCAGGCCGCGGAGTTCGCGCTGGCCACACTCAATGAAACCTTGCCGGCGCAGGCACCTTTCACCTTCGCCAATACGCGGGTGATTGCCGTCGGCATCTCCAATGGGGGCGGCGCGGTGTTGCGTGCAGCCGAACTTGATGGTGACTGGCTCGACGCGGTGGTCGCTGCCGAGCCACATGTGTCAACCCACGCGCCTGGCGCACGTGGCCTGTACGACTACGCCACCGAAGCCGCATTGCTGATGCCGTGCGCGTTGCCGCAACTGGGTATCCCGGCGATGCCCGGCCTGGAGGCCAAATGTGCGGCCTTGACCGCGCGCGGCGTGCTGGCTGGTGTGGATTTAGATGCACAACAGAGGGACGCGCTGGCCAAGCTGCGAGCCAGTGGATGGACCGATGCCGCATTGCGCGCAGGTTCGATCAGCGTCGCTTTCGACCTGTGGCGCGCGGTCGGGGTGACCTACGCGTCGGCCTATGGCCGCTATCCGCATGACGCGCATCCGTGTGGCTATCGCTTCTCCGCGTTGAACGCCGACCTGACCCCACGTGCCGCGACTGCAGCCGAACGCGCGGCGTGGGTGAGTGATTCCGCGGGCATTCCGCCGGGTGCGGGCGTCGGCATTGTCGATCCGCAGCCGTTGGCCGACATGGGCCTGACCGGCCTGGTTTGCCTGCGCGGCCTGTGGACCGGCGATGGCGCGGATTCGCAACGGGTACGCAGGGGCATCGCAGAAACCGAGGCAGGCCTGCCGCGCGCCGGCCTGCCGGTGGTGGTGATCCACGGCACCGACGATGGCCTGGTGCCGCAGGCATTCACCAGCGCGCCATACGTGGCCGCAGCGCAGGCAGCGGGCCGCGATGTGCGCTACTGGCAAGTGCGCAATGCACAGCACTTCGATGCATTCCTCGGCTTCCCGCAGTACGGTGCGGTCTATGTGCCGCTGCTGCCGTATGTCTACACGGCGCTGGATCGGGTCGATGCCTATCTGGATGGCAAGGGCGTGTTGCCTGCCGATGCGGTGATTCCGACCGTGCCGCGTGCCGGCAAGCCGTTGACTGCAGACAACCTGGCGATGCCTCACTGACACAGGTCTGTAGTGCCCGCCGGCAGGTTGGTCTTGCCGGCTTCACGCAAAGTTTGGCAGTCTTGGCCTCACTTCCTGTGGAGCCATGCCGTGACCAAGCGCCATTTCTCGATGCTGCGCGAGTTCCATCTCGCTGACTGGTTCACACTCGCCAATGCGTTCTGCGGCACCGGCGCGATCTTCGCCTCGATGCGCTTCCTGCAGGAAGGCATCGTGCAAGACCTCATCATCGGGATGGCGCTGATCCCGCTGGCGTTCGTATTCGATGCACTGGACGGGCGCGTCGCGCGCTGGCGCAAGGTCGCCTCGACGCTTGGGCGGGAACTGGATTCACTATCGGACGTGATCTCGTTTGGCGTCGCACCTGCTGCGCTTGGCTACGCCTGTGGCCTGCAGGGCGGCTGGGACTGGGCGGTGCTCAGTTATTTCGTCGGTTGCGGGGTGAGCCGGCTGGCCCGCTACAACGTCACCGCTGAGCAACTCTCGGGCGACGAGGGCAAGGTGCGCTACTTCGAGGGCACGCCGATCCCGACCAGCGTAGTCATCGTCGGGCTGCTGTTTGCCGCTGCGTACACCGGCAACATCGGCGCAGATCTGTGGTTCGGCATGTTCAAGCTGGGGCCGTGGCAGCTGCATCCACTGGTGCTGGTCTACGCGCTGTTCGGCTCGCTGATGATCAGCAAGACCCTGCATATTCCCAAGCCCTGAACAGCCAGCCCTGACCGGTTGCGTATCGCGTCGTTATGGCAGTGCAACATTTGCATTGCTAGCATGCGTGCAACCGTGGAGGACGCATGACCAACAGTTCAGGGACAGGATCCAACGATTTCGACGCAATTGCGCGCCAGTACTGGGGCATGTGGGGCGATGCGATGCGTAGTGCGGCGCCGAAGTCGGCAGCCGAAGTCGGCATGCAGGGCTTCCAGGATGCGATCAGGGCCTGGACCGGGCAGGCCGGTGGCAGTGGCCACGGCTTCGACAACGTACTGGGTCATTTCGGTAGCCAGAACGGCAACTGGTTCGCGCAGATGCAGCAGGTAGCCGCGCAGTTCGCAGGTCGCGACAACAGCGCGCAGGACATCGCCAATGCCTGGCGACAGGCGCTCGGTGGTTCCGGTGCAAATCCGTTCGAGGCCTTGCTCGGCGGCATGCGCGGCCCGGGGCTTGAGGGATTTGAGCAGTGGAGCGAAGCGGCCAAACCCTGGTTGCAGGGCATGCGTTCGGAAACCATGAGCGCGTTGGACATGCCGACCTTCGGCTTCACCCGCGAACACCAGGAACACTTGCAGGCGTTGGCAAAGGCGCAACTGAATTTCCAGGACACGATGTCGGCCTACAACACGTTGATGGGCAAGGTGTCGAAGGAGGCCTATTCGCGCTTCGAAACCAAACTTGCCGAACGTGAGGAGCCGGGCCGCCAGATCAGCAGCGCGCGCGCCTTGTTCGACCTGTGGGTCGACGCCGCAGAAGAAGCGTATGCCGAAGCCGCACTGTCACCGGAATACCGCAAGGTCTACGGCGCGATGGTCAACGCGCAGATGAAATTGCGCAGTGGCGTGCAGGGCATGGCCGAGCAGGCCGCCAGCACGATGGGAATGCCCGGTCGCACTGAAGTGGATGGCGCGCATCGCAGGATCGCCGAACTGGAACGCCAGTTGCGGCGAATGCAGCGCAAGGGTGACGAGGCTGCAGTGACGGCGGCTGCGAAGCCGGCATCTTCTGAAAAGACCGCGGCTGCGCCGAAGCCTGCATCGAAGCTTGCCTCGAAGCCTAAGCCGGCACCGAAGCCAGCTTCGAAACCCGCGAAGAAGGTGGCGAAAAAGACGGCGAAAGCGGCATCGAAACCAGCTACCAGGAAAGCTGCGAAAAAAACCGCAAAGAAGGTCACGAAGACATCCACGAAAAGCATCCTGAAACCTGCCGCACGCAAGTCCGCCAAGCCCGCCAGCAGGAAGCGTTGACATGAATGGACCGATCAACATCAGCCCGATGGAGCTGGCCGAGGAAATGTCGAAGATGCAGCGCAAGCTCGCTGCCGGCATCGGTACCTTGCGCGGGATGGACGACGTGCATTTCGGGGTCACCGAACGCGAGGAAGTCTGGCGCGACGGCAAGATCGTGCTGTACCGCTATCGCGGCCACAAGGCACCGACCGCCAAGGTACCGCTGCTGATCTGCTACGCGTTGGTGAACCGTCCGTACATGGTCGACCTGCAGGAAGACCGCTCGATGGTGAAGGGCCTGCTGGAACACGGCGAGGACGTCTACATCATCGATTGGGGTTACCCGGATCGCAGTGATCGCTTCCTCACCCTTGAGGATTACATCGAGCGCTTCATCGGCGGTGCAATCGACTATCTGCGCAAGGCGCACGGGCTGGATGCGGTCAACCTGCTCGGCATCTGCCAGGGCGGGGTGTTCTCGCTGTGCTATGCGGCGCTGAATCCGGGCAAGGTGAAGAACCTGATCACCATGGTGACGCCGGTGGACTTCCACACCCACGACAACATGCTGTCGAACTGGAACCGCGAGATCGATGTTGACCTGCTGGTCGACACGCTGGGCAATATCCCGGCCGACATGATGAACCTGACCTACCTGATGCTGAAGCCGTGGCGGCTGTTCGCGCAGAAGTACGTGGGCATGGTCGACATCCTCGACGACCGCAAGGCGATGGAGGATTTCCTGCGCATGGAGAAGTGGATCTTCGATTCACCCGACCAGGCTGGCGAGGCCTTCCGCGAATTCAACAAGCAATTCTTCCAGGGCAATGGCTTCGTCAACGGCGGCGTGAAAATTGGCGATGCTGACGTGCACCTGGGTCTGGTGGAGATGCCGATCCTCAACATTTTCGCGGAACAGGACCATCTGGTGCCGCCGGATGCCTCGCGCGCGTTGCGCGATCTCGCCGGCACCGACGACTACACCGAACTGTCGTTCAAGGGCGGCCACATCGGCATCTATGTTTCGTCGCGCGCGAAACAGGTACCGGAGACCATCCACGATTGGCTGGGCAAGCGCTCGCGCTGAGCGGCGTCCACAGCCTGAGCTTTCACCCTGGATTGAATCATCACGATGAAGAAACTGTTCTATGTTGCCGCGCTACTGATCGTGGCGATCTACGCATGGAAGTGGGTCCACGGCGATACCAGCCTTAGCCTGGTGCAGGTCGAATTCAAGAATCCATACCCACCCAGTTCACCACTGTATCCCGCCACCCAGGAGTTCGTGGCGGGCGTGAATGCAAACGACAAGTTGCGCTCGCGCTTCGCCGGCACGTTCACCAAGCGCGGCCTGTACTCGGAGATGCGGACCGCGCTCAAGCGTGGCGCGCAATCGCTGGATGGGCCGGTGCTGGTGGGCGCGACCACCGCCATGGCCAGGGCAGTGCCGCACCTCTCGACACCGATGTGCGCGCGAATGTTCCGCGACAGTGACCTTCCCGACCCGGAATTGAACGAGCAGGTTTCGCAGGCGTTCGGGGAAATTTCACCGACGCATTATTCGAAACTGATGCGCTTCTACCTGCTCGCGTTGCAGGCCGAAGTGAGCAATGCGCCGATCAAGCCCCTCGACCAGGCGGCGCTGCGCAGCGCGTTGAACAACCTCGGCAGCCAGTACCAGGGTGAGTTCGCCCAGCGCTTCGCCGCCGCGATGCAATCGCGTCAATCGGCTTCCGATGAGGACCTTTGCTGGGCCGGCAAGACGCTTCTGCACGGCATCACGTTGATGGACGGCAGCGATCGCGAGATCCTGTCGCGCTGGGGCATCGCAGGCAAGTGAGCCGCGCGCCGCTGCCTTCCTGGCTGCTGCGGGCCCTGCAGGTGCTCGGCATGGCGTGGGCCTTGCCGAACACTGCGCTTGGACTCATCGCCGGCGGCGTTTGCCTGGCACGCGGCGCGCATGCACATGTCAGCACGCGCGATCTTGCAATCGTGTTCCACGGCGTGCCGTTCGGGCCGGGTGGGGCGCTGACCCTGGGCAACGTGATCCTGCATACCGGGCACACGCTCGATGAGCCATGCCAAACCTATGCACACCGCGCTGGTCATGGCGAGCAACCGCGCATCCTGCTGGCCGACCACGAGCGCGCACATGTCTACCAGTATATGGTGCTGGGGGTTCTGTTCCTGCCGTTGTACGGACTGTGTGGCGGGATCAGCGTGCGCAACCGGTTCGAACGCGCCGCCGACTGCTATGCCTTGCATGGGGCCGGCTGGTGGCCCTGGACGAGAAGCCAGTGAAACAGACCAGCGAATCAATCCAGATGGTTCCGACGAACGGTCGCCGGAACGCATGTGATTTAGCTAATTTCTAACATCGGGTTTCGTAGCCTGCAGCTGTCAGGGAAAAACTTCGCGGAATCGTCAAGAGACCACGAAAAATCGCTCAGACGACCAAGACCCGGTCCCCTCCGAACACGCCGTTCGTGAGACCGGGTCTTCCTTTTTGCGGGTTCGGATTACGTCACGATCCGCGCCAACAAAAAAGCCACGCGATGCGTGGCTTTCATGCTTGGTGCCGGAGGGGGGACTCGAACCCCCACAGTATCACTACCGGCGGATTTTGAGTCCGCTGCGTCTACCGATTCCGCCACTCCGGCACGGGATGCGAAGTATAGCTGAGCGAGAAGCTCATATGAGCAAGGCTCAACGGCACGCGGCTCAAGCGGCTTGGTCGGTCAGCATTTCAGTGTTTTCGCGGACAAACCATTCGTCGGCCTGCGGCTGGAACTTCGAGCAACAGGCCATCTCTGCCTTGTAGATGTGCAGCGACACCGCGATTGCATCGGCGCTGGTGTTGCGAATGGTGTGGTATTCGTGCGGCGGGATCAGGCTGCCGGCGCTGCCCGGGCCGGCATGCATGCCGGCGCCGGCGCGAAAGCGGAAACGCTCGCCATCGCGTTCCAGCAATTCGTATTGCACGATTTCAAGCTCGCCATCCCACACGCCTTCCACGCACCACAGGCCGGAGTGGTCGTGCAGCGGCGTGCCTTGCCCCGGGCCCCAGGTCATCGCCACCACGCTATAGCCATGCTGCGGACTACGGTAGAGCTCGCGGCGCGCGTAATGGTCGGTGATGGGATCGTGTACGCAGGCTGGCAGCTGCACGTCGTGGTCGCGTATCAGGCCGCACAGGCTGTTGCGCAGGGCAGCGGTGATGGCGTGTTCGTCACCCGCGATGACGGCGGCATCAATCGCGGCGATGAACTTCTCACAACCGGGAAAATCGACGGCAATGCAGGGATTGTCCATGCCGCCAGTCTAGCAACCGTCATGAGCTCATGCCCAGATGGAATGGGATCAGGGCGATCCGTCCGGCAGGCCAGCCAGGAAGCCGGCAATGGCGGGCCCGAACCGGTCGAAATCCACCAGGAAGGCGTCATGCCCCTGCGGTGAGTCCAGCGGCAGGAACTCGGCCTGGCAACCGCCGGCACGCAGGCCATCGGCAATTTCCTGCTGCTGCTGCAGCGGGAACAGGATGTCGGTGCGCACGCCGATGGCCAATGTCCGCGCCACATGAATGCCGGCCAGGCCTTGTGACGGGCTGCCATGGCAGCTTTCGCCGAGGTCGAACCAGTCCATCGAGCGGCTGAGGTAGAGATAGGAATTTGGGTCGAAATTGCGCACAAACCGCCGCGCATGGCCTTCCAGATAGCTTTCGACCTCAAATTCCAGGCCAAATGGATCCTCGTCGTCACGGCGGTCCGAATCAAGCCGCACCCGACCGAAGCGGCCATCCCATTCCAGCGCCGAACGATAGGTGATCACGCCCAGTTTGCGCGCCATCCGCATGCCGGATTCTGGGTAGCGCTCGTCGTCGTAGTCGCCGCCGTTCCACAGCGGATCAAGGCGGATCGCCTCGCGCTGCAGGGAGCGGATCGCGATCGAGAACGGCAACGCCCGCGCCGCGCCGGAGATATTGATATGGCTATGGGCAATACCGGGATGCCGCTGCAGGAACGACAGCGCGGTCATCCCGCCCATCGAGTTGCCGATCACGCAGGCCAGTCGTTCGATGCTGAGCCCGTGCAGCAACGCGCGGGCGGCATCGGCACCGTCTTCCACCGAAAGCTCCGGGAAGTCCAGGCGATACAGCGTGCCCGTGGCGGGATTGATCGAGGCCGGGCCAGTCGAGCCCTTGCAGCTTCCCAACGCATTGAAACAGACCACGTGCCAGCGGTCGGTATCGATCGGCTTGCCGGGGCCGAGCATCGCCTCCCACCAGCCGGGTTCCGGGTTGCCGACATTGGCCGCGGCATGTGCGTCCGGCGACAGGCCGGTCAGGATCAGGATGATGTTGTCGCCTGCAGCATTGCGCTCGCCCCAGGTTTCGTAGGCAAGGCGTGCGCCATGCAATCCGCCGCCGCGCTTCATCGGGAACGGCGAGGGCAGCGTGAAGTAGTGCGTGCCGGGTGGAATGAATTCGGTCATGTGCGCATGTTACCGGGACGAAGTGGGTCGCCAGCTTCTGCAGGTGCGCATGAACTTATGTGGTTGATCGTGATCCCGGCGCATCTCATTGGTATCGACCCTGCGGCGCACTGGCCGCCTCGGGATTCAAAGCACTACGTCCAGACCCTTGCGCTCGATGATGTCGAGCAGCTTCTGCGACGGGGGGTTCGGTTTTTAAAGGCGGCGGACCAGGCGTTCGATCAGTGTCGGGTCCGTCACTTTCCTGACCCGCGGATGGGCCACCTTGCGGCACAGGAAATCCGCTTGTGCGCCACCCACCCAGACCTCCACGCCGCTGCCCAGCAACGCGACAAGTGCGGTGATGTCGACCAATGCGCTGTCCGCCAGGCCCGAGTCCACGCAGCTGAGCGCCACGGCCTTGGCACCCAGTTCCCCCGCCAACGTGGCAAGGTCGCGCGCCGGCAGGTCAGTGCCCAGGTAGAGCAGCGGAGCGCCGGCCCCGTAGGCGAGCAGCGCGGCCATCAACAACCCCAGTTCGTGGTGCTCGCCAGGCAGCGTGGAGAACAGCAGCTTGGGGCCGGTTTCGCTGGGGCGCGGATTGAGGATGGCGATCATCCGTGCGCGCAGCAGGCTGCTGAGCATTCGCTCCTGTGCGATGTCCAGTTTTCCTTCGGCCCAACGCTTGCCAACCAGGGTCAGCAGTGGCGCGATGACCCGTGTCACCAGGATCGCCAGCGGCAGCGTCGCAATGGCCACCGACAGCAGTCGGTCCAGTGCACCGATGTGGTACCCGATCACCGCCTCCAGCATCTGCTCGCTGAGCATCTCCACGCCGCCGTAGCCGATCTGCGAGGACTCATTCAATAGCTCGTCGAGCGCCGCGTCGCCGAGTGGCGCCAAGCGGCGGATCGGATGGCCCCGCTCGGTGAGGCGCTGCAGGCGGGTCAGTCGCTCGATCATGCCCGCGTCATAGACGCGGCGCCCGGCCTCGTCGCGAAGCGGGTCGACCACGGCGTAACGCCGTTCCCAGGCACGCAGGGTGCCCGGGGCCAGTCCGGTCATGCGGGAAGTGGAGGTGACGCTGTACATGGCGAGACTGTACAACATTCGTACAAGTTCTTGTTTAACCTAAGCATGACCTATCGGCGTCCATCCTTGTGCCTGTCCAACAACCCCCGACAGGAGTGATTCGTAACCCATGTAGTCCTGACCAAGTCGGTCGGGACCGCAACCATGCTGCACGTCGGCGCCCCTCCCCCCGTTGTTGCCGGCCATCACGGCGGCACGCATGGCACGTCCGCAGCTACCTCCAGCAATACTCCAACCAAGGAAACCAACATGTCCCATAAAGATATCGTCGACACCGCCGTCGCCGCAGGCCAGTTCAATACCCTCGCTGCCGCCCTCGGTGCTGCCAGCCTGATAGAGACTCTGAAGGGCCCGGGCCCGTTCACCGTGTTTGCGCCCACCGACGCAGCGTTTGCAGCTTTGCCGGCTGGCACCTTCGACGACCTGCTCAAGCCCGAGAACAAGGCCAAGTTGGCATCGATCCTGACCTACCACGTTGTGTCGGGCAAGGTGACTTCCTCCGACGTCGTCAAGCTTTCAGAAGCTGATAGCGTCGGCGGTCCCAAGCTGAAGATCACGACTGAAGGCGGCAAGGTCAAGATCAACGATGCGACCGTGACCACGGCCGACATCGAGGCCAGCAACGGCGTAATCCACGTGATCGACAAGGTGCTGATCCCGGCCGGCTGAAAAAAGGCCGTGAACCTGCGCAGGGCATAGGGCGCACGGCAGCTTCGCCTGATAACAGACCCGCATCGGCTTCGATGCGGGTCTGTTTTTTTTGGATGCGGTGAACTGGATCGGATCGGCACCGACGTCGACACCCTGCGCGATCAAGTCAATGGCCGCCGCACTGTACGTGCTCCTGGAAATGGGGAAAGGGGTCAGAGTGGATTTCCTGCCGACGGCATCCGGTCTTGCCGGAAGCGTGATCAGGAAACTTCACTCTGACCCCTTTCCCGCGTTCGTCGTCCGGCTGCACGTGCTCGTCATCTTGGTCCACACCGGGGTGACGGCACGGGTCAACCGCTGAACCCCTGCATTCGCGCATCGTCTCACTGGCAACACCCTGAAATCGCCCTCTTCAGGCGCACGGCCATGCGTGTGGGAAATCCCCGCTGAAGCTCGCTACTTCGGTGAAACCAAAGCCCGGCGCAGAGGGTGGAATCCTTAGCACGATGTCAAGTATTAAAACAGTGACAAATGGCTCATTTTGGCGTTGACTTTGGTTTGTGTGCTGCCTAAGGTTGAATTGTCGCTTTCTACTACATCTTGTGGTTTTAGCGGCAACAAGCGTAATTCAACCACTACATCAAGGAAACGCACATGCCCCAAGATCTGATTTCCCTCACGCTCCCCGCTGCCAAGCTGGCCGCACTGGACAATGCCCTGACCGCGCTGGAGGCGGCGTGCAGTGACCTGGTGGCAATGGACCCAGCCACCCGCAAGCGTCTTAACCGGATGGGCGACAAGTCCGAAGCGTTCTGCCGGCAGGCCCTGAACGTCATGGCTCAGAACCCGCAGATCGTCGCTCCCAGCCTCGGCTTGGCTGGAGCCCAGGCGGACCTGCTTGCACTGGACCAGCTGCGCCCACGTGGCACCCGCCTCAAGCGTCTGGCCGAGCGCATGGCAGACACCGAAACCCTGCTGGGCAGCGACGTGTTCGCCGCCGCGCTGGAGGGCTACGGCATGCTCAAGGTGGCAGGCAAGAGCCAGGGCCTGAATGCCCTGCAATCCGGGCTGTCGGAGCGCTTCAAGCCCCGCAGCCGGCGCACCACGGTCAAGCCAGCCGCTGCCGCTTGACCTGATCAGCACGCGTTTGGGGAGACGTGATGGTGTTCAGGGGTAGGTGACTGATCGGGTCCTTCGGGACCCGATTTTTTTGTGCCCGCAAAAGACAAACCCAGCAGGGACGCAAGCTGCAACCCCGCCCGCCGCATAAATAGTGGTGCCGTCCGAGCAACAAGCGACACCAGTGGCGAAAAAAACGTCGCCGTCCTTGGAAAAAGTGACGACGCTGGCACTCGAAGTGATGCCAGCGGCGAAATAAGCGCCGCCGTCGCAACAAAAAGTGCCGCCAGCCTCACAAATAGTGACGACGACGGCGAAGAAAGCGCCATCGCCCTCACAAAAAGTGACGACGCCGGCACTTGAAGTGACGCCAGTGGCGAAGAAAGCACCAGCCGGAAAATCCCTACGCAGCCCCGGCGGGAAAAGGGGTCAGAGTGGATTTCCTGCCGACGCCACCCGGTCTAGCCGCAATCGTGATCAGGAAACTTCACTCTGACCCCTTTTCCTGCTCTGCCAGACGACCCAACCGCGTGCACGACTCCCATCGCTGGGTTAGCCTGCGGATCAGGGGAGGGCACGCATGACTGACAAGGATGCCGACGCCGACGACGTCGCGCGTTTCATTGCCAAGTGGAAAGGCGTGTATGCCTCTGAGCTGTCCACCGCGCAGACCTTCGCGCTGGACCTGTGCGCATTGCTGGGCGTAGACCCGCCGCATGCCACCGTCGAACAGGACTACATGTTTGAGCGCCCGCTGACTTTCCACCACGCGGACGGCAGCAAGAGCGCCGGCCGTGTGGACTTGTACAAGCGTGGCGCGTTTGTCCTGGAATCGAAGAAGTTTCGCGCCAATACCCTGACCAAGGGCTTTGACGAGGCCATGCTGCGCGCCCACTCGCAGGCGCAGAACTACGCACGTGCACTGCCGGCCAGCGAAGGCCGCCCGCCGTTCGTGATCGTGGTTGATGTTGGCCACCGCATCGAACTGTTCTCGGAATTCAGCCGCTCCGGCGGCAGCTACGTCCCGTTCCCGGACCCGCGCAGCCACCGCATCAGCCTGGACGACCTGCATCGCCCGGAGATCCGCGACCGCTTGCGCCGGATCTGGACCGACCCGCTGTCGCTGGACCCCAGCCGCGAATCCGCCCGCGTCACCCGCGAGATCGCCGGGCAACTGGCTGAACTGGCGAAGTCGCTGGAACGCAGCGGCCACACCCCGGAAGCCGTGGCGCAGTTCCTGATGCGCTGCCTGTTCACCATGTTTTCCGAAGACGTGCGCCTGCTGCCGTCCGAAAGCTTTCGCAACCTGCTGATCCAGCATGTCGACCACCCCGACATCGCCATGCGCATGGTCAGCCAGCTTTGGCGCGACATGGATACCGGCGGCTTCTCGGCCGTTCTCGCCAACACCGTGCTGCAGTTCAACGGCAAGCTGTTCAAGCAGCCGGACACACTGCCGCTGGACCGCGCGCAAGTTGAATTGCTGATCAAGGCGGCCAAGGCCAAATGGGAACACGTCGAGCCCGCCATCTTCGGCACCTTGCTGGAGCGCGCGCTCAGCCCCAACGAGCGCCACAAGCTGGGCGCGCATTACACCCCGCGTGCTTACGTCGAACGGCTGGTGCTGCCCACCGTGATCGAGCCGCTGCGCGCCGAATGGAGCGACGCACAGGCCGCAGCGCTCACCTTGGCTGTGGAAGGCAAGCATGACGATGCGGTCAATGCACTGCTGCGCTTCCACCACCGCCTGTGCACCGTGCGCGTGCTGGACCCGGCCTGCGGCAGCGGCAACTTCCTCTACGTCACGCTGGAACACCTCAAGCGGCTGGAAGGCGAAGTGCTGGGCGCACTGGACGACCTGGGCTATCAGCAGGCTGGGTTGGCGCTGGGCGGTGAACGCGCCGACGCATTGGGCGGTGAAACCGTGGACCCGCACAACCTGTTGGGCATCGAACTCAATCCGCGTGCGGCGGCCATTGCTGAGGTGGTGCTGTGGATCGGCTACCTGCAATGGCACTTCCGTACCCGTGGCGACGTGAACCCGCCAACTCCGGTGATCCGCGACTTCCGCAATATCGAGAACCGCGATGCGGTGCTGGCCTACGACCGCATGGAATACCTGCTGGATGAAGCTGGCGTGCCGGTCACGCGTTGGGATGGCGAAACCATGAAGGACTCGCCGGTCACCGGCGAGAAGATTCCCGATGAGTCCGCACGCAAGCCGATCGAGCGTTACATCAACTCGCGTAAGGCGGAATGGCCGCAGGCGGATTTCGTGGTAGGGAATCCGCCATATCTAGGTGCACGCCGTATTCGTCTCGCGCTTGGTGATGGATATCTTGACGCTTTGCGTAGTGCCTACCCAGGAATTCCAGAGCATGCGGATTTCGTCATGTACTGGTGGGCAAGTGCCGCAAAACTGGTCGGTATCGGCGTGGGGAAGCGCGCTGGTCTAATCACGAGCAACAGCATCCGTCAATCGTTTTCACGCAAAGTCTTGGATGCGGCATTTGCCGAACATCCTTCATTGAATTTCAGCTTCGTGGTTCCCGATCACCCTTGGACAGATGCGACTGACGGTGCGGCAGTACGTGTCGCCATGACAGTTGTAGATGCCGAAAGTAGAAAGGGGCGGCTGCAAAGCGTTGTCACGGAATACGAAGGCGTCGATGGTGAAGTTATCGTCGAACTTGCAAGCGATGCGGGCAGCATCACGCCGAATCTCACGATCGGCACCGACCCGAACATTGCTGTCCCCTTGCGAAGCAACGCAGGCACCGCATGCGTCGGATATCAGCTGACTGGTCAGGGTTTCGTGATTAACGTTCAGCAGGTGAAGTCACTTACGGCGGAAACGAGTGCAACACTAATAAAGCCTTTAATGTCAGGGCGCGACATTACCCAGTCGCCTCGAGGTTTGTTTGCCATCGATCTGTTCGGACTTTCGGTGGAACAGGTGCGGGAAAAGTGTCCAGCGATATATCAATGGGTTTTGGATCGGGTCAAGCCGGAGCGTGATCATAATCGCGATGGGCCCAGTCGAGAAAATTGGTGGCTGTTTGCAAGACCCCGTGCCGAGTTTAGACCAGCACTTGAAGGCATCAAGTCCGCAATCGCCACGTCGTTAACGGCCAAGCACCGAACTTTCGTTCGCGTTCCTGCGAATACCATCTGCGATAGCACAATCGTAATGTTCGCGTTTGATGATACGGCCCACTTTGGCGTCTTGTCATCGAAAGTTCATGTCACTTGGGCGATCGCAGCAGGCGGGCACCTTGGTGTCGGTAACGACCCTCGTTACAACAAAACGCGTTGCTTTGAGCCATTTCCATTTCCCATCGTCAACGACGAACAAACCACCCACATCCGCACCCTCGCCGAACACCTCGACGCCCACCGCAAACGCCAGCAAGCCGCCCATCCCGACCTGACCCTGACCGGAATGTACAACGTGCTGGAAAAACTGCGTAGCGGCGAACCACTGACCCCCAAGGAACGCACCATCCACGAGCATGGCCTGGTCTCCGTGCTGCGCCAACTACACGATGACCTGGACGCCGCCGTGCTCGACGCCTACGGGTGGTCCGACCTGCTGCCTGTGCTTCGGGTGGCGCATGGCAACGATGCACCGGTCGAAGGCCAAACCCGCGACGATGCCAAGCGAGCCTTTGACGAAACCATCCTCGAACGCCTGGTTGCCCTCAACGCCGAACGCGCCGCCGAAGAAGCCCGCGGCCAGATCCGCTGGCTCCGCCCGGAGTTTCAGAACCCGCAGGCCCACGCCGCACCCGAACAAGGCACGCTCGATACCAGCAGCGAAGACCACGACACGTACGTCTTGCCCGTCGCCGCCGCAAAACCGATGCCATGGCCCAAAGACACCGTGGAACAAGTCCGCGCTGTCGCTGACCTGCTTGCATCCAGTCCCATTCCGCTCTCACTTGATGAGATTGGTTCAAGGTTTACTGCCCGTGGTCCGTGGAAGCGCCGCCTGCCGCAATTGCTGGACATGCTGGTGGCGCTGGGGCGGGCGGAGGTTCGCGGGGATGCTTATGTGGCGGGGTAGGGGGTTCGGGGCGTTATGTGGCGCTGTGTGTGTTATCTCGCATGATAGTCAATTAATAGGTGTTAGATTTCACTTATGAAGATCCACTTTACTGACTTTTTCAACGTCGACAAAAGGAACCTTGAGGAATACGGCGCCTACAACATTTCATTGATCAATGATCTGCCACTATTTGTCGACCCGTTCTTGATATTCAATAGTGAAGATGCAACCTACAGGCAACTTCATAGTGAAATCATCCAATACGTGACATTTCTGAGAGATGAGGCTAAAGCAAGGTTAATCGATAAAGGTCTAATGAAAGCTTGGTATTGCTTTCCAGAGGTCAGACAAAACTGGCTTGGCTATAGTAAAAACGGAAACAGCGGCTCCGGACTCGGGGAAAAATTTGCCCTTGCACTCCATGAGAGCCTAGGCACTATTTTCAATGAGTTCGGGAAAGAAAAGATAACCAAAGGCAGTCACTTGGAAAAGCTATGCCTAATAAAAGACGGTGTTGGAAAAGATAATATTAGTGACTTTACAGTAAACCTGATCAAAGGCTACCTCTGTGACTACACACAGTCCTTCGCAGCAGCGCATTTAGAAAAGTCACTAACGCGTGAACTACCGGTTGAACATGCGAGCTTCAACTATAAGACTGGGTCTTGGGAGACCCGTCGGTACCGCCTTCCTTATCTTTTTGGAGACTACGTTCTCCTAACTCCAAAGAATATTCTTACCAAAGATGAGGCGTGGATTAACAAATCAGATCTCATCCACGATTTTGAAGACATTGCGACGGCTCTACCTAACGACCAACTACGTGCTCAGGTAGATCGTTATCTACAAAGCCAGTTGCCTAAGGACCCCAATCGCCGTGAGGTAAATAGAGCAGTTTCAGCAACCTTGCGTCAATTTCCACAGATGATCGATTATTACATCAGACACAAGGAAGATCGAGGGGACCAAGCACGTTCAATCAGCGATCAGCGTGTGGACGAGGCAAGTCAAGCATTTGAGTTGGGGGTTCGCAAGCTTTCTTCACTGCTGCAAGAAGTTGGATTCTACGGTGTGGCAGAATCCTCACATGAGGCGGCTCACAGGCGCGTGGCATACCTTAAGAAAGTTATCGAGGACAATGACGGATACAGGGTTTTTTACATCAAAGGCAAACCAATTCAACGGGAGTCCGATCTGCACGTGATGTATCGCCTGACTTGGTTCGCATCAGAGCATGACGTGAACTCAGAGGTCAACAATGGTCGCGGGCCAGTAGACTATAAGATTTCTCATGGCAGGCATGACAGTTCTCTTGTTGAATTTAAGCTTGCATCAAACTCAAAGCTGAAGCAAAACTTAAAGAACCAAGTCGAAATCTATAAGAAGGCCAGCGAAACGGATCGAGCGATCAAGGTCATTCTCTGCTTCAATGAGGCGGAACAGTTGAAATTGTCCACGATACTCAATGAGCTTAAGCTCACAGGAAATAGAGATATTATTGTCATCGACGCATCCCGCGACAATAAGCCATCTGGCTCAAATGCGAAGTGAAGTGAAATGTAACTATTCGCTCAAGCCGAGACCGCTTCGCTGCCTCGCTTGATACGTTATCGTGTTGCACGGCGCTCAGCCATATTAACTCAGGTATTAGGGATCAGGGGGAGATATGAAAGCAATCGCAGGCGGTGTCATCGCTCTCGTACTTTTGGTATTTTACCTTTTGCTAGTCCACTCAGCCATTCAAGTTGCAAATTGCATTGGCGTGACAGGGTGTACAGACTTGACGGCAGCATCTTTCAATGACGTGAAGTCTCAGGCAATGTCTGTATTGGGCGGCCTCGTGTCTGCTCTCATAATTTCAGAGCTGGCTGTGACAAAGCCTGGTGAGATACCGGGGTCTCGAGTTCTTATCGCAACCTCTGGAAAGGCCAAGAACATCTTGCGGTGGACAACGTGGTTCTACATCGCAGCTTGGCTTATTGCAGGCGCATGGGCCTTTTGGACCGGCTTAAATTATCCAGCTGCACTTCCCGCATTAACAAGTATTGGACAGGCTTGGTTGGGGCTGTCCGTAGCTTCCGCCTACGCTTACTTCGGTCTCAGCCCGTAACTGATGACTATCGAAAGTGATATCCGCGACTATGGTGTCAGGGACAATTTCCGGGACTGAAGCGAAACGCCATGAACAAGCAGCCAATTGAAACAGCGCGTGATGCCGACCTGCGGGGTTCGCTGGCGGCCATGCGCGAATGGTGTCAGAGACAATTTCAGTCCAAAGCCAAAAGCTGGACCCCGGCGTTTGCCGGGGTGACAAGCGGGGCCGGGAAGGGCGGCATCAGGCTGGATGACCAGGGCGATGAAGACGCGCAAGCGCAAGGAGGCATATCCCATGAATACCGTGATCATGGTGGTCGTGCTGATGGCCAGCATCGGACTGCCAATGTCGTTTGCAGTAGCAATGGTGTTTTGGCAGAAGCGTCTGCAAAAACGCGAAGGTCGGCGATCCCCATTGACCGACAAGCTAGCTCACCTGCCCGGTGAGCAATTACGCCGCCGCATGGGTGTGCTCGGCGATTTGATCGACGAACGTGTCGTACAGCTTCTCATCATCGGACCCATTGTTTTGTTGATCATCCTGCTGCCTCGCGTCAACTGGTCAGCGTTCAAGTTGTCGTGGCTGGATTGGTTGGTGATCGTGGCTGCATTCGGCATGACCCTATTGAACATCAAGCGCGTCGTCCCGCTATGGCGGGAGCGCCGTCAATGCAAGCAAGGCATGCTTGCCGAGATCGCGGTGGCCCAACAGCTTGACCGCCTGCAAGCCCAGGACTGTTTGGTGGTGCATGACATCCCTGCAGGGAACTTCAATATTGATCATGTGGTGATCGGACCACACGCCGTATTCATGGTTGAAACCAAGTCGCGCCTCAAGAAGGGTGACGGTAAAGCATCAGCCAATGTCACCTACGACGGAAAGGCGTTGCAGTTCCCCGGATGGATGGAAACGAAACCGGTGGAGCAGGCGCGTGCGCAAGCGCGCTGGCTGGCCGAATATCTGGGCGGCGAAACCGGCGAGCCAACACCGGTAATTCCGGTCGTGTGCCTTCCGGGTTGGTTCGTGACGTTGGGCAAGGACGCGCATCGCAGCGATGTGCGTGTCCTAAACCCCAAGATGACCAACCTGTTTCTGGAAGCAAGAAGCCGCCAACGATTTGAGACATCGCGCCGCAACCGCATCGTGACTGCGCTGTATAAGCGCTACCCGGAATTGGACGCGATCTGAGTAGCATGAAATCGTGTAGCGACAACTGCTGGAGGCTCGGCCTGCCGAGCGGAAATGGGGTCGCGGATTTCCAAAGTAAGTGCAACACCCGGCAGGAAATGCACTCTGACCCCTTTTCCCCAATGCCATTGATCCGGCAATACGCGCCCAGCATCGTGCCAATGCTGCATGGGCGCAGGCGCAGCAGGCACGCAAGAAGGAAGCTGAAGAAAGCGCGCGAATCCTGAAGACATCCACGCCGGAGATGTGAAAGAGGGCGTGCGCACTAAAGGGCGCACCTACAGGTGAGCGACATGTGGCAATTTCCGCGGGCGAGGAGATATCCGCAAGGTCAAAAGCTGACCCCGGCGTTCGCCGGGGTGACGCGCTGGCTCGTTGTCGGCGAATGTCTTGGCCGGCGTAGCGGTCTTAGCCCAACTTCGCCAGCTGATCGCGTATGGCCCATTCCTGAGTTTGAGTCGTGTCGTCGGCAGCTGCCGTGCATTGCAAAGCAGCCTTGAGCGATGCGTTATCCAGTGCTGCAACGACACTAGAAACGGCAGCAGCTAGATCTTTGCTCATATCGATCCCGTCAGCGTCCTCAAGGCCGCGTAGATCCAGCCAGCTTTTGCTGCCAAGTCCGACGGCAGCATTGATGACGCCAAGATAGAACCCAGGATACGGATCACCGTGATAGCAAGGCGGTAACTCCGGCCTTCCGTGTTGTCGACTGGTCAACAGGCGCAGCACTACATCGCCGCCGCGTGTCAGGGCCAAGATAGCAAGAAATTTCGGCTTGAATTAACCAGTTGCAGAATCAACATAGAACCGTGCGCAGCGAATAATTGTGCCGGCTGTCACTCCGTTGGGAAATACGCCCGGCATGTGGTCAGGCAGCTTGGGCAGCAGAGATCGCTTGATATTCCGCAACGGATGCCAGGATCGCATCCCTGTTGGGGTCGTCGTCGGCCAGTGCAAGCACGTAAGGAATCACGTCATCGTTGCCTTCGCCTGCCGCCCAAGTCGTGGCCCACGCGCCATTCTCTGCATGAGTGACGTCAATCATCTTTTCGGAAAGTGCGTTGCAGTGCTGGTTCGCAATGATTTCCAGCAGACGCAGCTCGCGCTTGGTGAAATGCTCGCCATCGAACGGCTGCAGCGGGACGACTTTTTCTCGCCAGAAGTCGATCACTTGTTCCGGCACGATGCGGATGGCTGCGGCCAGATCGGCGTCAAGCTCGTCCCACTGCTGCACAAGTTCCGCGGGTACCGGGCCCATTTTCCAAGCGCGGTACTCCATGCCGGTGACGCTGCGACCCGTCTGACGAAAGTGTTCGAAGTCCAACAAATAAAGTAGCTTGAACAGCTTGACCTTGCCGAGCGCAGCCGTGTGATGGGCGAAATATAAAATCGCCTGCACGGATTTTTGGCGGTTGCGGTTGTGAAGCATCACTTTATTTTCATCTTTGGCCGAAGGCGAAGTTCGCGGGACTGGATTGGAATTGCGATATGGCCATTGTGATTGGTCGCAGCACCAGAAAAATAGGCTGGGCCAAACGCTTGCTGGTAGGAATGTGCCGCGCTGATAGCGCGGGAAATGCCAAGATTGGAAATATGAGTCTAGCCGCTCGGACGCACCTTCACCACTTACAGGGATATCCGGGGATCCGGAAAAGTTGGTGTCAGGGACAATTTCAGTCTCTAAGTCAACAGCTGGACCCCGGCGTTCGCCGGGGTGACGAGCAGGGGCCGGTGACGCATCATCGGCCATGAAAAATACCGCTTGGGGGCGGGCATGAACGGACTCAAGAATGTTCGCAATCGACGCACGGATGCGCTGACCCAGGTGGGCTGGGCTCAGTTGGAAGTGATGCTGGCTGTGTATTACCGCGGCCAAGGCTATCGCGTTGAACATGTCGGGACCGGCGGCACCGGCGCTCGTTTCGATGGCGGCATCGACCTGAAGCTGTACAAGGACGACGCCTACATTGTGATGCAGTGCAAGCACTGGAACGCCAAGCAGGTGCCACACAACGCCGTGCATGAGTTGCTCGGCGTGATGATCACACAAGGTGCTACAGGCGCAATCCTCGTCACAAGCGGGGAATTTAGCCGTGCCGCCATCGAGTCCGCCACCAAGCAGGGGCATGTGCAGCTGGTGGACGGCGATGCTCTTCGCGGGATGCTGGGGCCGTTGCCGGCACAAGCGACTGCCCCAACGTTCGTCGGCGTAACACAAAGCCCTGCGATGTCCGGCGCGATGCCGCAGCGTAGGGAGAGCCGTGGCGCCTTCGGCCATGCCATGGATGCCGGACTGGGCATCGTGCTGCTCAAGCTGGTGGTCGGCCTGATCATCTTCCTGGTCATGACCAGCCAGATCAAATCCATCGTGCACGCGCTGCAGCCGGCGCAGCGGGGCAAAAGCGGGCTGACGGTAGCGCAGCGCAGTGTGTTACCCGCATCAGGAAGCGTGCCCGATGCAGGCGTGTCGCCGTCCATGCCATCGCGGCGCGGCACTGGGCCTGTGGTCATCGATCATTTCACCGGGACGACGATTGAAGATCGACCGGCCGGAATGCCTGCATATCGTCCTCCGACAGCTGCGGAGCAGCGCGAAGCCAAGCGGCAGGCGGATGAGGCGATGCGCATTCTGGAACGAAGTACGCCGGAGATGTGACTTGGCGGTGGAAATGGGGTCAGAGTGAAGTTTCCTGACCACCATTCCGGAACGACCGCTTTGCGTCGGCAGGAAATTCACTCTGACCCCTTTTCCGTAGTCGATTTGAATACATGGATGAAGTACGGGGAGTAGCTGCGTTTTCTACGTGGTCGGAACTTCGTCCGGCGGCGGCAGGTCGGGCTCGTGAACAATCCCGAAGCCGATATTCGACCATGCCCGTTCGTGGAAGAAATACAGGATCAGTTTGGTGATCACTTCCAGCCCGCCGATCGACAGCGATATAGAGATGTTGCCGGTAAACAACCAGGCCAGCATCATCGTATCGAGCGAAGCCAGCGTGCGCCAAGTTGCAGTTTTGGTGGTCGAGAGTGCATAGGTTTCCTTGCGCACGCCATTGACCACAGATGTTCCCCAGCTGAGCCACACCCAGAACCGCTCATGCAGGAAGTAGAGCAGCGTCTTGGTCGCAACTTCGGTGATCGCGATATAGCTGACTGCCTGCAGAACCTCCCCTTTGCTTTTTTCCAGCCCAAAAAGCGGCCCGAGATAGGTAATCAGCAAATAAGACAGGATCAGCGTGTCGATGGTGCCGACAAATCGCCAGGAAAACGCTTTCGCGATCGAGCGTTTGGCATTGACGCGCGGCGGGTTCTTCGTGGCCAACGTGTTGGATTCCCGACCGAAGACCGGATACTCAGGCTTTTCGCGCATTGCCGCACTGTGCCCGAAAAAGCCGGCACGCGTTATGGCGAAATGGTGTCAGGGACAAATTCATTGCAATGACTGGATGCGATCGTCACTGCTGCCTGCAAAGGGCCTGCGGGGTGGCGCTGATCACCAATTCGATGGGCTTGTCGCGCAATGCCAGCCTGTCTGGTGCCAGCGCGCTGCTCAACCAGGCGAGCTCGACCATTTCTTCGAAGAAGTCGATCTTCACGTCGGCGCTGAGGAGTGACCACGCCCGCAACTGGACGCGCTCCGCGTCCTCGAAACTGAAATCCAATGGCGTGCCGTCATTCATCGGTCGATCTCCTGCGCGCTGTGGAGTATCTGCTGGAGTTTGCCGATGTCATCCAGATCGTGCGGGCGTCCGGCGGCAGCGAATATTTGGCGAACGTTGAATGCCATGGCGGAAGTCTGCCCGTTTGCGGGCGAGATGTTGCGAAGGGCCCCAAGTGGACAGGGATTACTGTCCGATCACCAGCTCGATGGGCTTGGTTGCCGGCAATGTCACCCGCACCGGCTTCGACTCGAGGTCTCCGTCTTGTCGCATCGCATTGCCGCTGGCGGACATGCGTGCAACCAGTTCGACTTGTTTCATCTGCGACAGCTTCATGGTCGGCATCGGGCTGTCGCTGTCGTCGAGGTTGGCGGTAAACGGCAATTCGGAGACGGCGTGCTTTTCTGCGGCGACCGGCATCGGCGGACCACCGACGGCGCGTGCGATCACGAACACGACGGCATTGCCATTCAAGCGCACGCGTGCGGCGAGTTCGGGATCCAGCGAGACGTTCACGACTAGCGGTTGTAGGGATATTGCAGCAGGTACGGGCAATGGCGACAGACCGGCGGCGGCCCGTGCGTTGTCGATTTCCTTGCGCAGACTGGCCGCGGTGGGTGCATCGACCTGGGCCAGCAACGGCTCCCAGGTCTTGGCGGCGGCGGCGTTGTCGCCGGCTTGACGCTGGGCGATGCCGAGGAACCAGCGCGCACGCTGCTGCGCTGGATCCGCGGCCAGGGCGCGTTGCAGCAGCGCCACGGCTTGGGCATCGAACAGACGTTTGTCGTCTGCCAGTGCGCGTGACTGCGCGGCCTCGGTGAGGATGCTGGCGTCAGCAGGTGCCAGCGCTGCGGCCTTGGCGTAGGCATCGCGGGCCTTGATGTTCTGTTCTTCGCGCTGGTAGGCCTGCGCGAGCAAACGCCAGCCTTCGGCCTGGTTGGGGTTGCGCTGCAGCTCGGTTTCCAGCTGGGTGATCGCATCGCCAAGTGTTGCCGGCGCCTTGACCGCAGCGGGATCCAGCGCCTGCGGTGTGCCGACCAGTTGGTAAAGCAGCAATGTCGAAGCGGCGACGATCACGCCCACGCCAATCGCGACGCCGCGTGCATGGCGCCAGAGCGGGCGCAGCAACACGGCGAGTACGGCGAGTACAAGCAGGATGGCGATGATGATGAAAGTGGTCATCACCACTCCTGTTTGTCGTCGACCGGCAGCGTGCCCGGTGCGCGTTTGCGGATGATGACCGTGACCACGCCGGCGCCGATCAGCAGCAAGGCCAGCGGGCCAAGCCAGAGCAGCCAGGTGTCGGGTTCGACGCGGGGTTTGTACAACACGAATTCGCCATAGCGCGCGACCAGGAAGTCCTTGATCTGCGCGTCGGTTTGGCCCTTGTGCATCAGCTCCAGCACCTCATGTCGCAGGCTGAGCGCGATCAGCGCGTTGGAGTCGGCCAATGACTGGTTCTGGCACATCACGCAGCGCAGTTCCGAGGCCAGCGCGTGGAAGCGGGCTTCCTCGGCGGTGTTCTGGAACTGCAGGGGCGCGCTGTCGCTGTTGACCTGTGCGGAGGCGGGAAGGCAGGCAAGCCAGAGCAGGCAGGCTAGAACGAGACGTGTCATCGAACCGCCTCGACCCGTTGCAGCACCGGCATCAGTTCACTGGCGACGATGGCGTCAGTAAGCGGACCGACATGTTTCCAGCGGATCACGCCCTTCGCATCGACCAGGAACGTTTCCGGTGCGCCGTAGATGCCCCAGTCAATCGCTGCGCGGCCGTCGACATCGGCGATTACCAACCAATACGGATTGTTGAACTGTTCCAGCCAGCGCAGTGCGTCTGCAGGCTCGTCCTTCCAGTTGTAGCCGATGACGCGCACGCGCTTGGTTTCCGCGAAGCGGGTAATCACGGGATGCTCGATGCGGCATTCCACGCACCAGCTGCCCCAGACGTTGAGCAGAAAGGGTTTTCCCTTGAGCTCATCCAGGGTCACCGTGCGCGAGGGTTCATGCAGCACTGGCAGCGCGAATGCAGGTGCCGGTTTGTTGATCAGCGGCGAGGGCAGGGCATCGCGATTAGGCTTGCGGCTCATCCACACGCCGGCCGCCAGCAACAGCGCGAGAAGGAAGAACGCGGCCAAGGGCAGCCAGCGGGTGGACTTCATGCGGCGTCTCTATTTGGAGATGCGCGAAACCGTCGATCGGTCGCCGTCACGAAACCGCCCAGCGCCATCAGCAGCGCGCCGATCCAGACCCAGCGCACAAAGGGTTTGGTGTGCACGCGAACCGCCCAGGCGCCATCGCCGAGCGATTCGCCAAGCGCCACATAATCGTCACCGGTAATGCTCGCGGCGATGCCCGCTTCGGTCATCACCTGGCCACCAGCCACATAGCGGCGCTTCTCGGGATGCAGCAGCACCCACGGCTTGCCGTCACGCAGCACCTGCACGTGGCCACGCTCCGAGGTGTAGTTGGGTCCGCGTTGTTCGTCCACGCCATCGAAGCGGAAGGTCTGATGGCCCAGCGTCACCGATTCGCCGGGCTTGAGCGCCAGCTCGCGTTGTTCGCTCAGTCCCTCGACCAGCAGCGCGCCGACCAGGAACACGGCGACGCCGGTATGCGCCAGCACCATGCCCAGCATTTCGCGGGTTAGCCGTGACCCGGGCATCCTGAAGCGTGACCACAGGAAGCGCAGCGTGCCGCCCGCGACCCAGACCGCACCGATCACGCCGGCGGCGACTTTCCACTGGCCTTGCGGCGCAACGAAGAACGCAACCACGCCCAGCAGCAAGGCCAGCACCGCCCACGGCATCAACATGCGCAATGGCGAGGCCATGTCCTCGCGCTGCCAGCGAGTGAGCGGACCAAACGGCAGTAGCGCGACCAGCGGCGCCATCAGCAGCAGGAACATCAACGCGAAGTACGGCGGGCCGACCGAGATCTTGCCGAGATCCAGCGCATCGGCCAAAAGTGGGTAGAGCGTACCCAGCAATACCATCGCGCAGGCGGTGGTGAGCAGCAGGTTGTTGAGCAGCAGCAGGGTTTCGCGCGATGCAAAGGTGAAAGGTTTTGCGCCGTCCGTATTCGATGGCGCGCGCAATGCATACAGCACCAGCGAGCCGCCGATGACGATGCCGAGGAAAATCAGCACAAACAAACCGCGGGTCGGGTCGGCGGCAAAGGCATGCACCGAGGTCAGCACGCCGGAGCGCACCAGGAAGGTGCCCAGCAGCGACAGCGAGAACGCGGCGATAGCGAGCAACAAGGTCCAGCCTGCAAAGCTGCCGCGCTTTTCAGTGACAGCCTGCGAATGCAGCAATGCCGCGCCGACCAGCCAGGGCATGAAGCTGGCATTTTCGACCGGATCCCAGAACCACCAGCCGCCCCAGCCGAGTTCGTAATACGCCCACCAGCTGCCCAGCGCGATGCCGATGGTCAGGAAACCCCAGGCGACATTGGTCCACGGCCGCGTCCAGCGCAGCCAGCGCGCATCGACCTTGCCGTCCAGCAATGCCGCGATCGCGAAGGCGAACGGTACCGAAAACCCGACGTAGCCCAGGTACAGCATCGGCGGATGGAAAATCATCCCCGGATCCTGCAACAGCGGGTTGAGGTCGCGGCCTTCGGCGGCTGCCGGCAGCAGGCGTGCGAACGGGTTGCTGGTGAAGATCAGGAAGGCGAGGAAGCCGAAACTGACGATGCCCATCACACCGAGTACGCGGGCCACCACCGGTTGTGGCAACGCGCGCGAAAACATCGCCACTGCAGCGGTCCATAGCGACAGAATCAGCGCCCACAGCAGCAAGGAACCTTCATGCGCGCCCCATACAGCGGTCACCCGGTAATAGGTCGGAAGCAGCGAGTTGGAGTTCTCCGCCACATAACGGACCGAGAAATCCCCGGCGACGAAGGCATGGGTCAGGATGCCGAAGGCCAGCAGCACCAGTGCCAGTTGCAGGCCAGCCGCGGGTCGCGCGACTGCCATCAGCGGGGCGATGCCACGCTGCGCACCGAGCAGCGGCAGCAAGGCTTGCAGCGCCGCGACCAGCAGGGCCAGCAGCAGGACGATCTGGCCCAGTTCGGGCAGGGCAGGGATCACGGAAATAATCACGGCGATGGCATCTGCTCCGCGGCATCGGGCACATCATGTTTCTTGTGCGCGGCGCCCATCTTGTCGGCGACTTCCTTCGGCATGTAGGCCTCGTCGTGCTTGGCCAGGACTTGTTCGGCGACGAACACGCCGTCCTGCATGTGTCCGGTGGCGACGACGGCCTGCTTCTCGCGGAACAGGTCGGGCAGGATGCCGGTATAGACCACCGGCAACATTGCATCGCCATCATCGACCTTGAAATGCGCTTCCATCGAGCCGCTGGCGCGCTTGAACGAGCCTGCCGCGACCATGCCGCCGAGGCGGAAGCGGGCGTGGTCGCCGGCCTCGCCACGCAGCACTTCGGCTGGCGTGTACAGATAGGCGACATTGCGCTGTAGCGCCATCGCGATCAGCGTGGTCGCGATTGCTGCGGCAGCCACGACGGCCAGCACCAGCCACAATCTGCGTTTGCGAGTCGGATTCATCGTTCGAGGTCCATGAATGGTTTTGGCGTGGCGACGCGATTGGCGCGCAGTCTCGCGGCACGCAGGGCGGCGCGGACCTGCAGCTTGGGCACGACGAAATCCCACAGCAGCACGATGGCGAACACCGCGTATGCGGCGATCACGTAGTCGCGATAACTCATGGTTTGCTCCGTGTCTGATCCGAGCCCGCCATGCGCGCGACCCAGTCCTTGCCTGCCTCGCGAAGCAGGTTGTCGGCGCGTGCGCGTGCCAGCAACGAACCCACGAACCAAAGGTGGGTGCCGATGACCATCCACAGCAGCGGCATCGTCATGCTCGGGTCCATCTGCGATTTGCCGAACAGGCTGATGGTCTGGCCCTGGTGCAGCGAGTTCCACCAGGTGACCGAATAATGGATCACCGGTAGCAGGGCGACGCCGACAATCGCCAGCAGGCCGGCAGCACGCGCGGCGTTGCGGCGATCATCGATGGCGGAATAGAGCCCCATCACGCCCAGGTACAGGAACAGCAGGATCAGCTCGGTGGTCAGGCGCGGATCCCAGTCCCACCACGTGCCCCACATTGGCTTGCCCCAGATCGAGCCAGTCGCCAAGGTAATGAGGGTGAACGCGGCGCCGATGGGCGCGCAGGCCATGGCCAGGATTTCGCACAACTTGATCCGCCAGATCAGTGCGATCGCGGCATACACCGCCATCAGCGCGAAGATCGCCATGCTCATCCACGCGCTCGGCACGTGGATGTAGAGGATGCGGAAACTGTCGCCCTGCTGGTAGTCGGCCGGTACCTGGAACAGCGCGCCATACAGGCCAATTACCATCGTCAGCAGGCCCAGCGCATACGCCCACGGTGCCCAACGCGTGGCAAAGCGGTCGAAATACGGCGGCGAACCAAGTTGGTGGAACCAGCGAACGACAGGATTCATTCTTATCTGCTCCCTCTCTGCTGGCGGCGCCCGAAGGGTGTGCAAGGCTGAGAGGGTTGGGGTGAGGGCAGCGCGCTAATCCGCGGCATCGAAGTGCTAATTATGCGCGATGCGCAGTGCGGCCGCCGTGACCGGCGGTGCCAGCACCAGCGAGATCACCAGTCCGGCGCCCAGGTAAAGCAATGCAGCACTGGCATCGAGCCCCTGCGCGGATGCCGATACCGCGCCTGCGCCAAACACCAGCACCGGCACATACAGCGGCAGCGCGAGCAGGGCAATCAGGATGCCGGCCCGGCGCATGCCTACAGTCAGCGCTGCGACCACTGCGCCGAGCAGGCTCAGGATCGGGGTGCCCAGCAGCAATGAGGCCATCAGCATCGGTAACTGCGCACGTGGCAGGTGCAGCAGCTCGCACAGCAACGGCGTTGCCACGATCACCGGTAGTGCTGTGGTGAGCCAATGCATGACCGTGCGCACCAGCACCAGCCACCACAGTGGCACCGGCGCCAGCATCCATTGCTCCAATGAGCCGTCCTCGGCATCGCTGCGGAACAGGCTGTCCAGCGCCAGCAGGCCGGCCAGCAGCACCGCCACCCACAGCACCGCAGCAGCCACAGGGGCCAGGGTCCGTGCATCGCCGCCGAGCGCCAACGCGAACAGCACCACCGTCAGCAACGCGAACAAGGCGGGCTGCATGGCATCGCCACGACGTTGCCAAAGCAGGCGCAGGTCGCGCGTGATCAATGCCTTGGCGGCCGAGCGCATCATGTGACCGCCTCCAGTTCCAGCATCCGCGTGCGCACCGGTGGCGCGGCATAGGCGCCGTGGGTGGTGATCAGCGCGGCGCCATGACTGCGTAGATGCGCCTGCACCATCCGGTTGACCAGATTGATGCCTTCCAGGTCGAGATTGGCGTAGGGCTCATCCAGCAGCCACAGCGGCGCCGGCGACAACCACAACCTGGCTAGTCCCAATCGCTTCTTCTGGCCGGCGGAAAGATGGCGCACGGCCGTATCTTCATAGCCGCTGAGCCCGACAATCGCCATGGCTGAAGCTGGAAACTGGCGATGTCGCCGCCCGTGTAGTCCGCACAGGAATTCCAGGTTCTGCAACGCGGGCAGGTCGGCCTTCAGACCGGGTAGATGACCCAGGTAGGCCATGTTGCGTGCGCGCAGGTCGCTTCGCGCTTTGGCACCGTCGATCTCGACACGACCGGCATCGGCGCGCAGCAGGCCGGCCAGCACACGCAGCAAGGTGGTCTTGCCAGCGCCATTGCCACCCTGAACAAGCAGGGCCTCGCCGGTATCCACGGCGAAATCCAGCGGTCCGAACACCGGCGTCTCGTTGCGGGCGAAGCGCAGTCCCTGCACGGCGAGCAAGGGGCTGGGCGGAATGGGGTGATCGGAAACGTTGTGATCGGACATGTGCTTTGATTTTACCGGCATGAGCAGCCTCCATGCGCAATGGTCACGTACGCGGTCGGGTCGATTTCGTACACTCCAGCTTCCGCCGTATCGCGATGCTTTGATCAGCCCATGATGCTTCCGCCTGTCACCAAATTGCCGAAGGTCGGCACCACCATTTTTACTGTCATGTCGCAATTGGCCGCCCAGCACGGCGCGGTCAATCTGGGCCAGGGGTTTCCGGACTTCCCGGTGCCCGCACGACTGGTCGATGCGCTCACCCGCGCGATGCAAGCCGGCCACAACCAGTACGCGATGATGACCGGCGTGCCCGCGTTGCGACAGGCAATCGCCGCCAAGACCGCGCGCGTGTATGGCTGGCAACCCGATGTGGACAGCGAAATCACCGTCACCAGCGGCGCCACCGAGGCGATCTTCAGCGCCATTCACGCGGTGGTGCGTGCTGGCGAAGAAGTCATCGTGCTCGACCCTTGCTACGACTGCTACGAGCCGGCAATCGACATGGCCGGCGCTAAAGCAGTGCACGTGGCGCTTGATCCCAAGACCTTCGCACCCGACTGGGACGCGGTGCGCGCCGCGATCACGCCGCGCACGCGGATGCTGATGATCAACAGCCCGCACAACCCGTCCGGGGCGATGCTGGGCGCGGATGACATGCAGATCGTGGCCGACATCCTGCGGGGCACCGATATCTGGCTACTCAGCGACGAGGTCTATGAGCACATCGTGTTCGATGGCGCGCGCCACGAGTCGGTATTGCGCTACCCGGAACTGCGCGAACGCAGCTTTGTCATTTCGAGCTTCGGCAAGACCTATCACTGCACGGGCTGGAAGCTGGGCTATTGCATCGCGCCACCCGCGCTGTCGGCCGAGTTCCGCAAGGTGCATCAATACAACACCTTCTGCAGCTTCAATCCGGCGCAGCACGCGTTCGCCGAGATGATCGAGGCCGAACCCGAGCATTACGAAGGTCTCGGCGCGTTTTACGAAACCAAGCGTGACCGCTTCCGTGAGCAGTTGTTGACCACCAGGCTCAAGCCGCTGCCGGTGCCGGGCGGCTATTTCCAGTTGGTCGATTATTCCGATGTGAGCGATCTGGACGATCTCGATTTCTGTCGTTGGCTGACCATCGAAAAGGGCGTCACCGCGATCCCGCTGTCGCCGTTCTATGAAACACCGCCCGCCGGCCAACGCCTGGTACGGCTGTGCTTCGCCAAGAACGCGGCCACGCTGGATGCGGCGATCGAACGCTTGCAGAAATTGTAGGTGCGGGGCCTGCCCCGCACATGGCACGCGTCCAGCGGGGCAAGCCCGCTCTACAAAGAAGCACATGGCATGCGATCAGCGAGGCAAGCCCCGCTCTACAAGGAGAACCTATGAACGACCTGCGCGTCAGTCTGGTCCAGGGCGAAACCCGCTGGCATGATCCGGCTGGCAATCGTGACTATTACGGCGATCTGATCGCGCCGTTGAAGGGTGCCACCGATCTGGTGGTGCTGCCGGAAACCTTCACCAGCGGTTTCAGCAACGAGGCCATCGGCGACGCGGAAACCATGGACGGCCCAACCGTGGCCTGGATCCGCGAACAGGCAGCGCAACTCGATGCTGCAGTCACCGGAAGCGTGCAACTGCGGGTCGGTGACGATGTGTTCAACCGGATGTTGTTCGCAACTCCGGACGGCGGCCTGCAGCATTACGACAAGCGTCACTTGTTCCGCTATGCCCGCGAACACGAACGCTACGCTGCCGGTCGCGAGCGACTCACTTTGGACTGGCGCGGCTGGCGAATTTGCCCGCTGGTCTGCTACGACCTGCGCTTCCCGGTGTACTCACGCAACCGTTTCGATGTCGAACGGCCTGGTCAACTGGATTACGACCTCGCGCTGTACGTCGCCAACTGGCCGGCGGCGCGTGCGTATCCATGGAAAACCCTGCTGCGTGCGCGTGCCATCGAGAACCTGAGTTATGTCGTCGGCGTGAATCGCGTCGGCACCGATGGCAATGGCATCGACTACAGCGGCGACAGCGCGGTGATCGACTTCATCGGTCATGCCATCAGTGAATGCACCGACCAGCAGGTCGTTGTCACCACCACGTTGCAGGCCACCGAGTTGCAGGCGCATCGCGAGCGATTTCCGGCGATGCTGGATGGGGATCGCTTCAGCCTGGAGTAGTGGTTCGCACGCGGCCCAGGCGGCTGCGTTCGAACCACCAGAGCGCACTGGTCACCGCTAGCCAGAGCAGGAACAGTGCCCAGCGCGGCAGTGTCGGTGCTGCCACCGCGGGTTTGACCAATGTCGGTGCATGGTCGGCAAGCACAGCAGTTGCCTGCTGCGTGCGTGCGGCACGGAGCACTTGGTCGGCGCCCTGGGCGCGCACGAGGAAAGCGGTATCCGACGTGCCGTCGACCAGCTGATGCCAGCCTGCGCGCCGTGGCCAGAACGCGGCGCAATGTTTGTCGCCACTGCGGGGATCGATGACCAGTCGCAACGGCGTGGCGTCGCCGGGTTGCAGGATGCGCGCGGCATCGCCCAGGCGACAGAACTGCGTGCGTTCACCTGCGTAAACAAGCCCAGGCATATCGCGCGGTGCAGCTGCACGCGGGCGGGTGACTGCATTGATGGCATCCGCCCATAGCCGCGCATGCAAATCAGCGCGACCAGCCAGTGCGAGGCGGTAGCTGTCGGTGGGCAGCCAGACCCCAATCCGTCCGCGGCCATGCGCCCGCCATGCAACCAGCGGGTTGCCGCGGTCGTCGCGCAGCACGGTTTGTCCGGATGGGTTGTCGATGCGCAGTTGCGGGCGGGTCAGGGCAGGAAGTGTCGAATCATTCGCATCGACGACAGGCAGCTTGAAGCTGGTTGGCAGGCTTGCAGCCTGCACCTGCAGACCGAGTGCATCGCCATCGGCCAAGGGCGCGGAGCTGCGCAACAGCAAGCCCATGCCATTGCTGACGGCATCCAACACATTCGTGCGGCGGGCATGACCAAGTCCGTTCCAGCTACGGTCATCGAGGATCAGCACATCGGTATCGGCGAGGGTGCGCGTGTCCAATGCGAATGATGGATCGCCGGCCTGCATGCCTGCACCGAGATCGATCGTGGCTTGCAAAGTCGCGCCATTGTCGGTGGCCCAGCGGCGAAGGAATTTCAGTTCCGGGTCCGGTCCACCGGAGCGCAGCAGCAGGTGCGTTGGAAGCGTGGGCAATACCTGCACTGGAACAATTGTTGTTGCGATGGTCTTGTTGTCTGCGTCGCGCAGGCGCAGCTGGTACATGGCAAGGCCGGAGCTGCGGGCTGGCGACTGCAACGAAAATACGCCATCGCCCTGCAGCGCCTGTTGATCGGCACGTGTACCTGACGGATCAAGCAATTCGATGCGGGCGCCACCCTGTGCTGATCCACGTACGTGCACGGCATCGCCCGATTGCACCGATTGCGGTGCCCACCAGTCGCGGATGCCGGTTGCAAGCGGGGCGGGCTCGAAGCGAATCTCAATGCCTGATGCCGCATCGCGATCACGCGTTTCCAGGCCATCGCCGATGATGTGGAGCGTGTGTGCTTGAGGATGCTGGCGCAGCACCGTCGCCAGGTCAGGCGTGGTATCGATGCTTTTGCGTGAAGCGGCTTCCGGCATGCGCAACCAAAGTTCACCAGCGCGTGGCATTGGTGTCTCTGCATCAGGCGCATGCGCGGTGAGTAGATGCAGGGTGTGGATGTTGTCGCCTGGATCAGTTGTTCGCAGCAGCAGAAACAGCAGTGCCATCGATGCGCATTGGCCAAGTAACAATAAAGCAGTGCGCGATGCACGGGGCCGTGCGTCGGCTGGCAAATGGCGCAGGGCGAGCAACAGTCGCAGGCTGGCCAGCAATACGCTGATCGCGAGGAGCCAAGGCAAGGCCTGCATGACCGACTCGATGGCGATCATGGACGGGCCTCGCGCTGCAGCGCGTCGAGGTAGGCATTGCCAACCGGGGTGGCATGAGTGCGTGGCGTCGGTTTCGCCAGCGGCTTCGCCAGCAATGGCCATACGCGCAGACGCAGTTCATCGCGGCACGCAGCGCAGTCGGGTTGCTGGCGGAGTGCATCCAGTGCGGCGATGGCAGCGAGCGTGCCGCGCTCGTCGCCGGCGTGCGCCTGCAACCAGTGTGAAGCATCGTCCAGGATTACCTTGGGGACCTCGCTGTCATTCCGATCAGCACCCAATGCACGCCACAGCGCATCCATCGGCATGGCGACATCCGGCATCGCGACGAAGGCATTGCTGCGGGTCGCAACGTCGTCGCGTTTTCCACTCATGCGGCGGCTGAAATCGATCGGAGGAAGTTCGCTGCCGAGACGCGGCAGGTAGATGCGATCAGCCTGCTGTACTTTCTTGATCAGCCCGAGTGCTTTGTACGCGAATGGAAGTGCCTTCTGCGGCTGGCCCAGTCGCAGTTGGGTCTCCGAATCCCACATCTCGCGCAAGGCCGCACGCAGGAGTTTTTGCGTTTGCGGGTCGAGCAGGGTCGCCGCCTCGGGCAGGTCATGTACATGCGAGACCTCGGCAAGCATTGCATCGACGCCCCTATTGCCGGTCTTGCCCTGGTCGTGGTGATCCTCTGCCGGATGGTCGTCGCCGCGCGCAGTCGATGCGTTGGCATCTGTCGCCTGGTCTGCATCGCTGGTCGGCAATGCTTCGGCGCCCTCGGTTTCTTCGCCGAGGAATTGCCCGTAGCGCAGTCGCAACGTGTGCTGGTCCACACCGATGGCATTGGAGCGTTTGCCGAAGGCGTCCGACGTGAGCGTGCGCTGCTCGCGAATCAGTTTTTCGGCATCCATGATGATCTGCCGCTGACTGCGGAAATAAGCAGGCAGCACCTGTTGCATCAGGCCATCGAGGCCGGCAGCCATGCCAACTTCCTCTGGCGGCCAGCGCAGGATCACGCTGGCGCTGCGTACCACCTGAGACTGTGGCTGGCGGTTGTCGCGCACGCTTAGCTGCACAATCACGTCATTGCCGACGGTCAGCCCACTGCGTGCCAGGTCGAAGTCATACGCGAAGCGCCGATTGCGGACTGGGCCGCTTGCGTTCAACGGCAACGTGCGCTCGCTGGCGCTGATGTTCTCGCCTTCGCCACTGGTCTGGATGATGCGTAGTTCCGCGCGGGCGGCAACGCCATGGTCGTCGGTGGCTTCGAACACCAATGGCCAGCTATGTTGCCCGGGCTTGCGCAGGCTCAGGTTCTGCGCAGGCGTGGTGGCGCGTACCTGCGGTGGCTGGTCGGCCAGCATCTCGATGCGGTGCAAGCGCCGTTGCGCGGGCGGCAGGGTAGGTTCGCTGACGATGCGATACAGCGCGGAACGTTTGATGTGGTACTCAGCAAGCCAAACGCCATCGCGTTCCTGCAGGTCGATCCGCGGGCCGTTCTGGATCTGCAGCCATGCGTGTTTTGGCGCTACCGAGAACTGCAGTGCCCAGCGCAGTGTCGATGCTTCCGGCACGCGCACGTCCGCCGTCTCCACTGTGCGTGTTGGCAGTCCGGTGTAGGCAGGTGGTTCGACGCTGAGCCGGATCAAACGCAGCGATGGCGACTGCACGCCCAGCACCTGTGCCAGTGCGGGTGGCAGCTGTGTTCGAATGGTTTCGGGAATAGGACGTTGCCAGGACCAGGCTGCAGCGGCACATGCCAGTGCTGCCAACAGGCTCCAGAGTAATGGTGCAACCCGAGATCGCGGTCGCAATGGACCGATATCCAATGACTGCCAACGCACCTGCAGGCGTTCGCGTTGCAAGCGTGCAAGTGATGATGCCGGTGCCTCCAAGCCGAGCAACAACCCGGCGCTGTCCTCGAGTACAACATGTCGATTCAGCTGTCCAGCAAACCATGGCAGGTCGAGCCTGCGCCATGCATTGACCAGCCATGCCAGCATCGCGACCAGACAGAATGCAGTCAGCAGCCAGCGTGCAGGTTGGCCGGGCTCACGCAGGGCAAACAGCACTGCGACCGCGATCCATGGCATCGCGAACAGCAACACACGCACGCAGGCAAGCATCCGCCAGCGCGCATGCACGGTCTGCGCCGAGGGCGTGATGCGACTCATGCGGAGCGGAACCGACGCATGGACATCGCGACCAGACGTTCGATGCCGAACAGCAGCGCGATCAAGAGTGCCAGCAGGCCACCTAGCGGGCGTGGTGATTGAATGGCGTGCACAGCCTGTGCATCTACGACAGGCGAATAGGTATTGGCCCAAGCGCGCGTGGCTATGGGCGGATTGGCTTGCAATGCATCCTGGAAAACAACCGGGAAGTCGGGTTCCAGCAATGCTGGCAGCGATTGCGGCGTGAACGGCACCAGCATTCGCACCCACGCGCCCTTGCCATCTGACATGCGCAAAGCGAGTGGCGCGCCGTCTGCGCTGCGCCACGTGACTTGTGCAGTCTGCCAATCCAGTGATGCGGCTGGGCTGTCCTGCGCGAGCAGGATCGTGCCGCCGTCGCGGACCCATTGCTGCTGTTGCGCCGGAACCGTCGTGTTGGCCAGCCAGAGCAGATGGGTGTCGTCGGGATGTAATGCAGCAGCATCCGGAATTGCGCGAAGTGAATTCGTGGGTGCTTGTGGCTTTGTCTGGCTGGACCAGGCGGTTGCAGCAGCACGCAGATAGGGCAGGGCGGCTTGGTGTTCGGCATCGACAAATGCCGCGATGCGCATGGACTTCCGTGCGGCAGATGCGCTGAAAGCCGATGTGCCCGGTACTGGCGCCCATGTGACCGCGCGCTCTAGACGTGGTCTCTGTGCGTCAGTGGCATCGAACTGTTCGGGAACGATGGCTGTCAGCGATACGTCCTTTGGCAGCGTCGCATCCAGTTCGCGCAACAGGCTGGCGATGGATGCCGAAGTAGGAGGTGCGGGCTTGTCGATGGATGGAAAGCCCGGTGCCAGCCAATGCCATTGCGCGTCTTTAGACGTGCGCGCTGGCATGTGCGCTGCGTCGATGTCTGGATCCACCACGACCCACGGGCGCAGGTCCGGATGCCCGCGGAGCACCGGTTGCGCCAGCCACAAGGCGAGCATTGCCAGCAGCAGCAGTCGCAATGCCAGCAACAGCCATTCGTTGAAGCGTGGCCGCCGCCGAGGTTGCGCGCGCGCGACCAGCCAGCGCAGCGCCGCGAACTCGATTCTTTTCTGTTGTGTCTGGCGTACCAGGTGCACTAGCAACGGGATCGCCAACGCCAGCAGCGCGATCAATGCCGAAGGCAGCAGCAGGTTCATGCCGTGCGTGCCTGTGCGCTGAACAAAGCTTGCAGCGGTGCATCAATGGGCGTATCCGCGAAATGCGTGGCCAGGCGTATGCCGACACGCGTGCAACGTGCCTGCAGCTCGGCGCGGGCATCGGCAAAACGCTGCAGGTATTCGCTGCGCAGTGCATCGGCATCGCCCAGCAAGGTGGCGGCATTCTCGGTGTCGACGAACAGATGGCCGCCGCGATACGGGAAATCGCGCTCATCGGCCATCAGCACTTGCACGATGCATACATCGCGACCGGTGGCGGCGAGTTTTTCCGCCATCTCCACCACGGCATCGTCGAAACAGTCACTCAGCAGCAGCACCAGGCTGCGTGGCGTGAGCATGTTCCATGCGGGCGACAGGCGCGTTGCATCCGGCCAGCGGCCAGCACTGCGCATCGCATCCAGCGCGAGCAGGCAACGGTCGCGATGACGCGCGCCAAGGCCACTCGCCGTCGGTTGTACCTGTGCATCGTTGACCGCGACCAGTCCGAAGCGGTCGCTACCTTGCAACGCGAGCTGTATTGCACACGCGGCAATCTCCTTGGCGATATCGAGGCGGGTGGTGTGCGGCCGAGCCTGGTCGACTTGCGTCATCGATGCGGTGGCATCCAGCACGATCCACAGTGACAGCGGGCTTTCGCGTTCGGCTTCGCGCACGAAATAACGGTCGGAACGCGCGAACAGTTTCCAGTCGACCTGGCGCAGGTCGTCGCCGGGTTCGTAGCTGCGGTATTGCGAGAATTCCAGGCCGCTGCCGCGTTGCTGACTGGCATGCAGGCCGTGGCCATGACCTGCAGCACCAAGTCGCATATGCAGCCGCAATGGCCGCAAGCGCGCCAGCACCTCGGGCGGAACTGCGATCAAGCGCTGCTCCCTCAGGGCGCGGGATGCTGGCGCAGGACCAGCGCGACCACGTCGTCGGTGCTGATCCGTTCGGCCTCGGCGGCGAACGACAGCAGCAGGCGATGGCGCATGACCGGTGCAGCCAAAGCGACGACATCCTCGCGGGTCGCGGCGAAGCGCCCATGCATCAATGCGCGTGCCTTGGCCGCCAGTACCAGTGATTGCCCGGCGCGCGGGCCGGCGCCCCAGCGCACCCAGTTGCGAACTTCATCTGATGCAGATTCACCCGGGCGCGTGCTGCGCACCAGCCGGTTGATCCAGGCAAGCAGCGCATCGCCGACATGCACCTCGCGCACATGTTTCTGCAGGCGCAGCAGTGCGTCGCCGCCCATCACACGTGGTACCTGCGCTTCGTTGCTGCCGGTGGTGCGCGCGAGGATCGCCTGTTCTTCCGCTTCGCTCGGATAAGGCACGCGGATATGCAGCAGGAAGCGGTCGAGCTGTGCTTCCGGCAACGGATAGGTGCCGGCCTGTTCCAGCGGGTTCTGCGTGGCCAGCACGAAGAATGGGGCGGGCAGCGGATAAGTGGTGCCGCCATAGCTGACGGTGTGTTCCTGCATCGCTTCCAGCAAGGCGGCCTGGGTCTTGGGCGGCGTGCGGTTGAGTTCGTCGGCCAGCAGCAGATTGGTGAACACTGGTCCCTTCTGGAACTTGAACATGCGCCGGCCGGTGCCGTGGTCTTCTTCCAGGATCTCGGTGCCGATGATGTCGCTGGGCATCAGGTCCGGGGTGAACTGGATGCGCCGGAACTCCAGCGCCAGCGCCTGGCCAAGCGAACGCACCAGCAGTGTCTTGCCGAGGCCGGGTACGCCTTCGAGCAAACAGTGGCCACCAGACAGCAGGCCGATCAGCAATTGCTCGACCACATCGGCCTGGCCGACGATGGCCTGGCCGATTGCTTCGCGCAGCTGGCCCAGCGCTTGCACTTCGTGCTGGATATCGGATTCGGTGGGCGATGTCTGGTTGGTGGCATCGGTCATGGTTGAATGCTCAATTGGTCAATGCGTGGATGACGATATTGACGGCGAAGCGGGTGTTGTCGACGGCGAGGAAGCGCTTGTTGCGCCAGTCGTAATCCCATTCGCAGCCATAGTCCTTGTTGCTGTAAAGCACGCCGAGGCGACCGTCGATTTCAATACCCTTGAGATAATCGTGGACGAGGTCGTCGCCCCAGCCGTTGAGCTCGATCCCGGTCGGCGGTGGGCCGTCCTTGAAGCTGAAGAAGCTGCGGTACAGCGGATGTGTGTTCGGTAACTTCTTGAGGGCTTTCGGGCCGAAGATTGAAGCCATCTGCCGCTCGAACGATGTGGCGAACAGGCCGTCGATGTCATGGTTGCAGTCATCCACCAGCACGAAGCCGCCGTTGCGCACGTAACGTTCGAAATTGCGCCGCTCGGCTGGATTGAACTCGACCAGTTTGTGCCCGGCCAGATAGCAGAATGGCGAGTCGAACACTTTCGGGTCGGACAGCGCGACCACGCGTTCGACCGGGTCCACGCGCAGGCTGGTGTAGTCGATCAATGCGGTAATGACATTGGCCGGCATGCGCTGGTCGACGTCCCAGTCGCCGGAGTCGTACTTCAGGCGGGTGAACCAGAAATCGTAAGGGCCGGCAGCAGGCGTGGCCAGAACGGAAGCAGGCAGTGCCGCTGCAGCCAGGCTGCCCGCAAGCAGGCCAAGTGCCTGCCTGCGGTTCATGCGCGCGCTCATGTCATCGGCGTGGCGGTGGTCACACCGCGTCCGACAGCGAGGTGAAGGTGAAGTCGCGCAGCTTCATCGGCGGCAGCATCATCGACAGGTTGGACTCGTCGCCAGCCACGCGCACGGGTTTGCCGAGTTCATCGATGTTGTTGAGCATGATGATCGGCGATTCGTTGAAGCGGAAGTTCTTGACCGGGTATTTGATCTGCCCGTTCTCGATGTAGAAGGTGCCGTCGCGGGTCAGGCCGGTCAACAACACGGTCTGCGGATCGACCATGCGGATATACCAGGTGCGGGTGACCAGCACGCCTTTCTGGGTCTCGCGCACCAGGTCGGCGGTGGACTTGGTGCCGCCAGCCATGATCAGGTTACCGGGCTGGCCGACCGCGCGCTTGCCTTGCTTCTGCGCCCAGAAACGCGAGTAATTGAGCGCCGAGACCTTGCCGTCGGTGATGATCGGTATGCGTTCGCGCGGCAGGCCTGATCCATCCCACGGCATCACCGGCACGTCCTCGTCCCACGGGTCGGCATGTATGTTCACGCGCGGGTCGTAGACCAGCTCGCCGAGCTTGTTGCCGCCGCCCTTCTTGGACAGGAAGCTGCGGCCTTCGTCGGCCGAGCGCGCATCGAAGAAATACATCATGAAACTGACCAGGCCGGCGGCTGCATGTGGTTCCAGGATCACCGTGTACTTGCCGGGTTCCAGCGCCTTGGCATCGGCCGAATCGCGCGCTTTGCGGATCGCGACCTCGATGTCCTTCTCGACATGGAAGTCGCTCATGTCGCGCAGGTCGCGGCCAACCCATCCAGAGCCGCGGCCGTCTGGAGTACGTACGGTGCAGGTGTAGTTCATGCCGGCTTGCTGCTGGTAGCCGAAATTGCCCTTGCTGTTGGCAAACGCAGTGAACCCATAACCGTCTTCCAGGAAGCCGGCCGCGACCAGCTTCTGTGCCTTGCACGCGGCAATCGAATCGGCAGCGACTTTCGCGCGTTGTTCCGGGGTGATCGCGGCAGTCGAATCGCTCCATGTGTTACTTGGTTTGTAGGTTTGCTTCTCGATTGCCGGCATGAATTCCGGGTTTGCCGGGGAAAGTTTGGCCAGTTCTTCTGCGCGGCGTACGCAGCGCTCCAGCGAGGCGTCGTCGAACTGGTTGATGGTGGCGGCGCCGCTGCGCTTGCCGAACGCAACTTGCACGCCAAGTTCGACATCGTCCACCAATCCCGAGGTGGAAATGTCATTGCGCGCGAAGCGCACGTTGCCTTGCTTGCCGCCATCGAGCGAGGCGGTACATTCGTCGGCCACCGACATCTTCACGACTTTCTCGAGGATCTCGCGGGCCTGGGCTTCGGTCATCATGCTCATGTGAGTGCTCCTTGATCAGCCGAGGTTGCGGGCGGTGTTGATGACATTCACGCCGTTGAAGCGCGCGGTGGATGAACCATGCGAAACCGACGACGACTGCCCGGGTTGGCCCTTGCCGTCGTTGAATGTGCCGCCGAGGCGGTAGTCGCGTCCGTCGCAGACCGCGACGCAGGAATTCCAGAACTCCGGCGTGCGGATCTGATAGGCCACGTCCTCGATCATGCCGGTGACCTTGCCTTCCTTGATCTCGTAGAAGAGCTCGCCACCGAACTGCGCGTTGTAGCGCTGCTGGTCGATCGAGAACGAGCCGTCGCCGACGATATAAATGCCGTTCTCCACGTCCTTGACCATGTCGGCCACGCTGAGTGGCTGCTTGCCGGGCTGCAGCGAGACATTGGGCATGCGCTGGAACTGCACGCTGCTCCATGAGTCGGCGTAGCAGCAGCCCTGCGAATGGTCCAGGCCCAGCATGTGCGCCTGGTCGCGGATCGCCTGCAGGCTGACCAGCTTGCCGTCGCGAATGATGTCCCACTTCTGGGTGGCCACGCCTTCGTCGTCGTAACCCACTGCACCGACACTGCCGACCTGGGTCTTGTCTGCAACGATGTTGACCTGCGGACTGCCGTACTGGAAATGTTCCTTGACCTTGTCCAGAGTCACAAAGCTCGTCCCGGCGTAATTGGCCTCGTAGCCAAGCACGCGGTCGAGTTCGGTGGGGTGGCCGACCGATTCGTGGATGGTCAGCCACGTATGCGAGGGATCCAGCACCAGGTCGTACTTTCCAGGCTTGACCGAAGGCGCCTTCAACTTCATCTGTGCCTGCTTCGCGGCGGCCACCGCGTCTTCCAGCATGTCGTAGGACTTGCCATAGACGATCACGCCGGAGGGCAGGGTGGTCTTGTCGGCGGCATTGCCGTCCAGGTATTCGTAGCCCATGCCCATCGGCGCGGACAGACCGTCGCGGCTGCGGAACTTGCCGCTGGCCTTGTCGATCACGGTCACTGACATCGGTGCAGCGATGCGGTGGATATCCTGGTCGATGTAGGAGCCGTCAGTCGACGCGAAGTATTTCTGCTCGTTGATCGCGAACACCGATGAATTCACGTAGTTGGCACCGGCCTTCATCGCTGCGGCATTCACTGCCAGCAGTAATTCGACCTTTTCCTTGATCGGCACCAGCATCGAATTCTTGCGGATCGGTGCCTTCCAGCTGACTTCGCCGAGGCCTGGGGTTGGCGCAAGTTCCACCGGCGCGATGCGGGCGCCCGAGTTCGCCTTCGCCAGCGCAGTGGCCTGGCGCGCTGCCGCAGCGACCGCATCGGGTGTCATGTCGCTGGTTGCAGCAAAACCCCAGGCGCCACCGGCGATCACACGGATGCCGACACCGGTGGATTCGGTATTGACGACGCCGTTGACCTTGTCTTCACGGGTCGACACGAACTGGCGCAGGTAGCGGCCTATGCGCACGTCGCAGTAGGTCGCGCCGGCCTCACGTGCGGCTTGCAGGGCAGTGTCTGCCAGAGATTTCTTCAAGCGCATATCCATCGCGCTCAACAGAGTGTCGGCTGGGACGGCACGGCCCTGTAGCGGCAGCAGCATGCAGGCCATGCCGGCACTGGTGGCCTTGAGAAAATCGCGTCGTTGCATGACATCGCTCCACGGCAGGGCTGGCGCGCGGTGGCGCCAGCAAACAGGGACACTCGGAAACCCACTCCTGCAATGTGCGTGGGGGCCGCGGAAGCGTCAAGTGACTTTCGGGCTATGGCCGGCAATTGATTGCCTGCCAAACACGCGAATTGTTGCAGCCGATGCCTGCGCTGCGTACGTTTGAAGCCCGGTATCGTTGCGATATGCCGACGCGATCAGGATCAGGCCATGCGCCCGAACTTGCCGCTGTTGAAGTCGCTGATGGCCTGGATAATTTCCTGCTGGCTGTTCATCACGAACGGGCCATGACCGACTACGGGTTCATTGATCGGCTCGCCGGCAAGCAACAGCAGCTTGGCATCGGAATTTGCTTCGATGTGCACGCCGGTACCTTCGCAGGACAGCGTCGCGACCTGGGTTTCGCGCAGCACGCTGCCGTTACCAAGCATGTCGCCATTTAGCAATACGGTGCCAGCCAGCACCACAAGTAGCGCGGTCCAGCCTTCCGGCTGCGGCAGATCCACTGACTTGCCCGCCTGCAGGCGCACGTCCCAGGCATTGATCGGTGTAAAGGTCGTGGCTGGGCCATGCTTGCCTGCATAGTCGCCTGCGATCACCCGCAGCGTGCCGGCGTCGCCAGGAAGTGCGACCTCGGGAATGCTGGCGTCAGTGATGCCCTGGTAGCCGGGCGCGGCCATCTTGTCCTTCGCGGGCAGGTTGACCCACAACTGCACCATCTCGAACGCGCCGCCTTGCGCAGCATAGGCGCTGGAGTGGAATTCCTCGTGCAGGATGCCGCTGCCGGCGGTCATCCACTGCACGTCGCCAGGGCCGATCACGCCGCCGTTGCCGGTGGAATCGCGATGTTCGACTTCACCGGCATACACGAAGGTCACCGTTTCGAAACCACGATGCGGATGCTGGCCAACGCCACGACGCTCACTGGTCGGCTCGAAGCGGGTCGGCGCTGCATAGTCGAGCAGCAGGAACGGGCTGCGCTGTGCCACGCCATCACCGTTGTAGCCGAACATGCCGTGCACCGGAAAGCCATTGCCAACCCAATGCCGGCCGGGCGTACCGCTGATCTCGAGGACCTTCTTCATCTCGAACTCCACTCATCAGGCCGGGCAGGACGCCATCGGCTCATGACAGGTGATATTGGGCCAGGACACGCAGACTGCGAGTCACACCGATAGTCCGCATCGTTGCATCTGTTGAACGATGTGACGCACAAACGACAAGGGCGCCAGTGGCGCCCTTGTCGTTTGTCTTACTTGTGGTGTCTCAGCGATTGCCGCCGCGCGGACCACCTGGCTTCGGTCCACGTGGACCGCCGGGCTTTGGTCCACGCGGACCACTAGGGCGTGGGCCCTGTCCGGATTTGTTGGGTTGACGGTTGCCGCCCGGGCGTTCGCCATACGGATTGAAGCTAGTGGGGTTGGCATGGTCGGACGGGAAGTGCGGGGCGTTGCCCGGGTGTCCATAAGGACGTGCGGGACGTGCAGGACGCCCTTCGCCCGGGCCCGGACCGTTGCCACCTTCACGACGCGGGCCGCGGTCACCGGTGTTGCCACCGGGGCCACGGTCGCCATAAGGACGCGGACCGCCTGGACGTGGACCACTGGGCCGCGGACCACCGGGGCCGCGCGCGCCCGCAGGTTTGTTGCCATAGGGTTTGCGCGGGCCGCCAGGACCTTCCGGGTTGCGATGGCCGGAGGGGCCGGTGTCCACGCCGTCCGGCACGAACCAGGTGCGCATCGCCGCGGGATTCTCGCCACGCTGCTCGCCTGGGCGCATGCGTTGTCCTTCCGGCCGCGGACCCTTGGGCTTGAAGGATTTTTGCGACTGCTTGGCGGCGGCTTCGCCGCTGACGGTCAGGCCGCCATGCTTGCGTGGCGCGCCACGACGACCGCGATCCTCGCGCACGTTGTCGAAGCGACGCAGCTCGCGGCCTTCATCGGCCGGGCTGTACCCGCCGACATAACCCGGTCCGGCAGTACGGCCCACGTGCACGGTGGCCTTGGTCGCCTTGCGTTGGCCAAGTACCGGCATCAGGGTCAGCGCCGATGGCGTGCCTTCCTCGAGGCCCACGGCCTTGCGCAGGGCATCGACCTCGGCCTGCGGCAATTCCTGGGTCTTGCCGCGCAGCAGTGGCTGCGGCAGGCGCACGTCGCCGTAGCGGATGCGCTTCAGGCGGCTGACCTGGCAACCTTGTGATTCCCACAATCGGCGTACTTCGCGGTTGCGACCTTCCTTGAGCAGCACCCGGAACCAGTCGTGGGAATCGGTGCCGCCGATGCGTTCAACCTCATCGAACTTGGCTGGCCCGTCTTCCAGCGCGACACCGCGCGCCAGCCGCTCGACGATCTTGTCGCTGACCACGTCTTCGCCTTCTGGTGCGCGCACGCGGCAGACATATTCGCGGGCGACCTCGAAGCTCGGATGCATCATCGCGTTGGCCAGCTCGCCATCGGTTGTGAGCAGCAGCAGGCCAGTGGTGTTGATGTCGAGGCGACCGATCGCGATCCAGCGCGCGCCCTTCAGCGACGGCAGCGCCTCGAAGATGGTCGGCCGGCCTTCGGGGTCTTCGCGGCTGGTGACTTCGCTTTCCGGCTTGTTGTACATCAGCACGCGCGGTGGGTCGGTCAGCGCGCTGGCGACAAAGGTGCGGCCGTCGATCTCGATCTTGTCGCCGCCGGTCACGCTCATGCCGGTGCGCGCGATCTCGCCATTAACCTTGATCAGGCCGTCGGCGATGCGCTGTTCCAGCGCGCGGCGTGAACCCAGTCCGGCCTGCGCCAGTACCTTGTGCAGGCGTTCCTCGATGCGTGGCGCTTCTGTCTTCGGTGCGGCTTCGCGCTTCAGGCTCAGCGGGCTGCGGCTGCTTTTGCTGCTGTCTTTCTCATTGCTCATCTTTATTCTCGAGTTCCGACGATGCCGGTTCGGCGTCGTCTCCGGTGGGTTGTGGGTTAGGGTCGGAGGAAATGGGGTCAGAGAACATTTCCTCTCCATTGGTAGTGTCTGTTTCGTTTTGTTCGATGGAAATGTTCTCTGACCCCATTTCCACTCCCGCCGGAATCGACGGCTCGAACGGCAGTTGCGGTTCCAGTTCGCCGATGTCGCGCAATTCGGACAGCGGCGGCAGTTCGTCCAGATGCTTCAAGCCGAAGTAGTCGAGGAAGGTCTTGGTGGTCGCCAGCAGTTCGGGCCTGCCGGGAACGTCGCGATGGCCGACCACGCGGATCCACTCGCGCTCTTCCAGCGCCTTGATGATGTTGCTGTTCACCGAAACGCCGCGCACCTGTTCGATCTCGCCGCGGGTGATCGGCTGCCGATAGGCGATCAGCGCCAGTGTCTCAAGGGTGGCGCGGGTGTACTTGGTCTGGCGTTCGGTCCACAAGCGCGCGACCCATGGGTGCACGTCGGCCTTGACCTGGAAGCGCCAACCGGAGGCAAGTTCGATCAGTTCCACGCCGCGCTCGCTGCAAGCGTCCTGCAGTTCTTGCAGGGCTGCTTGCACGCTGCCTTCCGGCGCGGGATCGTCCAGCGGGAACAGCCCCTGCAACTGGACCACGGTCAGTGGCTGGTTGCCCGCGAGCAGGGCGGCTTCGACGATTCTGGTAACGAGGGTCTGGTCCATTTGGCTCATTTGGCTCATTGGCTCGAGTCGTTGGCGGCATCGGCATCGTCGAATTCACTCGACAACTCCAGTGCGTTCGGGTCGTCCGTGCCAGCGGCAAGGGATTTCACGTAGATCGGTGCCAGTGGCCCCTCCTGGACGATGTCCAGCAGGCGCTCCTTGGCCAGTTCCAGCAGGCCGAGGAAGGTCACCACCACGCCTAGCCGGCCTTCCTCCACCGTGAACAGCGATTCAAAGCGGTGGAAGTTGCCGTCGGTCAGGCGTTCGAGCAACTCCCCCATGCGCTGGCGCACACTCAATGCATCGCGACGGATCGCGTGTTGGGTAAACAACTCCGCACGCTTGAACACGTCGTGCAAGGCCAGCAGCATTTCGCGCAGGTCCACCGGTGGCGGCTCGCGGACCGCGCTGCGGTCAGGCATGAACGCGTTGACCGGGCTGGTGTCGCGATCCTGCCGGGGCAGGGTGTCCAGGTCTTCGGCGGCCTGCTTGAAGCGTTCGTACTCCTGCAGGCGCCGCACCAGGTCGGCGCGTGGATCGTCCTCCAGGTTCTCCTCACTCGGAGGCCGCGGCAGCAGCATCCGCGACTTGATCTCGGCCAGGATCGCGGCCATGACCAGATATTCGGCGGCCAGCTCGAAACGCATCTCGTGCATGGCCTGGATGTATTCGACGTACTGGCGGGTGATCTCCGCGACCGGGATCTCCAGGATCTCCAGATTTTGCCGGCGGATCAGGTACAGCAGCAGGTCCAGCGGGCCTTCGAATGCGTCGAGGATGATCTCCAGCGCATCCGGCGGGATGTACAGGTCCTGCGGGATCTGCAGCAGCGGCTGGCCAAGCACCATCGCCAGCGGCATTTCCTGCTGTTTTGGGGCGGGCTGCTGTGCGCACGCCTGCATCGGATTGGTTGCTTCGGCGCTGACGCCGTTGCTGGGTTCTGATGTCATCGGTTGGCGGCCCCCTCCGGGCCACACTTGTACGCCATGGCCGCGTGTGCGACCGGTTTGGTCTTGCGATGCTGCAGTTCGCCATGCCTGAGCGGTGCCCGCGCTGCTTGGACGGGCGCGACATCGTGACGGGTGGCGGAATGGGCTGGATCAGTCAGTGGGCGCGGTGCGGTATGAAACCGGTTTCGCGCTGGGCTGCTGGCATCGAGCCTAAGCGATCAATCAAGGGTACGGATTCCGTGCGGTCGTGTCCAGCAAGAGGCCTCTACAATGCGGCCTTGCAGTTCAGCGGAGTCATCCATGTGGTACGCGATTGAAGGATTCGATGGGGCTGACGTGCTGGCCCAGCGATTGGCTGCGCGGTCGGAACACCTGGCGCGACTGACGGCATTGCGCGACGAGGGCCGCCTGCTGCTGGCCGGTCCGTGCCCGGCGATCGATGCCGAAGACCCAGGTCCTGCGGGGTTCTCCGGCAGCATTGTCATTGCCGAATTCGTGTCGTTGGAGGCCGCCCGCGCCTGGGCCGATGCCGATCCTTATATCGCCGCCGGGGTCTATGCCCGCGTCGATGTACGTCCGTTCCGAAAGGTATTGCCGTGAGCGAGGCCTGGACCGAGACCGACATTCCGCGGCTGAATCCCGGACGGGTTGCACGCATCCGCGAGCGTCTGACCGAGGCGCTCGCACCGGTCGCGCTGGAGGTCAATGACGACAGCTACAAGCATGCGGGCCATGCGGGTGCTCGCGGTGGGCAGGGCCATTTCAGCGTAACCATCGTCAGCGAGGCATTTGCCGGCAAGTTGCCGCTGGCGCGCCACCGGCTGGTGTACGCCGCACTGGGCGAGATGATGACCACCGACATCCATGCGTTGGCGATCCAGGCACAAACCCCGCAAGAAGCTGGCTGACAGGCAATCAGTTGGCGGCGACACCTGCTGCAATGCAGCGAGAAAACGTTTCCAGTGCATCGGCAATCGCTATAAAAACAAATAGTTAAGAATTTATTATGAAGTGACTGCCGTCCCGTTTCCAGATGCGCTTGCGTCTCGACTGGAAACGTTTACATTCCAGTTCGGGGAAGCAAAGCAGGGTGTCGGATGACGGTTACCATCAAGGATGTCGCACGGGAGGCCAATGTATCGGTGGCCACCGTGTCGCGTGCCTTGAATGGTCAGCACAATGTTGCTGAAGCGGTTCGCCGCCGGGTGCAAGTCGTGGCGGAGCGTTTGCGCTACATCCCGCACCACGCCGCAAGGAGCCTGAGCAGCCGTCGCACCCGCACCATCGGGGTGGTATTGCCCGAGGTCCATGGCGAGTTCTTCTCCGAGCTGATGTTCGGCATCGACCAGGTCGCCCGCGAACATGGTTTGCATCTGCTGGTGTCCAGCTACCACGGCGACCCGCGCGAGCAGGGTGATGCCTTGCGCAGCATGCGCGGACGCGTGGACGGCCTGCTGGTGATGTCTCCATATGACGATGTCGACGGGCACTTGGCCGATGCGTTGGCAATGCTGCCGAACGCGGTATTGATCAGCTCGCACCTGAGTCTGCCCGGGAAGTGCCGGATCGGCATCGACAATCATGCCGGCGCGCGCGCGATGGTGGCTCACCTGGTAGCGCTGGGACATGAGCGAATCGCCTTCGTGTCCGGCCCGCAAGGCAACCACGAAGCCGAAGAGCGTCTTCGCGGTTATCGCGATGGACTCGCCGAATTGCTTCCCCGATCGGCACCTTGGGTATTGCAGGGCGATTTCCACGAGGGTTCCGGCGAACGCGCGGTGCAGTCGCTGCTTGCCGGGCCATCGCTACCCGACGCGGTGTTCGCGGCCAACGACATGATGGCGCTGGGTTGCCTGTCGGCCTTCAGTGCCGCCGGACTCACTGTCCCTGTCGATATTGCGCTCGCCGGCTTCGACGACATCCCCTTGGCTCGCCATGTGCCGCCGGGCCTGACCACGATGCGAGTGGACATTGCCGCGCTGGGTGCAGATGCAATGCGTCGCCTGCTTGCACCTGTCGGCGACGGCCAATCCGACGATGGCCTGCGCCAGCCGCAGCTTGTCGTGCGTGCTTCCACTGGGATGGCTCGTGTGTCCCCTGACAGTTCCTGACCGTACGACGCCCGAACCCTGCAAATTCTTTCCGTTTGCGACGCTCCCTGGAGGGGATGACATGACCAAGAAGAACACGAAGCGCTACAACCGAAGCCTGCTCAGCTGCGCGCTGGCCACATGCCTGGTGCTCGGCGCCACCCCTGCGATGGCGCAGTCGACCGCGGCCACGTTGCGTGGACAAGCCACGGCGGGCGCCACAGTGACCGTCACCAATGTCGAAACCGGCCTGAGCCGGAACGCCACCGTCAATGCCAATGGCGGCTATGCCATCCCCGGCCTGCCGCCGGGAACCTACCGTGTGGAAGGCGGTGCAGGAGGTGCGCGCACCATCACGCTGGCGGTTGGCCAGGTTGCCACGGTCGATCTAGGGCAGGCGGCCACCGCCCCGGCGACCGGCGACGTGACCACGCTGGAGCGCGTCGTGGCCTCGGCGGAGTTCGTGCCGGAAACGCGTACGTCCGAAGTGGCGACTTACGTCTCCGCCAAGCAGATCGAGGCATTGCCGCAAGGCACCCGCAACTTCCTGGCATTCGCCGATACGGTTCCCGGGATGGTGTTCAGCCAGGATGGCAATGGCAACACGCGCTTGCGCTCGGGTGCCCAGACCGCATCGGCAATCAACGTCTTCATTGACGGCGTTGGCCAGAAGAATTATGTGCTGCCCGGCGGAATAGCAGGCCAGGACAGCAGTCGCGGCAACCCGTTTCCGCAATCCGCGATCGGCGAATACAAGGTCATTACCCAGAACTACAAAGCTGAGTTCGATCAGCTCAGCAGTGCAGCGATCGTGGCAGTGACGCGTTCGGGCAGCAACAAATTCACTGGCGATGTCTTCTGGGATGCCACGAAAACGCAATGGCGTTCCAAGAGTGAGTACGAGTCACTTCCAGGTGCGACCAAGGCGGTTTCCGAGGAGAAGCAATACGGCGTCAGTATCGGTGGGCCTATCAAGCGCGATGTCGCGCATTTCTTCGTCGCCTACGAGGCGAAGTCCTACCAGTCGCCGACCACGTTCAGTCTGGGGCGTGGCTACAACATCGGTCAGCTGCCATCGAGTTTCAAGGATGAGTACGGGTCAGGCAATTTCACCAAGCCGTTTGACGAGGACCTGTATTTCGTCAAGCTCGATCTCAATGCCGGGATGGACCACTACTTCGAGCTCACCACCAAGGTGCGCAAGGAAAGCGAAACCACCGATATCGGCGGCAACCGCCTGCCAAGTGCCGCGACCGACAACATCAACCAGGAAACCCGCGTCGACCTGCGCTGGCAATGGACCCAGCAGAACTGGCTCAATGACGCGCACATCGGCTACGAGAAATCGTTCTGGAGCCCGCGGCCGCACGAGTTCAGCAATGGCACCTGGCTGGCTGACGGCAATTGGTGGGACACCATCGCCCGTCGCGGCGGTGGCGACAACTACCAGGACAAGGGGCAGAAAGGCTGGGCCATCCAGGATGACCTGACCTGGTTCGGATGGGAGGGCCACACCGTCAAGATGGGCGTGAAATACAAGGCCATCACGGTGGATACGCTGGAGCAGAACAAGTTCAACCCGCAGTTCTACTACGACATCCACGAAAGCTTGGTAGTGCCGACTCATGTCGAGTTCGGAGCCCCTGTGTCAGCATTGGGCGATGGCACCGTCAGTTCGAGCAACAAGCAGTTCGGGCTGTATATCCAGGACGACTGGGAGGTCAACGACAAGCTGATCGTGAATCTCGGTGTCCGCTGGGACTACGAGCGGACTCCGAGCTATGAAAACTTCGTGACACCGACGAATGTTGCCGCGGCGATGCGTGCATCCAATGCTGCATTGCCCGCATCGGGTGTCAACGTCGAGGACTACATCAGCACCGGCAACAACCGCTCGGCGGACAAGAACAATTGGGCGCCAAGGCTCGGCTTCTCCTATGACCTGCAGGGCGACCAGCGGCATGTCATCTTTGGTGGCGCGGGGCGTTCCTACGACCGCAACCTGTTCGATTACCTCCAAAATGAGGTCTCGAAGGGCAGCTGGGGATCATTCGGCTTCGACTTCAACACGGCGATGCATCCCTGTTCTGGCGGCAACTGCCTGGCCTGGACTTCGGCATACCTCGACAGGCAAAACCTGTGGGCGCGTGCCGCGGCCGGTGGCGGGCGTGAGGTCTATCTCAACAACAACAACCTCGTAGTGCCTTACTCCGACCAGTTCAGCCTCGGCATGCGCAACATCGTGGAAATGGCCGGGCACGACTGGACCATCGAATCGACCATATCGCATGTCACGAGCCATGACGGGATCGCCTTCCTGTTGGGCAACCGCCGCGCTGATGGCAGTTTCTTCCCGCCGGGTGCCACCGACCCTCCGCCATGGGGACAGGGCTTCGCACCGTTCGGCAACATGATCCTGGCCGAGAATGCGCTCGAGACCAGGGCGAACTCGTTCCTGCTCCGGATCGAAAAGCCGTATGACCACGCCACCGGCTGGGGTGTGAATGTTGCATACACCTATACCGACTCGGAGCAGAACAGCCCGATCAACGGTTGGCCAGGCGCCTTCAACATGCCCACCATCGATGGCTATGGCTGGTTCGACGGACAAGCTTCGAAGCACCGCCTGGTCACCACCGGCATCTATGATGGCCCGTGGGGTCTCACTCTGTCGGCCAAGCTGACCTACGCGACCGCGCAGCCGCGTTACGTGCAGGATTGCAATGAAACCTCATGGAGTCTTTGTCACTTCACCTTCTACGTGCCGAACGATCACTTCAAGCAGTTCGACCTCGCCGCGAACAAGGAATTCACGATTCCCGGCGGCGGCGGGTTCCGATTCCGGCTGCGAGCGGACCTGTTGAACGTGTTCAATTGGTCGAACTACGCTGGTTACGATGACTGGATGGGTGGTGCCAACGAACCCATGAACGCGAACTTCGGCAAGCCGAACAGTATTTCGCTCCCGACCCGGACCTTCAAACTCTCGGTGGGTTTCAGTTGGTAGCGGAAACCGAAAGCGTACGTCGCTCCATGCATGTCGCGCTCAAGGGCGCGGCATGCGCATTTGCTCTTCTTGTAGGCAGCTGCGGGGATGGCACCCCTCCGCCACGGCCCGCAGTCGCTGCACCTGCAGCAGCCCAAGCGCAGCAAGAGAACGCGGTACCTGCGCTGGTCGAAGACCTCGAACACCGCACCTTCGATTACTTCTGGGAACTCGGCAATCCGGCCAATGGACTGGTGCCGGATCGCTGGCCATCGCCGTCGGCATCGAGTATTGCAGCCGTCGGTTTCGGCCTGACCGCTTACGGCGTGGGTGCGGAGCGCGGCTGGATCAGCCGCGAGCAGGCGGCCCAGCGCACGCTGGCGACGCTGCGTTTCTTCGCGCGCGCGCCACAGGGGCCGCAGCCTGCGGGCGCCAGCGGCTACAAGGGATTTTTCTATCACTTCCTCGACATGGACAATGGCAGCCGGGCCGGCACCAATGAACTCTCCACCGTCGATACATCCCTGTTCCTGGGTGGCGTGTTGTTTGCGCAAAGCTACTACGACCGCCAGGACGGCAGCGAGGCAGAGATACGCAAGCTGGCCGAGAAGATCTACGCGCGCGTGGAGTGGCCGTGGGCGCAGGTACGCAAGCCGCTGATCTCGATGGGCTGGACGCCCGAAGAGGGCGCGCTCAAGTACGACTGGCAGGGCTACAACGAGGCCATCCTGGTTTATATCCTCGCGCTTGGTTCGCCTACCCATCCAATCGACAAGGATGCCTACGACGCCTGGACCTCCACCTACGACCGCACCTGGGGCAAGTTCCATGGCGACGAACACCTCAGCTTCCCGCCGATGTTCGGGCACCAGTATTCGCAGGTCTGGATCGATTTCCGCGGTATCCAGGACGAGTACATGCATCGTCGTGGCATCGACTATTTCGAGAACAGCCGTCGCGCGGTGTATTCGCAACGCGGCTACGCGATCGAGAATGCGGCCGGCTGGAAGGGCTACGGCAAGAACGTCTGGGGGCTGAGCGCCAGCGACGGGCCAGTTGACGCCAGCTTCGAGTTCGATGGCCAGACCCGGTTGTTCCGCACCTATGCCGCGCGCGGCGCCGGCATCGAATACGTGCTGGACGATGGCACCATCACGCCGACCGCGGCAGCCGGTTCGATCGCCTTCGCGCCGGAGATCGTGATTCCCGCGATCACGCAGATGCACGAACGCTATGGCAAGGACATCTATGGCGAGTACGGGTTCCTGGATGCGTTCAACCCGAGCTTCGATTTCACCGACGCCAAGCTGCACCACGGGCGGATCACGCCGATGGGTTGGGTGGATAGCGACTACCTCGGTATCGACCAGGGTCCGATCGTGTTGATGATCGAGAACCACCGCAGCGAATTCGTGTGGAACGTCATGCGTCGCAACCTGCACATCCGCAAGGGCTTGCAGCGCGCCGGTTTTCGCGGCGGATGGCTGGGCGCCAGCGTGGTGCCCATCCGTCCGGCCACTCCTGTCCGCAAGACTCCAGCGACCAAGCCCCCGCCGGCGCGACAACCGCAAGCTCCGGCCGCGGCTGCCGGCGGCTAGACGCCGATGCGTGGCTTCGTCACTTGGGATACGTCACTGAGACTCTCGTCAGTGATCGTGATCCTGTTCGCGCTTGCAGGTTGCACGCGCGAGCATGGCGATGGCCGCGAGGTCGTGCGTTTCTGGGCGATGGGCTACGAAGGCGAAGTCGTCGCGCAGCTGATCCCGGAATTCGAGCGCCGCAATCCGGGCATCCGGGTGGATCTGCAGCAGCTGCCATGGACCGCCGCACACGAGAAGTTGCTGACCGCCTATGCTGGCGATGCGCTGCCGGACGTGGTGCCGCTGGGCAATACCTGGATTGCCGAGTTCGCCGCGCTGGGCGCGCTCGAACCGCTGGATGCGCGCATCGCGGCGAGCCCTGGCTTTGCGCGCGCGGACTTCTTCGATGGCGCCTGGAACAGCGGCGTGATCGATGGCCACACCTATGCCGTGCCCTGGTATGTAGAAACACGGATCCCGTACTACCGTCGCGACCTGCTGCATGCGGCGGGCATCGACGCGCCACCACGGACATGGCCGGAATGGCGCGCCGCGATGACTGCGATCAAGCAGCGCGCTGGCGCAGGGAAATTCGCCATCCTGTTGCCGCTCAACGAGTTTGAACCGTTGCTCAACCTGGCGGTCCAGCAACCCGAACCACTGCTCCGCAACGGCGGGCGTTACGGCAACTTCCGCAGTGCGGGCTTCCACCGCACCCTGGCTTTTTACCGATCATTGTTCGACCAGAACCTCGCGCCGCGCGTGGACAACACGCGTATCTCCAATGTCTGGGACGAATTCGGCAATGGCACGTTCGCGTTCTATATCAGCGGGCCATGGAACATCGCCGAATTCCGCAAGCGCCTGCCACCTGAACTTCAGGATGCGTGGATGACCATGCCGCTGCCCGGTCCGGATGGCCCCGGTGCATCGATCGCCGGTGGCACCAGTTTCGTGGTATTCAGCCAGTCCACGCACAAGCGCGCGGCGTGGGAACTGATCCGCTTCCTGTCCGCGCCTGCGCAGCAGATTCGCCTGCATGCGTTGACCGGCGACCTGCCGCCACGACGTTCGCCGTGGACCGTGCCGGCATTGGCGAATGATCCGTATGCGCGTGCCTTCCGCGACCAGTTGGAACGGGCGGTGCCGGCGCCCAAGGTGCCGGAGTGGGAGCGCATCGCACAGGAGATGAGGATCGTCGGCGAGCAACTGGCCAGCGGCGGGCTGACGGTGGATCAGGCGGCAGTGGAAATGGACCGGCGTGCTGACACGATCCTGGCCAAGCGCCGCTGGATGCTCGACCGCGGGCAAGTCACGAAGGCGACGCGATGAAAGCAGGGCTCGCAGGCTGGATGTTTGCCGCGCCCGCGCTGGGCGTGATCGCGTTGTTCTTCGGCATCCCGGTGCTGGCGGCATTCATGTTGAGCCTGACCGATTTCGACATCTACGCATTGGCCGACATCCACAACCTGCGTTTCGTCGGCTTGGGCAATTACTGGACGTTGCTGCACAACCCGCTGTTCTGGAAGGCGCTTGGGAATACGTTCTATTTCGTGCTGGTCGGCGTGCCGCTGTCGATCACGGTGTCACTGGGCGCGGCGATGTTGCTGCATTCGAAACTGGCGCGTTTCAAGCCGGTGTTCCGCACCGCGTTTTTCGCGCCGGTGGTGACCACGGTGGTCGCGGTGGCGGTGATCTGGCGCTACCTGTTCCACACCACCTACGGCATGGCCAACTGGGGCCTGTCGCTGCTCGGCATCGCGCCGGTGGACTGGCTGGGCGACCCGCACTGGGCCATGCCGACTATTATCCTTTTCGCGGTGTGGAAGAACTTCGGCTACAACATGATCATCTTCCTGGCCGGCCTGCAGGGCATTCCGGAGGACCTCTACGAAGCCGCGCGCATCGATGGCGCCTCGCCCTGGAAGCAGTTCCGCCACGTCACCCTGCCGATGCTCGGCCCGGTGCTGGTACTGGTCGGCATCCTGACCATGGCTGGCTATTTCCAGCTGTTCGCTGAGCCCTACGTGATGACCCAGGGCGGTCCGCTGCAAAGTACGGTCAGCGTGCTGTACCTCATGTATGAAGAAGGCTTCAAGTGGTGGAACCTGGGCAATGCTTCTGCCGTGGCCTTCCTGCTGTTCGCGATCATGACCGTGGCGACCACCGGCCTGTTGTGGTTCGCGCGCCGACGCGGGGTGGACTAGGCATGGACCGTCGCATCGCATCGGCGCTTATCAATGGCTTGCTGGTCGCGCTGGCCGTGCTTAGCGCGTTTCCGTTGCTGTGGATGCTGTCGGTGTCCTTCATGCAACCGGGCGAAGCCAGCCATTTCCCGCCGCCGCTGCTGCCGCTCGATGCCGGCCTGCAGAACTATCGCGAACTGTTCGTGCGCGCCGGCATGGGGCGCTACCTGGCCAACAGCGCGATGATCGCCACCGTGGTGACCCTGATCTCGCTCTTGCTCAACACGCTGGCCGGCTACGCTTTCGCAAAGCTCGAATTCCGCGGTCGCGAGCGCACGTTCCGCGCATTGCTGGCAGTGCTGGTGATTCCGGGTCAGGTGGCGATGATGCCGCTGTTCCTGCTGCTCAAGCAGGTGGGCCTGATCAATACCTATGCCGGCGCGATGGTGCCTGGACTGGCCAGCATCTTCGGCATCTTCCTGGTCCGCCAGTACTCGCGATCGATCCCGGATGACCTGCTGGATGCCGCGCGCGTAGACGGCGCCAGCGAATGGCGGATTTTCTGGCAGATCGTGCTGCCGGTGCTGAAACCAATTCTGGTGACACTGGCGATCTTCAGTTTCCTCGGCGCGTGGAACGATTTCATGTGGCCGCTGATCGTGCTCAGCGACCAGGGCTTGCAGACCCTGCCGGTGGCGCTGGCGTCGCTGTCGCGCGAGCACGTGCAGGACAACGAACTGATGATGGCAGGCTCGGTGGTGACCATATTGCCGGTGCTCGTGCTGTTCCTGGCCTTGCAGCGTTACTACATCCAGGGCTTGCTGGTCGGGAGCGTCAAGGGGTGAGGCGAGGTATTGTGTTGGCCGGGCTGTTGCTCGCGGCGTCCGCCGCGCATGCGCAACAGTCGCGACTGCTCGACGGTTTCGAGGACATGTCCGCCTGGCGGGCGACTGCCTCGGACAGCGTCAGCGCGAGCTTGCGCCAGGTCGATGGCGAAAAGGGCAAGGGACTGTGCCTGGACTATGACTTCAACGGCGTGTCGGGCTATGCGGTCGCGCGCCGCACGTTGCCGATGCGTTATCCAGGCAACTACGAATTCCGCATGTTCCTGCGTGGCGAAGGGCCAGCCAACAACCTGGAATTCAAACTGGCCGATGCCAGCGGGGACAATGTGTGGTGGCGCAACCAACCGAACATGCTGTTGCCGAAAACATGGACGGCCACGAAGCTCAAGAAGCGGCAAATTGATTTTGCCTGGGGGCCAACCGAGGACCGCACGCTGCAGGCCAGCGAAAGCTTCGAGTTGACCATCAGCGCAGGCAAGGGTGGTGGCAAGGGCAGTGCCTGCATCGACGAGTTGGCATTCAGCGAATTGCCAACAGATGATGGCGCGCCGCTTGCCGGCAATCTGGTGCAGGACGCCACGGGCTGGCGCTATGACCTCGGGCGGCTACGCGAATTCGGTGGTGCCATCCTGAGTTGGGCTTCGGGCCAACCAGTGGCGGACTACGCGTTGGAACTCTCCGAGGATGGCCAGCACTGGCGCAGCGTGCGCACGGTGCATGCAAGCAATGGCGGCGATGATCCCATTGCGCTGCCAGAGCAGGAGGCGCGCTGGTTGCGCGTGCGCCCGCTCGGCAAGACGCGCGCGCGACTGCAAGAGATCGCGGTGCAGCCATTGGCATACGCCGCTACACCGAACGATTTCGTCAAGGCAGTAGCCGCGGTCGCACCACGAGGCACGTTTCCGCGCGGTTTTTCTGGCGAACAGCCGTACTGGACGATTGTTGGTGTCGATGGCGGCCTCGAGCAGGGCCTGATCGGCGAGGACGGCGCGATCGAATTGGCCAAGGGCGCGCCCAGCATCGAACCGTTCGTGGTCGTCGATGGCAGGCTCGTCGGCTGGGCCGACGTCAAGACGACACAGTCGCTGCAGGACGATTACCTGCCGATCCCGAGCGTGCATTGGTCGCATCCCGGTTTCGCACTCGACATCACCGCATTCGCCTCGCAGGAGGACGACGCGGCCCACTTGCATGGCGGCTACCGGCTTTCCAACACGAGCACGACACCCCGCGATTACGTGCTGGTGCTTGCAGTCAGGCCTTTCCAGGTCAACCCGCCGAGTCAGTTCCTCAACACGGTGGGCGGGGTGAGTCGGATCGATGCGCTGAGCGTGCGCGAAGGCAGCGTGGTCGAAAAGGGCAGGCTGCTGCTGCGGACATCGCAGAAACCGGCACTGTCGTTCGCGACGAATTTCGACAGTGGCGAGGTGGTGTCTCGCCTGGCGACGATCGATTGGTCGAAGGCGTGCGCCACATGCCTCGACAGCGGTCTCGGGCTTGCCATGTTCGGCACGGATACGGTCGAGGATGCCACCTGGTTGGCATCGGGCGCGATGCTGTTCGGCGTGCGCCTGCAACCCGGCGAATCCCGCAGTTTTGATTGGCGTTCGCTGCTCTACGGAAGCGAGCAGATGCCGCCAGTGCCGCCTGCTGATGTGGAGGTGTTGCGTGCCCGGGTCGCCGCGCAATGGCATGCCAAGCTCGACCGCGTGAAACTGCAGGTGCCGGCCGCTGGCAAGCCGCTGATCGACACCTTGCGCACCGCGCTGGCAAACATGCTGGTCAGCCGCACCGGCCCTCGCCTGCAGCCGGGCACGCGCTCGTACGCACGCGCATGGATCCGCGACGGCGCGATGATCAGCGAAGGCCTGTTGCGCATGGGCCGCGAGGACGTGGCCGGCGACTTTCTGCGTTGGTACGCGCCCTACCAGTTCGCCAATGGCAAGGTGCCATGCTGCGTGGATGACCGCGGCAGCGATCCCGTGCCGGAAAACGACAGCCAGGGCGAGCTGATCCATGCGGTAGCCGAGCAGTACCGCTACACCGGTGATCGCGCGTTGCTGGAAGCAATGTGGCCAAAGGTGACTGGCGCGGTCAAATACATGGACGAACTGCGCCTCAGTGAGCGCACCGAAACGAATCGTAATGTGAATCCGGCGTTCTTCGGACTGATGCCGGCGTCGATCAGCCATGAGGGCTATTCGGCCAAGCCGATGCATTCGTATTGGGATGATTTCTGGGTATTGCGCGGTTACAAGGATGCGGTGGCGATCGCCCAATGGCTTGGCCGCGAGGAGGCTGCGCGCCGCTTCGCCGCGTCCCGTGACGAGTTCCGTGCGGACCTGTACGCCTCGCTGGATGTTGCTACGCATGCACACGCCATCGACTATCTGCCGGGTGCGGCGGAACTGGGCGATTTCGACCCGACCTCGTCCACCATTGCCTTGGCGCCCGGCGGCGAGCAGGCCAACCTGCCGCAGGACCTGTTGCACAACACCTTCGAGCGCTACTGGCGCGAATTCGTGCAGCGCCGCGATGGCAAGCGCGAATGGAAGGACTACACGCCTTACGAACTGCGCACGGTCGGTACCTTCGTACGCCTGGGTTGGCGCGAGCGTGCAGGCGAAGCGCTGGACTACTTCATCGCCGACCAGCAACCGCGTGGCTGGAACCAGTGGGCTGAAGTGGTTTCACGAACACCGCGCACGCCGTTCTTTCTGGGTGACCTGCCGCATGCCTGGGTGGCGTCGGACTACATGCGCTCGGTGCTGGACATGTTCGCCTACAGCCGCGAACGCGACGACGCATTGGTGATCGCCGCAGGCATTCCTGCCGAATGGATGCAAGCCGGGGGTGTTGCCGTTGAAGGCCTGCGCACGCCGCAAGGCCGGCTGGATTACACCTTGCAGAAAGTCGATGGGGTCCTGCGCCTCGCCGTACCGGTAGGACTTCGTTTGCCGAAAGGCGGCCTGGTGCTGTCACTGCCGGAACCGTGGGCTAGCGGCCATGTGCGCGGTGGCGCACGCGTGATCGAGCGCGCCATCGAGCATGGCGAAGTCCGCATTAACCAATTGCCGGCGAAGATCGACATCGCCGCCGGACCAGCGGCTCAGTAAGGCAACGGATCCGTCAACGAACGCCCGTTGCTGGCGATCACCTGCGAATACCAGCGTGCGCTGTCCTTCGGTGTGCGTTCCTGGGTTGTGTAGTTGACGTGGACCATGCCGAAGCGCTTGGAATAACCGAGCGACCATTCCAGGTTGTCCATCAGCGACCACAACATGTAACCGCGCACGTCCACGCCGGCTTGGATCGCGTCGTGGATCGCGCCGATGTGCTTGCGCAGGTAGTCGGTGCGCAACGGATCGCGGACCCGGCGTTGGCCGGTGGCTGGATCGGTGTCCGCAGTCGGTGGGTCGAAGAAGGCAGCGCCGTTCTCGGTGATATAGACCGGCAGATCGCCATAAGTCTGCTTGAACCAAAGCAGCAGCTCGGTCAGGCCTTGGGGAAAGACCTCCCAGCCGGTCTCGGTGTAGGTGCCCATCGGTTGCCGGACCACGCCGGTGTTGAGCGGATAGCTTTCGGCGGCCTTGGAAACGCAGCGGGTGTAGTAATTGATGCCGACGAAGTCGAGCTTCTGCTTGATCAATTCGAAATCTTCGGCCGGCCAGTCCGGCCAGGCATCGCCGAAGATTTCCTTGAGTTCCGCGGGATAGTGGCCGAGCAGGGCCGGGTGCAGGTATTGCTCGTTCATGTACGCATGCGCGCGGCGCACTGCGGCGGCGTCCTCGGCGGAGTCGGTAGCCGGGTGCTTCGGCTCGATGTTCACCACCAGGCCGATCTCATGCTCGCCGAGTTCGCGGTAGGCCTTGACCGCCGCGCCGTGCGCGCGCATCAGGTTGTGGCTGGCGATGGGCGCCTCGTAACGGCTGCGGTGGCCCGGGGCGAGTGCGCCGTGCAGGTAACCGCCATCGGTGATCACCCACGGTTCGTTGAGGGTCACCCACTTCCTCACGCGGCCATCCAGTGCGCGATACAGCACGCTCGCGTATTCCGCGAACCAGTCGGCGCTGTCGCGGTTGAGCCAGCCGCCGCGGTCGTCGAGTGCCGCCGGCAGGTCCCAGTGGTAGAGCGTCAGCAAGGGCTCGATGTCGTTGGCCAGCAGTTCGTCGACCAGCCGCGAATAGAAATCCAGGCCTTTCTGGTTAACCGCACCGGTGCCCGCGGGCAGGATCCGCGACCACGAGACGCTGAACCGATAGGCCTGCAGGCCAAGCTCTCGCATCAGCGCGACATCGTCCTTCCAGCGCCGGTAATGGTCGCAGGCGACATCGCCGGTGTCCCCGTTGTGCATCATGCCCGGGGTATGCGCGAAGCGGGTCCAGATACTGGGGCCGGCGCCATCTGCCAACGGCGAGCCCTCGATCTGGTGGGCGGCGGTGGCTGCGCCCCAGAGGAAGCCGGGTGGGAATTCGCGCTCGGATTCACTCATCAGGGGCATTCATGTAATCGGTTACATGGCAGAATAGCGCGGTCGCACCGGCTTTGCACGACGCGGTGTCCGCAGGATCGACAACCACGAGGTGATCGATGGCAAGAGTCGAGCTTGAGCAGGTTCGCAAGGTCTATCCGGATGGGCATGTCGCCGTGGTGGGTGCGAGTTTCGAGGTCGCCGACGGCGAGCGCGTGGTGCTGGTCGGCCCGTCCGGCTGCGGTAAATCCACCCTGCTGCGGATGATCGCCGGTTTGGAATCGATCTCATCCGGCACGTTGCGGATCGGCGAGCGCATCGTCAACGACCTGCCGCCAAAGGAACGCGATATCGCGATGGTGTTCCAGAGCTATGCCCTGTACCCGCATATGAATGTCGCTCGCAACCTGGGCTTCGCGCTGGAACTGCGCGGGATGCCGCGCGACGAGATCACGCGCCGCGTGCGCGAGGCCGCGGATGTGCTGGAGCTGGGCAGCATGCTGGAACGCAAGCCCGCGCAACTGTCGGGCGGACAACGCCAGCGGGTTGCGCTGGGGCGGGCGCTGGTGCGCCAGCCGCAGGTATTCCTGCTCGACGAGCCTCTATCGAACCTGGACGCCAAGCTGCGCGCCGGCATGCGCGCCGAAATCGCGCGGCTGCATGCCCGGCTGGGCACGACGATGATCTATGTGACCCACGATCAGATCGAAGCGATGACCCTGGGCCAGCGCATCGTGGTGCTGAAGGACGGGCAGATCCAGCAGATCGACACGCCGATGGCGCTGTACGAGCGCCCGGCCAACCTGTTCGTGGCAACATTCCTCGGTAGCCCCGCAATGAACGTAATCAGTGGGCGGCTGCATCGGGCGGATGGGCTGGTCCTGCACACTGACGGCTTGCCACCGCTGGCGTTGCCTGACATCAAAATTCCCGAAGCATGGCTGCAGAAAGATGTCGTGGTGGGGATTCGTCCTGAGCACCTGCATCCGGTGGCCGAGGCTGCGATCGCATCGTTGACGGCAGTGGTGGAGACGGTGGAACCGGTCGGTAACGAGATTTTCGTGAACCTGCGTCATGGCAGCTTGCCACTGGTTGCGCGATTGCCGCCGGAGCGCATGCCGGAGACCGGGGCGACGGTCGGCTTCTCGCTCCGGAGCGGACAAGTGCTGTTTTTCGATCGCGATTCGGGCGAGCGCTTGATCGCCTAGGCCCGTTATACTCGTGGATTGACCAATGAATGCCGGTCACGTTCCTCTAATTGAATCAATTAATTAGAGGATTTATCTAATCTTGTTTATCTGATTGCCACGGTCCGTTGCCGTGGCCGGGAATACCGCCGCCGCATGCGCCTGTCCACCATCAAGCTCGCCGGTTTCAAGTCCTTCGTCGATCCGACCACCCTTCACCTGCCGACCAACATGACCGGCGTGGTTGGGCCGAACGGCTGCGGCAAGTCGAACATCATCGATGCGATCCGCTGGGTGATGGGCGAGAGCGCGGCCAGCCGCCTGCGTGGTGACTCGCTGACCGACGTGATCTTCTCCGGCAGCTCCACGCGCAAGCCGGTGTCGCAGGCGATGGTGGAACTGATCTTCGACAACTCCGACCACACGATCACCGGCGAGTACGCGGCGTTCAACGAAATTTCGGTCAAGCGTACGGTCAGCCGCGATGGCCAGAGCCTGTATGCGCTCAACGGCACCCGCTGCCGCCGTCGCGACATCACCGACCTGTTCCTCGGCACCGGTTTGGGGCCGCGCAGCTACTCGATCATCGAACAAGGGATGATCTCGCAGGTTATCGATGCCAAGCCCGAGGAACTGCGCATCTACCTGGAAGAGGCCGCCGGCATCTCCAAGTACAAGGAGCGCCGCAAGGAGACCGAGACCCGCATCCGGCATACCCGCGAAAATCTTGATCGTCTTGGCGATCTGCGTGAGGAAGTGGCCAAGCAGTTGCAGCACCTGGCCCGCCAGGCCAAGCAGGCCGAGCAATACACCGCGATCCAGGCCGAACGCCGGATCAAGGATGCCGAGTGGAAGGCGCTCGAGTTCCGCACGCTGGACACCAAGCTGCAGCGCTTGCGCGAGAAACTGGCACAAGACGAGACCCGACTTGAGCAGTTGATTGCCGAACAGCGCGAAGCTGAGCGCGAGTTGGAAACCGGCCGTGGTCGCCGCGATGGCGCCAGCGAAGCACTCAATGTTGCCCAGGCATCGGTCTATCAGGTCGGCAGTACGCTAGCCCGGGTTGAACAACAGATCGCCCATCAGCGCGAGCTGGCGACGCGCCTGCAGCGTGCGCGCGACGAAGCGCAATCGGCACTCAGCGAAATTGGCGGCCACATCAGTGGCGACCAGCAGAAGCTCGACGTGCTGCATGAATCCGTGGCCGACGCCGAGCCACAACTGGCGACCATGCAGGCCGACGATGGCGCCCGCCAGGATGCCTGGCGTGATGCCGAAGCGCGCCTGGCCGATTGGCAGCAGCGCTGGGATGCTCATAGCAAGGCGCAGGCCGAGGCCACGCGCGCCGGGGATGTCGAACGTACCCGCATCGAACACCTGGACCGGCAAATCCTCGACGCCGACCGCCGCCGCGAGCAGCTCGGTGCCGAGCGCACGGGCCTCGACCTGACCGCGTTGAGCGAAGCATTCACTACCTTGCAGGGCCAGCACGACGGCCAGAAGACCGCGCTGGACGGCCTGACCAGTGACGTGGAAACCCGCAAGCAAACCTTGACCGGCCTGCAGGAACAACAACGCACGCGCCAGGCCGATCTGGCCGAGCTGCGCAAGCAGGCGCAGGCCGCGCGTGGTCGTTTGGCCTCGCTGGAAACCTTGCAGCAGGCCGCGCTCGGGCAGGAGCAGGGCGCCGCGGTGGCTTGGCTCAAGCAGCGCGGACTGGACGATGCTGCCCGTGTCGGCGAACGCCTGCAGGTCGAATCCGGTTGGGAAAATGCGGTGGAAGCCGCGCTCGGCCAGTTGATCGAAGGCGTCTTGGTCGATCAGCCGGAAACACTGGTCGATGCACTCTGTGAGCTTGCCGATGGCCGGCTTGCGCTGGTGTCCACCGAATCCGGTGCGGCCGATTTCGCGCCAAGTTCGCTGGCGAGCAAGGTGCAGGGACCGCTGGCGATCCGTCGCCTGCTGTCGAAACTGCATGCTGCGGAAACCCTGGCCGATGCACGCACCCTGCAGGCGCGATTGGGCGATGGCGAATCAGTCATTACCCGCGCCGGCGAACGTCTGGGTGATGGTTGGGTACGCGTGTTGCGCTCGGGCGCCGCCAAGCAGGGCGCGCTGCTGCGTGAAAAAGACATCCAGTCGCTGCGCGTCGAAATCGAAGCTCATGTGTCCCGCGAGCGCGAACTCGATGCATCGCTGACTGCGCTGCGCGATCAATTGCTGGCTGCCGAACAACAGCGTGAGGACGCCCAGCGCGCGCTGTACCTGGCCCATCGCGGCGTGTCCGAACTTGCCGGTCAGCTGCAGAGCCAGCAAGGACGGCTGGATTCTGCGCGTGGCCGGATCGAGCGCATCGAAGCCGAACTCGCGCAACTTGCCGCTACCCTTGAAGCTGGTAATGAGCAGGCCCGCGGAGCCCGCCAACGGGTCGAGACTGCGGTTGCCAGCATGGGTGAACTGGAAACCGCGCGGCAGGTGCTGGATGGCGAGCGCCGCGACATCACCGAAGCGCGTGATGCGTCCCGCAACGCGGCGCGCGAATCGCGCGATGTGGCGCACGCGCTGGCCTTGACGGTCGAGTCGCAGCGCGCGCAGATCGTGGCGCTGGCGCAGGCGCTGGAACGCATGGGTAACCAGCGCGGCCAGCTTGATTCACGCCTGGGTGAACTGGCGTCGCAACTCATCGACGGCGATGCGCCGGTCAAGTCGCTGGAAGATGAACGGCAAGCGGCGCTGAGCGAACGCGTACGCACCGAGCAGGCATTGGCCGCGGCGCGTTCGGCGCTCGAAGGCATCGACAACGAACTGCGCGGCTTCGAACAGACTCGCCAGCAACGCGATGCGCAGGCCCTGCAGCAACGCGAAGCGATCAGCCAGCGCAAGCTGGACCAGCAGGCGCTGGTACTGAAGGCCGACCAGTTCTCGGGTGCCTTGGTCGAAGCCGGTTTCATAATGGAAGATGTGGTCGCCACACTTGCCGAGGATGCCGATGCGCCGGCTTGGGAAAAGGCGGTCGCCGATTTCGACGCGAAACTGCGCAGGCTGGAACCAGTCAACCTGGCCGCCATCGCCGAGCATGCCGAAGCGGCGCAGCGCAAGGATTACCTGGATGCGCAGGACACCGACCTGACCACGGCGCTGGACACCCTGGAAGACGCGATCCGCAAGATCGACCGCGAAACCCGCGGCCGCTTCAAGGACACGTTCGACCGCGTCAACAGCGGCGTGCAGGAGCTCTACCCGCGCCTGTTCGGCGGCGGCCATGCTTACCTGGAACTGACCGGCGAAGACCTGCTGGATGCGGGCGTGACCATCATGGCGCGCCCGCCCGGCAAGCGCGTGTCCAGCATCTCGCTGCTGTCCGGAGGTGAGAAGGCGATGACCGCGGTCGCGCTGGTATTCGCAATCTTCCGGCTCAATCCGGCGCCGTTCTGCCTGCTGGACGAAGTCGATGCACCGCTGGACGAAACCAACGTCACCCGCTTCACCAACATGGTCAGCGAGATGAGCGAGCAGGTACAGTTCCTGTTCGTGACCCATAACAAGGCGACGATGGAAGCCGCGCAGCAATTGTCGGGTGTGACCATGCGCGAGCCCGGCGTGAGCCGTTTGGTATCCGTCGATCTCGCCGAGGCTGCGCGCCTTGCCGGCGCTGCGTAAAAAACAAGGAGGACTGGATGTCTGACATGACCCTGTTGCGCATCGGTATTGCAGTCGCAATGTCACTGCTGTTTGGCGCGATCATCTACTTCGGTCGTGGCCGCAAGGCTTCGAAACGCCGGCGCGATGTACGTGCCGATGGTGGTGATCGCGGTGAGGGCGCGCGACAGGAGCCCTCGTTGGGTGAACAGTTGGCTGGCAGTTGGGGCCAGCCGGTGGACGAAGGCAGCCAGGACGAACTGCCGTTGCCCAATGGAGGTCCGGCCACCAGCGAATTGGGCAAGCGCAACTCCGACCAGTTTGATCGCATCGTCTCGCTGTATGTCGCAGCCAAGGCCGGGACCAAGCTGCGCGGCCAGGACATCGTGGTTGCCGCCGAAAAAGCGGGCCTGACCTTCGGTCACATGGACGTGTTCCACCGCATGGTCGATGGTCGCCCGGAGCAGGGGCCGGTGTTCAGCGTTGCCAACATCATCAAGCCGGGCAGCTTCGAGATGGCCAGCATCGCCGAGCTGGAAACCCCGGCAATCGCGTTCTTCCTGACCTTGCCGGCGCCGCTGTCCGCACTGGATGCCTGGGACACCATGCTGCCAGCCGCGCAACGCATGTCTGAACTGTTGGATGGCGTGGTGCTGGACGAAGAACGCAATGCACTCGGCCGCCAGCGCATCCAGCACATCCGCGACGAGCTGCGCGGATATGACCGGCAGCATCAGGCGGCGCCCTTAAGCAAGCCGACGCGCTGGTGATGGTGTTGGTGACTCCGGCGCATGCTGGAGTACAGCTCCGGCTTCAGAAAACTGGATCCCGGCCTTCGCCGGGATGACGGCAGGAACCAGAGTCCGCATGGCTTCCACTTCCGATATCCACGCAAGCATCAACGAACTACGCCGTCGGCTTAACGACGCAAGTCATCGCTATCACGTGCTCGACGATCCGGACCTTCCGGATATCGAATATGACGCGATGCTGCGCGAGCTTGAATCGCTTGAGGCCGCGCATCCCGAGTACGCCGATCCCAACTCTCCGACACGACGCATCGGCGATGCGCCTTCCGGGCGCTTCGAACAGGTCGCGCATGCAGTGCCGATGTTGTCGCTGTCGAACGCGTTCAGCGATGAGGAAGTCGCGGACTTCGTGGCCCGGATCGATAAAGAAACCGGCGATGCCGCACCGGTATTTTCGGTGGAGCCCAAACTTGATGGCTTGGCGATCAGCCTGCGTTACGAAAATGGAACCTTCGTACGCGGCTCAACCCGCGGTGATGGCGCGACCGGCGAGGATGTCAGCGCCAATCTGCGCACGATCCGTTCGATCCCGCTGACCCTGCGCGGCGACGCACCCAACGTGCTGGAAGTCCGCGGCGAGGTCTACATGCCGCGTGTCGGATTCGAAGCCTACAACGCGCGTGCCCGCGATACTGGCGAAAAGCCCATGGCCAATCCGCGCAACGGTGCCGCCGGCTCACTGCGGCAGCTGGATTCTCGGATCAGCGCAAGGCGTCCGCTGGCGTTTTACGCGTATGCGCTGGGCGAAACCGATTCAACATTGCCCGCGACTCATTCTCAGGTATTGGCGTGGTTGCGCGAACTGGGTTTCGCGGTGAGTCCGCTGGTCGATGTCGCGACTGGGGTCGAAGGTCTGCTGGCGTATTACTCACGCATCGGTGCAGCACGCGACGACCTGCCATATGACATCGATGGCGTGGTCTACAAGCTCGACCGTATTGACCAGCAGCGTGCAATGGGCTTCGTCTCGCGTGCGCCGCGCTGGGCGATCGCGCACAAGTTCCCGGCACAGGAAGCCACGACCACGGTGGAATCGATCGAGGTCAATGTCGGCCGCACCGGTGCGGTCACGCCCTGGGTGCTGATGGCGCCGGTGCACGTGGGCGGGGTGACGGTGACCCGCGCGACCTTGCACAACGCCGACCAGATCGCCCGGCTCGACGTGCGCGTTGGCGACAGCGTGATCGTGCGCCGCGCAGGTGACGTGATCCCGGAAGTGGTGCGGGTGATCGAGGAACGGCGTCCGCTCGACGCTGCCGGTCAACCCCTGCATCCGCCGTATACGCTACCGAGTCACTGCCCGGATTGCGGGTCGGCTGTCGAGCGCGAGGAAGCCGAAGTCGTTGCGCGTTGCACGGGCGGACTGGTGTGCCCGGCACAGCGCAAGCAGGCGCTGATCCATTTCGCCTCGCGTCGTGCGATCGATATCGACGGGCTCGGCGAGCGTTTCATCGAGGCGCTGGTGGATTTCGGCTACGTGCATGGCATCGCCGACCTGTACCGGTTGGGTGTCGACGATTTCATCGACATGAAGCGTCGTGCCGACGAAGCTGCTGGCACAGTTCCGGAAACAGTGAAGGCCGGAAAGATCGCGACCAAATGGGCAGAAAACCTGGTCGCGGCGATCGAAGCGAGCCGAACCACCACGCTGGAACGCCTGCTGTTTGCGCTGGGTATCCGCGATGTCGGCGAAAGCACGGCGAAAACGCTCGCACGCTATTTCGGTGCGCTGGCGCCGCTGATGGCCGCCGATGAGGAACAGTTGAAACAAGTTCCCGATGTCGGCCCGATCGTGGCCGCGCGCATCGGACACTTTTTCGCCGAGCCTCACAACCGCGAGGCCATCGCGGCCTTGCAGGCAGCCGGCATGTACTGGCCTGAAGGTGCGCCGCAGCGGTCCGCCGATGGTCCGTTGGCCGGCAAGACCGTGGTGCTTACCGGCGGCCTGTCTGCGATGTCGCGCGACGAGGCTGGCGCGAAGCTCGAAGCGTTGGGCGCCAAGGTGGCGGGCAGCGTGTCGAAGAAAACCTCGCTGGTGGTCGCCGGCGAAGCAGCTGGCAGCAAGCTGGTCAAGGCGCAGGAGCTCGGCATCGAGACTTGGGACGAAGCGGCCTTGCTTGCGTTCCTTGCGGATCACGCCAGTTGAGCATGCGCTTTCAGCCTGGCCCCAATTGGACTGACGGCATCGATGTTGATGCACCGTGGACGCCAAGCGCATCGCGCGATGCAATGCGCCTGCGTGCCTGGCTCAATCGCCTGGTTCGCGAATTTTTCCATGCACGCGACGTGCTCGAAGTCGAAACTCCGGTGCTGTCGCAGGCTGGCAATACCGATCCGAACATCGCTTCGTTCACCCTGGAGTTCAGTGGTCGCACTGATGGCGCACCGTGCACGCGCTGGCTGCGCACTTCGCCGGAATTCGCGCTCAAGCGACTGCTGGCGGCGGGCATCGGCGATTGTTACGAACTGGGCCGCGTGTTCCGCGACGGCGAGGCCGGTGGCCGCCACAATCCCGAGTTCACGATGCTCGAGTGGTACCGCGTTGGCTGGAATCATGTGCAGTTGATCGAGGAAGCCGCGACGCTTGTGCAGGCTGCATTGGCCCTGGTCGGCCGACGCGCGCAGCTGCGCGTAGTGCGTTATCGCGACCTGTACCGGGATGCACTCGGTATCGATCCTTTCACCACGGATGACGCGACCTTGCAGGCAGCACTCGGTGATGTGGTGATCGACCCGCAAGGGTTGGGCCGCGATGACTGGCTGGACCTGCTGATGACCCATTGCCTGCAGCCAGAATTCAAGTCTGATGAAATGCTTGCGGTGGTCGACTATCCCGCCAGTCAATGCGCACTCGCGCGCATTGCTTGTGATGCGGGGGGCCATTTGGTCGCGCAGCGGTTCGAGCTATATCTCGGGCCGCTGGAGTTGGCCAATGGCTATCACGAACTACTGGATTCGATAGAACAGGCCGCGCGGTTCGCCAACGATGCTCGCGTGCGCCAGATGCGTGGTGCAGGTGTGCCGCCGATGGATACCAAGTTGCTTGCAGCACTGACATCGGGGCTACCGGCTTGTGCGGGTGTTGCGCTTGGCATCGACCGCTTGTTGATGGCGATGCTGGGGGCGCTGGGTACGCTTCGTATCGCGGATGTGCTGGCTTTCGACTTTCCACGCGCCTGACCAGTTTCCTGAATGGAGGCTGGTCCAATGTCGGTGGACCGTTGTTTCTTCGCCTTGCGTTAATACGTCGTGACTAAAGTGGAAACTGTCGACGAATCTCACCACACTGAGAGGCCGACGCAAATCCTCGGGAGGAACACCACGATGCGCACACTGATGATCAACACGTCCATGCTCGGCATGGCCTTTCTAGCCGCTGCTGCGATGCCGGCATCCGCTGCGCCGCAATACTACGGATCCAGCGGCGGCACCATCCGTTGCGAATCCAATGACGGGCGTACGCGTGAGTGTGCCACTGGCGGTGGTCGCGTGATGATTGAACGGCAGATTTCCGGCAGCGCCTGTATCGAAGGCCGCAGCTGGGGATACGGCCGCAACGGGATCTGGGTCTCGCAAGGTTGCCGCGCGGATTTCCGGTTGCTTGGAAATGGCGGTGGTAACTATGGTGGGAATTACGGTAATAACAACGGCAACAACTATGGCAACAACTATGGCGGTAACGGCCAGCTGGTCCGTTGCGAGTCCAATGATGGACGCAACCGAACCTGCCCGATGGACACGCGTGGTGGCGTGCAACTGGTGCGCAAGATTTCCAGGTCCGGTTGCATCGAGGGACAGGACTGGGGCTACAACCGCAACGGTGTCTGGGTGACCGATGGTTGCCGGGCTGACTTCCGCAGCGGCGGTGGCAACTACGGTGGCAATGGCAGCTATTACGGGAACAACCATGGCATCGGCGGCCAAGTCTTCCGTTGTGAGTCTATTGATGGGCGGACGCGCGAGTGCGCAGCGAACACACGTGCCGGTGTGCAACTGGTACGCCAGATATCCAGTTCGGCTTGTATCCAGGGGCGCAGTTGGGGTTATGGGCGCAACGGCATCTGGGTCTCCGACGGTTGCCGGGCTGATTTCCGAAGCTACTGAGACCTGCTTGGTTGCCGTCCTGTTAGAGCATCCGGCGCCCATTTGGCGCCGGTTTCACGTGTCGGGGCCAGCGTCTGTCCGGCTACGCGATAATGCAGACATGAGAAGCAAACTTGATTTCGACCGTTACGACCGCATCCGCCCGATCCGCTGGATCGGCGAGGCTCTTGAGTTGCTGGACCAGCGCAAGCTGCCGTTCGTGGTCGAGTACCGCAGCTGCGCAAGCAGTGACGAGGTGGCTGCCGCCATCCGCGATCTGACCGTGCGCGGTGCGCCCGCAATCGGGATTGCCGCCGCTTGGGGCGTGGTGCTGGCGGCACGTGGCATCGACGCACCCGATGGCGCGGAAGCCGCGCACAAGCTCGAACCTGCTTTGGAGCGTCTCAATGCCGCACGGCCGACGGCGGTGAACCTTGCGTGGGCGCTGGCACGCATGCGTCGCACACTGGGTGAAGCGGGGCCTGACTGGCGCGACGTGGTTGAGCGCGAAGCACGCGATATCGAAACCGAAGACCTCGCGGCCAACCGCGCCATGGGCACCTTGGGTGCTGCCTTGATCGAGGCCGGTAGTGGCGTGCTGACTCATTGCAATACCGGCTCGCTGGCCACCGCTGGTTTTGGAACTGCGTTGGGCGTGATCCGTGCCGGCGTGGCGGAAGGCCGCATTACGCGCGTGTTCGCAGGCGAGACCCGGCCATGGCTGCAGGGCGCACGGCTAACCGTGTGGGAACTGCAGCAGGACGGCATCGACGCAACCTTGATCGCGGATTCGGCCGCAGCCCATCTGATGAAAACCGGGCAGGTGCAATGGGTCGTGGTTGGCGCCGACCGCATCTGCGCCAATGGCGATGTTGCCAACAAGATTGGCACCTACCAGCTGGCGATTTCGGCCCGCCACCATGGCCTGAAGTTCATGGTCGTCGCATCGTCGTCCACGGTCGACATGGGCACGCCATCCGGCGATGTGATCGAGATCGAGGAGCGTGATCCGGGCGAGCTGTTCGGGGTCGGTGGCAGCCGCACGGTGGCCGAAGGTATCGCTGCCTGGAACCCGGTGTTCGACGTCACCCCACACGAACTGATCGATGCGATCGTGACCGAAAAGGGTGTAGTTGAGCGGCCTGATGAAGTATCCATGCGTCACCTTTTTGGTGTGTGACGAAATGGCTTTCGACGTTCTTCAGGGATGCCGTTAAAGCGCTCTCACGCCCCGCGGGGCGCTCCTGCAAAAAGCCGTTTCGGCACATCTGAGTGGTCATGGCCTGCGTGGGCCCGATAAAGCAAGCTAACTGATTGATTCTTCGTGAAAATCCGGAGTGCTTTTGGGCGGCTCAAATGCTATGATTTCACGTTGCTGAAACTCCCTTCCCGACGCCTGTGCGGACCGCATGTCGCAGGTCGTCCGTGGGCACCGAAAAACGCAAGATCTAGACGCAAGGTAGTGGATCACTGATGGCAGAGCTCGCCAAGGAAATCATTCCCGTCAACCTGGAAGACGAGATGCGCCGCAGCTATCTCGATTACGCGATGAGCGTAATCGTGGGGCGCGCGCTACCGGATGTCCGTGATGGCCTGAAGCCGGTGCACCGGCGCGTGTTGTTCGCGATGCACGAACTCGGTGCGCACAGCAACAAGCCGTACTACAAGTCCGCGCGCATCGTCGGTGACGTGATCGGCAAGTACCACCCACACGGTGACCAATCGGTGTACGACACACTGGTGCGCATGGCGCAGCCGTTCGCGCTGCGCTATCTGCTGGTGGACGGGCAAGGCAACTTCGGTTCGGTCGATGGCGACTCCGCTGCGGCCATGCGTTACACCGAAGCGCGCATGTCGCGCCTGAGCCATGAGCTGATGGCCGACATCGACAAGGAAACGGTCAACTTCCAGCTCAACTACGACGAGAAGGAATACGAGCCGACGGTGATGCCGACCCGGTTCCCGAACCTGCTGGTTAACGGTTCGGCCGGTATTGCAGTGGGCATGGCGACCAATATCCCGCCGCACAACCTGACGGAAGTGGTGAACGCACTGCTGGCCCTGATCGATGATCCGGACATCGACATCGATGGCCTGATGGAGTACATCCCCGGCCCGGACTTCCCGACTGCCGGCATCATCAATGGCGTTGGCGGCATCCACGTGGCGTATCGCACGGGCCGTGGCCGGGTGCGCATGCGTGCGCGCGCCGAGATCGAAGTCGCCGACAACGGTCGCGAAGCGATCGCGGTCAGCGAGATTCCGTATCAGGTCAACAAGGCGCGGCTGATCGAGAAGATCGCCGAGCTGGTCAAGGAAAAGAAGCTCGAAGGCATCAGCGAACTGCGCGATGAGTCCGACAAGGATGGCATGCGCATCTACATCGAGATCAAGCGCGGTGAATCCGCCGATGTGGTGCTGAACAACCTGTATCAGCAGACCCAGATGGAGTCGACGTTCGGCATTAATATGGTTGCGCTGGTCGATGGCCGCCCGCAGTTGCTGAACCTCAAGCAGATCCTGCAGGCCTTCGTTCGCCACCGCCGCGAGGTGGTGACGCGCCGCACGATCTTCGAACTACGCAAGGCCCGCAATCGCGCGCACATCCTGGAAGGGCTGACTGTCGCGCTGGCCAACATCGACGAGATGATCGAGCTGATCAAGACCTCGGCGAATCCCAACGAAGCGCGAGAGCGCATGCTGGCGCGGACCTGGGAAGCAGGCTTGGTCGGTGCATTGCTGGCCGGCGCTGGCGCCGAGGCATCGCGCCCGGAAGATCTGCCAAAGGGCGTGGGACTGGTCGAGCACTCTGGTTCAGAGCCGCACTACCAGCTGACCGAGACCCAAGCCCAGCAAATCCTCGAGATGCGCCTACATCGCCTGACCGGGCTGGAACAGGAAAAGCTGACTGAGGAATATCGGCAGTTGCTGGAGCAGATTCTCGGCCTGATCGAGATCCTGATGAACCCTGACGTGTTGCTCGAGGTGATCCGCACCGAGCTCAACGCGGTCAAGGACGAGTTCGGCGATGCGCGCCGCAGCGAGATCCGCGCTAGCGAGGAAGACCTCGACATCCTCGACTTGATCGCGCCGGAAGACGTTGTGGTGACTCTGTCGCATTCGGGCTATGCCAAGCGCCAGCCGGTCAGCGCCTATCGCGCGCAACGTCGCGGCGGCCGCGGCCGTAGTGCGGCGTCGACCAAGGACGAGGATTTCATCGACCAGTTGTGGCTGGTCAATACCCACGACACCCTGTTGACCTTCACCAGCGCTGGTCGCGTGTTCTGGCTGCCGGTGTACCAGTTGCCAGATGCCGGCCCGAATGCCCGCGGTCGGCCGATCATCAACTGGATTCCGCTGGAAGAAGGTGAAAGGGTCCAGGCCGTGCTGCCGGTGCGCGAGTACGACGGAGGCCAGTTCGTGTTCTTTGCGACCCGCAACGGCACGGTCAAGAAGACGCCGTTGACTGAATATGCCTATCGCCTGCAGCGCGGAAAGATTGCGATCAACCTGGACGAGGGCGATGCCCTGGTTGGGGTAGCGCTGACTGACGGCGAGCGCGACGTGATGCTGTTCGCCAGTAACGGCAAGACCGTGCGCTTTGGCGAAGATCGCGTGCGTTCGATGGGCCGTACCGCCACCGGTGTGCGTGGAATTCGCCTGGACAAGGGCGAGGACGTGGTCAGCCTGATCGTGGCCGAGTCGGCAGGTGGCATCGAGGTCGAGGGCGATGATGACGCGCACGAAGACGTGATCGATACCAGCATCGGAATTGGCAACGATGTTGTCGAATCCACGGATGCTGGCTTTGATGAGGTCTCCTACATCCTGACCGCGACCCAGAACGGCTATGGAAAGCGCACGCCGCTTTCGGAATATCCGCGCAAGGGGCGAGGTACGAAGGGTGTGATCGGCATCCAGACCTCCGAGCGCAACGGCAAGCTGGTCGGTGCGGTCATGTTGGGCAGCAGCGACGAAGTACTGCTGATCTCTGATGGCGGGACCTTGGTGCGCACGCGCGCATCGGAAATTTCGCGGGTTGGCCGCAACACCCAGGGCGTGACCCTGATCCGTCTGTCCAAGGGCGAGACGCTGCAGGCAGTGGAACGCCTGGACGGCTCGCTGGACGAAGAAGCGGAGGAGGATGCGAACGCGACATCGACAGACAGTGCCGCTGGCGAAGTTGTGCAGGACACGCCTCCGGCAGTCTGAGCAAGCCCTCGATCCAGACAGAAGCCCGGCTGTACGCCGGGCTTTTTGTTTGTACAACACAGGCCGCATCGCGCGCCAATTCGCGTCCTATACTCGATAGTGCCTTGCATGGATGGAATCAAGATGCGTACCCGATGGAATGAGAATGGCAATTCTGCGTCGCGTGCATTGCGCACGGGACTGATGCTGTTGCTGGCGTTGTCGTTTGCGGCAGGAATCACCGCCTGCAAGCGCAACCAGGACGGGCAGTTGCCGGAGAGCAGCGGCGAGGCGATCCAGGCCAAACACGAGGTCGTGAAGGGCTTCGCCGTGGTCCGCACTTATCCAGACCAGGGCCGCGACTCGTTAGCGATCGCGGTGGAGTTCTCGCGTCCGCTGGTCGGTACCCAGGACTTCGACAAGCTGCTGACCTTTGACCGCGCTGCCAGCAACCAGAAGAGCAGCTGGACCCTGGATGACAACGGCAAGGTGCTGCGCTTCCCCTATGTCGAGCCGAACCAGAATTTCACCCTGACCGTGTCGGCTGCACTGACCGCAGCGGACGGCAGCAAGCTGGGCAAGGATCTTGAACTGAAAGTATTCACCGGGGAGCTCGATCCGGCGGTCGGCTTCGCCTCGCAAGGCAGCGTGATACCGGCGAAGGATTCGCGTGGGCTGCCGGTGGTGTCGGTCAACGTGGCCGAGGTCGATGTGGAGTTCATGCGCGTGCGCGACGCGTCGCTGCCGCGGTTCTTTGCCGAATACCAGCGCGGTGGCCGGCGCGGTAGTTGGGAATTGGATCCGTCCTGGTACGACGAGAATGACAAGGACAGTCGCCCACCGATCAGCAAGCTTGCAGAGCCCGTCTACGTCAACCGCTTCGTGCTGGGCGGCGCGCGCAACGAACGCGTGTTGACCTACCTGCCGATCCAGGACATCACCGAACTGCAGCAGCCAGGCCTGTACTTCGCAGTGATGAAGAAAGCCGGTGCGTTCAAGGACGAATACGACACCGCATTCTTCAGCGTCAGTGACATCGGCCTGCATGCGCGGGCCTACAAGGAAAAACTCTTTGTGCACACGGCGTCGCTGCAGGATGGCGATGCGTTAGCCAATGTGGAATTGCGGGTGCTGGATGCACGTGGGGAGCCGGTGTTCAAGGGCAAGACCGACGCCAATGGCAACGCGATGCTCGATTACACGCTGGACGCGGCGCATGTACTTACCGCTGCGCGCGGCAAGGACGTGTCGATGTTGCCGTTCAACCAGCCGGCGCTGGACCTGTCCGAGTTCGCGGTCAGCGGTCGTGAGCAGGCCTGGTTCGACGTATTCGCCTGGTCGGGCCGTGATCTGTACCGCCCCGGCGAGACTGTGCGCGTGTCCGCGCTGCTGCGCGACAACGACGGCAAGCCGGTCGTCGCGAAGAATGGCAAGGCGCAATCGTTGTTCGTCAGGCTCAAGCAACCAGACGGCAAGACCTTCGTCGAGTCTCGCATCGAGTCTGGCGCGCAAGGCTATTTCCGATTCGAGAAAACCATCCCGGTGGAAGCGCCGACCGGCAAGTGGCAGGTCGAATTCCGTACCGATCCGGCCAGCAAGGAAGCGGTGCAGGGCATGTCCCTGCGTATCGAGGAATTCCTGCCCGAACGCATGAAACTGGATCTTGCCGGCGCCGATCCGGTGCTGCATCCGGGCGAACCGTTTCGCCTGCGTGCGACCGGCGCCTACCTGTACGGCGCACCGGCAGCGGGCAACCGGTTCACCGCCAAGCTCGCGGTTACTGTCGACCAGCATCCACTTGCCGATCTTGTTTCAGGTCACGCGAAGGGATACTTCTTCGGTGATCCCACGGTGCAACTGCCGCGCGAAGCCAAGGATGTGATCGACGCCACCCTGGATGCACAAGGCAAGCTCGAACAGGACATCGCGCTGCCCGCGGAAGTGAAGGGCAATACCCCGGTGAAGGCGATCGTCTCCGGCAGCCTGTACGAATCCGGCGGACGCAGCATCAATCGCAGCGTGGAGCGCGTGCTGTGGCCGGCCGCTGCGCTGGTCGGCGTGCACCCGCTGTTCGACGATGCGGATGGCGCTGATGCCAACGCCAATGCACGCTTCGAACTGATGCGCTTCGCTGCCGACGGCACGCCAAGCCCGGCCAAGGGGTTGAAGGTGACGCTGGTGCGCGAGCATCGTGACTACCACTGGAGCCATGACGACGATACTGGCTGGAACTACGACTTTACCCGCCGCTTCGAGAACGTGCAGGTGACGACGCTCGATGCCGGCACGACCGCGGCGCGTTTCGATTTCCCGGTGGAGTGGGGCGAATACCGCATCGACGTGTATGACCCTGCGACCAAGCTGATCATGCGCTATCCGTTCCATGCCGGCTGGGGTTGGGACGATGCCAACCGCGGGCTGGATGCACGCCCCGACAAGGTCAAGCTGGCGCTGGACAAGACTTCCTATCGTGCCGGCGACACTTTGAAGGCGACACTGACCCCGCCGCATGCCGGCAAGGGCCTGATCATGGTGGAAAGCGACCGCATGCTGTTCGTGCAGGCGATCGATGTGAAGCCCGGCACCGTGATCGAGATCCCGGTCACCAAGGACTGGGAACGCCATGACGTGTATGTCACTGCGCTGGTGTTCCGCGGCGGCAGTGCGGTCAGCAAGATCACCCCAGCGCGTGCGGTGGGCGTGGCGTTCGTGCCAATGGATCGACGTGACCGGCAAGTCGCGGTCGGCCTGGCGGTCAAGCCGCAGGTGCGACCGGAACAGCCCTTGCAGGTCACCGTCAGCGTGCCTGCGCTTGCCGGCAAGAAGGCTTACGCCACGATCTCTGCGGTCGATGTGGGCATCCTAAACATCACCCGTTTCCCGGTGCCGGATGCCAACAAGCATTTCTTCGCGCAGCGGCGCCTCGGCGTGGACGCCTACGATATCTACGGTCGGGTGATCGAAAGCTTCGAGGGCGGCATCGCCAGAATTCGTTTCGGTGGTGACATGCCGCTTGCAGCATTGCCGCAGGCGCGCCGGCCAACCGCGCGGGTACAAACGGTGGATCTATTCGCCGGTCCGGTCGTACTGGATGCGAAGGGCAATGCAAAGGTCGCCCTCAACGTTCCCGATTTCAACGGCACGTTGCGAGTGTCCGCGTTGGTGTTCTCGGATACGCAGTACGGCAATCGCGATGCAGAAACCGTGGTGCGTGCACCGATCGTCGCTGAGGCCAGCATGCCGCGGGTGATGGCACCCGGCGATCGCGCGACAGTCACACTGGACATCACCAACTTCACCGGCAAGCCCGGTGAGTTCAAGGTCAAGGTCGACGGAATCGGCCCGGCATCGGTTGGCGATGGCAGTGCCTCGGTCAAGCTCGGCGTCGAAGCCAAGTCGACCGTGAGTTTCCCACTGGCTGCGCAAGAGGGCTTCAGCGTCGCGCAGGTGCGTATTCGCGTGGATGGCAACGGTGAAAAGGTTGATCGCAAGTACGACCTGCCAGTGCGTCCGGCATGGCCATCGGTATTGCGCTCACGCACGCAGGTGCTGGGCGAGGGCGGAGCGGTGTCGTTGGGTACGGATTTCGCTGAAGGCCTGATGCCGGGCTCGGTCAGTGCGCGCATGTTGGTCAGTGCTGCGCCGCCGTTGCCGATAGCCGCTGCGCTCAAGGGCGCGCTGGATTATCCCTACGGCTGTGCCGAGCAGACCACCAGCAAGGGCTATGCCGCGCTGGAACTGGATGCGGCGACCGCCAAGCAGTTCGGCATCACTGGGCTGGATGCCGCCAAGCGGCGTGCACGCATGGACGGCGCGTTCGGGCGGCTGGCTTCAATGCAAGTGTCGTCCGGGCATTTCTCGATGTGGGGCGACGACGATTACGTCGATCCCGCATTGACGCCCTACATCGTCGAATTCCTGCTGGATGCGCGCGAGGGCGGTTTCGCGATTCCCGACGCGGTACTGCAGAAGGCATTGCAGCGGCTAAGCGAAGACCTGCTGGCCGGTGGCCATGAGTTCTACGGTCGCGACAATCGCGAATACCTCAAGTTCGCCTACCAGGCGCATGCAGGTTATGTACTTGCGCGTGTCAATCGTGCACCGCTGGGAACCTTGCGTGCGTTGTATGACAACGACCGCAAGAAGGCGCTGAAGGGCTTGCCGTTGGTGCACCTCGGCCTGGCGCTGGCGATGCAGGGCGACAAGGCGCGCGGGGAAAAGTCCATCGCCGATGGCTTCGCGTTCAAGGGCGATCGCCCGGGTTATCTCGGCGATTACGGAAGCCCGGTGCGCGACCTCGCGTTGATGATCGCGCTGACCCATGAACGTGGCTATGCCAAGCCGGCGTTCGATGCGCAGGTGATCGATCTTGGTCGTGAACTCGACGCGCGCCGCAAGTCGACATGGTTCTATCTCAGCACGCAGGAGCAGATCGCGATTGCGCGGCTAGGCAAGGCGCTACTGGTCGACCAGAAGAAACTGGTCGCGGGCAAATACACCGCTGGCGGTGTCGAGGAATCGATAGTTGCCGCCAAGGCGTTCGGCCGTGATTTCGATTACGCCGCGCTGGCAACTGGCGTGCGTTTCGTGCCGGATGGCGAACCGCCGTTCTATGCCAGCCTGGACGTGGCTGGTGTGCCGCGCATTGCGCCGGCAGCTGATGCCAGCGTAATCAAGGTCGAGCGGGAGTTGTTCGGCACCGACGGCAAACCGTGGAAGCCGGGGCCGCTGAAGGAGGGCGAGGCGCTGATCGTCCGGGTCAGCATCACCGCTGACCGCGCTATGCCGGATGCGCTGCTCACCGACCTGTTGCCGGCTGGCCTCGAGATCGAGAATTTCAACCTGGGCGATGGCAAGCAATGGGCCGACATCGTGGTGGACGGCATCAACATCACCGAGCGTTCCAGCGAAGCCGAGGTGCGCCACGAGGAGTTCCGCGACGACCGCTACATCGCCGCATTGAAGCTGGATGCCGGCCGCAAGGCGCGGGTGTTCTATCTGGTGCGCGCGGTGACGCCGGGCAGCTACACCGCGCCGCCGCCGCTGGTGGAGGACATGTATCGGCCAAGCCTGCGCGGCGTGGGCAAGTCGGTGCCGGCCAGTATTACGGTGGTGCAGCCATAGGGCGGGTATTGGCCCTCCACCGATGACGATGAAAACGCCGATACATACGCGTTTGCTGCGCCTGTTGCCCTGGCTGCGCTGGGGCACGGTCGCGATCCTGTCGGCGTTGCTGTTACTCGATGTCGCGTTCCCGCTGCCATTGCCAAAGGGTGGCGATGCCAGCACCTTGGTCACGGCGCGCGACGGCAGCCCGTTGCGTGCGTTCGCGGACCACAATGGCGTATGGCGTTACCCGACCACGCCAGATCAGGTCTCGCCGCTCTACGTGCAAGCCTTGCTGGGCTACGAAGATCGCTGGTTCTGGCGGCATCCGGGCATTAATCCGATTGCGCTGTTGCGGGCCGGCGCGCAGATGCTGGGCAGCCGGCGGATCGTGTCGGGTGGCTCCACGTTGACCATGCAGGTCGCACGCATTATCGATCCTGGCCTGCACGGCACGCGGACTCGCACGCCATGGGGCAAATTGCGTCAGATCCTGCGTGCACTGCAACTGGAAGCGCACCTGTCGAAACGCCAGATCCTGTCGATCTATCTGCAGCGCGCGCCGTTCGGCGGCACTATCGAGGGTGTCGAAGCCGCCAGTTGGGCCTACCTCGGCAAGCCATCGAAACGCTTGTCGCTTGCCGAAGCGGCGCTGCTTGCAGTCCTGCCGCAAGCGCCCAGCCGGCTACGCCCGGACCGCTCACCGGATGCCGCGCGCGAGGCACGCGACAAGCTGCTGACACGGATGGAAAGCAACGGCATCTGGACGCGTGCGCAGGTCGCCGATGCACGGATCGAGGCCGTAGTCTCGCGCAGGCTGCGACCGCCAATGAGCGCTGCCTTGCTGGCGCAACGCCTGCACGCCGCGCAGCCGAAACTGGGCCGGATCGTGTCGACCGTGGATGCGCCGTTGCAACGTGCGCTGGAGGAACGCGTCGCGACCTATTTTTCCAACCTGCCGCCACGCACCTCGGCTGCACTTTTGGTGGTGGACAATTCCAATCTGGAAGCCCGTGCCTATGTTGGCTCGGTGGCGTTCGGCGACAAGCAGCGGCTGGGCCATGTCGACATGGTGCAAGCCTGGCGCTCGCCCGGATCGACGCTCAAACCGTTCCTGTACGGGATGGCGCTGGATGCCGGATTGATCCATTCCGAAAGCCTGCTGATGGACGCGCCGCAGTCGTTTGGCGGCTATCGCCCGTCGAATTTCGATGCTGCGTTCAATGGGCCGGTCGCCGCGGCGACCGCGTTGCGGTTATCGCTAAACGTGCCAGCAGTAGATCTGCTGGATCGGGTCGGTCCGGCGCGGTTCGCGGCACGGCTGGAACATGCGGGAATCACGCTCAAATTCCCACGCGGCGCGGCGCCGAACCTGTCGATTATTCTGGGTGGCACCGGCGCGCGGCTGGAGGACCTTGTGGGCGCATTCGCCGCCTTGCATCGCGATGGCATCGCCGGCCACATCCGCTACACACCGAGTGATCCGCAGGTCGAACGCAGGCTGCTGTCGCCGGGTGCAGCGTGGATCGTGCGCGAAATCCTGGCGGCCAATCCGCGCCCGGGCGAGAGCATCGATACCTTCGATACCGGCCGACGTCCTCGGGTGGCGTGGAAAACCGGCACCAGTTACGGATATCGCGATGCCTGGGCGATTGGCGGCACCCGCCGTTACACGGTCGGCGTGTGGGTCGGGCGTCCCGATGGCACGCCATTGCCCGGGCAGTACGGTGCGGTCACCGCGCTGCCATTGATGTTCGAAGTCATCGACAGCCTGCCGCGCCAACCCGGCGATGCGGCGCGCATGCCGATGCCTGCCAGCGTGTCGGAAACCGAGGTTTGTTGGCCGCTGGGCATTGCCGCAACCGCGCAGCCTGCGGCCCTTTGCCAGAAGCGCATGCAGGCATGGACGCTGGATGGCGCGCTGCCGCCCACCTTCGCAGAACGCGATGCGCGGCTATGGAATGCCGGCATCGAACGCTTCGACGTGGACGCACGCACGGGCAAGCGACTGTCGGCAGAATGCAGCTTGCCGCACGAGGCGAAACCGGCGGAGATCGCGCGTTGGCCGGCACTGGCATCGCCGTGGCTGCCTGCGGCATGGCGCAAGGCCTCGCAGTTGCCGCCGCTGGCCGCGGACTGCCGCGACGATGGTCGCGAGGCCAGCGAATCGCTGCGGATCGATGGCGTCAACGATGGCGCAACCCTGGTCCGTCCACCGGGCAGTATTGGTGGCGTTCGACTGTCGCTGCGCGCGCTGGGCACCAGTTCGCAGGTGCAGTGGCTGTTGGATGGACGCTGGATCGGCCAGACCGATGGCAGGGATTCGCTGATACATGCATTCGATACGCCCGGCACGCACGAAATGACCGCGCTGGCCGATAACGGCGCCTGGCATTCGGTCCGCTTCCGGATTCTGGAATAAGTCTGTTAGGAGCGCCTACAGGATGGGGAGTTTGGGCGTGCGGCCCAAACTCCCGAAAACGCTCACCCGATCAAGCCGTTGAGCATGTCGGCCATGTCGTCTGCGTGTTCTTCTTCCTGGGCCATGATGTCCATCAGCATGCGCTTGGTGGTGGTGTCTTTGTCGCCGATGTAATTGATTAATTCGCGATAGCTGTCGATCGCGATGCGCTCGGCAACCAGGTTTTCCTTGACCATGTTGCGCAGGTCCTTCCCGGGCTTGTATTCGGCATGTGCGCGTTTGGTCAGGGTATCCGGATCCAGGTCCGGCTCGCCACCCAGTTGCACGATGCGTTCGGCGATCTTGTTTGCATGGGCCTGTTCCTGCTGTGCGTGCTCCAGGAACTCGGCCTTGACCGCATCCGACAACATGCCTTCGGCCATGAAGTAATGGCGGTAATAGCGCAGCACGCAGACCCATTCGGTGGCCAGCGCCTCGTTCAATTTTTCCAGCACGACCTTGCGGTCTGCATCGTAGGACTGGGTCACCGCACCTTGTTCGGCATTCTTGCGGGCGTTCGCGCGCAGGGTGCTGGTCGGGGTGAAAGCGTTGTCCGATTTCGAGTTGCTGGTTGACGATGCGGTCTTGGCAGTTTTGGTGGTCTTGGCCATGAGGAATCCTCGGGAGTGATGGACGGGAAAGTGCAGAGTTCTACACCAGCCTGTGTCATCGATCAGTCAAGGTTGGCGAGGACGTGCTCCGCGGACGAAACCCGAAACTCGCCGGCTGCTTCGACGAACGCCTGCTGGACGATGCCGTCTTCGATATACAGGGCGAAGCGTTTGCTGCGCGTGCCCATGCCATAGGCGCTGGCGTCCATCTGCAGGCCCAGCGCGCGGGTGAACTCGCCGTTGCCGTCGGACAACATGCGCAGGCCTTCGGGCACATGCTGGCTTTCGCCCCAGGCTTCCATCACGAAGGGATCGTTCATGGCCATGCAGGCCACATTGATGCCGCGCCGCTTGAATTCCTCATGATGCTCCACGAAGCCGGGCAGGTGGCGCTCGGAACAGGTTGGCGTGAATGCGCCGGGCACCGCGAACAGCACGGTCTTGTTGCCATCGAACAGGGTGATGGTGTCGACTTTCTGCACACCGTCATGGATGTATTGAAGGACAGCTTCCGGAACGCGTTCGCCTGCTTGGATCGACATGGGGGGCTCCTGATAGGGGTGGCTCGTGAGGGAAATCTTATGGGGACGGTCTTGTGGGGGGGCAGGGGATGACCGAGCGAGTTTAGACCTTGCGATGTGGTGGATCGGTTAACCTTTCAAGGTTGAATCAAGGATGAGGCCAAGGAGGACACATGGAGTTCAAGGACTACTACCAGATCCTGGGTGTGGAACCCAGTTCGGGCGATGCGGAAATCAAGACCGCGTATCGCCGGATGGCGCGCAAATATCATCCTGACGTCAGCAAGGAAGCTGGCGCCGAGGAGAAATTCAAGGCGGTCAACGAGGCCTATGAAGCGCTGCGCGACCCGGCCAAGCGCAAGGCCTACGACCAGTTGCGTGCGGGCGGTTACCGGCCGGGCGATCAGGTGCGTCCGCCACCGGATGGCTTCCATCGTGGCCAGGGTGGACAACCCGATTTCGAGGAAATCTTTGCTGGCGGCGGTGCCGGAGGCGGCTTCAGTGATTTCTTTGAAAGCATGTTCGGCCGCCAGGGTGCAGGGGCAGGGTCACGTGGCCCGCAGGCGCGCGGGCCGGCCGCCGGCAACGGCATCACTCGCGCCAAACTCGCAGTTCCACTGGAATCTGTTTATACCGGCGGCAACGTGCGCATTGGCGTGAACGGACGCACCCTGGACGTACGCGTACCCAAGGGCGTCAAGCCCGGGCAATCGATTCGTCTGGCGCGGCAGGGTAATGGCGGCGGCGACTTGCTGCTGGAAATCGAATACGCCGCGCATCCGCAATTCGAAGTGGATGATCGCAACATCATCCATGTCCTTCCCGTCGCGCCATGGGAAGCGGCCCTGGGTGCCACGATCAGCGTGCCGACCTTGGGTGGCCCGGTGGAACTCAAGATCCCGGCAGACTCGGAGTCGGGCCGCAAGCTGCGCCTACGTGGACGCGGACTGCCGGCTGGTACGACAGGTACCGATGGTGACCAGATCGTGGAACTGGAAATCCTGGCGCCGCGCGCGCAGGACGATGCCCAGCGCGATGCCTACGTGCGGATGCGCGATGCGTTCGGAAACGACTGGCGGCGTGGGTGAGCAAGGCAATTCGAGCAGGCAAGCTGCGAGCCTGCGAACGCCAGTCGGCATGCAAGCCGGCTGGCCGGGTGACAACTACGCTGTAGTCAGGCGGCGCTCGGGCCGCCGGTCAGGTATTGCGCGATCAGCTCGGCCAGCTCGGATTCGCTGAATGGCTTGGTGATGTAGGCCTTGGCGCCCTGGCGCATGCCCCATACGCGGTCGGTGTCCTGGTCCTTGGTGGTGACCAGGATGACCGGGATATGCTTGGTGGTGGCTTCGCGGGTGATCGAGCGGGTGGCCTGGAACCCGTTGAGGTTCGGCATCACCACGTCCATCAGGATCAGGTCGGGGATCTCGCGCTTGGCGGCCTCCACCCCAGCGGCACCGTCCTCAGCGGTGAGTGCGTCATGGCCGAGTTTCTCGACGATGCGGCGGATGCCCATCAGCTGCGAGGGCGAATCGTCGACGATCAGGATGCGTGCCATTTTGGTTCCCCGTGTGTGCCCGTCGATTGTAGCGGTCGGCGCGGCGCCCGCAAGCTACTCGTCGCGATTATTGGATGCAGACCACGCTGCGGCCCTGCGATCCGCCGGCCAACATGGTCGCAAACACCGACTGCAGGCCGTCCATGCCGATTTCTCGGGTGCAGATCGCGTCCAGCGTGTCAGGTTTCCAGTCGCTTGCCAGATGCCGCCAGACCTCGTTGCGGATATCGCGCGCGGTGCCGGCCGAGGCAATGCCCAGCAGGGACACGCCCCGGATGATGAAAGGCATGACCGTTGCTTCAAGTTTGGCCGATGACGCAAGCCCGGCGCTGGCCACGTTGCCGTAGGGCGCAGTCTGCGCCAGCAGGCTGGTCAGCATCGGGCCACCGACACTGTCCAGGCCGCCGCCGAAGCGTGCGGTTTCCATCGGTCGCGTGGTCGAAAGCGCATCGCGCCCCAGGACTTCACTGGCGCCAATCGATTGCAGGTATTCCGCATGCTCGGGCTTGCCGCTGATTGCATGCACCATGAAGCCGGCCTTGGCGAAGATGGCGACCGCCAGCGAACCTACGCCACCCGTCGCGCCGGTCACAGCAAGCGGGCCGAGCTCGGGCGTTTGCCGGTTCTCAACCATTCGCAGAAGTGCCAATGCCGCAGTGAAACCAGCAGTACCCAAAATCATCGATTCGCGCAGGCTCAGGCCTGACGGCAATGGGATCACCCAGCGCGCATCCAGTCGGGTGATCTCGCTGTAGCCGCCATCGCGGGTTTCCGACAGGCCGCTGCCGGTCACCAGCACCGCGTCACCTTCCTTGAACGCCGGATCACGCGACTGCAGCACGTGGCCGGCGACATCAATTCCGCCCACCAGCGGGAACCGGCGAAGGATCTTGCCCTGTCCGGTGCCGGCCAGTGCATCCTTGAAATTGACCGATGAATACACGCTACGGATGACCACCTCGCCCGGATTAAGATCGTCCAGCGACAGGGTTTCGATGCCGCTGCGATAGCCGTTGGCATCATCGTGGATGCGGAATGCACGGAACGATTCCAGCGTACTCATACATCCTCCGGGGTCAGCTTGAGTTGACTTCGACGCTTCTCGTCCAGCCATTTGTCGGCCTGCGCTGGCACGTAGCTTCGCATCCACTGAAGCAGCGTATCGATGTCGTCGCCATGCCACAGGTCCTGGCGTTGCTCGGCATGCAGGAAGCGTTCGCGCACCATGCTGTCCAGCATCGCCATCAACGGTTGCCAGAAGCCGTCAACATCGAGGAAGGCACAGGGCTTCTTGCCGAGGCCAAGCTGGCGCCAGGTCAGCATCTCGAACATTTCGTCGAGCGTACCGAAGCCGCCGGGCAGGGCGACGAAGCCATCGGCCAGCTCGAACATGCGCGCCTTGCGCGTGTGCATCGAATCGACCACTTCAAGCCGGGTGACGCCGCGATGCGCGACTTCCCAGTCGACCAGTTGCTGCGGGATGACGCCAATCACTTCGCCGCCACCGGCGAGCACGTCATCGGCAACAATCCCCATCAGCCCGACATTGCCGCCGCCGTAGACCAAGGTGATGCCATCGGCAGCCAGGCGCTGGCCCAGTGCACGCGCTTGCGCCGCGAAGGCGGGATCGCTGCCGGAGTTGGAGCCGCAATAGACGCAGACGGATTTCATGGGCATCTGTTCACTGGTAAAGCCTTATGCAGGGGTCCTTAGGTGCGCTAGCAGGTATTGCGCTGCGCTCATTCCGGCAAAGGCTGCAAAGCCAGCCAGCATGAAGCACAACCAAGGCTGCCAGCCTTGTTTGAGCGTGAGGCTGAGCACCGGAAAGAACGCCAGGCCACCAAGCACGAACCAGAAGATGTCCATCGACATCGTGGCCACGCGCTGCACGTCATGGGTCTCGACATATAGCCAACCGAGTACCAGTAGCGAGGTGACCGGCAAGGCCGCGACCAGTGCGCCAAGGAAGCCGGGCCGCTTGGAGAGCATCGACGCAGTCAGCACCAGTGCAATCGTGAGGGCGAGCTTGAGCAGGAATTGCAGGTTCATGCGGCGATTATCGCGCGCCTGCAACGAAAACGGCGCGTCAGAGGCGCGCCGCTCTCCGTTGTCCATAAAGCGAACATTAGTTCGCTTTATGGATCGCCCGCTTATGCACGGCCATAGCCGCATCGTGCACGGCTTCGGACAGGCTTGGGTGCGCATGGCAAATCCTTGCCAGGTCGTCGGCGCTGCCCTTGAACTCCATGGTCAGCACGCCTTCGTGCACCAGCTCCGACACATTCGCGCCGATCAGGTGCATGCCCAGCACGGTGTCGGTTTCGGCATGCGCCAGCACCTTGACGAAACCGGCAGGTTCGGCCATCGCCACCGCACGACCGACCGCCGCGAACGGGAAACTGCCGGCCTTGTACGGGATGCCCTCGGCCTTGAGCTGTTCCTCGGTCTTGCCGACCCAGGCAATTTCCGGCTCGGTGTAGATCACCCACGGAATGGTGTCGTAGTTGACATGGCCCGGCAGGCCGGCGATCAACTCGGCAACGGCGATGCCTTCCTCGAATCCCTTGTGTGCCAGCATTGGCCCGCGCACGGCGTCGCCGACCGCCCACACGCCATCAACGCCGGTATGGCAGTGCTCGTCGACCTCGACCATGCCCCGCGCATCGAGCTTGACGCCGGTGCCATCGGCCAACAGCCCCTTGGTGGCGGGACGGCGGCCCACGCAGACCAGCAGCTTGTCGACGACGAGTTCCTGGTCGGCCTTGCCGTCGTTGTAAGTGACATGCACGCCATCTTTCTTGACTTCGGTGGCGCTGACCTTGCAGCCAAGCTTGATGTCCAGGCCCTGCTTCTTGAACTCGCGCGCAGCGACCTTGGCGACTTCTGCATCAACGGCGGCCAGGAAAGTCGGTAGCGCTTCCAGGATCGTGACCTGGGCGCCGAGGCGGTTCCACACACTTCCAAGTTCCAGCCCGATCACGCCGGCGCCAATTACGCCAAGCCGCTTCGGGGTTGATTCGAAATCCAGTGCGCCGACGTTGTCGACGATGTGCTCGCCGAACTTGGCGAACGGCAATTCGATCGAATCCGAACCAGCCGCAATGATCACGTTGGTGCCCTTGAGCAAAACCGTGCTGCCGTCGTGCTGCTTCACACTGACGATGTTGCCCGGCTGCAGCTGGCCGAAACCGTAGAACGTCGTGATCTTGTTGGCCTTGAACAGCGCAGCAATCCCGCCGGTGAACTGCTTCACGATCTTGTCCTTGCGACCGATCATGGTCGGCACGTCCATGTTCGGCTTTTCGAAGCTGATGCCGTGTTGGTCGAAGATGTGGCCCATGTTCCAGAACTGGCGGCTGGAATCCAGCAGCGCCTTTGACGGGATGCAGCCGATGCGCAGGCAGGTGCCGCCCAGCGCGGGTTTGCCGTCCTTGCCAATGCCTGCATCGATGCAGGCGACCTTCAGCCCCAACTGCGCAGCGCGGATGGCGGCGTGGTAGCCGGCCGGGCCGGCGCCGATCACGACGACATCGAAATCCTGGGTATCGCTCATTTGCGGTCTCCTTTCTGTTTGGCGCCTTCCCTCGCTTGCGGGGGAAGTTTGGGATGGGGGCGTACGGGTACAGCCGCGCCCCCACCCTAGCCCTCACCCTCAAGCGGGGGAGGGGACTGAAGGCTTACATGCCGAGCAGCATCCGGTGCGGGTTCTCGAGCTGGTTCTTGATGTCGACCAGGAACAGCACCGCATCCTTGCCGTCGATCACGCGGTGGTCGTAGCTCAAGGCGATGTACATCATCGGCGCGGCGATGACCTGGCCGTTCTCGACGATCGGCCGTTCCTTGATCGTGTGCATGCCCAGGATCGCGGACTGCGGCGGGTTGACGATCGGCGTCGACAGCAACGAACCGAAGGTGCCGCCATTGGTGATCGTGAAGGTACCGCCCTGCAGGTCTTCCAGCTTCAGCCCACCTTCGCGCGCGGCGGTGGCGTAATCGGAAATACCCTGTTCGATCTCGGCGAAGCCCATGCGCTCGACATTGCGCAAGACCGGCGTGACCAGACCCTTGTCGGTAGAGACGGCAATACTGATGTCGGCATAGCCGTGGTAGATCACATCGTCGCCATCGACCGAGGCGTTGACTGCAGGGTGGCGCTGCAGCGCATTGGCCGCGGCCTTGGCGAAGAAGCTCATGAAGCCGAGCTTGATCCCGTAGTCCTTCTGGAACTGTTCGCCAAGCGCCTTGCGCATGGTCATGACATTGGCCAGGTTGACCTCATTGAACGAGGTCAGCATCGCGATGGAGTTCTTCGACAGCATCAGTCGCTCGGCGATGCGCTTGCGCATGCGGGTCATCGGCACGCGTTCTTCCGGGCGTGCGCCGCCGCTCACGCCGGGCGTCTTGCCGCTGGCGTAGTTGACGATGTCTTCCTTGGTCACTGCGCCGCGACGGCCGGTGCCTTCGATCTGCGCGGCATCAACGCCGGACGTGTTGGCGGCGAAGCGCGCGCCGGGGGGCAGGTTGTCGTTTCCGGACGGCGACGGGGCGGCCTGCTTCGCTGCTTCGGCAGGCGCAGCGGCTTTCGCGGCTGTAGCTGGTTCGGCCTTTTTGGCTTCAGGCTTGACGTCATCCTGCTTCGGCGCTTCGGCTATCGCGCCTTCCTCGATCACCGCGATGACCTGCTGGCTGGTGACGGTGGCGCCTTCGGCGAACCTGATTTCCTTGATCACCCCATTGACTGGTGACGGAACTTCCAGCACCACCTTGTCGGTTTCAAGATCCAGCAGATTCTCGTCGCGCTTGACCGTGTCGCCGGCCTTCTTGTGCCAACTGGCAATAGTGGCGTCGGAAACGGATTCCGGGAGAACCGGAACTTTGACTTCAATGGCCATGGTGGCGTCCTAATCGAAATATGTGTGTGTGGAGCGGGCGTGTGTAGGGCGGGTGTGCAGGCGTCTGGATCATTCAGCGACATGGTCGCCGTCAAGCGGATTGACGAGGGCGTCGGCGACCAGTGCAGCCTGCTCGGCGACATGTTCGTCCATGTGCCCGGCGGCGGGCGAGGGCGAGCGTGCGCGGCCGGCGTAGTCCAGCACTTGGCCAGCCTGCAGGCAAGCGCGCAGATGGTGCTGGATCTGGTACCACGCGCCCTGGTTCTGTGGCTCTTCCTGGCACCACATCACTTCCTTGGCCGACGCGTGGCGCTTCAACTCGGCAACCAGCTGTTCGCGCGGGAACGGATAGAGCTGCTCCACGCGCACGAGTGCAACATCCTTGATGCCTTCCTTTTGCGATTGCTCGAACAGGTCGTAATAGACCTTGCCCGAGCACAACACCACGCGCTTCACCTTCTTCGCGCTGGAGGTTGTGTCGGGGATCAGGCGCTGGAATTCGCCATTGGCCAGTTCGTCCAGGCTGGATACTGCCAACTTGTGGCGCAGCAGCGACTTTGGCGTCATCACCACCAGCGGCTTGCGCGTGCTCATGCGCATCTGCCGGCGGATCATGTGGAAGTCCTGTGCCGGCGTGGTCGGCACGCAGACGATCATGTTGTCCTCCGCGCATAGCTGCAGGAAGCGCTCAAGGCGCGCTGAACTGTGTTCCGGCCCTTGGCCTTCGTAGCCATGCGGCAGGTACAGCGCCATCCCGCACAGGCGGTTCCACTTGGCTTCACCCGACGACATGAACTGGTCGATGACAACCTGCGCGCCATTGGCGAAATCACCGAACTGGGCTTCCCAGATATCCAGCGTCATCGGGTCGGCGGTGGAATAGCCGTATTCGAACGCCAGCACCGCTTCCTCGCTCAGCAGCGAGTCGATGATGGTCACGTCCTGTTTGTCCTCGACCAGTTCGCGCAGCGGCAGGTAGAAATCATCAGTGTTCTGGTCGTGCAGGATCGCATGGCGATGGAAGAACGTGCCACGTCCGCAGTCCTGGCCGACCAGGCGAAGGCGATAGCCTTCCTTCAGCAGGGTCGCGTAGGCCAGGTTCTCCGCGAAACCCCAGTCACACGCTTGCTCGCCCGCCATCATCTTGCGGCGGTCGTCGTAAATCTTGGCCACGCGCGGATGCAGCTTGACCGTATCCGGAATGGTGTTGATCGCGCTTGCCAGTGCGTCAAGCGTCTTGCGCTCGACCTTGGTGTCGGTGGTTGCCGACAGCTTGCCGGCCAGGTACGGGCTCCAGTCAACGGTGAACTCGTCGACCTGCGGCGGAACCAGCTCGGTGGTGACTTCGCCGGCATCGAGCTTGTCGCGGAAGCTGTCAACCACGGCCTGCGCGTCCTCGCTGGAAATACTGCCTTCAGTCGCGAGGCGTGCCACGTAGAGTTCGCGCGTGGTCTTCATCGCGCGGATCTTCTGGTACATCAGTGGTTGCGTGGCTGCTGGCTCGTCGGCTTCGTTATGGCCATGGCGGCGGTAGCAGACCAGGTCGATGACCACGTCCTTGCCGAAGCGTTGGCGGAAATCGAAGGCCATTTCGGAGACGAAGGCCACTGCCTCCGGGTCGTCGCCGTTCACATGCAGGATTGGCGCACCGATCATCTTGGCGACATCGGTGCAATACATGGTCGAGCGCGCGTCTTCGGCAGCGCTGGTGGTGAACCCGACCTGGTTGTTGATGACGATGTGCACCGTGCCGCCGACCTTGAAGCCGCGGGCCTGCGACATCTGGAACAGTTCCATCACCACGCCCTGGCCTGCGAATGCGGCATCGCCATGCATGATGATCGGCAGCACGACTTTGCGCGCGCTATCGCCACGACGCAGCTGGCGCGAGCGCACGCTGCCGGTGACCACCGGATCGACGATTTCCAGGTGCGACGGGTTGAATGCCAGCGCCAAGTGCACCGGACCGCCCGGCGTGGCCAGGTCGGCGGAGAACCCCATGTGGTACTTGACGTCGCCGGTGTGCGCGCGGCCGTCGTCGGCGGCGTGCTCGAACTTGCCTTCGAATTCGTCGAACAACTTGCGTGGCGACTTGCCCAGGGTGTTGATCAGTACGTTGATGCGGCCACGATGGGCCATGCCGACGACGATGTCCTTGACGCCGTCGCTGCCGGCACGCCGGATCATGTTGTCCAGCAGCGGGATCAGGCTGTCGCCGCCTTCCAGCGAGAAGCGTTTCTGGCCGACGTACTTGGTGTGCAGGTAGCGCTCAAGGCCTTCGGCTGCGGTCAGCCGCTCCAGGATGCGCTGCTTGTCTTCGCTGCTGCGGCCGTAATTGCCGGCGGCGGTTTCCAGACGCTCATACACCCAGCGGCGCTGTTCGGCGTCGGTGATGTGCATGAATTCGGCGCCGATGCTGCCGGTGTAGGTTGCCTTGAGCAGGGTGAGCAGTGGGCCCAGCTTCATGCGTTCGTGGCCGGCCACGCCGCCAGTGCTGAACTCGACGTCGGCGTCGCTTTCAGACAATTGATGGAAGCCCAGCGCAAGATCGGGTGCATCTGGCTTGACCGCCATCTGCAGCGGATCGAGGTCGGCGGCCAAGTGGCCACGCGATCGGTATGCGGTGATCAGCTTGCCGACCGAGCGTTCGCGCTCGTCACCCGATGTGGGGCTGGCAACCAGTGCGCCACGTGCGGCCTGGCGACCTGCGATGGCGATCTGTTCGATGATCGCCGAATGCGGCACGTCGCCGGCTTCGCGACCCGGCGTGTTATCCAGAGTCACACCGTCGAAATATGCTTTCCACTTGGCCCCGACGCTGTCCGGCGCCACCAGGTACTGCTCGTACAGGCCTTCGATATAGGCGGCATTCGCCCCGAGTTGCGAGGACTGGGCAAACTGATTCAGGAGACTGTCCACCATGGCGTGGGAGGCGGCCTTTTGGTAAGTGATTGATCCGGATGGAATTTGCATTCCAGTCGGTGCCCGCTGAATGGGCGAATGAGCGAATCGGAATTATAGCCGCTGGCGGTTGCGCACTGCACCACCGAACCTGACTACAAGCCTAGCGCCCGGTATTCGCTCACTGGCCGCGCGCGCTCCCATGCCTGATTGTGGCTGGTGCGCAACTGCCGGCAATGGGCAGGGGCGTGCAGTTCAGCTTCGCCTTCAATGCGCTCGCCAAGCGCGCGCAGGTAATAGCCACCGGCGTCGCTGGCGATCCACGCGGCCGGATCGTTGCGATCCGCCGGGTCAACGAGTTCCCGGAACAGGAAAACGCTGGGCAGGCGCTGGGCCAGGGCCAGCATTGACGCCTGGTTGCGCTGCGGGGTCGTTGCATCGTGCAGCAGGATCCGGACTTCGTTGCCGCGCCCGGAGGTGGCGAAACTGCGCAGCGCCTGCATGACGTCGGGTGGGTCGAACAAGCCGGGATCAAGCGTGAAGCTGCGAATCCACACTGTCCGACGTGCCGCTGTGATGATGTTGGTGATTGTTTCGATGGCATCCTGCCGACGTTCGATCACGCGTGGACCGTCCAGCGGGCGTTGCATCGCCTGGTGTTCCATGCCGGCTGCCATGAAGCGATCGCCTTCAGGCTGGAAGCCGTGGCGTTCGTAAAAACTCATTGCGGACACCTGTGCGTTCAGATGCACGTCCGCCCAGCCACGCAATCGCGCCTGTTCGACAAGCGCCAGCAACAGCGCATCGCCGACACCGCGCCCACGCCACGGCGCGCGCACTGCCATCCGCCCGATATGGCGTTCCGGCGTTAGTCGTCCGGTCCCGATCGGCGTGCCGTCCAGCAAGCGGGCGATCACGTGGATGCACAGCGGGTCGAGCGCATCGTGTTCCAGTTCGATCGGAACATTCTGCTCACCGACGAAGACCTCATCGCGCACCGCACGCAGCTCGGCCAAGGCCTGCTGGAATTCGACCAGCTCGACCCGGAACGGCTGCAGCAGCGGGTCAGACTGGCTCATTCGTGTTCGCCTGGCTCGAAGTCATCCAGTTGCAACCGGTAATGGCCTGATTCGAGCAGTGCAAACATCGCATCGCGCCCGCGTGTGCCGAGCCGGTCATACAGCGGTCCGTCGATGGCGTCTGCCGCAGCAAGCGCGCATGCATCGCGCACGCCCATGCAGTGAACCTGTCCGCCGGCATACAGCCGTGCGTCCTTGGCCGCCTTGCGCCAGGCCATGCGCGACCATGGGTGGCGCAGCAGGCTGGCGCCGTGGGCGAGATCCCATTCGATCTCGATGCGTGGCCTTGCGTCCTCGTCTGTTGCAGGCTCGACCGCTGTGCGATACGTCGTGATGAAACTGCCGAACCAGTCGCCAAGGCGGTCCGGATCGCGCATGCGCAGCAGGTTCAGGGCCTCGACCACGCGCGTCATCGCGTCCGCGTCGATCTCGAACGGATCGCCAGCGGGTTTCAGGTCTGCATCGGTCAGTCGCAAGCTGTCTGGTGCATCAGCCGCCAGGGTATCGACGAAATCACCCAGCAGTTCTGCCGCCGAAGGCGCGCGCATGCCCACCGAGAACGTCAGGCAGGCATCCACTGCCATGCCATGGTGCGGTACGCCCGGCGGCAGGTAGAGCATGTCGCCAGGTTGCAGTACCCAGTCGTGGGTCGGATTGAATTCGCGCAGCAGCTTGAGCTCGACATCGTCGCGAAACTCGAGCGGTGGTTCGCCCTTGCCAATAGCCGCTGACGCATCGATCTGCCAATGGCGCTGGCCCTGCGCCTGCAGCAGGAACACGTCGTACTGGTCCACGTGCGCGCCGACCGAACCACCGGTCGCCGCGAAGCTGACCATCACGTCGTCGATTCGCCAGCGCGGCAGGAACGCAAACTGCGTGAGCATTGCGCGGATATCGGCATCCCATTTGTCCATGTCCTGCACCAGCAAGGTCCAGTCATGGTCGGGCAGACTCGGGAAGTCGGTTTCGGCGAACGGTCCATGCCGCACGCGCCAGTTGTCGGTGGACTTGTCGTGTTCGATCAAGCGCGCCAGCACACCATCCTCGCAAGCGAGGCCGGCGAGGTCTTCGGGTTCCAGTGGCGAGACGAAGTCGGGAAATGCGTTGCGGATCAGCAGTGGCTTTTTCTGCCAGTAGTCGCGCAGGAACACCGCGGGCGACATGCCCAGTGGCGAGGGACCCTTGCGGGCATCGATATCGATCATGGGCGTGCTCGCGTGGCGTGCCATCAAATGTCCTTCGCCAGTTTTTCGGCCAGCCCGATATAACTGCCCGGCGTCATCGCAAGCAGGCGTTGCTTGTCGCCTGCGGGCAGGTCGAGACTTGCAATGAACTCACGCATCGAGTCTTGGTTGATCCCCTGTCCGCGGGTCAGCGCCTTGAGCTGTTCATATGGATTGGGCAGCCCATGCCGGCGCATCACGGTCTGCACGGCTTCGGCCAGCACTTCCCATGCACCGTCGAGATCAGCGGCCAGCCGCTCCGGATTCGCCGATAGCTTGCCGAGGCCGCGTTGCAGCGCATCGAATCCGATCAGCATGTGGCCGAAGGCGGTGCCGAGCGCGCGCAGCACGGTGGAATCGGTGAGGTCGCGCTGCCAGCGACTGACTGGCAGCTTGATCGCGAAATGTTCGAACAGCGCGCTGGCGATGCCGAAGTTACCTTCAGCATTCTCGAAGTCGATCGGGTTGACCTTGTGCGGCATGGTCGAGCTGCCGATCTCCCCATCCTTCAGCGATTGCTTGAAATAACCCTGCGAGACATAGCCCCAGATATCGCGGCACAGGTCGATTGCAATGGTGTCGATGCGGCGGGATACGTCGCACAGCTCGGCGATGCCATCGTGCGGCTCGATCTGGGTGGTGTAGGGCTGCCAGTCCAGGCCAAGCGATTCGACGAAATGCTTCGAGAACGCCGGCCAGTCGATATCCGGATACGCCGCGACATGCGCGTTGTAGTTGCCGACCGCGCCGTTGATCTTGCCCGGCATCGGCAGGCCCGCGAGCACTTCGCCCTGGCGTTGCAAGCGGGCGACCACGTTGGCCAGTTCCTTGCCTACAGTGGTTGGCGATGCGGTCTGGCCATGCGTGCGTGCGAGCATCGGCAGGCCGGCGTGCTGGTGGGCCATCGTGCGCAACGTTTCGATCAGCGCATCGAGCTTCGGCAGCAACACCTGCTGGCGGGCCTCGGTCAGCAATAGCGCATAGGACAGGTTGTTGATGTCCTCGCTGGTGCAGGCGAAATGCACGAACTCGAGCGCAGGGCCGAGTTCGTCGTCGTCCTTCAGGCGTTCCTTGATCAGGTATTCGACCGCCTTGACGTCATGGTTGGTGGTGCGTTCGATCTCCTTGACCCGCGCCGCATCGGCCACGCTGAAGCCATCCGCCAGCGCCTGCAGGCGTGCGACGGCAGTGGCGGTAAATGGCGGTAATTCCGGGATGCCTGGCTCAGCGGCAAGCGCCAGCAGCCATTCGACCTCGATTTTGACCCGTGCGCGAATCAGGCCGTATTCGGAAAAAATCGGGCGCAACGCATCGACCTTGCCCGCGTAGCGGCCATCGAGCGGAGACAGGGCGGTCAGGGTATCTGGCATGGTCACGGCGTGGTCACGGTAAGCAGCGAAGTGAACACCAATTCTAAACCGTGCCGGGGTTAAGCTCGTTGCAGACCAACAGTCAATTGGCAAGGAGCCTCCGGATGAACAAGCAAGCCGATGTCCGCATCGAACACGACAGCATGGGTGAGCTGGAGGTGCCGGCCGACGCGCTGTGGGGTGCATCGACCCAGCGCGCCGTACTGAATTTCCCGATCTCGGGCCAGCCGATGCCACGCGAGTTCATTCGTGCTTTAGGGTTGGTCAAAGCCGCCGCAGCGCAGGTCAATGGCGACCTGGGTTTGCTTGGCAAGGGCATGTCGGCCTCTATCCGCAAGGCAGCGATGGCAGTGGCCAAGGGCGAGTATGACGCGCAGTTCCCGGTTGACGTGTACCAGACCGGGTCGGGCACCTCCAGCAACATGAATGCCAACGAGGTGATTGCGACCCTGGCTACCCGCGGCGGGCGCAGCAAGGTGCACCCGAACGACCACGTGAATCTCGGCCAGAGTTCAAACGACGTGATCCCGACTGCGCTGCGGGTCTCGGCGCAACTAGCCACGGTCGAAACCCTGCTGCCCACCCTCAAGCACCTGCGCCGCACCATCGAGCGGCGCGCTCGCGCGCTCGGTAAAATCACCAAGACCGGCCGCACCCACCTGATGGATGCGATGCCGCTGACCTTCGGCCAGGAATTCGGTGCGTGGGCGGCTCAACTGGCATCGGCGCAGATGCGCATCGAGGACAGCATCAAGCGCCTGCGTCGCCTGCCGATCGGCGGCACCGCGATCGGTACCGGCATCAACGCAGATCCGCGCTTCGGCAAGGCGATGTCCAAGGCCCTGTCGGCACTGGCTGGAACCCGCTTCGTGCCCGCCGCCAACCTTTTCGAAGGCTTGGCCTCGCAGGACGATGCGGTGGAGTTGTCTGGCCAGCTCAGCGTGCTGGCGGTGGCCCTGATGAAGATCGCGAATGACCTGCGCTGGATGAATTCCGGACCGCTGGCCGGCTTGGGTGAAGTCGAGTTGCCCGCACTGCAGCCGGGTAGTTCGATCATGCCGGGCAAGATCAATCCGGTGATCCCGGAAGCGACCGCCATGGTGTGCGCACAGGTGATCGGGCATCACGCCGCGATTACCGTCGCGGGCCAGAGTGGCAACTTCCAGCTCAACGTGATGTTGCCGCTGATCGCCTGCAACCTGCTCGATTCGATTCGGCTACTGGCCAATGCCATGCGCCTGCTGGCGGACGACACGATTGCCGGGCTGAAGGTCCGCCGCGAGCGCGTCGATGAAGCGCTGTCGCGAAATCCCATCCTGGTGACCGCGCTAAATCCGGTGATCGGCTATGAAAAGGCGGCGAAGATCGCCAAGCGTGCTTATGTGGAAAATCGCGCCGTGCTGGACGTGGCGATGGAAGAAACCGGGATGCCTGAAAAGCAGTTGCGCCGCTTGCTGGACCCGGCCGTGCTTGCGCGGGGCGGAATCCAGGGCGGCGCAAACGGGGTTTGAGATCCAGCCTGTCTGCCTCAGTGCGTTGAATCAGTTGCTGGTAACACTGATGCCTTTGTCCTTGCCATCCTTGCCACAGTCGTCGATGTCTTCCTGGGTCATCCGTGCATAGGGCTTGAACTCGGGAATCGAGGCCGAAAGCGCTTGCTGGCTGGCCAACAATGCCGGCATCTGGGTACACAGCCTCATCGCCTCGGCTTCGATCCTCTTGCCCTGCGCTTCCATGCGCTGCTCGAAGTCCTTCTCGCCGTCCTTGCCACCAAAGATCGCGCCGACCACGCCACCCAGCGCCTCTCCCGCGATATCGGCGCCTTTGGCGCCGATCGCCATGCCTGCTTCAGCCACGCCGATGATCTGGCCGCGATAGGCGAGTAGTTGCTGGCGCTGGGCCGGTGTGACCGCCACTGTCTTGCCCTCGATCAACAGATCGCCCTGCGGGGTGATCTCGGCTTTCGGCAAGTTGGCGTCCGAGCGGTGGATCTTGTGCCCATTGATGTTGATGTTGAAGCCGTCGCTAATACTGATGTTCTTCGTACGCAGTTCCGCGCGTGCCTCGTTGATGGCCTTTTCCACATGGCGGCCGATCATGCTGGTTGCGGCGGACGCAGCCGGGGGCGCTGGTGGGGCAGGAGGTGTTGGCGGCTGGCTGCATGCCAGCATGGGGGCCGTGGTGAGCAGGGCGAGAGTCAGGCTATGGAACTTGTTCATGGGGCCTCCGGTGTTTGTGCAATGTTCCGTGCGACGCGTGGTGATGTGAAGCGTCAGCTGTCGTCGCGCCAGCGGCGCAGGCGGATCGCGGCGAAGATCATGGCGGCGCCGACCAGCGCACCAATCCACAATTCCGCGGTTCCGAACACCGCCCAGCTCTTGCCGATCTGGATGGCGTTGGCGATGTCGCCTGGGCTGTTGACATGGGTGGAGAGCTGGCCTTTCACGGCGTCGTTCATGTACCAGGTGCCGGGGAATACGCTGATCAGGGCGCGGGCCACGATATTGCGTCCAAACCAACCCGCATCCAGGCTGAAGACATTCATCAGGCCGAACCAGGCGACGATGATCCAGGAAAACACCGGCAGCAGGATGGCCCACAGGAACGGCTTGCTGCGTGACCACGCGGAGCACAACATCAGCCAGCCGACGGTGGGCAGTGCCCACAACGCATAGACCGGGATGCAGGCGACCAGGCTGGCAGCGACCTTCAACGGGCTGCCGGGCCCCCAGATCAGCTGCATCGGGTTGCCGTGGTGCAGCAGTACGAAGCCGCTGATCATGATCAGGAAGGCGAACATGGTGATGATCGCGGCACCAATGGCCAAGGTCGGAGCGATCACCAACGCGCTGACCAGCTTGGACAACACAGTGTCGCGGTCGGACACCGGCAACGACTTCCAGAACAGCACGCTGCGGTCCTTGCGCTCGTCGTACAGGGTGCCAAGGCAATAGAAGAACACTACGAAGCCAAGCACGAACAGGGGCCACATCGAGGCACTCAGCATGCTCAGGTCGATGCCGCCGGCCAGGTCGTGCATGTTCTTGGCATCCATCTTCGACGTGAGCATCCCCAGGTCGAGCCCGTTGATGTTGACGTTGCTACCTAGGCTGTCGCCGTGGAACTTGCCTTCGGCGAAGGCGCGACGGGCGGCTACCTCGCCAAAAATCAGTGCCATCAAGGTCAGTACCAGCGAGATTCCGCCGGCCCAGATCGGCGCCCAGAAGAAACCACCCTTGTGCTCCCAGAATTCGCGCTTGAGCAACAATTTGAACTTGTGGGTGGCGTGTGGCGCCGCGCGCATCTGGCGCGGGCGTTCGGCTTCGTCGAAAGTTGTGGATTGGACGCTGGTGTTCATGCGTAGGTTCCCTTCATGGTGGCGACGAACAGGTCGGCCAAGCCTGGATTTCGGGTTTCGCCGAGTTCGGCCAGCCGGGCCGGATCGGCGCCATCGAACAACGCGCTGTCAAAAAGCATGACGGTCTTGCCGAAGGGCAGGGCGCGTTCGTCGATCGGTTTCAGTGCGCGTGCGGTATCCAGCTGGTCGGCATTGACCAGCACTTCCACGTAGCGCGCGCCGACGTCATCCATGGTCGCGTCCAGCACGATCTTGCCGTCGCGGATGAACATCACGTCGGTGAGGATGTGTTCGATCTCCTCAACCTGGTGGGTGGTGACCAGAATGGTTTTTTCCTCGTCGAAATAGTCTTCCAGCAGGCGCTGGTAGAACTGCTTGCGATACAGGATGTCCAGGCCCAGGGTCGGTTCGTCCAGCACCAGGAACTTGGCATCGATCGCCATCACCAGCGCCAGGTGCAATTGCACGATCATGCCCTTGGACATTTCGCGCACGCGCAGGTCAGGTGTCAGCTGGGTGCCTTGCAGGAAGCGCCAGCACTTGGCCGCATCGAAACGCGGATGCACGCCGGCAGTGAACTCGATCGCCTGCTTGACCTTGATCCAGCGCGGCAGCACGGCCACGTCGGCGATGAAGCAGACATCGTTCATGAGTTCGTCGCGCTCGGTGCGCGGATCCTTGCCCAGTACCTTCAGCTCGCCTTCGAACGGGATCAGGCCGAGCATGGCCTTGAGAGCTGTGGTCTTGCCGGCGCCATTCGGACCGATCAAGCCGACGATGCGGCCAACCGGGATCTCGAAACTGGTGCCGTCCAGGGCTAGCTTGCCCTTGTATGCCTTGCGCAGGCCGCGTGCGGTGACGACGTCGCTTTTGGTTGATGCAATTGTCATGGATGCACTCATTTCCTTCCCCACTTGTTCTTGGGATCAAGCAGTTCGCCGGGCTCCAGGCCCAGGCGCTGGATGCGCTCGAGCACCAGCGGCCATTCTTCGCGCAGGAAATGTTCGCGCTCGCTGCTCATCAAGCGCGTGGCGGCGCCGTCAATCACGTACATGCCAAGTCCCCTGCGTTTTTCCACGAGTTGATCGTCCGCGAGTTCCTGGTAGGCACGCGAGACGGTGATCGGATTGAGCTGATATTCGGCCGCGACTTGGCGGACCGATGGCAGCGCATCGCCAGGCTTCAGCACGCCATCGAGCAGCATCGCCACGACGCGTTCCTTGAGCTGGCGGTAGATGGGAGCGCCATCGCTCCATTCGATTGCGGCCATGGCTCAGCTCCGCGGTGCGAAGGAGAAGAAGGGCATCGCCAGAGACTGCCGGCTATGTCGAACGGCGCGTGCCCGCTGGATTGGTGCGGCATCCGCCTCGTCTATGGCATCACTGGCCATCACCGCCTGCGAATCGATCGATGCGAGCACGCTAGCCGTGTTGGTCGCGTCCAGGTGTGGCGTGATCGGAGAACTGGCAATAATGCCGACGACCAGCAGGCTGCTGCTAGCGATCGCGGCCATCAGGGTGTTGTGGAGTTTGCGGGTCATGGTGGTGTCCTGCTTTGGGTATTCGGTGTTGTAGGCAACTATAACACTAGAATTCATCCCGTCAAGCTTCAAGTGACCCAACTGATGGCATAGAGACGCAGGCTCCCGATTTTGGTGGCGAGCAGACAGCGGAATGAACAAACCTGGGCGCCGGGATTGCCGTACCCGCCGCGGCAAACGACAATGTCTGGATTGCCCGCCGCTAGCGCGGATCGTTGCGCCTGTTCACCGATGGAGTTGCCGATGTCCTTTTCCCCGCGCGCTGCCTGCGCATTGCTGCTTGTTGCGGTGTTTGGCCTGGTCCAGGCGCAGCAGGCACCGCTTGCCACCGATCGCGACAAGGTCGGCTACATGATCGGCATGGATGTCGCGCGCTCGCTTGAGCCGGCGATGCCGGACATGGACATGGCCGCTTTCCAGAAGGCATTGGAGAACGGGATGGCCGGCAAGCAGCCCTTGCTGGACGGCGCAGAGGCGCAGAAGACCTCTCAATCGCTCATGGCCAGCATCGGCGCGCGCAAGAGCGGCAAGCCGGCTGCTGCCCTGGATCGGCAGAAAGTCGGTTACCTGCTTGGCGCGGACGTGGGTGGCAACCTTGCTGCAGTCAGTGCCGAATTCGACGTGCCGACCATGCTGCGCGGCCTGAAGGACGCCACTACGCCCAATGCCAAGACCTTGTTGAGCGACGAAGAAGCCAGTGCTGTTCGCAGTGCATTCTCAGCGCATAGGCAGGCGATCCAGCAGACCAAGGCTGCCGAGGCTGGCCAGGTGAATCGCAAGGCCGGCCAGGAGTTCATGGCCAAGAACAAAGCGGTCAAGGGCGTTTTCACAACCCCCAGCGGCCTGCAGTACATGGTGTTGCGCCAAGGCAATGGGCCGCGCCCGAAGCCAGGCGAGCGCGTGCACGTCAATTATGTCGGCACCTCGCTGGACGGTACCAAGTTCGACAGTTCCTACGATCGCGGGGAACCTGCCGTGTTCGGATTGAACCAAGTCATCCCCGGCTGGTCTGAAGGTGTCGGCATGATGCCGGTTGGTGCCAAGTACCGGTTCTGGGTTCCCGGCGACCTTGCTTACGGCGAGAAAGGCGGCGGCGATGGCGTGATCGGTCCCAATGCCACCCTGATATTCGATGTCGAACTGCTTGGCGTCGAGTAACACGATCAAAATTTCGCCATGTCCCGCATGCCTGCAACGGCATGCATCCCACCCCCCTAATTCCGGAGCCATGATTCGATGAAGCCTGTTGCCCGTGCCACCGTCCTAGCCATCGCCAGCGTGCTCGCACTCGGCGCCTGTGACAAAACCGCGCAGAAGCCTGCCGATGCCAAGGCCGAAAAGTCGGCGGAAGCCACCAAGGACGCGGCTGCCGATGGCAAGTCCAGCTATCCTGGCCTGCCCACCGAGAAAGAGCAGGTCAGTTACATGATCGGCATGATGACGGGCAAGCAGCTCACCGAAATCAAGGACGAGGTAAACCTCGATACCGTGGTAAAAGCGATGCGCAGCCAGATGGCGGACGAAAAAATGCTGCTGACCGAAGACCAGGCCAAGACCATCGGTGAGGGCTTCAGCCAAAAGATGCAGGCCAAGCACATCGCCAAGATGATGGCCGATGCCAAGAACAACCTGGAAATCGGCAACAAGTTCCTGGCGGATAACGCCAAGAAGCCAGGCGTGACCACCACGCCGTCTGGCCTGCAGTACCAGGTGATGACCGATGCCAAGGGCGCAAAGCCAGGTGCCAAGGACGGGGTCAAGGTGAACTACAAGGGCAGCTTGCTGGATGGCAAGACCTTCGACAGTTCCTACGACCGCGGCGAACCGGCGGTGATGCCGCTGGATGGCGTGATCCCGGGCTGGAGCGAAGGCCTGCAACTGATGCCGGTCGGCGCCAAGTACAAGTTCTGGATCCCGGCCAGCCTGGCCTATGGCGAACAGGCGCCGCCGATGATCGGCCCCAACCAGGTGCTGGTGTTTGAAGTCGATCTGCTCGACATCGTCAAGCCGCCGTCCGCCAAGTAATCGCATCGATCAGGAAGGGGACGTATCCTCGCGGTACGTCCCTTTTTTTTGCCCATGACACCTCTTTGCCCAGAACGGAACCTATTGCATGCGCGTCTGTATTTTCGGCACCGGCTATGTTGGCCTGGTCACCGGCACCTGCCTGGCCGAGGTTGGCCATGATGTCATCTGCGTGGACATCGATGCAGCCAAGGTCGATGGCCTCAACAATGGGGTGATCCCGATCTATGAGCCGGGGCTGACCCCGATGGTCAAGGCCAACCATGCCTCGGGTCGCCTGCGCTTCAGCACTGACGCGCAGGCCGGGATTGCGCATGGCGAAATCATCTTCATCGCCGTAGGCACGCCGCCGGACGAGGATGGCAGTGCCGACCTGAAGTACGTGCTGACGGTGGCAAACACTATCGGTGAGCACCTGCAGCGGCCGTCCGTCGTGGTGGACAAGTCGACGGTACCGGTCGGTACCGCGGACAAGGTACGTGCGGCGATTGCCTCGGCATTGCAGGCGCGCGGTGCCGACATCCAGTTTGACGTCGTGTCCAACCCGGAATTCCTCAAGGAGGGCGCCGCGGTCGAGGACTGCATGCGCCCGGACCGGATCGTGATCGGCGCCGACAGCGCCAGTGCGATCGAGCAGCTCAAGCGCCTGTATGCACCGTTCAACCGCAATCACGACCGCATCGTGAGCATGGATGTACGTTCGGCCGAACTGACCAAATATGCCGCCAATGCAATGCTGGCGACCAAGATCAGTTTCATGAACGAGATCGCCAACATCGCCGAACAGGTGGGTGCGGATATCGAACACGTGCGCAAGGGGATTGGCTCGGACCCGCGCATCGGTTGGCACTTCATTTACCCGGGCGCCGGTTATGGCGGTTCCTGCTTCCCCAAGGACGTTCAGGCCTTGGCAAAAACTGCCCAGCAACATGGCCTGCGGCCGCGCCTGCTGGATGCGGTGGAAGCAGTCAACGAGGCGCAGAAGAGCCACCTGTTCGAACTGGTGCTGCGCCATTACGGTGGCGTCGATGCATTGCGCGGAAAGACCTTCGCGGTTTGGGGGCTGGCCTTCAAGCCGAATACCGACGATATGCGTGAAGCCTCCAGCCGTCGCCTGATGCAACAGCTGTGGGACGCAGGTGCGTGCGTGCAGGCCTTCGATCCCGAAGCCATGCCCGAAACCGGGCGCATCTTCGGTGAACGCAAGGATCTGAAGCTGTGCGAGTCCGATGCGCAAGCACTGGACGGCGCGGATGCACTGGTGGTGGTGACCGAGTGGAAGCAGTTCCGCAGCCCGGATTTCACTCGCATGAAGCGATCGCTCGCCGATGCCGTCGTGTTCGATGGCCGCAACCTTTATGAGCCATCCGATATCGAAGCTGCCGGCCTTGCCTATTACGGCATCGGCCGCGGTCGTTCGCTGGTCCGGGGCTGACCTGCGATGGATGCGATCGAACAGCGCCTGGTCGACCTGGAAATGCGGCTCGCGTTCCAGGAACAGGCCCTGCACGAACTCAGCGATGCACTGGCCGCCGCGCGCGATGGCGAATCGCGCAATGCACTGTTGATGCACCGGATGTTGGAAGAGTTGCGACAATTGCGCAGCGCCATGGCAACCAGTCCGCTCACTGGTGATGCCGCCAACGAACCACCACCCCCGCACTACTGACCGTCATGACTGATTCCCTGCGCGACCAATTGCTTGGATTGGGTTTCAAACCCGCACCAAAGCCAGAACGCAAGCCAGAGCGCAAAGACAATCGCGCGGCGGAACACCGCAAGCCATCCAGTGCCGTCAACCCGGGGCGTCCCGGCCAAGCCGCGAAGCCGGCGCATGCACGGCAGGGCGAGCGCGCTGGGCACAAGCCGCAGCCGCAGCAGCCACGTGGCCCGGGCAAGCCTGCGCGCAGCCGCGAAGACATCGACCTGGCCAAGGCCTATGCGATCCGTGCGCAGAAAGAAAAGGACGAACGCATAGAGGCCGAGCGGCTCAAGCAGGAGCAGGCGCGCCTGCGCCGCGAGGCCAAGGCGAAACTGACCGAACTCGTGGCCGGCAAGGGGCTGAATGCCAACGACGCCGAACACGTCCGCCATTTCGAATATGGCGGCAAGATCAAACGCATCCACGTTACTGCCGACCAGCTCAAGGCACTCAACGCCGGCGAACTCGGCGTGCTGCAACTGGAAGGGCGTTACCTGCTGGTCAGCGCCGAACTGCTGGCGCAGGCCGAGGCCGTGTTCGCGCCCGCGATCGCGCTGAAAGTCGACCCAAATGCGACGCGCGAAGACGATCCCTACGCGGATCCGCAATACCAGGTGCCCGACGACCTGGCCTGGTGAGCCTCAGCCTGCGTTGTCGCGGGCTTCAAGGATGCGGCCGATGTCGGCGCCTTCCACCGCCTCGCGCAAGGCCTGAATTGGCACGGGTAGTGCGTCGAGTCCGATCCTGAAATGCAGCTCGCCATGAGGCGTGCGCGAGGAGTGGATCGACGCCAGGTTGACGCCGAGCGCCTCGAAGATTTCCAGCAGCGCGCGCAACGAGCCTGGTCGATCCTCAGGCAGGTAGACACTCAGGTAGCGGTGGTCATCCAGGTCGGCCAGAAGGTAGCTCAACCGTTCGAAGCCATGGCTGCGTATTGCGAGTGAGTCGCCGGTGAAGGCCTGCGCCGGCTGGACCAGGAAGTCTGCGCGCATGTTGCGTCGGGCATCCTCGCTGCCGTCAGCCACATGGTCGCGCAACTGTGCGCTGGCATCCGCAAGTTCCTGCAGGACCGGCAGGACGTGCGGATTGCCGAACTGGATATCTTCGTAGATGGCTAGATTGCCAGACAGGATCCGTCCGGTAACAGTCAGGTCGAGCTCAAAGCCCACGGTCCGCAACGCATGCAGCAGTGGCATGCCGCCTGCCTCGCTGGCGAGCAGTTCAAGTACGCGCGCCTGGGTCATGTGCGAGGCATGTACCAACCCCTGCACCAGTGCCATCGCACGATCATGCGCAAGTGGCTCGACATGAACATATTCGGCTTCGAGCCTGGCCAGCAGTTCGTCCAGCCAGGCCTGCCAGCGTGTGATTCGTGCCGGGCAGACTGCCAGCACGTGGCCTTTCAGGCTACCGATCTTTGGAGGCGCCGCCATCGGATGCAGGCCGACGACCTCCGCGCGGGAACGCAGCATCGCCTCGACCGGGGCCTGCTTGATCGAAGTCAGGTCCAGCCAGAGCTTGCCGGCTTCATCGCCGGCAGCCGCGGCCACGTAGTCGTCAATCACCGCGACCGAGTGGCGGATCGGCGCGCTGAAGATCAGTACGTCGGCTTGCAGGGCCAGTTCGCGTGGTGAGAGTCCGGTTTCGCCCGCGGGATCGCGGCCGATGACCTGCAGTCCCATGCGCTCCCGAAAAAATGCGGTCAGCCAGCGTCCGTATGCACCGGCATTGCCGATGATACCCACGACCGGAGGCCTGCCATCCGGACCGTTCACCAGTCTCATTCGGGATCGTAGTCGAGGTTCGACGCCAGCCAGCGCTCCGCCTGTTGCAGGTCGACACCTTTGCGGCGTGCATAGTCCGCCGCTTGCTCCTTCGACACACGGCCGACCACGAAATACTGGCTGCCGGGATGGCTGAAGTAATAGCCGGATACCGCCGAAGCCGGATACATAGCGAAACTGTCGGTCAGGGTTATATCGGCATTTGTGGTGGCGTCCAGCATGCGGAACAGCGTTGATTTCTCGCTGTGCTCTGGACATGCCGGATACCCTGGGGCAGGCCGGATACCACGGTATTTCTCGTCGATCAACGCTTCCGCATCCAGCGTTTCATCTGCAGCAAAGCCCCAGAATTCCTTGCGAACGCGTTGGTGCATGCGCTCCGCCAGGGTTTCAGCAAGACGGTCGGCGAGTGCCTTCAGCAGGATCGCGTTGTAGTCGTCATGGTCGGCCTGGAAGCGGGCGATATGCGGCTCGATGCCGATGCCGGAGGTCACCGCGAAGCCGCCGATCCAGTCCTGCTTGCCGGTCGACTTTGGTGCTATGAAATCGGCCAGGCAGAAATCCGGACGTTCGACCGGCTTGTCGACTTGCTGGCGCAGGAAGTGCAGGGTGGTTGGTGCCCCATCCACATCGACGACTACGTCGTCGCCGACAGCATTTGCCGACCACAGTCCGATCACCGCCTTCGCCTGCAGCCATTTTTCATCGACGATGCGCTTGAGCATGGCCTGTGCATCGGCGAACAACTCGCGCGCCTGCACACCCACGACCTCGTCATCCAGGATCGCCGGATAGCGCCCGGCCAGCTCCCAGGTATTGAAGAACGGCGTCCAGTCGATCAACGGCAGCAATTCGTCCAGCGGATAGTCGTCGAACACGTGGATGCCAGGCTGTGCCGGCACGGGAGGCATGTAGCCTTTCCAGCCGCCGTCGAAGCGCTGGCCACGGGCCTTTTCCAGCGGCACCAGGCGCTTGGCATCGCCACGATTGCGGTGGCGCAGGCGGATCTGCGCATAGTCCTTCTCGGCAGCATCGACGAACGCCTTACGTAGCTCCGGCGACACCAGCGACTGCGCAACGCCGACCGCTCGCGAGGCGTCCTTGACCCAGATGCTCGGCGACTTGTAATGCGGGTCGATCTTCAGCGCGGTATGCGCGCGCGAGGTGGTCGCGCCGCCGATCAGCAACGGGATCGTGAAGCCCTGCCGCTGCATTTCGCGGGCAACGTGGCCCATTTCCTCCAGCGACGGCGTGATCAGCCCGGACACCCCGATCATGTCGGCGCCGACTTCGCGCGCGGTGTCCAGGATCTTCTGCGCCGGCACCATCACGCCCAGGTCGATGACCTCGAAGTTGTTGCAGGCCAGCACCACCCCTACGATATTTTTGCCGATGTCGTGCACATCGCCCTTGACCGTGGCCATCACGATCTTGCCGTTGTTCTTGCCGACATCGCCGGTGCGCAGTTTCTCGGCCTCGATGTAAGGCAGCAGGTGCGCCACCGCCTTCTTCATGACGCGTGCGGACTTGACCACCTGCGGCAGGAACATCTTGCCGGCGCCGAACAGGTCGCCAACCACGTTCATGCCGTCCATCAACGGGCCTTCGATCACGTCCAGTGGGCGCGTCGATAGCAGGCGCGCCTCTTCAGTGTCATCGACCACATACTGATCGATGCCGTGGACCAGCGAATGGCTCAGGCGCTTGGCCACCGATGCCTCGCGCCAGGCCAGGTTCTCGACTTTCTTCTCGCCTTTCTTGCCCTTGAAGCGGTCGGCGATTTCCAGCAGGCGCTCGGTGCCGTCGCTGCGCCGGTTGAGCACCACGTCCTCGACCCGCTCGCGCAGCTCCCCATCCAGATCGTCATACAGGGGCAGGGCGCCCGCGTTGACGATGCCCATGTCCATGCCCGCGCGGATCGCGTGGTACAGGAACACCACGTGGATCGCCTGCCGAACCAGCTCGTTGCCGCGAAACGAGAACGACACGTTCGATACGCCGCCGGAGATATGGCTGTGCGGGAACCGCTTGCGAAGTTCGCGCGCGGCTTCGATGTAGTCCACCGCGTAGTTGTTGTGCTCCTCGATACCGGTGGCGATCGCGAATACATTCGGATCGAAGATGATGTCTTCCGGAGGGAAACCAATTTCTTTCGTCAGCAGTTCGTAGGCACGGGTGCTGATGTCGACCTTGCGCGCGATGGTGTCGGCCTGGCCGTCCTCGTCGAACGCCATCACCACCACTGCGGCGCCATAGCGGCGTACCAAGCGCGCCTGGCGCAGGAATTCGGCCTCGCCTTCCTTCATCGAGATCGAATTGACGATGCCCTTGCCCTGCAGGCATTTCAGGCCGGCCTCGATCACGCTCCACTTGGAGCTGTCGACCATCACCGGGATGCGCGCGATGTCCGGCTCGGCAGCGATCAGGTGCAGGTATTCCACCATCGCCTTTTCCGAGTCCAGCAGGCCTTCGTCCATGTTGACGTCGAGCACCTGCGCACCGTTCTCGACCTGCTGGCGCGCCACTACCACGGCTTCATCCAGCCGGTTGTCGAGGATCAGCTTCTTGAACTGCGCGCTGCCGGTGACATTGGTGCGCTCGCCGACGTTGATGAAGTTTGATTCCGGCGTGATCTGCAGCGGTTCCAGTCCGCTGAGGCGAGTGTTGCGTGCAAGTGTGTTCATGCGGCATCGGCCAGTTGCGGGGCGGCCATTTGAGGAAGCGCGCGCGGCGCAAGGCCTTCCATCGCCTGCGCGATCGCCGCGATGTGCTCCGGCGTCGTTCCGCAGCAGCCACCAACCAGGTTCAGCAGCCCGGCGGTGGCGAATTCGTGCAACATCGCGGCCATGTCTTCCGGTGTTTCGTCATATCCACCGAACGCATTCGGCAGGCCGGCATTCGGGTGGCAGCTGATATTGGTATCAGCGACTTGCGAAAGCACGTCGATGTGCTGGCGCAGGTCCTTGGCGCCAAGCGCACAGTTCAGGCCGATCGCCAGCGGCTGCGCATGCCGCAGCGAGTACCAGAACGCTTCAGCAGTCTGGCCGGACAGCGTGCGCCCGGAGGCATCGGTAATGGTTCCTGACACCATCACCGGTAGCCGCGCGCCGAGTGCTTCGAACACATCGTCAATCGCGAACAGCGCGGCCTTGGCATTGAGCGTATCGAACACGGTTTCCACCATCAGCACATCCGCGCCACCCTCGATCAGGCCATAGGTCGCTTCGCGATAGGCCTCGGCGAGTTCGTCGAAGGAAACCGCACGGAAGCCGGGGCGATTGACGTCCGGGCTGAGCGAGGCGGTGCGCGAGGTAGGCCCGAGCACGCCGATCACGAAGCGCGGCTTGGACGGGTTGAGTGCCTCTGCTTCATCGCAGGCGGCGCGGGCGAGCGCGGCGCCTTCGCGGTTCAATTCGCGAACCAGGTGCTGCAGGCGGTAATCGGCGAGTGATATCGAGGTCGAGTTGAAGGTATTGGTTTCGACCAGGTCGGCGCCGGCCGCGAGGTAGTTCTGGTGGATACTGCGGATGATGTCCGGGCGGGTCAGGCTGAGCAGGTCGTTGTTGCCGCGCTGGTCCTGCGGCTCGCAGCCGCAGCCAGCGCCATGCGCGTGGCCATCTGCGCCGAATAGTGCGTCATAACCTTCGGCGAAGCGTTCGCCGCGGTAGTCGGCTTCTTCCAGTTCGTGGCGCTGGATCATGGTGCCCATCGCGCCGTCGATGATCAGGATGCGCGCAGCCAGCGCGGCCTCAAGCGCAGCGACGCGTTCGGGATTGCGCCAAGGCAGCGCGGTCACGGCTTGCTCCCGATCAGCGAGATCACCTCGAAATGCGGCGGACGTTTTTCACGGGTCACGGTTTCGGTACTGGTGATGCGCAGCCCGGCTTTTTCCACGAATTTGTACAGGTCCCTGGCGGCAAACCCGAGGTTCTGGTGGCCATAGGCCGCCACCACGTTGCGATGCTCATGCTTGGCAAGGCTCGACAGCAGCAGGCGGCCACCCTTGCGCAGCACGCGCGCCGCCTCGGCCACGGCCTGCGCGGGCTTGTCTGCATAAGTCAGCGCGTGCATCAGTACCACCAGGTCGAAGCTGCTGTCCTTGAACGGCAGCGCATGCATGTCGCCTTCGCGCACCTCGACATTTTCATAGCGACGAAGGCGCTCGGCAGCAGCAGCGACCACGCGTTGGCTGGAGTCGATGCAGACATAGCGCTTGGCATGCGGCGCCAGCAGTTCCGCCAGCACGCCGTCACCGGAGGCGATGTCGAGCACATCGCCGGGTGCCAGCAGCGGCAGGGCGGTGCGTGCCAGTGCTTCCCAGGTGCGGCCTGGCGAGTAATGCCGTTCCATGTCGCCGGCCACGCTGTCGGCCCAGTTCTGGTCGGCCGCGCGCATTGCAAGGATCGACGGCACTCGCTCGGCGTCCTGGCGTAGCAGCGGATCGTCGCTGCCTTGGCTGATCGAATGCCACAAGGCGCGTTGTGCTGGATCCAGCACGGCTTCGTCGAAGCGGTAATAGGCGGACACACCGGAACGCCGATCGCGGACGATGCCGGCTTCCTTGAGCTTGGCCAGGTGGGTCGATACGCGCGGTTGCGCCAACTGGGTGATCGCGGACAACTCGGCCACGGTGAGCTCTTCGCCCTCCAGCAGCGCCAGCAGGCGCACGCGGGTGGCGTCAGCGAATACCTTCAAACGGGTCGACCAGCCTTCCAGATCCATATATATCTTTCCATCGCGATTCAACGATAAGTGTCTGCGGTTGGCGGCTTGAGGTCAAGCTGCAGCAGTCTCCCAGGTGGGGTTCGTGCAGCCGTGGCGCTACAATTGCAACCCACCGCAGACGACCCGGAGCAGCCCGTGGATTTTGGTTTCACTGAAGAGCAGCTGATGATCCAGGACGTGGCCCGGCGGATCGCGCAGGAGAAAATCGCGCCAAGCGCCGAATACCACGATCGTACCGGCGAATTCCCGCTCGAGAACATCCGCACCCTCGGTGTAAACGGCCTCATGGGGATCGAAGTGCCGGCCGAATACGGCGGTGCCGGAATGGACCCGATCAGCTATGTGCTGGCGATGATCGAAATCGCTGCGGCTGACGCGGCCCACAGCACGATTGTCTCGGTGAATAACTCGCTGTTCTGCAACGGCATCCTGAAATTCGGCACCGAGGCGCAGAAGCAGTTGTACGTACGCGCGATTGCCGAGGGTCGCGAGATCGGCGCATTCGCGCTGACCGAACCGCAGTCCGGTTCCGATGCCACCGCGATGCGCTGCAAGGCGACCAAACAGGCGGACGGTACCTACGTCATCAACGGCAAGAAGAGCTGGATCACCTCGGGCCCGGTAGCCAAGTATTTCGTGTTGTTCGCGATGACTGATCCGGAAAAGGGCGCGCGCGGCATCACCGCGTTCATGGTGGATGGCGACCGTGCCGGTTTCCATCGCGGCAAGACCGAACCCAAGCTCGGCATCCGCGCGTCGGCGACCTGCGAGATCGAATTCAACGACTACATTGCACAAGCTGACGAAGTGCTGGGCAATGAAGGCCACGGCTTCAAGATCGCGATGAGCGTGCTGGACGCGGGCCGCATCGGTATCGCCAGCCAGGCGATCGGGCTGTCACGGGCAGCCTACGAGGCAACTCTCTCCTATGTGAAGGAACGCAAGGCCTTCGGTCAGCCGATCGGTTCGTTCCAGATGACCCAGGCCAAGATAGCCGACATGAAATGCAAGCTGGATGCGTCGTTGGTGCTGACCCTGCGCGCGGCCTGGCAGAAGGGCAAGCATGACAAGGGTGGCGCACGCTTCAGCACCGAGGCGGCCGTCGCCAAGCTGACTGCGTCGGAGGCGGCGATGTGGATTACCCACCAGGCGCTGCAGATCCATGGCGGCATGGGCTATTCCAAGGAAATGCCGATCGAGCGTTATTTCCGCGACGCCAAGATCACCGAAATCTACGAGGGCACCAGCGAAATCCAGCGCCTGGTCATCGCCCGCAACGAGACCGGGCTGCGCTGAGCCCACGCCAAGACTCTCGTTGGGATGACAAGGCCGGCCGCCGGTGCGCGGCCATCGTCCATTCAATGCATGGATACACCAAGCGATGAAAACCAAGACCCAGAATGCAAGCGACTTTGCCCCGAAACCGATCATGGCCGCGTTGGCCAAGCGCGTGCCCAAGACCCGCCTTTCCGAGGCGCAGGCATTCGCCAATGTGTTCTACCGGCGCATGGATCCGGATGAATATGCACAGCACGGCGCTGCTGGCTGGGCCGCATTGGCTGCGGACATGCTGGAGTTCGCCCGCGTGCGCAAGCCGGGCAAGCCCCTGGTGCGCCTGTTCAATGCAAACCTGAAGCAACATGGCTGGGAGTCGCCGCATACCATCGTGCAGGTGGTGAACGACGACATGCCGTTCCTGGTCGACTCGGTGACGATGGCGTTGGCCGAGCAGGGCATCGGCGTACATGTGCTGGGCCATCCGGTGATCCCGGTCCAGCGCGACAAGGCCGGCAAGCTGGTCAAGGTCGGCGCTGGCGTGGCGGAATCCTACATTCATCTGGAGATCGACCGCCAGGCGCAGGATGCGATGGAGGCCATCAAGGCTCGGCTGGAAGCGGTGCTGGCGGACGTGCGCGCGATGGTCAGCGACTGGGAACCGATGCATGCCAAGATGCTGGAAGTCGCCGACGAGATCGTGGACGGGCCGATGCCGGTGTCCGCGCAAGGCCGGCTGGAAGCGCAGGAATTCCTGCGCTGGGCCGCGAACGAACATTTTACCTACCTCGGTTATCGCGAATACAAGGTCGCCTCCAGGCCGGCCAAGGGTGGCGGCAAGGAAGAAGTGCTGGTCGCCGACGTCGACACAGGCTTGGGCCTGTTGCGCGACAAGGATGCGGGCAAGCCGCGCAAGCTGAAGACGCTTGCCGCGCATTTCATGCAGCAATCGGGATCGGTGGATGCACTGATCCTGACCAAGACCAATTCACGCGCCACCGTGCACCGCCCCGGCTACATGGACTACATCGGCGTACTCAGTTTCGACGCCAATGGCAAACCGGTTGCCGAGCAGCGATTCCTGGGCCTGTACACCTCCAGCGCCTACCTGCGCCGGCCGTGGGACATCCCGTTGGTCCGCGAGCGCCATCAGTACGTGATGGATCGCTCGGGCCTGAATCCTGCCAGCCACAGCGGCAAGGCCTTGCGCCACATCCTGGAAACCCTGCCGCGCGACGAGCTGTTCCAGTCCAGTGAAGAAGAACTGTTCCGCACCGGCATGGGCATCCTTGGCCTGCAGGAGCGCGTGCGCAGCAAATTATTCCTCCGCCGCGATCGCTATGGCCGTTATTTCTCGGCACTGGTTTACATCCCGCGTGATCGCATGAGTACCCAGATCCGCCATCGCATCGAGGACATGTTGAAGGCTGCGCTCAACGGCGATCATGTCGATTCGAACGTGCAGATCGGCGAATCGCCGCTGGCGCAGATCCACATGATCGTGCGCCCGAAGAACAACGATGCGGTCGAAGTCGACCTGCCAACGCTCGAAGCCAACCTGGCGACCATCGTGCGCGACTGGCGCGATGAAATGCGCGAGCAATTGATCGCGCGCCATGGCGAGGAAACCGGGCTCAGGCTGGCGGATCTTTACGGTCGCGCATTGCCGGCGGGCTACATCGAGGAAGTCAGCCCGGCGGTGGCGGCCACCGACGTGGACTGCCTGGCTGCGCTTACCGGCCCCGACGATCTGCGCCTGTCGTTGTATCGTTCGCAACGCAAGGGCGAGACCCTGCGCTTCAAGTTGTACCGCCAGTTGGACGACATTCCACTGTCGGATGCATTGCCGATGATGGAAAACATGGGCCTGCGGGTGATCTCCGAGCATCCGTACAAGGTCGAGACCAGCGAGGGCATCAGTTTTATCCAGGATTTCGAAGTCGAGTCGCTGCAGGGCGAGCTCGATGTCGACTCGCTGGACGAAAATTTCGAGGAAGCATTCGCGCGGACCTGGCATGGCGATGCCGAGAACGATGGTTTCAACCGGCTGGTGCTGGCGGCGGGGCTGTCGTGGAAGCAGGTGGCGATGCTGCGCAGTTACTGCAAGTACCTGCTGCAGGTCGGAGTGCCGTTCTCGCAGGCCTACGTCGAAGCCACGCTGGCCCATTATCCGTTGTTGTCGCGCCTGTTGGTGGAGCTGTTCGAGGCCCGTTTCGACCCGGCGACCGGCAGCGAGAGCAAGGCTGACATCCGCCGTGGCATGGGCGACTTCGAAGCGCAACTGAAGCGCCTTGCCGGCGATGACGAGACTACGATGGCGACGCTCCGGCAGGCGATCGATGCGCGCAGCGGAAGCCGTGAGCGCCAGGCCGAAGCCACGCGCGCTGCATTGCTCGGCCTGATGGATCGGGTGCCTAGCCTGGACGAGGACCGCATCCTGCGCAGCTACATCGGCGTGATCGATGCAACCTTGCGTACCAGCTATTACATCAAGCGCGAAGGCGGCTTGCGCAAGGATGCCGGGCCGGCTGACTATGTCAGCTACAAACTCGATTGCTCGCAGGTGCCGGACCTGCCAAAGCCGCGTCCGTATCGCGAGATCTGGGTGTGCGGGCCACGGGTGGAAGGCATCCACCTGCGCTTCGGACCGGTCGCACGTGGTGGCCTGCGTTGGTCCGACCGCCGCGAGGATTTCCGCACTGAAGTGCTGGGCCTGGTCAAGGCGCAGATGGTGAAGAACACCGTGATCGTGCCGGTCGGCAGCAAGGGCGGATTCTTCTGCAAGCAGCTGCCGGATCCGGCCAGCAACCGTGACGCCTGGTTCAACGAAGGCGTGGCCTGCTACAAGCGATTCATAAACGGCCTGCTGGACATCACCGACAACCTCGCTGATGGCAAGGTGGTGCCGCCGGGCGGCGTGATACGTCATGACGGCGACGATCCGTACCTGGTGGTCGCCGCCGACAAGGGCACTGCGACGTTCTCCGACATCGCCAACGGCATTGCTCAGGCGCATGGCTACTGGCTTGACGACGCCTTCGCATCAGGCGGTTCGGTCGGCTACGACCACAAGGGCATGGGGATTACCGCGCGCGGCGGCTGGGAGTCGGTCAAGCGTCACTTCCGTGCGATGGGCCGCGATAGCCAGAAGCAGGAGTTCACCTGCGTCGGCATCGGCGACATGTCCGGTGACGTGTTCGGCAACGGCATGTTGCTGTCAAAGCACATCCACCTGGTGGCGGCATTCGACCATCGTCACATCTTCATCGATCCGAATCCGGATGAGGCGGCCTCGTTCAAGGAACGTGCGCGCATGTTCAAGCTGCCACGTTCCAGCTGGCAGGACTATGACGCTGCATTGATCAGCGCCGGCGGCGGCATTCATCCGCGAAGTGCAAAGTCGATTCCGTTGTCGACACAGGCGAAGGCGGCGCTGGGCATCGAAACCGATGCCAATGCGATGAGCCCGATGGAGCTGATAAGCGCTATCCTGCATGCACCGGTCGACCTGCTGTGGAACGGCGGCATCGGTACCTACGTCAAGTCCAGTCGCGAGAACAATGTCGATGTCGGCGACCGTGCCAACAATGGCTTGCGCGTGGATGGCGCTCAACTGCGTTGCAAGGTGGTGGGCGAAGGCGGCAACCTCGGTTTCACCCAGCTCGGTCGCATCGAAGCGGCGCAACATGGCGTGCTGCTGAATACCGATTTCATCGATAACTCGGCCGGCGTGGACACCTCGGACCATGAGGTCAACATCAAGATCCTGCTCAATGGCGAGGTGCAGCGCAAGAAACTGACCCTGCCAGCGCGCAACAAGCTGCTGGCATCGATGACCAATGAGGTCGCTGGACTGGTCCTCAACGACAACTACCGGCAGAACCAGGCGATCAGCCTGATGGAACGGATGAGCGTGCCGCGCATTGGCTCCAAGCAGCATTTCATCCGCACCCTGGAATCGCAGGGCCTGCTTGACCGGCAGATCGAGTTCTTGCCGTCCGATGCCGAACTTGCCGATCGCAAGAGTCGTGGTTTGGGCCTGACCCGACCGGAACTGGCGGTGCTGCTGTCGTATTCAAAGCTGGTTGCGTTCCAGCAACTGCTGGACTCGGACATCCCCGAGGATCCCTACCTGTCCAAGGAGCTCGAGCGGTATTTCCCGCAACCGTTGCAGGCCAGTTATGCCAAGGCGATGCAGCAGCACCGCCTTAAGCGCGAAATCATCGCCACTGCAGTCACCAACTCCACTATCAACCGGATGGGTGCGACCTTCCTGCTGCGCATGCAGGAGGACACTGGACGAACACCGGGTGAGGTCGCCAAGGCGTTCACGATTACCAGGGAAACCCTGGACGCCCGCGACATGTGGACGCAGATCGATGCGCTGGACGGCAAGATCGCCGAGTCGGTGCAGATCGATGCCTTGCAGGTGATCTGGCAGTTGCAGCGCACCTTTACCCGCTGGTTGCTGTCGCGCCCGGGTGCGATCCCGGACATTACGACCGCCGTTGCCCGCTACCATGATGGTTTCCGCGACATCCGTGCAGGCGAGAACATCTTGCCTGCGGCGCAGCGTCCGGCTTACGAGGCCAGCATCCGTGACTGGCGTGCGCATGGCGTACCGGCGGCATTGGCAGGCCAGCTGGCGGCCTTGCCGTACCTGGAACCGTGCGCGGACATCATCGAAGTTGCGCGCCAACGCAAGCTCAAGCCGGTGGACGTGGCGAAGGTGCATTTCCGCATTGGCGATGCGCTCAACCTGCCGTGGCTGGTCGAACAGATCGACAGCTTGCCGGTCGAGGGCCGCTGGCATGCGGTTGCGCGTGGCGTGCTGCGCGAGGAACTGGCGACCCAGCAGCGCGCACTGGTGCAGCAGGTGCTGGAGCGCCCGGGCAGCAATGCAGACGTCATGGTCAGGGGCTGGTTGGAGCGTGACGACCCGGCACTGCGTTTCACCCTGTCGATGCTCAACGAGCTGGCCGCACAGAAGTCGCTGGACTATCCGACCGCCTCGGTCGCGGTGCAGCGGCTGTCGCAGCTTGCATCGCGAAGCTGATGTTTCTACTCATCCCCCTTCCTTGAAGGGGGATGTTGGGACGGGGTAGCTCCACTTGGTTCACGGTATCCTCAAGCCATGAGCACGCCACGACTCGCACTACTGGCCAGCCACACCGACGATGCCCAGGTCGCACTGGCCACGCTCGGCAGACTGCATGGCATGCATGCCCCGCAGGACGCCGACGTAGTGGTCGCGCTAGGCGGCGACGGCTTCATGCTGCAGACCCTGCATCGCTACGGTGAACTGGGCAAGCCGGTGTTCGGCATGAAGCTGGGTAGCGTCGGTTTCCTGATGAACCACTACCAAGACGGTGACCTGCCGGGGCGTATCGCTGCGGCGGAGCCTGCTGTCCTGCATCCGCTGGAAATGCTGGCACAGACCGAATCCGGCGCGACCGTGGGTTCGCTGGCCTACAACGAAGTTTCACTGCTGCGCCAGACCCGGCAGGCAGCGCACATCGGGATCGAACTCAATGGCCAGCTGCGCCTGGACGAGTTGATCTGCGATGGGGTGATGGTCGCCACGCCCGCAGGCAGCACCGCCTACAACTTCTCCGCGAATGGCCCGATCCTGCCGCTGGGCGCGAACGTGATGGCACTCACCCCGATCGCGCCGTTCCGGCCGCGGCGCTGGCGTGGCGCGGTGCTGAAGTCTGGCACCGAGGTACGTTTCCGTGTGCTGGATCCGCACAAGCGCCCGGTCAGCGCCACTGCCGACTCGCACGAAGTCCGTGATGTCACCGAAGTGCTGGTGCGCGAATCCCGCGACCGCAGCGTGACATTGTTATTCGACCCGGAACGCAACCTGGAGGAAAGGATCCTGATCGAGCAGTTCGCTGTGTAAGATCATTTCCTGGATTCAGCGGTAGCGAAGATGGCGTTCAAAACACACAAATTCCCCAGTTCCCTGGCCACCAGCCTGCCTTTGCGGCGGCGCTTGGATGCGTGGATCTGGCCCTTGTTCGCGTTCTGCCTGGGGATGAGCCTGACCCTGTGGCTGGTGCAAGGCGAAAAGAACCGCATCCAGCGCGAGGAGCAGCTGGCATTCACCAGCGAGACCATGCGCATCGCGGAATCGATCCACGCCCAGCTCATCCAATGCGGGCAGATACTCCGGGAATTCCAGTCGATCCTGCTTGCATCTGATCGCATGAGCCCCGACGAATACGCGCTGGCTTACCGCAACCTGCAGGGAAACAACCCGGAGGGGTTCAGCCTGCAGGCGATTGCCTACGCAGAACGCAGGCCCACGCCCGTTGGCGAGACCTTCCTGACCACGAGGTTTGCCCCCCTCGAGGGCAACGAGACGATCCTTGGCCTCGACGTCGGCACCCAACCCGCCAACATGGCGGCGATCCGGCGTTCGCGGGACACCAACCAAGTCGTGATGTCGGCCCCGTTTCACCTGCGCCAGAGCGTGGCCCACCCAGATGCCGTCGATGGTTTCATCATCCGGTTGCCGGTGTACGCGCATGGCGTGGTGCTCAATTCGGTGGGCGCGCGTCGGGCGTCGATCACCGGTTCGATCGGGGCGTCGTTCCGGATCCCGGACCTGATAGCAACGACACTGCCGCCTGCACCTGGCGCACTCGCAGAGCTGAGGGTGGATGACATCAGTAGCGGCGCGCCGCAGCAGCTGTACATCCATCGCTACGATGTGCCCGCGCAGAGTGCCTCGCACGCCGTGACGCTCACATTCGGGGGCCGCACCTGGAGCATCGTTGCCCATCCCCGCGAGATTCCAGATGCCCGCAGTGGCTGGCTGCTTGTGCTGTGGGTCGGTACTGCCATGAGCGCGTTGCTGGCGGCCTTGGCATGGTCGCTGGCGAGCACGCGCGAGCGGGCCATCACGCTGGGAAGCTCGATGGCCGAGCGCTTCCGCAAGCTCAATGAACTGCTGCCCTGCCTGGTCCTGGTGATCCGCAAGGATAACGACGAGATCGTCTACCGTAATGCCGCTGCGCGTAGCCGGCTCTCCGCGCAGATCGAGTGGGCCGCGCTGGCGACGACCTTGGTTCCGGAGACATCCGACCCCGCGGGTGATGGAGAGGAAGGTGCCCGGCGAGCGGTGGATGTGCAGCTCCAGGGTGTAGACGGCCAGCCCTTCTGGGCGACTACCTGGACCAGTTCCATCGAGATCGACGAGATCCCGATGTGGTTGCTGGTCGCCAGCGATACCTCCGAGCAGCGCTTGCTCACCGAGCGCCTGAGCTACCAGGCCAGCCACGATTCGTTGACGAAGCAATACAACCGCCGGGAGTTCGAGACGCGGGCGCAAGCGCTCATCGCCCACCCTGACCGACGCCACGGCGCCTTGCTGTTCATAGACCTGGACCAGTTCAAGGTGATCAACGACACCTCGGGGCATCGCGCCGGCGATGAGCTGCTGGTGCAGCTCGCGGCGATCATGCGCGAGAAACTGCGGCCGGGCGATGTGCTGGGACGACTGGGCGGCGATGAATTCGGCGTGCTGCTGGTCGGCGTGCCGACGATCGATGCGGCGATGGCTGCAGCGGAGCGCCTGCGGCGCAGCATCGAGGCATTCATCTTCAGCTGGGAGCAGCGCACGTACACGATCAGCGCAAGCCTGGGCTTGGTCCCGCTAGCCCATGCGTCATCGCTGAAGGAACTATTCGCGCACGCGGATGCCGCCTGCTACCTGGCCAAGGAGGCCGGACGCAATCGCGTCCATGTGTACGCGGAGGACGATGCGGCCATCTCCGGGAGGATCGGCGAGATGGAATGGACGAACCGGATCCGCGATGCGCTGCGCGATGGCCGGCTGCTGCTGGATTACCAGGAGCTGCACCCGTTCAATCCGAAGGCCGGCGAGGGTGCGCACGTCGAGTTGCTCCTGCGCCTGCGCAGCGAAGACGGCAGCGAGGTCCTGCCGGGTGCATTCCTCCCCGCTGCCGAGCGTTACGGCCTGATGCCACTGATCGACCAGTGGGTGGTCGAGACTGCGCTGCAGAACATCGACCGATTGCATCCGGACGGCGAACGGCTGGCGACGTGTTCCATCAATCTCTCGGGGGCGAGCCTGGAGGACAACGGCCTGATCGAGCGGATCGAGCACCTGCTCGCGCAGCACGGGATCGAACCTCAGAGGGTGATGTTCGAGATCACGGAAACCGTGGCGATGCGGAATTTCGCGGCCTCCAGCGCACTCATCGCGCGCCTGCGCTCGCTGGGTTGCAGGGTCGCCCTCGATGATTTCGGCGCCGGCATGTCCTCGTTCGGCTACCTGAAGAACCTCGAGCTGGACGTGGTGAAGATCGACGGCAGCTTCGTGCAATCGCTGGCCACCGACCGCATGTCGCAGTCGATCGTCAAGGCGGTTACCGAGATCGCCCACCAGCAGGGACTAGCGGTGGTCGCGGAGTGGGTTTCATCCAGCGAAATACTCGAGATCCTTGCGAACATGAACGTCGATTATGCGCAAGGATTCGCGTTGCATCTCCCGGAACGCGTCGTGTTCCAGCGCGATCCCCGTGCCTGAGCCCGGCACGCCAGCGCACGGCCTGCGACCGCCATTGGTGGTGGCCATCACCGCGCGCGCGCTGTTCGACCTCGAGGACAGCCATGTCCTGTTCGAGGCCGAGGGCGTGGTTGCGTACGCTGATCACCAGCGCCAACACGAGGACGTCATCCTCGAGCCCGGCATTGCCTTTCCCTTGGTGCGCAAGCTGCTTGCATTGAACGCATCGACCACAGCAGACGCGCCTTCCGTTGCGGCTCCGAAGGTGGAGGTAATCCTGCTGTCGCGTAATTCGTCCGATACCGGCCTGCGCATCTTCAACTCGATCCAGTACCACGGCTTGGACATCCGCCGCGCCACTTTCACGTCCGGTGCGCCGGTGTGGCCCTACATCCGGCCGTTTGGCGCGCAGCTGTTCCTGTCGGCGAACCCGGTCTCGGTACGCGCGGCGCTTGAAGCCGGCGTCGCCGCGGCGACCATCCTGCCAGCCCGCGCGGCGCTGTCCGGGCACCAACAGTTACGCATTGCCTTCGATGGCGATGCAGTGATCTTCAGCGATGAAAGCGAGCGGGTATCGCGCGAACACGGGATCGAGGCATTCGGCCTGCATGAGCGCGAACGTGCGCGCGAACCCTTGTCGGGTGGCCCGTTCCGCGGCTTCCTGTCGGCGCTACATGACCTGCAGGTTGCGTTTCCGGTAGGCGAGAACGCACCGATCCGCACCGCCTTGGTGACTGCGCGTTCGGCGCCGGCCCACGAGCGGGTGATCCGTACCTTGCGCGAGTGGGGCGTGCGTCTGGACGAGGCCCTGTTCCTCGGCGGTCGCGAGAAGGGTCCGTTCCTGGAAGCGTTCGGCGCCGACATCTTCTTCGACGACTCGCCACACAACATCGACTCGGCGCGTCGCCATGTCGCGGCAGGGCATGTGCCGCACGGCGTAGCCAATAGCGGCCAGTAACCTAGCCGGCTTCCTGACTTCAGTCTGGCAAGATCAGTCCAGTCAGCTTCCAGCCGAGGCCATCGCGCTCGAACACGAACACCAGCGGCTTGCCTTCGTCCGTACTCACAGTGGCGGTGAAGCGCAACATCGACACATAGTGTGTCTTTGCATCCTTGAGCGGATCGATGGCATGGATGCGTCCATCCGGGCCCTTCATGCCCGTGAGTTTATTGGCCAGGGTGCTGCCAGTGAGTAGAGTGGCCACGCCGAGCGGGGACACGATCGCATCGATCGCGGGTTTCGAAATCAACTTCACCACGTCTGTTGCTGCGGTGGCCGTATTACCCCTGCCCAAGCGCTGCTGGATATCGCGGGTGATCCGTTCCTGAATTTGCGGCGTGACGCTTTCACGCAGCTTGGGAAAATCCACGAAGTACGACAGCTTGCCGTAATCGCCACTGGCCACGACATTGCGGATGCCATTCATCGCCAGGTAGGGCCCTGCAGCGATGTAAGCCATGAGCGCCAGCAGCAATATGCACAGTCCCGCGATCAGCCATTTTTTCATGTTAGTCGCAGTCCGGATTCGTTATCGAGCAGGTTAGCGTGGCAATGCTTGGAATTGAAATTGTTGGATAGGTCCGATTCTTCACGGTCGCTATCAATCAGAACTCCAAGTCGAGCGCTGCGCACAGGTAGTCCATGAAAGGCGCGATCGCCGCCAGGTCTTTTTCGAGGACAGATACCAAGTCGGCTCCTGTCACGTCAGCATCGCCCAGTGCACGGGTGACCACGAAGTTGCGATGGCGCAGGTCGTCGGCGCGGGTGAAGTCGGCCGGAAAACCCGCCGGAACGCGGACCAGCATGTCGCTGCTTGCCAGCGTATAGCGCTTGCGGAACGTGGGATCGTGTGCGGCGCGCTCCCATCCGCCGGGGTTGTCGACGATGAACTGGCGGATCCTGCGCTGGGTCTTGGTCTCGGGATGCCACAGGCCGCCGCCGACGAAGCACTCGCTTGCCTTGATGTGCAAGTAGAACGAGGGCGCGGCGACCTGGCGCGCACGCTCGTGGTACAGGCGTGCGCCCTGCCATGATTTGTAAGGCGTCTTGTCATTGGAAAAGCGGGTGTCGCGGTGGATCCGGAACAACGAACCGCCCACGCCTTTCGGGTCGGCGCGGAAATGCGTGCTGACGCCAGCCAGTGCGGGTTGCAGGTCGGTGATCAGGCGCAGGAACGGTTGGCGCAGATTCGCCTCGTAATCCGTTTTGTGTCCGTGGAACCATTCGCGTTCGTTGTGACGTGCCAGCCCGCGCAGGAACTTGAAGGTCTTGTCGCTGAAGTACGCGGTCATGCCAGGCTTGCCTCGAGTTGCTGTCCCCATGCTTCAAGCGCATCCAGCAGTACTTGCTTACTGCCATCGCTGGCATGCGCGGCGCGCAACTCGGCGATCTGCCCACTGGATTGCTCGAACGTGAGTTCGGACAGGCCACTGTCCGTTTCCAGGCGTTTGCGTCGATAGTCGTTCCAGCGCGCATGTTCGGTGGGTAAAAGCGTTTCGGGCCAATTTCGTGCGCGATAGCGGAGCAGCAGTTCTGGCAAGCGCGGATCGCGAAAGCCGAACGCCTGCTTGGCCAGCAGATGCGCTGGCGTGCTGCGCACGCTGGCGAACAGGCGCTTGTCGGCATCACCGATGAAGCCGTCGTACAACGCGGCATCCGGATCCACCGTTTCGCGGGGGCGGTCACGGGCGAAGACCTGGCGCATCTTCTCTGCCAATGCCGGGCCAGCGGAGCGAATGCGTTCGGCGCGTTTCATCACGAGGACCGGATCGATCGACAGTCGCGCGAAGTCCGCCTCGCGCAAGTGATCCCACGCGACCAGTGCGGGGCATTTGTTGCAATGCACTTCCTTGAGCGGAATCCGCGACTCGCCTTCGGGCAGGTCGGCCTGGCGCACGTATAGCCGATCCGCGATTCCATCCGCATCCAAGTCGAGCAGGGCATCTGGCTCGCTGTCGAGATCGAACACGATCATCCGGCTGTCGATCTGCGGATGTCGTGCCAGCGGGATGACCGGCGCCGCACACATTCGTGATGCGGGAAAGCGCTGGCTGATGTGCAGCAGCGGCTTCATTGCGATGGGGTCCATCAGTGATGCGGCAAAACGCTTGTCGCGCAGGCGCAGGGCGTAATCCCACATTCGTGGCTGGTGGGTTCGGAACAGGCGGGCGATGCCGATCAGTGCGCGCACGTCGCTCAGGGCTTCGTGAGCTAAGCCTTCGCGCAGGCCGTTGTCCTCGGCCAGGTGTTCGAGCTTGAAACTCGTGCCCTTGCCATCTTCACGCTGTCGCCAGGTGATGCCGTCCGGCCGCAGCGCATGCATCAGGCGCAATGCATCCAGCAGATCCCAGCGCGAGTTGCCAGCCTTCCATTCGCGCTCGTAGGCATCGTGGAAATTGCGGTACAGGCCAAAGCGCACGAACTCGTCATCGAAGCGGATCGAGTTGTAGCCGGCGCTGCAGGTACCGGGCCGTGCCATCTCGTCATTGATCAAGGCAAATGCCTCTGCTTCAGTAACGCCATCGCGCAACGCATCCTGCGGGGTGATCCCGGTGATCAGGGTGGCGATGGGCGAGGGCAGCAGGTCGTCGGCTGGCTTGACGAAGAAGCTGATCGGCTCGTCGATCTCGTTCAGCGCGGTGTCGGTGCGAATCGCCGCGAACTGGGCGATGCGGGTCCGGCGCGGATCGCTGCCGAACGTCTCCAGGTCGTAGAACAGGAAGCTGTTGCTCATATCCAGATTGTAGTGCCCGATCGAGTGCAGGCGGCGAGACCGTCCAGCTTCGTCGTACGACGGCGCCTACAGCCGTGTGTTCGCTACGCGGCTCGAAATGCCGCTGCGCGGATCACACGACGGTCTCGCCGTCGGGCCTGATTTTCTAGAGCGGTTCTAGCTGTTCAATCACAGCGGCATCCGCCGCAGCCCAGTCCACGCCATCCAGCGAGTCCAGTCCGTGCGTCGCGTTTTCCAGGATGTGGCGCTGGATCTCGCTGCGTTGCAGGACGAGTGAATAGCGGATGCGCATGAAGCTGACCATCGAATAGTGCGGGATGAAGCGGTCGGGGTGACGGGCCTGCAATGCCAGTTCCAGCTCGTGCTGGAGCAGGAATTGCGCATCGTCGACCTTGTCGCGCATCTCGATGTAGTTTTCCAGCGCCATCTGCTGGATTGCTTCCGCATCCGGTTTCCGCAGCGCTTCGAACGCGGCGAAGGCCTCGGTGAGATCGTCGTACGCATCCAGCATGTCGGCCAGTGCCGCGCAGTCTTCGAATGCGCAATTCATGCCTTGTCCGTGGAACGGTACCATCGCGTGCGCGGCATCGCCGATCAGCAGCGCGCGGTTGTCCAGGTGCCAGCGGTCCAGGTACAGGGTGCCGAGAATCCCGGTTGGATTGGCCTCGAAATCCTCGCGTAGTTCCGGGATCAGCGGCAGCGCATCGGCGAAATCGCGTTCGAACAGGGCCTGTGCATCTTCGCCGGTCTGGACCTGGGTGAAGCTCGGGTAGTCGCCGTCGTGCGGCATGAACAGGGTGACGGTGAAGGTCCGCTCGTCATTGGGCAAGGCGATGCACATATAGTGGCCACGCGGCCAGATATGCAGGGCGTTGGCTTCGATGCGGAAACCGCCATCGCTGGCAGGCGGGATTTCAAGTTCCTTGTAGCCGTGATCGAGCCACTCACTACGCTCGTTGAGTGCGACATGCGGCGCCATCTGCCCACGCAGGCTCGAGCCGGCGCCATCGGCACCAATCAGGGTGTTGAATGGATGGGCATGATCGGCTGCATCGCCCTTGAAGGTGGCGATGCGCGCATCGAAATCCACGTGGTCCAGACGTCGGTCGAAATGCAGGCGTGCGCCAAGCGATTCGGCCGCATCCAGCAGGCTGATGTTGAGCTCGCCGCGATCGATCGACCAGATCACTTCCGAATCGTCGCGGCCATAGCGTTGCAGGCTGGGCGTGCCATGCAGCGGGTGCACGAAGCGCCCGCGCATCATCACTGCGCGCTTGAGCACTTCAGCATCGGCACCCGCTTGACGCAACGCATGCAAGCCACGTTCGGCCAATGCCAGGTTGATCGAGCGGCCCCCCGCGTATCCGTGCATGCGCGGATCGCCGCGGCGCTCGAACACGTCCACCGACCAGCCGCGTTGGGCCAGCAGGGTCGCCAGCAAGCCGCCGGCAAGGCCAGCACCGACAATGGTGATCTGCTTTGGTTTAGCGGCCATTGCGCCAGTCCTGCACGCTGCGGGCGAGGCGGAGTACATCAGCATGGGTGTTGTAGAGCGGGGTTGGCGAAATGCGGATCACGTCGGGTTCGCGCCAGTCGCCGAGTACGCCTTGCGTTGCCAGATGCTCGAACAGGGAACGCCCGGGGCTTCTGCCAGACAAGCCGTGTCCTCCGACGACACGGATCGACAACTGGCAGCCGCGCCGGGACGGCTCGGATGGCGTCACGATCTGCAACACATCGGAGAGATTCTCGTGAATCAGGGTTTCCAGATAGCCGGTGAGGCGTTCGGATTTCGCCCGCAGTGCCGGCATCGTTGCGCGCCCGAACTGGTCAAGCGATGCACGCAACGGTGCCAGTCCGAGGATCGGCGGATTGCTGAGCTGCCAGCCCTCTGCACCCGGCGTTGGATTGAACTCGGGCCCCATCTTGAAGCGCACCGACGCATCGTTGCCCCACCAGCCAGCGAAACGCGGCCGGGTGGTGTTCGCATGACGTTCGTGGACAAAGCAGCCGGCAACCGCACCCGGCCCCGAGTTCATGTACTTGTAGTGGCACCACACCGCAAAGTCAGCACCGCTGTCGTGCAGCTGCAACGGCAGGTTTCCGGCAGCATGGGCGAGGTCGAACCCAACCATCGCACCAGCGGCATGCGCGAGCCGCGCGACTTCCTTGAGGTCGAACGCCTGCCCGGTGCGGTATTGCACGCCCGGCCAAAGAACCAGTGCGATTCGCGGGCCGTGCTCGGTGATGGCGCGCTCGATCGCCTGCATCGAAATGGTGCCATCGGCTTCATCCGGTGCGACTTCGATCAAGGTCGACTCGGGCGACAGACCACGGAATTTCAGTTGGGATTCCACCGCGTAACGATCCGATGGAAAGCTGCCGGCTTCGATCAGGATTGCGCTGCGCTCGCTGGTTGGCTGGTAGAAGCTGACCATCATCAGATGCAGGTTGGCGGTCAGCGAATTCATCGCCACTAATTCATGCGGCTGCGCGCCGACGACCTTCGCAAGTGGTTCACGCACCAGCTCGTGATAGGGCATCCACTGCGCGCTGCCGGTGAAGTGGCCTTCGACTGCTTCGTTGGCCCACTTGTCCAGCACTTCCTCGACATGAGCGCGTGCACCCTTCGGCTGCAGGCCCAGCGAATTTCCGACGAAGTAAGCCTGGTCGCGACCCTCGTGTTGCGGCAGGTGGAATTCGCTGCGGAAGTGACGCAACGGATCAGACGCATCCTGCGCGTTGGCGTAGTCGTCTGTCAGAAACTCGCTCATACAAACCGTGTGGCGGGCAGGCCCAGCCATTCCAGCGCGGTGCCGTGGTAGAGCCGTGCGCGTTTGACGTCGTCCAGTTGCAGGCGTTCGATGCCTTCGCCTGGCGACTGTTCGCCGAGTGGAAATGGATAGTCGGTCCCCATCATCACCCGGTCGGTGCCACAGACCTCCAGCAGGTAGCGCAGCGCGGCGTCATCGGCCACCCAGGAATCGAAATACAGCCGCTTCAGATACTCGCGTGGATTACGGAAATTGTCGGTCGCCACCAGGTCCGGACGCATGTTGAAGCCATGCTCGATGCGGCCAATCGTGTACGGGAAGCTGCCGCCGCCGTGGGCGAGGCAGATGCGAAGCTTCGGTAGTCGTTCCAGCACGCCACCGAACACCAGGCAGCAGGCCGCACGCGATTGCTCGGCAGGCATCCCGACCAGCCAGGGCAGCCAGTATTTCGGCATCGAATCGGTGCCCATCATGTCCCACGGGTGCACCAGGATCGCCGCGCCGAGTTCGCTGGCGGCCTCGAAGAATTCGAATAGCGCCGGTTCGTCCAGGTTCCAGTCGCCCACGTGCGAACCGATCTGCACGCCCTGCAGGCCCAACTCATCCACGCAACGCTCGAGCTCGCGTATCGCCAGTGATGGTGACTGCAGCGGCACGGTGCCGATCCCGGCGCAATGTCGGGGAAAATCCCGGCAGGCCTGCGCCATGTGGTCGTTGAGTGCGCGGTGCAGCTCCAGTGCCTGGCTGGCCTTGGCCCAATAGCTGAACATCACCGGCACTGTGCTCAGCACCTGCACCTGCACGCCGAAGGTGGCGAATTCGTCGATGCGAATCTGTGGGTCCCAGGTCTTGGCCCAGATCTCGCGGAAGAACTTGCCATCCTTGTAGATGCGGCTACGACCGTCGTCGCCGTGGTGGATCACCGGGAAGCGGTTGTCGCCGTATTTGCTCGCCAGGTCCGGCCAACTCTTGGGCAGGTAGTGCGCATGGGTATCGATCTTGAGCATGTCAGGTGATGTCCGCGCGTGAATCCGCATGCATTTCGTAGTGGCTTGGGCGCGGGTTGAGCGTGCCGCACTGGCTGCAGGTACGCAGCGCGTCATTGCGGTAGAACGCTTCGAACACGCGGAAGAAATCCTGTTCGATATCAACCAGGTGGAAGAATTCTTCATACACCTTGTGATTGCAATTCACGCAGAACCACATCAGCGCGTCGTCCTCATGCGGCAGGCGCTTGCGCTCGATCACCAGACCGACCGAGCCGGGCATGCGTTGCGGCGAATGCGGCACGTGCGGTGGCAGGTAGAACATTTCGCCGGCGTGGATCGGGATGTCGCGCGGGGCGAGCATCCCTGAAGCGTCGTCTTCCTGGATACGCAGGACCATCTCGCCTTCAATCTGGTAGAACCACTCCGGGCCGTCTTCGAAGTGGTAATCGGTGCGCGCATTCGGGCCGCCGACGATCATCACGATGTAGTCGCCATCGACGATGCACTTGTTGCCGACCGGCGGCTTGAGCAGGTGGCGGTGTTCGTCGACCCAGACCTGCAGGTTGATCGGGTTGGGCAGTGACATGGCTTCCTCCGTTACGCCTTCAGCGCGGCGATGCACTTCAATTCGATTGCTATTGGCGTCGGCAGCGCGGTGATGCCGACCGTGGTCCGGCATGGCGCCGTGCTGGCATCGGGGAAGAACTCCTTCCATACCTCGTTGTAGGCCTTGAAGTCGCCAGCCATGTCGGTGAGGTAGACGGTCACGTCGACCAGGTCTTCCCAGCGCGCGCCGCTTGCTTCCAGCACCGCGCGCACATTGGCGAATACCACACGTGTCTGCGCCTCGATGTCGTACTTGCGCACGCGACCATCGGCGAAATATTCATTGCCGCTGATGGCGTCCGACGCCGGATCACGCGGTCCAATCCCGGACAGGAACAGCAGGTCGCCGACGCGCCGTGCATGCGGATAGCTACCCACCGCCCTGGGTGCCTTGTCGGCATGGATCGTATTGCTTTGGAACTGGTGGCCCATCAGCGATCCTCCCGGTCGCGGCTGATTGCATCCAGCGCCGCTGCGTATTGCGATTCCAGCACCGCCGGTGCGTTCACATCCAGGCCCAGATCGTGTACTAGACCATCGCGCAAGGTGTAAACCCAGCCATGTACCGAAAGCTGCTGACCATGTGCCCATGCGTCTTGCACGATGGTCGTCTGGCACACATGGGCCACCTGTTCCAGCGCATTGAGTTCGCACAGGCGATCGTGGCGAAGGTTCGCGCCATCGATGCTTTCAAGCAGGTCGGCATGTTTGACCGCGACATCGCCGACATGCCGGATCCAGTTGTCGGCCAAACCGACACGCGCATTGGTGAGCGCCGCATGCACGCCACCGCAGCCGTAGTGGCCGACGACCAGGATGTGCTCGACCTTGAGTACGTCGACTGCGAACTGAATCACCGACAGGCAGTTGAGGTCGGTATGCACCACGACATTCGCAATATTGCGATGGACGAACACTTCGCCCGGAGTCAGGTCGACCACCTGGTTGGCCGGTACCCGCGAATCCGAGCAGCCGATCCACAGGTACTTCGGCGCCTGCTGCGTCGACAGGCGTTCGAAGAAGTCTGGGTCCTCGCGTGAGACGCGCTCGGCCCAGTCGCGGTTGTTGCGCAGCAGTTGGTCCAGTGCACTCATGCGAGGTTGCCTGTCACGGTTGGATTCACAGTTGGATGCCCACGTTGCGGGGTTCGGTGAAAAAGCGCATCGCTTCCATGCCGCCTTCGCGGCCATGCCCGGACTGGCCGTTGCCGCCGAACGGCGTGCGCAGGTCGCGCATCAGCCAGGTGTTGATCCAGACCATGCCGACGCGCAGGCCAGCGGCGAGGCGATGCGCGCGGACCAGGTCACGGGTGAATACCGACGCGGACAGGCCGTAGTCGCTGGCATTGGCCAAGGCGAGCGCTTCAGCATCATCATCGAAGGCTTGCAGGGTCACCACCGGTCCGAAAATTTCCTCGCGGTTTGTTGCGCATTCCGGGCCAAGGCCTTCGATCACGGTTGGTTGCACGAACCATCCCGGACGGTCGATCGCGTTGCCACCGCAGAGCACTCGGCCACCTTCGTCTTTTGCCCGCGTTATCGCAGCCAATACCTTGTCGTATTGTGCCTGCGAGACCAACGGGCCGATCTGGGTGGTTCCATCCATTGGCTCGCCAATGCGTAGTGCCTGCACGCGTTCGACGAAGGCACTACGGAATTCGTCGTAGATCGAGCGTTCGACCAACAACCGCGAGCCGCACAGGCAGATTTGGCCGCTGTTCTGGAACGCGCTGCGCGTTAAAACATCGAGGTTCTGATGCCAATCGCTGTCGGCGAATACCAGGGTCGCGTTCTTGCCGCCAAGCTCCAATGAGAACTTCTTCAACATCGGTGCGACGATGCCGGCAATCCGGCGGCCAACTGCGCTACTGCCAGTAAAACTGATCGCCTTGATATCGGGATGCCGGACGATCGCTTCGCCAGCACCCGGGCCGCGCCCATGCACGATGTTGAGCACGCCTGGCGGAAAGCCAATCTTGATCAGTAGCTTCGCCAGCAAGGTGGCACTGTGTGGGGTCACTTCTGACGGCTTGGCAACGACTGTATTTCCGGCCGCGAGCGCAGGCGCGATTTTCCAGGTGAACAGGTATAGCGGCAGGTTCCAAGGGCTGATGCAGCCGACCACGCCCAGCGGCAGGCGCAAGGTATAATTCAGTCCGGCTTCGCCGTGGTGGGATTCGCTGGAAAACTGGGTTGCGGCGTGCGCGAAGAAGCGCAGGTTGCTGACCGCGCGCGGGATCTCGATGACGCGCGCCAATGCGATTGGCTTTCCACTATCGCGGGTTTCGGCTTCAGCGAAAGCGTCCATGCGGGCTTCGAGTGCATCGGCGAGTTTTTCAAGCCAGCGTGCACGTTCGCTGTTGGGAAGCGACGACCATGCGGGGAATGCAGCTTGCGCCGCGGCGACGGCGGCATCGATGTCGGCAGCATCGCCATCGGCGACCTGCGCGGTGACCGCGCCGGTGGCGGGGTCGAACACATCCAGCCACTGCCCGTTGGCGGGTTCAATCGCGTGTCCGTTGATCCAGTGCCGGTAGCGTTGCATCTGCCTAGTGTACCGACGCCATCAGGACTGGTGAGGCGTGTCGGTCAGATCGACTGCATGCGTCCGCCGTCGACCGCAATCGACTGGCCATTGACATAGGCCGCGGCAGGCGAACACAGGAACGCGATCATCGACGCGGTTTCATGCGCCTCGGCAAAACGCCCGGCCGGCACGGTGGCCAGCATGCCCTTGGCTACTTCGTCTTGTGATTTGCCCGTAGCTTTGCTGCGATCAGCCAATATCTGGTCCAGCCGCTGGGTGCGGGTATAACCGGGCAGGACATTGTTGACGGTGATGCCATCAATACCGAGCTCCTTCGACAGCGTCTTGGCCCAACTCGCCACTGCGCCGCGGATGGTATTGGAAACCCCGAGGTTGGCGATCGGCTCGTACACCGAGGTCGAGATCACATTGACGATGCGGCCCCATTGCGCTGCGCGCATGCCCGGCAGCACCGCCTGCAGCAGGGTCTGGTTGGCGACCAGATGCTTGTTGAAGGCATCGAGATAGGCGCCAATTTCAGCTGCATGTGCGGCACCGCCAGGCGGGCCGCCAGTGTTGTTTATCAGGATGTGCACTGGGCGATCCGATGCGAGTGCAGCCACTGACTGACCCAGCTCGAAGGTATGCGCGACATCGGCGACCAGAAAGTCATGACGCTGGTCACCGCTGCAGGGCAGGGACGTCGCTACTTCGCGCAAGGCGTCCTCGCGGCGGGCGAGCAGGGTCACGTCTGCGCCTAATTGGGCGAGTTCCAGCGCGGTTGCGCGGCCGATGCCTTCCGAGCCGCCGCAGACCAGTGCGTGCTTGCCGGTGAGATCGAGATCCATCAGGCGCGTGCTCCCAACGAGTGAATCATTTGTGGGCGCAGGGCCTCATCGTCCTTCGCCTGCGGCGGCACGAGTTCGCCGAGCGCGAAGCCACGCTCCAGCGCATCGTTCTCGTCGAGGCCCTCAAACGATACGAATTCCGCATCCATCAATGCCGCGCGCGCGGTGTCCATGCTGTCGTAGGCCAGCGTGTTGCCATCGCTGTCGAACACTTCGGCAGTACCGGCTTCGCGCTCACGCAGGCGTGCCCAAACGATCGTGCGGCCGAGCGTCGCCAGCCACCAGCTCTCATGTGCGTCGTCGTTCACTTCACGATCTCGGCCAACAGCCACAGCAGTCCACCTGCCACCAGCCCGAAGATGATGACCAGTAGCGAGATCCGCGACGGTGTGGTCAGGCCAGTCAAGTTGCGGTCCGGGTTGCCGCGATACTCGGCACGCAACAGCCACAGCAATGCGCGTGGCTTGACGAAAGCGCCTTCGCCAAGGATCGCCGTGATCTCTGGATGGAGATCACGGATATGCACCAGTGCCAGCGGCCAGAAGATGACGAAGGCGGTGGCGCCTGCAATGGCGGTAGCCACTGCCGACAACGCAAGGAACAGGATGAGGTCCGGATCCATCGATCAGTACTCCCTTTAAGTGCTCGTAAGTGCTCGGCCTTACTCAGAATTCGGCATGGCCGGGCGCACGCGGATAGGCGATCGCGTCGCGGATGTTGGAAAGTCCGCAGACATAGACCACCAGGCGTTCGAAGCCCAGCCCGAAGCCGGCATGCGGCACGCTGCCATAGCGGCGAAAGTCGCGATACCAACTGTAATGCACCGGATCGAGGCCGAATTGCGCCATGCGTGAATCCAGTACGTCCAGACGTTCCTCGCGCTGGCTGCCGCCGATGATCTCGCCGATGCCGGGTGCCAGCACGTCCATCGCCGCGCAGGTCTTGCCGTCGTCGTTCAGGCGCATGTAAAACGCCTTGATCTGTTCGGGGTAGTTCATGACGACGACCGGCCGGCCAACATGTTCTTCGGTCAACCAGCGCTCGTGTTCGGTCTGCAGGTCCAGGCCCCATTCGACCGGGAACTCGAACTTCTTGCCGCTGTCCTGCAGCAGCTTGATCGCATCGCCATAGTCGATCCGCTCGAATGGCGCATTGATGAAGGCGTCGAGCTTGGTGATCGCATCTTTCTGCACGCGTTCGGCGATAAACGCCATGTCGTCCCCGCGCTCATCGAGCACCGCGCGGAACAGGTACTTGAGGAAATCCTCGGCGAGATCGGCATCGTCATTGAGGTCGGCGAAGGCGATTTCCGGTTCGATCATCCAGAACTCGGCCAAATGCCGCGTGGTGTTGCTGTTCTCGGCGCGGAAGGTTGGCCCGAACGTATACACCTTGCTCAGCGCCAGGCAGTAGGCCTCGACATTGAGCTGGCCGGACACGGTCAGGAAGGTTTCCTTGCCGAAAAAGTCACGGCTGAAATCCACGTTGCCCTTGCCGTCCAGCGGCAGGTTGGCCATGTCCAGGGTCGAGACCCGGAACATCTGGCCGGCGCCTTCGGCATCGGAGGTCGTCACGATCGGCGTGCTGATCCAGTAGAAGCCGCGCTCATCGAAGAAGCGATGCACCGCCATCGACAGGCAGTGGCGGATGCGGGTGACAGCCCCGAACAGGTTGGTGCGCGGACGCAGGTGGGCAAATTCGCGCAGGTATTCCAGCGAATGCGCCTTGGGCTGCATCGGGTAAGTGAGCGGATCCTCAACCCAGCCGCTAACGTGAATCCGCGAGGTCTGGATCTCGAAGCCTTGGCCTTGCCCTTGTGACTTGACCAAAGTACCGGTCGCGATGATCGCGCAGCCAGAGGTCAAGTGCTTCACCTCGGAGTCGTAGTTGACCAGCGTGTTTGGCACGACCAACTGGATCGGCGCAAAGCAGGAGCCGTCGCTGAGGTGGACAAAACTGAGTCCCGCCTTGGAGTCGCGCCGGGTACGTACCCAACCGCGCACGGTGACCTGGCCGCCTTCGGGCACATGCCCGGCAAGCGCCTGGGCCACACTGATCGTTGTCATCTTGAAATCCTGGCAAGAAAGCGCGATGTAAGCCATGCAGTTTACCGGAGCTACATCGTTTCCTCTTAGAATCGGCACATGGCCATCTCACTGACTCAAACCGCCCACGACCGCATCCGCGGCTATCTTGATGCCGACCCAGCCGCACTGGGCCTGCGTTTTGGCGTATCCCGCACCGGCTGTTCCGGTTGGGGCTACAAGGCGGACATGGCGCGCGAACAGCGTGCCGACGATCAGGTGTTCGACGCCGATGGCGTACGCATCTACGTCGATGCCGACAGCCTGTCGCTGGTCGACGGTACCGAGATCGACTTCATCAAGCAGGGCCTGAACGAGCAGTTCGTGTTCCGCAATCCAAACGTGGCCGGTGAATGCGGCTGTGGGTCAAGCTTCACCACGGACGCCGATAAAGCCGCCTGATCGATCGCACTGCGCTGAAGGATTTGCGCGCAAGTCATTGATTCGCCATAATGGTCGGCTCCCGCCCTTCTTTAGACAAGGCCGGAGACCTTGCCCGAACGCGCCTGCCAGCAATGCTGTGAGGGTGGCCGAGGGCTTTCCAGTCCGGCGTCATGCCGGCCGACAGCCACAAGGAAACGACAATGCGTCAATACGAAATCGTGTTCCTGGTCCATCCGGACCAGAGCGAGCAAGTCCCGGCCATGATCGAGCGCTACAAGAGCGCGATCGAAACCGGCAATGGCAAGATCCACCGCCTGGAAGATTGGGGCCGCCGCCAACTGGCGTACCCGATCCAGAACCTGGTCAAGGCCCACTACGTGCTGATGAACGTGGAAGTCGAGCAGGCCGTGCTGGATGAGATTGTCGACGGCTTCCGCTTCAACGACGCCGTGCTTCGCCACCTGGTGATGCGCCGCGACGACGTGGTGACCGAGCAGTCCCTGATCATGAAGAGCAAGGATGAGAAGGGCGACAAGCCCGAGCGTAGCGAGCGCCGTCGCCGTGACGAAGACAGCGATGTTGGCGGCAACAACAAGAATGACGCCAACACCGATGACGCCAACGACACCGCCGAAGCCGCCTGAGCCCCTCGCTCATCTCTATCCAAGCACGCAGGAACACACCCATGTCCAAGTTCTTCCGCCGCCGCAAGTTCTGCAAGTTCACCGCCGAAGGCGTGACCGAGATCGATTACAAGGATCTCAACACCCTGCGCCAGTACCTGACCGAGAACGGCAAGATCGTCCCGAGCCGCATCACCGGCACCAAGTCCAGGTACCAGCGCCAGCTGCAGAATGCAGTGAAGCGCGCGCGCTTCCTGGCACTGATTCCGTACACCGATAACCACAACATCTAAGCGCTTCGCCTGCTCGGCGTGGCGTTGTCGCTGGTCGGCCGCGCGAATCCTCATTGACTAGTGTCAACTGCGGTTCGCGCGTCCTCCCGCTCCTAGCCACGCCTTCGCATGCTGTGCGCTTTAGTCGTTTGGTCAGAAACCCATTCAATCCCGTCCATTCGGACAGCACACGTTGCGGGCTTTGGCCTGCTAACGAATACGGAGCAATCCCATGCAACTGATCCTCCTGCAGAAAGTCGTGAACCTCGGCAACCTTGGCGACAAGGTCGACGTGAAGCCAGGCTACGGCCGCAATTTCCTGGTGCCGCAGGGCAAGGCCGTGCCGGCCACCGCTGCCAACCTGGCCGAGTTCGAAGCCAAGCGTGCTGACTACGAAGCCAAGGCCCAGGCCTCGATGGATGCCGCCACTGCCCGCCAGGGCAAGCTGGAAGGCGCTAGCGTCACCATCGCCGCGAATTCCTCGACCGAAGGCAAGCTGTACGGTTCGGTCGGTCCGCGCGAAATTGCCGAAGCCATCACCAAGCAGCTCGGCATCCAAGTCGGCAAGTCGGAAGTGGTGCTGGGCGAAGGCCCGCTGCGCCACACCGGCGAACACGAAGTCATCGTGCATATGCACGCCGACGTCGAATCGAAGGTCAAGGTCGTCGTGGTGCCGGAAGCGGCTTAAGCCACCCATCATTGCGCTTCAAACTGTTATTCCGGAACGGGCGCCGCAAGGCGCCCGTTTTCGTTGGGCCAAGTTGCATTGGGTTGAATTGAGTGGAGCCAATCGCAGGATTTGCGATCAACCTGTGCAATTGATCGAGTTATCCACAGCTTATGGCGTCGCGAGTCCACAGGGCATGCACCTACGATGACTCCCATCGAACAACAACAAGCGACTCGCGATGACGAGTCGGATAGGGGAGTCGCGTTTCTGATGAGTGCACGCACGGGTCTGCGTTCGGAAGGTTTCAACCCACGTAGCGACAGCCGGATCGAGGCTTTGCGCGTGCCACCTCAGTCGGTAGAGGCCGAACAGGCGGTGCTGGGCGGGTTGATGCTGGATCCCAACGCATTCGACCGTATCGCAGACATGGTGGTCGATACCGATTTCTACCGGCGCGATCACCAATTGATCTACCGCGCGATCCGCGAACTGGGCGAGAAGAACCGGCCGTTCGATGCCGTGACCCTGGGAGAATGGTTCGAGTCGCAGGGCCTCGCCGAACAGATCGCCGGCGGCGCCTATCTGATCGAACTGGCCAGCACCACGCCGAGCGCAGCCAATATCAAGGCGTATGCCGAGATCGTGCGCGACAAGGCGGTGCTGCGCCAATTGATCGATGTCGGCACCGGCATCGTCAATGATGGCTTCCAGCCCGAGGGCCGGGAAAGCGCCGAACTGCTGGCCAAGGCGGAGCAACAGGTGTTCGCGATTGCCGAAGCCGGCGCGCGCGGGCGCCAGGACTTCGTCCCGGTTCGCAAGGCGCTGATCGAAGCGTTCGATGTGCTGCAGACCCGCAACGCCAATGGCGGGGGTATCTCCGGACTGTCCACGGGTTATACCGAATTCGACGAAATGACCGCCGGCCTGCAACCAACCGACCTGATCATCCTGGCGGCACGTCCGGCGATGGGCAAGACCACGCTGGCGTTGAACATCGCCGAAGCCGCTGCACTCAAGTCCAAAAAAGCGGTGGCGGTGTTCTCGATGGAAATGTCATCCAGCCAGCTGGCGCTACGCCTGATTTCCTCAGTCGGCCGGGTCAACGCGACCCGCTTGCGTACCGGCCAATTGGAAGACGAGGATTGGAGCCGTGTGTCCAGCGCGATCCAGATCATGAAGGACGTGAAAATCTTCATCGACGACACCCCGGCACTGTCGCCTGACGTGCTGCGGGCCAAGGCGCGCAGGCTGAAGCGCGAGAACGACCTGGGCCTGATCGTGATCGACTACCTGCAGCTGATGGCAGTTCCCGGCAACAGCGAGAACCGTGCCACCGAGATCTCAGAGATCAGCCGTTCGCTGAAGGGGCTGGCCAAGGAGCTGAACGTGCCGGTGATCGCGTTGTCGCAGCTCAACCGCTCACTGGAAACGCGTACCGACAAGCGCCCGGTGATGGCCGACCTGCGTGAATCCGGCGCGATCGAGCAGGACGCCGACGTGATCGTGTTCATCTATCGCGACGAGTACTACAACAAGGAAGCCTCGCCCGACAAAGGCCTGGCCGAGATCATCATCGGCAAGCAGCGCAACGGCCCGACTGGCTCATTCAAGCTGAAGTTCTTCGGCGAATACACCCGCTTCGACAATCTTAGTCATGACGCAGTGGGCAGCTTCGAGTAAGGCCACGCTCAAAACTTGTTGCGACGGCTTTGTCGGCGCCTACTGGCGGGCGTTCGCTACGCCGCTCGACATGGGGCTTCGCGAACGCCCGCCAGTCTCGCCGACATGGTTGGCCACCGGTGACCGTGGCCTGGATATGGTCGAATAGCGCCATGAGCGACCTCCTTAGCCAGCGTCCGACCCGGATCAAAGTCGACCTCGATGCGATTACCCACAACCTGCGTGCGATCCGCACGCATGCGGGCGTGCCGGTGATGGCCATCGTCAAGGCAAATGCTTACGGCCATGGCTTGGTGCCGGTGGGCTTGCACCTGCAGGCATGTGGCGTGGAGCAATTGGGCGTCGCGTTCGTGGAGGAGGGCATCGCGCTGCGCGAGGCGGGCGTGACCGTGCCGATTCTGGTGCTGGGCGGGATCTTCGGCCCACAGATCGCGCAGTTCATCAGCCATGACCTGGAAATCACCGTGTCTTCGCTGGACAAGCTGCGCCAGGTCGAGACTGCCGCGCAGGCGCTGGGCCGCAAGGCGGTGATCCACCTGAAGATCGACACCGGCATGGAGCGGATCGGCGTGCACAGCTATTCGTGCCGACCCTTCATTGAAGCCGCGATGGCTTCGCGCTGGTGCGAATTGAAAGGCATCTATTCGCACCTGGCATGCGCCGATGATCCGGCATCGCCGATGACCGGCCAGCAGCTGGAACGCTTCCTTGGTGCCTGTGCGCATATCGAACGCGCCGGCGCGCCGATGCCACTGCGTCACCTTGCGAACTCCGGAGGCGTGCTGCATTTTCCGGAGGCCCACCTCGACATGGTGCGTCCCGGCATCCTCATGTACGGCGTGCTGCCGGATCCGGCATCGCAGGCAACGATCAACGTGCGGGCGGCGTTGTCGCTGGTTTCGCAGGTGGTCTATTTCAAGGTGGTCAAGGCGGGCCATCCAGTCAGCTACGGCGCGACCTGGGCGCCCATGGCCGATACGCGCGTCGTGACCATCCCGATCGGCTATGGCGATGGCTATCCGCGTTCATTGTCGTCATGCGGCCAGGTGCTGATTCGCGGCAAACAGCATCCGCTGGTGGGGCGCGTGTGCATGGACCAGTTCATGGTCGACATCGGTGGCGACAGTGCCTGGAACGAGGATGAAGTCATCCTGATCGGCCATCAGGCCGATGCCACGCTGACGACGGAAGACCTCGCACTAGCGGCGGGCACGATCCCCTACGAAATCCTCACCGGCCTCAACGAACGCATCCCACGCGAATATCGCGGCGGCTGAGCGCCCGTGTGCGTTGACCCTGCGCAGGCGGGCGTGATTCACTCAGCGGCCAATCGGGGAGAAACCATGGCTACGTCCAAACCGCGCACGGGTTCCAAGCGGCGAGCCGTGCCTCGACCCAGGCGCGAAGCGATGTCGCGGGTGGACACCGCGTGGTTGCGGATGGAACGGCCGACCAACCCGATGATGATCACCGGGGTGCTGATGTTCGACGAGCAGATGTCGCTGCTTCGCATCAAGAAGGTCATCCAGCAACGCTTCCTGAGTTATCAGCGCTTCCGGCAGAAGCCCGTCGAAGGCGCCACCGGTGCCCAATGGGTTACGGACGAAGCCTTCGACCTGGACTGGCATGTGCGGCTGTCCGGCTTGCCGGGCAAGTCCGGGCCAGTTGCAGAAAAGAAGGCGCTTGAGCGCTTCGCCAGCCAACTGGCCTCAAGCCCGCTGGATCCAACCAAACCGCTCTGGCAGTTCCACCTGGTCGAACGCTATCTGGGTGGTAGCGCGCTGGTGGCCCGCATCCACCATTGCTATGCCGATGGCATCGCGCTGGTGCAGGTGCTGCTGTCATTGACTGACACCACCCGCGAGCCGGCCGAGGCCAGGCGCCTGGACAAGGCCTGGTTGAAGCAGGAGGCCGCGCCGGTCGCGCGCCGGGTTGGTGCGGTGGACCGCTACCTGAAGCTTGGCGGCAAGGTGCTGGAGCAGGGCATGGCGATGTATCGCGATCCCACGCTTGCCGGCGTCATCGCCAGGGAGGGTGGCGAGATCGCCCGCGAGCTGGTCACCGCATTGGCGCTGCCGGACGATCCGCCGTCCTTGCTGCGTGGCAAGCTTGGCGTCAGCAAACGCGTGGCCTGGGCAGAACCGCTCGACCTTGAAGAGGTCAAAGCCGTCGGTCGGGCCTGCGACTGCACGGTCAATGACGTGTTGATGGCAGCAGCAGCAGGCGCCTTGCGCGGTTACATGCTCGATCGCGGCGAAGACCTCGAAGGCGTCACCTTGCGCGCGACCGTGCCGGTCAACTTGCGGCCGCTGGAACATGCCAAGAAGCTCGGCAACCACTTCGGCCTGGTGTTCCTGGAATTACCGGTCGGCGAAGACAATCCCTTGCGTCGGCTGGAACGTATTGCCGACTGCATGAATCAGTTGAAAAAGTCACGCCAAGCTATTGTTGCATATGGACTTTTAGCTGCTTTAGGAATCGCACCTCCAGCGATCCAGGAACTGGCGCTTGAGATGTTCAGCCGCAAGGCCAGCGCGGTGGCGACCAATGTGCCGGGTCCACAGCAACCGCTGTACATGGCCGGATGCACGTTGCGCGACATGATGTTCTGGGTGCCGCAAACTGGTTCGATCGGGATTGGCCTGTCGATCATGAGTTATCACGGACAGGTGCATTTCGGATTGATTTCCGATGCACGCCTGATCCCGGATCCGGATGCGGTGATTCGACGTTTTGGCGCTGAATTCGAGAAGCTGCTGTACCTGGCACTGATGGGCAACTGGGACGAAACCCTTGATGCGGCAGGTGCTTGCGCAATGCTGGAAGCATCAACCGCAGCTTAACCGCCACATTGTCTGTTCACATTCGGGCCACATGCGGTCACCTAGCCTGTGCGACGTATTCAGGGTTTGCCTGAAGACATCCACAGCTCAGGAGTCTTTCCCGCATGAACACCCAGCTCAAGCTCGCCACGCTCGCTGCCACCTTGGCCATCTTCGTTTCGGGCTGCGCCACCTATACCGGCCAGACCAACGATCCGAACGATCCCAACCGTACCGGTCGCGGTGCCTTGATCGGCGCGGCCATCGGTGCTGCAGCCGGCCTGCTCAGCGGCGGCGATGCGGTCGAACGCCGTCAACGCGCGATGGTTGGTGCAGGCGTTGGCGCGCTGGCCGGTGGTGCCGTAGGCGCCTACCAGGATCGCCAGGAAGCCGAACTGCGCCGTGAAACCGCCGGTACCGGTATTGACGTGAGCCGCGACGGCGACGTCATCAAGCTCAACCTGCCGGATGGCGTGACCTTTGATTTCGCCAAATACGACCTCAAGTCGCAGTTCTATCCCGCGTTGAACACGATCGCCTCTACTCTGAACAACTACAACCAGACGATTGTCGAGGTGAGCGGCCATACCGACAGCGTTGGTTCCGATGCTGCCAACCAGACCTTGTCGGAACGTCGTGCGAACTCCGTGGCCAGCTACCTGATTGGCCAGGGCGTGATGCGCGAGCGCTTTGAAATCGTCGGCATGGGTGAGCGCTATCCGGTGGCCAGCAACGACACCGATTCAGGTCGCGCGCTCAACCGCCGCGTCGAGATCCGTTTGCTACCAGTGCGTTCGTAAACCGCGGCTGCCTCTTCTGGCACAAGCACCATCGCACGGGTCGCATCGCGGCCCGTGTTGTTTCTAATGGCGTGACCGCTTGTGATCCCGCTATTCGCCCCTATACTAAGTTGGTCTGCAATATCGACGTTCCCGGGGGTGCACTGGCTTCGACGGGGGTTGCGAAATTGTTTGGCGCATGCCGAGGGGGTAGCTTTCCTCGTAAATCCAGCTGCAAAAACTCAGACGCCAACGACGACGTCTACGCTCTCGCCGCTTAAGGCGTAAGCCCTGAACCCACTTGTGCCTATGCTCGTGGATGTAGGGTCATCATCATGGGATCGAAGCTGGCGGCGACCCGTCAACCAGCCTCTAAACTAAAGCGGGTGTGGATGACGGTGTGCCTCGCACGTTGTGTTGCCGTCATTCGAGATCAAACAACGAGCTAAGCATGTAGTGCCGGGCATGGAGTACCTTCGGACGGCGGTTCGATTCCGCCCACCTCCACCATTTACCGTTCCAAGTACGTCCAAAGAAGGCCGGAATCCCCAATAAAATCAAGGGTTCCGGCCTTTTTTGTGTCCGATGACTTCCTTATGCCGGAATCCCCGAAGTCCGAGCCGCCTTGCGCGCCTTGCGACTGGCGCCCTTGGTGTTCGTACTAGTGGGGTAGCCCAGCCTAAGCTTGCTATAACTCGACACAATTGCCTGGCAGTCCTATGAGTGAGTCGTATCCCAAGATGATGGAGGCAGGGGGATGGGGCCATGGATCCTCCATTGCCGCCTTGAGATTTTGATGAACTGATCAGGCTTCGGCGGGCATTTAGGAGGCCTGAAGCACTATGTAAAGAACCGCAGCGATGCCGACCACAGTGAATACCAGACAAGCGATGCGCATCGCGATCAACGCCACCGTCTTTTGATGGATGGGATGGACGTAATCCTTGATCACCACCCCCAGGCCCAAAGCGGTGTGCCAGAACAATATCATCAAGAGCAACGTCATCAATACCGCGTTGAGCGGCGAGTGCAACCACGTGATCAGCGCAGCATGGTTGCTGCCCGTATGCGCAATGAGCGAGGCGACAAACCACACGGTCAGTGGAACCAACACAACCGCAGTTGCGCGTTGGAGCAACCAGCTACCGACGCCTTTCCTCAGCGCACCGGGATTAACGATATACGTTGGGCGTGGGCGCGGCCTGTTGGTCACATCATCGTCCAACGAACGCGCTAACGACCCACGCGGTGATGGTGAACACCACGCTCGCCGCGAACACGATCCATCCCGATAGATAGATCGCACGCAGTGAAAAGCTGTGCACGGTATCCCAGACAAGGTGGCGCAAGCTGCCACACAGGTGCATGAAGAATGCAAATGTCGCCAGGAACAGAAGCATCTGGCCAAGGGATGATGCAATGGCCGTATGCACAATCAGGTAAGCATGGGGTCCGGCGGCAGCTGCCACCAACCAGATCACCAGCGCGACCGCACACACACTCAACACCACGCCAGTCATCCGGTTGACGATCGACAGCACCGAGGTCAATTGCGGTCGGTAAAACTGGATATTTGGCGAACGCGGCCGTAACCGGCCCGTCGGTGTGTTCATCATCGTCGGATCCTTGTCCATGTGCGGTCAGCCTCCACGTTCGAGCATCATCCGTTTGATCTCTGCGATCGCCTTGCCGGGGTTCAGTCCCTTGGGGCAGGTTCGGGTGCAGTTGAGGATCGTGTGACAACCGTACAAACGGAACGCACTTTGCATGTCATCGAGCCTTTCAGCGGTCGCCTCGTCGCGACTATCGGCCATCCACCGCCACGCCTGCAACAACACCGCTGGTCCGAGAAAGCGATCGCCATTCCACCAGTGGCTGGGGCATCCCGAGGTACAACAGAAACACAGGATGCATTCGTAATAGCCATCGAGCTGGGCGCGCTGCTCTTTCGACTGTAGACGCTCCTTCTCTGGTGCCGGATCGCTTGTTTTCAGCCAAGGTTTGATTGACGCATATTGCGCGAACAGGTGGGTCTGGTCGCCCACCAGATCTTTCAGGATCGGCATGTTGGCCAGTGGATAAATCGTGGCCTGTGGGTCGGTGTCGGCAATGAACCGCGTGCATGCCAGCCAGTTGGTGCCGTCGATATTCATCGAGCAGGAACCGCAAACGCCTTCGCGGCAGGAGCGGCGGAAGGTGAGCGTGGAATCGACTTTGCTTTTGATCCAGATCAGCGCATCCAGGACCATTGGGCCACAATCATCAAGATCGACGGTATAGGTATCGATGCGTGGATTGTCGGGTGAATCCGGATCGTAGCGATACACGTTGAACGTCTTCGCGCGCACCGTGCTGGCGGGCGCCGGCCATGTTCGCCCTGGTGCGATGCGCGACTCCGGCGACACCCCCATGTTGCGCGGCAGCGGGAATCGCTTCAGCAGCGTGAACTTGGGAACCTGGTCTGGGGAAGTGATGATCATGATCAAGCTCCGCGCCGCTGATGTTCCAACCCCTCGCGCTCGCAAATGATGTTGTCTACGTGTTCGCGTACTAATCGGCGATCGTACTCATGCTGCTGCTTTCGATTGCCGCCGGTGATGAGCCGTGCGCCGTACTCGGTTGTGAGGTAAGACCACAGCCAGGACAGCATTACCATCACGCGGCTGCGAAATCCGATCAGGAAAAAAATGTGCGCCGCGCCCCAGGTGAGCCAGCCCAGTAGACCGCTGAGGCGCATCCATCCGAAGTCCACGATTGCCGATTTGCGTCCGATGGTGGCGAGATTGCCGTAGTTGCGATAGCGGAAGTCGCGAGGCGGTGACCTCCCGTCGAGTCGACGTATCAGGAGTTCGCCGACGTAAGCACCTTCCTGTTTGGTCGCCGGAGCAATGCCAGGCACCATTTGGCCGTTGGGATTGATCACGTGCGCGGTGTCGCCGATCACGAAGATGTTCTCATCGCCGGGCAAAGACAGATCTGTCTCGACGCGTACGCGGCCGCCTGCGTCCGCCTCGGCATCCAGCCATTTCGCCGCAAGTGAGGCGGCAACACCCGCTGCCCAGATCAACGTGCGCGCTTCGATGCGGTTTCCGGCGGCAACGATGCCATCCGCGTCGCAGAGTTCGACCGGTGCGTCGAGCAGCACCTCAACCCCCAAATGCTCAAGAGAATGGCGAGCCTTTTCCACGAGTGCTTCAGGAAAGGCAGTGAGCAATCGCGGACCAGCTCCGACCAAGGTGACCTGTACGCGCTGACCATGAAGTTTTCGGTGCGGAATGGCCAATTCGGCCCTGGCCAGTTCTGCGATCGCACCGGCCATTTCCACGCCGGTGGGACCACCGCCGATGACCACGAAGCTCAACAATCGGCGGCGCTCATTCGCATCAGCAATCACTTCGGCTTTTTCAAACGCCGCCAGCACGCGATGACGGATGGCGATGGCATCCTCTGCAGTTTTCAGGACAGGCGCAAAGGGCTGCCAGTCGTCGTGGCCGAAATAGGTAGGGCATGCGCCAGTGGCTACCACCAGGTAATCGTAGGGAATGGGCTCGTCAACCTGGCTCACGTGAATGCTGCGTGTGTGACGGTCGATGGATTCGACATGGCCGAGCAGAACTTGCGTATTACCTTGATGGCGCACGATCTGGCGGATCGGCATGGCGATGTCGGCCAACGAAAGCGCTGCCGTCGCCACTTGATAAAGCAGCGGTTGGAACAGGTGAAAGTTGCGCTGGTCTATCACCGTGACCCTTGCGCGCGCCCGGCGCAAGGCTTTGGCGCAACTTAGACCGCCGAAACCGGCGCCAAGGATGACGGTGTGAGGTGTGGTCTGCACGTCGCTCTGGTTCAGGGTGATGTTCTCTATTTTTCGGTGCGGGTAAGTGCCTTGCCGGAATGATGAACAACGGCTGGTTCGCCGGGATGATGATCATGTTGCTTGACGGAGTACATCGTATTGGCTGCAGTGGTGCCGTGCTTGTGGACGCCGGTCACGGTGCCGTGACCGATGGCGCTGCGATAGTGCCAGGTTACGTCGGTGCCGTTGGCTATCGTCTCGAATGATGCTGGTTTCTGGGGTGCGGTCTTGGTAGGCATGAAGGTCTCCTCATCTTTGAGCAACTGGCGTCCGCTAAAGCAGTTGTCGAAACCGGCGATTACAGGCGCGGCACAGTTCAATCTGCCGAATGAGCACGGCAAAAAACTCCGTGAACATGTCGGTTCAATCATTAGGCGCCCACATTTGTTATCTGTGTGTAAGCGAGCGGTCCCGAGCGTCCCGGTAACACGCCTATTGGCAGAACCAGAGGAAATGCATGATGACAACATCCATGGATCAAGGCACTGAAGCCAGACCTGGAGCGCCAGGCCCAGGTTGAATCTGAGATGGCCGCGATCTCAGAGCAACACCAACACGAAACGTATCGCCGCAACGCACGCATCCACGCCGAGATCCAGATGAACTTGCTGGCGTCGCCACCATTGGTCGTCGCCTATGCCTCGCCGGCACCATGAACACCAATTTGCTGAAGGATTCCCTGGGCACAGCACGCGATGGCAAACCGGTATATCTGGAAGACATCTGGCCCTCGAGCCATTAAATCGCCGCGGACGTCGGCAGCGCCGTGAAGAGTGAAATGTTCGCGGACGGCTACGCCAACGTGTTTGACGGTGACGACAACTGGAAGGGACTGGAGGTGTCGTAGGCCGGCATGTTCACTTGGGCCGACACCTCCATTAGCGGTCCGGCTTCACGGCACCCATTCGATCGGCGCAGTAGGCTTTAGAAATTACACATCAATGCCATCCAGGGAGAGTACGAATGCACTTACGGATACCTCACCTGGTCGGCGTGACCATCTGCTTTCTCGGCGTGTTGTTGGCACTGTCAGGATGCAAGGTCCAATCGCCGCCGGAGACTGCAAACCACACGGCGCACCGGGCTGCTCCTATGCCCGCAGCGACGGCAAGCGCTGAGAAGCAGCCTGTCAATATCAACGTCGGTGCACAGCTACCGCCGAAGGTCCGGGGGCTGCTCATACAGGAGATGCAGGCGATCCTCGGAGCCACTCAAGCGATCCAGGCCGCAATTGTGCAAGGTGACCACGAAACCGTGGCCAGTAAGGCGCAGGCGATCCACGATAGCTTCATCATGGATCAGCAAATGACCGCCGCGGACAAGCAGGCCCTGCTAGCGGCCGTGCCAGACGCATTTCTTGAGCGTGACAAGGCGTTTCACGAGATCAGTGCCCAGCTCGCGCAAGCCGGGCGCGACCGGGACACGAAGCATGAGTTGCGGCAGTTCTCGGAGATGGTTGATGGATGTGTCGCTTGCCACACTCAATACGCCACAGCGCGTTTCCCTGGACTGTAAACACCCAGTCCCTAACTGACTCGGCGTGGGTTGGCGGTCGGTTGCTGCACGTCTAAAGGTTAGGGGTCGAAGGTCGCGAATAGCCGCGATAGCCTCGCGCGCTAAGAACTTTCAGGAGCACAACATGAGCGAAGACAAACCCAACCTGAGCGGCCCGGACTTCACCCAAGGCGTCGATGTCGCAACGATCCCTGACAGCGACATGTTGCTCGGTCATGCACTGGGCGAACCAGTCTTGCTGATCCGGCGGGGGGAGGAATTCTTCGCGATCGGCGCCACCTGCGCGCACTACGGCGCTCCGCTGGTGGACGGATTGCTGGTCGACAACTCGATTCGTTGTCCGTGGCACCACGCCTGCTTCTCCCTCGACACCGGCGAAGTTGAACGCGCGCCCGCGCTGTGTGCGGTACCCGTGTGGCGTGTTGAGCACGTGCGCGATGCAGCGCGCCAGTTTACCCCCGTCGAACAAAAGACCGGTGTCATCTACGTACATGAAAAACTGGAGACCGCACTGGGCAGCGACACCATGGATACTGATGCTGCCGACGCGCCAGAGTCGATCGTGATCGTCGGCAGCGGCGGCGCGGGTAATGCGGCCGCACTGATGTTGCGCGAGCAAGGTTACGCCGGAACGATCACGATGCTGAGCGCAGACACCTCACCGCCCTATGATCGGCCCAACCTTTCCAAGGGAACGCTCGCTGGAACCGGCGATGCGGTAGTCACGCCGCCGCCCACGCTGTCGTTCTATCGAAAACACAAAATCGACCTGCGCTTGAATGCGCGCGTGACACGAATTGACAGCGCGCATAAACGGATCGAACTCGAGGACGGGAGTGCGTGTGCCTACGACGCGTTGCTGCTCGCCACCGGTGCTGATTCTGTACCTCTCGATTTACCCGGCGCCGATCTTCCGCACGTGCATTATTTACGCACCCTGGCCGATTGCGATGCCCTGATCGCCAGTACCGGGAAGGCGAAGCGCGTCGTCGTGATTGGCGCGAGCTTCATCGGTTTGGAGGTCGCCGCATCCTTGCGGGCACGTGAACTCAGCGTTGACGTGGTCGGGCGCGAAGCAATACCGATGGAAAAGATACTCGGCGCGGAAGTCGGTGGTTTCATCCGTCGCCTGCACGAGCAGCATGGCGTGACGTTTCATCTGAGTGCGTCTCCCGCTTCGATCGATTCGACCGGCGTGACCCTGGACAACGGCAAGTGGCTCGATGCTGATTTGGTGGTGATCGGCGTGGGCGTCAAACCCAGCATTGACTTGGCCGAGCAGGCTGGCCTTGCGACAGATCGCGGTATCAGCGTGGATGAATTCCTGCAAACCAGCATTCCCGGCATTTATGCTGCCGGCGATATCGCGCGCTGGCCGGATCGGCTGACTGGCGAAAATATCCGGGTCGAACACTGGGTAGTAGCCGAGCGGCAAGGTCAGACCGCGGCGCGAAACATGCTTGGAATGCGGGAGCGCTTCGACGCGGTGCCGTTCTTCTGGACCGAACAATACGATTTCGGCCTGGCCTACGTTGGCCACGCCGCGCCCTTCGACGATGTGCAGATCGAAGGTGATCTGGAAAAACGCAATTGCAAGATCCGCTACTCACGCGACGGCAGGCAACTGGCCGTGGCTGTGATCCATCGCGATCTTGCAGGACTGCACGCGGAGGTTGCGTTCGAGCGAACCATTACCAATACCATTAAATAAACCCCTACCTCGCGTAATTGGGATCGCGTTGCCGCAAGGCATCTGAGGGATATTCGTGATCTGCCCGGCAACTAGTTCCCGGCGATCAAAGGCTGCAAGTCATTCTCGAAAGAGCAGGGCCGGCGCTGAGCGCCTAAAGCCCTTAGAGATGGCTACACATCACCCGCCCGACTTACCGATATCCCGTGCCCGTGGCAGCACTCGATCGTTCGGTCTCACCCTGCTGCACGAGATAGACGCTCAAGCGGCTTTTTCCGGGCATGGTTCAAGTTCGCTCCATTGCTTCGCTATATTTACCCTGGAGTGCGGCATGGTTGCTGTGGGCGCGATGGCGCAGCGCGTCCTGCGCCGCCGCAACGTGATCTTGCTTGCCCTGCCAGATCTCCAAGGCCGGCTGCTGGATCGCACGGGCAAACGAGAACACCAGTGGCCAGGGCAGATGCGATGCCGGCGACCTCGCCAGCACATTCATTGCGTTGAGACGGGCAGAGGCCAGTTCCGCCGATTGACCGCCGGACAGGAACGCAATCCCCGCGACCGCTGCGGGGACAGTCCTGAGAAGGAGCTCCACCGTAGCGGCGGCGACCTCGTCCACGCTTTCCTGCTTCGGGCTGCTCAATCCAGGAAGCACCATATTGGGCTTCAGGATCACGCCTTCCAGTATGACGCCCTGGATGAAAAGGTGGTTGAAGACGCTGTGCAGCGTCTCCTCGGTGACCTCATGGCTTCGCTCCAGCGTATGCCCGCCAGCCATCAGTACTTCCGGCTCGACGATCGGTACGAGTCCGGCTTCCTGGCACAGGGCCGCATAGCGAGCCAGCGCCTGCGCATTGGCCTCGATACAACCTCGACTGGGCATACCATCGCCGGGCGTTATCACCGCGCGCCACTTGGCAAAGCGCGCGCCCATGCCGGCATATTCCTTGAGGCGATCGCGCAAACCATCGAGACCTTCCGTGATCTTCTCTCCGGGTCGGCCCGCCAGATCCTTCGCGCCAGTGTCGACCTTGATGCCGGGAACGATACCCACTTCGGTCAGGATCTTGACAAAGGACGTGCCGTCTTTGGTTTGCTGGCGGATCGTCTCATCGTAGAGAATCGCGCCGCTGATGCTGCCGGCCAGCCCCGGGGTCGTGACGATGATCTCGCGCCACGTTCGCCGCGCTTCCTCGGTCTGCGCAATGCCGTGCGCAGCGAAGCGCTTGTTGCAGGTCGGGTTGCTTTCGTCCATCGCCAACAGACCCTTACCGGCTCCCACCAGCTGGCGCGCGGTTTCGATAAGTTCCGGCGTGGTCATGAGGACGTGAATTTCAGTTCTTTCAAACTTTCAAGCATGGCGATTTTCCTTTTCAAATCCGCGAATCGCCCTCGACGCCGAAGCGCTTGGCGACTCACGCTTCAACTACGACTGATGCCCTAGTAGCTGCTCCAGCGTGTCATCAAGGGATCTTTTCAACTTGTTCGTCGCGCTGGCGACAGCTTGATCCAGGGTCGCTGCGTGGGACGTGACTGCAATGGGTTGCCGCCCCTCGAGACGGGCTTCCATCATGCAGCGCTTGTCGTTCTCGCCGCTCTTGTCGCCGTTCTCTTCGCTGAGGTGCATCTCGACCCGCGTGATGTGCGTGCTGAAACGGTCGAGAGAACTCGCCACTGCAACTTCAACGCGAGCCACGAGAGCCTCGTGTCCTTCAATGTGGTCATCTGTATTGACTTGGATTTGCATCAGATTCCTCTTTCCTCTTTATGGGTCAGGTTCGTTCATTGCTGATCGAATGCCGCCAAGCCAGTACGCTCAGGCATCCCCCATGCGGGGGTCACTAGATCCGCTTGCGATGGCGTCGAATACCTAGATGCACTCGAAGATCTCAAGTCTACTGGCGGCGTTCATGGCATTCCGTTCGGCGTCGCACATAGGCGGCTCTGCATACGGCGTACTTCGTCGCTCGGTGCTGGTTGGACTCAACGATCTACAGCAAACACGCGCCTGAGGCGCATCCTCAGCGTTCGGCCAATGGCGAGATCTCACCAATTGAGAGCGACCCGATGCGAACGATCTGTGCAGACCGGACGTATTGCGTGGCCTGGCGCACAGACCGTAGCTACAGTCATGGCTCATTCTGCGATGGAGCGCGTGCTTCCCATCACCCAAGGAGACTTCTCATGCTACGCAAGCTCGACGATCTGCACGAGTTCGCCATCCATGCCAGCGACGGCACGATTGGCCATATCAAGGATTTCTACTTCGATGACCACGCTTGGGTCGTACGATATTTCGTTGTCGAAACAGGTAGTTGGTTATCCAGTCGAAAGGTGCTGATCTCGCCAATTGGAACGGGTCGTCCGGACTGGCAAGAGAAAACTCTCCCCGCGGCGATCAAAATGGATCAGGTCAGGAACAGTCCCGACATCGATACCGACCAGCCAGTTTCGCGGCAGCACGAAGGCGAGTTCCTCGACTACTACGTTTATCCGTTTTACTGGGCCGGTCCTGGACTTTGGGGAGCAGGAAATTATCCGAATCCGCATCTGATGGCGATGCCGGAATTCGTGTCGACACCCGCTGTCATATTGCCTGTGTTCGATGAAGTTCAACCCCCTGTGGATGCGACTGGAGTCCACGACTCCGGCACGCAACACCTCGATCCACACTTGCGTAGCGCCAAGATCGTTGAGGGCTATCGCATACACGCAACCGATGGAGAGATCGGTCATGTGCAGGGCCTTCTGTTCGACGATGAGACTTGGGAGATCCGATACCTCATCGTGAACACCAGTAGCTGGTGGCTGGGGCATCAGGTATTAATCGCGCCGCAATCGATCAAGGGCGTGAGTTGGTTCGACGGCACGGTCTCGATCGACCTGACCCGCGAACAAATGAAGAACGCACCGCACTACGATCCTGCGATGCCTTTGGACGATCCCGTTACTTGAAATAACGCTGGAGGAGTTCGATCAGGGCGGCTGCTTCGTGGGCGCGCTTGCTCGGGTCCGTTTCACCCACAACGTGTTCCGATAGGTGGCCCGTCATGACTTTGATTATGAGGCCATGCATTGCACCGTCTCCGGTCGACACGGTTATCTCGAAACGATCATCACGTTGGATCAGTACACCGGGATCCCTGTCCTGCCGCCATACGTAAGCCGCCGCCTTGAGCGTCGCTGAGCCGAGGTTGAGCGCGAGTACTTGCTGCTGAGGCTTCATGGGTGTCCAGCCAGACTCCATTTCCAGTTGCGGATTTCCGGCATGTCCTGCCCATGCTCGTTGATGTACTGTCGGTGCTCGACCAGCTTGCCCTTGAGCTTCTGCTTGAGGTAGATACCATGCTCGCCCGCCTGCGGCACCCGGTCGATCACGTCCATCGCCAGGTGGAAGCGATCCATGTCGTTCAGTACCGTCATGTCGAACGGCGTGGTGACGGTGCCTTCTTCCTTGTATCCGCGCACGTGGATGTTGCCGTGGTTGGTGCGGCGATAGGTCAGGCGGTGGATCAGCCACGGATAGCCGTGGAAGGCAAAGATGACCGGCTTGTCGGGTGTGAACAGTCCGTCGAAATCAGCATCGCTCATCCCGTGTGGATGCTCGCTCTGCGGCTGCAGCCGCATCAGGTCGATGACATTCACGACCCGGATCTTCAGCTCGGGCAGATGTTCGCGCAACAGCGCAACTGCGGCGAGAGTTTCCAGCGTGGGCACGTCGCCGGCGCACGCCATCACGACATCGGGCGCAGCTTCCTGATCGTTGCTCGCCCAAGGCCAGATGCCGGCCCCCTGTGTGCAGTGTTTCACCGCCTGATCCATCGTCAGCCACTGTGGCGCTGGGTGCTTGCCCGCGATCACGACATTGACGTAATGGCGGCTGCGCAGGCAGTGATCCATCACCGAGAGCAGGCAGTTCGCATCCGGCGGCAGGTAGACACGCACGACCTCGGCCTTCTTGGTCATGACGTGGTCGATGAAACCGGGATCCTGGTGTGTGAATCCGTTGTGGTCCTGGCGCCAGACGTGCGAGGCCAGCAGATAGTTCAGCGAGGCGATTTTGCGTCGCCACGGCAGGTGCGCCGTGACTTCCAGCCATTTGGCATGCTGGTTGAACATCGAATCGATGATGTGGATGAAGGCTTCGTAGCAGTTGAACAACCCGTGCCGTCCGGTCAGCAGATAGCCTTCCAGCCAGCCTTCACACTGGTGCTCGCTGAGCATTGAGTCCACCACGCGTCCGCTGGGCGCGAGAAATTCGTCATTGGGCGCGGTGGCAGCATCCCATTGGCGATCGGTCGCTTCAAACAGCGCGCCCAGTTTGTTGGAGAGCGTCTCGTCCGGTCCAAACACCCGGAAATTGCGTGCTTCCTGGTTCAACGTCGCAACATCGCGCAGAAAGGGTCCGAGTACGCTGGTGTCGCCGATGCCGAGGATCCCCGGCGCGGGCACTTCCACGGCATAGTCGCGGAAATCCGGCATTCTCAGATCGCGCAGCAGAATGCCGCCATTGGCGTGCGGATTGGCGCCCATCCGCCGCTCACCGGTGGGAGCGAGTTCGGCCAGCTCGGGCTTGAGGCGTCCGTTTCCGTCGAACAATTCGTCGGGCCGGTAGCTGCGCATCCAGTCTTCCAGCAGTGCGAGATGCTCGGGATGCGTGGCGGGATCTGACAGCGGCACCTGATGGGAGCGGAAGGTACCTTCAATCTGCAGGCCGTCGACGATCTTCGGCCCCGTCCAGCCCTTCGGGGACTTGAGCACGATCATCGGCCAGCGCGGGCGAGTGAGGTCGCCGTCGACCCTGGCCCGTTGCTGGATCGCCTTGATCTCCGCCACGACAGTGTCGAGCGTCGCGGCCATCGCCTGGTGCATCAATGCAGGATCATCTCCCTCGACGAAGTAGGGCGTCCAGCCGTAGCCGCGCAGCAGCTGTTCCAGCTCCTCATGGGTGATGCGAGCCAGAATTGTCGGGTTGGAGATCTTGTAGCCGTTCAGGTGCAGGATCGGCAACACCACGCCGTCCGTCACGGGATTTAGGAACTTGTTGGAATGCCAAGCGGTCGCCAGTGGCCCGGTTTCGGCTTCGCCATCGCCGACCACACAGGCGACGACAAGATCGGGATTGTCGAACACCGCACCGAACGCGTGACTGAGCGAGTAGCCGAGTTCGCCGCCCTCATGGATCGACCCTGGCGTCTCTGGCGAGGCGTGGCTCGGGATACCACCGGGAAACGAAAACTGCTTGAAGAGCTTCTGCAGCCCGGTCTCGTCCTGGCTGATCTCTGGATAGATCTCGCTGTAGGTGCCTTCGAGATAGGTATTGCCGACCACTGCCGGGCCGCCATGACCAGGGCCGGAAATATAGATCATGTCCAAGTCGTATTGCTTGATGATCCGGTTCAAATGCACGTAGATGAAGTTTTGTCCCGGCGTCGTGCCCCAATGGCCGAGCAGCATCGCTTTCACATCTGACAACTCGAGCGGACGTTTCAGAAGAGGATTGTCGCGAAGGTAGATCTGTCCGACCGAAACATAGTTGGTTGCACGCCAATAAGCGTTCATCCGCTCCAGCAGTTCCGGCGTCAGCGCCGTCAGTGGGCTATTCACGGTCGGACTTCCTCACTATTCGTATGGGTGGATCTGTGGGGATGGCACGTGGGAATCTCACAGCCATCCATTGGTAAAGCCTGCTCGCCGCAGTCCGGTCTTGATGTGAGGACAAGCGCGCATCAGTCGCCACGGCAGCCCGGAGCGAAAGTTTTCGCACATCACCACCACTGGCCCCAGATTGATGCCGAAGTGGTATTCGGAGCACCAGTGAAGACTGGTGTCCGACTCGATGGAATAGGTCGGATTGATGCTGCAGCGAAAACAGTGTTCTCCGCTCGCTTGGGGATAGGCGTCCTGCAGATGCCGGATCGCCGGCAGCACGATTTCTGGCGCGAATGGCAGCGACGCCGCGACGGCCCAGGGAGCGATGGTGCCGTCGTCGGGACCATACGGTGCGCCGCGGGCGATGTAGTCGAAAAAGGTCCGATCGATGCCATCGATCCGCCGCGTGGTCCAGCCTGGACCATCGCTCGCCGTCAGTCCCCAGAAATTGGCGCCATAGCCCACGAACTCCAGCGGATTACGAATTGCGTAGGCCCGTTGGGCGTACGTCGCGCGGCGGCTGTTTTCGAAGTAGTCGATGCCTTTTCCGCGCGCGAATGCATCCTGGATGCCACGCAGGTCGAGCCAGCAGTGCGAGAACTGATGAAGGAATAGAGGACCTCCATAAAGGTACTCGTACCCATCGACCGCCTTCCATTGATAAGTCGATGCCCACGCCGTGTAGCTCTCCGCCGGTAACGGATGCGTCGGCGAGCCTAGCCCCAGCACGTACAGCAGCAGCGCCTCGTCATAGCCTTGCCAGCGGTAGGGGAGGAAGCCACTTTCTGGCTTCCAGCCGTGAGTCAGGGTCGCGCCGCCATTGCAGGCCCACTGCCAGTCGACCCGTTGGTACAGCAGCTCCGCGAGATTCCGGATTTCTTGTTCCTGCTCGTCGTCCTGATCGAAGTAACTCGCGGCGGTCAGCATGCCGGCCAGCAGGAAGCCGGAATCGACGGTCGACAACTCGCAACGCCCGGCGCGGCGACCCGTCGTCATGTCCAGGAAGTGGTAATAAAAGCCCTTGTACCCCGTTGCATCGGGTGTCGCATCGTGGGGGCTGTTTCGAAAGAAGCGCAGCACCGTGAGTGTGCGATCGACGGCATCGGCACGCGAGATCCAGCCACGCGCGATGCCAACTGGATAACAGGCCAGCGAGAAGCCCACGGCCGCGATGCTGGCGTCGGAGCCGCGCTGCGACTTATCGGCAACCAGACCGTTGAGCGAACTGGTCTGCTGCAGGAAGTACTGGAAGGAGCGGCGCTGCATCGCATCCAGCCTTGTTTCGCCGAAGTCTGTCAGAGCAGAATCGGTATTGCCGGGTGGCGTTGATGTCACATCGTTCATGGCAGGTCCGGCACCTCTGTTCGATCCGATGGACCCGGCGATTTACTCCGCCCAAGCAGGTGATAACGATCAAGGCAATGGCAATGCCTGACGGGAACAGTGATGCGGGGACAAGGCATCCTGTTTGACGGAGTGACAGCGCAATGCGTACTTACGATGGTTTCCGCCTGTCAGTTGAGGTATCAGTCGATCACCGTGAATGGACCGCGATGAGCAAGTGACCATGATGCCGCCAGAAGCGAAATATTAAGGTTGATGCGCGTTGGTTTCGGATTCCAATTTTCGCGCTGTGTTGTCCAAGCAGGTTGACCACGCCTGCCTCACATCCGTGCTTGCCTCGTCCCAATCCATGACATGAGCGCTCCACAGCCAGACTTTCGCCAAGATCGGATCCAGCTCGTCCCATGTCTTGTCGAAAAGCGATTCAACTGCCTGTCGGGCCAGCTCGAATCCAAACAATTTATCGGCTTCTCGAGTTGCACTGATGTGTTTCATTTACGGTGTTCCGATGCGTGCTGAGATGCGCAGAGAAGCAGCATCCTGTTTTGATGGCGGGATGTCTGTTCGCTACCGCACGCACTGGATCTTGGCTTGAAGGAGGAACGGCTTCGATAGTCCAGATAGAACCGTGGGCTCAGGAAGCCTCAGCCTGTTGCTGGCGACGCTTACGCAGGTATAGGCGCTCGAATGCGAAGACCGACGCAATGGACAAAACCGCGATCACCACGACCCACGGGTCTGATCGAAGCTTCAGAGCTGCGAATACCAGAACCACGAGTACATCGAGACCGATCGCCAGCAGCAACACCCCGCCGCGGGCGTCGATTTCGCGGCGAAGATGACGATAAACGCCCCACTGGATCACGATGTCCATGAAAAGATAGAAGAAAGCACCGAGTGACGCGATACGGCTGAGGTCGAAGAATAGTGTCAGGAGTGCTGCGATCACCGCGGTGTATACGAGCGTATGGTCGCGAACACCTCCTGGCATCCCGAAATGGCTGTGCGGGATCAGCTTCATGTCAGTGAGCATGGCGAGCATGCGCGAGCATGCGAACATGCTTGCCAGCAAACCCGAGGCGGTCGCCGTTATCGCGAGCGCGACCGTGAAATAGAAGCCGTAACTGCCGAGCGAAGGGCGTGCAGCCTCGGCCAATGCATAATCCTTGGCCTGAATAATCTCGGGTAGCGAAAGGCTCGAACCAACGGCGAACGCGACCAACAGATAAACGACGACGCAGATCGTGATCGAGATGATGATGGTGCGCCCAACGTTGCGATGGGGATCAACGATCTCTGCACCGCTATTTGTGATCGTCGTGAATCCCTTGTAGGCCAGGATGGACAGCGCAATGGAAGCGACAAAGCCGGTTAGTGTGGTTGCGCCCGTATCATTTGCTGCAGGCGCGAACGTAAAACCGCTTGCCCACAGCACCGCGATCCCGAACAGCATGATCCCGCCTATCTTCAGTGCCGCCATGATCAGCGACAGCACTCCTACCGAACGGTTCCCAGACGCGTTGACAAGGTAGGCAACCGCGATCAGTCCGATGCTGAGCGCAGGCAGCAGCAACGAGTCATAACCGAGACCCAGCAATTGCATCGAATAGGTGCCGAATGTTCGCGCTACCAGGCTCTCGTTGATCACCATCGAAAGCGTCATGAGAAGTGCTGCCGCCGCTGCAATCGTGCCGGCACCGTAGGCCTTCTGCAGAATCATGGCGACTCCGCCCGCGGACGGATAGGCATTGGACATCTTGATGTAGGCGTACGCGCTGACGGACGTGATGACAGCGCCAGCGACGAAGGACATCGGGAATAGCGGTCCGGCCAGCTGGGCAATCTGGCCGGTCAGCGCGAAGATGCCGGCGCCAATCATTACGCCAGTTCCCATCGAGATCGCGCTGGCAAGCGTGATGCTGTCCTTCTTGTACGCTGACTTCATGTGCGTGGAGTTCTGAAATTATTAGGATATTGATCGCGAAATGATCTTGGCGCGGATGTGCCGAGTGGAGAAATTTTCGGCTATCTACAGCTGCCATTCGATCGGGAGCCAGTCGAGCACTTGAACGATACCGCGTTGCCAGACAGTGGTATCCGGCTCCTGTCGGAATATCGCCGGTGGTGTCCGGCTCCGGTCGAGCCACCGCAAGTCACCCTTGGGATTGCGGTACACCCAGTAGCTGATGGTGGGATCGGCCAGGCGCAAGTACTGGTTGCGCACATCAATGGCGATAGCAGGATCTTCGAACAGCACGCCCATCTCGGTGTTGAGGGCGATTGAACGTGGGTCGAGGTTGAACGAGCCCACGAAACCGCGCGCATCATCCACCGTGAACGCCTTGGTATGCAGGCTTGCGCTGCTGCTGCCGAATGCGCCCACTGATGCGGTGTTGCCCCGGGCCTTGAGTTCGTACAGGTGCACGCCTTGCTCCAGCAGGGTTTTGCGGTAGTTCGCATAGCCTGCGTGCATCACCGGGACATCCGTGGCGGCCAGCGAATTGGTGATGACGCCGGTTTCGACTCCTTTGCCGGCCAGCGCCGCCAGCGCGGCAGTGCCGCCCTCGCCGGGGACGAAGTAGGGCGAAACCACGAGTGCCTTGTAGCGCGCTGTGCCAAGCATTTCCGCCAGCCGATGGATCAGCCAGCCGCTGTGATCCCGGTCGCGTCCTTTAAGCGGAGGATCGGCGATCACCTGCACCCCGGTGCTCCAATGGGGAACCAGGGCACGCTGATAGTAGTCACGCACGGCAAGGGTCTGGGCGACACGATCAAGATAGCGTTTCGCGGCTGGCTGCAGCGCGTCCATGTCAGCGCTGGCCAGCATCCGACGCAGTGTTTCGGGTTTCTTCCGGCTCAACGCAGCCATCGGGACCACTGCTGCGCTGTTCCAATAGGCGTCGAAGATGGTACTGGCCTGCTGTACGGCCGGTCCGAAGAGCAAAAGATCGAGGTCGCGGAAGTTCACCTCGGCATCGGCGCTGAAATACGTCTCGCCGATATTGCGTCCGCCTACTATGGCGACGCGACCGTCGGCGATCCAGGCTTTGTTGTGCATCCGGTAGTTGAGGCTGAATATGCGATGCACCATCTCCAGTACGCGTGCCGGCCCTTGGCGATTGCGGAATGGGTTGTAGAAGCACAACTCGATGTTCGGATGGGCGTCCAGCCCATCAGTTGGGGGTCAACGCCTTTGGCATTCAGGTCGTCGAGCAGGATGCGCACGCGCACACCCCGCTGCGCGGCGGCGTGCACTTCACGAGCCAGCAGGCGGCCGGTCATGTCGTCGTGCCAGAGGTAGTACTGCAGGTCGAGACTGCGTCCGGCCTTGCGCGCGGCCAGCGCGCGCATCGCAAAGGCATCCAGTCCGTCTGTTACAAGCACAACGCCGGTCTTGCCCGGGTGGGTGGCCAGCAGCGGCGCCAACTCCCGATCGATTTGAGTCTGCCCCGGTTGCAGCGCCAGCGCATGGCTGGGAGCACCGGTGGCCGGTGGCGTCAGGTGGTCGAAGAGCAGCAGGCCGACGAAGACGATAACGACCAATGACAGCAATCCCAGAACCATCCAGAGAAACATGCGTCGCATCGTCAGCGTTGGTCAATCCACTCGAATGAGCCGAGATTCCTGGAACCCATGATTTTTACGTCGCTATTGCGGCGGGAAGCAAACGGTCGTATTCCTTCTTGACCACGGCATAGCATTCGCAGGAGCGTTTTTCGATTCCGGCTCGATCCAGCACCGTGATGTGGCCGCGTTGATACCGAATCAGCCCTGCCTGCTGCAAATGTCCAGCTGCTTCCGTGACGCCCTCGCGACGCACGCCCAGCATGTTGGCGATGAGCTCCTGGGTCATGACGAGTTCGTTACCTTGCAGTCGATCCAGGCTCAACAGCAGCCATCTACACAACTGCTGGTCCAGCGAGTGATGGCGGTTGCAGGCCGCTGTCTGCGCCTTCTGGGTGATGAGAGCCTGGGTATAGCGCAAAAGGAGATGCATCATGGGTCCAGCCCGATTGAATTCCTGCCTCATCACGTCCGCCTTGAGTCGAAATCCCTGCCCCGCACTTTGGACGACTGCGCGGCTCGGCGTGGAGATGCCGCCCATGAACAATGCAATTCCGACGATGCCTTCGTATCCAACCACTGCTATTTCGGCCGAGGCACCGTCTTCCATCACGTGTAGCAGTGACACGATCGATGTCGTAGGAAAATAAACGTGGGTGATAAGGCTGCCGGACTCGTAGAGCACCTTGCCGAGCGGCATTTCCACGGATTCAAGCAGCGGTAGCACATGCCCAGCCTCGCTATCGGGTAAGGCCGCGAGCAACTGATTCTCAAGGGGGTTGAAAGGCGGGGTAGGCATCGAAGATCCGGGGGAGGGGGCGATGCACGCGGCCCATCTGAAGCTGCACGCCAGAAATATGAGCCAGTATGGCCCCCAGTTGAATTTGGCTCTCACAAGCCCTTCACAAATACCTGAAGTTTCAGCGCGCTACGTGGGACAGCGTACAGACGCGCGTACGTCTCATATTCAATGCTGTGCTCCTGCAACCGCACACCGGAGAACGTCATGGCGCATTTCTACGATGGCCATCACTTAGTCGGTATACATCTGATGTGGTGGGTGTTCTGAGGTTTGCTCTTGCTGATCTTGTTCGTCCTTATGAGCCGGTTCGCAGGAATCGACGAATGAAGAACGAAGACATGATCTCGAAGCCGTAAAGTTGCAGGAGGTACTGACATGGCGATTTATTTGCTTCCAACGCCAAAGAACGGGTACGTCGAGCGCCCTTCGAGGGTGATCGCAGCATCTGGCATTTCAACAGAAGACCTCGCCATGCCCGAGCCGAATACAGCAAACGACGTTGGAAAGGCCGAGCGTTTCACCCGGTGGAAAGCCTTACAAGTGGAAAGCATTAAAGGTGTTATGCGATGGGTGTGAGGACTGCGGAAATGGTGGCCATGACGGTCATGGCTGCGGAAAAGCCGACGAAGGCGGCGATCCGCACCATTCGTTGCGCAAGGATGAAGAAAGCAGCCTGTCGCAAGTCCACCAACACAAGGAAGGCCGGTCATGCTTAGCATCAAGATCGTTGCTTGGGCGCTCGGATTGTCGGGTGCCGTAAGTTTTGTCATATGCGTGTTATTCGGACTGATCACACCGCAAAGCCTGCATATGCATGTGTTCCTGGAACAGGTACTGCCGGGATTCAGGTGGCTAACCTGGCCGGAATTCCTATTGGGCCTGGTCGAAAGCTTTCTGTACGGCGTTTATGCGGCGCTCGTGTATGTGCCGATCTACAACTGGCTGACAATACGCTTCGGCGATGCGTGATGACACCCATGGTGGGAACAATGGACAAGTGTTGTCACTAGAAATCCCGTCGCGAGCATTTTTTAGTTAGGCAAAGAGCAGTAATTACTTCAGCGGATATCCCTGTTAACCAAGGAATAAATCATGAAACACACAATATTGAGAAAGGCAGGATTGGCACTTTTGATTACCGGAATCACTTTTGCGCTTCCCGCCTGTGCTCAGACGCATGGTGGGACGCGTGCGATGGGTATGAGCGAGAACAGTGCAACTGACGCGCAGCAGATGTCGGAAATGATGCACAGCATGTCAGGTGAAATGATGAACATGTCCGGCATGATGGACAAGGGTGACATGAGCCCCGATGCCATGAAGAAAATGGCGAATCAGATGAAGCAAATGAGCAGCATGATGGAAAACATGTCGGGCATGATGGGTAAGGGCGGGATGATGGGCTCCGGGCACCACATGCAGATGGATCAGATGCACAAGCAGATGGATCAGATGCACAAGGACATGCCTGTGACACCCACGAAGAAATAGGCCTGTGAAACCCCGTCGGCATAAGCCGCCGGGGCACTTGCGGTAAGGGTGCGACAAAAACTCAAAGGACATAAAAAAATCCGCATGCTGCAGAAAAGCATGCTGAAACTACTTCCGATATTGGATGCGAAGTATCCGCAGCAACTGGAGCGGCTCACGCGAACGCAATGACAAGAATTGCGTCAGCATTAGGAGATCCAGACTTGGAGTCAGAAAAAAAGATCGTCTTGGTCACCGGGTCAAATGGACGCATTGGCACCGCGGTGATGGAGCGCCTGGCGGGCCGCTTCAGTGATGTCGTGGGTTTTGACCGCGAGGCGCCAAGTCCCGCGCCGCCGGGTTGCACGCAAATCCCTGTCGACATCACGTCCGATGAGAGCCTGCAGGAAGGGCTGCGCATCCTGCGCGAGCATCACGGAACCCATATCGCATCTGTCGTGCATTTGGCTGCCTACTACGATTTCCTCGGCAAGCCGAGTCCCAAGTACGACGAGGTCACGGTCGAGGGCACGCGGCGCCTGTTGCGCGCATTGCGCAACGGGTTCAAGGTCGAACAGTTCATTTTCGCCAGTACGATGCTGGTGCACCGGCCGGGCGAGCCGGGCCAGTTCATCGACGAGGACTGGCCCTTGGGTCCGACCTGGGCTTACCCGGAGTCGAAGGTCCGCACCGAAGAGGTCATCCACTTCGAGCGCGGCGAGATACCCGCAACGATCCTGCGCATGGCCGGCGTCTACGACGACTCGTGTCATTCGCCGCCGTTGGCGCATCAGATCCAGCGCATCTATGAGGGTCAGTTCGCCGCTCACCTGTATTCCGGCGAAGTCTCGCATGGTCAGGCATACGTCCATTTGGACGATGTCGTGGATGCCATCGAGCACGCCGTGGACCACCGCGCGCAGCTGCCGCCGGAGACGCCGATCCTGATCGGCGAGCCGGTGACGTTGAGCTACGACGAATTGCAGCACACGTTCATGCGGCTGATCCACGGGGACTCGCACGAGACACGCAGCGTGCCCGCGCCAGTAGCCAAGCTCGGTGCCTGGCTGCAGGACCAGATCCCGGGCCAGGACACTTTCATCAAACCGTGGATGATCGACAGGGCCAACGACCACTACGCCCTGGACATCACCCGCGCACGCAATCTGCTTGACTGGGTGCCCGTGCGTGCGCTACGGGAGACATTGCCCAAGATGGTGTCGGCGCTGAAGGCCGACCCGGTTGGCTGGTATCGGGAGCAGGGCCTCGAGCCGACCAAGGCGATGCTGAAAGGCCGTTACCCCGACCACGAAGATGCAGAAGCCGCCCTGACTGGCGACAGTCCGCCGGCGGCAGCCATCGGCACGCATGCGCACCACGCCGGCGCTGATGCAAAAGCGGAGCAACCCGCGCCCGACGGCGCGCACCTCACCCACAGTTGTCCGATGCACAGCGAAGTTTGCCAGTCTTCGCCGGGTAATTGCCCGCGATGCGGCACGACGCTGGAGCCGACCGCACAGCCGGCGGATGCTGAGTACACCTGTCCGATGCATCCGGAAGTGATGGCCAGTGAACCGGGACCCTGCCCGAAATGCGGCATGCCGCTGGAGGTGCGTCAGCCGCCACCCAGCAACCATGACAGCAGTGGCGGCCACGCCGCTCAGACCGCTCACGAAGGTCACGGTGGTCACGAGGTTCATGACAGTCAGGAGGCCCACGACGGGCACGATGGCCACGGAAGTCACCAAGGCCACCAAGGCCACGGCATGCCCGGTGCTCAAGCTGGTGAAGTCGACATGATGGTCACAGGCCATCGAAAAATGCTGTGGCCGCACTATCTCGCCATGATGCTTGGCTTCTGGCTGCTGACCAGTCCGTTCACGCTGGGCTACATGAGTGATTTCGCGCCCGACGCCAACCAGTTGCGGGTCATGGCCGAGCGCGGGCTGTCGTCGTTCGAACTGCGCAACCTGCTGATGAGCTGGAGTGACGTACTCAGCGGTGTTCTGGTGATCGCTTTCAGCATGTTGTCGGCCAACGCATGGCGTCGCCATCCCTGGGCGCAGTGGGCCAATGCCTTCGTCGGCGTCTGGCTGCTGTTCGCACCATTGGTGTTCTGGACGCCATTGCCCGAGGCCTATGCCAACGGAACACTGGTCGGTGCTTTCGTGATTGCGCTGTCGGTGCTGATCCCGATGATGCCTGGCATGAGCATGGCCAGCATGATGGGCGGCCCGGATGTCCCGCCCGGCTGGGCATACACACCATCGAGTTGGATGCAGCGCATGCCGATCGGCTTGCTTGCGATGATTGGATTCCTCACTTCGCGTGTCCTCGGGGCCTATCAACTCGGCCACCTCGACGCGGTGTGGGAACCGTTTTTCGCCGGTAGCGGCGCCATGAAGGGCATGATGAACGGCACCGAGACCATTATCACTTCGGACGCATCCAAGGCCTGGCCGATTGCCGATGGCGCCCTTGGCGGGATTGTCTACATGGCCGAGCTGGTGATGATCTGGATGGGTGGAAAAACCCGCTGGCGCACCATGCCGTGGATGGTGCTGGCGCTGGCGATCCTGGTCCTGCCTCTGGGCGTTGTGAGCGTCTACTTTGTCATCATCCAACCGATCGTGATCGGTACCTGGTGCACGTTGTGCCTGATTGCCGCGCTCGCCATGTTGGTGATGATTCCGTATTCGTTGAACGAATTCGTGGCGATGGGCCAATTCATGACCGATGCGCACCGCAACGGTAAACCCTTCTGGCGCACGTTCTGGACCGGTGATGCGATGGAAGGCGGCAGTGCGGACACAGCCAAAGGGTTGGTCGCGACGACCGGCGAAAAGATCGCCCAGGCCACCCGCGGCGTCACCTATCCGTGGACGCTGCTGCTCAGCATCGCCATTGGCGTGTGGCTTACCTTCACGCGGCTGAGCTTCGACAGCTCAGGCGCGATGGCCAACAGCGATCACCTGATTGGCGCATTGGTGGTGACCTTCTCGATCATGGCCTTCGCCGAGGTCGGACGCGCCATTCGATTCATCAACATCCCGTTGGGCGCGTGGTTGATCGCTGCGCCGTGGCTGCTCGACGGCATCGCCTCGCCGCTTGCAGCCTGGAATGGCGTGATCAGCGGCGTTGTGGTCATCGCACTGGCGCTTCCGCGCGGTCGGATCAAGGATTCGTATGCGGGCTGGGACCGGTACATCGTTTAAGGGCAGCGCGTCGGTCAACCGGTAACCGAAATCCTGAAATTCACTAAATCTGGAGATCCAATGCAACCTAGCCGAATGGAGTTTGCTCCATCATGAAAGAACATTTTGCGCACTCCGGAGCTTGGGGCCTGGCCGTGATCATGATCGTGGTGGCGTCCTGGCTGTTCTATCGCTACTTCGCCCCGAAAAACTGGCGCGAGTGGGTAGGTGCGGGAGTGGTCCAGGCATTTATCATCGCGCTATACGCGGAGATGTACGGCTTTCCCCTCACAATCTACCTGCTGGCGAGGTTTTTCGGGCTCGACCGCACCGGTCTCAATGCCAACCTCTGGTCGTCACTTGTCGGCTTCGGCGAGGCGGGCATGCTGATCTCGATGCTGCTCGGTTACGCATTGCTGTTCGTCGGCATCGGCATCTTCATCCAGGGCTGGCGCGAGCTCTATCGCGCGCGGCAGCAAAACCTGCTGGTGACGAATGGCCTGTACGGGTTGGTGCGGCATCCCCAGTACACGGGATTGTTCATCGGGCTGTTCGGCGAAGGCGTGGTTCACTGGCCAACGGTGTTCTCGGTCGGACTGTTTCCGGTGATCGTGCTGGTCTACTTTCTGCTCGCGCGTAGCGAAGAAAAAAAGATGGTCGAGCAGTTCGGCGAGCAATACCTGGCATATCGACGGCAGGTGCCTATGTTCATTCCCCGATCCGGCGGCTGGCGGCTACTGGTGCAGCGTTCCAGCGGAAGGCAAGGCAGCAGCGAATGACCCACGTGATCGGCGATCTAGCCCCAGGCCGGCGCGTCAGTTACGTGAGAAATCCTTTGCCTTAAGAGGCGTGATCAAGCTCCGTAGTCGTTTGTCTTTCGCTGTGGACAAGCACAGTGCCATTGCGTATCCAGCGCACCAGTCCACGTCAGCACGGAGAAAAAGACATGTTTGTCGAACAGATCCTGCCGCAAGCGCGCGAGCGGCTAGCAACGATTGGCGCAGCCGCTTCGGTGACGGATGCAGCCGAGGTCACGTCCAGGCTGCACGCCGATCTCGTTGTCGTCTGCAACGAGACCGGCAGCATGGTTGGCGTGATTACCAAGACCGACATCGTGTCGCAGATCGGTCGCTGCGGCGCGGACGGATGTTCGGCCAGGGTGGATACGATCATGACGCGTGAGGTTCTGTCCAGCCACGCCAATGAAGCGCTGCAGGATGTCTGGATGGCGATGAAAGCGCGCGGCCTGCAGCGCATGCCGGTCGTCGGACATGATGGCAAGCCCCTGGGAATCCTGTATTCGCGCGACGTCCTGCAGAGCTTACTGGGCGAAGTGAAGAACGAGGAAGCGCTGCTTCGAGACTACGTGATGAATGTCGGCTATCGATAAAGCTGTTCAAACGGATTGTTCTATCTTTTGAAAGGAGAAACCGCATGGCACGCGAAAGCCGAGAGCCTGATGATGCTGCGCTTCAGCGCCAACGCTCGTTGGCCAGGTGGGACAACGAAGGCGGGGCAATGGCCAGCGGCTCCCAGGTGGAGCCGGAATTAGCCGACCAGGCCATATCGATGCCCGCGGTGACCGACTTCGAATTTATGGTGCTGCACAGCCGCGTTATCGCGTTGGAGAACCTGGTGACCTCACTGCTAGCCACCGCAACCAAGCAGCAACTCGAACTGGCACGCGACATGGCTGCCTTCATCACACCGCGTGCTGGCTTCACGCAGCACCCACTCACGATCCGCGCGGCGGAGCACATGGTCAACCTCGTAGAGCGCGCCGAACTTTTGCGTAGCTGCAAGACGTTTTGATCTAACCATGTGTCATGCCGACAAACCCTGCCTGGTGCGCTTTAGCAGCAGTTCGCTGATCGCCACGATGAGGTGTTGCCGGACATCGGCAGCGCTGCGACCTTCGGATCCAATACGAATGGGTACACGCCCGATGTTTCAGCCATCATTGAAGTACGACGTTCTGGGAGAGCGATCATGCTAGAAGGCATCATGCTGCTCTGGTTCCTGCTCACTGCGTTGTCGGTGCTGTATGTGGCCATCGACATTTGGTCGACACCGGCATCAGTGGTGCTCAAGTGGGGATTCATTCTGCTTACGGCGTACACAGGTCCGTTGGGCGCCTTTCTTTACGTGCTGGGCTGTCGCGAGCCTTTGCCGGGACTGCATGAGCGCTATACCGCGGTACGTTGGCGGCAGGTATTAGGCTCGACCATGCACTGCGTGGCGGGCGATGGTGTCGGCATCCTTGCGGGAGCTGCCATTGCGAGCGTGATGCATTTGGGGGGGCTGTTGGATATCGCCTTGGAGTACGTTCTTGGTTTCGGTTTTGGCTGGACGATCTTCCAGGCGTTGTTCATGCGCGGCGAGGTCGGGGGCTCATACAAGGCCGCGCTGCGCAAAACATTCTTCCCAGAGCTGCTTTCGATGAACGTGCTCATGGCCGGGATGGTGCCAACCATGGTGCTGGCGATGAAATACGTCCATGGCGCGCACGATCCAACAGGACCGGCTTTCTGGTTTGTGATGTCGATGTCGTTGCTGGTGGGATTCGTAGCCGCCTATCCGATGAATTGGTGGCTGGTCTCCCGGCATTTGAAGCACGGCATGATGACCGTGCGTCCATCCACCAGCCACGAAAACCACGAAGCGCACGAAGGCGTGGATGCCATGAGAGGTGCCGCATCAGATGCGGTTGCTCAAGCCGTACACGCTGAGACTGGACAAGTGTCGCGCCGCACGCTTGCGGGCATGACGCTGCTGTCTCTCTTGCTGTTTGGAACAGGTCTTGGTGTTGTGGCATACCTTGGCGGTTTTTCATGAATTCCTTAGTCAACGCCATCAGCCGGACTGCGTGTCAGTTAGTTGGATGGCGTAGGCCGCCAAGAGCGATGCAGTAGGAACAACTGTCTTCGCTAAGCGGCACGTCATTCCATTCCGCTCGGTTCGGCTGTCGTCGGCCCGTTGTTCGGGGCGTCTTCTGACTGGACATACACCGGTGCGAAGCCACCGCCCAGTGTTCGGAAATTGGTGGTCTGGCCCTGATAAAGCCGTGCAGCGAGCCACTGAACTGAGCCTTCGTAGACGTAGTTGCGCACATCGAACTTCAGCGTCTGCAACTGCGACTGGTTGGAGATGACGCGTTCACCCGGCGCCACAATCGTCTGGGCCACATAGTCGCCCGCCAGAATCTCCTGCCAGACCCGTCGGGTGAGCTTGTCGCCGCGATAAGCGGCTCGGCTGCCGAAGCCTGTAGCCGGCTTGAAGAACAGGTGGCGCCGCTCGGACCATAACCGCTCCGCGTGGGTCGGGTCGACGCGCTCAGTGGCAGGAATCCCGGCCAACAAAATGTCGCGACTGGCTGCTGGCACACCCAGTGCTTGCAGTTGCTGGTCGTCGCTCAGCAGCGCCAGATTGCGTTTGTTGGCGTAGAGCGCATGCGCCTGAGGATGCGGTGTCATTACTACAGCGTGCTGGAGATAGGCTTCGCGCAGGACGGCGTTGGCGGGCTCCTCCAGCGAAAAATCCGTCAACCGGTTGTAGATCAAATCAACGATCGTTTGACCGTGCCGAAGAACGCCATCGTGCAGTGACAACTCTGAAGGATCGGCGATGATGGCGTTGAAGCCATGGCGTAGGAAAAGATCCTGGAACAACAGGACGTCTGGGTACAGATATTGCTGCTGAGGCGCTTCGTCGACGATGGCGATACAACGCAGGGGAGCGCTGCGATTGCTTAACTGCCATTCCCGAAGAAACATGTCGACGATGGCGTCTTCCATCGTTGCCGCCGCAGGGATCATGTCTTGCAGCGGGTTGCAACAAGCGCGTTGCGCACGTGCCAGCGCGATGCTGAGCATCGCGCCACCGGCATTGGTATTGATCTCGATCAGGCCGAGTCTGCCTTCGGTGACATGGAAATCGTAACCAAAGAAAACGCCGATGGCGCCACCGGGATCATGACGGGCGATGTCGGGTGCCGAGGCCAATACGGCTTGCCGATATGCCGGTAGCGCCACAACTGAAGTGACTGTGCGAACGATTTCTGCCATGCGTTCGCGATGCGTCGCGGTAATGAACACCGGGTTGCTGGCAAACAGGTGCGGACAACGTGCCTCAATCAATTCGAAAAGATCCGGCTTTTGCAGTTGCGAGTGCAAAGCGTTGCGCAGTGCGGTCTTGTCGAGCGTGATGCAGAAACATTCGCTGTTCAACGATTCGATCGCGCAGCCGGCTAGCTGTTTCGAACAGTCTTCGGAAGACACGCGATTCATGCTCTAAGCCTCAGGTAGATGTCTGAGTACAACCGACATATGCGGGAGGCTCCTGGAGTCTGACCCATATGACGGCCATTGCAGTTCGAACCTGAAATGTTAGCCAATCTCGTGCCTATCAGGCTTTTTCCGATACTGGTTCTTGGTGAGGCAGTGGAACGATGCGCAGCCGTAGGGCATTCGAGATCACCGATACCGAACTCAGGCTCATCGCAAGTGCTGCTACTACTGGGCTCAACAACCAGCCAGTCCATGGATAGAGCAGACCGGCAGCCAATGGAATGCCTAGAGTGTTGTAGACGAAGGCGAAAAACAGGTTCTGACGGATATTCCGGACCGTCGCCCGCGATAGCGCGCGTGCCTGGACGATCTTCCTTAGGTCACCTTTGACCAGGGTCAGCTTGGCGCTTTCCATCGCGATGTCGGTACCTTGACCCATGGCAATTCCAACGTCAGCTGCAGCAAGTGCAGGCGCATCGTTAACGCCGTCACCCGCCATCGCAACGCGCCGACCACTGGCTTTGAGTTCTTCGACGATGCGTGCCTTGTCGGCAGGCTGTACATCAGCCTCGACGCGTTCGATGCCAAGTTTCTTGGCCACGGCATTGGCCGTCGTCGCGTTGTCACCTGTCAACATGATGACTTCCACGTCTTCGGCACGCAGCGCTTTCAACGCCTCTGCGGTCGTGTCCTTGATGGGATCTGCTACCGCGAGCAACCCCGCTAGCGCATCGTTGATGGCCAGGAACATCACTGTCTTGCCGTCGCGCCTTAGTGCGTCGGCCTGAGCAGCGGCACTATCATTGATACTGATATTCCGGGCGTCCATCAGGGCCCGGTTTCCCAGCGCGGCGGTCGTTCCTTCCAGCTCAGCGCTTACGCCTTGGCCAGTATGCGACTGGAAATTCGCAGTCTCGGGAAGTGACAGTTCGCGATCCTTGGCACCTGCCAGGATTGCTGCTGCGAGCGGATGTTCGCTCCCACGCTCAAGCGCAGCAGCCATGCTGACGATCTTGTTGTCGTCTTCATCCCCAAGCGCCACGACATCGGTCAGCTTCGGCTTGCCAAGGGTGAGCGTGCCGGTTTTGTCGACAACCAGTACGTCGATTTTTTCCAGAGTTTCGATTGCTTCAGCGTCGCGGAACAATACGCCCATCTGCGCGCCACGGCCGGTCGCAACCATGACTGAAATTGGAGTCGCCAGACCCAGCGCACAAGGACAGGCGATGATCAACACGGCCACCGCATTGATCAGGGCAAAAGCCAGCCGAGGATCTGGCCCCAACCATGCCCAAAGTGCAAATGTAAGCACTGCGGCCAGTACCACTGCCGGCACGAACCAGTTTGCGACTCGATCAGCCAGCCGCTGCAGCGGCGCTCGCGTGCGTTGGGCATTTGCCACCAGCTGGACAATTTGTGCCAACAGCGTTTCGCTGCCCACTTTTTCCGCCTGCATGACCAGCGAGCCAGTCTGGTTGAGGGTGCCGCCAGTAAGCGGATCATCGGCAGTCTTTTCGACGGGCATGGGTTCTCCCGTCAACATTGACTCATCGACGCTGCTGCGTCCTTCGATGACGACACCATCAACCGGAATCTTCTCGCCGGGGCGCACACGCAATCGGTCGCCCTTTTCGACGCTCTCCAGCGGCACATCGTGCTCGTCGCCGTCCTTCCCGATGCGGCGTGCGGTCTTAGGGGCCAGGCCGAGCAGGGCGCGTACCGCATCACTGGTGCGGTGCCGGGCACGAAGCTCCAGCCACTCACCCAACAAGACCAGCGCGACGATCACGGCAGCGGGTTCGAAGTACAAGCCAATGCGTCCGTCCATGCCACGGAAGGCAGGCGGGAAGAGGCCCGGCATCAGCAGTGCCACGACGCTATAGCCATAAGCGACACCGACGCCAAGGCCGATCAACGTATACATGTTCGGTGATCGGTTGCGCAGCGATGTCCAGAAGCGACTGAAGAACGCAGAGCCGCCCCACAACACCACGACCGATGCCAGCACCAGTTCCGCCCACGGGCTCCAGGCCGGCGCCTGCCAAAGTCCCAGGTGCGGGGCCATGGCAAGGATGACGACGGGAAGCGCCAGCAATGATGCGGTCCAGAACTTGCGGCCTACGGATGTGATTTCGTTCTTCGCCTCGCTGTCGTCCTCGCTGGGCAGCTCAGGCTCCAGTGCCATGCCGCAAATCGGGCACGCGCCAGGACCTTCCTGCCGGATTTGCGGATGCATCGGGCAGGTGTAGATCGTGCCCTGCGGTACAGGCACTTCTTCCTTGCCTTTGGAGGACAGCTTGGGTGACAGATATTTGTCGGGATCAGCCTGAAAGCGCTCGAGGCAGCGTGCCGAGCAGAAATGAAATGCGTCCCCACCGTGTTGTGCGTGGTGCGGTGTTTTGTCGGGATCCACCGACATGCCACAGACTGGATCAATGACCTTGTGCCTCTCACTCGGTGCAACCTGTCCACTGTGGTCAGGCGGGTTGCTGTTGTCTTTGGTGGTCATGATTTATCGCTCGACAGGGCATTGAGAATGGGACATGCCGCAAGAGCGCCATGCCCTGGGCACACCTGGATTAGCTGATGCAGGCCATCGCGGATTCGGGACATTTCCGCGAGACGGATATCGACGTCGACAAGTTTCGCCTCGGCGACTGCCTTGAGCTCGCCCATGTCTTCCTCGCGGTGATCCGAGAGTGCCAATAGCTCCCTGATTTCATCCAACGTGAATCCGAGCGTCTTGGCACGCCGCACGAATTGCAGGCGCGCGATATCGGGTATCTGGTAGCGCCGATAGCCAGACGCTTGGCGATCAGGCTCCGGCAGCAAGCCTTGCCGCTCGTAGTAGCGGATCGTGTCGATATTGACGTCGCACCGCCTGGCGAGTTCACCGATTTTCATGCTGGATGAGCCGTTGATGAGTGATCCCGGCTATTTTTAACCTTGAACTAAAGTCCAGAGTCAAGTGTTTATTTCGTTGGAACCGACTTAAGGTCAGGTGCCCCCAGTGGGGTCGGATTGGCCTCCAGATCAGCAATCAGTCCCTTCATTTCACCAATCTCGCGTACCTGCGCTTTGATGATGCCGTCCGCCAGTTCACGCACGCGAGGGTCGCGGATATGGGCGCGACTGCTGGTGAGAATGGCAATGGAGTGATGCGGGATCATTGCGCGCATGTAGGAGATATCGTCGACGGTCTGCTGGCTTCTAACCAGCCAGAGCGATAACGCGAATACAGCAAAACTGCTTGCAAGGATCGCGATGTTCATCGACTTGTTCTCGTACATCTTGAGCATGAACAACAGCATCACTGCCGCCATCGATGCGCCCATCACGAACGCCATATAGAGGCGGGTTTCGCTGAAAAACACGTGGTCGCTGGTGAAGGTGTTGAGATACATCAGAACGAACATCACTAGCGTAGAGGTCGCTATCATCGCGCCGAACTTCATGTATTTGGTCATTGCATGGTCCTCTATTGATCAGGCCGAATCCTCAGAGCCTGGCTTTGCCGGCTCAATGCGGATGGCCGTCATCCTTGTGTGCATCTACAGTCCCCGAAACCGGATGAGATTCGCGCGTGCCATCCGCATGGGTATGCATTCTCCCTTGCTCGGCATCCATGCCATGTGAGTTTGCAGCCGCCCCTGCCTCATCACTCGCACCGTGACCAGTCATGCCTTTCATGCCATCCATGCCTTCATGCATGTGATCCTCATCCTGTGCCGGCGGCTTTCCGCCCAGCTGTGCGTATTGAGCTGGCGTCATGCCACGGAACTTTTGCAGGAAGGCCACCATGTTCCAGATCTGTTCGTCGGTGTGCGTCTTGCCCCAAGCCGGCATCGCGGTCAGCTTGATGCCATGCTTGATGATCCAGAAATCGTGTTTCGGATCCAGCGCGACCTCTTTGCTGAGGTCTGGAGGCATCGGATACAGGCCGGGGCGGATTTCGGTGTCGTCTGCGCCGGGTGATAGGTGGCAGCCGGTGCACATTGCGCTGTAGTTCACCGCACCCAGGCGGATGCGACTGGCGTCTTCCAGGTCGGGGACCTGAATATCGTGCGCGCGACTTTCAATCGATCGATGGCGAAGCATCTCAATTGCGGCACGGGTGGGGGCCCAATGTGGATCGTCGGCGCCGATGTTGTAGAGACCGGACCAGGCGAATATGGCCGCGCCAGCAGCCAGTACGGCCAATACGATGAAGGTCATGACGACATGGTAAGTATGCGATTTCATGGGTTTCTCCGTCAGAACCAGATGCGGATGCCAGCGACGAGCTGGGTGTCTTGAGCGCCTTCACCAGCGGCGCGGGTGAAGTTGGCGGTATTTCCGAACTTGCGTGACCAGACGACGCCGATGTAAGGCGCGAACTTGCGGGTAATCTCGTAGCGCAGCCGGATGCCAATATCCAGATCGGACAGGCCCGAGCCGATGCCACGGGCAGGATCGTCCTTGCCGTAGAAGCTGGCTTCGGCATTTGGCTGCAGGATCAATCGCTGCGTGAACAGCAACTCGTAATCCGCCTCCACGCGCAGTGCGCTACGCCCGGACTGCCCCAGATATGCCGTGGCTTGGAGATCGAACCAGTAAGGCGCAAGGCCCTGCACGCCCACGGCCAGCCAATCCCGTGTGGGGCCATCAGCCATGTCATGGCGCACGCCGACTTGTGCACCCCAGTACGTCGCGATCGCATGGTTCCATAGGGCTTCGGCACGCGTTGCACCCAGGCGGCCACCGCTGCGTTCACCGTCGAGTTTGAGCCACAGCTTGTGACGATCCGCTCCATACCAAGCTTGCGCATTGATCGCTTGGGCAGTACCTGCATCATTGTCGCGAAGTTCCAAATTGTCGAACAGGACATACAGGCGCTTTGCGTTGTCGGACATGTCCATGCCGTGCATCGGTCCGTAGTCGACACCATCGGAGTAGTCCGGGTCGCGGGCATCTGGCGGGGGAGCGCCTCCTTGCATGTTCATCGCTCCCATGTCCATCGTGGAGTGATCCATCCCTTCCATTTTGGAGTGATCCATTCCCTCCAACTTCAAATGGTCCATTCCTTCCATTTTGGAGTGATCCATCCCTTCCATCGTTGAATGGTCCATTCCTTCCATCTTCGAATGATCCATTCCCTCCATTTTTGAGTGGTCCATCCCCTGCATTTTTGAGTGATCCATGGGTGCCATGGGAGGAGCTAGTTTTTTCTTTCCGTCTTTGTTTGGTTGCCCGAGACATTGAGCTGCGTATTGCTTGCTTGAGGGCTTGCCCTTGGCCAAAAGTTGCTGACAGGTTGGGTTTCGTGCGTCTGGGGTGGCTGCCCGCTTCTGCTTCGCGGCTGCCTTTTTCGCCGGCGGATTCATCGGCATTTGCATGCCCGGCATCGATTGTGTGTGCTGCGTGTGGTCGGTCGCCTGTGCAAATGCCAATGTGGGCACGGCCATCACCAAGCAGCATGCAAGATTCGCCGTCAGAGCTGGCGCCGAGAGTCTTCGCGCGAACGCACTCATGACACCACCACTTCGCGGAACATGCCTGCTTCCATGTGATAGAGCAGGTGACAGTGGTAAGCCCAGCGCCCCAACGCATCGGCATTGACCAGGTAGCTGATGCGCTGCGCTGGCTGCACCATGATGGTGTGCTTGCGCACCTGGAATTCGCCCGAAGGGCTTTCCAGCTCGCTCCACAGACCATGCAGGTGAATGGGGTGCGGCATCATGCTGTCGTTGGAAAGGATCACGCGCACGCGCTCGCCATGGCGGAAATGGATGGGCTTTGCGTCGGAGAATTTCTGCCCGTCAAAGGACCACATGTAGCGTTCCATGTTGCCGGTCAGGTGCAGTTCGATCTCTCGCCCAGGCTGGCGCGGATCCAGTGGGCCACCGATGGTGTGTAGGTCAGCGTAGGCAAGCACTCGCCGCCCGTTGTCGCGCAGGCCAATGCCCGGGTCGTCCAGGTTGGTGCGCGGCGCGTCCACGCGCATGTCCACGCCCGGACCATATTCGGTGCGGGCATGGTGCGCCATCGGTGCATCCTTGCCGCCGCCATCGATGCCGGGTATTGCCATGCCATCCATGCCTTTCCCCGCAGGAGTACCCATGTCCATGCCTGCCATGGTCATCGTCATTGCGCCCATCATGTCAGTCATCGTCAGCCACTGGGGCTTGTCCAAGGCAGGCACATCAGCCTGCATCCCATGACGTGGCGCCAACGTCCCGCGAGCAAATCCCTGGCGGTCGATGGATTGTGCAAAGAGCGTATAAGGCCGGTCGCCGTCGGGCTCCACGATGACGTCATAGGTCTCGGCCACTGCGATGCGAAATTCATCGACGCTGATTGGCTCGATGTCTTGGCCGTCGGCCGCGACTACGATCATTTTCAGGCCGGGAATGCGTACATCGAAGATGCTCATTGCCGAGCCATTGATGAAGCGCAGGCGCACCTTTTCGCCGGGTGAGAACAGTCCAGTCCAGTTGTCATTGGGCGTCACGCCATTGATCAGGTAGGTATAAGCGTGTCCGGTGACGTCGCCCAGATCGGTTGGGCTCATCCGCATCTGGTTCCACATTCGGCGCTTCGCGAGCGCATTGCGGAGGCCCATGCGCGAAACATCGCGCGTGAAATCGATGGCAGTTGGCTCATTGAAATTGTAGTAATCGGCCATCTTCTTGAGATTGCCGAAGATGGTCTCGGGGTCTTCATCCGACCAATCCGACAACATCACGACATGGTCGCGCTGTGTTGGAAATCTCTCTCCTTCAAGCGGCTCGATCACGATCGGGCCATACAGCCCGGACTGTTCCTGGAATCGCGTATGACTGTGATACCAGTAAGTGCCGCTTTGCTTGAGGTCGAATCGGTATTCAAAGGTTTCACCCGGCTCGATACCGTCGAAGCTCAGGCCCGGTACGCCGTCCATGCCAGTCGGCAGCAGGATGCCGTGCCAGTGGATCGAAGTACTGGTGGGCAGCGTATTGCGCACGCGCAGCACGATGCTCTCGCCTTCGCGCATTCGCAGCACGGGAGCCGGTAGCGTTCCGTTGACGGTGATGGCAGTACGGGTGCGCCCGGTGAAATTGACCTGTGTTTGCCCGATGGCGAGGTCGAATTTGTTTCCGGTGAGCGCAGATAGCGCCTGGTCAGAGCGTTCGGCTGAACCAGCCCAGGCGTGTCGTGGCAAGAGCCCCAGCGCGCCTAGTGAGCCACCTAACGCAAGACCTTGCACGAATGTCCGCCGTGAAGGCATCAGAACGCCATCGCGGGGCGAATATGTTGATCGGGATGACATGTGATCTCCGGAGAATGTCCAAACAGCCAGCGACGCAAGCGTCGGAAGCGATCGATCGTGGTTGGTCGCGCAGCGCTGACCAACACGAGGGTATGTCGACGCTTCAGGCGCCGAGGACATTCAGGCGATTGGAGGTCGAATCAATCTCGCGAGCGTGGGTGATGCGTGTGTCGTGGTCAGCGAGCGCACTGCCACCACCCTCCATGTCGTCACATTCCAAAGCACGGCCGAAGCCGTGATTGGGAAGTAGTGGAGGCATGCGCATTGGCAATGGCCGGATTTGCAGCAATCCGGGGCAGGGGTTTCTTGCTTCTGGTGCTGGATCGCCGATGAAACAACCAGTCCAGGCGCCTGTGCAGTTTGCCGCATCCCCACGTATGCGCCTCCATGACAGGGTGGCTCAGAGGGTGAGCTTTCAGCCGCTACAGGAACGTGATCGTCCGAATTGGACACGTGCGTCATTCCTTGCATGCGAGAGTTCGCCGCAGCAGGGCTAAATCCATTCAGGACCAAGCTCGCGCACAGGACGATTCTCAGCAGGAGACCAAGCGTTTTCATTCGATCAGAAGCTTACGCCAAAGAGCCATGTGTGCAATATCGAGGCGCTTTGATGTCGCGTCCAAAGTCTGGATCTTGGACAGAGTTTTCGATCAGGACTCTAAATGGTTCAAATTGACATAGATCAACTTGCTCGCCGGCTCGTTGGGTCTAACATGCTGTCGTATGTCTCATCCCATCCGCCAGCGACTCATCACGTCTTTGTTGTTAATCGCAAGTCTGCTATTCCAGCAGGTGGCGATGGCAGCTTACGTTTGCGCTATGCCGCAAATCCAGGCCGATTCGGTCGCGATGGCGAAGGATTGTGCGGGGATGAAATCGGCTCCTGGGCAGCAGCCGGATTCGGTTTGCCAAAAGCACTGCGCACCTGATCCAACTTCAGCCAGCACCCCGACCATTCCCCCGGTTCCGGTATTGGCGTTGCCGCCGCTGCTGCATGCGTTGGTGCGGGCACCCCTCACGCGCAGCTGCGATTACGGATCAGGCGATGTGTTCGCGCGCTCGGATCCACCGACGCGCCTGCGCTACTGCCGCCTGCTGATCTAGGCCTCCACTTCACACCATCATTCGCCGCCCTGCGTTGCAGCGGTGGTGTTTTCGTGACTGTGTGTCTTGTTGGTCTGGAGTCCCCATGGATGTTTCAACCTATTACCTGCGTGCGCCATTGGCAGCGCGCAAGACCGCATTGGTAATGCTGATGCTGGCCACGCTTGCGCCGGGCGGTGTCGCCGCACAGGCGATGTCGCTTGATCAGGCGGTGGCCGCAGCCACGCAGCGTGCGCCGATTCTGCTGGCGCGCGATGCCAGCCGCCAGGCGCGGTCCGAGGACCTCGCCCGCGCCGATGCGCTGCCGGACCCGACGCTCGTCGTTGGCGTGCAAAATTTCCCGATTGGCGGACCGGACGCCTACACGCTCAACCAGGACCGGATGACGATGCAGCGCATCGGCATCAGCCAGGCCCTGCCATCCCGCGCCAAACGCAATGCGCGCCGCGAACTGGCACGCGCGCTGTTCGACCAGGCCAGCGCCGACGCCGTATCGACCACGCTCGATGTCCAGCGTGCAACGGCCAAGGCATGGGTGCAGCTGTGGGCCGCGCAACACGAGCGCGAGCAGTTGCAGGACCTGCAAGGACAGGCCGCGCTGGCGGTACGCGCCACCCGTGCGCGGCTGGCCGGTGGTGGCGGCAATGCCGGCGATGCCTTGGCCACACGCGCCAGTGAACTGGAACTGCAGAACCGCATCGATGATGCCGATGCACGCATCGCGCAGGCACGCGCCGGCCTGCAGCGCTGGTTGGGCGATGCAGCGGTAGACGCTGCGGATGCACCCCCGGATTTCTCCAGCGCACCCATGTCCGAAGCACGACTGCTGGCGCGCCTGGACCAGCAGGGTCCACTACTGGCCTGGGACGCGCGCGAGGCCTCGGCCGATGCCGCGCTGGCACTGGCACGTGCAGAGAAGCGGCCGGACTGGAGCGTTGGTGGCGGTGTCGCCAAACGCGGTGGTGGTGGCTCCAACGTGGTCTGGCTGGAAATCGGGGTTGGGCTGCCGCTGTTCCCCGGCAACCGCCAGGACCGCGGCATCAGTGCGCGCAGCGCCGATCTTGCCGCCGTCCATGCGAGCCGCGAGGACGCGCGGCGCATGCAGGCCGAAGCCGTGCGCAAGGCGTTCGCACGCTGGCAAGGATTGGGCTCGCAGGTCATGCGCAGCCGCGACACGTTGCTACCGCTGGCGCATGACCGCGGCCGCATCGCGCTGGCCGCCTACTCCGGCGGCGCGCCCCTGCAGCCTTGGCTGGAGGCGCGTCGCGACGAGATCGACACCCGCATCGACTACGCCACGCTGCTCGGCGAATGGGGCCAGGCCTGGGCGGAACTCGCCTACCTGTTACCAGCTACCGACTCATCCGACCGCCGCACTGCACGCAAACTGGAGATCGCGCAATGAATCGCTCCCGCAAACAATCCGCGGTTCTGGCCGCCGCAATCGTCGCTGCACTGGCACTGGTCGGTGGCGCTGGCTATTGGCTCGGCACGCGTCATGACGTGATGCCTGCCGCAGGCGCATCAAGCGACAAACCAGTCTTGTATTGGTATGACCCGATGCAGCCAGACAAGCATTTCGACAAGCCGGGAAAATCGCCGTTCATGGATATGCAGCTGGTGCCGAAATATGCCGAGGCTGGGGCGCCTGCGAAACGCGAACCGCTCTACTGGTATGACCCGATGCAGCCAGACAAGCATTTCGACAAGCCGGGCAAGTCGCCGTTCATGGACATGCAACTGGTCGGCAAGTACCCGGAAGCCCCTCAGGCCGATGCTGCCAATACCGGTGGCATGAAGGTGTCGGCTGCCTCGCAGCAGAACCTGGGCATGCGTACGGCGATCGTCGAAATGGGCAGCCTGTCGAGCGGCGCGCACGTGCCCGGCAGCGTCGCATGGGACCAGCGCGCAACGTATGCGGTCAGCGCACGCGTGGATGGCGTGATCGAAATCCTGCATGTGCGCGCGCCGTTCGAGCACGTGCGCAAAGGCCAGGCGCTTGCCGAATTGATCGCGCCGGAATGGAATGCGGCGGCGCAGGAATACCTGGCGCTGGGCCGTGCCGGTTCCGCGGATGCGCGTGCGCTGCAAGGCGCGGCGCGCAATCGCCTGCGCGTGCTGGGCATGGACGAAGGCCAGATCCGCAGCCTGCGTGGCAGCGGTGTGCGCGTGGTGTTGCGGGCGCCGCGCGATGGCGTGGTCAGCCAGTTGGACGTGCGCGAAGGCCAGCGCGTGCAGGCCGGCATGATGCTGATGACCATCAATGGCTTGGACACCGTATGGGTGGAGGCGGCGATTCCGCAGGCGCAGGCCGCGGGCATCGTGCCCGGCACGAAGGTGACGGCCAGCGTCAGCGCATTCCCCGGTGAAATTTTCGACGGCAAGGTCGAGGCCCTGCTACCCAATATTGATGCCGGCAACCGTACGCAGATGGCGCGGATCGTGCTTGCCAATCCGGGGCAAAAATTGGCACCGGGGATGTTCGCCGATCTGCAATTCGCCGGAACTTCCGGCGGGTCGCACCCGTTGCTGCCGGACGAGGCTCTGATCGCGACCGGCAGCGATGCGCGGGTGATCGTGGCAATGGGTGAAGGCCGATTCCAGCCAGTGCGGGTGACCACCGGGCGTTCCGCAGGCGGGCGCACCGAGGTTCTCTCCGGACTGTCCGGCGGTGAGCGAGTGGTGGTGTCCGGGCAGTTCCTGCTCGACTCCGAGGCCAGCCTGTCCGGCGCGCTGGATCGCCTGTCCACCGATGCGACTGCCACGCCCGATCCGCGCGCAGGCGATGCCATGGACGCGATGCCGGCCAAGCCGGCACAGCCTGCGAAGGCCGACAAACCCGATCCGCATGCGGGCCATGACATGGGTGCGATGCCGCCGGAACCACGCCCGTGATCGCGCGCATCATCCATTGGTCAATCCGCAACCGGCTGCTGGTGCTGCTGGCGGCGGTCGCGCTTGCGGTCAGCGGCGTGATCTCGCTGTCGCGCATATCGCTGGATGCGTTGCCGGACCTGTCCGACACCCAGGTCATCCTGCGCACCAGCTGGCCCGGCCAGCCGCCACAGATTGTCGAGGACCAGGTCACCTATCCGCTGGCGACCACGATGATGTCGGTGCCAGGCGCGACCACCGTGCGTGCGTTTTCGTTCTTCGGTGACTCTTATGTGTACGTGCTGTTCGCCGACGGCACGGATCCGTACTGGGCGCGTTCGCGTGTGCTCGAATACCTGAGCCAAGTGCGCGATCGACTGCCAGACGGGGTCAATCCGGCGCTCGGGCCGGACGCCACAGGCGTTGGCTGGATTTATCAATACGCACTTGTGGATCGCAGCGGCAAGCACGACCTCGGGGAGTTGCGCGCACTGCAGGACTGGTTCCTGCGCTACCGGCTGAAGACTGTGCCCGACGTGGCCGAGGTCGCCAGCATCGGCGGCATGGTGCGCGCCTGGCAGGTTGTGGTGGACCCGCAGGCACTGGCTGCGCGCGGGGTCAGCGTTGCGCAGGTGGCGAATGCGATTCGAGACGCCAACGGTGCCAGCGGTGGCTCGGTGATCGAGCAGGGCGAGGCCGAATTGATGGTGCGTAGCGTCGGCTACCTGGCCTCGATCGCAGACTTCCAGAGCATCCCCGTGACCACCGGCGCCAGCGGCGTTCCGGTGCTGCTGGGCGATATCGCGCAGATCCGACGTGGGCCGACCCTGCGCCGCGGCATCGCCGAACTGGATGGCGAAGGTGAAGTCGCCGGCGGCGTAGTGATCCTGCGTTCGGGCAAGAATGCGCTGACCGCAATCGACATGGTCAAGACGCGCCTGCAGGAATTGCAGAAGAGCCTGCCCGAAGGCGTGCAGATCGTCACCACCTACGACCGCTCGCAACTGATCCGCGCGTCGGTCGACAACCTGTCGCGCAAGCTGCTGGAGGAATTCCTGGTCGTCGCACTGGTGTGCTTGCTGTTCCTGTGGCACTTGCGCTCATCCTTGGTGGCGGTGATCTCCTTGCCGCTGGGCGTGCTGGCCGCGTTCATCGTCATGCGCATGCAAGGGATCAACGCCAACCTGATGTCGCTGGGCGGGATTGCGATTGCGATTGGCGCGATGCTGGATGCGGCCGTTGTCATGATCGAGAACACCCACAAGCACATCGAGGCCTGGCAACACGAACACCCCGACCGCGTGGAACCCGACACGCGCGAACGCTGGCAACTGGTCGCCACCGCAGTCGCCGAAGTCGGGCCGGCATTGTTCGCCAGCCTGCTGGTGATCACCCTGTCGTTCCTGCCGGTGTTCGCGCTGGGCGCGCAGGAAGGCCGGCTGTTCAAGCCACTGGCCTTTACCAAGACCTATGCGATGGCGGCGGCGGCTGGCCTTTCGATCACACTTATTCCGGTGCTGATGGGCTATCTGGTGCGTGGCCGCATCCGCCCAGAACATGCGAACCCGATCAATCGCGCGCTGACCGCCGCCTACCGGCCGCTGCTGGCCTGGGTGCTGCGTGCGCCCAAGATGTTGCTGCTGGTCGCGAGCCTGACCTTGTTGTCGGCGCTGCTGCCATGGAGCCGGCTGGGCAGCGAATTCATGCCGCCGCTCGATGAAGGCACCCTGCTGTACATGCCGACCGCGCTGCCCGGGTTATCCGCTGGCAAGGCCTCGCAGCTGCTGCAGCAAACCGACCGCATGCTCAAGACCGTGCCCGAAGTCGACCACGTGTTCGGCAAGGCCGGACGCGCCGATACCGCGACCGACCCGGCGCCGCTGACGATGTTCGAAACCACCATCACGTTCAAGCCGAAGAGCGAGTGGCGCACGGGCATGACCATGGAGAAACTCAAGGCCGAACTGGATGCCGCGGTGCAGGTGCCGGGGCTGAGCAACCTGTTCGTGTTTCCGATCCGCAACCGCATCGACATGCTCGCCACCGGGATCAAGAGTCCGATCGGGATCAAGGTACTGGGGCCTGACATCCGCCAACTGGAACGGTTGGCATCGAAGATCGAAGGCGTGGCCAGGAACGTCGATGGCGTGACCTCGGCGATCTCCGACCGCGCCGCCGGCGGGCGTTACGTGGATATCCACATCCGTCGCGATCAAGCGGCGCGATACGGGCTGAGCCAGGCGCGGCTGCAGTCGATGATTGCAATGGCCGTCGGCGGTGCGCCGATCGGCCAGACCGTCGAAGGGCTGGAACGCTATCCGATCGTGCTGCGCTATCCGCGCAGCCAGCGCGATTCGCTGGCTGCGTTGCGCACAATGCCCATCGTGGCCGACAACGGCAGCCAACTGACACTGGAACAGGTGGCGGACATCGGCCTGAGCGGCGGCCCGCCGATGCTCAAGAGCGAAAACGGGCAACTAGCCACCTATGTCTACGTCGATACCGATAGCTCGGACCTGGCCGCGCAGGTCGCCGCACTGCAACACGCGATCGGCGAACAGGTGCCGCTGCCCACCGGCTACACGCTGGCGTGGTCGGGCCAGTTCGAGTATCTGCAGCATGCAATGGAGCGACTGAAATTGGTGGTGCCGGCCACGCTGGCGATTGTTTTCCTGCTGATTTATTTCGTGTTCGGCCGCTTCGACGATGCCGCGCTGATCATGCTCAGCCTGCCGCTGGCGCTGGTCGGCGGCCTGTGGCTGGTGTGGCTGCTGGGTCATGCGATCTCCATCGCAACGGTCATCGGCTTCATCGCGCTGGCCGGGGTCGCCGCGGAGTTCGGCATCATCATGCTGCTGTACCTGCGGCACGCCTGGGAGCACCAGCTGGCGCTTAACCCGCAGGCTGACGAGACGGCGCTGGACGTGGCGATCCGTGAAGGCGCGCTGCAAAGGGTTCGTCCAAAAGCGATGACCGTGGCGGTGATCTTGGCTGGCCTGCTGCCGATCATGCTTGGCTCCGGCGCGGGTTCCGAGGTGATGCAGCGCATCGCCGCGCCGATGGTCGGCGGCATGCTGACCGCGCCACTGCTATCGATGCTGGTGATCCCGGCCGCGTTCAGGTGGTTGCGACGACGCGAACTGGCGCGAAAGCGGACTGGCTGATTCAGGGCCGAAGCACCGCTTTGTTCCAAGGGGAATGGTCAGTTGATCTGTGTAATGCAGGCATGTCGAACTCCTGATGCTGGAGTTCTCATAAGTTTCATCAGGATGGGGAATACGGCGTGATGTGAGTAAACGCGGAAGGTCCATTTCTGGCCAAAAGGCCCAAAGCGAGCATCCAGCAGGAACCGTAGCAGCGGCCGAGCGTTGTTCTACATATAAAGTGCGCAAGGCGAGGCCGCAAAGCGGCCTCGCCTTGAATACATTGTTAGGCGGCGCGCTCGTGATCTACTCATTGCACCTCATGTGAGTTGGCGCCGGACAAACCAAATCGTCAACGGTGGCAACAGGATCCACTGGAGTAGCGGAACAATTCCAGTTCCCAGAACCGGTAGCGTTGGCATCGATGACGTATAGCTCCATCGTTCCAAGGGACCGGTGGCCATAGCTTCGAGAATGATCGTGATGACCACCCCCACCGCTATAAAGGCCCCAACCTGAGAAGGGCTCGAATTAAGGATCCACGAGCGTGATCGCGCGACCGCTGCCACGCACCAGAATGCGAAAAGGGATATGGCGGCATCTCCAAACGTTGCCTGAGTGCAGGCCACGACACCAACCCAGTGCGGATCGCTCGGCGTTACTGAAAAAAAGGGTACTTGCCACATCTCCCAGACGAAATTGAGAAGAAAGGAAAAAATTGCCACATTGAGCTCAGGTATGCCTGCGAATCCAGATTGTGATTGCATGAGGATTGAACCTTTCCTGCGACGCTTGATACTTGGGTTGAGCCGGCCTGCATAGTGGCGAGTCGGCTGGAGTACAAACACACCTCAAGCTGAGGCCGCGGAGCAGGTTCGGCTTTAATCTGATAGTCAGGTTGAGTGTAGCCCGGCCGGGCTCAGGCGGCTGATTGATGCCGCGCCGCGCAAGCGGCCATTTCGTTTTTTTGCTGGCGTGACCACCACGTTGACGCGCAGCCGCTATGCTTCGCGAATGATGACGGACGGTATCGAAACGCAGCAGCAAGCACAGGTCTTCCGGTGGCGCATCGGCCATGTCATGGCCATTGCCATCTTTCTGGTGTCGTCTGCGCTCGCGCTGGTGGCCTGGAACAACGCACGCGAGCGCGAACTCAGGCTGGCCGAGGCGCAGTTCCATGCAACAGTTGGCAAGCTGGCGTCGCTGGTCGAGTTGCGGATGACCAGTTATGCATTGACCCAGCGTGGTGGCGCGTCCCTGTTTGCGGCACTGAAATGGCCATCGGCGGAGCAGTGGCGCAGCTACGCCGATGGCCTCGCGCTGGATGAACATTTTCCTTCGCTGATCGGGCTCGGGTTCGCCGCATACGCCGACCAGTCGCAGCTGATGCGCATGCAACTGCAGATTCGCGAGGCTGGCGGAGGTTTGCTGGACGTCCGCCCGCACGGCGTGCGTCCGCATTACGGACCGATCATCTACCTTGAGCCACACACGCCGGAAAACCAGATTGCGGTGGGATTCGACATGTATTCGGACCCGATCCGCCAGCGTGCGATGCAGGCCGCCATGGAATCCGGAGAGGTTCAGCTGACCGGCGCGGTGCAATTGGTCCAGGACAATGGCAAGCCAACCATGGGCTTGCTGTTGTACACACCGGTGTATGCAGGCGAGTTCGTGCCATCGACGCCAGCCCAACGACGGACATCGATAGTCGGCTGGGTGTACTCGCCGTTCCATATCGCGCAGATGCTTGAACGTGCCATTGCGCCAGCCAGGACCAGCGAACACATGCGGGTTGTCGATGTCACTGATCCGGCCCAGGTCGTGCTGTATGCGGATCCTGGCATCGGCAAGGTGAACGCCTTCACTCATAACCTGTCGCTGAGCATGTACGGACGTCGCTGGCGCCTCGATTTCTTCTCGGGACCGCAGAATATAGCGGCGCCGCAATTGGCGTCGTTGAACAACATGCTGGTCGCCGGCGGTCTGGTCTCGTTTTTGCTGTTCGGCCTGATATGGACCTTGGTTTCCACGCAAGCGCGCGCGCAGCGGCTTGCGGCCGACATGACGGCCTCATACCGCCGCAGCGAGCAGCGTTTCCGCAGCGCGATGCAATATTCCGCGATCGGCAAGACGCTGCTGGACAAGGCTGGCAACATCGTCGACACCAATCCGGCGTTCAACGCGATCCTGGGGCGAAGCCAGCCGGACTTGCTCGGCCGGTCGTTGGTGTCCCTGCTTGACGGAGGCGATGAGCAGTTGCGCACCACGCAGATGAATGCCTTGCTAGACGATGGACGAGGCGTGGCGCGCATCACCCGCACGCTGCATCGGCAGGATGGCGAGGTACGTCATGTGCAACTGACCATCTCGCCGGTGCCAGGCGACCCGGATCGGGATATCGCCCGGCTCGTGCAGATGGAGGACGTGAGCGAACGCGTGCGTGCCGAGGCCGCGGTGAAGTCGCTCAATCGCACGCTGGAGTCGCGGGTGGCGGCGCGCACCCGCGAGCTGAGCGATGCCAACCGGGAACTGGAATCATTCGCCTATAGCGTCTCCCACGACCTGCGTGCGCCATTGCGGGCGATCGAGGGCTTCAGCCGCATCCTGGGCGAACGCTATGCCGATGCGATGGACGAAACCGGCCGCGACTACCTGGGTCGTGTGCGCAAGGCCACCGCGCGCATGGCGGAATTGATCGATGCCTTGCTCAAGCTTTCGCGGATCAGCCGGACCGGTCTTAGCATGGCCGAAGTGGACCTGAGCTCCTTGGCCAAGGAGGTCGCTGCGAGCCTGGCCGATGCCGATCCGCAGCGCCGGGTTGATGTACGTATCCAGCCTGGGATGCACGCGCAGGGCGACCGCACACTGCTGCTGACCTTGCTCGACAACCTGATGGGCAACGCCTGGAAGTTCACCCGCGACACGCCCGGCGCATGGATCGAGGTAGGCATGGCGCCAGGCCAGGATGGCAAGCCGAGATGGTTCGTGCGCGACAACGGCGCCGGTTTCGATGCAGGTTATGCGGACAAGTTGTTCCACCCGTTCCAGCGCCTGCACAGCCAGGATGCGTTTCCTGGACATGGCATCGGGCTGGCGTCGGTCAAGCGCATCATCGAGCGCCATGGTGGCGAAATCAGCGCCGAAGGCGCGGTCGGGCAGGGCGCAACCTTCCAATTCACCTTGGGTGAACCATCGCCGCCAGAACCGGATGTGATGGGCTGATCGAATTCCAAGTCGACTTCAGGTTTCAGGCGTTCTTGTTGTGTTTGCGCAGGGTCCGCTGCTTCTCGCGGTTCCAGTCGCGTTCCTTGCTCGCGTCGCGCTTGTCGTGGGACTGCTTGCCCTTGGCAAGCGCAATTTCGGCCTTGACCTTGTTGCCTTTCCAGTACAGCGCGGTCAGCACCACCGTATAACCGTCGCGCTGCACGCGGCCCATCAGTACGTCGATCTCTCGCCGGTGCAGCAGCAATTTGCGCGTGCGCCTTTCTTCGGCCACCACGTGGGTGGAAGCCGAGATCAACGGCGTGATCTGCGCGCCAACCAGGAACATTTCGCCGGCACTGATGATCGCGTAGCAATCACCGACATTGGCGCGCCCGGCGCGGATCGATTTCAGTTCCCAGCCCTGCAGGGACAGACCCGCCTCAAAGCGGTCCTCAAGGTGGTACTCGTGGCGAACGCGCTTGTTCAGCGTGATCATCTTGATCGATGGTGCCTTGGCCGACGCCTTCGCGTCCTTGCCGTTTGCCTTATCCTTGTGCGCTTGCTTGCTCATTGCGCTTATTGTCGCCGATCCGGTTGCAATTCTGTGCGATGGAAGCCATGCCGAACCATCTGAAGGATTCCCGCCACGCCATGCCCGTCATCATCCGCAGCGCTTTGGTCGAGCATTCAGCCGCCCGCATGTTCGCCCTGGTCAACGACGTGGCGGCCTATCCACGCCGCTTCGACTGGTGCAATGAAGCCCAGGTGCTTGAAAAGGGGGAAGATCACCTGACCGCGCGACTTGACCTCGGCCTCGGTGGCTTCAGCATCTGGTTCACCACAGAAAACACCTTGTCGCCACCGCACCATATCGACATGGATCTGCGTGATGGCCCGTTCAAGCGGCTGCAGGGGCGATGGCAGTTCCACGCCCTGGACGAGTGCGCGTGCAAGGTCAGCCTGAAGTTGGACTTCGAATCACAGAGCCGACTGCTCGCGCCAGCGTTGGCCTTGGGCATGCAAGGCCTGGCTGATCGCATGGTCGACGACTTCGTGCGCGAGGCGGACATATGCGCGACAAACATTTCCGAGGCCGGCAAGAGCAACGGATGATCAGGGCCGAACTGATCCGCGCATGGCCGAGCCGATGCGAAACGACCGTGGTCGAACTTGCCAATGATGCGAGCGTGGCCGATGCGCTGCTGGCCTGTGGCTGGTCCCTAGGCCAGGAACTCATCGGGCTGGCCGTATTCGGCGTTGCTGCCACGCAGTCAACACCATTGCACGATGGCGATCGCGTCGAGTTATTGCGTGGCTTGCAGGTCGATCCTAAACAGGCGCGCCGGTTGCGCGCCCAACGCAGCGGAAAATCGCCTTCGCCTTAGCGACGGTTTTTCTTCTTGTCCTTGGCCAGGTTGCCGAAGCGCGACATGGTCTTGGCCAGATCGGACTGATCTTCGTGAAAATAGTCGCCTTCCCACTTGGTGAGTGCGTCACCTTCGAACCACACGGTCATGTTCTTGACAGTGGGGGCACCGCTGCGGCCTGTGCGGCGGCTGGCGGTGTAATCCCAGCGATCATGGTGGAACGGATCCTGGATCGATGGCGTGCCCAGCACGATCATCACCTGGCGCTTGTCCATGCCGACCTGCAACTGGTCCACGGCGGTCTTGTCGAGCAGGTTGCCCTGGTAGATCGGCTGGCGATAGAGCACGCCGCAACCGCTGGTGATCAAGGCGACGAGGAGGACGAGCAGCAGCTTGCGCATGGGCATCAGGGGGCTGTGTAAGGACTGCGCGATGATACACTTAAGCCATGCATCACGGCGCCCGTATGGACCGCCATGGCCCGCGTTCATGCGCTGTATCGCGTGCAGGGACATGCTTCTGCACGTAGTCGGCAGGTATTCGGAGTGGTGATGGAATCGCAGGATCTACGCAAGGCCGGCCTCAAGGTGACCCACCCGCGGATGCGGATCCTGCAGTTGCTTGAGCAGACCAAGCCGCGCCACATGACCGCCGAGGACATCTACCGGCAACTGCTCGGCGATGGCGAGGAAATCGGGCTGGCCACCATCTACCGCGTGCTCACCCAGTTCGAATCGGCCGGTCTGGTGCTCAAGCACAATTTCGAAGGCGGCCATGCCGTGTACGAGCTGGATCGTGGCGAGCACCACGACCACATGGTCGATGTCGATACCGGCAAGGTCATCGAGTTCCAAAGCGAAGCCATCGAAGCCCTGCAGCATGAGATCGCCGCCGAACAGGGCTATGCGATCGAGGACCATGCGCTGGTGTTGTACGTCAGGAAGAAGCGCTAACTCAGCAATTGTCTCGCCGCAGCCTCGGCTTCAGCGGTCACCTTGGCACCACCGAGCATCCTCGCGATTTCCGCAATGCGACCGGTTGCATCGAGATACTCCACCGCAGACTGGGTGATCCCTTCCTGCGCGGCCTTGCTGACCCGATATTGCGCATGACCCGCGGCCGCGACCTGCGGCTGGTGGGTCACGCACAACACCTGACGGCCATCGCCCAGCGCACGCAGCCTGGCGCCCACAGCCGCGGCGACGGCGCCGCCGATGCCGGCATCGACCTCGTCGAAGACCATGGTCGGCACCGGATCCAATCCTTGCATGGCAACTTCTATTGCCAGCGAGATACGCGACAGCTCGCCGCCGGAAGCGACCTTGCGCAAGGGGCGGGGCGGCTGGCCGGCATTCGCGCTGACCAGGAAGTCGGCGCGTTCCGCGCCGTTCGGATCGGGTGTGGTGGGGTCGCCGGCCGTTTCCAGTGCGACTTCGAATTGGCCACCTTGCATGCCCAGCGTGCCGATCAGGACCGAGACCTCCGCCGCGAGCGCATCGCCCGCGCGTCGCCGCGAAGTAGTGAGTGCGGCAGCGGCATCCCGCCATTGCGACGATGTTGCCTGGATTGCCTGTTCCAGCCGTTGCAGGCGTTCACCAGCATCGGCGAGGGACTCCAGCTCGACCGCCAGTGCATCGCGATGCGTGGCTAATTGATCTGGCGGCAACCGATGCTTGCGTGCCAGGTCCTGCACCCGGACCAGCCGACGCTCGAGTTCCAGCATGGCGTCCGGGTCCAGGTCGAGGTCGTCGCGAATACGTTCGAGCATCGACAGCGCTTCGTCCATCTGGATCGCGGCCGAATCCAGCATCGCATCGACTTCGGCGAGCCGTGGTTCGTGGCCAGCTTCGCGTTGCAGTGCACTGCGAAGTTGCTGCAGCTGGCTGGTGAGCCCGTCGTCGCCTACCAGTTGTTGCAAGCCAAGTTCGCAAGCGGCAATCAGCGAGGCGGCATGTGCATGACGGCGATGGCTGCGGTCGAGTTCGAGCAGCGATTCCGGCTCCAATAGCTCTGCCTGTAATTCCTGCAACTGGTGTTGCAACCAGGCTTGGCGTTCGCTGACGTCGCCGCGTGAGAGCAGGGCCTCGCGCTCGTTGTGCAACGCGCGCCAACCCATCGCGGCATCGCGGGTTGCCTCGCGCAATGCCGGATGCCGGGCATGCGCATCCAGCAGTTCGGTCTGGGTCGCACGCGCGAGCAAGGCCTGCTGTTCGTGCTGGCCATGGATCTCCACCAGGAAACCGGTCAATTCGGCAAGTTGAGTCAGCGTTGCCGGGCGGCCATTGATCCAGGCCTTGGAGCCACCATCGGCGCGCAGGGTCCTGCGCAACTGGCACATGGGAGCATCCGCACTGTCGGCGTCATCGAACTCGACTTCACGCAACCAGGCAGATGCGGCTGGCGCATCGGAGAGCGAGAACTCCGCCGCCAGTTCCGCCCGCTGCGCGCCATGGCGCACGCTGCCGGCATCAGCACGGGCACCACACAGGAAGCCCAATGCGTCGACCAGCAGTGACTTGCCGGCGCCGGTTTCGCCGGAAATCACAGTCAGGCCTGCACCGAATTCGAGTTCGGCTTGGGCCACGACGGCAAAATCGCGAATGGAGAGGCGGGTCAGCATCGCTGCGCATTGTGCCTGTTGCAGCGGCTTGCCCGATAGCGCTTGACGTGCCCGTTTGCAACCGGCCCGCTTGCAAGCAGGCAGGGTGGCGCTTACAACACAGGCATGGCCAAGCTTAAGACCGGCGACATCGCCAACGACCCACGCGCACGGCAGCTCTTGCGCACGCTGGTGTCGCGCCATGTGCGCGATGGCGGACCGGTGGGCTCGCAGACCCTGGCGAAGCATTCGGGCCTCGACGTAAGCCCGGCGACGATCCGCAACATCCTGGCCTCGATGGAGGACGCCGGCCTGCTGTCGGCGCCGCACAGCTCGGCCGGGCGCATCCCGACGGCGCAGGGCTACCGGTTGTTCGTGGACTCCCTGCTGCAGATCAAGCCGCTGGCGAGTGTGGAACTCGAGCGCCTGCGCCATGAGTTGCCGAGTGGCGCTGGCACCCAGGCATTACTGGGCAATACCTCGGAACTGTTGTCGGCGATGACCCATTTCGTCGGCATGGTCAGCGTACCCAAGCGCGAGGTGTTCGTGTTCCGCCAGATCGAATTCGTGGCGCTGGATCCGCAACGGGTGCTGGCGATTCTGGTGTTCGCCGACAACGAAGTTCAAAACCGCGTGGTGCATGTACGGCGTGTATTCGACCCATCCGAACTGGAACAGGCCGCCAATTACCTCAATAGCCATTTTGCCGGGCAACCACTGGCGCATATCCGTGCGCGCCTGCTGGCCGAGTTGCGGCATGCGCGCAGTGAAATGGAGCAGTTGCTGGCCAGCTCCGTGGAATTGGCCGAACAGGCGTTTGCCCCCGGCAAGGACGACTCGTCTTTTGACGGCGTGGTCGTGGCCGGCCAGACCCGGCTGATGGGCCTTCAGGACCTGGCTGACCTGGACCGGCTGCGGGCCTTGTTCGAGGCCTTCGCCGAGAAGCGCGAGCTACTGCAGTTGCTGGAGCGCACCGCCAAGGCACCCGGCATGCGCGTGTTCATCGGCGATGAAACCGGCCTGGCGCCGCTGGAGGGCATGTCCCTGGTCAGTGCGCCGTATGGCGCGGACGGACAGGTGCTGGGCGTACTGGGCGTGATCGGCCCCAGTCGGATGGCCTACGAACGGGTGATCCCGGTCGTGGAAGCGACCGCAGCGGTGTTGGGAGCTGCGTTCTACGCGGGTTCCTGAACAGGTTTGCCTTGAATCGGCCAGCGCAAGCCCCCATTGCCTGTTCGACGCGGCGCAAGGCCGCCTACTTCAACCCTGGCAACCATGACCCCCACCAACCAAGACCCGATGCCCAATGCAGTGGATGCAGCCGACGACGCGCCGCTGAGCGACGAAGCCGAGGCGCTGCGCGGCGAACTTGAACATCTCAAGGCGCAGTCCCTGCTGGAACGCGCTGACCTCGACAACCAGCGCAAGCGCATGGCGCGTGAGCTGGACAATGCGCGCCGTTTTGCCAATGAGCGTTTGCTTGGCGACTTGCTGCCTGTGCTGGACAGCCTTGAAGCCGGGCTGGCCAATGCACCTGCGGATGGCCCGCTGCGGGCTGGCCTGGAACTGAGCCAGCGCCAATTGATTCGGGTAGTCGAAATTAATGGCCTGGTCACGGTAGTCCCGGCGGCTGGCGATGTGTTCGATCCTGAGCGTCACCAGGCGATGAGCATGATAGATGCGCCCGGAATCGCGCCCGGTGCGGTCGCCCAGACCTTCCAGAAAGGCTACGTGCTCAACGAGCGCCTGCTGCGACCTGCACTAGTGGTCGTGGCGAAGCACGATTGAACCGGCATTGGTGCGGGGCTTGAACCCGTGCCAGTCAACCCCACATTTTGAACATCGGCGCAATGCGCCCCCGAACACAGAAATACAGAGGACACAAACATGGGCAAGATCATCGGTATTGATTTGGGCACCACCAATTCCTGCGTGGCGATCATGGAAGGCGGCAAGGCGCGCGTCATCGAAAACAGCGAAGGCGACCGCACTACGCCATCGGTGGTGGCATGGACCAAGGACGGCGAAGTCCTGGTCGGCGCATCGGCCAAGCGCCAGGCCGTGACCAATCCGAAGAACACCTTCTATGCGGTCAAGCGACTGATCGGCCGCAAGTTCACCGATGCCGAGGTCCAGAAGGATCTTGGCCTGGTGCCGTACGCGATCACCGCGCACGACAACGGCGATGCCTGGGTCGCGCTGACAGACGGCAAGAAAATGTCAGCGCAGGAAGTGTCCGCCAAGATCCTGGAAAAGATGAAGAAGACCGCCGAGGCCTACCTTGGCGAGACCGTGACCGAAGCGGTGATCACCGTGCCGGCCTATTTCAACGACAGCCAGCGCCAGGCGACCAAGGACGCTGGCCGCATTGCCGGCCTCGACGTCAAGCGCATCATCAACGAGCCGACAGCGGCCGCGCTGGCATATGGCATGGACAAGGGCGACACCAAGGACCGCAAGATCGCGGTGTATGACCTGGGCGGTGGCACCTTCGACGTGTCGATCATTGAAATCGCCAACATTGACGGCGAGAAGCAGTTCGAAGTGCTGGCCACCAACGGTGACACCTTCCTTGGTGGCGAAGACTTCGACAAACGCGTCATCGACTATCTGGTCGACGAGTTCAACAAGGAGCAGGGCATCGACCTGCGCAAGGATCCGCTGGCCCTGCAGCGCCTGAAGGATGCGGCCGAACGCGCCAAGATCGAGCTGTCCAGCGCCCAGCACACCGAAGTCAACTTGCCGTACGTGACCGCCGACGCCAGCGGTCCGAAGCACCTCGCCATCAAGCTGACCCGGGCCAAGCTCGAGGCGCTGGTCGAGGACCTGGTCAAGAAGACCATCGAGCCGTGCCGCATCGCTTTGAACGATGCCGGCATGCGCGCAAGCGACATCAGCGAGGTGATCCTGGTCGGCGGCCAGACCCGCATGCCCAAGGTGCAGCAGGCGGTCACCGAATTCTTCGGCAAGGAACCGAAGAAAGACGTGAACCCGGATGAAGCCGTGGCCGTGGGCGCCGCGATCCAGGGCGGCGTGCTGCAGGGCGACGTCAAGGATGTGCTGTTGCTGGACGTGACCCCGCTGAGCCTGGGCATCGAGACCATGGGTGGCGTGTTCACCAAGATCATCGAGAAGAACACCACCATCCCGACCAAGGCCGCACAGACCTTCAGCACTGCCGAGGACAACCAGACCGCGGTCACCGTGCACGTGCTCCAGGGCGAGCGCGAGCAGGCCCGCTACAACAAGTCGCTGGCCAAGTTCGACCTCACCGGGATTGACTCGGCGGCGCGCGGCTTGCCACAGGTGGAAGTCAGCTTCGACATCGACGCCAACGGCATCCTGCACGTCAGCGCCAAGGACAAGAAGACTGGCAAGGAACAGAAAGTCGAGATCAAGGCTGGTTCGGGCCTGTCGGACGAAGAGATCCAGCGGATGGTCGCCGATGCCGAAGTCAACCGTGAGGAAGACAAGCGCTTCCACGAGCTGGTCACCGCGCGCAACCATGCCGATGGCCTGATTCACGCGACGCGCACTGCGATCAAGGAAAACGGCGACAAGGTGCCCGGCGACCTGATCGGTCGCGCCGAGGGTGCGATTGCCGAACTTGAATCGGCGATCAAGGGCGATGACAAGGTGCAGATCGAGGCCAAGGCCAAGGCGCTGGAAGAAGCCGGCCAGGCAGTGTTCGCAGCCGTGTCCGCGGCTGGCCAGCAGGCACCTGAAGGTGGCGATGCCGGTGCCCAGCCGGCAGGCGAGGATGTGGTCGATGCCGAGTTCACCGAAGTCAAGGACGACGGCGACAAGGCCTGATCCCGCACGATCACGTGTGTTCCATGATCGAAACATGCAATGGGCAGGCTGGACCTGCCCGTTGTCTTGGACGTTCTACTGGTAAGGCAGGCAGACAGGCCCGATGAGCAAACGCGACTATTACGAAGTGCTGGGCGTGGCCCGCAGTGCCGGCGATGATGAACTGAAGAAGGCCTATCGACGCAGTGCGATGAAGCACCATCCGGATCGCAATCCAGGTGACAAGAATGCGGAGGCGGCGTTCAAGGAGTGCAAGGAGGCCTACGAAGTGTTGGCCGATGGCGGCAAGCGCCGCATGTACGACCAGCACGGCCACGCAGCGTTCGAACATGGCATGGGCGGCGGCAACGCCGGACCGGGTCCCGGTTTTCATGATGTCGGCGACATCTTCGGCGACATCTTCGGCAATATTTTTGGCGGTGGTGGCCGGCAGGCCCCGCGCCGTGGCGCCGACGTCGGCTATGTCATGGAATTGGATCTCGAGGACGCTGTCGCCGGGGTCGAGAAACGCATCGATATTCCCAGCATCGCACCCTGCGTGCCCTGCAATGGCAGTGGTTCTGCCGACGGCAAGGTCGACACCTGCAGCACCTGCAATGGCCATGGCCAGGTCCGGATGCAGCGCGGCATGTTCCAGATGCAGCATGCCTGCCCGCATTGCGGTGGCAGTGGCAAGACCATCGCCAACCCCTGCAAATCCTGCAATGGCGCAGGCCGGGTCGAGGAAGACAAGACGCTATCGGTCAAGATCCCGGCTGGCGTGGACAATGGTGATCGCATCCGCCTGGCGGGCGAGGGCGAGGCAGGCCCAGCAGGTACGCCACCCGGCGACCTGTATGTGGAAGTCCGGGTGCGCCCGCATGAGATATTCGAACGCGATGGCGACGACCTGCATTGCGACGTGCCGATCCGAATTTCCCAGGCCGCGCTGGGTGATATCACCCGCGTACCGACCCTGGGTGGCGAAGTAGAACTTCGTATTCCCGCCGAGACCCAGACTGGTCGCGTGTTCCGCTTGCGCGACAAGGGGGTCAAGTCAGTGCGCAGCCGCGCCCCGGGCGACCTCTACTGCAAGGCAGTGGTGGAAACGCCGGTCAACCTGACCGGTGAACAGCGCCAGCTTCTGGAACAGTTCGAAAAAACCTTCGTCGGCGAAGGAGCCCGCCGTCATTCGCCAAAGGCCAGTACTTTTCTTGATGGGGTCAAGGGCTTCTGGGATCGAATGGTTTCTTGAGTGCTTCAAGTGCAAACGTTTGCAACGTTTGCTCATTGTGTCGAAATATGACGCTCATCAACAACATGTGGCGTATTTGGGCCTAGGATGTAAAGTGCAGTTATGCCCATTCAGGTTCCGTCATGTCGTCCTTCCCCCACGACGATACAAACAGTACAGGCCCCAAGGATCCGGGACGGTTGTTGGACGCCTTGGAGAAGTTGGCGCGGGAATACCTGAAGCCATCGCTGGACAGTGCACTCGGCAGCGTCGATGACTATCTGTTCAATCGCAGCGAAGACAGTCACGACGATACGGAACTGACGGCACTTCGTGAATTGCGCCGCGAGCGCAACAAGATCGGCCAGCGCTTCGAGAAAGGCGTGCACGCTGCGTTCCAGGCCCTGCGTGAGCCGCATTTCATGCCAGAGCAGGTCGAAGACCTGGCGCTGGTCGAGGAAGATGCGCTGGAGGAACTGCTCGCCAAGGAACAACTGGCCGAGAGCCAGTCGCGAGCGCATGCCCCGGCGCTGGAAGTACTGGGTAAGCGGGTCGCCTTCCTGTTCGGGCAGGACGCGCTTGAGCCCGCCGACAATCCACTGGATCCGCATTCCATCGCCAACCGCTTGTTACGAGCGATGGAAGGCATTGAACTCGCGTCTTCCGTACGCATCGTGCTGTTCAAGTTCTTCGAACGCGATCTGGCGACGACGCTGGTCACGATGTACGAACGCGCCAACGCCTTGCTGGCAGCAGCAGGCATCTTGCCGCATCTGCAGGCAACCGCACGCAAGCAGCCAGTGAAAGCCGCGGGCGATGCGGGTGCTGGTCATGCAAACAGCGTTTCCGAAGATGTTAATGAGGCCAGCGCGGCTGGGTTGCCGGCAGCCCAGCATGCAGGGGCGATGACGCACCCACCTTCAGCCGCAGAGCAGGCGATGTTCGCCAACATGCTCAGCTTGCTGCAGGGCTGGCGCAGTGCCACGGGTCCGGACACGGCGGGGCGCAAGGAGAGCAACGGGCCATCGCAGACCCTTGCCTCGCAGGATCTGATGTCGGTGCTGTCGCTCCTGCAGCGCGAGATCCCTGAGCAGATCGAACATCCGAAAGACCAGCCGCAGCAATCTCTCGCCGAACAACTACGCAAGCAAGTCATCACCGGTGCGCGAAAGCTGGGTGTTGCCGGCGACAATCTGCACCTGGACGGCCTGGACGAAGACGCGGTCGACCTGGTCGCATTGTTGTTCGACGTACTGCTCGACGGCCCGCAATACGACACTGACATCCGCAGCAAGATCGGCCGGATGCTGGTGCCCTACGTGAAAGTCGCAGTGCAGGATCGCCGCATGTTCCTGTTCAAGGAGCATCCCGCGCGGCGGCTGTTGAACACGGTGGCCGAAGCCTGCGAGGGCAACCACGGCGAAGCGCCGCAGGAGCGTGAACTGCTTGGGCGCGTGGACAGTACCATCGACCGCCTCGTCATGGAGTTCAACGAAGACGTAGCGATCTTCGAAACACTCGAACAGGAACTGCGCTCTTATATGGCGCAGCACCGCAAGCGCTTCGAGCTGGCGGAAAAGCGCACGGCCGAAGCCCAGAGCGGGCGCGAGCGGCTGGAGCATGCGCGCAGTGCGACCAATGCACTGTTGGCGAAGCAGCGCGGCGAACGCGAACTGCCGGCGGTGATGGATGAGTTCCTGAGCCGGTACGCATCCCACCACCTGATCCAGGTGATGTTGCGCGACGGCTATGGTTCGCAGCGGCATGAAGAGGCGATGCTGGCGGTAGGCGACCTGCTGTTGGCGTTCGACCACGCCGACCTGCATACGCCCGCTGAAGAGCTTCCAGCTCTGCCACGCGAACAAATCAAAACAATGCTGGCGAGCTCGGGCTGCGTGGGCGAAACCGCGCAGGCGGCGATCGACAGCCTGCAGCAGGCCTTGGTCCGCCTGGCTGGCGGCGAGCGCGCCGTCGACAATACCTCGCACATGCCGGATCAGGCGATCATCCCGGAGCCACTGCCCCAGCCGGAACCGGAGCCGATTCTGGAAGTGATTGCCGGTACCGACGCACTGGATTTCGATGCCGCCGGCCTCGAGCGCATGCGCAAGCTGGAGGTAGGCAGCTGGATCCAGCTGGCCACGTCGGCGGATCGCATCGAACCTGCCAAGGTGTCCTGGATCAGCCCGATCTCCGGGCGCCTGCTGCTGGTCAACCGGCGCGGCATCCGCGTGCTGGTCGCATCGCCCGAGGAATTGGCGGCGATGGCCAAGCTGGACAAGGTCGTGGTACGTGAAGGCGCAACGCCCTTCGACGATGCCATGCACCAGGTCGCCGGAAGGCTCCGAAGCATCTCCAGGCCAACCTGACTTGCTGACTTGGGCGCCTGTCAGCCAGCAGGCCTTCGACTTGTGGATGAACGCAGTGGTGGTTAGCCTGATCACATGACAGATTTCTTGCATGTGTTGATCCATGGCGCCAATGGCCGCATGGGCCAGGCCTTGTTGCGTTTGGCCGCGGGTGATGCGGCGTGCGATGTCGTCGGCGCGGTGTCGCGCAGCGTCGATGCGCGCGTGGTCGACGGCATTCCGCGTTTTGCGGTTTCGGAACTACAGGGCGTACCCGAGTTTGATGTCGCCATCGATTTCAGCCAGCCAGATGGCTTCGATGCGATCCTCGAACTGTGTGTCGCCCGTAACAAGCCACTTGTCTCTGGCACCACCGGGCTGTCGGTCCACCAGTTCGAGGCGCTGGATGCGGCATCGGCGCGCATCGCAACGATGTGGGCCTCCAATTTCAGCCTGGGCGTGGCGGTTCTGCACGACTTGGTCGAGCGCGCCGCCCGCGTCTTGCCGGGTTGGGACTGCGATATCATCGAAACTCACCACTCCCGCAAGATCGATGCGCCTTCAGGCACGGCGCTTACCTTGGGCGATTCAGCCGCACAGGGCGGGGCCACGCCGCATTACGCCTGGATCCGTGCCGGCGACATCGTCGGCGAGCACTGCGTGCAGTTCACCAGCACCGGCGAGCGCATTGAGCTGATCCATCGCGCCAGCAACCGCGACATCTTCGCGGCGGGGGCATTGCATGTCGCCCATGCATTGCACGGGCGCAACCCGGGGCGCTATCGGATGATCGACCTGCTTGATTGAGGCCGGCGCGCGACTCGCACGCATGCTGGGCACGCAAGACTGGCACTGAAGGCTGCTCGCCCGTACAATTCTCGCTCGCCTGATCCCCAACGCTCCGAACCGGTCAATACCGCTTCGGCGCTTTCTTGCAACCTGACGCAAGGCGACGCACTTGACCATACCTGCAATCCTCGCGCTTGAAGACGGCACCGTCTTCGAGGGCCGTTCCGTGGGCGCACCCGGCCTGTCCGTGGGCGAGGTGGTGTTCAACACCGCCATGACCGGCTACCAGGAAATCCTCACCGACCCGTCCTACGCACGGCAGTTGGTGACCCTGACCTACCCGCATATCGGCAATACCGGCTGCACCGACCAGGACGACGAGTCCGGCAAAGCTTGGGCGGCCGGGCTGATCGTGCGCGACGTGCCACGCCGTCCCAGCAGCTGGCGCAGCCAGGTCGCACTGCCGGAATGGCTGCAGGCGCGCGGTATTGTCGCCATCGCCGACATCGATACCCGCAAGCTGACCCGGATGTTGCGTGATCGCGGCTCCCAGAACGGCACGTTGCTGGCGGGTAACGTAATTGGCGAACAGCTCGATGCCGACAAGGCGATCGAAGCTGCGCGCAAGTTCCCCGGCCTGGCTGGCATGGACTTGGCCAAGGTGGTCAGCACGACCAAGGCCTACGAATGGCGTGATGGCCAGCTTGATCTCGATACCGGCGAATGCGTGCGCGTCGATGCGCGGTTCAAGGTCGTGGCCTACGATTTCGGCGTGAAGCGGAACATCCTGCGCATGCTGGCCGAGCGTGGCTGCGCGGTGACCGTGGTGCCGGCGCAGACGCCTGCATCCGACGTGTTGGCGATGAAACCTGATGGTGTGTTCTTGTCTAACGGCCCCGGCGATCCCGCGCCCTGCGACTACGCAATCGCCGCGATCCGCGAACTGCTGTCCGCCAAAATGCCGATCTACGGGATCTGCCTCGGTCACCAGTTGCTTGGCCTGGCGGTTGGCGCAAAGACCATGAAAATGCCGCACGGCCATCATGGCGCCAATCATCCCGTGATTGACTTGGGGTCACCTGAAGGAAGCCAGAAACGGGTGATGATCACCTCTCAAAACCACGGTTTCTGCATCGATGAAACCACACTCCCGGCGAACGCGCGCGCGACCCACCGCTCGCTGTTCGACGAGACCAACCAGGGCATCGCCCTGACCGACGCGCCGGCCTTCAGTTTCCAGGGACACCCCGAAGCCAGTCCAGGTCCACATGACTTGGGGCCATTGTTCGACCGGTTTGTTGCCCTGATGTTGAACAAGCAGGCGGAGGCCAACTGACATGCCAAAGCGCACCGACATCAAGACCATCCTGATCATCGGCGCTGGCCCGATCGTGATCGGCCAGGCTTGCGAATTCGACTACTCCGGCGCACAGGCCTGCAAGGCGCTGCGCGACGAGGGCTACCGGGTGGTGCTGGTCAACAGCAATCCGGCCACGATCATGACCGACCCGGACATGGCTGATGCGGTCTACATCGAGCCGATCAACTGGCAAACAGTCGAACGCATCATCGCCAAGGAAAAACCCGACGCGCTGCTGCCGACAATGGGTGGCCAGACCGCGTTGAATTGTGCGCTGGACCTGGCCGACAACGGCGTGCTGGAAAAATACGGCGTCGAACTCATTGGTGCCAAGCGCGAAGCAATCCGCATGGCCGAGGACCGCGAACTGTTTCGCGTGGCGATGGGCGAGATTGGCCTGGACTGTCCGAAGGCGGAAGTCGCGCGCTCGCTGGAGCAGGCGCTGGATATCCAGACCCGTGTCGGCTACCCGACGATCATCCGACCCAGCTTCACCCTCGGTGGCAGCGGTGGCGGCATCGCCTACAACCGCGAAGAACTGATCGACATCGTCACCGGTGGCCTGGAACTCTCGCCAACCGGCGAAGTGCTGGTGGAAGAGTCGGTGCTGGGCTGGAAGGAATTCGAGATGGAAGTGGTCCGCGACACCGCGGACAACTGCATTATTGTTTGCAGCATCGAAAATTTCGATCCGATGGGCGTGCACACCGGCGATTCGATCACTGTCGCGCCGGCGCAGACCTTGACCGACAAGGAATACCAGCGTCTGCGCAATGCTTCCATCGCGGTGCTGCGCAAGATTGGCGTGGATACCGGCGGCAGCAACGTGCAGTTCGGCATCAATGCCGAGAACGGTCGCGTGGTGGTGATCGAGATGAACCCGCGGGTGTCGCGTTCCTCCGCACTGGCGTCGAAGGCGACGGGTTTCCCGATTGCCAAGGTTGCGGCCAAGCTCGCGGTTGGTTACACGCTGGATGAACTCAAGAACGAAATCACCGGCGGCTTGACCCCGGCATCGTTCGAACCCAGCATCGACTATGTGGTCACCAAGATTCCGCGGTTTGCCTTCGAGAAATTCCCGACTGCCGATGCACGCCTGACCACCCAGATGAAATCGGTGGGCGAGGTGATGGCGATCGGCCGCACCTTCCAGGAATCCTTGCAAAAAGCGCTACGCGGACTTGAAACCGGCAAGGTCGGGCTGGACCCGACGGGCCTGAACCTGACCGATGAGAACGACCTCGCGACACTGCGCCGCGAGACCAAGGAGCCTGGTCCCGAGCGCATCTTCTATCTCGCCGATGCATTCCGCGCCGGCATGAGCGTGGAAGAGGTGCATGCGCTGTCGTTCGTCGATCCGTGGTTCCTCGACCAGATCGAAGAGATCGTCGATGCCGAAGTGGACATCGCACATCGCGGGCTGGATGGACTGGATGCGGCGCGCCTGCGTGCGCTCAAGCGCAAGGGTTTCTCCGACATCCGCATCGCCCAGCTGACCGGTACCAACGAGTCGGCGGTGCGTGCGTTGCGCAAGGCCTTCGGCGTGCGTCCGGTGTACAAGCGGGTCGACAGCTGCGCGGCGGAATTCGCGACTACTACTGCCTATCTGTATTCGACCTACGAGGACGAATGCGAGGCGCTGCCGACCGACCGCAAGAAGATCATGGTGCTCGGCGGCGGCCCGAATCGCATTGGCCAGGGCATCGAGTTCGATTACTGCTGCGTGCACGCAGCGTTGGCGCTGCGCGAGGACGGGTACGAGACCATCATGGTCAACTGCAACCCGGAAACTGTCTCGACCGATTACGACACGTCCGACCGCTTGTATTTCGAGCCGCTGACACTGGAAGATGTGCTGGAGATCGTCGAACTCGAAAAGCCGCACGGTGTGATCGTGCAGTACGGCGGGCAGACTCCGCTGAAGTTGGCTAAAGCACTTGAAGCCAATGGCGTGCCGATCATTGGTACGTCGCCGGAATCCATCGACCTGGCCGAGGACCGCGAGCGCTTCCAGAAACTGGTCACCGAGCTGGGCCTGCTGCAGCCGCCGAACCGTACTGCGCGCAGTGAAGACGAAGCCCTGCTGCACGCACGCGAAATTGGTTACCCGCTGGTGGTGCGCCCGAGTTATGTACTCGGCGGCCGCGCGATGGAAGTGGTACATGCCGAAGCCGATCTCGCGCGTTACATGCGCGAGGCGGTCAAGGTTTCGCACGATTCGCCAGTATTGCTGGACCGCTTCCTGGACAACGCGGTCGAAGTCGACGTCGATGTAATCGCCGATTCAACCGGCAATGTGCTGGTCGGCGGGGTGATGGAACATATCGAGGAAGCTGGCGTGCATTCCGGCGACTCGTCATGCTCGCTGCCGCCGTATTCGCTATCAGCCGACACACAGGCAAAGCTACGCGAACAGGTGGTGATGCTGGCCAAGGCGCTCAATGTGATTGGCCTGATGAACACCCAGTTCGCAGTGCAGACAGACGCTGATGGCAACGACACCATCTTCCTGCTGGAAGTAAATCCGCGCGCCTCGCGCACGGTGCCATTCGTGTCCAAGGCGACCGGCCGGCCGCTGGCCAAGATCGCCGCGCGCTGCATGGCCGGCAAGTCGCTGGCCGAGCAGGGCACGACTACAGAAATTGTGCCGGAGTACTACTCGGTCAAGGAAGCGGTGTTCCCGTTTGCCAAATTCCAGAATGTGGACCCGATCCTCGGTCCGGAAATGCGTTCCACCGGCGAAGTGATGGGTGTAGGTCGCACGTTCGGTGCTGCGTTCGCAAGGGCCGAGGAAGCCGCGAATATCCGCGCGCCACAACCCGGCAAGGCCTTCATCTCGGTGCGCGATCCAGACAAGGCGCGCGTCGTGCCGGTTGCACGCGACATGATCGCGCGTGGCTTCAGCCTGGTCGCCACGTCCGGCACTGCCAACGCGTTGGCTGCCAATGGCATCGCCTGTGAGCGGGTCAACAAAGTGATCGAGGGTCGTCCGCACATCGTCGACCTGATCAAGAACGGCGAGATCTGCTACATCGTCAACACCACCGAGGGAAGCCAGGCGATCGCCGACTCCTTCTCGATCCGGCGCGAAGCCCTCCAGCATCGCGTCACATACTCCACCACGGTGGCCGGCGCGCGTGCATTGCTGCACTCGATGGACCATCGCGGCGTCGGCGAAGTGCTGGCGCTGCAGGAACTGCACAAGGAACTGAAGTGACGCACGCACCCATTACCGCGAAGGGCGCCAAGCGCCTGCGCGCAGAGCTCGAGGAACTGAAGTCGGTCAAGCGACCGACGGTCATCGCTGCGATCGCCGAGGCGCGTGCGCATGGCGACCTAAAGGAAAACGCCGAATACCACGCCGCACGCGATCAGCAGAGTTTCATCGAAGGTCGCATCAAGCACCTGGAAGGCGAGTTGTCGCATGCACAGGTGATCGACATCGCCACCCTGACCGCCGGCGACAGGGTTGTGTTTGGCGCCACGGTAAAACTTGCCGATTGCGATACCGACGAAGAGCGCACCTATCAGATCGTTGGCGATCTCGAAGCCGACATCAAGCTGGGGTTGATCGCGATTTCCTCGCCGGTGGCACGCGCGTTGATCGGCAAACACGAGGGCGATACCGCCACCATCGAAGCACCAGCAGGCACCCGCGAGTACGAAATCATCGCGGTTAGTTATCTCGATTGAAGTGGCTCGTCCGAAGTGGCTCACCTGAAGTGACGCGCCCGACATGACGCAGTTGAACCTGTTGCTGCCGGCAGGCGCACGGCTCGCCGGCATCACGTTTCCCGCGTCGCTGGCAAAGGCACTAGGCCGCGCAGACGAAGTGGTCGGGCAACCGGGCGAGCAAGCGCAGCTGTCGCGTCATTTCCAGCTACTGCCGGATCGCTGGCCGCACGCGGCATTGACCCACGTTGCGGATGCCGGGTTGGACGACGCGCGTTCCTCCGCATGGCTGCGCGCCGACCCGGCCTACATCCGTCCCGACATCAATGGCGCGCGCCTGCTGGCGACTGGCGCCGCGCTCTCGATGAGTGTGCAGGATGTCGAGGCGTTCCTGCCTGCACTGCGTCCACTGTTCGGCGATGCCGGCTTCCTGCTAGATGCACCGCATCCGACGCGCTGGTACCTGCGCCTGCCACGCGAGACCCAATTACCCGATTTTCCCGCACCCGACCAGGCGCTGGGCGAGGATGTGTTCGACCACATGCCGGACGGCCCGCAGGCACGCCGCTGGCGTACCTTGTTGAGTGAAACGCAGGTCGTGCTGCACAACCACCCGCGTAATGAAGAGCGCGCACGAGCGGGACTTGTGCCGGTAAATTCGCTGTGGTTCTGGGGCGGCGGGCTGTTGCCCGACAACGCGACCAGCGATTCCATGACCGTATTTTCGGATGATCCCGTCTTGCACGGTCTGGCTAGCGTCGGCACATTCAAAGCCATGCCAATCGCTGATTTCAAAAGTTTTGAATCCCTCGCCAATGACGCACTGATCGATCTGCGCGCGGTCCGCGATCCAAAGGTGTTGCTGGAGGGCTGGTTGCAGCCTGCATTTGTCGTCGCCACGCAAGGCCAAGTCGATTTCGATCTTGCCGATGGCCGGATGTTCCAATTGCAGCCAAGCCAGCGCTGGCGTTTCTGGCGCAAGCCACGCACGGCGCTGACCGCGTGAACGTGCAGCGGCGCATCGTTCGTCGCGGACAACCGGCGAGCATGGATGGTGAGTGGCCGGCACAATGGCCGCCATTGTTACAGCGACTGCATGCTGCGCGTGGTAGTGCTGGTGCATCACAGGCCATGCCGCGACTGGCCGACTTGCTGCCTTTCGATCTGCTGACCGGCATCGAACAGGCGGTGCTGCTGCTTCAAGACGCCATCAATCGCGATGCGCATATCGTGGTGGTCGGCGACTATGACTGCGACGGCGCCACCGCCTGTGCAGTTGGCGTGCGCGGCTTGCGCATGCTCGGCGCGAAGCGCGTGTCGCATGCGGTGCCCAATCGCATCGTGCATGGCTACGGCATGACGCCGGGACTTGTCGAAGAGCTTGTCGGGCTGGAGCCCGATCTGTTGGTCACTGTCGACCATGGCATCGCCTGCCATGCGGGCATTGCAGCCGCGAAGGCGCACGGCTGGCAGGTGCTGGTGACCGACCATCACCTGCCGGGCGCAACCCTACCGACCGCGGACGCCATCGTTGATCCCAACCAGCCTGGCGATGCATTCCCGAGCAAGGCGCTTGCCGGCGTCGGGGTGATGTTCTACGTGCTGCTGGCGCTGCGCGCGAAGCGTGGCGTGCAGGCTGATCTGGCTTCATTGCTGGACTTGGTCGCAGTGGGCACCGTGGCCGATATGGTGGCGCTGGATGCCAACAATCGCGCTTTGGTCGGCGCAGGCCTACGGCGATTGCGTGCAGGGCAGGGTTGCGCCGGCCTGCGTGCATTGATCGAGGTCGCCGGTCGCCACGCTGCAAGTCTGACCACGACCGACATTGGTTTCGCCATTGGCCCGCGGATCAATGCGGCGGGCCGCCTGGAGGACATGAGCATCGGCATCGAATGCCTGATCACCGATGATCCGGCACAGGCTTTGGTCCTGGCGCAGATCCTGCAGTCGATCAACCAGGAGCGCCGGGGTGTGCAGGCCGAAATGCAGGACATGGCCGAAGCACAGATGCCCGGCCTTGATGATGCCGCCACTTCGTGTGCCGTGTGCCTGTACGACGCAGATTGGCATCCGGGCGTGGTTGGGCTGGTTGCATCCAAGACCAAGGAACGCCTGCATCGCCCCGCGATCGCATTCGCGCCGTCCGAACCCGGCAACAGCATGCTGCGCGGCTCGGCGCGTTCCATCCCGGGCTTCCATATCCGCGATGCGCTGGCGCTGGTCGATGCGCGACATCCTGGGCTGGTCCCGCGTTTTGGCGGGCATGCGATGGCCGCGGGTCTAAGTCTTGAATTCGATGACTTGCCTGCATTCCGCGATGCATTCCAACAGGTCGCATCCGAATGGCTGACGCCGGACCTGCTCACCGATACCCTGCACAGCGATGGCGAGTTGGCTGCCGATGAATTCGCCATCGAATCTGCATTGGCCCTGCGCGACGGCGGCCATTGGGGGCAGGGCTACCCCGAACCGATGTTCGATGGCGAGTTCGATGTGCTGGGCTGGCGCATCGTTGGCGAACGTCATCTAAAACTCGAGCTCATGCATGACGGTCGCCGACTCAATGCCATCCACTTCGGTGGCTGGAATGGCACGCCACCACCCGCGCGCGTGCACCTGGCCTATCGCCTCACACCGGACGACTATCGTGGCAAGGATGCGATCCAGTTGATCGTCGTGCATGCGCAGGCGGTCGCTCCCGGCTCAGAGGGCTGAAACCGGGACAGCCGTGCTGCGAAGCAGATTGTTGTTGCGCTTGCGCTTGAGCCCGAACAACGGGCGCAGGAATCCGACACGACGGATCACGAATTCGTGCAGCAGCAAGCAACCTGCAATCGTGCCGCCGATCACCAGCGTGGATTCAAGGCCGGCACCGAGCTTCAATGGGATCAGCCAGTAGGCAAGCAGCACGATCAGGCTTTGATGCAGGATGTACCAGGGATAGACCGCTTCGGTCGCATACGGCAGCCAGCGGAATGGACGGTTGAGCCAGGTAACACCCCAGCCGAAGATCGCGAGCAGGGCGGTCCACATGTATAGCGCGCGTCCGGCGTGTTCGATACCGTTCCACGGCAATATGGTCAGCCATTCCGGGATATCGTCAGGCAACAGCAGTCCGCGTCCAACCGCCCGCAAACCCAGCTCCAAGGTGATCCCGAGCAGTGCAATCGGCAACGTCTTCCAGCGCCAACGCGCCACCCGCTGCCAGAAATCCTGTTGGCGGGAAACCAGATAGCCGAACAGGAACACGCTGGAATACTCCGCGTGCAGGTACCAGTCGCCGGCCAACGCATGGGTTTCCGGGAACCTCGGCATGAGCAACTGCAGGTAGCCGAAGAACAACATGGTTGGAAGCAGAATCATCCAGGCCAGGCTGCGATTGGCCAACCATGCCTGCATTCGCTTGCCGATACCGGATTCAATCATGGGTAGCAGCGCCAGCAAGACCAGCGTGTAATTCCACAGATAGGCCAGGTACCACAGGTGGTTCCAGGTCACGCCATGCGAAGCACCGGTCCAGCCGCCGTCCGGCCACGGCTTGAGCTGCAGGTAACGCTGCATGAAGTGGACGAACCCGGTCGGTACCGCGCCGTTGCGGACCGCTTCGCAATAGGACTGGATCGGCACGATGAAGAGCATGCCGAACACCAGCGGCAACAGCAGGCGCCAGGTCCGGTTCCCTGCAAACCGCAGTGGGCCCCGCGTCGGCTGGTACAGGCCAATCGCAATTCCCGAGATCGCGAACAGCAAGGGCATCCGCCAGCGGTTGACCACGATCCTGACCCACTCGATCCAGTCATACTGATAGGTGCTGACGATTTGGAAATCGGAATTCGTCTGGTAAACGCCGCTGGCGTGATACAGGATCAGCAGGGCGAAGGCGAAGACGCGCAGTGCGTCGATGTCGTGGCGGCGTTGCATGGCGCACATTCCTTGCTGGATATGCGTAGAGCCTTGGTTACATCCCATCATCACGCCAGCACGAAGTGACCATCGGATGGGGCGCAGGGACGGGCTGCGGGATCCGGGGATGAATGGTTGAGCTTGGCCAACCGACTTGCAGTGCTGGCGCCAGCGGTTCGCCCTGTGCAGGCTCGAGAAACCCCATCTGCCGCATCCATGCGTTGGCAGGGATAGTCACCTTCATGGAACTCGCCATGCGCCGGATCACCCAGTTCACTGCAAGCGTCTGCTTGATCACCCTTGGCTTCGCCTCGCTCGTGCCTGCGCAACAGGTATCATCGAATGTGGTGCTGCAACCCCCATTGCTGCAGGTCAGCGGCAAGGTGGATACGCCTGTCAGCCTGCATTCCGCAGACGTCGGGATCGAGGTCAATGGCGGATTCGCGACCACCACCATGCTGCTTGAGCTTCGCAATCCGAACAATCGAGTCCTGGAAGGCACCCTGCAATTTCCATTGGGCAGCGGCCAGCAAGTCGTGGGGTTTGCGCTGGATATCGGCGGCGTCTTGCGCGATGCAGTCCCTGTGCCCAAGGCGCGTGGCAGGCAGGTGTTCGAGAGCATCGAACGCCGCGGCGTGGATCCGGCGCTGCTTGAGCAGACCGCCGGCAACCAGTTCCGACTGCGCATCTACCCGATCCCGGCACATGGTTCACGCCAGGTGCGACTGGTGATCGAAGAGGCCATGCCGCGCGAAACCGGCGCATGGCGTCTGGCGGTTCCGGTGCAGCTGCTGTCCGGCGCGGATGAATTTTCGTTGCGTGTACGGGCGAACGGCATATCCAGCGCACCCATCGTGGAGGGCAGCTTTGGTGCATTGCCCTTCACGCACGATGCCCAGGGTTACCAGGCAGTCGTTCGACGTACCGCGTTCCGCCCACAGGGCGGCTTGTCACTGCGTTTTCCCGCCAGCACCAAACCAATGGCGTACGGAGGCACGCACGACGGCGAGCACTATGTCCTGGCCGAAGTACCGGTTCCGCAATTCAGTGCATCAAACAGGACGCCGCCATCCAAAATGGGCCTGCTATGGGATGCGTCCGCATCTGCGCGCAAGCGCGACCGGGACGGTGAATTCATGCTGCTTGATCGCTATTTCAAGGCGATGGGCAATGGCCGCGTGAGCCTGCGCATCCTTCGCGATGTCGGCATGGATGGCGGCACGTTCGAGATCCGCAACGGCGATTGGGCGCAACTGCGGCGCGTACTGGGAACCACCGTCAACGACGGCGCCAGCGACCTGTCCGATTGGACGCCAGACCCCACCATCACCGAATACCTGCTGGTCAGCGATGGCCTTCAGGACTATGGCGACAAGCCATTCCCCGTGCTTGAAAAAAACCAGCACCTGTATGCCATCAACTCGGCGGGCGCAGCATCCGATGGGGCTCGCCTGGCCGCACTGGCGGATGCGCGCGGTGGGCGGTTGGTCGCATGGCAAGGCCGAAACGGGCTTGACGCGGCAGCGCGTGCATTGCTTGGGCACGGAACCCGCATTGTCACCATGCGCGGCGAGGGCGTAAGCGACCTGCAGGCCGAGTCACGTCATGTGGATGCCGGTCTGATGAGGATCGCCGGTCGCCTCACCGAGCCGACTGGCGTGATCCGGGTGACCCTGGATGAGTCGGGACATCGGCGTGACATCACGCTGCCGGTTTCGGCCGCAACGAATGGCGACTACGTCCCGCGGCAGTGGGCGAGATGGCAAATCGCTGCCGATGCGGGCGAGCCTGAGCGCCATCGCGCGGCAATCGCGCGGCTCGGGCAGCAGTTCTCGATCGTGACCGCAGGCACATCATTGCTGGTGCTGGACGATATCGCCGATTACGTGCGCTACGACATTGCGCCACCCGCTGATCTGCGCGCTGATGTCGCACGCCTGCAGGCAGAGCAGGGCAAACGACGTGATGCGTCACGCAGCGAGCGGCTGGATGCGGTCGCCAATGCTTTCGCGGAACGGCTTGTCTGGTGGAAGACGTCATTCCCGAAGGATCGACAAGCGGCCCAGAAGGTCAGGGACAAGGCTAGGTCAGAGTCAGATTCGACCACGCTGGGCAGCGTGACGGTCACTGCCGATGTGGCGCAGCCTGCAATGGCAATGGCACCACCACCTTCTCCTGCTCTCGCCGCCGAACGGGGTGCATCTGAAGGATTCGCCCGGAATCAGGCCAGCGTGGCACTACTTGCGCCAGGTGTTGTACACAAGGCCGCGAAAGCAGAAGGCGAGACTGTCGCCACCATTCGCTTGCAGGCGTGGGCTCCAGATTCCCCTTATGCCAAGCGCTTGCGTGCGGCCCCGGCTGACCAGATCTACGCCCTGTACCTGGACGAGCGCGACAGTCACGTGGACAGCACGGCGTTCTATCTCGACGTTGCTGACTTGCTGTTGCAGAAGGAACGCCGTGTCGAAGCGATGCGGGTGTTGTCGAACCTCGCCGAACTCGATCTGGACAATCGGCATGTGCTGCGCGTGCTCGGCTATCGGCTGATGCAGGCCAAGCAATGGGCGCTCGCCGTACAGACATTCCGGCAAGTACTCGGCATGGCCGAAGAAGAGCCGCAGAGCGGTCGTGATCTTGCGCTGGCGTTGGCGGCATCCGGGCAGCGCCAGCAGGCGATCGAACAGTTGTACGACGTGGCATCAGGGGAATGGGACAGCCGCTTCAATGGCATCCCTGCAATCGCGCTGAACGAAATGAACGCGATCATCGCGACCAGTCCGAAGCCGCTGGACACCAGCTTCATCGATCGTCGCCTGCTGCAGAACATGCCGCTGGATCTTCGCGTCGCGTTGTCATGGGACAGCGACAACAGCGACATGGACCTGTGGGTGACCGATCCGAACGGTGAGAAGTGCTACTACAGCAACAAGCTTACCTACCAGGGTGGGTTGATCTCGAATGACTTCACCGGCGGCTATGGCCCGGAGGAATTCGTGCTGCGCGATGCAAAGCCGGGGCTGTACCGGGTCGAGGCGCATTATTTCGGCGACCGACAGCAGATCGTGACCGGTGCCACCACGCTCACTCTTTCGCTCAGCACCGGCTGGGGCACGCCTCGCCAGCAGGACCGCACGGTCACGCTGAGGCTGTCGGGCAAGGATGAATCCGTGCTGGTCGGCGAATTCGAGGTGGAATGACGCGGACTCTGCGAGGAAACGAAAGACCGTCAGCGGCTAGCCAACTTTTTGGCCAGCGTCGGGCGACTGCTAGAATCGGCGGTCTTTCGTCGCAACAAGTCCCTACCCATGATCGAACTCAATCCCATCCGAGCCCGCATCGCCGATCTGATTGGTCGGCTCGATTCGCTCCGGGGGTTTCTTTGACTACGATGCCAAGCGCGAGCGCCTGGAAGAAGTAGAACGCGAACTCGAGAATCCGGACGTCTGGAACGATTCCGAACGTGCACAGGCGCTGGGGCGGGAACGTTCGATGCTGGACAAGACCGTCAACGGCATCTGCGAACTTACCGACGGCCTTGCTGGCGGTAATGAACTGCTGGAACTTGCCGAAATGGAAGACGACGAGGAAACCGCGCTGGCCGTGGTCACCGATGTCGATCGGCTCGAGAAGGGCGTTGAGGAAATCGAGTTCCAGCGGATGTTCTCCGGCAAGATGGACACCGCCAATGCATTCGTCGACATCCAGGCCGGCGCCGGTGGCACCGAGGCGCAGGACTGGGCCGAAATGCTGCTGCGCATGTACCTGCGCTGGTGCGAGTCACGCGGCTGGAAGACCGAACTGATGGAAGCCAGCGGCGGCGACGTGGCCGGCATCAAGTCGGCCACTTTCCGCGTCGAGGGCGAGTACGCCTACGGCTGGCTGAAGACCGAGATCGGCGTGCATCGTCTGGTGCGCAAGTCGCCGTTCGATTCCGACAACCGCCGCCACACCAGTTTCACCAGCGTATTCGTGTCGCCGGAAGTGGATGACGACATCGAAATCGACATCAACCCGGCCGACCTGCGCACCGACGTGTATCGCTCGTCCGGCGCCGGCGGCCAGCACGTCAACAAGACCGAGTCAGCGGTGCGCATCACCCACATTCCGACCAATACGGTCGCGGCCTGCCAGACCGGCCGCAGCCAGCACCAGAACCGCGACACCGCGATGAAGATGCTGATGGCCAAGCTCTATGAGTTGGAGGTGCAGAAGCGCAACGTCGAGAGGGACGCGCTGGAAGCCACCAAGTCCGACATCGGCTGGGGCAGCCAGATCCGTAACTACGTGCTCGACCAGAGCCGGATCAAGGACCTGCGCACCGGCATCGAGCGTACCGATACCCAGAAAGTGCTGGATGGCGACCTCGACGAATTCGTGGAAGCGAGCCTGAAATCGGGGCTGGAGGCTGGCTCGAAACGCAGCGATGCGGCCTGAGGCCGCAACATTGCCACGCGGGTCCAGTCCCGCCACACGTCCGTAGAGCGGGGCTTGCCCCGCTGCAATCGCGAACAAGCCGGGCAAGCCCGGCTCTACAACAGCCGAGCCTCCCGCCATGACACACCAAACGCCAGTCCAGCACACCGACGAAAACCACCTGATCGCCGAACGCCGCGCCAAGCTTGCTGTGCTGCGCGAGCAGGGGGTTGCCTTCCCGAACGACTTCCGCCGCGCCGATTACGTGCAGGACCTGCAAGACGCTTATGCGGACGTCGAGCAATGGACGGGCGAAGCGCTGGAGGCTGAGAACAAGCGGGTCACGATCGCCGGGCGGTTGCTGGCCAAGCGCGTCATGGGCAAGGCCGCGTTCGCCCAGATCCAGGACATGACCGGCCGCATCCAGTTGTTCCTGCAAGGCAGCGCACTCGGCGATGCCTACGACGCATTCAAGGGCTGGGACGTGGGCGACATCGTGGCTGCCGAAGGCACGTTGATGCGCACCAAGACCGGCGAACTGTCGGTTCGCGCCGACACCCTGCGCCTGCTGGTCAAGTCGCTGCGGCCGCTGCCGGACAAATGGCACGGATTGGCCGACGTCGAGCAGCGCTACCGGCAGCGCTATGTCGATTTGATCGTCAGTCCCGAGGCGCGCGACGTGTTCATTGCGCGCTCGCGGATCGTGTCCGGCATGCGCCGCTGGCTGGATGCGCGCCGCTTCCTGGAAGTGGAAACGCCGATGATGCATTACATCGCCGGCGGCGCCACCGCGCGTCCGTTCACCACTCATCACAATGCGCTTGACCTCGACCTGTTCCTGCGCGTCGCGCCCGAGCTTTACCTCAAGCGGCTGGTCGTTGGCGGGTTCGAGCGCGTGTACGAGATCAACCGCAATTTCCGCAACGAAGGCGTGTCCACCCGGCATAACCCCGAATTCACGATGCTCGAGTTGTACGAGGCCTACGTCAGCTACACCGAGGTCATGGACCTGACCGAGGGCATGATCCGCGACGTTGCTGCCGAGGCGATGGGCAAGCTGCAGTTCAATTGGGACGGACAGGTCATAGACTTGGCGCCAGCGTTCCGCCGCTGGAAGCTGGAAGAAGCCGTGCGCGAATTGAACCCGGACATCTCGGTGGCCGATTGCCGCGACCGCGAGGCGCTGGCCGTGCACTGCAAGCGCCACGGTGTGCATGTGAAGTCGGGCTATGGCTGGGGCAAGCTGCTGCTGGAGATCTTCGAGAAGACGGTGGAAGCCGGGCTGGTGCAGCCGACCTTCATCACCCACTATCCGGTCGAAGTCTCGCCGCTGGCGCGTGAATCCGACAGCGAACCCGGCATCACCGACCGCTTCGAGTTGTTCGTCGGCGGCAAGGAGCTTGCCAATGGGTTTTCCGAGCTCAACGATCCCGAAGACCAGGCCGCGCGTTTCCGCGCACAGGTCGATGCGAAGGAGGGCGGCGACGACGAAGCCATGCATTTCGATGCCGACTACATCCGGGCGCTCGAAGTCGGCCTGCCGCCGACCGGTGGCCTGGGTGTCGGCATCGACCGGCTGGTTATGCTGCTGACCGGCTCAAGTTCGATCCGAGACGTGTTGTTGTTCCCATACATGCGGCCTGAACCCGGTTGACCAAATGGCCTGGACCGATGGTGCATTCCGTTTGCATGGACAAGGCCAAGGGCTTGCCTTTCTACGGTTTTGCGCTGAGCATGGCTGCAAGCCTTGGGCGCTTGCCCCCTCCTGACGAAAGGAACGGTGCATGGATATCGTGATTGTCGATGACCAGCCTTCTGCGCGGACCCTGCTCCGGCATATCGTGGAGGACATCGGGCCCACCCTTGTCGTGCACGATTTCGGCGAGCCGGAAGTCGCATTGTCCTGGTGCCTGAACAACCCGTCGGACCTGGTGTTGTTGGACTACCGTATGCCCGGCATGGACGGGCTCGAATTCGCCCGTGCATTCCGCCGCCCGTTGCAGCACCGGGACGTTCCAATCGTGCTGGTGACCGTGGTTGGCGACGAGCCAGTTCGGCAGGCCGCACTGGACGCTGGAGTCATCGATTTTCTGGTCAAGCCGATCCGCCCGCGTGAGCTGCGCTCACGTTGCAGAAATCTGCTGCAACTGCGACAACAGACGGAGTCCGTCAAGCAGCGTGCGCTGTCCCTTGAACAGCGTCTGTTAGCGAGCATGCACGAAGTGGAAGAGCGCGAACGCGAAACCCTGACCCGGTTGGCACGCGCGATCGAATACCGGGATACCGGCACCAGCGCGTATCTGGAGCGCATGGCGAGGATTGCCGGGCTGATCGCCGAGCAGCTAGGGTTGCCGGAAGACGAGGCCCGGATGGTGGAAATGGCGGCGCCCTTGCATGATATCGGCAAGATCGCGATTCCGGACGCAATCCTGCTCAAGCCCGGCCCGTTGACCGAAGTGGAGATCGCGGTGATGCGCCAGCATCCACGCATCGGCCATGAGCTGCTTTCCGACAGCCAGAACCGTTTCATACAGGCTGGCGCGTCGATTGCCCTGCGCCATCACGAGCGCTATGACGGCACCGGATACCCGGACGGGCTAGCTGGCGAGAACATCCCGCTGGAAGCGCGAATCGTGGCTGTTGCCGACGTTTTAGATGCCTTGCTTTCGCCACGCCCGTACAAACCAGCCTGGGACATCGAGGCGGCGTTGGACTACATTCGTTCCCAACGCGGCCGCCATTTTGATCCGCGTTGCGTGGATGCCCTGCTGGACTCCCAAGAGCGCCTACACGAGATCTGTCGACGTTTCTCGAATACGGCCAGACGCCCTGGCATCGCTTGATCCGGCGTATGAGTACCTTGATCACCCGGTTCCGTGGACGACTGGCGAACCGTCCCGACAGCGAGCACCAGCAGGCGAAGGTGCGGTTGGTTATCCAGGTATTGTTTTTCGTCTACTTCCTGCTGGCCCCTGAACTGCCGGATGAGCGGCTGCAGCTTGGCCTGCTCATTGTCGTTGCGGATATCCTGATTGGACTGGTGATTCTGGGCTGGATTGCATTTCAGCCTGCGACGCTGCACGTGCGCCGGGTCATTGGCATGTGCAATGATTATACGTTCCTTGCGTTACTGATGTACTTCCTCGGCGAGACAGGCGCGCCGATTTACATCGCATTCCTGTGGGTCACCATCGGCAATGGCCTGCGCTACGGGACCCGGTACCTGATGTCGGCCATCGGCATGGCTGGCGTGGTTTTCGTTATCGTTATCAACACGACTGGCTATTGGCTTGCCAATGCAACCTTGGCTTGGGGACTGACGCTTGGCCTGGTGGCACTTCCGCTATACCTGACCTCGCTGTTGAACGCATTGACCAAGGCTACCGATGAAGCCCGTCGCGCCAACGAAGCCAAGAGTCGCTTCCTTGCCACGATGAGCCATGAGTTCCGCACGCCATTGAACGGGATCATCGGCATGGCGGAATTGCTTTCGAGCATGCAGCTGACGTCCGAACAGCGCGAATGCTCCGAGGTGATCCAGACATCGGCCCAAAGCATGCTGTTGCTGGTCGAGGACGTGCTCGACATCTCCGCCATCGAAGCGGGCAAGTTGCGCAGGGAGGACATCGATTTCCAGCCACGCGAGCTGCTTCGGAAGTTGCGGGTGATGCTGCAACCCCAGGCGACGGGCAAGGGATTGAACCTGACCAATGAAGTCGCAAGCGACGTCCCCTCCCTGTTGCACGGAGATTCTGGGCACTTGCTGCAGATCCTGGTCAACCTGACCAGCAACGCGATCAAATTCACCGAGGATGGATCAGTCGCGATCCAGGTCATGGTCCGCTCCCGGGAAGGGGGGCGTGTCGCACTCAGGTTTTCCGTGCGCGATACCGGCATAGGCATTCCGCTCGAAGCCCGCGAGAGGCTATTCAAGGCTTTCGAACAGGTGCACACAGGCATTACCCGCCGTTACGGCGGGACGGGATTGGGAACCACGATCGCCAAGAACCTTGCCGAATTGCTCGGCGGCAGTATTGGCGTGGAAGGGAATTCTGGCGGCGGTAGCCATTTCTGGGTGGACCTGTCTTTCCCGATCGTGGACCAGATCGTGTCGGGAAAGCAGTCCAAGGTCGTTTCGTTCGACGACCCTTTCGTTCGTCATCGCGCGCGCGTGGCATCCATGCGAGTGCTGGTTGCGGACGACCAACTGAACAATCGGCTAGTACTCGGCCGGTTGCTGGAGCGTGCCGGGCACCGCGTGGTGCTGGCCGAGGATGGCGAAGAAGCGCTCGATTACATGGCGCGCGAATCCTTCGACGTGGCAATCGTCGACTTGCACATGCCTGGCTTGAGCGGGTTGGACGTGATCAAGCAGGCCAGGGTGATGCAGGCCGGTAATGTGCGTACGCCGATCGTCGTGCTGAGCGCTGATGTCACTGTCGATGCGATGCGGGAGGCTACGGCTGCCGGTGCATGGACCTTCCTCAACAAGCCCCTGGCGGTATCTAAGCTCTTGGAAGTACTTGGCCAAATCGCCGCTGGGGCGGAGCGCCCACGCATTCCGCTTGAACCGGCAGCACCTTCGTTGCAGCCCGTGATCCTCGAAGAGATGGCCAGCATGGGCCTCGGCGCGGACTTCCTCCGGGAGTTCATGGAGCAATGCCTGCGCGACGCCAGTCGTTGCCTGATGGAGATCGAACGCCATTGTATCGATGCCGACTGGGAAGGTGTGCGTGAAGCCGCACATGCACTCAAGGGCGTGAGCTACAACATCGGTGACAGCGCCCTGGTCGAATGCAGCGCCGGGATGATGCAAAGCACCAATACGGAATTGGCCAAAATCTGGCGGCGGAGCCTCGCAAAGCTAAGCGAGCTACTGGAGGCTGCGGCAATCCAGGCAAGACAAGAGGTGCAAAGGATTGCTTCGAACGCCCGGAGCGTGGACAAAGATCACGGCTCGCCGCCGTGACTCCACCCACGCCCCTGGCCCGGTCAGGCGTGCCGACACCAGCTGCCTGACCTTCGTTCTTTTCCCTTTCGTGTCCCGTTTTCATGGGGTCGGAATGATCGCCTGCGGGTTCAACTCACTTCACGCGCAGCCGATGCTGTCCCGCCGCGACGCGATTGCGCACGCACCAGTCGTTCCATCGTCCGGATGGATTTCTTGCCGAGCTTGAGTGCGGTTTCCACCCAGATGTCGGTGATGCGCATCAGCTCTGCCATCGGCACCGGTTCGCGAACCTGGTGCAAGGCTGCGCGGGCATGCGGAGTGCGCCGGTTCGAACGTATCGCGTCCTCGACCGCATGCAAGCCTTCATCCTTGGCGGCGAGTACATCCACCAATCCCATCTTGTAAAACTCTTCGCTTGTGTACATGCGGCCTTCCAGCATGATCTTCTCGGCCAATTGCGGGCTGACGCGCTGGCACATGAAGGAATATGCGCCCATGCCCGGAAACAGGTCGAACAAGACTTCCGGCAAGCCCATGACAGCCCCGCGCTCGGCGACGATGGTGTGGCAACTCAACGCGATTTCGAAGCCGCCACCAAGCGCATCGCCTTGCACCAGCGCGATCGTGTGGGCCCCTGCATGGAGGCCGGCGTGGAAGCCATGCACAAGGCGCACGGCTTCGTGCGCGTACGTGCGCAATGCATCGCGGTTTCGCTCCTGGATGAGGCTGCTGAACAATGCGAGATCGCCCCCCAGGCTGAAGGCATCGGTGATGGAACCAAGCACCAGATGAACCGGCCCTGCATCCTGCTGTGCGAGCGGTCGGTTACGCAGGCGGGCGCCCAGCTCGTCCTGGTAGCGCCTCAGGTCGCCCACCAATTCGTTGTTGAAACAGGACCTGACCGGCGCGACTTCATGGTTGCCGTGCATGTAGGCCCAATAGACGTCGCGTGAGGCATCTTCTTCGATGCGCAGGGTCGGGTAATGCTCACGGGGAAACGCGATTACAGTAGACATGGGAGGTCCCTCAAGTTGCGGTGACCGCCGCCGAGCTGACGTCGGCGACGGAAGCTGAACGCTCGCCCCGATTCTATGCCGCACGCTTGAACCGGGGACAAGTCCCCGGGAGATCACTCCAATACTTTTTGATCTTTTTGTTGCAGGGAAAGTCACTCGAACGATCCCTGCGATCAGTTGGCTGCGATCAGCTGGCCTTGGGCGGGTCCCGCAATTCCTTGCGCAGGATCTTGCCGACGTTGCTCTTTGGCAATTCGTCGCGGAACTCCACCTGCCTCGGCTGCTTGTAGCCGGTCATGTTCTCTCGGCAGAATGCCTTGATCGCCTCGACGCTGAGCGCCGGATCCTTCTTGACCACGAACACCTTGACCGCTTCGCCGGATTTTTCGTCCGGGACACCAATAGCGGCCACTTCCAGCACCCCGGGCATCATTGCGATCACGTCCTCGATCTCGTTCGGGTACACGTTGAAACCCGACACCAGGATCATGTCCTTCTTGCGATCGACGATATAGAAATACCCATTCTCGTCCATCCGCGCCATGTCTCCGGTATGTAGCCAGCCGCCGGCATCGATGGATTGCGCTGTGTCCTCCGGGCGCTGCCAATAGCCGCGCATCACCTGCGGGCCCTTGACGCACAACTCACCGACTTCGCCCATCGGCAGCATGTTGCCGTCGTCATCCTTGATGCAGACGTCGGTCGACGGCACCGGCAAGCCGATCGAGCCGTTGAACGCACCCAGCTCGGGCGGGTTGATGCAGACCGCTGGCGAGGTTTCGGTCAAGCCATAGGCCTCGGCCAATGTGCAGCCGGTGACCTGCTTCCACTTGTCGGCCACTGCGCGTTGCACGGCCATGCCACCACCCAAGGTCAGGTGCAGGTGCGAGAAGTCGACCTGGTCGAATCCGGGTGTGTGCAGCAACCCGTTGAACAGGGTGTTGACGCCGGTGAACGCAGTGAACGGAATCGACTTCAGTTCCTTGACGAAACCCGGCATGTCACGGGGGTTGGTGATCAGGTGGTTGCGCGCGCCGAACTTGATGAAGACCAGGCAGTTCGCGGTAAGCGCAAAGATGTGGTACAGCGGCAACGCGGTGACAATGATCTCCTCACCCATGCGGATATTGCTGCCCACCCAGGCAGCAGCCTGCTGCATGTTGGCGACCAGGTTGCGGTGGGTCAGCATCGCGCCCTTGGCCACGCCGGTGGTACCGCCTGTGTATTGCAGGAAGGCAAGATCTTCATGGTCGATGACGACGTTGGACACCTGGTGCATGCGCCCGAGGGTAAGCGTGTCGCGAAAGCGGACGGCGCCCTGGATGTCGTAGTCGGGCACCATCTTCTTGACGTGCCGAAGCACGAAATTGACGATCATGCCCTTCGGGAAACCAAGCATGTCGCCCAGGCCCGTTGTGATAGCACGCACACCCGGCACGTCTGCAAGCACTTCCTGCACGACGGCGCCAAAATTGTCCATCACCAGGATGACGGAAGCGCCAGAATCCACCATCTGGTGTTTCAGTTCCCGCGGCGTGTACATCGGGTTGGTGTTGACCACGGTCAGCCCCGCGCGCAACACACCGAGAATCGCCACCGGGTACTGCAGGCAGTTGGGCAGCATGATCGCCACGCGATCGCCCTTCTTGAGCTTCAGCTCGCCAAGCAGATAACCGGCGAAATCGCGGCTGAGGCGGTCGAGCTCGCCGTAGGTGATCATCTTGCCCATGTTCGAGAATGCGATGTTGTCGCGGAATCTCTCGAGTGCTGCATCAAATACCGCGGGGATCGACTGGAACTCGTTCAGATCGATCTCTTCAGGTACGCCTTCCGGATAGTGGTCCAGCCAAGGACGTTCTGAACTCATGGTCAACTCCCCTGCGAGTGGGCCAGCGCACGAATGCGGCGGCGTATGGATTGCGTTTGATTTGAGCATAGGCACCCAGCAGTGACAAGCTGGACGAAACCGCATGGAGGTTTCCGCGATGCAGCATTCCAGCTGGGCAAGGATATCGGGCACGCTAGCACTGGTCTGGCTACTGATCGCAGCGATGACAGCCTGTTCGCGAACGCAACCGGAACAGGCGGTGCGCCAGCAACTCGAAGCCCTGCAAAAGGCGATCGACGCGCGCGATACTGGCGCCGTGCAGGATCTTTTGGCCGAGGATTTCATCGGCAATCACGGCATGAATCGACGTGGCGCACGCCAGTTGGCAGTCGCCGTGTTCCTGCAGCATCGCGATGTGGGTGCGCGCCTTGGCCCGGTGACGGTCGAGGTGCGCAGCGAAACCGAGGCGACCGCGAAATTCAGCGTGCTGGCGACCGGGGGCAATAGCGGCCTGCTACCCACGAACGGGCAGGTATTCGATTTCGAAACCGGTTGGCGCCTGGTGGATGGGAAGTGGCGCCTGCTCAATGCACGCTGGACGCCTGAGTTCTGATGAAACGGATTCGGGAAGTCTTTCCGGCAGATGCAACAAGGGCGGCCGAAGCCGCCCCTGCATTGCGCGCATGTTGCCTTGCGTTTAGGCCTTGCCCGCCAACTGGCGCAGCACGTACTGCAACAGGCCGCCATGGCGGAAGTATTCGACTTCCTTCGGGGTCAGCAGCAGCACCTTGGCCTGGAACACGACCTGCTCACCACTGGTGCGGGTCGCAGTGACCGTGGCGACCTTGGCCTCGCCGTCCTGCAAGCCGGTGATGGCGAATGTTTCCGAACCATCAAAGGCGTAGGTCTTTGCGTTTTCGCCAGCCATGAACTGCAATGGCAACACACCCATGCCGACCAGGTTCGAACGGTGGATGCGCTCGAAACTCTCGGCGATCACCGCCTTGACGCCCAGCAGGATGGTGCCCTTGGCCGCCCAGTCGCGGCTGGAGCCAGTGCCGTATTCCTTGCCGGCCAGCACCACCAACGGCACGCTGTCGGCCTTGTACTTCATCGCCGCGTCGTAGATCGCCAGCTTCTCTGGCTCGCTGCCGTCGATGTTGAAGTGCAGTGTGTTACCGCCTTCCTCGCCACCCAGCATCTGATTCTTGATACGGATGTTGGCGAAGGTGCCGCGCACCATCACGTCATCATTGCCGCGGCGGCTGCCGTAGCTGTTGAAATCGGCTTGCTGCACACCACGCGACTGCAGAAAACGACCCGCGGGCGAATCCTTCTTGATGTTCCCGGCCGGCGAGATGTGGTCGGTGGTGATCGAGTCGCCGAACAAGCCCAGCACACGCGCGCCGTGGATGTCGTCGATGCTGCCGACGGCCATGGTCATGCCATCGAAGTAGGGCGGGTTCTTGATGTAGGTCGACTCCTCACTCCACGCATAGCTCTCGCCGTCTGGTGAGTGCACGTGGTTCCAGCGGGTATCGCCCTTGAACACGTCCGCATAGTTGCGGATGAACATCTCGGGGGTGACGCTTTGTGCGATGAGTTCGCCGACTTCCTTGGTGGTGGGCCAGATATCGCGCAGGTACACGTCGTTGCCATCACCATCCTGGCCGATCGGCTCGGAGGTGAGGTCGATATCAATCGTGCCGGCCAGCGCATACGCCACTACAAGTGGTGGAGATGCGAGGTAGTTCATCTTGACCTCTGCATGCACGCGACCTTCGAAATTGCGGTTGCCCGACAGCACCGCGGCCACGGCCAGGTCGTTCTGGCTGATGCCCTGCGACACCGAGGCCAGCAGCGGGCCGGAATTGCCGATGCAGCTGGTGCAGCCATAGCCCACAAGATAGAAGCCCAGTTGTTCAAGGTCTTCTAGCAGGCCCGCCTTCTTCAGGTAATCGGTCACAACCAGCGAACCCGGGGCAAGCGAGGTCTTGACCCACGGCTTGGTTTTCAGGCCCTTGGCCAGCGCATTGCGCGCCACCAGGCCAGCGCCCAGCATCACCGCCGGATTGGAGGTGTTGGTGCACGAGGTGATCGCAGCAATGACCACTGACCCGTCGCTGATGTGTACGTCCTGGTCGGCGATGCAGATCTTCGAAATTGGTTTTGCAGCCAGATGGTCGGCCTGAGGCTGGGCACCGCCCTCATCCTTGAGCTCCTGCACGGCGCAACCGGTCTTCAGTGTGCGACCGGCGGTCATGGCGCCCACGTTGTCGTGGAAGTTGGTCTTCATGTCGCTCAGCAGTACGCGATCCTGCGGGCGCTTGGGGCCGGCCAGCGACGGCAGCACACTGCCCATGTCCAACGCCATGGTGGCGGAGTAGGTGGCTTGCGGGGAATCGGCGTCGTGCCACATGCCCTGCGCCTTGGCATAGGCTTCGACCAGTGCGATCTGTGCATCGCTGCGACCAGACAGGTGCAGGTACTTCACGGCCACGGCATCGATCGGGAAGATGCCGCAGGTGGCGCCGTATTCCGGCGCCATGTTGGCAATGGTGGCGCGATCGGCAAGCGAAAGGTGCTGCAGGCCGTCGCCAAAGAACTCGACGAACTTGCCGACCACACCGTGCTTGCGCAGCATCTGGGTGACGGTCAGCACCAGGTCGGTGCCGGTGGCGCCTTCGGGCAGTTTGCCGGTCAGCCTGAAACCGACCACCTGCGGGATCAGCATGGACGACGGCTGTCCCAGCATCGCGGCTTCGGCCTCGATGCCGCCGACGCCCCAGCCCAGCACGCCCAGGCCATTGATCATGGTGGTATGGCTGTCGGTACCGAACACGGTGTCCGGGAATGCCATCAATTCACTGTCCCCGTTCTCATCGGGCACGACGCGTTCCATCACCACCCGCGCCAGGTGTTCCAGGTTCACCTGATGGACGATGCCGGTGCTTGGCGGAACCACCTTGAAATCCAGCAGCGCTTTCTGTCCCCAGCGCAGGAAGCTGTAGCGCTCCTGGTTGCGCTCGAACTCGATCTTGGCATTCATGTCCAGTGCTTCCGGTCGGCCGTATACATCGACCTGCACCGAATGGTCTATGACCAGTTCCGATGGAATCTGCGGATTGATCTGGTTGGCCTTGCCGCCCAACTTGACCACCGCATCGCGCATCGCGGCCAGGTCAACCACGCAGGGCACGCCGGTGAAGTCCTGCAGCAACACGCGCGCCGGCATGAAGGCGATCTCGGTGCTGGCCTCGGCCTTCGGGTCCCATTGCGCAACCGCTTTGATGTGCGCCGGCGTCACGCTGACGCCGTCTTCATGGCGCAGCAGGTTCTCCAGCAGGATCTTCATCGAATACGGAAGGTGAGACAGATCGTACTTCTCGCCCAGCTTGGTCAGGCTGGCGTAGGCGTAGGACTTGCCGTTGACGTCGAGGTGGGCGCGGGTGGCGAATGAATCAGCCATTTTGGGGGCTCCATGGTCGGTGGGAGGGGCGGAAAAACACGCCATTTATTACTGCAATTATGCCCGAAACCGGGCCATTCCGTACGCCGGCGACTGGTGTCAGCCCAGCCGTGCATTGATCACCGCGGCCATGTCGCGACGGCGGAACACGAAGTCCAGCAGGCTGCCACCGGAATGCCGCCACAGCACCGCCGAACGCAATGCGGCAAGCAGCAAGGACCGGATCTCGGCGACCACGCCGGCCTGGCCCAGATAATGCGGATTGCCCTGGACCATGATCCGCGGACTCAGTTGGCTGATGGTGCCGGCATACAGTTCGGCCAGTTGGCTGATGACATCTGGATGGCTGCTGCCGAGCTTGGCGGCAGTATCTGCGGCATCTGAAATGCCTGCACCAACTTTTGCCGCCATCGCGTCGTCGCGGCTGAAACGGCGTTCCAGTTGCAGCACCGCCAGCGCCAGCTTGCCCAACGCCTCGTCGCGGGGATTGTTGACCAGATGGTCGCGCAGCAGCCGCAGGCCCTGGCGCAAACCCTGCGCATCGCCATAGACCGCTTCTGCGGTGTCGGCCTCGAGACGCAGCACGCTGGCCAGTGCAACGTCGACTGGCGCAGCCTCGGATTGGCCGGTATCGGCGATCCGGCGTACCTGGGCCAAGGCCTGCAGTACACCTGCCAATGCCAGTACGCGATCATCGATGCCCGATTTCAATAGTGCGTGACTCATGCAGCATGGCTCCTTGTTGCGATATCACAGCCTGCCACAGGCGCATCGCTGGACAGGATCACTGCGCCGCCAAGGCAAACATCGTCGTCGTACAGCACCAGTGATTGGCCAGGCGTGACCGCACGCTGCGGACACGCGAATTGCACTTGCAGGCTACCGTCATCGAGCACCTGCACGTCGCAGGCTTCGTCCGCCTGTCGATAGCGAGTCTGCGCGGTGCATGTGAACTGCGCGGCTGGCGCGACACCGGCGATCCAATGTGCAGGCTCGCTCTGCAGGTTGATGGACTGCAGCCACGGGCTGTCATGGCCCTGGTCGACGTACAGGATATTGCGCTCGATATCCTTGCCCACCACGTACCAGGGCGCGTCATCGCGGCCACGCACACCGCCGATGTGCAGGCCCTCGCGCTGGCCCAAGGTGAAATAAAAAACGCCAGGGTGCTCACCGACCGGCACGCCTTGCGGATCGCGGATTTCGCCGGGTTTTGCCGGCAGGTACTGCGACAGGAACTTGCGGAAATCGCGTTCGCCGATGAAACAAATACCGGTGGAATCCTTCTTTGCTGCAGTGGGCAAGCCAGCCGTCATGGCGAAGCGGCGCACCTCATCCTTGTGCAGTTCACCCAGCGGAAAACGCGTTGCCGCCAGTTGCGCCTGCCCGAGTTGATGCAGGAAATAGCTCTGGTCCTTGCCGCGGTCGCGTGCGCGCAGCAGGCGATGCAATCCAACCACGAAGTCCACCCGTGCGTAATGACCAGTTGCGATCGCGTCCGCGCCAAGCTCATGGGCGGCATCCAGGAAATGCTTGAACTTGATCTCGCGGTTGCACAGCACGTCCGGGTTCGGTGTGCGCCCGGCGGCGTATTCGGCCAGGAAGTGCGTGAACACGCCGTCCCAGTATTCGCGCGAGAAATCACGGAACCGGATCGGTAGTCCCAGCGTGCCGCAGACCGCCACCGCATCGCGACGGTCGTCCTCGGCACGGCAATCCCCGCTTCCATCTTCCGCCCAGTTCTGCATGAACAGGCCGGTTGCCTCGAATCCCTGGTCGCGCAGCAGCAGGGCCGCAACCGAGGAATCCACGCCACCCGACATGCCAATCACGATGTGACCAGCACTCATGCCAACTGACCCACCAGCGCGAGTGGATGCCGGTTGCCACCCAGATAGTCCGCGACCGTGCGCCAGACCAATGGGCTGCGATGGCGTGGCGCCATGGCTTGCAATTCTTCCGGGGTCAGCCACAGGGCGCGGACGATGCCTTCGTCGAGCCGGTGTTCCGGGATTTCCTCCAGCGCATCAGCGGCGAAGGCGAATCGCAGGTAGTGTCGTCCATCGTATTCATTGGCGCGCGTGGGTGCCTTCCATTGGTAGGCACCGATGAAGTGGGTGGGGCGGACGATCCAGCCGGTTTCCTCCCGTGTTTCGCGCACCGCAGCCTGTAGCAGGCTTTCGTCGGGCTCCAAGTGGCCGGCCGGCTGGTTGATCACCAACTGGTTGTTGGCGCGCTCCTCCACGCACAACAAGCGACCATCTCGAACAACAATGGTCGCCACGGTGACGTCGGGTTGCCAGAAACGACCTTCGCGATAAGTCATGTGGCTGCGCCCGTGCGGGCTTGGATATCAATGCGCATGCCCACATTCTCACCGTTGGCATGGGCCGCGTCCATGCATGCCGCCATCCGTATCAACCCTCCTTATAATCACCCCATGCCCCAAGACCCAGACAAACCCCAATACGGACACGATCACGGTGTCGTCGTCGCGCCCAGCCGGCCGGAGACGGCCCGCCCACCGCTGTATTCGGTCATGTTGTTGAATGACGACTACACGCCCATGGACTTCGTGATCGAGGTACTGACCAGTTTTTTCGCACTCGACCTTGAGCGTGCCACTCAGGTCATGTTGCATGTGCATACTCGTGGGCGTGGCGTCTGCGGTGTGTTCACCCGTGAAATCGCCGAGTCCAAGGTGGCGCAAGTGAACGAATATTCACGGATGAACCAACATCCACTGTTGTGCACGATGGAGAAAGCGTAGAAGGGCTTGTACGGGGCGCATCAAAACCCCACATCCTGAGTAGTCGCAATACGGAGGGTTTTGCCCCCATGTTCAGCAAGGATCTCGAGCACAGCATCGGCCAGTGTTACAAGCGCGCCCGTGACGCGCGCCACGAATTCATGACCGTTGAACACCTGCTGCTGGCGCTGCTCGATAATGCTTCCGCGGAAGCCGTGCTCAAGGCTGTAGGCGCCGATTTCCCGCGCTTGCGCCATGAGCTCGAGGAAGCCATCCAGGCGTCGGTCAACCAGTTGGCCGAGGATGACGGGCGCGACACTCAGCCGACGCTGGGTTTCCAGCGCGTGCTCCAGCGCGCGGTCTATCACGTGCAGTCATCCGGCAAGAAGGAGGTCACCGGCGCCAACGTGCTGGTGGCGATCTTCGGCGAAAAGGACTCGCACGCGACGTACTTCCTCAACAAGCAGGACGTGCACAGGCTTGATGTGGTCAATTACATGTCGCACGGCATCGCCCATCACGATGGAGAGGGCGAGGCGAAGCCTGCCGCTGGCGACGCGCCGCAAGGCGAAGGCGGGGAGGGCGAACACAAGGGCGATGCGCTATCCGAGTTCGCCAGCAACCTCAATGAACTGGCTGCAGCGGGCAAGATCGACCCACTGGTCGGTCGCGCCGAAGAGGTCGAACGCACGATCCAGATCCTGTGCCGGCGCCGCAAGAACAATCCGCTGTACGTGGGCGAGGCCGGCGTCGGCAAGACTGCGCTGGCCGAGGGCTTGGCCAAACGCATCGTCGATGGCGACGTGCCCGAGGTGCTGAGCGAAGCGGTGATCTATTCGCTCGACCTGGGCGCCCTGGTTGCCGGCACCAAGTATCGCGGCGATTTCGAGAAACGACTGAAGGGCGTTCTGGTGGCGCTCAACAAACTGCCCAACGCGATCCTGTTCATCGACGAAATCCATACCATTATTGGTGCCGGTTCTGCGTCCGGCGGCACCATGGATGCGTCCAATCTGATCAAGCCCGTGCTGGCCAATGGCGAACTACGCTGCATTGGTTCCACCACGTTCCAGGAATACCGCGGGATCTTCGAAAAGGATCGCGCGTTGGCGCGACGCTTCCAGAAGATCGACATCGTCGAGCCAACCGTCGGCGAGACCATCGAAATCCTGCATGGCCTGAAACCACGTTATGAACAGCATCACGGCGTCAGCTATGCGGACGAGGCGATCAAGGCCGCGGTCGACCTGTCGGTCAAGCATATTTGCGACCGCTTGCTGCCGGACAAGGCGATCGACGTAATCGACGAAGCTGGTGCACGTCAACGGCTGATGCCGGTGGAGTTGCGCAAGAGCCTGATCGATGTCGAGGAAATCGAGACGATCGTGGCCAAGATGGCGCGGATCCCGGCCAAGCAAGTGAGCTCGTCGGACAAGGATGTGCTGCAGCACCTGGAGCGCAACCTGAAGATGGTGATCTTCGGCCAGGACGAAGCGATCGGCAGCCTGACATCAGCGATCAAGCTGGCGCGCTCGGGACTTGGCAATCCGGACAAACCGATCGGCAATTTCCTGTTCGCAGGCCCAACCGGTGTCGGCAAGACCGAGGTCACCAAACAGCTGGCGATGCAGCTCGGCATCGAGCTGGTGCGCTTCGACATGTCCGAATACATGGAGTCGCATTCGGTCAGCCGCCTGATTGGCGCGCCGCCTGGCTATGTCGGCTTCGACCAGGGCGGCCTGCTGACCGAGAAGATCGTCAAGACTCCGCACTGCGTGTTGCTTCTGGACGAAATCGAAAAGGCGCATCCGGACATCTTCAACATCCTGCTGCAGGTCATGGATCGCGGTGTGCTGACCGACACCAATGGCCGCGAGGCCAACTTCCGCAACGTGGTGCTGGTGATGACCACCAATGCCGGTGCCACCCAGGCGGCACGGCGGACGATTGGTTTCACCAAGCAGGACCACAGCAGCGATTCGATGGAAGCGATCCGCCGCGGCTTCACCCCGGAGTTCCGCAACCGGCTGGATGCGGTAGTGCAGTTCCAGGCGCTGGGCTTCGAGCATATCCTGCGCGTGGTGGACAAGTTCCTGATCGAACTCGAAATGCTGCTGCACGACAAGCAGGTCAGCCTGTCGGCCACCCCGGAAGCGCGCGACTGGTTGGCCCGGCATGGGTTCGATCCGCTGATGGGTGCTCGCCCGATGGCGCGGCTGATCCAGGACAAGATCAAGCGCCCGTTGGCCGACGAGCTGCTGTTCGGAAAGCTGATGAATGGTGGCCGGGTCGGCCTGGACGTGCTCGATGGCGAGCTGCGCCTGGATGTGCAGGCAGAACCGGAGAAGCTGCTACCGGCGGTCGTTGAATAACTGTTGCTTCGGCAACAACGAAAAAGGCGGCCAGTGGCCGCCTCTTTCATATACATCACCGGCGCGCTTACTTCAGGCCATCACTTCATGCGATAGGTGATGCGACCCTTGGTGAGGTCGTAAGGTGTCATTTCGATCTTGACCTTGTCGCCGGTCAGGATACGGATGTAGTTCTTGCGCATGCGTCCGGAGATGTGCGCAATGATCTCATGGCCGTTCTCCAACTTGACCCGGAACATGGTGTTCGGGAGGGTCTCGGAGATCGTGCCTTCGAATTCGATGACGTCGTCTTTCGCCATGTGTTCCTATGTGTAGCTAGTGTGGGCCAGATTCGAGGCCCGAAGCCGAGCATTCTGACACGCGGGATGGCCTCTTGCAAAGAAATCGTTAAACCGGGGCCGTAGCTGCCAGCAACGAAACAGGCTGTCCGCGAAATATGGCCGCCCAGTTTCCTGGTGGCTCATCGGCATCCAGTAACCCGGCCAGTGCCTGCATGTAATCGTCCCGTGACCAGGTTTCCACGCCCAGCCGGCGGGTATGGTCGTTTGGTACCTGCGCATCGACCAATGGCCATCCGCGCTGATCCAGATGCCTTGCCAGTGCTACCAGCGCGACCGTCGAAGCACCGGATTCGGCGGAGTACATGCTCTCGCCACAGAACATCCGACCGACGTTGAGGCCGTACAGGCCGCCAACCAGCCTGCCTCCACCAGGCACGCTTCCGTCGAATACCTCGACGCTGTGCGCATGTCCAAGCCGATGCAGCGCGATGTAAGCGCTTTGCATCGACGGAGTAATCCAGGTTCCACGCTGACCGGCGCGCCTAGCACTGGCACATGCCGCAATGACCCTTTCGAATGCAGTATCCATTCGCACGATCCAGTTCGAACCGCGCAGGCTGCGGCGCAGCCGCGTCGGCAGGCGGACCGCGTCGGTGCGGAACACCGCGCGTCTCGAAGGGCTCCACCACAGGATCGGTTCGTCGTCCGAATACCAGGGAAAGATGCCGTTGCTATAAGCGTTGAGCAGGCGCTCTGGGGAAAGATCGCCACCAAATGCGAGCAGGCCATCCGGTTCCACAAGTGCAGTACCTGGCGGTGGGAATGCTGCGTTTGGGTCCAGCGGCAACTGCGGAAGCTGCAGGCTCACGCCACATCCACCATGCGGAACGGCGAATGTGCGCTGAGTTGCTGGAGATGCTGGCGAACCGAGTCGCGTTCTTCCGCGCACCATTGCTTGAGCGCCATCGCGAAACGCGGATCGGCCAGCAGATGCCGGCTGCGCACCAGCGATGGCAGGAAACCGCGGGCGATCTTGTGCCGACCTTGAGCACCAGGCTCGAACATCGTCAGTCCTTCGCGCAGGCAGTAGTCGATGCCTTGGTAGTAACACGTCTCGAAATGCAGGCCCGGCAACAGTTCTGATGCACCCCAGTAACGACCGTACAGGGTGTCGCCGCCACGCAGGCAGAGCGCGCCGGCAATCGGCACGCCGTCCAGCTCGGCCAGGAACATCACCAACTGGCGCGGCATCGTGCTGGCCAGGTGGCGCAGGAAGTCGAGCGTCAATGCCGGCGAATTGCCATATTCGGCAAACGTCTGCAGGTAGAAACCATGCATCGCGGCCAGGTCATCATCCGTCGCTTCACCGCCATGCACGATGCGGAACTGGATGCCGGCATCGCGCATCTTGCGCCGCTCCTGGCGGATGTTCTTGCGATGCTTGTGGTCCATCGCACCGAGGAAATCCTCGAACGTGTTCCAGCCGACGTTGTTGTGCCAATGGAACTGGATGTCTTCACGCAACATCCAGTCTGTATCGAAGGCGGTATCGTCCAATTCGGTATGGAAATTGACGTGTGCCGATGACAGTTCCGTGGTGCGCATGTGCGTGCTGATCGCCTGCACCAATGCAACGCGTACATCACCATCGCGGGCGAGCAATCGCGCTCCGGTGACGGGCGAGTAGGGCACTGCAGCCAGCCACTTGGGGAAATAGTCCAAACCGTGCTGCGCGTACGCATGCGACCAGGCGTGGTCGAACACGAATTCCCCGTGCGAATTGGCTTTCAGGTAGGCCGGCGCAGCCGCCACCAGCGCATCGCCATCCCATAGCGAGATGTGATGCGGGGTCCAGCCCCATTCCGCGCGCACGCAACCAGACGCCTCAAGCCCAGCCAGGAAGGCATGGGCGACGAATGGATTGCGCCCGTCGTGCAGCGCATCCCAATCGGCGGGACTGATTTCGGACAGCGCGCGATGGATGCGCGCCTGGATCATCAGTGGGCGTCTTCCAGGAATTTCTCGGCATCCAGTGCGGCCATGCAACCGAAGCCGGCCGAGGTGATCGCCTGGCGGTAGACTTGGTCGGCGACATCGCCAGCAGCAAACACGCCTGGCACCGAGGTCTGGGTCGCATTGCCTTCAAGGCCAGTGAGAATCGTCAGGTAACCGTTCTTCATGGCCAGCTGGCCATCGAACAACTGGGTGTTCGGGCTGTGGCCGATCGCCACGAAGAAGCCATGCACGGCGATGTCGCGGGTGCTGCCATCGAGCATCGACTTGACCCGCATCCCGGTGACGCCTGCATCGTTGCCCAGCACCTCGTCGACCGTGTGGTGCCAGACCGGTTCGATCTTGCCCGATTCGATCTTGGCGAACAGCTTGTCCTGCATGATTTTCTCCGCGCGCAGGGTGTCGCGGCGATGGACCAGGTAGACCTTGCGGGCGATGTTGGACAGGTACAGGGCTTCCTCGACCGCGGTGTTGCCACCGCCGATCACCGCCACGTCCTGGTCCTTGTAGAAGAAGCCGTCGCAGGTTGCGCAGGCAGACACGCCACGGCCCTTGAACATTTCCTCGGAAGGGATGCCGAGGTACTTGGCGGTGGCACCCGTGGCGATGATCAATGCATCGGCGGTGTATTCGCCGGAATCGCCCTTGAACCGGAATGGACGCTGCGACAGGTCGGCGGTATGGATGTGGTCGAACACGGTTTCGGTCTCGAAGCGCTCGGCATGCGCCTGCATGCGTTCCATCAAGGCCGGGCCCATCAAGCCGTGCGCATCGCCAGGCCAGTTGTCGACTTCGGTGGTTGTCATCAGCTGGCCACCCATGGCCATGCCGGTGATCACCACCGGTTTCAGGTTGGCGCGCGCGGCGTAAACCGCGGCGGTCCAGCCGGCCGGGCCGGAGCCGAGGATCAACAGGCGGGTGTGCTTGGTCGGGTTCATCGAGTGGAGTCCAGGCTCTATAATTGCGTGGCTATTCGCGGTGTTCGCGCTTCTTGGCGGATATTCGGTACCCGCTGCGTGCCCTCTAGCTTGGCGGCCGCATCGACCCTTTACAAGGCGCGTCGTTGCAACAGTCTGGTTGCAACGCTGGCGCCCAACCCCAACAGGAGTTCGTCATGCGCATCGGTGTACCCAAGGAAACCAAGACCCTGGAAGGGCGTGTAGCACTGGTGCCGGCTGCCGCAGGCGACCTGGTCAAGCGTGGCCATGAGGTGTGGGTGGAGCAGGGCGCGGGCATCAAGTCCGGGTTCAAGGACGAGCAGTACACCAAGCTTGGTGTGCACATCGCGCCGGATGCCGCCGCGCTGTACGAGAAGGGCGAAATGATCGTCAAGGTCAAGGAACCGATCGAAGGCGATTTGGCGCTCCTGCGCAAGGATCACCTGTTGTTCTGCTACCTGCACCTGGCCGCCGAACCGGCGCTGACCAAGCGCCTGCTGGATATCGGCTTGACTGGTATCGCGTTCGAAACCGTCGAATTGCCCAATGGCGACCTGCCGTTGCTGGCGCCGATGTCGATCATCGCCGGCAAGATCGCGGTGCAGGTCGGAACCACGCTGCTGCATATGCCGGAGGGCGGCAAGGGCAAGCTGCTTGGCGGCCTGCCATCGACCGAGCGCGGCAAGGTGGTGGTGTTCGGCGCCGGCAAGGCTGGTGGTGCATCGGCGGCACTGGCGGCAGCTGCAGGCTGCAATGTGGTGGTATTCGAGATGCGTACCGACCGCATGGACGAAATGATGCGGCTCGGTCCGAACGTCACCGCCCTGTATCCCTACCATGACGTGGTCATGCGTGAACTGGCCAACGCGGACCTGGTGGTCGGCGCGGTGCTTGTGACCGGCGCGCGCGCGCCGCACGTGGTCACCCGCGAGATGCTGCGAACGATGGAAGAAGGCAGCGTGATGGCAGACATCTCCATCGACCAGGGCGGCTGCTTCGAGACCTCGCGTCCGACCACCTGGAAGGACCCGACCTACGTGGAAGAGGGCGTGACGCATTTTTGCGTAACCAACATGCCGGGTTCGGTGCCGCAGACCAGCTCGCAGGCGATCTGCGCGGCGATCCTTCCGTGGGTCAACAAGCTTGCCTCCGGCAACTGGCGCGACAACCAGGCGCTACTACGCGGGATCAATGTTGAAGCCGGAAAACTGGTCCATCCGGCGCTGCAGGGTATGAAACTTTGACGTACTATCAACGGTCTAGGGGAACTTCCTGAGGTCTGATCACAGGTGGCACGCAGCGCGCCCGACATCGTGAAGGCTGGCCGCAAGCCGGCCGCCAGGCAGGACAAGGCCAAGCCTGCCGTGAATCCACGCAGGCAGCGGCTATGGCGCGATCTCGCGTTGATCGCGATTGCGCCATTGTTGCTGTATCTGCTTGCCTGCCTGTTCAGTTATTCCCCGCTGGATCCAGGTTACGACCGCGATTACAGCCTGCTGGCGCCAATCCACAACATCGGCGGTCTCGCCGGCGCATGGATCGCGAGTTTCCTGTTGTTCCTGTGCGGATACGTGGCGTTCCTGCTGCCCATCGTGCTGGGTGCGATCGCCTGGATTGCCCTGTTCGGCATGGATATCGACGGCGATGGCGAGGTCGATCTGGGACCGGCATTGCGGCTGGTGGGCATCGTCGGTTTCCTGGTTGCCAGCTGCGGACTATTGAACCTGCGCATTGCAGGATCCAACGAGCTTTCGTCCGGTAGTGGCGGCGTGCTTGGCACGCTGGTGGGCAATTCGCTGAACCTGTTGTTCGGACCGCTTGGCGCGAACCTGTTCCTGCTCAGCCTGTTGCTGATTTCGGTCACGCTGGCGACTGGCCTGTCCTGGCTGGCAGTGATGGACCGCGTCGGCCAGTGGACGCTTGCATTGCCAGACACGCTGGGAAAATTGTTTCGCCGTAGCGGCAAGCAGGCCAGCGAATGGAGCGAGGCGCGAGCTTTCCGCGAAGAACGCGATCAGATGCGCAAGGTCGATTCCGGCCTGCGTGCCAAGCGCGCGCCAGTCAAGATCGAACCGCCGGCTGCACCCGTCATCGAGAAGAGCGAGCGCGCCAAGCGCGAGCAGCAGATCCCGCTGTTCCATGTCGGCGACGGCTCCGGCATTCCGCCATTGGCCTTGCTGGATGACCCCAAGCCGCAGCCGAAGGGTTATAGCGAGGAGACCCTGGAAACCCTATCGCGGCAGATCGAATTCAAGCTCAAGGATTTCCGCATCGATGCCGAAGTTGTCGGCGCGTATCCGGGGCCGGTGATCACCCGCTTCGAAGTACAGCCCGCGCCTGGCGTAAAAGTCAGCCAGATCAGTTCGCTGGACAAGGACATCGCCCGCGGCCTGAGCGTGAAGTCGGTGCGTGTGGTCGATGTGATCCCGGGCAAGTCGGTGATTGGCCTGGAAACCCCGAACACCCATCGCGAGATGATCTATCTCAGCGAGCTGCTGCGCTCAAAGGAATACGACAAGTCCAGCAGCCCACTCACACTGGCGCTGGGCAAGGACATCGCTGGCCGACCGACCGTGGCGGATCTTTCGCGCATGCCGCACCTGCTGGTCGCCGGCACCACGGGTTCCGGCAAGTCGGTCGCGGTCAACGCGATGGTCCTGAGCCTGCTGTACAAGGCGTCCGCCAAGGAAGTGCGGATGCTGATGATCGACCCGAAAATGCTGGAGCTTTCGGTCTACGAGGGCATCCCGCACCTGCTGGCGCCGGTGGTCACCGACATGAAGGAAGCCGCGAATGGTCTTCGCTGGTGCGTTGCGGAAATGGAGCGCCGTTACAAGCTGATGAGTGCGGTTGGCGTGCGCAACCTGGCTGGGTTCAACAAGAAGGTGCGCGACGCGATCGATGCCGGCCAGCCGATGATGGATCCGTTGTTCAAGCCAAATCCCGAGCTGGACGAAGCGCCGCGCCCGCTGCAGCCGTTGCCGTTCATCGTCATCTTCATCGATGAATTCGCCGACATGATGGTCGTGGTCGGCAAGAAGGTCGAAGAACTCATTGCACGGCTGGCGCAAAAGTCACGTGCCGCCGGCATGCACCTGATCCTGGCCACCCAGCGACCCTCGGTGGACGTCATCACCGGGTTGATCAAGGCCAACATCCCGACCCGCATCGCGTTCCAGGTCAGTAGCAAGATCGACAGCCGCACCATCCTCGACCAGTCCGGTGCGGAGACACTGCTGGGCCACGGCGACATGTTGTACATGCCACCGGGCACCGCCATGCCCGAGCGCGTGCACGGCGCCTTTGTCAGCGACGAGGAAGTGCATCGCGTGGTCCAGCACCTGCGCCAGAGCGGCGGCGGTACCGATTACATCGAAGGTGTGCTGGAAGATTCACAGACCATGTACGACGGTACCAGCGTGGGCGCAACCGGCTTGTCGGAGGCGAGCAGCGGGGGCGGAGACGAATCCGATCCGCTCTACGACGAGGCCGTGAGGATCGTCACCGAGACCCGCCGCGCCTCGATTTCCGGCGTGCAGCGCCGGCTGAAGATCGGCTACAACCGTGCGGCGCGCATGGTCGAGGCGATGGAAGCGGCTGGCGTGGTCAGCACCCCGGAACACAACGGTGATCGCAGCGTGCTGGCACCGCCACCGCCACGACCATAAGCTTTCCCGCGCCTGCGTACATGCCCATTCAGCTTGGCTCGGACACACTGCATCGCAATGATGCAGGGAGCCATTCCATGAGCAAAGCCATGAAAGTCCTTACCCACGCAGTCGCCATCGGCCTGCTGACCACGTTCGGTATCGCCAACGCCGGTGCGCGCGATGACCTCAACACCTTCACCAAGGGCCTGAAGGGCCTGGATGGGCATTTCACCCAACAGGTGTTCGGCACCAACGGCAAGCAGAAAGAGCAATCCAGCGGCCGCGTGGCAGTCTCCGCGCCGCGGTTGTTCCGCTGGGAATACACCAAGCCATACCCGCAATTGATCGTGGCCGACGGCAGCACCGTATGGGTGCACGATCCCGACCTGCAGCAAGTCAGCAAACGCCCGCAAGGCGCCGAAGAAGCCAACAGTCCACTCGCCATCCTGCTGGATCCGTCGAAGCTTGATCGCGATTTCGTGGTCAAGGACGCGGGCGCGGACAATGGCATCGAGTGGCTGCAGCTGACCCCGCGCAATACCGATGCCGCGTTCAAATCCGCAAAGCTGGGTTTCAACGATTCCGGGCTTGCGCAGATGGAATACGTGGATGCACTTGGTCAGCGCACCCGCATCACGTTTGATGACTGGAAGCGCAATCCCAGCTTCGCCAAGGGCACGTTCGTGTATGTACCCGCCAAGGGTGTGGATGTGATCGGCGGCTAAGCGCTGACCGGACCGCAACCATTCCAAGTCGCCCTACAATGTCGGATGCCCAGCAAGTCGCTCTTGCCCGATAACCCGACGGACACTACAAACCAGGCCTTGCGGCCGCTTGCCGAGCGCATGCGTCCGCGCACGCTGGACGAGATGGTGGGGCAGAAACGCTTGCTCACGTCTGGTTCGGCGTTGCGCCGCGCCATCGAAGGCGGGCACATGCATTCGATGATCCTGTGGGGTCCCCCTGGTTGCGGGAAGACCACCTTGGCCTTGTTGCTTGCACGCTATGCGGATGCCGAGTTCGTGGCGATTTCCGCCGTCCTCAGCGGCCTGCCGCAGGTGCGTGAAGTATTGGCCGAGGCCCAGCGAAGGTACGATACAGGCCGTCGCACCGTGCTGTTCGTCGACGAGGTACATCGCTTCAACAAGGTGCAGCAGGATGCATTCCTGCCGCATATCGAACGCGGCAGCATCATTTTCGTTGGTGCCACGACCGAAAACCCGTCTTTCGAACTGAACTCCGCGCTGCTGTCACGCTGCCGCGTGCATGTGCTGGAGGCGGTTTCCGCCGACGACATCGTCATCGCATTGAAGCACGCGTTGCAGGATGCCGAACATGGGCTGGGCGGGCGCGGCATCCGCATCGACGTTGGCTTGCTTGCGCAGATCGCCCATGCAGCCGATGGCGATGTGCGGCGCGCACTGACCTTGCTGGAGATCGCCGCCGAACTGGCGGGCGAGGGTGGTGAGATCGGCGAGGCCACGCTGCAGCAGGTGCTGGCGGATCGCACCCGCCGTTTCGACAAGGGCGGGGATCAGTTTTACGATCAGATCTCGGCGCTGCACAAATGCGTGCGCAGCTCGAATCCGGATGCCGCCTTGTATTGGCTGGCACGCATGCTGGATGGCGGCGCCGATCCGGCCTACCTTGCCCGGCGCCTGACCCGGATGGCTGTCGAAGACATCGGCCTGGCCGATCCGCGCGCGCTGCAGATGGCGGTGGATGCCTGGGATAGCTACGACCGGCTGGGCTCGCCGGAGGGCGATCTGGCACTGGCGCAACTGACCATTTACCTGGCCAGCACTGCCAAATCCAACGCTGCTTATGCTGCATGGAACGCCGCACGCAAGGATGTTGCTGCATATGGCACGCAGGACGTGCCACTGCATTTCCGCAATGCACCGACCAAGTTGATGAAGTCGCTCGGCCATGGCAAGGATTACCAGTACGACCACGATGTCGATGGCGGTGTCGCGCTGGACCAGACCGGGTTTCCGGATGCGATGGGCGAACGCGTGTACTACCAGCCCGTAGAACGCGGACTGGAGATCAAGCTGAAAGAAAAATTGGATGTGCTTCGCAGTGCGCGGAAGCAGGCACGCGAAAATTCAGGCAGGCGATCAGGCAAGCAAGGAAACGACCAATGAGTCTTTGGTGGCAACAACTGATGCTGGTCATGCTTGGCGGTGCGCTTGGCGCCGCAGGCCGCTTCTGGCTGGGCGGCGCGATGTTGCGTCATGTCGGCGACAGCATCCCGTGGGGAACACTGGTAGCCAACCTGGGTGGCGCGTTTGCCGCAGGCTTCATCGCCATCTGGCTGGAGGGGCGCGGCCCGCAAGCGTTGTACTGGCGGGCATTCCTGATCGTCGGGATGCTGGGTGCATTGACCACGTATTCAGCACTGATGCTGGAATGCCTTCTGTTCACCAAGTCCCAACGCGCGGGACTGATGTTTGGTTACCTGGGTGGCACGTTGATTGGGGGATTAGCGCTGGTATGGCTCGGGGCGCGTTTAGCGACTGTCCTGCGCGGATAACCGGCCAGCGCCATGGCTGGCGCTTTCGGGACGCCGAAGCATCCCGGCGATGACTCGAAATTAACTCGCCCGTCGCTAGCATTGTCCAGTACTACTCCCGAACTGGATCCCGCGTGAACCACGTTTCCGACGCATTCGTGTTCTTCGGCGCCACTGGCGACCTTGCGTACAAGAAAATCTTTCCTGCGCTGCAGGCACTGGTCGCGCGCGGCAGGCTGGACATGCCGGTGATCGGCGTGGCTCACGCGGGCTGGTCGCTTGAGCAATTGCGCGAACGCGCCCGTGACAGCCTCGAGCACCATGGCGGCCTCGATGAGGCCGCGTTTTCGAAGCTGTCTGCGCAGATGCGCTACGTCGAAGGCGATTACACCGACCCGGCCACGTTTACGCAGCTGCGCAAGGATCTTGGCGACGCGGCGCACCCACTGCATTACCTGGCGATCCCTCCTGACCTGTTTGGCACCGTGATCCAGGCGCTACACGACAGCGGATGTGCCAAGGGCGCCCGGGTAGTGTTGGAAAAACCATTTGGGCGCGACCTCGCTTCGGCACACAAGCTCAATGGCATCCTGCAAAAGGTATTCCCCGAGTCGTCGATCTTCCGCATCGACCATTTCCTGGGCAAGGAAGCGGTGCAGAACCTGCTGTATTTCCGCTTCGCCAATGCGTTTCTGGAACCCATCTGGAACCGCGAACACATAGACAACGTGCAGATCACGATGGCCGAAAACTTCGGTGTCCAAGGCCGTGGAGGCTTCTATGAGGGCGTCGGCGCCATGCGCGACGTGGTCCAGAACCACCTGCTGCAAGTGGTCGCGCTACTGGCGATGGACGCACCGATCGGCAGCGATCCGGTCTCGATCCAGATGGAAAAGCTGCGCCTTTTTCGCGCGATGCGGCCGCTGCGCAGTGACGAACTCGTCCGCGGACAATTCCGTGGATATCGCGACGAAGACGGTGTGGCCAAGGATTCGGACGTCGAGACGTTCGCCGCGCTGCGCCTGCATATCGATACCTGGCGCTGGGCAGGCGTTCCGTTCTATATCCGCACTGGCAAGTGTCTGCCGATCACCTCCACTGAGGTGGTCGTTGACCTGAAATGCCCGCCGATGTCGATCTTCGACGAGAACCAGCCGGCGCATTCGAACTATTTTCGCCTGCGCCTAAGCCCGGAGGTCATCATTTCCGCTGGCGTTCGGGTCAAGCGCGCAGGCGATGCGATGATCGGGGACGACGTGGAGCTGACCGCGCGACATCAACACATCGACGAGAAGTCGCCCTACGAACGCCTGCTGGGCGATGCCATCCGCGGCGAAGCCGGCCTGTTCATCAGTGACGACGCGGTGGAAGCGGCTTGGCGCGTGGTGGATCCGGTGCTGAGCGATCACGCCGCTGCCGAGATCTACGAATGCGGCACCTGGGGCCCACAAGCGGCGGAATCGATTATCGCCGGTGACGCCGACTGGCATGATCCGCAGCCCGAAGGAAGCACGCCGTGCTAGCGCGAGATCCAGCGTCCGAGGTCGTGTTCTTGCTGGATGTCGACAATACCCTGTTCGACAACGACCGTTTCAAGACCGACCTCGATGCGCGCGTGCAGCGCGACTTCGGCGAGCCGGCTCGCGAGGAGTACTGGCAGCTCTACGAACGCGAGCGCGAACGGCTGGGTTATGCCGACTACCTGGCCGCGCTGCAAGCGTTCCGCGAAGGCCGCGAGGATGATCCGGACCTGCTGCGGATGTCCGGCTTCATGCTCGACTATCCCTTTGCAGAACGCGTCTATCCGGGCGCGCTGGAGGCCGTGGAGCGCCTGCACGAGCTGGGAACGCCGGTGATCCTGTCGGATGGCGACGTGGTGTTCCAGCCGCGCAAGGTGCAGAACTCCGGGCTTTGGGAGGCACTGCGGGGCAGGGTACTGATCTACCTGCACAAGCAGAACATGCTCGACGCGGTGCAGCGGCGCTACCCGGCGCGGCATTACGTGGTGGTCGATGACAAGCCGCAACTGCTGGCGACGATGAAACAGGCAATGGGCGAACGCCTGACCACCGTCTTCGTGCGCCAGGGCCACTATGCAGCCGAGGCCGACGTTGCTGAGACCAAGCCACCGCCCGACCTGACCATCGAGCGGATCGGCGAACTGGCCACGTTCGACTTGCAACAATTCAGCCCGCGGGCTTCTGGCACGCCGGCCCCCGTAACGACAGCACAGGAATCGACATGAACCACCTTCAATCGCTGCGCAAACTCGGCCAGAGCCTGTGGCTGGACAACATCACCCGCGAGATCCTCGACAACGGCATGCTGCAGCGCTACATCAACGACTTCGCGATCACCGGGCTGACCTCCAACCCGACAATCTTCGATCAGGCGATCGGCAACAGCAGCGCTTACGATGCTGGCATCCGCGAGAAATCTGCAGCCGGCAAACGCGACGAAGCGCTGTTCATCGAACTCGCGCTCGAGGATCTGCGCCGCGCGGCAGACCTGTTTCGACCCGTGTTCGAGGCAACTGGCGGGGTCGACGGCTGGGTATCGATGGAGGTTTCGCCGCTGCTGGCCGCCGATACCGCAGGCAGCATCGAGGCCGCCAGTCGCATCCACCAACAGGCCGGGCGCGAGAACCTGTACATCAAGATCCCCGGCACCCCGGAAGGCGTTCCCGCGATCGAGGAATCGATCTTCAACGGCGTGCCGATCAACGTAACCCTGCTGTTCTCAGCCTCGCAGTATGTCGCTGCTGCACATGCTTACTTGCGCGGGATCGAACGACGCATCGCCGCCGGGCGTAACCCGTCGGTGGAATCGGTGGCGTCATTGTTCGTCAGCCGCTGGGACAAGGCATCCGCCGATACCTTGCCGGTCGAGCTGCACAATCGCCTCGGGATTGCCGTTGCCCAGCAGACCTACAGCGCCTACCGTGAACTGCTGGCATCGGATCGTTGGAAGCAGCTGGCGGCCGCCGGGGCACGCCCACAGCGTCTGCTATGGGCCAGCACCGGCACCAAGGATCCCGCTGCACCCGACACGCTGTATCTCGAAGCACTGGCCGCGCCGGATACGGTCAACACCATTCCGGAAAAGACCCTGCGCGCGTTCGCCGACCACGGCAAGGTCGACGGTCCGCTGGCCGACGACGGCGGCGACTTCGCGGCCACGCTTGAGAAGATCGGTGTGGCTGGTGTCGATGTCGATGCCCTGGCGGAGAAGCTGCAGCGCGACGGCGCCGACGCCTTCGTGAAGTCATGGGAAAAGCTGATGCAGCGCATCGCCGACAAGGCGAAGGCGCTCGCGGACGCAGGCAACTAAGGGCAGAGCGCCATGCATACATCACCTTCAGATGGTCAGATCCCGCTGACCCAACGCCCGCAGTGGCAGGCACTGACAGCGCATGCCAGCGCGTTCGCTGCACGCCAGCTTCGTGAACTGTTTGCCGAGGATCCCGAGCGCGGCCAGAGGCTGCATGCGGAAGGCGCGGGCCTGTACCTGGATTACTCCAAGCAGCGCGTCGACGACGACACGCTGCGCCTGCTGCTCGAACTGGCCGACGCCTGCAGTCTGCGCGAACGCACGGCAGCGATGTTCGCCGGTGCCCACATCAATCGCACCGAAGACCGCCCGGCCCTGCACGTCGCGCTGCGGATGCCGAAGGATTCGCAGCTGGAGGTCGACGGCGTCGATGTCGTGACGCAGGTGCACGCGGTACTCGAGCGCATGGCCGCGTTCGCTGACCGCGTTCGCAATGGGCAATGGACTGGCCATGGCGGCAAGCGCATCCGCAACGTGGTCAGTATTGGTATTGGCGGATCCGACCTCGGCCCGGTGATGGCGTACGAGGCGCTGCGTGCATTCAGCGCACGTGACCTGCACTTCGCCTTCGTCTCGAACGTCGACGGCACCGACTTCAGCGAAGCCGTGCGCGGGCTGGACGCGGCCGAAACCCTGTTCATCGTCTGCTCCAAGACTTTCACTACGCTGGAAACGCTGACTAATGCGCACGCCGCGCGTGAATGGTGCCTGCGTGGGCTTGGCAATGATGAGGATGGCAACGATCAGGCCGGGAAGGACGGCGCAGTGGCCAAACATTTCGTCGCGGTGTCCACCAATGCGGAGGGCGTGCGCGACTTCGGGATCGACACCGACAACATGTTCGGCTTCTGGGATTGGGTCGGCGGACGCTATTCGATGGATTCCGCGATCGGCCTGTCGACGATGATCGCAATCGGCCCGGATCATTTTCGCGAGATGCTCGCCGGCTTCCATGCCATGGACACGCATTTCCGAGATACCCCGCACGCCCGAAATCTGCCTGTGCTGATGGCGTTGATTGCGCTGTGGAACAACAATTTCCTCGGCGCCGAGACGGTAGCCGTGTTGCCGTATGCGCAATATCTGAAGCGCTTCCCGGCCTACCTGCAGCAGCTGACGATGGAGAGTAATGGCAAGTCGGTGACCCTGGATGGCCAGCGCGTGGATTACCAGACCGGACCTGTGTATTGGGGCGAGCCGGGAACCAATGGTCAGCATTCGTTCTACCAGCTGATCCACCAGGGCACGCGGCTGGTGCCGTGTGATTTCATCGGCTTCTGCGAGCCACTCAGTCCGCTGCACGAACAGCACGACCTGCTGATGGCCAACCTGTTCGCGCAGGGCGAAGCGCTGGCATTCGGCAAGACCGAAGACGACGTACGCGCGGAAGGCGTGGCCGAGACGCTGGTTCCACACAAGACCTTCGAGGGAAATCACCCGAGCAGCACGATCCTCTCGCAACGCCTGGATCCGCGCACGCTGGGTGCATTGGTCGCGCTGTACGAGCACGCCGTGTTCGTGCAGGGCGTGATCTGGAACATCGATTCCTTCGATCAGTGGGGCGTGGAACTCGGCAAGGTGCTGGCGAAGCAGACTGCGAGCGAACTTGAGGCAAAAAGCCAGCCGGACCTGCGGCACGACAGCTCCACCAACGCCCTGATTCGCCGCTATCGCCAACAAAGGGACGCCTCCTGATGGCAACCCAGGTCAGTCCTCTGGCAGGCAAGCCTGCGCAGGCCGCACAGCTTGTCGACGTCGACAAGCTGGTCGCCGCCTACTTCGACATCAAGCCGGATCCCTCGGTCCCGGTGCAACGCGTGGCGTTCGGAACCTCGGGCCACCGCGGCAGTTCATTCGACGGCAGTTTCAACGAACACCATGTCCTTGCGATCACCCAGGCGATCTGCGAATACCGCAAGGCGCAAGGGATCGATGGCCCGCTTTTCCTCGGCATCGATACACATGCGCTCTCCGGCCCCGCTCGCGACAGCGCGCTGGAAGTACTGGCGGCCAACGGTGTCGAGGTGCGGATTGCCATTGGTGACGAATACACGCCGACACCCGCGGTCTCGCACGGGATCCTGGTCTACAACCAGGGCCGAACATCCGGACTCGCCGATGGCATTGTGGTGACGCCCTCGCACAACCCGCCCGATAACGGCGGCTTCAAGTACAACCCGGTCAACGGTGGCCCGGCGGACACCGCGATCACCCGCCAGGTACAGGACCGCGCCAACGTGCTCCTCGAAGCGCACCTCGATGGCGTATCGCGCGTCCCACTGCAACGGGCACGCAGCGCTGCCACCACACGCGAGCACGATTTCCTCGGCCATTACATCGCCGATCTCGGCAACGTGCTGGATTTCGACCTGATTCGCAGCTCCGGGATCCACATGGGCGTGGACCCGCTCGGTGGCGCTGGCGTGCACTACTGGGCGCGCATCGCCGAACACTATCGGCTAAATCTCGAGGTGGTCAGCGAGCAGGTGGATCCGACATTCGCCTTCATGACCCTCGACTGGGACGGCAAGATCCGCATGGACCCATCGTCGTCGTACGCGATGCAGCGGCTGATCGGCCTGAAGGACCGCTTCGACGTTGCGTTTGCCTGCGACACCGACCACGACCGACACGGCGTGGTGACCAAGGCCGGCCTGTTGCCGTCGAACCACTATCTGGCCGCCATGATCGACGACCTGTTCAACAACCGCCCGCAGTGGAACGCGAAAGCGGCGGTGGGCAAGACCGTGGTCAGCAGCAGCATGATCGACCGCGTGGCCAAGCGGCTTGGCCGCAAACTCTACGAGACGCCGGTGGGTTTCAAGTGGTTCGCGGACGGACTGTTCGACGGATCCCTCGGCTTCGGTGGCGAGGAGAGTGCGGGCGCGAGTTTCCTGCGCCGCGACGGCACGGTGTGGACGACAGACAAGGACGGCCTCGTGCCGGCGCTGTTTGCCGCCGAGCTCACCGCGCGTCATGGCCATGACCCGGCCGAACACTACCGCGGCCTGTGCGATGCTTTCGGTGAAGTGTTCCTCGACCGCGTCGAAGCGCCCGCAAGCCCGCAGCAGAAGCAGGTGCTGGCCAAACTCTCGCCCGACCAGATCAAGGCCGACAAACTTGCGGGCGCGGTGATCAGCAAGGTGCTGGACAAGGCGCCGGGCAATAACGCGTCCATCGGCGGCATCAAGGTGGTTGCGGACAATGGCTGGTTCGCCGCGCGTCCGTCGGGCACCGAGGACATCTACAAGATCTACGGCGAGAGTTTCGAAAGCCGCGAACACCTGCGGGCCATCCTCACCGAGGCGCAGGGCATCGTCGATGCCGCGTTGGCGCAGGCCCCGAACCACGAGGCGTCCTGATCCATCCGCGGACACGACGCTTTGCCACGTAAGGAGGACAGCATGTCATTCACCACGCAATCCGGCTTCATTGCCGGTTCCCTCGACCAGCGCTGCATCGACACGCTGCGCTTCCTCTCCGTAGACATGGTGCAGAAGGCCGACAGCGGCCATCCCGGGCTGCCGCTCGGCGCAGCGCCGATGGCCTACGTGTTATGGCAGCACTTCCTCAAGCACGATCCTGCCGATCCGCAATGGCCGGACCGGGACCGCTTCGTGCTGTCCGCCGGGCATGGCTCGGCTCTGCTTTACAGCCTGCTGCACGTCACCGGCTATGACCTGTCGCTGGAAGACATCAAGCAGTTCCGCCAGTGGGGCAGCAAGGCACCTGGACATCCCGAGCGCGGCCACACGCCCGGCGTAGAGGTCACTACCGGGCCGCTGGGGCAGGGGCTGGCGAATGCGGTGGGCATGGCGATGGCCGAGGCGCAACTCGCCGCGCGCTACAACCGCGATGATCACGCGGTCATCGACCACCACACGTGGGTGATCGCCAGCGACGGCGACCTGATGGAAGGTGTCGCTTCGGAAGCGGCCTCGCTGGCCGGTCACCTGCAGCTGGGCAAGCTCAACGTGCTGTACGACGACAACAGCGTGACCCTGTCGGCCGGCACCGACATCACATTCACCGAGGACCGCGCCGCGCGGTTTGCCGCCTACGGCTGGCACATCCAGACCGTGGACGATGGCAACGACGTGGCGGCGATCCAGGCGGCCCTGCAGCGCGCGCGCGATGAGGTCGCGCGGCCATCGCTGGTGTTGATACGTACGCACATCGGCTACGGCTCGCCCGAACAGGACAGTTTCAAATCGCACGGCTCGCCGTTGGGCGACGCGGACGTGGCAGCCACCAAGCGCGAGCTCGGCTGGCCGGAGCAGCCACCGTTCCTGATGCCCGACGACGCCATGGCGCACTTCCGTGCTGCGTTGGAGCGCGGCAAGCAGGCGAGAAATGCATGGCAGGTGCGCTTCGACGCCTACGCCAAGGCAAGTCCTGACCTCGCTGCCGAACTGCGCAACAGCCTCGAGTCCAAGCTGCCGCGTGGCTGGGATGCGGAGGTGCCGGAGTTTCCCGCTGACGCCAAGGGCATGGCAACGCGCGAGGCTGGCGGCAAGGTGCTGTCAGCGATCGCACTGAAGCTACCCGCGCTGACCGGCGGCTCCGCCGATCTCGATCCATCCACCTATACGGCGATCAAGGGGCTTGGCGACTTCGATCCGCGTGCCACGTCGGGCGACGACCAGCAGGGCTCCGATGGCGGTGGCTGGAGCTACGCGGGGCGCAACCTGCATTTCGGCGTGCGCGAGCACGCGATGGGCGCGATCTGCAACGGCATGGCTGCCCATGGCGGCATCATTCCTTACGACGCGACCTTCCTGATCTTCTCCGACTACATGCGCCCACCGATCCGGCTGGCGGCGCTGATGCGGCTGCACGTGGTCCATGTGTTCACTCATGACAGCATCGCGCTGGGCGAGGACGGGCCGACCCACCAGCCGGTGGAGCAGCTTGCCGGCCTGCGTTCGGTGCCGAACCTGCTGGTGATCCGGCCTGCAGATGCGAACGAAACCGCGGTCGCCTGGCGAGTCGCGCTGGAAGCGGCTGACCGGCCGGTGGCGCTGGTGCTGTCGAGGCAAAAGGTGTCGACCCTGGACCGCGGCAAATACGCACCGGCCGACGGACTGCGCAAGGGCGCATATGTCCTGCTTGATGTCGCCGACGGCAAGCCCGACGTTGTCCTGATAGGCACTGGCGCCGAGACCGGCCTGGTGCTGGAGGCCGTCGAAAAGCTTCAAGCCGAGGGTATCGCCGCACGCGCCGTCTCGATGCCGAGCTGGGAGTTGTTCGACCAGCAGCCACGCAACTACCGGGACACTGTATTTCCGCCGGGCGTGCACGCCAGACTGGCGGTGGAAGCGGGCTCGTCGCAGGGTTGGCATCGCTATGTCGGCGATGGCGGCTGCGTCCTCGGCGTCGATCGCTTCGGCGCATCGGCGCCCGGCAGCGAGGTGATGGAGCGCTACGGCTTCAGCGTCGACAACGTCTGTGCGCTCGCGCGTGGGTTGCTTGGCGACAAACAGGCATCCTGAGGTTGCCCAGCCGCGCTAAAATGCGGCGTGCTGGGCAAGATTCAACCATCGCGCCGTGTAGTGCCCGTTACTCCTTTTTCATCGCATGCCCGCCGAATTCGTTTCGCATCGCCGACAGCAACTTGTCGGTGAACGAATCGGCGTCGCGCGAGCGCAAGCGCTCAATCAACGCCTGGGTGATCACAGGCGCGGCTACGTCGAGGTCGATCGCCTCGGCCACCGTCCAGCGACCTTCGCCGGAATCCGGCACGAACGGCGCGATCCCGTCCAGCTTCGGATTCTTCTCAAGCGCGTCTGCGGTCAGATCCAGCAACCATGAGCGGACCACACTGCCGTAGCGCCAGATTTCCGCAACCTGGTGCAGGTCGAGATTGAAATCCTGCTTGTGCCCGAGGATCGAGAATCCTTCGGCATAGGCCTGCATCAGCCCGTACTCGATGCCGTTGTGGACCATCTTGGTGAAGTGCCCGGAACCGACCGGGCCGACATGGCCCCAGCCCTGGTCCTTGGCCGGCGCGAGTGACTCGAACACCGGATTGAGTCGCTCGACGGCATCCTTCGCACCGCCGATCATCATGCTGTAACCCTCGGCCAGCCCCCAGACGCCGCCGCTGGTGCCGCAGTCGACGTAGTTCACGCCTTTGCCATCAGCGGCCTTTGCGCGGGCCAGCGTGTCCTTGTAGTTGGAGTTGCCGCCGTCGATGATCGTGTCGCCGCTTGCGAGCAGCTTCAGCAGCGCATCAACGGTTCCACCGGTGATGTCGCCGGCCGGCACCATCATCCAGATCGCGCGTGGCGCCGTGAGCTTTCCAACCAGTTCTTCCAGCGTCGCGGCGGATTGCGCGCCGAATTTTTCCGTGGTCGCGCGCGCTTCCGGCTTTGGATCGAAGCCGACCACATGGTGGCCGTCGCGGAGCAGGCGCTGCGCCATATTCGCGCCCATCTTGCCCAAGCCAATCATGCCCAGTTGCATGGAACACCTCCTTGTTGTGTGTGGTTTGCGTGATGTCATTTCGCCTCCGGGTGCTGTTTGCGCCAGGTACGCGCAGCCTCGCCGATGGCGGACGACTGGGTGGGGTAGGGGTAGATGACCTGCGACAGGGTGCGCATGCCGATCCCCGCCACCATCGCCTGGGTCACCTGGCTGATCAGTTCGCCCGCGTCACGCGACACGATGGTCGCGCCCAGGATCTGGTCGGAGCCGTCGGCGACGTGGAGCTTGATGAAACCGATGTCATCGCTGTCGAGCACGGCGCGATCAACTTCGTGCAGCGGTACTGTGACCGTCGAGATCGGGATGTCGCGGCGCATCGCCTCGCGCACATACAGGCCAACGTGTGCGATCTCCGGATCGGTGTAGGTGCACCACGGGATCACGAGTTCGTCGAGCCTTTGCCGTCCACCGTGCAACGCGTTGGCCACCGCCATGCATGCGGTGGTCGCAGCGACGGAGACATAGCGGTGCTCCATGCAGGCATCACCGGCTGCGTAGACCATGGGATTGGATGTACACAGGTAATCGTCGACGTGGACGCCGCGGACCAAATCGTGGCGGATGCCCGCGGCATCCAGGCCCAGATCGTCGATCCGTGGTATCCGGCCCGTGCCCACCAGCACGGCGTCTGCCGTGATCGCCGAAATGTAGTCGTCGCTGCGCAGGTCGGCATGGATGTCGCCGCCGACCCGCCGCAGCGCGGTCACGTTGGTATTCAGCCGCACCTCGATCCCGTCGCGCGCGAACGCCACCGACAGGATCTGCGCCGCATCGCGCTCCTCGTGCGGCAGGAATAGCGGCATGTCCTGCACGATCACCACGCGACTGCCGAAGCGGCTGTAGACCTGCGCCAGCTCGCAGCCCAGTGGGCCGCCGCCGATGACCAGCAGTCGCGCGGGCAAATGCCTGATGCCGAAGATGGTCTCGTTGGTGAAGTAGCCCACATCTTTCAGCCCCGGGATGTCGGGCACATCGGGCTCGGCGCCAGTCGCGATGAGCACCTTGTCGAACCATAGCGGATCGCCATCGAGCTCCAGCCGGTCGGGGGCGCGGAACTCGGCGTGGCCGAAAAAAAGATCGACGCCGGCTTCGCGCAGCATGCGTGGGGAAGTCGTCCTGCTCAGGCGTGCGCGCAGCCGCAGCACGCGTTCCATTGTGGCGTGGAAATCGACATCGATGCGCGCCGGCACGGCGGCGCCGTAACGGCGCGCATCGCGCATCTCGGCATATGTACGCGCACTGCGGATCAGTGCCTTCGATGCCACGCTGCCGTAGTTGAGGGCATCGCCGCCTATCAGGTCGCGCTCGACCAAAGCGACGCGGATGCCCGATGCTGCGGCTTGCATGGCGGCGGTGAGACCCGCTGGGCCTGCGCCGATCACGACCAGTCCATAGCGATCCGCACGGATGGGATTGCGCCACTCCGCCGGGTGTACGTTGGCCTTCAGCTCCGCGCGTACCGCAGGATCGACGATGGTCCCGGAACCCGGGTCACGGCGAGGCATCAGGTGTCCCCCAGTCCGTGCGCGGCATCCAGCCAGCCGCCATCGAAACCGGAACGGCGCAGCCCGTCGACAATCCAACCGCAGCTGCGCATCAGCCGCCAGGGCAGGCCGCTTCTGTGGTTCTCCAGCATCATCACGATGATGCCCTGATCCAGGCCGAACAGGCCCGGCGACACCCATGCGCTGCCGTGGGCATCACGCAGGTCGGCATTGAATCCGCTTGTAAAGCAGTCGTCCGTAAGGATTTCGGGATATCTGCTGGACATGGTGCGGATTGCGATCCTTGCGAGCTCCGGCTCGAACGGCATGCAGGCCAGCACCGCCGACGGCGACAGGGTGCCGTCATCCGGGCCGTATGGCACGCCGCGGGCTGCATAACCGAACAGGTTGCGTGGCTCGGCGTCGACCTCGCGCACCTCGTCAGTGGGGCCTTCACAGGCGCTGAAGCCCCAGCAGTCCTCCCCATAACCGGCGTGACCGCCAGGATTGATGCAGGCGTAGGCACGCTGCACGTGCACCGCACGGCGGCTGTTTTCGAAATAGTCGCATTGCTTCTCACGCATGAAACCGTCGCGGATGCCGCGAAAGTCGATCCACGCGTGCGAGAACAGGTGGATGAACAGCGGACCGGCGTACAGGAAATCGTATCCGTAGATATTTTCCCACTGGTAGGTGTAGGTCCAGTCGTGATAACAGGCGTGGCTGATCGGGTGGGTCGGCGAGCCCATCGCCAGCACATACAAAACGATCGCTTCGCTATAGCCTTCCCAGCCGTAGTGCAGGAAGCCGCATTCGGGCTTCCAGCCCTGCATTATCGTGCCCTTGCCGTCCTGCGCCCAACGCCAGTCGATACGGCGATACAGCAGGTCGACGACGGCGCGCAGTTCGGTTTCAGCGGCGTTGTCGGCACTGAAATACTCGCTGGCCATCAGCGCGCCGGCGATCAGCAGCGCGGTATCGATCATCGACAGTTCGCAGCGCCACACGCGCGTGCCGGCACCCGGATCGAGAAAATGGAAGTAGAAGCCCTTGAAGCCGGTCGCCTCGGGGCTGCCGTCCTGGTTGCTGTCGCGGAAGAAATGCAGCGCCATGGTGCAGTGCGCGATGGCCTGCTCGCGTGAAATCCAGCCTCGTTCGACCGCCACCGGGTAGGCGGATAGCGCGAATCCAACGACAGCAATACTCACCGGCGAACCAGGTCGCGAGGTGTCCGCGTGCAGGCCGTTTAATGGATTGCGGTTGTGCAGGAAATACTCGAAGGCTGCGCGCTGGTAACGATCAAGCAGCGCGTCGTCGGACACAATCGGCTCGCATGGCACGTCCTGCGCTGCTGCAGCTGCGCTGGCATCATCTGCAAGTCGCCCTGAGGCGCTGTTGTGGTTGGTAATTGTCACCTTATCCGCAAGTTTAGATTCGGCGCTGTTAGCAAGTCATGACGTTTACACGCCCATTACCGGTGAGGTGCCATAAAGTGCAGTCGCCCGAGCAGAGTGGAAGTTCCATGTCCGATCACGCATCCGCCAATCCGTCCGGTCCTCTTGTCGGCACAGCTCCTCGGCTGCAGCTAATGTCCAACGGGAATTACAGCGTCATGCTGACCGCCGCGGGTGCCGGCTACAGCCATTGGAAGGACTGCGCGATCACCCGCTGGCAGGCAGATTCAACCCTCGATGATCACGGCGCATGGCTGTACCTGCGGGACATGGACGACGGCGCGACCTGGTCTGCAGGCCTGCAGCCAACCGCGACTGCCGCGGACGACTATGCAGTGGAATTCACGCCCGACCGTGCGGTGATCCATCGCCGTGATGGCGACATCTCGACCGAGCTGGACATCGTGGTGGCCGGGGAGGGCGATGCCGAAGTGCGCCGTATCCGCCTGCATAACAATGGCAGCGGCGCGCACACCATCGAGGTGACCAGCTACGCAGAACTGGTACTCGCGCCGCAGGCGAGTGACGCAGCGCATCCTGCGTTTTCGAAGATGTTCGTACGTACCGAGTGGTTGGCGGATCGGCAGTTGCTGTTCGCATCACGCCGGGTGCGCTCGCCCGGCGACCCGTCCGCCTGCGTCGCCCAGTGGTTGGAGGTTGATGACGGAAACGGCGAAGCGCCGCAGTGGGAAACCGATCGTGCGCGCTTCATTGGACGTGGAGGCAACCAACGTGCGCCCGCAGCGCTTGCCACGGACGACCTGTCAGGCATCGTGGGCACGGTACTCGACCCGGTCTTTTGCCTGCGCCGTCGGGTGCGCATCGCAGCCGGCGAGACCGTGACGCTGCGCTTGTGGACAGTGGCTGCGGCATCCCGCGAAGAGGCGCTGGCGCTTGCCGGGCAGTTTGGAGGCAGCGAAGGCTTCGAGCGCGCGTCGTTGAGCGCTTCGAAGCGCGCCGGTGAGACATTGTTGACGCTGGGCATCGACGCGGTGCAAGCCGAGCGCTTCCAACGGCTCGCAGCCGCGTTGCTGTATCCCGATTCGTCCATGCGGGCAGAGCCCTTGGCGCGACGGCAGGGGACTGGCGGTGCGCCCACGCTCTGGGCCGGAGGCATTTCCGGCGATCACCCGATCGCACTGCTGCGCATCGATGACGACGCCGGACTCGATCTCGTCGACGAGCTGCTGCGCGCCAGCGCGTTCTGGCACGCCCACGGCGTTGACGCCGATCTCGTCGTCATCGCTGACACGGGCGCCTCCATCGAAACGCTGAAGGCCCGCATCGACGCGCATGCCGCGCAGTTTTCGCCGCCTGGCGGCAAGCCGAACGTGTTCGCGCTGGCTACCGACGGGACTGCAGAAGTACTACAGGCCGGGCTGGCGACTGCCGCTGCAGTGGTCATCGACCAGCGCAATGGTTCACTGGGCGCACAGGTGGACGCACTGTTGACTCCTGCGGCGGACGGCGGAATTCCAACTGCAGCCGCGCGTGCCGAGCCTACCCAACCGAAGCCGACCGATCCACTGCCGGGCGACACAGTCGAGAGCAGCCTCGAATTCTTCAATGGCCACGGTGGTTTTGCCGACGACGGGCGCGAGTACGTGACCGTGATCCGCAATGGTGTGCTGCCGCCGATGCCGTGGGCCAATGTCGTTGCCAACCCCGATTTCGGCTTCACCGCCACCGAGGCCGGCGGCGGCTATGTCTGGTCCCAGAACAGCCAGCGCAACCCCATCACGCCCTGGGCCAACGATCCGGTCTCAGACCCGCCGCAGGACGTGCTGTACGTGCGCGATGAGCAGGACGGGCACCTGTGCACTGCGACCGCGCTGCCGTGCATGGCTGGCGACAACGGTAAGTACATCGTGCGTCATGGCCACGGCTACACCCGCTTCCAGCACCAGGCGCTCGGGATCGAACTCGACCTGTTGCAGTACGTGCCTATTGCCGACGGTGTGAAGATCTCACGCCTGCGGATTCGCAACCTTTCGGGGCGAGTACGCAAGCTGTCGGTGACAGCCTTCGTGCAATGGGCACTCGGTCCGAACGGCACCAGCACCACGCCGTTTGTCGACACCTCGCTTGATGCCGACACTGGCGCACTGTTCGCGCGCAACCGGTGGCGCAGTGAGTTCGGCGAACGCGTGGCGTTCATCGACCTGCGCGGTCGCCAGCAGTCGCACGATGGTGACCGCACGGGTTTCATAGGCCGCCACGGCGACCTGTCTGCTCCCGCAGCGCTGCGAAACGGCGAGCCGCTTGCCGGCCGCACCGGTGTCGGACTCGATCCCTGCGGTGCGCTGCAGGCCCACGTTGAACTGCCCGCGGGCGGCGAAGACGAGATCGTGCTGCTGCTCGGCGATGCGAACGATGCGGATTCGGCGCGCGAACTGTTGCAACGCTACCGCGATGCCGACCTCGACGCCGTGCTGCATGCGGTGAAGCAACAGTGGGACGACATCCTCGGAACGGTGCAGGTGCGCACGCCCAACCGTGCGATGGATCTGCTACTCAACCGCTGGCTGCTCTACCAGGCTCTGTGCTGCCGAGTGTGGGCACGCACCGCCTATTACCAAGCCAGTGGTGCTTACGGTTTCCGCGACCAGCTGCAGGACGTGATGGCCACCTGCATCGCGCGTCCGGACGAAACACGCGCGCAGTTGCTACGCGCGGCTGGTCGCCAGTTCGCAGAGGGCGACGTGCAGCACTGGTGGTTGCCGCCGGGCGGGGACGGCATCCGCACGCACATGACCGACGACCGTCTGTGGCTGCCTTATGTCGCCTGCCATTACATGCAAGTCACCGGCGACACCGCCGTGCTCGACACCCGCCAGCCTTTCATCGAGGGGCCGCATTTGGAGCCTGGCGCGCACGAGGCGTACTACCGCCCAACCACATCCACCACCGACGCCAGCCTGTACGAGCACTGCGCGCGCGCGATCGACGCCAGCCTGTCACTGGGTGTGCATGACCTGCCACTGTTCGGTACCGGCGACTGGAACGACGGCATGAACCGCGTCGGCGAGCAGGGCAAGGGCGAGAGCATCTGGCTGGGCTGGTTCCTGTGCGCGACGATCGAAGCTTTCGCACCCTGCGCGAAGGCGCGGGGCGAGGACGAACGCGCGCGCCGTTGGGAGCAGGTGGCCAAGAGCGTGCGCGCCGGCCTCGACGTCGGCGGCTGGGACGGTGAGTGGTATCGCCGCGGCTATTACGACGACGGCACGCCATTGGGCTCGCACGAAAGCGAGGAATGCCGGATCGATGCCATCGCACAGTCGTGGAGCGTCATCGCCGGTGGCGGCGACCCGGCGCACGCGAAATCCGCGATGGAACAGGTCGACCGCCAGCTCATCCTGCGCGATGAAAAACTCGCGTTGCTGTTCACACCGCCGCTGCAGCACACCGCGCTAGATCCCGGTTATGTCAAGGCGTATCCAGCTGGCCTGCGCGAGAACGGCGGCCAGTACACGCACGGTGCACAGTGGTCGATATTCGCCTTCGCCAAACTGGGTGACGGTGACCGCGCCGAAGGCCTGTTCGCGCTGATCAACCCGATTCACCATTCAGCCACGGCGGACGCGGTGGCGCGCTACAAGGTCGAACCCTACGTCGCGGCGGCCGATGTCTATTCAGTCGATCCCCACGTCGGCCGCGGCGGCTGGACCTGGTACACCGGCTCCGGCGCGTGGCTATACCGGGCTGGTCTCGAGGCTATCCTCGGGTTCAACCTGGAGGGCGACCGGCTGCGGCTTGAGCCATGCATTCCGCGCGACTGGCCAGGGTTCTCGATCGACTACCGCTATGGCGGCAGCCGCTACCGGATAGAAGTCACCAATCCGCATCGCGCCTGCAGCGGCATCGCGCGCTGTGAGCTGGACGGCAAGCAGCTCGAGGTCGCTCCGTGCCTGATTCCGCTGGTCGATGACGGCGGCGTACATCACGTTGCGGTGGAGCTCGGCAAGTAAGGCAGCAGGTCGACGTGGCTTTTCGACTTGCCTGGCCAGCGGAATGTCACGAAACGGTGAAGCCGGACGAACGGATGTTCACATCAACGCTCCATCGCAGAAGGATCAGCAAGACCATGAAATATTATTTTGCAAAAACACTGTCCGACACGAGTTTCGATGACGCCATCGCGCGTGCGACTGACGCCTTGAAGCAAGAGGGCTTCGGCATCCTGACCGACATCGATGTCAAGGCCACGATGAAGAAGAAGCTCGACAAGGACTTCCGCGACTACCGCATCCTCGGGGCCTGCAACCCGGAGATGGCCTGGCAGGCGCTACAGGTCGAAGCCAGGATCGGCACGATGTTGCCGTGCAATGTCATCGTTCAGGCACTCGACAACGGCGATGTGGAAGTTGCGGCCGTCGATCCCGTGGCCTCGATGCAGGCCGTCGACAATCCCGGCCTTGCCGGCGTCGCCGCGGACGTGCGTGACCGGCTCAAGCGCGTTATCGACGCGCTCTGACTGAGCATAGGGGAGGGTGCCAGCCTGAACGTTACGTCAGCACGGTAGCCATTTGGAGGCTTGCATTCGTTCTGATATTGGATAAAGATAGTAAGTGATTACTATCTTTGAGAGTGCCCATGTCCCAACGTCCAAGGAATCTTCCAGCCGAAGAACGGCGTGCGGTGACGGTTGGAGCAGTGGTCGAGCTGGCAGCTTCACAGAATCCGAGTGAAATCACTACTGCAGCCATCGCCAAGCACATGCACTTGACTCAAGGTGCCCTGTTTCGGCATTTTCCCAGCAAGGAAGCGATCTGGCAGGCGACCATGGAATGGGTTGCCGAACGCCTGTTGAACCGGATCGAACGCGCCGCCGAAGGAATCGACTTGCCGTTGGCGGCGTTGCGGGCCATGTTCATGGCTCACGTTGAATTCGTCACCGAACATCCCGGCGTGCCGCGGATGATGTTCGGAGAGCTGCAGCGCGCTGAACCAACCGCAGCCAAACGCATGGTGAAGACGCTGATCGAGCGCTACCAGCAGCGCCTGCACAAGTTGATGGAGGCAGGCAAGGCGAGCGGCGAGGTAGCTGCTTCACTCGATAGTGAAGCAGCAGCAATCTTGTTCATTGGCACAGTCCAGGGACTGGTCATGCAGTCGCTGCTGGCCGGTGACGTGGCCGGGATGCGCCGCGACGCACCGCGAGTCTTCGACATCTATTGTCGTGGCATCGAGGCGCGCCATGAAACGACTTGAATCCTTGCTCACGCGACTGCCCATGCGCGGTCGAACGCTGGCGTTACTGGCTGCACTCGTCCCGCTGTTGGCGTTGTTCGCCTACGTGATCCTGCGTTCCGGTCCCTTGTCACCAGTGGCCGTGACGACCACGACCGTGCAGACGCACGCCATCTCGCCAAACCTGTTTGGTATCGGCACCGTCGAGGCGCGCTATATCCACAGGATTGGTCCCACGTTTCCCGGGCGCGTGAGCCGGCTGGACGTGCAGGTCGGCGACAGGGTGGCGGCGGGACAGGTGCTTGGCGAGATGGATGCCATCGATCTCGATGATCGCATTCGCGCGCAGGAAGCCTCGCTCCGGCGTGCCGACGCGATGGTGCGTGAAGCCCAAGCGCGCCAGGCCTTTGCCCGTACGCAGCTTCACCGCTACGAACAACTGCTGCCATCGCGAATGGTCAGCGAGGAAGTCGTGGCAAGCAAACGGCAGGAGTTGCAGGTCGCCGATGCCGGACTCTCCGCTGCACGCGAGGAGTTCACGCGGAGTCGCGCAGACCGCGAGGCCACGATCGCGCAGCGGACCAGCCTGCAACTGGTGGCACCGACCGATGGCTTGGTGGTGGTACGCGACGTCGATCCTGGCACTACAGTAGTTGCCGGCCAGGCCGTGGTGGAAATCATCGATCCGCACAGCCTTTGGATTGACGTACGTTTCGATCAGGCCGGCGCTACCGGACTGGCGGCGGGGCAGCTGGCACGCATCGTCCTGCGCTCGCGCAGTGATCGACCCATGGACGGCAAGGTACTACGGGTTGAGCCCTTGGCGGACGCGGTAACCGAGGAAACCCGTGCCAAGGTGAGCTTCACCTCACCTCCGGCACCGTTGCCACCGGTGGGTGAACTGGCCGAGGTCAGCGTCGCCCTGCCGGCACTTCCGGCCGCACCAGTGATTCCCAACGCCGCAGTCGTGCGCCGCGATGGGCAGCTCGGCGTATGGCAAGTCGTGGACGGCAACAAGCTGCGCTTCACTCCCGTCGAAATTGGCTTGGCCGACCTCGATGGTCGCGTGCAGGTCGCAGCCGGGCTCAAGGCGGGTGACCAGGTCGTGGAATACAGCGAAAAGGCACTCGGGCCACGTAGCCGTATCCACGTCGTGGAGTCCATCCGCGGTGTAGCGAAATGATCAACCTCGCCGCGCGCGACATCCTGCATGGATGGGGCAAGTTCCTGTTCACCGGCATTGGCCTCGGGCTGCTGATCGGCGTGACCCTGACCATGGCCGGCGTCTATCGGGGCATGGTGGCCGACGGCAAGGCGCTGCTCGACAACAGCGGCGCGGATCTGTGGGTAGTGCAACGCGACACCCTCGGTCCTTACGCTGAATCCTCGAGCCTCTATGACGATCTCTACCGCGGCATCCTCGCCATGCCAGGGGTCGCGCGCGCGGCCAACGTGACCTACCTGACCATGCAGGTCCGCAAGGACGAGCGCGACGTGCGCACGATGGTGGTCGGCATCGCCCCTGGTGCGGCGGGTACGCCCGGTTGGCCGCCATATCTCGTCGCCGGGCGGCAGATTACCCGCAGCCATTACGAAGCCGTTGCCGACATCGCCACCGGCTTCCGGCTGGACGACCGCATCCGCATCCGCCGCAACCTCTACACCGTGGTTGGCCTGACTCGACGCATGGTGTCGTCCAGCGGCGATCCAATGGTGTTCATTCCGCTCAAGGACGCGCAGGACGCGCAGTTCCTCAAGGACAACGACACGATTCTTCAGAACCGCCGACGCACGACGGAGAATCCTGCCTTCAACCGTCCCGGCGTGCCGGGACTGCTCGACGCGGTGATCGCCTCTCAAAGCGACAACCACTCCGTCAATGCCGTGCTGGTCCAGGTCAAGTCCGGGCAATCGGCCGACGACGTCGCCGCATCGATCCAGCGCTGGAAGCGCGTCACCGCCTACACCCGACCGCAGATGGAACAGATCCTGATCGGCAAGCTGATCGCCACCTCGGCGCGGCAGATCGGCATGTTCCTGGTGATCCTGGCGATCGTCAGCGCCGCCATCGTCGCCTTCATCATCTATACGCTGACCCTCGGCAAGATCCGCGAGATCGCGGTGCTCAAGCTCATCGGCACACGCAACCGCACCATCGCCGGGATGATCATGCAGCAGGCGCTCGGCCTCGGGCTGATCGGTTTCGTGGTTGGCAAGATATCGGCCACGTTCTGGGCGCCGAACTTCCCCAAGTACGTCCTGCTTGAACCGCAGGATGCTGTCACCGGTTTTGTCGCGGTGATGCTCATTTGCGTGCTCGCCAGCCTGGTCGCGATCCGTGCTGCGCTCAAAGTCGATCCGGCCGAAGCGATCGGGGGCTGAGATGACGGGCAAGGGCATCCGCATCGAAGGCCTGAGCAAGCGTTATGGCACCGGCGACACCGCGGTCGATGCGCTCAAGCACGTCGATATGCAGGTCGCGCCCGGCGAGGTAATCGGCCTGATCGGCCCGTCGGGTTCAGGCAAGAGCACCCTGCTCAAGTGCCTCGGCGCGGTGATCGAGCCGACCGCGGGGCGCATGATCCTTGGCGACGAGGTGATCTATGACAACGGCTGGAAGATCCGCGACCTGCGCGCACTGCGCCGCGACAAGATTGGCTTCGTGTTCCAGTCCGCGTACTTGATCCCGTTCCTGGATGCCACCGACAACGTCGCCCTGCTGCCGATGCTGGCCGGCGTGCCGAATGCCAAAGCGCGGGCATCGGCGATGGAAATGCTGCAGGCGCTGGATGTCGCGCATCGCGCTGCCGCCATGCCGGCGCAGCTCTCGGGCGGCGAACAGCAACGCGTGGCAATCGCCCGCGGCCTGGTGAACCGTCCTCCGGTCATCCTCGCCGACGAGCCCACTGCACCATTGGACGGCGAACGTGCGTTGGCGGTGATCCGCATCCTCAACGATATGGCGCGCAGATTCCAGACCGCCATCATCGTCGTCACCCACGACGAGAAAATCATCCCCACGTTCAGGCGCATGTACCACATCCGCGACGGCGTGACCCATGAGGAGGCCGGCGAGGGCAGGGCGTTCAATTGAACTTCGTTCCGAAGCCGAAGCTCTGGACTGCCAGTTGTTTCGAAACCGATCACACATGACCACGTCGAATCTGAAGGAAGGACAGATCATGAAAACGCGCAGGACTCGTGATTTCTGGGTTTGGATGATTTCCCTGATCGCCATCGGGTTTGGCGCTATGACCATCAAGGAAGGCGGCACGGTGCTATTCGGCAGCGAGACCTCCCGCGCTGCTGCCGGTGAGTATGTCCCGTTCGTGCTCTGGTTCAATTTCATCGCCGGCTTCGCCTACGTCATTGCCGGTGCAGGCCTCTGGCTGCAACACCGCTGGGCAGTGCCATTGGCCATCGTCATCGCCGTGGCAACGCTCGCCGTATTTGCGGCGTTTGCCGTGCACGTGGCCTTCGGCGGTGCCTACGCGCAACGCACGCTCATCGCCATGACCCTGCGAAGTACGGTCTGGATCGTGATCGCAGCCATCGGTGCCTGGCGGCTCCAGCAACGCCGTCTCGGCAACGGGTAATCGATAGATACCGCGGGGCGCCGCATGAACATCAGGCTCGATGGCGCCGCGCACATAGTCATATGCTCGAGCTTTCTGGCAGAGAGTGGCGCTATCAACGCTCGCGACATTCCTATCATCCGGTTTCTGAAATACTGCTGCCGAAATGCCTAGTGCTTGGACATTGTTGGGTCGGTGGCAGCGCTTGCGGAGACGCATTTGGCGCTGGCGAAGGGCGGTGGGGGCGCCTGCGACGCCGGCCGAGCCGCCGTTGCGTGCGCTGTTGTTCAGCGCCGGGCAAATGGGACTGCACGGGCGGAAGCCCGAGGTCGCTACGTGCCTGGTTCCGCTGGTCGATGACGGCGGCGTGCATCACGTCGCGGTGGAGCTAGGCAACTGATGCGCAAGGGCAACACGTCCAAGCGGTGGCTCGCGCGCCGGGCGGCGCGCAGCAGGAAGCCGGCCGAACCACGGGAACTCCCACTGCGCGCGCAACTGCTCAGCGCGGACCAGATGGAACGGCATGGTCGCGTGCTGGCGATGTCGCATCGCGTGAGTACGAACAGCAGCGCCGACATGCTGTTGGCACGGCTGAGCGCCAACCAAGCAGTGATCAGGCGCGCGAGTCGGCTGCTCGGCGATGCCGCGCAGGCCAAGCGGCGGCTCACGCCGGCCGGCGACTGGCTGCTCGACAACCTCTACTTGATCGAAGAGCAGGTACAGATCGCGCGCCGCCACTTGCCCAAGGGCTACAGCCGCGAACTGCCGCGCCTGGAGGGTGGCGCTTCAGACCAGCTGCCACGCGTGTACGACATCGCGCTCAACGCGATTTCGCACGGTGACGGCCGCGTCGACCTCGACACCTTCGGTCGCTACATTGCCGCCTACCAGTCGTTGACGCCGCTTACCCTGGGTGAACTTTGGGCAATCCCGATCATGCTGCGGCTGGCACTGATCGAGAACCTGCGCCGGGTCAGCGCACAGGTGATCGACGGCCGCATTGATCGTGATCTTGCCGAGCAATGGGGCGACCGCTTCGCCGAAATAACCGAATCCGATCCAAAGAACGTAGTGCTGGTGATCGCCGACATGGCGCGCGCGCAGCCGCCGCTCAGCGGCGCGTTCGTCGCCGAACTCGTTCGCCGCCTGCAAGGGCAGGGTTCCTCGCTGAGCGTGGCGTTGCACTGGATCGAGCAGTGGCTGGCCGACCATGAACTGGGGACTGCCCAGCTGGTGCAGAAGGAAAGTCGTCAACAGGCGGCCGAGCAGGTCTCGATCAGCAACAGCATCGGCAGCCTGCGACTGCTGGCGATGACCGACTGGCGCGATTTCGTCGAATCAATGAGCGTGGTGGAAGCCACGCTGCGCCAAGACCCCGATGGCACCTACGCGCGCATGGATTTCGCCACCCGCGACCGCTATCGCCACGTGGTTGAACGGATCGCAAGACGCGGCAAGCGCGACGAGATCGAGGTGGCAGCAGCGGCGCTGGCGCTGGCCCAGGCGGGTGATTCAAAAGGCGAGGGCGAGGAGTTCCTCACCCACGTCGGCTATTACCTGATCGATGCCGGCTTGCCGCAACTGGAGCGGTCCCTCGGCATGCGTGCGCAACCGCTGGTCGCGCTGCGCTCGGCACCGGCGCGAACGCCGTTGCTGGCCTACATCGTGCCGATCGCGGCGATCGTGGCCTTCTTCACTGCGGGGCTGATGGACGATGCCCGCGCCATCCTGGACCAACGCAACCTGCTCTGGGTGGTGGGGATCCTGGCCGTGATCGCCTTCAGCGAACTGGGCGTGGTGCTGGTCAACTGGTTCGCCACCATCATGGTCTATCCGCGGGCCCTGCCGCGGCTCGATTTCTCCGCAGGCATTCCTTCCGATGCGCGCACGCTGGTGGTGGTGCCGACCATGATCGGTGACATCGACGGCGTGCACGCGCTGGTTGACGCGCTCGAGGTCCGGTTCCTTGCCAACCGCGACGACAACCTGCGCTTCGCGCTACTGACCGACTTCCTCGACGCCGACCAGGAGACGCTTGCCACCGATGCTGATGTGCTTGCTGAAGCCTGGCGTGGCATCGAGGCGCTGAACGCGCGCCACGCCGGCAACCACGACCAGTTCTTCCTGCTGCACCGTCCGCGCACCTGGAATCCGCGCGAACGCCGCTGGATGGGGCACGAGCGCAAACGCGGCAAGCTCGCCGCACTCAATACGCTACTGCACGACGGCAGCGCGGAGGCGTTCTCATGCATCGTCGGCAACCCTGAGGCCCTGCAGGGCGTGCGCTACGTAATCACCCTGGACACAGACACGCGCCTGCCGCGCGACGCTGCAAGCGAGCTTGTCGGCACGCTGGCGCACCCCTTGAACCATGCACGGATGGATCCGGCGCGACGCGTGGTCTCGGGTGGTTACGGCATCCTGCAGCCGCGCGTGGGCGCGAGCATGGGCGGTGGCCCACGGACCTGGTACGCGCGCCTGTATGGCAGCGAGCCGGGCATTGACCCCTACACGCGCACCGTTTCCGATGTGTACCAGGACCTTTTCGGCGAAGGCTCGTTCGTCGGCAAGGGCATCTACGAGGTCGCTGCGTTCGAACGGACGTTGGCCGGTCGCTTCCCTGACAACCAGATCCTCAGCCATGACCTGCTGGAAGGCTGCTACGCCCGCGCCGGACTGGTCAGTGACGTGCAGTTGTACGAGGACTATCCGGGTCGCTATGCCTTGGACGTGAAGCGCCGCCACCGCTGGATCCGCGGTGATTGGCAGCTGCTGCCTTGGCTGTTGCCATGGGTGCCGCGCGGCGGGGGCCGCATGCAGCGCAATCCGCTGTCAATGCTCTCGCGCGGCAAGCTGCTCGACAACCTGCGCCGCAGCGTTGTCGCGGTGGCGACCACGGCACTGTTCGTGATCGGCTGGCTGCATGCGCCGCACGCGCTGGGCTGGACGCTGTGGCTGCTCACGACGCTGCTGGTGGCACCGCTGCTGGCGGCGGCGACGTCACTGCTGGACAAGCCGCACGAACTTCCATGGCGCGCGCACCTGCTGCATCACGCGCGTGCCGCTGGGCGCGACCTGGCGAGGATCACCCTGGCCGCTGCCTTGCTGCCCTACGAAGCGTTCTACAGCCTCGACGCGATTGTCCGGACCTTGTGGCGGATGCTGGTTTCGCGTCGGCGGATGCTGCAGTGGAGTCCATCCAGTGAAGTCGAGAAAGTGCTTGGCGCCGGCCTGTGGGCGTCGCTGCGCTCGATGTGGGTGGCACCGCTGTTCGCGCTGGCAGTGGCGTTTGCCCTGGGCCGCCTGCAGCCGGGCACGTTGGCCGTGGCCGCGCCCTTGCTCATGCTGTGGGCACTCTCGCCATGGCTGGCGTGGTGGACCGGGCGACCACGCCCTCCGCGGCTGGACGTGCTTTCGGCCCAGCAGAGTGCGTTCCTCGGCCGGTTGTCCCGCCAGACCTGGGCATTCTTCGAGGACTTCGTCACCTCCGCTGACCACTGGCTGCCGCCCGACAACATCCAGGAACTGCCGTCGCTGCTGGTGGCGCATCGAACGTCTCCGACCAACATCGGCCTGTCACTGCTGGCCAACCTGTCGGCGCAGGACTTCGGCTACCTGCAGCCCGATGGCGTCGTCGAGCGCGTCGCCAACGCGCTGGGGACGCTGGAACAGCTGCCGCGACATCGCGGGCATTTCTACAACTGGTACGACACCCAGACGCTGCAACCGCTACCGCCGCTGTATGTGTCCACGGTCGACAGCGGAAACCTCTCAGGCCACCTGCTGACGCTTCGCCAAGGCCTGCTGGCGCAGCCGGATGGCACTGTGCTGGCGCCTGCGACCTGGCAGGGCTTGCACGACACCTTGGCGGCATGCAGGGAAGCTGGTGAGCCAGGCGAGTTGGAGACCATGCGCGGCCGGCTCGAAGCACTGCTTCTGTCGCCGCCCGAGACCTGTGGCGCGGCAGCGGCGGCACTGGACGAACTGCTGGCACTGGCGACCCCGCTGACGAAAGGCAACGCGCCGGCTGGCACTGCTACTGAAGCTTTCGGTGAAGCGGCGTACTGGGGCCACAAGCTGCTCATGCAATTGCACGCGGGGCAGGCGGCGCTGGCGTGGCTGCCTGCCGCAATGGCGACCCTACCGTTGCCGACGCTGCGCCAGCTCACCCGCGATGCGTCCGAAGACATACGGGCGCAGGCCATGGCACGCATCATCGAACTGGAGCGCCTGGCCCACGTTGCCGGGCAGTGCGCGCAGATGGATCTGGGCTTCCTGTACGACCGCAGCCGCCATCTGCTCACCATCGGCTACAACGTGGATGAGCATCGCCCTGATCCGGGCTTCTACGACCTGTTGGCCTCCGAGGCGCGCCTGTGCAGCTTCATCGGCATCGCCCAAGGCCAGCTTCCACAGGACGCCTGGTTTTCGCTTGGTCGCTTGCTGACCGACGTCGACGGCGATCCCGCGCTGCTGTCGTGGAGCGGCTCGATGTTCGAGTACCTGATGCCGCAACTGGTGATGCCCAGCTACGAAGGCTCGCTGCTTGATCAGACCGCAAGGGCCTCCGTGGCCCGGCAGATCGAGTACGGCCGCCAGCGCGATGTGCCGTGGGGTATTTCCGAATCCGGCTACAACACCGTCGATGCGCACATGAGCTACCAGTACCGTGCGTTCGGCGTGCCGGGCCTGGGGCTGCGGCGTGGGCTGGCGCAGGACCTGGTGATTGCGCCCTACGCCAGCATGCTGGCGCTGATGGTGGCGCCGGCTGAGGCCACCCGAAACCTGCAGTTGATGGCAGCGGAGGGCTTCTCCGGCCGCTATGGCATGTACGAGGCTGTCGACTACACCGCGAACCGCGTGCCGCACGGCCAGTCGCGCGCGCTGGTGCGCTCGTACATGGCACACCACCAGGGCATGGGGCTGCTCGCACTGGACTACCTGCTGCACGACCAACCGATGCAGCAACGATTCCTGTCCGATCCCGAGTTCCAGGCGACCGTACTACTGCTGCAGGAGCGCATCCCGCGTACCGGCGCGTTCCACCCCAATACGGTCGAGGTCGAAGGGGCCACGATCGGGTCCGAGGACGCCGAGACGCGGTTGCGCATCTTCCGCAATGCGTCCTCGCCGCGGCCGGCGATCCAGATGCTCTCCAACGGTCGCTACCACGCCATGCTCACCAGTGCAGGCGGCGGCTACAGCCGGCTGCACGACATTGCCTTGACGCGCTGGCGCGAGGACTGCACCCGCGACCAGTGGGGCAACTGGTGCTACCTGCGTGACGTGGACAGTGGTGAGTTCTGGTCAGCCTCGTACCAGCCCACGGGCGTGGAGGTCTCTGGTTACGAAGCGATTTTCTCGGACGCCAAGGCCGAGTTTCGCGGCAGGCAGCACGGCTTCGAAACCCACCTGGAAATCGCGGTGTCACCCGAGGACGACATCGAGCTACGCCGGCTGCACGTCACCAACCAGACGCGCAATCCACGCACCATCGAAATCACGACTTATGCGGAAGTGGTGCTGGCGCCCGCCATATCCGACGAGCTGCATCCCGCCTTCAGCAACCTGTTCGTACAGACCGAACTGGTACCCGACCGCCAGGCCATCCTGTGCACCCGGCGCGCACGCTCGCATGACGAGGTGCCGCCATGGATGCTGCACCTGATGGCCGTGCACGATGCAGAGATCGAGGAAATTTCTTACGAAACCGACCGGTCGCGCTTCGTTGGCCGTGGCCGCGATCCGCGCGCGCCCATCGCGATGACCGAGGCGGGTGTGCTCTCGGGCAGCGAGGGTTCGGTACTCGACCCTATCGTGTCGATCCGCTGCCGCATCACGCTGGCGCCGTACACATCCGCGTCCATCGACATGGTCACCGGCATCGGCAGCGCACGCGATGAGTGCACGACGCTGATCGACAAGTATCGCGACCGTCGCCTTGCCGACCGCGTGTTCGACCTGGCCTGGACGCACAGCCAGGTCGTGCGGCGTCAGATCAACGCCTCGCAAGCCGATGCGCAGCTATACGAGCGACTCGCCGGGCTGGTGGTGTACGCGCATCCGGCGCTGCGGGCCGAGCAGGCACTGCTGCTGCAGAACCGACGCGGGCAATCGGGGCTGTGGGGACAGGCGATTTCCGGCGACCATCCGATCGTGCTGGTGCAAATTGCAGACGCGCAGCACATCGAACTGGTGCGCCAGATGGTGCAGGCCTACGCGTATTGGCGGCTCAAGGGGCTGACCATCGACCTGGTGATCTGGAACGATGAGCAGGGCGGCTACCGCCAGCAATTGCAGGACCAGATCATGGGGTTGATCACCGCGAGCATGGAGGCCAACGTCATCGACCGGCCGGGTGGCATCTTCGTGCGTCCAGCACACCAACTGCCGCAGGAAGACCGGATCCTGTTGCAGTCGGTCGCGCGCGTGATCGTCAGCGATGCGCGCGGCACGCTGGCTGAGCAGGTCGCGCGCAGGCAGGTGCCCGACATCATCGTCCCCCCGCTGCAGCCCCAGCCCACCCAGTACGAACTGATGGCGTTGCCGGTTCACGACGACCAGCCTGATGGGGCCGGCGTCGGCGTCGATCCATGGCCGTTCGATCCAGTGGCCATGCCGCTGCGTGAGGGCAACGGCACCGGTGCCTTCTCTGCCGATGGCCGCGAGTACGTGATCGACCTGCAAGAGGACGACGCCACCCCGGCGCCCTGGTCGAACGTGCTGGCCAATCCGCAATTCGGCTGCGTGGCCAGCGAATCCAACACCGGCTACACGTGGTCTGAAAATGCCCACGAGTTCCGGCTGACGCCCTGGCACGACGACCCGGTCTGCGACACCAGCGGGGAAGCGTTCTACCTGCGCGATGAGCAGAGTGGGCACGTCTGGTCGCCGACGCCGCTTCCCTGCCGTGGCAAGGGCGCTTACCGCGTGCGCCATGGCTTCGGATACAGCGTTTACGAGCACGTCGAGGACGGCATCGCCAGCGAACTGTGGGTGTACGTGGCAAGCGATGCGCCGGTCAAGTTCAGCATGCTGCGGGTGCGCAACACCAGCGGACGCACGCGTCGGCTCAGCGCTACCGGGTACGTTGAGTGGATCTTGGGCGACCTGCACGCACGTACCCAGATGCACGTGGTCACCGAGACCGAGCCCGAACATCCGCACGGCGCGGTGCTCGCCTATAACGCCTACAACACCGAGTTTGGCGGGCGCGTGGCGTTCTTCGATGCAACCGTGGACGAAGGCGGCTGGCACGGCGAGGACGCGCGCCGCAGCGCCAGTGGCGACCGCAGCGAGTTCATTGGCCGCAACGGCAGCCTGCGAGCACCGGCGGCGATGCTGCGCGAACATCTGTCCGGACGGATGGGCGCCGGCGTCGACCCCTGTGCCGCGATTCAGGTGTCCCTGGATCTCGCGCCCGGCCAATCACGGGATGTCGTGTTCAGGCTCGGCGCGGGCCTTACCCATGCCGATGCATTGGCCACCTTGCGCGACACGCGCGGCCACGACGCCGCCCTCGACGCGCTCGACGACGTCCGCATCGGCTGGCTGCGCACGCTGGGCGCGGTGCAGGTCGAAACGCCAGAACCGGCCGTCGATCTTCTGGTCAACGGCTGGCTGCTCTACCAGACGATCGGGTGCCGGTATTTCGCGCGTAGCGGCTACTACCAGTCCGGCGGTGCGTTCGGATTCCGCGACCAGCTGCAGGACACCATGGCAATCCTGCACGCCAAGCCCGAGCTCGCGCGTCGCCACCTGCTGCTCTGCGCAGAGCATCAATTCGTTGACGGCGACGTGCAGCACTGGTGGCATCCTCCGCTCGACCGCGGCGTGCGCACCCGCTGTTCCGATGATTACCTGTGGCTGCCCCTGGCCACCTGCCGCTACGTAGACGCCACCGGCGACCGCGACGTTCTCAACGAGCGGGTGGCATACATCGAAGGCCGCCGCGTGAACCCCGACGAGGAGTCGTATTACGACCTGCCATCGCGCTCGGGCCTGCACGAATCGCTCTACCAGCACTGCGTGCGCGCACTGCAGCGCGGGTTGGATCTTTTCGGCGAGCGCGGCCTGCCGCTAATCGGCACCGGCGACTGGAATGACGGCATGAACCGCGTGGGCGAGGGTGGTCGCGGCGAAAGCGTGTGGCTGGGCTTCTTCCTCTATGACGTGCTCAACAGGTTCCAGCCGCTCGCCCGAGAGCGCGGAGACCTGCTGTTTGCCGAGCGCTGCCAGGAACGCGCCACGCAACTGCGCGAGGACCTGGAACGGCATGCGTGGGATGGCGCCTGGTATCGACGCGCCTGGTTCGACGACGGCACGCCGTTGGGTTCGGATCACAGCGGCGACTGCAAGATCGATTCAATCTCGCAAAGCTGGTCGGTACTGTCCGGTGCCGCCGGTGAGGTGCGTGCGCGCCAGGCTATGTTGTCATTGGACGAACACCTGGTGCGTCGCGACGCCGGCCTGATCCAATTGCTGGATCCACCATTCGATGCCACCGACATCGACCCCGGCTACATCCGCGGCTACGTCCCCGGCGTGCGCGAGAACGGTGGCCAGTACACCCATGCCGCGGTCTGGGCGGCAATGGCATTCGCGGAGCTCGGCGACGGCGAACGCGCATGGGAACTGGCGCGCATGATCAACCCGATCCACCACGCCAAAGACGCCGAGGGCGTGGCCCGCTACAAGGTCGAACCCTACGTGCTCGCCGCCGACGTGTATGCGGTTCCGCCACACATCGGGCGCGGCGGCTGGACCTGGTACACCGGATCGGCCGGCTGGATGTACCGGCTGCTGACCGAATCGCTGCTTGGCCTGCATCGCCACGGCGACATGCTCGCACTGGCGCCGCGGATCCCGTTCGAGTGGTCGCAGTACCGCATGCAGTACCGTTTCGGCGACAGCGTTTACATCATCGATATCCGTCAGCACGACGGCGCCGAAGCCACGCTGCAAGTTGACGACATCGCACAGACTGGATTGCAATTCCGGTTGCTGGACGATGCCTCGAGCCACCGCGTCGACATCCAATGGCCCAGGAAACATTCCTGAATCCCCAAGGAACAGGTTCATGACTCAACTTCCCACCCCTCGCGAATTGCTGGATGCCTGCAAATCGATGCCGGCGCTGCGCACCGCGATCGTGCATCCGGTCAAGGCGAACGCCATCGAATCCGCCTTCGATGCAGCCACCGAAGGCCTGATCGAGCCCGTGCTGGTAGGCCCTGAAGTGCGCATCCGCGAGGCCGCCGACGAGGCCGGCGTCGACATCCGAGGCTGGCCGCTGCACGACGTAGAGCATAGCCATGCCGCCGCCGAACACGCCTGCGCGTTGGCGGTGCAAGGTGAAGTGCAGGCGCTGATGAAAGGCTCACTGCATACGGACGAGCTGCTTGCTGCCGTCATCGCCGCCAGGTCGCTGCGCACCGAACGCCGGATGAGCCACGTCTATGCGTTCATCGATGCGGCGTACCACAAGCCGTTCTTCATCACCGACGGCGTCATCAACCTGACACCCACGCTTGTGGAAAAGGCCGACATCGTGCGCAACGCTGTTTATCTGTTCAAGGCGTTGAACGGTACGGATGCGATCGCGAAGGTCGCGGTCGTGGCTGCCGTAGAGACGGTGAACCCGGACATGCCGTCCACGATCGATGCTGCCTGCCTGTCGAAGATGGCACAGCGCGGGCAGATCGAAGGTGCGCTTATCGACGGCCCGCTGGCCTTCGACAACGCCATTTCGCGCGCTGCCGCCGATGAGAAGGGCATTGTCTCGGACGTTGCCGGCGACGCCGACGTGCTGCTGATGCCGAACCTGGAAGCAGGCAACATGATGGCCAAGCAGTTGATCTTCCTCGGCAACGCAGAAGCCGCCGGGCTTGTACTGGGCGCACGCATCCCGATCATCCTCACCAGCCGCGCGGACAGCCGGCTGACCCGGCTGATGTCCTGCGCATTGGCGGTCCGGGTCGCGAACGCACGGCAACAGGGAATGTTCTCGTGAGTCGGGGGGACTAATGATGGATGCCATTGCCGTCATAAATGCCGGCTCGTCGAGTATCAAGTTTGCGGTATATGACACACGCAGCAAGCTGTTGCAGCGCATGCTTGCCGGCAGCATCAGGGACCTCGGCGCGTCGCCGCGCTTTATCGCCAACAACGGCGCCGGCGACGTGCTGGAGACGAAGGCATGGGAGGAGGGCGCATCGCTCAGCCACGAAGACGCCATGGCCTTCCTGTTGGAGACGCTACCGGCGCTGATGCAGGGCCACCGCGTGTGCGCGGTCGGGCATCGGGTGGTCCATGGCGGTGAGCGCTACACATCGCCGGTCAGGGTCGATGCCGACATACTGCGTGAACTAGAGACGCTGATACCGCTTGCACCGCTGCACCAGCCACACAACCTCGCGCTGATCCGGACGCTGCTGGAGACTGAGCCAGGCTTGCCGCAGATCGCCTGCTTCGACACCGCCTTCCATCACACAATGTCGCCAGTTGAACGTGCGTTCGCGCTGCCCCGCGACATCACCGAGCACGGCGTGCGCCGCTACGGGTTCCACGGCCTGTCCTACGAATACATCGCCTCGGTCATGGTGCTACGCGATCCGGCACTATCCGCCCGCGTGGTGGTGCTGCACCTTGGCAACGGCGCCAGCATGTGCGCGATGCAGGGCGGCAGCAGCGTTGCGACCACGATGGGTTTCACTGCTTTGGACGGGCTGCCGATGGGCACACGCTGCGGCTCGCTCGATCCGGGCGTGGTGCTGTACCTGATGGCAGAACTTCAAATGAACGATCGACAGATACAGGAATTGCTTTACCACCGGTCAGGGTTGCTTGGCGTGTCCGGTATCTCAAGCGACATGCGCACGCTCGAAGCCAGCGATGCCCCCGGTGCAAAGGAAGCAATTGACCTCTTCGTGCATTCCATCAAGCGTCATCTAGGTGCGCTGGCAGCGACGCTTGGTGGACTCGATGGGATCGTGTTCACCGCTGGCATTGGCGAGAACAGCGCCCTGGTGCGCGAACGCGTCTGCCGCGACGCAGCCTGGCTCGGCATCGAACTGGATGATGCTGCCAACCGCACTGGTGCAAGCCGGATCACGACCGCGTCCAGCGCCGTTTCAGCCTGGATTATTCCAACCGACGAAGAGGCCGTGATCGCCAAACACACACAACGGATGATCACGGACACCTGATCGACGGGTGCTTGGCCCGGCCATTGGCTTCACTTTATACTTCGCATAATGTCTAGCTTGTGCAGGGGTTCTCACGTCGATTAACTCCCGGGGCAGGGTGAGATTAACTTGGGATTGAGTAGGCGGCAATTCCTTCCCCTGCAGGCCACAAAAAAGCAGGTCGGCAGGAATGATTATGTGCAGGCTGTTCAGCTCACCGGGTGCGGGTCCGACCGCTAAGGCTCCCAGCGCGGCCGCAGATGCCGTCGCACCCGTCGCGCAAAGCGCTCCGTCGGTTCCAGCACCTGCGGCCGCGGGGTCGCCTAAAGCGGGCCATCCATGGCCCTTATTCGCAGGGCTCCGCCCTGCACCCGTACTCGATCTGGTCTGGCCGGTCATGGGGAGACCCCCAGAGGAACCGACTGAGCCGATTCGATGCTCGCCTGATACACAGCTTCCCTGCGTGCGAAGGTGAACCGCTGCGACTGGATGTGATCGAGCCGACGTTGCGCGTTCAGGATCTTGCCGTGGAACTCATCGACCAGGCTGGCGATCGCCAATAGCTCCGCAACCTCGCTGGATTCGCGGCGCATGGCTTCGAGGTGGGGCAGGTAGCCGCGATAAGCCGTCAGCAGCGTGCGCAGGATGGTGGGGTCATGTCCCAACCCCTGAGGGTCACGGCGACTCACAGCAGCGCCCCAGCGAGGCGACGGGGTACCAGCGGCTGCAATGGCACCTTGACCGGGATAACGGCACCGGGGCCTAAGCCGTGCAGCGCATCCGTCGCGGGATCGAGCGTATCACGGAGGCGTGAGATTCGTTCAGGTTTGGGGGCAATCTGGGAGGTGGCGTCCCCTTTTATTTGTGACTTGTGGGTAAATAAGACAAGCCCACGCCGGGCTACGCCCGGCGCAGAGCTGAATGCGCTGTTTTCCGC
>NZ_JAQSDO010000015.1:718920-805312 GCF_029945965.1 Thermomonas sp.
AGACAAGCCCACGCCGGGCTACGCCCGGCGCAGAGCTGAATGCGCTGTTTTCCGCTGTTCTGCGCTCCCGCATGAACTCCCGGAAGGCTCGGGCCTGCTGGACCAGCAGCGATTGCCACACGAGGTCGGACGGTTCGAAGCGGTGGCCCTCAGGCGTGCACAGGACGCCACGCCACACGTGGAAGCCTGCCCAGTCCGGGCCGAGCACCTTGCCAGCGCGCATGACCCTCATCAGGCGATAGGCGGCGTAGGGAACTCGGGCCGAGGCTGATTCCCAATTCCGGATCGTTCGTTCGCTGACTTGCAGCAGGTCGGCACAGGATTCCACGCTCAACATGCAGCTGAGGCGGGCTTCCCGGAACCGGCAGGCTGTGACCGGAAAATGCTGCCGTTTGGCTGCCTTGCGGTGGGGTCGCTTGACCCTCTTTGACTTCGCATAATGTCTATTATGTCCAGACAAAGACGTAGCCGACATGGCTAGATAGCTGACCTACCAGCTCTGACCTGCTCGAAAGCCCTGAGTGCATCCAACCGACTTGCGGCCAGATCCACGATGGGTACCCGCGGATAGCCTCCGACGCCATTGCTTGAGAGCCATGGCGCATGACGATCAATAGCGGCGAGGCCTGCAAGTTCGGGAATCCAATGTGCGATGTAATCGCCATCCGGGTCGAACCGTTGTGATTGCAGGACCGGATTGAACACCCGGATGTACGGCGCTGCATCGACGCCGGTTCCCGCGACCCATTGCCAGCCCAAGGTGTTATTGGCCAGGTCTGCATCGACCAATGTGTCCCAGAACCATGCTGCACCGTGTTGCCAGTGGGCGCGCAGGTTCTTGGTCAGGAAGCTGGCCACGATCATCCGCACCCGGTTGTGCATCCAGCCGGTTTCCCACAGCTCGCGCATGCCGGCATCGACGATTGGAATTCCAGTACGCCCTTGCCGCCACGCATCCAGTTTCGCTTCAGGCACATCGGCCCAGGGAAAGTCGTCGAAGTGATGGTTGAAGTTGCTCTCGGGCGTGTCAGGGAAGTGATGCAGGACGTGGTGGGCGAAGTCACGCCAACCAAGTTGGCGCAGGTAGATGCTGCCGGCTTCCGGAAGTTGCTGGATGCTGCGGGAAACCTGCCAAGGTGAAATTTCGCCGAAATGCAGATGCGGCGACAGGCGTGAGGTGCCAGCCTGGCCCGGGAAATCCCGCGTTAGGCCGTAATCAGCCAGCGCCTGTTCGATGAACATGGATAGTGATCCCTGTGCACCCACCTCGCCCGGCGTCCACTGCATCCAGAACCTCTGATCCCAATGCAGGCTGGGCGCAAGCTCCAGGTCGCCGACGGATAACCCGCCTGCGAGAGGCGTGACTCCTGGTAACCGTACAGGAGCGGCCATGGGCACTGGCAGCCGGAGTTGCCCCAGTGCAGTGCGCCAGAACGGCGTGAAAACGCGGTACGGATCGCCCTGCTTGTTCTCTACCTGCCATGGTTCGAACAGCAGGCTGTCGTTGAAACTCTCGACACGCAGTCCGGTGCTACGCAAGGCGCGCTTGATGCCGGCGTCGCGTTGCTCGATGGCGGGTTCATAGCGCCGATTCCAGAAAACGGCTTCGGCATTGCAGTCGGCAGCTGCGCGCTGCAAAGATTCGAGACTCGGGCCCCGCATGATATTGAGGCGCGAACCACGCTCGCGCAGTGATGCATCCAGTGCCAGCAATGAACGACGGCGCCATGCATTCGAGGCAGCACCTGGTGGCCATGCACCCTCCTCCCCTGGCGCATGGATATACAACGGAATTGGATCGAAACCCTGACGTAGCGCAGCCTGCAAGGCAGGCTGGTCGTTGAGTCTCAGGTCGTTGCGGAACCAGACGATGGCATTCGGCACGGGGCGATGAGTCCATGGAAGTCAGTGGGTGGCGCGTACGCTTTGCGTAGTGTCGTCGCCCTTGATGAAAGCCAGCATGTCGGTAAGTACATCCGGCGCTCGCCTCGGATCATAAAGGCCCGCCAGCGGCGTGAGATGCCCGGCATCCGGCAGCAACTTCAATGTCGCGGGGACGCCATGGCTGCGCAGCTTTTCTGCAAGTTCCACGCTATCCACATATTCCACCACCCGGTCCCCGGTTCCATGCAGCAGCAGGAAAGGCGGTTCGTTGCCATCGACGAAGTTGACCGCCTGCGCACGTGGCCATAGCGATGGCGGCCCGAACACATCCACCAGGTCGCCGGTGACGTTGAAGTCATAGGGCCCTGACAGGCCAATCACGCCCGCCAGCTGGCCTGGTTCCATGCCATGCGCAAGCAGGTAGCGCGGGTCGGTGGCCAACAATGCCGCGATCTGTGCGCCAGCCGAATGTCCGGCAATGAAGATACGGTTCGGGTCACCGCCCCACCCTGCGACATCGTCATGGACACGGCGCACCGCACGCGCCGCGTCATCCATGAAAGCCGGGAACATCGCCTTGGGATACGTCCTGTAGTCCGCCACAACAGCCAGAATACCGTTGTCCGCGAGCCGCTCACCGACGAACTTGTATTGCGCGCGATTTCCGCGCTGCCACGAGCCCCCATAGAAGAACACCACCACCGGCGCCGGTTTTGCGGTCACCATCCGAGGCCTGTAGACGTCCATCGACAAGCCGATGTCGGGCGCGAAGGTCACCGTCAGGTCGGGTGGCGGAAGGCCGCGATTGACGAAGCGGAAGACCGTTGCTTCGCACCCCGACAGCCAAAGCGCCAGCATCGATACCGCAATGAACCTGATCAAGCCTGTTTGTTGCAAGGTCCCCTCCTATCTTGTTTCAACCATTCGGATACGGATCAATCGAGGGTGCGGATGCATAGTGAACAGCTGACGCTGCCAGCACCGTGCTTGCATCCGAACGCGTAAAAGCCGCGTATAGACCGTGACACCACCGCAACGGACCTCCATCGGCCACGCCAATGCCTTACTCGCATATCCAACGCGCGCATCTCACATTCGGCGGCCTGCTGCTTGCACTGGTGTCATTGCCTGCTTCGGGCCAAACGGCTACGACAAACGAAGGCACGGCTTACAGGCTGGAGGATGGTACGGCTATATATCGTGAAACCCACATGCTGTACGAGATAGGCGGCAAACCAGCAAGACTGGTTCTGTACCGCTGCATGGATGGGTCGGCTTTTGCACGGAAGATCGTGGTGGAGCGCACTGGTGCCGCAACACCGGACTTCGACTTCATTGACGGGCGTACCGGCTACCGTGAAGGCGTGCGTACCAGTGCCGACGATCGCGACGTCTATTGGCAGAAGTCGAGCTCGACTGCAGAGAAAAGGAAGACGCTGGAAATCCCCGCGAACGCCATCATCGATTCTGGCTTCGATGCGATGGTCCGCGCTCAATGGCCGCTTCTTTCGACCGAAGGTGGCATCAGCGCGAAATTCCTGCTGCCCAGCGCATTGCGCTTCCTCAAGGTCAGCATCGAGCGAGTGAAGCTGAAGCCAGTGGTTGGAGTTACCCATCTGCGAATGAAGCTGAATACCTGGTACGGCTTTGCTGCGCCCGATACCGACCTCGACTATCGCAGCAGCGATCGACGCCTGCTGCGCTTCAAGGGCATCGGCAGTATCCATGATGCACGCGGGCGCAACCAGGCCGTGCGCATCGAATTCCCGGGTGGTCTGCAGGGCCAACGCGCCAGTGCAGGCGATATCGAAACCGTGCGCAGCTTGCCCCTGATCGGCCAATGCGGGACATAATCATGGCCTTCCATCCAACCACCATCGCAACAGCCCATTCAGCATCACCAGGCCCATGGCGACAACGCAGGTTGTCGCGGCACATCAACCCATGGCATAACATCCACTCGCAATACCGCAGCCCCATCCGGGGATGCCAGTCAGTCCTGCGAGGGGAATGGATGACCGCTTCAACGTTGCTTGATCGGGATGAGCAGGCCATACAGGTGGATGCTTGGCTGAGCGCTGCCGGTCGCGGCGACCAGCGTGCATTCGATTCGCTCTACCAGGCCACCTCCAGCATGTTGCTTGGCGTCTGCATGCGCGTGCTGGGTGATCGCAGCGAGGCCGAAGACGTGCTGCAAGAGGTTTACGTCACCGTGTGGCGCAAGGCGGTCCAGTTCGACAGCGCCCGTGCCCGCGCCAGCACCTGGATGGGTACGATCGCGCGCAATCGCTGCATCGACCGCCTGCGCAGCCAGCCGGCTTCGGCGCTGCGCGCCCCCATTGAAGTACTTGATTTTGCGGAAGATCCCTCCCCTAGTCCGGTTGCGCATGCCGAATCCGGCATGGAGCGCGCGCAATTGGACGACTGCATTGAGCAACTGGAGCCCAAGCGCAAGGTCCTGATCCGCACGGCGTTCTTCGAAGGTGCCACGTACGAGGAACTCTCGGCCCGTTCGGGTTCGCCGCTCGGCTCGGTGAAGAGCTGGATCCGCCGCGGCCTGCTGCAACTTCGCGCGTGCCTTGAATCATGAGTTCGCCCATCGACCGCATCGAAGACGACAACGACCTGCCGCCCAGCGATGACTTGCGCGCAGGCGAGTACGTGCTTGGCGTGCTGGATGCGCAATCGCGCGTGCAGGCGCAAGCCAGGATAGCCTCAGACCACAGCTTTGCCGCCTTGGTTGCGCAGTGGGAGGATCGCTTCTCCGCATGGATGACCCGCGCCGAGCCGGTCGCGCCATCAGCCCATGTCTGGCCCCGGATCCGCAGTGAACTGGGCTGGAACGCGGTTGCCAGCAGCCCGACGGGTCTCTGGAACAGCGTCGGATTCTGGCGTGGCGCCACCGCTCTTGCGGCAGCGGCAAGCGTGGCCGCGATCGTCTTCGGCCTGCGCGGCGCTGCGCCGGTACCCCTGCCACCGCAGGTCGTGGTCCAGCTGCCAACACCACAAGTTCCGCCACAAACCGAAGAAGCGGTTGCTCGTCCGGTCACGGTTCTTGCCACGGATGACGGCGCCACAGGCTGGATCGCCAGGATCGATGCCAGCGGCGGCAAGGTCCTGATGGTGCCGGTGCCCAGGCCTGCAGATCCCAGTGGCAAAGTCGACGAGCTTTGGGTCATCCCCGCGGGCCAGGCACCCATATCGCTGGGCTTCGTCTCCAACGAAAAGGCGCACAGCATCGACGTGCCCGCTTCGGTGCGTACAGCCCTGATTGCAGGCTCCACCTTGGCAGTGACCCTGGAAGCGCAGGAAGGCATGCCACATTCCGCGCCTGCCGGTCCGATCGTCGCCAAGGGCGCCATCGTCACGATCTGATCCAGGTGCATCCGAGCAAGGCTGGTGACCGTACATACCGCATCACCCTTGCAGGATGCACCAGATGCTGGATCCCGGCGAAAGCCCGAGCCTTGCCAACTCCGGGCAAGGCGATACCGTCCATGAAGGCCAGCGGCCACGGACAGGCTTGGCGGCATCCACTCGTCGCTGGTTCGATACGCAGGCCAATGATGCTGCCAGCGCCAATATCGACGAGTACCGCATCGACTGGTTGCGCGCCGTGCCTTTCATCGCGATGCACCTGGCTTGCATCGCAGTCCTGTGGGTTGGCGTGTCGTCGGTTGCGCTTTGGGTAGCAGCCGCACTGTACGCAGTGCGGATGTTCGCGCTTACCGGCTTTTATCACCGATATTTCTCGCACAAGACCTTTCGAACGTCCCGCGCGGTCCAATTCCTGTTTGCGCTTGTCGGCGCTGCATGCGTGCAGCGCGGGCCGCTGTGGTGGGCGGCGCACCATCGCAATCACCATCGCCATGCCGATACCGCGCTGGATCCGCACTCCCCCGGCCTGCGTGGATTCCTGTGGAGCCATGCCGGCTGGTTCCTGACCCCGCATGCATTCCGCACCGACTGGTCACGCATTCCCGATCTGGCCAAATACCCCGAACTGCGTTGGCTTGACCGCTACGACACGCTAGTGCCGGTGGTGCTTGCCGCATTGCTTTACGGGCTTGGCGTCTTGCTGGAACACACCCAGCCGCAGTTGGGAACCAGTGGCGGACAGATGCTGGTCTGGGGCTTCTTCGTTTCGACCATCGTGCTGTTCCACGCGACCGTGACCATCAATTCATTCGCGCATCGCTTTGGCAAGCGGCGTTTCGACACCAGGGACGACAGCCGCAACAACGTCTGGCTGGCGCTCATCACTTTTGGCGAAGGCTGGCACAACAACCACCATTTCTTCCCCGGCACGGTGCGCCAGGGCTTCCGCTGGTGGGAAGTGGATGTCACCTGGTACGTGCTGCGACTGATGGCGATGTTCGGGCTGGTACGTGACCTCAAGCCGATCCCGGCGTGGGTCACGGCAAAGGTGCGAGGCTGACATGCGTATCGCCGTCATTGGTTCAGGCATCTCCGGCCTGGCATCGGCATGGTTGCTCTCGCGCAGGCACGAGGTCGTGCTGTTCGAGGCCGGCGACTATCTCGGCGGGCATACGCATACCCACGACATCGAGTTAGATGGCCAGCATTTCCGCGTGGACACCGGGTTCATCGTGCACAGCCCAGCGCACTACCCGCTGCTGACAGGCATGTTCAATGAGCTAGGCGTGCGCATGAAGCCGACCACGATGAGTTTCTCCGTGCATGGCGACCCCGAGAAAGGACGCGATCCACTGGAATACAACGCCACCTCGCTGGATGGGCTGTTCTGCCAGCGTCGCAACCTGGTTTCGCCGCGTTTCTGGGGCATGTTGCGCGACCTGCGCCGTTTCTACCGGATCGCTCCGGCCCTGCTCGAAGGCGATGGCCCCGGTCCGGCATTGGGCGACTACCTTGATGCCAATGGCTTCGGCGCGATGTTCCGCGACCATCACCTGGTGCCGATGGCCTCCGCACTATGGTCATCGCCATCAGCGCAGATCCTGTCATTCCCGGCGCGTTACCTGGTGCAGTTCATGGACAACCACCACATGTTGCAGGTCAGCGGACGCCCGCCATGGCGCGTGGTGGAAGGTGGCTCGGCAGGCTATGTCAAGGCGATGGTGGCGGACTGGCGTGTAAATGTGCGCCTGAGAACCGCTGTGACTGGCGTGCGCCGCGACGCCGAGAGTGTAGAAATCGAGACCACAGACCGCAGGGAGCGTTTCGACCAGGTCGTGATGGCCTGCCACAGTGACCAGGCGTTGCGCCTGCTGGCCGATGCAGGACAAGCCGAAACAGAGATCCTAGGCGCCATACCCTACCAGGATAACGACGTCGTGCTGCACACCGACACGCATCTGCTTCCGCGCAATCGCAGGGCATGGGCGGCGTGGAATGTACACATCCCGTCGAATCCTGCCGATGCCTGCACCGTCAGCTACTGCATGAATTTGTTGCAGGGCATCGACGCACCTAAACCATTGATCGTGACCTTGAACCGCACCGATGCGATTGATCCTGCGAAGGTGCTGCGCCGGATGCAGTACCAGCATCCGGTCTATACCCAGGCTTCAGTGGCGGCGCAATCGCGCAAAGCGGAAATCCAGGGCCGGCGCAATACCTGGTTCGCCGGCGCCTATTGGGGTTGGGGTTTCCATGAGGACGGCATGCGCAGTGCAGTCGACGTTGCCCGCGCGCTTGGCGTTGCATGGGAACCTGTCCCTTCGTCATCGCCAGCTGCTTCGTTCGATCCGGAGCTGGTGCCGGCATGAGCGATGGCGGCGACCGGATGGCGATTCTGGCCAACTCTGGCTTGGCCAGTGCCGTCTATGAAGGCACGGTGCGGCATCGTCGCCATTACCCACGGCCGCATGAATTCAGCTACCGCATGGCCCAGATATATCTCGACCTCGACGAGGTCGATACGCTCTTCGACAAACGCTGGTTGTGGTCGTCAGGGAACCGCAACCTCGCCGAATTTCGCCGCGCGGATTACCTCGGCGCGACTGATGTCCCGCTTGCCGAAGCCGTGCGTGATCGCATCCACGCCACCACCGGTTTGCGTCACGTTGGCCCGATCCGCCTGCTCACCCACCTGCGCTATGCCGGCTTCGTCTTCAATCCGGTCAGCTTCTACTACTGCTACGCGCCGGACGGCCTGCGCCTGGAATATGTGGTCGCCGAGATCACCAACACACCGTGGAAGGAACGCCACGCCTATGTGCTGCCGATTGCCGATGCGCAGCCGCATGGGCGCGCGTGGCATTGGGACTTCGCGAAGGCCTTCCACGTTTCGCCATTCATGGCGATGCAACGCGACTATCACTGGAGCTTCACTGCGCCAGGCAAGGATCTACATGTCCACATGGATGTCATGAACGCAGGCGAGCGTGAATTCGATGCCACCGTGTCCTTGCAACGCAGTCCGCTCGATGGCAAGTCGCTGGCCCGCGTGCTGTGGCGGTATCCACTGATGACCGCCCAGGTCGTCGGTGCCATCCACTGGCAGGCGCTGCGCCTGTGGCTCAAGCGCACTCCCGTACACGACCACCCCCGACACCACAGGGCCGACTGATGAACCGATCCATTGAAGCGCTGCAACTTCCTGCCGACCGCTACGGCGCGCTCGACCGCATGCTGCGCAACCGCCTGCACGCCACGATGGCCGCGTTGCGTGGGCGCGGCCTGAGGGTGACCGATGCACTGGGTACACAGGAATTCGCTGGCAATGAGGCATCGCCTGAGATCATGATCGAGGTCCTGGACCCGGCGTTCTATCGTGCCGTCGCTGCAAATGGCAGCGTCGGTGCCGGTGAAGCATGGATGGATGGCCACTGGCGCTGCGATGATCTGGTCGGACTGATTCGCCTGTTGGTACAAAACCGCGCGCTGCTGGACGGCATGGAAACCGGCATGGCCCGCCTTGGTGGCATCGCGATGCGTGGCTGGCATGCGCTGCGCAAGAACACCCGCGATGGAGCCCGACGCAATATCGCCGCGCATTATGACCTCGGCAACGAGTTCTTCGGTTTGTTCCTGTCCGACGACCTGATGTATTCCTCGGCGTTGTATGCAGGCGACGATGATGATCTGGAAACAGCATCCACACGCAAACTGGACCGCATCTGTCAGAAACTACGATTGCAGCCCAGCGATCGCGTGATCGAGATCGGCACCGGCTGGGGCGGCTTCGCGGTGCATGCCGCGCGCCACTATGGTTGCCACGTCACCACGACCACCATCTCGCGCGAGCAACATGCATTGGCCGCCTCGCGTGTCGCCGAAGCCGGCCTGCAGGATCGCGTGACCCTGCTGCTTGAGGATTACCGTGATTTGAAGGGTACCTACGACAAGCTGGTCTCGATCGAAATGATCGAGGCGATCGGTGCGCAGTACCTCGACACCTACTTCGGCAAACTTGCATCGCTGCTCAAGCCGGATGGCCTGGCGCTGGTGCAGGCGATCACCATTGAAGACCACCGCTACAAGCAGGCGCTGCATTCAGTCGACTTCATCAAGCGCTATGTGTTCCCCGGCTCGTTCATACCATCGATAGCAGTAATGCTCGATGCCAAGACCCGCAGCAGCGACCTGGCCCTGACCCATCTGGAGGACTTTGGGTCCTCGTATGCGTGCACCTTGCATGCGTGGCGGCAGCGCTTCATGGCGCGCTTGCCGGAGGTGCGCGCACAGGGCTTCGACGAACGCTTCATCCGTATGTGGGAGTTCTACCTGGCTTATTGCGAAGGTGGGTTCATGGAGCGCTCGATCGGCGTGGCGCAATTGCTGATGGCCAAGCCCGGCAATCGCGATGCCGAATTCGTGTCCGGTCTCAATACCAGCCGCAGCGACTGGATCACAGCCTGACATGCGCTTCTGGGCCAACCTCGTCGGCTATCAGCTGGTCTGGTTCGTGATCGTGATCAGTGCGTCGCGCGGGCAGCCATGGTTGGGAATTGCGGCGTCGCTGGTCTTCATCGTGCTGCAGACCTTCACCTCAACAACCCGCAAATCAGATATGCGCGCACTGCTCGCGACTTTCATCTGCGGATTTCTGCTGGATGGCGCCTTGGTGGCCGTCGGCTGGTTGCACTACGCATCACCCTTGCTGTCCCTACCCGCACCGGTCTGGATCCTCGCGCTATGGATGGCGTTTGCGATGACGCTTAATCATTCGATGGCGTTCCTGCGCGGCAAGACCGTGATGGCGGCATTGCTGGGCGGGATCGGTGGGCCACTGGCATATCTGGGCGCAGCGCGTGGTTTTAATGCCGTCATCTTCGTAGCACCTGCATGGCATGCCATCGCCCTGCTGGCCATCGGTTGGGCCATCGCATTGGCCGCGCTTGCGGTCCTCACCCAGCGCTGGGCTGTTGAAAGCACAGAATCCACATTGCAACCGGAGCATATGCAATGACGATTGGCCCGATGAGTGCAGGCATGAGTTTACTGGTGATCTGGCTACTGGCCGTAGCCGCCCAGACAGTTGGTTGGCTATGGCAGAAACGCCATCGCAATGCCGGCATGGTCGATGTGGTGTGGTCGGCAGGTGTTGGCGGAGCCGCCGTTGTTGCGGCGGTGCTGGGGGATGGCGCACTGCTCCCCCGCGTCCTGCTGGCAGTGCTGGGCGGCCTCTGGGGGCTGCGGCTTGCTGGCCACCTGCTGCATCGCGTGCTGGGCGAACCCGAAGACGGGCGTTACGCACACATGCGAAAGAGTTTTGGACAAGACCAACGCAAGTGGTTCGCGTTCTTTCAGTTCCAGGCCTTGCTGGTAGTGCTGTTCGCCCTGCCCTTCGTTGCGGTCGCCCGCAATCCAAAGCCGAGCGTCACCATGTGGATACTGGTTGGCGTCGCCTTCTGGTTGCTGAGCGTGTTCGGCGAAGCCGCGGCGGATCGGCAACTGGCTCGTTTCCGCGCCAACCCGGCGAACAAGGGGTACACCTGTCGGGATGGTCTCTGGCGCTATTCGCGTCACCCCAATTATTTTTTCGAGTGGCTGCACTGGTTTGCCTACGTCTGCCTGGCTGTTGGCTCGCCGCTTTGGTGGCTGGCCTGGGCCGGGCCGTTGGTGATGTTCGTGTTCCTGCGATGGGTCAGCGGCATCCCGTACACCGAAGCACAGGCCCTGCGCACGCGCGGCGATGACTACCGCGACTACCAGCAGACCACGCCCATGTTGTTCCCGTGGTTTCCCAAGACACCCGCCGAACCGTCATCAAAAAAACCTGTAAGGAATGCGCCATGAATACCCTCGCCGAAACCCTGCAACTTGACAGTGACACCGCCGCGCCCGGCCTGCTTGGCTTGGCAGAACGCGGGCTGGTGCCGGATGCACTGTTGCGTGCTGGCATCCGCCGGATGTGCGCCCTGCGCTTGAATGAGGAATCGGCAGGCGGCCCGGAAGCGGTCAGTCAGCGCTTCCGGCAACAAATAAAGATCCTGCGCGACAGCCCGGTCGCCATCCACACCGATGCCGCAAACCGCCAGCATTACGAGTTGCCGCCCGCGTTCTTCCAGCACTGCCTCGGGCCGCGCCTGAAGTATTCGTCTTGCTATTACCCGACCGGTAACGAGTCCCTCGCCGAGGCCGAAGAGGCCATGCTCAAGCTGTATGGCGAGCGCGCCGAACTCGCCGACGGGCAGGACGTGTTGGAACTTGGCTGCGGCTGGGGTTCACTGACCTTGTGGATGGCGCAGCGCTATCCGAATTCGAATATAACCGCAGTGTCGAACTCACGCCCGCAGCGCGAGTTCATCGAAGCACGCTGCCGCGAACGTGGGTTGGACAATGTGCGCATCGTCACCTGTGACGTCAACCAGCTTGAATTGCAGGCCGACCAGTTCGACCGCTGCGTGTCGATCGAGATGTTCGAGCACATGCGCAACTACGAGACCTTGCTCAGGCGCATCAACCGATGGTTGCGCCCCGGTGGCGCGCTGTTCGTGCACATCTTCTGCCACAAGACCCTGCTCTACCCGTTCGAGACCGAGGGCGAGGACAACTGGATGGGTCACCACTTCTTCACGGGTGGCTTGATGCCTTCGGCAGATACCTTGTTGTGGTTCCAGCAGCAGCTGCGCATCGAGCAACGATGGCTGGTCGATGGCCGCCACTACCAGCGAACCGCCGACCATTGGCTGGCCGAACAGGACAAGCATCGCGACGTGGTGATGCCGGTGTTGCGCGAAGCCTATGGCGATGCCGCAGGCCTGTGGTTCCATCGCTGGCGGATGTTCTGGATGGCCTGTGCAGAGTTGTTCGGCTACGACCAAGGCCGGGAATGGATGGTCAGCCACTACCGTTTCCGCAAGGAGCAATAAAATGAAGAACACACACATGCGCGTACTGGCTTCGATCGTGGCCCTCCTGTTTGGCGCAGGTTGCGCGCACACGCCACCAACGATTTCCCCGGTTGCGAACGTCGACCTGCAAAAATTCATGGGCGACTGGTACGTGATCGCAAACATCCCGTCCTATCCCGAGCGTGAGGCCTACAACGCGGTGGAGTCCTACGTGCTGCAGCCGGACGGCCGCATCGAGACGACGTTCCGTTTTCGCAAGGGCGGCTTCGATGCCCCAGTGAAAATCATGCATCCGGTCGGGCGCGTAGTCGCCGGCACCAACAACGCCGTCTGGGACATGCAGGTGTTCTGGCCCATCAAGGCCGAATACGTGATCGTGGGGCTCAACGACGATTATTCGCAGACCATCATCGGGCGCAGCAAGCGTGACTACGCTTGGGTGATGGCGCGTACGCCGACCATCAGCGAACAGGATTACCAGGCGGCGCTGTCCAAGCTGAAGGTGCTGGGTTACTCGCTGGACAAGCTGCGCAAGGTCCCGCAGCAGTGGCCCGAAGCCGCGTCTTGAACATCTAGCGACAAACGCTTCGGACATCGGCGTCGAGCTTGCTGAGCAGGTCAAAGTTGCGCTTCAGGCCCACACGCTCGAGCGTTGCCTGGCGACGTTCGCGTGCACGGGCGCAGGCGTCCGGTTTAGGGCGTTGTGCACGCGCCGATACCCGGTGGTAGCCCGACTTGGGGTGTGACCTCCCTACTGTTTTGACTGGTGCGTGTGAGGATGCAGGCAAAGTGATCGGCGCTTCGGGTGTGTAGGCAAGGCTTCGCATCGTGCGCATGCCCTGCGCGCAAGGCAACGATTGCCAGGACACTGCGCCGCTGCCTGAAACGCATTTGTAGACGGTCTGTGCATTGGCATTTCCGGCGAGCAATAGCAGCAAGGCCAGCAAACGTCGCAAGGATCTCATCATGTCCGGCCTGTAATGGATTCCCCGCAGGATTCCATCGACCGTCATTGCTAGCTATGGGCGCAAGACGTGTTGCCAGGTAGGTGAATCCCTTGTCGGTTCGCCGTCTAGGCATCGGCAAGATTCGATGCAATCAATGCTTGACGCTCATTTGGGCCAGCCGTTATCATGCGCGGCTCCAGATCTTGGGGCCATAGCTCAGATGGGAGAGCGCCTGCATGGCATGCAGGAGGTCGACGGTTCGATCCCGTCTGGCTCCACCACATCGCTGGAAAGCTTCAAGGATTTTGCGCCTCGTCCCCATCGTCTAGAGGCCTAGGACACCACCCTTTCACGGTGGACACGGGGGTTCGAATCCCCCTGGGGACGCCAGCAAAATCACTGGTAGATCAATAGTTTACGGGTCGCAGCGATGCGGCCCGTTTTCTTTTGTGGCGTGCTAAGAAGATAAGTGGAAAATTGACCAATGAATTTCCCAGCCCTCGGTGTGCTTATCCTGCTGCTTCCCGGGGCTGCGCTGGCTGATACTCCGCCGTTCGATCGTCCCAGCTTCAGCTTCGCACCGGCGGTGCTGCCAGCAGGCTCGTTCGCATGGGAGCAAGGCCTGCCCGATATGGAACGCGACAGTGACGGCGGCGCGCGGATGACCACATACGCCGCAGACACAGTGTTGCGCTTCGGACTCACATCGAACATCGAAGTGCAGTTACACACTTCGCCGTGGAACCGGATGACTACACGCGTTGAAAATCTGCATGCGGATGTCGAAGGCACGGGTGATAGCGCACTCGGGATCAAGTGGGCGCCGTTGCTGGACAGCAAGGTGTGGACGCTGGCGGTACTCGGGCTGATCAGTGTCGACACTGGGTCGTCTGCGTTCAGCAATGGCCACACTGTAACGTCCCTGGGTGTCGCGGCCGGACGCGACTTCGGTGACAACCACTCGCTGGGCCTGTATGCGAACGTCGATCACGGCGCCGGACAGAACACCTGGACGGAATCGGCGAATTTCAACTTCCCGATTCAGGGTGGCTTCGGCGGCTTCGTGCAGGTCGGGCGATTCAACGGCGGCGGCACGTCGAGGTCGCTAGCCGGCGGCGGCATCACCTGGCTGCTGCACGACTGCGTGCAAGTCGACCTTGGTGCCAACTTCGGCCTGACGTCCCGCAGCCCGGATTATCAGGCCGGGCTAGGCGTCTCGGTGTTCTGGAAGTAAGACCGCGTAGCCCGCTAAGTACCAATGGTTACGGTCTTTAGGATTGGCATTCGCTGGCTTAGCTCCACTTTTGATGTCCGTTAAAAGTGGGGGACTACCAATTCTTGCATCAGGCAATGACGGCTTCCGGCGGGCACGACTGCAGCGTAGCGACACCATGCCCCTGCTCGGCCAGGTATTCCAGCCACTTGCCGAGGAACGTGTTCATGCGCAGCCGGTGGTCGAGTATGCGTTGAGGCGGCGGATACATACCGATCACGTCCTGCCAGCGACGACCGGCATAGCAATGGGTCGCCTCGACCTGGCGCGCATCGCGATACAGCCGCAGGCTCGCCGAGGGGTCGCGCAGGCCGGTCTGCGGATCGATCAGGCCATAGCTCATCCGCAGTTCGACCGTATAAGCATGTCGCTCGATTATTTCGAGCTGCAGGTCGAGCCTATCGCCGATGCTGGAGACGTATGCACCGCAGGCCAGATCCGCAGGTTCGAACAACCGCTGCAGGCGCACATGGTTTTCCGCATACAGGCCCATCAACCAACCGAAACGGCTGATGTGTGGCAGTGGAACTCTGCGGGCAAGCGCTGCACTCATGGCTTGATCCTACACGCGCGATGGCAATAGCGGCAGGATTGACGGATACGTTTGCGAGGCCTAGGTTGGGGAGCTTGTTGCGTGCTTTGGCTTGCCCTACTCGGCCACCAGCGGCTTGCCATCAATCGTGAGCGTGGACGGCTGTTCGGTGACCTGCAAGCGCTTGGCGACAGCTTCCGCTTCGCGCATCACCCGCAGCATGTTGCCACCAGCCACCGCGGCAAGTTCTGCATCGGTCCAGCCACGGCGAGCAAGCTCGATCAGCAACGCCGGATATTTGTCGACCGCATTCAGCCCTTCGGGTGTAGTCGGGATGCCATCGAAATCCGAACCAATCCCGACGCTCTCCACGCCCGCCACTTTGCGGATGTGTTCGAAATGGTCGGCCACCATGCCCAGCGTCACCACCGGCGCGGGATGCTGTTTTTCCCATTCGGCCAGCGCCGCATTGGCACGTTCCGGCTGGCCGATATACAGACCGCCGTAGGGCGGCGCATTGAAACGGGCTTTTTCCGCGGCACGGCCTGCATCCCAGCGTGCGCTCGCAGCGGAGACATAGCCTGGATAAAAATTCACCATCACGATACCGTGGTTTTTCGCAACCAACCGCAACACATCATCCGGCACATCACGCGGATGATCGATCAGTGCACGTGCACCGGAATGCGAGAACATTACTGGGGCGGCGCTGGCGGCAATCGCCTGGCGCATGGTGTCGGGCGAGACATGACTGAGGTCGACCAGCATGCCGAGCCGGTTCATCTCGCCAACGATTGCCTTGCCGAATGGCGTCAGTCCATGGTGCTCGGGATCTGCAGTCGCCGAGTCCGCCCAGTCGGTATTGCTGGTATGCGTCAGGGTCATGTAGCGCGCACCAAGCACGTACATCTGGCGCAGCACTGCCATCGAATCGTTGATCTGGTGGCCACCTTCAATACCGATCAGCGAGGCGATGCGGCCTTCAAGATGGATGCGCTCGATGTCGGCGGCGGTATACGCCATCTCGAACGCTTCGGGATAGCGCGCCACCATCGTGCGCACGATGTCGATTTCTTCCAGCGTCATCTGCACTGCAGCCGGGCCGGTTATCGATGCGGGAATCCAGACCGACCAGAACTGACCGCCCATGCCGCCTGCACGCATGCGCGGTATATCTGTCATGAGCGGCGTTTGGCCAGCCTTGGCCTTGTCGTGCTTCGAATGGTCGACGCGCAGATCGACAGCGCCACGTGCACGCAATTCCCACGGCAGGTCGTTGTGACCGTCGATCAATGGGGTGTCCGCCAGCACCTTGGCGACGCGCGCCGCCAGTGCCGCATCGTTCTTGCCGGATGACGGCGTCGCGGCCTGCGCCAGACTGCTGCAGGCGATTGCCACGGAGATCAACCAAGCCAACTTGCGACGCTGCATCCGTGTCTCCCGGTAATGGTGTGAGTGAATCCACTGCCCGTCTCGCCGGAATCGCGAGGCGCGAACAAGCCTGATCAGGCCAACAGCGATCTTACTCCAGGCATCACGTCCGCCAATGCTCGCGCGATTGCTCAGGACATCTGGCTCAGAACATTCCTCGACTGATGCCCAGGTGCTCCAGCACGCGGCTTGAAATCTCTTCGATCGAGGCATTCGTCGTGCTCAACAATTCAATGCCTTCACGTCGCATCATTGCTTCGGCCTGCGCGACTTCGCGCTTGCAGGTGTCGAGCTGCGAATAGCGTGAATTCGGCCGGCGTTCCTGGCGGATCTGCTGCAAGCGGATCGGGTCGATGGTCAGGCCGAACAGCTTGTTGCGATAGGCACGCAGTTTGGCCGGCAAGCGCTCGACCTCCAGGTCTTCTTCGGTCAATGGATAATTGGCCGCGCGCACGCCATGGTGCAAGGCCAAATACACGCAGGTGGGCGTCTTGCCCGCACGCGAGACCGCGACCAGGATCAGGTCGGCCTCGGCATAGTCGATGTTCATGCCATCGTCGTGGGTCAAGGCATAGTTCATCGCATTGATGCGGCGATGGTAAGCATCGAAATCCACGATCCCATGTGCCTGCCCGACGGTTGACTGGCTAATGGCGCCAAGCTCCTGCTCAAGTGGAGCGATGAAGGGCGCGAACACGTCCAGCATCAAGGCCCCACTGCTGGCCAGCAAGGTGTTCAATTCGGCGTCCACTCCGGAATTCACCACGATCGGGCGGATTCCGGCGGCCTCACCGGCCGCGCGGATCTTGCGGGCCGCCTCGCGCGCCTTGTCCGGGGTGTCCACGAACGGCAGGCGATCGGTCTTGAAGCGAGTCCCACTGAACTGGGTCAGCAGGCTGTGTCCAATGGTTTCAGCGGTAATGCCGGTGCCATCGGAGACGTAAAACACGGGGCGTATGTCGGTCATCGTGAAATCGCAGTCAGTCTTGGAGGGTAGCCGTTGTAAAATAGCGGTTTCGGCGAGTTCGCGTCGCCCTCCCCATACACGGAGCCTGCCTTGAACGCCCCCGCCTTGATCAAGAACGTCCTGTGGCTGCAAGACCTGCGCCTGTCCGACCTGGCCCAGGTCGGCGGCAAGAATTCCTCGCTCGGTGAAATGATCGGCGAGCTGTCCGGCCTTGGCGTGTCGGTGCCCGGCGGTTTTGCCACCACCGCTGACGCCTTCCAGGCATTCATCGCCCACAACGACCTGCACGCGCGGATCTACGACAAGCTGGCCACGGTTGATGTCGAGGATGTGCCTGCATTGACGGCTGCTGGTGCACTGGTGCGTGGCTGGGTGATGGATGCGCCGCTGCAACCTGAACTCGACAACGACATCCGCAACGCGTATGCGAAGTTGTGCGCGGACAATGGGGGAGGCGATGTTGCTGTGGCTGTGCGCTCCTCGGCAACCGCCGAAGACCTGCCGGATGCCAGCTTTGCCGGCCAGCAGGAGACCTTCCTCAACGTCACTGGCGCCGATGATGTGGTGCGCAAGGTCAAGGAAGTCTTCACCAGCCTCTACAATGACCGTGCGATCGCCTATCGCGTGCATCATGGTTTTGCCCACGAAGATGTGTTCCTGTCCGCCGGCGTGCAGCTGATGGTGCGTTCGGACTGCGGGTCTTCCGGCGTGCTGTTCACCCTCGACACTGAATCCGGTTTCCGCGACGTGGTCTTCGTTACCGCCAGTTATGGCCTGGGTGAAATGGTTGTGCAAGGTGCGGTGAATCCGGACGAATTCTACGTCTACAAGCGCACGCTCACCGCCGGCAAGCCCGCGATCCTGCGCCGCTCGCTGGGCAGCAAGCAATTGCGGATGGTTTATTCCGATGTGCCCGGCGAACGCGTGCGCACCGAAGCCACTCCTGCGGAATTGCAAAAACAATTCTCGATCAGCGATGCCGACGTGCAGGAATTGTCGCGGCAGGCGTTGACCATCGAACGGCACTATGACCGCCCGATGGACATCGAATGGGGCAAGGACGGCGTCAGCGGCAAGCTCTTCATTCTGCAGGCCAGGCCTGAAACGGTGAAGTCACGTGCGCATGCGACCCAGCTCGAGCGCTACACCTTGGGCGAGCGCGGCGACGTGCTGGTCGAGGGCCGCGCGATCGGCAGCAAGATCGGCAGTGGCATCGCTCGTGTCGTGCGTTCGCTGGAAGACATGGCTCGCGTGCAGCCTGGCGACGTGCTGGTGGCCGACATGACCGATCCCGACTGGGAGCCGGTGATGAAGCGCTCCGCCGCCATCGTCACCAACCGTGGCGGCCGCACCTGCCATGCCGCGATCATCGCGCGCGAATTGGGCGTGCCGGCCGTGGTCGGCACCGGCGATGCGCTGGACCGGATCAAGGACGGCGACGAGATCACCGTCAGTTGTGCCGAAGGCGACACCGGCTTCATCTATGCGGGTGCCCTGCCCTTTGAGCGCACCACCACCGACCTCGGCAACATGCCGCCGGCGCCGCTGAAGATCATGATGAACGTGGGCAACCCGGACCGTGCGTTCGACTTCGGCATGTTGCCGAATGCGGGGATTGGTTTGGCCCGGCTCGAGATGATCATTGCCAGCCATATCGGCGTGCATCCCAAGGCACTGTTGGACTATGCCCTGCAGGATTCGGCGACCAAGGCGAAGATCGACGAACGCATCGCCGGTTATGCCGGGCCGGTCGAGTTCTACGTGGACCGCCTGGCCGAGGGCATCGCCACGATTACTGCGTCGGTCGCGCCGAAACCCGTGATCGTGCGATTGAGCGACTTCAAGTCCAACGAATACGCCAACCTGATTGGTGGCGCGCGCTACGAGCCGCATGAAGAAAACCCGATGATCGGTTTCCGCGGCGCCAGCCGCTACATCGACCCGTCCTTCCGCGATGCGTTTGCGCTGGAATGCCAAGCAGTCAAACGCGTGCGCGAAGACATGGGGCTGGATAACCTGTGGGTGATGATCCCGTTCGTGCGCACGCTCGACGAAGGCCGCAAGGTGATCGAGGTGCTGCGCGAGAATGGCCTGGTCCAGGGCGACGTATCCGGTGAGGGCGGCGGCCTGAAGATCATCATGATGTGCGAACTGCCATCGAACGCACTGATGGCCGACGAGTTCCTGGAGATCTTCGACGGCTTCTCGATCGGTTCCAATGACATGACCCAGCTCACATTGGGGCTTGATCGTGATTCGGCGATCGTGGCGAACCTGTTCGATGAGCGCGATCCGGCGGTGAAGAAGTTGCTGTCGATGGCGATCAAGTCCGCACGCGCCAAGGGCAAGTACATCGGCATCTGCGGCCAGGGCCCAAGCGACCATCCGGATCTTGCAGTGTGGCTGATGGAGCAAGGCATAGAATCGGTCTCGCTCAATCCCGACACCGTGGTCGATACCTGGCTGGCGCTGGCACGGTCGAAGGCATGACCAATCCGATCGCCAAGTCCGCGGCAGGCTTCGATCCACGCGCTTGGCTGACCGCCGGGTTGGCTGACAAGGCGATTGATTTCGTTGCGGCACTGCTGATCGTGCTGGTCGGATGGTGGCTGGCGCGCTGGATCTCGCGCCTGCTCGACAAGTCGCTGGTCAAGATGGAGGCAGACGAGATCCTGCGCAGCTTCCTGCGCAACATCGCCTTTGCGGCGCTGATGGTGGTAGTGCTGATCGCCGCATTGCAGAAGGTCGGTGTGCCGACGACCTCGCTGCTTGCGATGGTTGGCGCGGCAGGCTTGGCAATTGGCCTTGCGCTGAAGGACTCGCTGTCCAACATTGCATCGGGTCTGATGCTGATCGTGCAGCGTCCGTTCAAAGCCGGCGATGCGGTGCAGGTTGGCGGAGTGGAAGGCGTGGTGGAGCAGGTCCGTATCTTCACCACCCGCTTGCGCACCTACCAGAACGAGTTGGTCGTGCTCCCCAACAGCGAGATCACCACCAAGCCAATAATCAACTTCACCTATAAGCCTTTGCGTCGCGCCGATATCACGGTGGGGATTGGCTATGGCGAACGCGTGGATCGTGCCCGCGAAGTACTGCTTGCCGTCGCCAAGGCCAATCCCGAGGTCCTGCGCAAGCCCGCCACCGAGGTGCTGGTGACTGGCCTTGGCGAGAGCAGCGTGGACCTGGTGCTGCGTGCGTGGATCAAGACCGAGGTATTCGTGCAGACCCGCAGCGAACTGACCGAAGCGGTGCATCGCGAGTTCACCGATGCCGGCATCAATATTCCGTACCCGCAGCGCGATGTGCACGTCTATCAGCACGCTGGCAAGGATGCGGACATGAATCGGAGCGATGGCGATGTAAATGCCGATATTAATGGTGATGGTGATGGCGACGACATCGCCAAGGCCGCTACTGCCGCCAGCAACTGAGACCGGCTTCAGCCGTGGATGCGATTGCGGCCAGCGCGCTTGGCTTCGTATAGCAATGTATCTGCGCGGCTGAGCAGTTTTTCGTAATGCGACAAACCGGTGCGTTCGGCCACGCCCCCACTGATGGTCATTTTCCAGCCCGGCGCGAACGCGCTGCAGTCCAACCGTTCCACCGCCCAGCGCAGCCGTTCGCAACGGTTCCGCGCCTCTTCCAGCGGCAGGCCTTCGAACAGCACGGCGAATTCCTCACCTCCCCAGCGCGCAAGAATTCCCAGCGCGCCAAGTTCCTCGCGCATGGTGTCAGCCACTGCGATCAGTGCCTGGTCGCCTGCCGCATGCGAATAACCGTCGTTGATCCGTTTGAATTCGTCGATGTCGAATAGCCCGACACTGAGTCGGCGACCGCTCGCAATTGCTTCAGCGAATGCACGCGTGAGTTGTTCGTCCATGCTGCGCCGGTTGGCCAAACCGGTCAGCGCGTCCTCGCGTGCCTGGCGTTCGAATGCCTCGGCCTGATCCTTCAATTTTTCCAGCAGGAAGGTCTTTTCCTTGTCCGATTCCATCAGGCGGTCAGTGCGGTCGCGCAGGTCACTGGTGCGCTGTTCAATCAGGTCTTCCAGTTGCACCGAGCGTTGCCGTAAATGACCCAGCCGCCAGCGATACATGCCAGCAACCAGCAGGCCAGCCAGCAACACCAGCAGCGGGATGAACCACGGCTGCTGCCAGAGCAGTGGCTTGATTTCGATATCCAGTGCAGTGATGTCCTTGCTCCAGCCCATGCCGAGCCCAGGCAGCGAGGCATTGACCAGGAACCGGTAATGCCCCGGGCGCAGGTTGGTGTATTGCGCCACGCGCTGGTTGCCACGTTCATTCCACTCATGCTCCAGGCCGTCCAGCCGGTAGCGATAGCGGATGAAGCGCGGGAATTTGAAAGTCAGGCTGGCGTAATGGAACTCGAGCTTGCGCTTGCCGGCCGGCAAGCGTAACGGCGACTGCATCGTTACCTGCTGGTCGTTGGCGGACACATCCTCGATCACTACCGGCGGCAGCCCGCGCCGATATTCGTCCAGCTTTGTGGGATCGACAACAGCGGCGCCACCGGCAGTGGCCACCCAGATCCGCCCACGCGCATCGAGCAAGGCAGCAGGCCCGGAACCGCCATTGCACTGGCTGCTGGCGAGGCCGTCGGCCTCGCCGAAATGGTCGACCGTCAATACGTCCTTGCTGTCGGACAGCACGGCCTCCGCATCGGCCCGGCGTATCCGCAACACACCTCGGTTGGACGTCAGCCACAGACTGCCGCGGCCATCGTCGATGACCTCGAACAGGGTGTCGATGGGTAATCCCTGCTTCAATCCCAGCACCTTAAGCTGGCCGTCTCGATAGCGCACCAGTCCGCGATCGGTGGCGATCCACAACGTGCCATCGGCATCTTCGAGGAAATCGAACACGTCCTGCGCACCGTTCATGCCACGCAAGTCCACCGTCGACACCTTGTCGCCGACGATATGCGCCACGCCGTTGGCGGTGCCGACCCACAGGCTGTCATCGCGCGCTACTTCCAGGGTGATGATGAAATCCCGCGGCAGCCCCTGCTCGACACCGAAGTATTCGAATTTGCCATCACGCATGCGGACCAGACCGCGGTTGGTGCCGATCCAGACCGTGCCATCGGATTGCTGCGCAAGCGCACGGATCTGGTTGCTGCCCGGCATGCCATGCGCGCGGTCGTATTGGGCAATCACCTTGCCATTGCGCAAGCGCAACACGCCGGCGGTATAGCTGCCTACCAGCAGGCTGCCATCGCGATCCTCGAGCAGGCTCAGCACAGAATCGCTGGGCAGGCCATCGGCACTGGTGTAACTCGCCTGCAGCTTGCCGTTGCGCCACTGGTTTAGCCCACGGCTGGTGCCGATCCAGATTGAACCATCGCGAGATTCTGCAAGGGCGCGCACATAGTCGTCGCTTAGCCCCTGGTCGCGATTGAACGTGCTGAAGGGCGCATCGCTGAGCCGCATCAGGCCGGCATTGGTTCCCGCCCAGATACTGCCTTCGCGGTCGACCAGCAAGGCCGCAACGCGATTGTTTGGCAAGCCGCGCAGGCTGGTGAAACGCTCCAGGCTGGACGCCCGTTGTCGCAGCAGGCCATTGTTGACCGTGCCCACCCACAGATATCCAGAGGAATCCGTTGCCAGGCTGGGCACCCCATCCACGGGCAATTCAGGGGATTGCAGGACGAAGCGATCACCTTGCCTGCGATACACGCCTCGCTCGGTGCCGACGAACAGGGTGCCTCCAGCATCCTGGATCACCCGGAAGATCGGTGCATCCGGGAGCCCCGCTGCGGTCGCGTAAACCACCGGGCGATCTTCCACGAAGTGCACCAGCCCGGCGGCTGTCGCCACCCAGACGCTGCCATCGCGGTCCAGCAGCAGACCGTAGTTGATGTCGGACGGCAGGCCATTGTGGCTAGTGAAATAAGTTGGCTTCTTTTTACTGTTGCCAATATCAATGCGGGTAATGCCTGCACTCTCGGTGGCCACCCACAAGCGTCCCTGCTTGTCGATCAGGGCGTCCATGATCTCTTCCTGGGACAGCCCGTCCTTCATCAGCCATGTGCGCCAGCTGTCGCCGCGCATGACGCTGACACCGCCACGCGACGTGCCGATGACGACCGCACCATCCGCAGTCGCGCGCACCGAACGCACGCCATTGTCTTTCAGCGCAGGCGTATTGCTGCGGTCGAACACCCGGAACTCGAGCCCGTTGTAGCGCACCAGGCCTTCCCAGGTACCCAGCCACAAATAGCCATCCGGCGACTGCGCAATCGAATTGACCTGGTTGTGCGGCAGGCCTTGCCGGGTCGTCCATGTTTCGCGGAAGTAGGCGGACAGCGGCTTGTCCTGCGCAACCGCATGGCCTGCCGGCAGCAAGACACACAGCAGTAACAGACATAACCACGCATGCCATTGGCATGGTGATCGGCTGCGCATTCGACCCTGAGATGCCCCCTGCATCCGGTTCATGCCTGTCTGCTTCGCCTCAGCTCGCCGGTAATCCGGCCAAAGTACCCATGAACTGCCGGTAATGCCGCAGCTCCTCGATCGAGTCGCGCACATCGCTCAATGCGGTATGCGCGGACTGTTTGTTGAACCCCACCATCGTCTGAGGCGACCAGCGCCGCGCAAGTTCCTTGACGGTGCTGACATCCAGGTTGCGATAGTGGTAATACGCTTCCAATGCAGGCATCAGGCGAGCCATGAAACGCCGGTCCTGGCAGATCGAATTGCCGCACATCGGCGACGCATTCGCCGGCACCCATTCGCGCAGGAACGCCAGCGTGCGCGCTTCGGCTTCCGCCAGCGGCACGCCCTGCTCCAGCACCCGCGTCCACAAGCCGGACTTGCCATGCTGGTTGCGGTTCCAGTCGTCCATCGCCTCCAGCGTCGCCAACGGATGGGCGATGGCCAGGTCCGGACCTTCCGCCAGGAAATTCAGCTGGCCATCGGTGACGACGGTAGCGATTTCGAGGATGCCATCGCGGTCGGTATCCAACCCGGTCATTTCCAGATCGATCCAGACCAGACGCTCGTTGGCGGTGTCTGTTGCGTTGTCGGCAGCCATGTAGTCGCGCTCCCTTATTAGGTCAGGGCATGATACCGGCTCATCCACGGAAACTTGCATGCTGCAGACCACGACCACCGCAATGAGCCACTACGCCATCCTGACCGCAATGCTGGCGCCGGCGTTCTTCCTGACTGCGACCGCCTCTCTGTTGATGTCGGCCAACAGCCGACTGGCCAGGGTCGTGGATCGGCTAAGGGCGTTGATCGTGTCATGGGACAACGACGCACCTGATCGTGCGGAACGCGAGGACCAGATCCGTCGCCATCGCCAACGTGCCCATATCGTGTTGCGTGCCTGCCGCCTGCTGCATGGCGCGCTCGCAAGCTTCGTCGGCACCAGCCTGGCGCTGGCGATGGATGCGTTTCTGGGTTTCCGGCTGGGCGCAGTGCCTACGATCATGGCCGTGCTCGGCGTGCTGTTCCTGCTTGCCGCCAGCTTTTCGATGTGGCGCGAAGTCAGCCTGGCCGTGAAAAGCTTCGACCTGGAACTTGATCAGGAAATGTTGCGGCGCAGGGGCTAGCCCGCGACCTTTCCGCGCTTTGCCCTGAAATAGGCGGTCAACATCGCGCCGGCCTGGTCGCCCAGCACGCCCCCCACGACCTCGACACGATGGTTGTGACGTGCGTCGGAAAGCAGGTCGAATACGCTGCCGGCCGCGCCCGTCTTCGGATCAAACGCACCAAACACCACCCTTGCGATGCGCGCATGCACGGCGGCCATCGCGCACATCGCGCAGGGCTCCAGCGTCACATACAGCGTGCAACCGACCAACCGGTGATTGCCTAAAGAGTGCCCCGCCCTGCGCATCGCCACGATTTCGGCATGTGCACTGGGATCGTGGTCGGCGATATTGCGGTTCCAGCCCTCGCCGATGAGCTCGCCATCGGCATCGACGACAAGCGCACCGACCGGAATCTCGTTGTCTTCGCGTTGCGCGCGCTCGGCGAGAGCCAAGGCTTGATGCATCCAGTGGTGGTCACTATTTGTTGTCGCATCGGGGTGTGTCACGCGCAAAAAACCTCCGCCCTCGTCATCTTCGTGGCTGCCGTCCATGGCGCGGCATCAATGGCTTCGGTGCTCCCGGCCCGGCCATCCATGGCCGGTCAATAATCCGCTTGCGCGCCATGGCGCGCTAACAAGCGGATTATTCCCACTCGATCGTCGCCGGCGGTTTTCCTGATATGTCATAAACGACACGAGATACACCACGTATCTCATTGATAATTCTATTCGAGACCGTTCCAAGGAAGTCGTACGGCAGGTGCGCCCAGTGTGCAGTCATGAAGTCGATGGTCTCCACCGCGCGCAACGCGATCACCCATTCGTAGGCGCGCGCGTCGCCCACAACACCCACCGACTTGATCGGCAGGAACACCGCGAATGCCTGGCTGGTCTTGTCGTACAGGTCAGCCTTGCGCAATTCCTCGATGTAGATCGCATCGGCGCGCGCCAGCAGTTCGGCGTATTCGCGCTTGACCTCGCCCAGGATGCGCACGCCCAGTCCCGGACCGGGGAATGGATGCCGGTAGACCATCTCGCGCGGCAAGCCGAGCTCGACGCCGAGCCGGCGCACCTCGTCCTTGAACAGTTCGCGCAATGGCTCGACCAGGCCCAGCTTCATGTCCGCCGGCAAGCCGCCGACGTTATGGTGGCTCTTGATCACATGCGCTTTGCCGGTCTTGCTGCCGGCCGACTCGATCACGTCGGGGTAGATCGTGCCCTGTGCGAGCCACCTGGCGTTGGCGAGCTTCGAAGATTCCTCGTCGAAGATGTCGATGAACAGGCCGCCGATGATCTTGCGCTTGGCTTCCGGGTCGCTGATGCCTGCGAGCTTGTCGAAATACCGATCCGCGGCATTCACGCGGATGACCTTGATGCCCATGCCGCCGTTGTCGGCCTCAGTGGCGAACATCGCCATCACCTGGTCGCCTTCCTGCCAGCGCAGCAGGCCGGTATCAACGAACACGCAAGTGAGCTGGTCGCCAATCGCACGATGCAGCAGCGCGGCAACGACAGAAGAATCCACACCGCCGGACAAGCCAAGAATGACCTCGTCGGAACCAACCAGCTCTCGTACCCGCGCGATTTGGTCTTCCACGATGTTGGCTGCGGTCCACAGCGTGCGGCAGCCGCAGATGTCCACCACGAAGCGGCGCAGCAGCGCTTGCCCCTGCTTGGTGTGGGTGACTTCCGGGTGGAACTGCACGCCGTACCAGCGGCGCGCATCGTCGGCGAAGGCGGCGACCGGAATGCGATCGGTTTTCGCAGTGACCACGAAGCCTTGCGGCGCGACCGAAACATGGTCGCCATGACTCATCCACACGTCCAGCCTCGGCGGCGAACCCGGATGATCCTTCAAGCCATCGAACAACCGGTCTTGTGCGACCAGCGAGACTTCTGCGTGACCGAATTCGCGTTGGTCGGCTGCTTCGGTCTGGCCGCCGAGCTGCTTGGCCATGGTCTGCATGCCGTAGCAGATGCCCAGGATTGGCAGGCCAGAATCAAACACCTGCTGCGGCGCGGCTGGGCAACCGGCTTCGGTAGTTGACTCAGGCCCGCCCGACAGGATGATGCCGCTGGCGCCGAAAGCGGCGATCTCGGTCGGATCATGGTCCCACGCCCAGATTTCGCAATACACGCCGATCTCGCGAATGCGCCGCGCGATCAGCTGCGTGTACTGCGCGCCGAAGTCGAGGATGAGGATCTTGTCGTTATGGATGTTGGTCATCGGGTTCGCATTCAGGAAATGATCGTCGCCATCCATGGCGCAGCACCCGGGCTGCGGAAGGTCCTGCCCGACCATCCATGGTCGGACGTTCGGCAGGCCTCGCGGCTGTACAAGCGGCCTACCTCACCCCGCCCGGTAATTCGGCGGTTCCTTGGTGATCTGCACGTCATGCACATGGCTCTCGCGCTGGCCGGCGCCGCTCACCTTCACGAAGGTCGGCTTGGTGCGCATCTCCTCGATGGTCGCGCAGCCGACATACCCCATCGTCGCGCGCAGGCCGCCAGCCAGCTGATGGACTACACCACTGAGCGGGCCGCGATATGGCACGCGTCCTTCGATACCTTCCGGCACGAGCTTGTCGGCGTCTGTGGAATCCTGGAAATAGCGATCCTTCGATCCCTTCTCCATCGCACCCAGCGAGCCCATGCCGCGATAGCTCTTGTAACTGCGGCCCTGGAACAATTCGGTCTCGCCCGGGCTTTCCTCGGTGCCTGCGAACAGGCCGCCAATCATCACGCTGGATGCCCCGGCCACCAAGGCCTTGCCGATGTCGCCCGAATAGCGGATGCCGCCATCGGCGATCAGCGGAATGCGATCCTGCAATGCATCAGCCACCATGGACACTGCGGTGATTTGCGGCACGCCAACGCCCGCGACAATCCGCGTGGTGCAGATCGAACCCGGACCCACGCCAACCTTGACTGCATCCGCACCGGCATCCATCAGCGCAAGCGCGGCATCACCAGTGACGATGTTGCCGCCGACTACCTGCAGCATGGGGAATCGCTTCTTGGTCCAGGCCACGCGATCGATCACACCCTGCGAATGGCCGTGCGCGGTATCGACGATGAGCACGTCCACGCCGGCTGCCACAAGGGCCTCGATGCGCTGCTCGGTATCGCCGCCGACACCGACCGCAGCGCCAACCAGCAGGCGATCGCGACTGTCATAGGCCGCATTCGGGTTGTCGGATTTCTTCTGGATGTCCTTGACCGTGATCAGTCCGCGCAGGGCGAACTCGTCGTTGACCACCAGCACTTTTTCGATCCGGTAGCGGTGCAGCAGGTCGAGTACTTCCTCATCGCTGGCGCCCTCGCGCACCGTGACCAGTTTTTCCTTCTTGGTCATGATGTACCGAACTGGATCATCGAGCTTCTTTTCGAAGCGCATGTCACGGCCGGTGACAAGGCCCACCAGCTGCCCGCCGTCGTCCACCACGGGCACCCCGGAGATGTTGCGTGCACGGGTCAGGCGCAGGACCTCGCCGATGGTCGTGTCCGGACCGACCGTGAATGGCTCGCGGATCACGCCTGCTTCGAAATTCTTCACCCTCGCCACTTCCGCGGCCTGGCGTTCTACCGACATGTTCTTGTGCAGGATGCTGATGCCGCCAAGTTGCGCCATTGCAATGGCCAGGCGCGCTTCGCTGACCGTGTCCATTGCCGCGGACAGGAATGGCAGGCGGATATCGAGGCCGCGGGTGATACGCGTCTCAAGCGAAACGTCCTTGGGCAGGACCGTGGAATGTGCGGGGACGAGCGAAACGTCGTCGTAGGTCAGTGCTTCAGCCTGGATACGGAGCATGGCTAGTCCGGTGGAGGTGAAGCGCGCCATTGTACCGGGTTTGCTGGATGCGGCGCAGCTTCGGCCAGTGCCCGCGCCGCGACGGTGCCTACCGGTGGGTGGTCGCGACGCGGCTCGAAATGCCGCTTCGCGATCCACCCGCTGGTCTCGCTGCCGCTACTCCATCATGTGTCAGCCAGCTCCGCCGCTTCCAGGGTGTTCTGCATGAGTGTGGCGACCGTCATCGGCCCCACTCCACCCGGCACCGGGGTAATCCAGCTGGCGCGCTTGGCGGCAGCATCAAAGCCGACATCGCCCACCAGCCGACCATCATCCAGGCGGTTGATGCCGACATCGATCACCACCGCGCCGGGTTTGATCCAGTCACCAGGAATCAGACCAGGACGGCCGACCGCGACTACCAGGATATCGGCCTCGCCCACATGCCTGCGCAGCACATCTGGTGGGGTGAATTTATGGCAGCTGGTCACCGTGCAACCGGCGATCAACAGCTCCAACGCCATCGGCCGGCCAACATGGTTGGACACACCGACAATCGTCGCGCTCTGCCCGCGCACAGGGCGGTCGGTGTAGGCCAGCAAGGTGGTGATGCCGCGCGGCGTGCACGGGCGCAAGCCGAATTCGCGCAATGCGAGATGGCCAACGTTTTCCGGATGAAAGCCATCGACGTCCTTGCGCGGATCGATGCGATGGATCAGGCGACTGGCATCGGCAATCCCCGGCAATGGCAGTTGCACCAGGATGCCGTGGACGGCCGGGTCGGCATTGAGCTTGTCGATCAATGCCAGCAGTTCGGCTTCGGTGGTGCCTGACGGCATGTCGAAGTCGAAGGCCTCGATGCCGACTTTCTCGGCTGCACGGCGTTTGTTGCGCACATACGACTGCGATGCCGGGTCGTGTCCCACCAGCACCACGGCGAGTCCCGGACGTGGCTTGCCGGCGGCCAGGCGCACGTCGACCTGGGCCTTGAGACCACCCAGGAGGTCGTCGGCGATGCGCTTGCCATCGAGAATGCGTGCGGGTTGCGGGACGTCTGCAGTCATTCTGGGCGATGCGTTACATTCGGAAGCTGCATTATCGCCCAGCAGGCTCGTCATGACCGAACATGAGCCGCGACGAGGCACCCGAAGCGGTGTACGGTATGCCCTTCAGCCAGTTCAAGGCGCGGCATCAGGCCGAAGCCACGCCCGAACAGCTGGCCGCCTTTGAAGCGGCCAAACGTTAGTCGGCCGGCATCGAAACCACCAGGGGCTCCATCATGATGACGATCCAGGGCATCTGCCCGAAATGCGGCAAGCGGGTATTGCATGTGAATGTAGCAACCGTCGTTGGCATGGTGGATGGCGTGAGCAAGTCGCGCTGCATCAGCCATAGCTGTATTCATTGCCACGTGGTGCTGGGCGTTCAGATCGACCATCGGGCCAAGCCACGCTCGAAGAACAAGCCGGCCCCCACCGAATGACTCGGGTCAGTCGGAGCCCTGCACCGGGTCCTGTGTGATGGGCGCAACTTGCGTGCCGTCCACCGGGCAACGCGGGATTTCGGGCACGGCACCCAGCACGCAACGCACGCAACATGTCGACTGTGATGAAGGTGCGCGTGGTGGCGGCAGCATCCGGGCTGGTGGCATCAAGGCGAGTTGAGCCTGCGTTTTCAGCTTCAGCAATACCGCCCAATCCTGGCGGTTGAAATTGCAGGCGGCAGGTGCGTCCGGCGAACAAGCAACGTCGCCCTGCGAACGCATCGGCAGGTTCCAGAAGCGCCCCGTCGCATTGAGGTTGAGCACGCGCATGGTCACGGCCTGCTGCACATTGCCGCCGACCAGATAGGCCTTGCTGTCACCGCCAGGATTGGCGGCGACCACGATGTCGCAATGCATCTTCAGGCCTTTCGCGCCGGCGTCGATTGCCTCGGCCAGTCCGGCATGGCCATACACGCGCCCGGTGCGCACGTAACACAGCATGTCGCCCGCCACGGGCACCGTGGTTTGCGGATCCAGGAACAAGTAAGGACTGCCCTGCGGATTGCTGCGCGCCGCACGCACATAGTCGAAGTGGCTGGGCGATGACAGGAATCCGGGAACACCGGCGCGTTGCATCGTCCAGGAGATGAATGCCGCCGACCATGGCTGGTCGACCACGAATCCACGGCAAGCCTGTGCCGGCATCCCGCCAGTCGGACTGGCATAGGTGCACTCGTTCGCGCCTTGATGGCCACCCATCTGCTGCAAAAGGCCAGCATCGCGCCAATATGCCGCCACTCGCAACCAGGCCGGGCCTGCACCGCTCTGCAGGTCGGTGCTTTCCGCTTCGACCACGGTGCTGCTGGCCAGGCGCCCATCGCTGTCGATGAACGGACGGTACCAGTCCATGTGCTCATCGCAAGCCACCGCAGCGATCCGGGTCGCGATCTCCGAATCGGCCTGGCGGCTGCGCAGCAGCGGACATTGATCCGAAGCGCTCGCACTACCTGCCAGCGCCAGCAGTAACAAACCAACAACAAATTTCAGATGCATCCGGCCCCCATGTTTCGGATTGGCATGGATCAGGCGCCCGAGCAGAACGCGGCGTAATCCATATACCCGGGAAATGCGCAATCCGGCGCGCAAACCGGACACGCCGGATCGGCAGCAAGACGGGTTTCGCGAAATCGCATGGTCAGCGCATCAAACTGCAGCAAGCGCCCGCGCAAGGGTTCGCCGATGCCCAGCACCAGTTTGATCGCCTCGGTAGCCTGCAGCATGCCAATCACACCCGGTAACACGCCCAAAACCCCAGCTTCCGAGCAATTCGGTGCGGCTTCGGGCGGCGGCGGCTGTGGGAACAGGCAGCGATAGCACGGCGCCACGCCACGCTGTCGGCCGGCATCGAATACGCTCACCTGCCCTTCGAACCGATGTACCGCGCCGTACACCAGCGGCTTGCCAAGTTTCACGCAAGCATCGTTCAGCAGGTAACGCGCGGGGAAATTGTCGGCGCCATCGATCACCACGTCCACGCCTTCGAGGATGCGTTCGACGTTGGACGAGGTGATCCGTTCGTTGACGGCCTCGATCACGGTGCGCGGATTGAGTGCGGACAAGGCCATCGCCGCGGAATCAACCTTCGGCATTCCGATGCGTGCATCGGTATGCAGGATCTGGCGTTGCAGGTTGCTGCGGTCCACCACGTCGTCATCGGCAATGCGCAAGCTGCCGATGCCGGCTGCCGCCAGGTAGAACGCCGCAGGTGAGCCCAACCCACCCGCACCGACCAGCAGGATTCGTGCTGCCTGCAGGCGCTTTTGGCCATCCAGGCCCACTTCCGGCAGGCGTAGGTGGCGCGAGTAGCGTTCGCTGAAATCGGCGTCGATGTCTGCTCGCTGCATCGGCAATCCCGCCGCGTCCCAGGCCTCGGTGCCACCGACGACCGAGGCGAGGTTGCGATAGCCGCGTTCTTGCAGCACCAGCGCACACTGTTGCGAACGCTGGCCACGCTGGCACAACAACAGGATCTCGGCATCCAGATCGGGCAGGGCCACGCCCGGATCGCCTTCCAGCACATCGCGGTCGATGCCGCGCGCACCATCGGCCATGCCCAGCGCACGTTCGTGGTCGCCGCGCACATCGATCAGCACCGCACCTGCACGCAGACACGCAAGAGCTTCGTCGGGAGTCAGGTGTCGAATCGGCATGCGTTGATTATCACGCAGTCCAGCTGCATAAAGCCCACGAGAGGATCAGGCCGAGCCGCCATCAAGCATCATCAATGCCGGCTGCAATCAGGTCTTCGGGCGTATTGAGATTGCCGAAGCGCAGGCCGCTGAAACGGACCCGTGGCAAATCGAGTCGCTCCTGCATGGCCTGTACCGCGTGCTCGCCTGCGGCCAGTGCAGCATTGATCGCTGCGCGAATGAGTTCCACCCGATATAAGGCAACCAGCGGTTGCAGACCGTCGTCGTCCTCTGCGACCGCGCCGGCATCGCCCGCCATGGCCAACGTGCGCAACAGGCATTCGTTGGTGCCAATGACATCGACTGGCAGCGTCAACAGCCATGGCGTGTCGCAAGCATTGGCCAAGGCTTGCAATCCGGCAATCGGACCAACCCCGGAAACATGGTCGGAAACCACGGACAGGCCCTGCTCCGCATAGCGCTCCAGGCCGACATTGGCGCTGACAAGCACCGTGCCGCATTCGACATCGAAACGCCGCGCCAGCCGGATCACTTGTGGAACACCTGCGCGCTGCAGCCAGGCCTTGTCGCGTCCACCCAGACGGCTGGCGCGGCCACCGGCCAGGATTCCAAGGGTCACCTGCGAGCGATCCAAAATCTGTTCCACCTTCCACAATTCCCGCTGCACGTCGAAGAATTATTTACCGCGCTTGACGTGTCGGATCAGGCGCCGCTTCTTGGCAACCTGCTTCTCGGTCAGCACGTTTTTCTTGTCCTTGTAGGGGTTCTCGCCTTCCCTGAAAATGAAGCGAATCGGCGTGCCGACCAGCTTGAAGCGCTTGCGGAAGAAATTCTCCAGGTAGCGCTGGTAGGTCTGGGACAGGGTTTTCAGGCGCGTGCCGTGGACGATGAACGTCGGTGGGCTCTCGGCGCCCGGATGCGCGAAGCGCATCTTGGCCACATGCCCACGCACAACTGGTGGTGGGTTGGCCGCATAGGCAGCTTCCACCGCACGGGTGACATCAGCGGTGCTGAACACGTGGGTGGCTGATGCGTGCGCACGATGGATGGCGCGGAACAGTTCACGCAGGCCCGAGCCATGCAAGGCCGAGATGCGCACGTTCTCCGACCATTCGACGAAGCTCAGCTTGCGCGAGACCAAGGCCTCGGTCTGCTGGCGCTCGTAGTCGGTGCGACCATCCCATTTGTTGACAGCGATCACCAGCGCGCGGCCGGCATCGAGGATCGCGCCCAGCACAGTTGCGTCCTGGTCTGTCACGCCTTCGGTTGCATCCAGCATCAGCACCGCGACCTGGCACTGCTCGATCGCCTGCAGGGTCTTGAACACCGAGAACTTCTCGACCGCCTCTTCGACTTTGGCCCGGCGGCGCAGACCAGCGGTATCGATCAACCGATACTTGCGACCATCGCGCTCCAGGTCCACCGCGATCGAATCGCGAGTTGTGCCCGGTACTTCCGAGGCGATCATGCGTTCCTCGCCCAGGATGCGGTTGACCAAAGTCGACTTGCCGACATTCGGGCGCCCGACGAAGGCGATGCGGATGCGGGTCGGATCATTGTCCAGGGTTTCCGTGTTGCCCAATGCAGGCAAATCAGTTTCAACCCGGGCCAGCAATTCATCGATGCCGGTGCGATGTGCGGATGACACCGGCAATGCATCGCCAAAGCCGTAACGAGCGAATTCGGACATCGCCGACTGCAGGTCGATGCCGTCGCTCTTGTTGACCACCAGTAGTGTTGGTTTCGACAGCTTGCGCAGCCACCGCAGGATGTCATCGTCCAATGCGGAACTGCCTTCGCGACCATCGACGATGAACAGGATCAGGTCTGCTTCTTCCGCTGCAGCACGCGATTGACGCGCGGTGGCTCCAGCCAGGCCCTCGTCCTCGCCCGCAATACCGCCGGTATCAACCACCACGAATGGCGCAGCCTCCAGCAAACGGCACACGCCATAGTTGCGGTCGCGGGTCACGCCCGGCTGGTCATGCACCAACGCATCGCGCGTGCGCGTCAGCGCATTGAACAATGTGGACTTGCCGACATTGGGGCGCCCAACCAGGGCGACGAGGGGAAGCATGGGTCAACCTTTGCGCACGCGGCGCGTGATACGCGAATCAAATACTTGAAACACAACGGCCCCGGCAGACTAGCCGGGGCCGCGGATGTACGCCAGCCAGAAGCCGGCCAAACGCTTACTGCAGTGCGAACGCAGCCAGCTGGCCTTCCTCGGTTTGCACAACCAGGATGCCATCGGCGACTGCCGGTTGCCCGCTGATCGCGCCGCCCAGCTTGGCGCGCGCGGCGAACGCGCCATTGCTCAGTTGCAGCCAGTGCAGGTTGCCTTCGAAGTCGCCGACCACCGCATAGTCGCCCTGCACAGCCGGTGCTGAGACCTTGCGATAGGCCAGACCATTCTGCTGCCAGAGGCTACCGCCAGTGTTTCGGTCCAGCCCCCAGACATGTCCGGCAGGATCGGTCACGACCACCGCCGAATTGCTCAGGCCCAGTCCACGCGGGCCGCCGTTTTCGCGATCCCACATCAGCTGGCCACTCGGCCCGTCGATGGCGACCGTATGATTCTTGTAGCTGGTGGCGTACAACGTGGTGTTGTCGAGGATGGCCGGGCCGTCCACGTCCGCCATGCGCTCCAGTTCACTACGACCATCCGGCTCGGCAACCGGGGCACTCCAGCGCACGCTGCCATCGCTCATCGACAGGGCGGTCAAAGTACCATTGTCATTGCCGACGAACAGGATGTCTGGACCAAGGGTGATCGCACCACTGCCACGCACGGTCAGTGCAGGTACGTCAGGACTGTAGAACCAGCGACGTTCGCCGGTGCCCTTATCCAGCGCCGTCAACCGACCATCGTTGGAATGCACGAACACCATGCCACCGCCAACCGCCGGTGCAACCAGGACTTCATTGGCAACCTTGACGGTCCACTTCTCGGTACCCGTGGCCGCGTCCAGGGCCACCACATCGCCCTCCAGGCTGCCGACTACCACCAATCCATCCCCAGCCCCAGGACCACCGGTCAATGGCAAGTCGGAGGCATAGTGCCAAAGTGCTTGGCCCGTTTTCAGGTCGAATGCCGAGACGCCGCCTTCAACCGCCATGGCATAGACATGCCCATCGACGATTGCAGGGCGCATGCCGATGCCGAGATCCTTGCCGCCCTTGCCGAGCGAAGCGCTCCACAATTGGCTGACCTTGAGGCTTGGAGTAATCTGGACAAGTGGCGTGGGGTCTTCCGATTTGTCCTTGCCGCGGCCGTCGAACAGGTTTTTCACCGTCGAGCAACCAGACAAGATCGCCAACGACAGCAGCGCGACAGCGATCTTTTGGAACGAATTTCGTGGCATGACCTGGGTCATCAGGTGTTGTCCTCGGTATGCGGCGGCGTACCGCCAGCTTCGATCAGCTTCAACCGCAGCAGGCGATGCTGTGGGTCGCCCACGTCCACCAAGCCTAGCGCCTTCAGGTACGCCTGTTGCGCCTTGGCGCGATCACCCAACGCCATCTGCGCATCACCCTGCACATCGAGCATCGCCGGATTGCGTTCGTCATCCAGCAGGGCGAGCGCATCCTTGCCCTTGCCGGCGTCGACAAGCAGCCTGGCCAGGCGCTGGTGCACGACCGTGCGCATGTCCGGGTCAAGGTCGTGGAGATTGCTCAGGGTCGCGATGGCTTCCTCTGGCTTGCCCGAATCGACCTGCGACTTCGCCAACTGCAGCGCAGCCAATGCACCCAGGGTCGGATTGCCCTTGCTGATGCTATCGATCGCGGGGCGCCCCTTGTCTGCCGGCAAGTTGCCGCTCTCGAAACGGGTCACGGCTTCGGCATAACGGCCATTGACCGACATTCGGTTTTGCTGTTGCTGGCCCTGCCACCACTGCCAGCCCGCGATGGCGGCAAGCCCCAAGGCAATACCACCAACCAAGCCGAGGGCGTTGTTGCGTACCCAGGATCGGACTAGTTCGCTTTGTTCATGCTCATCGAGCAGGTCATCAATCGCCATGCTGTCTCTTGCCCGCGTTCGACACGCAGGTCGCTGGTGTTGTTAGGAGAGGTGTACCCGCTTGCGTGGATCAGTCGACCACGACCAGCGAACCATCGGAGGATACCGTAAAGCGGGCCACGTTCGTTCGGGTGAACGGCGCCAAGTCGACCTGCTGCCCGTTGTGCTGCATATCCACGGCAGATGCGTTGCCAATGGTCAGGCGTGCCAGCTGAGCCGGGGCAAAACGGCGTTCGCTACCGGAGGGCAGCAATCCTTTCTCGATACTGCTGCCATCGGCTGCGACGGCATCCACCCAGGTTTCGGCATGCGTGCGGATGACGATCCCGGCGGCCAGTGCCTCAATCGGAGGGACTGCCACCGGCCCCATCGACGCCAACACTGTACGGCTGGAAACGGGGGCCGGTTGCACGATCACACCGATCTTGGCGGGCACATCCAGCGGCGCCGCATCATTCACATTGCCCGACAGGTGCTGGCGGGTAGCGACCCACGCCGGCACGGCCAGGGACAGGGTCAGCACGATGTAGACCAGCCGACGACCGATCTGCTCTGCCCACCACTGCGCGCGCGGGGTATGCGTGCGGCTAACCAGGTGGGATGGCTCGACCGGACCCACGTCCAGTGCCGCCATCATCGGTGCGGTGGTCAAACCGACCAGCCGGGAATAACTGCGAACCTGGCCGCGCACGAACACCGGGGCCCCAAGCCGCGACCAGTCCTCGGCCTCAAGCGAGCGCACCACTCGCGCCGGCATGTGCAAGCGCGCGGCGACATCGTCGATGCTGAGGCCCGAGGCTTCGCGCGCATGCTTCAAGCGCTCGCCGCAGCCAGCCATTGCGTGGTGAGTCGGGTCTGGAAAAGTGGTCATGGCGTCGGGGGAACAGTGGAGGCGCCCGGGGGGATCGCCTGCAAACGTAGAAGATAACGCTGTGCGGCCACGTTGTCGCCCTGTTTCTGCTCGATCTGCATCGCCAGTTGCAATGCGCTCGTATCCTTGGGGGCGATTGCCAGCCAACGCTGGACGAAGGCACGCGCATCGAAGTACTGGCCACCCGCAAATTGCAGGTTTGCCAAGCCGGATAGTGCCGGCGTCAGATTCGGGTCCAGCACAAGGGCCTGGCGCCAACTGGCTTCGGCTCGATCCAGTTGGCCCACTTGCCGGGCACAGATTCCAGCATTGGTCAGCGCAGTCGCAGGAGTTGGATAGGATGAGTCGGCCAGTGCCTTGTCGAACCAGGCCAACGATTCCTGGGCATGTCCAGTGCCACACAGCCAGATGCCGTAATTATTCGCATAGGCACCATTGGTCGGCGAGAGTTCCAGGGCCTTCCGATAATGATCGCCAGCTGCGGCGCTATCCCCTGACCTGCTGGCGATCGCTGCCAGCAGGGTATGCGCATCACCGGAGGCGGGGTCAGCCTTGATTGCTTGCTGCGCCTGCTGCTTGGCTTGGTCGAAACGACCCGCCTCATAGTAGGCACTGGCAGAAGCCACCAATTGTGCGGCTGTAAACGGCTCGGCTTTCTTGCCCTTGCCCTTGCCGCTCACATCATAAGTTGGAGCGATCTGCTCCCAGTTGCCACGCTCGGCAGAGGGACGCACGATGGTGAGGCGCTCGAACTTGCTGCATGCCGTGGTTGCAAGCACTGATCCCGCCAGCAGCAGGGCAGCGGCCAAACGCAATGATGACAATTTATGCGGCATCGGATACACCAGATGCCTGTAGATGCTTGCGATGCTCGGCCGAACGCCGCGTGCGATCCATCACCTGCCCTTTCAGCTGGCCGCAGGCGGCATCAATGTCGTCGCCACGGGTGCGCCGAACCGGCGCGATCATGCCGGCGCTGTTGAGCTGCTTCTGGAAGGCGCGAATGGCCTCGTCGGTCGGACGCGCAAAGCGCGTGCCGGGGTATGGATTGAAGGGAATCAGGTTGACCTTGGCTGCGTCTTTCATCTGGACGCGACGGTCGAATTCCTGCATCAGCTTGACCAGGCCACGCGCCTGCTCAGGCTGGTCGTTGACGTCTTTCATCAATGTGTATTCGAAGGTCACCGAGCTACCGCGTTTGCGTTGCGCATAGCGCACGCAGGCGTCCATCAGCACGGCAATTGGATATTTCTTGTTCAGCGGTACCAGGCTGGTGCGCAGCTCGTCGGTGGGCGCATGCAACGAAACCGCCAGCGAGACGTCGCTCTCCTCGCCCAAACGATCAATCATCGGCACCACGCCGGCGGTGGACAGGGTCACCCGTTTGTTGGCCAGCCCGTAACCGAGGTCGTCGCGCATGATGCTCATCGCGCGCACCACGTTGTCGAAGTTCATGAGCGGCTCGCCCATGCCCATCATCACCACGTTGGTGAGCTTGCGCCGCTGGTGAGGCACGTTGCCCAAGTGGCGGGCAGCGATCCAGACCTGGCCGATGATCTCGGCGGTGGTCAGGTTGCGGTTGAAGCCCTGGGTTGCGGTGGAACAGAACTGGCAGTTCAACGCACAGCCGACCTGGGAGGACACGCACAGGGTGCCGCGCCCCTTGTCGGGAATGAACACCGCTTCGATGGCGTTCTTGGGATCCATCCCGAGCAGCCACTTGTGGGTGCCGTCTTCGGAGGCCTTGTCGAAGATCATTTGCGGCGCACGCACCACCGCACGTTCCTCAAGCTTGGCGCGAAGTGCCTTGCCGAGGTCGGTCATGTCGGCGAAATCCGTGGCGTAGCGATGATGAATCCACTTCATCACCTGCTGCGCGCGGAATCTCTTCTCGCCGAGATCCTCTTCGAAGAAACGCTCGAGCGAGGCCCGGTCCAAGTCGAAGATATTGGTACGCGAATCACCTGCTGGAATCCGCGAGGCGGCCTTGGCCACCTGCGCGGATGCGCCCACGGCCATGCCATCGCCAGCCTGGGGCTCGCCTAGCAGAGTGATGTCGATGGCCGGAGTGCTGGTGTCGCTCATCACATCAACTCAACGCGTGTACACGTCGGTGGACGGGAAGAAGTACGCGATTTCGATCGCCGCGTTCTCCAGCGAGTCCGAGCCGTGCACCGCGTTGGCATCGATGCTGTCGGCAAAGTCGGCACGGATCGTGCCCGGCGCGGCGTCCTTCGGATTGGTGGCGCCCATCAGGTCGCGATGCTTGAGTACGGCATTATCACCTTCCAGTGCCTGGATCATCACCGGGCCGGAACTCATGAAGTTGACCAGCGCGCTGTAGAATGGGCGCTCGCGATGCACAGCATAGAAGCCTTCGGCCTCCTGCTTGGACAGGTGCTTCATCTTCGAGGCCACGACCTTGAGGCCGGCCTGCTCGAAACGGGTGTAGATCTGGCCGATGACATTCTTGGCGACGGCATCGGGCTTGATGATCGAAAGGGTGCGCTCCAGCGCCATTGGAATACTCCGGTGTGGCGGGCGGCGAACAGCGTCGCACGCCCAAAGATAACAGAAAACCCGCGTACTGGCGCGGGTTTGGCCGACATGGCTACCGACGATTCTAATCCAATTCCCCCTGCGTGGCACGTTTTTTGTCGGCTGGCACGCCCCACGCTATTGACGTGATGGCGACCCCGTCCTAATATCAAACAAGCGTTTGATTCAGGTAACTGCCGATGAGCCTGCAGCATTTCTCGACCAAGGATCGGATCCTGCACGCAGCCGAGGAACTGTTTGCCCAGCAGGGCTTCGGCGCCACCTCGTTGCGCCAGGTCACCAGCCGCGCCGACGTCAATATCGCCGCGGTCAATTACCACTTCGGCAGCAAGGACAATCTGGTCAACGAAGTGTTCCGTCGGCGCATGGACGACATGAGCCGCGACCGCCTGCAGGCACTGCAGGCTGCAACAGCCAAGCATCCTGGCGAACTGGAACCGATCCTGGCTGCCTTCGTCGAACCTGCCTTGGCGATGGCCCAGGATCGCCATGGCGGTGGTGCCTTCATCAGGGTGATCGCCCGTGCGTACGCCGAAAACAACGACACCCTGCGCAAATTCCTGTCCGACCAGTACGGCCACGTGCTGCGCGAATTCGCCAAGGCGATTGGCGTTTGCGTTCCCGCGCTGGGCAAGGAAGAACTGTATTGGCGGCTGGACTTCCTGTCGGGCGCACTGACCTATGCGATGGCCGATTTCGGCCTGATCAAGCGACCCGCATCGGTCTCCGAAGCGACCCATCGCCAACGCGCCGCCAAGGCCTTGATCCGGTTTGCGAGTGCCGGCTTCCAAGCGGAAGCAATATGAATTTTCAAGGAGTTATGAAACATGTCTGAGAAATTACTTGTACGCCGTGCCGCCGTGCTCGGTGCCGGCGTGATGGGCGCACAGATTGCGGCGCACCTGACCAATGCCGGTGTCGACACCGTGCTTTTCGATCTGGCTGCAAAGGAAGGCGACCCCAACGGCGTCGTGCTCAAGGCCATCGCCAATCTCGGCAAGCTGTCGCCTGCCCCGCTGGCCAGCAAGTCGCTGGCGGCCGCGATCATGCCTGCCAACTACGAGACTGGCCTGTCATTGCTGGAAGGCTGCGACCTGATCATCGAGGCGATTGCCGAACGGATGGACTGGAAGCAGGACCTGTATCGCCGCATCGCGCCGCATGTGTCCGCGAATGCTGTGCTCGCCAGCAACACATCTGGTTTGGGAATCAATGCCTTGGCCGATGTTCTTCCGGAACAACTGCGCCACCGCTTCTGCGGCGTGCACTTCTTCAACCCGCCGCGCTATATGCACCTGGCCGAACTGATTCCGGCCAAGACCACCGACCCTTCTGTCATCGCGGGTCTGGAAAGCTTCCTGGTCACCCAGCTCGGCAAGGGCGTGGTGATCGCCAAGGACACTCCGAACTTCATCGGCAACCGCATCGGTGTGTTCTCGATGCTGGCAACCATGCACCACACCCGGGCGTTCAAGCTGGGCTTTGATGTCGCCGATGCACTGACCGGCCCAGCCATCGGCCGACCGAAGTCCGCCACATTCCGCACCGCCGACGTGGTTGGCCTGGACACGATGGCACATGTCATCAAGACCATGGCCGACACCCTGCCGGACGATCCCTGGCATGCCCATTTCAAGGCGCCGAAATGGCTGCTCGCGCTGATCGATAAAGGCGCGCTGGGCCAGAAGACCGGCGCCGGCATCTATACCAAGCGCGGCAAGGATATCTTGGTCCTGGACCTGGAAACGCAGGATTACCGCCCAACCGCAGCCGAGGTCGCCCCCGAAGTCGCCGCAATCCTGAAGGAACGCGATCCTGCGGCCAAGTTCGCCGCGCTGCGTGCCAGCGCGCATCCGCAGGCCCAGTTCCTGTGGGCGGTATTCCGTGACCTGTTCCACTACAGCGCCTTCCACCTGAAGGACATTGCCGAAACCGCGCGCGACGTTGACCTTGCGATCCGCTGGGGCTACGGCTGGAGCCTGGGTCCGTTCGAGACCTGGCAAGCCGCTGGCTGGAAACAGGTTGCCGACTGGGTGGCCGAGGACATCGTCGCCGGCAAGGCGATGAGCAATGCACCGCTGCCGGACTGGGTGTTCGATGGCCGCGAAGGTGTGCATGGCGCCGAAGGCAGTTACAACCCGGGCAAGGATGCAAAGTTGCCGCGTTCTGCCCTGCCCGTCTACAAGCGCCAGCGCTTCCAGGATCCATTGCTGGGCGAGCGTGCTGCACCTGGCGAGACCGTGTTCGAGAACGATGGTGTCCGACTCTGGCATGACGGCGACGGCATCGCCGTGCTCAGCTTCAAGACCAAGATGCACACGGTCAACGACCATGTGCTCAACGGTGTGCAGGAAGCAATCACGATGGCCGAGCGCGACTTCCGCGGGATGGTGATCTGGCAACCGAAGGAGCCGTTCTCGGCCGGTGCCGACCTGTCCGGCGCGCTGGGCCTGCTGCAGGCTGGCGACGTCACGGGCTTCGAGGCGATGGTCGCGAACTTCCAGGCCACCAGCCAGCGCATCAAGTATTCGCTGGTTCCAGTGGTCTCCGCGGTCCGCGGCCTGGCACTTGGCGGCGGCTGCGAGTTCCAGATGCATTCGGCGCATACCGTGTTCGGGCTGGAGAGTTATCTCGGTCTGGTCGAAGCCGGCGTCGGCCTGCTGCCGGCCGGTGGTGGCTTGAAGGAATTCGCGGTGCGCGCCTCCGAGGCCGCCGGCGCGAGCGGCGACGTGTTCGCCGAGCTCAAGACCGCATTTGAAGGCGCGGCGATGGGCAAAGTCAGCACCTCCGCCATGGAAGCGCGCGAACTGAAGCTGGCACGCGAATCGGACACGATTGTTTTCAATGCCTTTGAGTTGCTGCATGTCGCCAAGGCATGCGCCTCTGCCTTGGCCGAAAGCGGCTATCGCCCGCCGCTACCGGCACGCAGGGTTCGCGTGGCCGGCGATGTCGGCATCGCGACTTTCAAAATGATGCTGGTGAACATGCTGGAAGGACGCTTCATTTCGCCGCACGACTATGAAGTTTCGACCCGCATCGCGACCGTCATGTGCGGCGGCGAGATCGACCGCAACGCACTGGTAGACGAGGAGTGGCTACTGCGGCTGGAGCGCGAGCACTTCGTCGCACTGGCACAGATGCCCAAGACCCAGGAGCGCATCGCGCACATGCTCAAGACCGGCAAGCCCTTGCGTAACTGAGCGACGACACAGGACATACAGACATGACCAAACAAATCCAGGACGCCTACATCGTCGCCGCCACCCGTACTCCGGTCGGCAAGGCGCCACGCGGCGTGTTCCACAACACCCGTCCCGACGACATGCTGGCGCATGTGCTGCGTAGCGTGATTGCGCAGGCGCCGGGCATCGACGTCAACCGCATCGACGACGCGATCATCGGCTGCGCCATGCCAGAAGGCGAGCAAGGCATGAACGTGGCGCGCATCGGTGTGCTGCTGGCCGGCCTGCCGAATACGATCGCGGCGCAGACCATCAACCGCTTCTGTTCGTCCGGCCTGCAGGCGGTCGCGCTGGCCGCCGACCAGATTCGCCTCGGCAATTCAGACCTGATGCTGGCCGGTGGCACCGAGTCGATGAGCATGGTGCCGATGATGGGCAACAAGGTCGCGCTGGCGCCGTCGGTGTTCAACAACGACCACATCGCGATTGCTTACGGCATGGGAATCACCGCGGAAAAAGTCGCCGCAGAATGGAAGGTCAGTCGCGAAGACCAGGATGCGTTCGCCTTTGCCTCGCATCAGAAAGCACTTGCAGCGATTGCCGGGGGTGAATTCCGCGACGAGATCAGCCCCTACGATGTGATCTCGCACATACCGGACCTGGCGGGCAATGTCGTGCGCTTGAGGGAGAAGCTGGTCGATACCGACGAAGGGCCGCGTCCTGATACCTCGCTTGAAGGACTCGCCAAACTTCGCCCGGTGTTCCGCAATGGCCAGTTCGGCGGCAGTGTGACGGCGGGCAACAGTTCGCAGATGAGCGATGGTGCAGGCGCGGTGCTGCTGGCATCGGAACAGGCAATCAAGGATTACGGGCTGACACCGTTGGCGCGCTTCGTCAGCTTCTCCGTCGCCGGCGTGCGTCCGGAAGTGATGGGCATCGGACCGATCGAAGCGATCCCGAAGGCGCTCAGGCAAGCAGGCCTCACCCAGGACCAGTTGGACTGGATCGAGCTCAATGAAGCATTCGCCGCACAAGCGTTGGCAGTGATCCGCACCTGCGGGCTGGACCCCTCGAAGGTCAACCCACTCGGTGGTGCGATTGCGCTCGGACATCCGCTGGGCGCGACCGGTGCGGTGCGTACCGCCACCATCCTGCATGGCATGCGCCGCCGCCAGCAGAAGTACGGCATGGTCACGATGTGCATCGGTACTGGCATGGGCGCAGCGGGAATTTTCGAGGCGCTATAGCCCGCGACAAAGCCGTCAAAAAAAATGGGGCCATTGGCCCCGTTTTTCTTGCGGCGCCCGAGCAAACGCGCTCAGGTTTCCAGCACGCCCATCTCAGCCAAAGCGTTTTGCATCAACGTGCGTGCCGCTTCGCTGAACAGCTCGTGATCCAGCGCGTAGCGCACGGTTGCCTCGATCAAACCGAGGTGGGTGCCGCAGTCAAAGCGGGTGCCGTGGAAACGGAATGCCTCGACCGGTTTGTGCAACAGCAGCGATGAGATGGCATCGGTCAACTGAATTTCGCCACCGCTGCCCTGCCCAGTGGTTTCCAGCAGGTCGAAGATCGAAGGATCCAGGATGTAGCGGCCGACCACGGCAAGATTGCTGGGGGCATCCGCTGGTTTCGGCTTCTCGACAATGCGGGTGATGCGGCCGGCCTGGCCATCGAAGGTATTGGTGGCAACGATGCCATAACTGCCGGTCTGCTCGGGTGGCACGTCCTGCACCGCGATCACGCTGCCGCCGGTGGCCTGCGCGTGGTCGGCCATCTGCTTCAGCGCGCCATCGCCACGGCTCCAGATCAGATCGTCCGGCAACAGCACGGCAAAGGGCTCGTCGCCGATGACAGGCTTCGCGCACAGCACCGCATGGCCCAGGCCCAAGGCTTCGGACTGGGTCACGAATATCGCACGCACGCCTGGCGGCAACACATTGCGGATCAGCTCCAGCTGCTCATGCTTGCCGGCACGTTCGAGCTTCTGTTCCAGCTCGTATGCCTTGTCGAAATAATCGGCCACCGAATGCTTGTAGCGATTGGTGACGAACACCAGGGTGTCGCAGCCTGCTTCCACAGCCTCGTCCACCGCATACTGGATCAGCGGCTTGTCGACGATCGGCAGCATCTCCTTCGGCACCGTCTTGGTTGCCGGCAGGAAGCGCGTGCCGAGGCCGGCAACCGGGAAGACGGCCTTGCGGATACGTTTCGTGGTTTGTGCAGTCATGCAGGCTCTATCAGGTTTTCTATGAATTCAGTCGGCTGCGCCGGGCCGGGAATGCCACCACGGTCGCATTGCGGGCCGGCTCATCTTCGCTGGCGGGATTGAATTCGGGGACGGCATCGCGCAGGGCTGCCGCAAGTCGTTCGAGGTCGTAGGCATCGGAAGCCTCGCGCAAGGCCTTCACAGCCAGCTCGATGCGCTCGGAGCTCACCCCGCGAGGCATCGCCTGCAGGATCTTCGGATGACTGGTCGCGCTGTAGCGCTCATCGACGTGGAACAAGGTTTCATGCAGCTTCTCGCCCACCCGCAGACCGATATATTCGATCGCGACATCACGCCCGGGCTGCTTGCCTGCCAGCCGGATCATCTGTTCGGCCAGCATGCGAATCGAGACCGGCTCGCCCATGTCCAGGGTGTACACCGCCTGCTGGGCGCCGATTGCCGATGCCTGCAGGATCAATTGGCAAGCCTCGGGAATGGTCATGAAATAGCGCGTCACTTCTGGATCGGTAACGGTCACCGGGCCACCGCGGCTGATCTGTTCGCGGAACAGCGGCACCACGCTACCGGCCGAATCCAGCACGTTGCCGAAGCGGACGGTCACGAACCGGGTCGAACGGTGGTCGACCTGCGCCTGGCACAGCATTTCCGCCAAACGCTTGGTGGCGCCCAGCACATTCACCGGGTCGACCGCCTTGTCTGTTGAAATCAATACAAAGGTCCCGACCCCGGCATCACGACTGGTGCGTGCCACCACATCCGTGGTCAGCACATTGTTGCGGACAGCCTCACGCAGTTGCCGCTGCAGCAGCGGTACCTGTTTGTAGGCAGCGGCATGGAACACCGCATCGGGCTCGGCCAGGCCGAGCGCGTGCCGCATCACTGCGGGATCGCCGCAATCGCCCAGTACCGACACGTATTCGATATCGGGAAAGTCGCGCCGCAGATTGGCTTCAACGGTCAGTAGCGCAAGTTCGTCCATTTCCAGCAGGGCGATCCGCCGCGCACCATGCCGTGCACACTGCCGGCACAGTTCGGAACCGATTGAACCACCTGCGCCGGTGACCAACACCGAACGCCCGCCCAACCAGCCACGGATGGCCTTCCAGTCGGGGCTCACTGGCTGTCGGCCCAGCAGGTCCTCGATCACGACTTCCTTCAGTTGCCACGGCATTGAGCGACCTTCAAGCAGGTCGGCCAGCCGTGGCACCGTGCGGAACGGGACGCCGCTGTCCTCACAGATGCCGACCACGCGCCGCACCGCGGTGGCATCCAGCGACGGCATCGCGATCACCAGTAATTGCACGGCCGTTTCGCGTGCGATCCGACTGACGTCGTCGATCTTGCCCAGTACCGGCAGCCCCTGCAGGCGGGTACCGCGTAACGCGACTGCGTCGTCCAGGAAGCCCACCGGCTGGTAACGTCCGGTGCGGCGCAGGTCGCGCACCAGGGCTTCACCGGCTTGGCCAGCGCCAAGGATCAACACGCGCTCCGCAGAGTCGTCCAGGCGCAGCAGGCGCTGGTCCTTCCAGGCCCGGAAAATCAGGCGCGGGGCGCCCAACAACAAAGTCAGGACGAACGGATACAACAACAACGCTGCCCGCGAAACCAGGTCTAGCCGGCTATAGAAGAAGAGCCCCACGACAACGGCCAAAAGACCGATCAGGCTGGCCTTGAAGATGTTGAGCAGGTCGGGAACGCTTGCGAAGCGCCACAGTCCGCGATACAGGCCAACCTGCCAGGACACCAGGCCCTGCGCCACCAACACGATCAGGACTGTGCTGGAAAATGGTTCCAGCGGCAGCGGCTGCGGTTGCAGCGCGTAACGGATGTAGTGCAATCCCTGCCAGCATACCCAGACCATGACCAGGTCGTGCAGGATTACCGCCAGCCGCGGCAGGCCGTACTTGAAGCGCTCCTTCCATGTGCTCATGACCCGAGTCCTTCGGTTTGCCTGGCGTACTGCCGATGCAGCCACCACCATCCGAGCGCAGCTGCCGTCACGCAAGCCAGGAACACCAACAAACCCGTGTTGCCCAGCCTGCCCCACACTGAAAGCATGACCCCAATCGCCATCATCGTCCAGAGGCCATATGCCAACGTCACGACGACATGCCCCTTGTTTCGGCTCCAGCGCTGGAAGGCGTGCTCGACATGCGCCTGCCACCAGCGATCGCCACGATGCATCCGCCACAACAAGGTCAAGCCACTGTCCACCAGCATTGCCAGTGGCGCCAACAGCAACAGCGGCCAGTCGCGGGCGGGACTGGAAACGAATCCGAGCGCGACCAGGGCAGCAACCAGATAACCCAGCGCGCCACTCCCCACGTCACCCAGAAATAGCTTGGCGCGTGGAAAATTGAATGGCAGGAATCCCAGGCATGCCCCGGCAACCGCAATACCAAGGATGGGTGCCGCGAATCCGGGTAGTAGCGCGAAAGCCAGGCCGCACAGCAGCGCTTGGCTAGTGGCCAGCCCGTTGATGCCATCCATGAAATTCCAGGCATTGACCAGCCCGAGGGCCAGCACGAAGCCCGCCAGGGATGCCACCGTGCCAGCTCCACCCAGATGCAGCGCTGCGGCGAGCAGAAACGCCGAAAACACATGCACGCCCAGTCTGGGCCAGACCGGCAAAGGGCGGTGGTCGTCCAGCCAGCCGATGCCGGCAACCAGCGCCAAGCCTGTTGCGACCAGCCACCACCAACCATGGCCAGTGCCGTGCAAAGCCATCGCGACCAAGCACCCCAGGCCGGCGATGACAATGCCGATGCCGCCGCCACGCGGGGTTTCCACATGATGACTGCGGCGTTCGCCCGGCACGTCGATCAACCCATGGCGATGCGCATGGCCCAATGCCCATGCTGCTCCCACCGCGGACACAGCCGCTGCCGCCAATCCGGCCGCAAGCAGAACCGCCGGTTCAGACCACGGCATAGTTCAGCAGCGGCTTCACCGTGCCCCATTCTTTGCAACTGGGGCATTGCCAATGATGGCTGCGTGCGCCAAAACCGCAGCGGGTGCAGCGGTAGCTCGGGTTGCGAACCAGCAGTTGGTCGGTAATGTGCTTGAGATCGTGCAGGGTGGCAGTGGCGTCGGCATCGTCGGCCAGGCTGAGCTCGATCAATGCGGCTTCGCCACGCACCGAAGGTCGATCCTTCAATTGCTGCGCCAGATATTGCCGCGCAACGCCAACGCCCTCCTCTGCTTCGAGCATGCGTGCGAGCGCCAATACTGGCGAAATCCCGCGGTAGTGTTCGCACATCTCGGCAAGGAACGCGCGGGCGCCAGTGCGCTCGCCGATAGCTTCGTAATTGGCCAGCAGTGCCGGCAGGATCACCGGCAGGAAATCCGGATCATGGCGCGCCGCGCGCTCGAATGCGCGGATCGCAGCGACTGGATTGCCTGAATCGGTCTCGATTCGACCCTCGCTGATGCCCGCGCGAACCGAAGTGGAATCCGCCGCATACGCCCGAACAATGGCAGCGCGCGCCGCATCCAGGTCACCCGCCGAGCGTTGCCGATCCGACAATTCGCATTCGAACTGCGCGATCAGCTTGCCCATTGGTTCGCCGGTGGCTGCTTCGAAACGGCTGGCGTTCTCGATGGCTTTTTCCCAGTCGCGCTCGGCCTGGTAGATGCCGATCAGGTGGCGCAGCGCCTGCGGCGCGCGCTGGTCGATTTGGGCCAAGTCAGAAAACACGGTTTCGGCGCGATCCAGCAGTCCAGAACGCATGTAGTCCTCACCCAACGCCAACAGCGCTTGCACCTTCTGCGGATCGCTCAGGTCCGAACGCTGCACCAGTGCCTGGTGCAGGCGGATCGCGCGGTCGACTTCGCCGCGGCGACGGAACAGATGGCCCAGCGCGACCTGGGTCTCGAAGGTGTCCTTGTCCAGCTCGGCGATATGCAGGAACAACTCGATTGCCTTGTCCGGCTGTTCGTTGAGCAGGTAATTCAGGCCGCGGAAATAGGTGGTGGAGAGTTTGCTGACCTGATGGTTGCTATGCCGTTCGCCGCCACGCCGGCCAATGATCCAACCCACCAACGCGGCCATCGGGATGAAGATCAGGTACCACAGCCACTGGTCCAGGAACTCCATGCTCAGGGCTTGCTACGCGGCGCACGCATGGCGCTTTCGGCGCGGCGCAAACGCCGACGCAAAGGCGCGACCACGGCAATCGCGAGAATGCCGCCGCCTACCAAAACACCCAGCAGCAGGGCGACCAGCACGCTCAACCCCAGGCTGGCACGAATCGTGGCCATTCCGAGGTCGAGTGCAATGGGTTGCGTATTGAGCGCACCAATAATCGCACCCAACAGGATGCAGGCAATGGCGGCAATGAGGCGAATCAGGCGCATAGGCAACTCCGAAGTTCGCCTGCAAGCTTAACGGACTGGCAGCAACTCAGTCGTCGGCCGGCAGTGGCACGACATTGGTGACCCGTTCGCGCAGCTCCTTGCCAGGCTTGAAATGCGGGACATGCTTGCCCGGCAGTGCCACCGCGTCACCCGTCTTCGGGTTGCGGCCTGTACGCGGTGGCCGGTAATGCAGGGAAAAACTGCCAAACCCGCGCACCTCGATGCGGTCGCCACTGGCGAGCGCGGTGCCCATCATCTGCAACAACGCCTTCACCGACAGGTCGACGTCGTCGGCCTTCAGATGCGGCTGGCGCCGGGCCAGCAATTCGATGAGTTCGGACTTGGTCATGAAATTTTTTGCGGCCATGACAAGACGACGACCCGGCTGGAGCCGGGCCGCCACGATGCACTAGGCCAACTGGATCACTCGGCCTTGCTGTTCAGCTGCTCGCGCAGTAGCGCGCCCAGCTTGGTGGTGCCACTGGCAGCGTCGGCGGAGGCCTTCTGGTACTCGACCATCGCATCGGCAGTCTCGGCATCGTCCTTGCCCTTGATCGATAGCTGCAGGCTGCGGCCCTTGCGGTCCATGCCCACGAACTTGGCTTCGACTTCCTGGCCAACCTTGAGGAACTGGCTGGCGTCCTCGACACGCTCTTCGGCGACGTCGCGCGCGAAGATGTAGCCTTCAACGCCGTCGCCCAGGTCGATCATCGCGCCCTTGGCGTCCACTTCCTTGACGGTACCGGTGACCTTGGTGCCCTTCGGGTTGGTTGCCATGAACTGGCCAAGCGGATCCTGTTCCATCTGCTTGACGCCAAGGCTGATGCGCTCGCGCTCCGGATCAACCGCCAGCACCACTGCTTCCAGGGTGTCGCCCTTCTTGTAGTTGCGGGCCACGTCTTCACCGGTGGAGTTCCAAGTGATGTCCGACAGGTGGATCAGGCCATCGATGCCGCCGTCCAGGCCGATGAAGATGCCGAAGTCGGTGATCGACTTGATCTGGCCTTCAACCTTGTCGCCCTTCTTGTGGATCGCAGCGAAGGTTTCCCACGGATTGCTGGTGACCTGCTTGATGCCCAGCGAGATGCGGCGACGCTCTTCATCGACGTCCAGCACCATGACCTGGATGTCGTCACCGACCTGCACGATCTTGGCCGGGTTGACGTTCTTGTTGGTCCAGTCCATTTCGGACACGTGGACCAGGCCTTCGACGCCGGGCTCGATCTCGACGAATGCGCCGTAATCGGTGACGTTACTGACCTTGCCGAACACGCGGGTGTTGGAGGGATAACGGCGGGCGATGTTGTCCCACGGATCCTCGCCCATCTGCTTCAGGCCCAGGCTGACGCGGTTGCGCTCCTTGTCGTACTTGAGCACGCGCACATCGAGTTCCTGGCCGACTTCAACGACTTCGGACGGATGGCGCACTCGCTTCCAGGCCATGTCGGTGATGTGCAGCAGGCCGTCGATGCCGCCAAGGTCGACGAATGCGCCGTAATCGGTGAGGTTCTTGACCACGCCCTTCAGCACTGCGCCCTCGACCAGCTTCTCGAGCAACTGCTCGCGCTCTTCCGAATGCTCGCTCTCGACCACCGCACGGCGGGAGACGACCACGTTGTTACGCTTGCGGTCCAGCTTGATGAGCTTGAATTCCAGCTCCTTGCCTTCCAGGTACACCGGGTCGCGCACGGGGCGCACATCGACCAGTGAACCCGGCAGGAACGCGCGGACGTCCTTGATGTCGACGGTGAAACCGCCCTTTACCTTGCCGCTGATGCGTCCAACAATGGTCGCGTTGGCTTCGAGCGCTTCCTCGAGCTCGTCCCACACCATGGCGCGCTTGGCCTTCTCGCGCGACAGCACGGTCTCGCCGAAGCCGTTCTCGAGGGAGTCGAGCGCGACTTTGACTTCGTCACCAACGCCTACGTCGATCTCGCCAGCATCGTTGCGGAACTGTTCGATCGGCACGATGCCCTCGGACTTCAGGCCGGCATTGATCACCACGACATCGTTGCGGACTTCGACAACGATGCCCTTGACGATGGAGCCAGGCTTGAGCTTGGCGATGTAGGCCTGGCTCTGTTCGAACAGTTCAGCGAAAGATTCGGTCATTACGGAATTCATTGGACATCTCAGTGGATACACGGGTCGCGTCGCAGCACCATGCTGCGTACATCGGCCCACCTTGGGTGTGGCATAAGCGCTGCGCCCGGATGCTGCGTGCAGTGCGTGGCCATGTGTGATGGTTGAAGGAAAACCGTGGCGCGCCTCGTCCTGGCAGCAAATAGCTGGCAGGTGATGCGACCACGGAACGGTTCTGCGACGGTTGGTTCGTGCGGATCAGCCGGCAGGGCGGGACATCACGTCCAGCACCTGCGCGACCACGTCCTCGATGCCAAGACCGGTGGTGTCGATGCGGACGGCGCCATCGGCCGGCCGCAAAGGCGCCACCGCGCGATTGGCGTCGCGGGCGTCACGCGCGAGAATCTCGCGTAGCAGACCGTCCAATGTAACCGAAACCCCTTTGTCCTTCAACTGCTTATGGCGTCTTTCGGCCCGCTCGTCGGCGCTGGCCGTAAGGAATACCTTGTGCCCGGCATCCGGGAAGATCACGGTGCCCATGTCGCGGCCATCGGCCACCAGCCCCGGCAATTGGCGAAACGCACGCTGGCGATCCTTGAGCGCCGCCCGCACTTCGGGAATCGCGGCAATCGCGGAGGCTGCACCGCCGGCAGTCTCGGTACGCAATTCGTCGGTGGCATCCTGCCCGTTCACGATCACCCGTGGCTCACCGCTTGGGTCGTCGCGAAATCCAATGTTGGTATCAAAGGTGCAGCGCACCAGCGCGGAAGGGTCGGAGAGGTCCAGGTCCGCCCAACTGGCAGCGATACCCACGGCCCGATACAGCGCTCCGGAATCCAGGTAGTGCCAACCCAGTCGCTGGGCCACGATGCGACTGATGGTGCCCTTGCCGGAGCCGGAGGGCCCATCGATCGTGAGGACGGGCACCGAGGACTGGTTCGCTGGAGTCTGCATCGGGTGATTATGGCGAACTTGCTGGCATCAGATGCCATTTCGAAGGCTCAATGTCCGCCTCACTGAAACTTCCGGCCACAAGCTATTGATTCGGCGACACATAACCCGTTAGAATGCGCGGCTTCGCGTTTGCAGCTGTCGTGCTCACGCATGCGCACCCATCACTCAATTTTTTGCCGAGGTTCTGTCATGAAGGTTCTGTCCTCCCTGAAGTCGGCGAAGACCCGTCACCGCGACTGCAAGGTGGTTCGCCGTCGTGGCAAGATCTTCGTCATCTGCAAGTCAAATCCGCGTTTCAAAGCGCGTCAGCGCTGAGAAACGAAAAGCGTATGACCAAGGCACGCCAGCGCTGAGTCCTTCGCCGGTTGTGCATGCGAAGGCCGCCATGTGCGGCCTTCGTTGTTTCTGGGATTCTCGAACCACGCCCTCGCCGCCGCTGCGCTCGCAGTGCGTTCACGGAATCGGCTTAGAATCCAAGACCCGCCTTCTTGCCTTGGGAGTGTTGCCATGAACCGCCTGTCCCGCAGCATCGCTATTGCCGTAAAACCGCTAGTCTTCATATTGCTCGCCGTCGCCCTACCGGGCATCAGCGTTACCGCATCTGCCCAGGACCGGCAAGTCGTCGGCGACACCTTGCTGATCGAACGTGTGCAGGAAAAACCAGCCAAACTGCCAAGTCGCGGCATGAGCATGGCCCAGGTCGAAGCCCGCTATGGCGCGCCGACCGAGCGCATGGACCCGCGCGGTGGCCAGAAACGCGTCTGGCCGACCATCAACCGTTGGGTATATCCGGCCTTCGTCGTGTATTTCGAACGCACCAAGGTCCTCAATGTGGTGATGAACAAGGCCGACCCGAACGAGATCGGCCCGAAGCCGCCTGTGACCTGAAATCTCCGAACTGAACTACACGCCATGAGCCGCACGCCCTGAGCGCCAAGCCCTGAAAAAGATGACCGATTCATCCGTGCGTTTCCCCGCCGAGTGGGAACCCCAATCGGCGGTGCTGATCGCCTGGCCGAACGACGACACCGACTGGGTCGAGCATCTGGCCGGCGTCGAAGACACCTATATCGCGCTGGTCGCGGCGATCACCCGCTTCCAGCCAGTAGTGATTTGCGTGGCCGACCATGACGTGGAGGCCTACGCCGATGCACGCCTGCGCTCGAACCGGATCGACATGGATCACGTGCGCTTCGTGACCGTGGCCTATGACGACACCTGGCTGCGCGACAGTGGCCCGATTACATTGATTGAAAGCGGGTTGCGCGATAACGAAGGCTTCAGGCTGCTCGACTTCCGCTTCACCGGCTGGGGCGGCAAGTTCGATGCGAGCAATGACGATCAGCTGATCGAGCGCCTCGACAAGCAGAAGTTATTTATTACAAATACTCGGCAAGCAATTGATTTTGCTTTGGAAGGTGGTGCCATCGAAACCGATGGCGAAGGCACTCTGCTGACCACCTGGCACTGCCTGCATGAGCGTCATCCGGATTGTAGCCGTGAGCAGCTGACCGCAAAACTGGCTGGCTGGTTGCATCAGGACCGGTTGCTTTGGCTCGAGCATGGCGCACTGGAAGGCGACGATACCGACGCACACATCGACACACTCGCCCGCTTCGCCTCGGCTGACTCCATCGTGTTCCAAGCCTGCGACGACCCGAGCGATTCGCACCATGCCGACCTGCAGGCGATGGCCGATGAAATCTCGATGCTGCGCACTCGCGATGGCCTGCCGTATCGATTGTTTCCGCTGCCATGGGCGAAACCCATCATCGACATCGATAAGCACGGTGAAAGCCGCCGGCTTGCCGCCAGTTATGCCAATTTCCTGATCATCAATGGCGCGGTGTTGATGCCCGCTTACGGCGATCCGGCCGATGCAGATGCTGCTGCAGTGCTGGCACGCGCATTCCCCGACCGCGAGATCGTGCCGGTGCCGTGTCGTCCCCTGATCTGGCAGAACGGCAGCCTGCACTGCATCACCATGCAGTTACCCGAAGGACTGGTCTGATGGCCAAACACGACAAACTTCCCGTCGCCCTGATCCAGGAGCACGCGATCATTGACCAAGGCTTCGGCAATGCCGAGGCCAACCTGGCCGTCATCGAAACGCGCGTGGCCGAAGCGGCAGCCAGCGGCGCGAAACTCGTGCTGCTGCAGGAACTGCACAACGGCGCGTACTTCTGCCAGCATGAATCGGTGGATGAGTTCGACTTGGCAGAAACAATACCCGGCCCATCGACCGTACGCGTGGGCAAGCTTGCGAAACAACATGGCGTGGTGCTGGTCAGTTCACTATTCGAAAAGCGCGCCGTCGGGCTGTACCACAACACCGCCGTAGTGTTCGACGCCGACGGCAGCATGGCTGGCAAGTACCGGAAGATGCACATCCCGGACGATCCAGGCTTCTACGAGAAGTTCTATTTCACCCCGGGTGACCTGGGCTTCAACCCGATCGATACCTCGGTGGGTCGACTCGGTGTGTTGGTATGCTGGGACCAGTGGTATCCGGAAGCTGCGCGCCTGATGGCGTTGGCTGGCGCGGAATTGCTGCTATATCCGACCGCGATCGGCTGGGACCCGAGCGACGACCAAGCCGAAAAAAACCGCCAGCGCGACGCATGGATCCTCAGCCATCGCGGGCATGCGGTCGCCAATGGCCTGCCGGTGCTCAGCTGCAATCGCGTCGGCCATGAAGCATCGCCACTTGCATCTGAAAAAGCCGTGGGGGCATCCGGCATCGATTTCTGGGGCAATAGCCATGTACTTGGGCCGCAAGGCGAATTCATCGCCGAAGCCGGCAGCGAACCAACCATCCTGATGGCCGAGGTCGACATGCAGCGCAGCGAACACGTGCGCCGGATCTGGCCATTCCTGCGTGATCGCCGTATCGATGCATACCAAGATCTGCTGAAGCGCTATCGTGACTGACGCGCTCGTGGCAGAGGCCGCCGACTGGACCGACCAGCCGCATATCGAGATCGAACGCGATGGGGTGCATTACACACTGCTAGGTACTGCGCACATCTCCAAGGCGAGTATTGAGGCTGTGCGTTCGGCGATCGCCAGCGGCAGGTTCGATGCGATTGCAGTTGAACTGGACGAACAACGGCACAAGGCGCTGACCGAACCGGATGCATTGGCCCAACTCGACCTGGTCAAGGTGATCCGCGAACGCAAGATCGCGCCTTTCGCCGCCAACCTGGCCTTGGCTGCTTACCAGCGCCGGCTGGCTGAGCAGCTCGACGTCGAGCCCGGCGCGGAACTCAAGACTGCCGCATTGGAAGCCAGTGCACGTGGCCTACCCTTGCAACTGATCGATCGCGATGTCGGCATCACCTTCCGCCGGATCCTGCAGAAACTGCGCTGGTGGGACCGGATGAAACTGATCGCCGGGCTTGGCGGCGGTTTGTTTGCAAGCGACGAAATCGACGAAAGTGACATCGAGCGTCTGAAGGAAGGCGACATGCTGGAATCAAGCTTCGGTGAATTCGCGCGCGATACGCCGTCGCTGTTTGCCACCCTGATCGACGAACGCGACCAGTTCATGGCCGCACGCCTGCGCGAGCGCACCGACGGCGCCAGCCAAGTGCTGGCGGTGGTCGGCGCCGGCCATCTGAAAGGCATGGCGCGTTACCTGGCCGAAGAAACCCGAACCCCCGACGACATCACCAACGAACTGGTGCACATCACCAGGAAACGCAAGATTCCCTGGATCACAATTGTCCTGATGCTATTGATCGCAGCTGGCATTGCCTGGGGTTATGCGCGTGGCGGCAGCGAACTGGGCCGCGAACTGCTGATCCAATGGGTGGCATGGACCGGCGGACTGGCCGGACTGGGCGCCCTGCTCGCCCGCGGCCACATCCTCAGCGTCCTGGCCGCAGCGATTTCAGCGCCGCTGAAACCATTCCGCCCCGGCCTGCCACCGGGCATGTTCAGCGCCTTGGTCGAAGTGCACCTGCGCAAGCCAGCCTATCCGGATTTCCTTGCATTGCGCGATGACGCCCAGACCCTTGGCGGCTGGTACCGGAACCGTGTGTGCCGGGTGGTGATGGTATTCATCCTTACCAACATCGGCAGTGCGATCGGCGTGTGGATGGCGGGTGCACGGATTCTTGGAAAATTGCTGTAGAAGCCACGCGGGCCCCTGAACCACATCGCCAATCCAGGTCAAACAAATCATGAGCCGAACCAATGGGTTCGACCCACGAAAGATGCAACGGAATCATGCGACTGGTTGCGCCCGCAATTCGCGCCGCTGTTGCCTGCTGAGGAGCGCGCGTCGGACCAGGTTGCCACTGCCACTACGCAGGTCGTCCAGCAGCGCGTAGATGGTCGGCAGGAACAGCAGGCTGACCACGGTGGAGAACGCCAGGCCACCCGCGATCGCTCTCGCCATCGGGTAATACGGTGGACCATCGCCGGCGATCTGGGTGTTGGACAGCGCAATCGGCACCATCGCCAGGATCGCGGTACCCATCGTCATCATGATCGGGCGCAGGCGCTCGCGGCTTCCTTCGACCAATGCATCGGTCCGGCTCATCCCGCGCCGCCTGAGGTTGTTGATGTGCTCGACCATCACGATGCCGTTGTTCACCACCACGCCCATCAGCACCAGGATGCCGATGATGGCCATGATATTGAATTCAGTGCCGGTCAGCCAGAACAGCCAGTAGACGCCGAAGATCGAAAACAGCACGCAGCTCATGATCGCAAACGGGAACAACAGTGATTCGAACACGGCCGCCATCACGATGAACATCAGGATCAGGGCGATGCCGATGTTGCCGATCATCTGCGCCTGGGCATCCATGTTGAAGCCGAACCCGCCGCCATCGAAGGTGTAGCTGTAACCGGGCGGGAACTGCACCGACTTGAGCGTGGCTTCGATTTCCTTGCGAGCATCCGGCATGGTCGCATCGCCGACCAGGCCAGCCTCGACCTTGAGCATGGTCTGCCGGTTCATGCGCTGGATCGTGGTCGACGACGGTTTCACGCTGACATCGACCATCGCAAGCAATGGCACCGAGCGGCCATCGGCGGCGCGTACCGTGAACGATTCCAGGTCGGCCGCACCGAAATGCTCCGCACCCGCGAAACGCACGTTGACCGGGATCTCGACCTCGCCGCGATGGAATGCGCGCAATGAGGTTCCGCGAAGCGCCATGCCGACGAACTGAGCCACCTGTTGCGCATTGAAGCCGAATGAGGCCGCTCGCTCGCGGTTGACCCTCACCGACAGTTCGCTGTTGGTGTCGCCGGTGTCCACGCGCACGTCGCGCAGGTTCTTGCTGCGCGACAGGATCGGGATGATGTCGGCGGCCAGCTCCTTCAGGGTTTCGGTGGAGTCGCCGGTCAGGCTGAACTGGATGCCTTGGTCATTGCCGCCCATGCCACCCTGACGACCGATGCCGATATTGGCACGCGCCGACTTGGGCAAGTCCTTGCGCAGATCGTCCTGGATCTTCATGGAGGCCTCTGTGCTCTTGGCATCCACTGTAACCCGGGTCTGCGCCCAGCCTTGTTCGCTGAAGCGACTGTAGACCTGCTCGACATGGAATCGCTTGCGGTTGCTGTTGATGAACTGTTCGACCTTGGCGACTTCCTTGCCCATCTCCTCCTTCGAGTACGAGCCCTGCCACTGGTAGTAGATCGAAATCTCGGCAGGATCCTGCTGGTTGCCGGAATCGCCCTTGGTCATCTTCATCGGGATGATGCTGAGCAGGCTGATCAGCACGATGCCGGCCACGCTCCAACCGCGATGATCCAGCGACCAGCGCAGACCCTTTGCATAGCGCGCTTGCAGCCGCGAAATGAAGGGAGACTTCACTGCAGGCGGCGTCTTCATGCGCGCCGACAGCATCGGAATCAGGCTGATCGCGACCAGCCATGACGCCAGCAGCGATACTGAGATTGTGACCGCCAACTGGGTCAGGTACACGGTGATCATGTTCTTCTCGCCGAACATCATCGGCAGGAACACGATGCAATGGCACAGGGTTCCCGCGCTGAGCGCGATCGCCACGTGGCGGGTGCCAATCACCGAGGCCAGGCGCGGTTGCGTGGGATATTTCTCACGCTCCTGGTAGATGCTTTCGACCACCACCACCGCGTTGTCCACCAGCATGCCGACTGCCAGCAGCAGGCCCATCATCGACATGATGTTGAGGGTAATGCCAAAAAAGTACATGAAGCCCAGGGTAATCACGAAGCAGATCGGGATGGCGGTGCTGACCATCAGTGTCGATGGCCAATGGCGCAGGAAGAAATACAACACCGCGAGCGAGAGCAGCAGGCCGATGCCGCCGGCTTCGGCTAGCGCCGTCAATGAACTGACGACCTGTTCGCCCTGGTCGTCGGTCACTTCGATCTTGATCCCGCGCATCGCAGGATCCTTTTGCAGCAGGTCGATTTCGCGTTTGACGTTGCCGGACAACTCGACCAGGTTGGCCGCGCGCTCCTTGTAGATGTCCACGCCCACCGCAGGCTTGCCATCCACCTGCCGCACGTAGTTCATCCGTTGCGGCTGCAGGATCACCTCGGCAATGTCGGACAAGCGCGTGCCATTGGCGGCAACCGGCAGGTCACGCAGCGACTGCAAGTCGGCCAACTCGCCCTTCGGCTGGACTCGCAATCGACGCCCGGCATCGGTGATCTCCCCAGCCGAGACCGAGAAGTTCGACGCCTGCAAACGCGACACCAGCTCGTTCAGACCAACACCATTCGCGGTCAGCCGATCCGGCTCGATCGCGATCAATACCTCCTGGCTCGGCACACCCTCCACCTCTACCCGCGCCACACCTGGCAATCGCTCCAGGCGCTGCTTGAGGCTGCGCTCAATCAGATCGCCGCGTGTCGTGAGGTCGGTCTGGCTGGTCAGGCGCAGGCTGATGGCTTCCTGGTCGCCAGTACTCCAGCGGCGCACGAAATAGCGTTGGAAATCATCCGGCAACTGGTCGCGGATTGCATCGATGCGTTCACGCGCTTCCGATGCAGCAATCGCCACGTCCTTGCCCCAGTCGCTGAACTGCACGAACACGCTACCGCCATCGGCGCTGGCACTGGCATTCATCGACTTGATGCCAGGCATGGTGGCGATAGCCTCCTCCACCGGCCGCACCAGGTTGCGCTCCACTTCCTCTGGCGTGGATCCCTGGTAGGGCAGTTGCACGAAGAAGAACGGCGGCGATGATTCCGGCTGCGCTTCAAGCGGCAACCGGAACCCGGCAATCAACCCGATCACCACCAACGACACGAAGATCATGATCGTGGTGACCGGGCGACGGATGCTCAGTTCGGTGATGTTCATTGGCGCATCAAGCCCCGGATGGTCCGTGTGCCCCGTGCGCATCACTCAAGGAGTCATGTTCGTGCGACAAGACTTCAGCCACTGCTTCGGCATCCTTGTGCGCGCTGCGCCCGCGTTCCGCATAGAACTCGTCCGGCTTGCGATCCAGCAGGTCATACACCACCGGGATCACCAGCAAGGTCAGCAGGGTCGATACCAGCAGGCCACCGATGACGGTGATGGCCATGGGCGAACGCACTTCCGAGCCTGCCCCGAACGCCAGCGCCAGCGGCATGAACCCGAACAGCGCGGTCATCGTGGTCATGACGATGGGCCTAAGGCGCGAACGCGCGCCTTCCACCAATGCGGTGCGTTTGGCAACGCCTTCCTCGCGCAATTGATTGACCTTGTCGACCAGAATGATCGCATTCTTCACCACCAAGCCGACCAGCAGGATCAGGCCTATGAACACCACCACCGATGCCGGCGAGTGGGTCACCAGCAAGGCCGCCACCGCGCCAACCAGGGCCAACGGGATGGTGAACAGGATCACGAACGGATGCAGCAGCGATTCGAACTGCGAGGCCATCACCAGGTAGACCAGGAAAATGGCGAGGCCAAACGCGAACAGCAATGAGCGGATCGATTCGTCGAGTTCCTGACCCTGGCCGCCGATATGCATGTTGGTATCGGTGCCAATCGGATTCTTGGCCACCATTGATTCGACTTCACGGATCGCGTTGCCCAGATCGATATCACGCAGGTTAGCCGATACGATCGCTACGCGGTGCTGGTCGGCGCGATGGATCTCACTGGGGCCTGTCGTGGAGATCACTTCGGCGACCGACGCCAGTTCAACCGGCGCGCCACGACCCGGATTGACGATCAAGCGGCGGATGTCATCGAGTGATGCGCGATCTGATTCCTGCGCACGCACCAGCACGTCGATCTTGCGATCTCGGAAGCTGTAGCGGGTGGCCACGTTGCCGCGCACCTTGTTGACCACCACGTCAGCGATCTGGCGGGTGGTCAGCCCTAGTGCCGCCGCGCGTTCCTGGTCGAACACGATCTGGATCTCGGGGAAGCCCTGCTCCACCGTCGATTTCACGTCGGCGTAGTGCGCATTGGCGCGCAGCATCTTCGCCAGGCGACCACCGGCGGCGCGCAGGGACTCCAGGTCGTTGCCTTCCACTTCGATTTCCAGTGGTGGCGACAGGCTGAACAGCTCTGGGCGGGCGAAGTCGACCTGCGCAGCCGGATACGCCTGCATGGTCTTGCGGAGTGCTTCGGTAAGCGGGCCTTCCGCATCGTTGTTCGTCATCACCACCGACAGCTTGCCGATGTTCTCGCCGCTTTCTGTCGGGCTGGCATCCAGCCGCGTGCCAGTACCGGACACGCCATACAGCACGCGCACGCCCGCGTCCTTGGCATGCGCGGCTTGCACCGCACGCATCACGGTATCGGTCTGTGCAAGTGGTGTGCCTGGTGGCAGCTTGGCGGTCATCTCGAAACGATCCTGCGCGAACTGCGGGATCAGGTCGGTGCCCAGCAGCGGCACTGCGAGTATGGTGAGCGCGAATGCAATCGCGGCGATCGCAAGCACCGGTACCGGCCGCGCCAATGCGGCTGGCAGTACACGCATGTAGCCGCGTTCAGCACGATGGTAGGGCGACATCGCCAAGTCACTGGCCTTGCGCATCACTGGGCTGACAACCGCCGTGATCGCGCGCCAGATGCGTACGACAGCCCAGGCAATGCCGAAGAAGATCCCGCGGAAGAATGCACCGATGCCACGACCACCGAGGGCGACGGGTTTTTGCCAGCGGTTGCCCGGCACCCAGCGGTCATGCGCCGGTTCTTCCGGGAAGCCCAGCGGCGGCCGACCTTTGAGTGCACTCAGCATCGGGATCAGGGTCATCGCCACCACCAGTGACACCGCAATCGCGATCGCCACGGTCAACGCCTGGTCACGGAACAGCTGGCCGGCGATCCCCTGCACGAACACCAGCGGCAGGAACACCGCAATCGTGGTCAGGGTCGAGGCAACTACCGCCATGCTGACCTCACGTGTACCGGTAATTGCGGCATCCAGGATTCCCAAGCCTCGCTCACGCGCCTTGGCGATCGATTCGAGCACGACAATCGAGTCGTCCACCACCAAGCCGGTAGCCAGCGCCAACCCGCCCAGCGACATCACATTGAGGCTCAGCCCCAACCGGTCCATGAAGAAGAACGTGGCGATGATCGAGACCGGCAACGACAAGCCGATCACGAACGTGCTCCAGGCATCGCGCAGGAACAGGAAGATGATCAGGATCGACAGTAACCCGCCGATGATGCCATCACGTTTGACCTCGTGGATGGCGTTGCGGATGAACACCGACTGATCATCAATCGTGGTCAGTTCGATGTCGCCTGGCAGCTTGTCGCGGATGTCCTTGAGCTTGGCTTCCAGCGCATCCGCGGTCGACACCGTATTGGCATCGCCTTCCTTGTAGATCGCCATCTCGACGGCCTCGCGGCCGTCCAGGCGGATGATCGCCTCGCGCTCCTTGTAGCCTTGGCGCACCTCGGCCACGTCCTTCAGGCGCAAGGCCATTCCGCCGGCGGCAGCGCTGCTGCCACCGCTGTTCTGCTGCGACAAGGCTGCCATCACGCTTGCATCGCCGCTGGCCGCGGCTACCCGCATCGCCTGGTCGGACCCGCTGTTGCTGGCCGCCGCTGCACGCGTGGTCAACAGCATGTTGGCTATTTCGTCGACCGTCGCGAACTGGTTGACCGTGCGCACCAGGTAGCGCTGCGAGCCTTCCTCCAGGCGTCCGCCGGAGACATTGATGTTCTCCTGCTGCAGACGCTGCACCACGTTGTCCAGTGTCAGACCGAGTTGCGCGAGTTTGTGCTGGTCGATATCGACCTGGACCTCGTCTTCAAGGCCACCACCGACCTTCACCGCGGCCACGCCATCGACGGTCTCGAGCTTGCGCTTGAGATCGTCGTCGGCGAACCGGCGCAGTTCCATCAGCTGGCGGATTGCATCGGCATCGCTGCCAGCTTTTTTCGGCGACAGCGCCAGCCGCATGATGGGCTGCGTCGACGGGTTGAAGCGCAACAGCACCGGCGGCTTGGCTTCCAGCGGGAACTGCAGGGCTTCCATCTTGTCGCGCACGTCCAGGCTGGCCTGGTCCATGTCGGTGCCCCAAGCGAACTCCAGCACCACGTCGGACTGGCCCGTACGCGAAACCGACTTCAATTTGCGCAGGCCCTTGACTACACCGAGCGCTTCTTCCGCAGGCTGGCTGATCAGGGTTTCGACTTCCGCCGGCGCGGCGCCGGTGTAATCGGTGCGCACGGTCAGCGTGGGATAACTCAGGTCCGGCAACAGGTTGACCTTCAAGCTGCCCAACGCGATCAATCCGAACAGCACCAAGGTGACCGTCATCATCGCGATGGTGACGCGCCTGCGGGTGGAGAATTCGACCAGGTTGAAACCGACCGGTGCGGCCAGCGGATCGTGCGCGCCGGCCGGCACATGCTTGCCGGACGAACTCATTGCGCAGCCTTCGCCGGCGCCGCATCGGCATCAGCGGCCGCTTCAGCTGGAACAGGCGCAGTGCCCGCGGCGATCACCTGCACCACGCTGCCTTCACGCAAGGCCGACTTGCCTGCGATCACCACTGGTTGGCCTTCCTTCAGCCCAGCGAGCACTTCCACCCACTCGCCATCGATGTTGCCGAGCTTGAGCGTGATGCGCGTCGCCTTGTCGGCGCGCACCGTATACACCGCCGGCTCGCTGCCATCTTCCAGCAATGCGCTGCGCGGAATCACCAACGCATTGGCACGCTGGTCGTAGTTGATCCGGATGCGCGCGAACATGCCCGGCTGCAGCACACCACCGCCATCGAACGCGCACACCACGCGGAACGTGCCGCTGCCTGAATCGACTACGGGCGATACGCGGTCGATACGGCCTTCGAAGCTCTTGCCCGGTAGTGCATCCACCACCAGTTGCACGGATTGCCCGGCCTTCAGCGTTTCGATTTCGCGTTCCGGCGCGTTGAGCGTGGCTTCAAGCCGCGAGACATCAACGATGCGCATGAGCGGCGTGTTGATCTGGACCAGATTACCCGGCTTGATCGAGCGCTCGGCGATCACGCCGGAAATTGGTGCCTTCACGGTCGTGTAGGACAGTTCAAGGCGTGCAAGGCGATTCGACGCGCGCGCGTTTTCCAGGTCGTAGCGCAACGTGTCAAGATCATTCGCGCTGACCATCTTCTGGCTGGCCAGTTGCTGCGCGCGCGCGAAGTTCGCCTGCAGCTTGCGTACCTGAGAGTCGCTTTGCGCAACCTGCAAGGTGGCGCGGTCGGAATCGATCCGCACCAGGGTCTGGCCGGCGCGCACCTGCTGGCCAACTTCGGCGAACACCTGCAATGCAATACCCGAGGTCTTGGCCACGACCTGCGCCTCGCCACGCGCTTCCAGCGCAGCAGTGCCGTTATAGCTGGCAGCAATCGAACGGCGGCTGGCCTTGGCGACTTCAACCGGAACGGCTTCGGGCCCCTTGTCGGCGGCGCTCTTGCCGTTCTTGTCCATGCCAGTCCCGCCTCCCTTGCATGCGGAAAGCGCCAGAACCAGCGTGAGCATCCCGATGCGGGTCAGTGAAAGAGAGCGGCCAGCGCGCGTCGCGGTGGTCGGGGTCGTATCTTGCATGCGGGAAGAACCTGATTGGTGTTGTAGTCAAGTATGTCACCTCGGCCTGCACGCAATCCATGCGCCGAAGGTCATGGTCATGCATCCATACGCAGCGCAGCAACCGATAGATGCAACCGGATTCAATCCGGGCTGGAGCATTCCCGACATGTCGCTATACTTGCCGGATTGCGTGCCGCCCAGGCGGCAATACCACTGAACCGTGCACTCCGGAACCACGACACCATGATGCGAATGTCATCGATCGCCGCTTCACTTGCCCTGGTCATTGCCGCATCCGCCGCCATCGCGCAGGACGCCCAACCCCCCGCAACCGAAGCTGCGCCTGCGGTCTCTTCGCCAGTCGCGTCTGCGCCAGCCGCAGAAGCAGCACCTGCGCCAGTAAGGCCCGCCGCGCTGGTCGGCGATGCCTCCCGCGGCAAGAGCCTGACATTCACCTGCCGCGGCTGCCACGGCGTGACTGGATACAAGAATGCGTATCCGAGCTACCACGTGCCCAAGCTCGGCGGCCAGTCGCAGGTCTACCTCAACAATGCCTTGCACGAGTACCGCCAGGGCAAGCGCAAACATCCGACCATGCAGGCCCAGGCAGAGAGTTTCTCGGAGCAGGACATCGCCGATATCACCACCTACCTGTCCAGCATCAAGTGAGCCGCAGCATGACGACCAAGACCAAGACCCAGGTGATCCTGCTCGCCATCGCCTGTTCGCTGGCGCTGTCCGCCTGCGGTGGCGAGGAAAAAGCCGCTGAAGGCCATGGCGCCGAAGCCAAGCTCACCTCGTCTTCCGCTGGCCTTCCGAACGGCGATATTGCTGCCGGCAAGGTGCTGGCTTCGACAAAGCGTGCATCCGGCCAGGCCTGCGTGGATTGCCACGGCGCCGAAGGCAATGCACCGATCGATGCCAGTTATCCGAAGCTGGGTGGCCAGTATCACGACTACCTTGGGCACTCGCTGCAGGCGTATCGCTCGGGTGATCGCAGCGGCAGCCCAACCACCGACCTGATGGCCAGCCAGGCCAAGGAATTGACCGACCAGCAGATCGCCGACCTGGCCGCCTATTTCAATAGCGTGCATACGGAATTGCGCGACCTGCACAACGCCAACTGAGCCAGTCCGGCGATGCAATGAAAAGGGGCCGCCAGGCCCCTTTTCATTGGCGAAATCTGGCGAAATCTTCATCAGCCGGAATCCGGAACCTGCTAGCGACATCCCTCGGGATGTCGCATCGCAACCTCAAGGATTCGCCAGTTTCACGCTGCCATTGTCTTCCTGCAATTCCGGCTTGAACGGAATGTCCGGGGGCGGTCGTGCACGCGCCGGCTGTTCGTTGACATCATCGTCGACCGGCATGCAACCGCCACCAAACTGCAGCAATGACACAACGCACTCCAGGCGCTTGCTGGTGCCGGGAATCGGAATCGATACCTGCTTGATGCCCTTGCGTACCCATTCCTCAAGCAAGTTGCCTTGGGGAATCCAGTAGCGGTCGAAGCGCGTGCCACGATACTCAAGCCCCGGGCGTTTCAACCAGGTGCCCTCGCGGTCGATGTCTATGCCGCTTTGCTCGGTCCATTTGTCGGAAAGTCGCGGACTGCCGTCGCTGTTGAACAAGCCGGGTTCGCCATTACCTTTTCCATTGCGCCCCTTGCCCGTGCCCTTGCCCTTGCCTGATCCATTGCTGGTACCGGCACCAGCGATATTGCGGTTGGATGCGCCCCAATCATCGCTTTTCGTCGCACCCGGCCATCCACCCGCTGCAGGCTTGCTGGCCGGCCCCGCACCTGTGCCAACCGATGCCACGCCACGCCCGCCTTGAACTGCTGGCTGTGTACCCTGCCCGTTACCGGAAGGCAATGTTCCTGCCGCAGGTGCATTGCCATGCTCACCACCTGCTCCAGCCGCCGCGCTGGCCTGTTGGGCTAGCCCGTTCCCGGATTGCGTGGAAGGCGTGGGCGCGCCACCCGGCGGCATCGGGATATCAGTGACCTGCCCGCGCATTTGTGGGACCTGCACGCTGCTGGTGGCCTGAGTGGGCAATGCACGCGCCGGCAATGTCGCCATGCGCTGCGGTTCCGGTACTTCGATGTCCTGGACCTGTTGCTGCAGTTGCGGCGCACGCAGATCGGCCTGTACTTCACGCGGCTTGAGCGTGCGTACCGGTTGCGGCTTCAAGGTGGCAATGGCTTCCACTTGTTGCACGGGCTGGGCCTCGCGCAACTGGACTTGAGGCAACTTCAGTTCACGCGGCTTCGGGGGTGGCAACTGGAAGGACTGCGGCTCGGCCACGCGCACTTCGCTGACCTGCAATGGCTGCGCCGCTTCTGCTGCAGCTGGTGGTGGCAGTTCGCGCACGCGTTGCGGCGCCACACTACTTGCGCTCACCTGCGGCGGCTGCGGCACGGGAACGGATGCGATCGGTGCATCCGGCCTGCCAGTCGCAGGTGCCGGGGTCGCCGCGCGGGTCGCTGGAGCGGCGGCGGCTGAGGCGGATTCAGCACCAGCATTGGCCAACGCACCACCACCTTCGGCAATGTTGCCGCGTCCGATGAACTCGACCTGCACCGCCTCGTCGCCCTCCTCTGGAGGTGGCGGCGACATCATGAAATGCAGGTACATCAGCCACAGCAGCAGGCTGACAAGGATCAGGTGCAGGAAAATATCGACAGCGCCCGCACCGATGCGCATGGCACGCTCATCACGCGGATCCGGTTGCCATTGCTGGCGCAACAGGCTGGAGATCGCCTGCCAACGACCCAGTGGCGCGGGGCGGCGTGGGATTGGCCGCAACGGCCGTTGCACCATCGCAGCCACCAACGATGGCGCCGGCGCGCCTTCTGCATGCGCATCCAGCAATGGCATCGCGTCCAGCCACTGTTGCCATCCGGTTGGCAGCGCGCCTGGTGTCGTGCCTGCTGTATCGGGTCGAATCGTCAGCCGCGCGCGTCGTTGATTGATCGCAGCGATGACGTCGGCGGATGTCGTCACGCGTGGGGAATCCGCTCAGTCCGCTGCATAAGGTGAAGTATTCGCCTCACCTGCCGCGCTATCGCGCGTCATGTAGGGTGCATCACCGCTGGCATGGTCGGTTGCATCGCGCACCGCGGTCACCCCGGGGACTTTCTCCAGCAAGGTTTTCTGGATGCCCTGCTTCAAGGTGACATCGGCCATGCCGCAGCCATGGCAGCCGCCGCCAAAACTCAGCACGACAACGCCATCGGCGGTGATTTCCTGCAAGCTCACATTGCCCCCGTGCTGCGCCAACTGCGGATTGATCTCATGTTCGATGGTCCAGCGCACGCGCTCGACCAGCGAGGCTTCCGCGCCAGGCACCTGGCCCTTGATCTTCGGGGCACGTATTTGCAACTGGCCGCCGGTGGCCTTGGCTTCATAGTCGATCTCGGCGCCATCCAGGAACGGCACACTCGGCGCATCCAGCCATAGAGTGAAACCTGCGCAGTCAATCGCCCATTCGTCGCCCTGCAGGTCGCTTGGTTCGGCGAACTCCAGGCGCACGTCGGCACGCGGCGTACCCGGATCGTTTGCGGCGAGACGCACACCCAAGCCTGGCAGGGCTTCGCGTTCGATCAGTTTGCGGAAATGAGCCTGCGCGGATTCTGATATCTGGATCATGCGGCTATTCTAGTCCAGCCACGCCATCGCCCGGAGCCATCGTGCTTCGTCCACACTCTCGCCAGGGTTCCGGTTCAGCGCCCACACTGCAGGAGATCCATATGTCCGACCTCGTTCCGCTCGCCCACGCACGCTGCATGCCACGCCGCGGCAGCGAACACCGCCTGACCGACGCCAGCATCCGCGAGCTGCTGTCGCAGCTACCCGACTGGGAACTTGCCGAGAACAGCCACGCCGTGACCCGCACGTTCAGCTTCAAGGATTACTACAGGACGATGTCGTTCGTGAACGCACTGGCGCACATCGCCAATGCGGAAGATCATCATCCCGACCTGTCGGTCCACTACGATCGCTGCGTGGTGCGCTTTTCCACCCACGACGTGGGCGGGCTGAGCGAAAACGACTTCATCTGTGCGGCGAAGGCGGACCAATTGGCAGGCTGAGCCCCGTGCCTTCGGTGCAACCCACACCTAACCCAGTCGATCCAGCGCCTCGATCAGGTCCGGCGCCAGCGGTGCATTGAGCAGATACGGCGCCTTGCCGGCATCCAGCGAAAACTCCAGGGTCGAGGCATGCAGGAATAACCGGCGCAGGCCGACTTGCTCGCGCAGCCGCTTGTTGGCTGCCTCGTCGCCGTATTTGTCATCGCCCGCCACCGGGTGACCGATATGTTGGGCGTGCACGCGGATCTGGTGGGTGCGCCCGGTTTCGATGCGCACTTCGCAATAGCTTTGCCCGCCGCGCCGCTCCAGTACCTTGAAATGGCTCTTCGATGGCTTGCCGTTGGCGTTGACCTGGACATGTCGCTCGCCACCCTGGCGCAGGCCGACATGCAAGGGCGCATCCACCGACATCAATCCGTCCGGCATGCGCCCGGAAAGCAGGGCCAGGTAGCGCTTGCGGATGCCGGCACCATGGTCCTCACGTAGTAATGCCTGCAACTCGATCAGCGCCGAACGCTTCTTCGCGATAATCAGCAGACCCGAGGTGTCACGGTCCAGTCGGTGCACCAGTTCCAGAGACTCCTTGGGCCGCAAAGCGCGTAACGCTTCGATCGCGCCCCACGAAATGCCGCTGCCACCATGGCTGGCCAACCCCGAAGGCTTGTTCAGCGCCAGCAAGCGGAAATCCTCGAAGACAATGGCTTCGGTCAGCGCATCCAGAAGACCCTGTGGCGCCTTCTTGTCGCCATCTTCGGTTATTTCGATGCGAACGGGCGGGATCCTGATCTGATCTCCCTCTTCCAGGCGGCGATCCGCCTTGACCCGCCCGCCATTGATGCGTACCTGCCCGCTGCGTACCAGCTTGTAGACGAGGGACCGGGGAGCACCCTTGAGGTAGTTCAACAGGAAATTGTCCAGACGCTGCCCTTCGCGGTCTTCGGAGACCCGGTAGTTGCGGGCGCTGCCGGCGGCTCGATCGTCGTTTTCTGAATGGGTCATAGTAATCGTGATCTGATACACTCGCCGAGCGAGATAAGGGTTTGATTCCGCAGGAAGTTGCCCCGGCCAAAAGCCGGTCTTCCTTCGTTCCGGAACAGTTCGTTGCCACCGCCCCCGGGGCGGCCATGTTAACGACTGTACGGCAAGCCCGGCCTTCGCCGGACGCTTTGGTGTTCGTGCTTACGCTGAACAATGTCCCGAGTGACCGGCCCCAGGCTGCTGTCACCGGCCCTGCAACACGGAAGGAACACAAGCGCTCCCGCGGCCTGCCGTGGTGTCGTAGCGCTGGAAGACTAGAAGCGACACGGCGGCGCACTGCGCGGCTGCGGCGCTTGCGGTATCCAGAGGCGATACGCCCCATGGCGTTGCCGCGTCCCTGCCCAAGCGGGCGGAGCGCGCGAGGAACGCACAATGAAGCGAATGCTCATCAATGCCACGCAGGCGGAAGAACTGCGCGTGGCGACGGTCGACGGCCAGAACCTGTACGACATCGATATCGAACAGCCGTCGAAGGAAAACAAGAAGTCCAACATCTACAAGGGCCGCATCACCCGGCTGGAGCCGTCGCTTGAAGCGGCTTTCGTCGAATACGGTGGCGACCGTCACGGCTTTTTGCCGCTGAAGGAAATCTCCCGCGACTACTTCCAGGCCGGCGTTGACGCCAACAAGTCCACGCTGAAGGAACTACTGCGCGAAGGCCAGGAAGTCGTGGTCCAGGTCGACAAGGAAGAACGCGGTAACAAGGGCGCTGCCCTGACCACGTTCATTTCGCTGGCCGGCCGTTACATGGTGCTGATGCCGAATTCACCGACCGCCGGTGGTGTATCCCGCCGGATCGAGGGCGACGACCGTGCCGAGTTGAAGAAAGCGATGGATTCGCTGGCGATCCCGGACGAGATGGGCGTGATTATTCGTACCGCTGGTGTTGGCCGCGATGCCGAAGAACTGCAGTGGGACCTCGACTACCTGCTGTCGATCTGGCGTGCAATTGCCGAGGCCGCGCTGACCAAGCCTGCTCCGTTCCTGATCTATCAGGAATCGCGGCTGATCGTGCGCGCCCTGCGCGACTACATGCGTAGTGATGTCGGCGAGATCCTGGTCGACACCCCGGAGATGTATGAAGAAGCGCGCGAGTTCGTCGAACAGGTGATGCCGCATAACCTGCGCAAGCTCAAGCACTACACCGACGACACCCCACTGTTCAACCGCTTCCAGATCGAATCACAGATCGAAGGCGCCTATGAGCGCACCGTGCGCCTGCCCTCCGGCGGCGCGCTAGTGATAGACCAGACCGAAGCGCTGACCGCGATCGACGTCAACTCCGCGCGCGCCACCAAGGGCGGCGACATCGAGGAAACCGCGTTCAACACGAATCTGGAGGCGGCTGAGGAAGTCGCTCGCCAGCTGCGCCTGCGCGACCTCGGCGGGCTGGTGGTGATCGATTTCATCGACATGGCGTCCAACAAGCACCAACGCGATGTCGAGAACAAGCTGCAGAACGCGCTGAAGTACGACCGCGCGCGCGTGCAGATCGGCCGCATCTCGCGCTTCGGGCTACTCGAAATGAGCCGCCAGCGCCTGCGCAACAGCCTGGGCGAAGCCAGCCAGATTGTCTGCCCGCAGTGCGAAGGCCATGGCCGCATGCGCAGCATCGAATCGCTGTCGCTGTCGATCATTCGCGTGGCCGAAGAGCACGCGATGAAGGACAACACCGGCCAGGTACTGGTGCAGGTCCCGGTGGAAATCGCCAACTTCCTGCTCAACGAAAAACGCGGTGCGCTGCGCGAGATCGAACAACGCCATGACGCCCCGATCGTGATCGTGGCTGATGAACAACTGCACACGCCGCACTACGAAGTGACCCGCATTCGAGAGAATGAGATGGGCGAGGAGACCGCGCGTCCGAGCTACCAGCGTGGCACACCGCGCAAGGTCGCGACGATTGCACTCAGCAAGGCCCAGCTGAATATTCCGCCACTACCGGCAGTGACCAAGGTCAGTCCCGCGCAGCCTGCGCCGTTGCGCGATCCCAAGCCGATGCCGGAAGAACAGGCGCGTCCGGCACCTGCTGTCGAAGCCGCATCAACCCCGGTCCAGGCCGGTGGCGTGATCGGCTGGCTGCGCGGCTTGTTCGGAGCCAGCCCGGCAACCACCGAGTCGCCAGCTAGCGATGATTCCAAGGGTGGACGCCGTGAGGGTCGCAGCAGCAACAGTCGCCGTGATGGTCGTGACGACCGCGGTGGCCGTGGCGGCCGTGGTGGCCGGGATCGTGACAGCAATCGGCGTGGTGGTGGCGCGCAGGACGAAGGCCGTGGTGGCAAGCAGGCCGAGGCGCAGAAGCAGGCCCAGCCGGAAGCCCGCCAGCCGAAGCAGCCGCGCAACGAAAAGCCTGCCAAGCAGGACAAGCAGCAAGACAAGCAACAAGACAAGCAGCAATCGCAGAAGCAGCCTAAGCAGGAACGCACGAAGCAAGACCGTCAGGAACGGCAGGACAAGTCGAAGGCCGAAACTCCCGCCGTCGTGGAGGACGTTGTCGCCACCAGTGCCGTGCTCGCCAACGAGGCAAGCTCAGCGACGCCGGCAGAGACTCCTGCAACCGACAACCAGGCGCAGACCCAGCCGGTTCAAGCGGAGGCTAAACAACAGGATGATGGCAACAACGACGGTGAAGGCGGCAGCAAGCGTCGTCGTGGCCGTCGTGGTGGCCGCCGTCGCCGTCGTGGTGGTGATGCCGCCGAAAACGCCAGCGAAACGACGCACGACCAGGACGCGCCGGCCGATGAAGTGCTGAATGCCGACGGCTCCCAGCCCGAATTCGATTTCGACGATATCGAAGCGCCCGCACCCAGGGTACTGAAGGTTGCCAGCGCCGAATTGGCAACGGCCCAGGCTGTCGACGCGGAAGTGAAGGCGGAAGCGCCCTCGCCTTCAGTGGCTCCCACTGCCGCTGTTGTTGATGCCAAGCCGGTCATCGAAGCCAGCACGCACGCACCGGAAGCCGAGTCGGAGGCCGCTGCAGCAGCTGTTGCGAATGCGGTCGAAGCACCCGTCAACACCAATCAGGTCATGGTCGAAGCGAAGATCGAAGAAGCTCCACACGCATCTACCCAGCTGGAAACGTCCGTTGCCGATGCTGCAGAGAACGTCGTGCCAGAACCAGTCACCGAAGTCGTGTCGAAACCTGCCGCGGATCAGGCGGCTGAAGTCACGCTGGTCGAGTCCAAGCCAGCCGAACTCGAAACTGCCCAGACACTGGATGCCGCCAACAGCCGCGCCGAACAGCTGCGTGGCCTGTTCGACACTGCACGGGTCAGCAGCGACGGCACCGATGCACCGCTTGCGGCGAATACCGAAAGCCAGGCTCCTGAAACCGAAGAAGCCACCCGCAACGCCTGAAGTGGCTTGATCCGTGTACGCCGTCAGTGCACGGCGTATGCGGCATCGACCAGCCCGTACTGACTGATCAGGCGGGCCAGGGCGATGTTGTCGCGCACCGCGAGTTTTTCGAACAAGCGCGATTTATGCGTGTTGATTGTCTTCGCACTCAAGCTGAGATGCTTGGCGATAGCTTCCTGGCGCATGCCTTGGTTGAGCAGCAAGGCCACTTCCATCTCACGCGGCGTCAATGCATCGAACGGCGATGCCTGGTTGCCGCTGATGCCAGACAGGGCCATCCCTTGCGCAATCGCATTGGCCAGGTATTTCTTGCCGCGCGACACATCGCGGACGGCCCGCAGCAGTTCATCGGCGTCGCAGGCCTTACCCACATAACCCGAGGCGCCCGCTTCCAGCAGGCGACGCGGCATCGGTCCATCTTCAAGCACGGATACCACGATTACCCGGGTTCCAAAGTCGCCGCGCACCACACGCTCGGTCACCTCCAGCCCACTGATCCCGGGCAGGTGCAGGTCGCACAGGACAACGTCGGGTTTCAACCTGCGGATCTGCGGCAAGGCATCCTCGCCGGTCTCGGCTTCGCCGATCACCTCGATGTCGGCCGCCTGCTGCAGGGTGAGACGCAGCCCGGTTCGCACCAGTGCGTGATCGTCAACGATAAAAACCTTGATCCCCATGACTACTCCCCCCCGTTCGTGATGGGGACAAGCTACGCCGCAGGATGCCTGACGCCAAGACGGGAATGCCGCACTGTCGGGTAGGAAAAGTCCTACGGGCAGTAGGTACGAGGAAAAATTTGGCGGAAGCGGTGAGATTCGAACTCACGGTGGGCTCACACCCACGGCAGTTTTCAAGACTGCTGCCTTAAACCACTCGGCCACACTTCCGTGGCACGGATTGTCGCATGACTCCTTCGAATTTCAGGAGTTCGACAGATCGGCAGGATTGCCGATCTGGACAGCCTTAGGCTGCCCGCGTAGCGGGCGAGGGCCATGGATGGCCCGAATCTATCTCACCGCTTCAGCCAAGTTCTTGCTTCGAACATCAGGCCTCGCTGGCCACGACTTGCTTCGCAGTCTTCGGATACACCCCGCCCGGGCACTCCGCGCATTCAAGGCTCGCTTCTTCCAGCATCCGCGGCAGTTTCTCCGCCAGGAAATCGATGAAAACCCGCACCGCCGGCAACAGTCCGCGGCGCGAGGCGAATACAGCATGTGCGATGCCCTGCGGCAGCCGCCATTGCGGTAGCACCACCTCAAGCTCGCCACGACGCACGGCATCCGCGCAGACGGTTTCCGGCAACAAGGTGATGCCGATGCCGTCGCGGGCCATTGCCTGCATCATCGGGAAATCAAAGCCGGTAATCCTTGGCTGCAGTTCGACCCTGCGCACGTCTCCATCCGGACCATGCAGATCCCAACGCTGGCGGGCCTCGTCCTCGCTGATGCTCAGGGTGACGTGGTCGGCAAGTTCTTCCGGCGTGGTTGGGCGCCCAGCCCGTTTCAGATAACTCGGGCTCGCCACCAGCAGCTCCTGGATCTGGCCGAAACTGCGCATCACCAGGCTGCCATCATCGTCCAGCTTGCTGCGCACGCGCAGGGCCACATCAATGCCTTCGTTGATCACGTCCACGCGGCGGTTACCGACGATCAGTTGCAGGCGCACCTTCGGATACAGGGCCATGAACTCCGGCAGCAGCTTCGGGAACTGCTGCTGGGCCATCGACACCGGCACGCTCACGCGCACGCTGCCGCGCGGCTCTGCGCTCAGGCGATCCACCGCTTCGCGCGCGGCCTGCGCCTCGGCAAGCATCGATTGCGCATGCCGGTACACGCTGTTGCCGACATCGGTCACTGAAAACCGGCGGGTCGAGCGCTGCAGCAGACGCACACCCAGTTCGGCTTCCAGAGAACTGATCCGCCGGCTCAAGCGCGACTTGGGAATGCCCAGCGCGCGCTCGGCCGCGGCAAATCCGCCGTGGTCGACCACGACAGCGAAGTAATACAGATCGTTGAGGTCATTCATGCTTCAGGCAATCCGCTCGACGCCACCCATGTACCCGCGCAGCGCCTCCGGCACATCGATGCTGCCATCAGCGTTCTGGTAGTTCTCCATCACCGCGATCAATGCGCGGCCGACTGCAACGCCGGAACCGTTGAGCGTGTGCACGAGTTCCGGTTTGCCGGTGGCCGGATTGCGCCAGCGTGCCTGCATGCGACGCGCCTGGAAATCGCCACAGTTCGAGCACGATGAGATCTCACGATAGCTGTCCTGCGAGGGCAGCCATACTTCCAGGTCATAGGTCTTGATCGCGCCGAAGCCCATGTCACCGGTGCACAGCAGCACCTTGCGATACGGCAGGCCCAGCGATTCCAGCACGACTTCCGCGCAACGGGTCATGCGCTCGTGCTCGTCGGCGGATTCCTCGGGCGTGGCAATACTGACCAGTTCGACCTTCTCGAACTGGTGCTGGCGGATCATGCCGCGGGTGTCGCGGCCATGGCTGCCGGCTTCGGCGCGGAAGCACATCGAGTGCGCGGTCATTCGCAGTGGCAGGCGTTCGGCATCGAGAATTTCGTCACGGACGATATTAGTCAGCGGGACTTCGCTGGTAGGGATGAGATAGCGCCGGTGCGCCGCTTCACCATCGCCAACCTCCGTCGCGAACAGGTCGTCCTCAAACTTCGGCAATTGACCTGTGCCTCGCATCGAATCGGCATTGACCAGCAGCGGCACGTTGGTTTCTTCGTAACCGTGGGTGTCGGTGTGCAAATCGAGCATGAACTGAGCCAGCGCGCGATGCAGACGTGCCAGCTTCCCGCGCAGCACGGTGAAACGTGCGCCGCTGATCTTGGCGGCCGTATCGCCATCCAGCCAGCCATTGCGCGCGCCCAGCTCGACATGGTCCTTGACCTCGAAATCGAACGCGCGAGGGGTACCCCAGCGGTGCTGCTCTATGTTGTCGGCTTCATCCTTGCCGACTGGCACCGATGCATCCGGCACGTTCGGAATGCCGAGTGCGATCGACTCGATCTCGGCGCGGAGTTCGTCCAATCGAGTTTCCGATACTTTCAACTCGTCGCCGAAGGCGGCGACTTCTGCCTTGATTCCCTCGACCTGTGCCGCGTAGAAATCAGCTTGATCGTAATCTTCCTCGGCAATGTGGCGCGTTGCGCGTCCCATCAGCTGACCAATTTCCTTGGATTTCGAATTACGCAAACTCTGCAATTCCTGGGTTCGCACCTGGATGTGCTTGCGCTCTGCCTCCAGCGACTCGATCCGCGAGACGTCGAGTTCGAAGCCGCGGCTGACGCGCAGGCGCTCGGCGAGTTCGGCGGGGTTGTTGCGCAACAGGGCTGGATCAAGCATGGATGGGTCTTGAAGCGAATGAACGCGCATTATCGCCCGTGCCGCCATCTGATGCAGATCCCTGCATCGCATTCGCTGGCGCGTTGACATCGCTATGCCAGAATGCGGCCATGGCCGAACCGCATCCCCTCATTAAATCCTTGTTGTCGCCCCGTAATCTGAAGCTGCTGGCGGTCGCTTTCGGCGTCGGCCTGCTGCTGTTCCTGTTCCTGTGGCTGGACCAGCGCAACGACACCGATTTCTTCAAAGCCAGCGGGACCGGCGCAAGCTCGGGCGAAGATGCCGGCTTGCCCGCGCCATTGCCTGCTGACGTGGCCAGCGACGACCAGAATGCAAGTGGCCTGACCTTGCCGCCGCCAGGCCAGCGGCCAGGCATCCCGGCCGGGGATCAACCGCGCATCATTGAACCCGCATCGCCAGCTGCGCCTTCGATGCCACCGTCGGTAGCACCCTCCTCAAGTGCGCAAACCATCGCTGGCAACAGCGCCATGCCAGTGGCGATAAGCCAGCCGCCTCCGAGTTATCCGCGTGAGGCGCAGCGCCGCGGCATTGGCGGAACCGTACGCGTGCAGGCAACGGTCTCGCCCGACGGCAGCGTGGATCGAATGGAAGTGGCCGAATCCAGCGGCAACCGCTACCTGGATCGGGCAGCGATGGAAGCCGTGCGCCGCTGGCGGTTCAAACCAGCCATGCGCAATGGCCAGCCGGTCTCGGCGACGGTGGTGATTCCACTCGAATTCAATCCGAACTGATAAGCCCGGATTTCCGCGGCAGGCTTCCAAGCCACGCTAACCAGCCTGCCGGGATAAAACGCAATTCAGCGATTCGCCGCATTGCCATTTTCAAGCATCGCGCAGCGCGAATCCCGTATCGCGCGCCAGGTCATCGAAGCCGGGGAACGACGTCGCAACGTTGGCGACATCGCCAATCGACACCTCACCATCGGCCAGCTGCGCCGCCACCGCGAATGCCATTGCGATGCGGTGGTCACCATGGCTCTCAACGGCGCCGCCATGCAGCTTGCCGCCATGAATCGTTGCGCCATCCGGGGTTTCATCGACGCGGATGCCGAGCGTGCGCAGGCCAGCCGCCATCACCGCGATGCGGTCAGATTCCTTGACCCGCAATTCAGCGGCACCGCGCACGCTGGTCGTGCCTTGCGCACAGGCTGCGGCCACGAACAGGACCGGGAACTCATCGATCATGTCCGGCACGAGCTCGACCGGCACCTCGATCCCGTGTAATGGCGCATGGCGAACGCGCAGGTCGCAGACCGGCTCGCCACCCTGCACGCTTGCCGTTTCTTCGACGATGTTGGCGCCCATCATCCGCAACACGTGCAGCAGCCCGGTCCGGCGCGGATTCATGCCGACTTGCCGCAGCACAAGATCCGAGCCCGGCACTAGCGTGGCCGCGGCCAGGAAAAACGCTGCGGATGAAAAATCTGCAGGCACATGCACCTCGGTGCCATGCAGGGTTGCATCACCGCGGATCGTGGCAACACCCGGCGCGAATTCGCAGGGAGCACCGAACGCAGTGAGCATGCGCTCGGTGTAGTCGCGGGTCGGATGCGATTCGCTGACGCGGGTTTCGCCATCGGCATACAGACCGGCCAGCAGCACCGCCGACTTCAACTGGGCGCTCGCCACCACCAGATCAATGTGCGATCCACGCAGGGGTTGGTCACCATGTATGCGCAACGGTGCACGTCCATCGTTCGAATCAATATGTGCGCCCAGCGCTGCCAACGGATCGATCACGCGCCGCATCGGCCGTTGCGACAGCGAGGCGTCGCCGACCAACGTGCTGTCGAACGCCTGCCCTGCCAGCAAGCCGGTCAACAAACGCATCGCGGTGCCGGCATTGCCGCAATCAAGCGGTTCCTGCGATGCCTGCAAGCCATGCAGGCCAACGCCATGCACGATCCGCACGCCATCGCTGGGCGCCTCGATATGCACGCCGAGCTGGCGGAAGATTGCAGCAGTGGCGCGGGTATCCTCGCCTTCGAGGAAGCCGACAATACGGGTCACGCCTTCAGCAATCGCGCCCAGCATGATCGCGCGATGGGAGACCGACTTGTCGCCGGGAACAATCACTTCACCCTGCAATGCGCTGCCCGGTCCGGCGATCCAGCCAGCAACCGGCGTCATGCCAGCACCTCGTCCAGTGTCGCCAGCAGGCGTTCGTTCTCGGGTGCGGTGCCCACGGTAATCCGCAGGTACTCGCCCAGTCCGTAACCGCCCATCGGACGCAACACCACGCCACGCGAAACAAGGCCGGCCTCGACCTGCGCTGCCCGTTCGCCGAATGCCACCAGCAAAAAATTTGTCTGCGATGGCGATACATGCAATCCACGTTCGCGCAATCCATTCGACAGGGCTTCGCGTTGCGCAGCATTGCCGGCGATTGATGCCTGCAGGTGCGCGCCATCACCGAGCGCGGCTTCCGCTGCGGCCAAGCCAAGTGCATTGACGTTGAAGCTTTCGCGCACTCGTTCCATCAACGTGATCAGCCCCGGATCCGCAATCGCAAACCCCACCCGCAGGCCTGCAAGCGCATATGCCTTGCTGAAGGTGCGGGTGACCACCAAATTCGGATAGCGTTCGACCAGCAGCAATGCGCTGGCGTAATCCGGCGCGGTCACGAACTCGGCATAGGCTTCGTCCACCACCACGATCACGTTCGTCGGCACCGAGGCCATGAACGCGGCGAAGGCATTCGCAGCAAACCATGTCCCGGTCGGATTGTTGGGATTGGCCAGGTACACAAGTTTGGTGCGTGGCCCGATTGCCGCGCCCAATTCAGCAAGATCGTGGCCGTGCTGCATCGCATGTCCACGCGGCAAGGCTGGTGCTGGGCGGAAACTGGCACCCGCCGCCTGAGCAGCCAGCGCATACACCGCGAACCCGAACCTGGATGCCACCACTTCATCACCGGGGCCAGCAAACACCTGCGCTAACTGCATCAGCAATTCGTGCGAGCCATTGCCAAGCAGCAGGCGCGAGGTCTCGATGCCGTGGAATGTCGCTAGCGCGCGTTTGAGATCGCCACCCAGCGGATCCGGATAGAGGTGGATGCCGGCCAGCGCATCGACGATGGCATCCCGCGCGCGCGGACTGGCGCCGTAGGGATTTTCGTTGGATCCGAGTTCGACCAACTGCGTCTGCGCGGTCTGCGCGAAACGGCGGCGCAGCGACACCAGGTCGTGGCCGGGATCGTAAGCGCGCAGTTCACGCACACCTGGCCGCGCAAGGCATTCGAAGTCAACCATTTAAAAAAAAGAACCTGATGTTCGAAGCGTCGCGAGCGATGCGCAATCGCGCGACGCCGGAACGCAGGAACCGGAGTGTATGTGCGAATACATGAGGATTCCGAGTACCGCCGGCGCGCGAGTGCGTGAGCGCAGCAGCTTCGAATACAGGTTCACAGGATCGCCACTGGATAGGAACCCAACACCCGCACCTCATCGCCCTTTTCGCCGATCTCCGCCAGTGCATCCTTCAACGGCGATTCGTCGCAATGCCCGGCAACATCGATGAAGAATGCGTACTGCCACAAGTGGCCATGCGCGGGACGCGATTCGATCCGGTTCATGCTGATGCCGCGTCGCGCCAGTGGCTCCAGCACGCCATACAGTGCGCCAGGGCGGTCATGGATGAATACCAGCAGCGAGGTGCGGTCATGGCCTGAGGATGGGAACGATTGACGGCCCACCACCATGAAGCGGGTGGTGTTGTCGCTGCGATCCTCGATCGGCCCGGCGATCTTCTTCAAACCGTAGACATGCGCGGCCGACTCACCCGCGATCGCGGCGGCATCATCGGCTTTGCGCGTACGCCGCGCTGCCTCGGCATTGCTGGAGACGGAAATACGTTCGATGTGCGGCAAGTTCGCGCGCAGCCAGCCCGCACACTGCGCCAACGACATCGGATGCGAATAAATCCGGTCCACATCCTCGATGCGGCCCGTGCGCGACAACAGGAACTGGTTGATCCGCAGCTCGACCTCGCCACAGATCCGCAGCGGCGAAGTCAGGAACAGGTCCAGGGTCATCTGGATCGTGCCCTGCCCCGAGTTTTCCACCGGCACCACGCCGAAATCGGCATCGCCCGCGGCCACGGCCTCAAACACTTCTTCGATGCTCGACAGCGGTAGCCCGTGCGCGGAATGGCCGAAGTGCTTGTGCACCGCCTGCTGGCTGAAGGTGCCCTCAGGCCCGAGATACCCGATTTTCAGCGGCTCCTGCTGGGCCAGGCAGGCCGACATCACTTCGCGAAACAGCCGCACCAGCACTTCATCGGCGAGTGGGCCGTCGTTGCGATCCACCACCCGACGCAGCACCTGCGCCTCGCGCTCCGGGCGGTAGTAATCAACCGCTGCGGCCAGTTTGCCCTTGGCCTTGCCGACCTGGTGGGCCCATTGCGCGCGCTGTGCGATGAGCTCCTGGATCTGACGGTCGATACCGTCGATCTGCTCGCGCACCTGGCCCAGGTCGGGTTTCGCCTCGCTGGCCTTCTCGTCTTTTTTCTTAGCCATGACCGGACTGGAACGCTCGCATGAAATCAGCCAATGCCTGCACACCCGCTTCCGGCATCGCGTTGTAGATCGAGGCGCGCATACCACCCAGCGCGCGATGGCCCTTGAGGCCGATCAGGCCGGCGGCCTTGGCTCCGGCCAGGAATTCCTTGTCCAGAGCCTCGTCGTGCAGGAAGAACGGCACATTCATGCGCGAGCGCACTTCTGCCGTGACTTCATTGCGGAAATAGCCACCCGAGTTGTCGATTACGTCATACAACGCCGCCGCCTTGCGCGCATTGCGGATGGCGAATTCGGTCACACCGCCTTCGTCGAGCATCCACTTCACGGTCAGCCCGAGCATGTACCAGTTCCAGCTGGGTGGCGTGTTGAGCATGGACTCCGCTTCGAGCTGCTTGCGATAGTCGAAGATGTCCGCGCGCGGCTGGCCTTCACGCGCCAGCAGGTCGCGGCGCACGATGACTACCCCGATACCAACTGGGCCGAGATTTTTCTGCGCACCGGCATAGATCACGCCGAACTTCGAGATGTCCAAAGGCTCGGAGGCGATCGAGGAACTGAAGTCAGCGAACAACGGCACGTCGCCTGTCTCCGGAATATCGCGGAACTCGACGCCGTGGATGGTTTCATTCGCGGTGATGTGGACATAAGCCGCGTCCTTCGACAACGACCAGCCGCCGCGTGCGGGAATCGCGCGGTAGCCATCGGCTTCGCCACTGGCCGCGATGTTGACCACCACGCCGGCCCTGGCCTGCTTGAGCGCGGTCTTGCCCCAGTGACCAGTTACCACGTAGTCGACGGTCTGGCCCGGGTTGGCGAAGTTGAGCGGCAGCAAGGCCTGGGTCGTGGTCGCGCCGCCAGCGGTAAACAGCACCGCGTAATCGTCCGGAATCGACAGCAAGCTGCGCAGGTCGGCCTCGGTCTGCTGGGCCACGCCGATGAACTCCGGGCCGCGATGGCTGAGCTCGACGATCGATGCGCCGGCATCGCCGAATTCCAGCATCTGTGCTTGCGCCTGGCGCAGGACGGATTCGGGCAGGGTGGCGGGACCGGCACTGAAATTGAACGCACGCGACATCGTCAGGCTCCGAAAATCATGGGAACCCGCAGTATGCCGCAGCGCAGCATCGTGCGCTCGGAGGTTTCCGTCGAAACTTTCGCAGCCGGCAGAAGCTCTGGCGATATCTTCAGAACTTTTCGCCAAGCACCCGCCGGATCTCGCTTTCGATCGGATCCTTGAACATCGCGGCCAGGAAACCGAGCTTGGCATGCACGTGCAGGTCCTTGGGCCCCAACTCGATGTGTCCATCCACGCCGGAGCGCGAGAAGTTCAGCACGTCGCCCTCCCACTCGCACGTCATGTGGAATCGCTCGGCCAGTTTGTGCGCCACTTCCTCTACCGTCTTGCGGGCCTTGGCCTTGGGCATGGAATGGGGATGGTGGATATCGATGCGGGACATGGGCGATGCCGAGGCGGCTGGAGTTGCCGCATTGTGCCGGGCAGCGCCATCCACGACCAGCCATAACCATTTGCGGGCGAGTCATCAAAACGGCGCGCGCATGCTAGATTTCCGCCGATGAATGAATTGCGTCTGCGTTTCTGCGATGGCGAACAACCTGACCTGGTGCTTGGCGCCGGGCTGCATGCGCTTGGTCGGCTACCGAACGGGTTGGGCCCGGTGGATGCCGAGCAGCCCTGGCTGCTGCAGTTATGCAACGACCGGCGCGGCATCTGGCTGACCGTGGCCGATGACCTGCGCGGCGTGCACGTCAATGGCCGCCCGGTCCAGCATGTGGCCATGCTGCGCGCCGGCGACAGCATCCATGTCGATGGCGGTGAGTTGCTGCTGACGGCCGCCAACGACCCGGGCAAGGTCTTGCCCACGGCCAATGGCCAGCGCGACATGGCCGCGACCAGCCTGCGCCTGGTCCTGCGTGGCATCGGTGGCCAGCACCATGGTCGCAGCATCAACCTTGAACAGCCGCGCCGGATCGGCCGTGGCAGCGATGCCGACATCCGCATCGAAGGACAAGGCATCGTCGAACGCCATGCGCTGATCGAGGCCGTCAATGGCCAGGCCGTGCTGCGCGATGCGCAGGCCGATGTCATGGTCAATGGCCACCGCACCCGCCAGGCCGTGTTGCAGGCCGGCGACCAGATCGCCTTCGACGTGCAACATCGCTTTGTTGTCGAAGGCCCACCGCCTCATGCCATAGCCGGCAATACCGCGATGCATTCGCATTCCGGGTATGCCGATGATGCCGAAGAACGTCCGTACATTCCGCGTCGAAGCTGGCTGGTGCGCATGCCCTGGCTGCTGCTCGCCGCGATCCTGCTCGCCGCGGCGCTGTCCGGTTTGTTGCTGTTCGGCGCGCGTTGACGCGTTGACCCAACCTTCCCGACCAGCCTGAATTCAATCGATCTGGAACGGATCCTTCTCGCCTGCGAACAATCGCGCCATGGCCACCGATTCGTTGTGGCGGATGTCGGCCAGGAACGCTTGCGCATCGTCGAGTCCCGCAAACGCCTCGAAACCGCGCTCCAGGAAGACCTGCAATTCGCCCAAGCCCGCCGCTTTGGCCGGCACCCGCGACAGCTTGAGCAACATGCTGACCCCGGGCATGCGCAAGGCAGACGCCAGCCCCTGTCCGACATGGTCGATCAGTTCGATCTGCCGCATGCGCAACCGCCGCAGCCCCACCTCACGGTAGGCCTTTGCATACAGGGCCTCATCGATCCTGCGACGGCGTGGCGCAAGCCGCTGCAGCGCTTGTGCCATGCGCAGGTCGAGTGCATGGGTCAACGCGCCCAGCTCGATGCCATCGGCCACCGTGGCCACCAGCGCGGACGGCAGCAGGCGCTGCATCATCGGCATGACCTTGGCGATGTCCGCATCGCGCTGGCTGAAATCACGGTCGCCGTAGACATCGCTGAGGAAGAAATTCGCGGCCGGTCGGCGCGCCGGATCCTGCAGGAATCGCGCAAAACTGCGTTCCAGCCGTTGGGTTTGCCAAGCCTGGACGGGTTTCAGCCAGCGCAACCGGTTGCGCGGCTCCCGTTGTGGATCGTGCACGGCCTGGTGGGATGCAAGCCGACGCGACAGGCGGGCAGCGGGATCGGTGACAGCAGCTTTGGTTTGTTCGATGGTGCGAACCATGGCATCAGTGTCCGCAGCATTCGGCATCGACGCAATACTCGATAACGCTCCGTTACACTCGGGCTCGATTCAATCCGACTCCAGCGGACTCCAGCGGACTTACCCCTGATGCTTTCATTGCACGCCGCCGAAACGCGCCGCAAGCGTGGCCAGCCCCCCAAGATCGGGCTGGCCATTGCCGGAGGCGGACCCATCGGCGCGATGTACGAACTGGGCGCGCTACGCGCGCTGGACGAAGCCTGCGACGGCCTGGACCTGACCCGCCTGGATTGCTACGTGGGCGTGAGTTCCGGGGCGTTCTTCGCCGCCGGCCTCGCCAACCGCATGGATACCGCCGAGTTGTGCCGGATCTTCATCAGCGGCGATAGCCAGGATGTGACCTTTCGCCCGGAAACCTTCCTGCGGCCGGCCTTGCTGGAATACATGCGCCGCGCCGCCTCCATCCCCAAACTCACCGCCCGACTGACCCGCGACTTCTGGTTTGGGCACGGCGATTCGCGCTGGTCGGACCTGGTCAACCGCCTCGGCGGATTGGTGCCGACCGGGCTGTTCGACAACGCCGAAGTAGAACGCTTCCTGCGCGGCGTGTTCACCCACGGTGGCCGCACGAATAATTTTCGCAAGCTCGATAGCGCGCTGTATGTGATCAGCGTGGACCTCGACAGTGGCGAAGCTGTGCGTTTCGGCGACAAGGATTGGGACGACGTGCCTATTTCGCAGGCAGTGCAGGCAAGTGCTGCCCTGCCCGGCCTTTACCCGCCAGTCAAAATGCTCGACAAGAGCGGGCGTGTCCGCCACTTCGTCGATGGCGCATTGCGCCGAACCATGCATGCCTCGATCGTGCTCGACCGCGGCGTCGACCTGATGCTCGGCATCAATCCTCTGGTGCCGTTCAATCCCGGCAACGATGCACAGGAGGTCGCCCAGGCGCATCGCTTCAGCCACCGTCGCATCGCCGACGGCGGCCTGCCGGGCGTGCTTTCGCAGACCTTGCGCACCATGCTGCAGTCGCGCATGCAGGTCGGATTGGCGCGCTACGCGACGCAGTATCCGGATATCGACCAGTTGGTATTTGAACCGAATTCCGACAACCGCGAGCTGTTCTATACCAACGTCTTCAGCTTCTCGGCACGCCGGCGGATCTCACAACTGGCCTACCGGAACACGCTGGCCGACCTGCGCAAGCGCCGCGACGTGCTGGAGCCGATCCTCGCCGTGCATGGCATCAAGCTGCGCGCGGATGTGATCGCCGACAAGCCGCGTTCGATCCTTGCGCACCTGCCACCCAGCCAACGTCGCACCGAAACCACCGCACGGCTCGGACGCGCGCTGGACGAGATCGAACATCGGCTCGGCCTCGCACGCGGCATGGTGTGAATGCTCTAGACAGTGGCGCGATGCTGCTACTCAATCCACACACCGCGCGTCACCGATGACGCCACAAAGGGGACTCATGGCCAAGCTGAAGAAGACTGCACGCAAGAGCGCCACAGGGACTGCAAAGGGATCCACCGCAAAGGAATCCCAAGCCCAGGCCGAGCGCCTAGGCAAGTCGATCACCGAATCCGCTCAACAGATCTGGCTGGCCGGCATGGGTGCGTTCAACCGCGCACAGGCCGAAGGCGGCAAGCTGTTCGAAAGCCTGGTCCGCGACGGCCTGTCGCTGGAACAGACCGCACGCAAGTTCGCCGGCAACCGCGCCGACGTTGTTCGCGACCTAGTCGAAGACCGGGTTGGCCAAGCCAAGGAACGCGCTGCCGACACCTGGGACAAGCTGGAAAGCGTGTTTGAGGATCGCGTGCAGCGCGCCCTTGTGAAGCTGGGCGTTCCCAGCCGCGCGGATCTCAACACCCTGACCGAGCGCGTCGAGCGGCTGACCGCAGAACTGCGCAAGGCCAATGGCAAGCCCGCCGCGACGTCCGCCTCGAAACGGGCCAAGGCCAGCAAGGCGCCGCGCAAGTCCGCAACCAAGGCGGCACCCAAGGCCGCACCGAAGCCGAAAGCTGCTGCAAAGGCACCGGCCAAGAAAGCCCGCAAAAGCGCCGCCAAAAAAACGGCCGCCGCAGAGTAATCGCTAGCAGGGGCAATCCCAATCTGCCCTCGTAGAGCGGGGCTTGCCCCGCTTCGACTACCTAACCCCAGCGCGGCAAGCCGCGCTCTACAACAGCCCGGCCTCCTCCTTGCGCCTGTTCCCATCGTAGAGCGGGGCTTGCCCCGCTTCGACTACCTAACCCCAGCGCGGCAAGCCGC
>NZ_JAQSDO010000015.1:805412-809851 GCF_029945965.1 Thermomonas sp.
GCTCTACAACAGCCCGGCCTCCTCCTTGCGCCTGTTCCTATCGTAGAGCGGGGCTTGCCCCGCTGGGTGGGCTATAGTTTCCCGCATCAGATCCATCTCCCCCGGACGGTTTCATGTTTCCGTTTTTGCTCGCCCTGATCGTATTCGCGCTTGCAGGCGCTGGCGCCACCGTGTGGCTGCGCCGGCAACCGTCAAAACAGAACGACCTGACGCAGGGCCTGGAATACCTGGCGGGCCTGCGCTGGGCCGACTTCATCCGTCTGGTGTTGCGGGCCATGCATGCTGCCGGCTATTCGACCATCAGCGACGACGGCAAGCCGACCGATGGAGTGACATCCGATGGCAAGGACATCCTGCTCAAGCGCGGTGCGCAGCGCACGCTGCTGTCCTGCAAGCACGGCAGTGCCTCGATCGTTTCCGCCCAAGCGGTTCTCGGTTTGGGCAAATCCTCACAATTGCGTGGCGCCACTGCCGCGATCGTGGTCACACCAGGTCGTTTCGATGCCGAGGCGCGGCGCGTCGCCACCCAACAGCAGGTGGAACTGATCGATGGTGAGCACCTGTGGCCGAAGGTGAAGCCCTTCATTCCCGAGCAGATGCTGCCCGGCGGAAAAGCCAAAACACTGCACCCGAACGCACCGCGCCTGGCCTGGGCCGGTGCTGCCGTACTGGGTGCGATCGTATGGCTGCTGGCCTACAACATGCAGGCCCCGATCGAACCAGAACCGGCAACGACGGCGGCAGCAGCTTCAACGCCTGCCAGCACGCAAGCATCACCGGCCAGCGTTACCGCGCAGGCAAATTCGGACCTGGAACAGGAACCCACCGACCCTACGGCCCTCGGAAATCGCAGGAAGGAGGCTGCCGACACCATCTCGACCCTGTTCGGCGTCGACAAGGCGATCTGGTCAACCCAGTCCACGCTGTTGGTGACCCTGAGCAGCTCCGATGCGGATCCAGTTGCCGAGCTTTGCCCGCTACTTGAGCGCTATCCAGAGTTGGCTTCCTCGCGAGTCCAGTTGCAGCCACCGACAGGCAGCGATCACCCGGTACGTTTCATACAGTGCCGGTCGTATTGATGCTCAGGTCACCAATGCACGCCACGCATCAGTGAAGCGAACGCGATTTGTTCGTTGCTGGGTTGCGCCTCGCCCTTGAGCGCAGCCTTGTCGCCCTTGGCCGCCGCCGAGTCCGGGAACAGCTCGAACGCCGTGCTCATGATCACTTCGTAAGCCTTCGGCGCCAGTGCATTGATCAGCGCACTGAAGATGCCCAGGCGGGTCGCGATTCGACTCGGTTTTTCGATAATGCCCTTCACGATCAGGTCCGCCGCCTCGTCCGGGGTCAGCGTTGGCACGCTGTCGTACATTTTGGTCGGCGCGATCATCGGGGTCTTCACCAGCGGCATGTTGATGGTGGTGAACGCAATCCCCTTGCCAGACAATTCACCCTGCGCGCAGCGGCTGAATGCATCCAACGCGGCTTTCGATGCCACATAGGCCGAGAACCGCGGCGAACTGGCCAGCACACCGATTGAACTGATGTTGATGATGTGGCCCTTGCGGCGCTGGATCATGGACGGCATCAACCCCATGATCAAACGAATACTGCCGAAATAGTTCAGCTGCATCGTGCGTTCGAAATCATGGAAGCGATCGTAGCTGGCTTCGATCGAACGCCGGATCGAACGCCCGGCGTTGTTGACCAGCACGTCCACCTGTCCGTGTTCCTTGATGATGGTGGCGACCAGCCGGTCGCAATCAGCCATGTCGGCCAAATCTGCGGTATAGGCGAACACTTTGCCGCCAGCAGCCTTCATTTCGTCGCGTGCCTTGAACAGTTCTTCCTCGCCACGCGCCACGATGACAGTAATAGCGCCCGCTGCCGCCACTTTTTGCGCGCTGGCCAGGCCAATGCCGGACGAGCCACCGGTGATCACCACCACCTTGTTGCGGACCTTGCCCTTCAGGGTGCGGTCGATGAACAGGTCGGGGTCAAGATGCCGCTCCCAGTAATCCCACAGTCGCCAGGCATAGGTGTCCAAGGCCGGGACCTTGATGCCGCTGCCCTTCAGCGCGCGCTCGGCCTCGCGGTTGTCGAAGCGGGTCGGATAGGTGATGAACTTCAGCACCTGCTTGGGGATCTGGAAATCCCGCAACAGCATGCCGATGAAACGCTTGACCGGCGGCAGGTTGCCGACCGCCATGCGGATGCCGCCCGGCACGAAGGCGAACATGCGCGCATCGATGCGCATGGTCATCTGCGGCGCGTGGCCGGCGCGGGCGAAGGTATTGAGCACCTCGCCAACGCGCATCGGCTCCGGATCGGTCAGGTGGAAGGTGTGCCCATCGAGCTTGGGCTTGTGCGCGATGTGGTCCATCGCATCGACCACGAAATCCACCGGCACCACGTTGATGCGACCACCTTCCAGCCCCAGCGTCGGCATCCACGGCGGCAGCATTTCGCGCAGCTTCTTGAGGAAGGTGAAGAAGTAGTACGGGCCGTCGATCTTGTCCATCTCGCCGGTCTGGGAATGGCCGACCACCATGCCCGGGCGGTAGATCCGCCACTTGATCCGGGTCTCGTCGCGGACCAGGCCTTCGGAATCATGCTTGGTGCGCAGGTAGGGGTCGTCCAGGCCTTCGGCTTCTTCGAACATGTCCTCGCGGAACACGCCCGGATACATGCCAGCGGCCGCGATCGAACTGGTGTGGTGGAAGCAACCGGCCTTGAGCGCGGCGGCCAGGTCCAGTGCGTGCTGGGTGCCGTCGATGTTGGCTGCGCGCTGGCTTTCCGCGCTGGCAGTCATGTCGTAGATCGCGGCCAAGTGGAAGAAGTGCTGGATCTTCTTGGCCGAAAGCGTGCGGATCTGCGCAGCGGTCAGGCCGCATTTCGGCGCGGTCATGTCGCCGGTGACTGCAATCACGCGCTTGGGGTCCCAGCCCATTTTCTTCGACAGCGCCGCGAACTTCTTGGTGGACGCCTTGCGCACCAGCACGTGGATCGTGCCCTTGCGCTTGATCAGGTTGCCGATCAGGAAGCGTCCGAGGAAGCCGGTACCGCCCGTAACGAAGTAACTCATGCTTGCCGCTCCATGATGGCTGCAGCGCAATTCCTGCACCGCGTTGTCGCCTACGTTGCCAGAGCGCGAGGCTGCCGACAATTCCCCACCGTATTGACCCCTCCGGGAGCACATGCTTTGATGCCCCAGACCGCCGGGAGCCAGCCAATGTCCGACCTCGCCACTCTTTTCGAACAAGCCGCCAAGGATGTGCACGCCTTGAGCGAGCGCCCCGACAACGACACCCTCTTGCGCCTGTATGGCCTCTACAAGCAAGGCGCCGAGGGCGACGTCAGTGGCCCGAAGCCCGGTTTCTTCGATTTCGTCGGCACCGCCAAATATGAAGCCTGGGCCAAGTTGTCCGGCACTGGCCAGGACGATGCAAAGCAGAAATACGTCGACCTGGTCAAGAAGTTGACCGCTTAAGCGCGGCCCGGGCAGCACAACGACGATGGCAAGGCAGACCCGACAACGCATCCTCGATGCGTCGCTTGCGATGTTCAACACGCAGGGCGAACCCAACGTCACCACCAACCATATCGCCGACGAACTCGAAATCAGCCCGGGCAACCTGTACTACCACTTCCGCAACAAGGACGACATCATCGAGCACCTCTTCGCAGGTTACGAGGCGCGGATGGACGCTGCGCTCGCCGCGCCGAGTGGCCGCTTGCCGGGTCTCGAAGACGTCTGGCTACAGTTGCACTTGGTGTTCGAGTGCATCTGGGACTACCGCTTTCTGTACCGCGACCTGGTCGACATCCTCAGCCGCAACCGCCGGCTGCGGATGCGCTTCGCACGCATCCTCAAGCGCGCCGACGAGCAGGCCCACCAGGTCATGCGCGGCCTGGTGAAGGCCGAAGTGATGCGCGCCTCCGCCGATGAAGTGGATGCCGCCGCGACCAACATCCTGGTGATTGCCACGTTCTGGATGAATTACGCCACCGCCCGCGGCGACAAGGACGAACGTGCCTCGATCCGTGACGGGATCGTGCAGGTGATGATGCTGATCGCACCCTTCCTGCGCGATGCCGAGCGCCTGCACATGCACACGCTGACCCGCGCGTATTTCGACTGAGCACGCATCTTGTAGAGCGGGGCTTGCCCCGCTTCAATGCCACCCCACCCCGCTTGCCCCGCTTCGACAATTCCACGCCCCAGCGCGGCAAGCCGCGCTCTACAACAACACGGCCCCATCACGGCTAGCCGCCCCACCGTAGATCGGGGCTTGCCCCGCTTCGACAATTCCACGCCCCAGCGCGGCAAGCCGCGCTCTACAACAACACGGCCCCATCACGGCTAGCCGCCCCACCGTAGATCGGGGCTTGCCCCGCTTCGACAATTCCACGCCCCAGCGCGGCAAGCCGCGCTCTACAAC
>NZ_JAQSDO010000015.1:809951-1184009 GCF_029945965.1 Thermomonas sp.
CGGGGCTTGCCCCGCTTCGACAATTCCACGCCCCAGCGCGGCAAGCCGCGCTCTACAGGGCCCCAATGTCACACTCAAAATCGTCGCGAGACAGCCATTGACACCACCAAAATGGGTAGTCGCAAATGGTCTCCACCAAACCAGCCCGAACAGGGTTGGCGATGATGTACCTGGCTTGCGCCCGCAGATCATCTTCTCCCCGCAGGCGATGATCAAAGAATCCCGCTTGCCAAACAGGGCCAACCTTTAACCGGGCCGAATTGAATGCACGCGCGGAGCGCGATTTGAATCGCCTTACACATGTCGACAGATCACTGGTTCCGAGCGTGAAGAGCCAATGCACATGATTGGGCATCACCACCCAAGCATGCGTTCGACTGCTGCCTTCAACATCACTCAAGCGAATCTTGGAGATAACATGGCGTGAAGCACTCTCCCATGCAAAAAGTGGCAAGCGACCGCACGTAACCATGGTGACCGTATACACGGCATGCGGCTCAGAGCTTCTACCTTTCGTTAATCGTGGACTAGCCATGCCGCGACGATGCAGTGACGTGATCCTTTCTGCCATCAGAAATGATCCAACCGTCAGGTCGGAAAACCCGTAGAGCGTGGCTTGCCCCGCTTCGACAATTCCACACCCCAGCGCGGCAAGCCATGCTCTACAACAACCAGGTCCCGTCATGACAAGCCACCCCACTGTAGAGAGGGGCTTGCCCCGCTTCGACAATTCCACGCCCAGCGCGGCAAGCCACGCTCTACAACAACCCGGCCCGTTTCGACACCTCCACCCCGTAGAGCGGGGCTTGCCCCGCTATGCAGGCGGCGCACAAACAACAACGCACACTTTCGCGGGCGTTGTTGTTTCACCGACAGGAGATCGGCAGGAACTCAGCTGGCAACCTTCTTCGCAGCACGCTTGACAGGCTTACGGGTGGCGCGGCGCAGCGTCGGCTTTTTGCTGGCCGGCTTGCGACCCTTGCTTGGCGCCCGCCTGGTCTTCGCCTTGAGGCCGAACTTGTCCAGGCCCAGTTTGTCGATGATCGGCGCCAGACGCGCTTCTACATCGCTACTCAGCTTCATCATCTTCGGCTGCACCTGGCCACGCACATCGGCAATGCCACCGCGCAAGTCGGCTTCAGCATTGCGGGCAGCCTGGCGAATGCGGGTGGCCGCATCTTCAACGCCAGCAGCAACCCGCAGCGCAACCGCCTTCGATTCGCGGCGTACCGCCACCAACGCACCGAGCGAGGCGAGCCAGAGATGGCGCACGGTGGGCTCGATGGCGGCCGCATGCTTCTTGCGGGAGATCTTCTTGTTCTTCAACGCGGCCATGGCAGGCTCCGAGAGGGGGACTGGATATGGCTAGCCTGCCAAGCAGCGATGGAGCAAACACACCAAAATCGGTAAAGGAGACGGGGTGGATTAAGCAAGCTTGATTTCCTGCGTCCCGTTTTCCCTCCTCTGTAGAGCGGGGCTTGCCCCCGCTTCGATAATTCCATCCCAGCGCGGCAAGCCGCGCTCTACAACAGTCCGGTCAGAGCTTGCCCCGCTCGGCTTGCGGACAGTCTGGCGAATGCGGGATGCTGCGCGTTCGACATCAGCACAGGGGCATCCGCATGGCAGCGAAAAAAAGTGGCGCGTCAGGTTGGGCGGCATTCCCGCATGACGCCAAGGCTTATGCCTATGCCGGTGATGCCCTGAAGAAAGCCTGGCCGAAACTACATGTCGGCGACTGCGAGTCCTACCCGGATGCCAAGCGCGCGGCAGCCCTGCTCAAGGCCGCCGGTAAATCCGCGCCCAAGCTCGATGCCGATGCACTGGCCGAAGCCCTGCAGGACGCCTGGCGCGCGTTTCATCATGGCGAGTTCAAGGCTGCCTTCGATGCCGGCACCGCACTAGGTCCAATCGGCGCGTCGGTCGCAGTCAAGGCCCTGGGTATCCATGCGACTTACCTTATCGATGACGAAGCCGAGCAACTCAAGCGTTACGAACAGGCTGCAGTAGTGGCCGAGGCCGCGATCAAGGCCCTGCCCGACGACGCCAACAGCCACTATCGGCATGCGTTCGCGCTCGGCCGCTACAGCCAGGGCCTGAGCATCGCCAAGGCGCTAAAGATGGGCATCGCCACCAAAGTGCGTGTTTCACTGGATGCCGCGCTGGAGCTGGAACCCAAGCACGCCGAGGCACATACCGCACTGGCGCTCTTCCACGCCGAGATCATCAACAAGATCGGCGCGATGATCGGCGGACTCACATACGGTGCCAAGGCATCGGAAGCCGAAGGCCACATCAAGACTGCGCTCAAGCTCACGCCCGCCTCGCCGATCGCCCATATCGAACACGGCAACATCCTGCTGTTGCTGGACGAGCGCCGCAATGAAGATGCCGCCGCAACCGCCTACGAGAAAGCCGCCAAGTGCAAGCCTGTCGATGCGATGGAAGCGCTGGACGCGGCGTTCGCGCAATCGCAGCTGGAGTAGTAGCGTCGCCTCCGGCACACGCCGGGATCCAGCGCGGCAAGCCGCGCTCTACAACAGCCCGGCACCTACGCCCCCCGTAGAGCGGGGCTTGCCCCGCTTCGACAATTCCACGCCAGCGCGGCAAGCCGCGCTCTACAACAGCCCGGCACCTACGCCCCCCGTAGAGCGGGGCTTGCCCCGCTTCGACAATTCCACGCCAGCGCGGCAAGCCGCGCTCTACAACAGCCCGGTAACTACACCCCCGTAGAGCGGGGCTTGCACCGCTTCGCCGATTCGTTCAGCGCGGCAAGCTGCGCTCTACAACAGCCCGAGACGGCCGACGCAAACGCGCGAAAAACGCCACTGCGCGCGCACGATCGCAACTCAACCAATACCAGCCGATGCAAAGCAAAACGAAGGCCACCAGCAGCAACGGATTCGGCACATCCATGCGCATCGCCTGCCCGACCACCAGGCCGCAAACCAGGCTAAACATAGTCAGCCACATCGCCGCACGGGTCGGCCCGAATCCGGCATCCTGCATGATGTGGTGGATATGGTCGCGCCCCGCCGCGAACGGCGAACGTCCTTCGCGCAAACGACGCACGATCAGCACCAGGCAATCCATCACCGGGATCGGCAACAACCACAGCGCCAGCACTGGATTGACCGGATGCCCCGAATTCTGGGTGAGGCGGAATGCCACCCAGGCAATCACAAGTCCCAGGAAAGCACTCCCCGCATTACCGAGGAAAGCGTGCGCGCGCGGTCGCCACGGCAGGCGGATGTTCCAGACCAGGAAACCGCCCAGCGCGCCGGCCAGCATCAGCACGCGACTGGCCAAAGGCAGGTTGCCGGCATAGATGGCCGCCGCTGACAGCATCAACAGCGCTGCCAAACCTAATGATCCCGCCAGGCCGTCCGCGCCATCAATCATGTTCATCGCATTGACCAGACCGACCGTCGCAAAAACGGTGAACGGCACGGATAGCATCCCAAGCGATCCATTCCCGAGCCCAAACAATGGACCCAATTGCTCGACCCGCACCGCGCCCCAATAAATGATCACCAACGACGCAATGACCTGCACCAGGATCCGCCAGTACCAGCGCAGATCATGCTTGTCGTCATACAGGCCTGCTGCAACCAGTAGCAACGATGCAAACGAAAATGACAGGGTCGTGGACGTCGCACTATCGAAGGCAGCGAACGCCAGCAGGCAGCCGATGAACATCGCCAGGCCACCGATCACCGGCGTCGGCGCGGCATGATCCTTGCGGCCGGCGGGGTGATCCAGCAGGTCATAGCGGGAGGCCAAGGGCCTGAGCAGCCAAAGCAACAGACTTGTCGCGATGAACGCCAACAGCGCACCCTGGAGATTCAAGGCTTCGAACAAGCAGTCCCCGCGGGCTTCCGGCAAGACAGTTGCCTCAGCTAGCCAGAATAGCCGATCCTGAGGATTGCAGGGGTAGCCAGAATTATCGAAGTCCGCAAATATCTTGCTCCGAATTCAGCAAGCCACGACCACGGGATGCAACCGCCCGCCTTCCAGTCGCAGGACCCGGTCAGCCAATGCAAGGCTGGCAGGCCGATGGGTGATCATGATGACGGTGCGTTCCTGCAGCACATGCTTGCATTCTTCGATGAACTCCGCTTCCCCGTGCGGATCAAACATCGCCGTGGCTTCGTCGAGGATCAGGATCGTCGGTTCCTTGAGCAGCGCGCGCGCCAGTACCAGGCGCTGTTTCTGCCCCCCGGACAGCTTGACTCCCTGGTCGCCGATCACCGTTTCGTAGCCGTCCGGCAACGCAAGAATGAAATCATGGGCACGCGCAGAGCGGGCGGCACGTTCGATGTCACCCCGGGTCGTGTTCGCCTGGCCATAGGCGATGTTGTCGGCAACGCTGGCATTGAACAGCAAGACTTGCTGGGCCACCAAGCCGATTTGCCCACGCAAGGATTCCAGCCGGAAATCGCGCAGGTCGATGCCGCCGATGGCGATGCGCCCGGAAGCGGGCTCGACCAGTCGCAGCAGCAGCTGCACCAGCGTGCTCTTGCCGGCGCCATTGATGCCGGTCAAGGCGATGGTTTCACCTGCCCGAATGCGCAGGTCGAAGCCCTGAAACAGGGCTGGCCGGCCCGGATAAGCGAAATCCACCGCCTCGAACTGAATATCCCCGCGCGGGAGTTGCTCGACAACGCCCTCGTCGATTTCCGGCTGCGCCGAGAGCGCTTCGAGCAGACGTTGTGCCGTGCCGCGCGCCGCCTGCGTGGCGCCATACACGGTTGCAAGCTGGCCGATCGGGTTGACCAGCACCATGCCGTACAAAAACAGGCTGACAAGTTCGCCCATTCGCATCTGATCGCGCACGATCAGATGCCCGCCCACGCCCAGCAACAACAGCACCGCACCCGCACCAATCATGTATACCACCGGCGAAATCGCTCCCTGCAGGCGCGCCAGACGCAGATCGATGGCATAGACGGCATCAGCATTGTCACGGAAGTTCGCGGCTTCCGCCTGCTCGGTGGCAAAAGCCTTGACCACCGGCAGCAGCTCCATGTTCTGCTCGGCCAACGTCGACTGGTCCGCCCAAGCCTGCGCCGAGACATGCGCCAACGGTCGCAGGCGTCGCCCGAACAGCTTCAACGCCACGAACATCAATGGCATCAATACAGCCACCGTCACCGCAATCAATGGCGCCTGCCGGAACATCATTACCAGCGCGCCAATCAAGGTAAACAGCAAGGGAATCAGCGGCAGCAAGGTGCCAGTGACGTAGCCGCTGACCCGATAGACGTCGCCAGTCAGCAGGGCCAGTACATCACCACGACGACGTTCCTGATGCCACCCTAGCGGCAGCGCCTGAAGATGCGAATAGATTTCAGCACTGGCATCGGCCACCAAACGGCCCGATGTTTTTTGCAACTGCAGCGAAACCACATAGCCCAGGACCTGCTGCGCGCAAACCAGTCCGAACAGCACCCATAGCAACGGGCCCAAGCCTCGATTCAGCATCAGTCGGTCGGTAAGCACGCCACCCAACCAAGGTTGCAGCAGGGTCGCCAGGCTCTGGGCCAGCATTAACAGCAATGCCAGTGACAACGACGGCAGATGCGGCCGCAACCAGGCCCACATCCAGGCCCGGGGATCGCTATGCATCACCGCCGCTTCCACCTCTTTACCCTGCATTCCGACTCGCCTACCCTGTCTCAATGATTTCCGCGCATATGGCTCAAGCATGACCGCAAGCATCCCCTCCGTCACGCTTTCCAGCAGGATTACGGTATCGGATGACGTGCTGATGCAGGAGGTTGGCGACGAAGTCGTGCTACTGGACCTCGCGAGTGAGCGGTATTTCGGGCTGGACCCGGTCGGCACCCGGATCTGGGAATTGTTGCCGGAACGCCAAGACTTGGCGGACATACTCACCAGCCTCTGCGAAGAATTCGATGCCGAACCTGCCCGGATCGAGCACGATCTGCTGACACTCGTCCTTAGCCTGTCCGAAGCGGGCTTGGTCAAGGTTGAGTAAATGGGTCGCCTCCTCGCCGGATGGCGGGCACTGTCCTGGCGCGAACGCACTCGCCTGATCGCCTGCGGTGCGGGCGTGACCCTCGTGCACGTCGCACTCGCATTGTTCGGCTATGGCCGTACCCGGCGTATGGTGGAAATGGTCACCCATCGTGCCGACACACGTCCGGCAACAGCAGCGGATATCAGCAATGCACGCGCACTGGCCAAGTTGGCCAACGTCGCAGGCCGTCATGGCGTTGTGGATGCCAGTTGCTTAAGGCAATCCCTGCTGTTATATGGTTGGCTGCAATGGCGTGGGCTGCGCCCGGTGCTGCAACTGGGCGTGAAGGAAGATCCGGGCCAATTGTCGGCGCATGCATGGGTCGAACTGGAAGGCACGCGCCTGCTTTCAATCGACTCCGGGTTTCGCAGCTTCTTCAGCTCCCGGTGACGGCATGAGCCTCCGGTTGATAGCCAACCCGTGGACTTTCTCAACAATTCATGTTTACACTTAACAAAGCGCCGTACCAGCAAGGTTCGGATCAGGCAAAACAGGGGGCTCGACATGCAGCAAATCAAGGATGGATCAGTGCAAGGCAGGCCTTATGCCACACCGCAATTGAAGCTGTATGGCAGCGTGCAGGCGTTGACGGCGGGCGGGACGGGCCCGACTAACGAATCCGTGGGTGGACTAAACATGGCTTGCAATGCGGGCAACAACTCACCCGACCAAATGGCCAAACATTGCCAGTAATGAATCCAGCGTAATTTAAAGCTGAATACACGGCAAACGTCTGGCGCTCCGGCACCGCGGATCATCATTCCGACGTGACCAATCATCGAATGTTCGCAGGGCACGTTTTGTCGTGCTCTATTCCATTACCTGCGCTCCCAATCCTTTGGCCGGCTCTTGAAGAAGCCAGTAGTTTGTGCGTGCGGGAAAGTACCGGAATTGTGGGATCCAAGCAATTGGGACTCACGTGGCGGCATGAATGGCGTGAAGAGAACGGTGATCTCTCGCTACAAGTCGGCCTCATAGATTTCGAAACGGCGGCCGCTTCTGGTTGCTATTTGTTGCGTGCCCCCGAGCAATGCGATTTCCATTTGGATCCGACGGCAGGTACCATCGCTGTCGATGCGTGCGGCGAGTTAGCTGCCAGCACGCTCGAGCATCTGTTGATCGACCAGGCGTTGCCCCGGCTCTTGGCCCATCAAGGCCATTTGATGGTCCACGCCAGCTTGGCGCACACCACTAACGGCGCCGCCCTTTTTCTGGGGCAAAGCGGCTGGGGTAAATCCACATTGGCCGGACTGTTGCATCGGCGCGGGATTACCGCGCTTTGCGACGACTGCGTCCTGCTGGAGGCACATCAGGGCCAAGTGTGGGCGACACCCGCCTATCCTGGACTGCGGCTGTACGAAGACAGCATCGAAGAGGTCTTCGCCACTCCCCAATCACTGGCTCCCGTCGCGGACTACAGCAGGAAACAGCGTGTGATCGGATTACCTTTGCCAACCGAACTCCTAGCACCACAAAGACTGGTCGCTGTCTATTTGCTCAGCGATCCACGCTTGGCGAACGAGGTCATGTCCATCGAACCATTGACGTCTGCGGCGGCCTGCATGGCGCTAATCGAACATAGTTTTAAACTTGATCCCACAGCCCGTCCGCAAACGGTAGAACATCTGCGAAAAGCAGGCTCGGTCACAAAGGCGATACCAGCCTTCGCGTTGCGATACCCACACGATTTCGCCCATCAGGATCGCTTGATCTGCATGGTGCGGGAACACATTGACCGCATCGTAAAGTTTTCCGCATGAGCAGCTTCAACGATGGCTATAGCATCCGTGCCTATGGCGACATGATCATCGACGAGGCGCGATTTAGGCCTTGGATGGAAGCACTGCGGCGGCATGTCACCCCCGACAGTGTGGTGCTGGACATTGGCTGCGGCGCTGGCATCCTGTCACTCCTGGCCTGCCAATTCGGTGCGCGCCGGGTGTTCGCGGTGGAGCCCGATGCGAGTATTGAAGTCGCAAAGCTTTGCTCTTCGAACAATCCCGGCGCCCACCGCATCGAATGGATCCGAGATCTGTCGACCGAGATTCAACTCCCAGAGCCAGCCGACATCGTGGTGGGCGACCTGCATGGCACGATGCCTTTCCATGCTGAAAACATCGCCTCCATGGTCGATGCGCGCAAGCGCCACCTCAAGCCCGGTGGCCAGCTGCTGCCTAAACGTGACTTGCTGTATGCGGCACCAGCATCCGCACCTATGGAGACCAAGAACCTTGAGACGCCTTGGCGATGCAACAAGATTGGGCTGGACCTGACTGCAGCCCTGCCTCATGTCGTCAACACTTGGTGGCGGGCAAAGCCGCAACGGGTGTCCGCCGATCAACTACTGGGGACACCAGCGCATTGGGGAACGGTGGATTACACAGGCGATGCGATCCGATCGCTCGATGGAGAGTTGGATTGGACGATCGAGCACGATGGTCGGGTGGACGGGCTTTACGTCTGGTTCGATGGCGTGGTCGACGATGACCTGGGCTTCAGCAATTCACCCCTCAACCCCGAGCTGGTCTATGGACGCGCGTTCTTTCCATTGATAAGCCCAATCACCGTAGTGAGCGGAGACACCATGAGCACCAAGCTTGCAGTGCGGCGCATGCAAGACGACTGGATTTATCGCTGGGACACGACCATTACCAGCGCGATGGGGCAGGAAAAGGCCTCTTTTCGCCAATCGACTTTCCAGATGATGCCGGGGCAAATGGATGCGCTGCGCAAATCAGAATCCCGTTATCTCCCCACACTGACCGAGGATGGTCAGATCGAACGTGCCATCCTTGAGCAGATGGACGGCACCCACGCGCTTGCGGATATCGCCACCGATGTGATGCAGCGTTTCCCCGCCAAGTTCCCTAATTTCGACCAGACACTTGCCACCGTGGCAAAGCTATCCCGTCGGCACGGCTGACGCCGCCTGCCCGTCAACCAGCGTGTAAATCGAAGCGCTTCATCCACGCCGCAAGAGTCGCGATCAGCATGACCTGGTCAATGTCCACGTCATCGCCAACGTTACAATTCTTAGCCCAGACTGCACGTAGGCCGGACAATGCCTCGGCATCCACCACGCCATGCAGACGGCCCTCTGCTTCCGCCAGCAGGGCAGCTATGCACTCCTTGCCAGCGTCGGCAACAAGGCTTACCAAGCCTGAGCCCAAGTGCCGCTTGCCGGTGTGCCAGGCGACTTCGCCACCGAGGTCCTCCGCATACGCTGTGCGAGCAATCCACTTGGTCCAGCCGTCGCGTGCCACGAAATCTTCCGGTAGGCCTAGGAAGAATTCCAACACGCGCTGATCACACCAGGGATGGCGGGCTTCCACACCGAAGCAGGCAGCTGTGCGATCCGCACCCTCCATGCTGCGGATCAGCCCGGGATTCCACCAAGTGCCGATCAGGACACCGGCGCGATCGTCATGGGCCCGCACGCGGCGATTTTGAATTACCATCTCCAAGCTGCGCTCGCGCAAGTGCAACCGCCGTGCGAAGCTCCCGTCGATCCACGGCCCCAAGCCTGCGTCACCGCGACGCCCATCATTCTGCCGGTAACGCCATTCTGCCAACCACGATGGCTGGAGCGTCGCGGCAAGCCCATGCAACAGGATGCGCCACGGCGAGACGCCCTGCAGATAGGTGTGGAAACGGCTAGACAGCTTGGCCTCACGCAGTGCTCGCAACGGGTGACCAGCCAGAGCCAGCGTACCCGCTTGGCTGCCTTCCGAGTACATCACTACGTCGCCATCCGCACCATCCAGCAACACATTGGTGCCAGCCTGGCGCGCTACCAGACAGCACAGGCGCGCGTAAAGGATCGAATTATCGACCGGATGCGCGCGTGCCCACGTAGCGTCACAAAGTTCCTGCAACAAAGGGTTGCCGGACAAGCCAGCCATGGGGACGCGGATGCCGTCGCTATCGCCAAGCAAATGAAAGATGTTCCTCGTCTCCTCACATGCCTGCCCGGATTCGCCGACCAGTGAGATCGGCAGCAGGCGCTGCAGCCCGGCGGGACTGTCTACCCGATGCGACGCCGTAAGCACGCTCGCCGAATCAATGCCGCCACTGAGCATGAGTGCCGGACGATGCAGCGACCGCAGGCGACAACGGACGGCCTCGCCGAAGACTTCACGGAATGACTCCACATATTCACGCGGATCCCGTGAGTTCGGAAGGCGCGCCGGCTGGATATGCCAGTGACGGGAAAGCGCCACATCGCCCGTGGCGGTCGCATGCAGGACCTCGCCGGGCAGCACGCGGCGCACATCACGATAGAACGTCTTGCTGTAATCCTCAGTATGGAAATGTGATGCCAGCAGATAGGCGAGCGCGTCTTCATCACACGCATGCGAGATGCCATCAAGCCCTAATAGTGACTCGGGTTCGGAAGCGAATGCGAGCAACCGCGTGGACTTGGCAAAAAATAGTGGCCGCTGACCAACGCCGTCCCGAACAAGTTGAAGGCGGCGCTCCTGACGATCCCAAACAACCAGCGCGAACTCACCAACAACATGCTTGCTAAAGCCCAAACCCCAGTGCAACCAAGCTCGTGTGAACAAGTCAGCATCCGTCAGATGATCCAAGTCTTCACCACATAGTCCAAGCTCGCGCGATACGGCTTGCCGGTTGTCGATGCGGCCATCCACCGCCAGCACCCATCGGTCACCAACCAAAACAGGCTGCCTTTCGTGCACTGATTCCGGCGTGGAATGGAGGGCGCCATGCGCCAGCGCGAATCCAGCATCCTCGAACCAGCCAACCCCATCCGGTGCACGATGCATCATCCGCGCCATCACCGCGCGCGTATCGCGCAAGGCGTCAAGCTCAACATCGAACCGTAATACACCTGCGATCGCAGACATAGGTCAGTCCTTTCCCTGCCACATTCGCAGCTTCATGATCCTCATGCCGGATATTCGCGTGCAGTTGCACCCGACACTGCACTCAGGCTGGGCATCAGGAAACATTCGTCCCAACCCGCAGGGTCCATGAGATCCCGCATGCCGCGCGGGATGAAGTGGAAGAAGATCAAATGGCATCACCTTTTCGGATGTGGATGCGGGATTGGATCCCGATAGTGCCACTGGGTGCCGCTCGAAAACAGGACAGCATCCCCCGAGCCAGCCTCGACGATCGTGGTCATGCGTTCCTGCAACTCGCTCATGTGTTGGATGTACCTCCGTTGATGCAATGACAGGCGACGCACTATTCGCGCAGCCTCGACACTCCTCGACGCAAGCGTCGCAACATCAGCGTCAACCAGTTCCCTTTTCCATGCAACTCCCGGAGCTGATCGCGGTTCGGGAACAGGCCTTGCCTGATCCAGCGAATACGATCGGCCATGGACGGGAGTGCCTTCAGGTGTTGCCAGAACATGTAACGCCAGTCATCGAGACGTCGAGGATCGATTGGCTCTGCACCGGCCAGTTCGCCCAGACCCGCAATAGTGCTTTCCGGTACGCAAGCACCCAAAAGCCGCCGTGCATCGTCAAGCGAACGCATGCAAACACCGGCGACCTTTCTAGATTGCGCCAGGGATTGGAATGCCTGCCACTCCACATCGTCCATTCGCTGTGCAAACAAGCGAATGTCGTAGAGCAATTTTAGGCGATCCGGAATCGCGTTCTGCATGTCCAGTGCGCGATTAAGGCAGGCGTGCATGAGCGCATGCACCGGCATCAGGCCACGCAACGCGACGGTCATGCGCGGCAATGAGATGGCCGAATCCCACATCTCGTCGAATGCCAGGACATTCGCATAAGCAGGCGCGTTCACAAGCTTGCAGTGCAAGTCCAGTTCGGAGCGCATGACGCCATCCACCAAAAGCCGACTGGTCATTTCATGGTGCATCGAGCCCGGCATGAACGCCAATGAATAACCCAGTGCCGACAATACGTTGGCGGCGCGCTCCGCTTCCTCGCGCGATGCGAGCAGCAGGTCGACGTCACCGCCGACGCGCAGGTGAGGTTGTGGGTAGAGCCACATGCCCAACGCACTACCCTTCAGCAGCAGCACGCGAAACCCGTGGTTCGCGAACGCATCACCAATTCGCCGCAACTCACGCTCACGCAGCATCCATTGCGCTGCAGCGGCATGTGCTTCAGCAGCCAATTGCTCGCGCAACGGCGCAGGGACGCTTGCGGGAGCCGCCCCCTCCCTCAGTCGACATTCCAGCAGCGCCGCAACGCCCTGGTCGCGAGCAGCATTGAGGACGTCCGGGATATGCGAGGCGTCCAGCGATGTTGACGCGACGCCATCGCGCAAGGCCGCCGCGAGCCAGCCCCGCCAGTCGCGCGCTTGCTCAACCGCGTCCGTAAACATCCTCGAAACGAATGATGTCGTCTTCGCCCAGGTAACTGCCTGACTGGACTTCGATCAGCTCCAGCGGCACGCGACCGGGATTTTCCAACCGGTGCTTCACGCCCAACGGGATATAAGTGCTCTGGTTTTCACCAAGCAACAATGTCTCTTCACCACGGGTCACGCGTCCGGTTCCGCTGACCACGATCCAGTGCTCGGCGCGATGATGGTGCATCTGCAGGCTGAGTGTTGCGCCAGGATTGACCGTGATGCGCTTGACCTGGAAACGCTCGCCAAGATCGATCGAGTCGTAGCTTCCCCACGGTCGATAAACCTTGCGGTGCCACACCGGTTCGCTGCGACCCGCTGCCTTCAGCTTGGCAACAATGCCCTTGATGTCCTGCACCCGGTCGCGATGCGCAACCAGCACCGCATCGGCGGTATCCACGACCACGACATCGTCCAGGCCCAGCAACGCCAGCAGGCGGCCATCGCCCCAGGCCATGGTGTTGCGGCAATCCTCCGAGATCACATCGCCATGGTGTGCATTGCCGGATGCATCCTGTCCAGCGACTTGCCAAAGCGCTGCCCAACTGCCGACATCGCTCCAGCCGACATCGATGGGCAGGACCGACACACCGGGCGCCTGCTCCATCACTGCATAGTCGATCGAATCGGAAGGGCTGGCGCTGAAGGCATCGCGGTCCAGTCGGATGAAATCGGCATCGCGGACCGCCCTGTCCATCGCCTCGCGGCAGGCAGCGAGCATCTGCGGCTGGCGCGCCTCCAGTTCGGACAGGTACACCGAGGCGCGGAACATGAACATACCGCTGTTCCAGAAATAGTCGCCACTCTCGACATAGCGGGCAGCACTCTCTGCATCCGGCTTCTCGACGAACTGCGCGACGGCGCGGATCCCCTCGCCCGCCTCCGCCTTGATGTAGCCGTATCCGGTTTCCGGACCCGTCGGTACAATCCCGAATGTCACCAGGCCACCTTCAATCGCATGCGCGCTTGCGGCGAGCACTGCACGCCGGAAACCCTCGACATCGGTCACGACATGGTCGGATGGAAGCACCAGCAGCAGCGGATCGGTGCCGTCCAGCATGGCTTCCAACGCTGCAACGGCAATGGCAGGCGCTGTATTGCGCGCCGCGGGTTCCAGCAGAATGGTGGCGTCCTTGCAGCCGACTTCACGCAGTTGCTCGGCGACCATGAAGCGATGGTCCTCGCCGGCCACCACGATCGGGGGACGTCCCGCCAACGGTGAAACCCGCAACCAGGTCGCTTGCAGCAACGAGTGCTCACCCGCAAGTGGAAGGAATTGCTTGGGATGGGCCTCACGCGACAGCGGCCACAGGCGCGTGCCCGAGCCGCCGGAAAGGATCACAGGAATCATGCATGCACTCCGGATATCGAAAAGACAGGGTAACCGAGCATCCGCGGAACCGGACTACGCGTTGTAATAGTCGCGGTACCAGGCAACGAAGCGCGCGACACCTTCTTCGACCGGCACCATCGGGCGATAACCGACATTGGCCACCAGGTCCGACACGTCCGCCTCGGTATCGGGCACGTCGCCGGCCTGCAGTGGCAGCATTTCCATGCTGGCCTTGCGCCCCAGGCATTGTTCGAGGACTTCGATGTAGCGCATCAATTCCACCGGCTGCTCGTTGCCGATGTTGTAGATGCGATAGGGCGCGACGCCGCTGCTGGCCGGATCAGGCCGGTTGCTGTCCCAAGCTGCGTCCTTGCCGGGTGGTCGGTCGAGCGTGCGAACCACGCCTTCGACGATATCGTCGATGTAGGTGAAGCTGCGCTTGTGGCGGCCATGGTTGAAGACCCTGATCGGCTCGCCGGCGAGGATCGCGCGGGCGAACAGGAACAGGGCCATGTCGGGCCGCCCCCACGGGCCATACACGGTGAAGAAGCGCAGGCCGGTGCAGGGAAATCCGTACAGGTGCGCATAGCTGTGGGCCATGGCCTCGTTGGCTTTCTTGCTTGCCGCATACAGCGAGAGTGGATGGTCGGTGCACTGGTGTTCGGAAAACGGCATTGCGGTGTTGGCGCCATACACGGAGCTGGTCGATGCGAACACGAGGTGCTCCACGCCATGCTGGCGGCAGCCTTCCAGCACGTGCAGGAATCCGATGATATTGCTGTCGACATAGATGTGTGGATTTTCCGCGGCGTAGCGCACCCCGGCCTGGGCAGCCAGGTTGACCACGCCTTGCGGCGTTTGCGCCGCGAAGACCGCTTCCATCGCGGCGCGATCAGCCAGGTCGATAGCTGCATGGGTGTAGTCGGGATGTGCCAGCAAGCGATCGAGGCGGGCCTGCTTCAACGATACGTCGTAATAGTCGTTGAGATTGTCCACGCCAATCACGCGATCACCACGATCAAGCAGCTTCTGCGCGACGTGCGAGCCGATGAAGCCGGCGCTACCCGTGACCAGGATGGTTTTCGATGCCATGTCAGTGGTTTCCTTGACTACTTGTGGAGGCGAGGACCGCCTGCCAGCGCATGAGCGCTGCGCTGCGCGTGCCGTTCGCCTCTAGGTATTGCCTTGCCCGCATGCCCATCGTCGCGGCCAGCGCGGGATCGCCGATCAGCCTTTCGATTGAAGCACACACTTCACTAGCGGATCCCGGCGCCACCGCAAATCCCGTCCCGGTGTCGCGCAGGAACCTCGCCAACTCGCCATCCATTGCACCGATGAAAAGTGCAGGACGACCCGCAGCCTGGATGCCGTACAACTTGCTGGGCAGGATGCAGCCTTCCAGTGCGGGATGCAGGCTGAACCAGTGCAGGTCAGGCACGGAAAGGCTGTTGGAGAGGTTCTCGCGCGACTGGTAGGACTGCACGGAAATATTCGAAAGGCCACGCAAGCCGGCGGCATTCGCGAATGCGTGCGCGCCCTTGCCGCCACCAATCAGGACGAAGTGGATGTCCTCACGTGCGCGCAGCGTGTCGGCGACCTCGAGCATGGTCTGCCAATCATGCGCACGCCCGAGGTTGCCGGAGTAACCGATCACGAACTTGTCCTGCATGCCCCACTCGCGCCGCAGCGGATTGTGGCGCGGCTCAACTGGCAGCACGCCCTGCTCATCGGTCCAGTTTTCGATCAGCCCGATGCGTTCGTTGGCCACGCCTGCCGCGGCAACCCGCGTGGCCATCGCACGTGAGATCACTACATTGCGATCGGCCATTCGCAGGCCCCGGTTACGCAAGCTGCGCAAGGGTGGGCCGGCCCAGCGCATGGGAGCCCCCAGCAAGACTTCCGCGATTTCGGGGAACATGTCCTGCAACCAGTTGACTACCCGTGCGCCGCGTCGGCGTGCAAGCGGTCCCAGCAAGGTCCCCAGCAACGGCGGGTCGGTCATCAGCACCACCACGTCACCTTCGACGACATGCCGACGCAGCAGGCGCGCCGCGGCCAGCAAATAACTCATGTAATCGAGGGAACGGCCAAGCAGCGAATTCCTGCCGAAGCGCGTACCACCGACGCGCATCACTTCGAATCCACGTACGTGCTCGTGCGCTGGCAGCGCCGCGTCAGCAGCGTCGTAGCATTGCGAAGAACCAACCAGCACGACCTCATATCCAGCGCCAGACAGATGTTCGGCCAGGTCAGTCAGCAACTGGCTGGTGGCCGAATGGTCCGGATACACATAGCGATTGAAACAGAAGATGCGCACGCCGATGCAGTCTCAGTCCCGGCGCTGCCCATCGGCTTGCGCCAGGTACCACTGGTAGGTCTGCGCGATTCCTTGTTCGAGCGGAATCGATGCATTCCATCCCATGGCATGGATGCGCGTGACATCCAGCAACTTGCGCGGCGTGCCGTCGGGCTTGGAGGGGTCTGTAGAGATTCGACCTTCGTAACCCACCACGCGCGCGACCATGTGGGCGAGCTCAAGGATCGACAGGTCTTCGCCCACTCCGACATTGATGATCTGCTCGCCGCTGTAGTCGCGCATCAAGGTGACGGCTGCATCCGCAAGGTCGTCCACGTGCAGGAATTCGCGCTTCGGCGTGCCTGTGCCCCAGATCACCACTTCGGGATCAGCCGCCAGGCGCGCTTCATGGAAGCGCCGGATCAGCGCCGGCAATACATGCGAGTTCTGCAGGTCGAAGTTGTCGCCCGGGCCATACAGATTGGTCGGCATCAGCGAGATCGCATCGAAGCCGTACTGCAGGCGATACGCCTGGCACAACTTGATGCCGGCGATCTTGGCCACCGCATACCATTCGTTGGTCGGCTCCAGAGGGCCGGTCAGCAACGCGTCTTCGGCCATCGGCTGCGCCGCATGCTTGGGGTAAATGCAGGACGAACCCAGGAAGCACAGCTTTTGCGTTCCGTGTTCCCACGCGGCATGGATCACGTTGGTCTGGATCAGCAGGTTGTCGCGGAGGAATTCAGCCGGGTAAGTGCTATTGGCATGGATGCCGCCAACCTTTGCTGCGGCCAGGTAGACCTGCTTCGGTCGCTCGGCGCGAAAAAAAGCATCGACTTGCGACTGGTTGCGCAGGTCAAGTTCGGCACGGTCGCGCAACAGCAGCCTTGTGTCCGGCTCGCGTTGCAGGCGTCGTACCAGCGCACTGCCCACCAGACCCTTGTGGCCGGCGATGAAGATATCGGTTTGCATGTGTCCAGCCTGCCTATTCGTGGTTGCTGAAAGTACGAAACCCGGCTTCGCTGACCATCGCATCGCGTTTCGCCAACGCCAGATCCTCCTGCACCATCTCGCTGACCAGCGCATCGAATGATGTCTTCGGCGACCACCCCAACTTCGCCTTGGCCTTGGATGCATCGCCGAGCAGTGTTTCAACTTCAGCGGGCCGGAAATATCGCTCGTCCACGGCGACGATGCACTGACCCTTGGAGACCCCGGAACCTTCGGGTGACTGCGTCACCACGGCACGCTCCTCGACGCCGCTGCCTTGCCACTCCATATGAATGCCGAGTTCCATGGCGGCCTGCACCACGAATTCCCGCACCGAATGCTGTTCGCCGGTGGCGATCACGAAATCCTCGGCCTCTTCCTGCTGCAGCATCAACCACTGCGCCTCGACGAAATCACGCGCATGTCCCCAATCGCGCCGGGCATCCATATTGCCCAGGTACAGGCAATCCTGAAGTCCGAGCGAAATGCGTGCCAACGCACGCGTGATCTTGCGGGTCACGAAGGTTTCACCACGCAACGGCGACTCGTGGTTGAACAGGATGCCGTTGCAGGCAAACATGCCGTAGGACTCGCGATAGTTCACCACGATCCAGTACGCGTACAGCTTCGCCACGCCATAGGGCGAGCGCGGATAGAACGGCGTGGTCTCTTTTTGCGGGATCTCCTGCACCTTGCCGTACAACTCGGATGTGGACGCCTGGTAGAAGCGGGTCTTTTTCTCCAGGCCTAGGATCCGGATCGCCTCGAGCAGGCGAAGCGTGCCCATGGCATCCGTATTGGCGGTGTATTCCGGAGTCTCGAACGAGACCTGCACATGGCTCTGCGCGCCAAGGTTATAGACCTCGTCCGGCTGCACCTGCTGCAGGATCCGGATCAGGTTGGTCGCGTCGGTGAGGTCGCCGTAATGCAGGAACAACCGCCGACCCTTGTCGTGCGGATCCTGGTAAAGGTGGTCGATACGGTCGGTGTTGAAACTGGACGCACGTCGCTTGATGCCGTGGACTTCGTAGCCTTTGGCGAGCAGCAACTCGGCGAGGTAGGCGCCATCCTGACCGGTGATGCCAGTGATCAGTGCTTTTTTCATTATTTAGCAAGCCTCTCGATTTGAGTTCCAAGCTTCATTTTTTTTGCCAAAGCGATAGATCCGTCCACGGACAAGTGGTTATGAAATCCATAAACAGCTATTCCTTCGATAGTCGTCGCGCATGATGATTCGCTGCAAAGCACCTGATCAATATTTACCACCTCAATCTCAGAAAAATTTTTCAATTTCTGGAAAAAATCTCGTTGATCAGCGCTCGCAAGTAAATAGGAATTCCGATCCAACGCGCATTTCTCTGTTGCGGTAGACGGTAGTACGAATATCCGTCCGCTCTGCTCACGCTCCACGCATTCTCCGATATCATAATTTGATGCGGGAGGCGGAGCCACCAGAACCACTTTTCGATCTAGCTTCCGAACTGCGGTAATAGTAGTCAGCAATGACACCATTGTCGCATCGATTGAACGTGGCCTCTCGAAAAATCTGCCCCCATTCCGGAATAAAATTCGTCGCACATCGCTATTCGTATCATCCCAGTATGTCTTGAAATCACTTGCAAGAACCACAGTTTCTATTGACGGATTTGAACGAAGGTATCCCAGAACGGAGTCATTGAATGCAATACAGTCTTTCGCCCAAGGCCATTCCAAATCTGGAAACCTCAGCTGCGCCATACCTAGATAAGGACCGCAAGCAGAACGAGTCGCTTGTACTATGCCTTGTTTGGTCGTTGCATCGATACCGAGCACGAGGTGTTCTGCATAGGAATCCCCCCAAATCATCAAAGTTGGGCTTTTAGATGTAGAACATTTTTCTGGGTGATCAAATGTATGCCGCTGATCACAGTCCAGAAGTCCAGGGTTAGGTCGACGCAAGACCTTGAAATCCAGCTCGGTTCTTGAAAAACGTGCCGTGCCTACTGCTAGCAATGCCAAACCGAAGGTCGCAGTCGCAGCTGAAAGGAAAATGCGATTCCATGCCATACCTTCATATCTATGCAGTGGATTCTCTACAAATCGGTACATCAAAACGGCCAACGCAATGGCCATTAGGAGAAGTGCAGCACGTATCGAACTTGGTACGCCTGATACGTATGCACTATTAGCGAAGGCGATGAGTGGCCAATGCACCAAGTAAAGCGAATACGAGATATTGCCAAGAAACGCGAGCACAGCGACCAGCGCACCACCATTCAATACAGGATGGCAACGCAATATTAATATCGCAGTGGAAATGCAGACCACCAACGCATAAGGACCTGGGTGCAATTTGATGACGACGAAAGTTGGCACAACCAATAGCGCCGCCAATGCAGGCCAAAAAAGCCCGCGCACCGTCATCGTGGACATCCGACCCAAGGGAATTAAAGCTGCTATTGAACCAACACCAAGTTCCCATGCGCGCGTTGGTAGAAGATAGAATGTTGCTCCAGGCTTGCTATTTACGTAAGCTAGACAAAGCAGAAGGCTGGCAGCTGTCAGTATAGACACGCCCGCCAACCAGTATCGGCGTGGAGTAAACAACAGCAGAGAGGGCCAAAATAGGTAATATTGCTCTTCTATTGCTAGAGACCACATATGGAGAAGTGGTTTTAAATGCGCTGCCTGTTCGAAGTATCCGTTTTGCAACCAAAGTGCAATATTCGCACTGAAGGTCAATGACCCCAGTAGAATATACAGGTAGTTCGTTGCCTCAGATGAAAGCAAAAACCATGGGGTTGCGAGAGTAACTGCCGTAAGCACGACCAGAGCCGCCGGCAGCAATCGCTTTACCCTCCTAAGATAGAATTCGGAGAGTCTAAAATCACCACGATCGATTCCATTACCTATCAGGCCAGTGATTAAATAGCCTGAGATGACGAAGAAAATATCGACACCAAGATAACCCGCGCTTAATCCACCGATTTGTGCGTGATACAAAAGCACTAAAACAATTGCGACACCTCTAAGAGCTTGTATGTCAGGTCGAAATTTGCGAACACCTTCCTTCATTCGCGCTTCCCGAAACACTCGCTTAGTTCGCGCAACTGCATGTCGATAAATTGCTGGTAGATAGCCAACATGCGCGCGTATTGAAGGCCGGCCAAGCCGTCCAGGAAGCCGCGCCGCAGCACATAGCTGTAAACAAAACGCAATGTTGGGCGAATCGGCATGCGCGCGGCCAAGCGCTTCAAGCCACGGCGGCGGATCGTGGCATCCATGCTGAGCACGTCTCCCATCCGCAATGGCTGCGCGAGTTCGGCCAGCATCTGCCGTGCTTCGTACTCCGCATAGCGCAGGTGGCGTGCGAACCAGTCGTTGATACCTTTGGAAAAATTGTAGTGGTCCAGCGGATTCAACAGCGTGCCGACTTTTTCCGCAGGCTGCACCTCACGCTGGCCGTGGCCATGGTCAATAAAGCGCAGCGCGTCCGCCCGCCCGAAGCGAACCTGATACGCCGGATACATGCCGGCATGCTTCAGCCAACGGCCCATCAAGATGATCTTCGAGGGAACCCGGTACACCGGATAGGCGGCATCGCTGACCAAGGCAATTGATTGCAACTCCTGGCGCAGCGCGTCGGTCACGACTTCGTCAGCATCCAGGTGCAGCACCCACGGATTCCGGAAGCGGGCGTGTTCCATCGCATGGTTGCGCTGTCCGGCGAACGTATCGAACTGGCGCAGCATTGTTCGCGCACCCTGACGCTCGGCGATGGCAATAGTTTGATCGGTACTGCCGGAGTCCAGCACGACCACGTCGTCGCTCCACTCCACGCTGGCCAGGCAACGCGGCAGATTGGCGGCCTCGTTCATGGTCAGGATGACGACCGAAATCATGGCGACGCCGCCCCCTCCACCCGCAATTTCCGCTGCTTCACGAAGTGTGCCGGGTTACCAGCGACCACGCTCCAAGCTGGTACATCACGCATGGCGACTGCGGCCGCGCCCACTACAGCACCTTCTCCGACCGTCACGCCGGGGCCGATAAAGGCGTCACTGCACACCCAGGCATCCGCGCCAATCGTCAAGCCAGTACGTTGTAGCGGAAGCGCAGGATCGGTGTAGTCATGGGTGCCGGCACACAAGTGAGCACGATGCGAAATGGTGGCGCGTGGCCCGATGCGCACCGGCCCCAGGCTGTAGATCCAGGCGTGTGCGCCAATCGCAGCACCGTCGCCGATGTCGATGTTCCAGGGAATCTCGATGCGTGCACTTGAATCGATATGTACGTCCCGCCCTACCCTCGCACCGAAACAACGCAACAGGAAACGGCGCCATCCAAAGAGGATGCGCGGACTGCCACGATACAGTGGCGTCATCAGGGCCCACAATGCGCGTCCAACATATTCGCGCCGGCTGTATGGCCTGGCAGCACGTGCCGAATGAATATCCAGACTCACGGCGCCTGCCATTTGTCGATGAAATCGATGATCGGCTGGCTCAAACGCGACCAGCGGAAACGCTCGGAATTCGCCAGCGCGCGTGATGATGCAGCTCGCCATGCATCTGCACTGGTCAGCAGTGGTTGCAATGCATCTGCAGCAAGATCGATTCGGCCCGCCGGAACCGCAAAGCCACCAGGTCCCGCGATCTCAGGGGGCGCACATACATCTGCAACCACGCATGGGGTGCCGAACACCTGTGCCTCGACCGCAGGAATTCCGAACGATTCGCATCGGCTCAGCAGGCAGAACACTCTCGCCCTCTGATAATGCCGAATCAACTCTTGGTCCGACACTGCGCCCGTAATCGTCACCGCTGACGCCAGCCCCTTCGTGCCGATCCGCTGTTCAATCGCCGAGCGATAATCGGAATCCGACCAAGGCCCCACAAGCGTCAGGCACGCATCAACGCCACGCTCACGCAAGATTGCCACTGCGTCGAGCACGTCCTCGACCGACTTGTGCGGTGTCATTACCGACACCACGACGATCTCCATTGCACGCTGTTCGAAACCCGGCAACGGTATTGCAGCCGCCTTCTCGAACATGCGGTCATCAACACCCACCAGCACGGTTGCGCCGTCTCGTGGCGTGCACGCGGCGTTGTCAGCGTAGATCCGCGCCATGTAATTCGACAGGTAGAACATCGCCGCGGCACGACGTTGCGCGTTCTTGTAACCGTGCCGCTGCATCCGCGCCTTCAAGCGATTCACAGCTCCTGCATGGAATTGCGGGAAAAAGCACCAGGGGTTTTGCGCCAAAACCAATTGCGGAGAGCTGACGCCAGGCACCAATGCACCGGACGTCGAGATCAGAAGGTCAGCACCCACCGCATCCAGCCGCCGCTGCATTGCGAATTGCTGCCACCACAAACGCCTCGTCCAACCAGCACCGACACCCCGGCACTCAATCCATTGCACGTGGTCGCCGAGATCCCGCCGCAAGTCCCGATTGCCTTCATGATGGAATACATAAAAAATGTGGCGACCGCCCGAGGCTGCGGCCAGATTACGCAAATGCCCGCCCAGGACATTTCGTCCGGAGAAATTGTTGATTGGCAGGGCATCGACCGCGATTCGCATTGATCAGCTCGCCACCACCGGCCACGACTCACCCTGCTCGGCCGCCACCATGCGCGCCACCACTTGCTCAAGTGTCGTTGACGCCTTCCATCCAAGCTCATGCTCCGCCTTCGATGCATCGCCGACGCTATGCGCGATGTCGCTTGGCCGCCGCAGCTGTGGGTCAAAATCAACGTGCTGCTGCCAATCCAATCCCACGACATCGAATGCCATCGCAACGAAGTTGCTCAAGGCATGCATGCGACCAGTTGCGATCACATAATCGTTCGGCTCCCGCTGCTGCAACATGCGCCACATCGCATCAACGTACTCAGGTGCCCATCCCCAGTCACGCTCGATATCGAGGTTGCCGAGCTGCAGGCGTTCCCCACTCCCACCGGCAATCCGAACCGCAGCGGCAATGATCTTGCGGGTGACGAAGCGGGTTGGACGCAACGGCGATTCATGGTTGAACAGGATCCCGGTGCATGCATACAGACCGTATGCGTCGCGGTAATTCGCAACCATCCAGTGCGCACTCGCCTTGGCGACGGCGTACGGGCTTCGTGGTCTGAAGGCCGTGCGTTCGTTGGCCGCTTCCCCCACATCGCCAAAACATTCGCTGGAACCGGCGTGGTAGAGGCGTGTACCCAGTTTCAGGAACCGGATCGCCTCGAGTACATTCAGCGCACCAAGGGCAATACTCTCAAGCGTTTCCACCGGCTGGCCGAACGACAATCCGACAGAACTCTGCCCGGCCAGCAAATAGGTTTCATCCGGCTGAACTTCGCTCAGGACCTGGGCCACGCTGCGAAAGTCTGTGGTCGCGGCCGAATGCACTTGTACCCGGTCGCGCACTCCTACGACATCGAGGTTGCCGAAGCTGCTCAGTTGAGCATCACGCGATGTGCCATGCACTCGATATCCCTTGTCGGCAAGCAGCCGTGCAAGCAGTGCCCCGTCTTGGCCTGACACGCCGAAGATCAATGCGCTTTTCGCAATCATCGCTTCACCTTTCCAAAGTCGTTGCGTGCTGATCGATAAGTATCGGCCATGTCTCGAGCGAACCGTTCCAGGCTGAACTGTGCAGCCCAGTCACGCCCCTGTTCCGCACGTCTCCTTACCAACTCCGGATCACGCAGCAGCACTTCGATCTCGTGCACGAAACCGTCTATGTCATCTGCTGGCACGCATGGCGCCGCCGAACCGGCGACTTCCGGCAGCGAACCTCCATCACTGCACACAACCGGCAAGCCGAATGTCATGGCTTCGAGCACCGGCCACCCGAAGCCCTCATAGAGCGATGGAAATACAAGGACGGATGCGCGCCGATACCAATCCACCATCACCGTATCCGCCACATCCTCGATCCAGAGGATTGATGCGGCTAATCCAGCTTGTTCCGCAAATGCCCGCATCGACGCCGTGGGTTTCGGCCCGATCATGACAAGCGTTCGAGCCAGCGCGCGATCCAGTCGGGCGAAAATGCGTAAAGCCTGCTCGCGTTTTTTGTAGAAGCCATTGTTGCCAACATGCAGGATGACGCCCTGCTCCCGCGGGCTACCGTCGACTTCGGAGAATGCAGCCAGTGATGGACGCACCGGAGAGGGGACGACCTTGGAGGAATGTGGATCGCCGTATTCGCTCGAGACATCTCGCCTGGTGCACTCGCTCACGCAGACCAGCATCTGCGCACTGCGCATCGCCACCCCGTTGCGACGCCATAGCCAGCGCGCGGCCGCGCTAACGGTTGGCGTCCCTGGAAAACGACCTCGCTGCTGCAACCTAGGAATGATGTCGTGGGCTGTAATCACAAGTGGAGCACCCTGTAGGGCAGATGCGAGATACGCGCGGCTGCCGTCCAGCACGTGCCAGACATCAACGGACGCATTCCGATGGCGCCACGCCTTTAGCGGCAGGGACAACATTTCCATCCGTTGGTCCAAGCCTCCGGAAGCCGCCACAGGAGCGAGCTCGAACAACTGCGCCTCTACATCTGGCGCATGCCGTGCCAGCGCCTGTATCAGTACGTCTGCATAGGCACGCATGCTGCCCGGCGCATCCACTGGTGCCGTGACAAGCAGCCCAACACGCAACCTGGTTCGCCCGTCACATCCTTCAGGCAGCACGTGAGGGCCCATTCGTCTTGGGAGGCTGAAAACGCACGAGCGACAACACGACACCCACCAAGATACCCAGGAACGCTGCGATGAAAGGATCCGCCAGAATCTGGCCTGACACCGTCAGACTGCCGACGTTGGCCAGGAAGAATGCGAACAGTCCCGCCGCGTAGGGTGCCGAAGTGCTGCGCTTGCGTAGTTGCGAAATCGTCGTTCGCCACAACGCAAGCACGATCGCGATCATCACCCAGAGGAATCCCAACGTACCCGGCACACCAAGCTCAACCATGATCCGGCTTGGCGCACTCTCCTGCCACACGCGTGGTCGCGCCACCTTCAGGTTATGCGAACCGGGCGTGGCAACCCCTAGCCCCTCACCAAGTATCCCTGATTGCTGATAGGTCGTTACTACTGCGCCGAAGCCTTGTCCCTGGATGCTTTCCATCGCACTCATTTTCAGTCCTTCGCCGCTGTAGTAACGAACATTGGCGGAATCCTCACTCAATTGGTCGCTCACCAGCCAGACACTACCAACCGGGATGAGTAACAAACCGAGCAGGGCCACTATTCGCCCCGCACGCCCGGCCTGCCAGTAGATCCAGACCAGCGCAAGCAAAAATACCGGCAGCATGTACACCATTTTGCGCCGGCCAGACAGCATCAACGCAAATATGGCCAAGCCACTTAAAGCGATCCATAACCAACGACGCTTGCCCTTGCCTGCGATGCCCAATATCAGAGACAGCATGCAGACCGCAGCCGCATGCCAGCCCATCACATCAGGGCTTCGATAGAAGCCCGCCACCATATCCACCGTGTAGCCAGAACCCCAGCGCATCCATTCGAAGCCCAGCGCCTTGGTGCCCAGGATCTGCATATCCGGGAACAGCTTGTAGTAATCCAATATGGCACCGCTAAGCATCACGCCATTGGCCAAGCAGTAAACGACCAGCAACTTGCGCACCGACCTTGGGTCACGCGAGAAATGAAAGCCGGTGATCACTGCGAGGAAAATCGACGCGTACGAGAATGCACCGAGGATGGTCAGCATCCAGGATCCCGGGCCATAGGTTGCCGACAGGATCGCGGCAGGCACGCACAACAGGATCAACATGAGCAAGGCGTTACCGATTTGCGGATAAGCACGCTTGAAAACTGCCCACCATCCCCGTGTCCGCATCGCTGCCCCCAACACTGTTGCGAGGAACACAGGGGCAGTGATGAGCACCAGCCAGCCAGGCGTGCCAGGCACGAGCTTGCGGAGTGGATCCTGCACTGCCGCCAGCAGGATCATCAGGAAGAAGCCATATCGCCATGCCGTCGCGGCGCGAAACGAGAACAGCGCCGCGAGACCCAACAAGACATACAGCGCCATCAGACCGTCTTCCCTGTCACTGTCGTCAGCGCCGCAAGCACGCCTTGCCGTACGTTTTCGAAATTATAACCCGCCTCCACCTGAACCCTTGCAGCAGCACCCATTTTCGCCAATCCGTTGCGCACAAGCCCATGCCTAGCCAACAGGGCAGACAACGCGGCCACGTCTCCGTAAGGGAACACGTCGCCGGTATATCCGGCCTGCACAAGGTCCACAGCGCAACCGACCTGATCGCTGACGATCGCAGGCAAGCCGCAGGCCATGGCCTCGTTGACCACGAGGCCCCAAGTCTCGCCGTGGTCTGACGGCAGAACCAGGCAGTCGGCCGCAGCATAGGCTGCCGTGATCTCTGACTGATTGAGGAATCCGGCGAAATGCACGGGCAGGCCGGCTGCCGAAGTTCGCAGTTCCTGCTCCATTGGCCCGCCCCCCACCAGCAGGAGTTGCATGCGAGCACGTTCGTTCGGGTCAAGGCGCCGGATCGCCTCAACGATGTCGCCCGGGCGTTTCTTGTCGACGAACTTGCCGGAAAACACGAACGTCGTGCGTTCTGGATCCAGTCCGAAACGCGCCTGAAGTGCGTCGCGACCTGGCTGGATTCTCGCGACATCCGCTGCAGTGGAGAACCGCTCATTCTCGACGCAATAAGGTGTGGCAAAGATACGCGCGGCCGGCACGCCGGCATCCAGCAGATAACGCCGATTATTGGTGCCGATCGACAGGCACGCTGCGTATCGCGCTAACAGGCGCGCATGCAGCCAACACTTCCAACTGGCACGCGGGCGCATTCCATTGACTTCCCCCCGCACGATGCAGGGAATCCCGGCCAGGCGACTGGCCAGCAACGCCTGCAAGCAGGTTTTGGTGACCCAGCCATTGACGATGACCGCTTCAAAGCCGCCCTCGCGGATCTCCCGGTACAGCTGCGGTGTATCGCAACCCCGGAACTCCGTCAGCGATGGATGCTTTGCGCGATTCTTGAGCAACGTCCATTCATAGCCTTCCAGCAGCGGAATATCCCAATCGAAGGCGACGCCGAATTCCCGCCCCTGCTCCGCAGCATTAGGAATCATCGCGAAATACACACGCAGGTCAATGCCGGGGGTCTTCGCCAGCATGCGCAACCAAGGCACTTGGTACTGGATCGGGTGTGTGGTGACCATTGCGACGCGCATCAAACCAAGCTCCTCTGTACTACCGCGTCCGCGAGGCACATGCGCTCCTCACTCGGGGCCATGAACGGACGAACGATCAGCAAGCTCAATGAGGTGCTGGCCACAAACATCGCTTGAAATTTCGCCAAGGAGCGCATCTACTGAAAATCTCTCATGGTCACTTGACTCCTTGCCCATGAGCGGCACTATCGCCAAGTGCGCCAGCGAATCCATTTACAAGACGAAGCGAACCCGCCACCGTCAGGTGGTGGCTATCCGAATACATCACAGCTCCTTCTTTAGTGGCTGGGCATGATGTTGTAGTGCACAGTGAAATGAACGGATCGAACAATGTTGCTGTCGGAGAATGGGCGACTTCAGAAGCCAGCATTGCCAGCGCCACGCTTCGGCCTTGCTCTGCATCACGCCGGGTGATCGAGCATGTGGCGAGCGGCCTGCGCGCCAAGCACGCAGGGACTTCATGGTGGAAGTCAGGCGTGGGCGCGACCACCACCGCGCGCGCACCCCCAGATGCAATTCCGCGCAACGTCGCCACCGCCCCACTACGTGCCGCTGCAAAGGCAGCCGAATTGCTGGTGTAGGCGGGCCAGTGTGATGCCAACACGACCGTTAAGGGCTTGTGCGCGGAAAGCCGCTGTACTTCCTGCAGCACATCCTGATTGAATCGCTCGCAACCTACGGCGCGAGGTATCCCGATCAAGGTTGGAGAATATCCTTGCAGAGGCGGACACTCGGGCATGTAGCGAATGCGCAGCGAAAGGCCACGACGCCTTGCGTACTCCGTCAGCGCCGGAACGTAATGGGCCGCATGGGAATCACCCCAGATAATGATATCTGGCGCTCTGCCGCCTTTCGGAAGATCGCAATCGGATCGCTGTAATAAACCACCTTTATACGGCCGCTCGTGTTCACACGACACATGAACATTCCGGACGTCTGCCAACGCCGTCTGCAGCGCCGCGTCCCCGCCCGCCTGGGTCCAACCCAACTTGGCCCACGCCCCAAGTCCTGCGGCCAGCACGACCACGAATGCGCAGCCGACCGCCCCCACGCGAAATGTCCGCGAGCGCGTGGCCATCAATGCAACCTGTTTGCGCCTGATCGGGTTTTCCACGAACCGATAGGTCAGCGCCGCCAGCACCAAGGCAAGCAGGCACACGCCGGCAATGCCTACCGTGCCGATTTCACCCAAGGTGTACAAGCGTGCCATGACCAGGAGTGGCCAATGCCACAGGTAAAACGCATACGACACAAGACCAATCGCTACCAGCGGACGTACTGACAATAGCCTTGCCACCAGTCCATGGCGCGAATATTCGCATCCCATGATCAAGGCAGCCGTACCGAGGGTCGGAATCGTCGCGTGCCAACCCGGGAACGGAATCGCTTCGGCATCGAACGCCACCACGGAATACAGGATCGCCAACAATCCGGCACCCGCAATAAGTTCTGCGAACAGGATCGGCTTCTTGCGCTTCGTCGCGAACACATACACCAAGCCGCCGGCGGCAAACTCCCAGGCACGGGTTGGAGATCCGAAAAATGCAAACTCGCGATGGCTGGCTGTCGTGATTATGGATAGTGCAAGGGACACCACGAAGACCAGCACCAGCAAGCCGCCAAGTGGCCGATCAAACCCAATACCACGCCGGTGTGACCAGCGACCCAACAGCAGCATTAGCCCTGGCCAGACGAGGTAGAACTGTTCCTCGACCGAAAGTGACCAGGTATGCAACAGCGGCTGCGCTGCGGCCGGCGCGTCGAAGTATCCACCCGTGGCATTCGCAAAATAGAAGTTGGATACCAGCAGTACTGTGGCAATTGCCGACTTCGCCAGCCCCTGTTGTTCGCCGCCAACCGGAACCAAGAAGACGGAACCCAATGCCAACGTGGCGGCGAGCACCAAAAGCAATGCAGGCGCGAGCCTGCGTACCCGGCGCTCATAGAAGCCGACCAGAGAGATGTCTCCGGTTGTCGAAAATTCCCTAAACAACAGGCCGGTGATCAGGAACCCGGAGATGACAAAGAAAACATCGACACCTACAAACCCGCCCTGCACCCATGGCACGCCTGCGTGATAAGCAACCACGGCGAGGACCGCAAGCGCCCGCAGGCCATCGATGTGGCGCCGGTAATCCAGTTCAGCCATGCGATTGAAGTAAACGTGGGCCCCGACGCAACAATGCGCATGCCGCGAAGAAGCCGCGCAGTTCGGCCAGCAGCGTCAATGGAATCCACCAGGGGTTGCGCATGTGGTGACGGGTGCGGATCGACCGTAGTGGTCGCCAAAGCAACTCCCGCCACCAGCCCTCCTGCCTAGTCCGCAGCCAGAAATAGTAAGCGCCGACCGAATGTGTGGGGCGCATGGTTCGTAGGTGATGCCCATGGGCGCGCGTACCGCCTGATGACACCGCCAAGTGATGGATGATCGCGCCGGGTTCATAACGGATGAGCCCATGGATCGTGCGATAGCGCCACGCAAACTCGGCCTCGAAGCGATACGCCGCGCCAATGAAATTCTCGTCGAAGCCGCCCAGTGCGATCGCCATGTCGCGTCGCACTGAAAAGTTGCCGCCCATGAATTCGCGGATAACGGCCGGTGTATCACTGGTGAAGCGGAATGACTCTCCGGGCTGGAGATGCTCGGGCTGTTCGCCGGGCTGCAGCACCATGCCCGCCACCAGCGAGGCTTGTACTTGTGCAGCCTTGTGCCTCGCCACCAGATGCGGATCCGGCACGATGTCGTCGTCAAGGAACAAGACGATGTTAGATTTCGCGGATTGCAAACCCACGTTCATCGCGTGCGGAATACTGGGCTCAGGGAGGCGCAACCAGCGAAGCTGCCCGGCGTCATGCAATCCCTGCAATTCACTCTCAATGTCGGCTGGATGCCGAACGGTCTGATCTACCAGTACAATTTCTGAAGGCGGTACTGCCAGCGCAAGCAATGCGCGCGCGCTGTTGAGCGCGATCATACCGCGCTGGTAGGTTGGAATCACCACACTCAAGGGGAGGGTTACGGACACAGCTTTTTCATCCTCGTCGCGCAGCGGCTCCGCCAATGGATCGACGACGCTGTTGTCCTCCGGCCGCCATAAGTGTCAATAACGTCGAATTGAATTCAGGTGGTCGTAGAACGCGGTCATGGCACTCGCACACCGCCCCCAACGAAATTCTGCTGCGGTCACCCTTGCCGAGTGGCCAAGGCGACTGCACATTTCAGCGTCGCTCGCCAAGTCGGCGGCAGATAACGCCATCGCGGACACGTCGCCAACTGGAACGAGGCGCCCATTGGCGCCGTCGCGAATGTAGTCGGTAGGACCCGAAGTGTCTGACGACACCACGCACATCCCTCGCGCCATGGCTTCCATCACAACTTTGGCCGCGCCCTCCGCCAAGGTCGGAAATAAGAATATTCCATGGGTGTCGTACATTTCCATCAAGGAACTTCGATCCACCCAGCCCCGAAGGTCCACACGGTCGCGAACGCCGTCTGGCAACGCGGACAGCAGTGCATCGTGCAATGGCTGGGGGCAGATCCAGGTCATACAGACATCGGTTCGCGACTGCAGGACCTGCGCCACTACCCGATTCATGATCATGGGCCCCTTGTTCGCCGACATCTGCGAAACATGCAGGAGCCTCTTCCAGCGCCGCTCATCGGTCGACACTGGTGCATCCAGGTAGGCGTCAGGCACACCATGCCAGATCACTGCGACCCGGTCTGGCTGCGCACCGAACTGCTCGACCAGGAACTTCTTGTCATCGGCACATGGCACGATCGCACCGTCGCTACAGTGCATCGCTTCACGCTGAATCCAATGAAGCCGATGTCCGACCAAGGCACGAAACGCTCCACGTACCGTCGATGAGGTGGTCGGCGCGTATCGGAGCATCGCCGCGTCAACTTTTGCTTCAAGTCCATGACTACGCCAAACCATCAGAGGGCGATTCGGCAATCCGAGCACCATTCGGCCGGACAGATACGAATATGGCTGACTGAGTTGCACCACGTCATAGCCCCTTCGAGCAAGCCGCGCGGCGACTTCGCGCCGATAGGCACGAGGCAGTTCAAGTATGTAGTGCAAATTTCCGTGAGAAACCTTGCGTCCAAGCGAGTCCGCCCAGAACGAGTCGACACGATGCCCAAGTTTCGCAAGCGCATGACTGGTATCCATCACGGTGCCAGCGGCGCCAGAGTTGGCATCCGGCAGAACATCCGCCCCGACCAGAATGTCCAGCTTCCCGCTCATGAAACGCGGCGATACACCGTGATGGTGTCCCGGGTTTCCTGGAGTTCAAACCCAGAAGGGGTTGGACCCAACTCACGCACCAGCCGCACAGGACCACTGGTCTCTGGGCAGCGGCCGGGCATTGGCTGGCTATCGTGCAGCGCAAGTCGCCCACCCACCTTCACCTTTGGCGACCACTCGTCCCAGTCCCGTTTCACTGATTTGTAAGAGTGGTCGGCGTCAATAAAGATCAGATCCATTTCTTGCTGAACATCCATAACGCTGTCGTAGCTGAACTTCCGGATTACGTGCAATTTGATATCGGGTCGCCGGGCTCTGCGGGTCTGCGACCACGTGATCCAATAGCCGTAGGCGATACCTAGGCGGCCGGGAATGAATGGGTCTATGCAGTACAGAGCGCCACTCTCCGGCATTTTCTCCATCATTCGGCGGGACGTAAGCCCTTCGAACACACCGATCTCGGTTACAGTCTCGGACATGCTGGACAGTTCCCTGAGCAGATCAGTTTCTGGGACCGACAATTGCGTTGCCGCTGGGCGTAGGCCTGCGAGAACTGCAATACAGTGAAAGACTTGGTTACCCATCATCACGTTTCTCCTCAGATGTAATCAGGATCGCTTGTACTAGACGAACCCACGCTCGCCAATGCATTGGTCGTGCAGTAATAACTTGACGCAGATAACCGATTGCGCGCCTGTCGCCATTCTTCACGAGTTGCGATCCGATCAGATAGGTAATTTCAGGACTCTTGTCGATGCCTGAGATTTGCGAGCCAAGCCTCTCACTTCGAATATTCTCCATAAGCTTTCGCGCTTCATCCAGGCACTCTGACTCACTTGTCCCGGAGACCCGACAAACCCTGCAAGCATGCACAAGCCTGGCAAATTCTAATTGTCGAGGTCTTCCAACACCAGAAATACTCCCGGGCTCTTTTATGTAGCGGTAGCGCACGTTTGGGATATATCCGATCAGCGCCTGCTCGCCCATCCGCAGCCACAGGTCCGAATCCTGTGAATAGTAAAACTCTTCTCGATAACCGCCGACTTTTTCATAAAGAGCCTTGCGGAACATAACGCTACCGTGAGCGGGTGGCCCCTGACGGTTGTGTAACAACCCGTGCGTCGCAACTTCGGGATCCGCGGGCCGCTCGGTGAACGACATATGCTCTCCGCCAGGGCCAACACATTCGGTCGTGCAGGATACAAACCCCAGCCGAGGATCCTTGTCGAACAGTGCGACCTGTTCGGCAATTCGCAACAGATGTGACCAATCATCGGAATCCTGCCGCGCAATGAACTCGCCTCGAGCCTCGGCACAACCATGGATGAGTGCCCGTGTGAGGCCTGTATTTTCTTGATGGAGGATGCGCAGGCGTGGATCCTCGCTCGCTAACCCATCCAGTAGCTGCGAGCAGCCATCAGTTGAGCCATCGTCAATCACGATCAGCTCGAGGTCATGAAAGCTTTGGCCAAGGATGCTCCCCACCGAGCTCTCAATTCGACCGGCATCGTTATAGACGCTCATTACGACAGAGACTGTGGGCCTGGTATTCACTACTAGGAATTTATCCGGAATTTGTTCTTGATATCGGGAGCAGGCTTCTCAGCCTGAGAATTTATGGTCACAGCTCTCATCCAGTCACCGAAACCAACCGTTGCTATTGTTTTTTACTGTGCTGAATCAGTGATCGAGTTGTCTCCAACCACCATACCGTGCGCGGCCAACCAAATAATCCCGTGGCCACGCCATACAGTTGCAACGCACAGGTTCCATGGCAGATGCGCATTTCTTTCGCTATACCTAGCGCTATTTCGGCTTCTTCAACCAGCCCCCGCTCACCACACAATCGCGCGATCCAGAACAATTTTCGGGAGAACTCTTCCAGGTAACTCCAGTCAAGAAGTCCAAGTGCACGCATACGTGTCCAAACTGCCTCGTGTGCACGCGCCATGTCCCGAACAATCTCCACGGTAAAACCGCTGCTCATGCCGCTTGCTCGCATGGCCTCGTGATCGCGAACGATCGCGCCAGGCTGCGGCACATGGATCGCGCTAATGCCCAACATGCCCGCACGCAAATCGTGCTCCCAGTCCTCAAGACAGCGTAGCTCCAGCCAGGGTCCGATCGCATCGCATGTAGTCCTCCGCCAAAGCGGCGCATTCGTATCCCAGCCCCGCTTCATCAGAAATGATGGAAAAATGTGCTCGATCTCTTCGCTGGTACGCGCCCAGACACGCGATTCACCCGTTGCCATATCGACGCGCCGGGTGATTCCGTAGGCCAGACCAGTTTCCGGATGTTCCTGCAACGCGGCGACCTGTAACTCGAACTTGCTGGGTTCCAGCAAGTCATCGGAATCCAAGTATTGGATGTACTCGCCTCGCGCATGCGCAAATCCCAAGTTACGTGCTGCACCCGGACCAGCATTGGCCTGATGCACCCAGCGCACCACACCAGGATGCAAGGCCGCCAATTCTTCAGCAACCTTGGGGGTGTCATCTTCGGATCCATCATCGACGATGATGACTTCGATTCGCTCATAGGTCTGTGCAAGTACCGACGCCACTGCCTCCCGCAACATGATCGGCCGATTGTAGGCGGGGATGATAGTGCTGATGGTAGCAGGCGAGTGCAATCAGATCGCCTTCTGGTCAATGATCTGTGGCCAATTCGCGCACATGCCAAGCTTGCCAATGTGGTGTCCCACCGATATTGTCTTTCTCGCCGAGTATTTTTTCACGGCGTCCAATCCTCATCCCGGTCGTAAAGTGGTATCCCGAACTGCTGCCAGATTTCCCGGATGAGCGTGAGTTCATCGCTCGCAATCTTGCCAGCCCAGGAACGCGCCATCGCCATGCTGTTTCGTGAGACGGCATGTGGATGGTACTTCTCGACCGACATGACATCACCAAAGCAGGCGCGTTGATGGATCTCGCGCGTGCGCTCGTCGTACGGAAGCTGCAGCACCTCGAACAGCCCTTGCAACTTGTTGATCGGATCTTGGCAAAGGTCTTCGAACATGACGTGTGAGCCAACGCCCTGCTTGACATAGCTCCATAGGACAGTGTTCAAGGCGCCATGCAGCACTGCTGCTGACTCGACACTATCTTCACCTGAATATTTCTCAAGTAAGTTCCGATGAGGTTCTAGATGCTCGGTCATCAGCTGTCCATCGTCGAGGAACTGGCGTAAGAATGACCCGAGCGGCCACCCCAGCCGACGCACGCTGGACACGAATCCTGCCGGGTGCCGAAACAGGATAACGGTTTGCAGCTGGTAACGCGTCGTTAAATACTCCGTCAGCAGGCACCCCAGCGGATCCTTGATTAGCATGCGCTTCAATCGCGGCTTGAAAAGCCTCAAGGGCATCATCGGATAATCCGCGTTTGGCATATTCAGAGCGGCCCGGAATCCGCCGCTAAGGACCTCATCGAACAGCGCATCCACATCCGCATCCGCCACCTCGCTTCGGCGATAGTCGAATGATTTCGGCCACCGCCCTTTCTCCGGGGAGAATGGCTCGTGGATATACCAGATACCGGGGGCGGCTAGCATTTTTGCCAACCATGTCGTACCACTACGATGGGTACCAGTCAGGAAGATGGGCGGTCCTGCAGGTATCGAAGCAATTCGCCGGCGTGTTTCAGGATATTCGAGCCATGCTCCGCGGAGGCGGCCTGCCAACAATTTCCAATTCATTCGCTCAAGGTCTCTGGGCGGCCCGCCAAGCGATGGCTTGGTTCCTCGCCCGGTATCTACATACCTGCGTGATCATGATCTCGACCATATCGATGAAGGCACTTCTGCACCCGTGCCGCCATTCCGAAGGGATGCAATTCGATCACGGGTAGGAGTTGAACTCAGTCGATCCAGTAGCAATGCGTTGCGCTCTCTTGCATCATCATTCGCGGCACTTTCATGCCAAAGATGAACAATAGGGAGTCTTGCGCCTTCGCCAATATTGCGGGTTCTAAGTCTCTCCATGAATTCGTCGTCTTCCGCCCCCCAGCCATAGAATCTTTCGTCGTGCCCGCCGATCGAAAAATAACACTCCTTCGTAACTGCGATGGGAGTGCGATTATTTGCAATGATGCGCTCAAGTCCCAATACACCAAAAAAATTTTCGCCGCGCTGAACTTCTTCAGAACTTTCGGCATCAAGATAAAATATCAAGCGTGGCAGCCGTACTGCCTCCAATCCACGATCAATGACACCAACGATATGTGAGAGAGCTGCCTTGGGTAGCAGCATGTCCGCATCATGGAGGAGCAAGATACGCCCCTTGGCCTCACGCGCCCCTCGGTTCAACGCCCATGAACGGTTGTACGGCATGTCCTGGCTGGTGCACTTCTGATGCACGTAAATGACGTCTTTTGGCACAATTGATGCAAAAGCAGGATGCCAACTTTGCTCGACCACGATGACTTCGTAGCTCACGTCAATTTGGGAGCGTAGGGCCTTGATGCATGCCTTGAACTGCTCCAGACGTGCAGTACCGCGCACCCCGATCACGACACTTACGGTTGGCTCAGAATATTTGTCCGTAGTTGGCACCGTGGAATCCAACTCTATCGGCCACTCCTTCAAACAATGCCTGAGCAAACGAGGTCCAATGTCTGGAAACATATTGGCTACGGTTAGTGACGAAGAGTGCCTCCACATGCACTCGCGCCCAGTCGTTAGCGGATCGACTCGAAGGCGCTGACGACGATTGCACAGATCGAGCCAATTGAATCCTAAAGCTTGTGCTACGTGCGGCAGTCTCAGCACAATTTCAGTGCGCCAACGTTCGTGTAACCAACAACCGATTTTTTGCCTAATAGAAGGATGAGTCACAGCCTTTCCCCCAGTTTCCTTGCTGGGACACTGCCCCAAATTTCAAACATTGGAACGTCTTTCGTAACCACGGCATTCGCGCCAATGATCGCGCCGTCGCCAATGGTCACACCCGGCATGATCGCGCATCCGGCCCCAAGCCAGACATCGTTGCCGATGACGATCCCGCACCGGGCTGGATCTGCCCCTTGGGATTGGATTGGCATCCCGCGTGCATGCCCATGGTTGGACGCCACGATGCTGCAGAATTGGCTGATCAGGCAGTCGTCACCAATCATGATGTCTCCGCCACCCGCCCGAAGATTGTTGTACTGACCGATCCAGGTACGCGCACCAACTTTGATCCGCCCATACCCATTACTGTCATCACCAAAGGCAAGCATCGTGCCTTCACGTATCTGCGCCCCCTCGCCTGCGCTGAAAAGTTCAGAACGATGGCCATACGACAATACCGTATCGCTGATACGAGCCTTTGGTGCAGCTTGTCGCAGCAAATCAAGCTCAACGCGCTGAAGACGTCGCTTGCCGAGATCTTGGATCACGGCGTCGTGGCGGAAAAGCCACACGCCACGCAGGATATTGAGCAGGCTACGCAACTGGATTGCCTGCATGAATACCATCGCATGCACGTGCAAGTTCCCAGAATGCGTCATCGCTAACTACACCGCTATGCGAATGCGGCCATTCGCCACCCGGATCATTGGCTAGTGGCGATTGCCTCCCAAGCAATTCACGCAACGATTCTGCTAGTTCAAGACCGCACAACTTGTCGAGACGTCCCTTCACTGGTGGTGCAGTCAGGCGAACCGCCGTGGCTGGCTCCGAAACCAATACTTGCTTGAGTGCACGATCCCAGGCTTCGACCGAGGCCTGGATGCTATAGCGCTGTTCGACAAGTTGCTTACCGCCTTCAATCAAGCACTCGCGCAAGCCTGCGTCGTGCCATAGCCGCTCAAGAGATTGCACCGCTGAATCCGTGTCACCGATATCGAATAAGAGGGCATTTGATCCATCCTCAAGCGCTTGCTCAAGTCCACTACCAACATATCGGCTGCTGACCACGCAGACACCATGGGCCATGGCCTCCCAGACCACGATTGGACCGGTTTCCCAAGAGGATGTAAGTATCAATGCATGCGCATCGGGATAGATTCGCGTATCCAGATCATCTGCCGACACATATCCGTGCATGACAACAGAGCCATCGGCAATTTCATTTGCCAGCATGGTCTGTAACTGCGGGCGATCAGGACCATCACCGACAACATCCAGCCGAAATGGCACGCCACGCGCGCGCAGTCCAGCCACGATACTAACCAAGTCCATGCAGCACTTCTGGGGGGTTTCCAGACGCCCGCAACAGACGATGTTCAACCGGCCATCAAAACTTTTGGCAACAGGATGCTTACGTTCCGGCACACCATAAGCCGCATATAGCACCCGATCTTCTGACACCGCACCTAGCGAGGTCGATAGCGCGCGTGAAAGCTGGTTGGTGCAAACAACACCATCCAGGATGCCCCCGAAATGCTGCATGTCGGAATACAGAAAGCGTTCGATTCCATGCACGCTCAGGATTGCGCGGGATTTACCCCCCTTGCCGGACGCGCGCAAATTGTCCATCGCAACGAAAAGATCGGGGATATTCACCGAGATCGCGATATCGGGTTTTGCTTCTTGCAGCACTTTCTCGATGGCCCGCCGCCGACCGACGGGCGTATCGGTGTCGCAATGCGCGATCAACGCATTCGTTGCCGGGTGATCGGCCAGATAGGGTTCCGGAAGATGATGGCGACGCCCAGACACCAGGCACAGCTTGGCGTCCCAACCACACCTTTCGAGTCCGGGCGTCAGGTATTCGAGCCAGGTGGCAAGCCCACTAAGCAGATAAGCCGAGGGAGCAACGAACAATACTGAAGGACGCATCGACAGTCTCACTTGTAGTAACTCACTGGGCCAAATTCCCCGACTGCAGCAAGGATTGCAATCAACCGGCACCTCATGAGCGTGCCTTGACCGCTGGCATGGAGAAGTCAGTACCGACTACATCCATTTGGTTGATTGCCGTTTGTATGGCATCCAAGGTCGCAGCATCATGATGGCGGTAATAAAGAGGCCACTCTTCCCCACCTGCAGGCACCGACGACCCTAATATCGTCCGGCGTGTACGTCGCACCACATCGGATAGTCCAGCAGGAATTCCGATCCGATCAAGGAATCCGGTGACAGGCGATGCAGGCATCACCGGGGGCTTGCTGCCCAGAACCAGTGGCGCGGCTATGACTTCTTCCAGCGTGCATTGCCAACGCTCGAGCGAACGCGCCCAAGTGTATTCAGCGGACTTGGCAAGGCACGCACTTGAAAGCTGATGCAATAGCGCCGTGTCGCCAGCCAACCGCGCGATTGCCAGCGCTGCCGCGCGCATGTCACCCACCGGATACGACAGTCCGTTGAGCTCGTCTTCCACCAGACGCTCGGCATGGAAGCCGTCGTAGCGCGAGCTTACCGGAACTACCCCATGCATCATCGCTTCGACCAGCACGATGCCGAAAGCCTCCGAAGCCGACGTGAGCACAAGTACGTCGAGGTTCGGAAAGACACTTGCATACAACTCGTCATGGGGTACAGCGCCATGTATTTGTACACGGGGAGCCTGGCCCCCCAAGGCCGCACGTATCTGTTCGCCGCAAGGACCATCGCCAACAATGTCGAGCGTGTAATCCACGCCGAGCGACTCCAGCTCGCGATGCAGCCCGATCAGATCAGTGGCGCGTTTGTCCAGGGGTGTAAGTCGCCCCACATAGCCAATTCGAAGGGGCATACCGGGCAAGCGAGGCTGCTGCGCAATCCGAACCGGATCTGCGCCGTTGGGGATATTGATGACACGGTCAGGCAAAAATCCCGCCCATTGCACCAGCACCTTGCGCGTTAGCCGGCCCGGACAAACCACGCGATCAATCCAGTCGCGATAGTCATTCAGATCCGCCAGCATCGTGGGGAGATTCCCCTGTGCATGTGCGACCAATCGCACATTTATACTCTGCTGCTTGCACCGGATCGTTGCTTCGTTGGCATCGACTATTCCCAGTGGTACCACGATGTCAGGGCGCACACTGCGGATACAGCGCATCAACGCGCGTACCCGACCGTCACGGTTCAGTCCGCGTCCGTCCACATCGACCGTCGTCAAATCGGGATGTGCCTGCCTGTAACTTTCGGGGTCGTTGTAGCGGAGTCCCTTTGCCAAGCCAACAGTGACTTCAAACCCACTTTTTGAGAGGTGCGCATTCGTCCTGTCCAGCCAAGTTTCAACCCCACCGATCCGGGAGGACGTCTGCATGAAAAACAGGATGCGCTTCACGAGCCAGCACCGCTTAGAAATGTCCGGACCTGCGCATGGAAGCTTCCGCGACTGAGCACTGTATTGGCAACCTTGGCCGATGCGCTGGCTGCCCCAGCGTAAAGCTTCGCGTCAATAGCCAAACCTTCAATCACGGAAGCCAATCTTTCCGGAACTAGACTATTGCAGACCACGCCAACCGGATGTTCATGTGAAAACAAGGAGACTGAGGCGTATTCAGGCGCATGCACGAGAATAGGCCGACCGGTTGAAACATAGGCGCTTAGCTTGGTCGGAAATGACAATTCCGAAAGCTCGCGTTGTGCCGGTTCGAACGGCTGCGGAAGGTACAGCAAATCGCACCCGGACAGGCGTGCGTGCACTTCTTCGTCATCGCGCCAACCGAGGAATTCCACTTGAGCGGGTGACTGGGCCGAAAAGGTCACCTGGCCACTCATGACGATCAATCTCACGCGCTTGCCACCGACCTTCCAGCCAAGTTTGCCTAGTGCTGCCTGAAAAGCTGTCCACGCCGAGGGGCAATACATTCCACCCGAGAACCCGATCACGAATTCCTCGTCACTGGTTGGCAGCCCGCGAGCCACGACCGAATCCGACACGCCATGCCGAACGATCTGGCATCGGGCACCGTACCGCTGGGTGTAACTTGCTGCCATGGACTCGCCTATCACGGCGGTGTGTTCCGCGGTCGCCAACAACCGTCCGAACCGGCGCTCGATACGCCATCGGCTGAACGCATCGAGTCCACGTTGCTGAGACAAATGGCCAACGTCGTCCCACACATGGGCCAGGAGCGGTACCCGCAATGTTTTCATCAGTTGCGCGCAGACATCCATGACCGACGGCATGTTCAGCACTGCCCAGACACGATCGATCTGATTGGCCTGTGCGTAGTCACGGATTTCGTTCACCAACGCTGCAATGGCGGGGTCGTAATCGCGGAAGCGCTTGGCAGCGGCAAGCATGCCGCCCATACGACCCGAAATCATGCGTTTGGCGTGTTCATGCGGACGTTCGAACACGCGCGTGCCCACGACTGGGTCCGCTTGTTCGGCCTCCTTCGAGTCCAGCATAGCCGCCACCACGAATTGTTCGCGGTCCACACAAGCAAGCATTTCACGGAGCAGGATCTGGCCCACGTTCCGGTTGCCGGGGATCGAACCCACCAGCAATAGAGTTTTTTCGGCAGTTGCACCAACGGCAGTAGAGTCAGTCAATGGAACGCTCATGCAGTACCCGCACGATGTCTTCCAGGATGCTGTCCAACGGCACCGTAATATCCCAGCCCGGATAGTCCGACTTCATCTTGCTGAGATCAGAGATGTAGCAGATGTGGTCGCCGGAGCGGTTCTCGTCCACGTATTCCCAGGACAGGCGCTTGTCCGCAATTGCCTCGAGTTTGGTGATGGCCTCGAGCATCGAGATGCTGTTGCTGCGTCCACCACCGATGTTGTAGACCTCGCCACAACGTGGCGCGGCATGGAAGCGCTCGATGAAGCGGCAGACGTCGCTGGCATCGATATTGTCGCGCACCTGCTTGCCCTTGTAGCCAAAGATGCGATACGGGCGCCCTTCAACCACGCAACGCGCCAGATACGCGAGGAAGCCATGCAGTTCCGCTGCACTGTGGGCAGCGCCAGTCAGGCAACCGCCACGCAGGCAAACCGTCTTCATACAGAAATAGCGGCCGTACTCCTGGACCATGACGTCAGCCGCGACCTTGCTGGCGCCGAACAGGCTGTGCTTGCTGCGGTCGATGCGGAAATCCTCGGCAATGCCGCCGAAATCCTCCGGCCGCTGGTACTCCCATCGAGTGTCCAGTTCCACCAACGGTAGTTCGTTGGGCGCGTCGCCATAGACCTTGTTGGTGCTCATGAAACAGAAGGTCGCTTCGGGGCGATGCCGACGTGTCGCCTCCAACAGGTTAAGGGTGCCACCCGCGTTTACATCGAAGTCATCAAACGGACGGCTTGCCGCCAGATCATGCGAGGGTTGTGCTGCGGCGTGGACAATCATGTCTGCCGGGATCTCCGCGATCGCCCGGTCAACCGCCACACGATCGCGGATGTCGAGCACATGGTGTTGATAACCCGGGATGTCGTGTTGTAGGCGCTGCAGGTTCCAGGTGGTGTCGCCATCTGGACCGAAGAAGTCGGCGCGCATGTTGTTGTCGATGCCGTGCACGGTCCAGCCGAGCGCGGCGAAATGACGCACCGCCTGCGAACCGATAAGGCCGGCCGAACCGGTGACGAGGAGGACTGGGGACAAGGTCATGGGAATGCGATTTCCTGTAATGCTGATAGATTCCGAGAAACCAATTTAATTGAGTGTTGAAAAATTCACTTTGGATCTCGCCCCCACCCCAGTAAGACTTGCGATTTTCAGAGCACGCCAGCGTTCGAAAGGATTCAGAGCTAAGACAACGAGCAATACTGAAACCAGAATAGAAGCGACGACGGCAAACCAACCCACCATATTTGCCATCAATATTCCCTGCGCAACCAAGGCCCCAGCGAGCCCGACAATAACGTAATGAACAAGATATATCGGATAAGAAAGTTCGCCGAGAAACCTGTCAATAGTGGAATTTTTGGTGAGGATAAACAATCCTGCGATCAATGGAACCCAAACTACAAACGAACCGAGAATTAGGACTTCGGAACCAAATGGTAGATAAATACTCACGTATGGCTTTAATACCCGAACTAGCGCCGCATTGATGCTAAATGCCACCAAAAGAACAGAAACCAGTGCAACATAGGATTGCCAGGATGATTGCCATGAACCAATTCTTCGGGCTTTCAGCATGAAATAAAGACGCGCAGCCAACATTCCGTAGGCAAAATGGGCGAGCTCGAATGGAAAGAAGCGATAAGTCCAGGGATCATGTGCTGCGCCAAGATACCCATACACCAAGAACCGCGCGACCTGAGATGTGACAATGAGGCCACACAGCATCTTTGTCGAAAACTTCCTGGCTAGTAGGGGTACAACAAGGTAGTAGCTCAACTCAACGCCAATACTCCATGCTTGGGGGATCAGCAAGTAGTGCCATAAAGGGCTGGCGCTATTCCAAAAATTCGCAGTGAACTGAAGTGACTTGCCCGAATCTTGCGTCAAGAACATCACCCAATCCTGGAAGAATAGAGTGATGTTTGTTGTCGCTGTTATAAGTACACCGGTTACTCCGTTTTCTCTCCATGCCGAATACGGAGTGAATGCAAGCCAATCACCCAAAACGAGTCCTGACAGAACAGAGATCACAACCACTAGCGCCAATGCAACGAAATATGGAACAAATATTCTTAGCAGCCGGCTTGTATAGAAACTTTTCAGCGATGCATATTTCGTTGAGAGCACAAACTGCATGTAGAAGCCGGAAATCATGAAGAACATCTGGACTGCTTGTCGGCCATCCAGCACAGGCCAAGGAAGTACTGGGCTGGCATGAGCCATAACGACGCACATCGCCAGGTAGAATCTGAGAAAGCCCATCTAGTCAGCCGACCAAGTCATCAGTCCAACGAAGAGTCGGGCTCAACAATGAGCGTAGCGACAAAATGATCGCGCAGGCTCATTGTCCATGGCACTGACTGCATGTGCCGCAGATGCCGAAGCCCTGGGAGCGATTGCAATACGCGATGCGGAATGCGCCAAACCCCACCCCGTCGCCGCATCCCCCAATACAAGGCACGAATTGCGTCGCTCGAACGCGCGGCAAGATTGGCGTGCCGGTGCGGAATGGAATGGACTTCCCGCACTTTCAGGCATTGGCGCCGGGCAACGTCCTGCAGGAACGGCTTCGAGATGACGGACAGATGCTGCGGTGTCTGCAGGTACCAGTGTCCACTGCCCAACCATCGCCATGTCCACGAATCAAGATCGCCCGAACTGACCATCAGGGTTCCACCCGGCTTTACAAGCCTTGCCGCAGCGGCCAGGGCTGCACCCGGATCAGGAAGATGCTCGAGGACATCGAACATAGTGACGGCGTCAAACTTGCCGGCCCACGCATCATCGATCGTCTCGATGCGTTCGCCGATCACGGTAACCGCGTGCTGCTCCTGCGCGATCCTTACCGGTTCGCGGGCACTTTCTACGCCGTGTCGCAGCCACGCATCGGGTAAGCCCGCCAGGAACGCCCCGGTATGACATCCGATATCCAGGACTAATACGCCAGCCCGATCGACTAAACGTGCGCGTAGCGAGGCACGCGCCAGTGACCAAGCTGCGTTGTCCTCGTATTCGTAGGCCATTTCCTCATCGGAAGTCTCGCGATACATCGCAATGAGGGCCTCTTTGCTCGGAATCGGATGACGCTGACCCAGTGCACATGCAGGACAACGAAACAGCCGTCCTGATGCATATTTCACAGGGCCTGCAGCGGATTCCGCACACGGGCCCAGGTCAACCAACCCGGCACTGGCGCAGGCTCGACAAAGCAGAACTTCAGGCATCTACGTGGCCCTTGGTTGATGCTTCACCCGGTTGTGGGGCTGACCAACGGTGGGGAGTCGCGACCAGATATCGATTCGACGCCGGCGGGAGCCCAGAAGCAAATACATCGCGTGGAGCTACGTGCAGCCGACAAACCGCATCATTTCTCCAGACGTATTCAATACCGGGGATTGCCAATCCCAAGCCCAACACATATTCACCCGCGGCCAGAGGAAACTGGTCGAACTCGCAGTCCACCGTATATTGACCCGGAACTACCGAAAACGGCTGTTGCTGGTCAGGCGTGGTCGAGGTCAACATGAGTGGAACACCATCGGCGGTATTGACCTGCAATACCGCCGAAAAACTGCGGAACTGGCGTTTCACGGTAAAACTCATTCGGAAGCGCAAAGGTGAGAACGTCGCTGCCTCGTCAAGCGGTCGGCCATCCATATCTGACAGCTGCAGACTGGTTACATGGGCATCAGATTTGGAATCTTCGACCGGTTCATGGGTGTAGAGGCAACCTGGTGCTCGTGGTGCATCAAGCTCAAGCGGTTGACTGGACGATTCAAGATAGTCACCGATCACACTTCCCGTTTCGCCCAAGCGCGCGACCCGACCATCCTTCATCCAGATCGCCTTGCTGCAAAGCTTCTGCACCGCCGCCATGTTGTGACTGACGAAAATGACGGTGCGGCCTTCACTGGCGACATCGTTCATCTTGCCGAGGCAGCGTTTCTGGAAATCGATATCGCCCACGGCCAGGACTTCATCGATGATCAGCACATCGGGCTCAAGGTGTGCGGCCACGGCGAATGCCAGGCGCACGTACATGCCGGAGGAGTACCGCTTCACCGGCGTGTCGATGAATTTCTCCACGCCGGAGAACGCGACGATCTCGTCGAACTTGCGTTCAACTTCGGCCTTGCGCATGCCCAGGATGGCACCGTTGAGAAACACGTTCTCGCGTCCGGTCAGTTCTGGATGGAAGCCCGTGCCTACTTCCAGCAGGCTCGACAGGCGTCCCCTGACCGAGGCGCGGCCCAGCGTGGGCGGGGTGATGCGGGACAGGACTTTAAGCAGGGTGGATTTACCGGCGCCATTGCCGCCGATGATGCCGACGGCTTCGCCTTCAGCGATCTCGAAGTCGACATCGCGCAATGCCCAGAACTCTTCAGTCGGCGCTGAATTACGGCGCAGGCCACGGCCGCGCAACAGATCGCCAACCCGGCTCGACAGGGTGTTCTCGAATGTTTGGCCTAGCAGGAATCGCTTGCCCAGTCCTTCTACCTTGACTGCAATCGCCATCAGATCATGTCCGCAAAGGTGCGTTCGGTGCGACGGAAGTACCACAGGCCGCTCACCAGCATGACCACCACCACCGCGCACGAGAGTGCGAGTGGGCCTGCGGCAGTTGGCGCCTTGCCGAGTAGCGCCCAGCGGAATCCCTCCACTACGCCACTGATCGGTTTAAGGCTGTAGAGCCAGCTGTGCGCATTCATGGTGACGGCATTTATGGAGGGAATACTCAAACCACTCTTCCCATTCGCTGAGCTGGACGCGCCTTGGAAAACCGGATTCGCAAGGCAAGTGTTAAACATGATATGCACTAACACTTCTTCCCGAATAGAGCCTTCTGATGAATCGCATTGCCGGTTTTTCGAGACAGACAAAGGACCCAGCCGAGACCAACAAAAGAACCGTCACAAACAGGACAAGCCGAGCAATCGGTATATCCGAAAGCGCCGCACCCATCCACCGCTCATATAGCCAGTGGACAGGCACTTGAAATATGTAAAGTGCGAAACTTATCTCGCCCAAAAAAACGAAGCTTGGCTTTTCCAATGGATAGCGCCAAGCCTTGGGCAACTTTGCCACGGAAAAAATCATTACCGCAAATAATGGAGCGAGCAAACTCGTTTCAACCACGAGCGGAAATGGAAACAACTGCGAAATCCAATTTGACTTCCAGCTTCCCAGCACAACCAATGCCGCTGATATGAGCGCTGCTGCAGCCAATCGACTTGGAGAATTTTCGTATTCAAGAGTGCCGAGAAAATAAACACCACAAGAAATCCCGCAAATGAAGCTACACAGATGCATGGGGGGGAAATAGGACACAAGATCGTGTGCTGTTATCAGTGGGAGTTCAGAAGCAATAATTACTGTGCTGACGACTTGAGTTGCAAGCCAAGCAACTCCAGTCAACATGAAAATATTCTTCATCGATACTCGTGCTGCAAATATGGCCGCAATTATCAAGGGAAACGAAATATATAAAAATAACTCTACTGATAAAGACCATCCTGGAGGATTCAGTATCATTACCTGCCCGGGAACCCAAGCTTGTGCGAGAGCGAGATTCAACCCCACCGCAGAAAAATCAATTGGGCGGCCATATAACCAGCGAGAAAACAACTCAAGCAAGAGCGCGGCATAGAATGCCGGGCAGACTCTCGATAATCTATTTATAAGGAAAGGGCCCGGCTTGAACATGTGGCCTTTCATATATGCAATTGTAAGGACGAATCCAGATAGCACGAAGAAAAATGTGACCATTAACGGACCCATTCCACTTGCAACGGGAATCCCGGCGGATGGTCCAAAGTGGTACACAACCACGAGAAAGGCCGCTATGAACCGTAAAGTTGTTAGCGCATCGACCCGAGCACGTCCTTCTTTCAGAATTGTTCCCACGCTCGCATCAGAATTACGCAACGGCTTTAATCTCGAATTGGATATCGCGCAACAGGTCACTAACCCGACTCGAACGTGTGCTTTCAAAGGTTTGCCCAAGCAGGAAGCGCTTGCCCAGCCCTTCTACCTTGACTGCAATCGCCATCAGATCATGTCCGCAAAGGTGCGTTCGGTGCGACGGAAGTACCACAGGCCGCTCACCAGCATGACCACCACCACCGCGCACGAGAGCGCGAGTGGTCCCATTGCGGGAGGAGCCTTGCCTAGCAGTGCCCAGCGGAATCCCTCCACCACGCCGCTGATTGGATTGAGGCTGTAAATCCAGATCCACTTCGCAGGAATGATCGTTGTCGAGTACGCGATGGGCGATGCGTACATCCATATCTGGGTCAGGAACGGCACCAGCAGGCCGATGTCACGATATTTGACGTTCAACGCCGTGAGCCACAGCCCAATACCTAAGGCTGTGGCCAGTGCCAGCAGCACGAACAACGGCAACCACAACAGGCCGACGCTCGGCGGAACCCGGTAGATCAGCAGCATCACGACGAGAACGCCGAACGCGACCCCGAAATCCACGATACCCGAGACGGTCTTGCTGATCGGAAGGATCAGGCGCGGGAAGTAGACCTTGGTCACCATGTTCGCCGAACCGACGATGCTGCCACTCGCACCAGCCAGGGCACGCGCAAAGAATGTCCAAGGGACCAGTGCGCACATGGTAAACAGCGCGTACGGATAGCCTTCGGAAGGTAGCTTGGCGAAATTGCCGAACACCACGGTAAAGATCACCATGGTGACCAACGGCTGGATCACAGCCCAACCGATGCCGACTGTGCTCTGCTTGTAACGAATACTGACGTCCCGCTGGATCAGCAGTACCAGCAGGTCGCGGTAGGCCCAGATCTCCCGCAGATCCTCGCGCAGGGAATTTCCGGAGGCGCTGATTTCGGTCAAGTGCGCATGACTGAAATGCGCGTCGTGAATCTGGTCATCCAGCTTGCTCATGCGTCTTGACCTGCCCTGCTGCCAAAAGCCTGATGCCAACGCCAGGCGGAGCCAATGATCGACTCGATCGCGTCATGCCGCGGCTGCCAGCCAAGCTCACGCCGGATGCGGCTGGCATCGCCGACAAGCACTGGTGGATCGCCGGCGCGGCGCTCCCCGAATGCAACGGGCACTGGCCTGCCCGTGACCTTGCTGGCGCAATCGATCACTTCACGCACGGAAAAGCCGCGTCCATTGCCGAGGTTGTAGGCATTGGTGCCAGCCCCATTTTCCAAGGCCTGCAAAGCCAGCACATGTGCGTCGGCAAGATCACTGACGTGGATGTAGTCGCGGATACAGGTGCCGTCCCGAGTCTCATAGTCGGTGCCGAAGACCGTCACGTCGGCACGCTGGCCACATGCAGCATCGAGCACCAACGGGATCAAATGGGTTTCCGGGTCATGCATCTCCCCGATGTCGCCATCGGGGTCCGCGCCGGCGGCATTGAAATAGCGAAGGCTTGCCGAGCGCAGCGCATGGGCTGCATCGAAGTCCGACAACATGCGTTCGATCATCAGTTTGGAAGCGCCATAGGGATTGATCGGAAATTGCGGGTGGTCTTCCGCCAGCGGCAGCGACCGCGGCGTGCCATAGGTCGCACACGTACTGGAGAAGACCAGCTTGTCGATGCCGTGGTCGCGCATCGCTTCCAGCAACGTCAGTGAACCCGCCACGTTATTGCGATAGTACTTGCCGGGATTGGATACCGATTCACCCACGTAGGCATAGGCGGCGAAGTGCATCACTGCAACGGGTTGCCATTGCGTGATGACAATATCCAGGCGCGCGCGATCGGTGATGTCGCCTTGCTCAAGCGGTCCCCACTGCACCGCCTGGCGGTGCCCATGGACCAGGTTGTCATAGGCCACAGGCGTATAGCCTGCGGCGGCCAGCGCCTTGCAGGCATGGCTGCCGATGTAACCGGCGCCACCCGTGACCAGAACGGTTTTCATGCTTGGGACGCCCTCATTGATGCCTGCTTCATTAATGTAATGGCTCATTGATGGGAAGCCCTGCGCAGAGACGGGGTATTTCCGTTGGCGACTTCGTCGCGCAACTGTGCGATTTCATTTTCCAGGCGGCTGTATTCGGCCTGCCGTTGGCTCAAGAAGCGTGCCGCAGCAGCCAACTTGGCCTGCAGTCCACTTGCCGTCAGCACGTAGGCATACGCCAGCTTGTTCTGGCTGGTGCGGAAATTGTTGACCTTGACCCAGCCGCGGTCAATCAACGCACGCAGGCAATAATTGGTCTTGCCAAGCGACAGCTCGAGCGCTTGCGCCAGCTCACGCTGGCTCATCTCGGGCCGCTCGGAGAGCAACCGCAGGATCCGCAATCTCAATTCGTCATCCATTTTCCGCAGTCCTCACACTGCTCCTGGAACGCTACCGCCCTGCGGTTGTGACAATCCGCTGCGCCGCTTGACCGGGTTTTCAGGCTGGCGCGATGCGCCAACTACAACTCAAATACCGACGGCGATTTGCTGCCGCGGCAACACTACTTCACGCATGTTGCCCAACAGGTCCAGCAACAGGCGAACCCGATCCACGCCGCTGGCGCCAAGGAAGATGCCATCGATCCCGCTCATCGGACCTTCGTTGATGCAGACCCTGCTACCCGGCACGAACTCGGGAGCCACCAGCCGCACCAGGCCATCTTCGGTATCTTCGCGAGCGCGGATACGCTCGATCACTTCTGCAGGTACCTGCGCTGGCTGTCCACCGAAACGCACCAGTCCGATCGCACCGCGCGTGGAACGCACGGGCGCCAGCGATTCGTGTTCCGGATCTGCCGACAGGAACAGGTAGCTCGGGAACAGACATTCGATCCGTTCCCGCATCCCACCAACCGTGCGAAATGCCCGCCGCACGCGCGGCAGGAGACACACATAGCCCTGCCGAGTCAGATGCTCATGGGCCACTGCTTCCGATCTTGGTTTGGTGGCGACGACGAACCAGGCTTGCACTCGACTAGGCTACTGCGTTCAATGATTGAACGCAGGGTATCGGAATGCCATCATTCAAACAAGCGCACTCAACTCTCCGCACCATTCTCACCGAGCAACGCATCGAAGTAGACAATGGTCCGTGAAAGACCTTCATCAAGCTGCACGCCAGGCTGCCATCCAAGTTTGCTGGTTGCCAGGCTGATATCCGGCTTGCGCTGCGTTGGATCATCGGCTGGCAAAGGCATGTTCACTAACTCGGAAGACGATCCGGTCAATGCAATCACACGCTCCGCAAGCTGACGGATAGTGAATTCGACAGGATTGCCAAGGTTGACCGGCCCGGTGAACCCCGGTTCGGTGTCCATCAGGCGCAGGAAGCCTTCGACCAGATCATCCACGTAACAGAACGAACGCGTCTGCTGGCCTTCGCCATAGATCGTGATCGGCTCACCGCGCAGCGCCTGCACGATGAAGTTGGACACCACCCTGCCGTCGTTGGGATGCATCCTCGGACCGTACGTGTTGAAGATACGGGCGACCTTGATGTCGAGACCATGCTGGCGGTGGTAGTCGAAGAACAGCGTCTCCGCGCAGCGCTTGCCCTCGTCGTAGCAGGAACGAATACCGATGGGGTTTACGTTGCCCCAGTAGCCTTCCGTTTGCGGATGCACACTGGGGTCGCCATAGACCTCGCTGGTGGACGCCTGGAAGATCTTGCAGCGCAGCCGCTTGGCGAGTCCGAGCATGTTGATCGCGCCATGCACCGAGGTCTTGGTCGTCTGCACTGGATCGTGCTGGTAATGGATCGGCGAGGCCGGACAGGCGAGGTTGTAGATCTCATCAACTTCCATGTACAGCGGGAAGGTGACGTCATGGCGGACGAATTCGAAACGTGGATGGCCATGCAGGTGTTCGATGTTGCGTTTGCTGCCGGTGAACAGATTGTCCGCACAGACGACCTCGCTACCACGCTCCAGCAGGCGATCAATCAGGTGTGACCCCAGGAAGCCCGCGCCACCGGTCACCAGCACGCGCTTGCGCGCTTCGTAATTCCTCATCCTCACAATCTCCCGTCTACCGCATCCCGCGGCAGGACATATTTGACGTCGTAGACCACGCTACCCGAAGCCTTGCCGAACGCACGCACGCCATCCCCGCCGAGCTGGCGGAACTGCTCGTGCCCGACAGCGACGATGACGGCATCGTACGCACCCTGCTCCACATCGCCGACCGGGATGATGCCGTACTCGTGCTGGGCTTCGGCTACATCCACCCAGGGATCATGCACATCGACCTGCGCGTTGTAGCTGCGCAAGGTGTCGATGATGTCGACCACGCGCGTGTTGCGCAGGTCCGGGCAATTCTCCTTGAACGCCAACCCCAGGATCAGCACGCGCGCCTGCACCGGGTTGATGCCCTTGCGCAGCATCAGCTTGATGACCTGGTCGGCGACGTACGCGCCCATGCCATCGTTGGTGCGGCGGCCGGCAAGGATCACCTGCGAATGGTGGCCCACCTGTGTGGCCTTGTGGGTCAGGTAGTAGGGATCCACACTGATGCAGTGGCCACCAACCAGGCCCGGGCGAAACGGCAGGAAATTCCACTTGGTGCCGGCGGCTTCCAGCACGTCCAGGGTGTCGATGTCGAGTTTCCGGAACAGCACCGCAAGGTCGTTGATCAGCGCGATGTTGAGGTCGCGTTGCGTGTTCTCGATGACCTTGGCGGCTTCGGCGACCTTGATGCTGCTGGCCTTGTGGGTGCCTGCCGTGATGATGCTGGCGTAGAGCGCATCGATGAAGTCGGCCGCCTCGGGTGTTGAGCCCGAGGTCACCTTGAGAATGCTGGTGAGGCGATGCTGCTTGTCGCCGGGATTGATGCGCTCTGGGCTGTAACCGATCGAGAACATCTTGCGATGTTGCCCCGCATCTGCATCGGCATCGGCACCCTCTGGATCCAGAAGCAGATCGTATGCCGCCGGCTCCAGGCTGGCGGCGTCACCTAGCTCATCCAATTCTTCCTGCCGCTCGGCCTTGCGCAGCGCCACTTCCTCGGGTGACAACGGTACAAACGCGCGGCCGTCATAGCGCAGCTTGGAGAATCGCTCAAGGATCGGCATGCAGACTTCTTCGGTGCAGCCTGGATAGACGGTGGATTCGTAAATCACGGTATCGCCCGGCTTCAGCACGATGCCAAGGGCTTCGCTCGCCTTCACCAGCGGCCCGAGGTCAGGGCGCTTGGCATCGTCGATCGGGGTGGGAACGGTCACGATGTAGGTATTGCAACCGGCGATGTCACTCAGCGCGCTGGTGAATTCCAGCCGCGTGATGCTCGCAAGTTCCTCGGCATCGACTTCCAGCGTCGTGTCGATCCCGGCTTGCAGTTGCCGGATACGCTCGGCATTGATGTCGAAGCCGATCGTGTCGTAATGCTTGCCGAATTCGACCGCCAGCGGCAACCCGACATAACCCAGGCCCACGATGGCGATGCGGGCACGCGCCAACTTTTCCGCAAAATCCATTCAGCCGTTCTCCATGCCAGGCCGGCGTCCATATTTACGCCTTGCACGTTCGCCAACCTCGGCAGTCGCCGAGAGCATGAATCCGGCAAGCATCGCGGTCGTGGTCATCAGTGTCGTGGTACTTAGCGGGAAATCGACCCAGGAGTGGACCAAGGCCGCAGCGATGCCGACCCAACACGCCGCAGCAACCACAATTCCACTGCTGCGCCCCTTGGCGTTGAAGATCCGGATACCGGCCAATGCAAATACGATGAGTCCAAAGGCGAGCACCAGCATCGCCGGCAATCCGCCGGTCAACCACCATTGCGCATACTCGTTGTGCGCATGGTTGACGTATTCCGGCATCCACAGGCTGGCCGGCATGTGCTGTTCAAACACCGGCTGGAAACTACCGATCCCGCTACCGAGCGGGAAGTACGACTTGCCAATCCGGAACGTGGCGTCTGCAATGACCATGCGTGGGTCTTCCTGCTTCGCCACCGCCAACCAACCAAAGCCCGACCACACGCCAATGAGGCCCAGGACCATGGCGAAAGCAGCCGCGATCGTAACGCCTCGGGACTTCCCGATCCGGGAAATCGGCAGCACACCGGTCAACAGAAAAGTACCCACCAGCGCAGGAGGTACCAGCACGATGCCTGCGCGTGACGTGGTGATCGGGATCGCGAGCATGCACAGCAGCCCTGCGCCTGCATAGACCCACTGCATCCCGAATGTGAGTGCACCACCTGCACGGCGCCAGGCGTCAACTGCAAGCCCGATCGACAAGCACAAACCGATGACAAGTGCAGTGGCAAAGTGATTCGGATTGATCAGCAGGCCGCCAAAACCGGACGTCTCATCGGGATACATGCGCAAGCCGCTGTCGCGTGGCAAGCCTGACTCAAACAGCGCGAAAAGGACGTTCAACAACACAATGGCGACGCACGCTTTCGCGAAAAACCTGGCGAACCTGACGGGAAGCGCGCAGGCAGCAAGGAATGCAGCAAGCGCGGGTAACAACGCCCAAACTGCCCGCTCGCTCGCATGGGGCGTCAGACTCCAATGATGTGCGGGCTGGACGATGCCTGCCCTCGCCAGGTCGGCAGCCACGCCTGCCCGGCCAGGAGCAATGGACCACAACGCGTTCGGCAGTGGCAGGAGCTGGATGGCGGGTACCAGGGCGATCAACAGGGCCAGCAGGAGGCCCGCACGTAGCAGCCGGTCCGATGGCGGAGACGCGGACAACGCGATTACCGCTAGCGCCAACACCGGCAAGGCGAGCAACTGCAACCACTCATCCTGCGAGGTGCTGTCCTCTACCACGCCGCCGAAACACCAACTGGCAACAAGTAGAACCAGCAATGCAGGAACAAGCATCCGCACGAGGATTCCCGGCGCGGTGTCACCGGCTAGTGATGGATTCGACATCGGATCAGGTTAGCTTGTGCGTTGCCAAAACGGAACGGGGCAGGTCCTTAAGACCTGCCCCGTCGATTACATCAGCAGCTGAAAGGCTGAAACCTATATCAGCGATTGCCCAAGCTCACGGGCGGAGGCGTCGGCTTGTTATTGTCTGAACTATTGCCAATCAACGCTGCCAGCACCACGCCCGTACCAACGATGATTGCCGCGTTTCCGAGTTGACTGGAACCGGAACCGGTCCAGGCAACCGCACGCGTGCAATCCGTAGGCACGTCATAAACCCCGGGCTTCTTGAATTCAATCACGCAATCATCCTTGGGGTCGTTGTTTCCGCGGTCGTAGACCACCCTTGCGGACGAACCCGAGTTGACCATCAATTTCTGACCACTCACGACCTGCTGGCCGTTTTCGGCTGAGACGAACTCCCCACCCGTGCTGGAAAGAATTGAACCCGAGTCAACCTTCAGCACAATGGATTGGGCTTGGTCTTGCGCAAACACAGGTGCCGACATCGCAACCGAGCATGCAACCAGCACATAAATGAATTTACTCATGGTGATCTTCCTTGGCCAGCAGAATTCAGACAACATCGACTTTAACAATGCCGAGAGACGAATGCAAGAATCCGGGCTTCATTCAGCGCCAGTATCCGGGAGGCGTTTGATATCCATATCAGCGATCCAGAGTTCGCCAGCCAGCCGCTGCCCCGCCCCCTGACCAATCGGATTCACCAGTCGCAGCCATTGTCCCGGGCAGTTTTCTGCCGGTACCGTGAACTCATTGCCCGAGGCCCGCCAACCAAACGTTCCAGTAATCGGATCGCTTCGTGCGATTTCACCCGCCTTGCCGGCGCATGCCATCACCCACTGCAGGCCGATCTCACCGCGCAGGGCATCCGCCCGCATGCGCATCCCAAGCCGATAATGTCCTGGCGACAACAGCAGTGGCTGTTCCAGGCCTGATTGTGGAACCCGCTGATCGAGGAACTGGAAACGCACGGATTTCCCCTGGATGCCTGCCACCTGCTCGAAGCTGACAAGTACGCCAGGCACCAGCTTGAGCCGCCAATCGAACCCTACATTGGATGGCATGCGGGAAAAGTCGCCGTTGTAAAGCAATGGCAACCGCCCTCCTGTCATGACAGCGCCACCCGCCCAGCGCGCATAGGCTTCACCCCACTTACCCGCCGAGATGAGTCCATCAAGCCAGCTTGCGTACTCGACCGCGGACAGTCCGCCGTTGTCATGGAGCCCCTGCATCACCCTGCTGGCCGCATCCGGATACGCACGCAGAAAACGCAGCATCGTGCTCCGCCACGGTGGAGATTCCTGCAACACAGAAACAAGTGCGTCGGCGAACTTGTCGTCCTGCGCCAGGGGGGCAAGACTGCTGAGTATGGGATTGACCGCTTTCGTCCGCTCCGGGGCGGTCCGCAACATGCGGTCAACCAACGCGAGTGCTTGGGGATACGCTCCATGCTCAAGTAAGGACCCGACCAGCCATGCGTTGGCGCGGGTATCGCGGGGGGCGCGGCGAGAGGCGATCCTGTAGAGCTCAAGCGCCTTGTCGTGGCGCCCTTGGCGTTCCGTGGATTCGGCCAAAATGCGATAGGCCACGCCTCCCAATGGCTCCTGCTCCAGAAGCAAACGTGCCGTGCTCGCAGCCGCCTCGTCCTGGCCGCCACTCAATTGCTTCTGGGCAAGCGAAACCATCGCTGTGGGTTGCCCTGGTAGCCAACGAAGAGCCTGATCTGGATCCGCTTGCGCATAACGCTCCGCCTGCATGTGGCCGACGACTCGCCATCCCGCCAGCAATGCGAAGCCGATGACGCACGCGGCAACCAAGCCACGGACCATGGCCGTCATTGGGCGCGCTCCATGCTGACCCCTGTCACCAGCCAATGATCTTCCCGCCACACCATATCCACCGCGAGTACCCCGCGCATCGAAGCTGCCGTATCACCTGCATGGAATGCAGTGGTCATCGTCGCGGACGTGGCATTGATCCGCCACTGGGGCTCGTCCAGCCTGGCCTGGCCTTGATCATGCAATGCAGTGCGCATGCCACCCGCACTGGACATGATGGCGGGACTGTTCCAGATGGGCGGTGGGGGCTGCCGGATCTTCCGGAAATATTGCAGCAATTGGCTACCGACCTGCCTTGCCTGATTGATTCGCGCGAAATCCGGTGCTGGTGCGGACGGTGCCGACGGCGCGCTCGGAGGCGCCACTGCAGCCACGACTTGCGGCAATGGCGAGAGTCTTGCCAGAGCTTTAACCGCAGGTTGCCTGGCTTTAGCCACCTTGAGCGGTGCCGCAGGAGGCCCGTTGGAAGCCATGACAGTCCCTGCCGCAGGAGACTTCCTCTTTGTGTTTTTTGACGCAGTTGCGGGTGCTGCAGGAGCAGTGGTGAGGCCGGCAGGGGGTGGGCTGATTGCTGCGACACGCTTGACAGGAGGTGGCGGCCTGATTGTTACGACACGCTTGGCAGGCGGTGGCGGCCTGATTGCTGCGACACGCTTGGCAGGCGGCTGCGATGGGCGTGTCGCCGGTGCCGGAGGAGCGATTGAATGAGCCGGCATTGAATGAGCCGGGGGTGGAGCGGAAACCAATGCAGCTACCCGTGCAGGAGCGACCTGCAACTTGTCCATGTCAGGTGTATCGACTTGCGCGACGCGTACTCCCTCATCCTTCCAGTCCCAGGCTGCGGGCTCACGTTGGCCGTCACGGATCGCCAGCCAACCCAGCAGGACACAGACACCAAGCAGGGTCAGCACAGGCAGGCGATGCCGCCATCCGTGACTGGGCTGCGGGTTTTCTTCAAGCTGCACCCAGCCAGGACTGCGTCGCACAGCTGGCCCTGGAACCAGGTCCTGATGGGGATCAGCGAGATTGGCCATTTGTTTTTCACGCAAGGTTTCGTCATAGGCAGTCCTGCGCTTCTGGTTGCGCAGTTCGTTCCATGCCGTGTTCACGCGCGCGGCAAAAACCGAGTCGTCCTCGCTTCGTTGCCGATCGGGGTGCAACCAATGCTGCAGAAGTCGGTGATGGATCTTGATCTGTTCCGGACTAGCTTCGGGGGCCACGCCAAGGGTGCGATATGCATCTGCATCGGGATGGAACAGCACCTCGCGCGCATAGAACCGGGCCGCTTCACGAACCCGGCCCTCTGGCTCGCCCAGCTTTCGTGAATTCTCCGCCAGTGCCTCCGGGGAGGCCTCCGCCGCCACCGCCAGCAGCGTTTCCATCTCTGGCGGCAACGAGCGCAAACGCAGTACGTAGCGCTCACCTGGTGCACGCAGCAGCGCAACTGCCCACTCCAGGGCGCTCCCCGACACGCCGCCCCTCATGCCATCACCCCTTCGTCAACTTCGGCCTGGTTTCTTGTGCGTCATAGGCACTGTACTGGTACCCGTAACCGTAACCGTAACCGGCAGCTTTCGAATCGTATTTGGACAGGATCGCGCCGACCAAGCGTCCCCTTGCCGCCAGCACTCGCTTGACCGCAAGTTGTGCGGCACTGATCTTGGTGTTTGCCGCAGCCACCACGAACAGGGTGCCATCGGCTGCATTCGAGAGGATCGGCGTATCCGCCAGACCAAGCACAGGCGGCCCATCGATCACGATCTGGTCGTAGTGCTCGACCGCAACAGTCAGCATCGAGACCAGCTTCGAACCCGAAAGCAGTTCAGCGGGGTTGGGCGGCAAGGGACCTGCCAATATCACGCGTAGCAGGGGGTCGTCGGTATCGAACGTGGCTTCGCTCAGGTTGCAGCCACCAGCCAGCAGGTTGCTCAGGCCAATGGTTCTGTCGGTCAGACCCAGTGTGCGTGCAAGTGACGGATTGCGCAGATCGGCCTCCACCAACAGCACGCGCTTGCCAAGCTGTGCGAAGTTGCGCGCAAGTACCAAGGCAGTCGTCGACTTGCCATCACCCGGGCTTGCACTGGTGACCAACAGGGTCTTTGGTATGCCATGGTCGGTCGCAAACTGCAGGGCAGCCCGCACTGAGCGGTAAGCCTCGGAGAATGGGGACTGCGGATTATTTGCCGCCTCGTCGACCCGCTGCTTCAAGCCCGGCTTCGGGATCACGCCCAGCACTGCAAGGCGCAGCTTCTGCTCGATGTCTTCCGGAGTCTTGATCGTGTCATCGAGGAACTCGAGCAGGAACGCCAACAACATGCCGAGCAGCGCACCCAGCAAAAGCCCCTGTGTCAGGTTCTGGAACAGGTTGGGCTTGAACCTGTAGCCGGGCAATGCGCGGTCGATCATGCTGATGTTGTTCGAGCGCACATCGCTTCCAGCGCCGATTTCCTTGAATCGCTGCAGCAATCCGTCATAGAGCTGCCTGTTGGTATCCACGTCGCGCTTCAGGATGCTGTACTCGATGTTGCTGCCTTCCGCAGTAAATGCCTCCGATCGCAACGCAGTGATCTGGCTTGCGAGGGCGTTTTCCTGCGCCGCCGCTGCCGCGTACTCGGCTTTCACCGTGGATCCTACACGCCCCATTTCAGCATCGATCTGCCTGTTCACTTCGTCGATTTGCTGCTTCAATTGCTGCATTTCCGGGTAATCAGGCTTGAATACCGCCAGCTTCTGCTGATACTGCCCCATCAACGTCGCACGCTGCTGGCGCAAGTTGGAGACGGCCGATGCCGTCAGCATTTCGGTCGGAACAACCCCGGAATTCAACCGCGCCTGGGCACGGATCCGCTGCTCTTTGGCTGCCATCAACGAGCCGTTCAGTTGCACGAGGTTCTGCGCCGCCAGGGTTTGGCCCTTTTCGTCGGTGATGACCAAGCCTTCCTTGTGCGCATACTCGATCAACTTGCGCTCGGACTCTTCCAGCTTGGCCTTGGTTGTCTGCAGTTGGCCCTCAAGATAGTCCTTGGCATACGAGGTCGCGCCGAAGCGCCGCTCCATATAGGACGCAATGAATTCATCTCCCACCGTGTTGGCGACCAGTGAGGAGAACTCCGGGGAAGGACTGTCGAAACTGATCGACACCAATTGAGAAGTACCAACCGGCGCGACACTGAGCCCGCCCTGCACGACTCCCGCGAAAGCACGAAGGGTGCTGGCTACCTGCGCCGGATCGCTTGCCTGTACGCTGTCCTTGACTGGTTCTCTCCTGGACGATTTGGGGCGCAACAAGCCGATCACCCGACTTATCCAGCTTGGTTCATCGAATTGGTCAAGCGATACCCGACCGACGTTGAGCTTGCCTGCCACCCGCTCAGCTAATGAACGACTCTTCAGGAGTTCGATCTGGGTCTCACGGAAATCGCCAGAATAGGCGTCACTATTAATCTGGCCGCTCTGGCCCGCTATGATCTGCGGACTTTGCTGCTCCATCTGCATCACGGCCGTGGCGCGGTACATGGGCGTGGTCATCAAGGTAGACAACAGCGCAAGTGCGGCGGTTGCCACAAGCACGCTGAGCACCAGCCAACGCCGCTTGACCAGGACACGCCAGTATTTCAGCAGGTCGATCTGGTCTGAGTCCTCCTCTTGACGGTCCTCGAACAGGTCGAGGCCGAGGGATCTGTGATCTCTCGGATGCGCAAGTCCCTGTCTTCCCAAGGCTGGAGCAGGGGCAGGAAAAGAGCTGCCGTCATCCGCCCGAGAAACAGGCAGGTTTTCATCGGTCATTCGGAGCTACCTTGGGTCATCATGGAAGTAAGGTGAACACGCCCAGAAGGGGCAAAGATTCAAGGAAACGGTGCATTGCGGTCTTGCTGCCAGATTGTTCGACAATGATCACGTCATCACCGTAGAGCTGCGGATCCGTGACAGTGCCGCGGCGAATTGCACGCAAGTCAAATCTGGCAGCCATGCGTTTGCCGTCGACCTGGCGCATCAGCACAATGCCGCCCAGATCCGCCAGCTTCTCATCCACGCCGCCCGCCATTGCAATGGCCTGGAGCAAGCTTGTCTTCCCGGTCAGTGCAATGATCCCAGGCTTTTTGATAGCACCGTCCATCGTGATCCGCTGGCTTGCGAAGTCCTTGACGAACACTGTGACCTGCGGATGCTGCAGGTATCCCTGCGCATACCTCTTGGCAAGTTCAGACTCCAATGCGGGCACTGTCATCCCACCAGCGACCATGGTACCGATCAGTGGCAGCGAGATCTGTCCCTTGGAATTAACCCGGACCTCCTTGGTGAGTTCATCCACCCCAAATACAGTGATAGCGAGCAGGTCCAAGGCACCAACCCGATAGTCTGTGGCACCTTCATAAGCACCACTGGTGGTTGTTGAATCCGGAGCGGGCATGTCGCCTTTGATCGCGCTGGGACGCGGTCCACCACCGTTGGCGCAGGCCACCAGCAGCCAACACAGCACGAACACGATGGCAATTTTCAAACGACATCTCATCATGGATCAGTTCTCCGGACATTCCATCATTATGCAGTGCAAGGCTGCTTCGACCAAAAGTGGTCAGGCTGCCAGAGCTACAAAGCCATGCAATTTGGTGAAGCCTCACCGGAAATTGCACCCCCTGTCGAAGCAAAATTCACAGGGTCATTTCCTGTGCTGGCCGCCAATCAGCGGACCACAGGATCCAGACTAACGGCGATTCTATGCGTTCGGGGTGAATACGGAACCCCCTCAAGGACATCCGACACAAACCGACCGATCCAGGCAGATGGCAATGAGGGCTTCCGCCTCCGGCGCATGTCCCATATAATGCGCGGCCCAGCGGGCGGTTAGCTCAGCGGTAGAGCATTGCCTTCACACGGCAAGGGTCACAAGTTCGAACCTTGTACCGCCCACCAGCATCAACGAAAGTCGGCCTTGCGCCGGCTTTTTCGTGCCCTGGCCATTTCCAGGCGTCAACCCAACCCAAGCGCGCGCACGATCTGCTCGGCCAGTTCCGCGGGTTCGACGTGGACGGTGCGGAGGTGCAGCTCCGGCGCTTCCGGAACTTCGTAGGGCGAGTCGATGCCGGTGAAATTGCGCAACTCGCCGCGGCGTGCCTTGGCGTACAAGCCCTTGACGTCGCGCTGCTCGGCCAGGGCCAATGGCGTGTCGACAAAGACCTCCAGGAACTCGCCTTCGCTGAACAGTTCACGCGCCATGCGTCGCTCGGCGCGGAATGGCGAGATGAAGCTGACCAGCACAATCAGGCCGGCATCGGTCATCAACTTGGCGACTTCGGCAACGCGGCGGATGTTCTCGACGCGGTCCTCGTCGGTAAAACCCAGGTCCTTGTTGAGGCCGTGGCGTACGTTGTCGCCGTCCAGCAGATAGGTGTGATGGCCCATCGCCAGCAGACGTTTTTCGACCAAGTTGGCAATCGTCGATTTGCCCGAGCCCGACAGGCCTGTGAACCACAGACAGCGCGGCTGCTGGTGCTTGATCCGGCTGCGCGCGGACTGGTCTACATCGACATGCTGCCAGTGGATATTGCCGGCGCGGCGCAGGGCGAAGTCCAGGGTGCCGGCTGCCACTGTCGCATTGCTCTGGCGATCGATCAGGATGAAGCCGCCCAGCACCTGGTTGTCGGCATAGGCCTCGAATGGCACCGGCTGGTCGAGGTGCAAGTTGCAATAGGCGACCTCGTTCAAATCGATTGACTTGGCCGCCAGGTATTCCTGGGTATTCACGTCGATCTTGTGCTTGATCTCGGTAACCGAAGCACCGACCGTGCGTGTGCCGATCTTCAGCCAGTACGGCCGACCGGGCAGCAACGAATCCTCGCCCAGCCATAGCAGGTGCGCAGCGAACTGGTCGGAGACTTCAGGCGGCTGCCTGGCCAGCGCGATCACGTCGCCGCGGCTGGCATCGATCTCGTCACTCAGGGTCAGGGTAACTGCCTGTCCGGCTTGCACGTGGTCGAGGTCGCCATCAGCCGTGACAATCCGCGCGACGGTCGAGCGCCGGCCCGACGGCAACACCACGATCTCGGTGCCCGGTGTAACCTCGCCCGCCACCACAGTGCCGGCAAACCCCCGAAAACCTTGGTTCGGCCGACAGACCCACTGCACCGGCATGCGAAAGCCAATATCCGAGTGGTCGCGCTGGACCTGCACGGTTTCCAGATGGCCAAGCAAGGTTTCGCCGCTGTACCAGGGCGTTGCGATTGATGGCTCCAGCATATTGTCGCCCTTCAGCGCCGACAGCGGAATCGCGGTGACGTATTCGATGCCAAGTGATTCAGCCAATGCGCGATAGGAGGCAACGATTTCGTCGAAGCGCGCCTGGCTGTAATCCACCAGGTCCATCTTGTTGACCGCCAGCACCACATGACGGATGCCCAGCAAGGACACGATGTAACTGTGCCGGCGGGTCTGGGTGAGCAACCCCTTGCGCGCATCCACCAGCACGATCGCAAGGTCGGCGGTCGAGGCGCCGGTGGCCATGTTGCGGGTGTATTGCTCGTGGCCCGGGCAGTCGGCAACGATGAATTTGCGCTTGTCGGTACCGAAGTAACGGTAGGCCACGTCAATGGTGATGCCCTGCTCGCGCTCGGCGGCCAAGCCATCGACCAACAGCGCGAAATCGATGTCCTCGCCCTGGGTACCGTGGCGGCGGCTGTCGGCTTCGAGCGCCGCGACCTGGTCGTCAAGCAGCAGATGGGTGTCGTGCAGCAAGCGCCCGATCAGGGTGCTCTTGCCGTCATCCACGCTGCCGCAGGTGATGAAGCGCAGCAGGCTCTTGGTTTCGTGTTGGTGCAGGTAGGCGGCGACCTGCGCGCTAGCGTCATCGGTACGCATCAGAAATAGCCTTCCTGTTTCTTCTTTTCCATCGACGCAGACGGGTCCTGGTCGATCACCCTGCCCTGTCGCTCCGAGGTCGTCGCCACCAGCATCTCGGCAATGATCTTTTCCAGTGTGTCGGCGTCCGATTCGATCGCGCCAGTCAGCGGATAGCAGCCCAGGGTGCGAAAGCGCACTTTCTTCAACATCGGGATTTCGCCATCGCGCAGTGGCAGGCGCTCGTCATCAACCATGATCAGCGCGCCATCGCGCTCGACCACGGGTCGCTCGGCAGCCAGGTACAGCGACGGCACCGGGATGTTTTCGCGATAGATGTAGAGCCAGACATCGAGTTCGGTCCAGTTGCTGATCGGGAACACGCGCACCGATTCGCCTTTGTGGATGCGGGTGTTGTACAGGCTCCACAGTTCGGGGCGCTGGTTCTTGGGATCCCAGCGGTGCTGCGCGTTGCGGAAGCTGAAGATGCGTTCCTTGGCCCGCGATTTTTCTTCATCGCGGCGCGCACCGCCGATCGCCGCATCGAACCCGTGCAAGTCCAGCGCCTGCTTCAGGCCTTGGGTCTTCATCACGTCGGTATGCACGGTGGCGCCATGGCTGATCGGATTAATGCCGCTGGCCACGCCATCCGGGTTGGTGTGGACGTGCAACTGCACGCCGGTTTCGGCGGCGCGCATGTCGCGAAACGCGATCATCTCGCGGAACTTCCAGCCGGTATCCACATGCAGCAGCGGGATCGGCGGCCGTGCCGGATAAAAGGCCTTCGCCAGCAGGTGCAACAGCACCGAGCTGTCCTTGCCGACCGAGTACAGCATCACCGGATTGCGGAATTCGGCGGCGACCTCGCGCAGGATGTGGATGCTTTCGGCTTCCAGCCGGTCGAGATGGGTCAGGTCTGGCTTCAAGCCATCAGCCTTTGAAAGACGGTCGTGAAGGATATCAAGTGCACTTGCCGCTGCGCAGACTCAGCACATGCGGAGGCGGCATGAAGCTATCGCTGCGCGCGTGTTGCCAGAAGTCTTCGAAAACGGCGTGGTCGGGAATGCCGGCCAGCAGCTCGCCACGGCGCAGGAATGGGTACAGCGCATTAATCGAACGCACTTCGGTAGGCGACACCCGGCGCAGGATGTGCTCCGGGCCCAACTGGTCAGGATGCTCCAGGCCCGAGGCGCACAGCAGGTCGCGCAGCACATGCAGGGTGTTGTCGTGGAATTCGCGCACGCGGGTGGATTTGTCCGGCACGTCAAGCTTGCGCCAGCGGCTCGAATCCTGGGTTGCAATCCCGGTCGGACAGCGGTCGGTATGGCAGCTCAACGACTGGATGCAGCCCAACGCGAACATGTAGCCGCGCGCGGCATTGCACCAGTCCGCACCCATCGCCAGGGTTCGCGCAATGTCGAAGGCGCCGACGATCTTGCCGGCCGCGCCAATCTTGATCCGGTCACGCAGATCCAGGCCGACCAAGGTGTTGTGCACCAGCATCAAGCCTTCCTGCATCGGCACGCCAACGTGGTCGATGAACTCGGCAGGCGCGGCGCCGGTGCCACCCTCGGCGCCATCGACGACGATGAAGTCCGGAAGGATGCTCGGCTCCAGGGAAGCGCTCTCCTGCATCGCCTTGGCAATGGCGAACCATTCCCATGGATGGCCGATGGCGAGCTTGAAACCGGTCGGTTTGCCGCCCGACATCTCGCGCAGGCGGGCCACGAACTGCAGTAGTCCAAGCGGCGTCGAAAACTCCGTATGTGCGGCAGGCGAGACGCAGTCCTGGCCCATTGGCACGCCGCGGGTCGCCGAAATCTCGGCGCTCACCTTGGCCGCCGGCAACACGCCGCCATGGCCGGGCTTGGCGCCCTGCGACAGCTTGATTTCGATCATCTTCACCTGCGGATCATTGGCCGCCTTGGTGAAGCGTTCGGGATTGAAGCTGCCGTCGTCGTTGCGACAACCGAAATAGCCGGAACCAATTTCCCAGACCAGGTCGCCACCGGCTTCACGGTGGTAAGGCGAGATCGAGCCCTCGCCGGTGTCGTGATAGAAGCCGCCGGCCTTGGCGCCGGCATTGAGCGCGCGGATTGCCGCCGCCGACAGCGCGCCGAAACTCATCGCCGAGATATTGAACACGCTGGCCGAATACGGCTGCTTGCTGGCACCTCCAATCGTGACCCGAAAGTCCGGCGATTCGATATGGGTTGGCGCGATTGAATGGTTGATCCATTCGTAATCGATGCCGTACACGTCCTGCAGGCTGCCAAACGGGCGCACGTCGTTGACCCGCTTGGCACGTTGGTAAACCAACGCGCGCTGCTGGCGCGAGAACGGCACCTCGACGATGTCGGACTGGATGAAGTACTGGCGGATTTCCGGGCCAATGGTTTCCAGCCCATAACGAAGATGCGCCAGGATCGGAAAATTGCGGCGTAGTGTGCTCTTGCGCTGGAGCATGTCCAGGGTACCCAGCGCGGACAGCGCGCCAAATATCACAACGCCCCAACGCCACTCTATCTGCCACCTACTCAGCAGCAACGAGATCAGGAACAGGACGATGCTGGCGATGTATGCGCTGTATCTGCTCATGCGCGAAGCATATCAATCTGGCGCGGCACTCCGTCGCGCCTTCTGCAGGAGCGGACCTGGCCACGACCGCTTTACGAACCAACTGTGCCGAAACCGATGCAAGCTCTTGTAGAGCGTGGCTTGCCGCGCTGGGGCTTGGGCGGCCAAGCGGGGCAAGCCCCGCTCTACGGGATGGCTATGGCAGAACGGGGTTGGGCTCTTGTAGAGCGTGGCTTGCCGCGCTTTGAATGATCACGACCCACGCAGGATTACCGACGGGGGCGAGTTCAGGACCCCGCGTGTGGCCCACATGCCAGCGGCCAGTGCAGCGGCCATGCCCAGGCTGCCGCCGACCGCTGCCATCACCCAGTCCGGTTCCCACGGCAGATTGAACACACGCGTGGCTACCACCCCGGACAAGATCGAAGCCGCCACTGCCGCCACCAGCCCCGAAATCAGGCCAAGCGCAGCAAACTCGGACGCCTGCGCCAGCCGCAGTTGCCGGCCGCGCCCTCCGATCACGCGCATCACCGCACCTTCGTGCAGGCGTTCGTCCTGGCTGGCACTGACTGCAGCCAGCAATACCAGCACCCCGGCAGCGAAGGAAAACCAGAACACCACCCGCACCACAGTCGCGACCTGATCGGCAGTGCTGCGCACCTGCTTGAGTACGGCATCGACATCGATCACCGACACATTCGGGAAACGCGCGACCAGCTCAGCGGTAAAGCGCGACTTGGCGGGTGGCACGTGGAGTGCGGTGATGTGGCTGGCCGGGTAACCCTTGAGCGCACCGGGCGACACCACCACGAAAAAGTTCGGCCGGAAGTTCTCCCACTCGACCTTGCGCAGGCTGGTGATGCGGGCGTCGAGGCGTTGCCCGGCGATGTCGAAGCCGATGCGATCGCCGAGTTTCCAGCCCAACGTGTTGGCGAAGCCCTCCTCCACCGAGATTTCCGTCTGCGCGGGGCCGTCGGCCGGCCAGAACTCGCCTGCTGTGATGCGATTGTCGGGCTGCAGGGTGCTGGTTGTGGACAGGTTGAACTCGCGCTCGGCCAATGCCTGCGCACGCTGACCGGATTCCGCGTATTGCCCTTTTGGCACCTCGCGCCCGTTGCGGGCGATGTAGCGCGCACGCACCATCGGGAACAACTCTGGTGCCACCAGTCCATTGGACTTGATGAATTCCGCCAACGGCTTCAGCTGCTCGGCCTGCACGTTGATGATGAAGCGGTTCGGCGCATCCGCGGCCAGCGTGCGTTGCCAGCGATCCAGCAGGTCGCGTTGCACGAAGGTCAGCAGCAGCAGCGCCATCAACCCCAGGCCCAGCGCCGAGACCTGGGCAATGCTGGTGCCTGCGCGTCGACTGACGTTGGCCAGCCCGTAACGCAATGGCCCACGCAGACGCGAACGCAAGCGGCGCAACAGCAGGATCAGCAGCCAGGCCATCAGCGCCAGCACCGCGAGTGTTGCAGCGATACCGGCCAGCATCGCAAACCCCAACGTTGCCGATCCCGCTTTCCACCACAGCAACGCGGCCAGGCCGCCCAATCCCGTCACCGCCGCCAGCCATGCGCTTGGCTCAGTCGGATCCAGGTCGCGGCGCAGCACACGCAGCGCGGGCACGCGACGTAGCGCCAACACCGGCGGCGCACCGAATGCGAGCAACACCAGCATGCCGACTGCCAAACCTTCGGCAGCCGGCTGCCACGCGGCCGCTGGTATGCCCACGCCCAGTTGCGTAGCCAACCACGCGCCGACGCCCCACTGCAGCAGGAACGCGATTGCAATTCCAATACTGCAAGCCAGCAGACCCAGCAAGACCAGTTCGCCGACATGGATCGCTACCAGCGTGCGTTGGCTGGCGCCGAGGCAACGCATCACCGCCGCGGCCTGCAAGTTGCGTTCACTGTGGCGGCGTGCGGCCATCGCCACTGCCACCGCCGCCAGCATCACCGACACCAATGCGGCCAAGCCCAGGAAGCGCCCCGCACGGTCAAGTGCGGAAGCGATCTCCGGGCGCGCATCGGAGGCGGTTTCAACGCGCAGGCCGCGCACATTTGCCGCTGTCACCTCACTTGAAAATCGTGACAGCGCGGGTGCATCACCCGCTACTGCCAGCCGGTAGCGCAGGCGACTGCCTTCCTGCACCAAGCCGGTGGCGGCGAGGGCGTCCAGCGGCACAAAGAGCTTCGGCGCCACGCTGAAATAGTCGACACCTGCATCAGGTTCCTGCAGCACCAGCGCCGCGATCCGGAAACGGGATTCGCCCAGCGCCACCACATCGCCGATGTGCGCGCCGAGGCGGTCGGCGCCGGCACGACTGAGCCATGCCGAACCTGCTGGCGGGATGCCACTGGCGATACGCTCGATACCATCACCGGTATCGATGCGGAACTCCCCGCGCAGCGGATAACCGACGCCCAGCGCACGCACTTCGCCCAACTCCAGGCGCTCGCTGCTGCCACTGCCGATGCGCAACATGCTGGTGAGGTCGCGGGTCTCGCTCATGCGCAGGCCATTGGCGCGAGCGGCTTCCGCCAATGCAGGCGGCAATGGTTGGTCGCTGCGCAAGACGATATCGCCGCCCAGAAGACGGTTGGCTTCCTGGGTCAGTGCGCGCGCCGCGCGGTCGGTGACGAAGCCGACCGCGGTAACCGCGATGACCGCCAACACCAGCGCAGCCAACAGGATGCGGATGTCACCCGACGCCAAATCTCGGCGTAACTGCCGCCATGCCAGTTTTCCAACCTTCATGCCGGTACCAGGCGCCCGCTGTCGAGCCGCAAGGTGCGGCTGCAGCGCGAGGCCAGATGCTCGTCATGGGTGACCAGCACCAGGGTGGTGCCGTGGCGTGCATTGAGGTCGAACAACAGTTCAATGATCGCCTGCCCGGTCTGGGTATCGAGATTACCGGTGGGCTCGTCGGCAAACAGCAACGATGGTTGGGTGACGAACGCGCGCGCCACCGCGACCCGCTGCTGCTCGCCCCCGGACAGCTGGCGCGGGTAATGGCCCAACCGCTCGCCAAGGCCAACCTGTTGCAGGATCTCGCGTGCAGGTCCTTCGGCATCGTCATCGCCGCGCAGCTCCAGCGGCAACATCACGTTTTCCAGCGCAGTCAGCGATGGCAGCAACTGGAAGCTCTGGAACACGAAGCCGACCCGCTCGCCACGCAAGCGGGCGCGGCCGTCCTCGTCCAGCGACGACAGCAATGCGCCATGCAGGCTGACATCGCCGGTCGTTGGTGTGTCCAGCCCCGCCAGCAGCGATAGCAGGGTGCTCTTGCCCGAACCGGATGCGCCGACAATCGCCACGCTGTCGCCTGCCTCGATGGCAAACGACACGTCCGCCAGGATGCACAGCCCGCCCTCCGGCAACAGCACAGTCTTGCCCAGCGCCGTCACACGCAGGGCTTCGGTGGCGTGGACAGCAATGGTTGCAGCGACAGCTGGCATTGCGTGGCTATAGTCCATCATGTCGGCCATTGGGTTCGATGTCCTGGAGTGCATGCATGTCGATGAGGTATGGCGGCGGTCGAGCGATCTTGCAATGGGCGATGTTGTTTTCGCTTTGGCTCGCAGCAGGCATCGCCTGCGCGCAGCCTGTATCAAAACCGCAGGCCGGTAATCACACAGTGCTGGTGGTGGGCGATTCGCTTTCGGCCGCCTACGGCATTGCCGCGCACGAGGGCTGGGTCGCGCTGACGGGGCAACGCCTGGCGGCGCGCAAACCAGCTTGGCACATCGTCAATGCCAGCATCAGTGGCGACACCAGCGCCGGCGGCGCGGCGCGGATCGTGGCCGAGGTCGTGCGCGTGAAGCCCGCCGTGGTGGTGATAGAACTGGGCGCCAACGATGGCTTGCGCGGCCTGCCTCTACGCGACCTGCGCCGCAACCTGGCCCGCATGGTCGGCGCTTCGCAGAGTATCGGCGCGAAGGTATTGGTAATCGGCATGCGTCTGCCACCGAACTATGGCCAAGCCTATACGCAGGAATTCGAGCGCGGATTCTGCGGCATCGCGGACCTGATGCACGCCGCGTGCCTGCCGTTCCTGCTGGAGCCGATCGCGCGCGATCGCACCGCGTTCCAGGACGACAACCTGCATCCGGTTGCATCGGCGCAGCCGGCATTGCGCGACCATGTGTGGCCCGCGCTGGCCCCTTTGCTCGACTGACAGCGCGCTGTTCTTGGTGCCCGGAGTCGGAATCGAACCGACATACCCTTGCGGGTGAGGGATTTTAAGTCCCTTGCGTCTACCAGTTTCGCCATCCGGGCGGCTTGTGCATGGTGCCGTAACTACCGCACAACGCAACTACGCCAAAAAATAAAAATCCCGACCGGAGCCGGGATTTTCATATTCCAGCAATTTGGAGGCCGAGGTCGGAATTGAACCGGCGTACGCGGATTTGCAGTCCGCTGCATAACCACTCTGCCACCCGGCCGGATGACTAAAAAAGCAAAGCCCCGCGAACGGGGCTTGCGTGAACGTTTCCGTTCAAACCTGGAGCGGGAAAAGGGACTCGAACCCTCGACCCCGACCTTGGCAAGGTCGTGCTCTACCAACTGAGCTATTCCCGCGTTGAGCCGACTATTCTAGCGCCACGCTCGGCACTGTCAACTCCCTTTTCGCTCTTCTGCCGTCAATGATGGCCAGGCGGCCCGCGCGTATTCATATCCCGACCACAAAGTCAGTATTGCAGCGATGGCCAGCAGCCATTCGCCGATCACGAACACCGGCAAGCCCAACAGGGGTTCGCGGTACAGCAGGAAGCCCAGCGCGACCATCTGCACCACAGTCTTGATCTTGCCCACCGCAGCTACCGCGACCTTGCCGCGCTGGCCCACTTCGGCCATCCATTCGCGCAGCGCAGACACCGCGATTTCGCGGCCAATGATCACCGACGCCCATAGCGCCATCCAAACCGTGTGGTGGTGTTCCACCGTGATCACCAGCGCGGTGGACACCATCAATTTATCCGCCACCGGGTCCAGGAAGGCGCCGAACGTCGAATACTGGTTCCAGCGCCGCGCAATCCAGCCATCCAGCCAGTCGGTGATGGAGGCGAACGCGAAGATCGCAGTTGCCGCGATATTGGTCCAGCGGTAGTCCAGGTAATAGACGATCACCAGTACCGGGATCAATGCGATCCGCGCCAGGGTCAACCATGTGGGGATCGTCAGCTTCACTACGTCTCCTGTGTTCCCGTTGTGTCCCGTGCCATGCCATGCAGGCTGGTCCAGATCCGTTCCGCCAAGGCCCGGTTGATGCCATCAACCTTGGCGATATCGTCCACTGCCGCCGCCTTCAATCCCGACAGACCACCGAAATGCCGCAACAGGTTAGCGCGTCGGCGCGGTCCAATACCGGCGATGTCTTCCAGGCGGCTGGTGCTGCGTGCCTTCTGCCGACGCCCGCGGTGGCCGGTGATGGCGAAACGATGCGCTTCGTCGCGCACCTGCTGGACCAGTTGCAGGCCCGGTGAAGCAGCGCCTGGCTGGATTTCACGGCCATCCGGCAGTAATAGGGTTTCATCACCAGGCTTGCGCGCAGGCCCCTTGGCCACGCCGACCAGCGCAACGCCGGCAACGCCACTTTCCTGCAACGCCGTCTGTGCCTGCGCGACCTGCCCGGCGCCACCATCGATCAACAGCACGTCCGGTAGCACCGCATCCGGGTCGCCCTCGGCCGCAGGCCGGAACCTTCGTTGCAAGGCCTGGTGCATGGCCGCGTAGTCGTCGCCCGGCTCGATCCCGGCGATGTTGTAGCGCCGATACTGGCTGCGCACCGCGCCGGTGGCATCAAACACCACGCAGGACGCGACGGTGGCCTCGCCCATGGTGTGACTGATGTCGAAACACTCGATACGTTTCGGCGTTTCGGCCAGCCCCAGCATCTCGCGCAGGTCTTCCACTCGTGCCTGCTGGGCGCTGCTGCTGGTCAATTCCGTCGCCAGGGCGAGTTCTGCATTGCGGCGTACCAGGTCCAGGTGCGCGGCGCGCTCACTACGCACATTGCATCGCAATTCGACAGTGCGGCCGACATGGCCGGCCAACGCAAGTTCGATCAGTTCGCGGTCGGGGATGTCGCGATCCAGCACGATTTCGCGCGGAGGCGGTTGCTCGGCGTAGTACTGCGAGACGAATGCCGCCAGTACTTCAGCGGCGCTGTCCTCGCCATTGGTCTTCGGGAAGAACGCGCGCGTGCCGAGGTTGCGGCCGTCGCGAAAGGCCAGCAACATCACGCAAGCCGACGCACCCTGCATCGCCACCGCCAGCACGTCGAGGTCAGCATTGCGGCCATCCACATACTGCCGCGCCTGCAGCTTGCGGATGGTGGCGATCAGATCACGCAGGCGCGCGGCATTTTCGAAATCAAGATGCTCGCTGGCCGCCTGCATCGCGGCGGCAAGTTCATCGCCAAGTTCTTCGCTACGCCCTTCCAGGAACAGGCTTGCGCGACGCACCGCCTCTGCGTAAACGGGTGCATCGATAAGTCCCACGCAGGGCGCGCTGCAACGGCCGATCTGGTACTGCAGGCAAGGCCGGCTGCGGTTGCGGAACACGCTGTCCTCGCAGCTGCGCAACTTGAACAGCTTGTGCATCAGGTTGAGGGTGTCGCGCACCGACACTGCGCTTGGATACGGACCGAAATAGCGACCGGCAATGGCGCGTGGGCCGCGATGGAATGCCAACCGCGGCCACTCTTCCTGGGTCAGCAGCACGAACGGATAACTCTTGTCGTCGCGCAGCATCACGTTGTAACGCGGCTGCAGCGATTTGATCAGCTGGTTTTCCAGCAGCAGCGCATCGGCCTCACTGCGAGTGACGGTGACCTCGATCCTGGCGACCTGCGCCAGCATCGACATGATCCGGGTCGATTTCGGCGTCGCATTGAAATAGCTGCCGACCCGGTTGCGCAACGCACGCGCCTTGCCGACGTAGAGCACGTCGTCATTGGCATTGAACATCCGGTACACGCCAGGCGCGGCCAGCAGGCCCGCAGCGGTCACTTTGCCGTCGAAGGCGGGCGTGGTGTCGTCGGGCTTGCGCCGGCTCAGAACCGGCCCTGCCGGATGCGTTCGACGACGCCCGACGCCGCAGCATCGACCAGTTTCCACGCCCGCGCGAAATCGCGCGGATCGCCGCAGTACGGATCCGGCACGTCCTTCTTGCCGAGTCCACTCCATTCCATCAGCAGTTCGACATCGGCATGTGCGGTGCGTGGCTTGCGGATGCGTGCGTCGTGCAGGATCGTGCGGTCCGCGCACAGGATGAAATCGAAGGTGGTGAAATCCTCCAGCGTCAACGCGCGTGCGCGCTGTTCCGAAATGTCCACGCCATGTTTGGCTGCGCATGCAATCGCGCGCTCGTCCGGCGCATGACCGACATGTGAGCGACCGGTTGCCGCCGAATCCACATGCACCTTCGCCTCCAGTCCGGCCTCCCGCAGGCGCGCGCGCAGCACGCCCTCGGCCATCGGCGAACGGCAGATATTGCCGAGGCACACCATCAATACCCCCAAGGGTCTTGCTTTCAGAGTGCTACCCATTACGTCGTTGCCACTCCTGTTCTGCACGTGCCAGGTCGTCTGGCGTGTCAACGCCGGGCGAGAATGGCGATGGCGCAAGTCGCACCGCGATCCGCCAGCCTGCTTCCAGCGCGCGAAGTTGTTCCAGTGATTCAGTCTGTTCCAGTGATCCCATCGGCAATGCCGCGAACGCCTGCAATGCGGAGACACGATACCCATAGATGCCGATGTGCCGAAGCCAGCGCCCCTCCGGCATCACGGTGCGATCGCGGGCAAACGCATCGCGCGGCCACGGCACCGGCGCGCGGCTGAAATACAGCGCATCGCCATTGCCTGTCACCACGACCTTCACCGCATTCGGATCCAGCAAGCTGTCGATGTCGTCGATCAATGCCGCCAGCGTCGCGATGCCGGCGCCACTTTCAGCCACTGCATTGGCCACGCAGGCGATGCCGTCTACCGGTGCAAAGGGTTCATCACCTTGCAGGTTGACCACGATGGTGTTGTCGTCCCAGCCAGCGATGCGTGCGCATTCGGCCAAGCGGTCGGTGCCGCTCGCATGCTTGATCGAGGTCATCGCGACATGCACACCGCTGCCCGCCAATGCATCGGCGATGCGGGCGTCATCGGTGGCCACCCAGACCTCGCACGCACCAGCCTGCAAGGCGCGACGGGCGACATGCAGGACCAAGGGTTCACTACCGATCAGGCGCAGCGGCTTGCCGGGCAAGCGTGAGGCGGCATAACGGGCGGGAATGGCGACGACGAAATCGGGCGTGCTCATGCCGCGATTATCGCCCGGCACCGCAAAAAGGGGTCGGGGTGAAGTTTCACGCCGATTAAAAAAGGGGTCAGAGTGAAGTTTCCTGACCAGAATCGTTGGCGGCCGCGCAGAATCGGCAGGAAATTCACTCTGCCCCCTTTTTGCCCACCAACTTGTCGAGCAATGCAGTCCAGAACGTTTCCGGCATCCGCGCCTGCACCGGCACCGAATACCATTGCGCACCTGCGAAACCTGCGCATTTGACCGCATCCTTCTCGGTCATCAGCACCGGGAGCTGGCTGCCAAAATCCAGATCTTCGGCCTGATAGGCATGGTGATCGGGAAACGCGTGCGGTACCACCGCGATGCCGAGCTCGCGCAAAGTCGCGAAGAATCGATCGGGATCGCCGATCCCGGCAACCGCATGCACACGTTGGCCCGCGAATGCCGTCAGCGCCTGTGAACGTCCACCCCGGATTGGCAAGGCCTCGATCACCTGCAGCCGCATCGGCCATTCACCCACGCCGGCCGCAGGAAGTATTGCAGCATCGTCCAACACCCCCAGGTTGAGCACCCGGAACGTGCAATCGGCGGCACGTTCGATCGGTTCGCGCAGCGGACCTGCGGGCAATAGTCGACCGTTGCCATAGCGACGGCGCACATCGACGACTTCGATTTCGATGTCTCGGGCCAGGCGGTAATGCTGAAGGCCGTCGTCGCAGACGATTACATCGCAACCTGCTTTGGCCAGCGCCTGGGCAGCCGCCAGGCGGTCGCGATCCACCCGCACTTTGGCACCGGTGCTGTGCGCGATCAGCAAGGGCTCATCGCCGCTGAGTGCGGCATCACTGCCGGGCTCGACCCAACGCGGCGTTTTTGCTTCGATGCGGCCATGCCCGCGACTGGCGACACCTGGCGTAAAGCCGGCAGCGCGCAGGCGCCGGACAATCGCAATCGTCAGCGGGGTCTTGCCAGTGCCACCAGCGACGATATTTCCGACCACGACCACCGGCACGCCCGGATGCCGGCTGCGCTTGATGCCGCTGCGGTAGAGCTTGCGTCGCAAGCCAGTGACTGCGCCATACAGGACTGAAACCACGCGCGCATGGATCGGCGGGGAACTGCCGTCATGCCACCACGCTGGCGGCTGCGGCAGCGTTTTGCGGGTCATGCGCCTTGCTCGCGGAACTGCATGGCATGCAGGTGCGCATACACGCCACCGGCCGCCATCAATTCAGCGTGCGTACCCTGCTCCACCAGCTTGCCGTCATCGAGCACGAGTACTTGATCGGCATGTTCGATGGTCGAGAGTCTGTGCGCGATCACCAATGTCGTGCGATCCGGGATCAGGTGTGCCAGTGCATCCTGCACCAGCCGCTCGGATTCGTTGTCGAGCGCCGCAGTCGCCTCATCCAGGATCAGGATCGGCGCGTCCTTGAGCATCGCCCGGGCAATCGCCAGGCGCTGGCGTTGGCCACCGGACAGCTTGCCGCCCTTGGCGCCGATCGACGCATCGATGCCCGCTGGCATGCGCGAGACGAATTCCGCAGCATTGGCATCGCGCACGGCTGCTTCGATGCGTTCCTTCGCCGCGCCCTGCGATTCGCCGTAGGCGACGTTGTCAGCCACGCTGCCATCGAACAGCATCACCTGCTGGCCAACCAGGGCGATCTGCCGACGCAGGTCGGCGAGCGCATACTCGGACAGCGGATGACCGTCCAGTAGTACTTGGCCGCTCTCGGGTTCGTAGAAACGCGGGATGAGTTTGATCAGGGTCGACTTGCCACTGCCGGATCGCCCGACGATCGCGGTAACCGTGCCGGGCCGGGCGACGAAGCTGATGCCATGCAGTGCCGGCGTGGCCTGGCCGTCGTAACGCGCACCAACATCGCGAAACTCGATCAGGCCGCCTGCGCGCTGCAAGGGCCGCGTGCCTTGATCGCGCTCGCTGGGTGCATCCAGCACCGAGAACAAACGATCGGCCGAACTTATGCCCCGCTGCAGCATGCTCTGCACACTGGTCAGCTGGCGTAGCGACGGCACCAGGTTGACCATCGCCGTCATCAATTTGGTGAAACCACCAGCAGTAAGCCGGCCGTGTGCGGCTTCGAAACCCGCCGCCACCAGCATCACTGCCATGCCGATCGCGCCCAGCACCTGCACGTACATCGACAAGGTGCCGCGGGTGACCTCGATTTTCAACGACAGGTTCACGTTGCGCTTGGTCTGCTCGCCATAGCGCGCCATTTCCGTGGCCTGCGCGCCGTAGGTCTTCACTTCCTGCTGTGCATTCAAGGCTTGGTCGGCGGTCTGCAACATGTCCGCCGAGGCTTCCTGGATCGCATGGTTGAGCCGGCGGTAGCGCTTGCCGACCTTGCCCATCATCCACGCCATCATCGGCGCCAGCAGCAACAGCACCAGCGATACCCGCCAGCTGGTCGCCAGCATCACGATCAGGGTGGCGATGATTCCCAGCGTGTTGCTGACCATCACCTTCAACGAATCCACTGCAGCCTGCGCCACCTGTTCGCTGTCGGCGCCGAGCTTGGTCAACATCGAGGGGACCGGTTCGGAATCGAAGCGCGAACCCGGCAAAGTCAAGTACTTCGCCATCATCTGCATGCGCAGGTCGCGCGCGACGTTGCGGCCAGAACGTGCAATGGCGTAGTCGCCAACCAGACCGAACAGGCCACGCGCCATCAGCAGGAACACAAGGCCCGCGGGCAGCCAGTAGGTGAAATCATGTCGGACGAAAATGTCATCCACGATTGGCCCCAGCAGCCACAGGATCGCGCCGCTGGCACCGGCCTCCAGCAGCATCGCCAGCATGCCGATCGCGATCAGCCCCCAGTAGGGCCGTGCGTAGTGGCGCAGGCGCTTATAAGTGCTCGATGTGATCGATGTCGCGGTGTCGCTCACTGGGTGGTGGCTCCACTCGCTCCTGCTGGCTGGCCGGTTGGCGAGCCTGGCTTGCCGGCTTCCGGCGCAGTTGCAATGGCCACCCGGTGGAAGCCCAGCTGGCCGATTGCATCCAGTGCGGTGACAACGGCCTGATGCTGGGTGCGCGCGTCGGCGCGCAGCAGTACCGGGCGATTACGGTCGTCGCCGGCGACATCGCGCAGGGATTGCTTCAGAGATTCCAGGTCGGTGCGCAGCACTTCACGATCGCCAACGAAATAGCGACCCTGCGCATTGATCAGCACGCTCAACGCCTTGGCCTGCACTTCGGCGGGCTGGCCATCGGCACGCGGCAGTTCGAGCTTGAGCACCGAGCGCGCATCAAACGTGGTGGTGATCACGAAGAAGATCAGCAGGACCAGCATCACGTCGATCAACGGGATCAGGTTGATGTCCGGGTTGTCGTCCTGCCGGTGGTCCTGGATCCGCATGCGGCGCGCCTTAGCTACCCCTGGACCGCGGCAGCGCGTCCAGGGTGTCCATCAGGCGGATCGCCTCGTGCTCCATGTCCACGATATAGGCGGCGATGCGACCGCGGAAATAGCGATGGAAAGCCAGCGCCGGGATCGCCACGATCATGCCTGCCGCCGTGCATACCAGCGCCTTGCCGATGCCGCCGGCCAATAGATTCGCGTCACCGATGCCATGGTCAAGGATGCCCAGGAACATCTGGATCAGGCCGACCACGGTACCGAACAGTCCCAGCAGCGGGCCCGCCGCGGCAATGGTGCCCAGCGTGTTCAGGAAGCGCTCCATCCGATGCACCTGGTGGCGGCCGACGTCCTCGACGCGCTCACGAATTTCCTCGCGGCTGCGATGACGCACGTCCAGCGCGGCGGCCAACAAGGCGCCAAGCGGCGAGGTCGAGCGCAGGGAATCCACATGCGACGGATCCAGCAGCTTGCCGCGCGACACCCAGACCCGGACTTCCTCGCCCAAGCCGGGCGGCAGCACGCGAATGCGGCGCAGGCTCCAGAAGCGCTCGACGATGATGGCCAGCGCGATTGCCGACAACAACACCAGTGGGATCATTGGCCAACCACCAGCCCGAACCAGTTCCAGCACGCGTCAATCCTCCGGCGCTTCAGGCCGTCATGTATCCGGCCGATAGCATAGCCCAGCCGCCCCGTTTCGCCGTCGCACGGCATCCCACAAGCGCGGCCAGGACACCCGGCGTTCCTGCAATTGCAGCCCATCGGCGCCCAGCCAGACCCGCACTGCACCGGAACGCGCCGTGTCCACGGCTTCTGCGCCGGAATCGCACCAACGCCGTACCACCACGGGTTTCGGATGGCCGAAACGATTGCCGGCCCCCGAGGAAATCAGCGCCAACCTCGCACCCGTGGCCTTGATGAATGCCGGACTTGAGGAGCCGGCACTGCCGTGGTGCGGCACCAGCACGACATCGTTGCGCACATCCTGGCGAGCGCGCCGCAATAGTGCCTGTTCGATCACCTCACCCATGTCGCCGGTCAGCAACGCGCTGCCATGCGCGGTCTCGATCCTGATCACGCAGGTGGATTCATTTCCCAGGTAGGGAAACCACTTAGTCGGATGCAGCACGCGGAAGCGCACGCCATCCCATTGCCACGACTGCCCAGCTTGGCAGTTGGCGGTTCCGGGGGTCGGGCTGCCTTCGGGCGCCAGCATGATCGGCACCGGGAATGCGCGGGAAACCGCGGGCCAGCCGCCGGCATGGTCGTTGTCGCCATGGCTGACTACAGCGGCATCCAGCACATGCACGCCGAGCGCATGCAAGGACGGCAGCACCGCACGCTCGCCGGCATCGTAGCCATCCTTGGTTGCAGGCCCCATGTCGTACAGCAGGCTGTGATGAGCGGTACGCACCAACACGGATAGCCCCTGGCCGACATCGATCACCTCCAGTTGCACCTCACCTTGGCGCGGCAGGTCGCGCGACGGCCACAGCAAGGGCAACCACAGCAGCAATGCCAGCGGCTTGCCGGGCATGCCCCGCGGCAGCATCAGCCAGAACGCTGACAGCAGCGCCAGCGGCAAGGCGAACCAGCGCGGCTCGGGCAACCAGGCCATCGCCAGCGGGCTGTCGGCAATCGTGCGTAGCAGCGGCCACAGCAGGTCGAAGCACCATGCGGCCAGTTGCCACAGCACATCACCCCAGCCTGCGTGCAGGCTGTCGAGTAGTAGTCCCAGAAGTGCGAGCGGAATCACCACCAGGCTCCACCACGGGACTGCCAGGAGATTGGCGAACGGACCAGCGAACGAGGCTTGCCCGAACAGCACCACCGACAATGGCAACAGCCCGAGCGTGGCCACCGCCTGCGCGCCCAGGAACCCACGCAACATCACGCCAATGCCGCCCTTGGCATCTGTCGGCAGGCACCACAGCAGCCAAGCCACGCCAGCGAAGCTCAGCCAGAATCCCGCGCTGAGCACCGCCAACGGATCCAGCAGCAATAGGGCGACGCAGGCCAAGGCCAGCGAATCCGGCATCCGTTGATGACGGCGCAGGCATCGCGCGAGCACCAGCACCGCAATCATCACCGCGGTGCGCAAGGTCGGCAGCGAAAAACCAGTCATCGCCGCATAGGCAAACGCGCCAAACACCGCCCCGAAACCCGCTGCGAACGGGCGCGGCAACCATCGGCAAAGTCCGGGCAGCAGCCACCAGACCGCGGCAGCCAGCAAGGCAAAGAAGCCTGCAACCAGGCCAACATGGAAACCGGAAATCGCGATCAGGTGGGTCAGTCCCGCGGCACGCAGCCTGGCCCAGTCATCGTCATCGAGGGCGCGGGTATCGCCCAGTGCCAGCGCGCGCACGAAGCGCGAGGTGGACGAAGGCACGGCGTGTGCGATGCGTGTGCTGCCTTGCTCCCGCCATGCCGCAATCCCGGTGGGTGGCGACAGCGGCTTGGCCAATGAAGGTTCCAGCACATACCCGGTTGCCGTGATCCGCGCCGCCAACGCCTGTTTCTCGCCATCGCCACCACCGGGATTTCGCAGTCCCTGCGGTGCACGCAGCCGCAATGGCAATCGCCAACGACTTCCGGCACGAAGCACTTCGCGCGCCCGAATGTCATCGTCGAACCAGCCCACCCGCAGGCGAGTTCCGCGCAGCGCAGACGGCTGCGCCTCGTCATCGTCAACCACGAATTCGAAACGCGTGCGGCGTGATTCGTGCACCGGCAGGTCGTCGATGTGACCACTGACGGTCAGCACCTTGTTCTCAAGCGCCAATGGCAATTGCATGTCCAGTGCGTGCGCGGCGTGCAAGCCGGTGAAGCCGAAGCCGGCGAACAGCATGCCAAGTAGACGCAGACGTCCACCACGCCATGTCAACCAGACTCCGATCAACAGCAGGCAAGTAGAGACTGGCCACGGCAACAGGGTCGGCATCAACAGGCAACCCATGCAACCTGCCAACAACGCCATGGCGCAACCCGGTCCGAACACGGGCATGGTCAATGCATTGCGCGATATCACCCATCCTCGCAAACGCGAGACCAGCGACGGTAGGTGGCGTGACGCCAGAGTGCTTGCGGGCAATGCAATGGCCATGTCGCCAGCATGCCGACGCCCCGCCGCGCCAACGATCAGCGCAGGCGTGATTTCGGGGTCAGGAAACCCTGATTCCGCGCCTCGCTACTAAGCGGCTCGCTCCGAATGTCTTGCTAGACTTCGTGCGAGGCCAGTTCGCGCAGCTTGCCTTCGTGCAGTTCCAGCACCCGATCCAGACGGCGCGCCAGCCGTCGGTCATGGGTGACCAGGACCAGGCTGGTGCGTTGCGCGCGGTTGAGTTCGAGCATCTGCGCGAACACGATGGCTGCGGTTTTTTCGTCAAGATTGCCGGTCGGTTCGTCACCGAGTACGCAGGCCGGATTATTGACCAAGGCTCGTGCCACCGCAGCGCGCTGGCGTTCACCACCGGAAAGCTCACCGGGTTTGTGCTGCAGGCGATGGCCCAGGCCGACCGATTCCAGCAGGTCCTGCGCGCGCTTGTCGGCTTCGGCGGTAGGCCTCCCGGCCAGCAGCACCGGCATCATCACGTTTTCCAGCGCGGTGAATTCCGGCAGCAGGTGGTGGAACTGATAGACGAAGCCAAGCGCACGATTACGAAGTCGGCCGCGTTCGGCGTCGGACAGCGCACTCATCTTGAGGCCAGAGACGTACACCTCGCCGGCGCTTGGCACATCCAGCCCGCCCAGCAGGTGTAGCAGCGTGCTCTTGCCAGCACCGGACGCACCAAGTATTGCGACGGTTTCGCCGGCTTGCACCGCGATGTCGAGGCCGTCGAATACCTGCGTGTGCAGGCTGCCTTCGGCATAGGTCTTGCCGAGGCCTTCGGCGCGAACGACTTCACCATCGCGAGCGGGATGTTGCAGTTGCTCACTCATAACGCAGCGCCTCCGCCGGTGCGGTGCGCGCCGCGCGCCAGGCTGGGTACAAGGTCGCGATAAAGGCCATCGCCAGCGCCACGCAGGCAATGGTGGTCACGTCGCTGACCTGCAGATCGGTCGGCAGGCCAGTGATGTAGTAGACGTCCTCCGGCAACAATTGCACGCCAAACACGTTCTCGATGCCTTTCAGGATGCTGCCCAGGTTCAAGGTCAGCACGATGCCGCCAATCACGCCGAGTACAGTACCAATAATGCCGATCAGGCTGCCCTGCACCATGAACACCTGCATTACCTGGCGTGGGGTCAGGCCAAGCGTGCGCAGGATGGCGATGTCGGCCTGCTTGTCGGTGACCAGCATCACCTGCGAGGACACCAGGTTGAATGCGCCCATCGCAATGATCAGCGACAGCAGGATCGCCATCACCGTTTTTTCCATCTTCAATGCGCGGAACAGGTTTGCGTTGTCCTGGCTCCAGTCGCTGACGCGATATGGACCCTGCAGCTTGGTCGCGAGATTACGGGCAACCTCGAACGCCAGGTCCATGTCGTGCATTTTCAGGCGCACGCCGGTCACGCCATCGCCCATCCGCAGCACCCGTTGCAGGTCGTGCATATTCACGACAGCCAGGCCTTTGTCGTATTCGTTGTAGCCGGCTTCGAAAACGCCGCTGACCTTGAAGCGCTTCATGGTCTGCACGCCACCCAGCGGCGTACTGCGGAAATCGGCCAGGGTGACGATCACATCGTCGCCGGTACTCACGCCCAGCCATACCGCCAGTTCGCGCCCGAGCACGATGTTGAAGCTGCCCGGCTGCAACTCCGACAGCTTGCCCTGCACCATTTTCTTGCCCAGCACCGAGACCTTGTCTTCTTCGGCCGGCACCACCCCGCGGATCATCGCCGGCTGGTTGTTGGCGCCGGAAATCAGCGCTTCCTTTTCGATGTAGGGTGCCGCGCCGGCAACGCGTGGGTCAGCCATCGCGACTTTCACTGCGTGCTGCCAATCCGCAAGCGGCTCGCCATAGCCGCTGACGGTGGCGTGTGCAGCCATCTGCAACATCCGGTCGCGGATCTCGCGCTGGAAGCCACCCATCACCGCCAATGTGGTGATCAGTGCGACCACCCCGAGCGCAATACCGAGGATCGAGGCCATGGAAATAAATGAAATGAAGCCATTGCGGCGTTTGGCGCGCACGTAGCGCAGGCCGATGGCGACGGGAACCGGTTTGAACATCGAAAGCCCTTGGGTTTGCCGCGCTATCGTGCCACCGATGCGGTCTCGCGTGCAGGTTCCACGCGCATCGTGGCCAGTCGCAGTTCACGTCGCGACGTGGACGGCAAGATGTCGGGCCAGAACACCAGGCGTCTGATGCGGCCATCTGGCTCGCGCCAGCGCAGGAATGCCAGCGAACCGCGCCATTCGACCTTCAACGCCTGCATTGGTTGGCCATCACAAGTTGGCTGTCCACGCCCGATGGGAATCACCAGCACGCAAGGCCGCAGGCGAGCATGCCGCCTTGCGTCGAAAACACCTAGCAGCGCCGCGGCAATAGCCAGCGGCCATGCCCATCCGCGTGGCAGGTCAGAGACCAGCAACGAAAACGGTGCCAGCAATGCCAGCGACCACAGCAGCACGCTGGTCCAGCGCGATGGCTGCCACTCAATGCGGCAAGGAGCGGATCTGTTCGACGAGCGCCGCGATTTTGACATCGCCGGGAGCCTCTTGGCCTAGGAACCAGCGCCAGAGCCTATCGTCTTCGCTGTCCAGCAACCGCAGGAATACCTCGCGCTGCGCAGTAGGACTTTGCCGCCATCGCTGTTCCAGCCAACGTTCCAGCAACTGGTCAAGCTCGCGCATGCCACGTCGGCATCGCCAGCGCAGCTTGCGAAGCTCGGCTTCGTCGACGTCCATCACCTCTGTTTCCATCTGCCTCTACGCGCGGCGCGCCAGCATCAGTTGCTTGATGTCTGCAATCGCCTTGGCCGGATTCAGGCCCTTCGGGCAGGTCCGCGTGCAGTTCATGATGGTGTGGCAGCGATACAACTTGAATGGGTCTTCGAGGTCGTCCAGGCGCGCGCCGGTGTCTTCGTCACGACTGTCGACGATCCAGCGATAGGCCTGTAGCAGGATCGCGGGCCCCAGGTAACGTTCTCCATTCCACCAGTAACTTGGGCATGCAGTGCTGCAGCAGGCGCACAGGATGCATTCGTACAGGCCATCGAGCTTGGCGCGGTCTTCCTTCGACTGCAGGCGCTCGCGGTCCGATGGTGCCGGCGTCTGCGTGCGCAACCACGGCTTGATCGATGCGTACTGCGCATAAAAGTGCGTGAGATCGGGCACCAGGTCCTTGACCACCGGCATATGCGGCAATGGGTAGATCGGCACTTCGGCATTACCCTTGCCGCAGTCCTCGATCGCACGCGTGCAGGCCAGCGTGTTGGTGCCGTCGATGTTCATTGCGCACGAACCGCAGATACCTTCACGGCAGGAACGACGGAAGGTCAGCGTGGGGTCGATCTCGTTCTTGATCTTGATCAGTGCGTCCAGGACCATCGGCCCGCACGCGGCGAGGTCGACATCGTAGGTATCCACGCGCGGGTTCAGGCCGTCGTCGGGATTCCAGCGATAGACCTTGAAGCTGCGCACGCGCTTGGCCCCAGCAGCGGCCGGGAAGTGCTGGCCCTTCTGGATCTGCGAGTTCTTCGGGAGGGTGAATTCAGCCATGGATGTTTTCTCGCTCCCGGATCAATAAACGCGCTGTTTCGGCGGCACGACTTCAACGTCGCTAGTGAGCGTGTACATGTGCACCGGGCGGTAGTCGATGCGCGTCTTGTCGTCATCATCAACCCAACACACGCTGTGCTTGTGCCAGTTGACATCATCGCGATCGGGGAAGTCCTCGCGCGCGTGTGCACCGCGTGATTCCTCGCGGTTCTCGGCCGACACAATCGTCGCCAGCGCCTGGCCCAGCAGGTTCTGCAGTTCCATCGTCTCGATCAAGTCCGAGTTCCACACCAGCGAACGGTCGGAGACCTTGACGTCGGCGAAGCTGGCCTTGATCTCGTGGATCGCCTTGACGCCATCGGCCAGGGTTTCGCCGGTGCGGAACACCGCCGCATCCTTCTGCATCGCGCGCTGCATGTTGATGCGGATCTGCGCAGTCGGGGTGTCGCCATGCGCGTTTCGCAGCGCATCGAGGTTCGCCAGCGACTTGTCGCAGGCATCGCCTGCAAGCGGCTTGTGCGGCGCGCCAGGCTTGATGGTTTCAGCACAGCGGTTGGCCACGGCGCGACCGAACACCACCAGGTCGAGCAGCGAATTGGAACCGAGGCGGTTCGCGCCATGCACCGACACGCAGGCGGCTTCGCCGATCGCGTAAAGCCCCGGCACCACGGCATCGGGGTTGCCGTTGTACAGCTGCACCACTTCGCCGTGGTAGTTGGTCGGGATGCCGCCCATGTTGTAGTGGACGGTTGGAATGACCGGGATCGGCTGCTTCTCGACGTCGACGCCGGCGAAAATCCGCGCGCTCTCGGAAATACCCGGCAACTTCTCGTGGACGTCGGCGGGGTTGAGATGGGTCAAGTCCAGGAAGAGGTGGTCCTTGTGCTCGCCGACGCCGCGGCCTTCACGGATTTCCAGCGTCATCGCGCGGCTGACCACGTCGCGCGAGGCGAGATCTTTTGCGTTCGGCGCATAGCGCTCCATGAAGCGCTCGCCCTCGCTGTTGCGCAGGATGCCGCCTTCGCCGCGCACGCCTTCGGTGATCAGGCAACCAGCACCGTAGATGCCGGTCGGGTGGAACTGCACGAACTCCATGTCCTGCAGGCCCAGCCCGGCGCGCAGCGCCATGCCGCCACCATCGCCGGTGCAGGTATGCGCCGAGGTCGCGCTGAAATACGCACGACCATAACCACCGGTAGCCAGCACCACGCCCTGGGCGCGGAACAGATGCAACGTGCCCTCGGCCATGTCCAGCGCAAGCACGCCACGGCAGGCGCCATCGGCATCCATGATCAGGTCGAGCGCGAAGTATTCGATGAAGAAACGCGCGTCGTGCGCCAGCGACTGCTGGTACAGCGTGTGCAGGATCGCGTGGCCGGTGCGGTCGGCCGCGGCGCAGGTGCGCTGGGCGATGCCCTTGCCGTAGTGGGTGGTCATGCCGCCGAATGGGCGCTGGTAGATCTTGCCCTCTTCGGTGCGGCTGAACGGCACGCCCTGATGCTCAAGCTCGATGATCGCCGGGATCGCTTCCTTGCACATGTACTCGATCGCGTCCTGGTCGCCCAACCAGTCCGATCCCTTGATGGTGTCGTAGTAGTGGAAGCGCCAGTCGTCCTCGCCCATGTTGCCGAGCGCGGCAGAAATGCCGCCCTGCGCGGCCACGGTATGCGAACGGGTCGGGAAGACTTTGGTGATGCAGGCAGTCTGCAAGCCCTTCTGGGCCAGCCCGAAGGTGGCGCGTAATCCAGCGCCGCCGGCGCCTACCACGATCATGTCGAAGGTATGTTCCTGGATATTGTATGCGGGCACGGAATCAGGCTCCCAGCGTAATGCGGATGACGGCAAGCACGCTGGCGATGGCCGCGAGTGCACAGACGAAAATGTTGGCAATGTGTGCCACGCCGGCCAGCGCCGGGGTGTGGACGTAATCCTCGATGACCACCTGCAGGCCAAGCTTGGCATGCCAGAACATCGCGATCAGGAACGCGACCAGGATCGTCGCATTCACCGTATCGCCCACGATCGCATGGGCGAGATCGTAACTGGCGCCGCCGAGCGACAGCAGCAGGCCGATCAGGTAAGCGCCCAGCAGCAACAGGACGATCGCGGTAATCCGCTGCCAGATGAAATGATCGGTGCCGGATTTTGCGGAACCAAGACCCACCGCCCGCTTCAGCGGCGTGCGCAGGTTTTCGTGGCGCTTCCAGTCATCGCTCATGGCTGCCCCCAATGCATCAGCACGATGACCCAAACCACGGCGAGAAGGACCACGCTGCCGATGATTGAAATCCAGCTGCTACGTATGAAGTCCGGGATCTCGAAGCCGTGGCCGGCATCCTGCACCAAGTGGCGCACGCCGTTGATGAGGTGATAGGCCAGCGCCCAGCTGAAGCCGAACAGGATGATTTTGCCGAACACCGAGCCCGCACCGGCAGCGAAGGTTTCCCAGCGTTCCGGACCGGATGCCAGCGCCACCAGCGCATACACCATTGCCAGGCCACCAAAAGCAAGGATCACACCAGTGATGCGATGCAGGATCGAGGTCACCATTTGCACCTGCCAGCTGTAGACCTGCAGGTGCGGGGACAACGGACGTTCGCGAACGCGCGGCTTCAATGCAGGAAAATCAGGGGCAGCCATGGGCGGTGCTCTCTCCATTCAAACTTGCGTCAGGACCTGCATCAAAACCACGGCTTCGCGCAGGTTCTAGAAGTCGATGCAACGGCCATTCTTCTCCCAATCCCCGTAACGCGTCGGATCGAGGCCTTCACGGCCACCGATTTCAGCGGTTGGGATCGCGTCCACAGCTGGACTGGCGCTGGGTTCCGGGTTCGGAACCGGCGCCTGCCCAGGCTCGGGACGGGGATCGGTTTGACCTATGATCGACGTATTCACAACCCCCTGAGTCTAAGTCCCACGCCCATGTCCCACAACCACGATCACATACTGGCACCTGACTTTGCCCTGCCCGAGCATGACATCCTTGCGTTGAAAGGCCCCGATGCCGTGACCTTCGCGCAAGCCCAGTTCATGAACGATGTCGGCGCCTTGGCCGATGGGCAGTGGCAATGGAATGGCTGGTTGACGCCAAAGGGCCGCGTGATCGCGCTGTTCGCGCTGCTCCGGCTGGAAGCGCAGACCCTGTGGCTGCTACTGCCCGATGTCACTGCAGGTGAACTCACTCCACTGCTGCAGCGCTATGTGTTTCGCAGCAAAGTCGCGCTGGCAAGCGTCGATACTTCGCTGTCCGCCGGATTCAGCGCGCCGCAGCATGCCGTGGGCGCTGCGTTCGCTGTCATCGACGACAGCCGGATCGAACTGGACATGGGCATCGAAGCTGGCCCGCGCCACTTGGTGATCGGTGGAACGCCGGCGCCCGAAGACCAGCAAGCCGCGGCGCGCTGGATGCAAGCTGATCTTGCCCACGGCCTGCCCCGTCTGCCTGCTTCACAACGCGAACAATGGACCCCACAACAGCTCTCGCTGGACCGGCTGCGCGCGTTCAGCGTAAAGAAGGGCTGTTATCCCGGCCAGGAAATCGTGGCGCGCACGCATTACCTGGGCCAGGTCAAGCGCGGTCTGGCGCTGTACGAGACGACTAGCGAAGCAGCATTCGAGGTCGCTGCCGGTAGTGAAGTCCACGCCGCAGCACGCAGCATCGGCAGCGTGGCCTGCGCAAGCGGAAACCTCGTGCTCGCCGTGATGCCGCTGGATGCGCCAACTGAAGGCCTGAGCGCGGCCGGCATCACCTTGCAGGCGCGGCCCTTGCTGGGCGGATTGGCCCGCTGATTGCTGACGCCAGTTGAACGCCACGGCGTTATCCTGCAGGCGTGAACGCACGACTTCGCGACAATGAGCCACCGCTGGGTACCGCCAGGCGCCAGGTGGAACAACGCTCGCGCGATGCTGTGCGCACCACTGTGGACACCATCGCCTGCGAAGTGCCGGTCGCCCTGCACTACAACGACGTCCCGTTCGCGGTGTTGATGGCAACTCCCTGTGATCTCGCCGACCTGACGCTTGGGTTCTCGCTGAGCGAGGCCATCATCGAAACCGGTGATGCCTGGCAGCTTGACGGGATCAAGGAAGAAATCGAAGGCTTCGTGGTCAACATGCGCATACCGGCCGAGCGCGCCGCAAGGCTGGCCCAGCGCAGCCGGCCACTGCCTGGCTATGGCGGCTGCGGGATCTGCGGCAGTGCATCGATCGAGGACGTCATGCGGATGCCCGTGGAGGTCTCAAGCCAGCTCAGTGTCGACGAGACATCCTTGCATCGCGCGCTGGATGCCCTGCACCGGCAACAGCCCTTGAATGCGGAAACCGGCGCAACCCATGCCGCTGGCTTCGCCAATGCACGCGGCGAGTTGCTGCTGGTGCGCGAGGACGTCGGTCGCCACAACGCGCTGGACAAGCTCATCGGTGGCTTGCACGGCAACAACATCCCCACGGGCGACGGCTTCGCGATCACCACCAGCCGCGCCAGCTATGAGTTGGCGATGAAATCCGCACAGGTCGGCATTCCGCTGCTGGCCGCGATTTCTGCACCGACTACGCTGGCGATTGCCCTGGCGCAGTCCACCGGCCTGGGACTGGTCGGTTTCGCCCGCGACGCCCAGTGCGTGGTCTATGCGCATCCACAGCGATTGAGGCGCAGCACGCCATGAGCGAAAAACCCGTGACCGACGAAGTCGAAATCAAGCCTTACGACGGTCCCGCCGGCGGCTGGCCTGCGCTGCGCAGCGTTGCCGCCCACTTGCTGCATCAGGACGTGGCATTAATTGGCGCGAAAACCCTGCTCAACGTCAACCAGCCGGACGGGTTTGATTGCCCCGGCTGCGCGTGGCCGGATCGCGAACACACCTCGACCTTCGAGTTCTGCGAGAACGGTGCCAAGGCGGTCGCGTTCGAGGCCACTGCACGCCGTGCCGGGCCCGGGATGTTCGCGAAATATTCGGTCACCGAGCTGGCGCGCTACAGCGACCATTGGCTGGAAGATCAAGGCCGGTTGACGAACCCGCTTCGCTACAACGCGGCAACCGATCATTACGAAGTAATCAGCTGGGATACAGCCTTCACCTTCATAGCAGCGCAGCTCAATGCACTGGCATCGCCGGACGAGGCGATCTTCTACACCTCCGGGCGCACCAGCAACGAGGCCGCGTTCCTGTACCAGTTGTTCGTACGCCAGTTCGGCACCAACAATTTCCCGGACTGCTCGAACATGTGTCACGAGCCGTCCGGCTTCGCGCTCGGCGCGCAGCTGGGCACCGGCAAGGGTACGGTCTCGCTGTCGGATTTCGAGCAGGCCGATTTGATTTTGGTGTTCGGGCAGAATCCCGGCACCAACCATCCGCGCATGCTCGGTGAACTGCGACGGGCGGTGAAGCGCGGCGCCAGCGTGCTCGCCTTCAATCCGTTGCGCGAACGCGGGCTGGAGTGCTTCGCCGATCCGCAGGATGCGCTGGAAATGCTGCATGGGGGATCGACCAGGATTGCCTCGGATTATTACCAGCTGCGCATCGGCGGCGATCTCGCTGCGATCAGCGGCATCATCAAGCACGTGCTGGAACGCGGGGCGCAGGCGCATGCCGATGGCCAGCCGGAACTGCTCGATGAAAGTTTCATCGACACACATACCGATGGCTTCGATGCGCTGCGCACAAGCATCGAGGCCACAGAGTGGCGCGACATCGAAACCGAATCCGGCATGCATGAAGCGCGCCTGCGCGATGCCGGCGAGCGCTTCCTGCGCGCTGATCGAGCCATCGTGTGCTGGGGCATGGGCATCACCCAACACACCCGCTCGGTGGCGACCATCCAGATGCTGGTCAACCTGATGCTGCTGCGCGGCCACATCGGCCGTCCCGGTGCCGGCATCTGCCCGGTGCGCGGGCACAGCAATGTGCAGGGCGACCGCACCATGGGCATTCACGAGCAGCCCTCGGCTGCCTTGCTGGATCGCCTGCAGCAGGTGTTCGGATTCGATCCGCCGCGCGCCCACGGCGTGGACACCGTCGGCGCGATCGAAGCGATGCGCGATGGCAAGGCCAGCGTGTTCTTCGCAATGGGCGGCAACTTCGCCACTGCCACACCCGATACCGAAGCAACCCACGCCGCACTTCGCAACTGCACGCTGACCGTGCACGTGGCGACCAAGCTCAACCGCAGCCACCTCGTTCATGGTTGCGATGCGCTGATCCTGCCATGCCTGGGCCGCACCGAGATCGACCGGCAGGCCAACGGCCCGCAAGCGGTGACGGTCGAGGATTCGATGAGCATGGTGCATCTATCGGCAGGCCGGAACGAACCGGCCTCGCCTGAACTGCTGTCCGAGCCCGACATCGTGGCGCGGCTGGCACAGGCCACGCTGGGCAAACGCAGCGACACGCCGTGGCGCTGGCTGGTGGAGGATTACGACCGTATCCGCGACCAGATCGCGCGGGTGTTCGAGGATTTCCATGACTTCAACAAGCGCGTGCACGTACCCGGCGGCTTCCGCCTGCCCAACAGCGCAGGCGCGCGCGAATGGCGTACTGAAACCGGCAAGGCGCGTTTCCTCGCGCACACCCTGTTGAAGACACAGGATTCGATACCAGCAGGCGATTCACGCGGGCACGTATTCACCCTGACCACGGTGCGCTCGCACGATCAGTACAACACCACGATCTACGGCCTGCACGACCGCTATCGCGGCGTGCACAACGAGCGCCGCGCGTTGTTCATCCATGCCGACGATATCGCCATGCTGGATCTTGAGGCCGGCCAGCGCGTAGACATCGAAAGCATTGCAAACGACGACTCGCGCCGCTGGGTGCGCGGCTTCCTGCTGGTGGCCTACGACATCCCGCGCGGATGCCTGGCCGCCTACTACCCGGAAACCAATGCGCTGGTCCCGTTGGACAGCTTCGCCGAACACGCGCGCACGCCGGCCAGCAAGGCAATAACCGTGGCATTGCATCGACATGACGAAACGACGGCCAGCCAGCCACGCGACATCCAGGCGGCCATCGTTGCTTGACGAATATTAGTAGGCAGCAGGTTTCCCAGCAGCCAACACATCCGCTGCGGCGACGATGTCTTCGTCCTTCGGAATGACCAGAAACGCAGCACCCGCCAGCGGCGTGTAGGTATCCACGCCGACCACGCGTCGCCCGGGCTTGCCGCCCAGCCCGGCTTCGGTAATCGCGGTGATCACGCCCTCGCCGATGCCGGCACTGTGGCGCCCTTCATCGACCACCAGGATGCGCGCGCATTCCCTTGCATGTTTGGCGATCGCCTTCTCGTTCAGCGGCACCAGCCAGCGCAGGTCGACCACGCGCACTTTCCAGCCATGCTTGTCCTCGATCGCGCGCGCCGCACGCAGGCTCATCGGCATGCCGTTGCCGAAGCTGAAGATCACGCAGTCACTGGCATCCGGGTTGTAGACACGCTCCTCACCCAGCACCAGTGCCTGGTCGGGCGCCGGGTACTCGGTAAGCCACTGGCCGTCGCCAGGCTCGTATAGGTCCTTGGTCATGTACAGCGCGATCGGTTCCAGGAACACGCTGACCCGGCCATCGACCTTGCCCAAAGCGGCCAGCGTACGCAGCATCATCGCCGCGTCGTCGCCACGCGAAGCGCAGCCGACCACCAGTCCGGGAATATCACGCAGCGCGGTGATCGAATTATCATTGTGGAAATGCCCGCCAAAGCCGCGCTGGTAACCCAGGCCCGCGATGCGCACGACCATCGGGTTGCGGAACTGGTCGTTGCTGAAGAACTGCAGGCTGGCCGCCTCGCCGCGGATCTGGTCGATTGCGTTGTGCAGATAGGCCAGGTACTGGATCTCCGGGATCGGCAGCATGCCCAGATTGGCAAAACCCTGGGCCATTCCCAGGATCATGGTTTCGTCCAGCAATGTGTTGAATACGCGGCGGTTGCCGAACGCCTTGTGCAGGCCCTTGGTCACCGTATATACGCCACCCTTTTGGGCCACGTCTTCGCCGAACAGCAACGTCTCCGGATACTTGGCGAACAGGTCGTGCAAGGCCTGGTTGATCTGGATGGCGAGATGCCGTGGCGGCAGTTTCTCGGGCAGTTTATCCTCGCTGCCGAATGCCTTGATCCGCGCCTCCGGCGATGCAGCGCGCGTGGCTTCAGCCTGCACCTTGTCCGGCGTGTACGGCGCCAGCGGCGCGATGACATCTGCGAGCCTTTCGAGTTTCGGCCGGCGGTCGGCATCCTCGGCGGCGGCAAAACAGCGCGCACGGGTGGCTTCGTACAGCGCGAGGATTTCGTCTTTGGACATCAACCCGGATTCCAGCGCGATCATCGCGCTGCGCAGCAGCGGATCGCTCGCTTCGACCCGGCACAGTTCGTCGATGTTGCGCCATTCGATCTCGAAGTCGGTGCCAGCGTGGCCCATGATCCGGGTCGTGCGCAGGTGCAGGAAGGTCGGCCGCCGGGTCATGCGGCAGTGTTCGACGGCCTTGCGCACGCGCCCGTAACCATCGGCCAAGTCCAGTCCATCGGCCTGGAAATAATCCAGCCCGCGGCGCATCGAGAAGTTCTGTGCAATCCAGTCGTCCGGCGTCTTCACCGAGATGCCGATGCCATTGTCTTCGCACACGAACAGGACCGGCGCCGGCAGCTTCTGATAGGCGATATATGCAGCGGCATTGAAAGCGGTCTGCGCGCTGGCATGGTTGGACGAGGCATCGCCGAAAGAACAGATCGAGATGCTGTCCTCGGGAATCGGCGAGGCATGCCCGATCCGGCGCGCCTGCTCGATCGCCAGTGCGGTGCCTAGTGCCTTGGGTAGGTGCGAAGCAATGGTCGAAGTCTGCGGCAACACCCACAACGGTTTGCTGCCCCAGACCTTGTGCCGGCCACCCGAGGCCGGGTCGTCCTTGCACGCAGCGAAGCTCAACGCGGAATCCATCACCGGATCGCGTGGCTTTCCATCAGCGCCGGGTAACTTGCGGAAGCGCTCCGCCATGAAACCGCCGCTGCGGTAATGCAGGAACGCCGGGTCGGTATGCCGCGTCGCGCGCGCTACCATCGCGTTGCCTTCGTGGCCGCTGGAACCAATCGTGTAGAAGACCTTGTTTTGCACGCGCAGCACGCGCGCCATCAGGTCCAGGTGACGGCTGACCAGTTGCGATTCGAACAGCTCGCGAAAGCCCCGCGCATCCAGCGCACTGCCCTCCAGGATCGCTTCGCCAGGTGCAGGCTTGCAGTCCGACGCACCGTTCCAGGCCTTCACGAACTCGCTGAAATTGACGTCGCAGATCTCGGCGCGGTTGAGCCCCTTCATGCGTGCGGGGATCGGATCGGGAACGGTGGCGAACATGGCGGCCTTTGGTGAGGCGGATATCAACCCGCCAAATGTCGATTCAGAATACGATTCAAGCGCCGCCAGATAGCATCGGCAACGCGGGTCGGGACCCCTACCCTAACCGGCTACTGGCGCTTGAACTCAGAATGCGTTGATACCAGTCAATTCGCGGCCGATCACCAACTGGTGCACGGTTTCCGTGCCTTCGTAGGTAATCACCGATTCCAGGTTCAGCGCGTGGCGGATCGCGGCGTGTTCGGTGGTGATGCCGGCGCCGCCGAGAAGGTCGCGGCATTCGCGCGCGATGTCGATCGCCATCCGGCAGTTGTTCCACTTGGCCAGCGATACCTGCGCCGGCTGCATCGTGCCTGCGTCCTTGAGCCGACCCAGTTGCAACGCCAGCAACTGCGCCATGGTAATCCGGCGGGCCATGTCGGCCATCTTGATCTGCGCTGATTGCGTGGCCGCAACCGGACGGTCGAACAGGATGCGTTCCTTGGTGTAGTTCAACGCCTCGTCCAGGCAGGCGATGGCAGCACCGATCGGGCCCCAGGTAATGCCGTAGCGGGCCTGGGTCAGGCAGCCCAGCGGCCCCTTGAGGCCTTTCACGTTCGGCAGGCGGTTGGCTTCCGGCACGCGCACATTGTCGAAGAACAGCGCGCTGGTGACCGATGCGCGCAGGCTCATCTTCTTGTGGATTTCCTGCGCGCTGAAACCGGCGAAATCCTTTTCGACCACGAAGCCCTGGATGCCATCGTCGGTATGCGCCCACACAATCGCGATGTCAGCCAAATTGCCGCTGGTGATCCACATCTTGGAACCGTTGAGGATCCAGTCGGCACCATCGCGCTTGGCATGGGTCTTCATGCTGGCCGGGTCGGAACCACCGCTTGCTTCGGTCAGGCCGAAGCAGCCGATCACCTTGGCCGCAGCCATGTCCGGCAACCAGCGCTGACGCTGTTCCTCGGAACCGTAGGCGTAGATCGGGTACATGCACAACGAACTCTGCACGCTGACAAAACTGCGAATGCCGGAATCACCGCGTTCAAGTTCCTGGCAGATCAGGCCGTAGCAGACGCCGTTGAGTCCACCGCCGCCGTACTGTTCCGGCAGCGAGGAGCCCAACAGGCCCAGCTCGGCGATTTCGGGAACCAGTTCCTTCGGGAAGCGGCCTTGGTCGAAGGCATCGCCGATGATCGGCAGCACGCGTTCGTCGGTGAAGCGCGCCACGGTGTCCTGCACGGCGCGCTCCTCTTCGGACAGCAGTGAGCGGACGTCGTACAGATCGTAGGGATGCAGGGCCATCGCGGACTCGAGGTGCCAAGGGAGACGCCCATTGTATCGGGCTGGCCGGGCACGGGGCAGACCGTGAAATTGCGAACGGGCGCTGTCGGATGGTTCGATCTGACGAACCTTTCCGACGAAACGACCAACTGTCAAACCACAGGTCAATTCCACGACCCCATAGAGCAACGGGGCCGGATCGCTCCGGCCCCGTCTGGGCAGACCACGGCTGGTACGACCGCAATCAACCGTTCGGTTTGCCCTCGACCGCTGCGACCTGGGTCACCACCTGCCCGTCGATCACCGGTAATTGCGAGCCGGGCCTTTCGTCCATGCGCACGGTATGCGTGCGCCCATCCAGGCGGTAGCTCACGTCATAACCGATCGTGCGCTCGCCATCGCCAAGCGCAATCCGCTTGCCCGGCTTGGACTCGGTACGCATGCTGCCGGTAGTGCCATCGGGATTACGATAGGTCACGTTCCAGGCCACGGTCTGCGAGGACGTCGACGATGAATTCACCGTGCGGCAGCGGCGGTCGGTGCGGTTCACCACCTGGCCGCCCACATGATTGCGATCGACACGATTGCCGATGAAGCCGCCTGCAACAGCACCGCCGACGGTCGCGGCCTTCTTGCCGTTGCCGCCACCGACCTGGTTACCGACCAAGCCGCCGATGATGGCGCCAGCCACCGTACCGCCGACGTTGCCGTCGCGTTCGGGCAAGCGCTCGCTGACCACCACGTCCTCACAGACCTGCTGCGGGGTGGAGGTGGTGTTGGACACGCGCACGGGTTCGGTGCCGATCACAGTGGCATACAGCGGTTCACGCTCAGTGACCGGCTTCACATCGACGACCTGGGCGTACTCGACCCGACCAGATGCTGGCACCGCACCATCCATTGGCATCCGTTCAACGGAAGTTGAAGACAACGCAGTGTCGTTGGATTGCGCGTGATCACGACTATTGATGTAGCCCGCAGTGGCTACGCCACCCACCAGCAATGCTCCGAGTGCGATGGCCAATGTATTGTTTTTCATGTCGTGCTCCTGCATCGGGCGTTTCCCCTGCTGGGCCGATCACAACACGATAAAACTGAATCGTTCGGGAGTTCGCACGAATTCAAAGGGCGACGTTCACGTATGTGCAGGCTGCGTGCATGCTAGTTTTTCGAGCCACGCCTACCTTTGATACCGTCATGCTCAATCCACTGCTCGCTCCACTCCTGCGTTTCTTCGGGCGCCTGAGCTATCCGCGCCTGTTCGTATTGACGGCGGCCTTGTTTGCGCTGGATGTCGTCATTCCCGATTTCATTCCATTCGCTGACGAGATCCTGCTCGGTCTTGGCACTTTGTTGCTGGCCAACTGGAAGAAGCGCAAGGAGCCGGTTGCATCAGACAAGCCACCGATCGACAGCGAGTCCAGTGGACACTGACATGCGGCCATCTCGTGCAACTCGTTGACAGCCATTGCCATTTCGATGTCGCCGGGTTCGACGATGATCGCGCCGAAGTGCATGCGCGCGCCATGGCGGCAGGTGTCACCCGGCAAGTCGTTCCGGCCATCGATGCGGCCGGCTGGCCCAGGCTGAAACAGGTCTGTATGCAATTCCCCGGTCTGTATCCGGCTTACGGACTGCATCCGATGTACCTCGAAGCGCATCGGAAGGAAAATCTCGACGAACTGAGGCTGTGGATCGAACGCGAGCGGCCAGTGGCCGTCGGCGAATGCGGCCTGGATTTCTTCATCGAAGGACTCGATGTTGACGCGCAGCAGCTTTATTTCGATACCCAGTTGCGGCTGGCGCGCGAGTTCGAGCTCCCGGTGATCATCCACGCACGCCGTGCGGTGGATGCGGTGATCGCATCGATCCGCCGGATCGGCGGCCTGCGTGGCGTGATCCATAGCTTCCCCGGCAGCCAGCAACAGGCAGCGCAACTGCACGGGCTCGGGTTCCTGCTTGGGATCGGCGGACCAGTGACGTACGAACGCGCCAACAAGCTACGTAGCGTGGTAGCAACGGTTCCTCTGGACCAGCTCTTGTTGGAAACCGATGCGCCGGACCAACCCGGCGCCAGCCATCGCGGCCAGCGCAACGAGCCCGCTCATCTGGTCGAAGCGCTGGATGTGGTTGCCGGGTTGCGCGGGATGGCCAGAGAAAAACTCGCCGCCGTGACGACATTTAATGCGGAGCGGCTGTTTGGATTGCCATCCACTGTCCCGTAGGAGCGCCCGTTCGGGCGCGATATGGAATTTGTGCAATATGGATCACGCCCGAACGGGCGCTCCTACATGCATTACGGCTTCGGCTTCAACAACATCTCCAGCGCCTTGCCGACTGCCGCGAAGGCGAATGCGCCGGTGACATGGGTGGCCGCGCCCAATCCCGCGCCGCAATCCAGCTTGAGCGCAGCGTCTTTATCCAGTTTCGGGCGGACGCCGCAGACGCTGCCATCGGCTTGCGGATAGCGCACGTTCTCCAGCGAATACACCGCCGGCACGCCGAAGTAGCGGTCGTGGTTTTTCGGGAAGTTGAACTCGCCGCGCAGCTTCCTGCGGATCAGGGACAGCATCGCGTCGTGCTCAGTGCGTGACAAGTCGCGTACCCGGATCTGGGTGACATCGCTGCGCCCGCCTGCGGAGCCGACCGTGATGATCGGCTGCTTGCGCCGGCGGCAATATGCAATCGCCTCGACCTTGCTGCGGAAGCTGTCGCAGGCGTCCAAAACCAGGTCGAAGCCGCCACCCAGCACCTCGTCCAGGTTGCCAGGGGTCAGGAACCTTGCCTGCAGGTCCAACGTGATCTCGGGATTGATCGCGCGACAACGCTCGCCCATGGCCTCAACCTTGGCCTGGCCGTAATGACCTTCCAGTGCCGGCAATTGGCGGTTGGTATTGGATACGCACAGGTCATCGGCATCGACCAGGGTCAGTTTGCCGATGCCGCTGCGGGCGAGTGCCTCCACCGCCCATGAACCAACCCCGCCAATGCCGATCACCGCGACGTGGCAGGCGGACAGGCGCGTCAGCGCGCCCTGCCCATACAGGCGGTCAACGCCGGCGAATCGATCTGTCCATGTTTTTTCCATTTGCCGATTTTAGCCGTCCATTCCGGCGCTGCACGGCATGCTATCGTTCCTCATAATCGCCCTGCCTACGATCACGGAGCCACCATGTCATCGCCAGATCCCAACCGTCGCCCCTCCAATGCCGGCCGTTACCTGTTCATGCTTGTACTGGGCCTGGCGCTTGGCGCCATCGCCACGGTGATGCTGCTGCGTACGCTGGAAGCACGCAAGGATCATTTCCCCACTTCGCTGATGCAGGTGCAGGACTGGCATATGAAGCAGCTCAGTGCCGACGTAAAGCAGAACCGCTGCAACGCCACCGACATCCTGCCGCACCTGCAAGCGCTGAGGATGACGGCCACCGATATCGATGTCGCGTTCCCTGACCTGCGCGAGGACAAGCGTTTCGGCACGGCGAGTTCCGACATGCGCGCGACGATGGACAAGATCATCGCCAATCCGCCATTGACCTGTGAAGGCGTGGGTGCGGCGATGAAGGAGATCGGCCAGTCGTGCAAGGGCTGCCATCAGGATTTCAAGAACTGATTTCTTCGGTTTGATCAAGCTTCAACTGCAACGGCCCGCATCGCGGGCCGTTGCTTTTTACACCGTGTGGACATCGGTGAATCGACCGTAACCGGTTGTTACGGTTCTCATGCATCATCGCTCAGCGTTCATGCTGGGCGGGCTAGGGTCGATACGAGTCGCGGCTGCGTCGCCCGGCCTTCCTTCCCTAAAACCGCATGGAGCCACCCGATGAACGTCCCGACCAAGATCCGCAGCAATCCCATGCACATCCTCGGTGCCGCGACCCTCGCCATCGGGCTCTCGTTTGCCGCCGGCTGCGCGAGTACCGGCCAGGGCTATTCCTCGGGTGGCAATTACAACTCCGGCAACTCTGGCAATTACGGCAACTGCTACGACTGCGGCACCGTGACCAAGATTGAAGGTGCAGGCAACGGCACGAAAGGCGCGGTGATCGGCGGAATTCTCGGTGCGGTCGTAGGCCATGAGGTTTCGGCGCATACCGGCGGCAGCTCTGGCAACCAGAACATCTCGACCGTGGCAGGCGCTGCCGCGGGCGCAGTCGCAGGCAATGCAATCGCCAAGAACCGTTTCGATAGCGGCTACGTTGTCCACGTGCGGATGAACGATGGCCGCATGATTTCGGTCAACCAGGCGGATTTGAGCGGTATTCGCGAAGGTTCGCGGGTACGCATCAGCAACGGTCGCGCCTATGCGCAGTAAGGCCAGCTAAAGCAACTTCCTATTTCAACGGCCCGCATCGCGGGCCGTTTTGTTTGGCTCACTGGAATTGACTCAGAATGAGTCTCGCAACCCCACACCCACCCACGAGCCCGCATGGATTCATCCGCGCTGTTTTACCTGATTGCCGCCGCCCTGATTCTGATCGGGCTGATCGGCACGGTCTTGCCCGCCCTGCCCGGATTGCCGTTGGTGTTCGCTGGCATGCTGCTCGCGGCCTGGGCAGGTGGTTTCGAGCAGGTCGGCATTCCGATGCTGGTGGTGCTGGGCGTGTTGACGCTGGTGTCGCTGGTTGTGGACTTCTGGGCGACAGCACTCGGCGCCAAGCGCGTCGGGGCGAGCCGCAAAGCGATTATCGGTGCGATGTTGGGCACGTTCCCCGGCTTGTTCTTCGGGCCGCTCGGCCTGCTGCTCGGCCCTTTCGTGGGCGCGCTGGTGGGCGAACTGTTGCACCGGCGCAGACTTGGCGGTTCTGATCTGGGCGATGCCGCAAAGATCGGCTTCGGTACCTGGCTCGGAATCCTGTTCGGCGTGGTGCTCAAGCTGGGGCTGGCATTCGCGATGCTAGGCCTGTTCGCGCTCGCATGGTGGCTTTGAGGTCGCAAAAGACATACGCGAAGGCATGGCCATTCACGCCATGCTGAATGGCCATCTGGCATCCTGCCAACAACGTCCTGCCTGTAGTGCAGGATCGAATCGGATCGAGACCGAATGCCCATCCGCTGGAGCCGCCGCCGCATGAGCTGGACGATTGTTGTCACTGTTTTGCTGACCTTGCTGGCAGCTGCGCTGGCGATGAATTTCAAGACCCCCGAGAAGCAGCTCGAGCGCAAGATCGAGCATCGCTACCCGGTGTCCGATCCCCAGTTCCGCCGTGAAATGGGCGTACTGCTCGGCCCCGGCATCCTTCCTGGCAATCGCGTCACCGACCTTGAGAACGGTGGAGAGATTTTTCCCGCGATGCTGGAAGCGATCCGTGCCGCGCGCACCAGCATCACGCTTGAAACTTATATCTACTGGTCGGGCGACATCGGCCAACGATTCGCCGATGCGCTGTGCGAGCGCGCGCGCGCCGGTGTCAAGGTCAAGCTGATGGTGGACTGGGCTGGCAGCATCAAGATGAAGGATTCCATGCTTGCGCGGATGCGCGATGCGGGCGTTGATGTGCAGCAATACCGTCCACTGCGCTGGTACAACATTGGTCGCCTCAACAATCGCACCCATCGCAAGCTACTGGTGGTGGATGGGCAGATCGGCTTCACCGGCGGGGTCGGCATCGCCGACCAGTGGGAAGGCAATGCGCAGGATCCCGAGCATTGGCGCGACATGCATTTCCGTATCGAAGGACCTGTCGTCGCGCAGATCCAGGCCGCCTTCAACGACAATTGGATCAAAACCACCGGTGTGGTTCTCAATGGCGAAGAATATTTCCCGCCTTTGCATCCGGTTGGCGACATGGATGCACACATGTTCGTGGCCTCGCCCGCCGGCGGTAGCGAAAGCATGCACCTGATGTACCTGATGTCGATCGCCGCCGCGCAGCGCACGATCGACCTGGAAGCCGCTTATTTCGTGCCCGATGAACTTGTAATCAAGGCACTCGTGGCTGCGCGCCATCGCGGCGTGCGCGTGCGCGTGATCGTCCCGGGCGAACACATCGATTCCGAGACAGTGCGGTTCGCGTCGAAGGCCAATTGGGGCGAGTTGCTGCTCGCTGGGGTAAAGATTTACGAATATCAGCCGACGATGATGCATAACAAATTATTGATCGTCGACGGCGCCATGACATCGGTGGGCTCGACCAACTTCGACGTGCGCTCGTTCCGGCTCAACGACGAAGCAAGCCTGAACATCTATGGCCATGAGTTCGCCGAGCGGATGACCGACGTGTTCGAAAGCGACCTAAAGCCGACCGTGGAATTCAGCTACACGATGTGGAAAAAACGGCCATTGACCGAGAAGCTGGTCGAGAAATTCGTGCTGCCGATCAGGTCGCAACTCTGAATGCCTGCACTCCTCCTTTTCATGACCTCCCTGAAACCGGTCGCACTCCCAGCCTTGCCGAGCGGCGACTTGTCCGACCGCTTCGCCACCGCCCTCTACCAGGTGCAGACCAAACTGGTTGCGTTGGCGGCGAGCGCGCCGTTGTTGCTGGTCGCCCTCGCCATCGTGCTGGCCTCGCTATGGCTGGGTGGCCTGATCAGCCGCCACCTGCTCATCCTGAACCGGCTGAGCCAGCGCAATCCCTATCTGGACGGTCTACTGCGCGGCATCGTCAAGACATTGATCGTGCTTGCCGGCGTGCTGGTGGCACTGGACCTGCTGGGTGCAACCTCGCTGGTCGGCGCCGTACTAGGATCGGCAGGTGTGATCGGGCTGGTGCTCGGCTTTGCGTTCAAGGACATCGCCGAAAACTATGTCGCCGGTATCCTGCTGAGCCTGCGCAAACCTTTTTCACCCGGCGATACCGTGCGGGTCGAAGGGCACGAGGGCAAGGTCGTTGCGCTTACCTCGCGCGCCACCGTACTGATGACGATCGAGGGCAACCACCTGATGTTGCCGAACGCGCTGGTGTTCAAATCCGTGCTGCTCAACTTCAGCCGCAATCCCAAGCGGCGCTTCGAATTCGAACTGGATCTCAATGCCGGCGCTTCGCTGCATGGCGCGATGGATACCGGAATTTCTGCGCTTGCCTCGATGGAAGGCGTGCTTGCCGAGCCTGCCCCCGCCGCACTGATCCTGGAAATTCCCAGCGGTGGCGCTCGACTGCAGTTCGTCGGCTGGATAGACCAGTCCCACAATGACCTGGCCAGGACCCGTAGCGAGGCATTGCGCCGCGTATTCAAGTCATTGCAGGCCGCCGGCATGGCACCGGCGGTACAGGTACAACATGTGCGGCTGGAACACAGCGACGAGAATGCCACGCGGCATGTGCATGAAACCGAAACCGAACGCGACACCTCGGTCGACCACGCGCTGGATGCGCAACTGGGGCAGGCCCGAAGCGAAGAAAGCAGCAGCGACCTGCTCAAGCATGCCACGACCGGCAACGAACCACCGCCCTGAATCAATTGCCGCGGTTCTATTGCCCCGATCAACCGCGCCAGTCAATCACCAAAAATCAGCCAATGTCGGGCTTCGACTTCATGGCTGAACACACGTGCCTTGATGCCGCGTTCCAGGCACAGGATTTCACCGAATTCGGCGCCTTGAATGTCCTCGCGCAGCTCGACGAAGGCAACCCGCATATCGGCCAAGTTCATCTCGGAAATAGCATCGATCACCACCTCGATTCCGGCCTGATCGACGGTTGAACGCAAATCCTCCAGCACCATCAAGCGCTTGCTTTTGGTGGCTTCGCACTCAGCGGCCAGGATCTGCCACATCGCCAGCGACACCTCCAGCGAATCGGTGCCGTCGAACACATACGCACGCAGGTAATCCGGGTGCTGGTCGTAACAGATGCGGAATCCCGGGCCCGGCACGACCCATGTATTGCTCATGCCAGCACCAACGGAATACTGCCCGTCGTATTCGCGATCCTGGCCTTCCACTCGCGTGGGCCGGTTTCATGCACCGACGTGCCCAGCGAATCGACTGCAACGGTCACCGGCATGTCCTGCACGGTGAATTCGTAGATGGCCTCCATGCCGAGATCGGCAAAGCCGACAACTTTCGCTGCCTTGATCGCCTTGGACACCAGGTAAGCCGCGCCGCCGACTGCCATCAGATAGGCGGAGCCGTGCCTGCGGATCGCATCAATCGCGACCGGGCCTCGCTCGGCCTTGCCGACCATGCCCAGCAGGCCGGTCTGTTCAAGCAACTGCTCGGTGAACTTGTCCATGCGCGTCGCGGTGGTCGGGCCGGCCGGGCCAACGACTTCGTCGCGCACCGGATCGACCGGTCCAACGTAGTAGATGAAACGTCCGCGCAGGTCGACCGGCAACGCCTCACCCTTGCCGAGCATGCCGACAATGCGTTTGTGCGCGGCGTCACGCCCGGTCAGTAGCTTGCCGTTGAGCAGCAAAGTCTCGCCCGGTTTCCAACTGGAAAGATCTTCTTTGGTCAGCGTGTCCAGGTCGACGCGGCGCCCTTTCGATGCATCGTAAGTGAGCTTTGGCCAGTCCTCGAGCGACGGCGGCTCCAGCATCACCGGGCCGCTGCCATCGAGGGTGAAATGAGCATGGCGAGTCGCCGCGCAATTCGGGATCATCGCCACCGGCAGGTTGGCGGCATGGGTCGGATAGTCCTTGACCTTGATGTCGAGCACCGTGGTCAGCCCGCCCAGGCCCTGCGCGCCGATGCCCAGCGCATTGACCTTGTCGAACAATTCCAGCCGCAGTTCCTCCGCGCGGTTCGATGCACCACGCGCTTGCAGGTCGGTGATGTCGATGGGCTCCATCAGCGATTCCTTGGCCAGTAGCATCGCCTTCTCTGCGGTGCCGCCGATGCCGATGCCGAGCATGCCCGGCGGACACCAGCCGGCGCCCATGGTCGGCACCGTCTTCAACACCCAGTCGACGATGGAATCGGACGGATTGAGCATCGCGAACTTGGACTTGGCCTCGCTGCCGCCGCCCTTCGCCGCCACGATCACCTCGACCGTATTGCCGGGCGCGACCTTCATATTGACCACGCCTGGCGTGTTGTCCCCGGTGTTGATGCGCTTGCCGGCCGGATCGGTCAGAATGCTTGCACGCAGCTTGTTGTCCGGGTGGTTGTAGGCGCGGCGCACGCCTTCGTGGACCATGTCTTCCACGCCCATCGTGGCATCGTCCCAGCGCACGCTCATGCCGATTTCAAGGAACACGGTGACGATGCCGGTGTCCTGACAGATCGGGCGGTGGCCTTCGGCGCACATCCGCGAATTGATCAGGATTTGCGCGATCGCGTCCTTGGCCGCGGGCGACTGTTCGCGCTCGTAGGCGGCGGACAGGCTGCGGATGTAATCGACCGGGTGGTAATAGCTGATGTACTGGAGGGCGTCTGCGACCGATTGGATCAGATCTTCCTGCTTGATGGCTGTCACGGATTGGACTGACTGGGCTCGGGGGAGGCCAATAATAGCGCCATGGTCTTTTCAGCAGGCCTCCGGTAGCGCAGGATGGGCACTCAACCAATCAGTTCAACCAATTAGATCGACTAAAACAGGGGAAGTCGCTCATGAGTGGCAACGATGCATCCACGCGATTTGATGGCTTTGGTGGCGCACTACTCGATATCCGCCTGCTGCTGACCGACCTGTTGGGCCTGGGCAAGCCAGATCCCGAAAAACAGATGGTGATCGAAGTGTTCTTCGGCATGATGGGCTATCTGGCCAAGGCAGACAGGCTGGTGAGCAGCCATGAATCCAATCTTGCCAACACCCTGATGGACGAAATCGACCTCTCGCTGGCTGCCCGGCGCATCGCGATGGAGTCCTTTGATCGCGGCATGCGCAAGGACATCCACATCAATGCCGAACTACTGCGTTTCACTGACGTGCATAAAGCTGGCTCGTCCGAAGCCGAGCGCTTGCACAATGTGCTGGTGCGCCTCGTGGTATCCGATGGGCGCCTGAACCCGGCCGAATACGACTTGATGAAACAGATTGGCCAGGACCTGGGCATTCCTGTCGAAACCCTGGATGCCAAGCTGGCGGAATACACGCTCAAGCGCTGAGCGCCCGCGTCGTCCACGCAATCGGCCACGACCTGCCGCCGGTTGCGTAATGCGGCCTCTACATTGCGTCACAGCGACAACCTGTTGTTAGTCACGATGACTGTTCACGTCAGTGGCGCACGATAATCACTCCCGATATTCGCGCACAATTGGCAGATGTCGCCACCCCTGCCCGCTTACCAGATGAACATGCGCCAGCGCTTCAGCGCGATGCGCAACATCCCGCCGTTCCTGCGCGAGATCTGGGGCACCAGCAAGCCGATGACGCTGGCCTCGATCGGCATCCGGCTGATCCGCGCATTTCTGCCGATCGCCACGCTGTACATCGGCAAGCTCATCATCGACGAAGCCGTGCGCCTGCTCGGGCTTGGCGTCGAACATGAACTGAGCGCCGCGTGGCAGGCCGGGCAACTTGATCACCTGCTTACGCTGCTGGGCCTGGAATTCGGCCTGGCGATCCTTGCCGACCTGCTTGGCAGGCTAGTCGGTTACGTCGACACGTTGCTGTCCGAGCGCTTCACCAATGCAACCAGCATCCGCCTGATGGAGCACGCAGCCACGCTTGACCTCGAGGATTTCGAGGATGCGGAGCTGCAGGACAAGCTGGATCGCGCGCGCAGGCAGACCATGGGGCGGATGAACCTGCTCAGCCAATTGTTCGGGCAGGCCCAGGACGTCATCACGGTCATCAGTTTTGCCGTCGGGCTGCTGGCGTATGCGCCGTGGCTGATGCTGCTGCTGGCAGTGGCACTGATCCCGGCCTTCATCGGCGAGTCGCACTTCAATGCGCTGAATTACGCGCTCAACTTTCAATGGACGCCAGAGCGCCGACAGCTCGAGTACTTGCGTCAAATGGGCGCCAGCGTGGACACCGCGAAAGAAGTCAAGATCTTCAACCTCAATCGCTTCTTCATCGAGCGTTTTCGCTTCCTGTCCGACAAGTTCTACGCGGGCAACAAGGTACTCGCCGGAAAACGCGCGTTATGGGGCACGTTGCTGGCGGCGCTGGGCACGCTGGGCTATTACATCGCCTATGCCTATATCGCCTGGCGCACGGTGCGCGGCGATTTCAGCATCGGCGACCTGACCTTCCTGGCCGGCAGTTTCCGTCGCCTGCGCCAGTTGCTGGAAAGCCTGTTGAGCGGGTTTTCGCAAGTCGCGAGCCAAGCGTTGTATCTCGATGACCTGTATTCGTTTTTCCAGATCAAGCCGGACATCCGCAGCAAGCCGGATGCAATTCCGGTGCCGAAGCCGATCCGCAGCGGCTTCGTGTTCGACAACGTCGGTTTCAAATACGAAGGCGCCGAACGCTGGGCGCTGCGTGGCGTGGATTTCGAATTGCATGCCGGCGAAGTGCTCGCATTGGTCGGTGAGAACGGCGCCGGCAAGACCACCCTGGTCAAGCTGCTGGCGCGCCTGTACGACCCCGACGAAGGCCGCATCCTGCTGGATGGCCGTGATCTGCGCGACTACGACATGGAGGACCTGCGTGCCAACATAGGGGTGATCTTCCAGGACTTCGTGCGTTACCACCTGACCGCAGCGGAGAACATCGGTGTCGGCCAGATCGATGCGATGTACGACCGCGAGCGCATCGAACAGGCCGCGCGCCGGGGCATGGCCGATGAAGTGATCGCCGAGTTGCCGAAGGACTATGACCAGATCATCGGCCGCCGCTTCAAGGATGGCGTGGACCTGTCCGGCGGGCAGTGGCAGAAAATCGCGATTGCGCGGGCCTACATGCGCGATGCGCAGGTGATGATCCTGGACGAACCGACTGCGGCGCTGGATGCGCGCAGCGAATTCGAAGTGTTCGAACGCTTCAAGGAACTATCCGACAACCGCACTGCGGTGCTGATCAGCCATCGCTTTTCCAGCGTGCGCATGGCCGACCGCATCCTGGTGCTCGCCGATGGCAAGGTAGAGTCCAGCGGTACCCACGAACAACTGCTGGCGCAAGGCGGCCGCTACGCGGAACTGTTCGAATTGCAGGCCTCTGGTTATCGCTGAAAGAAACGACTGAAGGAGTACGAGAAATGCGAGTCATGCTTGCTTGGATTCTCTGTATCGGCAGCACGTTTGCATTGAATGCGTGTGCGCAATCCGCTTCACCGGCAACGGACACGCCAGCAGTTGCCGCAGTGCCCACGACATCCACAGATAGCCAGGTGCAGGTCATTGCCAGCGGTCTGGAGCATCCGTGGTCGGTTGCGCTGCTTGCAGACGGCAGCTTCCTGGTCACCGAGCGGCCAGGCCGACTGCGCCGGGTAAGCGCCGAAGGCAAACTCTCGGCGCCGATCAGCGGCGTGCCCGAGGTCTTCGCGCAAGGCCAGGGCGGATTGCTGGATGTCGTGCTGGATCCCGATTTCGCCCACAACCAGCGCATCTGGCTCAGCTTCGCCGAACCCGGGGAGGGCGGCACTGCTGGCACCGCAGTGGCTATGGCAACGCTCGGCACCGATAGCCTGACGGATGTGCACGTCATCTACCGGCAGTTGCCCAAGCTCGAGAGTCCCAACCACTTCGGCTCACGCATTGCGTTTGATCACAATGGCCACGTGTTCATCAGCCAGGGCGAGCGCAACCAGAAAGACCTCGCGCAGGATCTCGAAGTGCTGCAGGGAAAACTGATCCGCTTGAACGTCGATGGCACTCAGCCAAGCGACAATCCGTTTGCCGCCAGCCCCGGTGTGCGCAAGGCGATCTGGAGCTACGGGCATCGCAACATGCAGTCGCTGGCCATTGATCCACGCACCGGCACATTGTGGGAAGGCGAACACGGACCGCGCGGTGGCGACGAGGTCAACCTTCCAGCGGCCGGCAAGAATTACGGATGGCCGATCATCAGCAATGGCATGGACTACGCGACCAACCGGCCATATGCACAGACCATTGGTATGTCCAAACCCGGCATGGAATCGCCGTATCACTTCTGGCAAAAATCGCCGGGGATCAGCGGCATGGCGTTCCTGGTCGACCATCCAGGCAACTCCTGGAACAACAGTCTGTTCATTGGCGCATTGGCCGACCGAAACCTGATCCGCTTGCAACTGGATGGCGACCGCATCGTGAGCGAAGAGCGCCTGCTGACTGACTTGGGCGAGCGGATTCGCGATGTCCGGGTTGGCGCGCATGGCAGCGTTTATGTGCTGACCGATGCCGAAAATGGCCAGCTGCTTCGGCTTGAAGCGCCGGGTGTCGTAAAATAAGCGGCTGACCCGCCCACCTTAGACGCCCCCACAGCGCATGGCCTCCCCCTTCGGCACCGAAACGGTGCTCGACGTCCGTCACTGGACGGACTCGTACTTCAGTTTCACCACCACCCGCGATGACGGTTTCCGCTTCGACAACGGCCAGTTCGTGATGATCGGGCTGGAGGTCGAGCAGGAAGACGGTTCGCGCAAGCCGCTCATGCGCGCGTATTCGATCGCCAGTGCAAACTGGGAAGAGCAGCTCGAATTCTTCAGTATCAAGGTCGCGAATGGCCCACTGACCTCGCGCCTGCAGCATATCCAGCCGGGCGACACGATCCTGATTGGCCGCAAGCCGACCGGGACCCTGCTGATCTCCGACCTGCATCCGGGCCGCAACCTGTACCTGCTGGGTACCGGAACCGGGCTGGCGCCGTGGCTGGCGGTAATCAAGGATCCGGAAACCTACGAGCGCTTCGACAAGGTGATCCTCTGCCACGGCGTGCGTGGCGTGGGCGACCTGGCCTATCGCGATTACATCGAACGCGAGCTACCCCACCACGGCCTGCTGGGCGAGGTGATCCGCGACAAGCTGATGTACTACCCGACGGTCTCGCGCGAAGACTTCCGGCATGCCGGGCGCAACCACCGCGGCCGCATCACCCAGCAGCTGGACAGCGGCCATATCAACGAAGTGCTCGGGCTGGAACCACTGGATGCCACCCGCGACCGCGCGATGATTTGCGGCAGTCCGCAGATGCTGGCCGATTTCCGCGCCATCCTTGACGCGCGCGGATTCAGCCCGGCACCGCGCATTGGAACAGCCGGCGAATACGTGTTCGAGCGTGCCTTCGTCGAAAAGTAGGTCGAGTGGCGGTCAGGCAGCCGCGGGACGTAGTGCATCGCGGTGGCGGCGGCTGCAGGGGATCTGGCTGCCATCGCGCATGACGATGCGGGCATCGCCGGTATCCAGCGGCTGGATCTCGGCCACGCAGTCCAGGTTGACGATATGGCTGCGATGCACGCGCACGAATTTCGCCGGATCAAGCTGGGTTTCGATCACGGCCATGGTTGAGCGCAACGGATAGGCACGCCCGCGCACATGCAGGTTCATGTAATTGCCGGAGGCCTGCAGCCACTCGACTTCATTGGCATTGACCAGGAATTCCTTGCCCAGTTTGCGCACCAGGAATCGCTCCGGGCGTTGTGGGCGCTCCGCAGCAGGCAGGTCGTCGGCCGCTGACAACACGCTGGCCTCGCCTTGCAACCTGCGCAGGAACCAACGATAGACCTCGATAGTGGCAACCATGGCCGCGTAGCTGCGGATATCCTTGAGGTATTCGTAACCGAACTCGCGCGGCCAGTTGCCGAAATCGTAATGCGTGCCCTGCATCGCATAGGCCAGCTTGCGCAACGCCACCATCCCGGCCACATGCAGGATCGACCAGCCCACGCTGCCCAACAGGTGCAGCGGCAGCGCGCGACGCCAGTTGTCCAGATGCAGCGGCACCCTGCGGCTGTACCAAACCACCACCGGCACCAATGCCAAGGTCACAAGAGCGCTGCTCCACTCCCAGACCATGGGTTCCCATGCATCGAAGTGCAGGCCCGAACGGCGGATATCCATCAATACGGTGGCTGCATTGCTCATCGCACCGATCAGGCAGCCGATCACCCAGTAGCCGATCTCGGTGACGCGGCGATATGGCTGGTAGCGTTCCCAGGCGTTGGGCGATGCAGGTTTCGGTGGCGACATCCGTACATTTTCCCTCATTGAACGCGCAATGCGGTTGGCAATCCTGGTGGGTTTGCTGAAATGCTCAGCTCATGCCATGACGCAGCCACAGCGCCGCATCGGTTTCATTGCCCAATACCCGCGCATCGAAGCCCTGTTCGCGGGCGAGGATCTCGCCATGTTCGACTTCAGGAATCTGCAGGGCATGCGCCTCGACATAAGCCACGCGCACGCCTTCAAATCCCAGCCCGACCATGGCCTGCACAAACTCAGCCAGTTGCTCTGGTGGCGGCGGATCGCCTTCCATGTCGTCCACCACCAGCAGGTTGCGCGGCAGATCGCGGCGGACTTCCTCGGCCATTGCCATCCAGTACGCCAGCGTGGTTTCCAGGGTGCCATTGATGCCGGTCACATGCGCGCGCAGCAGGCTGCCGTGGCGCTGGTAGTCGATCCGGAACGACGCAGGCGCGTTCATGCCGCCAGTGCGGCCTCGATGTCGGCAGCCAGCGACGCCGGCTTGTCGGTTGGCGCATAGCGCTTGATGACCTTGCCATCGCGGCCAACAAGGAATTTGGTGAAGTTCCACTTGATTCCATCGAAGCCGAGCAGGCCACCCTTCTCGTCCTTCAGCCACTTCCACAACGGGTGCGCGTTGCCGCCATTGACCTCGACCTTGGCGAACATCGGGAAGCTCACGTCGTAGGTCAGCGAGCAGAAATTGCGGATCTCGTCGGCATTGCCAGGTTCCTGGTGGCCGAACTGATCGCAGGGGAAACCGAGTACCACCAAGCCCTTCTGGCCGTATTCGCGCCACAGCGCCTCAAGGCCGGTGTATTGCGGGGTGAACCCGCATTTGCTGGCCACATTGACGATCAGCATCACATCGCCGCGATAGTCGGACAGCGGCTGCGGGGTGCCATCCAGCGCGGCGGCATCGAAATCGTAGGCAGTCGTGGCCATTGGGCATCCTTGCAGTGCGAGGTATCGATCATTGTCGCGCGGATCGCCAGCCGCCGACACCGTTTCGATGCCGGGCAGCGCATCGCCGCCCTGCCGTTCGTCACGCGCCCATGCCGTCTGTCTGCGCTACGCTTGTAAGTTGACCATCCTGACTTGACGAGGATCCAGATGAAGTATCCGATCACCTGCGCGCTCGCGCTCGCCATCTCCACCGCCATGGCCGGCTGCGCAACTGCGCCCGCCAGCAACTCATCCAAGATGGAGGCTCCAATGCCCGCGGACAGTTTTGCATCCAACCCGTTTGCAGCGCCCAGCCCGCTGCCGATGCACTACCCTCAGTTCGACAAGATCAAGGACGCGGACTTCACTCCGGCCTTCGACGCAGGCATGGCAGAACAGCTCCACGAGATGGATGCGATCGCCAACAATCCCGCGCCGGCGACTTTCCAGAACACGATTGTTGCGATGGAGAAAACCGGCTTGGTGCTCGACCGCGCGAGCAACGTGTTCTTCAACCTGCAAGGCACCTACAAGAACGATATGCGCGACGCGATCGAGCGCGAGTACTCGCCGAAGTTCTCCGCACACCGCGATGCGATCAGCCTGAATCCCGTGCTGTTCGCGCGCATCAAGGCGCTGTACGACGCCCGCACGACGCTGGGACTGGATCCGATTGACCAGCGCTTGCTGGAAAAGCGTTACCAGGACTTCGTGCGCGCCGGCGCCGCCCTGGATGATGCGCAGAAGACCCGCATCCGCGAGATCAATACGCAGCTGTCCACCCTGGGTACGCAGTTCGACCAGAACGTGTTGGCCGAGGTCAATGATTCGGCAGTCGTGGTCGACAGCCGCGAACAACTCAAGGGCATGAGCGACGAACAGATCGGCGCCGCCGCCGAGGCCGCCAAGACACGCGGGCTTGCAGGCAAGTACGTCATCACCCTGCTCAACACGACAGGGCAGCCTGCGGAAACCCAGCTGGAAGACCGCGCGCTGCGCCAACGCCTGCACGATGCCTCAGTGGTGCGTGGCAGCCGCGGCGGCAAGTGGGACAACACCGGCATCGTCTCGCAAGTCCTGAAGCTGCGCGCCGAGCGGGCCAAGCTGCTTGGCTATGACACCTACGCCAACTATGTGCTCGCCGACGAGACCGCCGCCAACCAGGACAACGTCAACAAGATGCTGCGGCAGCTGGCACCGGCCGCGGTTAAAAATGCGCGCCGCGAGGGCGCGGACCTGCAGTCGATGATCAATGCCAGCCAGAAGGCTAAGGGACAACCCACGTTCGCACTGGCCCCGTGGGACTGGTCCTTCTATTCCGAGAAAGTCCGGCAGGAGAAGTACAGCTTCGATGAATCGCAGCTCAAGCCCTACTTCGAGATGAAGAACGTGCTGGAAAACGGCGTGTTCTATGCCGCCAACAAGCTGTATGGCGTCACCTTCAAGGAACGCACCGACCTGCCGAAGTACCACCCGGACACATGGATCTACGACGTCATCGACAAGGACGGCAAGCCGCTGGCGATCTTCATCTTCGATCCCTACGCGCGTTCGTCCAAGCGCGGTGGTGCATGGATGAATACCTATGTGTCGGAATCCGCGCTGACCGGTGACCAGCCGGTGGTCGCCAACCACCTCAACATCCCCAAGCCCGCCGCCGGCAAGCCCACGCTGATGACCTGGGATGAAGTCACCACGGCGTTCCACGAATTCGGCCACGCACTGCATGGCTTCTTCCAGGACGTGCGCTATCCGTACTACTCGATGAATGTGCCACGCGACTTCGTCGAATACCCGTCGCAGGTCAACGAGATGTGGGCTGACTGGCCTGAAGTGCTGGCGCATTACGCCAAGCACTACCAGACCGGTGAAGCCATGCCGAAAGCCCTGCTGGACAAGGTGATCGCCGCTTCCAAGTTCAACCAGGGCTTCGCCACCACCGAGTACCTTGAAGCCGCGATGCTGGACCAGCGCCTGCACCAGGCACCTGCCGACAAGATCCCGGCAGCTTCCGGCGTGATGAAGTTCGAACACGACGCACTGCTGGCCGACGGCTTCGACTATGCAGCCGTGCCGCCCCGCTACCGTACGCCGTACTTCAGCCACATCATGGGCGGTTATGCGGCGGGCTACTACGCCTACATCTGGTCGGAAGTGCTGGCTGCCAACACCTCCGAATGGATCAGCAAGCACGGTGGCCTGAAGCGCGAGAACGGCGACCGGATGCGCGAGTTCGTATTGGCGCCTGGCGGCGAGATCGAGCCGGGCAAGCTGTTCCCGAACTTCTCCGGCTATGAAGCCAAGATCGGACCACTCCTGGAAAAACGTGGACTGACGACCAAGTAAACATTCACTTGGTTCACATGAAAACGCCGCCAACAGGCGGCGTTTTCATGTGCGGCTACAGGTGTGCAAGCCAAGCGGGTCGGACGTTACGCCAGAAGAAATTCGTGAAGTCGGATCACGCGACAATATCTCGCGCACCAGCACGCCGCGCGCCGCCTGTTCGTCCGCAGGCGATAGTTCCACCAGCGGGCGCATCTCGCCCGCCACGAACGAGGCAATCGGCACACCATCGCGCAACAACAGGCGTGCGCCTGGCTGTCGCGGTACTTTTTCGCCGGCGATGATTCCGCCGAGCAGGTTCAAGGGATCGCTGGAAGATATCGCGATCATCACGCCGTCATGTGCGCGCTTGCGCACCGCACGCAGCGTCGCCACCGCTTCCGGCAGTGCGAACTGCGCGCCGACCACGCCGGCGATGAAACGTCCGCCGCGCAATTCGCCACGCGCTTCCAGTCGTTGGTATACGTGCAGCAACTCACGCCACGGCGGCAACCACGGCGCCTCGCGTTCCAGCAACCGCCAACAGACCACGCCGTAGCGGCGCAGCAGCACACATGCGACATGTTCCAGCATCTCCGGATCGGTCTTGCCATCACTTTCGATGCGTCTGGCCGTACTCCAGCGCCCGGCATCGGCAATCCCCATCAGTGATGCACGGCGCCCGCGTCGACCGAAGCTCGACGCGCGTTTCGATGCCGGCACCAGCAATGCACGCAAGCCGGAATAGCTGTCGCAACTCACGCGGCCACGCGCGACCAGTTCGGCAAGTGCATCTTCCAGTTCGCTATGCAACAAACCGGTTGCATCGGTCAGCTCATCGAAGAACAGCGCGCCGTGTTCAAGCAGGCAGCTGATAACTATTTGCGCACGCGACGACACCGTGGCGTCGTCCTCGCGACTGCCTGTCGCCAGCCGCGTCCATCGCGCGAGTTCACGACGCGGCAGCAGCACGATCGGTGCCGCGCGCACCAATGTGCCACCGCTATTGCCGCCACCCGATGCACTACCCGCGCGCAAGCGGGTCCAGGCGATGCGGCCGGCCGTGCACAGGTCATCCAACCAGGCGATCGAATAGTCCTTGATCCGCGCCGGCAGCACTTCGGATTCCCAACTGCCGGCAGCGGCCTCGAAGCCTTCCAGTTGCGTCAGCACGCTCGCGAATGCATCCGGTCCGCTGCCTCGCGTGCTTGGCGAAACTCGCTGCCAATCGCAGAGGAAGCGCACGTAATCGCGCACTTCGACCGGCTCGATCTCGCGACGCAGCTTGCCAAGGGTATTGCGATGGATGCGCGCCAGCAGGTGGCGCTCGCACCACTCGTCCTGCGGCGCGCCCGGACTGAAACGCCCACGCATCACATAGCCTTCCTGCTCGAGCGCAAGCAGGGCGAATTCGACATCGGCCACTGGCGTGGCCAGTGCGCCAGCGATGGCTACCGCAACTACCGGCCCCATCGCACCGAGCCGTGCACGTACCAGTTCGCGCAACGCGTCCTCGCGCGTCCAGGATTGTGCGTAGGTCGCAGGCACATCGATCACCGGCTGCATCGACGCATCGGGATGCACAGCCTGCAACTGCGGCAGGCGCTCGGCGGTAACCCACAAATCATTTCCATCAACCCGAAGCATGGTCGTGCGCTGGTCTTTCGCCAGCATCTGCAAGAGGTCACTCCAGCCCGAAGCCTCAGCCTCGCCCTGGGTGAAAACACCCACACCCATTAGCGCTTCATGCATCTCGTCGACATTGCCGGCTTGCGGCCAGGCGTCCTCGCGCGCGGCCTCGATCGCACCTGGATCCAGCCTGCCGAGATCCTCGGCCTGCTCCACTCCGCCAAAGCCACGAGCCTGCACTGCACGGGTGCGACGTTCTTCCAGCGGCGCATCGTCAAGGAACGAATACGGCCGCGCGCTCAGGATTTCCGCGGTAAACGGCGACGGCCCGGTGAGGTCGCGCGCGACGACTTCGACATCTCCGTTTTCCAACCCATGCAACAACGCCAGCCAACCATCGACGTCCATCGCCTCGCGCAGGCAGTCGTGCATGGTCTGCGCGACCAGCGGATGGTCAGGTACCTCGCGCTCACCGACGATATTTTCAAGACACGCGACCTGGTCGGGGAACACGGTGGCCATCAGGTCTTCGGACTTCATCCGCTGTAGTTGCGGCGCGACTTTCTTGCCGCCAATGAAGCGCGGCAACGCCAGCGCGGTGGTCGCGTTCCAGCGGAAGCGCGCCGGGAACAGAGGCGCATCCAGCAACGCCTGCACCAACACCTGTTCGGCACTGTTCGAATGCAGATAGCTCATCACCTCGATCAACGGGAACGAATGGCTGGTCGACAGCGACAGGATGATCGCGTCCTCGGTCGCCGCAGCCTGCAGTTCGAAATTGAACTTGCGGCAGAAGCGCTTGCGCAGCGCCAGCCCCCACGCCTTGTTGATGCGGCTGCCATACGGTGAATGGATCACCAGCTGGGTGCCGCCGGATTCGTCGAAGAAGCGTTCCAGCGCGATCTTGGACTGGCTGGGTAGCATGCCGAAACCGGCGAACTGCGCGGCCACGTATTCGGCGATCTGCGCGGCGGCAGATTCGCCCAGTGCAAGCTCGGCGAGCAACCAATGTTTCGCGCCGGTCTCGCCGCCCTGCTCCAGCTGTGCCTGCAGGATTTCGCGCAACCGCGACACGCTGGCCGACAGCTCGATGCTGCGGCCGGGTGCCTCGCCCAGCCAGAACGGGATACTCGGCGGCATGCCCTGCGCGTCCTCGACCCGCACCCGCCCTGCTTCCACGCGCAGGATCCGATAGCTGGCATTGCCGAGCTGGAAGATGTCGCCGGCAATCGACTCGATCGCGAAGTCTTCGTTGATCGTGCCAATGGTGATGGCCTGCGGTTCCAGCACGACCTGGTAATCAGCGGTGTCGGGAATCGTGCCGCCGGAAAGTGTGGCGGTCAGCCGTGCACCCTTGCGTCCGCGCAGCTTGCGATGCACGGCATCACGATGCAGGTACGCCGAACGCGGACCTCGGCGGGTGGTGAAGCCTTCGGCCAGCATCCGCAGCACGTCGTCGTAGTCCTTGCGGCTGAGCGCGGCATACGGCCAAGCGCGTTTCACCAACTCGAACAGCGCGTCCTCGTCCCACTCGCGGGACGCCACCTCGGCCACGATCTGCTGCGCGAGAACATCCAGCGGCGCCGGCGGCATGATCAACGCATCCAGTTCGCCGCGGCGCACGCTGTCCAGCAATGCCGCGCATTCGAGCAATTCATCGCGCGAAGTCGGGAACAACCGGCCCTTTGGCACGCCGCCAACCTGGTGGCCAGCACGGCCGACACGTTGCAGGAACGCGGCGATCGAACGTGGCGAGCCGATCTGGCAGACCAGGTCGATGTCGCCGATATCGATGCCCAGTTCCAGCGACGCGGTGGCGACCAGCACCTTCAGCTGGCCTGCCTTGAGCCGTTGTTCGGCATCCAGCCGCAGTTCCTTGGCCAGGCTGCCGTGGTGTGCGGCCACGTGTTCCTTGCCAAGCAGTTCGCCGAGATGCCGCGCGGCGCGTTCCGCCATGCGTCGGGTGTTGACGAATACAAGCGTGGTCGCGTGCTGTTCCACCAATTGCGCGACGCGTTCGTACAGCAGGTCCCATTGCGCGTTGGACATCACCGGCTGCAGCGGCACCGGCGGTAGTTCCAGCGCCAAGTCGCGCACACGCGCATGTCCGATGTCTACGATGGTGCAGTCGTTGTTGCCTCCCGTCAGAAATTTAGCCACCTCATCGATCGGCTTCTGCGTCGCAGACAAGCCGATCCGCGTCGCCCGCCGCCCACTCAATGCATCCAGCCGCTCCAGCGACAACGCCAGATGACTACCGCGCTTGCTCTGCACCAGCGCATGGATTTCATCGACGATCACGTTACGCACGCCGGACAGCATCGCGCGCCCGGAGTCGGAACCCAGCAACACGTACAGCGATTCCGGCGTAGTCACCAGGATGTGCGGTGGCCGCTTGCGCATTGCCGCGCGCTGCGCCTGCGGGGTATCGCCGGTGCGCACCGCGGTGCGGATCTCGACATCCGGCAGCCCCTGCGCGGCCAGCTGTTCGCGGATGCCAGCCAAAGGCGCTTCCAGGTTCAGGTGGATGTCGTTCGACAGCGCCTTCAGCGGCGAGACGTACAGCACCAAGGTTGTGTCCGCCAGGCCGTATGACAGTCCTTCGCGCACGAGCGCATCGATCGCAGTCAGGAACGCAGTGAGGGTTTTGCCAGAACCCGTAGGCGCCGCCACCAAAGTATCGCTGCCGCTGGCTATCGCCGGCCACGCCGCCAGCTGGGCCTCGGTGGGTGCAGGAAAGCTGCGCGCAAACCAGGCACTGACGGCGGGATGAAACAGATCAAGCGCGGGATGCACGGCCATGGCGGCATTATCCGCCGCTGCGCCAGCACGTGAATGAACACGTTGCGCATCGAAATCCAGCCTGATCTGTGCGCTTGCGCCCTGCATCCTTCAACGCTGGCAGGTTAGTGTCTCACCGGCTGCGACGACCAGCAGGCAACTGCCTGATCGCAAGGACAGGCACTCAACCGCCGATGAACAATGTCTTGTACTCCGGAGCGACGATCGGCAACAACATCCGGGCCGGAATGTCCACGGTCCGGGTGCCATCAACATACGGCCCGACCTGATAGGGCGGGAACACGAAACGTAGCGCACGGATGCGCCCACCGACATCCATCACCGGTTCGAACTGGGCGAAATTTTCCGCCTTGGGTGAGGTTCCGTCATCGATCATCCTGCTGCTGTTCTGAAGTCGTTGCGCACGTTCGGCGCCCTCCAGCTCATCGGCATCCAGGCGCTGGGACAGCTTGGTAGCCAGCTGTTCGCGGCTGGCATCGGAAATTACCTGCCATGCGTTTGCAGCGGGAAATAAAGCTTGCGCGGTAAGCATCTTCTGGGTCTTCGGCAACCAGACAAAGCGCGCCACCAACGGATTGCCATGGTCACCGCCGGTATAGCTGCTGCCATCCGCCGCCACTGCCATCACCTCGGGCGTGTCGACCAAACCAGTGAATGACAGGCTCAGGTCGTAGGGCGCCGTCGGCTTTTTTCCCTGCAAGCCAGCCACTGCCTGCATGAGTTCAGACTTCGCTGCATCGGCGTAGGTCTTCAATGCCTGCGCGAGTCCCGGATATTTGGCGGCGGATTGCGGAAAACTGATGCCGATGATGTAGTCCGGCTTGGTTTCCACCACGTCCTCCAGCGACACGGCTGCAGGAGGCGCTTCTACCGGTGCAACCGGCGCCTGCACAGCCGGCATGGTCAGGTTGGGTCCGCGGTCACAGCCTGGCAACAAGGCCAGAAGCAACAGGGACACGAAGAAAAGCGGGCAACGGGACATGCGCATGGCTGATGGATCTGGAGACATGGGGGATATACGGGGAAACGTGAAGCAGTCTAGTGGCCGGCCGTTGAAGGCGATGTGAGAACTTGCCGTTGCAAGTTGGTGCGCCACAACGAAAAAGCCCGGCCGAAGCCGGGCTTTTCCTGATGCAGTTCAAGCGACCTTAGTCAGCCTGGACTTCATCGGCCTGCAGGCCCTTCTGGCCCTGCACGACCTTGAAGGAGACCTTCTGGCCTTCCTGCAAGGACTTGAAGCCGGTGCCCTGGATCGAGCGGAAGTGGACGAATACGTCCGGGCCGCTTTCCGGGGTGATGAAGCCGAAGCCCTTGGCGTCATTGAACCACTTGACGGTACCAGTCTGACGATCCGACATGTTTTGTTACTCCTTAGAACAGTATGAATTGTTGACACGTTTCGCCGAAACGAACCGAGACTGTCGAGCAAGGGGTAACGCACACGATGTAGCGGATCACATGGATCTACCGCATCGGGTCACGATGTACCGTGATCCCGCTTGAAACAGTGGGCGCACGATACCTTGTTTTCAGGCACAAGTGTGAATGGGGGCAAATATTTTTACTGACACCCAATCGGTCACTTTCCGGGGACTCCAGCCGGCTACCAGTCGGTATGTCCGGGCAGCAAACCGCGCAATTCGGCGTCGGTGAGGTTCCGCCACTGGCCCGGCTTGAGATGGCCCAACTTGACGTTGCCGATCCGCACCCGCAACAGGTGCTTCACTCGATGCCCGAAATGCGCCGCCATCAGCCGGATCTGCCGGTTCAAGCCTTGTACCAGCACGATCCGGAAGCCCACTGCGCCAAGCTTGCCGGTCTTGCACGGCAAGGTGCGTTCACCATGGATCGGTACCCCGCCCCGGGCCATGCCGCGCAAGAAGTCGTCGGTGACCGCGTGATTTATCTCGGCCAGGTACTCCTTCTCCAGCTTGTGCTCGGCACGCAGGATCTGGTTGACGATGTCGCCATTGCTGGTCAGCAGGATCAAGCCTTCCGACTCCTTGTCCAAGCGGCCAATCGGGAAAATGCGCTGCTCGTGGCCCACGCAATCGACAATGTTGTGCTTGACCGTGGATTCGGTGGTGCTGGTTACCCCAACCGGCTTGTTCAGCGCGATGTAGATATGCCGGCGCTGGCCCTTGGCCGCGGTACGCGCCACCAAAGGTTTGTCATCGATGTGAACCTTGTCGACTTCGCCGAGTTCGGCGCCAATACGCGCCTGCACGCCGTTCACGGTGACCCGTCCTTCGGCGATCAGGCGGTCGGCTTCACGGCGGGAGCAGAACCCGGCATCGGAAATGTGCTTGTTGAGACGCATGGGCGCGCATTCTACGCGTCCGGGATTGGTTCAGCGCGCTATTTCGTCTTGGATGCCGGCGACGGCTTGATTCCATTCTTGATCACTTCGGCAAATTGTTTCTGGAACCTCACCTGCACAGGATCCTTCGGATCCATGCGTTTCTCGAAGTCTTGGATGAGTTCGTTCGAAACACGCCTGGTCAGCGCACCCTCGCTCTGGATCCTGTAAATCCTCGCGCGCCCATCTTCCGGATATTCACGTATCAGTTGATCGAGGTAAGGCTTGGCCTTGGCGCTGCCAATCCTTGGTTCCAGGCCGGCAGCGAACATCCACATCGTGACCAGTTCCCGCAGCGATGCCTGTCGCCGGTCCTTGTCCTTCGCTGCCAGCAGGTAGTTCTTTTCCGCCTCTTCGAAGCGCTTTGCATTGTAGTTGCTCGCTGCAAGGTAATAGCGGGCTGCGGCGTCTTCCGGATCATTTGCGACGGCACGCGTCGCATATTTCACTGCCAAGGCAGGATCACGGCGGACAAGCATGCGTGCGATGTTGACGTTCGCCCAAAGACCGCCATCCCGGAAGCGTGCTTCCTGCAGCAGGTATGCCAATGCCTTCCACTCGTCGGCACTTCCATCCTTCGCGTTGAATGCGACGTTGGCGGCATTGTGCAAAGCATCGTCATTGGACCCGATGCGAAGAGCAACATTCAGAACATCAGCGGCCTCACTAGTCATCTCCTCGCTGGTAATCAACCAACTACCTCGATCCGCATATGGCTCGGCAATCTCTCGGGCCAGGAGGGGGCGCTTGCCCAGCAACGGCTTGAGTTGCTCGGCATACGCCAGCATGGCCTCGTAGGAACCACCCCAACGCGGTTGCAAGGACTGCATCCGGATGTCGACGAGATCCTGGCAACCCGGATCAATCGCATTGGCAGCAGCGAATGCCTCTGCCTCGAGTTCCGCACGCGAATCGCGGAAGGCAGCCGACAGCATGCCGTTCCAGGCAGGTAGGAAATCCGGTTTGGATGCGATGGCCTTGCGGAACAGTGGAGTCGCCAAGTCGTAGAGCTGGGTCATCCTGCGAAGGTCCTCGCGCGGCGTTTCCGATGAAAATTTAGTGCCCCGCACACGTTCAGCCGCACCTGAGTAGTACAGCGCACGTGCAGTCAATGCATAGGCGCTGTCAGGCACAGCCCGCAACCAGTCCGCAGTAAAGGCATCCGCCGTCTCGCTCAAGAACTGCTGGAAGAAGTAGTGGATCTCCTCGCTGGACTCGGTTGCTTTCGCATGGCGGACCATGGCGCCTGCGATGTAGGCATCCAGTTCGGCCAGCTTGCCTTCCTGCAGGCGCCGTTGCGCATCCGCCATCAACATCGCAACGACCTGATGATCCTTGCAATGCGCCTCGACATGGCCCTTCGGCCATTGATTGCCCGGCAAATCCGGATACGCCAGGCAGCGCTGTAGCGGATCAGCAATCCGCTCGGCCCCACGCGCCTGGATCAGGTAATCACGCCATGGCGCCGGCACATCCTTGAACAGCTCTGCCGCTGACTTCTCCGGGATCGGAGGCAACTCCGGCTCGCTGGCCGTAGCCGAGCCTGCTGCAAGCAGCGCCAATACGCCCGCCAATAAAAGTTCACCCATGTCCGTTCCCTGGAGTGTCAGATTCCTGGGCAACATTGTGCCATTGCTTCGTGCAAACAGCCTGGATCAGGCCCGCAAGCCCTCGTAATCCGGATGCCTGCGCATCCAGGTATCGGCATAGGAACATTGCGGCACGACCTTCCATCCTTGCGCGCGCGCATGGTCAAGCGAAGCCTTCACCAACGCACCGGCAATACCTCGCCCGCCGATCGCAGACGGCACGATGGTGTGGGTAAGGGTCATGACCTCTTCCGCCAGCTCGTATTCCACGTAGCCGGTCACATCATCGACGACGGTATTGAAGCGGAGGGTCTTCGGGTCGTGCTGGATAGGATTGTCCATGGCTGATCTCGTATCAGTTTGAGGAAGGATGCAACAAGGTCTGCATGAAGTGGGTGAACACCCGCGGCTCCATCAGCAAGGTGAACAGCACACCGTATGCCGCACCCCAGAGGTGCGCGCTGTGGTTGACGTTGTCGCGCCCGCGGTGATCCATCCAGATGCTGTAGCCGACATACAGGAAGGCAAAGATGAAGGCCGGGATCGGGATCGGGATTGGAAAGATGATCAACGTCGACCATGGATCAAACAGGATGAAGGCAAACAGCACTGCCGACACCCCACCGGATGCGCCCAGGCTGCGATAATTCGGATCGCGGCGATGGGCGATATAGGTCGGAAGGATCGAAATGACAATGGCCGACAGGTAGAAAAGCACGAAACCCACCACACCGATCCACTGGGTGAAGATGCGTTCCACTGCGGCACCGAACGAATACAACGTGATCATGTTGAACAGCAGGTGCATCCAGTCGGCATGCACGAAGCCATAACCCAGCAGACGGTCGTATTGTTTGCGCCGCTCGACCGCCGGCGGCCACAGGATCAGGCGCTCCAGCAAGGCACGATCATTGAAACCGCGCCATGACACCAAAACGGTGATGGCGACGATGACCAGGGTAGCGGACAGATTCATGCAGCGGCTCCAGCGCGATCAGACGGCACGGTAGTTGTCCTGCATCGGATAGCTGCGGGCATACAACGCGAATGCAAGCGCTGCCACGAACGCGAATACCGCGAAGAAGAACATCAGGAACGCGTGCTCGCTATAGCCGGTGTTGGCGATCCGTGCCGTTATCACGTCATTGCGCACGGCGACATTGGACAGCAGCACCCACAAGCTGCCGAAGGTGCTGGCCAAGTACCAGAACGCCATGATCACGCCCTTCATCGACTGCGTGGCCTGGCTGTAGGCGAACTCCAGCGCGGTAGCCGACACCAATACCTCGCCGAATGTCAGCAGCAGATAGGGCCAGGTCTGCAACGCAAGCGATGTCGATGCGCCACTGTCGATCTGCAACTGGATGAAGCCAGCAAAGATCCAGGCGATTCCAGCGAACACGATGCCCCAGCCCATCCGCCGCAGTGCCGTGGGCTCCCAGCCCATGCGTCGCAGCGCCGGGTACAGCACCAGGTTGTTGAACGGGATCATCACCATTATCAGCAGAGGATTGAGCGCCTGCATCTGGCTGGCCTCCTTGACCAGCCAACTCGGCCACCACCACAACTCGTGCGGCACCATCATCGACTTGCCCTGGATCACCCAGGTGCTGGCCTTCTGGTCGAACAGCGACCAGAACGGCGTGGTCAGCGCGAATACGATCAGGATGCGAAGCACCGCACGCACGCTGTCCACCGCAGCATCGGGATGCCGCCCACGCGCGCGATCAAGCTGCATCGATACGCCCATGCCGCCGAACGCAATCAACGCACCCAACGCCAGGCACGCGGTGATCACGAAATGGAAGCCTTCAGGCCAATACGACACCTCCACACCGAACCAGGCATGCAGCGCCCAGCTTCCGAGCATGAACAGCGCCAGCGCGACACCAAAGCCAGCCATCAGCAAACCGCCGCGCCCCTGCCCCGGCACCTGCGTGGTCAGTGCGGTACGGGCAACGTTGTAGAAGGAATCCGGGTCTTCGCCGCGGCTCGGTGGTACGCGGATATATTTGCCACGGCCCAGCCAGAAAATGATGGTCGCGATCAGCATCAGCACGCCGGGAACACCGAATGCCACCGACGGCCCAAGGTTGCGCAGGAACAGCGGCATCAGCAGGGATGCGAAGAAGCTGCCGAAATTGATCGTCCAGTAGAACGCATCGAACACGATCTTCGCGAGGTGCTTGTTTGCGGTGGTGAACTGATCGCCGCAAAAGCTGACTACCAGTGGCTTGATCCCGCCCGAGCCCAGCGCGATCAGGAACAGCCCGGTATAGAACCCATTGCGGTTGTCTTCGAACATCGCCAGGCAGGCGTGGCCGGCGCAGTAGATCAGCGAGAACCACAGCACGGTGTTGTACTTGCCGAAGAAGCGATCCGACAGCCAGCCACCGAGCAACGGGAAGAAGTACACGCCAATCACGAAGCTGTGGAATACATCCTTGGCCGCGCCTTCGCGCTGGCCCTCGGGGATGTAGGCCAGGATCACGCTACTGACCAGGAACTGCACCAGGATGTTGCGCATCCCGTAGAAGCTGAATCGCTCACAGGCTTCGTTGCCGATGATGTACGGGATCTGCCGTGGCAGGCGCGCGTTCGGGTCCGGTGCGATGGCGGTCTGGGTCATGCGCGGCTCAGGCGTTGCGGAATCACAAGCCTAACCGATGCCGTGCCGTGTGTTCGCGCGGCCTGCGGCGATTGTCGCATCACATCCGTACACTCATGCCCATTCAGTCAGGCCTTCACGCCGATACAGTTCAGTGAACGATGGACGTGCCTTCATCCGCTGCGCCAACGCGGCCAGATGTGGCCATTCGGTCGCAGGTTTCGGCATGCCACGCGACCAACGCATCAACATGGTCAGGTAGAAGTCGGCAATGGTTGGAGCTTCTCCAAGCATGTACGGCCCATGCGCAGCCAGATGGTTCTCGATGCGCTGCCACTGCACCCCGACACGCGTGGCACATTCCGTGCGCACGGCATCGACATTTGCATCGCCGGCCGGCTCATGCGGATACCACCACTGCCGGAACAACGGCTGCACCATATTGGCCAGGTTGAACATCCATTGCAGGTAGTCGGCGCGGCGCGGATCATCGAACGCAGGGGCGAGGTTGACCTGCGGGTGACGCTCGGCCAACAACATCGCCATCGCGGCGGCCTCGTAATGTGGCGTGCCATCGATGACCAGCGTCGGCACCACGCCATTCGGGTTCAGTGCCAGGTATTCGGGCGTCTTCTGCGCCTTGGCCGCGGTATCGACCAGGTGCAGCTGGTGAGGCTCGCCGGTTTCGATCAGCAACCAATGCACCAGCAAGCTGGCTGCGCCGGGGGCGTAATACAGGGTCGTAGTCATGGCGGGTCCTGAGGCTGGGCGATTGCGGATTCTCGCATGCAGTCCCACATTCGCATTCATGACAAAAGTCAGTCCCGGCGCAACCGCTGCGCGGTTAACATCAACCGTTCGGAATCGCCACGCTTTACCACCGTCCAACCCGGAGACCACCCATGCGTCGTACCCTGCTGCTTGCCGCCCTGCTCGCCTGTTCGTTCGGCGCCACTGCGGCCGATACCCCACTCAGCACGGTCTCCGAGCGCTCCGGCTTCACCATTACCGGTCGTTACGATGAGGTCATCGCACTGTGCGATGCATTCGCCAAGGCCTACCCGGCATCGGTGCGTTGCTTCGATTTCGGCACCACGCCCGAAGGCCGGCCGATGAAGGCGATGGCGGTGTCGACCAGCGGCGCGCTGGATGCCAAGACCGCACGAGCGAAAGGGCTGCCGGTAGTGCTTGCGCAGGGCGGCATCCATGCCGGCGAGATCGACGGCAAGGACGCCGGGTTCTGGCTGATCCGCGACCTGCTGGAAGGCAAGGTCGGCAAAGGCGTGCTGGACAAGACAGTGCTGCTGTTCGTGCCGGTGTTCAACGTTGATGGCCACGAGAACTTCCGCGCGTGGAACCGCCCCAACCAGCGCGGCCCGGAGCAGATGGGCTTTCGCGTCACCGGCCAGCGCTACAACCTCAACCGCGATTACGTGAAGGCCGATACGCCCGAGATGCAGGCCCTGCTCGGCTTGGTCAACGCGTGGGATCCGCTGGTGGAACTCGACCTGCACGTCACCGACGGCGCCAAGTTCCAGCACGATGTGTCGATCACCGGCGAGCCCACCAACTCCGGCGATGAAGCGCTACGAACAGCCGGGCGCGCGCTGCGCGATGGAATGGTGGCGAAATTGTCCACGCAGGGTTCGTTGCCGGTGGCGTTCTATCCCAGCTTGGCGACCTACGACGACCCGACCTCGGGCTTCGTGCATGGCGTCAACACGCCGCGTTTCTCCGATGGCTATTACGTGCTGCGCAACCGCCTCGGCATCCTGGTCGAAACCCATTCTTGGAAGAACTACGCGCATCGCGTGCGCACGACCTACAACGCCGTGCTGGATGCGCTGGAACTGACCGCCGCCAACGCCAGCCAATGGCAGGCCCTGGCGCATGATGCCGACCAGCATGCACGCAAGCTGGGAGGGCAGCCGGTGCCGCTGGATTACAAGGCCACCGACAAGGTGCGCATGATTGATTTCCTCGGCTATGCCTATACGCGCACGCCATCGGATGTATCCGGCACGCTGATGACCCACTACGACGAAACCACGCCGCAGGTATGGAAGCTGCCGCTGCGCGACGAGATCGTGCCAAACGTGATCATCACCGCACCCAAGGGCGGTTACCTGGTCCCGCAGCAATACGCCGTCGCCGTAGCGAAGCAGTTGTTGATTCACGGAATCGACTTCCGCGTGCTCATCAATGCGACCCGCGGCATGCAGGCACAGGTATTCGTTGCAGACAGCGCGAAGTTCGCGCCGAATTCGGTCGAAGGCCATCAGCGCGTGAGCCTCAAGGGTGAATGGCGCAACAGCACTGCCGACATCGCCGCAGGTTCGCTATACGTGCCGATCGCGCAGGATAAATCTCGCTTGGTGATCAACGTCCTGGAGCCGCAAGCGCCGGACTCAATGGCGGCCTGGGGCGACTTCAACAATGCGTTCGAACAGAAGGAATACATGGAACCGTACGTCGCCGAGGAACAGGCGCGCTTGATGATGGCGCACGATCCGGCGTTGAAGGCTGCGTTTGAAAAGAAGCTTCGCGACGATGCCGACTTCGCCAAGGATCCGTCCGCACGGCTGGATTTCTTCTATCGCCGCCATCCGGCCTGGGACAACGGCACCAACCGCTATCCGGTCATGCGTACCGATACGGTGTACTAGATGCCTGGCAGGCGGCGAGACCGCCGAGCGCTCGCGTAGCGGCATTTCGAGCCGCGTAGCGAACGCTTGGCGGTAGGCGCCGCCGTTGGTTGGATCGCCCGCAGCGCTCAGCAGTTTTCGTACTTCCAGTTGCGACGCTTCCCTTCAGCCAGCCACTCTATGGTTTGCGCGATACGCTTGGTGCGGGTTTCTTCGCGCTTGGCTTCGGTGATCCACTCGATGTACTCGCGCCTGCAGCCGGGCGGAAACGCATCGAAAGTCGCCTTCGCCACCTTGTTCTTCTTCAATGCAGCGGCGAGTTCGCCAGGGACTTCCGGCGCGGGCTTCGCTGCCGACTTACGCGCGGCAGGCGCCTTGACGCCGTCCTCATTGAGCTTCACGGCCTTGCGGATATCGGCGTGCAATTGCTTCTTCGACGGGATGTCCTTGATCGAGGTCATCTTGCCGTAGCTGCCCATGCCGTCGCGCTCGACGCCCTCGCCCATCACCAGCGCATGCTTCCAGTAGCCGAACGACGCGTGCTGCTTGAATGCCGCCATCTGGCACACGATGCCGCCGGCGTGGCTGAAGCTGGGCATGCTCCAGCGGATCGATTCCTCGACCTGCGGACATGCCGCATGCACGGCCTCGCGCAACTGGCTCAGGATCGGCTGGGCGAACGGCGCGGCGCGTTCGATGTAGGCGTCGATGCGAGGATCCTGGGTCATGGGCTTGCATGCATTTTGGGACAGCGCCATTCTGCACGCCCAACCCGACTGCCGCACAGGAGCCCGCGATGACCGATGAACGCCGCAAGGACGCCGAGCGCAGCAAGCACGAACTTCGCACCGACTTGAATGCGGCCCAGCTGGAAACCCTGGGCGACCTGGAGCGCTTTGGCTGGCAACTCAAGTTCGTACGTCGCCCGATGTTCCAGCCGTCGATCCCGGTGGTGTTCGATGGCGACCGCAATACCTTCGCCATCCTTGAAGCCGACGGTAATCTCAACCAGCACCCGCCGTTCGATATCCGCAGCGACTGAGCGATGCCCAAGTCGAACAACCCGCGCATCCACTGGGCCTGGTGGCTGCTTGCCATCGCATTGCTGCTGGCATGGCAATACTGGCCGCATGACACGGCGCCACGGCAGATATCGCCGGTCGCAAGTACTCCAGCACCAACCCGCGTGCCAGCGCCGGTCGAATTCCCCACTCCATCGGCTGCGCAATCCCTGCCCGATGCACGCTTGCCGGGCTTCCTGCCCGCCGAGGCACGCAACACCATTGCACTCATCCAGCGCGGCGGCCCTTTCCCGCATCGTCAGGATGGCAGCGTGTTCGGCAACCGCGAAGGCCACCTTCCACGCAATCCGCGTGGCTGGTACCACGAATACACCGTCGACACGCCAGGCCTGTCGCATCGCGGCACGCGCCGAATCATCACCGGCGGCAATCCACCACAAGTCTGGTACTACACCAGTGACCACTACGACAGCTTCCGCGCCTTCGACCCAGGCACGGCCAGCGGAGCATTGCGATGAGTGAATCCGGGTTCGACCTTGGCCTGGACGACCCTGGCCAAGCCGGTGTGTACTTCGCCACCAATGAAGATCTGCGCACCATTGGCATGGCCGCGCGCGATGCCGGCCTGTTGGCACGCAGCATCGACCTGCGTGGTTGCAAGACCAAGGCGACCTTGCTGCTGCGCATGTCCAGCGCGCTCGACACCCCGACCGGCAGCGGCCGCAACTGGGATGCACTCAGCGACCAGCTGCGCGACATGGCCTGGCTGCCTGCAGCGGGCTATGCATTGCTGTTCGACGATGCCAGCGACTTGCGTAATGCCGACGAAGCCAGCTTCGACACCCTGCTGGATATCCTGCAGGAAGCCGCCACCGACTGGGCACAGCGCGAGGTTCCGTTCTGGGCGTTCCTGGCATTGGCAGAGGATGAGTTCGAGCAGCCGCAGTGACTTGCTGACCCGAGCTTCTGTTGCCCTCCCCCCCTTCTTTATTCTCTTTTCCGAAAGGTTTTTCTTGGACAGGATTTGAATAATATGCTATACTATTCAAATACTTAAGAATCTTAAGCTTTAATAAAGCTTAATTTCGATCCCGCAGTGTCCGGCCGCACGTACGGCCAAGGGCATCTTGCGGTGAGGGCTCCCCGCCCATTCAACATTCCACCGGCCAAGCGCCGAAAGTGATTTGGCCCTGTTGATGGATTGCCATCACGGCGGCCTAACTCTGCGCCGCTGATCTTTAGATCGTTGTGCTTCCATTTGACGCGACTGGCCGATCCCCTCGTTCCCTGCTTCCCGAGCGGGATCTACTACAAGAAGGAACTCCATGAGCGTCCCCTTTGCTATTGCCGGCGTCCAGATGCACGTGCCGGCCATGACCAGCAATCTCGTTGCCATGCTCCATCGGATGGATCTGGTGATGCTGCGATTCCCCTGGACCCAGATGATCGTGTTCAGTGAGCTGGCCATGTGCGGACCAGTGCCCAACCACCCGGTGGCATTGCCGGGCCCGGAAGAAGAAGCATTGCAGGCCGCTGCCGCCAAACATGGCGTGTGGCTGATCACCGGTTCGGTTTTTGAACGCGGCGCGGATGGTGCGCTTTACAACACGGCATCCGTGATCGATCCGACGGGCACGGTCGTTACCCGTTACCGCAAGATGTTTCCATTCCGCCCGTACGAAGCAGACGTTACCGCCGGCAAGGAATTCTGCGTTTTCGATGTGCCATCGGTCGGCCGCTTCGGTCTGTCGATTTGCTATGACATCTGGTTGCCGGAAACCACGCGCACCCTCACCGCCATGGGTGCCGAAGTGCTGCTGCATCCGGTGCTGACCGGCACCATTGATCGTGACGTTGAGCTTGCCATCGCTCGCGCAACCGCTGTGCAGTTCCAGTGCTATGTATTCGACATCAACGGATTGGCCGCAGGCGGCATCGGTCGGTCCTGCATTGTCGATCCGTCGGGGACGGTACTTGCACAGGCGGCAGGCGCCTCGGAAACACTGCCCGCCGAAATCGATTTCGCACGGGTCCGTCGTCAGCGCGAGACCGGGGTCAATGGCCTGGGCCAGCCCTTGAAGAGTTTTCGCGACCGCGAGGTCGACTTCTCAGTCTATCGCCGCGACTCCAACGTGGCTGCCTTCCTTGACACGCTCGGCCCCCTGGCCATGCCGGCCAAGGGCGGCATGGCCGGCATGGGGGCGGGAGCGCCTGAAACTGTCGCGCCGCTTTCTGCACACATCCCGGGCAAGATGACCTACTAGCCTTGAATCCGTCAGAGGCCGTCCACGGACTGTAGGTTGTGGCGCGCCACCACAAATTCATCACACTCTTAATAGGGAGTATCCAGTCAACAAATCATCAGCGCCCCCTCGAAATCGTCGGGCCAAGCGCGACACACCCATAGCTGGCGAGCCTGAATCCCGCCCTGAATTTGGTACCGGCATGGAATTCGCGCGAAGCGAAGACAGAGCGCCAGCGCCGCTCAGTGATTACTACTCCGCATCGCACCTGCGCAATGATCGTTGGACGTCCCTGAAGAGCGTTGCCAAGCAACTCGGCAACGTTACCGATAGCGAGAGTCGCGAAAAGTTGCTCGACAAGGCTCACTCCCTGCTCTGGGCGCTGGGTCCCATCGAAGCCTACTGGGCGTTTCCCGGGCGCCGCGGGCTTGAACAACTGCATCGGATCCTTGCCCGTGATGATCACGAAGCATTCTCGATTGCCATCAACCGGATGGTTCGCACGTTCCAGACCGGTGCATATCGCAGGCACCTGGACGAGTTCGTAATCGATCCCGAGCGCGAATCAGCGGATGAGCCAGAGCACATGGAGCCGCAGCACAAGACACGTGCGCGGCCCTTCTTTGAAGTGCTGATCGTGGACAACATGAGTGCAAGCCAGCAGGATTCGCAATGCCAGGCACTTCGCGATGAACGCCAGCCTGACGATAGATTTGTTTACGAGCCGGTGATCGTCGGTTCGTTCGAAGACGCACTGATCGCCGTACTGTTTAACCACGACATCCAGTCCGTGGTGGTGCGATACGACTTCGCATTCGCCTCCGCCAACAAGTTGGAAGTTCTCAACCGGTACCTGCGCCGGGTCGGTGACGAAAACCTCGCTTCGATGGATCCGGAAGACTACGGCCCAGAGCTTTGCCGGTTGTTACGGAAGATCCGCCCGGAGCTGGATATTTTCCTCGTGACTGATCGGTCGGTGGAACAGATCGCTTCCCGGAACCTCGGCGAGTGCGCTCGCGTGTTCTACAACCAGGAAAATTTCACCGAGCTGCACCTGAATATCCTGCGTGGCATCAGTTCCCGTTACAACACGCCTTTCTTCACCGCCTTGAAGGAGTATTCCAAGCAGCCAACAGGTGTGTTTCATGCAATGCCGATCAGCCGGGGCAAGTCGCTGATCCGTTCGCATTGGATACAGGACATGAGCGAGTTCTACGGCATGAACATCTTCATGGCGGAAACTTCAGCGACGTCCGGTGGCCTTGACTCCCTGCTGGAACCGGTTGGTCCAATCAAGCGGGCACAGGAACTGGCGGCGCGTGCTTTTGGTGCCAAACACACATTTTTCGCGACAAACGGTACGTCAACCTGCAACAAGATCGTGGTCCAGGCCATCGTCAGGCCGGGCGACATCGTATTGGTCGACCGCGACTGCCACAAATCGCACCACTACGGCATGGTGCTCTCCGGTGCCCATGTCATCTATCTGGATAGCTATCCACTCAGCGAATACTCGATGTACGGGGCGGTCCCGCTGCGTGAAATCAAGCATCAGCTACTGAAGCTCAAGCGGGCCGGAAAACTGCACCGCGTGCGGATGCTGCTGCTGACCAACTGCACCTTCGACGGCATCATCTATAACGTAGAGCGGGTGATGGAAGAATGCCTGGCGATCAAGCCGGACCTGGTGTTCCTGTGGGATGAGGCCTGGTTTGCCTTCGCGCGCTTTTCGCCCACCTATCGCCAGCGTACGGCCATGGCAACGGCGCAAGTGCTGCGTGACCGATACCGCGCGCCGGCAAGTGTCGAGCGTTACGCGGCACACAAGCAGGAGATCGAAGGGCTGAGCGACGAGGAACTGCTCGACGTGCGGCTGATCCCCGATCCCGGCAAAGCCCGCGTTCGCGTCTACGCCACGCAATCCACGCACAAGACCCTGACCTCGTTGCGACAGGGTTCGATGATCCATGTGCATGACCAGGACTTCAAGGGCGAAGTCGAACAGGCGTTCCACGAAGCCTATATGACGCATACATCCACGTCGCCCAACTACCAGATCATCGCCTCGCTCGATGTGGGCCGACGGCAGGTTGAACTGGAGGGCTTCGAACTGGTGCAGAAGCAGATCGAGGCGGCGATGTCGATGCGCAAGGCGATCGACTCGCATCCACTGTTGCGTCGCTATTTCAAGGTGCTGTCGGTCAATGAGCTGATTCCCGAGGCACACCGCCAATCGAACATCAAATCCTACTGGGACTCCGAGTCGGGCTGGAACGACACCTGGAATGCCTTTGCCAAGGACGAGTTCGCGCTGGACGCCAGTCGCGTCACACTCGCAGTAGGCAAGGCGGGTTTCGATGGCGACACGTTCAAAAACGAAATCTTGATGAACAAGCACGGCATCCAGATCAACAAGACCTCGCGCAACACCGTGCTGTTCATGACCAATATCGGTACGACGCTGTCTTCCGTTGCGTATCTGGTCGAAGTGCTGGTGCGCATCGCCCGCGACCTTGAATCGCAATCCGAGGACGCCAGTGCGGTCGAACAGCGTGCATTCGAAGGCAAGGTTAAATCACTCACCGAAGACTATCCGCCACTACCAGATTTCTCGCGATTCCACGACAGCTTTCGGCGTGGCCTCGACGAAGGAACCGACGAGGGCGACATCCGTTCCGCATTCTTCCTCGCATATGACGAAGCCAAGTGTGAATACTTCCTGCTGGAGGACGGCTCGATGGAGGCGGCCATGGATGCGGGTCGCGAACTGGTATCGACGGCTTTCATCATTCCCTATCCGCCCGGATTCCCGATCCTGGTGCCGGGGCAAATCATCTCGAAAGAAATCCTGCGATTCATGCGTGCGCTCGACGTCAAGGAAATACATGGCTACAGGCCTGACCTTGGCTTGCGCATCTTCACCGAGGAGGCGCTCGGCGACTCCGCACTGACGCATTCGATGCCTACGGAGGCCTGATCATGACAGCACACAAGAAACTCAAGAACATTTCAGAAGTCCGTCGCTTCTTCCATCGTCACGAGGAGCCCATCTACTTCATCAGCGCGACCAACTTCAACCTGCTCGGTCTCGATGAATGGGCCAAGAACTTCAGCTTCATCTCCTATATCGACTGCTACGACGGCCAGCATCCGAACGTGTTCTGCCCGTCGGAACAACCGCATGCCGAATTCGAGTCCATCGAAGACATCAACAACTACCTGTTGCAACACAAGGAAGTGATCGATCACATCGCGCAGCGCGGTGGCGAGCCGAAGTTCATCTTCCTGATGTTCGACGAACAGACAGAGGCGCTGTCGAAAGAGCTTGGCGCGAAGATATGGTTTCCGCCCGCCGAGTTGCGCAGCCGCCTGGACAACAAGATCGAGACGGTCCGGATCGGCAACAAGGCAGGGGTTCCAAGCGTTCCGAATGCCTTGTCGCAGATCAATGACTACAAGCATCTGACCGAGGTTGCCGCGAAAGCCAAGCTCGGCGATGACCTGGTGCTGCAATCGGCATATGGCGATTCCGGGCACACCACGTTCTTCATCAAGTGCGAGGCTGATTTTGCCAAGCACGCGGATGAAATCATCGGCCATGGCGAGATCAAGGTGATGAAGCGGATCAACTGCCGCGGCGCCGCGATCGAGGCCTGTGCGACCAAGTCGGGAACGATTGTCGGACCCTTGATGACAGAATTGGTCGGCTTCGGTGAACTGACGCCTTACCGGGGCGGCTGGTGCGGCAATGAAATATTCGCCAATGCATTTTCTGCCCGCGTCCGCGCCAAGGCCCGCGATTACACATTCGCCTTCGGCGAGCAGCTGCGAAAGGAAGGCTATCGGGGTTATTTCGAGCTCGACTTCCTGATCGACATCAAGACCCGCGAAATCTTTCTGGGTGAATTGAACCCGCGAATCACTGGCGCAAGTTCCATGACCAACCATGCGGCATTCGCCCATGCCGATGCGCCGCTGGCGCTGTTTCATCTCCTGGAATTCTCGGGTGTCCCGTTCAACGTGGACATCCCCGAGCTCAACGCCCGCTGGGCCGATCCACAAAATATTGATTCGTGGTGCCAGATGGTGATCAAGCACACCGACGATTCGATTGATCGCATTACCCGTGCGCCGGAAACGGGGATATGGCGGATGGACGACGATGGCAAGGTGACGTTCTCGCGTTTCGATTATCACAGGCGTGCCGTGCGCAACGAGAACGAGGCGTTCTTCCTGCGTATCCTCAAGACCGGTGACTACCGCTATGAAGGCGCCGATCTGGGCATCCTGGTGACCCGCGGCCGGGCCATGACCGACGGCTTCGCGCTCACCGAACGATCACGCAAGTGGATCGACGGGATTCGCGGCCAGTATCTGGCCGAGCCGCTCACAGGGCCGGTAAAAGAGGAAATCGCCGCGCACGATTTCAAGTTTCTCTGATGGCAGCCTTGGCATAACTCAAGTCACCAGGATGTCATCTTGAACATCACGTTTACCGCGATGGCAGACGATGCGTCCGGACACGCCTGGCAGGGTGTGTTCGGGCGTTTATGGCCTGCGTATCGTCAGTGGTATGTCCGCGACGGCAGCCTGGCGCGCCCAAGCTTCCTGGCGTGCCGAAGAGCGCTTGAATTGCACATGCCGGAGTTCGTGCCGCGATGGGCGAAACTGGCCGAGCTAGCAGGTGGCGGCGACCTGGCAGCCAGGTTCCTCAGTCTCTGGTGCCCGCCGGCTTATGACAGTGCCTGCTCGCAGGCCATCTGGCCGGGGCACGAGCCGCTGTTGGTTCGCAATTACGACTATTCTTCGAAACTCTTCGACGCGCTGATCCTGCATACGCAGTGGGGTACGCGTCGAGTGCTGGGCACCAGTGATTGTCTGGTAGGCCTGGTCGATGGAATCAACGAAGATGGCTTGGCGCTGTCGCTGACGTTCGGAGGCAGGCGCGAGGTTGGCGTGGGATTCGGCGTTCCAATCGTGCTGCGTTATGTACTCGAGACATGCTCAACGGTCGCCGAGGCAGCGGTGGCACTTGCCCGCATCCCGACGCACATGGCCTACAACGTCACCGCTCTCGACGCCAGCGGAGCCCGTGTAACGGTTCACCTGTCGCCCGACAGACCCGCTCAAGTGACGACCGCAGCCGTGGCTACAAACCATCAGCCTGGCTTCGAAGTCAGCGGCCATGTGTATCAAACAGCCACCATAGAACGCGAACATTATCTGTTGCGGCGGTTGACCCTGCACCAGGAACCACAGGACAAATTCATCGCCGCATTCCTGCGTCCGCCGCTTTTTTCACTCGCGCATGAACGCAGCCGTGCAACCCTGTATACCGCCGCCTTCCGACCCAGGCAGAAAACGCTCACCTACCTCTGGCCGAATATCCAGTGGACGCTGGACGTCAATCATTTCGAGCCTGGTAGCAGGCACATTTACTATCCGACGGATTAGTTGCAGACCAGTCCGGGGCCAAAGAAAAACCCGCATCGCTGCGGGTTTTTTGTTACTTCTAATTGGTGCCCAAGAGGGGACTCGAACCCCTACGACCTAAATCGCTACCACCTCAAGGTAGTGCGTCTACCAATTCCGCCACCTGGGCAAACAAACGGGTGCAGCTTGCGCCGCCAATATTGTAAGGCCGATTACTTGCCTTGCGCCGGTGCCGCTGGCGTGGGTGCCTGCTGCGCAGGCGCCGATCCGGCCGGGGCCTTCTGGTCATACTGCGGCAGGTTGACCGGGCTGGCCGGCTGCGTTGCGCCTGCTGCGGGGACTTGTGCGGTCGGCACCTTGGCAACGGGAGCCGGCTGCTTGGTCTGCGCAGTCTGCCCCATCACGCCGAGGTCGGCTGCGGTCGGTCCATTGCCTTCGCGTGCAGTCTTGCTGGCGTAATACGCCATGCCCAGGCTGATGCCGAAGAACAGCACCCCCAACCATTTGGTGCTCTTGGTCAGGAAATTGGACGACCCACGGGAACCGAACACGGTGGCCGACGCGCCGCCACCAAAACCCGAGCCTGCCTGCGCGCCTGTACCGCGCTGCATCAGGATCAGGCCGATCATGGCAATGGCCACCAGAACGTAAAGCACATTCACGAGTTGCAACAGCATGGTGCGTGGTTCCGTATCAGATGGTGCGAATTGGGCTGGATCAGACGGCAGCAGCCGCCACGATGGCCAGGAAGTCGGCAGCGACCAGGGAGGCGCCGCCGATGAGCCCACCGTCGACATCTGCCTGCGAGAACAGGCTGACGGCATTGTCGGGCTTGACGCTGCCGCCATAGAGGATCGGCAGTGAATCCGCAATTGTAGCATCGCGCGCGGCGATCTCGCCACGGATAAACGCATGCACGGCCTGGACCTGGGCCGGGCTGGCGGTCTGGCCAGTCCCTATCGCCCACACTGGCTCGTAGGCGACCACCGCACCGGCGAATGCATGTTTCCCGGCAACATCGAACACCGCCTGCAGCTGCTGCTCGATACGCCATTCGGTCTGGCCTGATTCGCGTTCACGCAGGGATTCACCTACGCACAGGATCGGGATCAGGCCGGCGTTCTTGGCAGCCATGAACTTGGCTGCGATCAGCTCGTTGCTTTCCTGATGGTAATGGCGCCGCTCGGAGTGGCCGACCAACCCGTAGCATGCACCGATGTCTTCCAGCATCGAAGCGGACACTTCGCCGGTATAGGCCCCCTGCTCATTGGCGCTGACATCCTGCGCGCCGAACTTCAGGCCGCAGGCATCGCAGCGGTCGATCAGCTCGGTCAGGTACGGCAGCGGCGGCAGGATCACCCGAACGACGCCGGCGGGTGCCGGGCCGGCGATGACCGCATCGACCAGCATGCGCGCAAACACGCGATCGCCATGCTGCTTCCAGTTTCCGGCAACGATCCTCTGGCGCATGATTTCTTCCGATGGTTGCAGTATTTGCAGTTTAGCAAGGCATCTACGCCAGCCGGTATAGTCGGCGCGATGAATCGCCCCGCACAATCGATGCGCATCTTGCCGTACCGCAAGCCCACCGAAGGGCGCGACTACTGGTTGTTCGACGATGCCCTGCCCGACCCTGATGCCGTGCGCGCAAGGACATTGCAGCGTACAGACTGGATCGATGGCTACCCGTTCAAGCAGGAAAGCTGGCCTGGCCGGAGGGTGATCCCCGGCCTGCTGCCTGATGAGCTGGATATCATCGAGGACAAGGTCAGGGCCGCGACTGGTGCGAAGAAACTCTGGGTCGGCGACACCGGCGACGACAACGCCCGGCTCAACCACAACTGCATCCAGGTCGTCGGCGCCGGAGAATGCGAACCGCGCCCGCACACGGACTCGCGCAGGTTGTGTCGCTACGCTGCGGTTCTCTACCTAAACCCAGGCGTGCCCGCCCATTGCGGCACCAGCTTCTACCGCCAGCGGCTGCCGATGGGACGGCTTGGCGGCAACATCGCCCCGCCACCGAACGCAAACCTGGTTGAAGCGCTGGGCACACGTTTCGTGCCACCCGACTCGTTCGTCGAGGATGTCTCGATCCCGTACCGATACAACAGCCTGCTGCTCTACCAGAGCAACATGATCCACAGCGCCACCGCCTATTGCGGAGACACACTGGAGGCCAAGCGCATGGCTGCGGTGTACTTCTGGATGGCCAAGTAAAGCCAGCGGGTTCTAAACCCAGCATGCACCATCCTGATCTGGCTTACTTCAGCTTGATCTCGCGCAGGCGTTCTTCCAGATAATCCTGTGCGGTGATCGGCTCCGGATAGCGACTGGGGTTGTCCGCGGACATCGTGGACGGCAGCACGTCGATCAGGAAATCCGGATTCGGGTGCAGGAAGAACGGCGTGGAATAGCGCGGCTGGCGCGCCTGTTCTCCAGGTGGGTTCACCACGCGATGCGTGGTCGATGGATACACATGGTTGGTCAGGCGCTGCAGCATGTCGCCGATGTTGACGACGATCGTGTCGGCGTCCGATGTAAACGGCACCCACTCGCCCTTCTTCGACAACACTTCCAGGCCAGCGGCGCTGGCACCGACCAGCAAAGTGATCAGATTGATGTCCTCGTGCGCACCGGCGCGGACATTGGGGATGTCATCGGCGGTGATTGGTGGATAGTGGATCGGGCGCAGGATCGAATTGCCGAAGTCGGTCTTGTCGGCGAAATAGTCCACGGCCAGCCCGATATGCAGGGCCAGTGCCGACAGTACTTGTGAACCGAGTGCATCCAGCGATTGGTACAGGCCATAGCCGACCCGCTGGAAACCGGGCACTTCGTCCGGCCACAGGTTCTCGGGCATGTCCGTGGCATATTGCGAATCGCGCGGGATTTCGCGACCGATGTGCCAGAACTCCTTAAGGTCGGAATACTGCGCGCCCTTCGCGGTTTCCACGCCGAACTGCGTGTAACCACGCGCACCGCCGCCACCCGCCACGTGGTACTTGCGCTTGGCCGCTTCCGGTAGTACGAAAAAGGCCTGGAAAGTCCGGTAAGCCTCATCGATCTGTTGCTGCGGAATGCCGTGGCTGCGGATGCCGGCAAACCCCCATTCGCGGTACGCGGCGCCAAGCTCGTCGATGAAGGCCTGGCGGTCTTCAGGGCTTGTTGGCTGGGTGAAACGGCGAATATCGAGGGTCGGGATCCGGCTGCTCATGGCATCTGGCCTGCAAGGGTTGCGCGGAGTGTGGATCCGCCGCGGGGCTATAGGTTTGAGACTTCGATCAGGTCGCTGCAACGGCGGCAGCATCGTGCACGGCTGCGGCGAGGCGTTCCAGTGTGGCATCGACCAGCGCGACGTCATCGGCTTCGACCGTGACCCGCACCACCGGCTCGGTGCCAGACGCACGCAGGAAGGCGCGACCACGTCCCTCGACGCTGGCCTGTGCCTGCACGAGCGCAGCCTGCACGCTGGCGGCTTCGGCCGGCTTGCTGGTGCCGGCATAGCGCACGTTGATGGTTTTTTGCGGAACCTTGTGCAAGCCCTGCAATGCTTCGGCCAGGCCAATACCCCGCCGCTGCAACACTTCCAGCACCTGCAACGCACTGACAATGCCGTCGCCGGTACTGGTACGGTCCAGGCACAGCAAATGCCCCGATGCTTCGCCACCAAGTACGCCGCCATGCGCCAGCAACTGCTGGTGCACATGACGGTCGCCGACCTTGGCGCGCAGGAAGTCGATGCCGCGCTCGCCAAGCGCACACTCGAAACCATAGTTGGTCATCAACGTCCCGACCACCGGGCCATCCAGGCGCCCACTTTGCTGCCAGTCGCAGGCCAGCACGTACAGCAGGTCGTCGCCGTCATGCACGCTGCCATCGGCATCGACAAACAGCACGCGGTCGCCGTCGCCATCGAAGGCGATGCCGAGGTCGGCGCCGGTCTCGCGCACGCGCGAAGCCAACAACTGAGGATGCGTTGAACCGACGCCTTCGTTGATGTTCAGCCCGTTCGGCTCGACGCCGATGGCCTCGACACGAGCGCCGAGTTCGCGCAGCACCAGCGGGGCGAGTTGGTAGGTCGCTCCGTTCGCGCAATCCACAACGATCCGCATGCCGTCCAGGTTGAAGCCCTTCGGTACCGAATTCTTGCAGGCTTCGACATAGCGGCCAATGGTGTCGCGGGTTCGCACCGCCTTGCCCAACAACTCCGATGCCACCGTACTGAACGGCTGGTCGAGTGCGGCTTCGATTGCCAGTTCGGTTGCGTCGTCGAGCTTTTCACCATGTGCGGAGAAGAACTTGATGCCGTTGTCGTTATGCGGGTTGTGCGAGGCGGAAATGACGATGCCGCCATCGGCGCGCATCGATCGGGTCAGGTGCGCCACCGCAGGAGTCGGCATCGGACCCATCAGTTGCACGTCCACGCCCGCGGCGACCAGGCCGGCTTCAAGTGCAGCCTCGAACATGTAGTTGGAAATCCTGGTGTCCTTGCCGATCAGAACCATGGGATTGCGCCAGACCCGGTCCTGCTCGCGTGCCGCCGCGGTCAGTGCATGACCATAGGCATTGCCCAGGCGCAACACGAAGTCTGCCGAGATCACGCCCTCGCCGACCCTGCCGCGGATACCGTCGGTGCCGAAGTAACGCCGGCTCATGCGGCCTCCGCGTCGTCCAGCGGCGCAGGGCGGTTCATCAGCATCGCCAGCAGGTGCGCCAGCCGACCACGCATCTCGCGGCGGTCGACGATCTGGTCGACGGTGCCGTGTGCAAGCAGGAATTCACTGCGCTGGAACCCTTCAGGCAGCTTCTCGCGCACGGTCTGTTCGATAACGCGTTGGCCGGCAAAACCGATCAAGGCCTCGGGCTCGGCGATGTTGATATCCCCGAGCATCGCAAAGCTGGCGGACACGCCGCCGGTGGTCGGATGGGTGAGCACCGATATGTACGGCAAGCCGGCGGCGCGCATTCGCCCCAGTGCGGCTGAAGTCTTGGCCATCTGCATCAGCGAGAACAGGCTTTCCTGCATGCGCGCGCCGCCGCTGGCGGAGAAGTTCACGAACGGGCAGCCCAGTTCCAGCGCGCGTTCCGCAGCGAGGGTGAAACGTTCGCCGACCACCGAGCCCATCGAGCCGCCCATGAAGGCGAAATCGAAGGCCGATGCGACAAGGTCATGGCCATCGAGCTTGCCTTGCATCGCGATCAGCGCATCGCGCTCGCCGGCATTCTTCTGCGCGGCCTTGATCCGGTCGGAATACTTCTTCTGATCCTTGAACTTGAGCACGTCGACCGGGCCGAGTTCGGCGCCGATCTCAACACCCAAGCCCTCATCCATCAATGCGGCAAGCCGCGCGCGCGCGCGGATCGACATGTGGAAATTGCACTTCGGGCAGACCTCGAGGTTCGCCTCAAGCTCGGGCCGGTACAGCACCGCGCCGCAACGTTCGCACTTTTCCCACAGTCCCTCGGGCACGCTGCGCTTGCGATCCGCGCCGGCTTCGGTGCGGATGCGCGCGGGCATCAATTTTTTTAGCCAGCTCATTCGGAAGCATCACCTTCGTTCATCAGGCGCATCGGCTTGATTCGTCATCCAGGCGGGTGCCCGAATGACCGCCGATGAGTCTAGCGCAGTCGACTCAGGCGGCTACGACAGCCGGACTGTCCAGTGCCATGCGCAACGGACGCAGGAATGCCGCGGCGCGCGTTGCCGCTTCGTCGGCATCGACACTGCCAGCCAGCGCGGAGACCAAAGCACTGCCCACGACCACGCCATCGGCATGCTCGGCCATTGCGCGTGCACTAACTGCATCGCGGATGCCGAAACCGGCGAACACCGGCGCAGGACCCAGCGAGCGTAGTTGCTGCAGACGTTGGCCGGCATCGCTCACGTCCAGCCGATCCGCCCCGGTCACGCCGGCGAAGCTGACGTAGTAGAGGTAACCGTCGGCCTGGGCGCACAGGCGTTCGAGCCGTGCTTGCGGTGTAGTTGGCGACGCCAGCGAAATCAACGCCAGGCTGTGATGCCTGAACGCAGCGCGGTATTCGTCGGCTTCTTCCGGCGGCAGGTCCACCAGCAGCACTCCGTCGACGCCAGCCTCGGCCGCATCGGCCGCGAACGTGGCCACACCGCGGATCTCGACCGGATTCAGGTAGCCCATCAGCACCACCGGCGTCGCCTCGTCGCGCTCGCGGAAGCTGCGCACGCAATCGAGCACGTAGCGCAGGCCGGCGCCGCGCAGCAGCGCGCGTTCGGAACTGCGCTGGATGACCGGCCCATCCGCCATCGGGTCGGAGAACGCCACGCCAAGTTCAATCACGTCCGCGCCGGCTTCAGCCAGCGCATGCATGACCGGCACCGTCGCCGCCAGCGATGGATCGCCCGCGGTGATGAACGGCACCAGCGCCTTGCGCCCGGCTGAACGCAAGGCGCCCAGCCGTTGCTGCAATCGGGTCATTCCTTGGCCGGAGCAAGCGGTGGCACGGCGCCGGCGGCAGACACGTAGTCATTGGCCGGGGTGGCAGCGCCTTCCGCAGGCGTGGCCATGCGACCGACCTGCAGGCCTGCGTCTGCGTATTCCGCTGCCAGCTCGGACTCGCCCACGTCGATGTTGCGTTCCTGCCCCAAACCATCCAGATGTTCATTGAGCATCCGGCGATACATATGGGTCATGTAGTCCAGGAAATCGGTGCGCTCGCCCGGCACACGGGACGGGTCGATCATCGTCAGGAACACATGCGAATTGAAGCGTGCGGCGGCAAACATGCTGGCCAGACTGATGCGCTTGTCGCCGAACTGCTGGGCCTGCCGATGGGTGAGCTCGAGGTATTCATTGACGCACTCGAAGAACTTCGGGTCCACATTGGATTGTTGATTGGCCTCGGGCTGGGCCTGGGCATTGTCTTGGTCGGCCATGGCCGGACTCCTGGATCGTTGATTAGCCGGCTATTGTCGCGCAACTGGGCGCTCCGGGCCAGCTTCCCCCTACAACGCAAATCCTTCGCGGCCCGCGATCGTATGCACGTCCTTGTCACCGCGACCTGACAGGTTGCACAGCACGATGCCGTCGGGCGGCAGTTCGCGCGCCAGTTTCAAGGCCTGGGCGATCGCATGGCTGGACTCCAGCGCAGGCAGGATGCCCTCGGTCCTGGCCAACAGGTGGAACGCCGCCAGTGCTTCGTCGTCGGTCACACCCACGTATTCGGCGCGGCCGGCATCCTTCAGGAAGGCGTGCTCCGGACCGACGCCGGGGTAATCCAGGCCGGCCGAGACCGAATGGGTTTCGGTAATCTGGCCGTCGTCGTCGCAGATCACATAAGTGCGGTTGCCGTGCAGGACGCCCGGGCGCCCGGCTGTCAGTGACGCCGCATGATGGCCGGTCTCGATGCCCTCTCCCGCCGCTTCAGCGCCAACGATGCGCACGCCAGGATCGTTGAGGAACGCATGGAACACGCCGATCGCATTGCTGCCGCCACCCACGCAGGCGGTCACCACGTCTGGCAGGCATCCGTATTCGGCCAGCATCTGCGCACGCGCCTCGCGCCCGACCACGGCATTGAAGTCGCGGACCATGCGCGGATACGGATCCGGGCCAGCCACCGTGCCGATGATGTAGTAGGTGTCGCGCACATTGGTGACCCAGTCGCGCATGGCCTCGTTCAACGCATCCTTGAGCGTGGCCGAACCACTGGTCACAGGCACCACGGTCGCGCCCAGCAGCTTCATCCGGTAGACGTTGATCATCTGCCGTTCGATGTCGGTGGCGCCCATGTACACCACGCATTCCAGCCCCAGCCGCGCGGCGACTGTCGCGCTCGCCACGCCATGCTGGCCGGCGCCGGTCTCGGCGATGATCCGGGTCTTGCCCATGCGGCTGGCCAGCAGCCCCTGGCCGATGGTGTTGTTGATCTTGTGCGCGCCGGTGTGGTTCAGGTCCTCGCGCTTGAGCAGGATGCGCGCGCCGCCGTTTTCACGGCTCAGCCGTTCGGCGAAGTAAATCGGGCTGGGGCGGCCGACGTAATGGGCCAGGTCACGCTCGAATTCATCGATGAAGGCAGGATCGACGCGTGCGGCATCGTAGGCCGCAGCCAGTTCCTGCAGCGGCTCCATCAGTGTTTCAGCGACGAAACGCCCGCCGTAACGACCGAAATGCCCGGACGCATCCGGCCATGCGTGGAAATCGATCGGAACGTTGGGATCAGCGGCCACAGGCGTTACAGCCATGGACGCTGTCGCCCTCGCCAAGCTCGATGCAATCGGCACGTCTCACTTCCTCCACGAATCGGCGCATCAGGGCGCCATCCTTGATCCCAGGTGCGGACTCGATGCCGCTGGATACATCCACGCCCCAGGGCGTTGCCGCGCGCACTGCGGCACCGACATTATCAGGGGAAAGCCCACCGGCAAGCACATAAGGTTTGCTCATGTCGTCCGGAATGCGCGCAAGCGCCATGCGCAGGCCGCTACCACCGGCCGCGCCGGGCGCATGTCCATCCAGCACGAAGCCTGCTGCATGTGGATAGCGCGCATGTAGCAGGCGGCCGGATAGCACTGCCTCCTCGCCGCCCATGCCGATGCCCTTCAGGTAGGGCAAGCCAAACCGGCGGCAGAACGCATCGTCCTCGTTGCCATGGAACTGGAGCAAGGTCGGGCGCGCATGGGCGATCGCGGCGCGTACTTCATCCACTTCGTTGTCCATGAACAACGCCACCGCATCGACCAGGGGACCCAAGGCATCGCGCAGGCCACGGGCTGCCTCTGGCGCGATCCGGCGCTTGCTTTGCCCCGCGAAGACCAGGCCGACCGCATCCACGCCCAACTCGCCCGCAAGGCGCACGTCGCCGGCTCGGGTCAGGCCGCAGAACTTGATTCGGGTACGGAACAGTGCGCGATTCATCGTGTGTCCTCAGCCGACGGCGTCATCGCCACAGACTTCCGGCGGGAGACCCCATTCTGGCGGATAACACGGCCCGAGGAACACCAGCCCGGCAGCAGGCGCGGTGGGGCCTGCCACGCTGCGGTCGCGCCCATCCAGTAATTGGGCGATCCACTCGCGTGGTTGTTCGCCACGCCCGACGCACAGCAACGAACCCACGATATTGCGCACCATGTGGTGCAGGAAGGCGTTGGCCTGGACCTCGACAATCGTTTCATCGCCGTCCTGACGCACATCGATCCTCTGCATATCGCGACGTGCATGGCTGGCCTGGCATTGAGAGCTGCGGAACGCGGAAAAATCCTGCATGCCATGCAAGGCCTGGGCAGCTTCATGCATCGCTTGCCCATTCAGCGGCATCCGTTCCCAGCCCAGGTACTGGCCCATCAGGGCCGGTCGGGTGATGCGACTGAAGAGCCGGTATTGGTAGCGGCGCGCGCGCGCGGAAAAACGCGCACTGAAATCATCGGCCACCGGCACGCACCAGCGCACCGACATACCCCGCGGCAGGTTGGAAGTGATGCCTAGTTGCCAGGCGCGCGCGTCGCGCACGACATCGGTGTCGAAATGCACGACCTGGCAGCGTGCATGCACGCCAGCGTCGGTTCGCCCGGCGCAGATCGTGGTAGTCGGCACATTGGCTACCTTGGAAAGTGCATTTTCCAGTGCGGTCTGCAGGCTGCCATCTCGCACCTGCGATCCTGCCGCGCTCAGCCTTTGCCAGCCGGAGAACCCACTGCCGTCGTATTCGATCCCCAGCGCCAGCCGCATGCCTGTCCTTAGTGCGTGCCTCAGCCAATGTCGCGCAACAGCTTCGAGGCTTCGGTGCGCAACATGGAATCTGCGGCGCCTTCCTTCAGCTCGATCAGCAACTGCTTGGCCGAATGCTCATCGCCGATATCCAGGAAAGCACGCGCCAGTTTCATTCGTTGTTCGGCGCTGGCCGGCTCCGGCAGCGGCTCTGGCGGAAGCTCGACTAGCGGCACAAAGCGGGGTTTGCTTGCCGTCGGCGCAGCCGCGTCTGGCTCCGGTCCAGCCTTCACCCAATGACCGGAATGCCAGGTGGGCGCTTCGACATGTGCCGCCGGCGTGGTCGGCAGATCGGCGACGTCGATTACCCGTCCCACTTCGCCCTGTGCCGCTGTTGGCGGCGCCACATTTCCAACCTCGGTGGTGGCAGCTTCGAGCTCTGGTGCAACCGCCACGGCTGCGAGCGGACGGCGCATGCTGGCCGCAAGCGCCTCGCTGTCGAAGCTGCGACGGGTGGTTGGCGCAACTGGTGCCGGCCGACGGCGGGAGAGCAGCCATGCCAACAAGCCAAGGCCAACGACCGCCAAGCCACTCCATAGCCACGGCATGATATTGCTGGCATGCGGTTGTTGCGGTTCTTTCGCTGGCTGGGTTGTCTGGGTCGCCTGAGTTGCAGCCTGGGCAGGTTGTTTCGCTACCGCGGCGTTGGCCGCAGTACGCGCATCCGCCAGGCGCTGCTGCGCTGCGGCCAGTTCGCTGTCCTTCATGGTCAGCAACTGCGCTTGCTGCTGCTTGAGCTTTTCGAGTTCGGCGACTCGTTCCTTCAGGTCGCTGACCTCAGCCTTGCGTGCAGCCAGGTCTTCGTCGCGTTGCTGCAATTGTTGTTGGAGCATGCTGCCCTCGCCTCCGGCACTGGTGCCGGATTTTGTACTTGTGGCCTTGCCAGGAACCGCCGCCGGCACGATTTCCAGCCGCGCCTGCACCTGACTTGGCGTCTTTGCAGGCTTTGCGGCTGCCGCTACTGTTGCGGCGGGTTTTGCCGTCTCTGCAGGCTTGGCCGGGGCCGGTTTCGATGTGGCTTCCTTGAGTCTGTCTGGAGTCACATCGCGCTTGGTGGCATTTCCGGCGACTGCGGCATCGGGCTGCAGGACTGGACGCCTGGCTTGTCGCCACTGCTGCATCTGTTCGCGCACGACGAGCTTTGCTTCATCGGTGCTGATGCTGCCCAGGCCCTCGCCGCCAGGAACGCGCAACACCGAACCCTGCCGAAGCAGGTTGATGTTGTGGTTCAGGAAGGCATCCGGATTGGCACGCAGCAAGGCCAACATGGTCTGGTCGAGGCTGTATGGGCTCGCCTGACCCAGGCCCCTGGCGATCTTCGACAGGGTTTCCCCAGCCTTGATCGGGCCGTATTGCGACGGCGGCTTGGTGGCTGGTGCTGGTGTTGGTACTGCAGCGGCGACGGTGCGCGGCGGCGTGGGCGTGGCAGCTGGCTGTGGCTGGCGCGGCGCTGGTGTGATTGCAGTGGAAGCTGACGCAGGCTCAGCCGCAGGCATCGAAGGTGGAATCGGTTCGACAGCAGGTGCCGGTGCCATGGCCACTGGCGCTGGCTTCGCTGCAGGTGGAAGCGGCGCAGTGGCGATTTGTGTTTCCACCGTCGCAGGCGCGGCGACCGGCATCGGTGCAGCCGGACGTTGCACCACATTCGGTGCGGCCACGACCGGCGCACTGATCGCGGGTTGCACCGGTGCGCTGGCGGTGCGGGGAGCATCGATCAGGGCCGAGTACTCACGCACCAGGCGACCCTGGCCCCAATCCACTTCGATCAGGAAATTCAGCACCGCCTGGTTGACGGGCGCAGTTGTCGTGACCCGGATCACCGGGCGGCCTCGGGCATCGTTGCCCAGGCTGAACCTCAGGTCGGCGGCGATGCCCTGGGGTGGCTCCAGGCCTACCCTGCGGAACGTGTCTGGCGATGCCAGGCGTGCCTGCAATGCCTGCAGCTCGCCGGGCGTTGTCGAAACAATCGGGATTTCCGCCAACAAGGGCTGGTTGATCCGCGACTTGACTTCAATCTGCCCCAGGCCCAAGGCAAGCGCATTGCCCGCCACAAGCAGCAATCCTGTGGCTATCGCGGTGCGCAATATCTTGTTCACAAATGCCCTGATCACAAAAATTCCCTTGTTATCCCGCAGCGACTCTAGCCGTGCGCGGCCTTGGCCGGCAACCCGTCCGCCACCAGCACCTCTGCAATCTGCACTGCGTTGAGGGCCGCGCCCTTGCGGATATTGTCGGCCACTACCCACAAATTCAGGCCACGCGGATGCGAGAGATCCTCACGGATACGACCCACGTATACCGGATCCTTGCCGGAGGCGTGCGTGACCGGCGTCGGATAACCCCCGCCACGCGCCTCGTCAACCACCTCGATACCCGGCGCAGCTTCCAACAATTCGCGCGCACGCACGGCGGTCAGCTTGTCGCGGGTTTCGATCGTCACCGCTTCGGAATGGCCATAGAACACCGGTACGCGGACCACGGTGGCATTCACCAGGATGGTGTCGTCAGCCAGAATTTTTCGGGTCTCCCAAACCAGCTTCATTTCCTCGGTGGTGTATCCGTTGTCCATGAAATCGCCGCCATGCGGGATCACGTTGAAAGCGATCTGCACCGGGTAGACTTCGGGCTCGGCCTCCCTGAAGGCCAGCAGGTTTGCGGTCTGCCTGCCGAGTTCTTCCAGCGCTTTCTGCCCGGTGCCGGACACCGACTGGTAGGTCGCGATGTTGATGCGCTCGATCCTGGCTGCATCGTGCAATGGCTTGAGCGCGACCATCAGCTGCATGGTCGAGCAATTCGGATTGGCGATAATCCCGTGCGGACGCTCGCGTGCGGCTTCGGGATTGACTTCGCTGACCACTAGCGGCACGTGGTCGTCATTGCGGAACGCCGAGGAGTTGTCGATGACGACAGCACCCGCAGCAGCGAACTTGGGCGCGTATTCCTTTGATACCGAACCACCCGCCGAGAACAGTGCGATATCGATGTCACTGGGATCGAACGTCGCCAGATCCCGTACGACGATGTCGTGATTGCCGAACTTCACCTTGCTGCCCGCCGAACGCGCACTCGCCAGTGCGATCACTTCGCTGGCCGGAAACCCGCGCTCGTGCAGGATCGACAGCATCACCTCGCCAACTGCGCCGGTCGCGCCTACTACTGCCACCTTGAATTGCCTGGAATTACTCATGACGTCCTTTGTTGGATGCTGATGACGCGCCTTCGGAGGGAAGCAACGGTGCCTACCGCCGGGCGTTCGCTCCGCAGCTCGAAACGCCGCTACGCGAGCCACCCGACGCTCTCACCGCCGCACGCAAGGTTTCACATCGTTGGGTTTGGCGGGATGTGTGGTGGAATTTTTGGCGAGACCTCGCCGACATCGCCACACTGCGCGCGATGGCGCAAGGCCTGGTCCATCAGCACCAGTGCCAGCATCGCCTCGCAGATCGGTGTCGCGCGCAGGCCAACGCAGGGATCATGGCGACCGGTGGTGATGATTTGGGCGACTTCGCCGTGGATATCCACGCCATCCACCGGTAGGCGCAGGCTCGAGGTCGGCTTGAATGCCACTGACACAACCACCTGCTGGCCGCTGGAAATGCCACCCAGCACGCCACCGGCATGGTTGGACTGGAATCCTCCAGGCGACATCTGGTCGCGATGCTCGCTGCCTTTCTGCGCCACGCTGGCGAATCCGGCGCCGATCTCCACGCCTTTGACCGCGTTGATCGACATCATCGCCGCGGCGAGTTCGGCGTCGAGCTTGCCGTAGATCGGCTCACCCCAACCCGGCGGCACGCCATCGGCAACCGCGACCAGGCGCGCGCCGACTGAATCACCGGACTTGCGCAGCGCGTCCATGTAGGCCTCGAGTTCAGGCACCTGCGCCGCATCCGGCCAGAAGAACGGATTGGTTTCCACCGCGCTCCAGTTGTGGCTATGCGGCACTACTTCGCCGATCTGCGCCACGTGGCCACGCACCTGCACGCCATGGCGGTGGATGAGCCACTTCTTGGCGATCACGCCCGCGGCAACGCGCATCGTGGTTTCGCGCGCCGACGAACGCCCGCCGCCGCGCGGATCGCGCAGGCCGTATTTCTGCCAATAGGTGTAATCGGCGTGGCCGGGACGGAACTGTTCGGCAATCCGGCTGTAATCCTTGCTGCGCGCATCGGTATTGCGGATCAACACAGCGATCGGCGCGCCAGTGGTGAGGCCTTCATACACGCCGGACAGGATTTCGACCTCGTCGGCTTCATGCCGTTGCGAGGTATGCCGCGAGGTACCGGTCGCGCGACGTGCCAGGTCATGCGCGAATTCTTCCGGAGCAATCGCAAGGCCTGGAGGACAACCATCGATCACGCAACCGATTGCCGGTCCGTGCGATTCGCCGAACGTGGTGACCCGCAGCAGGTGGCCGAACGTATTCAAGGGTCAGAACAACCCGGCGCCAGTTGCTGCTTCGAGCGCCTTGTTTTCACGCGCATCGGCCAAGCGAGTGATCTTCGTGTTGTGCGCAACCAGGTCGGTGCATTCGGCGACGAAGATGCCCATCTGCCCGACCTTGAACTCGACCCAGACCAGCGGCAGTTCCGGCAGCAGCTTGACCAGTGCGTGTTCGGCCTCGCCTACTTCGCAGATCAGCAAGCCGTCGCGGTCCAAATGCAGCGGCGCATCGCGCAGGATCCGCAATGCAAGATCCAGGCCGTCGTCGCCCGCACGCAGGCCGAGCTCGGGTTCATGCGCATATTCGCTGGGCAGCGCATCGGTCTCGTCGTTGGTGACGTAGGGCGGATTGGTGACGATCAGGTCGTAGTGCTGGCCGGACAAGCCGGCGAACAAGTCGGACTTGAGCAGGCGCACGTTGTTGGCATGCAGGCGCTGCTTGTTCTCGTTGGCCAGCGCCAGCGCGTCATCGCTGATGTCGGTGCCATCCACTTGCCAGCCTGGATTGTGATGCCCCATCGCGATGGCAATACAGCCAGAACCAGTACACAGATCGAGCGCCCGGCGCACTTCGCGGTCACCCAGCCACGGCTGGAAGCCGGATTCGATCAACTCGGCAATGGGCGATCGTGGCACCAGCGCGCGCGGATCAGACTTGAAACTCAACCCGGCGAACCAGGCCTCGCCGGTCAGGTAGGCGGCCGGGATGCGTTCCTCGATGCGGCGCAGGAACAGGCTGAGGACTTCTTCCTTTTCCGCCTCGGTCACCCGCGCATTGCCATACACCGGCGACAGGTCGTGCGGCAGATGCAGCGCATGCAGGGTCAGTTGGGTCGCCTCATCCAGCGCGTTGTCATAGCTGTGGCCGAAGGTCAGCCCGGCCGCATTGAAGCGGCTGCCGCCGTAGCGGATCAGGTCGATGATGGTCTGCAATTCCTGGGACATGACGTGTGGTTCGCAGTGGCGTGGCACCAGACCGCGCAGTATAGCGGTGGCGGGTCGGTATCATGGTGCATCGCCTTGATGCCTACATATTGCAGATCGCCATGTCGAAACGTGCGTTGCCCCTGTTGATCATCGCTGCATTTGCAGCAGCCGGAGGCTTGTGGGCCGCGCAAGGCCTGTTCGGATCGCATACGGGCGGTGCAAGCACATCGTCATTGCCCGCGGTCAGCAGCATCACCTTGATGGCGACGCCGCGCGTGCTGCCGGCGTTCTCGCTGCAGCAGTCCGACGGCACCGCACTGACTGGCGAGGAACTGCATGGCCACTGGACGCTGGTGTTCATCGGTTTCACCCATTGCCCTGACGTGTGCCCGACCACGCTGGCGCAGCTGGCCGCTGCACAGAAACAATGGGCCGCATTGCCCGAGGCCTCCCGACCGCGCGTGCTGTTCGTGTCCGCCGACCCGGCCCGCGATACGCCGAAGATCACCGGCGACTACGCGCACGCATTCAATGCCGACTCGCTGGCAGCCACCGCGCCGGTGTCGGAACTTGAAGCTTTCGCACGCTCGCTGTCGCTGGTGTTCATGAAGGTAGCGGGCCCCAGCGGGCGCGCCGATGACTACAGCATCGACCATAGCGCGAGCATGGTCGTACTTGATCCGCAGGCGCGCATGGCCGGCGTGATCGTGCCACCGTTCGACCCCAAGGCGATTGCGGCGGATCTGATTGCCCTGACCAAGGCCTCGCCATGAGCTTCGTCACTGCCCTCACCCATGTTTTGCCACATCGGGTGCTGTCCTCGCTGGCGCGGTCGCTGGCGTATTCGCGCAGTCCTGCCATCAGCCGCTGGCTGATTGACACGGTCACCCGCAAGTTCGGCGTCAATCTGTCGGAGGCCGCCGAGCCCGACCCGCGCGCCTATCCGACCTTCAATGCGTTCTTCACCCGCGCGTTGAAGTCTGGCGCACGCGAGGCCGAACCTGACCCCGCCGCGTTGGTGATGCCGGCCGATGGACGCATCAGCCAATGCGGCGACATCGTCCCGCTCGGCAATGGTGATGGCCGGATCTTCCAGGCCAAGGGCCAGTCGTTCACCGCCGCCGAACTGCTGGGCGATGCCGAAGCCGCCAAGCCATTCGCCGACGGTGTGTTCGCCACCGTGTACCTGTCCCCGCGCGACTACCACCGCGTACACATGCCATGGACCGGCACCCTGCGCGAAACCGTGCATGTGCCGGGCCGGCTGTTCTCGGTCGGGCCGGATGCGGTGCGCAACGTATCGCGCCTGTTCGCCCGCAACGAACGCCTGGCCTGTCATTTCGACACCGACTTCGGCCCAATGGCGATGGTCATGGTCGGCGCCCTGCTGGTCTCCGGCGTGGAAACGGTCTGGAGCGGTATCGAAATCCCGGCCTATGGCGACCGGATCACCACCAAGGACTATCGCGGCCAGGGCATCACCCTGCAACGCTTCGCCGAAATGGCCCGCTTCAATTACGGCAGCACGGTGATTGTGCTGCTGCCGAAGGGCGTTGCCGCACTGAATCCCGAACTCAAGCCCGAGATGCCGGTACAGCTGGGGCAGCGTCTGGCGATGCGCGCTTCCCACAATATCGCGTAGGAGCGCCCGTTCGGGCGCTATCTTGATTGAATCCTACGTCCGATTCCGCCGGATCGTACGTCTGGAAACGGCTATCGGGTGCGGTTCCAGTGGTCCGGACGACTGGGCGTGGCGGCAATGGCAACCTGATTGCATCACCCGAAACTGGAGACGATGCAATGTGGCGATGGTTGGGAATCATGGGACGCTTCAGCGCCAAGACGATATTCGTGCTGCTGGCACTGGCCGTCGCCTCCTACGCTTTCGCCTTCCTGTATCTCCCGTTCCAGACCGGCAACCCGTTTTCGGCGCAATTCGCGATTTCGGGCGTGGACGTGCCACTGCATTTCTTTCTCGGCGGGCTGGCCTTGGCGCTGGCGCCGCTGCAGCTCAGCGCCGGCTTGCGTCGACGCGCCCCCGCATTACACCGGCTATCTGGCTGGCTCTACGTCGCAGCCGTGCTGATCGGCAGCGTGTCCGCATTCTCACTGGCACTAAATGCCCAGGGTGGAGTGCCAAGTCGCGCGTCCTTCATCCTGATGGCGCTGCTGTGGCCGTGCCTGACCGTGATCGGCATCCAACGCGCCATCGTGGGCGACACCGCCGGCCATCGCCGCTGGATGTGCCGCAGCGTCGCCCTGACCTACTCGGCGGTCACCCTGCGGCTAGTCCTGGGCATCGGCACGGGCGCCCTGCAACTGCCCTTCATACCGGTCTACATCGCTGCGGCGTGGTCCGGCTGGACAATCAATCTTGCGGTCTGCGAACTGCTGCTGCGCTGGCCCGCAATCCGTTCGCGCCGCAGTTCGCTACGAGTGGCAGGCCTGGACACAGTCGCCAGCTGAAACGCCAGGTCAGGCGGGCGGCGAACGTCCCGCGTGTTGCTCGCGATAGGCACTTGGTGTCTGCCCTGCCTGCCGCTTGAACGCCGCATTGAAGGTCGATTTCGATGTGAAGCCGCAAGCGTAGGCGATCTCGAGGATGGTGCGGACATCATCGCGGTCGGCGAAGCAGGTACGCGCAGCGTCGATCCGGTGGCGGTTGATGTAGTCCCAGAAATTGCCGCCCAGGCGGCGATTGATGACCGCCGAGACCAGGTATTCAGGATAGCCGCTGCGCTTGGCGACCTGGCCTATCGTCAACGCCGGCTCACGGTACAGCGCATCGCGCGTCATGAGCTGCGACAGCCGCACCTCGACTGCCGGGAAGCGCGCGTCATCGTCGAGGGCATCGCCCTCGCCACTACTCTCGCCACTGCCATCCCGAGTGCCATCTACAGATGCTGCGCTGACGTGCTCCAGCGACTCATCAACCACCGGCGGCTGGCCAAGGCTGAACCAGCCGACCACACAAACCCAGGCCGCCACGGCGCCATAGATCAGGTAGTAATCAACGAACGGGATCCGCACCAACACCTGCGCGGTCGCAATGCACCAGATGATGATCTGCCCGATCCCCAGTGTGAAGAGCCAGCGCAGCGACATGCGGTCCGCATCCGAGCGCCGCTGCAGCAACACACGTCGATAGCGCTGGATGCTTACCAGCGCGGCGATCACGTAGGACAAGCTGTAGATGAAGAGCGAGGCGTTGTACCACCAGTACGGCGGCGGTCGGCTGGTAAACCAGAACGTGAACTCACCACCAATGTGCTTCGGGCCTGTCAAGAGCCACGACGCGGTGAGCGCACACATCAACAGGAAGCCGGCAAGATGCTTTACGTCGCGCAATGCGAAGCCACGCGCCATGGTCAACGCGCGTACGTAGAGATAAAACAGGCTGCCATACAGGAATGGGAAAAGCGCCACGAACCGAGAGGCCCGCAACAGGTCCGGAGCTGGTCCTGGCGAAGCCAGATAAAATGCCTTGACCGTCAGGTCCACTCCCACGATCCCCAACCACACCGCCAGGATGCGGTTGGCTTGCGGATTACTCGTTCGCCACCACAACGCCAGCGCCAGCAGTACGGCCTCTGCGGCGCCGATGGCGTAAATGGTCACCCAGACATTCATGCGTGGCGAATCGTTTTGTGTGGCCGGCCTAGTCCTTGCAACCCTGCAGGCTGAGCGACTGACCCGGTCGGATCGCGTATTTCGGCGCCTTGAGCTTGTTGGCCTTGGCAATATCTCGGATTTCACAACCTTGCTTGCGGGCGATGCTGCTCAATGTATCGTCGCGCTGCACTTTGTAACGCTTCGATTTCGCGGGCCTGGAGGATTTGGCGGGCGCAGGCGACACGGTCGCAGTCGTAGGCGCAGAGGTCGATGTCACCGGCCCGACCTGTACCAGCGCGGATTGCACGTTGCTGGTCACCAATTGCTTTGCCAGTTCCGCGCGATGCTTGCCGGCCGTGCAGTAGCGGTCGTACAGGGTGGCCATGCGAGCAGTCGCATTCAACGCAGTGCCTGCCGGCATCCAGCTATCGGCGTCGTAACGCGGGTTGAGGTTACGCAATGCACGCATATAGCCATCGCGCGAACCGCTGTTGCCCAGGCAGATGGTCAGTTCGTAGATCGAGCTGGGCTGTGTCAGCCGGATCAAAGCCGGCTTGCTGCTGACCTGCGGCCACTGGATGCCATAGTCGCGCGGATGCAGGTACAGCCATGCGGCGGCGATCACCATCGGCACATAGTCCTTGGTTTCCGCCGGGAACTGGTTGTAGACATCGGCATCCCAGAAATTGCGCCCGCCAGTACTTTGGAACACGCGTGCGGCGCGGCCTTCGCCGCCGTTGTAGGCCGCAAGCGACAATTCGATGCTGTTATTGAGCCCGCGCATGCGCTCGCCCAGGTAGGCCGCCGCGGCATCGGCTGCGGAACGAGGGTCGTAGCGGGTATCGAAGCCGGTGCCGTCATCACCCAGGCCAAATCGCTTGCCGGTCGCCGGCATGAACTGCATCGGCCCTACCGCACCGGCACGTGAACCAACATGTACCTTGCCGTTTGATTCCTTGGCCATGATCCCGAACAGCAGCGCTTCCGGCAGCCCCTGGCGCTTGAACGCGGGCGACATCAGGTGCCGCATGTAGCGGTAGTTCTCATAGCTATCCATCAGCGACGGCCGCATGTCGGTCAGCCAACGGCGGATCCCGGCCTGTACCGCCGGGTTGAACTGCACCATTCGCACGAAGCGCTGGCCGTCCTCACTCAACAAGGCTGCAGCGCTGGCAGTATCGGGAACGTCGCCATCAGCCAGGTCGCCCGCATCGATCGGATCTTCGCCGCCTTCGCCTACCACAGCATCGCCTGCCGCCGGCGCGGTCGCCTTGAGCAGGCGCTCGTAGGTCGCCAGCATCGTGCTTATTTCACAACCACGCTGTTTTGCGCAGGCCGCCACAACCGCCTCCATTTCACCCAGTGCAGCCTTGGCCGCAGCACTGGTCGCAGCGTCATCCTCCGCCAAGAGACCGTCGCGATACTGCTTTTCAGCGGCATCCATGCGCTGTTGCAGGACGGTGACTGCGGCTTGGTCGCGACGCGAGAGCGCCTGCGCCGGGGGCGCGGCAAGAGCCGCAAACAAGGTCGCCGCGAGTGCAGCCAAGGTGGGGGTTGAATGAAACGACCAACGAAATGACATGGGCAAGCCGACAGCGTGGGGAACCTGCAGAGTAGCTGGCCGCCGGAAGCCGGGGCAACCTGCTGAAGTAATGGGCACGCGTGATGGACATGCGCAACGGGCGCTTGGTGTCGCATCCGAATAGAATCGGGCGGTCGCATATCTCCTCTCTCTCTTCTCTCCGCCACGAGGCACCATGGACCAGGCACAACTTCCGCCCATCCTTGTCGGCAAGGCCGTCACCACCGAAACCAGCGGGCTCGTTCACTTGCTACCCAGATATGCCAACCGCCATGGGCTGGTAGCAGGCGCCACCGGCACCGGCAAGACGGTGACCCTGATGACCTTGGCCGAAGGCTTCAGTCGCATCGGCGTGCCGGTATTCCTGGCCGACGTGAAAGGCGACGTGGCCGGGCTGGCAGTCCCGGGCACGATGAATGACCGCATCGCCCAGCGCATCGAACAGATGGGCATCGGCGACTACCGCAACGAAGCTGCTCCAGTGGTGTTCTGGGACCTGTGGGGCAAGGCCGGGCATCCGGTGCGAACCACAGTCAGCGAGATCGGGCCGGTGCTGCTCAGCCGCATGCTGGAACTCAACGACACCCAGAGCGGCGTGCTCGACATCCTGTTCAAGCTGGCCGATGACCGCGGCCTGCTGCTGCTGGACCTGCACGATTTCCGCGCCCTGCTCGGCCTGGTCGCCGACGAGCGCAAGGATATTTCGACCTCGTACGGGCTGGTCAGCACGCAATCGATCGGCGCGATCCAGCGCTCGCTGCTGCGGCTGGAAGCCGAGGGCGCCGAAATGTTCTTCGGCGAACCCGCGCTGCAACTGTCTGACCTGATGCGCACTACCACCGACGGTCACGGCGTGATCAATATCCTGTCCGCCGACCAGTTGATCCTGAAGCCCAAGCTGTACTCGAGTTTCCTGCTGTGGCTGCTGTCGGAGCTATTTGAAACGCTGCCCGAAGTCGGCGACATGGACAAACCCAAACTCGTGTTCGTGTTCGACGAAGCGCACCTGCTGTTCGACGACGCTCCGCCTGCCTTGCAACAGCGCATCGAGCAGGTCGTACGGATCATTCGCTCGAAGGGCGTGGGTGTGTATTTCTGCTCGCAATTTCCGGACGACGTGCCAGACCAGATCCTGGGTCAACTCGGCAATCGTTTCCAACACGCACTGCGCGCGTTCACCCCGCGCGACCAGAAGGCTGTGCGCACCGCGGCCGAAACCTTCGTACCCAACCCCGGGCTGGATGTGGCGGCCACAATCGGCCAATTGGGCGTCGGCGAAGCGCTGGTCTCGACCCTGCAGGACAAGGGCGTACCGATGCCGGTAGAACGCACCCTGATCGCCCCGCCACGTTGCCGGATGGGCGCGATTACCGATGCCGAACGCGCCCAGGTGCGCGCCAGCAGCCCGGTGGGAACCCACTACGACACTCGCATCGACCGCGACTCCGCTTCGGAGATACTGGCGCGCAAGGCCGAACAGAAAACCGAACAGGCGCAAGCGCCACCCGCGATAACCTGCGAACACGATGATGCGGAAGAAGGCGGATTCGGCCAATCAATCAAGGATGCAGTGTTCGGCACCAAGCGCCGCCAGGGCATGGTCGAATCGATGGCCAAGCAGACCGCGCGCACCATGGGCAGCCAGATTGGCCGGCAGATCCTGCGCGGGATCATGGGCAGCGTGTTCGGCGGCAAGCGCTAGGCGTCGCCGCCATGGGTAGGTGGCGTCCGCCCGCACAGGCCAGCACGGCGTTGATCACCCGTGCCGGGCATGACCGGCTGAAGGTGGAACTCGACGACCTCTGGCGTGTGCAGCGTCCCGAGGTCGTGCGCGCGTTGGCGGCGGCGGCGGCCGAAGGCGACCGCTCGGAAAACGCCGAATACACCTATCGCAAGAAGCAATTGGGCGGCATCGACCGCCGCGTGCGCTACCTGAGCAAACGACTGGAAGCGTTGCGCGTGGTGGACACCGCGCCCAGCGACCACAGCGCTGTGTTCTTCGGTGCGTGCGTGACGCTGGAGCGGATCAGCGACGGGGTCGAACTGGTGTATCGGATCGTCGGGCCCGATGAGACCGATGCCCCGCTGGGCCACATCAGCATCGATTCGCCGCTGGCACGTGCGCTGTTGAAGAAGCGCGCGGATGACGAGTTGCAGGTCGAGTTGCCAACCGGACCGACGGATTTCGTGATCGTGGATGTGTGTTACCAGGCGTGATCGCGGCTAGCGGCGGACCCGCTAGCGATCAACATCGGGCGAACCGGTATCGTCATCCTCATCGTTATCGTCCTTCGGCCGGCCTGCGCGGGCGCGCTTGGCCAGGGCCTCGTAACGATTCTTCAGCGTCTGCAATTCACCTTCTTCCAGTTCCTCAAGATCCAGCAATGTATTGTGCGCGCCCTTGGTGGCACGGATCAGCTCATCCAGCTTGATCTGCAGTGCCTTGCTGTCCCGGTTCTGGCTGTTCTGAATCAGGAACACCATCAGGAACGTGATGATCGTGGTGCCGGTGTTGATCACCAGTTGCCAGGTATTGCTGAACTTGAAGATCGGGCCTGATACCACCCACAAGACCACCACCGTGATCGCCAGAATGAAGCTGGCCGGGCTGCCCGTGAAACGGGACGCCGCGTTGGCAAACCGGGTGAACTTGCCTCTCGTTGCCATCGACGTGTGCCTCCATTCCAAACCAGCCAACTTGATACGCGGTCACATGTCGAGACGGCGTCAGATTCCGCCGTACCAGTCATAACCCAGGTCTTCCCAGTACCCACCCTTGCCGCCGGCCATGCGCGCATAACTATCGACCAGTTCAACCGTATGCACGTACTTGGGCTGTTTGTAGCCCAGCTTGCGCTCGATCCGCATCCGCAACGGCGCGCCGTTGGCTACCGGCAATGGCGAACCGTTGAGTGCATACGCGGCGATGGTCTGCGGATGCAAGGCATCGCGCAGGTCCACGCTTTCGTAATAGCGGCTGCCATTGTTGGACAGGTCATCGAAGCAGTGGAACACCGCGTACTTCGCTGCCGGCTTGATGCCCGCCAGGCCGAGCAGTTGCGCAAGCGGCACGCCGGTCCATTGCCCGATCGCGCTCCAGCCTTCCACGCAATCATGCCGAGTGATCTGGGTGCGCGAAGACAACGCACGTAGTGCATCCAGGGTGAACTCCATCGGCCGTTCCACCAGCCCACGCAGCCGCAACTGATAGCCGGCAAATTTCTGTGCCTTCAACGCGAGGTATTCGAGCGTCTGCGGATTGATTGAGCCATTCGGGCGGAAGCTCGGCGAGATCATGTTGGCAGGGTACTCACGCACCAAGCGGTCACCTGACAGGAAACGCTGCGCCGTGCGATTCAGCGGCTCGGCGGCGCTCAATACATCGATGAATCCTGTGCGATTCGACAGGGCATCACACCCTGCAAGCAGGCCAGTGCCAGCACCCGCCGCAGCGATACGCAGGAAGCGGCGACGCGGCAACAGCAGACGATCACTCATTGCCCGGCCCCCCGTTCTTCGACTGTGAATTGGTGCGAATCCGGAAGCGTCCGCTCAGCATGGAACGCATCTCGTTGATCGGCCCGGCATACACCACCATCAGCAGATGCACGGCTGCGAATATCAGGAACGAGCTCATCACAATGAAATGCAACGTGCGCGCCGACTGGCGCCCGCCGACCAGTTCAATGAAACCACCCATCACCGGATCCAGCTGCGGCGACATCGATAGCCCAGTCAGCACGATCAATGGGGTCAGCACGAAGATCACGCCCAGATAGGCGAGCTTTTGCAGCGGGTTGTAGCGCATCGCCTCTTCGCCAACCGGATGCCGGAAACGCAGGTGGTCGATGATGGATTTCGGGATCTCGCGCCAGTCACGGCGACGCATCGCGAGGTCGCGTTGCAGATGACGGCTAGCCAGCGACCACAGCAGGTACGTGCAGCCATTGATTACCCAAGCCCAGGCGAAGAAGAAATGCCAGCGACGGCCAACCGCGAGATTGCGTGAGCCCGGAATCATCGCCCACGACGGCGCAACTGCACGTACACGAACACCATTCGGATTATTGGTCGCGCCCAGCAGGCCGGTGCTGTCGAAACGGGTGTTGCCGACCTGGGTGACGCCATGCAATTCGCCGCCACGCTGCACGGCCTTGGTCGATGCCAGCGGCGCTGCGAAATTCGAGGCTTCGCCCCAGTACAGCGCTGGGTGCGCATTGAGGATCTGCAGGCCACTGCCGACCATGGCCAGCATGCAGGCGAGGTTGACCCAGTGCATCAGTCGCAGCGGCCAGCGATGGCGCAACACGGTGCGCCATTTTTTTTCCGAAGTAACTGGTTGGACCGGAAGCGATGTTGCCGACATACGAAATCCCGGGCGGACGAGCGTTGCATCACCTTACGCGCAACGGGGACGAATGGTTACACCGCAAGGCTGTTACCGGGCGGCTCTGCCGGATCAACCTGCGGCGTAATCGACCTCGCCGTAGAGGTCGTGCTCGTCGTTGCCCATTATCATCACGTCGACAAACTCACCCGGCTGCAGGCCGGCCTCGCGCCCGTCTTGTATCTGCACCAGGCCGTCGATTTCCGGCGCATCGGCCATTGAGCGCGCAATGGCAAGATCACCATCGATGTTATCGACGATGCAGCGTTGCACCGTACCAACCTTTGCTTCCAGTCGCGCTTCGCTGATCAAAGCCTGGCGTTCCATGAAGCGCGCCAGCCGTTCCTGCTTGACGGCTTCGTCGACCGGGTCCGGCAGGTCGTTGGCCTTGGCGCCCTCGACCGGCGAATAGGCGAACGCGCCGACGCGGTCGAGCTGGGCTTCATCGAGGAAATCCAGCAACTGCTCGAACTCGTCCTCGGTCTCGCCCGGAAATCCGACAATGAACGTGCTGCGGATGGTCAGCTCCGGGCAGGTCGAACGCCAGCGCTGGATACGCTCCAGGGTCTTGTCGACCGCACCGGGCCGCTTCATCAATTTGAGGATGCGCGGGCTGGCGTGCTGAAACGGGATGTCGAGGTACGGAAGGATCTTTCCTTCTGCCATCAGCGGGATGATGTCGTCCACGTGCGGATACGGATACACGTAGTGCAGGCGCGTCCACACTCCCAATTCGCCCAGTCCTTCGCACAGCGCCTTCATCCGCGTCTGGTAGGACTTCTCGCGCCACGTGTGCTCCGCGTATTTCACGTCAACACCGTAGGCGCTGGTGTCCTGCGAGACCACCAGCAGTTCCTTGACGCCGCCGCGCACGAGCTTCTCCGCTTCGCGCAGCACTTCATCGACCGGCCGCGAGACCAGATCGCCACGCATCGACGGGATGATGCAGAAGCTGCAGCGATGGTTGCAGCCTTCGGAAATTTTGAGGTAGGCATAGTGTTTCGGCGTCAGCTTCAGACCATAGTCCGGCAACAGGTCGATGTACGGATTGTGTTGTGGCGGCAATGCCAGATGCACCGCATCCATCACGCTGGCGTAGTCCTGCGGTCCGCTGATCGACAACACACCCGGATGCGCTGCGCGGATGATCTCCGCGCGCTTGCCCAGGCAGCCGGTGACGATGACCTTGCCGTTCTCCGCCATCGCTTCGCCGATTGCGTCCAGCGATTCAGCCACCGCGCTGTCGATGAAGCCACAGGTGTTGACCACCACCACGTCGGCATCGTCATAGGCCTGGACCAGGTCGTAACCTTCAACCCGCAGCTGAGTGAGGATGCGCTCGGAATCGACCAGGGCCTTGGGGCAGCCAAGGCTTACGAATCCGACTTTAGGGCTTGTAGATTTAGAAGATTGCAGGGACATCGCATCACACGGGGACAGTGCGAGCCGGCCTGACGCCGGGCATTCGCGGGGCGCGAAGTATAGCGCTGCACCTCCCAAGGCCGCCCGGGCGTACCATCGAGGCGACTGCAAGGAGCACCGAATGAGCGAATGGATCTCCCTTGATACCCCGACCGGCCGCATCCGCGCCTGGCGCGCAAACCCGGCGATCCCGCCGCGCGGCGCGCTGGTCGTAGTGCAGGAGATCTTCGGGGTCAACGGCCATATCCGCGATGTCTGCAGCAGCTTCGCTGCACACGGTTACGTGGCGATGGCGCCGGCCTTCTTCGACCATTTCGAACACGACGTCCAACTGCAATACGACGCCGAGGGCGTGCAGCACGGCAAGTGGCTGGTTGACCGGCTCGGGTTTGATCGCGCGCTGCAGGACGTGCACAGCGCGGCCACCTCCCTGGAGGAATACGGCGATGTCGGCGTGGTCGGCTATTGCTGGGGCGGAACGCTTGCGTATCTCGCCAATACCCGCCTGTCGCTGCCTGCGGTGAGTTATTACGGTGCACGCAGCGTGCCATTCCTGTCCGAGCCACTCGCAGCACCGATGATGTTCCACTTCGGCGAACGTGATGCCAGCATCCCGGCCGCGGATATCGCCAGCCACCGCGCGCATCATCCGGATGCCGAACTCCATGTCTATCCGGCAGGGCACGGCTTCAACTGCAACCAGCGCGCCGATTACGACCAACCAAGTGCCACGCTTGCCCTCGAACGAACGCTCGGATTCTTCGGGCAGGCGCTGCATTCCGCATAGTTCAAGGAGCGCCATCATGGGCCACCACCGACATCCGCCAATGCATTTCCAGTTGCACCCGCAACTGGCCGAAGACACCGTCCCAGTCATCGAATTGGCGCTGTGCGAAGTGCTCCTGATGGACGATGCCAACCATCCGTGGCTGGTCCTGGTGCCGCGGGTCGCGAATGTCACCGAGCTGATCGACCTCGATGCCACCCAGCGCATACAACTCACGGCGGAGATCGATGCGACTTCGCGTGCACTAAATTCCTTGTTCAAGCCGGACAAGCTCAACATCGCCGCACTCGGCAACCTGGTCCCGCAATTGCATGTGCATGTGATCGCGCGCTTCCGCAATGACATCGCCTGGCCGCGCCCGGTCTGGGGTGCAGCGAACGCGCGACCTTATGCACCGGAAGAATTGATTGAACGCGTGCAGGCCTTGCGCAACGCACTGGCATGATGATTGCCCGCAAACACTGCAGGATGATCGAGGCCAAACTCGATCGCTGAATTGGCACCGGGTACGGCGGCACGAGCACTGGCAGGCGACGTTGTGCGCCAGCCGGCATGGGCATAGGCTGGCGCTCCATTCCTGCTGGAACTGCCCATGCAACCGCTCCGGATCCTGGCACTCACGTCCTGCATCACCCTGGCGCTGACTGCTGGCTGCAAGCAGGACACGACGCCCACGGCATCGCCCGATGCCACTGCAACAGCCACGACCGCCAATGCCGATGCCGCATTCCAGACTGCGGTCGACGCCTTCATCGATGGCTCGTTCCAGCACAACCCGGTCTTCGGCGCGAATTCCGGCAAGCACGAATACGACGGCAAGTTGCCCGACTATTCGCCGGAAGGGCTGAAGGCCACTGCTGATTGGTTGCATGCACAGCGCACTGCATTCGCGGCGTTCGGCGACGAAAAGCTCGATGAAAAGGGGCGCTTCCAGCGCGATTACGTGTTGACGGTGATCGATGGCCAACTGTTCTGGCTGGAAGACTCCGGCTTCCCTTACAGCAACCCCAGCTTCTATACCGGCGACCTGTCACCGAGCATGTACCTGACCCGTCCATATGCGCCGCTACCGACACGCATGGCCGCGTTCGTGACCTACCAGGAAGCGCTGCCGAAGGCGATCGCGCAGATAAAAGCCAACTTCAAGCTGCCGTTGCCGGCGAGCTATATCGACCTGGGCGTGAATTCGTTCGCCGGTTATTCCAGCTTCTTCAAGAGCGACGTGCCGGCGATCTTCGCCGAGGTCAAGGACGACGCCTTGCAGGCGCGCTTCAAGGCGAGCAATGAGGCGGCAATCGAGGCCACCCAGGACATGGCCGACTGGCTGAAGGCGCAGGCGCCGAACGCCACCCAGGACTACGCCCTGGGCGCGGACAAGTTCGCCAAGATGCTGCATGCCACCGAACTGGTCGATATCCCGCTTGATCAACTCAAGGCCGCGGCCGATGGCGACCTCGTCCGCAACCTGGCATCACTGAAAACGGCATGCGATGCGTACGCGGCCGGCAAGTCGCTTGCCCAATGCATGGACAAGGTCAATGCCGACAAGCCCGTGGGCGGTGCGGTCGAAGGTGCACGCAACCAACTGGCGGGCCTGCGCCAGTTCATCATCGACAAGGACCTGCTGACGATCCCGGGTACCGAGCAAGCCAAGGTCGAGGAAGCGCCACCGTTCAACCGCTGGAACTTCGCCTACATCGAGATCCCCGGCCCCTACGAAAACGGCCTGCCCTCGGTCTATTACATCGCCCCGCCCGACCCGACCTGGCCCAAGGCCGAACAGGACGCATACGTGCCCGGCAAGTCGGTTCTGCTGTTCACGTCGGCTCACGAAGTCTGGCCCGGCCACTTCCTGCAATTCCTGCATTCCAACCGCGCGGACTGGAAGTTTGGCCAGCTGTTCGTCGGCTACGCCTTCGCAGAAGGCTGGGCGCATTACACCGAGGAAATGATGTTCGATGCCGGGCTTGGCGATGCGACTCCGGAAACCCACATCGGCCAACTCAGCGAAGCGTTGCTTCGCGATGTGCGCTTCGTTTCGGCGATCGGCTTGCATACCGGCGGCATGACGATTGCCCAGTCCGAGCAGATGTTCAAGGACAAGGCCTTCCAGGATCCTGGCAACGCACGCCAGCAGGCCGCGCGTGGCACCTATGACCCGGCCTACCTGAACTACACCATGGGCAAGCTGATGATCATGCAGCTACGCCAGGACTGGACTGCCGCGCATCCTGGCCCCAAGGCCCTGAAGACCTTCCACGACCAGTTCCTCGGCTATGGCGGCCCGCCGATTCCACTGGTGCGCGCGCAGATGCTGGGTGGCAAGCCGGAAGCCAAGCTGTGGACGGCATCCGCAACCGTGAAACCAGCGCAGTAGTCGCTAGAGACCGACGCTGCCGAATTGCGGGGCAGATACTGCCCCGCCTTCAAGCTGTTTGCGCAGTTCACGCAGCCTTGCAACAGCGCTCTGGATCATGCCCGCTGACGACATGGACACCGCGCCGCATGCACGCATCCCCTGACAAGGCTGCCACCAAATTCCAGGCACACATCCTCGAAGCCGGATTCCCCTGCCTGGGTGCAAAGTCCGCCCTGCGCCGTGGTCAACTTGAACAGATCGTTGCCGGCGACTTGCGCTGTGGTCGGCACGATGCAGCAATCCTCGACGCGCTCGTCGACTTCAGCAGGCGCCACGACCGCGATTCAGTCTTTTTCTCCTGCGTGGTGCTGTTCCCCGGCACCCCTTTGCTCGACGAACCCTGCTTTGAAGCCGCGCTCTGGGACAGGCTTGCCGCGCTGCATCGGCTTGATGCGAGCCAGCATGCATGGGATCCACGGGTCAGCAGCGATCCTTCATCGCCCAACTTCAGCATGAGCCTTGGTGGACATGCGTTCTATGTCGTTGGCATGCACCCCGGCGCAAGCCGGCAGGCACGTTGCTTCGAGACTGCCGCACTGGTCTTCAATCCGCACAGCCAGTTCGAAACGCTGCGTGCGAATGGGCGTTATGACGCGTTGAGGGATACCGTGGCCAGCCGCGACCTTGCCTTTGCCGGATCCCGCAACCCGATGCTCGCGGCCCACGGCAGCGCGTCGGCAGCACGCCAGTACAGCGGCCGGGCGGTAGCGCCGGACTGGGCTTGCCCGTTCCAGACATCGAAGAGCCAGCAATGATCCAGGTAATCCCTCCCCGGTCCGGGGTTGCCTTCCATCTGGCTGAAGGCCAGACCCTGCGCGTAATCGATCCTGAAGGCGAACAGGTCGCCGACCTGATTGCCTTCAATGCGCTGGAGACCAGCGAGTGGCTGTCCTCTGGCAGAACGCTGGATTACGCTAGCTCGATTCGCATCGGCAGCGGCGACACCCTGTATTCCAACCGCAGCACGCCGATGCTGGTGATCGGCCAGGACGACGTGGGATGCCATGACTTCCTGCTTGCCCCTTGCTCGGCAGAGATGTTTCGCAAGCTTTACGGCGACGAAGCCCCGCACCGCGGCTGTTTCGGCAATCTCGCCGCGGCATTGGCGCCCCATGGCATCGGACCGGATGCCATTCCCACGGCCTTCAATGTCTTCATGAACGTGCTGGTGGATGGCACGACCGGGCGACTGAGCGTGGAGCCACCGCGTAGCCGCGCCGGCGATGCCACCGAGTTCCTGGCGCAGATGCCGCTGATCATCGGCCTGACGGCTTGTTCGGCCGGCCAGTCCAACAATTTCCGTTACAAGCCGATCCACTACCAGATCCTCGATGCACGCTGACACGGGTGGCGTGGGCCGTTTCGAGCAGTTGCCGAAATGGCTGAACCTCGTGCCGATGGTGCTGCAGTGGATTTGGCTGGGATTGCGCCATGGCAGTTTCACGTTGCCATCGGCGGCGAACCCCGGGATCACGTCTGGTGGCCTGGTCGGCGAAGGGAAGATGGAGTATTTCGACGCGATGGGTGAGACGGGACGCGCTGCCACCGCGCGGCATGTCGTCATCATTGCTGCCGCGCAGCGGGGACTACGCGATCTCCTGTTGCGCATGCAGGACGCGGGTTTGGACTTCCCAGTGGTCGCCAAGCCCGACATCGGCTGGTGCGGCTATGGGGTTCGCCTGCTGCACCAAGCAGAAGATCTGGCGGACTATGCAAGGAGGTTCCCGGCCGGCGCCGACTTCGTTCTGCAGCGATACCTGCCTGATCCGGGCGAAGCCGGCCTGTTCTACATGCGCCATCCCGGAGAAGCTTCTGGGCGCTTGATCGGCATCCTGCTGCGTGACTATCCGGTTGTCCTAGGCAATGGCCACGACTGCATCGCCACCTTGGTGGCCAAGGATGCGCGGATCCAGCGCGGCAGCGCTGATCCCATGCATGAGATCAGTTACGACGCCACGCGCATTCCCCTGCCTGGCGAACAAGTCCGGCTGTCCACGGTGGCCTCGACCCGGGTGGGTGGACGCTATCGGGATGGCAGCACGCTGGCGACACCGGCGCTGGTCGCCGCCGTGGACGCGATCGCCAAGGACATGGGCGATCCGGCGACACGCCCGTTCCTGGTTGGCCGCTACGACGTGCGCTACCGCGATGAGGAATCCCTGCAACGCGGCGATTTCACGATCATGGAGGTCAACGGCGCCGGCTCCGAAGCGGTGCACGCCTGGGATCCTAAATATCGCATCCGTGACGTTTACCGCATCGTGTACGCCAAGCAGCGACGACTGTTCGCGATCGGAGCCGAGCAGCGGCGCCGCGGTCATCGACCCATAAGTCTGGCGGCACTGGCCCGCCTCTACTGGCGGCAGCAACGCCTCATCGCGCGTTATCCCGCATCCAATTGAGCCGCCTGACACGCTGCGGCCGCCGGCCTGCGATGCAGCCAACGCCACAGCAACCAAGGCACGCCCAGCGTCGCAAACGGCAGCAGCCCATACAGGGCACGATAGGCGAGGATCGCGGCCAGCAAGCCCGGACGGGCCTCCGCGGGTACGCTCGCCAGCATCGCCGCCTCGAACACCCCCAAGCCACCCGGGGCATGACTGGCTACCCCGATCGCCTGCGCCAGTACACACGTCACCACGAAGGCCGGCCAACTGGAGAAGGTTCCCGCCGGCAACAGGACCCACAAGGCGGTCATGCCGGCGGCTGCCTCCAGCAAGGCAATGGGGAAGATCGAAGCCGCATGTTGCAGCCGGGGGACTATCCGGCGCCTGGATCCCGGTGCCTGGGTTGCGCCACCACCGCGCCGCCGACCGAACACGGCGAACGCCATTACGCCGCCGACCATGAGCCAAGCCGACAGCGGCGAGTGCAGGGCGGCGGCGCCAATGGCCAGACTCGAGGCGGCGCCGGCGAAAACGGCAGCACCCACTGCAAACAAGATGCGGAGCAGCTGCGGCCGATCCGCGTGATACGCCTTGCGGCGCACCAGCGTGCCAAGCACCGCGTGCCAGCCCAGGACGTGGCCCAACGCGTGGCTGGCAGCGCCGGTGTACATGGCGGTGACAGTGGAAACCTCCAGGCTTGGCTGCCTTCGCACCGCCCATGCTTCGATCAGGGCCAATCCCATGAAACTCCCAGCGGTCGCAAGCACGCACTCCCACAGGGACACCGCACCGATCCGCGAGAACGCCATCCGCAGCGCGGTCCAGTCCATCGCGACCGCCTGGCGTCGGATCTCGAATAGGGTGAGCCCGAGAATCACCACCGGCAACAGCACCGGGCCGGCGCGGCGCAAACATGGCCACGCCGTCACGGCGCAGGCACCCCATTCGTCAATCCCCAAGCAACCTGCTCATGCAGGCGCATGGCCAATCTGCGCCGGTCCGCGAAATCGGAAGGGATCAACGATTGATGGAAAATCACCTGCAGGCGGGCACCCCGCAAGCGCAGGAATGCGCGCAGGTGAGGCAGCAGCGTCATCTCACGGTGGTAGGCGTAGAGATCGCGGAGCCATGTCTCGTTCACGTCCCGGCCATCCACTTCCAGCAGCCGCAGCGTGAATCCCTGGACCGGGGACCCGAACCCAGCCGGCGCCATCAGGACCTCGAGGAGGCTCGGGCGGAAAGGCAAGACTGCGCTGCCATCACTTGACGTGCCTTCGGGAAACAGAACAACTACGCCACCGGCTCTCACTGCCTCGGCGAAGCCCGCTGCCGCGGCAACAGCTTGGCGCGGTCGACGGCTGATGTAGACGGTGCGCTGCAGGTTCGCCAACCAGCCGAATAAAGGCCAACCCGCGACCTCCTGCTTGGCAACGAAGCGCATCGGCCCCAAGCTGCCCAGGATCGGGATGTCGAGGTAGGAAAGATGGTTTCCCACCCACACCGCGCCCTGATCGAATGACGGATTGCCCCGCAATTCGACACGTATGCCCAGGATGCGAAGCGCCAGCGAATGGATCAGGCGCGGCAACGGCCCTGGCAGGCAGCGTGGACACAGCACGCGCCAAAACGCCTGCGGCATGACCAGCACAACCGCTACGGCGATCAGCAGCACCCCGCGCACCCACGCCCGCAGGACACCAGCGCCTGATCGGCGGCCGGGGCTTGCCGGAGTCACGATGAATGTGCCGAGATATCGGGTGCGTCTGGCTGCTGGAAATGCCGCTGATAGCGAGGAGTGAGCTTGCTGGTCGGCATCACGATGCAGACATCGACACAGTCGAATGCATCGTCGCGGGCGCCTCCGTCGCCAATCCATGCGCCGGCACGCAGGTAGCCTCGCACCAGTGGTTCAAGGGCCCGTTGCCCGCGTCTTCCGTCGCTTCGGTCGGTGGGCAGCGAGGCGGGTTCCACTCGACGCCCCGGCAACGCCACCGGACGCAGGTGCGGCGGCGCCAGATAGGCATGATGCAGCAGGGCCAGCTGCGCCTGGATGGAACGTTCCGGACCCTCGCGCAGGCTCGCGCAACCGAACAGCAGTTCGATGCGATGGCTCGCGCCGTATTCCGCAATGCCACGCCACAGCATCTGCAAGACCGGCAGCGCGCGGTACTCGCGCTTGACGCAACTCCGGCCAAGTTCCAGCAGGCGCAAACCAGATCCAAGCAGCGGCGCGAGGTCGAATTCCGCGCTGCTGTAGAACGCATCACCTGCACCCAGCCGTTCTGCCGGCAGCAGGCGATAGTTGCCGACCACTTGTCCCGCCGCTGCCGAGCGCGCATGGTCGATGACCAACAGGTGGTCCATGATCGCGTCATGGGGATCGACATCGAGTCGGCTGCCAAGCATCGCCTGGTCAGGACGCGCACCGTATTCCTCGTAGAAAACCTCGTATCGGAGTCGCTGCGCCTGGGCGATTTCATCGCCTGTACGCGCCAGCCTGACTTCGATCTGTTGCAAGCCCATCACATCTCCCGCCGAGTGGTCATATCCATGCCATGGTCAATGCCTAACGCATGGCCCGACCGAGCGATAGCATTATCGCGCCCGAGTCAACGTGGGATGACGGCAGCACTCAAGTCTTGGGCAGGGTGACTCCGGTCTGTCCCTGGTATTTGCCACCGCGGTCCTTGTACGAGGTCTCGCAGATGTCATCGGCATCGGCCTGGAAGAACAGCATCTGCGCCACGCCTTCGTTGGCGTAGATGCGTGCCGGCAGCGGCGTGGTATTGGAAAACTCAAGGGTCACGTGGCCTTCCCACTCCGGTTCCAGCGGGGTCACGTTGACGATGATCCCGCAGCGCGCGTAGGTGCTCTTGCCCAGGCACACCACCAAAGTATCGCGCGGGATGCGGAAGTATTCGACCGTACGTGCAAGTGCGAAGGAATTCGGCGGGATGATGCATTCGTCCGCTTCGATATCCACGAAGCTTTTCGGGTCGAAGCGCTTGGGATCGACAATCGTCGAATTGATGTTGGTAAACACCTTGAATTCGCGCGAGCAGCGCACGTCGTAGCCGTAGCTCGAGGTGCCGTAGCTGACGATGCGCTGGCCGGCTGATTGCTTGACCTGGCCGGGCTCGAACGGTTCGATCATGCCCTGCTGCTCGGCCATGCGGAGGATCCAGCGGTCGCTCTTGATGCTCATCGTGGGTTCGTCTTGTGGCGTTGCGAAGCGGGTGATTCTAACGGCCTTGTGTGCCGGCGATCAGCCACCCAGCAGCGAGGCCATGATCGAGCTGCGCACTTTCGGCCTCTTGTCGAGCGCCGCCAGCAACGCCTTGGCGGTCTCTCGATAAGCCTTCGCAGCACTGGAATCCGGTTGCGCGACGACAATCGGCACCCCGCCATCGCCGTGTTCGCGGATGCCGATTTCCAGCGGCAGCGAACCCAGCACCGGCACGTCATATTGGATCGACATCTTTTGCGCACCGCCCTGGCCGAAGATGTGCTCGGCATGCCCGCAGTTCGTGCACACATGCACGGCCATGTTTTCGACCAGCCCCAGCGTGGCGATGCCGAGCTTTTCGAACATCTTCAGCGCCTTGCGCGCATCCAGTGTGGCGATGTCCTGCGGCGTGGTCACGATCACCGCCCCGGCGACCGGAATCTTCTGCGCCATGGTCAGCTGGATGTCGCCGGTACCCGGCGGCAGGTCGACCACCAGCACGTCCAGGTCGCCCCAGCAGGTTTCATTGAGCAACTGGGTCAGCGCCGAAGTGGCCATCGGTCCGCGCCATATCATCGGCGTGTCCTGGTCGACCAGCAGGCCGATCGACATCGCCTCGATCCCGTGCGCGCGCATCGGCTCGATAGTCTTGCCATCCGGGCTGTCAGGCCGGCCAGACAGGCCGAGCATCATCGGAACACTGGGACCATAGACATCTGCATCCAGAACACCAACCGCCAGTCCTTCGGCAGCCAATGCCAATGCCAGGTTGACCGCGGTGGTGGACTTGCCCACCCCGCCCTTGCCCGAACCCACGGCGATGATGTTGCGGACGTTGGCGAGGGGCTTGAGTTCGCCCTGGACGGCGTGCGGGGATAAACGGGGCATCAATGGTTCCTGACCAGCGGGCCAAACGGCAGGCGATGATTTTAACGGACTTCCGCGCATGACCAGCTGATACGCTTGGAACATTCATCAGGCTATCAATGGGGAGTGCCGGGAATGTCGTTCATTACCACTATGAAGTTGAGCTTGCTCGCAACGGGCCTGCTGCTCTGCAGCCATCCTGCGCAAGCAGGTGATCCGATTTCAATCGAGACGCTGGCGCGGGTTCCTGCAATCCAGTCGGTGTCCATGAGTACAGATGGCAAGAACGTGGTCGCGATCGTCGAAGCACCGGGGTCGAACCACCAGGACACCGCACTGGCCGTCTGGGACCTGGACAACCTGGACGCTGGTTCCAAGATCACGCCATCCGGTGACCGCATGAAGTTCATCGCTGCCAATGCGATGAAGGCGGACCGCGTCCTGGTCATCGGCCGACAGGAATGGACCGGGCAACTGGGCAGCTGTGGCGAGGGCAAGACCACGGGCGCCACCAAGACCTTCGTGACCAAGACCTACCTGACGGATACTTCGCAGAAGAAGTTTGACGAAGCATTCGCCAGCAAGACCCGAAAGACCGGGATGAGCGAGGACATGCAGCGCTGCCTGGAGATCGCCGGGACGTCGTCGCTGATCAGCACGCTGCCGCTTGACCCGGATAACGTGATCATCACCCAGCTAAGCGGGATGACACTGAGCGGCGACTACTACCTCTACAACCTGCGGACTGGCAAGACCAAGCTCCTGTTAAAGGCGGGAGGGCGGACCAGTCCCGGTCTGTTCGATCCGCGCACCGGCGATGTGCTGACCAAAACCGAGATGGAGCCGATCAGCTCTGGCGAGTACGAGCAGCGCGTGCTGATCAAGAATCCGCAGACCGGGGAATTCGAAGTCCACGACAACCTGACCCGCAAGATCAGCGAGCGATACACCGTCGATATCGTGGGTCGTGACGAGAAAACCGGAAAATTCTATGTGTTGACGGACTTGTTCTCGGATCAGGTCCAAGCGTGGATGTACGACCCGACCACCCGCAAGTTCGAGGACGAACCACTCATCGCGCACCCAAAGTTTTCGATCGGTAGCATCATCCTCGGAATCCAGCCGGGGAACTTCAACCGCATCCTGGGATACACGGTCGATGGGCCGCAACGGGAGGTGACATATGTCGACCCGGACATGCACGCCATCCAGGCCATGCTGCAAAAGGCATTCCCAGGGCAAATGATTGCCCTGAACAACTACAACGATGGCCTGTCGCGCGTGCTCTTTACGGCCCAGAGCGCACAAAATCCACCGAGTTACCACGTCCTGCTCGACCGCAAGCGCATCGTGACCCTCGGCAGCCAGCGGCCAGGTATCGATCCGAAACAAATAGGTGAGCAACGTTGGGTCGAATATCCAGCACGCGATGGCCTCACCATTCCAGCGCTACTGGACCTGCCGGCCGACTGGAAGCAAGGCAGCGCCCCGCTGCCGCTGATCATCCATCCGCATGGCGGACCGTGGGCACGCGACTACGGCGGATGGGACGTGTCGGGCTGGGTGCCCTTCATGACCTCGCGCGGTTACGCGGTATTGCGCCCGCAGTACCGTGGGTCAACGGACCTGGGCCGCAAATTGTGGATTGCAGGCGATGCCGAGTGGGGCCAGAAAATGCAGGATGACGATGACGACGCGGCCGCATGGGCGGTGAAGCAGGGCATCGCCGATCCGAAGCGACTGGCTATTTTCGGCTATTCCTATGGCGGCTTCTCCGCTGCTGCAGCCGTAGTGAGACCCAACAGCCCCTATCAGTGCGCAATTGCAGGCGCACCCGTGACCGACCTGGGCAATATCGACCGAAGCTGGAGTGATAACCGCCTCCAGCGCATCCTGCAGGGCAATACGGTGAAGGGAATGGATCCCATGCTCAACACCGACAAGGCAAACATCCCGGTCTTGCTGTTTGTGGGTGATCGCGATGTACGCGTGCCCTCCTTCCACGCCAAGGGCTTCTATGACGCTGTGCGCGGCAAGGTCAATGCCAAGTTCGCGTTGATCCCGGACATGCCCCACAGCATGCCTTGGTACACCTCGCACCAGGTCCAGACGCTCGGATTGATGGAATCATTCCTGAAAAACGACTGCGGAGATGGCGGCCTCTGATAGGCACCACCTATCGACGCCTCATGCAGATCGGGCATTACCGGAAGGTTGCAGGTTCATTACATCGCAAATACACTGGGTTAACAATTTGTCAACAAGTTTGTCAACAATTGTCCGAAGGGGGCTTCGGACAATCATCCAGCAAGGGGAAAGGGGAAAATGATGAGGAATACCGCAAAGAGCCTGAAGCTCCGCAAGCTTCCGTTGTTCGTCGCCTTGGCAAGCTGCCTGTATGGTAGCGTCGGAATGGCTCAGCAAGCGCCTGCGCCTGCACAGGATCAGGCTGCTGAACAGGCCAAGAAGGATGAGGCCAAGAAAGCCGAACCCAAGACCCTTGAGAAAATCACGGTCACCGGCTCGCTGCTGAAACGCCTGGAATACGACACGACGTCGCCGGTACAGGTCATCAGCGCGGACGTCAGCGCGGACGTCGGCCAGATCAATACCGCCGAATTCCTGCAAAAATCCAGCGTGGCCGCGGGCTCTACCCAGATCAGCAACCAGTTCGCTGGCTTCGTGGTGGAAGGCGGTACCGGTGTGCAGACAATCAATCTTCGCGGCCTCGGCGCCCAGCGCACCGCCGTCCTGCTCAATGGCCAGCGTCCCGGCCCCGCCGGCACCCGCGGCCAGGTGCTTGCATTCGACCTGAACGTGATCCCGCAAGCGATCCTGCAACGTGCCGAGATCGTGAAGGATGGCTCGTCCTCCATCTATGGGTCCGATGCGATCGCCGGCGTGGTCAATCTGATCACCCGCAAGAACTTCGATGGCCTTGAGTTCAGCTTCAATGGCCGCGGAACCCAGCATGGCGGGGCCGAGACAGTCAGCTTTTCGCTGGCAAACGGCTGGAACTTCAGCAATGGCAACATAGCCGCTGCCGCGGAATACTACATCCAGGAGCCGTTGCGCATACGTGACCGCGACTTCCTGAAATGCCCGCAGGACTTGGCGTTCGATGCCAGCGGCAACCGGATTGATCGCCAGGATCGCTCGATCACCGCAGGCACGCCACTGACCGGCTGCACCAGCGGCAACCTGTATGCGAATACCGTGTTCGACGCATTGACCGGCCGTCGCTACATTCCTTCGCCTGATGGCACAACAATTGGCCTGATCCCGGGTTACCGTCCACGCACCAACGCCGGCTATGGGCCTGGCAACACTGGACAGGCCTTTTACGAAGACGTGCTGAACTTCGACTTCTATGGTGAGCAGCAGATCGTTGATCGTCAGGAGCGTTTCAGCGTGTTTGCGACGTCCGATTTCAGATTCGGCGACGTGAACTGGACCAATGAGGTCCTGTTCAATCGGCGTGGCACTGATACCCATCGCTGGCGCCAGTTCTTCCCCGTGGTTGGTGGCGCGACGTCACCGTACGCAGCTTATCGCTATGCGAATGATCCGACCTACGTTGCCAAGGTGCCGTCAGGTGTCGCACAGCCGGTGATGCCGTTCCCGTCTGACTCGAAGACCCGTGTTAATTACTACTACCTGCATACCGGACTCGACGGGCTGATTGGCAAGACCGACACCTGGTCCTGGGCTACCAACCTGTCCTACACGCGTTCGGATGGCGACTACAGCGTCCTGTCGATCCTGGCCTCGAAGTCTGGCGACGTGACCTACAGCCCCAACGCGCCGACCGTGGACTATTTCAGCCCCTGCGTGCTGAGTGGCAAATGCATGAGTGAGCTGGTCTCGGCCGTCAGCCAGTGGCATACCGGCAACACCATTTACGACCAGATTCTCTTCAACGCTACGGCGACCGGCGAATTGTTCAACGTGCCGGCAGGTGCCGTGGGTGCCGCGTTCGGCGTCGAATATCGCAACTTCGGCATCAACGACCAACCCAGCGACGTGGAGCGCAACGGCGACCTGTGGGGCCAGAGTTCCGCGAAAGTCACCAAGGGCCGCGATCACGTGAAGGAAATCTTCACCGAAATCGAAGTGCCGCTACTGAAGGGGTTACCCGCGATCGAGGCGTTGACAGCCAACTTCTCTGCACGCGCGTTCGACTATGGCTCGGTCAGCAAGTCGGACTATGTCTGGAAGACCGGCCTCAGCTGGCAAGTGATCCCGTCGGTGCGCCTGCGTGCCACCAAGGGCACGTCCTACCGTGCGCCTGGTCTGTACGAGCTCTACCTCGGCAACCTGTCGAGCTTCACCAGCCAGCTGAGCATCGACCCCTGCATCGATTGGGGCACAAGCACCAACGATTTCATCCGCGCCAATTGCGGGGCCGCAGGCATTCCGTCTAATTACGTGGGCAATCCATCCTCTGCCAAGGTGTTCCAAGGCGGCGGCGCCGGCTTCCTGAAGCCGGAGACGTCCAACGCCTTTACCGCTGGCATCGTGCTGACGCCGACGGTATGGCCGTTCAGCGTGGCGCTGGACTACTTCGACTATGAGGTTCGCGACCAGATCACCAACCTCGGTGCCACCTCGATCTTGAGAGGCTGCTATGGCGCCCAGGTCTACCCGAACAGCTTCTGCAGCATGCTCAAACGCAATCCGTCGACCGATCCGACCGCGCCGAACAAGATCGAAGAGGTTTACGCGACCTACGTCAACATCAACAAACAAAAGGTCCGTGGTTACGACTTGCTAGCCCGCTTCGACAAGGACTATTCGTTCGGCAAGCTGGAAGTCGAAGGCCAGGTCACCTACACGATGGAGGACTTCGAGCAATTGTTCAGCACCACGTCCGCCAGTGGGTTCAGTAATTCGGATCGAAATGGTCAGATCGGCCGCCCGAAGCTGGTCGGCAACCTGCGGACGTTGCTCAAGCGTGGTGACTGGAACTACACCTGGTACATGGACTACGTGGACGCGACCAAGGCGTTGACGTTGTCGCCGACCTACCCCACCGGCTATTCAGGGTGGATCGGCGCGCAGCGTGACATCGTTGCTGAGTCCCGCCTGTACCACACGGTTTCGGTGCGCTACAACCAGCCGAAATGGTCGGTGCTGTTCGGCATCCAGAACCTGCTCGACTCGAAGCCGCCCTACGTGTCCAGCGGCGTCGCAACCCGCTACGGCAACGTGCCGGCGTTCGCTACCCAGTACGATCTGATGGGCCGTTCGTTCTTTACCCGCCTGAATTTCAAATTCTAGAGTCCCATTGAGGTGCGTGACCAAGGGCCCGGCGCAAGCCGGGCTCTTTTTTTTTCGCCCTGACTTCCGGCTCTCATGTCGGCTCGCTTCGCAGCCTATCCTGTTACTTCCTGTCACCTTTCACGCGGTAGATCCTGATGCGAATTTCACGAATGACCTGGTTGCTCCCCAGCTTGGCGTTGTTGCTCGGCCTGCCTGCGCATGCGGCGGCCCAGGCACAAGCAGATCCGAGCAGTGATGACACCATGCTTGCCTCCGGATTTCTTGACGGTCACCCGGACTTGCTGTTCCGATCGCAAGGACTCAGTGCCTATGGCGAACGCGATTTCGGCAAGGCCATTGAGCGCTTCCGCAAGGCCGCCTATTACGGCGACAAGGCATCCCAGGCCATCATTGGGGAGATGTCGTGGTCGGGTGTCGGCGTTGAACGCGACCGGGTGATGGCGCTGGTCTGGATGGATCTGGCCGCTGAACGCGGATATCCACGCTTCGTGAATACCCGCAATGGTTACTGGAATGCATTGAGCCCGGCCGAACGCCAGCGGGCTCGTGATCGCGTCGACGACATCTATGCGGAGTACGGAGACGCCGCTACTGAGCCGCGCCTCGCAAAAGAGCTGCGACGGGGACGCTCCAAGATGACGGGAAGCCGGGTCGGCTCGCTTTCCAGCAATATGCAGATCATCGTTCCAGGCCACGGCAGCATTGATGGCTCCAAGTTCTTCGATCCGAAATACTGGGATCCCAAGCTATATCGCGCCTGGCACGACAACTTCTGGGAAAACCTCCGGGATGGAACAGTGACTGTCGGAGAACCGGAAAAACTGGATGACAGCACCCCATCACAACCGAAGCCATCACAAAAACAAGACACGCCGCGCTGACTTTCTTCGTCCGGTGCCTGACGCCGCCCGGCTGAATCCTTGCTGATCCATATGCAGGTTCAAGCCGAACACATCGCAGTCGAGTGTTCCATACCACTGCGAATGGGGTATAAAACAGGTGTCGGGTGCCATCGCGCCCCATCATTCCCTGGGAGAGCACAGCACATGCGCAAGATCATCCTCACCGTCGCGCTCGCGTCGATCGCGTCGATCACATTCTCGGCCTCGGCACAGGACCACAATTCGCCGATCGGCAAATGGAAAACTCTGGATGACAAAACCGGCAAGGCCATGACCGTCACCGAGGTCTATGCGGCCAAGAACGGCACGCTTGCGGCCAAGATCGTGGAGAACCTGGGCCTTCCGGCCACCTGCGACGAGTGCAGCGGCGCCAACAAGGGCAAGTCCTTCGTTGGCATCGTCACCGTCTGGAACATGAAGGCCGACAAGGATGGCACCTGGGGCGGCGGCAGTGGCTACAAGCCGTCTGAGGACATGAACTTCACCGCGAGGTCGATGAAGCTGGTCGACGGCGGCAACAAGCTCGAGCTCAAGGGCTGCAAGGCGTTCTTCTGCCGCACCGCCACCTGGGTACGCGCGGACTGAACCTGTCGATGTGACTTCATCAGTATGAAACCGCGAAACGGCCCGCCTGCGGGCCGTTTCCATGTCTGGACGAGGAACTGACGATGCGTACGATTACATTTTTCGCAATGCTGGCCTTGCTTGCGCTGCCGATGTTGCCCGCGCATGCGCAACAGGCGGCGACTGGCCGCTGGACGACGATTGATGATGCGACCGGCAAGCCGAAGTCGGTGGTCGAGATCTACCAGGCGCGCGATGGGAGCTTTGCCGGCCGCGTGACCGAGGTCCTCGATACCAAGCATGGCCCGGATCCAAACTGCATCAAGTGCAGCGGCAGCAACAAGGACAAGCCGATCAAGGGCATGGTGATCCTGTGGGGACTCAAGCCCGACGGCGCCGGGCATTGGAGTGGAGGCCGGGTGCTGGACCCGGACAACGGCAAGACCTACAAGTCCAAACTTGAACTGCTGGATGGCGGCCGCAAGTTGGGGATGTCCGGTTGCATCGCGTTCTTCTGCCGGCAGCAGGTGTGGATCCGGCAATAAGCCGCAACGACGCGCACCTTGCAACATCCTGAAACCCCGGCAGCCGGGGTTTCGCATTCCGGGCCTCATTCGCCTGCATGCGATAATCGCCGACCGCTTCGCACCGATACCCACGATGTCCCGCAACGCACTCGTCACCAATGCCCTGCCCTACGCCAACGGTCCGCTGCACCTTGGCCACCTGGTGGGCTACATCCAGGCCGACGTCTGGGTGCGCGCGCGGCGCATGGCCGGCGATACGGTGCATTTCGTCTGCGCGGACGACACCCATGGGACCCCGATCATGCTGGCCGCTGAAAAGGCCGGGGTCACGCCGGAAGCCTTCATTGCCGATATCCAGGCCAGCCACGAACGCGACTTCGCTGACTTCGGCGTTGCCTTCGATCACTACGACTCGACCAACTCGCCGCGCAACCGCGTGATGACCGAATCGATCTACACGGCGCTGGAAGCAGGCGGCCACATCGGACAACGCTCGGTGCAACAGTTCTACGATCCGGCAAGGGGCATGTTCCTGCCCGATCGCTACGTCAAGGGTATCTGTCCGAATTGCGGCACACCCGACCAGTACGGCGACAACTGCGAACATTGCGGCGCGACCTACGCGCCCACCGAACTCAAGGAACCGAAGTCGGTGGTGTCCGGCGCGACACCCGAACTCCGCGATTCCGAACATTTCTTTTTCGAAGTGGGCCAGTTCCAGGATTTCCTACGCCAGTGGCTTGAAAACGATGTCGCGGTGCCTGGCGTCAAAGCCAAACTGCGCGAGTGGCTGGATGCCGAAGGCGGCCTGCGCGCGTGGGATATCTCACGTGACGCGCCATATTTCGGCTTCCAGATTCCCGGCCAGCCCGGCAAGTTCTTCTACGTCTGGCTGGACGCACCGATCGGTTACCTGTCCAGTTTCCAGGCCCTGTGCGAAGCACGCGGGATCGACTTCGACGCCTACCTGCGTCAGGACAGCGACACCGAACTGCATCACTTCCTCGGCAAGGACATCGTCAATTTCCACGGCCTGTTCTGGCCTGCGGTGTTGAACGGCGCCGGCATGCGCGCGCCGACCCGGCTGCACGTCAACGGTTACCTGACCGTGGACGGCGCCAAGATGAGCAAGTCGCGCGGCACCTTCGTGATGGCGCGGACATATCTCGATGCCGGCCTCGCGCCGGAAGCGCTGCGCTATTACTTCGCCACCAAGACCTCAGGCGGCGTCGATGACCTCGACCTCAACCTGGGCGACTTCGTGGCGCGGGTTAATAGCGACGTGGTCGGCAAGTTCGTGAACATCGCAAGTCGCTGCGCGAAATTGCTGGAAACTCATTTCGAAAATACGCTTTGGGCTGCGCCCTCCGGTACCAGCGAAGCCGAGGAACTCGGTGACATCTGGAAACAGCGCGTCGCCTTGCTCGGTAGTGTTGCTGCCCACACGCACAATCTGGCTGTCGAGTTGTATGCGGAGGACAACGCGGCGGCAGTCGCGCGCAATGCAATGACGGCTGCAGATCAGGTCAACGAATACATTGCGCAAACCGCTCCCTGGGCGTTAGCAAAGGATGCGACTCGTAGAACCGAGTTACACGTCGTCCTGAGTACCGCCATGCAGGCATTTGCCGACATCGCCGGCGTGCTGAAGCCGATCCTGCCCGCGACAGCCACCAAAGTAGAGCATTACCTTGGTACGGAATTGACGCTAGAAAAGGGTGTCGAACTCGAGGGGCGAACGCTGGCACAAAACTACACGCCCCTGTTCACCCGCATTGACCCGAAGCATATCGAAGCCATGATCGACGCCAGCAAGGACACACTCACGCCCGCCCCCGCCCCCGCCGCGCCAGCTGTCACCGTGAGCAAACCAAAGACGTCTGCACCTGCAGAGGCAAGCAAGCAAACGGGTGAATTCATCGGCATCGACGATTTCGCCAAGCTCGACCTGCGCATCGGCAAGGTGCTCGAATGCGGCTTCGTCGAAGGTTCGGACAAGCTGCTGCGGTTCCTGCTGGATGCCGGCGAGCTTGGGCAGCGGCAGATCTTCTCCGGCACTCGAGCCAGTTACGCCGAGCCGGACACACTCATTGGCCGCAACGTGGTGTTCATCGCCAACCTGGCGCCGCGCAAGATGCGCTTCGGCATCAGCGAAGGCATGATCCTGTCGGCGGGTTTCGATGGCGGCGGACTGTCGCTGCTGGACGCTGATACCGGCGCGCAGCCGGGTATGCCGGTGAAGTGAGCGCACGCGCGCCGCTGGGATCATCCGAACTGGTCGAACGCCTCGACCGCATCCTGCCGCAGACCCAGTGCGGTCAATGCGGCTATGGCGGCTGCCGCCCGTACGCCCAGGCAATAGCTGCCGGCGAAGCGGGGATCGACCATTGCCCGCCTGGTGGCGATGCCGGTGCACGCGCACTCGCACATGTGCTGGGCTTGCAGGCGAAGCCCTACGACCGAAGTCGCGGCGAACAGCAGCCAGCATTGGTCGCGATGATCGTCGAAGCCGACTGTATTGGGTGTACCAAATGCATCCAGGCCTGCCCGGTGGACGCGATCATCGGCGCCAGCAAGCACATGCACGTGGTAATCGAATCGCTATGCACCGGCTGCGCGCTGTGCGTGACGCCCTGCCCGGTGGATTGCATCGTGATGGTGCCTCTCTAACGCCTCTCCCTGCGTGCAGGGGGAGGTTTGGATGGGCTCGCTTTGCCGGTATCAAAACACCATCAACGACATTATTGAGTCGCAGGTTCGACGGCGAGAGCGTCGGGGTGAACGGGGAATTCGAGCGGCGCAGCCGCGAGCCCGAGAACGCCCGTCGGCATGCAAGCCGACGGGCCGGGAAATAGCGGCATTTCGAGCCGCGGAGCGAATTATCCGACGCTAGGCGGCGTCGCAGTTTGCTCAGGGCTTTCTACCCGACTTAGCGACTTCACAGGTATCGCAGATGCGCTCGACCTTATAGCCCTTCGCACGCAGTTTTTCGACGAGGCCGTCCTTGCCCAGCAAGTGCAGGCTACCGACCACGACCAACGTGTCGTCATGCTTGGAACCGGTCAGGCGCTGCTCGATCAATGGCACCCAGATATTGTTGCGATCCACATCCAGCAGCTTGTAGGAGATTGGCGTTTTCTTGGCCATGTCGACGCGCATCCCGCTATCGAGTTTGGCAACATCGCCAGCACGCCACCAGGCATGCATGTCCGTTATCTGCTTTGCTGCTTTCATCGGATCATCGAGGAATTCGTCCAGGCCCTCTGCCTGCTCGTCATACGGCACCGAATCCATCGCCTTCAGCTGTGCATCCACGGTTTCCAGCCCGGCAGTGGGCTTGCCGGCCTTCGCAGCGCGTTCCATCAGGTTCCGGTCCAGTCCCAATTCCGCCTTGAAACCCATGGTCTGGGTCACCGCTAGAATCATGCCAAGGCTGACCGCCCAGGGTTCGCTCTGCTCCATCGCCTGCACCGAGCCGCCACTCGCGGCCATCACCTTGTCCAGCTTCTCCAGCGTGGGCTTGGGCAGCACCGTACTGAGCGACTTGCCCGGCGCGTACGCCATGTACTTGCGCGCAGCGGCCATCGTGTCCGGGGAATTCATTTCGCGCGGATCAATCTCGAACAACAGCGATTCGGCATCGTCGAACGCACGAACAACTTCGGCCGGCAACGGATAATCGTCGGCCTTGAGCAGATGGAACGAACCCAACAGGTACACGCTGTTGTCGGCATCGGACACCTTCCATAGTAAGGGCCGCTGAATGGATGCGGGAGCCGATGCAGGAGTCGAGACCGACGTTGATGCCGGCTTTGCGGTGGCAGCAGGCTTGGCTTGTCCAGGCTTGGCTTGTCCAGGCTTGGCTTGCCCCGCATTGGCCATCGGCATGGTGAACGACACGGCGAGCATGACGGCCAGGGCAAGCGGGAGGCGACGGATGTTCAAAGGCAGATCCTCGTTCGATATGGGCGTGATGCCTGCTCGCCTCAGTGCGTGGATTTCGCGTAGGCCTTCTCGCCGGCTTCGATTGCCAGGTCAAGCCGGTTTTCCGGCGGCGGCAGCGGACATGTCGCGAAAGGCGTGAACGCACATGGCGGGTTGTAGCCCTGGTTGAAGTCAATCACCACATTGCCCTGCGCATCCGGCATCGGCGCATCGATGAAACGGCCCGCACCATAGCTGCCGTGGCCACTGGTCCGGTCCGCGAACACCAGGAACAGGGTGCCCTCGCCTTCGTCCAGCGCTTCAAGCCGGAACGTCTTGCCTGCATACTGGAACTCCAGCACGCCGGGATTGGCCATCTCGTCGATGCTGCCAATGATATTGGCGACCGGCATGGTCTTGCCTGCAGCATTCGGGATGAAATGGGCCTTGACCTGCCAGTCCCGGCCACCCGGCCAATAGTCCAGTCCGACGAAATGCAGGCGGGTGTCGGCATCGGCATGTTTCACCCGCAGCCGATAGCCGCCGGCGCGCACGATGACCGTCGCCACGCCCTTGCCATCGTCGAAACTGATCCGACTTGGGCCATCCGGCTTGGTGTCGTCGCGCAGGCTGACGCTGCCCTGCACCGGCGCATCGTCGACTTTCACATCGACACCGCGCTCGGGCACAAAGCTCAATGCGTCCTTTTTCACGGTAAGTACGCCCAGGTGCGCCGGCCCCATCGCCAGGCGAATGCCGTTGTCCTCGGCGCTGCCCAGGCGATGCGCACCCGGGTCCAATAAATGCAGGCCGATCAGGCTGGCCCAGCCATCTGGTTTGGTCAACTTGGCCAGGCGCTCGGCGCGCCAATCCTGTTGTTGTTTCACGAACGCTGCCTTCGCCATCGTGTCATCGACCGCCTTGGTGGGTGGTGGGCTTTTCTGGCAGGCCGCGCACAACAGTGCGATCGCCAGCACTGTCACCGTTTGTTTCATCATCGTCCGCGCAGGAACCATCGATCCATCTCCGCCAGGTTGAAACGCGTCCAGGTTGGACGGCCGTGGTTGCATTGCCCCGAGCGTTCGGTGGCTTCCATCTCACGCAGCAATGCATTCATTTCGTGGAGCGTCAGGCGCCGGTTGGCGCGCACGGCGCCATGGCAGGCCATCGTCGATAGCAATTCGTCGCGGGTTTCCTCGATGCGGCGCGTGCTGCCATGTTCGCGCAGGTCGGCGAGCACGTCGCGCAACAAGGCTTCCACGTCGCCCTGCGCAAGCAACGCCGGCACGCTGCGCATCAGCAAGGATTGCGGGCCACTGCGTGCGACCTCGAAACCCAGCTTGGCCAAGGTATCGGCCTCGCGTTCGGCTATATCGGCCTCGCGTTCGGACACAGACATGCTGGCTGGCACCAATAACGGCTGCGTGCGAAGGCCGGCGCCATCGTGCGCAGTCTTGAGTTTTTCGTAGCCGATGCGTTCGTGCGCGGCATGCATGTCAACCACGATCATGCCGTCGACGTTTTCGGCCAATATGTAGATGCCATGCAACTGCGCAATCGCAAAACCGAGTGGCGGCATGCCCTGTTCGTCATCCGCCGGCATCGACACGAAGGACTCTGAAACTTCATTCATAGCACTATCGGCATACAGCGCGGCATAGGCGGCTGACGCGTCACCCACCTGCAATCCAATGCCAGCTTGTCGCGGCGGCGGCATCGTCCAGCCGATCGATGCAGGATGCGAGACATCATGGTGCGGCATGCTGCCGGCGCGGGTCTCTGCCAATGCCTCGTGCAGGGTGCGATAAACGAAGTCATGCACCAGCCGCGATTCGCGGAAACGCACTTCATGCTTGGCCGGATGCACGTTGACATCCACGCCGCGCGGGTCGAGTTCGAGGAACAACACATAGGCCGGATGCCGGCCATGGAACAGCACGTCGGAAAACGCCTGGCGCACCGCATGCGCGACATTCCGATCACGCACCGCACGACCGTTCACGTACAGGTATTGCTGGTCGGTGCTGGCGCGGTTGTAGGCCGGCTGCGCGATCCAGCCGTGCAGGCGCAGGCCGGCACCGCTGTGGTCCACACGCAATGCGTTACGCGCGAAGTCCTGACCGAGCGCCTCGTGCAGGCGCACATCGCTCAGGAGATCGCCTTCTCCCTTCCAGCGTCGCGACGGCTTGCCGTTGTGCGACACCCGCAGCTCGACATCGGGCCGCGCCAATGCCAGCGAGCGCAGCCATTCCTCGATATGCGACAGCTCGGTGCGCTCGGCGCGCAGGAACTTGCGCCGCGCTGGCACGTTGTAGAACAAGTCGCGCACTTCGACCGTGGTTCCCGATGGATGCGATTGCGGCATCACCTGACCGATGCGGCCGCCATCGACTTGCAGCATCGCGCCGTGTTCGGCGCCGTTATGGCGCGAGATCAGCGAAAAACGGCTCACCGATGCAACCGAGGGCAAGGCCTCGCCGCGAAACCCCAGCGTGGCCACGGCTTCCAGGTCCTCGATGCTGGCGATCTTGCTGGTCGCATGCCGGGTTACCGCCAGCGGCAATTCGTCCGCAGGAATGCCGCCACCGTCGTCGCGGATGCGGATCAGGCGCACGCCGCCTTCCTCCAGGTCGATGTCGATCCGGCGCGCACCGGCATCAAGCGCGTTCTCGACCAGTTCCTTGACCACGGAGGCAGGACGTTCAACAACCTCGCCAGCAGCGATCTGGTTGATGAGTGTGTCTGGCAGTTGACGAATGCTGTGTTGGCGGATGCTCACTCAGTGAGTTTACCGCGGGAGTCTCGCGCAGCAGTTCTCTCCAAGAAATTCAGCGTCCAGCTTTCAGGGACTGCCGCCCGCTGCCGCGGTTGCAGACTGCGATACCTGCGCGCGCGCTGCGTACAGCGTGCCCGGCGGCGGTTGCCGGGAGAAATAATCGTCCACGCCATCCAGGATGGCCGCGGCCAGCGTGCGCTGGAAGCCGGGATCGGTCAGCCGTTTTTCTTCGTCCGGATTGGAGATGAATGCGGTTTCCACCAACATCGCCGGCATCTTGTCGGAGGTGCGCAACACCGCGAAATTGGCGCGCTCGATGTCCGGCTTGTGGTTGTTGCCGACTCGCTTCAGCCCGCTGAGCACATGATCGGCGGCGTCTTCAGACGCTTTCATATTGCCACTCTGGGTCAGGTCCAGAAGCACCGAAGTCAAGGTGTTGCCGGCCGTGCGTATGCGCTCGCCACCGATCACATCGGCCGCGTTTTCCTTGTCGGCCAGCCAGCGCGCACGCTGCGACGATGCCCCGCGGGTGGACAGCACATAGACCGAGGAACCACGCGCGGAACGGTTTTCGGCCGCATCTGCATGGATCGACAGGAAGATATCGGCCTTGTTGGCGCTGGCCCGGCGCGCGCGCTGCGGCAGCGGGATGAATTCGTCGGTATCGCGGGTCAAATAAGCCTTGAGACCAGGCGTGGCATTGACCTGGCGCGCCAGTTCACGGGCTATTGCCAAGGTCACGTCCTTCTCGCGCGAACCGTTCTTGCCGTGGGCGCCAGGATCCTGGCCGCCGTGGCCGGCATCAATGGCCACCACCAGCGGGCGCATCCCGGCCTGCATGGTGCGCCGAACGATTGGCGCCGGTTCGTTTTCGATCGTTTGCGGAGCAACTGCGTCGTTAACAGGCTGTCCGGTCGCGATGCGGGTGGGAATACCGGTTGCAACCACACCCGGCATCGACGTTGCGGTCGGCAACGTGCTGCTGGCGGCTACCTTGTCTGTTGCAGCCGCATCGGCCACAACAGCGGCAGTCACCGGCGTGTCAGCAGCCTTGCGTGCGATCTCGGCAATTGGATCAAGCGGGCTCTTTGCAGGTTGGTTCGTCGCAGGCCGAGTCGTTGCAGACTGCACTGGCAATGCCGTGTGGGCTACGTCATCACCCGGCCACTCGAGCACCAGCCGTGGGCCTTCGGCAGACTGCTCGATGCGCGGCTTGAGTGGACTTACATTGCTGGCCAGGTCGAACACGATGCGCACGGTGCCAGGCTGCGGCTGGCCGCTGCGCACGCCCTTCACCACGCCTGCTGCTTGCGGCATCGTCAGGTTTTGGCTGATCCGGCTGTCCGGGAAATCCAACACCAGGCGGTCGGGGTTGCGCAGGTCGATCAGCTTGTACTGGCCTTCGCGGTCCAGCAGCAGCTCGGCGCGGGTGCCTGTGGCACCGGCATTCACACGCAAGCCCTTGATTTCAGAGGCATCCGCAAGGTTCCAGCACAACGCACCAATCAGTGCGGCGCTGAGTAGTACCTGTTGCAGGTTGAGCTCCTTCACGCGCATGTGACGGAGTTAAGCACTTGTTACAAGTATTGGCAAGCACTTTTCCCTTAATAATCCGTGACCTGCCGTACTTTCCTATTCAGGTCTTGCAACAACATTCCGCAAACCTCACTTCTGAGTGAGTGCTGCCACCCATGCCTCGCCGACGGGGCTTGCAGGTCGTAGCCGGCAGCGCCGGCCCATGCCTTCGACTTCAAGCTCAATCCTGAGCTCCGGATGCGGCAGCGCACCCTGCCCGCGCTCCGGCCATTCGACCAGCCACAGTCGGATCTCGCCGGCATCCAGGCCCAGGAATTCCAGCTCGCCGGGATCGCCAATCCGATACAGGTCCAAGTGCAAGGCCATTCCGCCGGCCGGCAGCGGATATTGCTCGACCAGGGTGTACGTCGGGCTGCGGATGGTGCCGGTAACGCCGAGCGCGCGCAGCAATGCGCGCGCCAGCGTGGACTTGCCGGCACCGAGGTCGCCGTGCAGTTCCACCACCGCTTGCGCCGGGAGGTGTTGGGCCAGGCGCGCACCAAGTTCGGCGGTGGCATCGGCATCGGGGAGGAACAGATCGTGCATGTGCTTATCGTCGCACCGGGTTAGCCAGCCGACGCAGCCACGGCAGCAGATCGCTGGGCAGCAGGCCGCGTTCACCGTCCTCGCGCGATGCCGCATCACCTGCGCTTGCATGCAGCAAGGGACCTGCGATCACCGCATCACGTGGCGACAGTCCTTGCGCCAGCATTGCCGCTATGCAGCCGGTCAGCAGGTCGCCCATGCCGCCGACCGCCATCCCCGGATTGCCCGCAGCGATCACCACGGGCCGTGCGTCTGGTGAGGCGATGATCGTGCCCGCACCCTTGAGAACGACCTGCGCGCCGAAGCGTTCGCATAGCAACTTCGCAGCAGCAAACCGGTCGCGCTGGATCTCGCTGGTGTCACAACCCAGCAGGCGTGCGGCTTCGCCCGGATGCGGTGTCAACACATCGCAGGGACGCAGCATGCGTGGTGCCTGCGCGATCAGGTTCAACGCATCGGCATCCACCACGCGCGGCTTGTTACTGGCCATGACCGCATCGAACAAGCCACGACCCCACTCGGTTTGGCCGAGCCCCGGCCCGATCGCGACCACATCCGCACGACCAAACAATGCATGCAGGTCCGCTCCCGATGCAACCGCATGCGCCATGACCTCGGGACGATGCGACAGCAGCGCCGACACATGTTCGCTACGCGTGGCCACGCTGACCAGACCCGCGCCACAGCGCAATGCGGCTTCGGCGGCCAGCAACACCGCGCCACCGCCACCGTGGTCGCCACCGATGCACAGCACATGACCATTGCGGCCCTTGTGGGTATTGCGCGCACGCAGCGGCAGCATGGCCTGCAGTGCATCAACCGTGCAGGTTTGCGCGCTGGCTTCGACACCAACGAACAGTGAAGCGGGCAAATCGAGCGTGGCCAGTTCCAGTTCACCGACATGCTCGAGCGCGTCGCCCGTGTAAAGCCCGCGATGTGCGGCGATGAACTGCAACGTGCGCAGCGCATTGATCGCTGCACCCGCTGTGTAGCCGGTATTGGCATCGACGCCACTTGGCACATCCAGCGCAAGTACGGGTGTTGGCTGCGCATTGATCGCATCGATCAATGGCGATGTGGCAGCATCCGGTGCACGCGACAGACCGATGCCGAACAATGCATCCACGACCAGGTCGGCATCCGCCAACGCGGCTTGCACATCAAGGAATTCGACGATGCGGCCACCGCTGGTGATGTACTCGTCGCACGCCTGCTTGGCCAGTGGTGTCGCCGGTGCATGTCCGAACAAGCGCAGGACGCGCACATCGCACCCTGATTCATGGGCATGGCGGGCCAGCACATAGCCATCGCCGCCATTGTTGCCCGGTCCACACGCCACCACGATCCGCCGGGCTTGCGGCCAGTGCGCGAGCACGCAACGCCATGCCGCCTCGCCTGCACGGGCCATCAATGCGAAGCCATCGTCATCGCATCGTTCGATGCCGCGTGCTTCCAGCAAGCGCAGGGCATCGATGTCGTACAGGGTGGTGGTCGGTGACATGTAGAGATTCTAATGGGCGCAGGCCATCGGGCGCGCTCCTATACTTCACGGGTGGACACGCCCCTGCCCGACTACACCGCCCTCGCAGCCCGCATCCGCACGCTGGCGCAGGCCGCCGGGTTCCAGCGCGTCGGCATTTCCGGGGTGGAACTGGCCAGCGACGAAGCCCATCTCAACGACTGGCTGGCGCAAGGCCTGCATGGTTCGATGGAGTGGATGGCCCGGCATGGCGACAAGCGTGCACGTCCGGCCGAATTGGTGCCGCAGACACTGCGGGTAATCTCGGTCGGCCTGGATTACGGTCAGGATCCCGACGCCGCATGGGCCAACCTGGCCGACGGCGAACGTGCCTATGTCGCGCGCTATGCACTCGGTCGCGACTACCACAAGCTGATGCGCCAACGTCTGCAGAAGCTTGCCGACGCGGTGGCGGATGAAATCGGCCTGTTCGGGCATCGGGTATTCGTGGATTCCGCGCCGGTGCTGGAACGCGCGCTGGCGCGCAACGCGGGGCTGGGCTGGATCGGCAAGCACACCTGCCTGATCGATAGCGATGGCGGCAGTTGGTTCTTCCTCGGCGAAATCTTCATCGACCTGCCATTGCCGATCGATCCGCCCGCATCCGCACATTGCGGCACCTGCACGCGCTGCATCGACATCTGCCCGACCCAGGCCATCACTGCACCCTATCGACTGGATGCGCGCCGCTGCATTTCCTATCTCACCATCGAGCACGAAGGCAGCATCGACGAGGAACTGCGTCCGCTGATCGGCAACCGCATCTTCGGCTGCGACGACTGTCAACTGATCTGCCCGTGGAACAAGTTCGCCAAACGTACCGACGAACCGGATTTCCGCTCACGCAACAACCTGGATCAGGCGAGCCTCACCGAATTATTCGGGTGGGACGAGGACGAATTCCTGCAACGTACCGAAGGCTCGGCGATCCGCCGCAGCGGGCACGAGCGCTGGTTGCGCAATATCGCGGTGGCCCTGGGCAATGCACCCCGCAGCGAAGCGGTGATCACTGCATTGCAGTCGCGCCGCGAGCATCCGTCACCCGTCGTCCGCGAACATGTGCAATGGGCGCTAGAACGTCACGGGATCAAGTAATTGAAGGCGAGGTCGGCTGGTCCCGGCTTACTCCGGGACCTTCGGCGGCATGGGAAAAATGGGGTCAGAGTGAATTTCCTGCCGACGAATTCAATTCGTTCTGGCAACGCGATCAGGAAACTTCACTCTGACCCCATTTTTCAAGTCGACCCCACGTCCGCTCAAGCCGCCTGTTTGGGCATCGAATGGTTGGTATGGGTCAGCCGGTTGTCACGATCCACGTACACCAGCGTCGGCTTGTAAGTGGCGGCTTCGGCTTCATCGCAATGCCCGTAGGCACAGATGATGACCAGGTCGCCAGGCTGCGCCTGGTGCGCGGCGGCGCCATTGACCGAGATCACCCCGCTGCCTTCCTCGCCACGGATCACGTAGGTCGAAAAGCGCTTGCCGTTGTTGACGTTGTAGATGTCGATGCGCTCGTACTGGCGGATGCCGGAGATATCCAGCAGGCGACCGTCGATCGCGCACGAACCTTCGTAATGCAGCTCGGCATGGGTCACGGTGGCGCGGTGGATCTTGGCTTTGAGCAGGGTCAGTTGCATCGGTGGCTCCAGCAGGCGGCCCGGGTTTGCACCCGTCAGCGGCTAGTATAAATGCGATATTCCGCACTGCAACATCGCAGGACATAAGTTAAACCCGGGTCAAATTCAGGCATCGAACTCGAGGTTGTCGATCAGCCGTGTCGTCCCCAGCCGCGCAGCAACCAACGCGACCAGCGCACCACCCTCGCCGTCCATGGGCTCACTGAGATCCGGGCGCCGCAGTACGGCGTAATCCGGCACGAAGCCAGCAGTGCGCAAGAATTGATCCGCGATCGCCTCAATTCCCTCGCGCGGCATTCCCGCATGCCAGGCATCGCGCATCGCCTGCAGCAAGCGATGGATGGTTGGCGCGATGGCACGATTTTCTGCACTCAAGTACTGGTTGCGTGAACTCATCGCCAGACCGTCCGCTTCACGCAGGGTGTCGCCAGCCATGATTTCGATCGGGAATGCGAGGTCACGGACCAGGTAACGGATCACCGCCAACTGCTGATAGTCCTTGCAGCCAAACACTGCGACGTCCGCCTGCACCTGGTTGAACAAGCGCGTGACCACGGTCGCCACGCCATCGAAATGACCAGGCCTGGACGCACCATCCAGCGTATCGGTGATGCCGGGCACGTGCATCTGCACCGCATGATCGGCGCCATATGGATACATTGCCCCGACCGACGGCAGCCACAGCACATTGCAACCTGCAGCCTGCAGGCCTTCTGCATCGGCATCAGGTGTGCGCGGATAGCAGCCGAAGTCTTCGTTTGGGCCAAACTGGGTCGGGTTGACGAACACGCTGGCGACGACTTTGTCGGTATGCCTGCGCGCCAGTTCGATCAATGAAAAATGACCTGCGTGCAAGTTGCCCATGGTCGGCACGAAACCGACGCGCAAGCCATCGCGTTTCCACGCGACGATGCGGGCCCGTAAGGCATCCAGTTGGTCGACAACTTCAATCATCAAGATTCAATCATCAAGACCAGAGTATGAAAATCCGATCACGAGTAACTGTGTTCGGCGGCCGGGAATCTGCCGTCCTGCACCGCATTAGCGAACGCACGCACCGCACCAGCAACCGACCCACCATCAGCCAGGAAATCCTTCACGAACTTCGGCCTGCGGTGACCGGTATCCAGGCCGAGCAGATCATGCAGGACCAGTACCTGGCCATTGCAGCCTGCGCCGGCACCAATACCGATTGTCGGGATCGGACTTGCCGCGGTGATCGCGGTGGCGAGCGCTGCAGGCACACCCTCCAACACCAGCAACGACGCACCGGCATCGGCAACAGCGAGTGCGTCTTCGCGCAACTTCACCGCGGCTGTATCTTCGCGACCCTGCACCTTGAACCCACCGAAACGATGCACCGATTGCGGGGTCAGGCCAAGGTGCGCGCAGACCGGGATCTCGCGCTCGACCAGATAACGGATGGTGTCGAGCTTGTGCCCCGCACCTTCCAGCTTGACCATGCTGGCGCCAGCCTGGATGAAGCGCACCGCGCTGGCATGCGCCTCATGCGGCGAGCCGTCGGACCCGAACGGGAAGTCCGCGATCTTCAACGCGCGCTTGGCGCCGCGAGCGACATTGGTGGTGTGATAGACGATGTCGTCGACCGTGACCGGCAGCGTGGACGCATGCCCCTGCACCACCATCCCCAGTGAATCGCCGATCAGGATCAGGTCGCAACCGTTGTCGTCCAGCACGCGCGCGAAGCTGGCGTCGTAGCAGGTCAGCATGACGAGCTTGCGGCCTTCGGTGCGCGCCGCGGCCAGTCGCGGAACTGTCCAGGTTTTTTGCACGTCGGTCATCGTGGACTCCTTGGCACGGGCGTCTAAGGTATCGCTTCGATGCCGTCGCTCGCCATCATGGCGGCCAGTTCGCCCACGATGCCGATACCGGGAATGGGCAGTTCGGGGGCTATTTCCGCCAGCGGCAACAAGACGAATGCGCGCTCGTGCAGGTGCGGATGCGGCACCTGCAGGCCGGGCTCATTGATCACCTCGTCGCCAAACAACAGCAAGTCCAGGTCCAGCGTGCGTGGCCCCCAGCGTTCGCCCGCCGTGCGGATGCGGCCGCAGTCGCGCTCGATCGCAAGCAGGCGATCAAGCAAAGCGCGCGCGCCAAGCCCGGTTTCGAGCATGACCACCGCGTTGATGAAATCCGGCTGTTCGGTCTGACCCCACGCAGGCGTGCGATACAACTTCGATGCGCGCAGCAGGCGTGTTGCCGGCAACAGGTCGAGCACGACGATCGCGCCATGCACGCTCGCCTCGGCATCGCCCAGGTTCGCACCCAGGCCAACGACCGCAACGATGCTCACGCGGATTCGGAGTTTTCCGCGCCGTTGCGACGGCGACGGCGGCGACGCTTGCGTGGTGCGCCCGGCTCGCCTTCATCGCTGGCTTGCTCGAGCGCGTCATCAAGCATCTCGGCATCTGATGCAGGTCCATTCCCGACCACCCCTGCTTCGGCCGGGTGCAACTGCGCCTCGCGCCAGAACGCGACATCGTCGGCATGCGCATTCGATGCCGACAGGCGCAGTTCGAGGAAGTCGAAGGCTGCGCGGAAACGTGGATGCGCAAGCAGGCGCGTTATCCGCTTGCGTTGGCGCAACGAGAACCGCGGCTGCAGCAGCCAGATCTCCTGCATCGGCAGCGAGAACCGGCGCGGCAGGGCTGTGCGCGAAACCTGGTGCAGGGTGACCCGATCGGCGGCGCGGCGTTGCGCCTCGACCGCATGCACGCCCTGCGCCTGCAGCAATGCCAGCGCGCGGCAATAGGCCGGCCACAGCAACACTGCATACAGGAAGGCCGGCGAGACCGGCTCGTCCGCGGCGACACGACGGTCGGTATTGCCCAGGCCGTCGATGACCATTCGGCGCAGCGCACCGGACTTGTTCGATGCCAGCGCCTGCGCGGTTTCCGGAAACAGCGCAGGCAGCAGCCCATTGGCTTCGAGCAATTCGAAGCTGGCCACAGCATGGCCAGACAGGAACATCTTGAGGGTTTCCTCGAACAGCCGCGCTGGCGCAGATTCGGCCAGCAGCGGTGCGAGTCGCGGGATTGGTTCGGCAGTGGCAGCCTCGATGGTGAAACCGAGTTTCGCCGCCAGTCTGGCAGCGCGCAGCATGCGTACCGGATCCTCGCGATAGCGGGCTTCTGGATCACCGATCAGGCGCAACAACTTCGCCTCCACATCCGCATAGCCGCCCGTGTAGTCGCGTACCGAGAAATCCTCGACCGTGTAATACAGCGCATTGGCTGTGAAGTCGCGGCGGATCGCATCCTCCTCGATGCTGCCGTAGATGTTGTCGCGCAACAGCCTGCCATCGGCATGGACTTGGCGATCCCCTTCGACATCCTCACCGCCATTGGCGCGGAACGTGGCCACTTCGATGATCTCGCGCCCGTAAACCACGTGAGCCAAACGGAAGCGGCGACCGATCAGGCGGCAATTGCGGAACAACGACTTGACCTGCTCAGGCGTCGCGTCGGTGGCGACATCGAAATCCTTGGGCGATCCACCCGCGAGCAGGTCGCGCACTGCGCCACCGACCAGGTAACCGCCGAAGCCACCCTCGCGCAGCCGGTAGAGCACGCGCAGTGCGTTCGGACTCATCTGCTTGCGCGAGATGCCGTGTTGATCCCGAGTGATCGTGCGCGATTCGGGCAATGGGGGTGTGCTGTACGTGGCGTTGTCGGTCATGCGTTGCGGCAGTGCCGCTCCAGAAGGCTGTCGGGCGATTGCCAGTGGCAAGCGCGGGCTTCTATACTAGCAAGCTCGGTGCCCGGCCCAGCCGCCACCGTACCGGTCGTCCAACCGGCGAAGCGCGAGCTTCGACACTGCTCCCTTCGTCTAGAGGCCCAGGACGTGGCCCTCTCAAGGCTAAAACACGGGTTCGAATCCCGTAGGGAGCACCATAAATTTTGTAAAATCAGTTACTTATGAAATTTCACGGATGAAACCCACCTACGAATCGTTGGTTGGTTGGTAAAGAAACGATGAAGCCACCTCCGGGTGGCTTCATCACTTATGGATGTCTGGGACGTCCTATTCGCGCCTCTGACTTTAGTATTCCCCGTCCGAGTCGCCAGGTCCCTGCACTTGCCTACGTCTACGCGCCAGTACTCACTCATCGTGCATCGCTGCATTCGCGAGATCGGGCTCGACAGCGGCTCGTATGGAACGCACACCATGCTGCGGGCAAAGGCATCCCTGATCTGTTTGTATCGCAGTGTGGTCGCGATCTGGCGGGCCACGTCGCGTGCTGCTTCGTTGATCTGGCGCGCGATCTTGCGATGCGTTGTGCTCGGGCAACACAACCGAGTTTTTCAACGGAATAGGTCGGAAACGGCCGTTCGCTGCTAACGGCCAGAGGTAGCGCGCGGCTAGTGCATTGAAAGGGTTGGATGGATACCCTCCCGCTGCATTCACGCGACTGGATTTATCCTGAGAATCCACCCACGAATTCGCAGGTTAAGCATATGTCCAACCCGACCAACCACGAATCCGCCAACAGCCAGACGAATGCCGACAAAGTCAAACGCGATGCGGAATTTCTGAAGCAAGTGAAATCGGAAGACGTTCCGTCTGGCATTCGCCCTGATCTTGCCCCACCTGGGGCCGACGGTGAAGGCGGAGATGGCGGTGGCGTCGGCAGTAGTATCTAGTCCAGATTGATCGCCGCAGGCTCACTGCGCAAAGAAACCCGCACTACTAGGTGCTCGCCAGCAATTGCCACGAGCACCCGCAGGCCACCATCCATGTCTTCTGTTGTGCGTATCGACAAGATCAGGCGGCAGCGTCCTTGAGCTTCTTGAGTGGACGCACCTTCAGCTTGATCGAGGCAGGCTTGGCGGCAAACCACACTTCTTCCTTGGTAAACGGGTTGATGCCCTTGCGCCTCGGCTTTGCCGGGACTTTCGAGGCGGTGATCTTCATCATGCCAGGCAGGGTGAATTGGCCAACACCCTTCTTGGAGACGGAACCACTGATTGCGCCTTCCAGCGTGGCGAGCACGGCACGTACGTCCTTCGCGGCAACCCCACTGACTTCAGCGATGTGCGCGATCAAGCCTGATTTTGTCAATGCTTCCTTAATTGGCTTGGGAGCAACTCCCTTGGTTGCGCTTTTCTTGGCCGGAGCCGCTTTCTTCGTTGCCATCCGTAATCCTCCTCAGGATTGTTGTCTAGATGCGATGTAGAGGATTGGATCACCGTTCGGGCGGTGTGTCATCTAATAATCATTGCTGGTGGCAATGCGCTGGTCGTTCCGCGCGTCCATGGTTTCCTTCACCGACAGCTTGCGTACGGCTGCCCACTACCACTGCTTTTGAGTGAACATTCACCGGCTCCATGCTGGAATTGGCTTATTGACATCTGGGATCTCGTCTATGTCCGCCCCTGGGACCTCGAAGTAAGTGGTCTATGCCGCGCTGGCAGGCAATGTCGCCATCGCCATCACCAAGTTCGCCGCTGCTGCATACACCGGCAGCTCAGCGATGCTCAGCGAAGGTATTCACTCGCTGGTGGATAGCGCCAACGAGCTACTGCTGCTCTACGGTCTCAGGCGGGCGGCCAAGCCGGCGGACGCCACGCACCCCTTCGGTTACGGGCGTGAATTGTATTTCTGGAGCTTCATGGTCGCACTCTTGGTCTTCGCGCTCGGCGCGCTGGCGGTCATCTTGGTCTGTGCGGCACTGGCGGTCATGGCGGCAGTTCTCGGGGCCACGAGCGCAGCACCGTGCAAGTTGTGCTGCGCGTGCTGATCGTGCTCGCTCTTGCCGGCACCTGTTTCGTCGCCCTCTTGCTCCATCAATGGTGGGTCTGCGTGGCGATGGGCGTTGGTCTTGTCGGCCTGATCCTTGATGGGATACGGCCATCTGGTGTGAACTGCGCCGCCTACTCATGAGGACTCAAACCGTGCCCACCATGAAGAACTCCACGAAAATTCTCACCACAACTGCCAGTGCAGGTGCAGCGCTCCTCCTGATGACAATCTCGACGTGGGTGTTAGCGCAGCCGCAGCGTGTGCCACAGGCAGTTGATGCCACGGCCGCCAGCCAGACCGACAAGAATGTCCCGCTGGTACCGAACCAGCCAACCTGGGACAGTTTCCATGGCCAGTTGAATGCCCAAATTACAGCCATCTCAATCAAATCACCGCAGAAAATGTCGGCCATTTGAAGAAGGTCTGGGAGTCCCATACCAGGGACCTATCTGACGGCAGTGGCAATGTACCGGCGACGGTTTGGTCGGCTACGCCGATTTCTGCCAACAACACGCTCTACATCGGCACGCCGTTCTATCGCCTGATCGCGTTGGATCCGGCGACCGGCAAGCAGAAATGGAGCTTCGATACGCATACGCCGCTCAAGGCGCTGACCCAGCCTGTCCTGAAAAATCGTGGCGTCGCTTTCTGGGCTACGGACGATCCGGTAACGCGTATGCCGTGCCAGAAGATCGTCTATATGGGAACGATGGACGCACGGCTGTTCGCGCTGGACGCAGATACGGGCAAGAAATGCGCCGGCTTTGCCAACGATGGCGTGCTCAACGTCAATCAATGGAACACCACTCACGACAAATGGCCGCTGTCGCTGCTGCAGCCGCCGACCGTCGTCGGCGATCACCTGATCTCGGCTAGGCCGGCAAGGATTGGGCTTTCGAGAAGGCCCCCGGCACCGTGTGGTCAATCAATGCACGTACCGGAAAGCGCGAATGGGCCTTCCAAGCGCTGTCCGATGAGATGCGCAAGAAGAGCGGTACCGCCAACGTCCGTACCCAGATGTCGGCCGACAGAAAACTTGGTCTCGTGTATCTGCCTGTCTCGTCCCCATCACCCAACTACTGGGGTGGCAACCGGACAGAAGCAGCACCACTGGCGACGTCTACTACCGCACTGGACGTCGAGACTGGCAGGGTTATCTGGTCGCGGCAATGGTTGCATCACGACGTCTTGGATTACGACATCAACTCGGCGCCGACACTGATGGACATGACGGTCGCCGGCATACGCATCCCCGCGCTGATCCAGGCCACCAAGATGGGCTCCTGTTCGTCGTCAATCGCAAGACCGGCGAGGACGTCTAGCCGATCGAGGAACGGCCGGTTCCCAGCGGTGACGGTTCTGTAATGGGTGAAAAACTATCGCCGACGCAGCCGTTCCCGACCAGGCCAAAATCACGGCTCGATCAGTCGAGGAAACTGGAACTCTGGTCAGATCAGACGCAGGCACCTGCGGTCGCCAACCCGTCAGTCTATGAATACAAGGGGCGCGAATACGTGGCATTCGTGGCCGGTGGCAACACCATCCTGAAGGATCAGGTTGGCGACCAAATCGTGGTGTACGCACTACCCAAGCAATAGTCGGCATCAGTGATCAGCATTGCCTTTGCTTCGCGGAAGGTCGCTGCAACACTTGTTTTCGTGAACGAGCTTTTCACGCCTTGAGTCGCAGAATAAAACTTCTGTACGGCCACGCATCTGGCCAATGAGCCTGAACCGTCGTAGTGACAAGTCAATTGATCTGGGCCGTCCATCCAGGTATTGCTGCACAGATCGATCCGTTTTATTTCACGGAGGTCGACCCACATGAATCCCATCAACGCACCGCATCGCTCTGCGCTTGCGAATGCCATCTATGCCCTGCTCAATCCCATTGCCTTTGGATTTTTTGTCGCTGCCCTGATCTTCGACATCATCTATGCAAACACGGCGGTCGTGATGTGGGGCAAGAGTGCTGACTGGTTGGTGACGATCGGCCTGCTGTTTGCGGTGATACCCCGCTTCATCAATCTGGTGCAGGTTTGGTTCACTTCGCGGAAATTCGCTACAACGGCGGACCGACTTGATTTCTGGCTTAACCTGTTCGCCATCATCGCAGCGATTTTCAACGCATTCGTGCATACGCGTGATGCCTACGAAGTAGTGCCCACCGCCGTTTGGCTGTCGCTGGTCACGGTGATCCTGTTGTCGATCGCGCACATCTTGCCTGCCATGCGCCCAGCCACCGCGGGGGATTACGTCCATGAGTAAGATCATCGTTCCTGCCGCCCTCGCCTTGGCGTGTCTGGCATTCCTGGGCGGGTGCAACCAAAAAGCATCCTTGAGCCCTGTTCAGCAGGCAGGCGATGATCCTCGTTTGCCACCGCCCCAGCGATTCCTGACGCCACCGATGCAGGTACCTGCAAAAGCGGACTGGAAGCAAGGCCAGACCCCGAAAGTGGCTGATGGATTGGTAATTGAGAGGATTGCCAGTGGCTTGAAGCACCCACGTCAGATCCTCGTCCTGCCCAACGAAGACGTATTGGTGGTCGAAGCGAATGGCCCCGGCACCGAACCTGTCACCACGCCGAAGCAGATGATCGCCGGATTGGTGATGTCGCGCTCCGGCAAGAGTGGCGAAGGTGGCAACCGCATCACGTTACTGAGAAGAGCAACTGGCGCCAGCGGCGAATGGGAGAAGCATGTCTTCATCGAGCACCTGAACTCGCCGTTCGGCATCCAGCTGATTGGAGACTCGCTTTATGTCGCTGATACCGACCGCATCATGAAGTTTCCCTATGTCACAGGGGAAACGCAGATCACCGCCCACGGCGTCGAATTTGCGGATTTGCCCAGCACGATAAATCACCATTGGACCAAGTCGCTGCTGGCCAGTCCGGATGGAAGCAAGCTCTATGTCGGCGTCGGTTCCAACAGCAACATCACAGAGAACGGGTTGGCCGTGGAATACCGACGCGCCGACATCCTCGAGGTGGATGTCGCCACCGGTGGCAGTCGCATTTATGCCTCAGGCCTTCGCAATCCCACCGGGCTGCAATGGGAACCTACGACCGGCAAGCTCTGGACGATTGTCAACGAGCGCGACGAGATCGGCCCTGATCTCGTGCCGGACTATCTGACCTCGGTGCAGGAAGGCGGTTTTTATGGGTGGCCTTACAGTTATTACGGCCAGCACGTGGACACTCGCGTCATGCCGCAACGTCCTGACCTGGTCAAGAGTGCCATCAAGCCCGACTATGCGCTTGGCTCACATGTAGCTCCGCTGGGCCTGCTGATCTCCACTGGCAACTCGTTGCCGGCAAAATTCCAGAACGGCGCCTTCATCAGCGAACACGGCAGTTGGAACCGATCTCCCTTGAGTGGCTATCAGGTGGTGTTCGTCGGTTTTGACCAGGGCAAGCCTGTCGGCAAACCAGTGCCTGTCGTCACAGGCTTCCACTCAGAGGACGACAAGAGCCTTTATGGCGCGCCGGTGGGCCTGGTCTTGGACAAGGAAGGCGCGCTGGTCATTGCGGATGATGTCGGCAATTCTGTCTGGCGGGTGTCATCGGCCACCCGATAAACGCCGTGACTGACCGGTCTGCGTATCGCTGCCTCGCATCTGCATTGGCGCTGTACTTGCTGGCCTTGCCTGCTGCTCAGGCGCAGCAACGCAATTCATCAGGCACGCAGAAAAGCCTGCCTGCCCTTGTGGTCACCGCAATCCGCATAGCGGAACCAGCGTTCGACGTGCCCGCTTCCATCACCGTGGTGCCTCTCGGCAATCTCAACGCTGACACGCCAAATATCAATGCTTCCGAATTCCTGCGCCAGGTGCCGGGCGTGCTAGCCCGCGAACGCCAGAATTACGCGCAGGATGAACAAATATCGATCCGCGGCTTCGGTTCGCGATCCACGTTCGGTGTGCGCGGTGTGCGCCTGTATACCGATGGCATTCCCGCGACGATGCCGGATGGCCAAGGCCAGGTATCAAACTTCAATTTCGACAGCGCCGAGCGCATCGAAGTCTTGCGCGGACCGTTTTCGGCGCTGTACGGCAATTCCTCCGGCGGCGTGATCCAGATCTTTACCGCGGACGGCAGTGACCCACCTGTCCTTCGCAGCAGTAGCGGCCACGGCAGCGATGGCATGTGGCGTCTCGACGCCGGTGTCCGCGGGACGCGTGGCGACATGGGCTACAACGCGGACCTTTCCGACTTCCACACCGACGGCTACCGTGATTACAGCCGCGTATCGCGCATAAATAGCAATGGCAAGCTTGATTTCAAATTCGACAACAGCGGTAAGCTGACGCTAATGTTGAATTCGGTATCGATGCCGCTTGCGCTGGACCCACAGGGCCTGACGGCGCAACAATTCGAATCCAATCCGAGACAAGCATCGCCATCTGCATTGACCTATAAAACCCGCAAGAGCGTCCATCAAAATCAGGTCGGTGCGGTGTACACACAACCGCTGGGTAATGACCAGGCAGTGAACCTCTTGGTCTATTACGGCACACGCGGCGTGCAACAATTTCTTTCGGTCCCGGTCAGCGCCCAGAACAATCCGTTGAGTTCTGGCGGGGTGGTCGATCTCGACACTACTTTTGGTGGGGCCGACTTCCGCTGGACATGGAAAGGCAGTCTTGGCGGCGAGCCGCTTGATCTTGCCGCCGGAGTTGCCTATGACCGCTCAAAGCAGGTGCGCCTGGGCCATGAAAATTTCATTGGTCAAACGCTTGGCGTGGTGGGGGCGTTGCGACGCAACGAGCAGGATGACGTTTACAACGTCGATCAGTACGTGCAGGGCAGCTGGCACTTCGCGCCGCGCTGGTCGCTGACCACGGGCGCACGCCACAGTGTGGTTCGTTTCAGCTCACGCGACCGTTACATCACGACCAACAATCCGGATGACAGCGGGTGCGTGTCGTATGTGTCCACCGCCCCTGTCATCGGCGTGATGTTCAACGTGAGTCCCGACTGGCATTTGTATGCCTCATATGGCCTTGGTTTCGCGACGCCGACCTTCAGCGAATTGGGATACCGCCAGAACGGCAGTGGTTTGAACTTCTCGCTGAAACCTTCGCGCTCTGGCAATGCCGAGGTGGGTTCGAAGTGGCTGTTTGATGGAGGTTCAAAACTGGAAGTTGCACTGTTCCAAGCCAATACTGCCAATGAGACTGGCGTATTGAGCAACTCGGGGGGACGAACGACCTACCAGAACGTCGGAAGTTCGCGTCGTCGCGGCATCGAGATTGGCCTGAACATGCCGTTCGGTGACACATGGGAGATGGACACGGCCTATACGTACCTGGATGCGCGCTTCCTTGATGCATTTGGCAGTTGCGGAGGGTCGAATGGATGTGCGGTTCCTGCGAATGGGCGCATACCCGGCGTTCCGCGCCAATTCTTCAATGCGAGCTTGCGCTGGGGTGGCGCACTCGGCTGGCATGCAGGACTGCAGGTCGACACTGCCGACGCGGTATTGGCCAATGATGCCGGGACGATCAGTGCACCGGGCTACGCGATTGCTGGCGTGAACGCTGGGTACGTGTGGAATACGGGACGCCATCAGATTTCTTCGTTTGCGCGAATCGATAACCTGTTCGATCTCAAATACATCGGCTCGGTCATCGTCGGGCAGGCCAATGGTGCGAGCTTCGAGCCCGCTGCGGGTCGCACTTTTTATCTCGGCATAAAAGTGGCGCTGCACCAGCCATGATCGCGACTTGGCTACCTGTGATTTCGATGGTCATGTGGCGTACGCAAGCACGCAGCCATGACACGTATTGACGCCGCGTTCGTGATCCTGGGGCTGGTTGTTGCAACCACCCTGCTGGCACGCCGTTTTCGCGCGCCTTCGCCGGTAATTTTTGCCATCAGCGGTCTTGCTGCAGGCATCGCGTGGCACTGGATCCCTGGAATGCCCCTCGTCCGCATGCCGCCTGACCTGGTGCTGTTCGCATTCCTTCCGCCGCTGCTTACCGTTGCGGCGTACGCCATGCCGCTGCAATCGTTCCGTCGCAACCGGTTGCCAATAGGCTTGCTCGCGATCGGCTTGGTACTCGCGACCATAGTTGTGACGGCAGTTTTCGGTCATGTGGTCGCGGGATTACCATGGGCAGCGGCATTGGTGCTCGGTGCAATCGTGGCACCGCCAGACCCGGTCGCGGCAACGACAGTCGCGGCCAAAACCGGTCTTTCCCACCGCCTCGTGGTGATCCTCGAGGGCGAAGGTCTGGTCAACGACGCCATCGCGATCGTTGCATATGGAATCGCACTGAAGGCTGCGACAACCGGCTACTTCTCATGGAGCGACGCCGCCATGGCGCTGGCGAAAGCGGGTCCCCTGGGTATTGCGGTCGGGCTCACCGCGGGCTGGGCCGCCAAGCTGCTCCGACAATACGCCGACAGCGTGCCGCTGGAAGTAGCGATCTCGCTGGTCACGCCTTATCTGGCCTACCACGTAGCGGAGCGCACTGGAGGATCCGGCGTGCTCGCGGTCGTGACACTTGGCTTTATGCTGCGTCACTTCGCGACCAGCATTTCAGGCGCTTCGGCCCGCCTCGCTGCGCGCACCGTGTGGGGTGCGATCAGGTTCGCAAGTACCAGCCTGGTATTTCTCCTGCTTGGACTGCTCATGGGTCAGAGCATCGTCACGCGCCCGCCCTGGGAACTGCTCGCGGCCAGCGCAGCAGTTGCCGGCGGTGTGATCGCACTGCGCATGGTGTGGATGTACGTGATCCCGCCAATCGTCGAATCGCTGCGAGGCGACGATAGCCCGCGGACGACGTGGGGAGAACGGACGGTGCTCGGTTGGGCCGGCATGCGCGGCATCGTGTCACTCGCCCTCGCGCTCGCGCTGCCGTTCTCCATTGGAGGTGACAACGGCACGCGCGACAGCATCATCGTCATCACGTTCGCGGTGATCTTCGCGACATTGATGCTGCAGGGACTCACCTTGGTGCCGCTCGTGCGATGGCTCCGGGTCGGTGATGCGAGCCGCGACGAACGCGATGAACACCGTGCCAGGTGCAACGCACGCCGAGCGGGAATTGTCGCGATCGCACATGCCAGGAAAGAGGGCCATTTAGACGAAGCACAATGCCAGCGACTACTGCAACGCCTCCGCGATGGGGACATCGGCATCGCCAAGGCTGGCTTGGGCAAGCGCGAGCCGAACGAGGATCGCGCGCTGATGGCCGCACTCTCGGCGCAGCGTCGCCAGCTTGATCTGCTCCGCCAGCGCGGGCGGCTGTCCGAGAACCTTTCAGAGCGCCTGGCAACAGAACTCGACATCGACATGATGGGCGCCCTCGGCGAAGCGGATCGGCTGACCGGCGTCGGTGAGGACTAATGCCGACGCAGAGGCAAATCGCTGCCTCACCGCTTCGATTCCCGTAGAAAGCACCATCCAGGCAGTAAAATCAGTGGCTTATGAAGTACGCACTATTAAGACCCGCCTAAAAGCCCACCTACGAAGTGTCGGGTTGAGAATTTAGGTAGAAGAAGCCACCTCCGGGTGGCCAAACACGGCTTGACATCACGTACGCGCAACGTCGTCTTCGTCAAGCTCTGATGTCACGCAGTGCCGCCCATGTACGACGCCGAACGGAACGCCAGGAACACCACGAGTAGATTTGACTCGATGAATAGGAAGCTCATGCAAATCCAAGTCAATACAGACGACCACATTGAAGGACGCGAGGCTCTCCTAGCTCGCGTTGAAGCAACGGTGGCGAGTTCTCTCGACCGCTTCAGTGCGCATATCACCCGGCTCGAGATACACCTCAGCGACGAGAACGGCGACAAGAGTGGCCAGAACGACAAACGCTGCATGATGGAAGCCCGCCTTCAGGGGCAGCAGCCCACCGCAGTGACGTGCGCGGCGGCGACCCTGGATCAGGCGATCGCCGGAGCAACAAACAAGTTGAAAAGATCGCTCGATGACACGCTGGAGCAGCCAGGAAGGCACCACTAGTCGTTGCAACGCCGATCAGGAAAAACCGCACAGCGCTTTCGACGTCGAGGGCGATGCGGGATATGAGAGGGAGAACCGCCATGCTTGAACGGCTGGAAAATCTTCCCGCCGGAATCGAGGGTCTGAGAGCTGTCGGGAAGGTCACCAAGGAGGACTACGAAAACGTCTTCGAACCCATGCTGGACGACGCCCGCCGCGATGGTCGTCGTATCCGTTTCCTGTACCAGTTGGGAACGGAATTCGACGGGTACACTCCGAGCGCCGCGTGGGAAGACGCAAAGCTTGGCCTGCGTTCGATGCGACTCTTCGACGGCTGCGCCATCGTGAGTGACGTTGCCTGGATTCGCGAGTCCGCGCGGCTGGTCGGGTTCATCCTGCCTTGCCCTGTCCAGGTTTTCAGCAACGAAGATCTCGAAAAAGCGATCCAATGGCTTGCCACGCTCCCCGAAGGCGCTGCCACGTCGCACAGGCTACTTCTGGAATCCGGGGTTATCGTCGTCGACGTCAGCGCCCCGCTACGCGCAACCGATTTCGATGCCATCGCGCTCACCGCCGACACCTGGATCGAGGCCCATGGGAGCCTGCATGGAATCGTCATCCACGCTCGCGAGTTTCCGGGCTGGCAAAACTTGGGCGGCGTCTTCAGGCACATGCGTTTCATCAGGAATCACCAACAGAAGGTCGCCCGGGTTGCCGTGGCAACAGATGGCAAGTTGGCGAGCTTGGCACCGCGCATTGCCGAGCATTTCGTGAAGGCCGAGCTGAAAGCATTTCCTTACGATGCACTTGAGGACGCAATTGCGTGGGCGCGGGATTCGTCCGGATGAACCGGAGTCGGTGCTGCTTTGATTTGGTGCGCTACCGAACGGACAGCGTGTCGAACCAAGTGCATTCTTCCAGAAGAAATCATCTCGATGAAGGCAGGAACAGCTATGGCCAGTGATATTCAGGATGCATCAACGGTTGGCGGGAGTGTCGCATCGCCCCTCGCGGGATCGATCAATCCGATTCTTGACGACATGCAATGGACCGAGACCTTGCGCGATGGCACGACGGTTCTGATTCGCGCGATAAGAGACGACGATGCGGAAATTGAACGACGTTTCATCGAGCAATTGTCACCGCAGTCCAGGCGCTATCGCTTTCTCGGGTCGATCAAGAGTCCGGATTCCAAACTACTCAGGCAATTCACACATGTGAACCATGTGAGCGAAATCGCGTTCGTTGCCCTGATCTCCGATGGTGCCGCTGAGCGCGAGATCGGCGTGAGTCGCTATTACGCAAGCAGTGATGGCGTGAGCTGCGAATGCGCTGTTGCAGTCAGCGACGACTGGCACAACCGCGGGCTCGGGACATTGCTCATGAACCACCTGATCGATGTCGCGCGCCAGCACGGTATCTCGCACATGTACTCGATGGATGCGCTGAATAATCAGGCGATGCGCGAACTCGCCGAACATCTCGGATTTGTGCGCTCTCAGGATCCAGACGATGCGACGCAGGTGCTGCACACCCTGGATCTGAACGCACCGACCGTGTAGCTGCGTTCGGCGCCCGTCGGTGCTTCATGACCGCACCAGCCGGCGCCGGTGCGTGCTATCGCATCGATTTCGTCGCCTGCGCGACTGCGCCCAATCGCTGAACATTTCGTCTCAACGTTCGGTAGCAGACAGACACAATCGCGTCCGTCGGTCACGATCAAGTTGAAGGATCTTGCTGCTGCGCCATACGGATATGGCCAAAGATGGATCTCGCGATTGGCCGCAAGAATGCGGCCTCCTTGCGAGCTGGAAGCTGGATACATTGGCTGGGAGCCACGAAATGCAGGATCAATGGACGTACCGCTCAGGCTTTCAGCCCACTGCCGGCAAGCCAATCGAGTTCAGGCTCGAAGACTTCGGGAAGCCGAGGTCTGGAATCTTCACCGACGACGTTTTCCACTCGCGTTGCGCCAACTCCGGCCAGAGCCGCGTGGGATCCTGGCATAGCCCGAACGGTGCTCCATCGGCATCGCCAATGGGAGAGACGACATCCGGGGGTAGCCCGTTCTCCCGGATCGTCTCGCGAATGAAAAGCCTCATTTCACGGAGCCACGGCCCCGATCACACGATGTCTACGCACCATCAGTCCAGAATGGCCGCCATGGCCGCAACCCCATGGTCGGCGACCAATGTGGTTGTGCGCGATATCCACAGCAATCAGATGTCGTCCTGAGGCAATGAAGCGCTCGATATGCACCATGAGCGTCCTGCGCGAAGACAGATCTGGAGCGCCAAGTGCAGCCGGATCAAGTCCGAGATGACCATGACGTGACTCGTACGGAGTTATCCATGACGCGCCCTAGCCCGCTTGTCCTCATGATCAACGAGGGGTCGTCGAGCATCAAGTTCGCGCTGTTTGAAGCATTGCTCCCGATCCCGCGCCGCTACGAAGCCATGGGCGTGCGAGAGGCTGGATGTACAAGCGGCCGAGGCGGTGACGCTGTCGTCAGGGCCCGCATTTGCACAGGGCTGGAATTTTTTTGGCGCTGAGCTTGTCCAGGACAAGTACGCAGCAAATTGCAGATGTCATATCGATTGCGGCAAGCACAGTTGATGTCCGCGTCATTCGCACCGATGAAGAATTCATGGTCACGAAGCCCGTCATTCGCATCCTCGGGATCGACCCACACGGAGATCGCTTGCCATGGAAACCCACACGCTGACTCCAGACCTGCTCCACAGGATCGACGCCTACTGGCGCGCCGCCAACTATCTGTCGGTCGGCCAGATTTACCTGTATGACAATCCGCTGCTGAAAGAGCCACTGAAGCTATCGCACGTCAAGCCACTCGTGGTCGGCCATTGGGGTACCACGCCCGGGCAGAACTTCATCTACGTGCATCTGAACCGCGTGATCGGGAAATACGACCTCGACATGTTCTATGTCGCAGGCCCTGGTCACGGTGGCCCGGCGATCGTCGGCAATGTCTACCTTGAAGGCACTTGGAGCGAAGTCTATCCGGACGTCACCCAGGACGAGGCCGGGCTGAAGAAATTCTTCAAGCAGTTCTCGTTTCCTGGCGGGATCTCCAGCCATGTCGCACCGACGACGCCGGGATCGATCCATGAAGGCGGAGAACTCGGCTATTCGCTCAGTCACGCATTCGGTGCTGCGTTCGACAATCCCGGCCTGATCGTCGCCTGCGTGGTCGGCGACGGCGAAGCGGAAACGGGTCCGTTGGCGACCGCATGGCAATCCAACAAGTTGCTCGACCCCACTACCGACGGTGCCGTGCTGCCGATCCTGCATCTGAATGGCTACAAGATCAGTAACCCGACGGTATTGGCACGCATCGATCACGACGAGCTGAAACAGTTTTTCCGCGGGTGCGGCTGGACGCCCTACTTCGTCGAAGGCGACGATCCAGACACGATGCATGAACTCATGGCCAACACCCTGGACGCGGCCATCGAAGACATTCGCCGGATCCAGCAGGCCGCACGCACATCGGTCGATTCGGCACGACCGCGCTGGCCGATGATCGTGCTGCGCTCGCCCAAGGGCTGGACCGGGCCGAAGTTCGTTGACGGCCTGCAGATCGAGGGCACATTCCGATCGCATCAGGTGCCTTTGCTGGTCAATGCCGCGCATCCGGACCATGTGGGACAGCTTGAAAGCTGGATGAAGAGCTACAAGCCCGAAGAACTGTTTGACGAGGCCGGCAAACTGATGCCGGAATTGGCCGAGCTGGCGCCAAAAGGTGATCGGCGCATGGGCGCCAATCCGCACGCCAACGGAGGCCTGCTGCTGCGGGATCTGCACATGCCGGATTTCCGCGAGCACGCCGTGCAGGTGGCTTCGCCCGGCGCAGTGGATGCACAGGACACGCTGGTGCTGGGCAAATTCCTGCGCGATGTGGCCCAGGTCAATCAGGAGCAGCGCAATTTCCGCCTGTTCGGCCCCGATGAGACGATGTCGAATCTGCTCGGCGCCGTATTCGAGGTCACCGACCGGCAGTGGGACGCGCGCACGCAAGACAACGACGAATTCCTCGCACCCGCTGGACGCGTCGTGGACTCGATGCTGAGCGAGCACCAGTGCGAAGGCTGGCTGGAGGGCTATCTACTGACCGGCCGACACGGCCTGTTCAACAGCTACGAAGCCTTCATCCGCATCATCGATTCGATGTTCAGCCAGCACGCAAAGTGGCTCAAGGTGACCAAGGAGCTGCCGTGGCGCCGACCAATCGCCTCGTTGAACTATTTGCTCGCCTCACACGTTTGGCAACAGGACCATAACGGCTTCACCCACCAGGACCCGGGCTTTCTTGACCACGTGATCAACAAGAAGGCCGACATCGTGCGCGCGTACCTGCCGCCGGATGCCAACTGCCTGTTGTCGGTGATGGATCACTGCCTTCGCAGCAGGAACTATGTCAACGTGGTGGTGGCTGGGAAACATGCCTTGCCGCAATGGCTGACCATGGATGCCGCGGTTCTGCATTGCACGCAGGGCATTGGTATCTGGCAATGGGCCAGCAATGATCAGGACAGCGAACCAGACGTGGTGATGGCTTGCTGCGGCGATACCCCGACATTGGAAGTGCTGGCCGCGGTCTCGATCCTGCGTGAGCACCTGCCTGACCTGAAGGTGCGCGTCGTCAATGTGGTCGACCTGATGAAACTGCAGTCCTGTTCAGAACATCCACATGGATTGAACGACGCGGACTACGACTCGCTGTTTACCCGCGACAAACACATTATCTTTGCCTTCCACGGTTACCCGTGGCTGATCCACCGGCTCACCTACCGACGCACCAATCACGAATTGCATGTGCGCGGCTACAAGGAGGAAGGCACCATCACGACCGCGTTCGACATGCGCGTGCAAAACGACCTTGATCGCTACCACCTGGTGCAGGACGTGGTTGATCGCGTGCCGGGCTTGGGCTCGAAGGGTGCCTATCTTGAACAGCAGATGCGCGACAAGCTGATCGAGCACAAGCATTACATCGACCAGCATGGCGAGGACATGCCGGAAATCCGCAACTGGAAGTGGCAGGTCCAGCCCGAAAGAACACCGGCTGCTGCTTGAAGTGATGTTGAACCCGGATATCGCCAAGGCTGCTGCAACCAGGCGCGGGAAGGTCGTTTCCGTACGCGGCAGCGTCGTCGACGTGGAATTTTCCGATGGCTTGCCGGCAATCTATTCGCTGCTGCATGCTGGTGATTCGAACCAGATCGTCATCGAAGTGATGTCGCAACTCGACGCGCAGCGCGTACGCGGCATCGCGTTGACCCCAACCCAGGGACTAGCTCGGGGCATGCCGGTAGAAGATACCGGTGGACCGTTGCAGGCGCCGGTCGGCAAGCAGATCATTTCGCGCATGTTCGATGTGTTCGGCAATGCCATCGACCATCAACCGGCGCCGATGGATGTCCAGTGGCGTTCGGTCCATCGCGCGCCACCGCCATTGTCTGACCGTTCCACCAAATCGGAGATCTTCGAGACCGGCATCAAGGCGATCGATGTGCTGGTGCCGCTGGAGCGTGGCGGCAAGGCGGGCCTGTTCGGTGGCGCTGGTGTCGGCAAGACCGTGTTGCTCACCGAGATGATCCACAACATGGTCGGGCATCAGCAAGGTGTGAGTATTTTCTGTGGTATCGGCGAACGCTGCCGCGAAGGCGAAGAACTCTATCGCGACATGAAGGCAGCCGGCGTGTTGCCAAACATGGTGATGGTGTTCGGCCAGATGAACGAGCCGCCGGGGAGCCGATTCAGGGTCGGCGCGACTGCGCTGACCATGGCCGAATACTTCCGTGATGACGAACATCGCGATGTGCTGCTGCTGATCGACAACATCTTCCGCTTCATCCAGGCGGGGATGGAAGTCTCCGGCTTGATGGGGCAGATGCCGTCGCGCCTGGGCTACCAGCCCACGATGAGCACGGAACTGTCGGGACTGGAAGAGCGCATTGCCAATACCAAGGCTGGCGCCATTACCTCGATCCAGGCGGTGTATGTGCCGGCGGATGACCTGACTGATCCGGCAGCCGCGCATGTTTTTTCGCATCTGTCCGCATCGATCGTGCTGTCGCGCAAGCGGGCGAGCGAAGGCCTCTACCCGGCCATCGACCTGCTGCAGTCCAATTCCAAAATGGCCACGCCCGGCATCGTCGGCGAACGACACTACAAGCTGGCGCAGGAGATCCGACGAACGCTGGCGCAATACGACGATCTCAAGGATGTGGTGGCGATGCTTGGCTTGGAGCAACTTTCGCCCGAGGATCGCAGCGTCGTCGCGCGTGCCCGGCGACTGGAACGATTCCTGACCCAGCCGTTTTTCGCCACCGAGCAATTCAGTGGCGTCAAGGGCAAGCTGGTCAGCCTGCAGGATTCGCTGGATGGCTGCGAACGCATCCTGCGCGACGAATACAAGGATTACCCCGAGAGCGCGCTATACATGATCGGTGCGATCGACGAGGCCATGAAACCGGCCACACCCACCCCACCGGCGGCGGCTACTACGCCACCAGCGAAGACCGAACCGGTGAGCGCCCATGAAACTTAAAGTACTGCTGCCCTACGGCCTCTTCCTGGAACAGAGCGACGTTTCGAGCATCGTCGCGGAAACCAGTGATGGCTCGCTCGGCCTGTTGCCGCATCGCCTGGACTGCGCCGCCGCATTGGTTCCCGGCATCCTGACCTACGCCACGCAGGAGGACGCGCTTGCCTATATCGCGGTGGATGAGGGCATGCTGGTGAAGGCCGGTGACGATGTCCTGGTATCCGTACGCCGCGCCATTGGTGGCAAGAATCTCGCCGAGCTGCAGGATGCAGTGAAGCGCGAGTTCCTGAGCATTGACGAACAGCAGCGCAACGTGCGCGCCGCGATGGATAAATTGGAAAGCGGGCTGATGAGCCGGCTGGTGGAATTCCGTCATGAGCGATGAACGGAAACCCGTCCCGCCGAATGAGGAGACGCATCTCGACAGCGAGCTAAGCCGGAAGATCGCGCGCAAGCTGAGGGTGCAGCGTGAAGGCAAACCCGGGGTCTGGTCCGGGCTTGGGATGTTCGGGCTTGTCGGTTGGTCGGTGGCAGTCCCAACGATTCTCGGTGCGTTGGTCGGCATGTGGTGGGATCACCACCATCCCGGCACGCATTCATGGACGCTTGCACTGCTGATGGCGGGTCTTGTCATTGGTTGCGCCAACGCCTGGCACTGGATATCGCAAGAGGACAAGGCCATGCATGAACAACCGGAGGACCGCGATGACTGAAGCCATGTATCTGGTGCTTGCCGTGCTTGCAGGTGTAGTTCTCGGCGCGTTCTTTTTTGGCGGCCTATGGTGGACGGTCAACCGGAGCATGGTTTCACCGCAGCCGGCGCTGTTGATACTTGTCAGCTTCCTGTTGCGATCTGTCGTGGCAGTGGGCGGCTTCTACCTTGCCCTGCAAGGCGGATGGCAGCCTCTGCTGGCATGCATGGGCGGGTTCCTCGTAGCACGCGCATTGCTGACGCGGATCATCGGTAAACACACTCCAGAGACCGCCAGCGAACCCTTGCGAATTTCGCCATGAACTTGACCTCTGACCAAAGTATTTTCTGGCACTACGGCTTTGTAGTACTCAATGGCACGATCGTCACGACGTGGGTGCTCATGCTGGTGTTGGCGCTTGGCTCCAAGCTCATCACGCGCAAGCTGACGACCGACGGCGAAACATCGCGCTGGCAAGCCGCGCTGGAAATCATCGTCACCGGAATCAATACGCAAATCCAGGAAGTGGGCCTGAGCCATCCAGAACGCTATCTGGGTTTTATTGGCACCTTGTTCCTGTTTGTCGCCACGGCCAGTTTGTGCACCGTGATTCCCGGCTACACACCGCCGACAGGTTCACTTTCCACTACTGCCGCACTGGCGCTGTGCGTGTTCGTCGCGGTGCCGCTGTTCGGCATGCGCGAGCAGGGCTTCCTTGGTTATCTGAAGACCTATGTCGAGCCCACACCAATCATGCTGCCCTTCAACATCATCAGCGAGGTGTCCAGAACACTGGCCCTGGCCGTGCGTTTGTTCGGAAACATGATGAGCGGCACGATGATCATCGCCATCCTGCTCACGATCACGCCATTTCTGTTTCCGATCGTGATGACTGCGCTTGGCCTGCTCACCGGCATGGTCCAGGCGTACATCTTCAGCATTCTGGCAGCCGTCTACATCGCTGCTGCCACTGTTGTGCGCACAATCAAACCACCCCGGCCAGTGCGCTCCTTACCCATTCATTGAAAGCGCAATACCCCTAAAGGATTCTCCATGGACAGCAGCGCGCTCATCGCATTGGTCTCGATCATCACGGCCGGATTGACAACCGGCTTCGGTTGCATGGGTCCCGCGCTTGGCGAAGGCAGGGCCGTCGCGGCCGCCATGACATCGCTCGCGCAGCAGCCCGATGCGTCCGCGACGATCACCCGAACCTTGTTCGTCGGCTTGGCGATGATCGAGTCAACCGCGATCTACTGCTTTGTCGTGTCGATGATCCTCATCTTCGCCAACCCCTTCTGGGCCCACTTCATTACCGCCGCCGGGGGCAAATAAGCCATGCTCATCGACTGGTTCACCGTAGTGGCCCAGGCGCTGAATTTCCTGATCCTGGTGTGGCTGCTAAAGCGTTTTCTGTATCGCCCCATCCTCAATGCCATCGATGTGCGCGAGAAGCGGATTGCTACGGAAGTCGCCGATGCCAACACCAGGAAAGCGGAGGCGCAACAGGCGCGCGACGAGTTCGAAGGCAAGAACAAGGTCTTCGACGAACAACGTAGCGCACTGCTGAATAAAGCGACGGAAGAGGCCAACATCGAACGCGAACGGCTGCTCGCCGAAGCGCGCAAGTCTGTTGAAGCCTTGACTGAAGCGCAGCGCGCGGCGTTACAGGCCGATGCGGGCAAGCTCAATCAGGCGCTTCGTAACCGTGTTCAGCAGGAGGTCTTCGCGATCACGCGAAAGGCTCTCGGTGATCTGGCTTCGACAAGTCTGGAAGAACGGCTGGCAGACGTTTTCGTGCAGCGGCTCGCTACACTGGATGACGATACGAAGAAGACCCTCGCCCATGCGATTTCAAGCTCGTCGGATGGTGCGGTCATAAGTAGTGCCTTTAATCTTCCCGCTGCGCAGCAGGCAACCATCCAGAAGGCACTGGACGCCACCTTCGCGACTGACGTAAGCGTCCGATTCAAAACGAATCCGGAATTCATCAGCGGCATCGAACTCACGGCCGGCGGGCAAAAACTCGGCTGGACGATAAGTGAATACCTGGCGTCGTTGAACAAGAGTGTCGATGACGTGTTGGCGCAGCCGCCTTCGTCGCCGACACCTGCACCTGCACCCGCTCCGGCCCAGCCCAAATCCGCACCCGCGCCAGCGCCCGCCGCCAAGGCCCCATGAGTACGACACCGGAAACCATGCAGCGCGTGTTTGATCGCGCTTTCGATGGCATGGGCCAAGCCCGCGCCACGTTCACGCCGTCGCTGACATTGCGCGAGGTGGGTTTTGTCACGCGCGTTTCCACCGGCATCGCGATTGTGTCGGGGCTTCCCGGCGTGGGATATGAGGAACTGGTGCAATTTCCGGGTGGGCTGCTTGGCATCGCATTCAACATCGATGAAGACGAAATCGGCGTGATCCTGTTAGGCGACTACCAAGCCCTGCACACCGGCGATGAGGTCGAGCGCACCGGACGGGTGATGGATGTGGCGGTCGGTGAGGCATTACTGGGTCGTGTCATCGATCCACTGGGCCACCCGCTCGACGGCAAAGGTGTGCCAGCCACGAGTCAGCGCTTGCCCGTCGAGCGTACGGCACCGGCGATCATGGATCGTGCCCCGGTATCGGTGCCCTTGCAAACCGGGCTGAAGGTCATCGATGCGCTGATTCCGATCGGACGCGGCCAACGCGAATTGATCCTCGGCGATCGACAGACTGGCAAGACGGCAATCGCCATCGATGCCATCCTCAACCAGCGCGGCCAGAACGTGATTTGCGTCTATTGCGCGATCGGCCAACGCGCCTCCGCCGTCGCCAAGGTGGTGGCCACGCTGCGTGAGAAGGGAGCCATGGATTACACCGTGGTGGTGGTCGCCGAAGGCAACGACGCACCAGGCCTGCTCTACATCACGCCATATGCCGCGACCAGCATTTCCGAATATTTCATGGAGAAGGGACGTGACGTGCTGGTCGTGTACGACGACCTGACGCAACACGCGCGCGCCTATCGCGAGCTCTCCCTGCTGCTGCGTCGGCCGCCCGGCCGCGAGGCATTCCCCGGCGACATTTTCTACATCCACTCGCGCATGCTGGAACGGGCGACGCATCTGGACGAGGAACGCGGCAATGGTTCGCTTACCGCGCTACCGATCATAGAAACCCAGGCGCAGGACATTTCCGCCTATATTCCGACCAATCTCATTTCGATCACCGACGGTCAAATTTATCTCTCCCCCACGCTGTTTGATCTTGGCGTGCTGCCGGCGGTCGATGTCGGCAAGTCTGTCTCACGGGTGGGCGGCGCAGCGCAGCGAGCCGCCTATCGGGCAGTCGCTGGCAACATCAAGCTGGCCTATGCGCAGTTCGAGGAGTTGGAATCATTCGCCAAGTTCGGCACCCGCCTGGATGCATCCACGCGCCAGTCGATCGACCACGGGCTACGTATTCGCGCATACCTCATTCAGCCTGAATCCCAGCCGATATCGCTAGTCGAGCAGATCATCGTGCTGCTGGCATTGACAGCAGGGCTGCTGGACGCGGTGGCTATCGACAAGGTAGACGAAGCGGAACAGGCGCTACGCAAGGCGACGATAGAGATTCCGGCAGACGCCATCGAACGGCTCTCATCAGCCGAAAAATTGAGCGATGCCGACCGACAGTGCATCGTGGATGTCGCGACGCGGGCACTCACCCCATTCCACGCTCCGCCGGAAGCAGCGCCTCCCAAATGAGCGGAGACCTGCAAAGCCTGCGTCGCAAGATCAATGGCGCGCGCGACCTACAAGGCGTCGTGCAATCAATGAAGGCGTTGGCCGCCTCCAGCATCGGCCAGTACGAAAAAGCCGTTCAATCCCTGGATGACTACCGCCGCACCGTGGAACTCGGCTTGGCCGTGTCGTTGCGCGGGGGCTTTACAGCGCCATTGCCGGTGGATAAAAAGTTGGTGGACAAACCCATCGGCGCGATTGTCCTTGGCTCGGACCAGGGCCTTGTCGGTGGATTCAACGAGGTGTTGTCGGATTTCGTATCGCGTACGCTCACGGCGCTGCCCGGCAAGATCAAAAAAATATGGGCGGTGGGCGGCCGTATCCAGTTGCTGCTGACGGATATCGAGCCAGCGCACACCGTCGCATTGTCCGTTCCCACCTCCGTGCATGGCATAACGTCACTCGTCGGCCAGCTGCTCATCGACATCCAGGCGGCCCGCGAACGCGGTGAGGTTGAAGACATCCATGTCTTCTACAACCATCCCAAATCAGGTGCCGTCTACGAACCGATGAGCCGGCAATTGCTGCCACTGGATCGGAAGTGGGGCAGCGCTTTCGCAGCGCTCAACTGGCCGAGCAACAATGTGCCGCAAATCATCGGACCCGCTGCTCCGGCGCTGCAGGCATTCATCCGGGAATACCTGTTCGTCGTTCTTTTTCAGGCCTGCGCGGAATCGCTTGCCAGCGAAAACGGCAGCCGTCTGGCGGCGATGCAACGGGCCGAAAAAAACATCCAGGGCATGCTGGAAACATTGAATGGCACCTTCCACCGCATTCGACAGGAGTCCATCGACGAGGAGTTGTTCGATGTTATCGCCGGTTACGAAGCGCTGGCGGGGAAGTCGTCGCAGTGATTAGTCCGCCGCTGATCAGAGCCAGCCGCCGCTGAATCCCGCTCGTTTGAGGCCTCTCACCAGATCAGGGGATTCGCGCATCAGCCGCCACAACAAACCGCTGCGGTAATTTTCGATCATCAACACCATCGGACCCTGGTTGATACCGAAATGCCAGGGCGAAACCCAACCACAGGCGTCATCCGGCTTGGTGGCGCATGTCGGGTTGATGGTTGTCCTGAAACCATACGGATTGAGATCGTGGAATTTCAGCTCGTCGATGAAGTAATCGATAGCCGGCAGCACGATTTCCGCTGCGAACGGCAACGAGGCCACGATAGCGGAAGGCGCAATGGTGCCGTCATCAGGGCCAAAGGGGACTCCCCGCGCACCGTAGCTGAAAAACTGACGCTCCACGCCATCGATCAGCAGCGTGTCGGGACCCGGTCCTTGGCAGGCAGTCAGACCCCAGCAATTGGCCGAGTAGCCTTTGAATCCGAGCGGATTAGCGATGGCATATTGACGCTGCACATACGTCGCGCGCCGGCTGTTTTCGAAATAGTCGTTGCTTTTGTCGCGCATGAAGGCGTCCTGGATCCCGCGGAAGTCGATCCAGATCAGCGGAAACTGATGAGTGAACAACGCACCGATATAGCGCATCTGCCAGCGTACGAATCTCCGCTTCGTCTGCCATCTCTTCGTCAAAGAATCTCGCACAGGTGAGCATGCCAGCCAACAGCAGCGCTGTATCGACGGTGGACAACTCGCATTGCCAAGCACGACGACCAGTATGCATATCGAGTAAGTGGTAGTAAAAACCCCGATATCCAGTGGCATCGGGTTCTGGGCCCTGGGCACTCCGGGCAAAGAACCGCAGCGTGGCTAGCGTACGTTGCACGGCCGCCTCGCGCGATAAAAATCCACGCGAGACCCCCACCGGATAGCAAGCCAGCGCAAATCCCGTGGCGGCGATACTCGAAGGCCAATCCAGCGGCCGTTTGTCATCAGGCGCCGTCTTGTCGCGAATCAATCCATTGACTGGATTGGCTTCGCTCTCGAAATAGTGAAAAGCCTTCTTTTGGATGTTCTGCAGCTTTTGATCGGAGCTTCGGGCTGGATTGCTCATGGGATGCAGTCAAGCACAAGGTTAGGCGCTGCGCATTCGACGCTAGTGCCGACAAATGACAAGAGAATTTGAAAGTTCAGTGTAACCCTGCAACCAGGAAGAGCGAATCGTTTGCACTTCGTAGACCTGTCTGCGCTTTGCGACCGGCTCCAGCTCACACCAAGCTCACCCTGAGACAGTGATTCTGTGGTTTGTCCGGAACCGCACATAGACATCCGTAAAATGGGGACTATGAGTTGGTAATCAGTCGGTTCCACATAGCGGTGATTAATCAAATCCAGTACTGATACCCGGCACCCTCTCCCACGCGTTCGCTAGTAGCGCGTTCCTACTCAAGAGGAAGCCATGTCTTCTGATCCGCTCGCAAACCATCTTCTCGCCGCCCTACCCGCGAGTGAGTGGCAAAGATGGCAGCCACAGCTCGAACTCGTCAGCATGCCGCTCGGCAAAGTTATCTACGAGACGGGTGGACTACAGACCCATGTCTATTTCCCCACTACGGCTATCGTCTCTCTGCTTTACATGATGGAGGACGGTTCTTCTGCCGAGATCGCCGTGGTCGGAAACGAAGGATTGGTGGGCGTCTCGCTGTTCATGGGTGGCGAATCGACGACCAGTCGTGCCGTGGTCCAGAGCGCCGGCAAGGCCTTCCGACTCTCATCGCGCGTGGTCAAAGATGAATTCAATCGAGCCCCAGTCCTCCATCTGCTGCTCAGATATACCCAGGCATTGATCACGCAGATGGCCCAAACCGCTGTGTGCAACCGCCACCATTCACTGGACCAGCAGCTATGCCGCTGGCTTCTGCTCAGCCTGGACAGATTGCAAGGCGACCAACTCGTGATGACCCAGGAACTCATTGCGAACATGCTGGGTGTGCGCCGCGAAGGTGTGACCGAGGCTGCATTGAAGCTTCAAAAAGCCGACCTGATTCAATACTCACGTGGACACATACACGTACTGGACCGAAAAGGCCTGGAGCGTAGATCCTGCGAATGCTACGAAGTAGTCAAGAAAGAGTACGACCGCCTGCTTCCGAACAAGACGGCAGTGTGAATTCATTGATCGGATAGCTCACAGAAGGGAATGCACCAAAAGTCACTGGGTAATCCCCCACCGGTTAGCTGACCCCAGAAGTGGAATTTTCTCGTACGATTTGCTGAGGAGGTTCCATGAAGACATCGCGATTCACTGACAGCCAGATCATCGGCGTACTCAAGCAGGCCGAAGCCGGCACACCGGTTCAGGAGTTGTGCCGCGAACACGGCATCAGCTCGGCCACGTTCTACAGGTGGTGTAGCAAGTTCGGCGGCATGGAGGTTCCCATGGTTGCCCGGATGAAGGAACTTGAGGACGAGAACCGACGCCTGAAGAAACCGAGTGGCGCGGCAAGGCAGGTGTGATCCGCTGTGACAACGGCCCGGAGTACATCAGTGGCGCCTTGCTGGCCTGGGCGGAACGGGAGGGCATACGCATCGAGCACATCCAACCAGGCAAGCCGCAGCAGAACACCTACATCGAACACCACAACCGGACCGTGCGCTACGCCTGGCTCACCAGAACCCTGTTCGAATCCATTGAGCAAGTGCAGGACAAAGCGACGCGCTGGCTATGGACTTACAACCACGAGCGCCCGAACATCGCCTCGGCGGCATCACCCCAATGCAGAAACTGGCACTCGCCGCTTAACTCCACTTTTGATGTCAGCTAAAAATGGGGGGATTACCGTCCACGCCGATTTGCGTGGGAAACCGCATCGCCCCCGGCCTCGGGGTGGCGAGCAGCGAAGCGTAGATCCCTGGCTACAAGGCCTGAACGGCCGATGTGCCACGCCAATCCCACGCCCGGTTTGGATTCGACGGCGTTAAACTACCCACACTGCAGCACGGACCAACCAGCATGCCCTTCGTCGTCACCGAAAACTGCATCAAGTGCAAGCACACCGACTGCGTCGAAGTGTGCCCGGTGGACTGCTTCCACGAAGGCCCGAATTTCCTGGTGATCGACCCGGACGAATGCATCGACTGCACCCTGTGCGAGCCGGAGTGCCCGGTCAATGCGATCTATCCGGAAGAAGACGTACCCGCCGGACAGGAGGGCTTCGCGAAGATCAACGCCGATCTGGCGAAGGAATGGCCAGTGCTGACTACGCGCAAGGATCCGCCGCCGGATGCCGCGGAATGGGACGGCAAGCCGAACAAGTTGCCGCTGCTGGAACGCTGAGGCTATCCAGCTCGCACGCCGACCATCCGGACTGGCTGCGGAAGCGCTTGCATTGGTTCGGGAGTCGCGCCGGTCCAGCAGCCCGAACCAACAACAACGGCACCATGGGGTGCCGTTGTTGTTGGTTCGGTTGATGCCGCGATCAGGGCGCGATTGCGGACTTCAGCGCACCTATCAACTTGACCGGGGCGTTGCCGGTCGGCGGCAGGCCGCGCGGATCGACCGCGGAGATATATGCGCCGTTGCCCACCTTGGTCACCCGCACCAGGAACTTCGCATCCATGTAATCGACATCGTAGGTACCAAGGATCTGCGCCTTGCTGGCGATGGTTACGCCATCGGTCGCGGCAAGCACTTCACCGACGCGGGCGAACACGGCATCACGGTCGCCGGTTGCATTGAAGCCGACCGGCGCAGCGCTGCTGCCACCTGCGTTGTTCATGCCCGAAGCGGACACGCTGCTTGTGTCGGGCAGGGCCATGGCACGCTCTGCGGACGGGCGATCAAGGTCCGGCGGGACTTCCAGCGGCCGGCTCTCGCCACTCTGCGTGTAGAGATCGCTCTTCTTGCCAAGCCCAAACATGCTGCAGCCCGACACGCCTGCAACCAGGGTGGCAGCGACAAACATGGTGGCAACACGGGTGGCGCGGGGGGAAAGACGCATCAGGATCTCCTGTCAGGCCGCCTTGATGCGGCAGCGTTGTTCTAGCTGGATGATGTCCGCGTGCAGGCGTTCGGCCTCGGCGGCATGCATGGATGATAGCGGTTGCAGCGGCAGGCGCAGCCCATGGCCGATCCCATTCAGCGCCAGGAGGGCTTTCAGGGGAATCGGATTGGGCTCCAAGCCCAGGAAATGGTAAAGCGCATGCAGGCGGGCATCGAACTCCTCCGCCTCGGCCGCATCCCCTGCCCGCGCCAGTTCGCACAGGCGTCGGAACGCACCCGGCACCACGTTGGATGCCACCGAGACGATGCCGTCGGCGCCTGCCAGCATTGCCCGCAGCGCAGTGGGATCGTCGCCACTGAGCACGGCGAAGCCCTGCCTGCGCAGCGGCAACAGGCTGTCCATGCGCGATTCATCCGCGCGCGCTTCCTTGATTCCGACGATATTCGGGTGCATCGCCAGGTCGGCCGTGGTCTCCGGCGCCATGTCGCAGCCAGTGCGGCCGGGCACGTTATAGAGCACGACCGGCAGCCCGCCCTCATCGGCAACTGCACGGAAATGCGCGAGCAGGCCGGATTGCGTGGGCCGTACATACGGCGGCGTCACTACCAGCGCGGCATCGGCACCCAGCGCAGCAGCCCGCTGGTTGGCCAGGATGGTCTTGGCAGTGTTGGACTGGCCGGTACCCGCCAGCACCGGGATGCGCCCGGCCACGAATGCCACCGCGCTGCGCAGCAGGGTCTCGAATTCGGCATCGAACAGCGCGGGTGCCTCGCCGGTGGAGCCGGCGACTACCAGGGCATTGGTGCCTGCAGCCAGTTGTGCTTCGAGCAGGCGCTGCCATGCAGGAAGGTCGATGTCGCCAGCGTCCGTGAACGGGGTCGCCAGCGCGGTGATACTGCCGGAAAGTTGCAAGGCTGCGGACTCACGAAGAAGGCGCCGGGCAGGATGCATGCCGACGCGGGGAAGGGCTCGGCCGGGGCCGATTCAGGCTTGATCTTACTTGCGGCGCAAAAGCACCGGCAAGTATGCTGCAGGTATTCGGCACCCAGCCACGACCCAGGCGCCGCACACACACCTCCTTTTGCACGGACGCTGCACTTGACCGATATCACGCCACGGCCAGCGCCGAATGAAAACCACCTGCTGATCAACGCGTACACCACGCACCCGCAGTCGCCCTTGCTCGCCGTGACCCGGCGCATCGCCGATTCCGGCTGCAACCTGGTCGATACGCGGCTGGCCACAGTCGGTCGCGACGTCTCCGTGTCCGCGCTCGCCACCGGTTCCTGGGACGCGGTGGCGAAGCTCGAGACCATGCTAGCCAAGCTCGAGCGCGAGGAAGGCCTGAAACTGGTCTGGTATCGCACCGGCCCCAAGCAGGTGCAGTCCAACCTGCTGCCCTACGTGGTCGAGGTGATCGCCTCGGACAAACCCGGAATCATGTTCCAGCTCGCGGATTTCTTCGACGGCCAGGGCATCACCATCGAGAGCCTGCATTGCGCGCGATACCGTGCGATGCAGACCGGGGCTGACATGTTTTCCGCGCAACTGACGATTGGTATCCCGTCAGACATGCACATCGCCGCCTTGCGCGACGATTTCCTTGAATTCTGCGACCATCTGAACCTCGACGCGATCATGGATCCAATGAAATATTGATGGGTGGGCATTGCTAATGGATCTCGTCTAATGGACATCGGCGACCGCATTCCCGACTTGCCGCTCAGCCTCACCAGCGGCACCCCGGCGAGCCTGCACGATTTCCGCGGCAAATGGCTGGTGTTGTATTTCTACCCGAAGGACTCGACCCCGGCCTGCACTAACGAAGGCATCGCCTTCAACGAGCTGCTGACCAAGTTCCGCCGCGCTGGCGCTGATGTCCTCGGCGTGTCGCGCGACTCGATTCGCAGCCACCAGAACTTCACTGCCAAACAGGGATATCGCTTCGAGCTGGCCAGCGATCCGGACGAGACCTTGTGCAAGGCGTTCGACGTGATCAAGCTGAAGAAACTGTATGGCCGCGAATACCTCGGCATCGAGCGCACGACCTTCCTGATCGACCCGATCGGCGTCATCCGCCAGACATGGCGACCTGTCAAAGTCCCCGGCCATGCGCAAGCCGTGCTGGATGCCTTGAAGGCTGCCACGTCGCAGTGATCGTTCCTGTCTCCACGAATCACCTCCGTCCCGCCCTGCGGGCCACGGCGGCCCTGTCCTGCCCGACTCCAACGGAAGCCAGTCCATGACGCGAAGCAAGCGCATCTACGTCCTCGACACCAATGTGCTGATGCACGACCCGACTGCGTTGTACAAGTTCGAGGAACACGATGTGTACCTGCCGATGCAGGTGATGGAGGAGCTGGACAACGGCAAGAAAGGCACCTCTGAAGCCAGCCGTAACGCACGCCAAGTCAGCCGCTTCCTCAATGAGCTGATCGAGGCCCACGGCAGTACCGATATCAGCGATGGGATCTTGCTGCAACGGCCAAACGGCCTGAAATTGCGCGGCGCGGACAGCATTGGCAGGCTGCGTTTCCAGACCGGCGATTTCGATGCCGGCCGGCGCTTCGGCACTGTGATCCCGGACAACCAGATCCTCGGCGCGATTTTGGCGCTGAAGGAATCCGACCCCGGCGCGCCGGTGGTATTCGTGTCCAAGGACATCAACCTGCGGATCAAGGCGTCGATCGCCGGCATTCCCAACGAGGACTACGAGAACGACCGCGCACTGGACGATTTCAGCCTGCTCTACACAGGCGCCACCGCGCTGCCGCCGAATTTTTGGGAAATCCACGGCAAAGAACTGCGCTCCTGGACCGAAAAGGGCCGGACTTATTACGAAATTGCCCTGAATGACGACGATGACTGGTATCCCAACCAGTTCGTCTACCTGCCGGGCGACGAACAGGCCGAAATGAAGGTCGCCCGCCTCACCGATGACAAGATCGTGCTGCAGATCGTCGATGACTTCCGTCACAGCCAGCACGCGGTATGGGGCATCAACGCGCGCAACCGCGAGCAGAACTTCGCGCTCAATGCGCTGATGGATCCGGAGATCGATTTCGTCACCCTGCTCGGCACCGCCGGCACCGGCAAGACCCTGCTGGCGCTGGCTGCTGGCCTTGCGCAAACCATGGACGCGCAGCGCTACCGCGAGATCATCATGACCCGCGCAACCGTGAGTGTCGGCGAGGACATCGGCTTCCTGCCCGGCACCGAGGAAGAAAAAATGACGCCGTGGATGGGTGCGCTGACCGACAACCTGGAAGTGCTGACCCACAACCAGGAAGGCGGCAGCTGGGGCCGCGCAGCTACCAATGATTTACTGGCGTCAAGGATCAAGATCCGATCGATGAACTTCATGCGCGGGCGCACATTCCTGTCGCGCTACCTGATCCTGGACGAAGCGCAGAACCTGTCGCCAAAACAGATGAAGACCTTGGTCACCCGCGCTGGCCCGGGCACCAAGATCGTCTGCCTGGGCAATGTCGAGCAGATCGATACGCCTTACCTGACCGAAACCAACTCGGGCCTGACCTACGCGGTGGATCGCTTCAAGAACTGGGCGCACAGCGCGCACATCACACTGCGCCGCGGCGAGCGCTCGCGTCTGGCCGATTTCGCGTCAGAAGTGTTGTGACGTTCTAGAAACAATCATTATCATGTTTAATATATCTATATCGATATCTGGAGCTTGCATCATGTAGTTTCGAGTGGTGAAATAGACGTTCAAGATTTCCACTCGGCAGATCATGATTTCATCCGCCCAGATGCGCGCGGCGCGCGCCTTGCTCGGGATCGACCAGCGCCAGCTCGCCCAGCTGGCGGGTGTCTCCCTGCCCACCGTGCAGCGCATGGAGGCCAGCAATGGCATCGTGCGCGGGATGGTCGGCACCTTGAACAGGATCGTCGAAGCACTGGATGCCACCGGCGTCGAACTGATCGCCAACGACCAGCCCAGCCAGGGCCGGGGACGCGGCGTACGGTTGAAGGACTCTGCATGATGTTCTGCATCGAGAGCGCAGGCATGTCCGATCGCCGCACCCACACTGATGCGGAACAACGTGGTTACAGCGATCACGCAGCCTTTGCACTTGCCATTGGCGAGCTCCGGTGCCGATCGACCTGCTAACCGCAGCACTCGCCGTCGCTGCCGGCTGGGTCCTGATCGGCCTGGCAGGATTGTTGCGACCGCGCAGCGTTGTGTTTACTGGGCGCTGGCTGTTTTCACTGGGAGTGGTCGGTGGCCTGGCGTTGGCAGTCATCGGCGTGCTGGCGCTGACAGGGCCCATCCAGGTCCAGGTGTTGCCGATCGGGCTGCCCGATCTGCCATTCCACGTACGCCTGGATCCACTGGCGGCGATCTTCCTGAGTCTGATCGGCACAGCATCAACTGGCATCTCGCTGTATTCGGCAGGCTATTTTCGCGCCGGCGAAGGCGCCGCGCCCGGACTGATGTGCCTGCAGTACCACGTGTTCCTGGCGAGCATGGTGATGGTGGTCCTGGCTGACGATGCCTACGCCTTCATGGTTGCCTGGGAGACCATGGCGTTGGCGTCGTATTTCCTGGTGACCACCCAGCATCGGGTACCCGAGATCCGTGCTGCCGGTTTTCTCTACCTGCTGCTCGCCCACATTGGGGCCATCGGTATCCTGCTGTGCTTCGGCGTGCTGCAGGGCGGTTCGTGGCAATTCACCTTCGACGCCATGCGTGCCGCCTCGCTCTCTCCAGCCTGGGCGTCGATCGCCTTTTTCCTGGCCTTGTTCGGTTTCGGTGCCAAGGCTGGCATCGTGCCGCTGCATGTGTGGTTACCGGAAGCGCACCCCGCGGCACCTTCGCCGGTGTCGGCGCTGATGAGCGGGGTGATGATCAAGACTGCGATCTACGGACTGATTCGGGTCACCTTTGACCTGCTGCATACGCCCGTCTGGTGGTGGGGCGTGGTGGCGCTCATGCTCGGCGCGTTCACCGCGCTGTTCGGGGTGGTTTTTGCGGCGGTGCAGACCGACATGAAACGGCTGCTCGCATATTCGTCGATCGAGAATAGCGGGATCATCCTGTCCGGGTTCGGCCTGACCGTGCTGTTCCATGGCCTGCACATGCCCGTTGCGGCGTCGCTGACCATGGCGGCGACGCTGTATCACTGCCTCAACCACTCGCTGTTCAAAAGCCTGCTGTTCCTTGCCACCGGTTCGGTGCTGCACGCGACCGGCGAGCGCAACCTCGGCAAGCTCGGCGGGCTGATCCACAGCATGCCGTGGGTGGCGTGGTTGGCGCTGGTCGGCACGCTGGCGATGGCCGGTCTGCCGCCGCTCAACGGCTTCGTCTCCGAATGGCTGCTGCTGCAGGGCTACCTGTACACAACCAGCCTTCCGCACGCGATCATCAACATGCTGGTGCCGATCGGTGCTGCAGCTTTTACGCTGACCATCGCCCTGTCGGCCTACGTGATGGTGAAATTTTACGGCGTGGTGTTCCTGGGCCGGCCACGCGAGAAGGCGCTGGTACAGGCACAGGATGCCGGCTGGCTGGAGCGTTTCGGCCTTGGTTGGCTGGCACTGGGTTGCATCGCACTGGGTCTGATGCCGGTCACCGTGCTGCGCGCGCTCGACGCGGTAAACCTCAGTCTGCTTGGATCGGGCCTCGGCGACCTGTCGAAGCATTGGTGGTTACTGACACCGACCGCCGCCAGTCGCGCCAGTTACAGCCCGCTGGCGTTCGCTGCCGGCATCCTGCTGGCGGTTGCCCTGACCTTCCTCTGCGTGCGCCTGCTCTATCACGGCCGCGTGCGCAGGGCGGATTTCTGGGATTGTGGATTCCCCGGACAGACCGCGCGCGTGCAGGATACCGCCGAGGGCTTCGGCCAGCCGATCCGACGCATCTTCCGACCGTTCTTCCAGATCGAACGCCAGAGCCCCTCTCCATTCGACAGTGCGCCGCATTACGCGCTGCAGCTCGGTGACCGTTGGTGGTATTGGCTGTACCTGCCAGTGGCGGCCGGCGTGCTGGGCGTGGCGAAACTCGTAGGCCGGCTACAACACGGGCGAATCGCGATCTACCTGCTGTACAGCTTTGTCACCCTGCTGGCCCTGTTGGTGTTCGTGCTGTGAGCGCGCGCGAGCTGCTGATGGCAGTGATCGACACCGGCTTGGCGGTGTTGGTGGCCCCGCTGCTGATCGGCTGGGTGGATCAATGCCGGGCATGGTTGCAGAACCGGCGCGGCGCCGGCGTGCTGCAGTCGTATCGGGTGCTGCGCAAGCTGATGCACAAGGATGCGGTCATTGCGAACGGCGCGTCACCCCTGTTCCGCGCCTCACCCTACATCCAGTTTGGCGCGATGGTACTGGCCGCGATGATCATTCCCACCTTCGGCGCCGATGCTGCGCTGGGTTCGGCCGCCGACACCATCGCCTTGGTCGGCGTGTTCGCGGTGGCGCGGGTCTTCATGGCGCTGGCGGCGATGGACATCGGCACCGCCTTCGGCTCGCTCGGCGCGCGCCGGGAAATGTTGATCGGCTTTCTCGCCGAACCCGCCCTGCTGATGGTGTTTTTCACTGCATCGATGATCTCCGCAAGCACCTTGCTGCCAACCATCATCGGCACCCTGTCGAGCGCCCAGTTGGTGATCTATCCGAGTCTGGCGTTCAGCGCGATCGCCTTCGTGATGGTGCTGCTGGCCGAAAACGCGCGCGTCCCGATCGACAACCCGACCACCCACCTCGAACTGACCATGATCCACGAGGCCATGGTGCTGGAATATTCGGCACGGCACCTGGCACTTATCGAATGGGGTTCGGCACTGAAGTTGCTCAACTACGTCGCCATCGGGATCGCCATGTTCGCACCCTGGGGGCTGGCCAGTAGCGACGCCGGCTTGGCCACAATCCTCGGTGCCTGGTTGATCACGCTAGGCAAGCTGGCCATCGCCGGTACCGGGCTGGCGCTGATCGAGACGCTGAGCGCAAAACTGCGCATCTTCCGCGCACCCGAGTTCCTTGCCACCGCCTTTCTGCTCGCAGTGCTTGGCCTTCTCGTCCACCAGTTGCTGGAGATCTGAGCGATGACCGCGCTCCCGCTCTCCACCCAGTTGATCAATCTGTGCGCAGCGCTGCTACTGTTGACTTCGTTCGCGATGCTCTCGCAGCGGCGCATCGTCTCGCTGGTGAACCTGTTCGCCGTGCAGGGCGGCGTGCTCACCGCGTCCACCGCGATCGTCGCGTACAGCTCCGGCCAGCACCACCTGTACTACTCGGCCGTGCTGTCCGGCGTGCTCAAGGTGCTGCTGCTGCCGTGGATCCTGCATCGCCTGATAGCGCGACTGAACGTGCGCTGGGATACCGAACCGCTGATCAATATCCCCACCACGATGCTGGTCGGGATCGTGCTGGTGGTGTTCTCGTTCGGGTTGGCGCAACCCGTCACGCAACTGGCGACGACCATTTCGCATGGCACGCTCGGCATCGCGCTGGCGGTGGTGATGCTGTCGTTCCTGATGATGATCACCCGCACCAAGGCAATCTCGCAGGTGGTCGGATTCCTGGCGATGGAGAACGGGCTGTTCTTCGCTGCAACAAGCGCGACCTACGGCATGCCGATGGTGGTCGAGCTGGGCGTCGCCCTCGATGTGCTGGTCGGCATGGTGATCCTCGGCGTGTTCTTCTTCCAGATTCGCGAACAGTTCGACAGCCTCGACCTGGAGCACATGGAAAAGCTCAAGGAAGACGACTGAGATGGAACTGTTCCTGCTGCTCACCACGCCTGTATTCGGCTGTCTGGTCCTGACCATGGTCGGTGCGCGCCGCTGGGCGCCGGAGGTCAATGTCGGTTTCAGCTTCGTCACCTTCCTGGCCAGCATCGCGCTGACCGCCCGGGTGATGGCGCATGGTCCGATGTTGGCCGGCAACGAGCAGTTTTTCGTCGACCCATTCAATGTCTTCCTGGTCGCGCTCACCGCCTTCGTCGGCCTGACCACCGCGTTGTTTTCACGTCCTTACATGCGCATCGAGGAAGCACACGGCCGCCTGACCCCGGCGCGATCCCGCCTGTACCACAGTATGTACCAGTTGTTCATGTCCACAATGCTGCTGGCACTGCTGACCAACAACCTCGGCCTGCTGTGGGTAGCGATGGAGGCGGCGACCCTGTCGACCGTGTTGCTGGTTTCGCTGTATCGCACACCGGCCAGCCTGGAAGCGGCGTGGAAGTACTTCATCCTGTGTGGTGTCGGCATCGCGCAGGCGTTGTTCGGGACGATCCTGTTGTATTTCGCAGCGGAAAAGGTGCTCGGCGGCGAAGGCAGCACGGCCTTGCTGTGGACCCACCTGAACGCCGTCAAGGGCCAGCTCGAACCGACCGTACTCGCCCTCGCCTTCGTGTTCCTGCTGGTCGGCTACGGCACCAAGATCGGGCTGGCGCCGCTGCACAACTGGCTACCAGATGCCCACGCCGAAGGTCCCACACCGGTATCGGCGGTGCTCTCCGGACTGCTGCTCAATGTCGCCGTGTATGCGGTGGTGCGCTGCAAAGTGCTGGTCGATGGCGCAGTGCACACCGGCCTGGCCAGCAACCTGATGATGGGCTTCGGGTTGTTTTCGGTGCTGCTGTCCTCGTTCTTCCTGTGGCGGCAGAAGGACATCAAGCGGTTGTTCGGCTACTCGTCGATCGAGCACATGGGGATCATCACGTTCGCCTTTGGCATGGGCGGGCCGGTCGCGAACTTTGCCGCACTGCTGCACATGACCGTGCACTCGCTGACCAAGTCGGCGATCTTCTTCACCGTGGGCCACGCGACGCAGAAAGCCGGAACCCAGGTGATGGATTCGATCCGCGGGCTGATTGTGGTCAGCCCATCCATCGGCTGGGGCCTGATGATCGGCACCCTGGCAATCCTCGGGATGCCGCCATTTGGGGTGTTCGCCAGCGAATTCCTGATCCTGACCACAGCGATGCGCGATCATCCGTGGGCGACGCCGATCTTGTTGCTGGCACTGGGTATCGCGTTCGCCGCAATCTTCACCCGCGTCCAGTCGATGGTCTTCGGCGAAACCAATCTCAAGCGATTACCACATTCGCCGGCGCTGGTGCCGGTGTTTGCCCACCTCGGCCTCGTGCTTTGCCTTGGCTTGTACATTCCACCGGCACTGGCCAACTGGTACCGGCTGGCGGCGGAGTTGATCGGATGAGCACCGTCATGCCCTATGCCGATCTCGGCATTGCACTGCAGACCATCGCCGGCGAGTTGCCGGCGCGCCACTGCACGCTCGATGACGAACACCTGATCACCCTGTGCCATACCGTGCGCGACGATGGCGGCCATATGTTGAGCCTGTGGGGCGAGGACAGACGCGCGCACGAGGGCGGATTTGCGCTGCTGGTTGCCCTGCAGGACGACGATGGCCTGCTGGTCGCACAACTGCCGCTGCCTGCCGACAACCCTGTGCATCCCGACCTGAGCATGATTTTTCCGGTCGCCGACCACCTGCAACGCGCCAACTTCGATCTGCTCGGCATCCGCGCCAGCGGCGGCGATCCACGCGGCTGGCTGTGGCACGGACATTGGCCGCAGCCCACTTTTCCGCTGCGCTGTCCGCAACCTGGCGACGACGAAATCGAGCGCGGCAATGACGCCTATCAGTTTGTCCGGGTCACCGGCGACGGCGTTCACGAAATCGCGGTTGGCCCGGTGCATGCGGGCATTATTGAACCCGGGCATTTCCGCTTTTCCGTGGTGGGCGAAAAGGTGCTGCGCCTGGAACCGCGCCTGGGTTATGCCCACAAGGGGATCGAAAAACGCTTCGAATCGATGGCTCTGGCCGATGCGGTGCGGTTGGCCGCGCGGGTATCGGGAGACAGCGCCGCTGCCTATGCCTGGGCGTTTGCGATGGCGGCTGAATCGCTGACCGCGACCCCGGTGCCGGCACGAGCGAGTGCCTTGCGCGCACTGCTGCTGGAACGCGAGCGCATCGCAAACCATCTTGGCGACCTGGGTGCGCTCGGCAACGATGGCGGCTTCGCTTTTGGCCTGAGCCAGTTCTCCCGGCTGAAGGAGAACCTGCTGCGCGCGAACGCGAGCGCATTTGGCGCCCGCTATCCGATGGATGCCATCGTTCCGGGCGGTTGCCGCTGCGATCTGTCCGATCAGGCCCGCGATGAACTGTTGGCATCGATCGCGGCACTCGAACCCGAAGTGCACACCTTGCACGAGATCTACGCCAACCACTCAGGCCTGCAGGACCGTTTTCGCGACACCGGTCGGATCAATCCGGCACTAGTCGAGCGACTGGGCGTGATCGGCATGGCCGCACGCGCAACCGGCTTCCGCCGCGACTGGCGGCTGGACTTGCCGGTAGTGCCCTACCCCGAGCTGGACGTGGCACCGGCCGTGTTCGGCCAGGGCGATGTGGCGGCACGCGTGGCAGTGCGTTTCGCCGAGGTGTTCGAATCGTTGCGGCTGTGCCGGAAACTGCTGGAAACCCTGCCATCCGGAGCGACTTTGGTGCCACTGGGCGATGTGGAAGGCGACGGTTTCGGGATCGGTGGTGTCGAAGGCTGGCGCGGGCCGGTGTTCGTCGCCGTGCGTGCCGACGTTGACGGCCGCATCCTTCGCTGCCATCCACACGATCCATCCTGGCAAAACTGGCAGGTGATCGAACACGCAGCCATCGACAACATCGTTCCGGATTTCCCGCTGATCAACAAATCCTTCAACCTGTCCTACAGTGGGGTGGACCTGTGAGGCGCTGCATGCACGAACGAACATCACGATGCTGAAGACGCTCCGGCACATCGCCCGGATCGGGCTGGTCAGCGAACCCGCACCGCCAGCGGATACCACGCTGTGTTCGCCAGACATGCTGCACGACGAAATCTGGAAAGTGTTCGGTCGCGCGCTGTGTCTGCGCTTTGTGGATGCCGGCTCATGCAATGCTTGCGAACTGGAGTTGCAGGCACTGGGCAACCCCTACTACAACCTCGAAGGCCTGGGCATCAAATTCGTCGCCAGCCCGCGCCATGCCGACGTGCTGCTGGTCACCGGCCCGATGGGTGCCAACATGGCCGAGGCGCTGCGCCGCACCCACGCCGCCATGCCCGATCCGAAACGGGTCATCGCAATCGGCGATTGCGCGGCCTGCGGCGGAATCTTCGGGGAGAGTTACGCCAGCCTCGGCAAAGTGGCCAACGTGATCCCGGTGGATGTGACGATCCGCGGCTGTCCGCCGACCCCGACAGCCCTGCTACAAGGCATCCTTGCGGCAGCGATCGGCAAGGCAGCTTGAGCGACGTGGCCGCCATGTCCGCAAGCAGCCTGGGCAAGCCCCGCCAACGTCCGGTCCACTTGCTACAAATATTCCGATGAGCAAAACACCACCGCCATGTGCGCTAACCATTGCCGGCAGCGATTCCGGCGGCGGCGCCGGCATCCAGGCCGACCTGCGCACCTTTGCCGCGTTCGGCGTACACGGGCTGTCCGCGATCGCTGCATTGACGGCGCAGCACACCCGCGGCGTCACCGCCGTGCATGTGCCACCGGTCGCGTTCCTGCGCGCGCAAATTGATACTTGCTTCGACGATTTCAACATCGGCGCGGTAAAGCTGGGCATGCTGGCCAATGCCGAGGTCATACATGCAGTCGCCGATGCGCTGGAATTCCATGCGCCAGCCTGCATCGTGCTGGATCCAGTGATGGTCGCGACGTCCGGCGCAAAACTTCTGGAAGACGATGCGCTGCATGCGCTGCGTACACGACTGCTGCCAATGGCAACGGTGCTGACGCCGAATATCCCGGAGGCCGAACTGCTGCTGGGCCACCGCATCGAAAATGCCGATGCCGCCGACGATGCCGCGCGCGCACTACTCGAGCTGGGTGCGCGCGCGGTACTGCTCAAGGGCGCGCACCTGGACGAAGGCGACATCGTGGTTGATCGCTATGTCGATGCGAACATGGATGCCCCGCTCAATAGGCAATACCAGCATGACCGGTTGCCGCTGGAAGGCCATGGCACCGGCTGCACACTGGCTTCCGCGATTGCCGCCAACCTGTGCCTGGGACTGTCGCCGGCGGCCGCCTGCGAAGCGGCGATCGACTATGTCGCCGACGCGCTCAGGCGCGGTTATCGCCCCGGCAAGGGCGACGTGGTGGTACTCGACCATTTCGGCGCCTCGCCGTGGAACCGTGGATGATGCAGGCGCTGGAACTTGCTGTCTGCTCACACGATGGCCATCAGGCCGAACTGATCGTGCGGATCCCCGATGCGCCACGCGCAAGCATGTTGTGGCTGCCGGCGCTTGGCATCACCGCACGCCACTACATTCCGTTCGCGGAGGCGTTGGCGGCACATGGCGTCGCAGTGTTCCTGCACGAATGGCGCGGCCATGGCAGCAGCAATGTGCGTGCCGGTGGCGGGATCGACTGGGGCTATCGCGAACTGCTGGAGGACATCAACGCAAGTGCCACCACTGTGGAGGCCCACGCAAACGGACTGCCACGCTTGGTGGGTGGACACAGCCTTGGTGGGCAGATGGCCTGCATGCACGCCGCGCTGGTTCCTGACACCATCCAAGATGTATGGCTGGTCGCGAGTGGCGCACCTTACTGGCGCGCTTTCCCGCGACCGATGCGCTGGTGGCTGCCGCCAACCGTGCGTTTCCTGCAATGGCTGGCACAACGCAATGGTTTCCTGCCTGGTCGCAGGATCGGGTTTGGCGGAAATGAAGCCGCCGGCGTCATGACGGATTGGGCGCGCACCGCACTGCTCGGCCGCTACGCGGCAGCAGGCCTCGAGGAAGACATCGAACAGGCACTGTCGGCATTCAACGGCAACGTGCGCGCGATAACGCTTTCAGACGACTGGATGGCGCCACCCAGCTCGCTCCGCTTCCTGTTGTCGAAACTGGCCCGGGCGCGCGTCACTGAAGCACACTTCTCCATGCAACAGGTCGGCGCGGCGGCCGACCATTACGCGTGGATGAAACACCCCGATGCCGTCGCGGCGTGGCTAGCTGGCACCACTGCGGCCGAACCTATCGCGCGTGAAAATACCACGCCCGCAACTACCTAGACCCGTCCGAACACCAACGCGGCATTGGTGCCGCCGAAGCCGAAGCTGTTGGACATCACCATGCGCAAGTCGGCATCGCGGCTCTCGCGCACGATGGGAAATCCTGCACAGCGCGGGTCGAGTTCTTCAATGTTGGCCGAGCCGGCGATGAAGCCTTCCTGCAGCATAAGCAGGCAGTAGATCGCCTCGTGCACGCTGGCTGCACCCAGCGAATGCCCGCTGAGTGCCTTGGTCGAAGACAACGGCGGAATCGAATCGCCGAATGCCGCACGCACCGCTTCCAGCTCAGTTACGTCGCCCAACGGAGTCGAGGTGCCATGCGTGTTGAGGTAATCGATGGGAGCATCAAGCCCTTCCATCGCCATGCGCATGCAACGCACTGCGCCCTCGCCGCTCGGCGCCACCATGTCTGCGCCGTCGCTGGTCACGCCATAGCCGAGCAACTCGGCATGGATGCGTGCACCACGTGCCAGCGCATGCTCGTACTCTTCGAGCACCAGCATGCCGCCGCCAGCAGCAATCACAAAGCCGTCGCGATTGGCATCGTAGGGACGCGACGCGGTCTGCGGCGTCTCGTTGAAGTGGGTGGACAATGCACCCATCGCATCAAACTGGCTGGTCATGCCCCAGTGCACTTCCTCGCCGCCGCCGGCGAACACGATGTCCTGCGCGCCATGCCGGATCATGTCTGCAGCTGCGCCGATGCAATGCGCCGATGTCGCGCACGCCGCGGACAGCGAATAGCTGACGCCCTTGATCGAATACACCGTTGCCAGCGCCGCGGACACCGTCGAACACATCGTGCGCGGCACCATGTACGGACCGATCTTGCGCACGCCCTTGGCGCGCAGCAGGTCGGCGGTTTCGATCTGCCACTTCGGCGAACCACCACCGGAACCGGCGATCACGCCGATCCGCGGATCGCTGAGCGCCGCGGGATCCAGGCCAGCATCGGCGACTGCCTGGGCCATCGCCACGCAGGCGTAGGCCGCGGCATCGCCCATGAAGCGTTTCTGCTTGCGATCAATCAGCGCATCCAGGTCGATCGTGGGCACGCCGGCGACCTGCGCGCGCAGGCCCAGATCCGCCTGGTCTTGCCGGAAACTGATGCCGCTGCGGCTTTCGCGCAGCGACGCGGTCACGCTGGCTGCATCGTTGCCCAGGCAGGACACGATGCCCATGCCGGTGACGACAACGCGCTGGCTCGTGTTGTTGCTCATACCACCTCCGTGGCCTGAAACAGGCCGACCCGCATGTCCTTCGCCGTGTAGATCTCGGTGCCGTCAACCAGGGTCCGGCCGTCGGCGATCACCATTTTCAGGCGGCCGCGCATGACCCGGCGGATGTCGATTTCGTAGCTGACCACCTTGGCATCGGGCATCACCTGTCCGGTGAACTTGATCTCGCCCGCACCCAGCGCACGCCCGCGCCCGGGTTCGCCCAGCCACGGCAGGAAGAAGCCGGTGAGTTGCCACATCGCATCCACGCCCAGGCAGCCTGGCATCACCGGATCGCCGAGGAAATGGCAGCCGAAGAACCAGAGTTCGGGATTGATGTCGAGTTCGGCGCGAATGAAGCCCTTGCCATTGCCGCCGCCCTCTTCGGAAATATGCGTGATGCGGTCGAACATCAACATCGGCGGCGCGGGTAATTGCGCGTTACCGGCACCAAACATCTCGCCACGGCCGCAGGCCAGCAACTGCTCGCGATCCAGCGAAGAAGGACGGGTCATGGAATGCGCCTTGCGGGAAAACATCAATTCTACGGGCGGATCCCCGACATACCTATGCGTATTGCCGGGTGCTGGCGCCAATCCTGCGGTGACGGCCGTACCGCATGCGTGAAATCGAATGCACCCGGCGGCATACGGCACGGCGTATTAAGCTGCAGGCGACCCCGCCCGGAACGCATGCGTGATGCCTGCTGCACCCGCTTCGCTATTGACCATTTTCGGCGCCACTGGCGACCTCGCCCAGCGGATGCTGTTGCCCTCGCTCTACAGCCTGCAGGCCGAGGGCTTGCTCCCACCGGACCTGCGCATCCTCGGCACCGCCCGAAGTGAGCTGGACCGCGAGGCGTTCGCTGGCCAAGTCGCGAACGCCATCGCCGAACGCGTCCCCGCGGCCGAGCGCAACGACGCAGCGGTGCGTGGCCTGCTGGATCGGCTCGACTACTGCCCCGCGAGCGTGAACGACGACGCCTCGATGGCCACGCTGGCCGAACGCGTCAACGCGTTGCGCAACGGCGATGTGCTCTACCACCTTAGTACCGCGCCACGCTTCTATGTCCCGGCCTGCCACGCACTGGGCGCGCATGGCGCCGCGGGCGCAGGCACCCGGGTGATGCTGGAAAAACCCATCGGCAAGAACCTGACCAGTGCCGAGGCGATCAACGACGGCGTGGCCGAAGTGTTCGACGAAGACCGCGTCTATCGCGTCGACCACTACCTCGGCAAGGAAGGCGTGCAGAACCTCATTGCGCTGCGCTTCGGCAATGCATTGTTCGAGCCGCAATGGAACGCGCGCCACATCGAGCAAGTGCAGATCACGGTTGCCGAAACCGTTGGGGTGGAAGGTCGCGGCGACTATTACGACGACTCAGGCGCGCTGCGCGACATGCTGCAAAATCATCTGCTGCAACTGCTGTGCCTGGTGGCGATGGAACCTCCGGCGCAGTTCGAACCCACCGCGATGCGCAACGAAAAAATCAAGGTACTGCGTTCGCTGCGCGCGATCGGTCGCGATGAGGTTGCCACCGAATTCGTGGCCGGCCAATACGGCGCCGGTGCGATCGACGGCGTCGCCGTGCCCAGTTATGCCGCCGAACTCGGCCGTGCCAGTAGCACCGAAACCTTCGTTGCGATGCGTGCACATGTCGACAACTGGCGCTGGTCCGGGGTGCCGTTTTACCTGCGCACCGGCAAGCGCATGCCATCGCGCTGCACCGAGATCTACCTGCAATTCCGAAAAGTGCCGCATTCGATCTTCGGCGGCGCCGCTGCCGGCGACATGCGCCCGAATGGCTTGTTGATCAGGCTGCAGCCAGAGGAACGGATCGAACTGCAGCTGATGAGCAAGACGCCGGGCCTTGACCGTTCCGGCCTGCGCCTGTCGCAGGTTGCGCTGGACCTGGATTTCCATACGGAATTCGCCGCTTCGCGCAAGCGCCTGGCCTACGAGCGTCTGTACCTGGATGCGATCGAGGGCAACGGCACGCTTTTCGTTCGCCGCGACGAAACCGAGGCTGCATGGCAGTGGGTCGATGCGATCCTCGACGGCTGGCGCGCCGGCGCAACCATGCCCAGGCTCTACCCGGCCGGCACTTGGGGACCCAGTGCGGCGGTGTCTCTGATCGAACGCAACGGCCAGAGCTGGCGCGAATAGGAGGCTATGGACAATGCCCTGGATCGAACACGACCACGCCAGCAGCGATGCGCTCGTTGCGCATCTCGTGGACACGTTGATTGATACCTGCAACCACGCAACCCGCGAACATCGCAGTGCATGGTTGGCACTGGCCGGTGGCCGCACGCCGCTGCCGATCTATGCGGCACTGGCCGCAGCGCTGCCCTCCGCGTCCCTGACGGTGATAACTACCGACGAACGCTGCGTGCCGCACACGCATCCCGCCTGCAATGCCACCGCACTGCGCGCGGCATTCGCCGGACATGCCGGCATCGTGGTAAATCCGTTGACCCGCGAGGACGGCGACGTGCAGGCGTCACTTAAGCAAACCCGCGCGATGCTCGCGCTGAACCAGCAACCCTTCGATGCCGTGCTGCTTGGCATGGGTGCAGACGGTCATTTCGCCTCGTTGTTCCCCGGCGCCGACAACCTGGCGGAAGGCCTGGCGCTTGATTCGCAAACCGATGCGATCGCTACCCTGCCCGATCCGTTGCCACCCGAGGCCCCATTCGCCCGGATCAGCCTGACCCTGCCGCGGCTGCTGCGCGCCAGCGCAGTCCATTTGGTCATTACCGGTGACGATAAACGCCGCGTGTTGCGTCAGGCGCAGCACCAGGACGCGGTCGACGCATGCCCTGCTGGCAAATATCCGGTTGCAGCGCTTTTGCACGCCAGCGACCATTGCGTGCAGATTCACTGGAGTCCTTGATGTCCTTACACCCCACCGTAGAACGCGTCACCAACCGCATCGCCGAACGCAGCAAACGACTGCGAGGCGATTACTTGGCACGGATGGATGCCGCCAGCAAACACGGCCCGGCACGTCGTGAACTTTCCTGCGGCAACATCGCACATGGCTTCGCCGCGTCCGGCACGGACAAACACATGCTGCGCACCGGCAGCGGCGGCAACATCGGGATTGTCACTGCCTACAACGACATGCTGTCGGCGCACCAGCCGATGGAGCATTACCCGTCGCTGATCCGCATGGCTGCGCGCAATGCAGGTGGCAGTGCGCAGGTCGCCGGTGGTGTGCCGGCGATGTGCGATGGCGTCACCCAAGGTCGCGCCGGGATGGAGCTGTCGCTGTTCTCGCGCGACGTGATCGCGATGTCCACCGCGATCTCGCTATCGCACGAGATGTTCGATGCCGTGCTGTGCCTGGGCGTGTGCGACAAGATCGTGCCAGGACTGCTGATCGGCGCACTCAGCTTCGGTCATTTGCCGGTGATCTTCGTGCCCGCCGGGCCGATGCCATCGGGTCTGCCGAACAAGCAGAAAGCCGAAGTCCGCCAACGTCATGCATTGGGCCAGGCCAGCCGCGATGATCTGCTTGACGCCGAAGCCGCGTCTTATCACAGCCCCGGTACCTGCACGTTTTATGGCACCGCCAATTCCAACCAGATGTTGATGGAGGTGATGGGCCTGCACATGCAGGGCAGCGCGTTCATCCCGCCAGGTACGCCGCTGCGCGATGCCCTGACCGTCGCGGCCGCCGAACAAGCGCTGCGCATCACCGCGCTTGGCAGCGACTACCGGCCGCTGGCCCGCACCATCGACGAAAAGGCCATCGTCAATGCAATGGTTGGTCTGGCCGCGACCGGCGGCTCCACCAATCATGCCCTGCACTTGGTCGCGATGGCCCGCGCCGCCGGTCTGCTGATCGACTGGGACGACCTGGACGAATTGTCCAGGGCCACGCCGCTGCTGGCGCGCGTGTATCCGAACGGCCCCGCCGACGTGAACCATTTCCACGCCGCGGGCGGCTTGGGTGTGGTGATCCGCGAACTGATCGATGCTGGCCTGCTGCATCCCGACATCGCTTGCGTGCATGGCGGCGACCTGCACCAGCAGGCGATGCAACCGGAACTGGATGGCATGTCACTGCGCTGGTCCGAACCGCCACTGCAGTCACTGGACACAGACGTGGTGCGCGGCGTCGCCGCACCGTTCGACAGCGAGGGCGGCCTGCACCGGCTTGCAGGCAACCTGGGCCGCGCAGTGGTCAAGATCTCTGCGGTCGCTACTGAATTCCGCAGTATTGAAGCACCCGCACGCATCTTCGAATCGCAGGATGCGTTGCTCGACGCGTTCAAGTCAGACAAGTTGCATGGCGATTTCGTTGCGGTCGTGCGTGGCCAGGGACCGCGCGCAAACGGTATGCCGGAATTGCACAAGCTCACCCCGACGCTGGCGGCATTGCAGGATCGCGGCCAACGCGTCGCCTTGCTGACCGATGGTCGGATGTCGGGCGCGTCCGGCAAGGTGCTGGCGGCAATCCATGTCACCCCCGAAGCAGCGGCTGCTGGTGCGTTGGCCAAGCTGTGCGAAGGCGACCTCATCCGCATCGACGCCGAAGCCGGCACGATGGATGCGCTCGTGGATGCGGGTGAATGGAACAGCCGCCCCCACGCACCCATCGCAGTCGCGGCCAATCACGTCGGCCATGGTCGCGAACTGTTCGGGATGCTGCGCCGTCAAGTGAGTCCGGCCGAACAAGGTGCATGCACCCTTTTTGTCGAAGAGGACAGCCTTGACGAAGGCACCGCAGAGGAGAGTGTGCGTGGGTGAAAACTCGCTCGCGCTGGTTGGAGATATTGGCGGAACCAATGCGCGGTTCGCGCTGACCGACCTGGCCTCGCCGCGGGTTGAACTGCAACAGGCGCAGTCGCTGCGCAATGCCGACTTCGCCAGCATGCAACACGCGGTCGAGCACTACCTGGCCAGCACGGGTGCCAAGCCCGCACGTGCGGCGCTGGCGGTGGCCTGCCCGGTCGGCAGCGACGAGATCCGGCTAACCAATCGCGCATGGTCGTTCAGCCGCAGCGAACTGCAGGCACGGCTGGACCTGTACGAACTGCGCATGATCAACGATTTCGGTGCGGTCGCCTGGGCGATCCCGACACTGGACCGCGAACACCTCACTACCTTGCACGGCGATCCGGTAGCGCCCTTGCGCGGGCCGATCACCGTGTTGGGGCCGGGTACCGGGCTCGGCGTGGCACTTCTCATCGGCTCACGGAAGCATGGCTGGCGCGCAGTCGAAACCGAAGGCGGCCACGTCAGCTTCGCGCCGATCGGCGATGAGGAGCGTGCAATTGCGCAATGGCTCACCGCCAAACATGGACGCACGTCGACCGAGCGCATGTTGTGCGGCACGGGCCTTTCGGAGATCGACGTGGTGTTGCGCGGTGCCAGTGCGGTGCAGCCGTCGCATGTGCCGGCTCCGGGTGAAACTTCGTTGCTGAATCCGCAGCTGCGCGAACCCCCGGAGATCGTGGCGGCCGCACTCGAAGGCCATGACCTCGCTGCACGACGCACGCTTGCACGCTTCTGCGCGGTGCTTGGCAGCGTCGCCGGCGATTGCGCGTTGGTGCATGGCGCACACACGGTAGTGATCGCCGGCGGCATCGTGCCAAGGTTCATCCCATTCCTGCGCAGCAGCGCGTTCCGCGAACGCTTCCTGGCCAAGGGGCGCATGGCGACCTTGCTTGAATCCGTGCCGATCCATGTGATCAACCACCCGAATCCCGGCCTGCTAGGCGCCGCCACCGCGCTGCGCGCCAGCGACCTCTGAGTTCAACCCTGTGAGTCAACACCCATGAGTTCCGTCATGAGCGACACCCAAACCCGCAACGTACGCGTCGATGCAGTTTTCGCACTGGCGCCGGTGATTCCGGTACTGACGATCATCAACCTCGACGATGCGCTGCCGCTGGCACGCGCACTCGCCAGCAATGGCCTACCGGTGCTCGAGATCACCTTGCGCACGTCTTGTGCGCTGGAAGCGATTGCATTGATCACTCGCGAATTGCCGGGCGCCTGTGTCGGCGCAGGCACGGTTCTGTCCGGCAAGGACCTGGATGCCGTGGCCGCAGCAGGCGCGCGTTTCGCGATCTCGCCGGGTGCCACCGACACGCTCTACCGCGAAGCCGCGGCCAACCCGGTGCCATTGATTCCCGGTATTGCGACTGCCAGTGAACTGATGCGTGGCTTGGAACACGGATGGCAGCGCTTCAAGTTCTTCCCGGCCGAATCCAGCGGCGGCATCGCCGCCCTGCGTGGTCTGGGGAGTCCGTTCGCGAACGTGCGGTTCTGCCCGACTGGCGGTATCGATGTTGCCAAGGCGCCGGCCTACCTGGCACTGTCGAACGTCGCCTGTGTCGGTGGTTCGTGGATGGTCCCCGCCGCTGCGCTGGCCGCACGCGACTGGACACGAATCGGCGACCTCGCCCGCGAGGCATCGGCGCTGACGCGCTAAATCCCGCTTTAGTGCTCCGCGCCACGCCGTAAACCGTAGGTGTGGGGCTTGCCCCACACCCAAGAGCAGCGGGGCAAGCCCCGCTCTACGAATAGAACGGGCTCAGTTGCTTGTCCTGAGGCCGATTTTGCCACCCATCATCCTGCTCAATACCACCGCAACCGCAATGGTCGACACCAAGGTGATGAACATCAGGTGCAAGTAGTGCAGCGGCGTCCATGCAAAGGTAAATACTGCGTATAGCGCGACACCGAACAGCAGCGCGATGCGCAATGCACGGACGTTCGCACCGCGGACGAAGATCGCCACGATGAACGCGGCCAGCACCGGCATCGAATACAAGCCGTTCAACTGTTGCAAGGTACCAATAATGCTCTTGGCATTCTGGTACAGCGGCACCAGCGCCAGCGACACCAGCATGAAGACCACCTGCACGGTCTGGCCGATGCGCTTGCCGTCCGCCTTCGGATTCACCAGCGGCAGGTGCAGGTCGACCGTGTACAGCGCCGCCGCCGAGTTGAGGCCGGCGTTGTAGCTGGACAACACCGCACCTGTCATCGCCGCTGCAAACGCACCCGACAGCCATGGCGGCAGCACATCGCCGACCAGGCGGCCATAGGCGTCGTCGTTGATATCACCATACAATTTGAACGCGATGATTCCGGGCAGGATCACGATGAACGGTGTCAGGAACTTCAGCGCTGCTGCCGCGTAGATGCCCTTCTGCGCCTCGCGCACACTCTTCGCCGCCATCGCGCGCTGCGCGATCAGCATGTTGGTGCCCCAGTAGAAAATATGCGCGAAGACCATGCCGGTCAACAATGTCGGCCACGGGATATCCGAGTCCGGCCCACCCCATAACGTCAGGCGCTCGGCAGGAATGCCCGAGAAATCCCAGCCAATTCGCTCAAGCGCGAACCACGTGACGAGGCCTCCCATCACCAGCAACACGACGCCCATGTAGGTGTCGGAAATCGCGATCGCACGCAGCCCGCCAAGCGCGGCATAGGCCAGCCCTGCGAGTGCGAACATCACTGAGATAGTGAGGATCGAAAGGTCTGGCTGGAACAGCGACTGCATGAAGCGCGCGCCGGTGTACAGCACCATCGGCAACAGGATGAACATGTAGCCCAGCAGGAACAGCACCGACACCGTGCGTCGCAGTCCGGCGCCACCCGGCATCCGCTTTTCAAGCAACTCGGTGGTGGTGGTGCAGTTGTATTTGTAATACATCGGCACCAGCACTTTTGCCAACACCAGCAGGCCGACTGCCGCGCCGAATTCCCACCACACCTGCAACAGATTCTGCGCGCCATTCATGCCGACGATTTGTTCGGCGCTGATATTGGTCAGCAGCAGCGAACCGGCGATGAAGGGCCAACTCAGGTGCTTGCCAGCGAGGAAGAAGTCCTGCGCGCTATCGCCACTCTTGCCTTCGCGGCGATAGCGCCACCAGGTCGCCAGCGCGACCAGCAGGGTCAAGCCCAGGAATACCGCCAGTTGCAGCATATTGGTTTGCATCCACCTACTCCACGCATAGCTAAGGACAAAAAAAGCCCCTGCCTGGGAGGACAGGCAGGGGCAGGGGTCACATCAATGCATCGTTCGCTACGACTAATTCACAACAGTCAAAACTTGTAGCTCACGCCCAGCAGGACCGTGCGGCCCCACTTGATATTCTCCAGCGGGCGATCCTTGGTACCCGCATACGTACGGTAGGAGGAATCGGTCAGGTTGCTGACCTGCAACTGCAAGCCCAAACCTTTCCAGCTGCCCTCTCCGAAGCTGTAACCGATTTGCGCATCGGTCTGGTTCTCACCCACTACGTAACGCAGGGTGCGGGCACCATCGAAGTTGCCGATCTCGCCGATGAAATCAGAACGCCGGCGGTTGTTGATGCGCGCTTCGAAGCCATTGCGCTCGTAGTAGGCGGTGAAGTTGTAGACGCTCTTGGACAGGCCCGGCAACGAGATATCACCGCCGCCCACGCTGGACGCGCTTTCCGGATCACGGATCTTGATGTTGCTGTCGGTGAAGCTGGCGCTGGCGACGATACCGAATCCATCCAGCGCCTGCCACCACAGGTTGAACGGAAGCGATGCAGTCAGCTCCAGGCCCTGCAACTTGCCACCTTGGCCGTTGTATGGCGCGGTGTAGTTGCCGGTGGTCTGCGGTGGGGTGGTGATACCCGGCGGCAGCACATAGCCCTGCAGCAGATTGGTGAAGTCGTAACCATCGCGGGTCTGGGTATAGATATAACTGGTCAGGTCCTTGTAGAACACCGCTGCGGCGACATACGCCTTGGTACCGAAATACTTCTCGTAGGAAATATCCAGTGCATTGGCCTTCCACGGATCAAGCATCGGGTTGCCGCCACCCGCACCCGGCACCGGGATCGGCTTGCTGGTGTCGACACCAAATTCAAGCGAGGAACGCAACTGATCCACGCGCGGCCGTGCAACCTGCTTGGCCAGCGCGAAGCGCAGTGTCTGGTCATTACTGAGCGAGAACGCCAGGTTCAGGCTGGGCAGCACGTCCGTGTACTTCTTGCCAAGGTTGATCGGCTGGACTTCCTGGCCGGCTGGCCGCGAACCATCCCAGTAGTTGGACGCCGAGGACTGGTCAACACTCTGGATCTGGAAGCCGATATTGCCGCGCACTGGCACCGAGCCCCAATCGGTATCGATGTTGGCGCGCAGGTAACCGGTGGTGATCTTCTCATCGACCGTCCAGGCCTTCGGAATCAGGTAGTTCAGGTTCTCGACCGGATTGAAGGTCATGTACTTGGCCACCGCGCCAGGCACATTCCACGACGGAATCATCCCGACGCCGGCGAAGCCAAGGTCGACCAGCCCGTACTGGAATTCAGAACCAATGGCGGTGTCGCCCTGCGCACCGACATTGATATTTCCTTCCGGCTGGCGCTTGGCCTTGCTGCGGTCGGCATAGTTAAGGCCAACGTCGATGTCGGACAGCCAAGCCATGCCTTCAGGTGCCGGGAAAGTGGCACCCAGCCGGACACTGGTCATTTCATCCGCGACCCGCGGGGTCTTGCCATAGCCGGATCCGTAAATCGTCCCGCGCAGGAGCAGCTTGCTTGCATCGGAATAATCACGACCCGGATTGAGTTGCGAGAACCCACCGCTGGAGTACATCAGGTTTAGCGTATCCAACTGCGGTGCTGGAGTCAGCTGGGTATTGTTCTCAAGGCTCAGCTCGTTGCGATCCGCCTTGGACCAGCTGACATCGGCCACGAGCTTTGCACGGCCCACGAAGTATTCATTCTTCCAGGCGAGTGAGTTGATCGTGTCCTTGCGCTTGTTGTACATGCCGCGCACCAGCGGATACAGGTTCGCTGCTGTGCCACCAGTAAAGGTGTTGTTGCTGTTGACCTGCGTATTGGTGACGTTGATCCGGCCGTAACCACCGTTGTAGTCGCCGAGGTTGACCTCGAACTGGTTGGCGGTCGATTCCTGTTTGTCTTCTGAATGGAAGGCATCAATCGTGCTGATCCAGGCATCTGACGGACGGAACTCCAGCGAACCCATGATGCCATCGCGCTTGGTGTAGCCAGTGCGGCGAAGGGCCTTGATGCCGTCCGAGTAGAACGTCCCGGCCGCTACGCCCGGGCGCCAGCCATTGCCGATCTGCTGCCATGGTTCGTACAGGCCGACCTGGTTTTCCTGGATCGGCGTATCCGAATGCGAGTAGCCGATCGAGTAGCCGACCTTGCGGTCTGCAGACTGGCCGATATAGCTCAGGTTGAAGCGGTTGCCATTGGCATCGGCATTCGCCGCCGATCCCAGCGAATTGCGCGATAGGCGGCCACTGAGTGCGACCACCGGCTTGTCGTAATCCAGCGGACGCACGGTGCGCATGTCCAGCGTGCCCGACAGGCCCTGCCCGATAAGTGCGGCATCCGGGGTCTTGTAGACAGTGACGCCAGCCATCAACTCGGACGGGTACTGATCGAACTCGACGCTGCGGTTGTCGCCGGTGCTGACCAGTTCGCGGCCGTTGAGCAAGGTTGTCGCGAAGTCGGGCGACAGACCACGCACGCTGATCACCTGGGCGCGACCGGCAACGCGTTGTGCAGCCAGTCCCGGCAGGCGCGCAATGGATTCGGCGATGCTGATATCGGGCAATTTGCCGATGTCTTCGGCAGATACCGCCTCGACGATCGAGGTCGCGTTCTTCTTGGTATCGATGGCGCGCTCGATGCCGCCGCGGATACCTGTCACCACCACCTTGTCCAGGTTCTTGACAGCTTCCGCCTTCTTCTTCGCAGCCGCAGCCTGCTCGGCCTTGTCGGTGGTTGGCGCGGTCTGCGCATGCGCCTGGGCCATCAACATCATCGTCGCCGAGGCCAGCGCCACGCTCAACAGGTTCCGCTTCAAATGCACCATTTTCCCCTCCAGGAATGGTTAGGTGGTCGGAAGGTGATTGCCTTCCGCTCCATCGCAAGTGCATGCACCGTGTGCAGCCATCATGCGAACGCAGACGATGGTAGTCGCGGACTCTCGCCGCATGGGATGCCTGCATACGTATTCATGACAATTTCGTTAATGACACTCCAAAAACCCCGCCAACACTCACTCTCATGAATGTCGCCAGGTGCAGGAAACAGGCGTGGTCAGGCCGAGACCGCACATCCGCATTGAAATGCGGCGGCGCACAATGTCTCTCGGATGTCCCACATCGAATCAAGCATCGCAGCACGCGCCACGGCGCTGAAGGTGTCTCTACATATGATCAGCATTACTCAACAACAACAGCACGCACATGTGATGCGGCACAAGCAGAACAGTTACTGACGCTGCGCGAACCACTGACACAACTCAGTGCTCCAATGGCACGAACCGGATCGCCTGCCCACCTCCCCCGGCCAGCCAAAGATCGAGCACATCCTTGCGGGTGACCTCGCGTGTTTCGCGCTTGAACCGGAAGCGCGCATCGCCATGCCAGTCGGCACCTTCGCCGTCACGGTAGATCTCGGCGCGATAACGCGTGCCGGCATCCAGGAAATCCAGCGGCACCTTGAGCGTGCGCGGGTTGCGGTCGCTCATCGCGCCAAGGAACCATTGCGCGCTGTTGCGATCCTTGCGCGCGATGGTGACGAACTCGCCCACTTCGCCATTGAGCACGCGGGTGTCGAACCAGTCGGTCGGTACGTCCTTGATGAACTGGAACGCATCCAGGTGCTGGGCGTAATGCTCGGGCAGGTCTGCTGCCATCTGGATCGGGCTGTACAAGGTCACGTAGAGCGCCAGCTGGCGCGCAAGCGTGCTCTGGATTTCCTTGCCGCCTCGACCGGTGAGACTAAGCACGCCGGGCGTGTAATCCATCGGGCCCGCAAGCATGCGGGTGAATACCAGGTTGATCTCATGTTCCGGCGGGTTGGGCGGATCGCCCCAGGCGTTGTATTCCATCCCACGCGCACCTTCGCGTGAGACCCAGTTCGGGTACGTCCGGCGCAGCCCGGTGTCCTTGATCGGCTCATGTGGATTGATCGCGATGTGGCGCTTGGCGGCTTCCTGCACGACATGCAGGTGATGGTTGCTCATCCATTGACCGTCGTGCCATTCGCGGGTCACCGGACCATCCGGACTGTCTTGCCGTTCGATCTGGCCAGCGTCACAGACGTAGCCGCTCTTGACCACGTCGATGCCCAGGCGCTGATCCAGGTCCAGCGCTTCGGCCAGCTGGCGTTCGTAATGACTGACCGCGCATCCGGTTTCGTGGTGACCAATCAGGTGCACGCCTTTCGATGCCGCATATTTCGAAAGTGCTTCGATGTCGAAGTCCGGGGTCGCCTTGCGGAAATCGAAGCCCCAGCCATTGGCGAACCAGTCGCCATCCCAGCCGACGTTCCAGCCTTCCACCAGCACGCCGCGAAAGCCATTGGCGGCGGCGAAGTCGATGTAGCGTTTGGTGTTTTCAGTGGTCGCGCCATGTTTGGTTCCGGTTGCCCAGGATTGGGTGTCCAGGTGCAGCGACCACCACACGCCCACGTATTTCGCCGGCTTGAACCAGCTCACGTCGCCCAGCTTGTTGGGTTCGTTGAGGTTGAGGATCAGGCTGGATTCCACCAGTCCGCCAGCACTCTCGCTGATCTGGATCGTTCGCCACGGCGTCTTGAACGGTGTGCTGACAACCACGCTCGCGCCCTGCACACCACCAGGTGACAGGTGTGCACGCAGGCGCTGGCCATCGCTGCGGCGCAGCCACATGCCGGCGTAATCGACCAAGGCCGCTTCATGGATCGACAGATGCAGGCCATCGGCGGTACGCATGGTAATCGGCGTATGTGCCTGCGACACCTCCACCAGCGGCGTGTGGTTGTACAGGTACTCGTAGCGGTTCCATTCGCCAGCCGGGATCCACCATGCAATCGCCGGCCGCACGATCGCGAATTCGGTGAACTCGTCCTCGATCTCGGCGCGCTGCAAAGCAGTCTGCTGCGGTACTTCATAACGAAAGCCGAGGCCATCGTCATATACGCGGAACACCACGTCGAAGCGACGATGGTCGCGGTCGGTCTCGACCAATGTCGTGCGCAATTCGTTGTAGTGGTTGCGGATGAAGCGACGCTCGCCCCAAGGCTGTTCCCAGGTCTCGTCGAAGCTGCTGCTTGCCTGCGCGTCGAGCTTGAGGTTGCGCAGCAGTTCGCGACCGTTGCGCAGCTGGATGCCCAGGCGCGAATCGTCGATGACGGGTTTCCCGTCGCGCAGTACGCGATAGGCCAGGCGTCCTTCGCCATTGATGTCGAGTTGCACGACGTTGCGGCCATCCGGTGAGGCCACCTGCGCCAGCTGCCCGGCATGCGCGAACAAGGGCAGTGCTGCCAGCAGCGCAAGCATCAGTCGCATCATTCTCTGTCCCCTTGATGGTTCACAAGCATCGCCAACCCACCTTGGCCTTTCACGCGAGCGAGGCGTAAGCGACCGCGTGCGGAGGAAAATCCAGGGCGCCATCGCCCACTGCAGCCGGTGTGACGCCTGGTACATCCAGCATCGCCGTGATGGCGGGTGGCTGCCACGCGATGCGATCCGCCGACAGATTGAAGGCGACCAGCAGGCGCAGGCCATCCTGCTCACGCACGAACGCCAGCAATGGCTCCGGCGCGTCAAGGAACGCAATCGAACCGGTCACCAGCACCGGCTGCGTCTTGCGCCAGTGCAGGAATGCGCGCACCGCATTGAGGACGGAGTCTTCGCGAACATCCTGCAAAGCCACGTTGCGTTCATGGTGCGCTTCCGGAACCGGCAGCCATGGCGTCGCATCGCTGAAGCCGGCGTGGTCGGAGCCATCCCAGGGCATCGGCGTGCGGCAACCGTCGCGGCCCTTGAAGCTCGGCCAGAACACTTTGCCGTAGGGATCCTGCAGCGCTTCAAAGGGCACGTCGGCTTCCGGCAGCCCGAGTTCCTCGCCCTGGTACAGGCAGACGGAGCCACGCAGCGAACAGACCAATGCGACGAGCTGCGCGGCCAGCGCGTCACTTGCCTGCGCGCCACCCCAGCGCGTCACCGCGCGTTGCACATCGTGGTTGGAAATCGCCCAGCATGGCCAGCCTTCGGTCATGCGCGCTTCCAGCGCTTCCACGGTCGAGCGGATGTAGGCGCCACTGCAATTCTCGGTCAACAATTCGAAACTGTAGCCCATGTGCAGGCGCTGGTCGTTGCAGTATTCGGCAGTGGTCGCCAATGAATCTTCGGAGGAGATTTCGCCGAGTGCACCGATGTCGGGATAGCGATCCAGCAATGCTCGCAGGTCTTCGAGGAACTTCAGGTTCTCTGGCTGCGTGTTGTTGTAATGGTGGTACTGGAAGGCATATGGATTGTCGGGGCTGAAGCCCCGGCCCACGCGTAGTTCCGGCGGCTTGGGCGGATTGTCGCGCAGTTGCGCGTCATGGAAGCAGAAGTTGATCGCATCCAGGCGGAAGCCATCCACGCCACGATCCAGCCAGAACTTCACGTTGTCGAGCTGCGCGGCCTGCACGTCCGGGTTATGGAAATTCAGGTCCGGCTGTGACGACAGGAAGTTGTGCAGGTAGTACTGGCCGCGCCGCGGTTCCCACTTCCAGGCCACGCCACCGAACAGCGATAGCCAGTTGTTGGGTGGCGCGCCGTCGGCTTTCGCATCGGCCCATACGAACCAGTCGGCCTTCGGGTTATCGCGGTTCTCGCGGCTTTCCTGGAACCATGAATGCGCTTCTGAGCAGTGGCTGACCACCTGGTCGATCATCACCTTCAGGCCCAGCGCATGCGCCTTCGCCAGCAATTGATCGAAATCGTCCAGGCTGCCGAACAGCGGGTCGACATCGCGATAGTCGGCGATGTCGTAACCGAAGTCCGCCATCGGCGACTTGAAGAATGGCGAGATCCAGATCGCGTCCACGCCAAGGCTGGCGACGTAACCCAGCCTGTTGACGATACCCGGCAGGTCGCCGACACCATCGGCATTGGTGTCGAGGAAACTGCGTGGATATATCTGGTACACGACAGCGCCGCGCCACCATCTTTTCGAAGTCATTCCCGCCCCGGGCATTCCTGCAACCAGCCACGAATATGCCGCGCCTGGTGTCACTTGCGGCGTGATTGCCCCGTGCGTGTGCGGTGAATACGTTTACATCCGCGTGATATGCCGAAACGACACGTTTATTGCCGCGCTGCATCACGCGTGGGCTGCGTCACTGCGGCACACTCCGGGCACTGAACCGTCACCTGCATGCGAGGCAACAATGGCGTCGACCACGCTGACCCAAAAGCCGCAACTGTCGTTCTGGCAGATCTGGAACATGTGCTTCGGCTTCCTCGGTATCCAGTTCGGATTCGCGCTGCAGAACGCCAATGTCAGTCGAATCTTCCAGACGCTCGGCGCGAGCATGGACGACATCCCGATGTTGTGGATCGCAGCGCCGCTGACCGGGCTGATCGTGCAGCCGATCATCGGCTACCTGTCGGATCGCACATGGACCGGGCTCGGCCGCCGCCGCCCGTATTTCCTGGTTGGCGCGGTGCTTGCCTCGCTGGCCCTGTTCGCATTCCCGAACGTGCCGGTATTGTGGATCGCCGCCGGCATGCTGTGGGTGCTGGACGCGTCGATCAATATTTCGATGGAACCGTTCCGCGCCTTCGTCGGTGACCAGCTCTCGCCCGCGCAACGACCAAGCGGGTATGCGATGCAAAGTTTCTTCATCGGCGTCGGTTCGGTGGTCGCCAGCATGCTGCCATTCCTGCTGGAAAAAGTCGGGGTTGCGAATACCGCGGAGCCCGGCCATGTGCCGGACACGGTGCGCTACGCGTTCTACGCCGGTGGCGTTGTGCTGCTGGCGGCGATCGGCTGGACGGTGCTGCGCACGCGCGAATATTCGCCGCAACAGCTGGCCAGCTTCGATGATTGCCAACCGGACACACCGGCTCGCACGCCGCCGCTGCAGCCGGTCAACCGCAACACGCTCGGCATCGGCTGCCTGCTCGTCGGCTTGTTCGCGGTGTTCGCGATCCGGCAGTTCGAACTGGACAAGCAGCTCTACATCCTGGCCGGCGGTATCGCCGCGTATGGCCTGGCCCTTCTGGCAAGCGGCATCGCGCGTGGACACGGCATGTTCGCCACGATCATGCATGACATGCATGCGATGCCGACCACCATGCGCCAGCTCGCGGTGGTGCAATTTTTTTCGTGGTTCGCACTGTTCGCGATGTGGATCTACACCACCGCCGCGGTCACTGAAGTCCACTTCGACAGCACCGACACCGCATCGGTCGCCTACAACGAAGGCGCGAACTGGGTCGGCGTATTGTTCGCCGGCTACAACGGCTTCGCAGCGCTGGCCGCGATCGTGATCCCGGTGATGGTGCGCAAGTGGGGATTGCGCTTGAGCCACTTGTTCAACACCACGCTGGGCGGCCTGGGACTGCTATCGATGTTGTGGATCCGCGACCCGCACATGCTGATGTTGTCGATGGTCGGGGTAGGTTTTGCCTGGGCCTCGATCCTGTCGCTGCCGTATGCGCTGCTGTCGGACAGCGTGCCCGCCGGGAAGATGGGCATCTACATGGGCATCTTCAATTTCTTCATCGTGATTCCGCAACTGGTCGCGGCCAGCCTGCTTGGCCTGCTGCTGAAAACCTTTCTCGGCGGACATCCGATCAACGCGCTGGCGATTGGTGGCATCAGCCTGATCATTGCCGGTCTGTGCGTGTTGCGCGTACGCGAACCCGGCACCGATGTTGCCTACTGAGGAGATGACGATGCGCATCACACCTTGCCTGCTCACCTTTGGCATCTCGATTGCCATCTTCGGCTCCATGGCCGGCTGCAGTACAAGCAACGCCCGCACGCCATCACCCCACATAGCCGCCACGGCGGACTACTACGGCACGCTGGAGCCGTTCGCGCGCGATGCGGTGTATTTCGTGCTGACCGATCGCTTCGTCAATGGCGATCCAGCCAACGACCAGCGCGACCAGGGAAAATCAAAGGGGCCGGCGTTCTTCACCTTCGACCGGCCGGTGCCCGGCGCACCCGCGGGCAAGCACGCCAACGTCGGCTACCTGGGTGGCGACTTCAAGGGCATTGTCGACAACGCCGACTACATCCGCGACATGGGCTTTGGCGCGGTCTGGGTCACGCCCATCGTCGACAACCCGGACGAAGCCTTCACCGGCGGCGATCCGGTGAAATGGGGCGGCAGTTTCACAGACCGCGGCAAGACCGGCTTCCACGGCTACTGGGGCGACAATTTCTACGTGCTCGATGAGCACCTGCCCTCGCCCGGACTGGACTTCCGCGGCTTCACCAGCGCCATGCGCGGGCATGGGTTGGATATCGTTCTGGATATCGTCTGCAACCATGGCTCGCCGGCCTACACCATGCCGAAGGACCAGCCCAAGTTCGGCAAGATCTACGACGCGAACTGGACACTGCTTGCTGATCACCAGGATCTGCCGCCGGCCAAGCTAGACCCCACGCATAACCCGTTACACGCCTGGTACAACACCGGCGGCGGGCTGGCTCAATTGTCCGACATCAACGAAAACAACCCGGCAGTGCTGGAGTATTTCGTCGGCGCGTATTCGCAATGGATAGACCAGGGCGCAGCCGCGTTCCGCATCGACACCATCCCGTGGATGCCGCATGCCTACTGGCATTCCTTCGTACAGCGCATCCGTGCGAAACATCCGGGCTTCTTCATGTTCGGCGAAGCCTTCGACTACGACGCCAAAAAGATCGCCGAACATACCTGGCCACAGAATGCAGGCGTCAGCGTGCTCGACTTCCCGCTGAAGAAAGCCATTGCCACAACCTTCGAAACACCCGGCAGTGACTACGCGGCACTCGTCGAGCCGCTGCATCTCATCGGCGGGCCATATGCGAACCCGTATGAGCTGATGACGTTCTACGACAACCACGACATGGCACGCATGAATGCCAGCGACAACGGCTTCATCGATGCGCACAACTGGCTGTTCACTGCGCGCGGGATCCCGGTGATCTATTACGGTTCGGAGATTGCATTCGAACGCGGCGCCGCCGAGCATTCCGGCAATCGCAATTACTTCGGCACCGAAGGCATCCAGGTCGCGAAGTCACATCCGATCCACGCCGCACTCGCCCGCATCGCCAGGGTGCGTCAGGCATCGCCCGCGCTGCAACGCGGCTTGCAGCTCAACCTCGAACTGCACGGTGATCGCGCCGCGTTCTACCGCGTCTACCAGCACGACGGCGTGCACCAGGTTGCACTGGTACTGCTCAACAAGGGCGATGCCAGCCAGCACTTCAACGTCAGTGACAAGCTGCAACCGGGGCAGTGGCGTTCTGCATTTGATGATCGACAGATGACGGTCGGATCCGGCGGCGCGCTCGAAGCCGATGTGCCCGCGCATGGCGTGCAGGTGTTCCTGCTCGACACGCCGGTCACCGATCCGGGTTTGCGCCGGGCCTTGGATACCGCGATGGCCGGCGCGCGGCGTACGCGTTAAGACCCTGGAAGGCGCGCAAAGCGCGCGATGAGGCAATGCAAGGCACGCAGCGCGCGACTTAGCCTCAAGCGCGGCTGGACTGGCGGATCTGCAAGGTCGGCGCCAAGGTAATGCTTTTGGCCGGTTCGTCGCGAACCAGCTGTAATAGGGATGCAACCAGAAGCTCGCCGGCCATCGAGGTGTCCTGCACCACCGTGGTCAGCGGCGGGTTGGAGAAACGCGCCATCGGCGTGCCGTCGAAGCCAACCACCGCCACGTCTTCTGGCACGCGCAGGCCATGTTCCTTCAATGCATGCATGGCACCGATCGCGATCAGGTCGCTGGCGGCGAAGATCGCATCGAAGGCAAGCTCGCGTCCGATCAGGATCTTCGCGGCCTCGTAACCGGCTTGTTCGGTGCTCGCGGCGTTGACCTGCAGCGCAGGATTGATGCGCAGCCCGGACTCGCGCAGCACGGCATCGCAACCACAATAGCGCGCGAAAAATTCGGGGTAATGGGTAGATGCATCGCCAAGGAATGCGATCTTCCTGCGCCCGCATTCGACCAGGTGTCGGGCCACCAACGCTCCACCTTGCGCGTTGTCGCAACCGATCGAAATGCCGGGCTGGCCTTGCAGGACCGCGCCCCAGCGGACGAAATGCGTGCCCTGAGCGACTAGATGCGCCAGCTTGCTCTCGTAGGCCAGGTAGTCGCCGTAGCCGAGCAGAATCAGGCCATCGGCCTTCATGCTGTCTTCGTAATCGGCATGCCAGTCGTCCGACAACTGCTGGAAGGAGACCAGCAAGTCATGACCGTGCTTGGCGCAGGCGCGGGTGATCGAACCCAGCATCGACAGGAAGAACGGGTTGATGTGCGAATCGTCCGGGGTCGGATCCTCGAATAGCAACAGCGCCAGCGTGCCAGCACGCTGGGTGCGCAGGCTCGAGGCATGCCGGTCGACCTTGTAGTTGAGTTCCCGCACCGCCTCTTCGACCCGCTTGCGGGTTTCGGCGTTGACCAGCGGGCTGCCGCGCAGCACCCGCGACACCGTGGCCTGCGAGACCCCGGCCCGATGGGCGATGTCCAGCGAGGTCGCCTTGGTCTTTTTCTTGGTGCGACTGGGGACAAGCATCGGCGGAGTGTAGCAATGCCGATGTTCCCGTTCTCAGCCAATACAACAGAAGTGGCTAAAAAGAAAAAGGCCGATGGAGTTCCATCGGCCTTTTTGCAATTGGTGCGCCCGGAGAGATTCGAACTCCCGACCCCCAAGTTCGTAGCCTGGTGCTCTATCCAACTGAGCTACGGGCGCAAGAGCGCAATTATGCGTTGGCGGCACAATTGCCGTCAACGCAAATCACCAACAACATCTTGCAACAACATCTCGCGATTTCACTTCGATGGCGGAGACTGAGGGATTCGAACCCTCGATGGAGTTTTTGACCCCATACTCCCTTAGCAGGGGAGCCCCTTCAGCCTCTCGGGCAAGTCTCCGAAGGCGTAATCGCGAGTCGCGCAGAATACAGGCAACGCCGTGATCCGGCAAACCTCATTCGGCACTACTACCCTTTTTTTCTGACTCGTCCGCATTCTGGATGCGCTGGTAGATCTCTTCGCGATGCACGGACACGTCCTTCGGCGCAGTAATGCCGATCCGGACCTGGTTGCCTTTGACACCCAGTACCGTGACGGTAATGGCATCACCGATCATCAATGTTTCACCTACTCGCCGAGTAAGGATCAGCATCTTGCAACTCCCCTGTCGCTAACGACCGCTCCGCTGCGCGTCCTGCACAGGGATGCGGGATGCATCCAATCGTCCCGATCATACGGGCCTTCATTCAGTTTTCACAAGCGGCTGGGGCACGTTCCCGTCAAGTGTTCGTGCACCCAACCGGTCACGGCGGACAATGCAGCGACCAGTTCGGGGCCATCGTCGCCCCCGCCCTGCGCCATGTCGGCGCGCCCACCACCCTTGCCATTGATGCGACCAGCCACATCGGCAAGAAGTTCACCCGCCTTGATCTTGCCAAGCGCATTGCCGCTAACGCCGGCCACCAGGGCCGCCTTGCCGGCGTTGGTGCCGGCCAGCACGATGACCGCATTGCCCAACTGCTGTTTGAGCCTATCCATGGCATCACGCAGGGCCTTGGCGTCGAACCCTTCCAGGCGCGTGGCCAGCACCTTGATCCCAGCCACGTCCTGGGCCTGGCCAGCCAGGTCGCTGGTGGCGCCGGATGCTGCCTTGGCTTTCATGGCCTCCAGTTCGCGCTCCAGCTTCTTTTGCTTGTCCAGCATGGCGCGCAACTTGTCGCCAACCTCGCCGGTCTGTGCACCCAGCAGCGCCGCGGCTTCGCCAAGCCTACGCTCCTCCTCGGCAACGTGATCCAGCGCACCCTGCCCGGTCACCGCCTCGATCCGGCGCACGCCTGCCGACACGCCGCCTTCGGAAATGATCTTGAACAGGCCGATATCGCCAGTACGGCCGACATGGGTGCCGCCGCACAGTTCAGTTGAGGTCGGCCCGAACCGCAGCACGCGGACGTGCTCGCCATATTTCTCGCCAAATAGCGCCAGCGCACCGAAATCCAGGGCTTCCTGCATCGCCATCTCATGCACTTCACCCGCATGGTTCGCACGCACCTCGGCGTTGACCCGGCGCTCTATCTCGGCGAGTTCGGCGGACGTCATCGGCTGGGAATGCGAGAAATCGAAGCGCAGCCGATCTGGTGCAACCAGCGAGCCCTTCTGCTGCACATGGTTGCCCAGCACGTCACGCAGCGCAGCGTGCATCAGGTGGGTGGCGCTGTGGTTGAGTATGGTGGCCGCGCGGCGCGTGGCGTCCACTGCACCGGTCAGTTGATCGCCTCGCTTCAGCGTTCCAGACGTCAGCTTGCCAACGTGGCCGAAGAACTGGCCGGCCAGCTTGAGGGTATCGATAACGTCGAAGCCCACGCCCTGAGCCTCCAGCGCGCCACGAAGTTCGCCGGTATCGCCAACCTGGCCACCTGACTCGGCATAGAACGGCGTCGCGTCGAGGATCACGATGGCATCGTCGCCCGCCTCGATCGCATCCACCGGACGACCATCCTTCAGCAAGGCGAGCACGCTCAGGTCAGCCGCATCGAGCGATGCGTAACCCAGGAATTTCGTGGGCGTCAGCTTTGCGACCAGGTCTGCCGGCAACTGTGTGCCGCCGCCGAACTTGCCGGCCGCGCGCGCGGTCTCCTTCTGTTGCGCCATCGCCGCATCGAAACCACCGACGTCCACCGACATCCCGCGCTCGCGCGCCATGTCCTGGGTGAGGTCGAGCGGGAACCCGTAGGTATCGTAGAGACGGAAGGCATCAACGCCCGGGATCGTTCCACTGCTGCGGTCGGCAAGGTCATTGAAGATGCGCATGCCCGAATCCAGGGTTTCGGCGAAGCGCTCTTCTTCGGCTTTCAACGCGCGCTCGGCGGTGGCCCGACCTTCGCGCAACACCGGGTAGGCATCGCCCATCAAGCCGTCTAGCGTTCCGACCAATTTGTGGAAGAACGGTTCGCGCACGCCCAGCATCCAGCCATGGCGCAGTGCACGGCGGATGATCCGGCGCAGCACATAGCCGCGGCCCTCGTTGCTGGGTAGCACGCCATCAACGATCAGGAATGCGCAGGCGCGGATATGGTCGGCAATCACCCGCAGCGACTTGTTCTGCAGATCTGGCGTCGCAGTCAGCTCGGACGCCTTGCAGATCAGGGTGTCGAACAGGTCGATCTCATAGTTGCTGTGCACGTGCTGCAGCACGGCGGTGATCCGTTCCAGACCCATGCCGGTATCCACGCAGGGCGCCGGCAAAGGCACGAGAGTGCCGTCGGGTTGGCGGTCGAACTGCATGAAGACGTTGTTCCAGATTTCGATATAGCGATCACCGTCCTCGTCCGGCGAGCCCGGCGGACCGCCTGCGTGTTCCGGACCATGGTCGTAGAAGATCTCGCTGCACGGACCGCACGGGCCGGTGTCAGCCATCTGCCAGAAATTGTCGGAAGCGTATGGCGCGCCCTTGTTGTCGCCGATGCGGATGATGCGCTCAGGCGGCAGGCCGATGTCGCGATGCCAGATCTCGAACGCTTCGTCGTCGTCCTGGTAGATCGTGACCAGCAGGCGCTCGGGTGGCAGCTTCCAGACCTGGGTCAGCAGTTCCCAGGCCCAGGCAATCGCATCCTTCTTGAAGTAGTCACCGAACGACCAGTTGCCGAGCATTTCGAAGAACGTGTGGTGGCGAGCGGTGTAGCCGACCTGATCGAGGTCGTTATGCTTGCCGCCAGCGCGCAGACAACGCTGCACGTCAGCGGCACGCACATAGCTGCGCTTCTCCGCACCCAGGAACACGTCCTTGAACTGGACCATCCCGGAATTGGTGAACATCAGGGTGGGATCGTTGCCCGGCACCAGTGGCGCCGACGGCACGATGGTGTGGCCCTTGGAAGCAAAGAACTCGAGGAAATCCCGGCGTATGTCGGACGTCGTTTTTTTGGGGGTGATATTCATGCGGTATCTGGTTCAGGCGAGCGCACAACTGCGCCGCGTTCCCATCACCATGCGGACGCGAAACCGAGTTGGCAACCCAATCCTCCCAGTTTACAGCCCGCTTGGTCTCATTCGTCAGGCTCTCTCATAGGGGCACGCCTGCAATGCGGCCCTGACCTGATCCATCCCGAAACCACGGCGCAGCAGGAACTCCGCCGCCTTGCGCTGGGCAGCCCGATTCCCGCTCAGGGCAGCAGGATGCCTGCGCCGCAACAGATCCCTGGCGTTGTCCGACCAATCACCTTCAAATGCTTCCAGTGCAGAGGAGATAATCTCCGCCGACAGCGCGTGGGTGGCCAGCTCGGCGCGCATCCGCACCGGTCCGTAGCCGGTATTGGCACGACTACGCACCAGCAACTCGGCAAATCGTGCATCGTTTTGCCAACCTGCGTTGGCAAGCTTGTCGATCACCGCCCGTGCATCATTGGGCTCGACACCGCGGCTGGTGAGCTTGCGCGCGAGTTCCTGTTTGGAATGCTCGCGCCGGGTCAACAGACCCAGCGCGCGTTGGGTCGGCGACAGCTCCGGACGGCGGCGACGCGACGGCGCTGACGAGGACACCGCAGCATCGCCTTTGTCCGGTTGCATCAGTCGCCCTTGGTCTTGCCAGCGCTCTTGCTTGTGGCGTTGCCCACGGCCTCGGACTCCGCCTCGGACTCGGTTTCGACCTCCTCGCGCGGCGCTTCTGCCGGCACGAGCTGCGCACGCAGGGCGGCTTCAAGCTTCTGGGCCTGGGCCGGGTTCTCCTTGAGGTAGGTCCGCGCGTTTTCCTTGCCCTGGCCGATACGTTCGCCGTCGTAGCTGTACCAGGCGCCGGCCTTTTCTACCAGCTTGGCGTCCACGCCCATCTCGATCAGCTCGCCTTCGCGGCTGATGCCCTCGCCATACAGGATCTCGGTGATGACCTGCTTGAACGGCGGCGCCAGCTTGTTCTTGACCACCTTGATCCGGGTCTGGTTGCCGATGATCTCGTCGCCTTTCTTGATGCTGCCGATGCGGCGGATATCCAGCCGCACCGAGGCATAGAACTTCAGTGCGTTGCCGCCGGTGGTCACTTCCGGGCTCTGGCCGGGCATCATCGCGCCAATCTTGTGGCGCAACTGGTTGACGAAGAACACCATGGTGTTACTGCGCTTGATGTTGCCCGTCAGCTTGCGCAGGGCCTGGCTCATGAGGCGGGCCTGCAAGCCTGGCAGCTGGTCGCCCATCTCGCCTTCGATTTCAGCCCGCGGGGTGAGCGCGGCCACCGAGTCGATGACCACCATGTCCACCGCGTTGGAGCGTACCAGCATGTCGGCGATTTCCAGCGCCTGCTCGCCGGTGTCCGGCTGCGACAGATAGAGCTCATCCAGGTTGACGCCGAGTTTCTGCGCGTAGGTTGGATCCAGCGCATGCTCGGCATCGATGAACGCGCAGGTGCCGCCGGCTTTCTGGCACTCGGCAATGGTCTGCAGGGTTAGCGTGGTCTTGCCGGAGGACTCCGGCCCGTAGATCTCGACGACCCGCCCCTTCGGCAGCCCGCCAATGCCCAGCGCGATGTCCAGCATCAGCGAACCGGTACCAATGGTTTCCACCGCCTCGACCGCGTGATCGCCCATGCGCATCACCGAGCCCTTGCCGAACTGCTTCTCGATCTGGCCCAGGGCCGCCGCAAGCGCGCGCTTCTTGTTCTCATCCATGGTGTTGGTCCTCAAGGTGGAATATTTTTGGGTGAATTACTTGGGTAAGTCGTCTGGTCTGGACGCAGGTTAGGCGGGCTGGGTCGCATGGACTGCGACGCTGCGCGCCTTGCATGGACGATGGCAGTTGCGATCACCAGGCGGCATCAGGAAATCCCCCGCGCGCAACTGGGATGAAGCAGGCAATCGACATGCAGGAAGTCCGGTCATGGGTTGGGCCGCACCAGGCCGCAGTACAGACCTTCGATCGCAAAGTCCTGGCCAGGCTGTACCTCGATCGGGCTGTAGTCCGGGTTGCGCGGCAGCAACCGGATGCGCCCCTGCCCGATCTTGAGCAGCTTGACCGTGATCTCGTCGTCGATCCGCGCGATGACTATTTGTCCATTTCGTGCATCGGAGGTGCGATGCACACCGATCAGGTCGCCGTCGAAGATGCCCTCGTCGCGCATCGAATCGCCCTTGACCCGGAGCAGGTAATCCGGCGCCGGTGAAAAGAAGGTGCGGTCCATCAGCACGACCTGCTCGGAACCGATATCGGCACCGATCGGGACGCCGGCCGCAACCTGCCCCAACACCGGCAGGCGCAGTGCATCGTCATCGGCAGGCAGCGGCAGCTGCCGGGGCGTGTCCGGGAACTGCAGCAGGCGCAGGCCGCGCGCGCGGCCGGGCGTGCGCTCGACCACACCAGCAGCTTCCAGTGCCTCCAGGTGGTATTGCGCCGCGCGCACCCCGCTGAAGCCGAAGGCACGGGCGATTTCCGATTGCGATGGAGGGACACCTTCCGCTTCGATGCGGTCGGCGATGAAGGCGTGGATGGCGCGTTGGGTATCGGTCAGGCTCATGGTTAGTAGTATTACTACTAACACTTTGACCTGTCAACGTTCATATTGATGGCGCTGCCCTAATCGCCCAACTTGTGCTCCAGCCCACGCAAGGCCGCCGCCACGGTCTGCCGGCGCACCGCATCGCGATCGCCTTCAAACAGGAATAGTTCTGCGCGCGGGTAGCCGCCGCGACGCTTCCAGCCGATCCAGACCGTACCGACCGGCTTGTCCTCGGTACCACCACCCGGGCCAGCGATCCCCGTTACTGCGACCGCGATCGTTGCGCCGGAATGCACCAGCGCGCCGGAAACCATTTCCACCACGGTTTCGCGGCTGACTGCGCCATGGGTTTCCAGTGTCTGCGGCTGCACACCCAACAAGGCCTGCTTGGCCTCGTAGCTGTAAGCCACAAGTCCACAATCAAACCATGTCGAGGAACCCGCGACATCAGTGACTGCCTTGGCAATCCAACCGCCAGTGCAACTCTCCGCGGTCACCAGCATTTGCCGCGCGGCTTGCAGGAGGGTGCCGGTGGCATTGGCCAGGGCATCGAGCTCAACATCAGTGGGCGTGATCATTGGCCGTCCGGATGGGATTCTGCAGGCGTTGTAACGCATGCGGCCCGAAAACGAAACCGGCCCGCGATGCGGGCCGGTTGTAGTACGTCGATTCAGATCAGAATCGCATGCGCAAGGTCAAGCCATAGGTCGCGGGCGCGCCCAGGAAGGCGTTGTACGTGTTCAATGGATCCGAAGCCGCGTGTTGCGCATTGGGCAAGGGCGAACCCACTGCTTGCAGCGGCCCGTCGAATCCAACCTGGATATAGTTTTTGTCGAACACGTTCAGGCCCCACAGCTCCAGCATCCATTTGCGGTCGCGCGAACCGAAGCCGATGCGCGCATTGACCACGGTGTAGGCACCCTGCTGCTTCTCGACGTCGAGGTCGGAGCCGGTGTTGAACTCCGACATGTACTTGGCACCGATGTTGAAGCGGCCCATCAGGCTGTTGGCGAAATCCCACTCATAGGTCACCGCACCTGTTGTCGACCACTTGGGTGCAAAGCTGGCCTGGCTGCCGGGCAGCTTGTACAACGGACCCAGCACCGGTGTGGTCTGGAATTCCGCAGTCGGGCGCGCATCGCCGTAGGTCGTGTCCGCGTAAGTCATGCCGCCCTGCAACATCAGGCCTTTGACCGATGCCGGCTGCCACAGGATCTCGGTGTCGATGCCCTTTGATACCGCCTTGGGGATCGAACGCACCACGAAGCTGGTGCCCAGGAAGCTGTTGAGCTGGAAATCGCTGAAGGTCTGGTGGAACAGGGTCGCATTGAGCAGCAGGTTGCCGCCGGCCCAGGTGGTTTTGGTGCCGAGCTCGTAGCTGTCGACGAATTCACCGGGGAATGACGTGTCATTGACCGGGGCGATACCGGCACCGGCACTCGACAGGCCATTGGCGGACTGCACGCGATCCAGGTTGAAGCCGCCGGCCTTGTAGCCGCGCGCGGCTGAGGCGTAGGTCATCACGCTCGGGTTCCAGCGGTAGGCTGCTTTCACGGTACCGGACCATTCCGATTCATTGCGCTTCTGGTTGGTGCTGCGACCGTTGTGCAATGCATTGGCCCATGGCAGGCACATGAAGCCCACGATGTCCGGCGTGACTGCACCAATCAGCGCCGCCTGGGTTGCCGGGGTCAGCAGTCCAAAATTGGGAATGCGCGCCGCAAGTGCCGCGCCGACCCTGGCACCCGGATTGGCCAACGTGTTGCCGCAGCCGATGCTGCCGTTGGGATTGCTGTAAAGCGCGCTAAGTGTCTTGTCTTCCTGCGTGTAGCGCAGGCCCAGGGTCAGGTCCAGTGCCTCGCTGGCGTGCCAGGTGTTGTTGGTGAACAGGGCAAGGCTCTTGGAATTCTGCTTGTAACGATCAAGTGCGCCCAAGCCGCTGTAGTTGGTGCCATAGGGCTTGCCACTCACCTGTGACAGGAACGTCGCGGGATTCGCTTGATTGACCCATCCTGCCGGAAGTTTGGCTTGCACGCCGGCCAGCACTTTCTGCCCGACCAGGGTGGACAGGTAAGCCTCGTACCCGGTACCGAAGCGGTAAGAGTCGTTGCGGTTCAGATCTTCATTGGCATAGAACAGCCCGACCATCCAGTCGACCTTTTCAGTAGAGCCGGTCAGGCGGAACTCCTGACTGAACTGCTTGAAGCCGGTGAAGGACTCATCCTTGGTCCCTTGGCGATACAGGATGTCGGCGGAGGAGTAATCAAAATCCAGGCCATTGATCGCTTGCCAGTCACGCGCGGCGGTGATCGAGGTCAGGGTCGCGTTACTGAACCATGGCGTAGTCCAGTTGACCTCGCCGCTCAGGCCCTTGTCCTGGATCTTCTGGGTGGTATCGCGGTTGCTCCAGGCCTGCCGTGCGAACGGATCAGCCACCGGCGCGAGGCCGGTATCCGATGCAAGCGCATCAATCAGAGGCGACGTGGCACCGTGGACCAAGGTGACCGCGGTGCAGCAGTTCTCGTTGCGCCGAGTGTAGTCGGCGATGAAATTGATGTCGAGGTCGTCGTTCGGCACGATCCGCCACTGCGCGCGCACCGAGCTGTAGTCCTGGTCGTAGTCCTTCTTGTTGGTACGCGGGCCACTGCCGGTATGCACCGTCATCCAGCCATCGCGATCGCGCTGAGTGGCGAAGATACGGAAGGCGGCATGTTCGCCGACCGGGGTGTTGAACGACGCGGACAACCCCAGCGCGCCGTAGTTGCCGCCGGTGATTTCAAAATCCGCACTACGTACGAAGTTCGGGCGGCGGGTAATGACATTGATGACGCCGGCTGAGGTGTTCTTGCCGAACACTGTTCCCTGCGGTCCCTTCAGGACTTCGATCCGCTCTAATTCACCAAGGTCGCCGAAGCCGACGCTGTTGCGGGCCCGATACACGCCGTCGATCACCACGCCAACCGAGGACTCCAGGCCGACGTTGTCGCCCACCGTGCCGATTCCGCGGATACGCGCGGTGGTGATCGCCTCGCTCTGGGTACTGGTCACGGTCAGACCGGGCACCAGCATCTGCAGGTCCTTGATGTCACGCACGCCGGCGTCCTGCAAGGCCTGGTCAGACAGTGAGGTGACCATGATCGGCACGTCCTGCATGGCCTCTTCGCGTTTCTGCGCAGTGACCACCATCGTGTCGAGGGTCTTGGCTTCTTGCCGCTGCTTGTCCTGTTTGCTTCCGTCTTGTGCAAGAGCGGGCATGGCCACCATCGACATCATTGCGGTAACAAGTGCGACAGCGAGCGGCTTGGGTTGCAGTTGCTTGCGTTGCATGATTTCCCCCTCGAAATGAACACCAAAAAAAATCAAGGCCACCGCATGTGCGGGACCATCGTTAGCCTAGGCGCGTGCCACGTGGGGGTTGGCATCGCGAGCGCGGTTTGTTTGACCGCGTTCACTAAAAGCTAACACACAACCGCACGGTTGCGTATGCAACCGGTGCGGACAGATTTCAGTTGGCGGCTCGACTACATAAGTGAGCCAAGCCCGCACAAGGCGGGAGCTTCAGGGGACCGACATCAGCTCGCTGGCCTGCAAACTGGGCTTGCTTGAGTCCCGTGAAGGCGATGTGGTCTGGCTTGTGCTTCAACGACCGGCAAACACCACGGCCGGCTGCAATTTCAGGATCGGCCAGGCGCTGATCGCCGCGGCGGCTACGCTGACCAACGCCACCCCTAGCACGCCGATGAAGGGTGTGAACCACATCATCCGGAACGGGAACCCCGACGGCATCACCGCTTCGCCGACCAGGCCGCACAGGCCGATTCCCAGGCCGGCGCCCAGCAGCGCACAGGCAAGCGCCTGAACCAGCACCATCGACAACAACGTTCGCGACGATGCCCCCATCGCCTTGAGCACGGCGTACTGCCGCTGGTGTTCGTAGGTGAACATGTACAACATCACCCCGGTCACGCCGAAGCCTACCGTCATCGCCAGCACCAGCATCGTGGTGACATCGCCAACGTCTTCGGAATTGATGAGGAACCAACGCACCGTATCGGACTTGAAATCCGCCGCCGAACGCGCGCGTAGCCCGGTACGTTGACGGATCCGTTCTGCCAGCGCTCCTGACGACACGCCTGCAGCCGCGTGTGCCATCACAAAAGTCACCTGCGTGCGCTCTGGCGGCAGTATCCGCTCGGCAGTCGAGATCGTGGTGTACAGCAGCGGACGTACCGGGAACCTCGGCAGCGTCTGCGAATGACCCACCACGCGGAGCATGTGGTCGTTTGCCAGCAGCTCGTCACCACTGCCGATTTCGCGCGTCGGCACGTCCAGGTGCACGCCATCATGCGGCCACTGGTCAACGGCGGAGAGCGGCGTTCCCAGTTTGCCGGACGTGCCGCCAGCATCGACCACGACGGTGTTGGCTTCGTGCAGCGCGAACGGCGGCCGGCCTGCGACCAGCGGCGCGCCCTGCAGGGTCGCATCGTCCACGCCGATCACCTGGAACGACTGGAAACGCCCATTGGCGAAACGCGCCTGGGTGCTGCCTAGCAGCAGTGGTGCGGCAAGCGCCACGCCGTCGACGCTGCGCACCCGAAGCAACGCCGAGCCAGGCAGGTTGATGGTCTGTTCGACCGACGCCACTGCAGGATCCATGACCCAGACATCGGCCTGTGCATTCTCGGTGATCAGTGAAAATCCGTGGGTCAGGAAGCCACTGAAAAACGAGGCGGCAAAGGTCACCAGGAACGAGGTGAAGACAATCCCGAACAGCAGGCCAATGAACTTGGCCCGGTCGGCGAACAGCATCTGCAGCCCGATCCGGAGCATCAGCGCGCCTACCTTTCCGGCGCAGGTTGCTGCTGCGGCAACGCCTGGATGAAGACATCCATCTGCTGGCCGACGTACACCGGCAATGCCGTGCGCGCGAAGCTGTAAACGACCTGCAGCACGCGCACGTCAACACGCTCGGTGGCCTGCCCGGTCAACGATGTCCTGGGCGTCACATAAGGCTCGATGTATTCGAAATGCAGCGGCGTCGTCAACGTCGGGTTACCGCGCACGTAAGCCATTGCGAGGGCCTCGGGCCGTACCCGCCAGGCGTCGCTTTCGTCGATGTCCACCCGCAAGTACATCCGCGCGCTGTCACCCATCAGCATTGGTGGCGTAGCCCGCGCATCGGCTGCAGCGTATTCGCCGGCTCGAATGTTGACCTGGAGGATCTCGCCGTTGGCGGGCGCCCGCACCGTCAGGCGTTCGATGGCCACGCGGGACTGCTCGACCACTGCCCTCGCCGCGTCGAGCGCCGTGCGCGCCGCGTCCACGTCATCGCGCAGCTCGCTCATCATCTGGGCGCTGATCACCCCGGCAGCGCGCTGCTGCAGCGCACTGAATCGGCGCAATTTGTGCTGCGGCTTTTCCAAGGCCGCGCTCGCCTCGGCCACTCGAGCCTGCTCGACACCGAGGCGCGCCTGCAGATCGCGGTCGTCGATGCTGAACAAGGGATCGCCGCGCGCCACGCGATCGCCGACCTTGACGTACAACGCCTGCACCACGCCTGGCACAGTGGTGGCCACGGCGATGTTGCCCCGCCCGATCTCGGTGATCCCGGATCCGGCCACGTACGCGGCGAACGGTGCCCGCACCGCAGCGACCGCCGGTGGCACCGGGGTCGGGCTGCGATTGCTGTCGACCACGACCCACGCTCCGATCAGCAACCCGAGCAGGGCCAGCCCAATGAGGATGTAAGCCCGCTTCATGGCGCCCGTCCCTGGCCGTCGGCTATATCGACAATCACACCGTCTTCCATCCGCGCGATGCGGTCGGCAAATTCAAAAATGCGGTTGTCATGGGTCACCACGATCAAGGCCCGTTGCGGATTACGTACCTTGTCGCGCAGCAGCGTCATCATCGCGTGACCGGTCTCCTGATCCAGGCTGCTGGTTGGCTCGTCGCAGACAATCAAAGCCGGATCGTGCACCAATGCGCGGGCGATGGCGACGCGCTGTTGCTGGCCGCCACTGAGCTTCGGCGGCAGGGCATTGGCGCGTTCAGCCAGCCCAACCGATCCCAGCAAGTCCCTCGCGCGGGCCCGGGCCTGCTCCCTCGGGGTACCGGCGAGCAGCAGCGGAATGCTGACGTTGTCCACGGCGCTGAGCGACGGCAACAGGTTGAACGCCTGGAACACGAAGCCGATGTTGCGACCGCGAAACCGCGTGCGCGCGTCGGCGTGCATGTGCAGCAGGTCCTGGCCCAGCACTTCGCACTGGCCATCGTCCTGGTCCAGGATCGCGGTGATGATCGACACCAGCGTGGTCTTGCCGCAGCCCGATGGTCCGACCAGCAGCAGCAGCTCGCCGCGACGTATATCCAGATCGACGCCACGCAGTGCCCGCGTGCGCGCGCCCTCCTCGCCGTAGGACTTGGTAAGCCCGCGGCAGCGCACCGCGACTTCCAAATCGGCTTGCAGGTCCACTTCTTCGTCCTTGTTGCGCGAGCGTAGGCAATTGTAGCTTCCACGCCAGTTAACACCGGCTCTGGTGTAATCGGTGCCTTGGCCGGAGCCTATGAATGACCACAGCGCGCGAAGAAAAGGCGTTACATGATGTTTTCCTCATCAGCATCTGGATCAAGGGGTTGGTCGGACTGGGCCAGGTGGCGGCCGGCGGCTTGCTGTTGGCCGCCAGCCGGGCAACGCTCACCTCTTTCGTGTTGCGGTGGACCACGCCGGAACTGTCGGAGGATCCGCATGACTGGCTTGCCAACCTGCTGCAAGCCAGCACCTTGGGCTGGAATCCCGGTACGCAGTCGTTCGCGAGTGTTTATCTCATCGTCCATGGGCTGATCAAGATCGTGCTGGTGGCCGGCCTGCTGCGTCGCAAGATGTGGTCCTATCCGGTGTCTATGGGGGTGCTGGGCGCTTTCATCGCCTACCAGCTGTACCGATACAGCTTCACCCATTCGATTTGGCTACTGCTGCTGACCGGGCTGGACGCGGTGGTGATCGCCCTGATCCACCATGAATACCGGGTCCGCAAGACGCACGGCTTTCCCGTCTGAACATTGGTAACCAGGCAGCTTCCGCTGACAGCTTGCCCTAGACTGGGCCGCTTTCACCAAGCCGAGCGATACGCTTGCCACACGTCACGAAATCAAGCCCGAATCCCGGCCAAGCTTCCGATTCAGGCGGGGAGCTGCATACGCCACTCATGCGCCAGTTCTTCGCCGCCAAGGCGGAACACCCGGATGTGTTGCTGTTTTTCCGGATGGGCGACTTCTACGAACTGTTCCATGACGATGCGCGCAAGGCCGCCAGGCTGCTCGACATCACCCTGACCCAGCGCGGCTCATCCGCCGGCCAGCCGATCCCGATGGCAGGGGTGCCTCACCATGCCGCCGAAGGCTATCTGGCACGGCTCGTGGCGCTGGGCGAGTCAGTCGCCATTTGCGAACAGATTGGCGATCCGGCCACCAGCAAGGGACTAGTCGAACGCAAGGTGGTGCGAATCGTCACTCCCGGCACGGTGACCGATGAAGCATTGCTGGACGAACGCCGCGACACCCTGCTGCTGGCAATCAGTCGCAACAAGCAAGGTTACGGCCTCGCATGGGCCGACCTCGCCAGCGGCCGCCTGCGCGCCAATGAAGTCGATGGCGAGGATGCACTGGACGCTGAACTCGCGCGCCTGCAACCGGCGGAAGTGTTGATTGCCGATGAGGACGGCTGGCCGCCAGCAGTGCTGGAAGCGCGCGGCCTGCGCCGACGTGCGCCGTGGCTGTTCGATGCCGATAGTGGTCGCCGCCAGTTGCTGCAGTTTTTCGCAGTGCATGACCTGACCGCATTCGGCATCGACGACAAGCCCGGGGCGATTGCGGCAGCTGCCGCGCTACTGGGCTACATCGAGGAAACCCAGAAGCAACGACTGCCACACCTGCGCGCGATTTCGCTGGAACAGTCCGACGAAGCGATTGCGATGAACGCGGCCACTCGCCGCCATCTTGAACTTGACACCCGCGTTGATGGCGACCTCAAGGCGACGCTGCTGGGCGTGCTCGACTCCACCATCACCCCGATGGGCGGACGCCTGTTGCGCCGCTGGTTGCACCGGCCGTTGCGCGACCGCCGCGTACTCGGCGAACGTCACCATGCGGTGACGACACTGATCGATGCGCGCGCCGGCGATACGTTGCGTAGCGAATTCCGCGCACTCGGCGACCTGGAACGCATCCTGTCTCGGATCGCATTGCGCAGCGCGCGCCCGCGCGACCTGTCTACGCTGCGCGATGGGCTGGCCATGCTCCCTGCCCTGCGCAAAATTTTGGCGCCACTGGATTCCCCACGTCTGCAGGCGCTGGCCGACGAACTCGGCGAGCACGCTGCCGACGCGCACCTGCTGCGCACCGCAGTGGTTGAACAGCCACCGGTCATGGCCCGCGACGGCGGCATCTTCGCCGAAGGTTACGACGCCGAGTTGGACGAACTCCGCAACCTGTCCAGCAATGCCGACCAGTTCCTGATCGACCTGGAAGCACGCGAACGCGTCGCCACCGGCATCCCCACGCTCAAGGTCGGCTACAACCGCGTGCACGGCTATTTCCTGGAAATCAGCAAGGGCCAGAGTGGCAAGGCACCCGTGCATTACACGCGCAGGCAAACCCTGACCGGCGCCGAGCGTTATATCACCGAGGAACTGAAAGGATTTGAGGACAAAGTACTGTCCGCGCGCGAACGCGCACTTTCGCGCGAGAAACTGCTGTACGAAGGCCTGCTGGATGCACTCAACGAATCACTGGAACCGCTGCGTCGCTGCGCATCGGCGCTGAGCGAACTCGACGTACTAGCCGGCTTCGGCGAACGCGCGCAGACACTGGACTGGAATGCGCCAAAACTTGTAGACGAACCCGGCATCCACATCGAACGCGGACGTCATCCTGTCGTCGAAGCGCTTCGCGATGCACCGTTCGAACCGAACGACCTGTTGTTCGATGCACGCACGCGGATGTACGTGGTGACCGGCCCGAACATGGGCGGCAAGAGCACCTACATGCGCCAGAACGCCTTGATCGTGCTGCTGGCGCATATCGGCAGTTTCGTGCCCGCCATGCGCGCGGTGATCGGCCCGATTGACCGCATCCTGACCCGCATCGGCGCCGGCGATGACCTTGCCCGCGGGCAATCGACCTTCATGGTCGAGATGAGCGAGACCAGTTATATCCTGCATCACGCCACCGAGCAGTCGCTGGTGCTGATGGACGAAATCGGGCGCGGCACTTCGACGTATGACGGGCTTGCATTGGCCGACGCGTGCGCGCGCCACCTCGCATCCGTAAATCGCAGCCACACTTTGTTCGCCACACATTATTTCGAACTCACCACACTCGCGGAACCCGGTAGCGGAATCGCCAACGTGCATCTGGATGCAGTCGAGCATCGCGATGGCGCGGGCAACGAAACCCTGGTGTTCATGCATGCGGTCAAGGACGGGCCAGCGGATCGCAGCTTCGGCCTGCAGGTCGCTGCATTGGCAGGACTGCCACAGGCGGTGGTGCGCCAAGCACACGCACGTCTGGCCGAACTGGAACGCCACAACCGTGATGCACCATCGACGCCGATGACCGCGCAGGCGATGGATGCGCCGCAACAGATCGGCCTGTTTACGCCCAGCTCCGCCGCGCTGGATGCGCTCGCCGCACTCGATCCGGATGAGTTGACGCCCAAGCAGGCGCTGGAAGCGCTGTATCGACTAAAGGCGCTGGGATGACGGCTTCTCTCAGCGTACGCGTGGATGCACTGCTGACCGGCTACGCCAAACCCTATACACGCGCTGGTAGTTTCAGCGGCATCGACAAACATGTACGCAGCGGCAGTGTGCACATCGGCGAGCTTGGCTTGAGTGGCGATGAACAGGGCGATCCACGCGTCCACGGCGGGCCGGACAAGGCGGTACACCACTACGCGTTCGAGCATTACGCGCGATGGCAGGAAGACCTTGGATCGCTGCCGCTGCTGCAGGCACCCGGTGCATTCGGCGAGAACATCAGCACGCGTGGGCTGGATGAGAACGATGTGTGCATCGGCGACCAGTTCACACTGGGAGGTGCACTGCTGGAAGTCAGCCAGGGCCGCCAGCCGTGCTGGAAGCTCAACGACCGCTTCGATGTGCCAGACATGGCGCGCCGGGTTCAAAGCACAGGCCGCACTGGCTGGTATTACCGCGTGCTGCAGGCGGGCGTCACCACGGTCGGAGATATGCTTGAGTTGCATGCCCGCCCGTATCCGGACTGGTCGCTACGCCGTCTCAATACAATGCTGTTCGAACGCGTGCTTGACCCTGCGGCACTGGAACCTGCGTTGCAGCTGCCGCTGGTGCCGTCGTGGCGCAAGCTGGTCGAACGCCGCCTGCAACAATGCATGGTGGAGGACTGGAGCCGGCGTGTCGATGGGCCGCCAGTGGCTTGAAAGCTGCCGCTGTGGGAGCACGCAAACGGTCTTTTGCGTCAATAGCGAAATGCAATCGCTGCGATCCCATCAATCGATTTCCCTGCCCCGATCAAAGCTCCTAGAGTAGGGTCCTTAACCCCACCCGGAGCCCCCGCAATGAGCAAGTCGTCCGATACGTCCAAGCCGACCCATCTGACCACCGACTTCGGCGCTCCGGTGCCCGACAACCAGAACAGTCTCACTGCTGGCCCGCGCGGTCCGCTGTTGTCGCAAGACGTCTGGCTTAACGAGAAGCTCGCAAACTTCGTGCGCGAAGTGATCCCCGAGCGGCGCATGCATGCCAAGGGTTCCGGCGCGTTTGGGACCTTCACCGTGACCCATGATATTTCGAAATACACACGCGCGAAAATTTTCGACTCGGTTGGCAAGCAAACCGAGATGTTCGCCCGCTTCACCACCGTGGCCGGCGAGCGTGGCGCGGCCGATGCCGAGCGCGACATTCGTGGTTTTGCGCTGAAGTTCTACACCGAGGAAGGCAACTGGGACATGGTGGGCAACAATACCCCGGTGTTCTTCATCCGCGATCCGCTCAAGTTCCCCGACCTCAACAAGGTCGTCAAGCGCGATCCACGCACCAACCTACGCTCAGCCACCAACAACTGGGACTGGTGGACACTGCTGCCCGAGGCGCTGCACCAGGTCACCATCGTCATGAGTGATCGCGGCATCCCCGCCAGTTACCGCCACATGCATGGTTTCAGTTCGCACACCTATAGTTTCTGGAATGCAAACGACGAGCGTTTCTGGGTGAAGTTCCATTTCCGCACCAAACAGGGCATCAGGAACCTCACTGATGCCGAGGCCGCGGCCATCGTGGGCCACGACCGCGAGAGTAATCAGCGCGATCTGTTCGATGCCATCGAGCGCGGCGACTTCCCGAAGTGGACGATGTACGTGCAGGTCATGCCCGAGGCCGCCGCGGAGACGTCGCCCTACCATCCGTTCGACCTGACCAAGGTGTGGCCGCACAAGGACTACCCGCTGATCGAGGTGGGCGAATTCGAGCTCAACCGCAATCCTGCGAACTTTTTCGCCGACGTCGAGCAAAGCGCGTTCGCACCCGGCAACCTGGTGCCTGGCATTGGCGTGTCCCCCGACCGGATGCTGCAGGCGCGCCTGTTCAACTATGCCGATGCGCAGCGTTACCGGCTGGGTACCAATTACCAGCAGATACCCGTCAATGCCGCGCGTTGCCCGGTGCACAGCAACCACCGCGACGGTATCGGCCGCGTGGACGGTAACTACGGCAGCCTGCCGCACTACGAACCCAACAGTTTCCACCAGTGGCAGGAACAGCCGCAGTACCGCGAGCCGCCGCTGAAGATCAGCGGCAATGCAGACCACTGGGATTTCCGCGAAGACGATGCCGACTACTACAAGCAGCCCGGAGACCTGTTCCGGTTGATGACGCCGGCGCAGCAACAAGTGCTGTTCGACAACACTGCACGCGCGATGGGCGATGCGCCGGACTTCATCAAGCAGCGCCACATCGACAATTGCAGCAAGGCTGATCCTGCCTACGGCGCAGGTGTTGCCGCAGCGTTGCAGGCACTTGCCACGGCCATGCAGCAATAGCCCGCGAAGTGCTTCGCGTCAGAGTGAGTCGAGGTCGCCAAGCGCGCGAATCAAACGCCGGGCACGCTTGTCCGGCTTGGTCTCCGGCGCGCGAAAGCCGGCGCGCTCCGCTGCACGCAAGGCACGCGCCTGCTCGCGCGCGAGCCGCGATGCATCGGATTCGCGATACAGGCCTTGCGCGATGCTGGCCGATCCACGCATATCGCTGAGCGCAATCACTTCGGCTTCGAAGCGTGCTTCGCCACGCACAATAAGCAACGCATCGCCAACGCGAACGCCGCGCGATGGCTTCGCGCGCTGGCCACCGACATCAACCTTGCCAGTTTCGATGGCGTGCTTGGCCAGCGCACGCGTCTTGAAGAAGCGTGCCGCCCACAGCCACAGATCCAGACGTACGCTCGGTACTGAAGTGTCAGGTTGCATGGATGGATCCTGCCAGAAACGCAAACGGCCACGACGAAACTAAAACGGCCACCCTAAGGTGACCGTTAGGGTGGCCGATGCGGTGGCTGCACGAGTGGCCGCTGTGCGCGGCGCCCGCGTTGACCTTACTCGGCAGCGGGTGCGGCGGCTGCTTCGGCGGCTGCAGCTGCAATCGCGGCAGCCTTGGCCTTCGCGTTGCCGGCCAGGTCTTCCTTGATGCGCGCCTTCTTGCCTTCCAGGCCCCGCAGGTAATAGAGCTTGGCGGCACGGACGTCGCCGCGGCGCTTGACCGTGACCGAGTCGATCGTGGCGCTGTGGGTCTGGAACACGCGCTCGACGCCGAAGCCATGCGAGATCTTGCGCACGGTGAACGCGGAGTTGAGGCCGGCATTCTTCTTGCCGATCACCACGCCTTCATAGGCCTGTACGCGCTCGCGTGTGCCTTCCTTGACCTTGACGTTGACGATGACGGTGTCGCCCGGGCCGAAGACCGGCATCTCACGCGTAACCTGCGCGGATTCGAATTCCTGGACCAGGGTGTGGATCGATGGCTTGTTCATGGAGCACCTTTCTTGCGTGCAGTCGCACGCGCCTGTTGGAGTAGTTGTATGCGCGAGTGCACGTGGACCCGCGTCATGGCATTGGTGGAGCACGCTTCGTGGAGCATAGGTGAAGCCAAGCCGCACATTATAACGACAATTTTCCCTACATGGGTAGGCACCTACATGCGGCGATAGGCTTAGGCATCTTCGCTGGAGTCTTCCAGCGCATCCACGAAATGCTCGCGGAACTCACCCAGCAACGCGCGATCCGCCTTCGACAGGCCCGCCTCGTCCAGCAGGTCCGGGCGCCGCAGCCAGGTGCGGCCAAGCGACTGCATTCGGCGCCAGCGAGCGATGTGCGCATGGTTACCCGACAGCAGCACTTCGGGCACGGCGCCCAGTTCATGCTCGACCGGGCGCGTGTAATGCGGGCAATCCAGCATTCCATCACCTTCGAAACTGTCCTGCAGCGCGGACTCGGCATCGTTCAGGGCGCCGTCCTGCAGCCGTGCGACGGCATCGATCAGCACCGCCGCGGCCAGTTCTCCACCGGAAAGCACGTAATCGCCGATCGACAGTTCCTCGTCAACCTCAGCCTGGATCAGGCGCTCGTCCACGCCCTCGTAGCGACCGCACAACAGAACCAGACGCGGCAGCGCAGCAAGCTCACGGACCTTGGCCTGGGTCAGGCGCGTGCCTTGTGGACTGAGGTATATGACTTTGGCCAGCGCGGGATCGGCATCGCGCGCCGCCTGGATCGCCGCGCGAAGCGGATCGACCAGCATCACCATGCCGGGACCACCGCCGAATGGACGATCGTCCACACGCCGATAACTGCCTTCGGCATGGTCACGCGGGTTCCAGCCGTGGATCGACAGCAGGCCACGCTCACCGGCACGCCCGACCACGCCATGCGCGGCGACTTGCGCAACGAATTCGGGGAACAGGCTGATGATGTCGAAACGCATGTTTGCCACCCTCACCCCAACCCTCTCAGCCCTGCACACCCTACGGGCGCCGCAGCGGGAGAGGAAGAGGGAGTTAAAAATCGGCGTCCCAGTCGACCGTGACCAGGCCGGCATCGAAATCCACCGACTTCACATAGTCCGGGGTCAGGAACGGGATCATCCTGTCGCGCTCGCCCTGCACCACCAGCACGTCGTTGGCGCCGGTCGAAAACAGGTGCGAAACGGTGCCGAACACGATGCCCTCCACATTCACCACGCGCAGGCCTTCGAGGTCGACCCAGTAGTACTCGCCGGGCGCCGGCGCTGGCAATGCCGAACGCGGCACCAGCACGTCGGTGCCGTGCAAGGCATCGGCGGCATCGCGATCATCAATACCGGGCATCGTCGCGATCAAGCCCTTGCCGCCAACGCGCACCTGCACGCCTTCACACGAACGCGTGTTGCCATGAGCATCACGCAACATCCAGGGCTGGTAACGGGAAATGGCGTGAGCCGGGTCGGTGAAGCTTTCCAGCTTCTGTTCGCCACGCACGCCAAATGCACCGTGCAACCGGCCTACGGTGATCATCCGCTGGCTGGTGTCCGGTGCGTTCATTGGCAGAGCGCGCCGCCCAGATCGGGCGGCAGCGTCATCAGGCGGCCTTGGCGGCCTGCTTGTACAGGTCAGCAACCTTGTCGGTCAGCTGCGCACCATTGTCCAGCCAGTGCTTGACGCGCTCGACGTTGAGCTCGACGCGCTTCTCGCCACCGGTGGCGACGGGGTTGTAAAAACCCACGCGCTCGATGTTGCGGCCATCACGGGCGCTGCGGCTGTCGGTGACGATGATGTGGTAGAAGGGGCGCTTCTTGGCGCCGCCACGGGTAAGGCGAATCTTGACCATTGCAGTTTTCTCGGTGTTGCCCAGCGGCCGGAATGGCCGGGTAAGCAGATAAGTATAACGAGATTCAGCACCCTGGGCCAATGACTCGGCCGCTGCTTGCATCAGTGCCGTTTAATCCAGAGGCAACACACCCTGCGCACGGTCGTCATGCCGATGGATGTGCTTACCCGGCCTGCTCCATTGCAAACGTGAGGCGATCGCGGCCTTCCTGCTTGCTGTGGTAGAGCGCTTCGTCGGCGCGGCGCACCAGGTCTTCCGGGCCGTCATCCGGCTCGGCAACGGCAGCGCCAATGCTGACCGTTACTGCCCGATGCAGCCACTCGTGGCTGTGAAATGCAGCAAGGATGCGTTGACCCACATGTTCGGCAGTCAACACGTCGCTGTGCGGCAGCACGATCACGAACTCCTCGCCACCGTAGCGTGCCGCCAGGTCCTGAGTGCGCACCACCTCGCTCAGCAACCTGCCGGTTTCGCGCAGGACCTCATCGCCCGCCTGATGGCCGAAACTGTCGTTGAATTTCTTGAAATGGTCGATGTCGAGCATCAGCAGCACCAATGCACCCTCGCCCTTGTCCTGCAGGGCATGCGCCAAGGTCGTGTCGAACTTTCGCCGGTTGGCGAGCCCGGTCAGCGCGTCGGTTCTGGCATCTTCGCGCAGGACATGCACGGTGCGCCGCTGACGCTCGCTGCGGTCCAACAGGAACGCCACCCACATGATCATTACCGTCACCACACCACCGGTCGCAACCGAGGCCAGCGCAAGCGCCATCGATTCCGACATCCCCAACTGCGATTCCACCGCCTTGAACAGGAAGGTCAACAGCAACGGCAGCAGCAGCGCGGGAAGGATCAAGCGACGCGCAAATGCACCACCCAGGCTATCGGCAACAGCAATGCGGGTCAGGCCGGTGGTCGGGACGGATGCCATCCATGCCAACGAAAGCAGCAGAAACTGGGCTGCGGTCATGATCGGCAGCTGGCGCAACAGGATTGTACTATCGCCTGCCAGCACCAGACCGTAGGAAGCGCTGGTGGCCATGGCGATCACGATGACCGCAAGTGCGCAGGCCTCGCGTAACCAAACCGCCCGCCCGATCACCACTGCTGCACCCACCCCACCCAGCAAGGTGAAGGACACTGCAGCAATATCCGTCATGCGGCCTATGGGCCTGCCCAGCCAATCCGGCAGCAGCGCGTCGAGCCAGCCCCAGATCACGACATCTTGGCCAATGGCAAATTCCAACAAACCGGTACCGCCGAGCACCATCAGCAGCAGCGACAGGGCGACGCTGGCACGCGGCGCGCGCTGGCCGAGCAGCAGTGCGCAGCCGGCAAGCATGAAGGCAAAAGCTGCGCCCGCATGTGTACCTGCGTGCGCCTGCACGAGTCCTAGCAACGGACCCACGCCGCTAATCCAGGTGGCCAGTATTGCCAGCGATACCAGCACAAGAGCCCAGCCAACGACCTGCGAAAACGTGACGAACCCTTTCACCACTGACGTGTTGAAACGGATCCCCTCGCCAATGCTTGCCATATGCGCCCCCCGGGTCGTGGTGCTTCAGCGCTTTGCCGTGTGAGGACTGACGTAATTGCCAACCTCCGTGCGGAAGGCCACGTTCATCCGGTTCCAGCCGTTGATCGCAATGATCGCCAGGGTCAGATCGACCAGCGATTTCTCATCGAAATGCACACACACCTCGGTGTACACCGCATCGGAAACCTCATGCGTGGCGATCCGGGTGACGGCTTCGGTCCACGCCAGCGCGGCGCGCTCACGATCGCTGTAACACGGCGCATCGCGCCAGACCGGAAGCAGGTACAGGCGCTGCTCGGCCTCGCCATGCGCGCGTGCATCCTTTGTGTGCATGTCCAGGCACCAGGCGCAGCCGTTGATCTGCGAGGCAAGGGACTTGACCAATTCCAGCAGTGATTCTTCGAGACCACTCGCATGGATCTGCTGCTCGGTGTGGAGCATGGCCTTGAAGGCTTCGGGCGAGGCCCGTTGGTAATCCAGGCGCTGATGCATCGGATGCCTCCGGTCATGTATCCAAGAATACGGGGGCCGACGGGTCCACGCCCTCATGGTCTACTGCAGCGGTAACACCGCGGAAACGGCGCTGCAGCGCAACGATCAGCGCATCGGCGGCATGCCGCCGCGGCCTCCCATCATCCCGCTCAGCCCGCGCATCATCCCCTTCATGCCGCCACGACCCAGCTTGCCCATCATCTTTTCCATCTGCTGGTACTGCTTGAGCATCTTGTTGACGTCGGCCGGGGTCAGGCCGCTGCCGCGCGCCACGCGTGCGCGCCGGGAGCCCTTGAGCAGTTCCGGGTTGCGACGTTCCTTCTTGGTCATCGAGTTGATGATCGCGATCATCCGCGGCACTTCCTTGCCGGTGACCTGCTGCTTGACGTGATCGGGCAACGCGCCGACGCCGGGCAGCTTGTCCATCAACCCGGACAGGCCGCCCATGTTCTGCATCTGCTCAAGCTGGTCGCGCATGTCGTTGAGGTCGAACTTCTTGCCCTTGGCGACTTTCTCCGCGAGCTTCCTGGCCTTGTCCTGGTCGACGCCCTGCTCGACCTGCTCGACCAGCGACAACACGTCACCCATGTCGAGGATGCGACTGGCGATGCGCTCGGGATGGAACACGTCCAGGCCGTCGGTCTTCTCGCCGGTGCCAATGAACTTGATCGGCTTGCCGGTGATATAGCGCACGCTCAGCGCAGCACCACCACGCGCATCGCCGTCAGTCTTGGTCAGCACCACGCCGGTCAGCGGCAACGCTTCGCCGAAGTGCTTTGCGGTGACCGCCGCATCCTGGCCGGTCATTGAATCGACCACGAACAGGGTCTCGACCGGATTGACTGCGGCATGCAGCGCCTTGATCTCGGCCATCATGGCCTCGTCAATGCTGGTGCGGCCGGCGGTATCGACGATCAGCACATCGACGAACGACTTGCGCGCGGCATTGATCGCGGCCTTGACGATGGCTACTGGCTTTTGCGACACATCTGACGGGAAGAACATCGCATCGACCTGGCCGGCCAGGGTTTGCAACTGCTCGATCGCGGCCGGACGGTAGACGTCGGCGCTGACCACCATGACTTTCTTCTTGCGCTTGTCCTTGAGGTGCTTGGCCAGCTTGGCGACTGTCGTGGTCTTGCCCGCACCCTGCAGGCCCGCCATCAGGATCACCGCTGGCGCCGGCACGTTGAGGTTCAACTCCGACGCCTGCGAACCCATTACCGCTGTCAGCTCGTCACGCACGATCCGCACCAACACCTGGCCGGGCGTAAGCGAGCGCATGACTTCCTGGCCGACTGCGCGCACCTTGATACGCTGGATCAGCGCCTGCACCACTGGCAACGCCACGTCCGCTTCCAGCAGGGCGATGCGCACCTCGCGCACGGCCTCGCTGATGTTTGAGTCGGTCAGGCGGCCGCGGCCACGCAGGCGTTCGACGGTGCCGGACAGTCGTTGAGTCAGGGATTCGAACATGATGCGGACAGCCTGCGATGCGTGCGTTGCGGATCACGAAGTATAGCGTGCGCCCCCTGCCCAGCTTGCCTTTGACCTTTGTGCGACACTGATTCGATGACAATCGTTCTCATCGCCGTCGCGTCATACCTGCTGGCTACCGGCTGGCTGATGATTGCCGTCCAGCGCGATGGCACGGCCAGCACGCGCGGCTGGCTGGGCCCGGCCAACCTGGCGCTGCTCCTGCACGGATTGACCCATTACCTGGCGTGGCGCGCGAGCGGCGTGACCGACCTGCACTTCTTCGCCGCGCTATCGCTGGTCGGGCTGGGCATGAGCACGCAGACCGCGATCGTCGGCGCTTCGGGGCGCATGCGCGCATTGGGCGTAGTGGTATTCCCGCTGGCGGCGTTGGCGCTTCTGGTTTATGCGCTCTACGGCCATGCCACCCAACCCGAACCACTGGACTGGCGCCTGCTGCTGCATGCCTGGCTGGCCCTGCTGGCCTACGCGACACTTGCTGTTGCGGCATTGCTGGCGGTCTTCCTGTGGCTTCAAGAACGCGCGTTGCGCCGCCGCGAGTTCCACCGTTGGCTGCGCGCACTGCCGCCGCTGACGGAACTCGAGATGCTGCTGTTCCGCACGATTGCGGTCGGCTTCGTCCTGCTCGGCGGCACCCTGCTTACCGGCGTGCTGTTCGTCGACAACCTGCTGGCCCAGCACCTGGTGCACAAGACCGTGCTCAGCGTATTGTCGTGGCTGGCCTTCGGGGCATTGCTGCTGGGCCGCTGGCGGTTCGGCTGGCGCGGTATTACTGCCGTGCGCTGGACACTGGCGGCGATGGCGTTGCTGATCCTGGCATTCTTCGGCAGCAAGTTCGTGCTGGAGCTGATTCTCCATCGGGTCGGCTGATCGCCTGATGCACGGCCGAATACGTTTACAGTTGCAATAATTGCATTGACAACTATTGCATGGGCTAGCAAAATACGCCCCATGCAAACGTCTGTCCCCTCCCTTGCCCCCTGCACCGGTTCGACCCTCGGCCTGCTGTTCCGCCAGGTCCGCGATGCCATGTGGGCGCGGATGGCCGACGAACTGGCCCGCAGCGGCCATGACCTGACCTTCAGCCAGTACATCACCCTGAAGAAGCTGGCCGAAGGCACTGCCGGCGCCAGCGACCTCGCCCGCGCCGCCGAATTGAATCCGGGTGCGATGACTCGATTGCTCGACAAGCTCGAAACCAAGGGCATGGTCGCCCGCGAAGCCGATCCCAGCGACCGCCGTGCCCTGCATATCCACCTTACCGATGCCGGCCGCAGCATCTGGCGCGACATCGACCAGTGCGGGATGCGCGTGCGCGATACCGCGCTGGCCGGCCTCAGCGACCACGAACGCAACACCCTGACCGCGCTGCTGGAACGCGTGCGCGACAACCTCACTTCGTCCACGGACTGAGCCATGTTTCGATACTCCATTCCCCGCCGCCTTGCCTTGATCGCGGCCTGCGCCTTCGTGTTGTCGTCATGCGCCAGCACCGAGGCACTCACCACGCAGTCACAGTTGCGCGACTCCGACTCACTGTCCGCCAGCGCCGCGCTCGGCAAGGTCAATGTCGGTGGTGCCGCATGGCCAGATGACCGTTGGTGGACCACGCTTGGTGATCCGCAACTGGATGCACTGATTGGCGAAGCGCTGGCAGCATCCCCCGCGATCGACGCTGCAGACGCGCGCACCCGCAAAGCGCTGGCCCAGTCAGGGCTGGCCGATGCAATGCGAAAACCAATCCTTGGTGCAGGCGCGCAGGTGCTCGCCTTGCAGATTCCGGAAACGCTTGCCGGTCGGGATATCGGCGGCAAGTTCAGCGTTGCCAACCTGCTCACCCTGAGCCTGAAGTACAACCCCGACCTGTGGGGCGTTGACAAGTCGAAATGGCAGGCCGCGATTGGCAATGCGCGCGCCAGCGAGGTCGATGCGCAGGCCGCGCGGCTCACGCTGGCGGCCAACATCGCTCGCACCTATGTCGCACTGGCGCAGGCGTTCGATACGCTGGATGCCGCCAATGCCGAAACCACGCGCGCCGAGGCGCTGATCGCGCTCAACCAGCAACGGATCAAGGCCGGCCTGGACAACACCATCGCGCTCAACCAGAACCGCAGCACATCGGCATCCGCGAAACAGCAGGCGCAGGCCGCCCAGCAGCAGATCGATGCGCTGCGCAATGCCCTCGCCGCACTTGCAGGCGCTGGCCCCGATCGCGGGTTGCAGATCGACCGCCCGAAACTGGCAACGCCCGACATCAGCCTGCCTTCGCTACTGTCCAGCGATCTGCTGGCACGCCGCGCCGACATCGTGGCCGCGCGCTGGCGGGTGGAAGCAGCAGCGCATGGCATCGACGCCAGTAAAGCTGCGTTCTATCCCACGATCAATCTCAGCATGATGGTCGGCCTCGCGGCCGGCAACCTGGGCGACCTGTTCGGCAGCAATGCGCTGCTGGTCAATGGCGGCCCTGGCCTGACCTTGCCGATCTTCGAAGGCGGTCGCCTGCGCAATCAATTGATGGCCACCAATGCCGATTACGACCTCGCCGTGGCCAGCTACAACCAGACGCTGCTGGGTGCGATCCATGAGGTCACTGACGCGATACAAGCGGCCCGTGCACTGGGTGCGCAAATCGTGACCACACAACAGGCGCGCGACACCGCCGGCAAGGCGCATGCGCTGGTCCAGCAGCGTTACCGCGCCGGGCTGGCGACGCAACTCGATGTGCTCGCCGCACAACGCCCGCTGCTGCAACTGGATCAGCAACTGGCGGCACTGAACGCCAAGCGCCGCACAGCTGCCATTGATCTCGACCAGGCGCTCGGCGGCGGTCTTTCCGTCGACGCTCCGAATACCACTGCAACGAAGTGACTCCGACATGACCACTGAAATCACACCCAATACCTCGACCGGCGCCGGCGCTCCGTTGCCCGTTTCGCAAAGTTCACTGAAGCCGCCGAAGAGCAAGCGCAAGCGCGCGTTGCTGATCGTGCTGGCCGTGGTGGTGCTGGCCGGTATCGGTTGGCTGGCCTACTACTTCATGGTCGGCCGCTGGCACGAAGTGACCGACGATGCCTACGTGCAGGGCAACGTGGTGACGGTAACCCCACAGACCGGCGGCACCGTGATCGACATCCATGCCGAGGACGGCATGCGCGTGGAGGCCGGGCAGACCCTGGTCAGCTTCGATGCCAGCGATGCCGAGGTCGCCTACGCACAGGCGGTGGCCAACCTTGCAGGCGCAGTGCGCCAGGTGCGCGGGATCTATCGCGCGGTGGATGCCGGCCAGGCCGACATCGCCGCCCGCGAAGTTGCACTCACACAGGCGCAAGCAGACGTGAATCGCCGTGCCGGACTGGTCGCCAGCGGCGCCGTGTCCGCGGAAGAACTTGCCCACGCCAAGGCGCAACTGGCCGCAGCGCAGGCCGGGCTGTCCGGTGCGCGCGAACAGACCTCACGTAACCGTGTGCTGATCGACAACAGCGAGCTGAAGGGCAACCCGCAGGTGATGGCCGCAGCGGCGCAACTGCGTGCGGCATTACTCAACAAGCAGCGCAATACGATCATTGCGCCGATCTCGGGCTACATCGCCAAGCGCAATGTGCAACTGGGCCAACGCATTGCCCCCGGCACTCCCCTGATGGCAATCATTCCACTCGACGAAGTCTGGGTGGATGCCAACTTCAAGGAAAACCAGCTGCGCCAGCTGCGCCTGGGCCAGCCGGTGGAACTGCACTCCGAGCTGTACGGCAAGGACGTGACTTTCCACGGCACGCTTGAAAGCCTGGGCATGGGCACCGGCAGCGCGTTCTCGATCCTGCCGGCGCAGAACGCCAGCGGCAACTGGATCAAGATCGTGCAGCGCGTGCCGGTGCGCGTCGCGCTGGACAAGAAGGAACTGCAGGAGCATCCGCTGCGCCTGGGCCTGTCGATGAGCGTCGACGTCAACCTGCACGACGCCGGGCATGGCCTGTTGCCGACCGCCGCTGCATCCACGCCGATGCTGACCACGACTGCGTATGCCAAGCAGTTGAAGGATGCCGATGCGGTGATCGACCGCATCATCAGCGACAACCTGGGAACGCGCCGCGCCGGAACTAGCGGGAACTGACGGGAACTCAGCCGGTCATGTCCAGCACTCCAGCCACTGCGCCCGCGGCGCCAGCACCCCGCGCCGACGGCCTGGCCTTCGCGCCGCCGAATATCGCCCTGACCACCTTCGGGCTGGCCTTGGCCAGCTTCATGCAGGTGCTCGACACCACGATTGCCAACGTGTCGTTGCCGGCGATCTCCGGCAACCTGGGCGGCAGCGCCAACCAGGCGACATGGGTAATCACCTCGTTCGCGGTCAGCACTGCGATTGCCCTGCCGCTGACCGGCTGGCTGGCGCGCCGCTTCGGCGAGCGCAAGCTGTTCATGGTCTCGACGTTGGCGTTCGTGATCGCCTCGTTCCTGTGCGGGCTGGCCCACAGCATGGGCTTGCTGGTCGCGGCGCGTGCACTGCAAGGCTTGGTCGCCGGTCCGATGTACCCGGTCACCCAGGCGTTGCTGCTGTCGATTTATCCGCCCGCCAGGCGCGGGCAGGCCATTGCCCTGCTGGCCATGGTGACGGTGGTGGCGCCGATCGCCGGGCCGATCCTGGGTGGCTGGATCACCGACAACTACAGCTGGGAATGGATCTTCTTCATCAACATCCCACTGGGTATCTTCGCCAGCTTCGTGGTCGGTGCGCAGCTCAAGGGACGCCCGGAAAAAATCGAAACGCCGAAGATGGATTACATCGGCCTGACGACTTTGGTCCTGGGCGTCGGTGCGCTGCAGATCATGCTTGACCTGGGCAACGACGAGGACTGGTTCCGCTCGCCGCTGATCGTAGTCCTCGCGATTGTCGCGGCGATTTCGCTAACCGTCTTCATCATCTGGGAACTGACCGACAAGGATCCCATCGTCAACCTACGCCTGTTCCGGCATCGCAATTTCGCTGCCGGCACCATTGCGATGGTGATGGCCTACTCCGCCTTCTTCAGCGTCAGCATCCTGGTACCGCTATGGTTGCAGCGAAATCTCGGCTACACCGCGATCTGGGCGGGTTTCGCCACCGCGCCGATCGGTTTCCTGCCGGTCATCCTGGCGCCGCTGATTGGCAAATACGCAGGCAAGTTCGACCTGCGCATGCTGGCCACGCTCGCCTTCATCGTGATGGCTGGCACCAGCTTCATGCGCTCGCATTTCAACCTCGACGTGGATTTCGAGCATGTGGCCTATGTGCAGTTGCTGCAGGGGCTCGGCGTCGCGTTGTTCTTCATGCCCATATTGCAGATCCTGCTGTCGGATCTCGAGCCGCACGAGATCTCCGCGGGATCTGGCCTGATGACCTTCGTACGCACGCTCGGAGGCAGCTTCGCTGCCTCCCTGACCATTTATGCCTGGTCGGAGCGAACCGCCGTGCACCACGCGCAACTCACCGAACACATCGGCGCGACGGATCCCTCGATGCTGGAAACGCTCACGCGCTATGGCGCAGGCGACCTCCAGCGCGGCGCCTACGTGCTCGACCGGATGATTTCGCAGCAGGCGCTGCAGATCGGCTTCAACGAGATCTTCCACCTGCTCGGGATCATCTTCCTGTGCGTGATCGCGTTCGTCTGGATCGCCAAACCACCGTTCGGGGCCAAGGCCGGCGCGCCTCCCGGCGGCGGGCACTGAGCCGCGAGCACTGAACAGTGGCACTGAGCGCTGCGCACCTGCGCCTAGCCGCGCAGGCGTACCCACAGCCACCAAGCTGCAAGCCCGGCAATCGCCAACGACAGCAGTGGCATCGTCGTCTGGGCATACCAGCGCTTGCGGCGTACCAGCAACAACAATGGCAGCACCAACGCCACCACCGCCATCTGGCCGATTTCGACGCCCAGGTTGAAGCCCACCAACGATGCCAGGCGCGCGCCGGTGGGCAGGCCCAGTTCGGACAACGCCCCGGCAAAACCGAAGCCATGCACCAGTCCGAAGCCGAAGCCCACCAGCCATACACGTTGGGTCACCACTGGCCACACATTGTTGAGCGCGGCCAGCAGCACGCTGGCTGCGATTGCTGCTTCGACCCAGCGCGAAGCCGGGGTGATCCAGCCCAGCGCAGCCAGTGTCAGGGTGATCGAATGTGCCAGCGTGAATGCCGTGACGATGCCCAGCACATGCCCCAGCGAATGCCGAATACCGGGCGATGGCTGCCACTGGCGATCACGCCATAGCAAAGCAGCAGGTAACAACAACGACAGCAAGAAGGCGAGATGGTCGTAACCGATCAGGATGTGATGGATGCCTTCGCGCAGGAACTGCAAGAACGGATTGCTGCGGCTGGCCGGCCCGGAGCCAATCTCGATGTCGCGCGCATCGGCGCTCGCAATCCCGGTGCCATCCTTGCCGCCGTTGTGAAAGGTCACCAGCGCGCGATGCTGCGGGTCGACATCGAACAGCAGTCCGTAGCGAACCTTCAGGTCACTGGCTGAAGGACAGTCGGCACGCATCACGACCGTGGCATACGCGCCATCGTCATATTGGCGAGTCGCCAGCAATTGCGGTTGCAAGGTGCATGGCGCCGAGCCACTGCTGACCGCCAGGCCGCTTTTCACCATCGCGTACAGCGGTTCCCGAATCGCCTGCAATTCATCCCAGGTCACGCGCTCGTCGTGGTTGGCGTCCAGCGGCAGCGACAAGGCGAGATCGCGGATGGCGAGATCAAGCTCGATCTGCGGTTCGGAACCGTCGGCCGGCACCACGATGTCCACATGCGATACCGACAGCGTATGCGCCAGTACCGGCAGTGATACGAGCAAGCTCGCGAGCAGCAGCCATGCTGCGCACTTCGGCGGCGTGCGCTTCATCGCTTTGCCTCAATCGCTTTGCGTGGTGCATTCGACGATGCCAAGCCTTGTGCCTTCTGCCAGGCATGCAAGCCATCGAGTGCAGCGGGCTCTCTCGCCGTATCAGCCGCACGCACCAGGATGTCGACGTCTTCGAAATCGCGTTGCTGCTCGAAGTTGCGCAACGCCAGTGCCAGGGCTTCGCGAGGTTGTCCCTTCAACACGAGCAGGAACTCCGCCTCGTCGCGCATTTCAGGCTGGCTGCCCAGTTCGTGCGCCATTGCATAGCGGCGCGCCTGTGCAGCGACCAGCGCCTGCGCGTCCGAACGCTTGGCTGCCATCGCTGCAAGCGTGCGTTGCAGTTGCGCGGTGTCGCTCTGTTCACTGCCAGCAAGTACCTGCTCTACTTCAGCATCGCGACCAACCCGGCGCAGGTGGCGGGCATAGGACACCCGCGTTCGAATGTCGCCCGGGCTTGCAGCAAGGGCTTGTTGATAGCGGGTATCGGCATTGGTTTCACCCGCACGACTGGCCACTTCCGCACGCGCCAGCAGCGCGAACGCACGGCGGGGATCGGCAGGCGGAAATTCGCCCAGCAAGCGGTCCAGCAAGCTGGCGGCTGCAGCGTATTCACCGGTGCGCAGCGCCAGTGATGCGGCGCATAGCAGACCAGTATCGGCATCCACGCCCAGTGCCAGCGCGCGGCAATCCGTACGCGCCTTGTGGATGCGGCCCTGGACCAGTTGGATTTCGGCGCGCGACAAACGCGCGCCGGCATTGCGTGGATCCACTGCAACCAACGCATCGAGCAAGCGAATTGCGCCGGAAAAATCATGTTTGTGCTGCGCACTGTACGCACGCAAGCGAAGCAGGTTGGGGTTGCCATCGCCAACGGGTTGTCGCAATAACAAGGCGTCGGCGCGCGCCACCAGGCGCGTATCGCCGGTCATGGAGGCTGCTTCGAGTAGCGTACCGATGCGCGTCAGATCCGCAGACTTGGCGGACTTATGCTGGCCTACGCCGGATCCATCAATCGTGCCGGCAGTCGTTGCATCAGTTGCGATGGGTTCGAGCTTGGAATAGCCACGCGGTAGTTTGCCTACCAGTGCATCGCCGCGATCCGGCACCACTCGCGGCGGGCGTTGCGCGGCTGCGGGCATCGCGATCGCCAGCAAGGCGATCAGGACCATGAAGCTCCACAATTTGTTCGGCATCTTCGAACTGGAACGCAGCAACCGGCAGCAAATCTGCTGCCGGTGCTGCGAGCCAAGCGACATCCCTGTCCTCACGACATTGCTCCCGATCTGCCGGCGCTTACTTGGCAGCCACCTTGGCGGCTGCTTCGTCCGACTTGTTCGGCGAACCCGGGATCGGCGTGTTGAGGTACGGGAAGCTATTGCGGAACTCGCTGGCACTGACAATCGCGCCATCGGTATATGGCAGGTCGTTGGACGGTGCATCAGCCTTCGGCAGCAACGCACCCATCGCGACGCGCAGTTCGATATCGACCACGTCATCACCCGGGCGACGACCATTCGGGAAGCCTGCAATGTCACCGGTCAATGCGCCCAGGTTGCTTTGGTCCGCGGCAGCCTTCGTTGCGATCGAGGTATTGAGTCGCATCATTTCAGCAGGACGCACGTTGGCCGGTTTGTTCAGGCCCTCCAGCCCGGTCAGGAATGCTGCGACCAAGTCTGTGCGCGGATAAAGCGTGGGTGCTTGCACGCCCGGGAACAGCGTCTGGATCAGGATCGGCAAGCTGGGGTTGGTGACGTACTTGGCGAATTGTCCGTCGTCATAGGGCTGCGAGGCGTTGAACTTGTCCTTGTCCGGCAACCCGATCACGATTTCATTCACCAGCGGCGCGGACAGGCGCGATACCGCTTCCATCCTGCGAAACTTGCCCCGCGTATAAGCGGTCGTCCACGCACCGATGATTGGATCCGCGCCCTTGGTCAGGCATGAGATCGGCAATTCAAGTGCAATGGTAGTGACGTTCTTGTCGGAGATCGTGTTCTTTTCGGCATCGCGTGGACCCACCGGATTGGTGTTGATCAGGTCGAAGATCTCGCCTAGATTCACTGCGAAACCATCCTGGCGCTGGCCGACAAACACGCGACCTTCGCCTGCACAACCCGGTATTGCGATCCGCGAGATTGCAGCATCTGCGTACTTGGCGTACTCCGGGATCGACTTCGTGCCGATGTTGTCGGAGGGCTTGTCGAACACCCGCTTGTTGGTATCCAGGTTCACACCGATCTGCGAGCGATGCGGCTGCTCGCTGCTCACCGCGACCACGGTGTATTGTTCGACGACGTTGCGGCTGCCGTCTTGCGACGGGTCGCTACCGAACGGACCAATGTTGCTTAATGGCACCGGGATATCCATGCCACCGACTGGCACAGTGAGTCCACGCGTCTTGTTATAGAACTTGAAATAAAAGCTGCGATCCGGCCGCGCATCACCATCATTGTCGACATGGATGGCATACACCGCCTCCGGGTCCATCTGGAAGTAATTCGGGCCACCGTAAGCGTCCTGCAGCGGCTGGTAGTTGGCGATGAAGGTCACGTAGCCTGCACGACCGGATTCATAGCTACGGAACATGTAGAAGTCGGTGGCGTCGACCTTCGGGGTCTGGGTGATCAACGGTGCTTCGCGGTGGCTGGAGGCAACGGCTGAACCTGCCAGGGCAATACCGGCAGTAATGAGTGCTGAGAAAATGGCGGTACGTTTCATGGTGGGTCCTTCGTGTGTGGTGCCGCGGTCGGGCCGCGGACATTCCCGAACGAACCTTGGAAACCCAGGCATCACGTGAATGCACGCAATCAATTCCGGGTGATGCTCATGATCCGTTCACCAATGCCTACGCTGTTTTCGCGGATCCGGATGCAAACCATTCATCGGCAAATTCCAGAGATCTCTCGCGAACCGGCCAAAGTCGAACCCCGGTCGTTCGCCGGAATGACGGTATCGATGTCGCTCAGGCCTGTTCCAGCGCTTCCGACAACCGTTCCACCGCGATCACTTCGATCCCCTTCGGCGGCAGCTTCGGCGCATTCGCCTTGGGCACGATTGCGCGCTTGAAGCCATGCGTGGCCGCTTCGCGCAGGCGCTCCTCGCCATTGGGTACCGGACGGATTTCACCGGAGAGACCCACCTCGCCGAAGGCAATGGTCTTGTCGGCCAGTGGCTTGTCGCGCAATGACGACAACACCGCCAGCAACACCGGCAGGTCCGCTGCGGTTTCTTGCACGCGGATGCCGCCAACCACGTTCACGAACACGTCCTGGTCGCCGACCATGATCCCACCATGCCGATGCAGCACCGCCAGCAGCATCGCCAGTCGGTTACCTTCAAGGCCCACCGCGACTCGCCGCGGATTCGACAGCGGCGAGGCATCCACCAGCGCCTGCACTTCCACCAGCAATGGTCGCGTACCTTCGCGGGTGACCATCACGCAGCTGCCAGGCTGGCCGGCGCTGGCACCGGACAGGAAGATCGCGGACGGATTCGGCACCTCGCGCAGGCCCTTGTCGCCCATCGCGAACACGCCCAACTCATTCACCGCACCGAAGCGATTCTTGAATGCTCGCAGTACACGAAAACGCGATCCGGAATCGCCCTCGAAATACAACACTGCATCGACCATGTGCTCGAGCACGCGCGGGCCGGCGATGCCACCTTCCTTGGTCACATGGCCGACCAGGAATACTGCAGTGCCGGTCTCTTTCGCATAGCGCACCAGTCGCGCCGCGGATTCACGGACCTGGCTTACAGAACCCGGCGCGGCGGTCAACGACTCGGTCCACAAGGTCTGGATGGAGTCGGCGATGATCAGTTTCGGCCGCGCGGCCACCGCATGTTCAAGGATGCGTTCGACGCAGGTCTCGGCGAGTCCCTGAAGCCCGTCCAGCGGTAATCCCAGACGCACGGCGCGCCCAGCGACCTGCGCCAGCGATTCCTCGCCAGTGACATACAGGCCGGGCATGGTCGGCGCCATCAATGCCAGCGCCTGCAACAACAGGGTCGACTTGCCGATACCGGGATCGCCGCCAACCAAAACCACCGCGCCTTCGGCCAGTCCACCACCGAGCACGCGATCGAACTCACTGATGCCTGTGCTGACTCGCGCCTGCTCGCCATGGCGCACATCGGCCAATGTGGTCACCTTCGGTGCATCGATCTTGCCGGCCCAGCCGCTGCGCCGCGAGGCCGGCGACTTCGCCTGCACCGCGCTTTCCAGCACGATCTCGGCCAACGAATTCCACGCCCCGCAGGCCTCACACTGGCCCTGCCACTTGGCGTAGTCGGCGCCGCATTCGCTGCAGACGTAAGCGGTGCGGCGCTTGGAAGCAGCCGAGTTGGACCCTAGCTTGGCCATGCCGGAACCTGATGGACGAGGCAACCACTGTAACGGGCCGATGTCGCAATGGGCGAGACCATAAGCACCCGAATCACACGCAGGAACCTCCCGTGAGACCATGGGGAAATGCCGTTTTAATGGCCGTCGCGACGGTTCTCTGCGAAAATAAGCGGTTAGTTGGCCCCGTAGCTCAGCTGGATAGAGCGGTCCCCTCCTAAGGGACAGGTCGTGCGTTCGAATCGCGCCGGGGTCACCACGATCAAGCGTTCCCCCTGTCTTTCGTAATCTGGAGTCTCCCATGTCCCACCCCGTCCTCACCGCGCTTGGCCTCAAGGCCGAGGAATCCGGCACTTATCTCGGCAATGGCGAGTGGTCCAGGACCACCGACGCCGGCGTGATCGAGCCGGTCAATCCGACCACCGGCGAAGTGCTGGGCCGCGTGCATGCGTCGTCGCAGGCTGATTACGATGTGATCATCGAGCGTGCCCAGGCCGCCTTCAAGGTCTGGCGCACCACCCCGGCACCGCGCCGCGGCGAAGCGATCCGCCTGTGCGCGGACGCGCTGCGCACGCACAAGGACGAGCTGGGCTCACTGGTTGCGCTGGAAATGGGCAAGTCCAAGCCGGAAGGTGATGGCGAAGTGCAGGAAATGATCGACATCGGCGAATTCGCCGTGGGCCTGTCGCGCCAGCTCTACGGCCTGACCATGCACAGCGAGCGGCCCGGCCACCGCATGTACGAGCAGTGGCATCCGATCGGCCTGGTCGGGATCATCAGCGCGTTCAACTTCCCGGTCGCGGTCTGGGCCTGGAATGCGTTCGTCGCGTCGGTCTGCGGCGACATCTGCATCTGGAAGCCGTCGCCCAAGACCCCGCTATCGGCGATTGCCTCCCTGAAGATCTGCAACGAGGCGCTGCGCGAGGGCGGCTTCCCCGACATCTTCTTCCTGATCAACGATGCCGGCACCGAGCTGGCTTCGACCTTCGTCGACGACAAGCGCATCCCGCTGATCAGCTTCACCGGCAGCACCAAGGTCGGCCGCATGGTCGGCGAGCGCTGCGCGCGCCGCATGGGCCGCAGCCTGCTGGAACTTGGCGGCAACAACGCGATCATCATGGATGAAACCGCCGACCTGAAGCTGGCGATCCCGGCGATTGTCTTTGGCGCGGTCGGCACTGCAGGCCAGCGTTGCACCTCCACGCGCCGCCTGATCGTGCACGAATCGATCCATGACGACGTGCTGGCGAAACTCGTGACCGCCTACAAGCAGGTCGAAAAGAAAATCGGCGACCCGACCGATCCTGCGAACCTGATGGGCCCGCTCAACAGCCGCGATGGCGTCGATGCCTATCTCGACTCGATCGCAGCGGCCAAGGCCGCCGGTGGCACCGTTGAAACCGGCGGCGAAGCGATCGAGGGCAAGGGCAACTTCGTGTTGCCGGCAATTGTCACCGGCCTCACCAATGACGCCCCCATCGTCCAGCACGAGACCTTCGCGCCAATTCTCTACGTGATGAAATACCGCAACCTCGACGATGCCATCGCCATGCAGAACGCGGTGCCGCAGGGCCTGTCCTCGGCCATCTTCACCACCAACCTCAAGCGCGCCGAAGCGTTCCTGGCCGCGTCCGGTTCCGACTGCGGCATTGCCAACGTCAACATCGGCACCAGCGGCGCCGAGATCGGCGGCGCGTTCGGTGGTGAAAAGGAAACCGGCGGTGGCCGCGAATCGGGTTCCGATGCGTGGAAGGCGTACATGCGCCGGCAGACCAACACCATCAACTACTCTGACTCCATGCCGCTGGCACAGGGCATCAAGTTCGACCTCTGAGGACAACCCATGAACGCAGTGACACGCACGACCAGCGCAATGGCCATCATCAGCCTGGTGTCCGGCATCCTCGGCTGGACCCTGGTGCCGTTCCTCGGCAGCATTGTTGCTGTGATCACCGGCCACATGGCACGCGGCGAAATCCGTCGCGCTCCGGATCGGCTGGATGGCGACGGCATGGCGATCGCCGGGTTGATACTTGGTTACGCATCGATCGCCATGGCGATTCTCGCAGTGTTCGCGTTCATTCTGTTCTTTGGCGGCCTGGCCTGGATAGCCACGATGTCGGGGCACTGAATCCTTGTATTCGCTCGCCCGTCCCTTCCTGTTCGCGTTCAACGCCGAGCGAGCGCATGCGCTCGCACTGGTGTCGCTGGAGGCGGCTTATCGCAGCGGGGTGAACCCGCTGCTAGCCACAACTGCGAAACCGTTGCCGACCAAGGCCTTCGGCCTGACCTTCGCCAACCCGGTCGGGTTGGCGGCAGGCATGGACAAGAACGGCGCGCATATCGATGCGCTGATGGCATTGGGTTTCGGATTCGTCGAAATCGGCACCACCACCCCGCGCCCGCAACCGGGCAACCCGAAGCCGCGTATGTTCCGCCTGCCCAAACAGCAGGCGGTGATCAATCGTCTTGGCTTCAACAACCTGGGCGTGGATGCGCTGGTGCGCAATGTCGAGCGCGCCAAGCGCACACGCGCATTGCTTGGTATCAACATCGGCAAGAATAAGGACACCGCCAACGAGGATGCCGCCAGCGATTACCTGCATTGCCTGGAACGCGTGTATCCGCTGGCCGACTACATCACCATCAACATTTCCTCGCCGAACACCGCCGGCCTGCGTGAGCTGCAGGAGGAACAGGCACTACGGCGCCTGGTCGGCACCCTGCGTGAGGCGCAGGAACGGCTCGGTTCGCAGCATGGCAAGCGGGTACCGATGCTGGTCAAGATCGCACCCGACCTGTCGGACAACGACATCGATGCCGCCGGTCGCGTGCTTGGTGACCTCGGCGTGGATGGGGTGATCGCCGGCAATACCACCATCTCGCGCGAAGGCCTGGAAGGCGTGCGGCATGCCGATGAAGTCGGCGGTCTGTCCGGTGCGCCATTGATGGCCAGGTCCACCGCGGTTTTGCGGATGCTGCGCACGCGTCTGCCGGAACACATCCCGCTGATCGGTGTGGGCGGCATCCTGCATGGCGCCGATGCCGCAACCAAGCAGGCAGCCGGCGCCATTTTGGTTCAGACCTATACCGGTCTGGTCTACCGCGGCCCGGCCCTGATCGGCGAATGCGTGGAAGCACTGCGCCGGCGCAAGGAAGCCCCAAGCCGCGGGACCCTGCTGCCTGAATGACCGACACGTCGAACAGCGCGTCGACTGCGGCGTATCGCATCCATGAGGATGCGCGGTTGGAGGCGCGCAACACCTTCGGGATCGCTGCGACCGCGCCGATGCTGATCGAAGTCAACGACAGCGCTGCCCTGCCCGAATTGTTCGGTTACGCAATGCTGCGCGATGGGCCAGTGCTGGTACTTGGCGGCGGCAGCAACCTGCTGTTCGCAGGCGATCCGCAAGGTGTCGTACTTGCGCTGACCGCACAACGGATCGCCATCATTGAAGACGATGGCGAGACCGCAGTCGTGCGTGCCGATGCTGGCGTGAGCTGGCACGACCTGGTGTTGTGGACGCTGGGCCACAGGCTGTGCGGTCTGGAAAACCTGGCCCTGATTCCCGGCACCGTCGGCGCGGCACCGATCCAGAACATCGGCGCGTATGGCGTGGAAGTGCGTGACTGCATCCATGCAGTGGACGCCTTCGACCGACGCGGTGGCAGCATGATCCAGCTGGACAACGATGCCTGCGCCTTCGCTTACCGCGATAGCCTGTTCAAACGCGATCCCGAGCATTACGTGGTGACCGCAGTGGAGTTCGTGTTGTCGCGCACGCCCGCGTTGAAACTGGACTACGCCGGTATCGGTGATGAACTGCAGGCGATGGGCATCGACACACCGCGCGCATCACAGGTCGCCGAAGCGGTGATCCGCATCCGCCAGCGCAAGCTGCCGGATCCGAATGTGCTGGGCAATGCCGGCAGCTTCTTCAAGAATCCCATCGTCGCTTTCGATGTCGCCGAGGCATTGCTGGCCCAACACCCATCGATGCCGGTGTTCCGTGTAAAACCGGGGTCAGAGTCGCCTTTTTCTTAAAATGGCGACTCTGACCCCGGTTTTATCACCGGCACGCGCAAGCTGTCCGCCGCATGGCTGATCGATCAATGCGGCTGGAAAGGGCATCGCGACCAGGATGGCGAAGGCGATGCCGGCGTTTCCGAATCACATGCGCTGGTGCTGGTCAACCACGGCCATGCCAGCGGCGCGCAACTGCTCGACCTCGCCCGCCGCATCGCCGCATCCGTGCACGCGCGCTTCGGCGTGGCGATCGAACCCGAGCCGCGCATCATTGGTGCGAGCTGGTGAGTACAATTTCTTGAGCATGGCCCGATGAGTACAGGCACCACATCCCCACAAATGCGCGCCGCGCTGCTGATGCTGTCCAGCACCGTCAGTTTCGGCTTGATGGCGGTGTGCATCCGCTTGTCCAGCGCGACCGAACCGGTCTTCGAGATCGCATTTTTCCGCAACCTGTTCGGCCTGCTCGCCCTGTTGCCGGTGTTGTTGTGGCCCGCCATCCGCAGCGGACGGCCGATTGCCGGACTGCGCAAGACCCTGCACACCAAACAATTGCCGCGCTACCTGGTGCGCTGCCTGATCGGCGTGATCAGCATGTACTTCGGCTTCTGGTCGATAGCCAACCTGCCGCTGTCGCAGGCCATCGCGCTGGCGTATTCCTCGCCGATCTTCGTCACCATTGCCGCAGTAATGCTACTCGGCGAAAAGGTCCACATGCGCCGATGGACGGCGGTGCTGGCCGGTTTCGTCGGCGTGATGGTGATCGTGCGGCCGTGGTCGCAGGCATTCACCGCAGGCAGCCTGGTGGCAGTGTCGGCGGCCGTGATCACCGCGGTCGTCGCGATCCAGATCAAGCAGCTCTCGCGCGAGGACGGCGCGGACACGATTGTGTTGTGGACCTACCTGTTCTGGGTGCCGCTGTCGCTGCTGCCGGCACTGTGGGTGTGGCATCCGCCGCAGGGCATCGCCTGGCTGTGGCTGGCGCTGTCCGGCGTGCTCGGCACCGCTGGCCAGTTGCTGTGGACGCGCGCGCTGAAGATCGGCGAAGTCTCGGCACTGACACCCATCAGTTTTGTGCAACTGGTGATCGTGACCATAGCCGGCTGGCTGTGGTTCGGCGAAGTGCTGGACCGCTGGACCGCGACCGGCGCCGCGATCATCTTCAGCGCGACCGCTTACATCGCCCACCGCGAAGCGGTGCTGGCGCGCAGGGCTGCCTCGCAGGCACCCAGCAAAGCCGCGATACCCGGCGAGTAAGCCTTACTTGGCCGCAGTGCGCGCCGCCAGCGCTTCCTCGCGTTCGGTCTTGCGGATGTCTTCGGCCTTCTTCACCTGTTCATCGGACAAGGTCTCCGGCTTCGCATCCAGCAGCGGCAATATATAACGCGCGCGCAGCGCATCAGCCTCGGCGCGCTTACTGGAACCACGCAACTGGCCTTCAAGCTGCCAGGCGGCATCGACCGTGCGCACGTCGTCCGCGCCCAGCGCGCCCTCGCGCAGCGCAAGCAGTTCCCGGTACGAGGCGATGGCAAGCGCGTGGTCACCGAGTGCGTCCGCGGCCTGCGCCCGGATGTCGTAACCCATCTGCACCTGTGGATGCTTGTCGCCCAGCACTTCACGCGCAACTGGCAACACCTGTTCGAGCAAGGCCAGCGACGCTTTCGGCTGGCCAGCCTGATAGAGGGTCGCCGCGCGGTTGAGCTGGATGAACAGCGTGTCCGGATGTTTTGGTCCAAGCAGGCGCGTGCGCGCCTCGGCGACCTCGGCTTGCAGGCGGATGGCCTCAACGAAGTGTCCCATCCGTGCATGCAAGGTGGACAAGTTGAGCTTCGATCGAAGCGTTTGCGGATTGTCGGCGCCGAGCACCCGCGTACGCGCTTCCAGTACCGCATTGGAAATCGGCAATGCCTCCTCATACTTGCCACTGTCCACCAACATGGTCGCCAGGTTGCCGCGCTCGCCCAGTGTTTCCGGGTGTTCGGCACCAAGCCTGCGAGTCTGCGTCTCTACCAACCCACGTTGCAGGGCGACACCACCTTCTTTGTCACCGGTCATCATGCGCATCACTGCAAGGTTGTGCAGCGAGCCGAGCGTATCGGCATGGCCTGCACCCAGCACTGCCGTACGCAGCGGTACGAGTCTCTCCAGCAGGTCGCGGCCGATCTTCGGCTCGCCCATGCGCCCGACCAGGATCGCCAGGTTGTTGGTCACTTCCATGCTGGCCGGGTCGCGTTCGCCACGCAGCTCCAGGCTGTCGGCGCGCAGGGTTTCCAGCATCGTGCGTGCGCGCTTGCGATCACCCAGTGCGGAAATTGCCTCGGCTTCGTTCATCCGCAACTTGATCAGCAGCGGATCGGCCCGCGCCAGTCTTCCGGCATTCGCCAATGCAGCCTGCAGCAATACCAATGCGGGTTTTGGCTGGGCGTCGTCCAGCAACGCGCTGGCCTGTTCCTGCCGCGCACGCAAGGTTTCCGGCGATGCGGCGCCGAGCGCCTTGCTGCGGTAATCGGCGACCTGCGCGAAGCCGCGTGCAGCATCTTTCGGAAGCCCGAGCGCCACCCGCACGCGGGCGACCGATTCGCGCAGGTCGGCGGCGAGCAATGGCTCGCGGACGAAATCGCGATCGATCGCGCGCTCGGCATTGGCCAGGATGTCGCGATCGACCAGGCCACGGGCGACATCGGCTGTGCTGATCACTGCCAGCCCGCGCTCAAGCGCGGCGGCATCCGGCGGGTCGGCCACCAGCAACTGGCGGCGCAGGTCGCCGGCCATGCCAATACCCATGGCCTCGATGTCGATGCCCTGCAGCATTGATTGCTGGAAAGTCGCGACCTTTTCCAACTGCGCGCTGCGCTGCTCGGCAATCGCACGTTGTGCACGCGCCTGCAGCAAACCGTAAACCGACAGCGCCAACCCTCCCAGCAGGGCCAGCAAGGCAAAACTCGCGGTGATGAATCCTGTCCGGTGGCGCTGCGCGAACTTGCGCCAGGCGTATGCGCGCGATGCCGGCACTGCCTGCAACGGCTTGCCGTCGAGGAACCGTTGCAAGTCTTCGGCCATCGCCGCGGCGGAGGCATAGCGCTGGTTGCGGTCGTGGCGCAAGGCCTTGGCCACCACCCAATCGAGCTCACTGCGCAATACCCGCCGCATGCGCGAAAGTGGCTGCCCGCGCGCCTGCGCCAGGTGCGCGGCGTCGGTCGGAGACAAGGTCGACAGCTGTTCCGACGGCAGCCGCAGACTGCGGTCGTTGCTGGTGACGGTTTCGCCGGCTGCCAGCGGGCGCTGGCCAGTCAATAGTTCGCATAGCACCACGCCCAGCGCATAGACATCACTGCGAGTATCGACCAATGCCTGGTCGCCACCGGCCTGTTCCGGACTCATGTAGTCTGGCGTGCCGGCCACTTCGCGACCATCGGTCAGTGAGGTCGCCGTGGCGATGCCGAAGTCGATGATCTTCGGCAACGCGCGGCCATCGACCTTGTCCACCAGCAGGTTGCCCGGCTTCAGGTCGCGATGGATCACGCCCTTCTGGTGCGCGTGCTGCACGCCCTCGCAGACCCGGATGAACAGACGGAGGCGTTCGGCCAGCGACAAGCCATGCTCGTCGCAATACCGGGTGATCGGACTGCCGGCGATGAATTCCATCGCGAAAAATGGATACCCGTCCGGCGTGGTATCGGCATCGAAGATCTGGGCAATCGCGGGGTGCCGCATCTGCGCCAACAACTGGCGCTCGACTTCGAAATAGGCCAGGTGGCGCGCGTCGAGCTTCTTCGCACGCAACAGCTTGAGCGCCACCGTACGACGTACCGGCTCCAGTTGTTCGGCACGGTAGACCTCGCCCATGCCGCCGCGGCCAAGCAGGCTTTCGATGCGGTACCGACCCAACAGCGCTCCCGCTGGCAAAGCCGCAGCATCGACCACACTCGAAGCGCCAGCCGAACGCGTCGCCAGCAATTGCGTGCGTTCCGGATCGTCGTGCGTACCCTGTGCCATGCGCCCCCCTTTCACTGGATTCTAGCGAACACGCGGCACGGCCACTGCGCGGACGCTACACTCATCAATGCCGCCGCCCGCCCCGCCGACAACAATGGACACGGACGACCAACCCAACGACACCACCCAACGCACGATGCTGACGCCTGGGCCATTGCGGCCCGCGCCGCGTTCGGCCTGCGTGGTGGTGATCCACGGCGAAGGCCTGGGGCGACGTGCGGATATCGGCGAAGCACCGGTGCTGGTGGGCCGTTCGCAGGAAGCTGACCTGGTCATCGTGCACAGGAGCGTCTCGCGCGAGCACTGCCGCATATGGCGCGAGGGCGCCGGCTATCGCGTCCGCGACCTTGGCGCAACCAATATTACCCGTCTCAATGATACGCGCATCGAATGCGACACAGTGCTGGCCGACGGCGACCAGGTGACCGTGGGCGAAAGCATCCTCAAGTTCATCAGCCAGGACAGCGTGGAAGCGCGCTACCACGAAGAGATCTATCAGCTCGCCACCCACGACGCATTGACCGACCTGAACAACCGGCGTCACTTCATCGAACTGGCCGACAACGAGATCTCGCGAGCGATACGGCATGGACGGCCATTGTCGCTGTGCATTCTCGATGTCGATCTGTTCAAGCCGGTCAACGACCGTTACGGCCACATTTCCGGCGATGAAGTGCTGCGACAGATCGCCGCGTTGCTGCGCAAGCATGCGCTCAACGACGATATCGTCGCGCGCATTGGCGGTGAGGAATTCGCCTTGCTGCTCCCCGAATGCGATGCCGAAGCCGCACGGCTGTTCGCCGAACGCCTGCGCGAAGCGATCGCGGCCACCCTGTTCAGCCCTGGCGGCGAACCGCAGCACATCACTGTCAGTATTGGTATCGCCGAACTGGCGCCGGACCGCGACACACGACCCGCGTTGATGGCCGCCGCTGATACCGCCCTGTACCGCGCCAAGAGCGAGGGGCGCAATCGGGTCCGTGTGGAAGCCTAGTGGTCCTCAGTCCTGCTGCCAAGGCCTGCGCTGGTTGAAGACAAGCGCGTATATGCCCACTGTCCAGACCAGTGCAGCGGTCCAGCCTGCGAGAATGTCGGACGGGTAATGCACGCCGAGGTACAAGCGTGAAAGCCCGACCAGTACCACGAAAGCAGAGGCGACAATCGCAACCGGCCAGCGCCAGCGGGTGGGCCAAGCCAGCAGCACCAGCACGCAGGCCAACGTCATCGATCCCATCGCATGCCCGCTCGGGAAGCTGTAGCTGGATTCGGGCGCAATTGATTCCCATAGCGTTGGCCGCGTGCGCGCGAACAGCTGCTTGGCGCCCAGGTTGAGCAATGCGGAACCAATGATCGCAACACCGGCAAACAGCCCCTCGCCCAGCCTGCGGCGAAGCGCCAGCGCGAGGACCAGCACGACGTCCAGCGGTACCACGCCATGCAAATAGCCAAGCGCTGACATCCGCACGAAGAACGTGTCCCATCCCGCGTTCGCAAGTGTGTGCGCGAACTGCAGCAGTGGTGCATCAAAGAAGAATAGCTGGCCTGCGTGCAGGTCTTCGGCCAATTCGCCGAAGCCCCATAGCGGCAGCAGGACGCCGCCGAATACCAGTAGCAGACGCCGCCAGCGACGACGCAGGAAATCGAGACCGAAGCGGGCGTCTTCGTGCGCCGCTTGCAACGCAACTTGCGGATCGTGCTTGGAGGCCTGTACGGGATTCGACATGTGAGGGGACCGGGTGGAAGTTTTTCGGATCATGGGCACTGCGATGTTCATGGCTCGCGAAGACTGCAGGCAGTCGTTTGAGGCTAGAGGTACGCCTCGATGCTCACGTCATCGATCTGGTCGGCAAGCATGAAACGTAGAGCGTACTCACGGAACACGCCGCTGCGCAGGAACAGCTCGAACAGCTCAGGATCGATGTGCTGGTCTTGGCGCATCCTGGCCATGATCGACAACGCCTCCGACAGTTTCTTGCCCGACTTGTAAGGCCGGTCTGCGGCAGTTAGCGCCTCGAAGATGTCGGCGATCGCCATCATCCGCGCCAGCGGGCTCAATTGGTCGCGACCCAGTCGTTTCGGATAGCCGGTACCGTCCATCTTCTCGTGGTGGCCACCGGCGATCTCCGGCACCGCACGCAGGTGTCGCGGGAACGGCAGCTCATTGAGCATGATGATGGTCTGCACCATGTGCTCGTTGATCTTGTAGCGTTCCTCCGCGGTCAGGGTGCCGCGGCTGATCGACAGGTTGTGCAGCTCGCCTCGGTTGTAGAGTAATTCCGGCACATCCATCCGGAAGCCCCAACGATTGTCCGGCGGCATTTTTTCCGCGTCCGGCCGTTCAAACCGATGCTCGGGTTTGTCGGCAAGCAGGGTTTCCTCGACTGGCAATGCTTCCGCCTGTCCCGGTTTGCGGGCCAGCTCATCGCGTGACAGCCCAAGTCGGTCATCCAAGGTGCGAAGCCAGCGCCGCGCGCCGATCTCGCGCAGGCGCGCCTGCTTGTCCGGCGACAGGAACTCGCCACCCACATTGCAGGTGGCGACGAATGCGAATTCTTCGTCCAGCGTCGCCTTCAACGCATCGCACTGTTGCTGCAACGCAGGTTCGTCGCCGCCCTCAGCCACGCCGCGCCAGTAATCGACATCGGCATCGCGCTTGAGCACTTCGAAGCGCGTGCGGACTTCATGGATACGGTCGTTCAGCGTTTCGAGTTTTGTCGCCTTGTCCACCACGTATTCCGGTGTCGTGACCTTGCCGCAGTCGTGCAGCCAGGCCGCGATGTGCAGCGCCTCCCACTGCTCCGGGTCGAGGTCGAAATCCGCATACGGGCCATCCTGCGCCGCACAGGCCGCGCGCGCGAGCATGAAAGTGATCTCCGGCACCCGTTCGCAGTGACCGCCGGTGTAGGGACTCTGTGCGTCGATCGCACCGGCGAGCATGCGGATCGTTGCCTGCGTCAGTGCCTTCTCGCCACGCAGCAGTTCCTGGGTTTCCAGTGCGGTGGCCGCGCTGGCCGCCAAGGCAGCAATAAAACTGGTGCTGGCTTCATCGATCCCGCCATCCTTGAACAGCAGCAGCATGCCCAGCAGCTGCGCACGGCGGTCACGCAACGGCAGCGCCAGCGCAGACAATGATGCAAGCGCGGGATCCAGCCCGAGCGCCTGCAACTCCCCGACTTCCAGCCGGCCACAGGCCGGCTCCATTGTGAAGCGCGCTTGCGCCATCAAATCCGGCAAAGTCTCCTGCACCAGCGTCGGCAGATCCTGCACGGCATGGGCCATGCCACCGCTGGTATCCACGGCGGTCGCGCGCAGGGCCTCGCTGCTGGCATCGACCAGATACAGCACACCGCCGCGTGCCACGGCGATGTCGACCATCTTGTCCAGCAGCCATGGCTGCAGGGCTTCCAGATCGGTTTCAGTCGCCAGTCGATGGTTGATCCGCAGGAAACGGCGCACCGCATCGCGCATCAGGTCGAACGCACCTCCCAGTTGGTCGATCTCGCGCACCCTGGAATGTATGACCGGGTGATCGCTGAAATCGAACCGGCGTACGGCTTCAGCTTCGCGGCCCAGACGCACCAAGGATGCCGACAACCGGCGCGATGCCAGCAGCGCGACAAGCGCCACCAAGAGCGCCAGCAGTGCGAATTCCCACTGGCCCGGGATAACATCGCCGAACCAGCGCAGACCCACGCTGGTCGCGAGCACCAATCCGACCGACAGCACGGTAATGTGCAGGTAAAGCGGGAAACTCGTGCGTTTTCCGTCCATGGCATCCCCTGATGCGGCCAACACACCGAGTCTAGCGCGCAATATCAGGCTTCGCCCACGCTGCAATGTTCAATTCGTACCGTTCAATCCTGCGACGCAGCAGCCCGGTAACGTTGCTCCACGTAATCGTCGATCAGGGCGACGAATTCCTGGGCGATGTTCGCGCCGCGCAGGGTGACGGTTTTTTCACCATCCACGAAGACCGGCGCCGAGGGTGCCTCGCCCGTTCCTGGCAACGAGATACCGATGTTGGCGTGGCGCGACTCGCCCGGTCCATTGACGATGCAGCCCATCACCGCCAGGGTCATGTTTTCGGCACCCGGATGGCTGATCTTCCACTCCGGCATGCGCGCGCGCACATGCTCCTGCACTGTCTGCGCCAATTCCTGGAAGAACTCCGACGTCGTGCGGCCGCAACCCGGGCATGCGGTGACCATCGGCGTGAATGCGCGCAGGCCCATGGTCTGCAGCAGTTCCTGCGCCACGATGACCTCCTGCGTGCGCGCCCCGCCCGGTTCTGGCGTGAGCGAAATGCGGATGGTGTCGCCGATGCCTTCCTGCAGCAGCACGCCGAGCGCGGCGCAGGACGCCACGATGCCCTTGCTGCCAATGCCGGCTTCGGTCAAACCCAGATGCAGGGCAAAGTCACTGCGGACTGCCAGGTCGCGATAGACCGCGATCAATTCCTGGACGCCGCTGACCTTTGCACTGAGCACGATGCGTTCGGCGGGCAGTCCAATTTCGACCGCGCGCGCCGCCGAATCCAGCGCTGATCGAATCAGTGCTTCGCGCAGCACCCGTCCGGCATCCCAGGGTTCAGAGCGCTGGGCATTTTCGTCCATCAACTGAGTGGCGAGCGACTGGTCCAGCGAGCCCCAATTGACGCCGATCCGCACCGGTTTGTCGTACAACAAGGCAAACTCGATCATCTGACCGAATTGGGTGTCGCGCTTCTTGCCGAAGCCGACATTGCCGGGGTTGATCCGGTACTTGGCCAGCGCCTGCGCGCACGCTGGCTCATTGGCCAGCAGCGTGTGCCCGTTGTAGTGGAAGTCCCCGATGATCGGCACGTGCACGCCCATCATTGCGAGCTTCTCGACAATGCGCGGCACTGCAGCGGCGGATTCCGCGTTGTTGACCGTAACCCGCACCAGCTCCGAGCCGGCGCGCCAGAGTTCGGCCACCTGTTTGGTGGTCGAGGCCACGTCGGCGGTATCGGTATTGGTCATCGACTGCACCACCACGGGCGCATCGCCACCGATCTTCACGCCGCCGATCACGACCTGGCGGGTGGCGCGGCGTTGCGCGGGGCCAAACTGGTCGGCGCGGCAGGGCGGAATTGGATCTGTCGTCATGCTGCTTATTGTAGAGCGGGACTTGACCCGCTACCCACCAGCATTTCGTCGTAGCCAGCCGGCGGGTCAAGACCCGCCGCTACAATGGTGATGTGCAAGACGACCAGCAACACATCCTCACTCCCAGCCAGCTGAACACGCTGGCCCGCGACCTGCTGGAAGGCGCATTCCCGCTGGTGCTGGTCGAGGGCGAAATCGGCAACATGTCGCGACCTGGTTCTGGCCACCTGTATTTCACCCTGAAAGATGCGCGCGCGCAGGTGCGTTGCGCGCTGTTCAAGCCCAAGAGCCAGTGGCTCAAATTCGCCCCGCGCGAGGGCTTGCGAGTGCTCGCACGCGGTCGGTTGACGCTGTACGAAGCCCGTGGCGACTACCAGCTGGTGCTGGATTCCATTGAAGATGCCGGCGAAGGCGCTCTGCGCCGTGCACTGGATGAGCTGAAGGCTCGCCTGCAGGCCGAGGGCCTGTTCGATGCTGCCCGCAAGCGCGCCCTGCCCGCGTGGCCGCGCCGGCTGGCGGTGTTGACCTCGCCAAGTGGCGCGGTGATCCGGGACATCGTCAGCGTGCTGCGCAGGCGCTTCCCGCTGGTCGAACTCGACCTGCTGCCTGTCCCCGTGCAGGGTGACACTGCAGCCGCGCAGATACGCGCAATGCTGCAACGCGCGATCGACTGCGGCCGCTATGACGCGATCCTGCTGGCGCGCGGCGGCGGCTCGCTGGAGGACCTGTGGGCGTTCAATGACGAAGCACTGGCCCGCATGATCGCCGCCAGCCCGGTGCCTGTGGTCAGCGCGATCGGACATGAAACGGATTTCTCGCTCAGCGACTTTGCCGCCGATCTGCGCGCGCCAACGCCCTCAGCCGCGGCGGAATTGCTGGTGCCAGACCGCACTGCACTGTCCGCGCGACTGGATGCATTGCATCGGCGACTGATCACACTTCAACAGCATGCAGCACGCGAACGCAACCAGCGAGCGGATCACGCCTTCCTGCGTCTGCAGGCCATGCGCCCGCAAGCGCGGCTGTCTGCTCTTGCCCAGCGCGCGCAACAGGCGAATGCGCGGCTATCCAATGCAATGCAACGCCGGCTTGAACGCGACCGTGCGTCGCTACGCCATGCCGACAGCGTGCTGCGTGCCAGCCATCCGCGCCGCACGATCGAGCGCTTGCGCGAACGCCTGGCATCGCTGCAGGGCCGCCCGCAGGTGTTGCTGGCGCGACGGTTGCAGCACGATGCCCTGCGCCTGCGCGGACTAGCGCGTTCGCTGCATGCGATCAGCCCGCTTGCCACGGTCGCCCGCGGCTACAGCATCCTCCAGCACGACGATGGCCGGATCGTGCGCAGCATTGGCGATGCTGCTGCCGGCGACATACTGGATGCGCGCCTGCACGACGGGCATTTGCAATTGCAGGTGCAAGGAAAGCACTGAGCGGACATCTACGGCCAGGATCGAAACCGTCGCACCTCGTTGCCGTTTTTTGCGCTCAATCCTCGAGCGGTACGGGCCTGCCGAACAGGTAGCCCTGCGCGTAGATGCAGCCCAGCTCGCGCAGGCATTCACGCTGGGCCATGGTTTCCACGCCCTCGGCGATGATCTCGATGCCCAGGCTGCCGGCCAATGCAACGATCGCGCGGATCACCGCCACGCTTTCGTTGCGCGCATCGCCTGACAGGTCGGCGACGAAACTGCGGTCGATCTTGAGCGCCGCGATCGGGAACCGGTGCAGGTAGGACAGCGCCGAGAAGCCGGTGCCAAAATCGTCCAACTGCGCAAGAACGCCTTGGCTGCGCAGCAAGTTGAGCGTCTCGCTGATGCGCGGTGCATCGTCAAGCAGCGCGACCTCTGTGATCTCGATGCGCAACCGCGATGGATCCACGCCCGCCACATCCAACAGCCCGAGCAGGCGTTCGGCGAAATCCGGCGAGCGGAAATGCCGCGGCGATACATTGATCGCCACGTAACCGGGCATCGCATGCGTCGCCATGTCGGCGATCACCCGGGCATACATCAGCCAGTCGACCTGTTCGATCAGGCCACTGTCCTCGCCCACGTCGATGAACTCGCCGGGCGCCAGCAAGCCGCGCTTTTCATGCCGCCAGCGCAGCAATGCCTCGCCGCCCACCTGCTCGGCATTGCCCAGCTTCACGATCGGCTGGTAATACGGTTCGAAGGCATCGTTGTTGATCGCGCGGCGCAGGTCGGACTCCAGGTCCAACGCGCGCAGCACTTCGTCGCGCATGGCCTCGTCGAACAACATGCTGCGGTCGCGGCCATCGCTCTTCGCCCGGTACATCGCGGCATCCGCGTCGCGCAGCATTTCCTCGCCAGTGTCGTAGCGTGGCTGCCACATGGCGATGCCAATACTGGCGGTGGGGAACAGTTCACGCCCGGCGATCCAGATTGGCGCACCCAGTGCCGCCAACACCCGGTGCGCGAGCTCCTCGGCCATCCCCGGCCCATCCAGGCCCTCGGCGAGTATCGCGAATTCGTCGCCGCCCAATCGCGTGACCATGTCGTCGCCACGCATGCTGCTGGCGATGCGGCGCCCGGATTCCACCAGCAGTTCATCGCCGACCGCATGGCCCACGCTGTCGTTGACCAGCTTGAAGCGGTCCAGGTCGAGGAACAGCACCGCGAAGCATGCATCGGCATGTTTGCGTGCATTGGCGATGGCCAGATCGAGTTTCTCAAGCAACTGCGCGCGATTGGGCAGTCCGGTCAGCACGTCATGCATGGCCTGATGGGTCAGCTTGCGTTCGGCGCGCATGCGCTCGCTGATCTGTTCGACCAGTTCTGCGTTGGCTTCGGCCAGTTCACGGGTGCGTTCGCTGACCCGCTGCTCCAGCCCGGCATGCGCCAGCACCAGCTTGTCCTGTGCCTGCTTGCGGGCCAGGCCGCTGCCGATGTGGAAGGCGACGAAGGTCAGCAGTTCCTGGTCGTGGATGCTGAACGTGAATTCCGGCGAATAGCTCTGCACCGCAATTACGCCGACGACCTTGTCCTCATGCAGCAAGGGCACCCCGAGCCAGCAATGCGCCAGCGCACCATGGCTGATCACCTTGCCCGCGCTTTCCAGTTGCGAAATCCGCCTGCGGTCGGCCAGCAAGGGCTTGCCCGTGCTCAGAACGTATTCGGTCAGGCTACTGGCAATCTTGCGTGGCTTGCGCACGATGTCGCGCTCGTCGACGGAATAGGCGAATTCCAGCATCGTTGCATCGGCCGACAGCATCGCGATGTAGAAATTGCGGGCATATAGCAGACCGCCGACGACCTTGTGGATCTCGGCGTAGAAGTGCTCCAGGCTGTCGCTGATCATCGACAATTCGGCGATGCGGAACAGGGTTCGCTGCAATTCCTGCGAACGTTGGCGCTCCACCACCTCGGCTTGCAGGTCCAGGTTCGCCTGCTTGAGTGCGCGGGTACGCTCCTCGACGCGCTGCTCGAGCCGCTCGCGCGCATGGTGGCGATCCAGCGCAGTCAGGATGTGCTGGGCCACATAGGTCAGCAACGCCCGATCTTCATCGCTGTAGACCGACGGATGCTCGTAGCTTTGCACCACGATGCCGCCAACCACCCGATCCTCGCGCAGCATCGGCACGCCTAGCCAGTCCGCGCTATCCGGCCCGTTGCTGGGATCGGGCGGAATGCTGCGCTGTGCCCTGAGTTCCCGCGAAGGGCCGCGCATGGCCTCCCCGCCCTGTAGCAGTGCCACGGTCAGGTTGGCATCGGCCTTGTCGAAATCGAGTTCGGCATCCGGATCGTTGATGAACGGATCGAGCTTGTCGACGAAGTACAGGAAACGGATCTTCTGGCGGAATTCGTCGTACAGCACGATGTAGAAGTTTTCCGCGTACATCAGCGCACCGACGATCACGTGGATCCGCCTGAGCATGTCCTGCATGTCCTGGCTACCACCGGCCAGGTCGGCGATCTCGTACAGCGACTGCTGCAGGCGCTCTGAACGGCGCAGGGACTCGATCCGCTGCCCGGCCTGCTGCAACAGCTGGATCAGATCTTCCTTGCCAAGCTGAGCATGATCCTGCTCACCCGGCGGCATGTGCGCGTCATTCGCGCCATTCGGCAATTGCACTACCCGGACCCCATTCATGCAGTGAGCATACTGTTTACTACGCCAGAGGGCAGCACGACCGGCAACCCTTCCCGGCCATCCCATGCGTTTGCAGGAACATGGCAGCTTCCAGCATCCTCGCCCAATCGCTGTTTTCGCCCTTTCCTGCGCACCCGCCAGTCCGTACGCTGGTGGGCATGGATGGCCTGGATACCAGCGACGAAACCCTGATGCTCGCCTATGCGGCGGGCGAAGTGGGTGCGTTCGACCAGTTGTATGCCCGCCATCGCGGCAAGCTCTACCGCTACCTGTTGCGCCAATTGCGCGACAACGGGCTGGCCGACGAAGTCTTCCAGGACACCTGGCAGCGGGTGATCAGCGCACGTGAAGGCTGGAAACCGGATCCCGGCTTCGCCACCTGGCTGTACACGATTGCCCATCATCGCCTGCACGACCATTGGCGCGCTGCCAAACACCGTCCACCGGCGCCGGCAGACGCCGATGAACGCGCGGCGCGTGTTGCCGATCCGGATACGCCCGAACGCGTAGTGTCGGAATTCGAGCGCCGGCGCCAGCTGCAACTGGCCCTGGACGACCTGCCCGAGGATCAACGTGAGGTACTGCTGTTGCGGCTGGAACAGGAACTGACGCTTGAGGAGATAGGTGAAGTCACCGGCGTCGGCCGCGAGACCGTAAAGTCGCGCCTGCGCTATGCGATGGACAAACTGCGTGCGAGGCTGCCGACATGAACCAGCGCCCACCACAATCGCCACATTTGCTGGATGCCGAGGAACGCGCGCTGGCCAAGGCCTTGCCGCGCCTGCACGGCCGCACCGCGCCCGCTCCCGATCTGGATGCAAGCATCCTGGCTGCTGCTCAGGCAGCGGTACGTCCTGCCAGGCCGGCAAAGTCCCCGACCAGGCCGCGCGTCAGCTGGATCGCCCCGATTGCGCTGGCGGCGTCAATGGTCCTGGCAGTGAGCATGGCCTGGCAGCTGCGACCATTGCCTGGCTTGGAAGCCGCCCAGCCAGCAGCTCAGCCTGACGCGAGCGACACGCAGGCGGTGCGCATGTTCGAGTCCCTTCCTACCGACATACCAGTGCCGATGGTGCAATCGAAACCGGCACCTGTGCCGGTACCGTCAATCGCGCCCGCACCCCAGCAAGCCACTTCGTCCGTAGTCGGCGCGCAGGAAGCCTTGCCACCTGCCGATGATCAATCATTGCAGACGCCCGTCCCGCTGCTCTCACCATCCGCGCGCCCGATAGCTGCAGCGCCGTCATCGCCAGCGCCGCCTGCACCGACTTCAGCGATGTCGGCAGAAGCCGCATCGGGCGCAGCACCGCCGGCCAAGACCCTGGACCCCCTGCGTGCAAGCGATCGCACCATGCGTGCACGCACGACCGCGCCTGCAGCCGCTGCCAAAGCCAGTAGCGATTTCATGGTGCGCGACGACGCACCTGCTGCAGACAAGTCAGGCGTGGCGGACAGTGCCCGACAAGCCGCGGCCAATGCGGTGCGGCCAGCGCCAGCGGCGCCAGTGCCCCCGGTCGGGCGCAACGAAGCCGAACTGGCAGCCGATGCCGGCTTCGTCGACGATCCCGGCGTGGACATTCCACCCGCCACCGCGGCATCGCCCGCTGTGCGCGATGCCTGGCTGCATCGCATCGGCGAGTTGCTGGAACAGGGCAAGCGTCAGGATGCCAAGGCCAGCCTGGCCGAATTCAGGCGCCGCTATCCTGCCGCAGTGCTGCCACCTGCGCTGCATGCGCTCGAAATCGAACACTGACTGCCGCTGCAGCCGGTGCACCGTTAACATGTACGGATGAATTCCCCCACGCCGGCGCCGGCCAAGGCGCCCATCGGTTCCCTGCGCGCACTGTGGCCATTCGTGCGCAGGTATCGCGGCCTGTTCATCGCCTGGCTGCTGGCGCTGTCGCTGTCCTCCAGTGCATCGCTGAGCCTGCCGTTCGCCTTCCGCATCATGATCGACGAGGGCTTCAGTAGCGGCAGTGCCGGCAGCATCGACCGCGCCTTCCTGCTCCTGTTCGTGGTGGCACTGGTGCTCGCGCTCGGCACTGCTACGCGCTTCTTCTTCGTCTCGATCTTGGGCGAACGGGTTGTCGCGGACTTGCGCACCGAACTCTATGCACACCTGATCAGCCTGGATGCCGGTTTCTACGATCGCACCCGCAGTGGAGAACTGGTCTCGCGCCTGACCTCCGACGTCGAGCTGATCCGCAACATCATCGGCAGCGTCATGTCGATCGCCTTGCGCAGCACGATTACCGCCATCGGCGCAATGGTGTTGCTGTTCGTCACCAGCCCGAGGCTGGCGGCGTGGGCGCTGATTGGCATCCCATTGGCGGTGCTGCCGGTGATCTTCGGCGCACGCAAGATCCGCAAGATTTCGCGCAGCAACCAGGACCGTATCGCCGATGCGAATGCGCTGGCCACGGAAACCCTTGGCGCGGTGCGCACGGTGCAGGCGCATGCCCGCGAAGGCTATGAGCGTGGGCGTTTCGCCAATGCGGTCGACATCGCCGTGGGCACCGCGCGCAAGCGGATCGGCGCACAGGCACTGATGACCGGCGCCACGATTACGCTGTTTTTCGGCGCGATAACGCTGGTGCTGTGGTCTGGTGCGCATGACGTGATTGCCGGGCGCATGAGCGCCGGCACACTGATCCAGTTCGTGCTGTATGCACTGTTCGGCGGTGGCTCGGTGGCGGCGCTGGCCGAGGTCTGGAATGAACTGCAGAAAGCGGCGGGCGGCATGGGCCGGATCAACGATCTGCTGCAGGAACGCCCAGGGATTGTTGCTCCCGCAAATCCACGTGTACTGCCATCGCCCGTGCGCGGCGAGATCAGATTCGACGATGTCACTTTCCATTACCCGCAGCGCCCGGAAGCTCCGGCGCTTGAAGGTTTCAACCTGCATGTGCGGCCGGGCGAAACCGTGGCGCTGGTCGGCCCCTCCGGCGCCGGCAAGAGCACGGTCTTCACCCTGTTGCTGCGCTTCCACGATCCGCAACTTGGCCACGTCAGCGTAGATGGCATTGACCTGCGTGAACTTGATCCCGCGCTGCTGCGCGATGCGATCGCCCTCGTTCCGCAACAACCGACGCTGTTTGCCGCCAGCGCCGCCGATAACATCCGCTATGGCCGCCTGGACGCGACCGATGCAGAGGTCCACCAGGCTGCCGAATCCGCCGAGGCCGACGGCTTCCTGGATGCATTGAAAGACGGTTTCGCCAGCGAGCTTGGCGAACGCGGCACACGCCTGTCCGGCGGCCAGCAGCAACGCGTGGCCATTGCCCGCGCCCTGCTCAAGGACGCGCCGGTGCTGCTGCTGGACGAGGCGACTTCCGCGCTCGACGCGCAGAGCGAACGCGCGGTGCAGCATGCACTGGAAAACCTGATGGCGGGGCGCACCACGCTGGTAATCGCGCATCGCCTGGCCACCGTGCTGATGGCCGACCGCATCGTGGTGATGGACGCCGGCCGCATCGTCGCAGAGGGCACGCATCAGCAGTTGCTGGCACAGCACGGGCTGTATGCAGAGCTGGCACGGCTGCAGTTCCTTGATTGAAGCGGGACATGCGTGATCGTGCCTTGAAAGGGACACACTCATGAGCCAGGTACTGGTTACCGGCGGCAGCGGTTTCATCGGTGGCCATGCGATCGCACAACTGCTCGCGCAAGGCCATGTTGTGCATGCAAGCGTGCGCGGGCTGCAGCGAGAATCGGCGGTACGCGCAATGCTATCGGCAGCTGGCATCAATGCTGGTGAACGCCTGCGATTCTTCGCCGCCGACCTGACCGCTGATGCCGGCTGGACCGATGCAGTAGGTGGCTGCGACTTCGTACTGCACGTGGCATCGCCATTCCCGTCGGGAATCCCAAGGCATGAGGACGACATCATCGTGCCGGCACGCGAAGGCGGCTTGCGCGTCTTGCGTGCGGCGCGCGATGCAGGCGTGCGACGGGTCGTGCTGACATCGTCGTTCGCCGCGGTCGGCTATGGCCATGGGGAACAACAAGCCGCATTCGATGAGACCACGTGGACCAACCTTGCAGGCAACGATGTTTCCGCCTACGCAAAATCCAAGACGTTGGCCGAGCGTGCGGCGTGGGATTTCATCGAACGCGAAGGCGGAACACTGGAATTGGCTGTTGTCAATCCGGTCGGTGTGTTCGGCCCGGTCATGGGTCCCGACTACGCAACCTCGATTCTGCTGGTGCAGAAGCTGATGGATGGCGCCCTGCCTGGAAGCCCCAACCTGTGCTTCGGCGTGGTCGACGTGCGCGACGTGGTCGACCTGCACTTGCGCGCGATGGTGGATCCCGCCGCAAACGGCGAACGCTTCCTGGCAGTGGCTGGCGATTTCATGCGGATGCAAGAGATAGCCCACGTACTCAAACAGCGAATGGGCGATGCCGCACGCCGGGTACCCTCGCGCCAGCTACCGAACTGGATGGTCAGGCTGGCCGCACTGGTGGACCCGAACGTGCGCCAGATCGTGCCAGAACTGGGCAAGTACAAGAACGCGACCAGCGCCAAGGCGCGACGCGTGCTGGGCTGGTCTCCGCGCTCCAACGAGGATGCGCTGGTGGCGACAGCCGAAAGCCTGTTACAGCTTGGCTTGCTAAGAACAGCGCTCTAAACGTCAAACCAAACACGCTGCGCATAAAAAATGCCCCGCGCGAGGCGGGGCATTGAATACTTGGAGTCTAGTGCAATCAGACCGGTTTGACGGACGTTGCCTGTGCACCCTTCGCGCCCTGGGTGACTTCAAAACTGACCTTCTGGCCTTCCGGCAGGCTGCGGAAGCCGGTGGAGTCGATCGCGGAAAAATGCACGAACAGATCCGCGCTACCGTCCTCGGGCGTGATGAAACCAAAGCCCTTGGCGTCGTTGAACCATTTCACGGTGCCGTATTGCATGGTGACTATGACCTCTTGGGAATGTTGCTGGAACGTGCGTCTTCGGCACTATGGCCGGACGCACGGTGCCGAGTATGCAACAACCGTCTTCACTTGCAACGCCCGAGCGTCGCCGTTGCCGGATCAGGTCCCGAGCAAAGCGCCCAGCAGGCGAGGCACGCCGTCCATCGCGGCCGCCACGTTATCCAGCACGTCCTGCAGGGTAATGACCTCGTCCGGATCAGGACCCGCGCCTGCCGCCCAATTGGCGACGATGGCCAGGCAGGCGTAGTCCAAGCCCAATTCGCGGGCCAGGCCGGCCTCCGGCATGCCGGTCATGCCGACCAGGTCACACCCATCACGGCGCATGCGCGCGATTTCCGCCTTCGTCTCAAGCCGCGGGCCCTGGGTCGCACCGTAACAGCCAATATTGACCAATGGCACGCAAGCGTGCGTGGCCGCGGCAATGATGCTTGCGCGCAATGCCGGCGTGTACGGATCGCCAAAATCCACGTGCAGCACCTCGCTGCCCGGCTCTTCGCAAAAGGTGGAAATGCGGCCCCAGGTGTAGTCGATCAGCTGGTCAGGACAGGCGAGCACGCGCGGGCCGCAGTGGCTGGTGATGCCACCAACTGTGTTCAACGCCAGCACGCGCGATGCGCCGACTGCCTTCAACCCGGCAAGGTTGGCGCGGTAGTTGATCCTGTGCGGCGGCAGCGAATGGCCTTCGCCATGCCGTGCCAGGAAGGCCACGCGCTTGCCTGCGTAGGTGCCCACACGGATCGGCCCCGAAGGCGCGCCATAGTGCGTGACGGGCTGGTGGGTCTCGACATCGCCCAGTTCGCCAAGTGCGTAAACGCCAGTGCCGCCGATTACCGCAAGTTCGATCATCATCAGGAAGCCTCGTACCAGTTCGTGGCAAATTCGAGTGCGTGCCTGCGTTGGTGGCGATTTGCCGGACTTTCGGCGACACGGATGTCGCCGAGAAGCCTACATGGACGTATTCACGGCGTGTCCGGCGAATTGCTACCGATGCAGACACGTGCCCATGCGTGCGTCAAAGCGCGTAAATCGCCGGCAGATTACGACCCTGTTCGTGGTAATCCATGCCGTAGCCAAATACATACGCATCCGGCACGTCCACGCCCACGTGGTCGGCACTGATGCCATCGACACAGCGGTCGTGTTTTTTTTCCGCTAGCACCGCGATGCGCACCTCGGCCGCGCCCTGGTCTTCGCACCAGTGCTTGATCGCCAGCAGCGTATGACCCTCGTCGATGATGTCGTCAGCCAGCAGCACCTTGCGCCCCTGCATCGGGGTGGCCGGACGATGCAGCCAGGCCAAGCCCGAACCACTGGTCTGGCCGCGATAGCGGGTGGCATGCAGGTAGTCGAAATGCAGGTCCAGGCCACGCTCGCCCAGTGCGAACGCCAGTTGCGCGGCAAATGGCAGGCCACCATTCATCACGGTCAGGAACAGCGGCACGTCGCCTTCCTCGTATTCGCCACGGATCTCGCCCGCCATGCGCTGGATCGCGTCTTCCAGCACGCTTTTCTCGTGGACCACGCGTGCAGTCGCCAAGGCGTCGGACAGCTTCGGAATACTCATGCCACGTTCCCCACATTGATCGCACCGGATGCAGCCCCTGCATCCCGCGCGGAAACCGGCACGTCGCCGAGCCGCACTTGCGCCTGTTGGTAGTGCGCGTCGGCAAGCAAGCAATCCCACGCCTGCGGACCACGCCCCATCAGGCCGACCAGGTTCATCGTACTGGACGTGCGGCCATCGAGTGCATGCAACGACTCGTCCACCAAATCTGGATGACAGACCAATACGACGTCGCAACCGGCATCCAGGTGCGCATCAATCCGCGCCTTGACGCCACCGGCGGAAAACGCCGCTGCCATGCCGATGTCGTCCGAAAACACCACACCGCGAAAGCCCATGTCCTTGCGCAGGATGTCGCCGATCCAGCGCGGCGCATAGCCGGCCGGTTCCGGCGCGATCTGTGGATACACCACGTGCGCCATCATCACCGCGTCTGCCCCCGCGTCGACGCCGGCTACAAACGGCACCAGATCGAGCGCGCGCATCTCCTCCAGCGAGCGGTTGTCCACCGCCTCGTCGAAATGGGTGTCTTCCAGCACCGAGCCATGCCCGGGGAAGTGCTTGAGGGTCGCAGCCATGCCCGCACTGTGCATGCCTTCAACATAGGCGCGGGTGAAGTCGGCCACGACATCGGGATCGGGCGAGAACGCACGGTTGCCGATCGCCCGATTGCCACGCCCGAGATCGACCACCGGCGCGAAGCTGAGGTCGATGCCGGTGGCGCGGATCTCGCTCGCCATCAGCCATGCATGTTCGCGTGCAAGCTCAAGTGCGCTGGCCACGTCGCGCCGATACAGCGCGTCGAAACCTTCCAGCGGCGGCAGCGCGCTGAAGCCATCGCGGAAACGCTGCACGCGTCCACCTTCCTGGTCGACGCATAACAGTTGCGGGCGCGGCGCCGCGTCGCGGATCGAATGGTTGAGTTCGATGACCTGGTCTTTCGATGCGAAATTACGGGTAAACAGGATCACCCCGGCGCAGGCATCGTGCTGCAACCAGTCGCGTTCGCGTGCGGTGAGTTCGTGCCCGGCGACACCGATGACCAGCATGCTTTAGCGTTCCTTGATGTCGGTGGCGAGGCGTTCTGCCTCGTCCCATTGCGAGTATGGCCGTGAGGCCAATGCAAGATTGTAGTAGCGCACTGCGTGAGTGGCTTCGACGCCCAGCCAGACTGGATGCTCGAACGATTCGTCCTCGCGATCCAGCTCGATTTCGGCGACCACCAGGCCGGCGTTTTCACCGAGGAATTCATCAACCTCCCACAGGTGCCCGGCGTGCTGGACCAGATGCCGGCGCTTGTCGATCACGCCGCCCACGCACAGCGCCAACAGCGCACGCGCATCGTCCATCGGGATCAGGTAATCGAATTCCTGCCGGCTTGCGCCAAGCTCGCGCGACTTGATGTTGAGCCGCGCCTGTTCACCTTCGATGCGCACCCGCACCGACGCATTCATCGTGCCGCTATCGACCGCATGCAGGTCGTTGAGGTAGCCCTGCACCATTGACACAACTTCGTGTGCGGCACCACGCCAGTCGTCGCTGGCGAGCAGGAACTTGCGTTCGATTTCGATACCCATGGTCGCCTCAGGCCTGTTCGAACACGGCGATCGATTCCACGTGCGCGGTGTGCGGGAACATGTCCATCACCCCGGCCGCGCGTAGTGTCCAGCCTGCTTCATTGACCAGATAACCGGCATCGCGCGCCAGCGAAGCAGGATGGCAACTGACATACACGATGCGCTTGAGCCCCTTCAGCGGGAACTGCTTGAGCACTTCAAGCGCACCGGACCGCGCCGGATCCAGCAGCAATTTGTCGAAGCCGGTTTTGAGCCACGGCTGGCCAGCCAAGTCTTTGCTCAAGTCGGCTGCATGGAAGCTCACGTTGTGCAGGCCGTTGTGTTCGGCATTGGCGCGTGCGCGCTGCACCAGGCCCGCATCGCCTTCCACGCCGACAACCGTGCCTGCATCACCGACGACACGCGCCAGCGGCAAAGTGAAATTGCCTAGTCCACAGAACAGGTCGAGCACGCGTTCGCCCGGCTGCACGTCCAGCAATTCAAGTGCGCGGGCGATCATCGCCTCGTTGAGCTTGGCATTGACCTGGATGAAATCCAGCGGCCGGAACTGCAACTCCACGTCCCATTGTGGCAAGCGGAATGCCAGCTGCGACGCTTCGCCGGCCAGTGGATGCATCGTATCCAGGCCACCGGGTTGCAGGAAAATGTTGAAGTCGTGCGCCTGCGCGAACGCGAGCAGCTTCGCGCGATCGGCATCGCCCAGTGGTTGCAGGTGACGGAACACGAGTGCGACCCCACTTCCATCAGGCGAGGCGTCGCCAGCGATGAACTCGATCTGCGGAATGTCGCGGCGTGCGTCCATGCCATCGACCAGCGCGGACAATGCATCAATCTTGAAACCGATCGACGGCACCAGCGTATGGCACTCGCGGATGTCGGCGACGAAGCGCGGATCCAGTTCGCGGAAACCGACAAGCGTCTTGTCTTTCTTCTCGACCCGGCGCACCGAGAACCGACCCTTGCGGCGATAGCCCCAGGCATCGCCGCTCAGCGGCGGCAACACATCTTGCGGTTGCACGTGGCCGATGCGTTGCAGGTTATCCAGCAACACACGCTGCTTGGCCTTGATCTGTTCACCCTCGGCCATGTGCTGCAGCACGCAGCCACTGCAGACGCCGAAATGCGGGCAGCGCGGCGTCACCCGATCCGGTGATGCAACCAATACCTCAAGCGTTTTTGCTTCATCAAAGTGGCGCGAGCGCGTGGTCTGCTGCACGCTGACTTGTTCTCCCGGCAGCGCGCCGGACACGAACACGGCCTTGCCGGCATGCACATGGCTTTCAGGCCAGCGCGCCACGCCGCGACCGTCGTGGGTGAGGTTGACGATATCGAGGGTCTTGGGGGTATGGTCGACGTAGGCCACGTGATCGATCGATGCGGTTGGCCGATCATTGTCGCAGATGCCCATATGCAAACGGCCCGCCGAAGCGGGCCGTTTGCGCGATGGATCCCGTGTTAGCGGCTATCCACGGCCTGTACGGGATGACGCCATCCTGGCATCACTTCTGCTTCCAGCCACCACCGGACTGGTACCACCAGCCGCTGCGCGCGCTCTCCACCCATTGCTTGGCGAACACATTGCGGATCTGGACTTCCCATTCCGGATGGCCATTGGCCACCGCGACCTCGCGATAGACTGCCTTGCGGTCGCGGTTGTCATCGGCCACCGCGGCGTTCATCGCCACGCGATCCTTGAGTTCCAGCTTGCCGGCATCGCGCACGCTGATCAGGCCATCCTCGGTGAAGCCAAGCGCACCGGAATCAAACCCTGAGCGCAGGGTGCTGTTGAAACGTGCTTCCATCCGCGACTGGATCGCCTGGATCGCCGGGGTCTTGATGCTGATGTCGGGCGCGCTCTGTGCTTGCGCCGAACCAATCCCGATCAGCATCCATGGATCAAAGCCGGATGCGTCGAAATCGAAATGCTTCAGCTGCATCGCCATCCCACCGCCACTGCTGTCCTTGATCTGTGTGCTGTCTGCCTGATCGATCACCTTCTCGACGAATTCGCGCGCCGCAGCCTTGGCCTCGGCTGCCGGGAAATAGACATTGATGGTCACGCATGCGCTGAGCAGCAGCGCCCCCACGACCGGCATTCCCAACCACTGTTTCATTGCATCGCTCCTCGCGTTTGTCCACTTCGTATTGTGCGCATTGCCCGACCTTGCATCTTTGAAGTTCTCATCTTTGAAGTTCTCATCATTTCACGATCGGCTTCACTTCACCCGACCCGACCGCACCCAACCTTTCCACCAACGTGGGCCAATCCACCTGCCGGTTGAAACCGACCACGGTCAGCCTCGGAATGCCGGCGCCTTCCACGATAGTAAAGCTGTTTCCCGCCTGACTATGGCGTGAACCCTCCAGGCCGGACATCTGGCAGACCTGGTTCACCAGCCGACAGGCAATACCGATGCGGCGATAGCCGAAATCGTTGAACAGGCCGATCAGCTTGCCCTGCAGGCTACCCATGAAGGAGGCGTCGCCGACGCTGGAAATGTTCTGCACCGCGCGTTGGCTGATGCGCTGCTTGCTGCCGGCCTGGTTGTCAGTCATGAACTCTGCATCGAATGCGACGGGCGTCCAGTCGACCAGGCGCAGGCCATTGATGTGGCCGTCCACGCGCCCGGTAATGCTGCCGAAATCGAGCACCTCGGTGAGTCGCAACATGTCAAGGTCGTCGAAGGCAATGTCGGCGCTCAGGCTGGGCGCGCTGCCGAACGGCCGTTCCAGCGCCAACGATGAGAACGCAACCCGGCCGTCGAACAACTGCATCGACAGGCCACCGTCGAAATCGATGCGTTCATTGGCGTAATGCGCTTTCGGAATCGTGCCGCTAAGCCTGCCCTTGAACGCCGGCAGGCCAAGTGCCTTCGATACACGACCGAAGTCGATGTCGTCCAGCACGAGGGCGAAGCGGATATCAGTACCGGCCTCACCCTGCGGCGGACGGATCACCAGGTCGCGGAAGGTCATGCGTCCGCCCATCATCGGCACCACGGCATCTTCGCGGAACTTCAACAGGCCGCCATCGCTTTCGAACGGCAGCGTTGATGCATCGAAATCCAGTCCGTACAGCTTGCCTCTGTTCCAACGCAGCTCACTGCGCACCGGCGCACCCGCGGAATAGCGCACGTCACCCTGCAACCCGTTGAACACGAAACGCTCGGCCGGATCGCCGAGATTGACCCCATGCAGCTCCGCGTCGGCCTGGCTCAACACGCCATCGCGCACCTGGACTTTCAGGTTCATTGCGCCTTTCAGTCCAACATCGCCCAGCCCGAACAGGCCCAGCCAACCGGATAGATAGCGCTCGCGCAATGGACTCATGTCGGCGCTGTGGATGTCGATGTCGAGTTTCGCCAGGCTGGCATCCACACCGAATGCGGCGCTGCCTTCGGCATTCAGCGCATCACCGTCGTGCCATTCGATGCGTGGCAGTTCCCAGCCGCCGCCATCGTGCTGCATGGCATCGATGCGCAGGCCAATCGACGATGCCGGCAATGCGACATAGGTATTGCCGGTGAGGAATTCGCCACCTTGCAACTCGCCATCGACTGCGAGCAACGACAGTGCCGGCGTGGTCCGGTAGTCGATGTTGAAATGACCACCGAGGTGTTCGGCGGCAGTACTGGCATCGGCGGTTTCCAGTCCCATCCCGCTCACCTTCAGCGGACCTGCGATACGCAATGGACGGCCGGTGCCTGCATCAATGAGCAACCGGCCATCGAGTTCGCCGGAGGTCAGTCGCGCCTGGGGCCAGGCCTTCGCCAACAGTGCTTGCACCCAATGCAGCGGCACCTTGCTGAGGTCGAAACTGGTCAGGTCGGGGCTGGCAACGTTGCGATCCAGTGCAATCCGTGCAGACCCTCGGCTCAGGCTCGCCTTGGTGACGGCGGCATCGAACTGCACGGCAAGTCGCAATGGTTCTGCGCTGCCGGAACGCAGCAAGCCATCGCATTGCCAACCGTCGTGGTCGGCGCGCCGCAGCCGGCACTGCCAATGCAAGTCGCGGTACTCGTAGCCCAAATCAGGCGCATCAATGCGTGCAGCCCACAGGTCCAGCGTGCCGGCAGGCGCGCCATCGGGCCAATCGAGCTTTACCCGAACTTGCTCCAATGTGGCAACGGGCGTGGCGACCTTTGCAATACGCGCCTGTGCCACCCGCGCCTGCGCTGGCACCGGCGCAAACGGCGACACGCACAGCAGCGCGGCCAGCAGGAGGTGAACAGGTAAGATCGGCCGCGACATACGCGCAGCATACCCAGCCACCGCGAGGGTGCAATGAACGAACGACTCTTGGCTTCGATGCCTTCGATCCCGCGGATCCTGCTGGTCGAGGACGATGTGGTCAGCGCCGCCTACCTGGGCGAGGTCGTGGCATCGCTTCCGGCACAAGTGGACGTGGCTGGCAGTGTTGCCCAGGCGCTATCCATTGCGAGCGCTGATTACCATGCGCTGCTGCTGATCGATGCCCACCTGCCCGACGGGCGCGGCGCAACCTTGCTGCAGGCCCTCCGGGCACAAGGCGTGATGGCTCCTGCACTCGCGCATACCGCTGCCGCCGAGACCGCGCTGCGCGATGAGCTGCTTGCAGCGGGATTCGTGGAGGTGCTGCGCAAGCCGCTGGGCATGGTCGACTTGAAGCTTGCCTTGCAACGGCATCTTCCGCAGGCGACTTCGACACCAACACTCCTCTCCGACCTGCGACGCTGGGACGATGCGGCCGCACTGGCGGCACTTGGCGGCCAACGCGCCAATGTCGATGCCTTGCGCGGACTGTTCGCGGAGGAGCTACCGGGCCAGCGGCATCGCATTACCCAGGCCTGCATCGAGGGCAACGAGGCCGGGGTGCGCGATGAACTGCACCGCCTGATTGCCAGTTGCGGCTTCGTTGGCGCAGCGCGACTGGGCCAGGTGGTGCGCCAGATGCAGGCCACGCCACTGGACGGGGATGCACTAACCGCGTTGCAATCCGCAGTCGACGAGGTGCTGGCTTCAGCCGGGGCGAGCGGCGGATAGCCGCCCCAGTTCACCCAGCATGTCCCAGGATTTCAGGCCACGCCCATCCAGGTAGTGCAGAAGCAATGCGCGCAGCGGCAGGCGCAGGCTGGCCAGGTCGTCGCGCTCCGGGATTGCATCCGCAGCCAATGCCAGCAGGCCGCAGCCGGTCGCTGCCGCATGGCGTCCATCACCACGATCGTTCAATGCACGTCGCGGGCCGTATTCGGGATCCAGCAGATAGCGTGCGGCCGGATCCAGCGGCTGGCCATCGCCATCGTGATCCAGTGCGAAGCCCACGCCGAGCGACTCCAGCAGGTCGCGCTCGAAGCGACGCAAGGTCCACGCAAGCGGCTGGTTGCTCCGCAAGCGTTCGCGGGTAATGGCATACGCCGCGTGCATGTCCGGCTGCGGATCCTCGCGCGGGGCCAGGCGCATGCACAACTCGTTGAGGTAAAACGCGGCCATCGCCACATCGCCGCGCAGCATGGGTAATGCGTCCACGGCTTCAGCCGAGGTCAGTTGGGCCAGCTCGCCACGCTGGACCGCATCAAAACGGATCGATTGCAGCGGCTGCAGCGCCGCCCGCAGTACATGCCGCTTCGGCCCCTGCACGCCACGCGCCAGCAACCCGACACGGCCGTGGTTCGCACTGAGGACTTCCACCAACAGGCTGGTCTCGCGCCACGGTCGCGCGTGCAGCACGAACGCCGGCTCGCCGACGTAACGCTGCATGGTTCAGTCGTGGTAGCCGAGCGAGCGCAAGGCAGCTTCGTCGTCCGACCAGCCCTCGCGCACGCGCACCCAGGTCTGCAGGAACACCTTGCTGTCGAACAGGCGTTCCATCTGCAGCCGCGCGCGGGTGCCGATCTCACGCAGGCGTTCGCCCTTCTTGCCGATCACGATCGCCTTCTGGCCCTCGCGTTCGACCCAGACCACGGCATCAATGCGATACATCACGCCACCCTTTGGCGATGGCTCTTCCCCGAATTGTTCGATCTCGACCGTGGTCGCATAGGGCAGCTCGTCGCCAAGCTGGCGCATCAGTTGCTCGCGAACCAGCTCGCCAGCCAGGAAACGCTGGCTCTTGTCGGTGATCTCGTCCTCGCCGTACTCCGGCGCCGCTTCCGGTACCAGTTGCAGCAGCGTCTCCACCAGCGGCTCCAGGCCCTTGCGCTTGAGCGCGGACAGCGGGTGCACGGCGGCGAAGTCGCGGCCTTCGGTGACCTTGGTAATGAATGGCAACAGCGTGCTCTTGTCCTTGATCTTGTCGACCTGGTTGACTACCAGCACGACCGGCAAACCGCCATCGCGCAGGGCATCGAAGGCCAGCCCGTCTTCCATGTCCCAGCGGCCGGCCTCGATTACGAGTATGGCCGCATCCACGCCTTCCAGCGCGCCACGTGCGGCCCGGTTCATCATCCGGTTCATCGCCTTGCCCGAGCGCTTGCCCTGTTCGCCATGGATGCCGGGCGTGTCCACCAGTTGCAGTTGGCCGCCGGGGAACGTGGCGATGCCCAGCAGGCGATGCCGGGTGGTCTGCGGTCGGTTCGAGGTAATGCTGATCTTGGCCCCGACCAATGCGTTGACCAAGGTCGATTTGCCGACATTGGGACGGCCAATGACCGCCACCGCCCCGCTGTGTTGCGCTTGTGCATTCACACTCATGCCTCGATCTCCTGCAGGGCCGCTTCGGCGGCCTGCTGTTCGGCGGCGCGACGCGAGCTGCCCTCGCCCATGGTATTCAATGCCGGCTCGGCCAGCGTGCAACTGACTTTGAAAATACGTGCATGGTCGTCGCCGGATTCCTCGGCCAATGCATAGACGGGCAAGCTGCGCTGGCGTGCCTGCAACCATTCCTGCAGGCGGGTCTTGGGGTCCTTGCCGACTTTGTGCGGTGGCGGCAGCGCCGCCAGCAGTGGCGCGAACCACTGCAACACCACTGCCTTGCAGGCTTCAAAACCTGCATCCAGATGGATCGCAGCGACTAGCGCTTCCAGTGCATCGGCCAGGATCGAATCGCGGCGATGACCGCCGGTTTTCATCTCGCCCGGCCCCAGTACCAGGTGTTCGCCGAGGGCCAACTCACGCGCGATTACGGCCAGCGCGGATTCACGCACCAGCTCAGCGCGCGCCCGTGTCAGCGCGCCCTCATCGGCACGTGGCCAATCCAGGTACAGGGTTTCGGCGACGATCAGGTTGACCAATGCGTCGCCAAGAAATTCCAGCCGTTCATTGTGCGGACTGCCGGCGCTGCGATGGGTCAGTGCCTGTTGCAGCAGGCCGACATCATTGAATGCATGACCGGCAAAGTTCCCCTGTGGCAAATTAATTGGACACGCCCGCACCACGCACCAACGCCTGCTCGGCATGGAACTTGCCCACGATATCGAGATTGGCGATCAACGACTCACGACGCTCGTATTCGACGGTCAACATGTAGCCGGTATCGGTGGATTCAATCTTGAGTGGATCCATTTTCAGGACGGTAAGCGCGTAACTCATGTCCATCCGACGATTGAACAGCGTCCGGATCTTGTCCTTCGACGCATTGCCCAACTCTGGCTCGCTGGCCATGCCGGCCAATGCCTGCTTGACCGAGTAGAACTCGGAGTACATCGGAATGATCTTCATGCCGCAATAGATGAAGAGAATGATCACCGCCAAGGTGATCAGGAAGCCGATCATGGTCATGCCACTGTGCTTGCGATTCATTGCTGCTCCCCTTGACCCCTGAGTTGTCGCGTTAATGGATACGGGTGCCGATCCGCGAAACATCCACTACGTGGTCGGCAGTACGGTCGAAGTTCATCCAGATCAGGAACGCCTTGCCGCGCAGATTTGCTTCCGGCAAGAAGTGCGTCGGCCAGAAGCGGCCATCTTCACTGTTGTCGCGATTGTCGCCCATGACGAAATAATGCCCTGCCGGCACCGTCCAGTCACCATCCCCCCTGTTGTACTCCCACTCCAGCACAAAATGTGGCCGTCCAGGCAGACTTTCGGTCAACTTGGTCGAACCGGTTTCCGGGGTCCCTTCCCCAGTCCCCAGGTACTCACCTTCGTTTCGATACGGCAGCACTCTGCCGTTGATCGTGACCTTGTTGTCGTGAAACCCGATGGTGTCGCCAGGCAGCCCGATGATCCGCTTGATCCAGTCTTCCTTCGGGAGCTGTGGCGGATGGAACACCACCACATCGCCACGCTGAGGCTCGCCGATGTCGAGGAATTTCTTGTTGGTGATCGGCCAGCGCAGGCCGAAGGCGAACTTGTTGACCAGGATGAAGTCACCGGTCAGCAGGGTCGGCATCATCGAACTGGACGGGATCCGGAACGGTTCGGCAACGAAGCTTCGCAGCCCGAGCACCAGCGCCAGGATCGGGAAGAACGCCTTGGCGTAGTCCACCACGATCGGCTCCTTCGGCTCTTCCAGCAGGCCCGCAGCAGCGGCGCGGCGCTTGGCCAGGAACAGTTTGTCGAGTAGCCAGATCAAGCCGGTCAGCGCGGTCAATGAGACCAGGATCGTTTCGAACCACACCATCATTGCGCGTACTCCATCGGTAACGGGTCGATAGCGATCACTTGTTGTCCATCTGCAGCACGGCGAGGAATGCTTCCTGCGGGATCTCCACGTTGCCCACCTGCTTCATCCGCTTCTTGCCTGCCTTCTGCTTCTCCAACAGCTTCTTCTTGCGCGAAGCATCGCCACCGTAGCACTTGGCCAGCACGTTCTTGCGCATGGCTTTGACCGTGGTGCGGGCGATCACCTGAGCACCGATCGCGGCCTGGATCGCAACGTCGAACATCTGCCTCGGGATCAGTTCCTTCATCTTCTCGGTGAGCTCGCGGCCACGGCGATCTGCATGCGAACGGTGGACGATGAGCGACAACGCATCGACCTTGTCGCCATTGATCAACGTATCCACGCGCACGAAGGGGCCAGCCTCGAAGCGCAGGAAGTGGTAATCCAGCGAGGCGTAGCCGCGGCTGACCGATTTCAGGCGGTCGAAGAAGTCCAGCACCACCTCGGCCATCGGCAGCTCATAGCTGACCTGGACCTGGCTGGCCATGTAGGTGATCCCGACCTGGATGCCGCGCTTGTCCTCGCACAGCTTGATCACGTTGCCGATGTAGTCCGGCGGGGTGAGGATATTCGCGCGGATGATCGGCTCACGGATTTCCTGCACCTGGTTGATCGGCGGCAGCTTGGCCGGGTTGTCCATCGACACGATGCTGCCATCGGTCTTGAGCACCTCGTAGACCACCGTCGGCGCGGTACTGATCAGGTTCAGGTCGTACTCGCGTTCCAGCCGCTCCTGCACGATCTCCATGTGCAGCATGCCGAGAAAGCCGCAGCGGAAGCCGAAACCCATCGCCTCGGAACTTTCCGGCTCGAAGCGCAGCGCGGCATCATTCAGGCGCAGCTTGTCCAGCGCCTCGCGCAGGTCCGGGTAGTCCTCGGCATCGACCGGAAAAAGACCAGCGAACACGCGCGGCTGCATTTCCTGGAATCCGGGCAGTGCATGCGGCGCGGGATCCGATGCCAATGTAAGCGTGTCGCCGACCGGCGCGCCATGCACGTCCTTGATCGAGGCATTGACCCAACCGACCTCGCCAGCACCGAGCTTGGCCAGGTCCTTGCGCTTGGGGGTGAACACGCCAACCTTGTCGACCAGGTGCCAACGTCCGGTGGACATCACCAGGATCTTGTCGCCTGGCTTGATCTCGCCCTGCATGACCCGCACCAGCGAGACCACGCCAAGGTAGTTGTCGAACCAGGAATCGATGATCAGTGCCTGCAGCTTGTCGGTATCGCGCGGCTTCGGCGGCGGGATGCGCTTGACGATGGCTTCCAGCACGTCGATCACATTCAGGCCGGTCTTGGCGCTGATCGCCACTGCATCCTCGGCATCGATGCCGATCACCGCTTCGATCTCTTCCTTGACCTTGTCGATGTCGGCGGTCGGCAAGTCGATCTTGTTCAGCACCGGCACCACTTCCAGGCCTTGCTCCACCGCGGTGTAGCAGTTGGCCACCGATTGCGCTTCCACGCCCTGGGCGGCATCGACCACCAGCAGCGCGCCTTCGCAGGCTGCCAGCGAGCGGCTGACCTCGTAACTGAAGTCGACATGGCCGGGCGTGTCGATGAAATTGAGCTGGTAGGTCACGCCATCTTTCGCCGTATACGGCAAGGACACCGACTGCGCCTTGATGGTGATGCCGCGCTCGCGCTCGATCGGATTGCTGTCCAGCACCTGCGCTTCCATCTCACGATCCTGCAGGCCGCCGCACAACTGGATGATGCGGTCAGCCAAGGTCGACTTGCCGTGGTCGATGTGGGCGATGATCGAGAAATTGCGGATGAACCGCATGGCGTCGTGCTGCATGGACTGGGGCTGCTTCGGTCGAGTGGGCCGAAGGAACACGGCCGTGGGGGTAAACGGCGGATTATCGCACAGCACCCCATGACCGCTTCCATTGGACCTCGTCCTGCAAGCGTGCGTCGCTCAGCCTCGCACCGATCAGTGCTGCGCCGGAGTGACGGTGACGTATTGGGTGCTGCCGCCACGCCGCGCCAGCAGCATGACCGTCTGGCCAGCCTTGGCCCCACGCAGCTGCGCATTCAAGGCATCGGCGCTACCGACATCCTTGCGGCCCACTGCCAGGATCACGTCGCCCGGGCGCAGACCGGCTTCGCGCGCGGACATGCCTTCCACCCGTGCAATCAGCACGCCCTCGCCTGCCTGCAGGCCCAGCTGGCGGCGTTGGGCGCCATCCAGGTTCTCGCCGACAATGCCAAGCGCATTGGCTTGGGCTGCGGCCGCCGGACCTGGACTGGTGTCGTTGTCGCCTTTATCGCCCATGGACGCAGTCGCCGCGCGCTCATCGAGCTGGTTGAGCACGGCGGTGACCGTGCGCGGCTTGCCGTCGCGGATAAACTCCAAGGTAACCTTGGTACCAGGCGTCATCGCACCGATGATCGGCGGCAGGTCGCTGGAATCGTTGATCGGCTCGCCATTGACGCGGCTGATGACGTCCATCTGCTGGATGCCGGCCTTCTGCGCCGAGCTACCGGGTTCGACCCTTGCGACCAGCGCACCACGCGCATCGGCCAGACCAAGCGCTTTTGCATTGTCGCGACTTATCGCCTGGATCTGCACGCCCAGTTGCCCCCGGGTCACCTTGCCAGTCGCCTTGAGCTGCTGCACCGCATTCATCGCCACATCGATCGGGATCGCGAAGCTGACACCCTGATACCCGCCGGAATTGCTGAAGATCTGTGAATTGATCCCGACCACCTGACCGCGCGTGTCCAGCAAGGGACCGCCAGAATTGCCACGATTGATCGCCACATCGGTCTGGATGAAGGGCACGTAGCGCTGGTCGGCATAGGGATTGGCGCGGCCAACTGCACTCACGATGCCGGCGGTCACCGAATGGTCCAGCCCGAACGGCGAACCGATCGCCACCACCCACTGGCCGGACTTCAAGGTCTTGGAGTCGCCGATGCGCAGGGTTGGCAAGCCAGTCGCCGCGATCTTGAGCAGGGCGACGTCGGACTGCTCGTCACTACCCACGACCTTGGCGGTGAACTCGCGACGATCGGCAAGACGAATCCGCACGGTATCGGCGCCGTCGACCACGTGATGATTGGTCAGCACGTAGCCATCGCTGGAAATGATGAAGCCGGTGCCCTGCGAGACACCGCGTGGCCTCTCCTGCTGCTGGCCAGGCTGACCGGGCATGCCACCGGGACCAAAGAAACGCCGGAAGAATTCCGGGATCTGGTCCTCGTCCGGTATCTGCGGGGATTGCCCACGCTGTTGCGCAACCTGCGGCTTGCTGCCGATTTCGGCTTCGACGCTGACTACCGCCGGACCGACTTCATCAACCAGGCGGGTGAAATCGGGCAAGCCGACCACCAGTTGCGGTGCTGGCGACATCGCCTGTTGCGGCGGTTGCGCAGCTGCCGAGGAGGAATACCAACCCACGCCGCCACCAATGATCAGTGCGAGCGCGGTGGAAAGGACGACGGGGCGAAATACAGACGTGCGCGTGGCGGCAGGCATCGTGGACGAATCCTCGTTTGCTGTGGGGTGTGTGAGTTTGAAACGCGAAGTTTGAAGCGCGGAATTCAGAGTGCGAATGTCGATGGAACCTGCAGTACGGCGATCAGGACTGCGGCAACTCATTTTCGGCAACGCCATCTGTACTGTTGCCTTCGCGATTGTCCGCGGGCGGCGTTGCATCCTGCCGGTTGGGCTGTCCGAGCAACACCGGTGGCAGGTTGCCGATGCCCCTGCGCACCTGGAACGGGTTATACGGCGCTGCGTTGCGGGCACTGTCGCCGAAGCCGACCGTGATGCCGGTGTTGCCATCGTGCGGAAATACCGAGCGAGGCCACGGACGAGTGATGATGTCGGCCTGCGGCAGCAACGACGGGATGTTGCTGGCGGCGGCAATTCCGGCGTCGATGGGTTGCTTATCGTTCGCTGCGGTCAACATTGAAGCTGCCTGCATCGCGTTGGCCTGATTGCCACGGCGGTTGTTGCGCGCGGGACGGGCTATGGCAGCGACGGCGGATGCCAGCGCCGCAGTCTGCGATTCGAGGCTGGCGCCGGCCGGATTCTGCGCGGGGGCCTGCGGCGCAGGCGCCTTGGGTGCTGGCACCTTTGAAAGAGCGGCGGCGTCGCTTGCAAGCGACGGCGCAGTATCGATGACAGCTACCACAGTGCTATCTGGCAGGTTGCCGGGCGATTCCAATGCAACCGGTTGAGTCATGAAAGCAACGACCGCCAGCGAGGCCGCCATCGCCGCTCCACCGCCCCAGCGCAACCAGGCCGGTGTACGCACCGTGTGCTTGCTGGTTGTAACCGTTTCGACCCTTGCTCCGCCATGCTGGTCTTCGCCACGCAGCGAAGCGGCCACGCGCGACGCGAAATCCGCCGGCAATCGCTGCGCCGGGGCGAGCCCGCGCATCACTTCCGCGGACAATCGCCATCGTTCCCAGCATTCCGCCAGGGAATCATCGTGCTGCAGCCGACGCAGCAGGAAACGGGTCTCGTCCGCGGGCAGCGCGCCATCCATCAACGCGGACAGCTGTTCGCGGCTGCTCAGTTGGGTCAGGTCGGTTGCATCCATGGCCATCTCTCCACTAATACCTGCGGTCTTCATGCCTGTGCTCGGTTGCGGACGTTGTCGTTTTCCAGAAGCGGTTTCATGCGCTCGTCGATGGCCTCGCGGGCCCTGAAGATGCGCGAACGCACGGTGCCGATCGGGCAGTTCATGCGTTCGGCGATCTCCTCGTAACTCATTCCTTCCACTTCGCGGAAGGTGATCGCCTCGCGCAGCTCCTGCGGCAGTTCTTCGACCGCACGCAGCACGGTTTGTTCCAATTGCTGGCGCATCAGTTCGCGTTCTGGGGTGTCGTTGTCGCGCAGACGCAGGCCGGATTCGAACTGCTCGGCATCCTCAATCTCGATGTCGTCGGTTGGCGGCCGCCGGTTGCCAGCCACAAGGTGGTTCTTGGCTGTGTTCACCGCGATCCGGTGCAGCCACGTCGAGAACTGCGCATCGCCACGAAAACCGCCAATCGCGCGATAAGCGCGAATAAACGTGTCTTGGGCCACGTCCTGGACTTCGCTCCAGTCGTGGATATAGCGCGAAATCAATGCACCGACCCGATGCTGGTACTTGCGCACCAGCAGATCGAAGGCAGCGCTATCACCGCGTTGCACGCGGGCGACGAGATCCTGATCCAGCGCTTGCGACACGTCATCCTCTGCCATTTCGCGCCGATGCCTCAAAGGTGGGCCCGGTGCGTTCCGGACGTTGTGACAATGGTGCGCCACAAAAGTTCCTCGGCACTGGATTTGAGTGAAGGCGATTAGACAAGCATTCAAGTGCTGGCGGGCTACGATAGCCGTAACTTTTGTCTGGATCGCAAGTTTATGGTCGACTCCTTTGCAAACAGTTTCGACGGGCTCCGTTTCCAGCACTGGCAAGTAGAGCCACGCGAGGATGGCATCCTGGTGATCGGCCTGGACCGGGCCGGCGAATCGGTGAACGCACTGGCGCAAAACGTCTTGCTGGAGCTAGACGCAATACTGGAACGCATCAGCCTGGATCCGCCCAAGGGCGTGGTGATCCGCTCACTCAAGCCCAGCGGCTTCATCGCTGGTGCCGACATCCGCGAATTCCGCGAGTTCGACGCGCGCGGCACCACCGACGACGCGATCCGCCGCGGCCAGCAAGTCTTCCAGCGCCTGTCCCAGCTGCGCTGCCCCACGGTCGCGGCGATCCATGGTTTCTGCATGGGTGGTGGAACAGAGTTGTCACTGGCCTGCCGCTATCGAGTGGCGTCGAACGATCCATCGACCCGGATCGGCCTGCCGGAAGTGAAACTCGGCATCTATCCGGGCTGGGGCGGCAGCGTGCGCCTGCCACGGCTGGTCGGCGCGCCAGCCGCGTTCGACATGATGCTGACCGGCAGGACCCTCTCGGCCAGCGCAGCACGCGCGATTGGCCTGGTCGACAAGGTCGCCGAACCAGCAGTACTCGTCGATGCCGCGATCGAGCTGGTCAAGCGCGGCACGCAACGCCCGTTCAAGCAGCGCGTGACCGCATGGGCCACCAATACCTGGCTGGCGCGGCAGATATTGGCCCCGATGCTGGTCAAGCAGGTCGCGCGCAAGGCCCGCAAGGCGCATTACCCGGCCCCTTACAGCTTGATCGAGACCTGGCGGCGCAGCAGCGGCAGCATCCAGTCGCGGCTGTCCGCAGAACGCCGCTCGGTGGTGAAACTGTCGGCCACGCCGACCGCGCGCAACCTGATCCGGGTGTTCTTCCTGCAGGAGCGACTCAAGGGCATCGGCGGTAAATACTCGGGGCCGGCCATCCAGCACGTGCATGTAATCGGCGCCGGCGTGATGGGCGGCGACATCGCTGCCTGGTCGGCCTACAAGGGCTTCGAGGTGACGTTGCAAGATCGCGAGCAGCGCTTCATCGATGCCGCACTGACCCGCGCGCAGGCCTTTTTCACCAAGAAGGTGAAGGACGATGCCAAACGCCCGGCGGTGGCTGCGCGACTGAAATCGGACCTTGCCGGTGACGGGATTGCCGAAGCAGATCTTGTGATCGAGGCCATCATTGAACAGGCGCAAGCCAAGCGCGACCTATATGCCGACGTCGAGCCACGGATGAAGGCCGATGCATTGTTGACCAGCAATACATCGTCGATTCCGCTGACCGAATTAAGTGGCCACATTGCCCGGCCCATGCAGTTCGCCGGCCTGCACTACTTCAACCCCGTCGCGCTGATGCCGCTGGTGGAAATCATCCACCACGACAGCATGGCCGCCGAGACCCAGCAGCGGCTGGCCGCGTTTTGCAAGAAGCTGGACAAGCTGCCGGTGCCGGTCGCCGGCACGCCCGGCTTCCTGGTCAATCGCGTGCTGTTCCCGTACATGCTGGAAGCGATGACCGCCTATGCCGAAGGCATTCCCGGACCGGCGATCGACAAGGCCGCAGTAGCGTTCGGCATGCCGATGGGGCCGATCGAGCTGGTCGATACCGTGGGCCTGGATGTGGCCTCAGGTGTGGGCGGCGAACTTGCGCCGTTCCTCGGCCTGCCGATCCCGGCTGCCCTGCAGAGCCCACCGGAGCAAGGCAAGCGTGGCAAGAAAGATGGCCAGGGCGTGTACCGCTGGGAAAACGGCAAGCCACAAAAGCCCGAGATGCCGGCCAACTACAAGACGCCCGAGGACCTGCAGGATCGCCTGATCCTGCCCCTGCTCAACGAAGCGGTGGCCTGCCTGCACGATGGCGTGGTTGCCGATGCCGAACTGCTGGATGCCGGGGTAATCTTTGGCACCGGTTTCGCCCCGTTCCGCGGCGGCCCGATCCAGTACATCCGCGAGACCGGCGCCGAAGTGCTGCTTGCGCGACTGAAGGCACTGCAGGCCGCGCATGGCGACCGCTTCGCGCCGCGACCGGGCTGGGGCAACGAGGCATTGCTGCGAGGCACTGCCTCGCATGCCGAGGGCCGCCCGTAGCAGGATGCGAAGGGCAGGAGCGACTTGGTGAGGCCCGGATGGCCGAACCTAGTCGCCACTTGCAAGACTCAGACCGACATCACATCGTCTGCGTCGGCTGGTCCGCATTCATGGCACCGGCAAGCGTAGTCTCGATCTTGCTGCGCACCTGTTCGCCTTCGGCGGTATCGGCGAACTGCACGCCGATGCCAGCGACGCGGTTGCCCTGCGCACCGGGCGGCGTCACCCAGCACACCCGCCCCGCCACCGGCAGGCGTTCGGAGGAATCAGGCAGGGTCAGCAGCAGGAACACTTCATCGCCGATGAAATAGCGGCGCGTGGTCGGCACGAAGACGCCACCCTGCTTGATGAAAGGCATGTAGGCGTTGTACAGCGCGCCCTTGTCCTTCACCACCAGCGACAGGATGCCTTGCCGTGCGCCGCCTGCGCCTGTTGGTCCGCTCATGCCGTCCCCTTCATCTGCACCACCCCAGCAAAGTTTCCGCCACCGCCAAGTCCGCGCGCACAGTGGTGCGCAGCAGGTTCCGCGTGCGATTGGCAGCATCAAAACGCGCAGCCAGCGTGCGGGTTCGGGCCGGATCGGTCAAGCCCGCCGCATCGTGCAAGGCCAGCTCGGCGAGATGGCGCAGGCGCTCATCCGTGCGGCCATCGGCTACCCAGCGCTGTGCCAGTTCGACCGGCGCGGCCTGTCCGCGCTGCAAGGCCTCGGCGTCCTGGCGGACGCTGCGGCGCAACGTCATGCCATCACTGGCAATCCAGGCATCGGCCAATCCGGGATGCCCACGCGCCGCGTCCAGCGCTTCACTGGCGATGGCGCTCGAATGCCCGCGTGCAGCCAGCCAGTCCAACGCTTCCGCGCGCGGCGGCAGGCGCAGTTCCAGCCGTTGACAGCGGCTGCGGATGGTCGCCGGCAGACGCGCCGGATTGCTCGACAGCAACCACAGGTAACGGCCTGGCTGCGGTTCTTCGAGGGTCTTGAGCAGCGCATTGAACGCGTTGTAGTTGATCGCATCGGCCGGATCGACGATCGCCACCAGGGTCTCGCCCATGCGCGGCGTCAGCGTGAGTTTTTCCGACAGCGAGCGCACCTGCTCAATCACCAGTTCTGCACGCGGCTTGCCGGTTTTCTGGTTGATCTCGTAGCCGATGAACATCAGGTCGGGATGCGCGCTATGCCCCCACGGCTGCGAAGGCGTGCCATCCGGGCGGGTTTCCAGTGGGTCGTATTGCGATCGCGAGGCAAACAGCGTGCAACTGCGACAGCTGCCACAGGCCTCGCCATCCACCAGCGGCGACAGGCACAGCACGCGACGCGCTAGATGCTCGGCCAGCACCCGCTTGCCGATGCGCTCCGGCCCGACCACCAAGGTCGCATGACCCATCTGCCTACCGGCCAGCGCCGCGGCGGCATGCTGGTAGGCGCGTTGCTGCCAGGGACTCAGTGCGGGCAACAGGCTCACGCCATGTCCTCGCGATACTGCGTAAGCGCGGAAACTGCCGTGGCCGCCACCACGCTTGCGACAGGACTGGCATCGATCACCCGGAACCGCCCTGAATGCTCCGCCGCGCGCGCCAGGAACCCGCCACGCACGCGCTCGAAGAATTCATCGCGCTCGCGTTCGATCCGGTCCGGCAAAAGGTCGCGGCCACGGGCGCGTTCCCGGCCATGGGCGATGCCAAGATCCAGCAACAGCGTCAGGCCGGGTTCGATGCCGACAACGCGGCGTTCGAGGTCCTCGATGAACGCGCCATCCAACCCACGGCCTGCGCCCTGATAGGCGTGGCTGGAGTCGGTGAAACGGTCGCTGATCACCCATGCCCCGCGTCGCAACGCGGGCAGGATGCGTTCGGCCACGTGCTGCGCGCGCGAGGCGAACATCAGCAGCAATTCGGTTTCCGGCGATGCGGCCTCGTGCGAGGGATCCAGCAGCAATTCGCGGATGCGTTCGGCCAATGGCGTGCCGCCGGGTTCGCGCGTGCTCACCACTTCGCAACCATCGGCGAGCAGCGCATCGCGCAGCGCCGCAAGCACGGTGCTCTTGCCGGCGCCCTCGCCGCCTTCCAGGGTGATCAATCGTGGTTCGATGGTGAGCCCTGCTGGCATCACTTCGGCACCGCCTGTTGCTGCGCGCGATAGCGCTGCAGGTAGTCACGCACCGCGACCTGGTGCTCGGCCAGCGAACGGGTGAATACATGGTGGCCGCTGCCATCGCCGACTGCGACGAAGTACAACGCATCGCCATCTGCCGGATGGGTAGCGGCACGCAATGCGGCGGCGCCAGGCATCGCGATGGGCGTCGGCGGCAGGCCGTCGCGGGTATAGGTGTTGTAGGGCGTATCGGTGGTGAGGTCGCTGCGCCGTATATTCCCGGCATAAGCGCTGCCCATGCCGTAGATCACGGTCGGGTCGGTCTGCAGGCGCATGCCGACCTTCATCCTGCGCTCGAACACCCCGGCGATCGCGGGGCGTTCTTCTGCAATCCCGGTTTCCTTCTCGATGATCGAGGCAAGCGTCAGCAGCTCGTCCTTCGAGTTCAGTGGCAGGCCGTCCGCACGCGATGTCCACGCCGCATCCAAGGCCTTGTCCATCGCCTGCCATGCACGCCGCAACACGTCCAGGTCGCTGTCTCCGCGTACCCAGGCATAGGTCTCCGGCAGGAAACGACCCTCGGGATGCTGGTCGGCATGGTCGAGCGCGCGCATCAAGGCGGCATCGTCCATGTCCCTGGATGCATGTTCGAGCAGCTCGACCTTGGCCAGCGCCGCGCGCAGGTCGCGGATGTTCCAACCCTCGACAATGGTGAACTTGCGCCGCACGACCTTGCCGTCGCGCATCGCCAGCAGCAATTGCTCGGGGTCGATGCCGGGCTCCAGCGCGTATTCGCCGACCTGCAATTTTCCGGCCGCACCCAGCTTGCGGGCGAGCAGCTTCCACTGCAGCAACTCACCCGTGCGCACACCCTCGGCCTGCAGCTTGCGCAACACCGAATCCAGCGAATCGCCACGCGCCACCAGCAGGTGATCGCCGGCTTCGATACCAACCAGCGGAGCATTGGCAAAGCCCTGGTAGCGCTGCCATGTCCAGGCACCCGCCACGATTGCGGCGATCAACAGCAGCCAAAGGATGCGTTTCAACGCGCCGCCAGAGGCCCGGGGAGAACGACGGCTCACGCAACCTCCTTGTGCACCTGGAACATGGGAAATGCCGCGGCCAACTGCGTCTGCAGCGCCGCCACAGCCGGATGCTGGTGGTACTCATGCGTACCCAGCGACGACACCGGCAGGATACCGCGCAGCGCATTGCACAGGGCCAACGCGTCAGCGGTTTCGACCTCGTGTGGCGTCAGCATGCCGATCGCGACCAGACCCTGCTCGATCAGCCAGCCGCGGCATACGCCGGCAACGCCACTTGCTTCAACCGGCGGCGTGGTCCAGCGGCCCTCGCGCAGAATCAGAAGGTTCGCAGCGGTCGCGCAGACCACATCGCCCGCAGTACTCAGCATCAGGCCTTCGTCGCAACCCGCCTGATCACACTCGGCCCGCGCCAACACCTGTTCAAGGCGGTTGCAATGCTTGATTCCGGCCAGCGCCGGCTGCGCGGCCAGCCGGATCTGGCAGCAATGCAGGCGTAAGCCAATCGATGATGTCGATGGCAATGGGTGCAATGTCAGCATCCACATCGAAACCGGATCTGCTGGCGGCGCATATCCACGGCCACCGCTGCCGCGGGTGACCAGCAGCTTCAGCACGCCTGCATCAACGCCTGCGATGGCCTCGCTGATGTGCGCTTCGATGACATTGATCCGCGGCAACGCCAATCCAAGTTGCTGAGCGCCAAGCATCAGTCGCTTGCGATGCCGCGGCCACAGCGGCAGCATGCTCGCGTGCACGCGCATGGTCTCGAACACGCCATCGCCATAGGCCAAACCGCGATCATCCGCGGGAATCACATCGACGGTAGTTTCGCCGATGAAGATGCGTGCCTTCATCCAGCCACCCCGAGTGCATGCAACATGCCGCGCGCCTTGGCTCGGGTTTCATCGAGTTCGTACCGTGGATTGGAATCGATCACGATACCGGCGCCGTTGCGGAAGCGCAGCGCGCCCGACTCGATCTCGGCGCTGCGGATCAGGATATTGAGGTCCATGTCGCCGTCGCGGTTGAGCCAGCCCATCGCGCCGGTGTAGGCGCCGCGACCCTGGCCTTCAAGTTCCGCGATGATCTGCATGCAACGGATCTTGGGACAGCCAGTAATGGTGCCGCCGGGGAACACCGCGGCAATGACCGCGCCGGGCGTCGCATCGTCTTTCAGTATTCCGCGCACATTGCTGACGATGTGGTGCACGTGCGGATAACTCTCCACGATCATCAGCTCATCGACCACGACGCTACCCGGCGTGCAGACGCGACCGAGGTCATTGCGCTCCAGGTCGATCAGCATCACGTGTTCGGCGCGTTCCTTGGGATGGCCGACCAATTCACGGATGCGCGCGGCATCGTCATCACCATCGAAACGCGGGCGGGTGCCGGCAATCGGCCGGGTTGCAACCTCGCGCCCCTGCACCGACACCAGGCGCTCGGGCGAGGCGCTGACCACGCTCCAGCCCGTTCCATCAGAAGCGCCACCCGCGAACACGCCCGCGAATGGTGCCGGGTTGTGGTCGCGCAGGCGCTGGAACAGTGCTGCCGGCTGCAACGGCGCCTCGAAACCAACCTGCCAGCCACGCGACAGGCTGACCTGGAAGACATCGCCTGCGGCCAGGTAGTCGAGAATCCGCGCCACCCCATCGATGAAGCGTTGCGGTGGTTCTTCCTGCACATCGACCGGCGCTTGCCATGCTGGCAACGGCGACAAATCGTCCAGCGCAGCGATATCGATTTCGATGCGATCCAACCAACCGGCTTGGTCGGCCTCGGCAATCGCGATGCATTCGCCGCTCACCCGGTCGCGTAGTACGGCGGCGGGACAACGCAATGCGCAGGCCACCGGCAAGCCGCCTTCGGCAGCGGGCAGATGCAGGATTGGTTCTATTTGCGCGGCAAGTTCATAACCGAGGAACAGCGCCCAACCGCCGCGAAATGGCCAGTAGGCATCGGCATCGTGTTCGCATCGCAGGGCACGCCAATGCGCATCCAGCACATCCAGGAACTTACCTGCATGAGCATGACCATCCTGACCGCGGACCACGCCATCGCGCTGCAATTCCAAGCGTTCGCCGGCATGCGCCAGTAGCATGTCCCAGCGGCCGTGCGCGCCGCTGGCGCTGGACTCGAACAGCACCGGATAGCGTCCGGGTGCCAGCCGATGCAGGGCCAGCAGGTCGATGTCGGTGGGGAGGGCTCGGGTCTGGGTCATCACGCCCCCATCCGCCTGCGGCACCTTCCCCCGCAGGCGGGGGAAGGAAGACCAGCAGTCAGATGCGCCGGAACACCAGCGTGCCGTTGGTGCCACCGAAGCCGAAGCCGTTCGACACGACCACGTCGACCTTGGCCTCACGTGCGATGTTCGGCACATAGTCCAGATCGCAGCCCTCGCCCGGGTTTTCCAGGTTGATGGTCGGCGGGATGATCCCGGTTTGAAGTGCCTTGACCGAGAAGATCGCCTCTACGCCACCGGCGGCACCTAACAGGTGACCAGTCATCGACTTGGTCGAACTGATCATCGTCTTGTACGCATGGTCGCCCAGTGCGCGCTTGATCGCCAGGGTTTCGGCAAGGTCACCGAGTGGCGTCGAGGTGCCATGCGCATTGAGGTAGCCGACATCACTGGCATTCACGCCCGCATCTTTGAATGCAGCCGTCATGCAGCGCGCCGGACCCTCGCCGTTCTCGCTGGGCGCGGTCATGTGGTACGCATCGGCGCATGCACCGAACCCGGCCAGCTCGCAATAGATGCGCGCGCCGCGGGCCTTGGCGTGTTCGTATTCCTCCAGCACCAGCACGCCCGCGCCGTCACCCAGCACGAAGCCGTCGCGTTCGGCATCCCATGGCCGCGACGCCGCATGCGGGTCGTCATTGCGCGTGCTCATCGCCTTCATCGCGCAGAAACCGCCCATCGAGGTCGGCGAGCTGCCGCGTTCGGCGCCACCGGCGACCATCACGTCGGCATCGCCGTACTGGATCAGGCGCATCGCCATGCCGATGCTGTGATTGGCGGTCGCACAAGCAGACACTGCGGAAAAATTCGGGCCCTTGATGCCTGTCAGCAGGCTGACCTGGCCGGGCAACATGTTGATGATCGTGCTGGGCACGTAGAACGGCGAAATCTTGCGCACACCGCCTTGGTGCAGCTTGATCGCGGTTTCCTCGATGCCCCAGATGCCGCCAATGCCGGAACCCAGGATCGCGCCGATGCGTTCGGCATTGGCCTCGGTCACTTCCAGTCCGGCATCGGTTATCGCCATCAAGGATGCGGCCACGCCGTAATGGATGAAGTGATCCATCTTCCTGGCGTCCTTCGGCGACACCCACCGGGTGACATCGAAGTCGCGGATTTCGCCGGCGATCCGGGTCGGATAGGTCGAGGCATCGAAACCGGCGACCATACTGATACCCGAACGACCATTGACGATCCCGTCCCAGCTGCTGGCCAGGTCGTTGCCCAGTGGCGAAACCATGCCCATCCCGGTCACCACGATGCGTCGTTTCGACATGACGGCTCCTCGATTGATCCTGAAACTATCTGTTGCGGGCCGGTTGCGGGAACTGTTGCGTGCTTGCACGGCCACACTCACAAACGCACGGGGCCGCATCAGCGGCCCCGGCGCGAACCTCCCATCAGCAGCCTCAGGCCTTGACGTGGGCCTTCACGTAATCGATCGCCTGCTGCACGGAGGTGATCTTCTCGGCATCTTCGTCCGGGATCTCGCACTCGAACTCTTCCTCGAGCGCCATCACCAGCTCGACGGTATCCAGCGAATCTGCACCGAGGTCGTCAACGAACGACGCGCTTGTGGTGACGTCTTCTTCCTTGACGCCCAGTTGCTCGATAACGATTTTCTTGACGCGCTCTTCGATGGTGCTCATGTTTGGTTGCTCCTCCCGGGAGTCGGTTGTTTCAGGTGGGTAGTGTACGGGAAAGCCGGCCGGCACAAGCTCCGGCCCGCTCCCACGACGGGTCTGTTGACGGGAAGCTCTTTACTGACATCATCACGGCATGTACATGCCGCCGTTGACGTGCAGAGTTTCGCCGGTGATGTAGGCCGCGGACGGCCCGACAAGGAACGCGACCGCCTTGGCGATGTCTTCCGGCTCGCCCAGGCGACCCAGCGCGATTTGCGCCAGCATCGTCTCGCGCGCCTGCTCAGGCAGATCGGCGGTCATGTCGGTGGCGATGAAGCCGGGCGCCACGACATTCACGGTAATCCCACGCGAACCAATCTCCTTGGCCAGCGACTTGCTGAACGCGATGATCCCGGCCTTGGCCGCGGCGTAGTTGGACTGCCCGGCATTGCCGGTGACTCCGACCACCGAGGCGATGTTGACGATGCGGCCCCTGCGCGCCTTCATCATGCCGCGCAGCACCGCCTTGGAACTGCGGAAGACGCTGGTCAGGTTGGTGTCCAGGATCGCCTGCCAGTCCTCTTCCTTCATCCGCAGCAGCAGGTTGTCGCGGGTGATCCCGGCGTTGTTGACCAGGATTGATATTCCGCCGAATTCACTGGACACGGCATCGATCAATGCCTCGATCGCACCCGCCTCGTTGACCTGCAAGCGGCGGCCATGTCCACCGACAGCTGCAAGTCGCTCGCCAATCGCCAGTGCGCCTGCATCCGACGTCGCAGTCCCAATCACTGTCGCGCCGCGTGCCGCCAGTTCATCGGCGATCGCCGCCCCGATTCCGCGCGATGCGCCGGTCACCAGTGCGACTTCCCCTTTCAGAGATGCGCCTTGCAAAGACGCTCCTTTCAGATCTTGCTCGCTCATGCCGTCCATTCCTCGATTGCCGCTTCGAAGTCGCCCACGCTTCCCAGCGCGCGCGCTTCAAGTGATTTGTCGATGCGCTTGGCCAGTCCTGCCAGCACCTTGCCGGGTCCGCATTCGCCGATCCGGGTAATGCCACGTGCGGCCAATGCCTGCACGCAACCGGTCCACTGCACCGGCAGGTACAACTGGCGCACCAAGGCTTCGCGAATCGCATCGATGCTGTCGTGTACTTGCGCGTCTACGTTTTGCACCACCGGCAACACCGGCAGTCTCCAATCCATGCCGGCCATGGTGTCGGCCAACCGATTGGCGGCGTCGCGCATCAGCGGCGTATGCGACGGCACGCTGACCGCAAGTTTCACTGTCTTGCGCACACCGCGCTCAGCCAGCATGGCAAGCGCCGCATCCACCGCCGCAGCATGGCCGCCGATCACGATCTGTCTCGGCGAGTTGTAATTGGCCGGCACCACGACCGCGCTGGCGGAGACCGCCTCGCAAACCTCAAGCACCAGTGCGTCTTCGGCACCGAGCACGGCGGCCATCGCACCCGTTCCTGCTGGCGCAGCGGCCTGCATCAGCTGGCCGCGGATGCGGACCAGATGCGCGGCATTGCGCAAGGAGATCGCCTGCGCCGCAACCAGCGCGGCGTATTCGCCAAGACTATGTCCAGCCAGTACCGACGGCTGCGCGCCACCCTGCTGCTGCCACAGACGCCACACGGCCACGCCCGCGGCGAGCAATGCCGGCTGGGTGTATTCGGTGCGGTTGAGCTGTTCTTCCGGACCGGCCTGCGACAACGCCCACAGGTCAACGCCAGCACCTTCGGAGGCTTCCTCAAAGGTGGCGCGCACGCCGGGATGCAGCTCAGACAGCTCGGCGAGCATGCCGACCGACTGCGAACCCTGCCCCGGGAACACAAACGCAAGCGATGGCGAAGTATTGAAATCAGTCACGCGTGGCATTGGCCTCTGTGGCCCCTGTTACGGATGCGCATGATACGAGCAATTGCTCTAACGCGTCTGTACCAGCGCGTATGTGGTGACTGCACGCATCAAGTGTGAATGCGCCAGCAGGCGCAAGGCTCAATAGCGCAGCAGCACCGAGCCCCAGGTGAAACCTCCGCCGAAGGCTTCCAGCAACACCAGCTGGCCGCGCTTTACGCGACCGGAACGCACGGCTTCGTCCAGTGCCAACGGTACCGAGCCGGAGGAGGTGTTGCCATGCCGGTCGACGGTCACGATGACCCGATCCATCGGCATCGCCAAGCGCTTGGCGGTGGCCTCGATGATGCGCAGGTTGGCCTGGTGCGGCACCAGCCAGTCGAGATCCTCGCGTGCAAGTCCATTGGCAGACAACGCCTCGTCGACAACACTGTCGAGCGCCTTGACCGCATGCTTGAACACTTCGTTGCCGGTCATCAGCACGCGAACGCCGGCATTGTGTTCTTCGGGCTTGAAGCCGGTGGACACCCCAACCGGGTTCCACAACAGCTCTTTCTTGCTGCCATCGGCATGCATATGGGTGCTGAGGATGCCGGTTTCGGTATCGGCCTTGAGCACTACCGCGCCCGCGCCATCGCCAAACAGCACGCAGGTACCACGGTCGGTCCAGTCGAGCATCCGGGTCAGGGTTTCGGCACCCACCACCAGCGCGGTCTTCGCGGCGCCAGACTGGATGAACTGGTCGGCGACGGTCAGCGCGTAGATGAAGCCCGAGCACGCGGCATTGACGTCGAATGCCGGACAACCGGCAATGCCCAGCTTGTGCTGCAGGATGCAGGCGGTGGACGGGAAGATCAGGTCGGGGGTAGTGGTGCCGACGATGATCAGGTCGATCTCGGACGCATCCACACCGGCCGCTTCCAGCGCGCGACGCGCGGCATGCAGGGACAGGTCGCTGGTGAGCTCGCCTTCAGCGGCGACATGGCGTTCACGGATGCCGGTTCGCGAGGTGATCCATTCGTCGCTGGTGTCGACCCGCGTGGCCAGGTCGCTGTTGGTCAACACCTTTTCCGGGAGATAGCTGCCGGTACCGGCAATTCGGGAAAACAGGCGCGGCGACGTGGACGACTGGCTCATGCGGGAAGCTCCTTGCAGGCCTGCCACCATAGCGCGGCGGGCCGGGGCGGGCCGAGGCCGGCCCAAAATTGGGCGAAACGCAGAAATGCCAACGGCCGCACCAAGGGCGCGGCCGGGCATGGAAGCTCACACGACCTTGCGGTCGCGGCTCACTCTTCGTCGACGACCTTGACCTTGGGCGCGATGACCTGCTTGCCGCGGTAGTAACCATCGGCGGTCACGTGATGGCGCACATGGATCTCGCCGCTGGTCGGGTCGGTGGCCAACTGCTTGGCGGACAGGGCGTCATGGGCGCGGCGCATGCCACGGCGGGACGGGGAAACGCGGGACTTCTGGACAGCCATCGTGCAACTCCAAACTGTGAAAACGGGACCACAACAGTGCGGCCAAGCCGCGATGATTTGTCAGTCGAACTCTAAGGTCTCGAATTCGTACCAACGATTTTAAATAGCTGGACGTTCAATCCTTCTTCAGCCCCACCAATGCCGCGAACGGATTGGCTTTGGCCGTTTCCTCGATGGTGGGCGCGAAATCGCGCTCGACCACTTCGGCATCCGGCGCCACCGCAACTACCGGCAACGCCAATATCAATTCGTCCTCCACCAGCTCCGCCGGCCGCAGCATCGCATCGGCATCCACCAGCAGCGCCTCGTACTCCTCCGGCAGGGCCGCTTCATCGGCCTCATTACGGATCAAGCCCAGCCGCTGCGAAATCCGTACCGGCAACAGGAATCGCTTCAAGCTTCTCTGGCATTCCAGCGGCAGCTCGGCATCGATCCCGAGTTCGACGTACGAAACCCGCAACGCATCGATACCGAACGCAAGCCGGAACCGGACTTCGCCTTCGGTATCAAACAAGCTGCTGCCCAGCCGGGTCATCGCCGCAAGCGGAATCCGACCTTCGAATTCACGCCGCGCCGCGACCATCCGCCAAGCATCCAGCACATCGGGCACGGTGTGGGACATAAGCCGGAGAATGTTACGGGACTGGCCTTTTCTCGTCAAACCATGGACTTGTTGACTGATCGAGCGCTGCGTCGAGGCAAAGCGCACAGGTTTGCCGCTATCTTCGCGCTGTCGCAGACTGGAGACATGAATGCCGCCCTGACTGTGATTTTAGCCGCTGTTGCAGCGGGTGCCCTGTTCCTGCTCTGGCGGTTACGCCGCATCAGCAGCGGACGCCACCGCGCCATCCGTGAGCTGCTGGATGCCGCCGACGCCCTGGAAACCCGGTTGCGCACCGCCCGGGAGGAAATCGAGGCGATTGCTGGCGACCAGCAGGACCCGGTACTCGGCGCGATGCAGGAAATCCTGCGCCAGCGCCTGTGGCTGCAGGAACACGCCAACGACGCCAGCGTGGAGCACCTGCAAGCCGTGCGTGACTCGCTGGAAGCCGCCCGGGTCAAGCTCGAAGGCCAATTGCAGCGGGTCGACCAGGCCCGGCTGGTTGGTATCTGATCGATGTCGCGGCTGATCCTGGCGTCCACCTCGGTCTATCGCCGCGAGCTGCTCGGGCGCCTGCGTCTGCCGTTCGATGTGGCCCGTCCCGATGTCGATGAGACGCCTCTTCCAGATGAGGCCCCAAGCGATCTGGCAGTTCGGCTGGCGCGCGCCAAAGCCTGGGCGGTCGCGTCGCAGCAATCGGATGATGTCTGGGCGCTGGGTTCCGACCAGGTCGCCGAACTGAACGGCCAGCCCCTCGGCAAGCCCGGCGGCCGCGATGCGGCAATTGTCCAACTGCAGGCGATGCGCGGTCATTGCGTGCGCTTCCACACGGCGCTGTGCGTGGCCCATCCCGATGGGCACATGTTTGCGGCGCTTGATCTCACCGAGGTCCATTTCCGCGCGCTGGACGATGCGGAGATCACACGTTATGTCGATGCCGAACGGCCCTTTGACTGCGCCGGCAGCTTCAAGTCCGAAGGCCTCGGCATCACCCTGTTCGAGCACATCGACAATCAGGATCCGACCGCACTGGTCGGCCTTCCGCTGATTGCAACCTGTCGAGTGCTGCGGCTGGCGGGTTTCGCCCTGCCCTGACCGCGCAAGCTGTCAGCGAACCGTGATTCGCTGCTCGGCCCAGTCTTCGACGCTGCCGTCTGCGCCATGCAGGCGCAGGCCCAGCCAATGCCCGCCGGGCGCGATATTCGTGATGCGGCCGCGTAAACCCACCCGTGGCTGGTTGGGATCGCTGCTGATCTTCCAGAAACCGGCCACCTCGGGCTTGGATTCGCCATATTCCGCCAATGCGGCCACGCGGCCATCGAGCAGGATCTCGACCGATGCGAGTCCCACCCCATCCTTGAATGCCCAACCGGCAACATCGAACGATGGATCCACCATCGCCGACGGCCCGGGGGCATCGAGGAAAGCCAGCGATGGCGTGGTGCAGGCATGCGATGGCGCACGTGCCTGCAGCGCGAACAACAGGAAACGCTGGCGGCCATGGTCCACGTTCACCACCTGCGGCGCCGGCAATGGCCCGGCCTGTTCGCACAGGCGATGGTAGTAGCCGAGCAGGTCGCTGAATTCGACATCGTTCGCTGCGATTACCAGTAACTCGGGCCGGTCGACATCGACATCGAGTCTCTCGCGCAACAGTCCCCATAACGCCAACTGCGGCGCGCGCCCGTGCTTGCCATTGAGCGGATGGTCGAGCACGGGGATCTCGGCATTACCCAGTGCAAAGCCCAGCTCGGCACCCAGCTTGAAGTCGCCGGCGATCAGGCGCGTGCCGGGTGGCATCGACGCCAACCTGCTCCGCACCGTATCGGCAAGCACATCCCATCCGGCGAAATTAGTCGGATGGAAATTGCGCGATGCCGTTTGCGCGCGCAACGCGGGCACAGATGCGATGGCGTAATACCCGAGCACCGCCGCCAGGCCCAGCCCTGCCGTGACCCAGGTGGCGATCCGCCAGCCGCGCGACCAACGCGCCAACACCAAAGGCACCAAAGGCAATAACGCCAGGTAGCCGGGCAACGGCCAATGGAAGCTCACCCGCTCGCGGTCGGCGAAGAAGCCCAGCGCAAGAAACCCGAGCACGATCAGCGAACCACACAGCGCCAGGTAGCGCGAGGCGTCATCGCTGCGGGTGGCCAGAGCACGCCACGCTGCAACAGTCATGGCCACCAGCAGCAGTGGTGTTGCGAGCAGCAATTGCATCCGGCCCAGGCGCAGGCCTTCGCTGCTGAACTGCCATGGATGCCGGTCGACCAGCTGAAACTGCAGGCCGGCATCGCCGTGATGCAGGTTCCACAGCAGCAGCGGAAGCCAAGCGAGCGCGCCAACGACGATCGCCAACCACGCCAACGGACTGCGCAAGACGCGACGACCTGCCGGCAATACCAGCATCGCGACGAGACCCACCGCGATGACCGCGGCGAACCGGTAGTGGCATAGGCCGCCGATCGCCAGGCCCATTGCCAATTCCGCGGCACCGAATGCCCCGACCTGCCGCAACAACCGCAGGCCGGCATCCAGGCACAGCACCGTCGCCAGCAGCAAGGGCACATCGGGAAGTGCGAGCAGACCCATGCTGCCGGCCAAGGGCAGCAGCAGCGACAGGCTGCCGGCCTGCCAGCCCGTGCGCGCATCGAATTCATGTGTGGTCATGCGCACCATCAGCCATGGAATCAGCGCACTGATCAGCAGAAACGGCAGGCGCAGCGCAAACGCGTGGTTGCCGCCGAAACTCGTACCAAACCAGGCCAGCCATGCAGTCAGGCCAGGCAGGTCGGAATACGCCCAGGCCAGGTGCTGGCTTTCCTGCCAGTAGAACGCCTCATCGACGAATACCGGCAACTGCCACGCCAATACGAGCTTGATCGCACAAACGACCAGCCACAGCCCGACGAACCAGCGTCGCGCGCATCCAACCTCTGGCCTGTCACGTATCAACTTGCAACCCCGCTACACTCGTGGACTCACGGACCGAGGCGCCATTGCCCATACTCGACATGACTGCATCCCCGGCGAACGACGCGATCCTACCCGAAGCCCTGCGCGCCGCCCTGCGCGATGCACAGGCCCAGGTCAATACATTGGTGCTCGGCAAGCCGCAACAGGTGCGGCTGGCCTTCGTCGCCCTGCTGGCCGATGGCCACCTGCTGATCGAGGACTTGCCGGGATTGGGCAAGACCACACTCGCGCATGCAATGGCGGCCACGCTCGGCCTCGGCTTCCAGCGCGTGCAGTTCACCTCCGACTTGTTGCCAGCCGACATCCTGGGCGTCTCGGTATACGAAGCGCAGACCCGGCGCTTCGAATTCCACAAAGGCCCGGTGTTCACCCATGTGCTACTGGCCGACGAGATCAACCGCGCGCCACCGCGCACGCAAAGTTCACTACTGGAGGCAATGGCCGAACACCAGGTCAGCATCGACGGCCAGACCCGTCCATTGCCCGACCCGTTCCTGGTGATCGCGACGCAGAATCCGGTCGATCTCGCCGGCACCTATCCGTTGCCGGATTCGCAACTTGATCGCTTCCTGCTGCGGCTCGCACTGGGTTATCCGGACGAAGTCGCAGAACGCGCGCTGCTGTCTGGCGTTGATCGGCGCGACCTGATCGCGCAGGTATCGCCATTGCTGGATGCCGAACAGGTCATTGCGCTGCGCCGCGCGGTGCAGTGTGTAAATGCCAGCGAGGCATTGATCGGCTATGTGCAGGCGCTGGTCAGCCGTAGCCGCAGCCATCCCGGCGTTCGCGTCGGCTTGTCGCCCCGCGCGGGGCTTGCCCTGTTGCGGGCAGCGCGTGCACATGCACTGCTGCTGGGTCGCAGTCACGCATTGCCGGAAGACGTGCAGGCACTGTTCGCCGCGGTCGCCGAACATCGCCTGGTCGGTGAGGCGGACACCTCTGTCGCCACCCTGGCCAAGGCGATCCTGCACGCGGTGCCGGTGGACTGAGTGTTCAGCGGACTGCGCCGGCGGCTGCAAGCCAGGATCCAGGGATGGATGCGACCTCGGCAGGCGGAAACCCTGCCGGCGCGCATGACCCGGCAACGCATCTATGTATTGCCCACCGCCAGCGGCCTGTTCTTCGGCTTCGTGCTCGGCACGATGATGCTCGGGGCGCTGAACTTCAACAACAACCCCGCACTGCTGCTCGCCTTCCTGGTCGCCGGTGCCGCGCAGGCCAGCCTGTTTGGCGCGCACATGCAGTTGTCGGGCGTAGTGGTGTCCACCATTGCTGCCGATCCGGTGCCGGCCGGCGAGCCCATGCGCCTGCGCATCGCACTCGGAGCGATCGACCAACGCGTACGCCGCGGTTTGCGCGTTGCCCATGGCGATGCCTTCGCTCACACCAGTTTCGACAGCCATGGCGGCACTGTCGAGTTGCTGTTGCCGACCGAACATCGCGGCTTGCTGTCGGTGTCGCGGATCGAACTGAGCACCGTGCAGCCGCTGGGGCTGGCGCGTGCCTGGGGCTATGTGTGGCCCGACGAATCCCTGCTGGTTTATCCCGCCGCGGAAGCCCAGGCGCCCCCACTGCCTGCACCGGCGGGCGACGCAGGCCGCGCGCATGTCACCCGCGCCGGCGACGACATCCACCAGTTGCGCAATTACCGTGCCGGCGATGCGCGCCGCAGCGTGGCGTGGAAGGCATCGGCACGCCGCGGCAGCCTGTTGGTGCGCGAATACGAACAGCACCGCAGCGAACAGCTGACCCTGGACTGGCAACTGACCGCCGGCCTGCCCTACGAACAGCGCATCCGCCGGCTGGCGCGCTGGGTTGACGATGCCGAACGCGAAGGCCGCCGCTATGCACTGGCCCTCCCCGGGCAAGCGCTGATTCCGATGGGACTAGGCACCTCACATCGGCATCGCTGCCTGCGCGCATTGGCCCTGCTACCCGGCGAGGCCGCACATGGCTGAGGCCAAGCCACGCTCACCGTTGATGGAAATGCGCAGCCGCCGCTTGGTACTGCTCGCAAGCGAGGCTTGCCTGTTGCCGCTACTGCTGCAATTGCCACGGTCGCTGGGGATTGGTTTTGGCCTCTCGGCGCTGGCGATCATGCTGCTGTCCAGGCACCAACCGATCCCCTCCCTGCTGAGGATCGTGCTGGGGATTGGCGCGATTGTCGCGGTGGCGGCGGTCGCCCCGGGCATCGGCCGCGACACCGCCTGCGCGGTACTGGCTGCGATGCTGGCACTGAAGCCGGCGGAAACCTTCAGCCTGCGCGATGGCCGCAGCCTGATCGGCTTCGCCCTGTTCGCGCCGTTCGCGACATTCCTGCTTGACCAGGGGCCATTGAGCCTGGTGCTGGCCTTGACGGCGGCGGCCCTGGCATTGCTCGCCCTGCAGCAACTGGCCCGCGACCAGGCCGGGGTGCAACCGCCAGCAGGCGCACATTGGTGGTCGTCATCGACCGGCGTGCTGCGGCTGATCGCATTGGGCCTGCCACTCGCCTTGGCCGCCTTCTGGCTGTTCCCGCGCCTGCCCTCGCCCATGTGGGGATTGCCGGATCGGGTGGTCGCCCGTCCCGGCTTGTCCGACAGCATGACCCCGGGCGGTTTCCTCGACCTGCTGAACGACGACAGCCCGGCCGCACGCGTGCAATTTTTCGGTGCGACCCCCAGGCCTGAGCAGATGTATTGGCGCGGGCCAGTGCTTTGGGATTTCGATGGCAGTACCTGGCATCGGATCCCGTGGCGGCAACATGTGCCACCTGCAGAGCTGCGCGCCGGCCCGATCCAATGGGATTACCAGGTCGAACTGGAAGCAACGGATCGCGATCAGTTGATCGCACTGGATGTACCAACCCATGTACCCGACGGCGCCAGCATCAGCCGCGATTTCAGCGTGTATGCGCCAAACCCGCTCAACAACGTAAGCCGCTGGCGGATGCAGTCGGCAGTGCCGCTCGCGGTCGAACCCGACCTGCCAGACGTGCTCCGGCAGCGCGCGCTCGCATTGCCGCAAGGCTTCAACCCACGCACCGTGGCGTTGGGCCAGCAATGGCGGCGCGAGGCCGGCCAGGATGAACAAGGCCGTAGCGACATGGCGATCGCCACCCGCGCGCTGGCATGGATCAGACGCGACTTCGCCTACACCCTGAACGTGCCGCTAGCTGGTCGCAACGAAATCGACGACTTCCTGTTCGACCGCAAGCAAGGCTATTGCGAACATTTCAGTTCATCGTTCGTGGTGCTGATGCGCGCCGCCGGGATTCCGGCCAGGGTTGTCACCGGCTATGCCGGCGCATACCGCAACCCGATCGGCGACTACTGGCTTGTGCTCCACTCACGCGCGCATGCCTGGGCCGAAATCTGGCTGCCGCAGCGTGGCTGGGTACGGGTGGATCCGACTGCAGCGGTGGCTCCGGAACACGTCTATGACACGCTTGCAGATCGGCAGCCAGGCCGCATCGGCAGCTTCACCGGCCTGGTGCCGATGTTCAACGCCAGCGACTGGCTGCGCCGCGGATGGAACGACTTCGTGCTCGGCTATAACGCGCAACGCCAGCAACACCTGCTCGATCCATTCGGCATGGACAACCTCGGCATGCGTGGCTTGATCCTGATCTTCGCTTTCATCGCCGGATTGGCACTGGCATGGATGGCCTGGCTGATCGCCCGCGGCGAGCGTGAACGTGACCCGCTGCTGCGTGCATGGCGGCGACTGGGCGCGCGCTATGTGCGGATTGGCAGCGGCCGCTTCACGCATGAACCGGCGCAGGCCTGGGCTGAACGCGCCGGGGCTGACGTGCCGAAGGCCGGCCAAAGCCTACGCTCGCTCAGCCTGCGTTTCTCCAACGCGCGTTACGCTCAATCAGGCACAACTGGCGCAAGTGAAGATTTGCGCAGCTTGCTGCAGGACATGGATACGCATCGACCATGACATTGCATTGACGGTCGTATGCGACCCTGATCCCGCAAAGCTCTTCCTCCACATCGCCGTTCACCCCAGGAATCGCCATGAACATGCGACTGACCACGATCTGCATAGCGACTGCTCTGCTTGCTGCCTGCGCAACTCAGCCCAAGCCACTGCAGGGACAGTTCCAAGCGCTGACTGCGCACCAAGCGGTAGACGGGGACCACACCGGCAGCATGGTCCGTTGGGGCGGGCGCATCATCCGCACCGAGCCGCGCCCGGACCGTACCTGCTTCGAGGTCATTTCAACCAAGCTCTCTGCCAATGGCCGCCCCTATTGGGCCAGCGACGACACCTGGGGACGTTTCATCGCCTGCCGCACCGGCTTCTACGACCCTGCACTGTTCGAACTCAATCGCGAAGTCACCTTCACCGGCCATATCGAAGGCTATGAGGACCGCAAGGTGGATGGCTTCACCTACAAATTCCCGCGGGTATCGGCCGATGTGGTCTACCTGTGGCCGCAGCGCGAGCGGGTCAATGTTGTGACTCAGCCATCGTTTCGTTTCGGCTGGGGTTGGGGCTGGTAAGCGGCAAAAAAGTCAGCCCTGCGTGCCGAATCGCCCAAGCGGCGCGCCCGCCAGCAGGTGCAGGTGGATCTGGAACACGGTCTGCCCGGCATCGCCGTTGCAGTTCATCACGATGCGATAGCCGTCCTCGGCGAAACCCTGTTCTTTCGCGTAGCGGGCAGCAGCGCTTGCGAGCCTTCCGATCACCACCGCCGCATCCTCTGGCACATCATTGAGCGTGGCGAAATCCTGCTTCGGCACGAACAGGACATGGATTGGTGCTTGTGGAGCAATGTCGCGGAATGCGAACAGATGTTCGTCTTCGAAGACAATGTCGGCCGGGATTTCACGGCGCAGGATCTTGTGGAAAAGCGTCTCGCTCACCGGACTGGCTCCTTCGTTTCCTGATGTTTCAGTTGGTCGTTTGGAATTTCGCTGCGGCTGCCGAACGCATGCGACAAGGTTCCGCGATCCACGTATTCCAGTTCGCCACCCAGTGGCACGCCGTGCGCCAGCCGGCTTGGTTGCACGTCTTGGGCACGTGCAAGCTGGGCCAGGTAATGCGCGGTAGCCTCGCCTTCCACGGTCGGGTTGGTAGCCACGATCAGTTCCTTGACTTCACCTTCGCGCAAGCGCTGCACGAGCTGGTCCAGCCCGAGTTCGCGCGGGCCGATGCCGTCAAGCGGGCTCAAGCGTCCCTGCAGTACAAAATATTGGCCGCGGAAGCCGGTCGCCTGCTCGATCGCCAGCCGATCCGCCGGCGACTCGACCACGCAGAGCAAGTGCGCATCGCGTGAACCGCTGGCGCAGGTCGGGCAGGTTTCGGTTTCACTAAAATCGCGGCAACGACGGCAATGGCCGATGCGTTCCATCGCGTCGGCCATTGCAGCAGACAGGCGCACACCGCCTTCGCGTTGGCGCTCCAGCAGATGGTAGGCCATGCGCTGCGCGGATTTCTGGCCGACGCCTGGCAACACTCGCAAGGCGTCGATCAATTGTTCAAGTAGCGAAACGCTCATTGCGATTTCGTCATTCCTGCAACCAAGAGCTGGATCCCGGCATTCGCCGGGATGACGGCACGATCAAAATGGCAGTTTCATGCCAGGCGGCAACTGCATCCCGGAGGTGGCGGCGGCCATCATTGCCTGCGACTCGGCATTGATCTTGTTGACCGCATCGTTGAACGCCGCCGCGATAAGGTCTTCGACCATCTCCGGATCGGCCAGCGCCGCTGGATCGATGCGCACCTTGCGGCAATCCATGCGTCCGCCAATCGTCACGCTGACCATGCCGCCACCGGCACTTCCGGTCGCCTCCAGCGCTCCGACCTGCTCCTGCGCCTTCTGCACGTTTTCCTGCATCTGTTGTGCCTGCTGCATCAGCTGGGCGATGTTTCCACGCATGAGTTTGCCTCGGTTGTTCGTTAGCAAAGAGATGGCGACTGCTGGTGCAGGTTCAACCGTCACCGAGCGGCCGGATCGAATCCGGCACGATCTGCGCGCCATGCACCTTGACCAGCCGCTGGATGTCGGGATCGGCGGCGAAGCCCTGTTCGGCGCCGAGCTGTTTCTCGTCGCGCTCGCGCGCATTGCGGACCCGCGCGGTGTCGCCACGCGCCTGGCCGGTTTCGAAGCGCAACTGGACCGGGCCGCCCAGCATGATCGCGACCGCATCGCCCAGCTGCAGGACCAGACTCGGCGATTTCAGATGTTCGTCGCCGGGCGTGAGCGACAACTGCAGGACACCATCAGCATGTGCGATGAAGCCTGTGTGCTCGGCCAGCAGCCGCACAGGACCGCGCACATCACTGCGCGCCACCAGGTCCAACCAGTGTTCGGTGTCGGTGACCAGCAGGCTCGATGCAGCAGACGCCGCGACCACTTCAGGTGCAATAACAGGGCGTACCGTCTCGCGCGGCGGTTCGATGCTTGCTGCTGGCTTTGGAGTCGGCATCGGCTTGGCCGGCTCAGCCAACGCAGCGCGAGCCTGCTCCGCCGCATTGCTTGTTGCTTGCCGCCGTGCCGGCGGTGCCGCGGACGCAGCCGATGCCGCCAGGCGCGTCGACATGGCTTGCGCGCCGTCCTGGTTCGGGCGGAACGCCAGCATGCGCAGCAAGCTCATTTCGAAGCCGGAACGCGGGCTGGGTGCATGGCCAAGGTCGCGGCGCCCGTTCAGCGCCATCTGGTACCAGAGCTGGACGAGTTCAGGACGCAGTTGTTGCGCCAGCCCATCGACATCGACCGCATCACTGGTGACCTCGACCTCCGGCACCAATTGCCGGACCTGGATCCGGTGCAGCGCATCACTGATGGCATCCAGCACGCTGCCCCAGTCCGGAGAAAACTCCGCCAGTTCGGCGGCTTCCGCGAGCAGGCGCGCGCCGTCGCCGTCGCCCAGTGCCGACAGCAATGCCTGTACCCGGCTGCGATCCACAGTGCCCAGCATCGTTGCAATCGTGGCCGAATCCAGCCGTCCGACAGCGGCTCCTGCACCGCAATAAGCAATTGCCTGGTCGAGCAATGACAGGCCGTCGCGCAGGCTGCCATCGGCGGCGACCGCCATCTGGTGGATCGCGTCGTCATCGGCCTCGATGTTTTCGGCAATCAGGATCTTCGCAATCTGGCCTTGGATCTGCTCGACATCCAGGCGCTTCAGGTTGAACTGCAGGCAGCGCGACAGCACGGTGACCAGGAGCTTCTCCGGATCGGTGGTCGCGAACAGGAACTTGACGTGCTCAGGCGGCTCTTCCAGCGTCTTCAGCAGCGCGTTGAATGCCTGTTTCGACAGCATGTGCACTTCGTCGATCAGGTAGACCTTGTAACGACCGCGCGAGGGCATGTACTGCGCGTTCTCGATCAGCTCGCGCACGTTGTCGACGCCGGTGTTGGACGCGGCGTCGATCTCCAGCAAGTCGATGTAACGGCCGGCATCGATGGCCAGGCAGGTCTCGCATTCGCCGCATGGATCGGAGCCAGTGCCGCGCTCGCAATTGAGCGACTTGGCAAAGATGCGCGCGATGGTGGTCTTGCCCACACCGCGCGTGCCGGTAAACAGGAACGCATGGTGCACGCGGCCGGTTTCCAGCGCATTGGTCAACGCGCGAACCACGTGTTCCTGCCCGACAAGTTCGGCGAAACGCTTGGGGCGCCACTTGCGGGCGAGTACGAGATAGGACATGCCCCATTCTGCCACGGCGGCACGGCGCGCCCCGGCCCTGATCGACCCGGATCAGCGAACCAACATGATTTCCTTGTAGCCCCGACCCGCGGTCGCTAGAATGCGCGGTTCCGGAGAGGTGTCCGAGCGGTTGAAGGAGCACGCCTGGAAAGTGTGTAAGCGTCTAAACCGCGCTTCGGGGGTTCGAATCCCCCTCTCTCCGCCAGACGTCACAGTGTCACCCACGCACCACGTTCAAGAATCATGCGTCGTCCAAGACGCAGTCCTATGGTGGCCCCGTCGGCCCCTCGCGACGCTAGATCGAAAACTCCGCCAGGGCCGGAAGGCAGCAACGGTATCGATTGATGCGGGCGCCGAGGTCAGTCGGCGGGGCCATCGCCTTTTTGCATTGCGAGGCAGCACCAACCATCCTCCGCATGCAGGTAGCCAGAACGATCGACACATCTATCCGTGCCGTGGCGTTCTCGAAACAGTCAGCATGGCCGCCACGCGATTGCACGGTGGCGGCGCTGGATGGCTCGCTAGAAGGCGTTCCAGATGAACGCATACCACGTATTGTTGTCACTGGCATTGCGGCCGAAGCCGTCGTAGTTCCGACTGGCGCCATTGAATTTACTGTACATGGTGTACTGCAGCCCGAAGCGCAGGTTCACCCATGGCGACTTGTACGAATCAGTCTCGCCAAACGGCGTCCAGTCGGCCTGCAGGACCACGCCGCTGCTGTCCGGTTTGCCGGTGCGGCTGCCATCCCCCGGATTAGGCGCGTACAGCAGCGTGTCTCGATCGCTGCGGACATCAAACAATCCGCCCGTCAATCCGTAGTGCTCCTTGTAGTACCAGGACGCATTCACGTTGGCACTGGTGACATGTCCATTGGGGTGGTCGGCTTCGCCTCCGACGAAGGCGAAGTTGCGCCGCTGGTGCTCTTGGATGAGATCCGCGTCGATGATGAAAATGGAATCTGTGCTACCCAGGAATTGATAGCTGGCGTCGACGCCGAGATCGTCATAGCGATTGGTCGGACCATGCATGCGATCGGGATGGATGCGCGCGGACAATCCGGTAATGCCCACTTCCAGCGTGTGGCCAGGTCCGGAGAAGGTCGTGTTGAACCGGACATAGGGGGCGACACCGTCGATGCTCCCGCCATCATCCACGTTCATCCTTCTCAGCATGGATGCCGACCAACTGCGGTAGAAACCGATCTCGCCGTAGTGGCGTCCATCAAGATAGGCATATGCAGAGGCGCCGACCACCTGTTGCCCCAAGCCACCTTCCAGCAAGGTAGCCACGGCGGGACCAGGCACCAACCCGGACGCCATGAAGGGGAAGCGCCAGGCTGGGGAGGTGTTCCATGCATCCTGCGAACCGGGATTGTTGTTGACGCTAACCCCGAACACGCCGGAGTGATTGCCCCAAGTCACTGGCTTTGCAAACCGGATATCCACATTGTCCATGGTCAGCTTGCGGTCGATATCCGAATAGGTGATCTGACCGAAGGTGCCCAAATGCTCGCTGAGGCGTCCAGCCAGAAACAGCGATACCTGCTGCAACGAAAAATTGTTATTGGGCTTGTCGTAGGGGCCGGCGTTGTCCGGCTGCGCCTTCGCCGTCCGGCTGTAGGACTCCACATCCATCACCGACAACGGAATATCGCTTTCGCCATTGCTCTGGGTGTAGCCGTTGAGCTTGAACTGGCGCCCGAAGGCGGTCAGCTGCGGACCGAAACCACCCACATGGCATCCCGAGCATGCCACCCCGGTTTGCCTGGCGTAGGAAGGAACGGCACTGGCCTGGCCTGCCGCCAGCAAGGCCACGGCAAACAGCAGGCAGAGCGCGTGTTGGCGCCCAATGGCACGAGTACAATTCATGATGTTTCCCCTAAGTGAATCGTGCGTACTCAGGCTCGAAAATAAACCGCGGTAGCCCGAGACGTCGCGGTAGCGCGATGTGCTTAGCTAGGACGGTTGCTCTTGCTCCAGGCGGAACACCAGCCCTTCGGGGCAACGCTGTAGCCGGCGAACAGGGAGCAGGCGCCCGTGCTGGGAGTAAAGAACTGGCAGTTGGCGCAGTTGCTTCCCGGCTTGTGGTTGGCAGCCTTGACCAAAGAAGCATCTTCTGTGTAATTCAGCGCATGCGCCTGGGCATTGGTCACGGGCAACGGCGGCAATGGCTTGGCCTTGGCGTGAGCCTCAGTGGGCCAGCGCAGCACAACAGGAATGGCAATCGCTGAAAGGCCCGCCAGGACCAGGAAACGACGTCGTTGCATGGTTTCGTTCGTGTCCATGGGATAGGCCTCCAGCCTGAGTTGGCTGGACCCTACTCCTAATGGAACCTTCCATTTGTGAAGAGTTCTATGCACATACAGCACGTATCGTCGGCAAGCCGACCAACGGTCTTCAGTCTTGCCGCGCGATACGGCATACGACCTGGTTCACGACAACGTCCCCACATCGCGCTTGCCACCGCGCTTGCCCAGCAATTTGGCAGGTCCGATCAGGATCGCGTGCGACAGCGCCTTGCACATGTCGTAGACGGTAAGCGCCGCAACTGTGGCACCCGTCAGCGCTTCCATCTCCACGCCGGTGCGATGAGTCACCCGGACCGTGCATTCGATGCGCAGCGTGCGCGGGTCGTGCCAGTCGATGGCGAGCTTGCAGCTGTCGATCGGCAACGGGTGGCAGAACGGAATCAATTCGTGGGTACGCTTGACCGCCATCGTGCCGGCGATGATTGCGGTATCGACGATGCCGCCCTTGGCGCTGCGCAGGCCATTGTCGTGTAGCTGCGCGGCGACATCGGCCGGGAACCGCACGCGGCATTCCGCGCGGGCCTCGCGCACGCTCACGGCCTTGCCGCTGACGTCGACCATGGTCGGTCGGCCGGTGGAATCGAGGTGAGTGAGCTCGGGCGTTCGCTTCATCTGCATAGTATTGCCTGACATCAGGCTTGAGCTCAGCCGCCGACCAGAAACATCTCGACATGCCGGCGCGACGCCCCTGCTTCGCTGCCTGCTCCAATACGCCGCGTCTCGCTGTAGCGATCGGCGCGCTGTTCCCACAAACCCTCCACATAGCTTGCCAGCGCATTTTCGCCCTGTGCCAGCAAGGGCCGCAGCGCATGCCCGGCTCCGGCAAACAGGCAGGTATAGAGCTGGCCATCTGCGGAGACGCGCGCACGGTGGCAGTCCCCACAGAACGGTGCGCTGACCGAACTGACAAAGCCCACTTCACCGGCGCCATCCACAAAGGCATGGCGCGATGCGACTTCGCCGCGGTAATTGGGATCAAGTGGCTGCAGCGGCCAGCGCGCATGGATGCGGTCGCGGACTTCGATCGACGGCACCACACGTTCCCGCGACCAGCCATTGCAGGTACCGACATCCATGTACTCGATGAAGCGCAGGACGTGGCCGTGTTCGCGTGCGTACGCGGCAAGGTCGACGATGCCATCGTCATTGACGCCACGTTGCAGCACGCAGTTCAGCTTGATTGGTGTGAAGCCTGCAGCCTTGGCGGCAGCAATCCCGGCGAGCACGCTGGCAAGCTCTCCACGACCGCCTGACAGCTCACGGAACAACACAGGATCCAGCGTGTCCAGGCTCACCGTGATCCGGCGCAGACCGGCATCGCGCAAGCTTTGCGCATGGGCCGCCAGCAGGCTGCCATTGGTCGTCAGTGCAAGATCCTCGAGACCATCGATCACCGCTAACCGCCGCACCAGCTCGGGCAGGCGCTTGCGTAACAGCGGTTCTCCGCCGGTCAGGCGCAGCTTGCGCACGCCAAGCTGGACGAAGCCACGGACCAGGGTTTCGATCTCATCGAACGACAACCGCGATGCGGCATCCAGCCCATAATCGTCGCCGATCTGGTCGGCCGGCATGCAATACGGGCAACGGAAATTGCAGGCTTCGATCACCGACAGGCGCAGGTCGCGCAGCGGGCGTCCAAGCAGGTCACGCGGGAGTACTGCGGTCATTCCGGTACCACGCCGAGCGGCGTCCGTAACGCAACCACCTCGCCCGGCATGCCGACCCGCCAGCCACGCGCGCGCAGGGCTTCGCCGTCCGCAATGCTTTCGTAGTGGTAGAGCAGGCAACGCTGCAGCAGCACGTCTGGATATTCACGCTCGAGATCGTCGATGCCGCTATGCGAGGGATTACCGCGCAATGCGCAGTCGTGCGCGATCAGCTCATCGGCATCGGCATGCTTGGCCAGCATTTCCGGGATCGGACGGGTATCGCCGGTCCACACCAGGCTGCCATGCAGGCGCAGGCCGAACGCGGTGTCCGGCCAGTGGTGGCGCACCGGGAAGACCTCCAGGCGGATGCCGTCGTGCCAGAAATGATCGCCAACGGGAATGATCCGGAACGCATCCCAGAAATTGACCCCACCCTCGGCAAGTGCATTCGGATAGCTGGCCACCCGCTGCTGCAGCAAGGGCATCAGGCCGACTGGCACATACAGCCGCACCTCGCCGCGACGCGCTTCGTCGAACCAACTATTGACGAACAGCCGCTCGAAACCGGCAATGTGGTCCAGGTGCGCATGGGTCATAAACAGCGCCATCGGACTGTCGCCGTAGGCCTTGTGGTAGGCGGTCAATCCTTCGCCACCGCAATCAATGGTCAGCCACGGCGCGCCATCACGCTCGATGGTCGCCATCGCCGAACCCAACTCCACCGCAGAAGCGTTGCCGACGCCGAGCAGGCGTAGCGTCCATGCACTCATCAGTAGCCCCGTTGCCATGTGGCCTCATAAGCGGCGCGCAGTTGTGCGAAGCCTGCATCCACCTGCTCGACGCTGCGATCCCCACGCTGCTTGCGCAAGGAGCGCTGCAGGCGCTGCAGGTTGGCTTCACGCCAGGGCGTGGCCGGGATACGCAATTGCGAGCGGTCGAAATCGATCATCCAGCCATGGCCTTCGTCATCGAACAGCAGGTTGTGCGCGTTGAGGTCAGCATGGTCCAGGCCGGCGCGGTGGAAACGCGCGACCAATAGCCCGGCGGCCTCCCAAGGCGCCTGATCCTGCGCAGCCAGCACGGCCAACGGCTGTACGCCGGGAAGCCGCTGCAGCAGGATCGCGGCACGATACTGCAGGCCTTCGCGGCGATACCAGGCCGCGAATGGCATCGGCACCGGTAGCTTCTTCTCGCGCAACACCCGCATCAGGCGGAACTCGGCGAAACTGCGCACGCGGTTGACGCCGCGCCAGAGGTGGCCATCACGGCTCAGGCTGGCAGCCATGCCGCCGCGCAGGTAGTGGCGAAGGAACGCATCACCCTCGCCGGTCTGGATGAACCAGGCACCGCCGCGCCCGCCTTCTTCCACCGGCTGGGCGGCATCACCCCAGTGTGCGGGCGAGAACCAGTCGGGTTCGGGTTGCCTGATCTGGCTGCGGTCGAACAGAATCGCCCCATAGCCGCGGGAATCGCGGAAAGGCGTCAGGTGTTCGTTGGCGTCGAAACCGCTCATGACCCGAGTTTAACAAGCACATGCCCAACCCCAACCAGCCGCGATCAATCTGCCTGCTGCGCCTGTCGGCACTCGGCGATGTCACCCATGTGTTGCCGCTGCTGCATACCCTGCGCACGGCCTGGCCGGAGATTGAGATCAGCTGGGTGATCGGCAAGGGCGAGCACCGCCTGCTGGATGGCCTGCCTGGCGTGCGCTTCATCGAGTTCGACAAGAAGGCCGGGCTGGCTGGCATGCGCGGCGTGCGCCGGCAATGCGGACAGCGCTTCGATGCGTTGTTGCAGTTGCAGGTCTCGGCGCGCGCCAACCTGCTGTCTGCCTTTATCCCGGCCCGGCGCAGGATCGGTTACGACCGCTCGCGGTCCAAGGATGGCCATGGCCTGTTCATCAACGAGCGCATCGCCGACCGTCCCGGCATCCATGTGCTGGACGTGATCGGCAGTTTCTGTGAGCCGCTCGGCCTGGTCCGCGGGGAGGTCGTCTGGAACCTGCCGGTACCTGACGACGCGCACGCATGGGCACGGGCGCAATGGCCGGATGACGACATCCGTACGCTGATGATCTCGCCCTGTTCGAGTCATGCCTTGCGCAACTGGCGCCCGCAACGGCATGCCGCATTGGCCGACCATGCCATCGCGCAAGGTTGGCGGTTGGTGCTGTGCGGCGGCCGCAGCGAGCTGGAGCGCAACACCGGCGATGCGATCCTCGCGGCTATGCGCACGCCTGGAGATGACGCGCGCGTGCTCGACCTGATCGGCAAGGACACCCTCAAGCAGCTTCCCGCGCTGCTGGCCCGCGCCGACCTGCTGGTGTCCCCGGACTCCGGCCCGATGCATATCGCCAACGCGATGGGCACCAAGGTGCTGGGCCTGCATGCGGCCAGCAACCCGAAACGCAGCGGTCCGTATTCGGACCTGCGCTATTGCGTGGACCGCTACGACGATGCCGCGCGCAAGTACCGCGGCAAACCGGCATCGGAACTCAAGTGGGGCAGCAAGATCGAAGCCGATGGCGTGATGGACCTGGTCACGCTCAAGGATGCGATCGCCGCGTTCGAGCGGTATCGCAGCGACATCGGCTGACGCTTACGCGCCCTGCCTGTTGCCATAATCCTGATACGACTTCTCCTCGACATAAGCCGAGCCCAGCGCGAGGTTGATGTCCTTCTTGATCCGGGCGCGCACGTCGTTCTCGAAATAGACGTTGCGTGCCAACTGGATGAAGCCGTCATCGAAGGCCTGCGCCTTTTCCTTGATCCGGATGTCGTCCTCGATCACCCATAGCCGTTCATTGACCGCCTTGAGCTGCACGCGTAGTTCGGCGATGTCGCCACCAGCGGCGGAATGCGCCATCCAGACCTGCTCCAGCGCGTTCAGTTCGTTGCGCACATTGGCCAGCTTGGCCGGGTCGGACATACGCTCGGACTTGATCTGCAGGATCGAGATCTTGTCCAACAGTTCGCCGAACGAGACGGGGACGAGGATTTCGGACATGGCGGGCGCGTTTTTTCTGGGGCGACCAGTGTAGCGCCTTGCCCGGCGGACACCCGGCCCGTATCATTCGCAGCCCGCTGCACCTGAAATTTCCGGAGAGGTGGCAGAGCGGTTGAATGTACCTGACTCGAAATCAGGCGTAGGTGTGAGCCTACCGGGGGTTCGAATCCCCCCCTCTCCGCCAGACAAGAACAACGCCCCTTGTGGGCGTTTTTCTTGTCTGATGGAAAGGCGGCGGAAGAGAACTCCCTGCGGGGTTCGACTGATTCGTCTGGAACGAATCAGGACAGCCGCAGGCTGCCCGAAGGGCGCGGCACAGGATGTGCCGCGTCTATCCCCCCACACCCCGTACCCGAACGCATCCTGTAGTGATCCACTCAACCTTCGCGCCCTCTCCACCCGCCAAAACCCATTCTGACCCGAACGCGTCCGGTTCCCCCGCACGATTGCGTTAGCCCCTTCAAACCCCGGACGAAATACGCCCGCATGATCGAATTCGGACACCTCAGCCATGTCGGCCTGCGCCGGGAATTGAATGAGGACACCTATTACGGCGACAGCGAACTCGGCCTTTGGCTGGTCGCCGACGGCATGGGTGGACACGAGTTCGGTGAAGTGGCCAGTGCGCTGGCGCGGGAAGCAATCGTGCGCGAGGTCCGCGCCGGCACGCCGCTTGCCGAAGCCATTCGCAGCGCCGACGTGGAAATCATCCGCTGCTCCAAGCGCCGCGGCGACAGCCTGCCGATGGGCACGACGGTCGTGGCCGCGCGCGTCGACGGCAACCGTTTCGAAGTCGCCTGGGTAGGCGACAGCCGGGTCTACCTGTGGCGCGACGGCCAGCTTACCCAGATCTCGCAGGATCACAGCTACGTGCAGGAACTGATCGCCACCGGTGCGATCACCCCCGACCAGGCCCGCAGCCACCCGCATCGCAACGTGGTGACCCAAGCGCTGGGCGTCACCGATCCGAAACAGCTGAACGTGGAAACCCTGACTGGCGAACTGCGCCCCGGCATGCAACTACTGCTGTGCAGCGATGGCCTGACCGAGGAAGTCGACGACAGCAGCATCGCCCGGGTGCTCGCCCACCAGGAATGCAGCGCGCAGGAATGCGTGGACGGACTGGTTGCCGCTGCGCTGGACGGCGGCGGTTCGGACAACGTGACCGTGGTGCTGGTCCGCCGCCACTGAGGCGAAAAACTCCAGGCACGCCTCCGGCCTCACCTCAGGCAGCAGACTCCAGCTGCAGCCACAGGCAGTGCCCGGCCTTGGCCTGCAGGCCCTGCAAGCGGGCATCATGGGCTGTCGTTTCCTCGTCATCGACCCGCACGCGCGGGCGCGCAGCGGCATCCGGGCTGGTCGCAGGCAGGGTCCGTTGCGCAACCGCCACGGGTTCGCTGGCAAAACCAATCTCTTCCTGTCCTGAGGTCAGTGCCAGGTAGGCCTCGGTCAGCAGTTGCGCGTCGAGCAGCGCACCATGCAGCTGCCGATGCGAGTTGTCCACGCCTAGTCGCTTGCACAACGCATCCAGTGAATTGCGCTGGCCGGGAAAGCGCTGGCGCGCCAGCAGCAGGGAGTCCTCGATGCCGCAACGGTCCTGGATACGGCCGTGTCCAGCGGCAAGCCGGGTCAATTCGGCATTCAGGAAACCGACGTCGAACGCGGCGTTGTGGATGACCAGTTCGGCGCCTTCGATGAAGGCCAGGAACTCATCGACGATTTCGGCGAAGCGTGGCTTGTCAGCCAAAAACTCCACGGTCAGGCCTGTCACTTCCTGCGCGCCCTGCTCGAACTCGCGATCCGGGTTGAGGTAGCACTGGAAGCTGCGGCCGGTCGGGCGCCGTTCCAGAAGCTCGATACAGCCGATTTCGACCAAGCGATTGCCTTTTTCCCAGCTCAGGCCGGTGGTTTCGGTATCCAGGACGACCTGTCTCACGATGCCTGTCTCACGCGTTTTACCTCACGATTTCGCCTCATGCGCCACCCAACTCCTTGATCCTGATCGCCTCATTGCGCGCCAACACATCCACCCGCTCGTTTTCCGGGTGACCGGAATGACCCTTGACCCAACGCCAGTCCACCACGTGGCGACCGGCTGCGGCATGCAGCCGCTCCCACAGGTCGCGGTTCTTGACCGCATCGCCGCCCGAGGTCTTCCAACCGCGCCGTACCCAGTTTGCCATCCACTGGGTAATGCCTTGGCGGACGTATTGCGAATCGGTGGTCAGGATCACGTCGCAGGGCTCGCGTAGCGCTTCCAGCGCGCCGATCGCCGCCATCAGCTCCATCCGGTTGTTGGTAGTGTCGGCCTCGCCACCAGCCACTTCACGCTCGATCTCGCGCCAGCGCAGCAACGCGCCCCAGCCTCCGGGGCCCGGATTGCCCAGGCATGCCCCATCGGTATGCACCTCGACCTGCTTGCGTGCCGCCGTCATGCGGCGGGCAATCCGGGCTGCAGGCGCAGTCTGCGCGTGGCGCGCATGGGCGTCAGCGGAATCCGGCGCTTCTCCGCACGCAACAGGAAGGCTGCACGCAGACCTGCGCCATCCTGCAAGTGATCGTTGATCGACATCGCCCAAATCGGGCCTATCCCTTGCGACACCGGATCCGGCGACAAACCCGCGGCGCGCAACCGGCGGCGCCAGGTGAAAGGTTCTGCGGCGCGTGGTCCCTGCCCGCGCCAACGCAATCGATAAGGTGCCAACGGGTTCAGGGCCAACAGCCACAAGCCTCCGCCCGGCACCAGCACCCGCGCGCACTCGGCCAGTAGAACGGCAGGATCCGCACTGATGTCAGCCAGGTGCTGCACAACCACGATGCCACAGGATTCACTGGCCAGTGGCAGCACTGCGCCGCAGCGGATATCCCCGGAAAAACCATTGCCCGCGGCATGCAGGCGCAATCCCGGAAGCTCCAGGCAATCGCTATCGCCCAGGTCGATCACTCCTGGCTGCAGCCACAGGCCGGGTTGGCCAGGTCGTTCGCGGGCCGCAGCGCGCAGCAATTCGGCTTCGCTGGCAATCACCATTTGCCCTGCCGGCCCGGCAAACCACGTCGCCGCGGCGGCAGGAGCTGGTTGACGGCGAAAGACAGGCATGGGCATGGTTCGATTTTGCGGGAAAGCCCGCGCCGCGTCACGGACGGACTTCGATGCGACTGCAGCCAGTACCCGCGTTCAATGACAATTACATCTGGTTGCTAGTCGACCATGCCGGCGAAGGAAGTGCCCCCGAAGGCGCGTCGCGTGCGCTGATCGTCGACCCTGGTGATGCCGCACCCGTGCTGGATGTATTGCGCGACGGTCCAGCGCCACACGGCATCCTGCTCACCCACCACCATGACGACCACATCGGGGGCGTAGCCGAACTGCTGCGCCACTGGCCGCAACTCCCGGTGATCGCGCCGCACGATGCTCGAATCGCCACCGCAACCCGACGCGTGGCGGATGGCGAGCGCATCGACATCGGCCCATGGCATTTCGACATCATTGAAATTCCCGGGCATACCTCCAGCCATATCGCATTCCATGGGCGGACCCTTGAGGGGATGGGGCTGCTGTTCTGCGGCGATACCCTGTTCAGCCTGGGCTGCGGTCGCTTGTTCGAAGGCACACCGACGCAAATGCTGGATTCCCTGCGACGGCTATCTGCCCTGCCCGTTGGAACAATGGTCTGTTGCGGACACGAATACACCGTGGCCAATGCCGCTTTCGCACTGACAGTGGATCCAGCCAATGCGGCCCTGCGTGAGCGCGCCGCTCAGGCAATGACAGCACGCGACGCAGGCCTACCCACCTTGCCCGTGACGCTGGCGTCGGAGCGCGACTGCAACCCGTTCCTGCGCATCGACACGCCGGCCGTACTCGCTGCGCTGGAACATCACCTGCAACGCGCGCTGGTGGACGATGTCGATGCGTTCGCGGAACTACGTCGATGGAAGGACGGCTTCAGCGGATGAGGGGCAGGCGCTGCCTGTGCCTGCTCCTGCTGGTGTTCGCCGGCACGACATTGGCCGCCTCGGCGCCGCCCACCCGCAATGGCGGCGAACTCATGCGCGAGTTCGAACAGGGCCTGACCGAACCCGGCTGCACCGACGCCAGCCCACGCTGGCGCAGGCATTACGCGCAGTCTGCGAAAGACATGGCGGTCGAGGATGAAGTCGCGCTGACATTGTTCGCCTATGTGCTGGATGAAGTGCGCAATGCCGGACTTCCCAGCGAACTGGCGTTGATCCCGTTCGTCGAAACCCGTTTCCACCCGAATGTACGCAGTGCCAGCGGCCCGGCCGGGCTGTGGCAGTTCACCACATCGACCGCACGCCGCAACGGGGTCGGCGTGCAGGCAGGTCGCGACGGACGGATGTCGGTAGTCAGCTCAACCCGTGCTGCGGTGAAACACCTGGGCCGCCTTCAACGCAGGTTCGGACACCAGTGGCGGCAGACGGCGATGGCCTACAACGCCGGCGAAGGCGCACTGAAGGCATCGCGACGCAGGCACGCACGCCGCCTGTCCGGGATCACCCGCAGCTATCCAGTGAAACTGCATGCGATCGCATGCCTGTTCATCGAGCAGGGCAATGATGACCGTTGGCAGCAAGCCATCGAACGCCCGCTGCCGCGCCTGGCGCCACGCACGCTGCCCATCGGCACCCGCGACCTGCGCCGCTGGGCACGCGCGCAGGGATTCGACCCGGACCTGGTCGCCGCACTCAATCCCGGCTGGCACAGCGGCAGCCGTGACATCCTCGCCCCCGTGGCGGGTCATGCCGCCGCTGGCCCACGCGGCCATCGCAAGGCAAACTAGAGCATTCGCTCGAGGCGCCAAGGCGCCATACGTCCGCTGCACATCCATCAGGAGAGACCATGGGATTCCTTCAGGGCAAGCGCGCGCTGGTCACCGGTATTGCAAGCCAGCGTTCGATCGCAAGCGGTATTGCAGATGCCATGCACCGGCAAGGCGCGGAACTGGCATTGACCTACCAGAACGACAAACTCAAATCGCGGGTTGAAGCCGCTGCCGCCGGATATGGCAGCACTATAGTTTTACCGCTGGACGTGGCCGACGATGGCCAGATCGATGCCTGCTTCAGCGAACTTGGCAAGCACTGGGACGGCTTCGACATCCTCATCCATTGCATCGCATTCGCGCCACGCGAAGCGATCGAAGGCGACTTCCTGGATGGCATCACCCGTGAGAACTACCACATCGCGCACGACATCAGCGCCTACTCGCTGGCCGCGCTCGGCAAAGCGGCGCGGCCGATGATGAAGGGCCGCAACGGTTCGATCCTGACCCTGAGCTACCTGGGTGCCGAACGCGCGCTGGCCAACTACAACACCATGGGCGTGGCCAAGGCCAGCCTGGAAGCCACCGTGCGCTATATGGCGATGGCGCTTGGGCCAGAAGGCACGCGCGTGAATGCGATCTCGGCCGGCCCGATCCGCACCCTGGCGGCCAGCGGCGTGGCCAACTTCCGCAAGATGCTTAGCCAGTTCGAGGCGACCGCGCCGCTGCGCCGGGTAGTGACCATCGAGGATGTCGGAAACGCCGCTGCATTCCTGTGCTCGGACCTGGCCGCCGGCATCACCGGCGAAATCACGTACGTCGACGCCGGCTACAACATCATGGGCATGAGCGGCATCGACTGACGCATTGATGCCTGCGCCAATGAAAACGCCCGATCATGACCGGGCGTTTTTTATCAGGATGGACGACCCATTACAGGCGGTCTTCGGCCACCTTGATCTCGTACTTCGCCCGCGACGCCCGCACATAGGCCTTCTGGGCGCCGATGCCGGCAATCTTCGCCAACTGCGTGCGCAGTTGGTCGCGTTCCTGTGGAGTCGCCTTGGTCAGATCGCCATCGTGAACCGCGCGGATCGCATAGACCATGTACTGGCCGCCGATCTCGACCTTGCCGACCGGGATCAGGTTGCCGCGTGGACCTGGGGTATCGAAGAACGCATCGACTGCGCGCCGCGATGGGATCGCACTAGCGCGCGAAAGTGCATCCATTTCCGCCATGGCCAGCTTCGCGCTGTCCGCCGCCTTGGCCAGGGTGTTGGCCTTGGCCGCCTTCACCAGTGCATCGGCAGCCGCTTCGGCAGTCTTGCGCTGGCGATCCAGGTGAATGGCCACGACCACCGCTGCGGACACTTCGGCCAGCGGGCGCGGGCGTTCCGGATTGTGCTCGATCACCCGGATCATGACGCTGTGGTTGGGGCCAAGCTCGATCGGATCGCTGGCGGTGCCGTCCTGGATCAGCGTGTCAGTGAATGCCGCAAGCAAGACTTTCTGGTTCGCCGCTAGACCCGGGCCACCGGTCCGCGAGAACGCAGGCGTGGTCTTCACTTCCAGGTCCAGGGCCTTTGCAGCCGGCTCCAGCGAGCTCGGGCTCTTGTAGACCTGGTCCACTAGTTTCCCGCTCAGATCGTTATAGGCGCGCTCGCGTTCGGACTCCTGCAATTCGGTTTCGAGTTGTGCGCGGACCTCCTCGAACGAACGTTGGGTACCGGTGTGGATTTCGCCGACCTTGATGATGTGCCAGCCGAAATTGCTCTTGACCGGACCGCGGATTTCACCCGACTTCATCGCGAACGCGGCGTCCTCGAACGGCCCCGGCAAACCGCCCTTGGTCATCAGGCCCAAATCGCCACCCTTGTCCTTGGAACCGGCATCGTCACTGTTGGCCTTGGCCAGTGCGGCAAAATCCGCACCTGGCGCACGCGCTTCAGCCGCAAGCTTGTTGGCACGCGCCTCGGCAGCCTTCTTGTCCGCAGCGCTGGCGTCGGCAGCGACTTGTACCAGAATGTGCGAGACCTGCCGCTGTTCGGAGGCGGAGAATTTCGTCGCTTCCTCCTGGTAGCGTTTGTGCAACGCCGCCTCGTCCACCACCGGTGGCGGCAAGCTGGCACCGTCCACTTCAACGTACTCAAGGCGCACAGTCTCGGGCTGTCGATAGCCATCGACATGCGATTTGTACCAGCCCTGGATCTGCGCTGGGGTCACCGTTGCGGAATCCGCGGGCGTGGCAGGCAGCATCACGAAACTGACGTCGCGCTGTTCGCCGAGCAGACGCATGATGCGGTCGACGTCGGCATTGGTGACGAAAGCCGATTGCGCCAACCGGCTCGGGATCAGGCCATACTGCAGGTTGTCGCGGATCCGATCCTCGAAATCTCGCGGAGTCTGCGGCGGGCTCTGCGATGCCAGCAACAACTGGTAGCGATTGGCATCGAACTTGCCGTCGACCTGGAAATCCGGCACGTCCTGGATCGCCTTGCGCACTTCACCGTCGCTGACCACGATGCCATCCTGCTCGGCAGCCATGCGCATGACCTGCTCGTCTATCATGTCGTCAAGCACCTTGCGCTTGTTGTCGACCGATTCGAACGTCTTGGCATCGAACTTGTCGCCCTGTTCCTCGCGCGCACGCATGCGTGCCTGCTCGAAGCGCTGGCGGAATTCTGCATTGTCGATGTCGTGAGTCCGCCAAAAGTAGCTCACCGGCCACGCCTGCGGCGCCGACTGCCACCACGAAGGCGGTTGCACGATGCGCGCCGCATAGGTATCCACCCGTTGCGACATGTAGGACTCCATGCCGAAGAAGGCGAATGGGACGATCAGCAATCCAAGGATTACCGTGGCGATCCAGCCTGAGGTTTTGTCGCGGAGTTTCTGCAGCATGGGCAATGGTGTGTTCGTGAGGCGTAGCCGCTTAGTTTAGCGCGCCTCGTGCAAAGTCGCCCGTCGATTTCGCGTCAACCAATGATCGACAAAAAAAGAAGGCGCCGTTTCCGGCGCCTTCTTCAACTCATAAGTGGCGGAGTGGACGGGACTCGAACCCGCGACCTCCGGCGTGACAGGCCAGCATTCTAACCAACTGAACTACCACTCCGCTGAGACGAATATGATAACCAGCGACCTGAATTCGCGCAAGACCTGATTGGTGGGTGCTGAGGGGATCGAACCCCCGACCCGCTCCGTGTAAAGGAGCCGCTCTACCGCTGAGCTAAGCACCCGGTCGACGCAATTATCGCTAAATATTAGTGTGGATGCCCATAAACGAGAAGCCCGGCCATTGGCCGGGCTTCTCGGGTCAATCAGGTACGGATCAGTTGACCGCGTCCTTGAGCGCCTTGCCGGCCTTGAATGCCGGGTTCTTCGACGCCTTGATCTTGATCGCCTCGCCGGTGCGCGGGTTGCGACCGGTACGCGCACCACGCTTGCGTACCGAGAAGGTACCGAAGCCCACCAGGGTCACGGTGTCACCCTTTTTCAGGGCCTTGGTGATCGCGGCGACCATCGCATCGAGGGCGCGACCTGCGTCTGCCTTGGTCAGCTCGGCGTGATCGGCGATGGCATCGACAAATTCGGCTTTGTTCATGTGTTTGATGACTCCCTAGTACGGAATAGACGCGGAATATTCGTTGACCGGTGCTGCGACGCTCCCCTGCCACGGTACCGGTTGGCTGCCACGGCGCACATCGTGCGTTCGCCGCGGTTGCCTATTGTTATACCAGCAGGATTTTCTCCATGCAACACGGAAAACCAATGCTGGTGCGGCTTTCAGGTACTTGCCGACGAGTGGCCCGGCGCCAATGGCCAATCAATGGACTAATGCTTGACATCCGGACGCAAGCCTCCACCCGACTTCACCAGTGGTGGCTGCTCCATTTCACCCACTGGCATGCGGCCCGGCAATGGCCGCTCCAGCGCCAGATCCAGGACCTCGTCGATCCATTTGACCGGCACGATCTTCATCTGGCGGGTCACCGCAGCAGGAATGTCCACCAGGTCCTTGCGGTTCTCATCCGGGATGATCACGGTCTTGATGCCGCCACGCATCGCCGCAAGCAGTTTCTCCTTGAGCCCGCCAATCGCGGTGATCTTGCCGCGCAATGTGATCTCGCCGGTCATCGCCACATCGGAGCGCACCGGGATCTTGGTCAGCGACGACACCAGCGCAGTAGTGATCGCAGCGCCGGCGCTGGGACCATCCTTGGGCGTGGCCCCATCGGGGACGTGAACATGCACATCGTATTTCTGCAGGAAATCAAGGTCGATGCCCAGTCGCTCGGTGCGCGCGCGCACCACCGACAACGCAGCGGATGCCGACTCCTTCATCACGTCGCCGAGCTGGCCGGTGAGGATGAGCTGGCCCTTGCCAGGCACCAGGGTGGATTCGATCTGCAACAAGTCGCCACCAGCCTCGGTCCACGCCAGGCCGGTCACCAAGCCGATCTCATTGTCTACCTCGACACGACCGAAATCGTAGCGCTGCACGCCCAGGTATTTATCGAGGTTCTTGGAAGTCACCGTCAATGTCTTGCCGGGCTTTGCCTTGGGCCCGGCAAGCGCGATGTCCTTGACCACCTTGCGCGCGATCTTGGCGATTTCACGCTCAAGGTTGCGCACGCCGGATTCGCGCGTGTAGTAGCGGACGATATCGGTGATCGCGCTTTCGGCGAGCTTCAATTCACCTTCGCGCAGGCCATTGGCCTTGAACTGCTTCGGCACCAGGTAGCGCATCGCGATATTGAGTTTCTCGTCCTCGGTGTAGCCGGGGATGCGGATCACTTCCATGCGGTCCAACAGCGGGCCGGGGATGTTGAGCGAATTGGAGGTTGCGACGAACATCACCTCGGACAGATCCAGGTCAACTTCCAGGTAATGGTCGTTGAAGATGTGGTTCTGCTCAGGATCAAGCACTTCAAGCAAAGCGGATGACGGATCGCCACGGAAATCCATCGACATCTTGTCGATTTCGTCGAGCATGAACAGCGGATTGCGGGTGCCGGCCTTGTTGAGGTTCTGCACGATCCTGCCCGGCATCGAACCCACGTAGGTGCGCCGATGCCCGCGGATCTCGGCCTCGTCGCGCACGCCACCAAGCGCCATGCGCACGAACTTGCGGTTGGTCGCTTTTGCAATGCTTTGTCCAAGCGAGGTCTTGCCGACGCCGGGCGGCCCGACCAGGCACAGGATCGCGCCCTTCATCTGTTTCACGCGGGTCTGCACTGCAAGGTATTCAAGGATGCGTTCCTTTACCTTCTCAAGCCCGTAGTGATCGGCGTCAAGCGTGTCCTGGGCAGCCTTGAGGTCCTTGCGGACCTTGCTGCGCTTCTTCCACGGCACGCCCAGCAACCAGTCGAGGTAGTTGCGTACCACACCGGCTTCGGCCGACATCGGCGACATCTGCTTGAGCTTGCCGAACTCGGCCTTGGCCTTGGCCGCAACGGGTTTTGGCATGCCGGCACTTGCAATCCTCTTGGCGAGTTCCTCAAGGTCATTCGGCGCATCCTCCAGTTCACCGAGTTCCTTCTGGATCGCCTTCATCTGTTCGTTGAGGTAGTACTCGCGCTGGCTCTTCTCCATCTGCGACTTGACCCGACCGCGAATGCGCTTCTCCATCTGCTGCACGTCGATCTCGCCGTCGACAAGGCCGACCAGCAGTTCCAGCCGATCGGCGGTATCCAGCGTCTCCAGCAATTTCTGCTTGTCGGACAAGCGCACGCCCAGGTGCGCGGCGATCGTGTCAGCCAGGCGCGAAGGATCATCGATGCCGGACAAAGTCTGCAGCAACTCCGGCGGAAGCTTGCGATTGGTCTTGATGTACTGCTCGAACATCGACATCAGCGAACGCGCGATGGCATCGATTTCACGTGCTTCGCGGCTGTCGGCGGAATCCACCAATGTGCTCGCTCCAGACAATGCACCATCGACTTCCACCACCTCGTCCACGCGGACACGGGTCAGGCCCTCGACCAGCACCTTGATCGTGCCATCCGGCAATTTCAGCAATTGCAGGACCTGCGCCAAGGTGCCGATGCCGTGCAGGTCGGCCGCGCCGGGGTCATCGGTCTCGGCGGATTTCTGCGCCACCAGCAGGATCCGTTTGTCGCCTTCCATCGCGATGTCGAGCGCCTTGATCGACTTGTCGCGGCCGACGAACAACGGGATCACCATGTGCGGGAACACCACCACGTCGCGCAATGGCAATACGGGCAGCGCGACGGAATCGTGTTCGATTGCAGGGGTCGTGGTCATGCAGGCTCCGGGAGGATGCAGGCCGGCGCCAGATGCGCCCGCCTCAGCCATGTTTATGGGGGTGGCGGCTCCGGGATGCAAGCGGAAAAGTCGGGCGGGGCTGCAATGAAAAGGCCGCCTTGCGGCGGCCTTTTCATTCATGAATCACCGCAACTCAGTCCGCGGATGCCGCTTTCGGTAGCGTCGCGGCAATGGCTGGCGCTGCAGATGGCGCAGCCACCAGCTCCTTGTCCTGGTCTTTCTCGAACGCAGTGTTCTTGTAGATCAGGTATGGCTCGGATTTGTGCTCGATTACCGATTCGTCGACCACCACCTTGCTGACGTTCTCCAGCGAAGGCAGGTCGTACATGGTATCCAGCAGGACGGACTCGACAATCGTGCGCAGGCCGCGCGCGCCGGTCTTGCGCTTGAGCGCGCGCTTGGCGATGGCCACCAGCGCGTCCGGGCGAATTTCGAGCTCCACGCCCTCCATGTCGAACAGTTTGCGGAACTGCTTGGTGATCGCGTTCTTGGGCTCGGTGAGGATCTGGATCAACGCCGCCTCGTCCAGCTCCTCCAGCGTCGCCACGACCGGCAGGCGGCCGACGAATTCAGGGATCAAGCCGTATTTGATCAGGTCTTCAGGCTCGACCTGAGCAAGGACATCGCCAATATTGGCCTTGCGTTCGACGCTCCTGACCTTGGCACCAAAGCCAATCCCGCCGGATTCGTTGCTGCGCTGCTGGATCACCTTGTCCAGGCCAGCGAACGCGCCACCGACGATGAACAGGATATTGCGGGTATCGACCTGCAGGAATTCCTGCTGCGGATGCTTGCGTCCGCCCTGCGGCGGCACGCTGGCCACGGTGCCTTCGATCAGCTTGAGCAGCGCTTGCTGCACGCCTTCGCCGGAGACATCGCGAGTGATCGACGGGTTCTCGGACTTGCGCGAAATCTTGTCGATCTCGTCGATGTAGACGATGCCCTGCTGCGCCTTGTCGACATCGTAGTCGCACTTCTGCAGCAGCTTCTGGATGATGTTCTCGACGTCCTCGCCAACATAACCGGCTTCTGTCAGTGTGGTCGCATCAGCCATGGTGAACGGCACGTTGAGCATCCGCGCCAGCGTTTCCGCGAGCAGGGTCTTGCCCGAGCCGGTAGGGCCGACCAACAGGATGTTGGACTTCGATAGCTCCACATCGTCCGACTTCTGCCGGCTCTCGATGCGCTTGTAGTGATTGTAGACCGCCACTGCGAGGGTCTTCTTGGCCCGTGCCTGGCCGATCACGTACTGGTCGAGGACTTCCAGGATCTCGCGCGGCTTGGGCAGCGCACTACGCGTGGACTGGGCCTTCTCTTCCAGTTCCTCGCGGATGATGTCATTGCACAGCTCCACGCATTCATCGCAGATGAACACGCTGGGCCCTGCGATCAGCTTGCGCACCTCGTGCTGGCTCTTTCCGCAGAAGGAGCAGTAGAGGATCTTGGTGCTGTCGCCGGTGCTGCGTCCCTGACGGTCTTCGCTCATTCGCCACTCACTGTCCGCGCTGTGCGGATTCGGCCCGAGGATACCATACGCTCCCGTTGGGCCAAGCGGGGGCTGGAACTGATTGAAACCGCATGGGGACGCGGTTTCAGTGGAGTCAAATGATCCTTGAAATCACCTATCCGGCCCCCGCGCGCAGCGCTTCGGGCGTTCGCACGGGTGCGCGCCATTAGCGCGCAAGCACCCGCGCTTACCCAGCCTGGATCGAATCGTCCGGACGGCGCACAAGTACCTCGTCGACCAGCCCGTATTCACGGGCTGCCTCGGCACTCTTGAAGTTGTCGCGTTCGGTGTCGCGGGCAATCACGTCCAGCGGCTGGCCGGTATGGTTGGACATTATTTCGTTGAGTCGTTGGCGCAGCGCGAGGATCTCGCGGGCCTGGATCTCGATATCGGTGGCCTGTCCCTGCGAACCACCGGACGGCTGGTGGATCATCACCCGCGCATTCGGCAGCGCATAACGCTTGCCCTTGGCACCGGCCGCAAGCAACAACGCACCCATGCTGCATGCCTGGCCGACGCAAATCGTGCTCACGTCCGGCTTGATGTACTGCATGGTGTCGTAGATCGCCATGCCGGCAGTGACCACGCCGCCGGGCGAATTGATGTAAAGGCTGATGTCCTTCTCGGGATTTTCGGCCTCAAGGAACAATAGCTGTGCAACGATCACGTTGGCGACGTGATCATCAACACCACCCACCAAAAAGATCACCCGCTCCTTCAGCAGGCGCGAATAAATGTCATACGCGCGCTCGCCGCGACTGGTCTGTTCGACCACCATTGGCACGAGGTTGAGAGCTTTGGTCAGGTGATCCATGGTTACTCGCTGGTAGGACTTCGATGCTTCAGATGGAAACGTACCGATAGAACCTTACTGCCCGATCGCTTCCTGGAAGCTCAACGGCTGCTGGGTGTGCTGGGCGCGCTCGGCGATCCAGTCGATCACCTGCTCTTCCATCACCCGCGACTGCAGGCCCTGCATTAGCTGGGGGTCGTTGCGGTACAAATCAATGACCTGCTGCGGCTGCTCATAGGTCGACGCGATCAGCTGCATGGTCTCGGTCAGGCGCGACTGCTCCAGGCGAAGTTCGTTGCGGCGCGCGACTTCACCCACCAGCAAGGCGACCAGCACACGCTTGCGCGCGGCTTCCATGAAGTCTTCATGGCCGGCTTCAACGTGCTGGCCCTGGCGACGGGCCTGCTCGGTGGCATTGGCGTGCAGGCCACGCGCCTCGTTTTCGACCAGGCGCGGCGGCAGCTCGACATCCTTGTAGGCCTCGACCAGTTGCTCGCCGACTTCGCGGCGCAGGCGGTTCATCAACGCCCCTTTCAGCTCGCGTGCGAGGTTGCTGCGGATTTCAGTGCGGAACTGTTCGACATCGCCACTCTTCACGCCGAAGCTGCGGATGAACGCAGCATCGATTTCGGGCAGGATCTGTTCGGCCACATCGACCAGCTTGAACGTCGAGGTGACGGTCTTGCCGGCGAATTGCGGCACGTGCCAGTCGGCAGGCAGGGTCACATCGACGGTCTTTTCTTCATCCGGCTGCATGCCGACGATGGCCTTCTCGACCTCCTCGTACATGCCGCCACTGCCCAGCACGGTACTGGCCTTCTCCGCGCCTTCGGCAGGCATGCGCGCGCCTTCGACCACGCTGAAGGTTTCTATATTCACCATGTCGCCAGCCTTGGCGGCGCGCGTCACCTTGCTCCAGCTGCCGCGTTGCTGCTGCAGGTTGACCAGCATGCGGTCGATGTCGGCGTCCGCCACGTCCGAGGTATGCCGTACGACCTCCAGCTTGGCCATGTCCAGCTCGCCGAACTCCGGCACCAACTCGACGGTGGCCACGTATTTCAGCTCACCCTCATCGGCTTCGTCGGCCTCGTTGATCTGCGGCGCACCGGCAATGCGCATTTCGTTTTCACGCACTGCCTGGTCCATTCCTTCCCGCAGCAGGCCATCAAGAATCTCGGCGCGAACCTGGCTGCCGAAGCGCTGCTCGATCACCTTGGTCGGCACCTTGCCGGGACGGAAACCATTGAGGCGAGAGGTGCTTGCGATTTTGCGCAGGCGCTCACCCACTTGGCTGTCCACGTCCGCGGCTGGCAGGCTGAGGATGACGCGACGCTCGAGGTTACCGACGGATTCGACCGAAACTTGCATGATGCGATGACTCCTGGGTGGGTTCGCCTGGAACCCGGTTGCACGTGATGGGTGGCGTTGCGCGAACGGAACGATTGGATACGGCTGCGCGTAACGCGATAGTTTGGCGGATGACGGCGCTGCTGTCATCTTTTCTGGCTCCACGCGTTGACAGTCTGGCCGCATGGCCGGACAATGCCCGGCCTTTCGCCATGCTGGCGCGTCGCGAAAGCCTGCAATTGCAAGTCGTGTTGTCGGTTGTATCGGCGGGGTATAGCGCAGTCTGGTAGCGCGCCTGCTTTGGGAGCAGGATGTCGGGGGTTCGAATCCCTCTACCCCGACCATTCGTGGTTACATCTCGAATGGCTCACTTCGATGCGACAATCCGGTCCGGGCGCCCGTAGCTCAACCGGATAGAGCACCGGCCTTCTAAGCCGGCGGTTGCAGGTTCGATTCCTGCCGGGCGCGCCAATGCGACGGGAACAACTTTGGTGGGTGTAGCTCAGTTGGTTAGAGCACCGGATTGTGATTCCGGGGGTCGTGGGTTCAAATCCCATCATCCACCCCAAATTTGCTGCAACAAGTTTGTTACAATTTTGTACATCGGGCCGTTAGCTCAGTTGGTAGAGCAGTTGACTCTTAATCAATAGGTCGAAGGTTCGAATCCTTCACGGCCCACCAAACCCGAGACGCCCGGCCACAAGCCGGGCGTTTTCTTTTGTCGATGCTGTCCATCAAACCAAGGTTCGCCCGCTGCGCGGGTCCGGCCACGCGCAGCGCGCGTGGCGTTCGAACGGACGCGAACCGGTGGTTCGCAAGCCGTCCGTTCTCACCCTTCACGGCCCACCAAACCCGAGACGCCCGGCCACAAGCCGGGCGTTTTCTTTT
>NZ_JAQSDO010000015.1:1184109-1214351 GCF_029945965.1 Thermomonas sp.
CGCAAGCCGTCCGTTCTCACCCTTCACGGCCCACCAAACCCGAGACGCCCGGCCAGAAGCCGGGCGTTTTCTTTTGCGCGCTTCGCCAGTTCGCTGGAGCCAGCAGCTACAATCGCGCCACGCGAAAGTGGCGGAATTGGTAGACGCCCTGGCTTTAGGTGCCAGTGCCGCAAGGCGTGGGGGTTCGAGTCCCCCCTTTCGCACCAGCTATTCAGGCTGCCGTTTAGGCAGGTTGCGTTATGCTCGACCCACGGCATCTGGCCGGATCAAGTACAGGAAAGATCCATCATGCGTAGCGGCAATCCCGCACTCCAGGAAAACACCTTCCTCGACCTCGGCACCGGCACCGTGGTGCGTAACGACGCCGGGGCAATGAGCATCAACGGCACCGTCAACAAGACCGCGATCCTGCTGGTGCTTTGCATGATCACGGCGGGGTTTGCGTGGTCCCAGGTGAGCACTCCTGATGGTCTCGCAAATGCAGGTGTGTATGTCTGGGGCGGCGCCATTGGCGGCCTGGTCCTGGCCTTCGCCACCATCTTCAAGAAGACGTGGGCACCAGTCACTGCGCCGCTCTACGCGCTGGTGGAAGGCTTCTTTCTTGGCGCTGTCTCGGCCATGTACGAAGCCCAATTCGGCGGAATCGTGTTCCAGGCCGTGCTGCTGACATTTGGCACCCTGGCTGGTTTGCTGATGGCCTACCGCAGCGGCCTGATCAAGGTCACCGAGAAATTCAGGCTTGGGGTCGTGGCGGCCACCGGCGGCATCGCCCTGTTGTACCTGGTCAACATCGGCATGCAGATGTTCGGCATGCAGGGCATGGGCTTTATCCATGAAGGCAGCACCATCGGCATCCTGTTCAGCGTCGGCGTAGTGATCGTGGCAGCGCTCAACCTGGTGCTGGATTTCGATTTCATCGAAAAAGGAGCAGCCGCAGGCGCACCGAAGTACATGGAGTGGTACGCCGCGTTCAGCCTGTTGGTGACCCTGGTGTGGTTGTACCTGGAGATCCTGCGCTTGCTGTCCAAGCTGCAGTCACGCAACTAACCACTCTACCGATGCAACGAGAGGGCGCCGTTGGCGCCCTTTTCAATTCTGCCACTGTGTCTGCCACTGTGCGTGGCAACACACGATCAAAGCCGGCTGGCAATCGCCTTGGCAAAACCCATCGTGTTGCCCTGCCCGCCCAGGTCTGGCGTCAGTCCATCCTTGGCTTCCAGCGTGGCGATGATCGCTGCGCGCAGGCGCTCGGCTTGCGCCGGCAGCGCCAGGTGGTCGAGCATCTGCGCAGCCCCCAGCAGCAGCGCGCAGGGATTGGCGACACCCTTGCCGGCGATGTCGGGCGCCGAGCCATGCACGGCCTCGAAGATCGCCGCATCGGTGCCGATGTTCGCACCGGGGGCCAGGCCGAGGCCGCCCACCAGGCCGGCACATAGATCGGAAATGATGTCGCCGAACAGGTTGGTGGTCACGATCACGTCGAACTGCTCGGGGCGCATCACCAGCTGCATGCAGGTATTGTCCACGATCATCTCGTTGCACTCGATGTCCGGATTCTGCTGGGCCACTTCACGTGCGGTCTTAAGGAACAGGCCCGAGGTCGACTTCATGATGTTGGCCTTGTGCACCACGGTGACCTTCTTGCGGCCGGTGCGGCGCGCCAGGTCGAAGGCGTAGCGGACGATGCGCTCGGAGCCCTTGCGGGTGGTGCGGATGATCGAGGTCGCGATTTCGCCATCGGCCGATGTTTCCTGGCCTTCCGGGGTGTAGGCACCTTCGGTGTTCTCGCGCACGGTGACCAGGTCGACGCCGGAGGTGAAGCGCGACTTGGTATTCGGGAACGACTTGGCCGGGCGCACGTTGGCATACAGGTCGAAGCGGCGGCGCAATTCAACATTGATCGAAGAAAACCCGCCACCGACCGGTGTGGTCAGCGGCGACTTCAGCGCGATTCGATTCTTGCGGATCGAATCCATGGTCGCGGCGGGGATCAGTTCGCCGTGCTTTTCGAGCGCGACCAGGCCGGCGTCGGCGAATTCGTAGGTCAGGCCAAGCTGCATCGCGTCCAGCACGTTCAGGGTGGCATCCATGATTTCCGGGCCGATGCCATCGCCGCGGATGACGGTGATCGTCGTGGTCATAAGAGTCTGTTCCTGGCTGGCATTGCACGCGCGGATATCAGATGACAGATGCGCGGCAACGCGGGAAAGTTAGCCGCCAATTATGCCACGCAGGGCGCCTCAGTCGTGGCCGTGGGCCTCGGGTGCGACTTCCCCAGCCAGCAGCGACTCGAACTTGCCCGCGCGATGCAGCGCCATCATGTCGTCGTAGCCGCCGACATGGGTTTCGCCGACGAAGATCTGCGGGACGCTGGTGCGCCGGGTGCGCGCCACCATGCGCTCGCGTTCAGCGGCATCCATGTCGATGCGGACCTCGTTCCAGGCCAGGCCCTTGCTGCGCAGGAAGTTCTTGGCCATCACGCAATAGGGACACACGGCGCTGCTGTAGATGGTGATGGCGGGGGATGTCGCGTCGCTCAAGTCGGTCTCCGGGAACGTGGGAACATGTAGGGGAACATGCGGGTGGGGCTCGATGTCGAACCGTGCTGGTCGTACTTGAGGAATATGCGGGCACGGGGCGCAGTTTTCCAGTCGGCGGATGCTTCAACCCCGGTTCACGCGCCAGCATCGGGCTGGCCCCATTCTGAAAGCTATGGAGATCCGTGTGCCCCACAAGCCTTCTATCCTTGCTGCAGCCTTGGCCGGCATACTTGCATTTGCCTCCGCCGCCGCAGCGCAGGAGTCGAAACTGCCCGACATCGGTTCCTCCGCCGGCAATATGTTGTCGCCGGCCAGGCAGGCCGAATACGGCGCGATGACCCTGGCCCAGTTGCGCCACGAAGGCTATGTGCTGGACGACCCGCTGCTGGGTGGCTGGCTGGACGAGGTCGGCCAGCGGCTGGGCGGCGCCAGCGACAAGCCGCAACAGTCCTTCACTTTCTTCTTGCTGCGCGACCGCCAGATCAATGCATTCGCCACCCTCGGCGGCTACATCGCGATGAACGCAGGCCTGGTACTGGCCGCCGACCGCGAGGACGAAGTGGCCGGGGTGCTGTCGCACGAAGTAGCCCATGTCACCCAGCAGCATGTCCTGCGCGGCGCTGAACGCGCTCAGCGCGACAGTATCCCGATCATGCTGGCGATGCTTGGGGCGATCATCGCGGCGCAGCAGGCCGGTGGAAACTCCGGCGGCAACGCCACCTCGGCGGCAGTGCTCGGCGGCATGGGGCTTTTGCAGCAGCGGCAGATCGACTACACCCGCGACAACGAATCCGAAGCCGATCGCATCGGCATCCGCGCGATGGCGCGCGGCGGCTACGACCCGGAAGGCATGGCCGATTTCTTCGAGAAACTGCAGTCGGTGGTGCGCATCAACCAGGGCGACGAGCGCAGCCGTACGCCCGGCTACCTGCAGACCCACCCGATCACCCTGACCCGCATCAGCGAAGCCCGCGAGCGCGCTGCTTCGCTGGAAAAGGCTGCGCCCGTCGCAACCATGCGCGTGGCCAGCAACCCGCTACTACCGGCCGGGATGCAGATCAGCACCACTGGCGCGCATGCACGCGGTGACACCGGCGATTTCGGCTGGGCGCGCGAGCGCCTGCGTGTGCTCAGCGCCAATACGCCGGCGCAGGCGATCCGGGAATACCAGCAAATGCAGGGCAAGCAGCCCCTGGACGATACCCAGCGCTATGGCCTGGCGTTTGCGCAACAACAAGCCGGCCACGATGCCGATGCCTTGCGCGTGATGGTCGCCGTGCAGGCTGCGCATCCGGACAGCCTGTGGTTGCAGATCAGCCTGGGCGTTGCCGAAGCCAAGGCCGGCCATGCCACCGATGCTGATCGCCGCTTCGAGACTTTGCTTACGCGCAGGCCAACCAATCGCGCGCTGGTGCTGAGCTATGCGCAGGTGCTGGCTGAACGCAATACGGCCTCCGCCGGTACGCGCGCGGTAGCCGTGCTGCGTCCCTTGCTGGACACCGGCGCAGACGACTTGCTGTTCCAGCAGGCGTATGCCCGCGCCAACGAAATCGCCGGCGATGACGTGCGTGCCGGCGAAGCCTGGGCCGAAGCGGCCGTCCTCAACGGCCGCCCGGAGCAGGCGCTGGTCCAGCTCAATAATCTCAAGAGGCGCAGCACGCTCGATTACTACGCGCGCAGCCGGATCGACGCCCGCATCGCCGCCATCACCCCGATCGTGCTGGAACTGCGTCGCCAGGGCATCCGCGACGAAGATGCGACCCGCGGCAAACTGCAATCCGGCAGCAAGCTAAGGTTCGACACAGGCGTGGATTCGAGTAAGTCGGCTCGCGAAAGCGGGCGTGCACCGGTTTGGTGACAACGTCACAATTCCGTCATCAAACCGTCGTGTAATACCGGGAGGGCCGCAACTGCGGCGCAGACGTGTTGCCTGACATGCAAAAACGCATCCTGATCGTCGATGACGAACCCGCCATCCGCGACATGGTCGCCTACGCCTTGCGCAAAGGCGATTTCGAACCCGTGCATGCCGGCGACGCGCGCGAGGCGCAGGAAGCGATCGTCGAACGCGTCCCTGACCTGATCCTGCTGGACTGGATGCTACCGGGCATCAGCGGGCTGGAACTGGCCCGCCGCTGGCGGCGCGAAGCGCTGACACGCGATATCCCGATCATCATGCTGACTGCGCGCGGCGAGGAAAACGACCGCGTCGGCGGGTTCGAAGCCGGCGTCGACGACTACGTGGTCAAGCCGTTCTCGGCGCGCGAACTGCTGGCCCGCATCCGCGCGGTGATGCGCCGCTCGCACGACGACGACGAAGACGGCAGCATCCAGATCGGTGGCCTGCGCATCGATGGCGCCGCGCACCGGGTGTTCGCCGCTGCTGACGCCAAGACTGGCGGCGAATCCGCACCGGTGCAGATTGGCCCCACCGAATACCGCCTGCTGCATTTTTTCATGACTCATCCGGAGCGCGTCTACAGCCGTTCACAACTGCTCGACCATGTGTGGGGCGGCAGCGTGTATGTGGAGGAGCGCACGGTGGACGTACACATTCGGCGCCTGCGCAAGACCCTGGAGCCGCACCGACTGGATCTGATGGTGCAGACCGTGCGTGGCGCGGGCTATCGATTCTCTGCAGCGGCATGACTCGCGGCCGCATGACCCTCGACATCCGCACAGCATGGTTGCGCACGCTTGCCCAGCTCATGCTGGTGCTGGCGGTGGGTCTGGGCATCGGCTTGCTGATCGACCGGCCGTGGCATGCATTGACCGTCGCCGCACTGGGCGTGGTGGCCTGGCAATACTGGAAACTGCATGGCGTGCTGATGCGCCTGACAGCGCGCCAACGTCCACGCCCGTCGGCTGGTGGCGGTGCCTGGAACGAACTCGACCGTCTGCTGCTGCGCGGGCAATCGGACATGCGTGCACGCAAGCGCAGGCTGTTGACCATGCTGCGCGCCTACCGCGCCGCTGCCGCTGCGTTGCCGGATGCGGTGGTAGTGATCGAACGCAACCGCCAACGCGTGCTCTGGTTCAATGAAGCCGCCACGCCCTTGCTCGGCCTGCAACATCCACAACACATCGAGGCATCCGTGGTCGGTGTGTTGCAGCCCTTGCCGATGGCCTCATGGCTGGCCGCCGGCCGCAATGCCGAACCGATGATGGACGTGCCCTCGCCCGCCGATCCCGCGCGCCGCCTGAGCCTGCGCCTGATCCCGTATTCGGATGAGCTGTGGCTGCTGGTCGCGCGCGACGTGACCAAGCTGATGCGACTGGAGCAGATGCGCCGGGACTTCGTCGCCAACGTCTCGCACGAACTGCGCACGCCGCTGACCGTGATCCATGGCTATCTGGAAATGCTCGACCCGCAAGAGCAACCCGAGTGGGCGCCGATGCTCGCGGAAATGCAGCGGCAGTCGCAGAGAATGACCCAGCTGGTCGAAGATCTGCTCACCTTGTCGCGGCTGGAAGCGCGCGACACCTTGCCGCAGGAACACGTGGCGATGGCACCGATGCTGGCGACCCTGCGCCGTGAAGCCGAGGCGCTGAGCCATGGCCTGCACCGGATCAGTGTGCACGACAGCGCCAACATCGACCTGCACGGCTCCACCCAGGAACTGCACAGCGCCTTCTCGAACCTGGTGAGCAATGCAGTGCGCTACACCCCTTCCGGCGGCGAGATCGCGATCGATTTCGCGATGGAGGCCGGCGGCGGCGCAGTGCTGTCCGTGCGCGACAGCGGCTATGGCATTCCGGAGGCGCACCTGCCGCGCATCACTGAACGCTTCTACCGGGTCTCCACCAGCCGCTCGCGCGAATCTGGCGGCACCGGGCTCGGACTTGCCATCGCGAAACATGTCCTGGGCCTGCACGGCGCAAGGCTCGACGTTGCCAGCCAGGTCGGCCATGGCAGTACCTTCAGTTGCCATTTCGGCCCCGAGCGCGTGTACCCACGCGATCCAAGCGATTACCCTGATACGACACCATGAACAGCCCGCCATGAAAACGCCGCAATGACAATCCTGCAGACAACTCCGGTAATCCCCGTACACGATGCCTCGCTGTACGCCAACCGCGAGTTGTCGCAACTCGACTTCAATTTCCGCGTGTTGGCGCAAGCACAGGATCCGTCGGTACCGTTACTGGAACGGCTACGCTTCCTGTGCATTTCCTGCACCAACCTCGACGAGTTCTTCGAGATCCGCGGTGGTTCGGTGCGCCACGCAATGGAATTTGGCGGACCGCTGGCCGCCGATGGCCTGGCACCCACAGCCCTGCTCAACCGCATCCACGACCGCGCCGCGGAATTGGTCGATGCGCAGTACCGCTGCTTCGACGAACAACTACGACCGGCCTTGACCGAACAGGGCATCCGCCTGCTGCAACGCCGGCAATGGACCACCGAGCAGACCCAATGGCTGCGCGAGCATTTCCGCAACGAGATCATGCCGGTGCTGTCACCGCTAGGCCTGGATCCAGCGCATCCGTTCCCGAAGATCCTCAACAAGTCGCTGAACGTGGTGGTGTTGCTGGAAGGCCGCGATGCGTTCGGACGCGAGGGCCACATGGCGATCGTGCGCGCACCGCGTTCATTGCCGCGGATCATCCGCATGCCGGACGAGGACGGCGACGGTGATGCCTTCCACGATTTCGTGTTCCTCAGCACGGTGCTGTCGGCATTCGTGCACGAACTGTTCCCGGGGATGCAGGTCAACGGTGCCTACCAGTTCCGGGTCACCCGCAATTCCGAGCTCATCGTCGACGAGGACGATGTCGACAACCTCGCCCTTGCCGTACGCGATGAACTCGTTGGCCGCGGCTACCTGCGCGCGGTGCGGCTGGAGATCGCCGATGAATGCCCGCCCGAAGTGGTGAAGATGCTGCTGGCCAATTTCGACCTGCCGGCAAACGCGGTGTACAAGATCGATGGCCCGGTAAACCTCAACCGGGTCACCCAGGTCTACGACATGGTGCACCGGCCAGACCTCAAGTTCCGTCCGTTCCTGCCGCGCCTGCTGCGCGATGTGGATGCGATGTTCGAGCAGATCTGCCAGGGCGACGTGTTGCTGCACCACCCATACGACGCGTTTGCCCCGGTGCTGGAACTGATCCGCCAGGCCGCCGAAGACCCGAACGTGCTGGCGATCAAGCAGACCCTGTACCGCACCGGCAGCGAGTCCAAGATCGTAGAACACCTGGTCCAGGCCGCCCGCAACGGCAAGGACGTGACCGTGGTGGTCGAGCTACGCGCACGCTTTGACGAGGAAGCCAACCTCGGCCTGGCCGACCGCCTGCAGGATGCCGGCGTGCAGGTGGTGTACGGCGTGGTGGGCTACAAGACCCACGCCAAGATGTTGCTGATCGTGCGCCGCGAAGGCGCCGCGTTGAAGCGCTACGTGCACCTGGGTACCGGCAATTACCACAGCGGCACCGCGCGCTTGTATACCGACTTCAGCCTGATGACGGCCAACCCCGACATCGGCAATGACGTCCACCTGATCTTCCAGCAACTGTCCGGGCTGGCCGCGCCACTGAGCCTGAGCCGCCTGCTGGAATCGCCGTTCACCCTGCACAGCGGCGTGCTGGAGCGCATCGCGCGCGAGACCAAGCATGCGCGTGCCGGCAAGCCGGCGCGGATCGTGGCGAAGATGAATGCCTTGAACGAAATCCAGGTGATCGATGCGTTGTATGCGGCATCGCAGGCCGGCGTGCAGATCGACCTGGTCGTGCGTAGCGCCTGCACGCTGAAGCCCGGCATCAAGGGCGTCTCCGACAACATCCGCGTGCGCTCGGTCGTCGGCCGTTTCCTGGAACACCATCGGGTCTGGTGGTTCGGCAATGATGGCGCCCCGGATTTGTTCTGCTCATCCGCCGATTGGCTGGAGCGCAACCTGCTGCGCCGGGTCGAGACCGCGTTCCCGATCCTGGACCCGATCGCCGCCCAACGCGTGCATCGCGAAGGCCTGCTGAACTATCTGGAAGACAACCAGAATGCCTGGGAAATGCAGGCTGATGGCCAGTACCGCAAGCTCGAGCCCATCAACGGACAGGCCCCTTTCTCGGCGCAGTTGTCGATGCTCGACGGGCTGTACGTGTGAGCGCAGGCGATAATCGGCGGATGACACGACTCGCCAACCTGCGTCGGAACGCCATCCAACGATTGGATTCGGCCGCATGAGGACCGCGCTACGCCGTTCGGCTGTCTCGCGCATTTCGCGCGATGCGCCACTGCAAGACGGCGAAATGCTGGCTGCGATCGACCTCGGCTCCAACAGCTTCCACATGGTGGTGGCGCAGATGGCGTTGGGCCAATTGCGGGTGGTCGATCGCCTGCGCGAGAGCGTGCGCCTGGCCGAGGGCCTGGATGGCTTCGGCGGCCTCAAACCCGAGGTGCTGGCACGCGCACTGGACTGCCTGTCGCGGTTCGGCCAGCGCGTGCAGGACATCCCGCCGCATCGGGTGCGCGCGGTGGCCACTAATACCGTACGCCGGCTGCGCGCGGCGCAGACTTTCCTGCTGCCGGCGGAAACCGCGCTCGGACATCCGATCGAAGTGGTCTCCGGACGCGAGGAAGCGCGCCTGGTCTACCTGGGCGTCGCGCATGCGCAACCACCCAAGGACAAGCAGCTGCGATTGGTGATCGACATCGGTGGCGGTTCCACCGAATGCATCATCGGCCGCGGCATGGAAGCACTCGAGCGCGAAAGCCTACAGGTCGGTTGCGTCGCCAGCACCCGGCGTTTCTTCGGTAACGGCAAGCTCTCGCGCAAGCGCTGGAAGGAGGCGCTGATCGAAGTCACCGCCGAGTTCCAGCAGTTCGCGGCGACCTATCGCAGCCTGGGCTGGGACGAGGCGATCGGTGCAGCCGGCACCAACAAGGCGATCGGCGAGATCTGCGCAGAGATGAAACTTACCAAGGGCGCGGTCACTGCCGAAGCACTGCCGCACGTACGCGATCGCCTGCTGCAGGCGCAGCGCATCGAGGACATCGACCTGCCCGGCCTGTCCGCCGAACGCCGCCCGATCATTGCCGGCGGCATCCTGATCCTGGAAGCAGTATTCGATGCGCTGGAGCTGCAGCGGATGGCGGTCAGCAAAGCCGCACTGCGCGAAGGCGTGCTCTACGACATGCTCGGCCGCGGCGGCGCCGACGATCCGCGTGACACCTCGGTGGCCGTGTTGGTGCACCGTTACGGCATCGACAAGACCCAGTCGGCGCGAGTGGAAGCGACCGCGTTGCTGTTGTTCGACCAGGTCGCAAAGGCCTGGGCGCTGGATGCCGACGACCGCCAGATGCTGGTGCGCGCCGCGCGTCTGCATGAACTCGGCCTGGCCATCGCGCACAGTGGCTATCACGTGCATGGCGCCTACGTGCTGGCGAATTCGGACATTGCCGGGTTCTCGCAACAAGAACAGCGCTTCGTGGCCGTGCTGGTACGCACGCATCGCCGCAGCGTGCCGAAATCCGCGTTCGAAATGATTCCCGACCGCTTGCTGGCACACGCGCGTCGCAGCGCAGCGCTGTTGCGACTGGCGGTGCTGCTGCATCGTTCGCGCGACAGCGAGGCCCTGCCATCCCTGCAATTACGCGCAGATGGCGACTGCCTCGAGTTGTCGCTCGACCCCATCTGGCTGCAATCGCGCACGTTGTTGCGCGCGGACCTTGAGGGCGAAGTCGAAGACATGCGTGGACTGGGCATGCAGTTGCAACTGAGCGACGCGTGAGGGAGGAAATGGGATCGGAGTAGATTTCCTGCCGACATGCCTGGATCGTTTCCGATCCTGGTCAGGACACGTCACTCCTACCCCACTTTAGCTGTCACTCGCACGTCACCCCAGCGCCATCATCCGGACATCCGGCCCATGCAAGCTCCCCGACATGCCAGCAAAAGCTGGCGGAGCCACGCATGCGCTACAGCATCGTCACCGAGACCTACCCGCCCGAGATCAATGGCGTTGCGCTGACCGTGCAGGGACTGGAACAGGGCCTGCGCGAACGTGGTCACGACGTCGAAGTGGTGCGTCCGCGCCAGGATGGCGAAGCTGATCCAGATGCGGGCAGCAACACCCTGCTGGTACGCGGCGCCAGCTTGCCGCGTTATCCGGGTTTGAAGTTCGGGCTACCTGCCAGCGGCAAACTACGCACGCACTGGCGCCGCAATTTCCCGGATGCCATTTACGTTGCCACCGAAGGCCCGCTGGGCTGGTCGGCACTGCGCGCAGCGCGCCAGCTCGGCATCCCCGCCGCGAGCGGTTTCCACACTCGTTTCGACGCATACATGCGCGACTACGGCGCCGGGTTCCTGCAGCAGACCGCGTTGCGCTGGATGCGACGCTTCCACAACAGCGCGCAGGCGACCTTGGTGCCGACCCGCGAGCTGCAGGATTTCCTGCAGGGCCAGGGTTTCGATAACGTCGTGCGACTCGCGCGTGCAGTGGACACCCAACAGTTTGACCCAGGCCAGCGCGATGCCGCCCTGCGCGCGCAATGGGGCATTGGCGCGGCTGGCGTGGCCGCGATCTACGTTGGCCGCATTGCGGCGGAGAAGAACCTGTCGCTTGCCGTGCGTGCGTTCCGCGCATTGCAGCAGGTCCGCCCGGATGTGCGCTTCGTCTGGGTCGGCGATGGTCCCGCACGCGCAGCCCTGCAGCGCGACAATCCCGATTTCGTGTTTTGCGGGGTGCAACGTGGCGAGGCACTGACTCGCCATTTCGCCAGCGGAGATCTGTTCCTGTTCCCCAGCCATAGCGAAACCTTCGGCAACGTGACCCTGGAAGCGCTGGCCAGCGGGGTGCCCACCGTCGCCTTCAACTATGGCGCCGCGCGAGAAACACTGCACAACGGCGTACATGGCGCGGCGATTGAAGATGGTGATGACGGCAGCTTCGTGCAGGCCGCGATCCGCATCGGCAGTGAAGACGAATTGCGCGCGACGATGCGGGTTGCTTGTCGCGATGCAGTGCGTGCGCTGCGACCGGAACAGGTCGCTGAGGACTTCGACCGGCTGCTGCAAGGACTTGCCAACGCGAGGAACCGACATGCCGCCACCGTTGCCACTTAAACCCGGCGTGCATCGCCTGGTCGATGCGGAATCCTCATGGTGCCTGCGGGCCAACCGGGTCTGTGCACGACAAGGTTTGTTGCGCTATTTCACTGCAGTCAGCCGGCTTGGCGATGGTGTGTTCTGGTACGCGCTGATGGCGGCGATGGTGCTGCTGGACGGCATGGCCGGAGTGCGCGCGTCGTTGCATCTCGCGCTCACCGGACTGGTCGCGCTGGCGTTGTACAAACTGCTCAAGCGCTGGACCCGGCGCCCGCGCCCGTTCGCATCGGATGTACGCATCCACGCATGGGTGGCGCCGCTGGACGAGTTCAGTTTTCCGTCCGGCCACACCCTGCACGCGGTCGCCTTCAGCCTGGTGGCGATGGCGCATTACCCGATGCTGGCCATCCTGCTGGTTCCATTCACGGCGAGCGTGGCGCTGTCGCGGGTTGTGCTCGGCCTGCACTATCCCAGCGATGTACTGGCTGCCACCGTGATCGGCAGTGCATTGGCCGGATTTTCGCTCTGGCTGGTGCCGGGGGTGTCGTTGTTTGCTTAACCAAAACAGCGAAAAAGGGACGTAGGGAATAGGAAATCAAGCATGCTTGATTCCCTCCGTCCCTTTTTCACTTGCTTTTCCTGAAATAAAACGGGCCGGCCAAAGCTGGCCCGTCAGGTTTTGCGGTGGCACCAAGGCTTAGTCCGCCAGCGGCTTGCGCGGCAGCATGGCCGGGCGCATCGCGGCGTTGTAAACGAACGAGGCCATGATGGCCGACGCCTGCTTCAGGTCCTGCGCCGATGCATGATCGTAGGTATCCAGGTCGGTATGGTGGACGTTGGTGAAGTAGTCCAGGCCGTCCTGCACGAACTGGAAGCCAGGCAGGCCGACGGCATCGAAACTGATGTGATCGGTGCTGCCGGTATTGCGCTGGGTCACGATGGTCGCGCCCACGTCATGCCAGGGCTTCATCCATTCCTCGAAGATCGGCGCCACCGCCATGTTCTCCTGGGCGTAGATGCCGCGGACCTTGCCGCTGCCGTTGTCCAGGTTGAAGTAAGCAGCCAGCCTGCCGTATTCCTTGCCGCGGATCAGCGCGCCCTTGTTTTGGCGGAAAAAGGAAGGGATCGCCTTTTCCTTCGGATCGATCGGTTCCGGGTAATGGCCGAAATGGTCCTCGACATACTTCGACGAACCAATCAGGCCCTGCTCCTCACCGCTCCACAACGCCACGCGAATGGTGCGGTCCGGCTTGGCGCCAATCGCCTTGAGGATGCGCACTGCTTCCATCACCACCGTCACGCCTGCGCCGTTGTCCGACGCACCGGTGCCGGCATGCCAGGAATCCATGTGCGCGCCGAGCATCACGATCTCGTCGCGATGCGGGCCGCTGCCCGGGATTTCGGCGATCGTGTTGTAACCGGGCTGGTCGCTGTCGTCGGTGAAGCGTGCGGCGACATTGAGCCGTATCCGCGGGATTTGCTTGCGGTCCAGTGCACGCATCAAGGTGTTGTAGTGCTCGGCGCCCATCACCACCGACGGCACCCCGACCGATTCACCGGCCTTGCGCGAACCGCCACCACCCAGCACCAGGATGTCGTTGTCCGAACGGCTCATGCTGACCGTGGCGAGCGCGCCTTCATCGATCAGGAACTGGTTCAGGGTCGGGCCGAATGCCATCCGGTCCAGGTAACGTTTCAGCATCGCATCGCGCGAACGATCACCTCGATCCGCCGGCACTTCGACGCCGATCATGTCGGTCAGTTCCTGCTCCGAATAACGGCTCGAATCTGCCTTCTCGCCGAACTTGTACGGACGCGCATCACTGACCAGCAGGATCTTGCCGCGCAGCTTGCCCTTGAACTTCTCCATGTCGTCCTTGGATTCGATCTTGGCGGCCATGACGTCGCCTTCCACCAGACCAGGCGTAGCCGGCGTCCAGGCCATCGGGATCACGTGCAGCGGAAACCCGCGTGGCGACACCATCTCGGCGCTGGCGCCACTGAATTCCCAGCCACGACCAAACGTGCCGATGCTTTCGTCATGCGCATTCGCCAGCCCCCAGCCGGTGAACTTGCCGCGCGCCCAACTGTTGGCCTTGGACATCGAAGGCGAATTGGTCAAGCGCGGGCCGATGCCTTCGGTGAGCTCACCCAGGGTCGCCATCACCTGCGAACGGTTGAACGCTTCTGCGCGAATCCGACCGGTCATGTCCAAGTCCACGCGCTCTTGCGCCCCCACAACCCCCGCGGCCAACAGCGCGGTCATCAACAACACTCGTTTCATTGCATTCCCCATGCAGGCATCGAATACGGGAGTCTAGGGCCAGCAGCGCCCGCCGCCGTGGGCCATCGGTCATGTGCCCGTGCGCGCGGCCACCTGGTACCAGTCGACCTTGCGCGTGGCCAGCATCAGCGCGGCCAGGATCGCGAACAGCAGGCCGCTGCCGAGCACCAACGCGTTGTCTTCCGACACCAGCAAGCCATATAGCGCGGCATACAGCAGCGCCAACATCGCCGCGAAACCCAGCCCGCGCACGCCACTGCGCAACACATTGCCGACGTACACGCCGATCAGTCCGATGCAGCCGATGCTTGCGATGAGATAAGCCCAGCCGAAGTCGATGTGCTCGGACAGGCTCAGCAACAACAGGAAGAAAATTGCCAACGCCAGGCCGACCAGCGCGTACTGGATCGGGTGGATCGGCAACTGGCGGATGGTTTCGAACATGAAGAAGCCGACGAAGGTCAGCAGCACGAACATCAAACCATATTTACTGGCGCGGTCAACTTTCGAATACAGGTTGACGGGCTCGACCAGCGACAACCCGATCGCATCGATGTTGCCTGCGGATGCGGCGGCGCTCGACGACGACCTCGCCTGCATCGCATCGCCATCAATGCCCTGCCCGCCCTGGCTGCCCGGCGACAGGTTGCCACCGTTGCGATACTGGTCCTGCGCATTGCTGGCAAGTGACGACACGTCCCATTCGGCATGGAAGCCATTACCGTCGATGCGATGTGAACGCGGCAGGAAATCGCCATTGAACTGCGGATGCGGCCATGGCGAATCCAGCACGATGCGGTTGCTGTCGGCCAATGGCGCGATCGCCAGCGCCTCGGTGCCGCGCAAGGCGAAGTCCAGCCGCACCGGAAATGCGATGCGGCCATTGACCAGCAGCGATGCTGGCAACACCGCATGCACGCCGCCACCGGCATGCCCACGCTGGCCCTGGGCAATCGCGACATCGGCATTGCCGACCTTCAGGACCGGCGTACCGACAAGCCCGCGTACATCCTTTATGCCGATATCCAACCACGGCGCGCCGATGCTGCGTGGATGTGCGGGATCATCCTCCGGCAGGCGCACGTTGAAGCTCGCGTCGATGCCGGCCTGCAATTCATACACGCGCACCTTGTGCAGGCCGCGTTCGCGCACCGACGGCACCACCTTGCCTACCACGTACATGCTCTTCGGGAAGAACTGCCATTGGCGTTCGACCACGCGCTGCTGCTTGTGCAACACGCCTTGCGCATCACGTTCCTCGACCTCGACCTGTTCGCGATACGGCACCACCAGCACCGGCCCGGCAATCCCCTGGGTGCCGGCGAAACTGCGCGTCACCGCCTCCACCGCCTGCACGCGGAACTGCTGGCGCTCGGTAATCGTGCCGCGGATCATTGATAGCGGCACCAGGATCGCCAGCACCAATGCCAGCACCACGGCGATCTTCACTCCCAGACGCAAATTGCCCATCGCAACGCTCCCTCCGACAACCATGCCGGCTTGGCGAGGATGCTGGCGCACGGATGTGCACGCACGCGGTGGCGGCGGTGAAGCGGCGATGAAGTCAGCCCATGTCAGCCAAAGAAGTCAGCCCAACAAGTCAGCTATTACTCAACACGATGCGGGCTATGCTACCGCCGCCCTCGCGCTCAAGCAGCTCGGCATGGCCGCCATGCAAAATCGCAACCTGCGCCACGAATGGCAGGCCGAGCCCGCTGCTGCGGCTGCCACCGCCTGGCCGCGGCAGGGAATAGAACCGCTCGAACACCCGCTCCCGCGCGAACTCCGGCACACCCGGTCCGCGATCACGCACCTCTATGCAGATGCCTTGTGCATCATGCGATGCATGCAATTGAATACTTGAACCACGCGGCGCGAAATCCAACGCGTTGTCGATCAAGTTCACCAGCGCCTGCTGCAGCAGGAATGCGTCGCCGGAAACCGTCACGGCCTGCTTCGTGTCGATCACCAACATGATCGCTGCGGCATCGGCACGCTGGCGCACAGCGTCCGTCGCAGCGTGCAAAAATTCGGTGACATCGAGCTGCTGCGGCTGTTCGATGCGCTGCCGGTGTTCCACCGCCGCCAGCACCAGCAGCTTGTCGACCATCTGTGCCATGCGCTCGCCCTGGGCTGCAATGCTGGCGACGAATCGCGCACGGTCGGCATCGGGCAAGGGTTGCTCCAGCAATTCGCTGGCGCCACGGATCGCCGCGAGCGGACTCTTCAATTCATGGGTCAGCGCGTGCACGTACTGTTCCACATACTGCTTGCCCTCGAGCTTGACCCGCATCTCGTGCAGCGCGCGACCGAGATCGCCGAATTCGCCGGCCGCGTCTGGCACGCTGGCGCGCTCGCCGGCCGCTACCGCATCGGCATAGCGACGCAATGCACCCAACTGGCGCGACAGCCACCATGCCGCCACCAGCCCGACCAGCAAGGCGGTACCCATCAGCACGAACCCCCAGCGCAGCACCACGGCCTGGCTGCGGGCGATGAACGGCGCCATCGCCAGGTTCGGCTTGGCCACGCTGAGCACGCCGATGATGCGACGCTGGTCCTGTTCACGACCGTCATCGCGTCCATAAATCGGCGCGGCCACATGCATCACCGTGCTGGCGTCGTCGTTCGGATCGCTGCGGGTCGAGCGTGCGCCGTATTCCCCGCGCAGAGTGCGATAGACATCGTTCCACTTCGAATTGTCGCGGCCGATATCGCGGCCCTTTGAATCGAACACCACGATGCCGCGCGCATCGGTCACAGTCACCTGGAAATTGCTGCCGTGCTTGGCGAAGCCCGAAACATTCGCCTCGATATGACGTGCCTGCAGCGCGCGCACCCGAGTAGCGAATCGACCATCCGCGATATGACCAGCCTGCATGTCGTCGCTGGCCAGTTCCGCCAGCATGTTGGCGCTGTCGATCAGGGTGTCTTCCATCGCCTGGCGCACGCCCGGCTTGACCTGTTCGACAAACACCCGCCCAACCAGCAGCGCCGCCAGCGCGACAATCAGGAAATATCCCAGCAATACGCGCAGGCCGATTTTCATACGAAAAATAGGGTCAGAGTGAAGTTTTGCGACAGAGTCTGTGGCAGAAATTGAAATGCATGGGCGCAAAATTCACTCTGACCCCATTTCTCTCCACGCCGCATCACTCACTCCCCAGCATGCAGCGCGTAACCCAGCCCGCGCATTGTGCGGATCGGATCCTCGCCAGGCGCAATCACGCGCAGCTTGGCGCGCAAGGTCTTGACGTGGGTATCCACGGTGCGCTCGCCGCTTTCCAGTGCATCGCCCCAGACCCGGTCCATCAACCGCGCACGGTCGAATACGGCGCCAGGCCGTGCCAGCAGGGCTTCCAGCAAGCCGAATTCGTAACGGGTCAGGTCAAGCTGTGTTCCATGGAATCGCGCACGATAGCCAGCCGCATCAAGTTCGAAATCGCCACGCTTCTTCCAGCCAACGTGGCCATCAGCCACGATGTGGCGACGCAAGCGTGCTCGCACCCGCGCAACCAGTTCGCGCAGGGAAAAGGGCTTGGCCAGATAGTCGTCACCACCCAATTCAAGTCCCAGTACGCGGTCCAGCTCCCCATCACGGGCGGTCAGGAACAGCACCGGCACCTCGCTTTCCACGCGCAACTGGCGGCAGACATCAAAGCCGCTGCAGTCCGGCAGCCCTACGTCCAGGATCACCAGGTCGATGCCGCCAGCGCGCAGCCGTGGCAGCACCTGCCCGCCCAGCAGGACGTGTTCTGCGGCATAGCCTTCGGCCCGCAACGCATACACCACGGTGTCGGCAATCGCGGCTTCGTCTTCGGCAATCAGGATGGTTGGCATCCCCGCATCGTAAACTCCGGCGATGAATTACCGCCACGCCTTCCATGCCGGCAACCATGCCGACGTCCTCAAGCACGTCGTGTTGCTTGCCCTGTGCGATGCTTTGACCAGCAAACCGTCACCCTGTTTCGCGCTGGACACCCATGCCGGGCGCGGGTTGTACGACCTTGATGGCAACTCGGCGCAACGCACCAACGAGTCCGCCGACGGCATCGCCCGACTAATGGCCGAAGCCCCGCGCGTGCCGGCAATCCAGCGCTACCTGACCGCAGTGCGCGCCTGCCGCCAGTCGCACGGAGCGCATGCCTACCCCGGCTCACCCTGGCTGCTCGCGCATGCCTTGCGCGAATCCGACCGCATCGCCGCGTGCGAACTGCTGCCGGACGAGGCCGAAGCGCTGAAGTCGAATTTTTATCGTGATCCGCGAGTGGCCGTGCACGAGCGCGATGGCTATGCCGGGATCAAGGCACTGCTGCCGCCGCGCGTGGACGGAATGAAGTTCGCGCGCGGGCTGGTGCTGATCGATCCACCGTTCGAGGCCCAGCTCGATGAATTCGCCATCGCGCTGTCGGCGATCCGCGAAGGCCTCACGCGCTGGCCGCAAGGCATGTTCGCGCTGTGGTACCCAATCAAGCAGCGTCGCGCATTGGCGAAGTTCCAACGCTCGGCTGCTGCATTGGACGCGAAGTCGGCATTGCAGATCGAACTGCTGGTGCGCCCCGACGATTCTCCACTGCGCATGAATGGCAGTGGCCTGCTGCTGCTCAACGCGCCATGGCAGTTCGATGTGCAGATGGCGCCGGTGTTGCAGGCGCTGCAGGCCGCACTGGGCGAAGCCGGTGCATCGTCGCGTTGCGAGTGGTTACGGGAACCGGCGTAAAAAGGGGTCCGTAAAAAGGGGTCAGAGAACATTTCCTCTATTTACGCGTACATATGCGGATAACTCAGGGAAATGTTCTCTGACCCCTTTTTACGCATTAGTTAGGCGTGCGGCTTAATTCCGGCTCGAAGAAGCTCCACTTCACTTCGGGGAAGGCCGCCTTCATCGCCCGCTCGACCGTGGTGATCTGCGCGACCAGCAGCCGCGCACTCTGGTGCTCGGCCATCTGCGCCTGCACCGAGACCATCACGTCGTTGCCCAGTTGCAAGGTAATGAGGCTGATCACGTAATCGACCTCGGGCCTGGCCTCGAGGAAGGCGCGCAGCTCTGCCTGCCGCTCCGGCTCCATGCTCTGGCCGATCAACATCGCCTTGACTTCGCGCGCAACGAACACCGCCACGATGATCAGCAGCGCGCCGATCGCCAGCGTTCCCAGCGCATCCCACATGGGGTTGCCGGACACAATGGTCAACAGCAATGCAACCAATGCAAGTACCAGACCTGCCAGTGCCGCCAGGTCTTCGCCCAAGATCACCACGAGTTCTGCCTGGCGGCTGGCACGGAACCATCGCCACAGCGTGCGCCCCCGCTTTTCCTTGGCCACTTCCTGCAGGCAGGCACGCATCGACATGCCTTCGGCGACGATCGCGAACACCAGCACGCCCACCGCCCACCACAGTTTCGGGATGTCGATAGCCTCGTGCGAGGACAACTTGTGCCAGCCCTCGTACAGCGAATACATCCCGCCCACGCTGAACAGCATCACCGCGACCAGGAACGACCAGAAATAAATGGCCTTGCCGAAGCCCAGTGGGTAATCCGGGTTCGGCGGTCGCCGCGACTGCTTCATGCCCAGCAACAGCAACAACTGGTTGCCACAGTCGGCCAGCGAATGCACGGTTTCAGCCAGCATCGCGGTAGAGCCGGTGAAGAACGCGGCCACGCCCTTCGCGCAGGCGATTGCAAAGTTTGCGCCTAGCGCAAACAGGATCGCGCGCGTGGAATCGCCGTTTGCCGCCATCTTGCGCATATCCCTGATCGAAGGTGGCGCAGTCTAGCAAGCGCATGCCGCCAGCATTGGCTAGACCGCGGCCGGATCGCTCCAGCCACGCCCCATTCATTTTTTTAACCTGGATACCGCCATGATGTCGGCATGGCAGCCCGCAACCGTATGCCCCCGTGGCACGAAAGCATCCGTTTGGCCAATGGCCGCGAGGTGCTGGTACGCCCGATCCGGCCCGAAGACGCGGTGCCCCTGCGCGCCGGTTTCGACCTCTTGCAGCCGGACGAAGTCCGCCAGCGCTTCCTGTATCCGATGAAGGAACTGAGCGCCGAACAAGCCGAGCGCCTGACCCGGCCGAATACCCGGCGCGAATTCGCCCTGGTCGTGGCCGAGCCGCAACCACCCGGCGAAGCCCTGATCGGCGCGGTGGCGCGGATCGCGGTGGACGAGGACGGCCGCGCAGGTGAATTCGCGATCCTGGTCAGCCACTACATCAACGGCATGGGCCTGGGGCGACATCTGATGCGGCGCCTGGTGCGCTGGGCCAAGGGCCGCAAGCTGGATCGCGTGTACGGCGAGGTGCTGGAAAGCAATTTGCCGATGCAGGCGCTGGCGGCCTCCCTGGACTTCCGACGCGAACACGGCGATTCGCCCGGCCTGGTGCGGATGGTGCTGGACGTGCCCAAACCGAAACCTCGTATCCGCACACCGGCAACGCAGCCGCTGGTCTGAGTACTGCTGCTCTGAGCAGTGAATAAGGCGCTAGCGGCAGGCCACGCTAGAATCCACGCCTAGCGACATCGCAATACACAACCCGATCATCAAGCGCTGGCGCACCGCGTCCGGCGCGGACATTCATTGCATGCCCCCCAGCAAAGCCCCGCCGCACAAGTCCCCGTTTTCCCTGTCGTTGCCAATGCCAAAGGCCGGCCAGTCACGCACATACTGGCGCGCACCGGCTTCAGCCAGTGCACTTGCGCATGCAGTAGCCGCGGCGGCCAGCCAGCACAGCGGACCCATGCTGGTGGTCGCCCGCGACAACCATACGGCGCATCAACTCGAAGCCGACCTGCACACCCTGCTCGGCAGCGACCCGGCATTACCCGTGCTGCACCTGCCCGACTGGGAAACCCTGCCCTACGACCGCTTCAGCCCACACCCGAACATCGTCAGCCAGCGCCTGGCCACGCTGGCACGCTTGCCGGAGCTCAAGCGCGGCATTGTCGTGGTACCGGTCGCGACCCTGATGCAACGGCTGGCGCCGCGCAGCCATGTGCTCGGCAACCGCTTCGACCTCAAAGTCGGTCAGCGCCTGGACCTGGATGCGGAAAAACGCAGGCTGGAATCCGCCGGCTACCGGCATGCCCCACAAGTATTCGATCCCGGCGATTTCGCGGTGCGCGGCGGCCTGCTGGACGTATTCCCGATGGGCGCGCCGAAACCGTTCCGGATCGAATTGCTGGACAACGAGATCGAATCGATCCGCGGTTTCGACCCGGACACACAGCGCTCGCTGGAGAAATTCGAGCGCATCGAACTGCTGCCTGGCCGCGAAGTGCCGCTGGACGATGCCCCGGTCGCACGCGCGCTGGAAACACTGCGCAGCCGTTTCGACATCGACACCCGCCGCAGCGCCTTGGTGCAAGACCTCAAGGCCGGCTCGGCGCCCGCTGGCGTGGAGTACTACCTGCCGCTGTTCCACGCAGAAACCGCGACCCTGTTCGACTATCTGCCGGATAGCACGATGCCGCTGCTCGGCGATGGCGTGCACGCCGCCGCCGACCACGCCTGGACGCAGATCGGCACGCGTTACGAACAACTGCGCCACGATGTCGAACGCCCGCTGCTGCCGCCCGCCGAATTGTGGCTGGCGCCGGACGTGCTGCGCGAGCGCCTGAACCGCGGCGAACGCATCGAAGTCTGCGACCCGCCACACCCGCGCCATGCCGATGCAACGGCGCTGCCGATGCAACCGGCACCTGACCTGCCGCTCACAGTGCGCGATGCGCAGCCTGCCGCGGCGTTGAAGTCTTTCCTCGCGACATATCCGGGCCGCGTGCTGATCGCCACCGATTCCGCCGGTCGCCGTGAGGCCTTGCTGGAGGTTTTGCAGGCGGCAGGCGTTTCGCCGGAAGTGCTCCCTGACCTGCAGGCATTTCTCCCTCCCCTGCCTGCGGGGGAGGGTTGGGGTGGGGGCAACTCCGCTACGAAGCCCCCCCATCCCAGCCTTCCCCCGCAAGCGGGAAAAGGAGAAAGGCGATTCTTCATCGCCGTCGCCCCACTCGACAACGGCTACGCACTCGATGCGCCTGCGCTGTGCATCCTTACCGAGCGTCAACTATTCCCCGAACGCGGGTCGCAACCACGCCGGCGCAAGCGTGCCGGTCGCGAGCCAGAAGCGATCATTCGCGACCTCGGCGAACTCTCGCTGGGCGCGCCGATCGTGCACGAAGACCACGGCGTCGGCCGCTATCGCGGGCTGGTCACGCTGGATGCCGGCGGCATGCTTGCCGAATACCTGGACATCGAATACGCCAAGGGCGACCGCCTGTATGTGCCGGTCGCGCAACTGGACCGAATCAACCGCTATTCCGGCGCCAGCGCCGAGACCGCGCCACTGCACAACCTCGGCGGTGAGCAGTGGACCAAGGCCAGGAAGAAAGCCGCCGACAAGGTCCGCGATGTCGCTGCGGAATTGCTTGAAATACAGGCCAAGCGCCATGCCCGCCAAGGCTTGGCGATCGACGTCGATCGCGCGATGTACGAACCGTTCGCGGCAACCTTCCCGTTCGAGGAAACCCCGGACCAGCACAGCGCGATTGAAGCGGTGATCCGTGATCTCGCATCCTCGCAACCAATGGACCGCGTGGTCTGCGGCGATGTCGGTTTCGGCAAGACCGAAGTCGCAGTGCGCGCCGCCTTCGTCGCCGCCAGTGCCGGCAAACAGGTCGCAGTGCTTGTGCCAACGACGCTGCTGGCCGAACAGCACTACAAGACCCTGAGCGACCGCTTCGCCGACTGGCCACTCAAGGTCGAAGTGCTCTCGCGCTTCAAGTCCAAGAAAGAGATCGAAGCGGAACTGGTGCGTGTCGCCGAGGGCACCGTCGATGTCATCATCGGCACGCATCGTTTGCTGCAGAAAGACGTGCGCTTCAAGGACATCGGCCTGGTCATCGTCGACGAGGAACAGCGCTTCGGCGTGCGCCAGAAGGAAGCGCTGAAGGCGCTGCGTGCAAACGTGCACCTGCTCACGCTGACTGCCACGCCGATCCCGCGCACCCTGAACATGGCGATGGCTGGCCTGCGCGACCTGTCGATCATTGCCACCCCGCCGGCCAATCGCCTCGCCGTGCAAACCTTCGTCAGCGCCTGGGATGACGCGCAGTTGCGCGAAGCGTTCCAGCGCGAACTCGGCCGTGGCGGCCAGGTGTATTTCCTGCACAACGATGTCGAAAGCATCGGCCGCATGCGCGAACAACTGCAGGCGCTCGCGCCCGAAGCGCGCATCGGCATTGCGCATGGGCAGATGCCGGAACGCGAACTGGAACGGGTGATGCTCGACTTCCACAAGCAGCGCTTCAACGTGCTGTTGTGCACGACAATCATCGAATCCGGCATCGATATCCCGAACGCCAACACGATCATCATCAACCGTGCCGACAAGTTCGGCCTGGCCCAGTTGCACCAGCTGCGTGGCCGCGTGGGCCGCAGCCATCATCGAGCCTATGCCTATCTGACCGTCCCCGACCAGCGCGCGATCACTGGCGATGCCAAAAAGCGACTGGACGCGATCGCATCCATGGACGAGTTGGGCGCCGGCTTCACCCTGGCCACCCATGACCTGGAAATCCGTGGCGCCGGCGAACTGCTCGGTGAAGACCAATCCGGGCAGATGGCCGAAGTCGGCTTCAGCCTGTACACCGAGCTACTGGAACGCGCGGTGGCGTCGATCAAGGCCGGCAAGCTGCCCGACATGGACGATGTCGACCGTCATGGTGCCGAGGTCGAACTGCATGTGCCCGCGCTGATCCCCGACGACTACCTGCCCGACCCGCATGCCCGGCTCACCCTGTACAAGCGCATCAGCGCCGCCCGCGACCGCGAGGCCCTGCGCGAACTGCAGGTGGAAATGATCGACCGCTTCGGCCTGCTCGCCGATGCCACCAAGCACTTGTTCGCCACCGCCGAACTCAAGCTCGATGCCACCGCGCTGGGCATCCGCAAGCTCGACCTCGGCGAAAAAAACGGCCGCATCCACTTCGTCGAAAAACCCAACGTCGACCCGATGTCGGTGATCCGCCTGATCCAGGGCCAGCCGAAGCACTACCGGATGGACGGCCCCGACAAATTGCGCATCACGCTTGAGTTGCCGGATGCAGCTTCGCGTTTCAGTGCCGCGCGTGGATTGATCATGACCTTGAGCCCCGCATGACAGCACAATCTTCATGACAATCCACAATGGCAGGCAAGCAATGGCGGGCCAAGGCCTGCCCCATGATCGAGACGCCAGGGATCAGGACGCCATGACCATCGCGGCATCTGCCATAGCCGACCTTCCAGATTGGGATGGCAACACCCTAGGCTTGCGGGCGCTGCAAACCGAACTCGCCACGCAAGTCGTGTTGCGCGACAAGTTTGCGAGACCCTTGCGCACCGTGGCCGGCTTCGATGTCGGCTTCGAGGAAGGCGGCGCGATCACCCGCGCTGCCGCGGTACTCCTGGATGCCGATAGTCTTGAAGTGATCGCAAGCGAAGTCGCCCGATTGCCGACGCGCATGCCCTATATCCCCGGCCTGCTCAGCTTCCGCGAACTGCCGGCCCTGCTCGCTGCGCTTGGGCAACTGCCGCAGGCACCGGACCTCGCCTTCGTCGACGGCCACGGCATCGCGCATCCACGCCGGCTCGGCATCGCCGCGCATTTCGGCGTGGCCACCGGCTTACCAAGTATTGGGGTGGCCAAGAAGATCCTGGTTGGCGAAAGCCGCACCAACCTGCACGATATGCGCGGTGCCTTCACCTCGCTGCGTCATGGCAGCGAACAGATCGGCTGGATGCTGCGCAGCAAGCCATGTTGCCTACCGCTGATCGTCTCGCCAGGACACCGCGTCGCCATGGCCTCCGCACCGGAACTCGTCATGCGCTTCGTCACCACCTATCGCCTGCCGGAAACCACGCGCCTCGCGGATCGGCTGGCCTCGCGCCGCGACCGCAAGCAGTCGGCATCGTCTTGACACTGTTCCGAGTAGCCTGCCCTCAACAACCGTACGGAGCACTTAAATGACCCGCCTGCCCGCCATCCTCGCCATGATCCTGCTGCTGCCAGCTGCCTGCGCCGCCACCGACAACACGTTCAAGCCCAGCGCCGATGCCGCAAGCCAGCCAACCGTCGACGACAGCCGCGTCACGCTTGGCCTCGGCCAAAGCACGCAACTCAGCGATGGAAGCCAGCTCAGCTACACCAGCCTCGTCAACGACTCGCGCTGCGCACCCGACGTGCAATGCGTCTGGGCCGGCGACGCCGAGATCGCCCTGCGCTGGAAACCTGCGAAAGGCAGTGCCCGGAACTTGCGCCTACACACCAACCGCCAAGGCGGCCCCACCAGCGCACGCATCGGCGCACGCACCCTGACCCTAGTGTCGCTGGAACGCGGCATCGGACCAAATGCCACCCTGTCGATAACCGCCACGCCGTGATCGCCATCAAGTCTGGTCCAGCGGGCTGAGCACACCGCTGGCACCACGGTTGAGCACATGCGTGTAGATCTGGGTGGTTGCCAAGTCCTTGTGGCCAAGCAACTCCTGAATCGTGCGGATGTCGTATCCAGATTCCAACAGGTGCGTCGCGAATGAATGCCGCATCGTGTGCGCCGTCACCGGCTTGGTGATACCCGCACGCTGACGCGCCTGCTTTAACGCCCGCGACACCACCCCTTCGCCCACATGATGGCGGCGCTCGACATCGTCGCGCGGGTCCACCGACCGATTCAGCGCCGGGAACACGTACTGCCATGCGAACTCGCGATTGGCGCTGCGGTATTTCCGATCCAGCGCATACGGCAGGTACACCACCCCGAATCCTGCTGCCAGGTCCTGCGCATGCAGCACCCGTGCACGCTCGATTTCCTGCTGAAAAGGTTCCACCAACGAACGTGGCAACAACGTCCGCCGATCCTTGCCACCCTTGCCATTACGCACCGTGATTTCATTGCGGGCGAAATCCACGTCCTTGACCCGCAAACGCAAACATTCGAGCAAGCGCAAACCGGTGCCGTACAACACGCATGCCAGCATGCGTGGTCGCCCATCCATCTGCGCCAGCAGCCCCTGCACCTCGCTGCGCGCCAGTACCGTCGGCAACCGTCGCGGCTTCTTGGCCCGGATCACATCCTCCATCCAGTCCAGGCGCTGCCGAAGCACGTCCCGATACAGGAACAGGATCGCCGCCAACGCCTGGTTCTGGGTGCTGGCCGCCACCTTGCCGTCCACCGCCAAGCGCGACAGGAAGGTCTCCAGCTCACGAGCACCCAACTGCCGAGGATGACGACATCCGTTCAGCTCGATGTAGCGACGAATCCAGCCCACATAGGCATCCTCGGTGCGGATACTGTAGTGATTTAACCGCAAAACGCGACGAACTTCGTCGAAAAGGCTGGGTCGCAGCTCCTTCGCAATGTCTGCCTGCAAGCCGTCAGGCTCTCCTGCAAATTCGTCGTTATCAATGCCATAAGGCATACACATACATCCTTGGCTGATTTCGCACCCATATTGCTTACGAACAGATGCTGAGGGCATCGGCCAAGCCATTGATCTGAGGTAGGATTTGTCTGTAACTTCAATGGCCGGGAATATGACTATCCCATCCTTATTCCGCTTTTTAAAAGCTATTAGGTGTTATGCGGACGCTCTGTTATTCAACACCAGCACGCTTATCAAGCCACGCAGCAACCTCATTGCACGCAGCAGCGACCCGGCGCAGCTCGTTACTGTCCCAATACGTCTTTCCAGCATCGCCGTCACTGTCAATCATGAACCCCTTAACCTGCCGATCCCCCGGATGAAAGGTCGGGCCGAAGTTTCCAAGTTCTTGCATTACTTCGCGGGCATCTGCACTTATGTCATTCCAGTCCATTAGACCTTCCTCTGTTAGTGAACGGCTCACGCCGCATAACAATTCAATCAAGTCGAGGCCGCATCACTGCCTCGGGGAAACCAACTTTCCAGCGCGGCCCGACTTATCTCAGCCGTTATGCGTTGCCAATCGGCTTCCGCTTTTCGCGGCGTTGCAGCTTTCCTTCCAGCGCCCGCACTTCCTCTCGCCACTGAGGCTGAACGTGTACCGTGACTGGCACACGCCCCGCCTCCTTGTGTCTTTCGCGCTCGGCTGCCTTGCGCTCGCTTGGCGTCTTAGCCGCAGACAATCTGCCGCCCTCCGACCGAATGAATCTTCTTGTTTGGTGCCGCATCCGGGTGCGCGTAATCACGACTCACGCCAGCGTCAACCCGACAATCCTTTGTCTTGGCAATCGCAATCCGCACTTCCAGTTGCGTGCGCTCACCATCACTTCCGTCAGGCAATGCCTCGGTGCAGTCGAAATCGAACTCTGCGCCCGCAAGCTCCGAACAGATCGCGGCCTCAATGTCCTCCATGCTGTCGGAGTCGGTTTCAATCGCAAGTGTCAGCGTGACCATCTTTACTGTACGCATTTCGTTCTCCCGTCCGCACCATGCGGCGTAACACCCTTATACCCTATCGTGACACGTCACGCAAGCGGCAACGTATAACTATCCGTTGAAGCCGACACCGCATCATTGCCTCGCGCTGCCGGGTTTTCCGTGGCGGCGCGGCTTAACGCGGCGTTATGCGGTCACTCGGACACAACGCCATGAATCCATCGCTGGGGTTTGTGGGCCGCGCCTGACACCAACGCCGCCAATACAAACCACCACCCACTGTTGCCAAGCCCAAACACAACGTAGCCGGTGCCGCCCCAAACGATAGACTCAAAGATGATGATGTAGATAAGGTAAGTCACGTATTTCATTCATGCCTCCCGGATTCGCGCCGCATAACAATTCGTTCAAGCCGAGACTGCTTCCCAGCATGAACATGGTTTGATTTACCGGATAGCAGTCCGGCTTAACTCAGGCGTTAGGCGCCAACGTCAGCTCTCGAGGTTAGCCGATGAAACATTCCGTTGATCGTTCAATCGCACTTATAGGAAATGGCCGTTTGATCCTGGTCGGCGCAAGTCTATTCCTCTACTTGCTCAATCACGAAGGACACTATCAAGCACTCAAAGCTGACCTGTTCCCAATTGAGGATCACTCGACGAGTTTCGCTCGGCACGACGACACAATGTACACAATTCACAACTACGAGCCGTTAGTGCAGCAGTTACGTGCCAACCCAGAGTTCAACCTCGAATACCACGGCCTACTGATCCAGACCATCTTCATGAACGTCGGCGACGAGCTCTCGCGCAATGGCTACTTCGACCATTCTCCGCAGCTCGAGTTCTTCCGCCACGTGCGAAATGCCATGGGTCATGGGAACTCGTTCCATTTTCTCGGAAACGAACCAACTCGTCCCGCAATACTTAACGGTCGAGAGCTTACGGCTTCACTTCATGGACAAAAGGTACTCTTTGACTACTTGGGCCCCGGAGATGTTCTTGATTTGTTGGACCAAGTTGAGCATCACCTCATAAGCCTTCGGTAACTTGGGGCTTTGGCGCCTAACTATTCGTTCAAGCCGAGACCGCTTCGCGGCTCGGCTCACGCGGTGACGTGTACCACTCCGCCGAGCCGCTGCGCGTCCCGGCTTAACTCAGGTGTTAGGCCACAGAGTTAGAATGCGGCTGTACGTCCCAAATCACCTGCGCGGACTCCCGTTTTTCAGTGCCGTGCTTGTCCAGATAAATAGCAACTCGCTCGACTCCAGTATTGCCAGCGCCGTCATCGAATCGCTCCATGTCGTAGCGAACGAACTTGTTTGGCGGCCTTTTGTAGATCGGGATGTATGGCATGGCTTCTCGCTTTGTGGCCTAACAAGTCATTCAAGCCGAAGCCCAATCGCTACGCGCTTGGTCTCGGCTTAATTCCAGCGTTAGGCGTCATGAAACACTATTCCGCAATCGGATATGTCATTACAGCAGTAGCAATTGCTGCCGATCTTGTGATTCTGGGTGACTCATTCCCAAGTCTCAGCGGCACTTCAAGATTGCTTCTCGGGCAAGCGATTCTGCTCGCACTCTTTCCTGCAGCTTTGCTCTTGTTCGTCGGTGCAAGGCGATCCACGGGCAAGCTTTCCAAAGTTCTTGGCTACTCAGTCTCGCTATTTGATGCACTTGTCGGCATTGCCGCTTGCGTCGCCATCGGTCTGATAGCGTCCGGGCAAATGCCCACGGCAGCCGCCTAACTATTCGTTCAAGCCGAGACCGCTTCGCGGCTCGGCTAACGCGGTATCGTGTACCACACCGCCGTGCCGCTGCGCAGTCCGGCTTAACTCAGGTGTTAGGCGCCAACAACGGAGGAAGCATGCGATTATTCGGCGGCATGAAAGATACAATGAAGAAAAGTGAGGCTGCTGTCATTGTTCAAAACTTGCTTGAGATTCAGGGAAAGCGGGGCCTCTTCAATGGAAATGCGGGTGATCTCGCCAACACAATTGTTGGAGCAACTTGGGATGAGAAGCCACACTTGTTCAATGGCACTAGAGCAGAACGTCCTCACAAACTTTCGTTAGCTGCAATTTCATTGGCCCATTTCTGCAGGACTCACCCAACGGACTCACAAAGGGATGTTCTACTCATGTCGTTGGGCATGGTGCTTGAGGAGGCTCTACATAATGGACGCAAGTACGGCTTCACTCAGGTCGACTCAGGGTTCTTCAATGGTGCAGTCGCAATCCTCAGCACATTTAACGATCAACTCAACTCAGATCCAGAAATTGGCGCCTAACTAATCGTTCAAGCCGAGACCGCTTCGCGGCTCGGCTCATGCGCTATCGTGTAGCACACCGCCGTGCCGCTGCGCAGTCCGGCTTAACTCAGGTGTTAGGCCGCAAATAGCAAAGTCGCTTCTAATGTTAGGTAGAACAAAAACGAGCCTATTCAATTTATCGTGTCTTAGAGGAACAACCATGTCCGTAGAGAATGCTCTGGCCGGTGTAGCTGTTCACGATTTAGAGACTGCTGCCAAATGGTACGAACAGCTGATTGGGACTGCGGGAAAAACACCTATGCCAGGACTCTTGGAATGGTCGCTGCCAGGCGGCGGATCACTCCAAATATTCAAGGATTCCAAGCGTGCCGGATCATCATCCGTCACACTCTCGGTCACAGGTTTGGACGATCACATAGCGCAACTTTCGGAGCGCGGGGTCAAGATTGGTGACAGAAGCGCGTCGGACAAAGTGAGCACTGCCATCCTTCTAGATCCAGATGGGAATCAGGTCGTTCTAGCCGAGCAGCACACTGATAAAATTGCCAGCTAAGTGCGCCGAGTTGCGGCCTAACTAATCGTTCAAGCCGAGACCGCTTCGCGGCCTCGCTTGTTGCGCTATCGTGTAGCACACCGCTCGGCCGCTGCGCGGTCCGGCTTAACTCAGGTGTTAGGCCGCGGGTCAAACAGTTCTTTTTGTGTGATC
>NZ_JAQSDO010000016.1 GCF_029945965.1 Thermomonas sp.
CCATGCGGCGGATACGACAGATTTTGCAGCTGCATTTCGAAGTCCATGCGAGCGCCCGCGCGATCGCGCGCGAGCTGGGCGTCGGGCGCAGCACGGTACAAGGCTACCTTGCAAGAGTAACGGCGACGGATCTTGTCTGGCCACTGCCTGCGGATATGACGAACGAGATGCTGGAGGAGCGTCTGTTCCCGCCGGCAAGCTTCAAGCTGGGTGTGCGCCGCTACACCGAGCCGGACTGGGCGTCCCTGGTACGGGAAATGAGGCGCCCGGGGATGAGCCTGATGATCCTGTGGGAGGAATATCAGGCGGTTCACCCGGAAGGGTATGGCTACAGTCGGTTCTGCGAGCTGTATCGCGCCTTCGAGCGTCGTCTGTCGCCAACCATGCGGCAGACCCACGTGGCTGGGCACAAAGCTTTCGTCGACTACTCTGGCAAGCGTGTCCCGATTGTCGATCCGGTCACCGGCGAGGTTCACCTGGCGGAGATCTTCGTGGCCGTGCTGGGGGCGTCGAACCTGACATACGCGGAAGCGACGTGGACGCAGAGGCTGCCGGACTGGATCGGGGCTCACGTACGGATGTTCCGTTTCTATGGCGCGGCGCCCCGTCTGCTGGTGCCCGACAACCTCAAGAGCGGCGTCAACAAGGCCTCGTTCTATGACCTTGAGGTCAACCGGACCTATGGGGCCATGGCGGCGCATTACCGGGTCGGCGTGGTACCGGCCAGATCGAGAAAGCCAAAGGACAAGGCTTCGGTCGAGGCGGCGGTAAAGTTCGCCCAGTTCTATATTCTTGGGCGGCTGCGCAACGTCACCTTCTTCTCACTGGCTGAGTGCAACACCGCGATCACGGCGGCGATCGAGCGCATGAACGGGCGCGAGATGCGCCGTCTGGGGGTCAGCCGGCGTCAGTTGTTCGATGCTGTCGAGCGACCCGCCATGCAGTCCTTGCCAGACCACGACTACGAATACGCCGATTGGCACCTTGCCCGCGTGGGCATCGACTACCACGTCGAGGTCGCTGGCTTTTTCTACTCCGTGCCGCACGGGCTGATCCGCGAGCAGGTCGACACACGGGCCACCGTGCGCACGGTCGAGGTGTTCCACCGTGGCAAGCTGGTGGCGGCGCATGCCCGTCGCTACGGCGGTCCGCGGCATGGCACGCAACCGGACCACATGCCCAGCGCCCATCGTCGATACGCCGAATGGAGCCCCGAGCGGTTCCAACGCCAGGCGCGGGCCATCGGGCCCAACACCGAGGCGCTGATCATCACCGTGCTAGCCCACCGCCCCCATCCGGAGCAGGGCTTCCGGACGTGTGTCGGGGTACTGCGCCTGTTCCGCGGCATCGAGGCCGCCCGGGCAGAAGCCGTCTGCATCTATGCGCTCGAGATCGGGGCGCGCTCCTACCAGAGCGTGGCGTCAATCCTGAAGCACGGGCTCGACCGCAAGGCGTCGCCGCAAGCCGCGGACGGCACGCCCATTGTGCACGCCAACATCCGCGGCTCCGGCTACTTCCACTGAGGAGAAAGCAATTGCTGCATCACCCGATACTCGAACGTCTGCACGAGCTTGGCCTTGAAGGGATGGTCAAGGGCTTCCGCGATCTGGCGGCCAATACCGAGAGCCGAGGGCTGGACCACGCCGAATGGCTGGGCCTGCTGCTGGAACAGGAGGTCACCCTGCGTCAGCAAAAGCGCTTCGAGGCCCGCACGCGGACTGCCAAACTGCGGCAGGCGGCCTCGATGGAGGACGTCAACTACAAGGCCGCCCGCGGGCTCGACCGGACGCTGTTCCTGCGGCTGGCCAGCTGCGACTGGATCCGCGAGCACCGCCACTGCCTGATCACCGGGCCTTGCGGCGTCGGCAAATCGTGGTTGGCGTGCGCGCTCGGCGACAAGGCGTGCCGCGAGAATTTATCGGTTCTCTATCAGCGCAGCTCGCGGCTGTTCGCCGCCCTGGCGCTGGCTCGCGGTGATGGCCGATACGCCCGGCTGATGCGCCAACTCACCCGCGTCGATCTGCTGATCCTGGACGACTGGGGGCCGGAACCGCTGACGGCCGAGCAACGGCGCGACCTGCTGGAGATCGTCGACGACCGCTACGATCGCGGCTCGCTGATCATCACCAGCCAGGTGCCGATCGAACGCTGGTACGAGACCGTGGGCGACCCCACACTGGCCGACGCCATCCTCGATCGCCTCGTCCACAGCGCCTACCGTATCGAACTTAAGGGCGAAAGCCTGCGCAAGCAGCGTGCCGCCGCTTGACCCCAGGCACATTGCCGTGACATCACCAAAACTGACCTGACGAGACGACGCCACCTGGCCGCGATGAGCTTGGAACGGTGGCCGCGATCAAGTTGGAATGAGTGGCCGACTCAACTTCGGGATACCCGGCCGACTTCGTCGGAATCCGCA
>NZ_JAQSDO010000017.1 GCF_029945965.1 Thermomonas sp.
TTCGATCTGAAGCGAGCGAAGCGCGGCTTTATAGGGTGCAGGCGCTTTTGGATCGCGGGATTTCTTAACGCCGTTGGCGGACATCAGTTGGCTACCAGCCGATTGTAGATCGGGGTGAAAATGGCGGCCGACAGCCACGCGAATGCCAAGCTTCCGGCGATCCCCGTGGCCAGACTCTCGAGCGAACCCACCGGGGCCGTCGAAAAGAGCTGAAGCCATCCGTGCGCCAGGGGGGCTTTGGGCAATGCCATCGCAGCGAGGGCACAGACCACGTAGATGACGACGAGAGTTACAGAAAGCGCCGTGCCCAGAGCAACAAGGTTGACGGGCGTACGGATCGATCCTGCGGTCATGACATCGCCTCCTGGATGGCTTCGCGTCTAGGCGTAAATTGGCTGCTAGGCACCCAGCCCGCCTCGATCCAGGTCAATTGCCTGGCGGTTTTCACTTCATTACATGCCCATGGACATACCCATGCCTGCCGGATTAGGCATCAGTTCATCGGCCTTCTTTTTCTGCTCGGGTGTCAGGACGCCATACAGGGAAGTAACGACGGGCCGCATCGTCTTCAGCGCGTCGAGCTGTGCAGTCGAAGCCTTCTCGCTTGCCGCGAGCTTGTCAGGCCAGCTCACTTGCATAGCTGGCATTGGAGGCATGGCCGTCGCCCCCGAGGCAGTTGCTGGCGTGGGCATGGCAGCCATAGCGGGCATCGCAGGCATCGCTTCGCGCGCCTTTTTGGCCACGTTGCGGGCGGCGTCGGCATAGCCTGTCCACGCCGCGCTCTGTGCGTCGGTGATCTGAAGCTCGGTTTTGAGGAAAGCCAGATAACCTTCCGTATGCTTGAGCATCATCATGTTGCCGTGCTCAGACATCATCTTGGACATCATGCCGGCCATCATTGGGTTCATCTTCGGCTGCATGCCTTGCATTGCGGTCGGGGGAACGCTACCCGGCGGAGTGGTTTGCGCATGAGTGATGGCGAGTGGCGCTGCCATGCCAATTCCGGCTGCCAGAGCGACGAGAACGATCCTGCGCATTGTAGACACCATTGTTTGTTCGACTGGTCGAGGACGCGCCACATACAAGACACCGGCCCCAAGGGGGGATAAACTGCCCGGCGCCGGGCGAGCAGGCGGCATCTGAAGTGGCAACGCTCCGGGACCTGGAAGGTTCCCCATGCGATACAACGCACGTCTCAAACTGATCTCAGCGAGCGGGTGAACTTTGGTGGCGAAAGCCCGTCAGCTTGGGTCGCTTCAACATCGGAGCGTTGATCGCGACAAGCGCCGAACTGCCGGACATGGCGAGCGCGGCAATGCTCGGCCCAAGCTGAAGCGGATAGAGGACGCAAGCGGGAAAGTTATGACGTTATAGCCGACAGCCCACCGGTCTTCTTAATGGCCCACTGCTTAGGGCCGCTTCACCGCTCGCTCCCTTGGCGATCGGCAGCCGGCTGAAGATGGCCGATCATAACCAGCCATTCCTAAACCCCGCCCGCCGCAATCCTGCGACGACATAAGGACAACGCCGCATCAGCCGCCAGACTAGACCTGAACGGTAGTTCTCGATCATCGAGATGTTGGGCCCCTGATTGAGAGCGTAATGCACCCGGCATACCCAGCCCGATGCGCCTCCGAACTGCGAAGGGTAGGTGGGATTGAAGCTGCCGACGAAGCCGTAGGAGGTCCGGATCTGTGGATACACGTCCTGACAATGCCGAATCGCCGGGAGGGCGATCTCCGGCGCGAACGGCAACGAGGCGATGATACCCCACGGGGCGAGCGTGCCATCGTCGGGCCCGTAGGGCACGCCGCGCGCCCGGTATCCGAAAAAGCTACGGTCAACACCGTTGATCCGACGAGACTCTGGCCCGGGGCCGTCGCTGGCGGTGAGGCCCCAGGCGGATTTGCCATAGCCCTCGAATCCGAGCGGGTTGCGCACCGCGTATTCCTGCTGCACGTAGATCGCTCGCCGGCTGTTCTCGAAATAGTCGATACCCTTGCCGCGCATGTACGCGTCTTGAATGCCGCGGAAGTCAATCCACAGATGCGAG
>NZ_JAQSDO010000018.1 GCF_029945965.1 Thermomonas sp.
ATCCGCGAAGGTGGCCGTACCGTCGGCGCCGGCGTGGTCGCCAAGATCATCAAGTAAGGGTCATCAGGTAAGATCCGCGCGGACGGCTTCGGCCGTCCAAGCAACTGGGCGTCGCCAGCATGTGCTGGCGATACCTGGAAAAGCCGGAAACACGGCAAGGCGGCGCAAGCCGCCGTGCCCGTTTTAGGAACTTCGGTTTCTGCGCGGGCATCGTGACCGGATCCATGGCCGCCAGATCGGCCAATCATCGATACGCCAGTAGCTCAATTGGCAGAGCAGCGGTCTCCAAAACCGCAGGTTGGGGGTTCGAGTCCCTCCTGGCGTGCCACTACGGAAGCGCGATCCGCGCGATCCAGGTAGAGGAACAGAAGTTTTGACCAGCAAGACGCTTGCCAATCATTCCTCCGGCGGGGATATCGTGAAATACGCCGCCGCGCTGCTGCTTGCAGTCGCGGGTCTCGTTGCCTTCTATTGGTTTGATGGCCAGTGGCCAGCCGGCATTCGCATTCTTGCTGTTGTCCTTGGCCTGGTCGCCGGTGCTGCCGTGTTCATGGGCACGACCAAGGGCATGCAGACTCGTGAGTTCCTCTCGGAGTCGCGCTTTGAATTACGCAAGGTGGTGTGGCCCAGCCGCCAGGAAACCACCCGGACGATGTGGGTCGTGATTGCCGTTGTGATCGTGATCAGTCTGGCCTTGGCTGGCATGGATGTGATTATCCAGTGGGGCGTGAAGTGGCTGCTTGGCAATGGATGAGGTAGACAACGTGACCGAAAACTCCGTGGAAAGCACGCAGAACGACAAGCGCTGGTATGTGGTGCATGCCTATTCAGGCTTCGAGAAGTCGGTGGCGCAGGCGCTGCGTGATCGCATCGTGCGCATGGGGATGGAGGCTCGCTTCGGCGAAGTGCTCGTCCCCACCGAAGAAGTGATCGAGATGCGTGCCGGCCAAAAACGCCGCTCCGAGCGCAAGTTCTTCCCCGGCTATGTGTTGGTGCAGATCGTCAGTCACGAGGAGAACGGCATTCCCCGGATCGACAGCGAATGCTGGCACCTGATCAAGGAAACGACCAAGGTCATGGGCTTCATCGGCGGTACCGCCGACCGTCCGTTGCCGATTGCCGACAGCGAGGCCGATGCGATACTGCAGCGCGTTCAAGATGGCGTCGAGAAGCCGAAGCCGAAGGTGCTGTTCGAGCCGGGGCAGCTGGTTCGCGTCGTCGATGGTCCTTTCAACGACTTCAATGGCGTGGTCGAGGAAATCAACTACGACAAGAGTCGCCTGCGGGTGGCAGTGCTGATTTTCGGGCGTTCCACCCCGGTGGAGCTGGAATTCGGGCAGGTCGAAAAGGCCTGAGCCGGCGCCGGGCGGCACCAGCAAGATCTGTTATAGTTATCGGCTTCCTAGCAAAAGCTCAGCGAAGCCAGAACTCCGTACAGCCGCCACGTGCGGCTGTCGGCGCGTCAAGACGTGATACCGGGACACGTGCCGCTTTGGCAAAAATGTTCCCGGCCCGATGGGGAGCCTGACAACAGGCGTTTGCACCCGGAGATAGAGCCATGGCAAAGAAAGTTGTTGGTTACATCAAACTGCAGGTGAAGGCTGGCCAAGCCAATCCTTCACCGCCGGTAGGTCCGGCCCTCGGCCAGCGCGGCCTGAACATCATGGAGTTCTGCAAGGCGTTCAACGCGGCGACCTCCAAGCTTGAGCCGGGTCTTCCGACCCCGGTCATCATCACCGCGTACTCGGATCGCACATTCACCTTCATCACCAAGAGCACGCCAGCCTCGGTGCTGTTGAAGAAGGCGGCGGGCGTCACCTCCGGCTCCAAGCGTCCGAACACCGACAAGGTGGGCAAGGTCAGCCGCGCGCAGCTGGAAGATATCGCCAAGGCGAAGGAAGCCGACCTGACCGCAGCCGATCTGGAAGCAGCAGTGAGGACGATTGCGGGCTCCGCCCGTTCCATGGGCCTGGTAGTGGAGGGTTAAGACATGCCGATGACCAAACGACAGAAATCAATCCTCGCCGCCACCCAGCCGGGCAAGGCGTATTCGATCGAAGAAGCGCTGAAGATCCTCAAGGACGGCAGCAAGGCCAAGTTCGTCGAAGCAATCGACGTGGCCGTGCGGCTTGGCGTGGATGCCAAGAAGTCCGACCAGCAGGTGCGCGGTTCCACCGTGTTGCCGGCAGGTACCGGCAAGTCGGTGCGCGTGGCGGTGTTCGCCCCGGCCGGCGCCAAGGCTGATGAAGCCCTGGCTGCAGGTGCCGAAGCAGTGGGCATGGACGACTTGGCGGAAAAAATGATCGCCGGTGACCTGAACTACGACGTGGTGATCGCGACCCCGGACGCAATGCGCGTCGTCGGCAAGCTCGGCCAGGTGCTCGGCCCGCGCGGCCTGATGCCGAACCCGAAGGTCGGCACCGTGTCGGCGAATCCGGCCGAAGCCGTTCGCAACGCGAAGGCAGGCCAGGTGCGTTACCGCACCGACAAGGGCGGCATTATCCACTGCACCATCGGCAAGGCCAGCTTCGAGAGCGAGGCACTGAAGGGTAATCTGCAGGCGCTGCTGATCGACCTGGTCAAGGCCAAGCCGGCGACTTCGAAGGGTACCTACCTGCAGAAGATCTCGGTCAGCTCGACCATGGGCCCCGGCGTGACCGTGGACCCGTCTTCGCTGTCGCTCAAGTAATGGTTTGAAACTGCCCGGCGATGCCGGGCAGTGCACGAATTTTGAAGGCCCCGCATCGGGTGACCGATGTGGAAGCCGTCAAAGACCGCAGGTGCGGTTCGCGCGTGGCAACGACGGGCATGGAAGCTCACATGGCATGGAATCGCCGTTGCCGAAGGCGGAATCGCTTAATCCGCATCCCATCAGGATGCTGGCCAGCGTAGATGGTGATGCCCTTCTGGAATGTTTTGGTTCAAGACACCTCTGGTCGGCCACCACCGGGATCTAACCCATCCCCGATGCCAAGGATCGGCATCGCCCAGGACCGCCAGCGACTGGAGTCGCGGGCGGAGTTCATAAGAGGAGTGACATATGGCTCTCAATCTGTCCCAGAAACAGAACGTTGTCGCCGAAGTGGCAGAAGTTGCCGCCAAGGCGCACTCCCTGATCGCGGCCGAATACATCGGCACCACGGTCAGTCAGATGACCGCGATGCGCAAGCAGGCACGTGCAACCGGTGTGTTCCTGAAAGTCGTCAAGAACACCCTGGCCGCACGCGCCGTGACGGGTACCGAATACGAGTGCGCCAAGGACTCGCTGGTCGGCCCGTTGCTGTACGCGTTCTCGACCGAGGAGCCCGGCGCTGCCGGTCGCCTGATCAAGGAATTCGCAAAGGGCAACGACAAGTTGCAGCCCAAGCTCGTCGTGGTTGGTGGCCAGCAGTATCCGGCGACCCACGTCGACGTGCTGGCTTCACTGCCGACCCTCGACCAGGCCCTGTCCATGCTGGCCCGCGTGCTGGCCGAACCCGCGACGATGTTCGCGCGTGCGGTCAAGGCGGTTGCCGATCTGCAGGGTGGTGACGAAGCAGGTGTTCCTGAAACAGCAATTTCTGAAGCACCGGCGGAAGCCGCTGCCAATGATGCCGCTACGGATGCCGAACCGGCCTGATCCCGCGAAAAGACAACGTTTCCCTTTCAATATCGAATCAATCCAGAGGTAACATAATGTCCCTGTCCAACGAGAAAATCGTCGACGCCATCGCCACCAAGTCGCTGATGGAAGTGATGGAGCTTGTGAAGGCCATCGAAGAAAAGTTCGGCGTCTCCGCCGCCGCCCCGGTTGCCGCTGCCGCCGCAGCTGGCCCGGCTGCGGCCGTCGAAGAGCAGACCGAGTTCAACGTCATCCTGAAGTCGCCGGGCGACAAGAAGGTCGAAGTGATCAAGGCCGTTCGCGCGATCACCGGCCTCGGCCTGAAAGAAGCCAAGGACCTCACCGAGGCCGGCGGCGTCGTGAAGGAAGGCGCCACCAAGGATGAAGCCGAGAAAATGAAGAAGGATCTTGAAGCCGCCGGTGCGACCGTCGAAGTCAAGTAATCCGTTTTTGGGTCGTCAGCTTGCATCGACGACACGCTGAAGGCTGGGGGCGAAAGCTCCCGGCCTTTGGCCGTTGTTACAAAGCCTAGTTGTTGCAAAGCACTACCTGAGTCGAGTTGACAGTCGGAAGTAGTGGGAGAAGGCGTGCTGGTGCCGGCAATACCAGCAACTTCCCACTGTCAGTTCCAGCCATTCCCCCAGGGCCGCTCCGCGGCCCTATGAGATACGAGGCGCGCGCCCCATGACCACCGCGACTACCAACCAGTATTCCTTCACCGAGAAGAAGCGCATCCGCAAGGACTTCGGCAAAAGCCGTTCGATCCTGGAAGTGCCGTTCCTGCTCGCCATCCAGGTCGATTCCTATCGCGAATTCCTGCAGGAAGATACCGATCCCGCCAAGCGCGAGGACCGCGGCCTGCATGCCGCGCTGAAATCGGTATTCCCGATTTCCAGCTACAGCGGCAACGCCGCGCTGGAATACGTGGCCTACAAGCTGGGCGATCCGGCGTTCGACGAGCGCGAGTGCCGTCAACGTGGCATGAGCTACGGCGCGCCACTGCGCGTGACCGTGCGCCTGGTGATCTATGACCGCGAGTCCTCGACCAAGGCCATCAAGTACGTGAAGGAGCAGGAGGTCTACATGGGCGAGATCCCGCTCATGACCGGCAATGGCACCTTCATCGTCAACGGTACCGAGCGCGTCATCGTCTCCCAGCTGCACCGTTCGCCCGGCGTGTTCTTCGATCACGACCGCGGCAAGACGCACAGCTCGGGCAAGTTGCTGTTCTCTGCGCGCGTCATCCCGTATCGCGGTTCCTGGCTGGACTTCGAGTTCGACCCGAAGGACGCGCTGTTCACCCGCATCGACCGCCGCCGCAAGCTGCCGGTCAGCGTGCTGTTGCGCGCGCTGGGTTACAACAACGAAGAAATGCTCAACGAGTTCTTCGAGACCAATACCTTCCACATCGATCCCAAGGAAGGCGTGCAGCTCGAGCTGGTCCCCGAGCGCCTGCGTGGCGAGACCCTGGACTTCGACCTGGCTGATGGCGACAAGGTGATTGTCGAAGCCGGCAAGCGCATCACCGCGCGCCACGTCAAGCAGCTGGAAGCTTCCGGCGTCGCCGCGTTGGCAGTGCCAGACAGCTATATCGTCGGCCACATCCTGTCGCATGACGTGATCGACGTAGCGACTGGTGAATTGTTGGCCTCGGCCAATGACGAGATTACCGAGGAAATTCTGGTAGCCCTGCGCAAGGCCAGCATCGAATCAGTCGGCACCTTGTGGGTGAACGATCTGGACCGTGGCGCGTATCTGTCCAACACCCTGCGCATCGATGGCACCAAGACGCAGCTGGAAGCGCTGGTCGAGATCTACCGGATGATGCGTCCGGGCGAGCCGCCGACCAAGGACGCCGCGCAGAACCTGTTCCACAACCTGTTCTTCACCTTCGAGCGCTACGACCTTTCCACTGTCGGCCGGATGAAGTTCAACCGTCGCCTGGGCCGCAAGGAAGTCACCGGCGCCTCGGTGCTGTACGACGCCAAGTACTACGGCGAGCGCAAGGACGAAGAGTCCAAGCGCCTGGTGCAGGCGCGCGGCGAAGGTTCCGACATCCTCGACGTGATCAAGGTGCTGACCGAGATCCGCAACGGTCGTGGCCATGTGGACGACATCGATCACCTGGGCAACCGTCGCGTGCGTTCGGTCGGCGAAATGGCCGAGAACGTGTTCCGCGTGGGCCTGGTCCGCGTCGAGCGCGCGGTCAAGGAACGCCTGTCAATGGCCGAGTCCGAAGGCCTGACCCCGCAGGAGCTGATCAATGCGAAACCTGTTGCCGCCGCGATCAAGGAGTTCTTCGGTTCCTCGCAGCTGTCGCAGTTCATGGATCAGAACAATCCGCTGTCGGAAGTCACCCACAAGCGCCGCGTGTCCGCGCTTGGCCCGGGCGGCCTGACCCGCGAACGTGCCGGCTTCGAAGTGCGCGACGTGCACCCGACCCATTACGGCCGCGTCTGCACCATCGAAACCCCGGAAGGCCCGAACATCGGTCTCATCAACTCCCTGGCCGTGTTCGCGCGGACCAACAACTACGGTTTCCTGGAAACCCCGTACCGCAAAGTCGTGGACGGCAAAGTTACCGACGACGTCGAGTTCCTCTCGGCGATCGAAGAGAACGAGTACGTCATCGCGCAGGCCAACGCCCCGCGTGATGCCAAGAACAAGATCACCGCGCCGTTCGTGGCTTGCCGCTACCAGGGCGAGTCGCTGCTGAAGCCGCCGAGCGAAATCCACTTCATGGACGTCTCGCCAATGCAGACCGTGTCGGTCGCTGCGGCGCTGGTGCCGTTCCTGGAACACGATGACGCCAATCGTGCGCTGATGGGCGCGAACATGCAGCGCCAGGCCGTGCCGACGCTGCGTTCGCAAAAGCCGCTCGTGGGTACCGGCATCGAGCGTGCTGTTGCACGCGACTCCGGCGTGACCGTGAACGCCCGCCGCGGCGGCGTGATCGAGCAGATGGATGCCGGTCGCATCGTGGTCAAGGTCACTGAGGATGAGATCTCCGGTGAGCACGATGCCGGCGTCGACATCTATTCGCTGATCAAGTACACGCGTTCCAACCAGAACACCTGCATCAACCAGACGCCGCTGGTGAAAGTGGGTGACGTGATCGCCCGCGGCGACGTGCTGGCCGACGGTCCTTCGACCGATATCGGCGAGCTCGCACTGGGCCAGAACATGCTGGTCGCGTTCATGCCGTGGAACGGCTACAACTTCGAGGATTCGATCCTGCTCTCCGAGCGGGTGGTGAAGGAAGATCGCTACACCACGATCCACATCGAAGAGCTGACCTGCGTCGCTCGCGACACCAAGTTGGGGCCGGAGGAAATCTCCGCCGACATCCCGAACGTGTCCGAGCAGGCGCTCAACCGCCTCGACGAATCCGGCGTGGTCTACATCGGCGCCGAAGTGCGTGCCGGCGACATCATGGTTGGCAAGGTCACGCCGAAGGGCGAGAGCCAGCTGACCCCGGAAGAGAAGCTGCTGCGCGCGATCTTCGGCGAGAAGGCGTCCGACGTGAAGGACAGCTCGCTGCGTGTGCCGCCCGGCATGGACGGCACCGTGATCGACGTGCAGGTGTTCACCCGCGACGGTATCGAGAAGGACAAGCGCGCACGCCAGATCGAGGAAGAGGAAATTCGCCGGGTCAAGAAGGACTTCGACGACCAGTTCCGCATCCTTGAAGGCGCGATCTACGCTCGCTTGCGCGAGATGCTGTTGAGCAAGACCGCCAACGGCGGCCCCGGTGTCAAGAAGGGCGATACCGTGTCCTCGCTGGTGCTGGATGGCCTGAAGCGTTCGGACTGGCTGCAGCTGCGGATGAAGGACGACGACGCGAACGATGCGATCGAGCGCGCCTCCAACCAGCTGGAAGTACACCGTGCCGAGTTCGATCGTCGCTTCGACGACAAGCGCGGCAAGATCACCCAAGGCGACGACCTCGCCCCGGGCGTGCTGAAGATGGTCAAGGTCTACCTGGCGGTGAAGCGCCGGATCCAGCCAGGCGACAAGATGGCCGGACGCCACGGCAACAAGGGCGTGGTCTCGACGATTGTTCCGGTCGAGGACATGCCGTACATGGCCGACGGCGAGACCGTGGATATCGTGCTGAACCCGCTGGGCGTGCCTAGCCGCATGAACATCGGCCAGATCCTGGAAGTACACCTGGGCTGGGCTGCAAAGGGCCTTGGCCAGAAAATCCAGCGCATGCTGGACGCACAGGCCAAGATCGCCGACCTGCGCAAGTTCCTCGACGAGATCTACAACCATGACCGCGCGACCCATGCCGAACGCGTCAACCTGAAGGAATTCAGCGATGCCGAGCTGCTGGTGCTGGCCAACAACCTGACCGACGGCGTGCCGATGGCGACGCCGGTGTTCGATGGTGCCGACGAGGCCGAGATCAAGCTCATGCTGTCGCTGGCCGACTTGCCGTTGCACGGCCAGACCACATTGCACGACGGTCGCACCGGCGAGGCATTCGAGCGCGAGGTCACGGTCGGCTACATGCACATGCTGAAGCTGAACCATCTGGTCGACGACAAGATGCACGCCCGTTCCACTGGTCCGTACTCGCTCGTCACCCAGCAGCCGCTGGGCGGCAAGGCGCAGTTCGGCGGGCAGCGTTTCGGCGAAATGGAAGTCTGGGCGCTGGAAGCCTACGGCGCGGCCTACACCCTGCAGGAAATGCTGACGGTGAAGTCCGACGACGTGCAGGGCCGCAACCAGATGTACAAGAACATCGTCGATGGCGAACACGAGATGGTGGCCGGCATGCCGGAATCCTTCAACGTGCTGGTCAAGGAAATCCGCTCGCTGGCGATCAACATGGAGCTGGAAGAGACCTGAGGACGACGACGGCCCTCTGCGGATCCAAGCGAGCGCAAGCGCGCAACGCACCCCGCACCGGGCCTGACGATTCCCCATCCCCATCCCCGATTCCAGATTCCCGGAGAAAGACATGAAAGACCTTCTGAACCTGTTCAACCAGCAGCGCCCGCCGATCGACTTCGACGCGATCAAGATCGCGCTGGCGTCGCCGGACCTGATCCGTTCGTGGTCCTACGGCGAAGTGAAAAAGCCCGAAACCATCAACTACCGGACCTTCAAGCCCGAGCGCGACGGCCTGTTCTGCGCCGCCATCTTCGGCCCGATCAAGGACTACGAGTGCCTGTGCGGCAAGTACAAGCGCATGAAGCACCGTGGAGTGGTCTGCGAGAAGTGCGGCACCGAAGTGACTCTGGCCAAGGTGCGCCGTGAGCGCATGGGCCATATCGACCTGGCCTCGCCTGTCGCCCACATCTGGTTCCTGAAGTCGCTGCCGTCGCGCATCGGCCTGATGTTGGACATGACCCTGCGCAACATCGAACGCATCCTGTACTTCGAGGCGTTCGTGGTCACTGAGCCGGGCTTGACCCCGATGGAGCGCGGTCAGTTGCTCAATGAAGAGCAGTTCATGCAGATGCGTCAGGAACACGGCGATGATTTTGACGCCGCGATGGGCGCCGAGGCGGTGTTCGACCTGCTGCGCACACTCGACCTGCCAAGCGAGATGGTGCAGCTCAGGGAAGACATTGCATCGACCGGTTCGGAAACCAAGCTCAAGCGCCTGACCAAGCGGATCAAGCTGATCGAGGCCTTCCTTGAGTCGGGTAACAAGCCCGAATGGATGGTCATGACCGTGCTGCCGGTGCTGCCGCCGGACCTGCGTCCGCTGGTGCCGCTGGATGGTGGCCGCTTCGCGACATCCGACCTGAACGATTTGTACCGCCGCGTCATCAACCGCAACAACCGCCTGCGTCGCCTGCTCGAGCTCAACGCGCCTGACATCATCGTGCGCAATGAAAAGCGCATGTTGCAGGAATCGGTGGATGCGCTGATGGACAACGGCCGTCGTGGTCGTGCCATCACCGGTACCAACAAGCGCCCGCTGAAATCGCTGGCCGACATGATCAAGGGCAAGCAGGGCCGGTTCCGCCAGAACTTGCTCGGCAAGCGTGTGGACTACTCCGGTCGTTCGGTCATCGTGGTGGGTCCGACCCTGCGCCTGCACGAGTGCGGCCTGCCGAAGAAGATGGCGCTGGAACTGTTCAAGCCCTTCATCTTTGCCAAGCTGCAGCGTCGTGGCCTGGCCACCACCATCAAGGCTGCCAAGAAGTTGGTCGAGCGCGAAGAGGCGGAAGTCTGGGACATCCTGGAAGAAGTCATTCGCGAGCATCCGGTGCTCCTCAACCGCGCACCGACCCTGCATCGCCTCGGCATCCAGGCGTTCGAGCCGGTGCTGATCGAAGGCAAGGCGATCCAGTTGCATCCGCTGGTCTGCACCGCGTTCAACGCCGACTTCGACGGTGACCAGATGGCCGTCCACGTGCCGCTGTCGCTGGAAGCCCAGCTGGAAGCGCGCGCGCTGATGATGGCGTCCAACAACATCCTGTCGCCGGCCAACGGCGAGCCCATCATCGTGCCGTCGCAGGACGTCGTGCTCGGCCTGTATTACATGACCCGCGCCTTGGAGAACAAGGCGGGCGAGGGCATGGTGTTCGCGAACATCGCTGAAGTGAAGCGCGCCTATGACAACCGCGTGGTGCAATTGCACGCCAAGTGCAAGGTGCGCATCAGCGAGATCGTGATCGCCGATGACGGCAGCCGCAGCAACCAGACCTCGATCGTGGACACGACGGTGGGTCGCGCATTGTTGCGCGAGATACTGCCGGACGGCCTGCCGTACGCACTGGCCAACACCGAGCTGACCAAGAAGAACATCAGCCGCCTGATCAACAGCAGCTATCGCATGCTGGGCCTGAAGGACACAGTGGTGTTCGCCGACAAGCTGATGTACACCGGCTTCGCCTACGCGACCCGCGCGGGCGTGTCGATCGGCATCGACGACATGACCATCCCGCTGGAGAAGAAGGCGATCCTGGCCGAGGCCGAGGCCGAAGTCTTGGAAATCCAGCAGCAGTACCAGAGCGGCCTGGTCACCGGTGGCGAGCGCTACAACAAGGTGGTCGACATCTGGTCGCGCACCAACGAGCGCGTGGCCAAGGCGATGATGGACACGATCGGCACCGAGAAAGTGCAGAACGCGAAGGGCGAGACCATCGACCAGAAGTCGATGAACTCGATCTACATCATGGCCGACTCCGGCGCGCGTGGTTCGCAGGCGCAGATCCGCCAGCTGGCCGGCATGCGTGGCCTGATGGCCAAGCCTGACGGCTCGATCATCGAGACCCCGATCACCGCGAACTTCCGCGAGGGCCTGAACGTCCTGCAGTACTTCATCTCGACCCACGGCGCGCGCAAGGGCCTGGCGGATACTGCGTTGAAGACCGCGAACTCCGGTTACCTGACCCGTCGCCTGGTCGACGTGGCACAGGACGTGGTGATCACCTCGACCGACTGCGGCACCCAGACCGGCCTGACCATGACGCCGATCGTGGAAGGTGGCGACGTGGTCGAGCCGCTGCGCGACCGCGTGCTAGGCCGCATCGTGGCCGAGGATGTGTTCCTGCCGGGCAACGACGAGGACCCGTTCGTCACCCGCAACACCCTGCTCGACGAAGCCTGGGTGCAGAAGCTCGAAGACGCCAGCGTGCAGATGATCAAGGTGCGTTCGACGATTACTTGCGAATCTGCGTTCGGCGTGTGCGCCAACTGCTACGGCCGTGACCTGGGCCGCGGGCATACCGTGAACCATGGCGAGGCCGTGGGCGTGGTCGCCGCGCAGTCGATCGGCGAGCCCGGCACACAGCTGACCATGCGTACGTTCCACATCGGTGGTGCGGCGTCGCGTGCGGCGGCAATCGACAACGTGACGGTCAAGACGACCGGTTCGGTGAAGTTCAACAACCTCAAGCACGTCAATCACGCCAGCGGAAACCTGGTCGCGGTGTCGCGCTCCGGCGAACTGTCGGTGCTCGACAACCATGGCCGCGAGCGCGAGCGTTACAAGCTGCCATACGGCACCACCATCCAGCTCAAGGACGGTGGTGAAGTGAAGGCTGGCCAGACCGTGGCCAACTGGGATCCGCATAACCATCCGATCGTCTCGGAAGTCGCCGGTTTCATGCGTTTCGTCGATTTCGTGGACGGCGTGACCGTGATCGAGAAGACCGACGACCTGACCGGCCTGGCCTCGCGCGAGATCACCGATCCGAAGCGTCGCGGCAACCAGGCCAAGGACCTGCGACCGCTGGTGCGCATCGTCGACAAGAAGGGCAACGACCTCAACATCCCGGGCACCGACCTGCCGGCACAGTACATGCTGCCGCCGCGCTCGATCGTCAACCTGCAGGACGGCGCCGCTGTCGGCGTGGGTGACGTGGTCGCCAAGATCCCGCAGGAAGCGTCGAAGACCCGTGACATCACCGGTGGTTTGCCGCGCGTGGCCGATCTGTTCGAAGCGCGCAAGCCCAAGGAAGCGGCGATTCTTGCCGAGATCTCCGGCGTGGTCAGCTTCGGCAAGGAAACCAAGGGCAAGCAGCGCCTGGTGATCAAGCACCCGGACGGCACCGACCACGAAGAGCTGATCCCGAAGTATCGCCAGATCATCGTGTTCGAAGGCGAGCACGTGGAGAAGGGCGAGACCGTGGTGGACGGCGAGCCGACGCCGCAGGATATCCTGCGCCTTAAGGGCGTCGAGGAGCTGGCTGCCTACCTGGTCAAGGAAATCCAGGACGTCTACCGCCTGCAGGGCGTGAAGATCAACGACAAGCACATCGAGGTGATCATTCGCCAGATGCTGCGCAAGGTCGAGATCGTGGACGGCGGCGACAGCAAGTACCTGCATGGCGAACAGGCTGAGCGCCAGCGCGTCATCGAAGAGAACGCCAAGCTCGCGGCCAAGGGTCTCATCCTTGCCAAGGTCGAGCCGGTCCTGCTGGGCATCACCAAGGCCTCGCTGGCGACCGAGTCGTTCATCTCCTCGGCCTCGTTCCAGGAAACCACCCGCGTGCTGACCGAAGCAGCCGTGCGCGGTACCCGCGATACCTTGCGCGGCCTGAAGGAGAACGTGATCGTCGGTCGCCTGATCCCGGCCGGTACTGGTCTTGCGTACCATGCACAGCGCCGCAAGAACGCGGCTGGCCTGACCGAAGCCGAAATGGCGACACTGGCTGGCGAAAAGCCGGCTGAGGAAGTCAAGGCCTAGGCGGGCGAGTAAGCAATAACAACGCCCTCCTGGCGCATTGCCGGGAGGGCGGTTTTGAGTCGGCGAACTGCACCAAACCAGCGGACATTGCGTTATACTTGTTGAGTTAGATGACGGCTTAGTGCTGTCCAGATCACCAAAAGAGGCGCACGGAGCGCCTCGTGTTGGGCCCAAGGATGGGCGGGATCGCAGATTCGACCATCGTGGGCGCCTTGTGCGCTGCTTCGGTCGTTCGGTATGGCTCGTTTGACGGAATGGTCAAGCGCGGGCTATACTTTTCTGTCTAAGTCGGCTGGATTGCGAACCAATCCGGCCAGCTTCGTCTTTAATTTCTGTTGTTACTTCTGTTTTTAACAAGGGCCACGGCCCCTCAATCGAGCCCCAAAATGGCAACCATCAACCAGCTTGTGCGCAAGCCGCGCAATCCGGAAACCTACAAGAGCAACTCGCCTGCGCTGGAAAGTTGTCCTCAGCGTCGTGGTGTGTGCACCCGCGTCTACACCACGACCCCGAAGAAGCCGAACTCGGCGCTGCGCAAGGTGGCCAAGGTGCGCCTGACCAACGGGTACGAAGTCATTTCGTACATCGGCGGCGAAGGCCACAACCTGCAGGAGCACAGCGTGGTGCTGATTCGTGGCGGTCGCGTCAAGGACCTGCCGGGCGTGCGCTATCACACCGTGCGCGGCTCGCTCGATGCCTCGGGTGTCGCCAAGCGCCGCCAGAGCCGCTCCAAGTACGGCACCAAGCGTCCGAAGTCCTGATCACCACGCCCTGACGTAGGGCGGGTCTTGACCCGCCGTCCAAGCAAATGAAAACGGCGGGTCATGACCCGTCCTATAGAGAAAACGACCTATGTCCCGTAAAGGCAATACTCCGCAGCGCTCGGTGCTGCCCGATCCGAAGCACGGAAGCGAAACCATCGCCCGCTTCATCAACATGGTCATGTACAGCGGCAAGAAGTCCGTGGCCGAAAAAATCGTCTACGGCGCCATGGATGTGATCGGGGAGAAGAACCCGAACGCGCTCGACGTCGTCGAGAAGGCGTTGGGCAACATTTCGCCGTCGGTCGAGGTGAAGTCCCGCCGCGTCGGTGGTGCGACTTACCAGGTGCCGGTCGAAGTGCGCCAGTCGCGCCGCATGGCGCTGGCGATGCGCTGGCTGATCGACGCCGCGCGCAAGCGCGGCGAGAACACCATGCCGCGCAAGCTGGCCGGTGAACTGCTGGACGCTTCCGAGAATCGCGGCGGCGCGATCAAGAAGCGTGAAGAAACCCACCGCATGGCCGAAGCCAACAAGGCGTTCGCCCACTACCGCTGGTGAGTGCTGTTTGACAGCATGTCGGCGCGGGCCCTTTAGGGGGCTCGTCGAGCCCGCCAGGCGCCAAGCGCCTGACACGACAGGCAGGGCTTGATCCTGCACACCACCGACGGCCGCCGCAAGGCGGCCATCGGCCATCCGGAACATCGGTTCCTTTTTCCGTTTCGGCGGACAAAAAACGAGAGACATACCGTGGCCCGCACCACTCCCATCGAGTATTACCGCAACTTCGGCATCATGGCCCACATCGATGCCGGCAAGACCACCACGTCCGAGCGCATCCTGTTCTACACCGGCGTAAGCCACAAGATCGGTGAAGTGCACGATGGCGCCGCGACCATGGACTGGATGGAGCAGGAGCAGGAGCGCGGCATCACGATTACTTCCGCTGCGACCACTGCGTTCTGGTCCGGTATGGACAAGTCGCTGCCGCAGCATCGCCTCAACATCATTGACACCCCCGGGCACGTGGACTTCACTATTGAAGTCGAGCGCAGCTTGCGTGTGCTCGACGGCGCCGTGTTCGTGTTGTGCGCCGTCGGCGGCGTGCAGCCGCAGTCGGAGACCGTGTGGCGCCAGGCCAACAAGTACTCCGTGCCGCGCATGGCGTTCGTCAACAAGATGGACCGCACCGGCGCGAACTTCGACAAGGTCGTGGGCCAGCTGAAGTCGCGCCTGGGTGCATACGCGGTACCGATGCAGATACCGGTTGGCGCCGAGGAAGGGTTTGACGGCGTCATCGACCTGTTGAAGATGAAGCGCATCCATTGGGACGTCCCATCCCAGGGCACCATCTTCGAATACGACGAGATTCCGGCCGAACTCCAGGCCAAGGCCGAGGAAGCGCGCAGCTTCATGATCGAAGCCGCCGCCGAAGCGTCCGAAGAACTGATGGACAAGTACCTCAACGAGGGCGAGCTGAGCGAAGAAGAGATCATCGCCGGCCTGCGCGAACGCACCTTGCGCGTGGAGATCGTGCCGGTTTTCTGTGGCAGCGCGTTCAAGAACAAGGGCGTGCAGGCCATGCTCGATGGCGTCGTGCAGTTGCTGCCGTCGCCGGCTGATCGTCCGCCGGTACAGGGCATCGACGACAACGAAAATCCGGACACCCGTACGGCCGACGACAAGGCGCCATTCTCGGCGCTCGCGTTCAAGATCATGACCGACCCGTTCGTGGGTTCGCTGACCTTCTTCCGCGTCTACTCGGGCGTGCTCAACTCCGGCGACCAGGTCTACAACCCGGTCAAGTCGAGGAAAGAGCGCGTGGGCCGCATCCTGCAGATGCATTCCAATGATCGCAGCGAGATCAAGGAAGTGCGCGCTGGCGACATCGCCGCGGCGGTGGGCCTGAAGGACGTCACCACCGGTGACACCCTGTGCGCGCAGGACCACATCATCACCCTGGAGCGGATGATCTTCCCGGAGCCAGTCATCTCGATGGCGGTGGAGCCGAAGACCAAGTCCGACCAGGAAAGGATGGGCATGGCGCTGGGCCGCCTTGCACAGGAAGACCCGTCGTTCCGCGTGCATACCGACGAAGAGTCTGGCCAGACCATCATCGCCGGCATGGGCGAGTTGCACCTGGACATCCTGGTGGACCGCATGAAGCGTGAGTTCAACGTTGAAGCCAACGTCGGCAAGCCGCAGGTGGCCTATCGCGAGACCATCCGCAAGCATGACGTCAAGGCTGACTACAAGCACGCCAAGCAGTCAGGCGGCAAGGGTCAGTACGGCCACGTGGTCATCGAAATGTCGCCGATGTCGGCTGAGGACAAGGTCAACCCGAACGTCAAGAACGACTTCCTGTTCGTCAACGACATCACCGGTGGCGTGATCCCGAAGGAATTCATCCCGGCGATCGAAAAGGGCATGCGCGAAACCATCACCAGCGGTCCGCTGGCGGGCTTCCCGGTGGTAGGCGTCAAGGCCAAGCTGGTGTTTGGCTCATACCATGACGTCGACTCATCGGAAATGGCGTTCAAACTGGCTGCATCTATGGCGTTCAAGGAAGGTTTCCGCAAGGCCGATCCGGTCCTGCTGGAGCCGATCATGAAGGTCGAGATCGTCAGCCCCGAGGACTACGTGGGAGACGTGATGGGCGACGTAAGTCGTCGTCGCGGCCTGCTGCAGGGCCAGGACGACAGCCCTTCCGGCAAGGTCATCAATGCGATGGTGCCGCTGGGCGAGATGTTCGGTTACGCGACCAGCCTGCGTTCGATGTCGCAGGGCCGCGCGACCTTCACGATGGAGTTCGACCATTACGCCGAGGCGCCGAGCAATGTCGCCGACGCTGTGGTCAAGAAAGGCTAACTGACTTAATTTTCAAGGAATACGACAATGGCAAAGGGTAAGTTCGAGCGCACCAAGCCCCACGTGAACGTGGGCACGATTG
>NZ_JAQSDO010000019.1 GCF_029945965.1 Thermomonas sp.
GGTGGGTCAATTTTGGTTGGAAACCCCGGGTCAGTTTTGCGTGGAAATCAACACCGAGACCGCTTCGCGGCCTCGCTCATGCGTTATCGTGTGCGACGCCGCTCGGCCACTGCGCAGTCCGGCTTAACTCAGGTGTTAGGTGTGCTCATGAAACAACTCATTCTCTTGACGCTACTTGTCCTCTTGTTCTCGGCATGTAGCACGACACGAATAGCAAACCAGTGCCAATATGACAGGGACGCAATGCTGTCCTTGGATGAAGATTCGTTTGATCAGGACCTATCGAATAGCGGCGGCGGCTGGAGAAGCATTGGCAACATTAAAGGCTGTGAACTAGCTGCCGCACAGCTAATTTCGGCATATCGTGCGAAACATCCATCGTCCAGTTCTGTCCTTGCATGGCATGAAGGGCAAATGCTCGCCTCTGCAAATCAATATTCTCGGGCAATACCGCTGTTTGAGATCGCGCGAAAAGATCCAGCTGAAGACAAAGCTGGCTGGAATCACTACGTGGACGCAACAGTCGCCTTTCTCCGGAGGGACAAAGTTGCACTCATTGCTGCAAAGGAAAAACTCGCGGCCACTCCTTATCCAGAAGGGACAGGCATGCCGCCGATCAAGAACGGCTACATAGAATTCCCTGCGCAGCCAGGACAACCCGTCATGAGAATACATTGGCCGCCCAACATTGATGTAGTTGAAGGCCTGATTAATTGCTTCGACAAGTCGTATATCGAGGCAGACGGTACGTCTTGTCGGCCCACTCCTCCTGATCCGCACACCTAACTATTCGTTCAAGCCGGGACCGCTTCGCGGCTCGGCTCATGCGCTATCGTGTAGCACATGGTAATCCCCCCACAGGTTAGCTGCCCCCAGAAGTGGAATTTTCTCGTAATCTTTCCCGAGGAGGTTCCATGAAGACATCGCGATTCACCGACAGCCAGATCATCGGCGTACTCAAGCAGGCTGAGGCAGGCACCCCGGTTCCGGAGTTGTGCCGCGAGCACGGAATCAGCTCGGCCACGTTCTACAAGTGGCGTAGCTAGTTCGGCGGCATGGACGTGTCCATGGTCGCCCGGATGAAGGAACTTGAGGACGAGAACCGGCGCCTGAAGAAGATGTATACCGAGGCTCAACTCAGCGCCGATCTTTTGAAGGAAGCAATGTCAAAAAAATGGTGAGGCCACCTCAACGCTGTGAGATGGCCCGATCAGCGATCGAGGGCAGGCGCACGACCATCCGGCATGCATGCCAGACCTTTGTGAGGTCAGCCAGACCTGCTATCGCTACCAGGCCAAGGCGAACGAGGAGAACGCCAAGATTGCGGACTGGCTAGTGTGGCTGACCACGGTCTATCGCGATTGGGGCTTTGGCCTGTGCTTCCTGCACCTGCGCAACGTGAAGGGCTTTGGCTGGAACCACAAGCGGGTCTACCGCATCTACCGGGAGCTGGAATTGAACCTGCGGATCAAGCCGAGGAAGCGGATCGTCCGGGAGAAGCCCGAACCACTGGCGGTGCCCGAGACGATCAACCAGGTGTGGTCGATGGACTTCATGCACGACCAGCTCAGCGACGGACGCAGCTTCCGGCTGTTCAATGTGTTGGACGACTTCAACCGTCAGGGTTTGTGCATTGAGGTTGACCTGTCGTTGCCTGCCAACCGCGTGATCCGGTCGCTGGAGCAGATCATCGAGTGGCGCGGCAAGCCACGTGTGATCCGCTGTGACAATGGCCCGGAGTACATCAGTGGCGCCTTGCTGGCCTAGGCAGAACGGGAGGGAATCCGCATCGAGCACATCCAATCTGGCAAGCCGCAGCAGAACGCCTATGTCGAACGCTACAACCGGACCGTGCGCTACGCCTGGCTCGCCAGAACCCTGTTCGAATCCATTGAGCAAGTGCAGGACAAAGCGGCGCGCTGGCTATGGACTTACAACCACGAGCGCCCGAACATGGCCTCGGCGGCATCACCCCAATGCAGAAACTGGCACTCGCCGCTTAACTCCACTTTTGATGTCAGCTAAAAATGGGGGGATTACCGTGCCTGAGCATTCATTCTGGAGGGCGCTGGCCTGGTGTTTGCCATTAGCCTCGTCTGATCGCTCGCAAGGCATTGCAGCGTCGGCTGCTATTGCGAGGATGAAGCGCATTGCCACCGCTGGATCCTGCTTGAACTGCTGCAAATCGCTGGCGCGGCGATCACCGACTGACTGCTAATCCTGCGAACGCTTGATGGGCTTGGCTGTCACGGCAGCTGTATCGGCGATCCGCCACAGGAAGAAGCTGGCGTAACTGCGATACGGTCCCCAACGTTCCCCACGCTCGGCCAGTTGCCTGGGCGTTGGCATGACCTCCAGTTTGTCGACCACCTGCGCGCCCTTGCGGATGCCGAGATCATCAATCGGCAGCACGTCAGGCCGACCAAGCCGGAACATCAACATCATTTCCACCGTCCAGCGTCCGATGCCGCGAATCGGCACCAACGCCTCGACGATTGCATCTTCATGCATCGTGGACATGCGGCGTAGGTCGGGAATCTCACCAGCGGCCTCCCGGAGCGACAGGTCACGCAACGCCAGCAGCTTGTTGCCGGAAACGCCGCAGGCGCGAAGTGTGGCGTCATCACAACGAGAAAGCGTGGCGCCGTGAAGGCGTTGACTTGTTATTGCAGTTTCGACCCGCCCGACAATCGTCGCAGCGGCCTTGCCGCTCAACTGCTGGTAAAGGATTGCACGGGCCAACGCGTCGACCGGATCGAACGACTTGCGCCAGCGTGGATCTGCTTCGATCGGGTCGATCCTGCGCATCCAGGTTCCAAGCTTGCGGTCGCGCTGGCACAAATAGTTGAATGCGGTCTCGGTATCGAATCCTCGTGCGTGGCGTGGCATCGTGCCCTTCCTTTCAATAATTTCATTCGCCAAAAAACAAACGCCGCGACAAGCGCGGCGTTTGTTGATCACGGCTACATCGACTGATTACTTCAAAGGCCAGTAGACGTCGAACTCACCGTTCTCGGTAAACGAACCCGTGATGCCGGACTTGTACGATTCGTATGGACGATCCGTGACCTCATAACCAGCGGTCAGCGCCCAAGCACGCAATGCATTACGTACGGTTTCCAGCTCAGCCATGTAGCCGGTGTAGGAGGCCATGGCAACCTTGCCAGGCTTGGTCTGCACGAATTGCACCGGACCCTGCAGGGCAATCTTGCCGGTTTCGCCGCCATCCTTCTTGCGGACAGGCTGGGCGACATCGAAATTGTAGGTTTCACGCCCCAAGTCGGTGGTGATGATCCGCATCGGGCCTGCTGCTTCCAGGCCATTGGCTTCCATCACCCGGCGGAGCCACTCGGTATTCGCGGTCAGCGAGGACTGGATCTGCGAGTTGCCACGGTCCACGTTGCCCGCGGCGACGAACAGTAGATCCTCGGCGGGGCGCTGAACCATCTTGGGCGCGCTCATCTTGGTGCCCGACACCGCGTAGTCGACGTTCGGCACCGCAGCGAGCATGGTGACGATGCGCGACAGGCCCAGCTTCATGTCGTCGCCCACGTTGCGGGCGACATACAGTCCTGAATAACGGCCGATCAGATCCCAGCCATAGTCAACGTCGAAGGTCTGGGTGATCTCGACGTTGCGGTTGTTGCGGCCGGTCGGTTTGAATCTGAACTCGGTGCGCTTGTTACTGCCACGCTCCTGGTTTTCGATCTTGTAGGAGACTTTCTCGCGCGCGAGGCTCTCGGTGATTTGCCACGAGCCCTTGCCGATATGCTTGTTCTCGGACACGTAGTCAAGACGCGCGCCGACACCGGAATCCGGTCCGGAGTAATTCAGCTGTACGCGCGGATCACGCAGGACCAGCGGGTTCCATGCCTTGAAGCGATGCAGGCTGTTCAAGGAATCGAACACAATCGTCATCTTGCGATTAGTCTCGATCTTCTCGAACAGATGCCGTTCCGACGGCAAGACCAAGGCCACGACCAGGTATAGCGCCGCGACGATTGCGAGGGAAATCAGGATCTCGAGCAAACGAGTCATTCAGGAATCTCCGGGAGGGCCGCTAGCGCGGTGGCCGCGCAGACCCGCCATCCTACCAAACCATCAGCGGCCCGGGCGAGGGGGAATGCCAAGAAATCGCGACCGATTGCACCAATTGCAGCTCGAATGCCTTTAGCACGACGCGCTTGTGGTCGCGTACGCCGAGCCTGGACAAGGGTGATAAGGACGCGGCCGCCGCACTGCCACGAGCAGGTCCTATTGACCGGCCACTAGACCAATTGCAGCTCGAATGCCTTCAATACCGCGCGCGTACGGTCGCGTACGCCGAGCTTGGACAGGATGTTGGAGACGTGGTTCTTGATAGTACCCTCGGCAACGCCCAGGGAATTGGCGATCTCCTTGTTGGAAAAGCCCGATGCCATCAGCCGCAGGATTTCAGTCTCGCGATCGGTCAATGGGTCGGGACGATCCAGGCTGACGAACTCGTTGCGCATGTGCTCTAACCCGGACAACAGACGCTGAGTCACCACCGGCTGTACCAGCGAGCCACCGCCGGCCACGGTCTGGATCGCGTTGACCAACTGCTCCAGCGAGACATCCTTGAGCAGATAACCCTTGGCGCCCGCCTTGATACCGGCCAGCACCAACTGGTCATCGTCGAATGTAGTCAGGATGATCGTCGGCGGCAGCGCCCCCATCCGGCCAAGTGCCTGTAAGGCTTCCAACCCCGACATCGCCGGCATGCGCATGTCCATCAAGACCACGTCGGGCTTGACCTGCGGGATGGTTTCGACTGCCTGGCGACCATCGGACGCCTCGGCGACGACCTCGATGCCTTCGGCAAGCGACAGCAGGGAACGGATGCCCTGGCGGACCAGGGTTTGGTCGTCGACCAGGAACACACTGATAGAGACGGGTGGAATCATGCGGCCACTCCTTCGGGGATGCCGGAATCGGCGTTGACGCCGGTCGGCAGGGTCATGGTGAGTTGGAAGCCTTGCCCGGCGCGGGTTTCGATCTCCAACTGACCGCCAAGCTGGCGCAGACGCTCGCGCATGCCCTGTAGTCCGTTGCCGTTTGCAAGCAGATCGGTGCCGGAACCATCATCGCGCACCTGCAGGGTGATGCATTGCCCATCATTGCCAGCATTCAGCCAAAGATTATGGGCGTTGGCATGCCGCACAGCATTGGTGATGGCTTCCTGCGCACAGCGCAGCAACACGTGCGCGCGCTCCGGATCGTCCACCGTCAACGGCTGCTGGACATCCATGTGGATGGCAAGCTTGGGTACGTTCTCGGCCAACGGGCGCAGTGCAGCGCCGAGGTCGATCGCCCCGCTGTCGCGCAATTGGCTGACCGCTTCACGCACGTCGGTGAGCAGCAGCCTGGCCAAGGTATGCGCCTGTTGCACGTGTTCCTTGACCCGCCCATCCGAAAGATGACCAGCCACTTCAAGATTCAGGCTGAGCGCAGTCAGGTGGTGGCCCAGCAGGTCATGCAATTCGCGGGAGATGCGGGTGCGCTCATTGACGCGCGCGCTTTCCGCCAGCAATGCCCGGGTCGAACGCAGTTCGGCATTGAGTCGGCGCTGTTCTTCCCGCGCTTCTGACTGCTGCAGCGCAACAAGACTGGTGATGAATACGAAGCCGGAGATGCCGGCATACAGCATCGACTGCATCATCGCTTCGAACAGCGGGAATCTCAGGCCAAGCATGAAGACCGGCACCACCGCCAACTGCGCGACCACCAGCCAGACCACACCCAATCGCAGCGGCAGCAACCAGGGCAGCACGCAGGCCGCAACCATCAACAGCACGCTACCAAGGCCGGATTCGCTGTAGAAGCCCAAACCAATCGCAGCCAACGTAGTGACTGTCAGCAGCAGATAGTCCAGTGCCTGCCGGCGCTGACCCAGGCCACGGGTCAGCCACCAGTAGCCGATGCCGAAGGCGAAATAGCACGCCCAGCCCTCCCAGGGCATGACATGGGTAACGCTTTCTTCGCCCAATGGCTCCTGCCACTGGGCGATCCACGAATACAGCAATGGCAGGCATGCCATGGCCCAGGTGAACAGGCCGGCGAAGCGCAACAGGCGGGTATGGGAGAGGCGTGCAAGCATGGCGTCTTATAACCCCTTCCGGCATCTGTGCGCCTGCACCGAAGGTCATGGCCGCCCGGATCGGTGCGTGCGATAATCACGAACAGGTCGCACGCGACCCGGATCATCCGCAACAAGCCACACGGAGCCAAAGGAATGTCGATCGCCATCCGCGACGTGCGCGAGCACGAGCTGGATTCCGTCCTCGCCCTCAACAACGCCGCGGGACCTGCGATCCTCCCTCTCGACGCAGCCAAACTGCGCCAGTTGTTCGAGTCCGCGGAGTATTTTCGCGTGGCCGAGCGTGACGGCACGCTTGCCGGTTTCCTGATCGGCTTCGGTTCCACCGCGAGCCATGAGAGCAGCAACTTCGACTGGTTTGGCCAACGCTATCCGGATTTCTTCTATATCGACCGCGTGGTGGTGGCCAGCCGTCGCCGCGGCGGTGGCGTGGGCCGCGCCTTGTACGCCGACGTGCAGAGCTATGCCGAATTGCGCTACCCGGAAATGGCTTGCGAAGTCTTCCTGCAGACCGGAACGGATCACGCATTGCTGTTCCATGGCAGCTTCGGCTTCCGCGAGGTCGGCCAGCATGTGATGCCAGGCCATGAACTGCGCGGCGCGATGCTGATGAAGCCGTTGTGCAGCTTCGCATGGGTGCGCGAGACCTATGGTGATGCCTTGCCGGACGAGTCCTGGCTGGCGCATCCGCGAATCCAGCCCCAGGCCCACCGTGCAACAGGTACCCGTGCATGAGTACGGCGGTCGATTATGCCCAGGCCGGCGAATTGAAATTTGGCCAGGTCGGCATCGCCAACCTCCGCGTGCGCACCCTCGATGTGGCGCAACTGGCTAACGAGATGCGTGAACGCGTGCAGCGTGCGCCCAATCTGTTCGGACGCGTGGCGGTGGTGCTGGATTTTGGCGGCTTGAGCAAGGTGCCCTCGCCGGAGGAAGCACGCGCCCTGGTCGAGGGTCTGCATGAAGCCGGTGTTTTCCCGGTGGCGTTGGCCTATGGCACCAAGGAAGTCGATCTCTTGTCGCAGGCACTTGGCCTGCCCTTGCTGGCCAAGTTCCGCGTGCAGTACGAACCAGTGAGCGGGTCTTCAGTCCCGGCTGCGACTCCAGCCACGACTGAAGCATCTCCTGCAAAGCCTTCCATCGTTTCAACTGCGACCAAGCCTTCCCTGCCCAAATCCGGCCCCGGCCTGGTGCATGCAACCCCGGTGCGCTCTGGCCAACAGGTCTACGCGGACAATCGCGACCTGACTGTGGTCAGCACGGTGGGAGCCGGCGCGGAAGTGATCGCCGACGGATCCATCCACATCTACGGCCCACTGCGCGGCCGCGCGCTGGCCGGTGCGCAGGGCGATGAAAGCGCACGCATCTTCTGCCGCGAGTTCCATGCCGAACTCGTCGCCGTGGCTGGACACTACAAGGTCTTGGAAGACATCCCGGCCGAGCTGCACGGCAAGCCCGTGCAGGTCTGGCTGGATCAAGGACAACTCAAGCTCGCCGCGCTCGACTGAGCGCGGACAACCCTTCAACGGAGAAAGCCAACTTGGCGGAAATCATCGTAGTCACATCGGGCAAGGGCGGGGTCGGCAAGACTACCTCCAGCGCCAGTATTGCCACTGGCCTGGCGCGTCGCGGCAAGAAGGTCGCAGTCATCGACTTCGATGTCGGCCTGCGCAACCTCGACCTGATCATGGGCTGCGAGCGCCGCGTGGTGTACGACTTCGTCAACGTGATCCATGGCGAAGCCTCGCTCAAGCAGGCGCTAATCAAGGACAAGCGCTACGACTGCCTGTTCGTGCTGGCGGCGTCGCAGACCCGTGACAAGGACGCGTTGACCAAGGAAGGCGTCGAGAAAGTCCTGAAGGACCTGGGCGATGAGGGCTTCGACTATATCGTCTGCGACTCCCCCGCCGGCATCGAGAAAGGCGCGTTCCTGGCCATGTACTTCGCCGACAAGGCGGTGGTAGTGGTCAACCCGGAAGTCTCCAGCGTGCGCGACTCCGACCGTATCCTCGGCCTGCTGGCGTCCAAGACCCGCCGCGCCGAACAGGACGACGGCGAGGTCGGCGCCTACCTGCTACTGACCCGCTACAGCCCATCGCGGGTGGAAGCCGGCGAGATGCTGTCGATCCTCGACGTCGAGGAAGTGCTTGGGCTCAAGACGATCGGGGTGATTCCGGAATCCGGCGACGTGCTCAACGCCTCCAACAAGGGCGAGCCGGTGATCATGGATGCCGAGTCGAATGCCGGCCAAGCCTACGACGACGCGGTGGCGCGAATCATGGGAGAAGACCGGCCGATGCGCTTCACCCAGGTCGAGCGCAAGGGTTTCTTCAGCAAGCTGTTCGGAGGTTGAGCATGTCGATATTTGATTTCCTCAAGCCCAAGAAGAACACCGCTTCGGTCGCCAAGGATCGCCTGCGCATCATCATCGCGCAGGAGCGCAAGAGCGAAGGCCAGCCTGACTACCTGCCGCTGCTGCGTCGCGAACTGCTGGAAGTGATCCGCAAGTACGTCAACGTGGATGTCGATGCGGTCAAGGTGGACGTGGTCAAGGATGGCGAGCACGACGTGCTGGATATTTCGGTCGCACTGCCGGAAGAACGCGCGCAAGCCAGCGCCTGAACTCACCTTCTACTCGCCCCGGCTTGGAGCCATAGGCACGCGACTTTCTCGGGCTCTAAATGCCTGTCGAAGTTCACCTGCCTATGGCCCCAAACCTCATCGAAACCGCGGCTTCCCGAGGTGTGCGAGACGGCAGGAGCTGGCGGCATGGGCGGGGCAGGATTCGCCGGCATTTCGAGCCAAGAAGACTGCCCCGCCCATGCTGCCAGCGACGACGATGCCTCCTCAATCCAACATTCTTACCCTGGCCGACATCGCATTCGACGATGCTGCGGCATTGTTGGCGCGATTCGGATTGAACCTGCAACGCGTCGCCGATGGCGACTCGATCCCCGGCAGCTATTGGGGCGAATGCGAGGCCGGGATCATCGGCAACACCGTGCATGCGCGCACCGACACGCCGGTGCATTCGCTGCTGCACGAAGCCTGCCACCTGATCGTGCTGCCGCCAGAGCGTCGCAGCGGCGTGCATACCGACGCCACCGACAGCATCGAGGAAGAAGATGCCGTCTGCGTGCTGCAGGTGCTGCTGGGCGATGCACTTCCAGACGTAGGGCGCGAACGGGTACTCGCCGACATGGATGCCTGGGGCTATACCTTCCGGCTGGAATCGGCGCGAGCCTATGTCGAACACGACGCCGAAACTGCCTGGGCCTGGCTGCATGAGCACGGCCTGGTTGATGCGGATCGCAAATTGATCCTGCCGCCGGTCTGAGACCTGGAACTTGCAGCCAGCTGCACGCGCGGTCTAGCCTTGCTGTCCCGGCGCATGCGCCGAACCAGGAAGCCGCCGTGACCCTACGCCCCGCCCTGCTTGCACTCGCCATCGTCGGCGCATTGGGCCTTGCCGCCTGCAAACCTGACGCAACGCCAGCCCCGACCACCTCCGGCATTCCCGCACCCCCTGCTTCGGAAACCGCAGACCAGTTCGTCGCGCGGGTCAACGATGAGCTGCGCAACATCAGCGCAGAACTCAATTCTGCGCAGTGGTTGTCGAGTACATATATCAATAGCGACAGCGAACTGGTCGCTGCCAAGGCCAACGAGCGTTGGCTGACCCAGCTCAACGCGTGGATCGAGCAATCCCGACGCTTCGACGGCCAGAAGCTGTCACCCGAAACCGCACGTTCGATCAAGCTGATCAAGCTGATGACCGCGATGCCGGCGCCGAAGGATCCGGCCAAACTGGCTGAGCTCACCAGGATTGCTACACGCATGGAAGGCATGTATGGCGCCGGCAGCTACTGCACGGGTGAAGGCGAAGCCCGGAGGTGCCGCGACCTCGGCCAGCTCAGCGATGTTCTGGCGACCAGCCGCGACTACGACGCACAGCTGGATGCCTTCAATGGCTGGCACACGATCAGCCAGCCGATGCGCAAGGACTACACGCGCTTCGCCCAACTCGTCAACGAAGGCGCGAAGGAAATGGGCTTCGCCGATGCCGGCGAAATGTGGCGTTCCGGCTACGACATGACTCCGGCCGAACTGGCTGCCGAGACCGATCGTTTATGGGATCAGGTCAAGCCACTGTACGAACAGCTGCATTGCTATGCCCGCGGCAAACTGGACGCCAAGTACGGGCCGGACAAGGGCGAAGTGGCCGGCGGGATGCTGCCTGCGCACCTGATGGGCAACATGTGGCAACAGGAGTGGGGCAACCTGTGGGACATCATGCAGCCCTACCCGGGCGCAGGTAGCCTGGACGTGAACTTCGCGCTGCAAGCAATCGCACATGCCGATCTCACCAGCGAACGCAACAAGCCGGTTGATACGGGCGAGTCCGCGGCCCAGCATGAGGTCAATGCCGAGCGTGCTGCCGCATTGGACACGGCCAAGAAGATGGCCGAACGCGCGCAGGATTTCTACGTCTCGTTGGGCATGCAGAAGTTGCCGCAAAGCTATTGGGAGAAGTCGCAATTCATCAAACCGCTGGATCGCGATGTGGTCTGCCACGCTAGCGCCTGGGACATGAACATGGCTGGCGACGTGCGCACCAAGATGTGCATCAACCCGACCGAGGAAGACCTGACCACGATCTACCACGAGCTCGGCCACCTGTATTACGACCTGGCCTACAACAAGCAGCCGCCGATCTTCCAGAACGCCGCGCACGACGGCTTCCACGAAGCCATTGGCGACACCATCGTGTTGGCGATGACGCCGAATTACATGCATTCGGTCGGTCTGGTCGGCGCGCAGCAGCAGAGCCACGAGGCCATGATCAACGCACAGATGCGGATGGCATTGTCGAAGGTCGCGTTCCTGCCATTCGGCTTGATGATCGACCGTTGGCGCTGGGGGGTATTCGATGGTTCGATCAAGCCGGAGAACTACAACAAGGCCTGGTGGGACCTGAAGGCCAAGTACCAAGGCGTGGCGCCGATCAGCCCACGCGGCGAAACCTATTTCGACCCGGGCGCGAAATACCACGTCCCGGCCAACACGCCGTACACCCGTTACTTCCTGGCCCGCATCCTGCAGTTCCAGTTCTACAAGTCGCTATGCGATGCATCCGGCTACAAGGGTCCGCTGTACGAATGCAGCTTCTACGGCAGCAAGGAAGCCGGCGAGAAATACTCGGCGATGTTGTCCAAGGGCGCCAGCCAACCCTGGCAGCAGACCATGAAGGAACTGACCGGCGGCGAAAAGATGGATGCCAGCGCGGTACTGGAATACTTCGCCCCGCTGCAGGAGTGGTTGAAGCAGCAAAATTCGACCCAGCAGTGCGGATGGACGAGCAGCGCTTCAAGCACACACGCTAATCCCCAGCCAAACCCGCCAGCAGCGGGATAACTGTCAACCAAGGGCCACTCAAGGGCCGGCGCAAGCCGGCCCTTGAGTGGATGTGCACCAGATCACCTGCAACATTGCTTTCGGCACATGCAAATGCCACGCAGGTATAGAATTGTTAAAAACCTCCAATCGACTGGCCATATGATGAAGTTCAAGATTCTTGTAATCGCCCTTGGCATGACCGTTGCGTCGTTGTCGCTTTCTGCCAACGCACAATCGACCTCTGGCAATATCACTGGCGAAGCCAAGGCCGGCGACACGATTTACGTGACCAATACCGGCACCGGCCTCAAGCGTGAAACAAAGATCAGCAAGGATGGCAAGTACCAGGTCCGCAATCTGCCGGCCGGTACCTATCAAGTGGTCCCCATGCATGCCGACGGCAGCTTCGAACCATCGCAGCAGCTGGACGTCCGCTCGGGCTCGAGCAGTCGCGTAATGCCGCTATCGAAATCCGCTGAAGCCAACACGCCGTAAGCGGGCGACATCTGGCGCGGTTACCTGATCGGCAGCCATACTGTCGCCATGGACGACTTAGCCCCGCAAGCCCTTGCCACCGCCACCGCACTGCCGGCGCGTTACTACGTTGACGCATCGATGCCGGCGATCGACCGCAGCATGGTGTTCGACCGTAGTTGGCAACTCATCGCGCATGCATGCCAATTGCGCGATGCCGGCGATCATGTAATCGGCAACCTCGCAGGCTTGCCGCTGATCGCGGTACGCGGTGCTGATACGGCCATTCGCGTGTTCCACAACGTCTGCCGACATCGTGCCGGACCGATCGCGCAATGCGACGGGCTTGCCGCTAAGTCATTGCGCTGCCGCTATCACGGCTGGAACTACGGCTTGGACGGCGTGCTGAAATCCGCGCCGGAAATGCAGGATGCGCTGGACTTCGAACCGTCCTCGATCCATTTGCCGCAACTCGCGGTGAAGATCTGGCAAGGTCTGGTGTTTGCCGCAGTGGACGAAGCGCAGGCACCGGATTTTGATACGTTCGTCGCGGGCATCGATGCCCGCCTCGGCGCCGATCGCGGTCTGGAACACTACGACCGCCATCATCGCGTCGGTTACGACATCGCCTGCAACTGGAAGGTCTATGTCGATAATTTCCTCGAGGGTTACCACGTTCCGCACGTGCACCCTGGCCTCAACCGCCTGCTCGACTACCGCAGCTACCGCACCGAGCTGATGCAGTGGCACAACCTGCAATGGAGCCCGCTGGAAAGCGATGCCTCGCTGTATGGCAATGGCGACGCGCTTTATTACTGGCTGTGGCCGAACACCATGCTCAACATCCTGCCCGGCCGCCTGCAGACCAATCGAGTCATTCCGCTGGGCGTGGATCATTGCCGGGTGGAATTCGATAGCTACTACGCGACAAGCGACGATGAAGCTGCCGATGCCAAGCGCAACGCCGACCTGGAGTTCAGCGACGAAGTCCAGCATGAGGACCTCGGCATCTGCGAGGACGTGCAGCGTGGCTTTGCATCCGGTTCGTATGTACCGGGCCGGCTGAACCCTTTGCGCGAATCTGGCGTGCATCATTTCCATGAGATGCTGCGCGCGGCCTATCGCGAAGCCGGGTCGAACGCCGCTTAATCGCGCGTCAAGCATAACCGGCAAATCACAACAGGGATTCCGCATGTCCGAGTCGCAGTACGCCTCAACCGACAGCGGTACCCAGGCAAGCGCCAAACCGCTCGGCTTGTGGATGGCCATCGCGCTGGTCGTGGGCAGCATGATCGGTAGCGGCGTGTTCCTGCTGCCCGCGGCGCTTGCACCTTATGGCGCAGCCAGCCTGGTCGGCTGGGGCATCAGCCTGTGTGGCGCACTGCTGCTGGCCGCGACCTTCGCCAAGCTTGCAGTGCACTGGCCGTGCACCGGCGGCCCTTACGCTTACGTACGCCGCAGCTTCGGTGATGGCGCCGGATTCGCAGTCGCCTGGAGTTACTGGATCTCGATCTGGTCCGGCCTGGCCGGGATCGCGGTCGCCTTCGCCGGCAGCATCGGCGCGATCTTCCCGGCGCTGACCGCGACGCCCGTGCGCGCGGCGACCTGTGCGTTGTGCGCCCTGTGGTTCTGCACCTTCGTCAACTTGGTCGGCTTGCGTTCGGCCGGGCGCATGCAGGTGCTGGTGACCACATTGAAACTGGTGCCGCTGCTGTTGTTCGGGCTCGTCGCGCTGTGGTTCGTCGATGCCAGCAACTATGTTCCGTTCAACCCCAGCGGCAAAAGCTTGCCACAGGTGGCACAGATCACGGTGATCCTGACCATGTGGGCCTTCGCTGGCCTCGAGGTCGCGACTGTGCCGGCCGGGGCAATCCGTGACCCCAAGCGCACCATTCCGCGCGCGACCATACTCGGCACTTTACTTGCCGGCATCGCCACCATCCTGGCCTGCACCACCGTGCTCGGGCTGGTGCCAGCGGACACCCTTGCGCAATCGGGCGCGCCAATGGCCGACGCCGCTGGTCGCTTGTGGGGACCGGGCGCAGCAATGGGAGTCGCGATACTGGCGGCGGTCTCGACCTTTGGCGCAATCAATGGCTGGGTGCTGGTTTGCGCGCAGGTCTCGTTGGCTGCCGCCGACGATGGTCTGTTTCCGAAGCGCTTCGCGCGCCTCGATGCCAATGGCTCGCCAGCCTTTGGGATCTTGATAGGCGCTGTCCTGGCGACAGTGCTGGTGATCGCCAGCTACAGCCGCTCACTGGTAGAGCTGTTCACCTTCATTCTGCTGATCTCGACCTCGGCGATCCTGCTGCCCTACGCCGCCAGCAGCGCGGCCTGGCTGCGCAGCCACGGCGGCAACGGCGGACGCACGGTCGCAGCACTGGCCCTGATCTACAGCGTCTATGCATTGTTCGGGGCTGGCGGCGAGGCACTGGCATGGGGCGCGGTGCTGCTGCTGGCCGGCGTGCCGGTGTATTTGTGGATGCGTCGAACAAATCGAGCAACAATCATCGCCGCACACGACCCGGCAGCCTGACCCGGATTACATCTCGTCGGTAGGTTCCAGCCCCATCACCTGCACGGATGATGCGGTGCGCAGGCGACGCTGATCGCGTTGCTCATGGCGCCAGACAATCCACGCCACGATGCTGAATGTCGATGAGGCCAGTGCCAGTCCAATGCCGGTGCCACTGACGAGCGAGGACAGCACACCCGCGATCACCGCATTGGACAACAAGCCGGTGAACGCCTGCAGCGACGACGCCCCGCCACGCTGCTGCGGATACATGTCCAGGATCGCCAAGGTGAGGATCGGGAATACCAGCGCGATGCCAAATGCATTGAGGCTGATCGGCAACACTGCCCATGGTAGCCGCGGCGCTTCGACCAGCAGGTTGTAGCCGACGTTCAGAAGTGCCGCGGTGCCGCAACAGATGAATCCGATGTTGGCCAGGCGCACGCCATCGATCCGGCCAGCGGCGCGCCCAGACGCGAATGCGCCCAGCATCATCCCGCTGATCATCGGGATGAAGAACCAACCGAACTGGCGCTCGTTCAGGTGCATCAGGTCCAGCACGAATGCGGGTGCCGAGGCGATGTAGAGGAACAGCGCGCCGAAGTTGAGCGCACCAGCGATCGACAGGCGCACGAAACGCGGGTTGCCGAGGATGCCCAGGTAATTGCGCAACAAGGCTGCCGGACGCAGGCGCACGCGCGCTTCGGGCGGATGGGTTTCCGGCAGCGAATACGCCGCCACCACCCACAGCACGGCCGCGAACACCGCCAGGAACCAGAAAATCGCCTGCCATTGGCTCCAGCCCACGATCCAGCCGCCGATGATCGGCGCGACCGCCGGCGCGATGCCGAAGATCATCGAGACATGGCTCATCAAGCGCTGGGCATCGTCGCCCTGCAGCACATCACGGATCACCGCGCGGCCCACGATCATGCCAACACCCGCGCTCAAGCCCTGCAACGCGCGGAACAGCAGCAGCATCGGCATCGAGGTGGACAGCGCACATCCAACCGATGCCAGCACGAACACCGCAAGGCCAGCCAGGATGACCCGCTTGCGACCAATCGCATCTGACAGCGGGCCATGCACCACGCTCATCGCCGCATACGCCAGCAGGTAGACGCTGATGGTCTGCTGCATCGCCAGCTTGCCTGCGCCCAGGTTGGCGCCGATCTGCGGGAATGCAGGAAAAATGGTGTCGATCGAGAACGGCCCGAACATCGCCAGCGCGCCAAGAATGGCGGCCAGCCGACCGTAGGACACCTTGTTCGCCGAGGCATGCATACATGCATGGTACGGCGTGCCTGGTAAGGGACGCGCCATGGAAGCGGCTCTAGCAGCTATAATTCCGCCTGTGCATGGTGGGAGAAGTGGCGCGTAGCGCTGCTGCCGAAGGCGCAACCGCCCGGAATCGCTCAGGCCCGATACCGCCGTGTGACCAAACTCTGGAGAGATCGGCAGCACACGCATGCCGGCGCCGAAGGGGCAAGAAGTCGCTGCAGGTTCCCCTCCCCTGCCTGCGCGCTTCCAAACTCTCAGGCAAAAGGACAGATGGGCGAACGGGGATTTCGAGCGGCGTAGCCGCGAGCCCGTGAGCGCCCATCGGCCAGTTGGCCGATGGGCAGGAACATTCCTCCTCAGCCCCTCCGGATGCCTGCTCTCATGTCGACCCGCACCCCGCTGCGCACGCTCGAACACCACGACGCTTTCATCGAACGCCACATCGGCCCGAACGATGCCGAGATCGCAACCATGCTTGCGCAGATCGGCCACGACTCGCTGGATGCGATGACCGATGCAATCGTGCCCAGCAACATCAAGTCGGCGGCCCCACTGGCCATGCCGGAGGCGATCAGCGAGGTCGAAGCACTTGCAAAGATTCGTGGACTGGCGACGCAGAACAAAGTCCTGCGCAGCACCATTGGACAGGGCTATTACGGCACCCACACACCGAACGTAATCCTGCGCAACATCCTCGAGAACCCAGCCTGGTACACGGCGTACACGCCTTATCAAGCGGAGATTTCGCAGGGCCGCATGGAAGCGCTGATCAACTTCCAGACCATGTGCGCCGAGCTGACCGGCATGCAGATCGCCAATGCCTCGTTACTCGATGAAGGCACCGCCGCCGCCGAAGCGATGACCCTGGCCAGGCGTTCGGCGAAGTCGAAGTCGAATGTGTTCTTCGTCTCCAGCGGCGTACATCCGCAGACCCTGGAAGTGGTCAAAACCCGCGCCGAACCGTTGGGCATCGAACTGGTGATCGGTGCCGATGCCGATGCGCACGCTGTAGACAGCTTCGGCGTACTACTTCAATACCCGGACACCTTTGGCGCCGCCAACGATTACGCTGCACTGGCCGATGCCGTGCATGCGCGTGGCGGTCTGGTCGCGGTGGCCACCGACTTGCTGGCGCTGACCTTGCTTGCGGCGCCCGGCGAATGGGGCGCGGACATCGTGGTCGGCAACAGCCAGCGCTTCGGCGTGCCGTTCGGTTTCGGTGGCCCGCATGCCGCGTTCATGGCCTGCCGCGATGCATTCAAGCGGTCGATGCCGGGCCGCTTGATCGGCGTCTCATTGGATGCCGAAGGCAAGATAGCCTACCGCTTGACCCTGCAGACCCGCGAGCAGCACATCCGCCGCGAAAAGGCGACCTCCAACATCTGCACCGCGCAGGTGCTGTTGGCAGTGATGGCCTCGATGTACGCGGTCTATCACGGCCCGCATGGGCTCATCCGTATTGCCAGCCGCACGCATCGGCTGGCCGCGATCCTCGCACGTGCACTGCGCGATGCCGGCGTGGCAGTGGGCAACGACTTCTTCGACACGTTGCACGTCACCGGCATCAATGCTGCGTCCATCCATGCCAAATCCGTCGCGGCTGGCTACAACCTGCGCCGCATCGACGGCTCAAGCGTCGGTATCAGCCTGGACGAAACCGCCACCCGCGAAGACGTGTTCGCGCTGGCCGCGGTGTTCGGTGCGCGTATTCCAGATATCGACGCAATGGACGCGAACACCGAAGACGGGTTGCCGACTGCACTGCTTCGCACCACGGCATTCATGCAACACCCGGTGTTCAACAGCCACCACAGCGAGCATGAAATCCTGCGCTACATGCGCGCGCTCGCGGACAAGGACCTGGCGATGGATCGGACGATGATCCCGCTGGGCAGCTGCACCATGAAGCTCAATGCCACCGCCGAGATGATTCCGGTGACCTGGCCGGAGTTCGGCAACATCCATCCACTCGCACCCGCCGACCAGGCGCAGGGCTACAAGGGCCTGATCGAGAGCCTTGAAGCGATGCTGGTGGAATGCACCGGCTACGATGCCGTCAGCCTGCAACCCAACTCCGGTGCGCAGGGCGAATACACCGGGCTGCTCGCAATTCGTGCCTACCATGCCTCGCGCGGACAGGCTCAGCGTGACATCTGCCTGATTCCGGAATCCGCGCATGGCACCAACCCGGCATCGGCGCAGCTGTGCGGGATGAGCGTCGTCGTCACCAAATGCGACAGCAATGGCAACGTCGATGTCGAGGACATCCGCCGCAACGCCGAAAAATACAGCGACCGCCTGGCTGCGCTGATGATCACCTATCCGTCCACCCACGGCGTGTTCGAAGAAGATGTGGTCGAGATCTGCGAAATCGTGCATGCGCACGGCGGACAGGTCTACACCGACGGCGCCAACATGAACGCGCTGGTCGGCGTGGCCAAGCCGGGCAAGTGGGGTTCGGACGTGTCCCACCTCAACTTGCACAAGACCTTCTGCATCCCGCACGGCGGCGGCGGCCCAGGTGTCGGCCCATGCGCGGTCAAGGCGCATCTGGCGCCATTCCTGCCGAAGACAGCCACCTACGATGCCTTCGCCACCGAGGGCGTTGGCGCTGGCAACATGGTCAGCGCTGCGAGTTATGGCTCGGCATCGATCCTGCCGATCAGCTGGATGTACATCACCTTGATGGGCGCGACCGGCCTGCGCAAGGCGACACAAGTGGCGATGCTCAATGCCAACTACATCGCCCGAAGGCTGGCACCGCACTACCCCACTCTTTACACCGGTCGCAACGGACTGGTGGCACACGAGTGCATCCTCGACCTTCGCCCGCTGGAAAAGCTCAGCGGCATCAGTGCCGAAGATGTGGCAAAACGCCTCATCGATTTCGGATTCCACGCGCCGACGTTGAGCTTCCCGGTCGCCGGCACGCTGATGGTGGAACCGACCGAGTCCGAGTCCCTGCATGAACTCGATCGCTTCATCGACGCCATGATCCAGATCCGCGACGAGATCCGCATGGTCGAGCGCGGCGAACTGGACCGCGAGGACAACCCGCTCAAGCACGCGCCGCATACCGCCACGCAAGCGGCAGCGGCCGAATGGACGCATGCCTACAGTCGCGAGCTGGCAGTGTTCCCGCTGGCCACGCTGCGCCTGCAGAAGTACTGGCCGCCAGTGGCGCGCGTGGACAATGTCTATGGCGACAAGAACGTGTTCTGCAGCTGCGTTCCGATCGGTGATTTCAAGGACGAACCGGAAGCCTTCAGCGAGCCCATGGCGGTGTGAGTCGCCTGAGCGAATGGGCCAGCATGGCCGCACGCTCCCCCTGTTCCCGTACTCCCCATATCAGCCTAGATTAGGCATGGGGACTTGCGCTTTTCCGATTCCGGAAGGGCTCGAGTAAAAGCCGCCGGCGCATGGGATGCCGGCGAGTGGATTGATACGGTTCCGCACATCCGGGGAGAAACATTGATGCACGCATTTTCGAAGCCGAGGTTCCAGCGCCTTTGCCTAGCGGTCCTTGCCGCATTGGCGATGCCGGCGATGGCACAGCAAGCCAATGAACAGGACACAAAGAAACAGGAACAGGTCAAGACCCTGGACCGAATGACGGTCACTGGTTCGCGCATCAAGCGCACGGACGTGGAGGCAGCATTGCCGATCACGATCATCCAGAAGGCTGAAATCGAAGCACAGGGCATCACCTCGGCGGAACAGCTGCTGCAGCAATTGAACATCGCCAGCAACGGTCCTGACAGCCTCTCCGCCAACAGCGGCATCGCGCCGCCCGGCACGCGAGGCAATAACGGTGTATCCGGTGCCAACCTGCGCGGGCAAGGTGCCGACGCAACGCTGGTCCTGCTCAATGGTCGCCGTGTGGCATCCCATGGGCTGGCCGGACAGGTAGTGGACCTGAACTCCATTCCCTTCGCCGCGATCGAGCGCGTCGAAGTGCTGCGTGATGGTGCTTCGGCGGTGTACGGCACCGACGCCATCGGTGGCGTGATCAACTTCATCACCCGCGACAACTACCAAGGCCTGTCAGTCACTGGCGGCGCTGATGTCACCCAGCAGGGCGGCGGCAACATTTTCCAGGCCAGCGTGCTTGGCGGATTCGGCGACCTGGATACCGACCGCTGGAACGTCTGGGCCGCGGTCAACGTCAAAAAGAACGAGATCCTGCGCGGCAACCAGCGCGATTTTGCCAACAGCTTCCAGCCGGATCGCGGCTTGTCGCCGGACTCGCGAGGCACGCCGTTCGCCACTATCGTCACCGGCACAGGCAGCCTGATTGGAGGCGGCCTTAAGGATCCTGCCTCCGCGCTCACCAAGACCTCGATCAACACGCTCGACCTGCCCGCAGGCGCCGGCTGCGAAAACGGCGGCGAGATGATGGGCCCGTACGATGACAAGATCTGGGCCAGCCCCGGCGCGAGTTTCGCTTGCGCATGGGATTACGGACGTGCGCGCACCATCCAGCAACCGGTACAGACCCTGCAGGGCATCGGCCGCGCCACCTTCAAGATCGGCGACCATCATCAGTTCTTCGCCGAATTCATGGGTTCAAAGGTCACGTCCAAGCGGGTCTTCGAGGCACAACAGATCTCGACCAGCATCGGCGCTGGTGCGACCGCGCTGGACGCCTATGAATTGAATGCGAGTACGAAGGCAACCTACGACTCAGTCTATAACTCACTGCTCAATTACTTCGGGCCACAGGCCAGCCTCGCCTACGGCGCTCCGATCAGATACCGCTGGCGTTGCGAAATCTGCGGCCCTCGCCAACTCGAAACCACGAGCCGCGCCTATCGCCTGCTGTTCGGGATGACCGGCACTGTCGGCACCTGGGACTACGACGTTGGCCTGTCGCGTGCGCAGAGCCGGGCCGAATCGGTGCTCGCGGGCGGCTACTACTTCACACCGCAGCTGAAGGCGGCCCTGAAAACTGGCTTGCTCAACCCGTTCCTGATGCCTGGCCAAGGCCAGTCCCAGGGGGCCTATTCGGCGTTGGCGGCTGCAGATGCCACCGGCCTGCAGTTGTATTCAGGCATTTCGACCACGACCACGTTCGACGCCAGCTTCAGCGGCAGCCTGGGCTTCAAGCTGTGGAGCAAGGAGGATGTGCAGGCCGCGGTTGGCATGGATCTCAGGCGTGAGGAGTACGAGTTCAGTGGCCCGGCAGCATGGTCAGCCGGCAATGCCTTCGTCTTCGGCGCCCCGGGTGACTCATCCAATTACCTGTCGCCAAGGCACCGCAACGTCAAGGCCTTGTTCGCCGAGTTCAACGTGCCGGTATTCGACAGCCTGGAGGTGAACCTCGCCGTGCGGCGCGACCAGTACGACGGTTTTGGTGGCAGCACCAATCCGAAGTACTCGTTCAAATGGAAACCCGTGGACTGGGTGGCTTTCCGTGGTTCGTACAGCACCGGTTTCAAGGTGCCGGATTTTGCCAAGCTGTTCCGCGGCATCACTGAAACCCAGTACACCGGCCTGGACCTGGCTGACCCGTCCATCTGCCCGAATGGCCGCTACAACCCGGACGTAGCCAATTGCAAGGTGCAGATCCGTCCCGACATCGTCACCGGCGGCAATCCGAACCTGCAACCGGAGGAAGCGAAGCAGAAGAGCATTGGCTTCGTGCTCGCACCGACATCCAACATCGATGTCAGCGTCGACTGGTGGGAGATCGAGCGATTCAACACCATCCGCAGCGGCTTCAGCCTGAGCACGATGACCTCGAACTACAACCTGTACGCATCGAACTTCATTCGCGATGCAAGCGGCAACATCATCCAGATCGACCAGCGCTACATCAACACCGGCGGAACCCTGACCAGTGGTATCGAGCTGGACGCAAATGTGCGCGGTGAACTCGCCGGCGGAACCTGGAATGCCCACCTCAACGGCAGTTATCTCGACACGTTCAAGACCAAGAGTTTCGACAACCTGCCCTACACCGGCAACCTGGTCGGCGAGTACGAGCGCTACTTCAACCTGCCGATCAAGTGGAAGCACACGCTGAGTTTCGGCTGGAACAAGGGCGACTGGGCGCACACACTGACCCAGGTCTATCGCGGTGGTTACAAGGATTACCTTCCGCCTGGCATCGTGAATGGATATGTGCCAGTGAACTTCAATCCGAAGGTCGACTCGTACACCACCTACAACTACAGCGTCAGCTGGACGGCCATCCAGCACCTGAAGGCGACCTTCGCCATTCGCAACCTGCTCAACACCGATCCGCCGTTCACCCTGCGCTATCTCGACGATGGCGACGGTGCCGGCTGGGAAGCTCGCGTCGCCGACCCACGCGGACGCTCCTTCAACCTGCTGGTGGAATACACGTTCTGATGATGTGACGGCAGCTCACCACTCCAGGCGGGGTGGTGAGCTTGCAGAGGTTGCGATTACTGCCACTTCAGCTCGATTCGCATCCTGCTTGATGCCGGTCGGGCTTCGAACACGCTCAACTACGCCGCCACACCAGCATGCGGTTGTTGGCCGGCATCGCCACGTCATCGATGCACTGCAGGCCGATACCGGTGGCCAGCGCATCAACCGCTTCGATATCGCGAATCCCGGAACGCGGATCACGCGACTTCAACGAAGCTTCGAATTCGCGGTTGCCTTCACTGCTAAAAGAGCCGCCTTCATTAAACGGCCCATACACGATCACCAGACCCTGATCGGAAAGCATCGCCGGCAAGCAGGCGAAAAGCGCCTGCACTTCCGGCCAATCCATGATGTGCAAAGTATTGGCAGTGAACACCGCATCGAACGGCAGTAATCCGGGAGCAAGTGCCGGGGTGAAATGCGGCGCGGGTTGCGCTACAGCCTGCAATGCAATCGGCGCTGGCGCATTGGCCAGCCCGGCTTCGTCCAGCCACTGCTGGATGCCCGCATGCTGGCTTATATGATCGCTGGATTGCCAGGTGAGCCATGGCATCGCCGCAGCAACATGCACCGCGTGCTGACCAGTGCCACTGCCGATTTCAAGCACATGACGCGCGCCGCCAAGATGGCGATGCAGTACATCGAGGATCGGATCGCGGTTGCGCTCGCAACTGGGCGAAAAGGGCTTTTCCATCAGGTCAGCTCCTGCCACATCAGCATGCGGATGCATGCATGATCACCCATCGCCCCGTTGCGGGGCGATGGGTGTCGCAGCGATCAGTACCCGTTCTTTTTCAACCAGGCATCAATCTGCGGCAGGCGTTGAGCACGCAGCTTGAACCCGGTCTTGATCGCGTTCATCACCGTCTCCGCGTCGCGGCGCGAGGTCGGCGCGATGTATGCATCCGCGTATGCCTTGATCTTGTCGACCATCTTCAAGTTCTTGGCGCCGTAACCCAGGCCCGGATAGAAGCGCGCGCGCGAAGTCGAGTCGACCAGCTTGTCTACCTGTTCACGATGCGCCACTGCGAAGTCGAACGCCATCTCGGAATGTTCACGCGACACCGAGCCGATCATCCCGGCACTGTTGGTCGCGCCCGGCTCTTCGGTCAGGGCCATGTCCAGCGCCCGCTGGGCCAGTGCCTTGTCCTTGGCCGCCGCAAGCAGGCCGTAATATTGGTCGCGGATCATCGACGACTTCTCGTCCTGCGCCATCTTGTGCAGCTTGTCCCAGGTCGCGGCGTCTGCGTTGCGCGCCACGATGCCCAGGATGGTGCGGCGAAGCTCCGGCGGCATTGCCTTCGGATCGGTTGCGGATTTGGCGAAACGGGCACGCGCCTCCGCGATCACCTTGTCGTCGCCCAGCGTGCTGAGGATACCGATCAGGCTGGAGCGCAACTGCTTGGTCGTGGCCGAATCGCCCTCGCGGTTTTCCCAGCCCAGTTGCTGGAACTTGGGCGACAACCGCGAAAGTGCAAACTTGCGAGCGGCGGCCTGGCGCTTGGGATTGCCCTCGAACATGTCATCCAGGCCACCCACGACGCCGGCCACCATCTGCCACAGGTTGGGCGAAGCATCCAGTGGCACCTTGGTGGTCAGGTCCAGCAAATCGGATTCGGGCTGCTGGCCCACTGCGGCCAGCGCGCTGGCATCCATCATCACGCCCAACTGGTCAACCACAGGCAGCTTGTTGAAGCCATCGCTCAGCACCTTGAACTGTGCTGGCGCGTACAGCGTGCGGTAGTAGCCCTTCTGCCCAGCATTCAACAACACCGGTGCGCCGCAGCCCGGCAGCTCAACGCTGGCCTTGTCGTCCACCAGCACATGCACCGCACTGCCACCGCTGCGCACGCTCACCGGCACATGCCAGCGCAACGGCACCTTGCCGGGACGGTCGATCGTGTATTCGCCCTGCTCCAGCGAGACCACGGTCTTGCCGGCCGTGCACGCGGCGCTGGCCTTGATCAACGGAATACCCGGTTGCAGGGTGAAGTCGTGCGCAACCTGGATGAACTGCTTGCCAGGTGCGGCCTTGTCGACTTCCCGCCAGAGGTCATCAGTCACTCCATTGCCGTAGGCATGCTGCTTGATGTAGCTGCGAACGCCATCGCGCCACGCATCGGAGCCGACGTAATCCTCCAGCATGCCGATCACTGCGGAACCCTTGCCATAGGTGATGCCGTCGAATGCCTGGCTAGCCTGTTCCACGGTCGCCACGTGCTGCACGATCGGGTGGGTGGTGACATAGCCGTCGCCACCCATCGCGCCACGACTGGTGTAGGCCGCGTCGACGTTGTCGATGTCCCATTCCGGATGCAGCTTCTGGGTGGTGCGGCCTTCCATCCAGGTGGCGAAGCCTTCGTTCAACCACAGGTCGTCCCACCACGCCATGGTCACCAGATCGCCGAACCACTGGTGGGCGATTTCGTGCGCAGCAGTGGTGAACACCCGCTGCTGGTCGGAAACATTGGAGATGCGCGGGTCCAGCAGCAACGAAGATTCAAAGGTGAAGATCGCGCCCCAGTTTTCCATCGCGCTGAAAAACTGGCTGCGGCCCGGCGCGGCGATGTTGTCGAGTTTGGGCAACGGATACTTCACGCCGAAGTAGTCATCGTATTCGCGCAGCACGTCGCGGCCGGCTTCCAGCGCGAACTGCGCCTGGTCGACCTTGCCCTTCTGCGCGATCACGCCGATCTGCACGCCGTTGTCGTCCAGCGTGGCCCGATCGAAGTCACCCATGCCCAGGAACAAAAGATATGTCGACATCTTCGGCGAGGTCTCGAACACCACCTGTTGCATGCTGTTGCCGGTGTCCTTCGTGCTGACCACCGGCATGTTGCTGACCACCATTTGGCCCGCGGGCGCATTGACCGTCAGGTCAAAGGTCGCCTTGAAGTTGGGCTCATCCCACGACGGAATGAAGCGGCGCGCATCGGAATTCTCGAACTGCGTATACAGCGCACGTTGCTTGCCGCCCTCGGTCTGGTAGTCGAGCGCGAAGAAGCCATTGGCCTGGGTGTTGATCACGCCAGTGTAGTTGGTGGACAGGGTGTAGCTGCCAGCCGCCAGCGGCTTTTCGAAGGTGAAAATCGCGGTCTGGTTGCCGGCATCCACGCTGACCTTGGCGGGCATGGGCTTGCCGCCCTTTGCTACCAGAGTGCTATTGGCAAACGTCATGTTGACCGCCTGCAAAACAATGCTCGAGGTCGGCTCCAGCACCTGCAGGTCGATCCTGACCTTGCCGTCGAAGGCCATCTTGTCCGCGTGCGGGGTGACCTCGATGGCGTAATGGCTCGGCCGCACATTGGCCGGCAGCTGGCTGGTGGCCTTGACCATCGGCGGGTTGGCAGCACGGGAGACCTCGGCCGCGGATTGCGCCGATGCGGTGGAGGCCAGCCCGGTAAGGGCCAAAGCAATTGCAGACACCAGCAGACGGCGCATTGAGAATCCTCGATCAAGTGGTGGGGATGGGCATGAATGGCCCATATCGCGTCGCATCATCCCGGCCCCGGGCGTGCCGCAACAGCCCCGGAAGTCATGCCTGACCGGATGTCGTTCAGATTGAGGCATGCCCAGGCACATGCGCATGGCGCGCCTGGCGCGAACAGCAGTCGTCAGGCCGGCAGGAACGCCAAGGTCAGGCCTTCGACCGCCCCACGCGCGTCATGCAGGGGTTCGCAGATCAGGTCGAATGCCATCGGCTTGCCGTCGGCCACCGAGATCCGGAGATCGGTGATGCGGCGACCTTCACCCAGCATCATCACTTCTGTCAGCTCGCCGGATTCGCACACACTGGAAAGCTGCGGATAAGCCGCCAGCAGCGACTGCTGCTCGACCACATCCATCGCTGCAAACCGCCGTGCTGCCGCAGTCGCGCGTTGAACCTTCAAGCCGGCACCGGCCAGCACCACCATGGCGACCGGCAACTGGTCGAACACGGCCTGGCTGAGGCTATTGGCTTCGAATGCAACACGGCCGACCTCATGGGCGAGCGCGATGCCGTCGATGCGGGTATTCACACCGACCCAGTGACTGATCCGACCTTGATCGTCATGCACGGTGTTCGCCCTGGCGATGAACCAGTAGTAGCGCTGGTCGCTACCATTGCGCAGGCGGAACAACTGCTCGTATGGCTCGCCGGTGGTGATCGAATGCGTCCATCGCGGCGCCGCCACCACGATGTCCTGCGGATGGACCGAGTTACCCCACCCTGTTCCGAGCAATTCTTCTTCGGGTACGCCCATGAATGCCGCGGCCTCGGCATTCACATAATTGAGCATGCCATCCGGCGCCGCGGTCCAGACCTGCGCCGGGATGTGCTCGTAGGCGTGGCGATATGGCATGGGACGCCTCAGGCGAAGGGATCCTGCAGGATGATATTTGCATCGCGGTCCGGGCCGGTACTGACGATGGCCAACGGGCAACCCGCCAGTTCCTCCAGCGCGCGCAGGTAGGCGCGCGCGGCGGCCGGCAGCTTGTCCCACTCGGTGATGCCGGCGGTGGATTCCTGCCAGCCCGGGAACTCCAGGTACACCGGCGTGCACTCGTCCCAGCCGTCAGCATCAAGCGGCGCGTATTCGGTGCGCTTTCCGCGATATTCGTAGGCAATGCAGATCTTCAGCTTTTCCATCCCGTCGAGGATGTCGAGCTTGGTGATGCACAGGCCGCTGAGACCATTGATCGCCACCGCGCGCTTGAGTGCAACGATGTCCATCCAGCCGCAGCGACGCGGCCGGCCAGTGGTCGCGCCATATTCCTGGCCGCGGTCACGGATGCCCTGGCCGACTTCGTCATCGAGTTCGGTCGGGAATGGGCCGCCGCCGACACGCGTCGCATACGCCTTGGCGATGCCAAGCACATAGTCGATCGCGTCCGCGCCTACGCCAGTCCCGGCCAGCGCGCCACCAACGGTGGTATTGCTGGAGGTGACATACGGATAAGTACCGTGATCGATGTCCAGCAGCGAACCCTGTGCACCCTCGAACAGCACCTTGCGGCCCTGCTTGCGCAGCTCGTGCAGGATGCCGGCCACGTCCGCCTTCATCGGCTCGACGTATTCGCCGAACGCCAATGCCTCGTCCAGGGTCTGCCGGTAATCGACCGCATCGACTTTCAGGTACTGGGTCAGCACGAAGTTGTGGTAATCCAGCGCCGAGCGCAGCTTTTCGGCGAGCTCGATCGGGTAATGCAGGTCAGCCACACGAATCCCGCGACGCGCCACCTTGTCCTCATACGCCGGGCCGATGCCGCGGCCGGTGGTGCCAATCGCCTTGCCACCGGCGGCCTTCTCGCGCGCCTGATCCAGGGCGACGTGGTACGGCATGATGATTGGCGTGGCCGGGCTGATCTTCAGCCGCGACCGCACCTCGACCCCATTGGCTTCGAGTTCCGCGATTTCCTTTTGCAGCGCACCCGGGTGCAGCACCACGCCGTTGCCAATCAGGCACAGCGCGTCATCGCGCAGGACGCCGGACGGGATCAGGTGCAGCACCGTCTTCTTGCCGCCGATTACCAGCGTATGCCCGGCGTTGTGGCCGCCCTGGAAGCGCACGACGGCGCCAATGTCCTGCGTCAGCAGGTCGACGATCTTGCCCTTGCCCTCATCGCCCCACTGGGCACCCAACACGACGACCGACTGACCCATTTCCGTACTCCACACGTGAGTGAGCCGAGGCGTGCCCCGGCTTTACGAAATTATCCGGGTTTCCTTCGCCGACGGCCAGCCCGGAAATGGGGTCGGAGTGGATTTCCTGCCAGCGTTGCTTGGATTTGCCCATGCGCTTGGTCAGGAAACTTCACTCTGACCCCATTTCCACTCATTTCCGGGTGTTGGAAACAGAACTCACCCGCCCCGCACCAGATACAACGACACCAGCCCCAGGATCAGCACCACCGCGCCGACCCGGCGCACGTGCTCGTTCGGCATTTGTTGCAATTGCTCGGCTGCGCGCTTCCACGCACCCGGGGCTGCAAACAGGAACAGGCCTTCCAGCACTGCGACCAGGCACAGTGCGCCCCACAGGTCCGACATCAGCGATCGGACTTCATGTACTGCAGGAAGGGGTCATCGCGGTCCAGCACGATCACGCTGTCGCCGCCGGAGAAGGACTTGCGATAGGCCTCCAGGCTGCGATGGAATGAGTAGAACGATGGGTCGCGTTGGGCGGCTTCGGCGTACAGGTGGGTGGCTGTGGCATCGCCCTCGCCGCGCAGCTTCTGCGCGTCGCGCTCGGCCTCGGCGGCGATCACGGCCTGCTCGCGGTCGGCTTGCGAGCGGATCTTCTGCGCCTCCTCCTCACCCTCGGCGCGCAGCTTGCTGGCGACCTGGTAGCGCTGGGCGCTCATCCGGCGGTAGACCTGTCCGATCACCTCGCCGCCCTCCGGCAGATCGATGCGCTTGATCCGCAGGTCGGTAATCTTGATCCCAAGGTTGGCGGCGCCACGGTTGATCAGCGCCAGCTGGTCTCCGACGATCTTGGCGCGGTCGCCGGACACGGCTTCCTGCAACGTGCGTGAGTTGATCTCGTTGCGCAGGGCGTCCTTGATGATCGGGGTCAGGCGCTGCACAGCGACGCTCTCGTCACCGCCGGTGGCGCGGTAGAACGCCTGCACGTCGCTGATCGCGCCAATGGCGAAGAAGTCGACGCTGACGTCCTTCTTCTCCGAGGTCAGGTAACGCTCGGGCTCCGCGTCCAGCACCTGCAGGCGTGTGTCGAAGACCTGCGCGGACTCAACCAGGGGGACCTTGAAATGCAGGCCCGGACCAACATTGGTGCTCACGATGCGGCCGAGCTTGAGCACCAGACCGGTCTGGCCCTCGTTGACCACATAGACAGAACCCAGCAACAGCAACAGGCCGACGACCAGCGCGGACATCCATGCGGAGAATTTCATCGGCTCGGCTCCTTGCGGCCATCGGGCCGGCCTTGGCGTGCGCTACGGACGTTGTCATCAGTTGCATTAACTGTAGGCGAGACCAGGTCCGGCACAATCGCGGTCGCCGGCGCCGGCATGCTGGCGCCCTTCGTGTCGCCCATCGGCACGTAGATCAGCTGGCGGCTATCGCCGCCAACGACCTTGCGGTTCCTGGACAGAACCTCTTCGACCGTTTCCAGCCACAGGCGCTTGCGGGTGACGTCGGGCGCGCTGGCATACTGTTGCTGCAGCAGGGTGAAGCGCTCCGAGTCACCGGTAGCGCGGGCGATGCTGGCGGTCTTGTAGCCCTCGGCCACGGTGCGCACGCGCGCTGCCAGGCCGCGGGCCTCGGGCACGATCTTGGCGGCGTAGGCCTCGGCCTCGCTGGTCACCCGCTGCTGGTCCTGTTGTGCGCTGTTGACGTCGTCAAAGGCCGGCTTGACCTCCTCGGGCGGACGCGCGTTGGGCAGGTTGAGCTCGGTGACGGCCAGGCCGGTCTTGTAGGCCTTCAGCGCGGCCTCGAGACGCTGCTTCGCGGCGATCGACAAGGGGCCGCGGGCGCTGAGCACGTTGTCCAGGTTGGAACGGCCAATCTGTTCGCGCACGGCGCTCAGGGTCGCCTGTTGCAGGACCCGGTCGGCGTCGCGGGTTCCGAACAGGTACAAGCGCGGATCGGCGACCCGGTACTGGACGTTGACCTCGACGCTGACGATGTTCTCATCACTGGTCAGCACCGGCACGGTGTCGTTGAAGGTCTTGATGGTGGTCGCGTTAACCTTGAACACGCGCTCGACCGGCCACGGAAACTTCAGATGCGGGCCGGGCTGCATCACCCGCGACAGCTGGCCGAAGCGCAGCACCACGCCGCGCTGCTGCTCTGCGACCAGCACGAAGCAGTTGAACGCCAGCCACAGGCCAAAGCCGATCAGCACCCAGCGAAGCACGCTGCCTTCGCTCATGCCGCCACCGAAACCGGGCAGACGATTGAGCAAGTTGCCGAGTCCGCGATTGCCACCACGATTGTTGCTGCCGGACGAACCGCCGGGTTTATTCCAGGCCATGCCTGCTCCATCGAGTGCCGCGTCCGCGGCAGGAAAGTGAGTGGGATTCTACCGGTTGCGTCAGTCCACGGCTTCCGCTTCCGGAATTGGCAGCAGGCTGCGCAATGGCGCGCCATCATCCTGTGCCGCCAGCCGCAAGGCGTCGGCGATCGGCAAGTCCAGTTGCAGGCGCCAGCCGTCAGCGTCATGGTCCTCGCCGCGCACCGCATCCAGTGCATGCAGGCGCGCGCGTAAACGGCCCGCATCGGTAGGCAGCAATACTTCGCCAACCACGCGCTGCAAGCCAAGTCGGTCGCCCAGTGCCTGCCGCAGCAGGTCCAGGCCGATGCCGTCGCGCGCCGACAGCCAGACTGCGGTGCGCTCGTCGCCGCGCTGATCGATGCGTGCGCTGGCGCCTTCAATGCGGTCGATCTTGTTGAACACCGTCAGCTGCGGGATCTCGCCCGCGCCGATTTCCTGCAGCACCTCGTCAACCTGACCGATGCGTTCGTCGCGCAGCGGATCGTCTGCATCGATCACATGCAGCAACAGGTCGGCTTCGCGCGCTTCGCTCAGGGTCGAACGGAACGCAGCGACCAGATCATGCGGCAGGTCGCGCACGAAACCGACGGTATCGGCCAGCACGACGCCGCCACCTGGCAGTTCAATCCGGCGCACAGTCGGGTCGAGGGTGGCAAACAGCTTGTCGGCGGCGTAGGCATCGGCGCCGGTCAGCGCATTGAATAATGTCGACTTGCCGGCATTGGTATAGCCGACCAGGGCCACCCGCGGCAGTTCACTGCGCACCCGCGCGCGACGCATCTGAGTGTGCTGGACTTCCACTTTTTCCAGACGTTTCTGCAGCACGTCTACGCGCTTCTGCAGCAGCCGGCGGTCGGTTTCCAGCTGGGTTTCACCCGGCCCGCGCAAGCCGATCGAGCCGCCACGCTGGCGCTCCAGGTGAGTCCAGCCGCGCACCAGCCGCGTGGCCATGTGCTTGAGTTGCGCCAACTCGACCTGCAGCTTGCCTTCGGCGCTGCGCGCACGCTGCGAGAAAATGTCCAATATGAGACCGGTGCGGTCGACCACGCGACGCTCCAGCGCACGTTCCAGGTTGCGCTCCTGCACCGGGCTCAACGTATGGTTGACCAGCACGAGGTCAGCGCCAGTCGCCTCGCAGGCCGCCTTCACTTCTTCGAGCTTGCCGGTGCCGATCAGGATCGCCGGATTCGGGCGATCAATCTTCGCGGTCAGTTCTGCCGCCACCGTAGCGCCGGCAGAACGCGCCAGCTCGCGGAATTCCTCGAACACGCCTTCGCCCGGCGGACCACCGGCGTGGGGCTGGATCAACAGGGCGTGTTCACCCTTGCGGGAGCGTTCAAACAAGGGCGTGAACCGTCGAAAGGCGGATTGTCATCGTCCCAGTTATGGGGCCACCCCGCGCGAACCCAAGCCTTGAACGATGCCTTGAACCGATGCCTTGCCGCCGATGTGGGGACTCAGGGGGGACTCAGGGGGACTCAGGGGGACTCAGGGGGACTCAGGGACTCAGGAGACTCGGCATCCGCGTCGTCGCCGTCCTCTTCTCCACCCGGCATGCTGATTCGCACGTTGCGCGCCGGCACCACGGTGGAAATGGCGTGCTTGTAGACCATCTGGCTGACCGTATTGCGCAGTAGCACCACGAACTGGTCGAACGATTCAACGGTGCCCTGCAGCTTGATGCCGTTGACCAGGTAGATCGACACCGGCACGCGCTCGCGCCGCAACGCATTCAGGAATGGATCCTGCAAAGACTGTCCCTTGGACATGTGGTTTCCCCGCACTGTTCTTGTTGTTTGTTGTTGTTTGAGTAATCGGCCAGACATCACTGTTGCAACTGCAATCAGCAAGCCTCCCCTGGCCCTGCACCGGTCCGCAAGCAGTGGCGCGACCCGATGGTAACGCACGCCGGAGGAATTACGTGCGTGGCGGGCCGAGGAATCCGGCCACGGCCGTGTCCAGTTGCGTGCGCTGGGTCACGGGATCGAACCAGCGTGCGTCCAGTTCTCCGCGCAGCCAGGTGAACTGGCGCTTGGCCAGCTGTCGGGTAGCGGCGATGGCGCGTTCGCGGAATGTGTTGGCATCGCCGCCTCCATCGAGGAGTTGCCATGCCTGCCGATAACCCACTGCACGTATCGCAGGCAACTGAAGTGGCGCCGGATGCGACGCCAGTCCTGGCAATCCGCGCAGGTCGCGCACCTCATCGAGGAATCCCTCGGCCAACATCGCATCGAAACGCGACTCGATGCGCGCATGCAGCGCGGCACGATCCGGCGGCGCCAGCGCCAGCTTCAGCGCCTTCCAGCACGGGGCTGCCTGTGGTGCGTCACGCTGCCATTCGCTGATCGCGCGACCGCTCAATCGATACACCTCCAGCGCGCGCTGGATGCGTTGCGCATCGGTGGCGTGGATGCGCAGCGCCGCCGCGGGATCGACACGTGCCAGCTCCGCATGCAGGGCTGCCCAACCCTTGGCTTGGGCCTCTGCAGTGATGGCCGCACGTTGCGCGGGGTCGGCTTCGGGCATCTGCGCCAGGCCTTCGAGCAGGGCGCGGAAGTACAGGCCGGTGCCGCCGGCGAGGATCGGCAATTTCCCGCGCGAAAGGATGCCGTCGATGGCGATTGCGGCATCGACCGCGAACTCCGCCGCCGAATACGGCTGCCACGGATCGCGCACGTCCATCAGGTGATGCGGGACTCGCGCCTGTTCCTCGCGGGTCGGCTTGGCCGCACCGATATCCAGGCCGCGATACACCAGCGCCGAATCGACGCTGACGATCTCGCCATCAAACCGTTCCGCAAGCGCAAGCGCATACGCGCTCTTGCCCGATGCGGTCGGGCCCATCAACGCGATGACGCGCGGCCGTGTATCCAGCATGGGCGTCATCGCATCGATCAAGTGCCCGGACTCAGTAGCCGGTCTCGCGCAGGCTCAGCCGCACCTGCTGGTGACGCGCCTGCACAGCTTGGCTGGGTGCCGGCGACAACAGGCTGCCGACAACAATGGCAATACTCGCCGTGATCACGCCGGGCACGATTTCGTACAGTGCACTACCGGTCTGCTTCCACAGGATCACGGTCAACGCACCAACCACCATCCCGGACAGCGCGCCGGTCTTGGTCATGCGCTGCCAGCCCAGCGAAAACAGCACCACCGGGCCGAATGCCGCGCCGAAGCCGGCCCAAGCGTAGCTGACCAGGCCCAGCACCAGGCTGTTCGGGTCACGCGCGATGAAAATCGCCAGCAGGGCCACCATCAGCACCATGCTGCGGCCGACCCAGACCAGCTCGCGCTCGCCTGCGCCGGGGCGCACGAAGCCGCGATAGAAATCCTCGGTCAACGCGCTGGAGCACACCAGCAGCTGGCAGGACAGCGTGCTCATGATCGCGGCCAGGATCGCCGACAGCAGGATGCCGGCAATCCATGGATTGAACAGCGCTTCGGCCAGCACGATGAACACGCGCTCGTGGTTCTCGTTGACGGCGCCGGCCAGCGCCGGGTGTTCGGCGAAATAGGCGATGCCGAAGAAGCCTGTGGCGAGCGAGCCGGCCAGGCACATCACCATCCAGCTCATGCCGATGCGCCGCGCCTGCGGAATTACCCTGAGCGAATCGGCAGCCATGAACCTGGCCAGGATATGCGGCTGCCCGAAGTAGCCCAGGCCCCAGGCGATCAGCGAAATGATGCCGACCAGGCCGAGATCACCGCCCTTGAACCAGTCAAGTTTCGCTGGGTCGAATTGCTCGATCACATGCAGGCTTTCACTCATCCCGCCACTGCTCATCACCACGATCACCGGGGTCAGCACCAGGGCGAAGATCATCAGCGTGGCCTGCACGGTGTCGGTCCAGCTCACCGCCAGGAAGCCGCCGATCAGCGTATAGAGGACCGTCGCGGCTGCGCCGTACCAGAGTGCTTGCGCATATGGCAGTCCGAACACACTCTCGAACAGGCGCGCGCCAGCAACAATGCCACTGGCCGCATACACCGCGAAGAACACCAGCACCACCAGCGCCGAAACGATCCGCAACAATTTGCCATCAGTCGCAAAACGCGTGGTGAAGAAGTCCGGCAGGGTCAGCGCGTTGTCGGTGCGCTCGGTATAGACGCGCAGAGGTCCTGCCACGAACCGCCAGTTGGCCCACGCGCCGAGCACCAGGCCGATCGCGATCCAGGACTCGGACACGCCACCCAGGTACATCGCGCCCGGCAGCCCCATCAGCAGCCAGCCGCTCATGTCCGAGGCACCCGCGGACAGCGCTGTCACGTATCCGCCCAGCGATCGCCCACCCAGGATGTAGTCATCGAAATTCTTGGTTCGACGCCAGGCGACGAACCCGATGCCCACCATCAGGAGTAGATAAATGCCGAACGTGATCAGCAGCGGCGTGGATGCGGTCATATGTGTCCCCTATGCAAAAAAGTCGCGGGGCAGCTTACCGCAGTGACCCGAACCCCCGCCTCAGCGCGAGTCCAGGTACAGCTTGAGCGCAGCGATTTGAGATCCATGCCGTGGCATTCGCCGCAACTGGTGAACGCGAGGTACTTTCCCTACGCCATCGGCCATGCCCTTGAATCCAGCGCGGGTTTGGTTAGTCTGGGCTTCCACACACCACGCCGAGACGACACCGCCATGCCGCTCTGGAAACGCCTGGGCTTCCTGTTCGTGTTCGTGGTGCCGGCCTTGATGCCAATGGCGGCGTGGCTTGGCACGCGTACCGGCATGCCCAACCTGACGGCATGGTTTCCGCTGTTCTTCCTGTTCGTGCTGTTGCCGCTGGCGGACTATACGCTGGGCCACGATCCGCGCAACGTCGATCGCAGCGCAAGCGCCACGCTGGAACACGACGGCTGGTTCAAGGGCATGACCCTGGCGGCCCTGCCTGCGCAACTAGGCGTGCTGGCGTGGTCGGGCTGGCATTTCGTGCATGCCGGTTTCGATGCCTCTGGCACGCTGGGCTGGCTGCTGTCGCAAGGTATTGTCGGCGGCGTGCTGGCCATCAATGTCGCCCACGAACTGATCCACAAGGACACTGCGCTGGAACGCGCAGCCGGTGGCTTGTTGCTGACCAGCGTCGGCTATCACGGCTTCAAGATCGAACACGTGCGTGGCCACCATGTGCATGTTTCCACGCCGGAAGACGCCTCCAGCGCCAGGTTCGGCCAGTCGCTCTGGCATTTCATGCCGCGGGCGCTGCTGCGCAATACCGCCAACGCCTGGAAACTGGAGACGGCGCGGTTGGCATTGCGTGGCAAGGGCTGGTGGTCGGCTGGCAACGAGCTGATCCGCTGGAGCCTGTTGTGGATCGTGCTTGCGTCAGCCTTTACGTCGTGGCTCGGGCCGATCGGGCTGGTGTTTTTCCTCGTGCAGGGATTCCTGGCCGCCTGCTCGCTGGAAATCATCAACTACATCGAGCACTACGGCCTTGAGCGTCGCCGGCTGGAATCAGGTCGCTATGAGCGCACTACCCATCTGCATTCCTGGAATTCCGACTACCTGCTCAGCAACCTGCTGTTGTTCCACCTGCAGCGGCATTCCGACCATCACGAAACCCCGCGCCGTCGTTACCAGGTGCTGTTGCACCATGCCGACAGTCCGCAACTTCCCGGCGGTTACGCCAGCATGTTCCTGCTCGCGCTGTGCCCACCGCTGTGGTTTCGTATCGTGAATCCGGTACTGGCGCGCTGGCGACAGGCCTGATCGCCGGTACCCATCAGCACGGTCAGTCGTCATCCGGCCAGCGGATCGCAGTTTTTGCATCCACGCGCGGCATCGGCACTGCGGCAACTGCGTTCCAGACCTTGAGCGCATCGACTGTCGCGGCCACGTCATGCACGCGCAGCAACAGCGCGCCACGTTGCGCGGCGATCAGGTGCGCGGCCACCGAGCCATGCACGCGTGCCTGCATGTCGTCGCGGCCAGTCAACTCGCGGATGCTGCGTTTGCGCGACAGGCCAGCCAGCACCGGCACGCCCAGTTCGGTGAAGCGTTGCAACTGGGCCAACAACTGCAGGTTGTGCTGGGTGGTCTTGCCGAATCCGAAACCCGGGTCAATCAGGATTCTTTTTTTGTCGATGCCGGCCATCTCGGCAGCGAAAATCCGTTCGGCCAGGAATCGATGCACATCGGCGACCACATCGTCGTACTCGGGTGCGTCCTGCATCGAACGCGGCTCACCCAGCATGTGCATCAGCACTACCGGCACACGCAGCTCGGCCGCTGCCTCCGGCGCACCGTCGCGGCGCAGCGCATAGACGTCGTTGATCATGCCGGCACCCGCCGCGACCGCTGCACGCATGACCTCGGGTTTCGAAGTATCGATGCTGATCGGCAGCGAGGTTTCCCGCGCCAGCCGCTCGATCACCGGAATCGTGCGGCGTAGTTCCTCGTCCAGCGGAACCTCTTCAGCACCAGGCCGCGTGCTTTCACCACCGATGTCGAGGATGTCCGCGCCCTCTTCTGCGAGGCGAAGGCCATGCGTGATCGCCGCATCAACATCGAAATGCACGCCGCCATCGGAAAACGAATCCGGAGTGACATTCACGATGCCCATGATCTGCGGGCGGTCGAGCTTCAGGATGCGACCGGCGCAGTCGAGTTGGGGGGATGTGTCGAACATGCGGTCATGCCAATGAAAAAGGTCAGAGCGGACTCTGGCCTTTTCATCGTGGCTCGGCAACTGGTGACTCAGGTCTGCTCGGCAGGCCCACCGATGATGATGGGCTTGGCTTCCTCGCGCGCCGGACCGCCCGGGCTCCAGCCCATCGGCGGCGGCGAATCGCGGCCTTCCATCACGGCGTCGATCATCGGCACGTCGATGGTTTCGTATTCCAGCAGCAACTTCGCCATCGTGTGCAGCTTGTCGATGTTGGCGGTCAGGATCGCGGTGGTGCGATCGAACGCCTTGTCGAGGATCGAACGCACGACTTCATCGATCCTGCGCGCGGTATCGTCCGACACGCTCTTGTGCTGGGTTACCGAGCGGCCGAGGAATACCTCGTCGTCTTCCTCGCCGAAGGTGATTGGGCCCAACTCGGACAGGCCCCACTTGGTGACCATGTTGCGCGCCATCTTGGTCGCGCGCTCGATGTCGTTGGACGCGCCGGTGGTCACTTTGTCATCGCCGAAGATCAGTTCCTCGGCAACGCGGCCGCCATACAGCGAGCACAACTGCGATTCGATCGCGGTGCGGTTGTAGCTGTACTTGTCGCCTTCCGGCAGGTACATGGTCACGCCCAGCGCACGACCGCGCGGGATAATCGTCACCTTGTAGACCGGGTCGTGTTCCGGCACCAGTCGGCCGACGATGGCATGCCCGGCCTCGTGGTAGGCAGTCAGGGTCTTTTCCTGCTCGCTCATCGCCATCGAGCGGTTCTCGGTGCCCATCATGATCTTGTCGCGCGCCTTGTCGAAGTGCGCCATGTGCACTTCCTTGCCATTGTCGCGGGCCGCGAACAACGCAGCCTCGTTGACCAGGTTGGCAAGGTCGGCGCCACTGAAGCCGGGAGTGCCGCGTGCAATCACCATCGGCACCACGTCGTCGGCCAACGGCACCTTGCGCATGTGTACCTTGAGGATCTGCTCGCGGCCACGCACGTCAGGCAGGCCGACCACGACCTGGCGGTCGAAACGACCCGGGCGCAGCAGTGCGGGGTCAAGCACGTCAGGGCGGTTGGTCGCGGCGACCACGATCACGCCTTCGCCGCCTTCGAAGCCGTCCATCTCCACCAGCAACTGGTTGAGGGTCTGCTCGCGCTCGTCATGACCGCCGCCGAGGCCAGCGCCACGATGACGACCGACCGCGTCGATCTCGTCGATGAAGATGATGCAGGGTGCATGCTTCTTGGCCTGCTCGAACATGTCGCGCACGCGACTGGCGCCGACGCCGACAAACATTTCGACGAAATCGGAACCGGAAATCGAGAAGAACGGCACCTTGGCTTCGCCGGCGATGGCTTTCGCAAGCAAGGTCTTGCCGGTACCGGGCGGGCCGACCATCAGCACGCCGCGCGGGATCTTGCCGCCCAGTTTCTGGAACTTGGACGGATCGCGCAGGAATTCAACCAGCTCGGAGACCTCATCCTTGGCCTCGTCGCAACCGGCCACGTCGGCGAAGGTGATCTTGGTCTGGTCTTCGTTGAGTAGCTTGGCCCGGGACTTGCCAAAGCTCATCGCGCCCTTGCCGCCGCCCTGTTGCATCTGCCGCATCATGAACAGCCAGAAGCCAATGATCAGGATCACCGGCAGGAAGTTCAGCACCAGCGACCAGAACGAAAATCCGGAGTCAGGCGGCGCCTGGTTGATCTCGACCTTGTGCGAAATCAGGTCGTTGATCAGGTCCTTGTCGCGCGCCGGCGCAGTGGTGGTGCCCTTGCTGCCATCGCTGGCCTCGAATGTGATCGTGCGCTCGTTGCTGGCGATATCGACCTTCTTGATGCGGTCGTTATCCACATCCCGCACGAACTGCGAATAGATCATTTCCTGGCTTGGGGCCAGCTTCGGGCTGAAGCTCTGGAACACCACCATCAGCACGACGGCGACGACCACCCACAGCAGCAAGTTCTTCGCAAGATCGTTCATGTCGTCCTTTTACGTCACCAGGATGATGGGCACAGGCCCACCCGATTTAGAGCACATCGCTACATCTAAGCCTTGATCTGCGCCAGCTTGGCCTGCGCCAGCGCGTACACCTCCGGCGAACGCTTGCGCGAGGCTGCCGGCTTGCGGATCGCCACCTTGGCATAACGCCGCCGCAGCTCCCGCACGTATTCGTCGAAGCCCACGCCCTGGAACAGCTTGATCAGGAACGTGCCGCCGATGCGAAGGTGACCATCCGCGAAGTCCATGGCCAGTTCGGCCAAGTGCATCATGCGCGGTTGATCCACCGCACCCATACCGCTCTTATTGGGGGCCATGTCGGACAAGACAAGGTCGACCGGTTCCCCGTGCAATGTCTCCAGCAGCCTCGATAGGACTTCATCGTCCCTGAAGTCGCCATGAAGGAACTCGACCCCGGCCAGGGTCGGCATCTCCAGGATGTCGCTGGCGATTACCCGGCCGGCGCGAACCTGCCCTTTGCCGGCCTCCATCTTGTCCAGCTCCTGGCGCACCCATTGCGACCAGCTGCCGGGCGCGGCCCCAAGGTCGACCACCACCATGCCCGGCTTGAGCAGGCGGTCGCGTTCGACCACTTCCTCCAGCTTGTACACGGCGCGCGAACGCAACCCTTCCGCCTGCGCCTTTTTCACGTAGGGATCGGAAAAGTGTTCCTTGAGCCAGCGTTGGCTCGACTTACTTCTTGAAGGCATGTCTGCGGGTGGCCATGGGCATTGAAGGCCGGGGCGATACGGGGCGCCATGATACCCTGCGCTTCTCCCAGCGCCCCATGACTACCTGTATGACCACCACCCTCACCAATACCCAGGCCCGCTTCCTGCGCGGCCAGGCGCACGATCTGAAAGCGATGCTGCAGGTGGGCGGCAAGGGCATCACCGATGCACTGGCAGCCGAAGTAGACGCAGCACTGGAACATCACGAACTGATCAAGATCAAGGTGGTTGCCGACGACCGCGAGCTGCGCGATGCGATGATCGCTGACCTCGCCACGCGCACCGGCGCTGCCCTGGTCCAGCGCATCGGCCATGTCGCGGTGTTCTACCGGCCTTCGACGGACATGCGCCATATCGTGCTGCCGCGGGGCTGATCGACTGACGCTGTCATCCCGGCACTCGCCGGATGACGATGGACCACCATCATGCAACTGAACCTTGAACGCCCCGATTACCAGTATTTCCTGCGTGGCGCCGATGGCGCCTCGGCGCTGGTCAACGACCGTAGGCTGAGCAGCAGTTTCGTGGTCGCGCCCAATTCGCTGGTCGAGGATTGGCCAGTCAGCGACGTCGCCTCGATGATGCCAAGCGACCTGGATACCTTGCTGGCATTGGAACCCGAGCTGCTGGTAATCGGCACCGGCGCGATCCAGAAATTCCCGCCCGCAGCGGTCATGGCGGCCAGCCTGCAGCGCGGGATCGGCATCGAAGTGATGACCAATGCAGCCGCCGCGCGCACTTATAGCGTGCTGGCCGGCGAAGGCCGGCGAGTGGCGGCGGGGTTCGTGTTTCCTGGCTGATCAGCGCTTCGGCAAATACTGTTGCGGATCGACTGGCTTGCCGTTGTAGCGAATCTCGAAATGCAGCATGTCGCGCGCGGCGCCGCTGCGGCCCATTTCCGCAATCTGCTGGCCGGCTTTCACCATCTGACCTTCGTTCACCAGTCGCGCGCGGTTATGCCCATAGGCCGACAGCCACTGGTCGTTGTGCTTGACGATGACCAGCTCGCCGTAGCCCACCAGCCCCGAACCGGAGTACACCACCACGCCGTCGGAGGCAGCGCGTACCGGTTGCCCACTCTTGCCGGCGATATCCACGCCCTGTCGGGTCGGGTCACCGCTGGCAAAGGTGTCGACCACCGCGCCATCAGCCGGCCAACGCCAAGCGACATTACTGGCGCTGGGCACCACCACCGAGCTGCTGGCCGGGCGTGAAGAGGCTGAGCTTGTTGTTGACCGTGGCGCAGGCGTGCCCGGCTTCACCGCAACGCCGGACTGGCTGCCCGGATACAGGCGCAGGCGCTGGCCCGGGTAGATCGTGTATGGCGAACCGATGTCGTTCCAGATCGCCAGATCGAGTGCGGTCAGGCCGTTCTCGGTGGCAATCCTGTAGACGTTCTGGCCACGCTGGACGACCACATTCGCGCCATATTTGGGTTCGGACACCTTGATCGGATGTTCGCCCGCCGGAATACGGTTGCCGCGCGCGGATTCGCGCACCACATGACTACGGCCGCAGCCGGCAAGCAGGGCGAACATGGCCAACGAGAAGGCCCAGGCAAGCGTGGTCTGTTGCAAACGCATGACCGACATCATGCCGCATGTCCCCGCAACAGCAACCAACCAACCAGTCCACCCAGCAAAACCAACGCTGACCAGCCGATCGGTTCGATGTAGCGATGCAGTGCCTTTTCCGCGCGCTCGCCACCGAAGCGGATGGCCAGCGCGACCAGGAACACGCGCTTGCCCCGGCCCACGAACATGCTGGTCAGGAACGGAAGCATCGGCACCCCGACAATGCCCGAGGCCCAGGTGAAGATCTTCAACGGGATCGGCGTGAACCCGGCGATCACCAGCAGCCAGAACGCCTTCCAAGGCGATTGCGCAAGGACCTCGCGCAAGGACGCGACCTGCGCATCAATACTGTCCAGCCAGCCCAGGCTTTCCAGCAGCGGCCTGACCAGTTCATAGGCGTAGTGGCCCAACAGATAGCCCACCACCGCACCCACCAGTGAACCAGCCAAGCTTAATGTGGCAAACCAGAAGCCGCGTTTCGGCTGCGACAGGCACATCGGCGCCAGCATCACTTCCGGCATCACCGGAAAAATAATCGCCTCCGCAAAACTGAGCCCGGCCAGCAACGCCGGCGCCTTCGGATGCCGCGACCACACCAGTGCGCGCAGATACAGCGGCCCGAACAGCTTCATGCATCCACCAACCCTGACAGCAATGGCACGAACACCACCGGTGCCAGGTCGCGTTGTTCAATGTGGCCATCCGCGTCTTTGTGCAGGCACAGCAAGGACTGTTCCGACGCACTCCCGACCGGCGCCACCAAGGTGCCGCCTGATGCCAGCTGCGCGCTCAAGGCGTCGACCAGGGCCGGCGCCGCGGCGGTAACGATGATGCCGTCGAACGGTCCTTCGTCGGCCCAGCCGATGCGGCCATCGTCATGCTTGCTGCGCACATGCAAACCCAGCGCGCGGAAGCGCTTGCGGGCCGTGCGCAACAGGTCGCCGATGCGCTCCACGGTGAACACTTCAATCCCCAGCGCCGCCAGGATCGCGGCCTGGTAGCCGGAGCCAGTGCCGATCTCAAGCACGCGCTTCGGCATGCCGGTTTCAAGCAAGGCCGCGGTCATCCGCGCCACCACCCACGGCTGCGAAATGGTCTGGCCGTTGCCGATCGGCAACGCAGTGTCCTCATAGGCACGCATCGCGAAGGCTTCGTCCACGAACTGGTGGCGCGGTACGGTGCGGATCACATTGAGCACGCGCTCGTCATCAATGCCGTTGCTGCGCAGGCGTTCGATCAACCGGTCGCGGACGCGCTGGCTGGTCATGCCCATGCCGACGTCGGCCGCCTGCAGGCGCAAACGCGAGATCACGATGCCTGCTCCGCTTGGGTTGGCACCAGCGTTGAAGCCAGCCCATCGACCCAGCTCGCGACCTGTTCCAGCGCCTGAAAGCGGGTCAGGTCGACATGGATCGGGGTAATTGCGATATGGCCATCGCGCACGGCCTGGAAATCAGTGCCCGGACCCGCGTCATGTTCGGGACCCGCCGCGCCGATCCACCACCAGTGGCGGCCGCGTGGATCCTGTTGCGGCGTGCACGGCTCGGCGCGGTGGCGATTGCCCAACCGGCTGGTCTGGAAGCCTTTGATCTCATGCCAAGGCAGGTCTGGAACGTTGACATTGAGGATGGTGTCGGCGGGAAGCGGTTCGGCCTTTAGCCGGGCAATGATCTCCACCGCCGCGCGCGCCGCGGTCTCGTAATGCCTGCCCTTGTGGCCTTCGGTGACCAGCGACATCGCCACCGCCGGCAAGCCCAGGAAGCGGCCTTCCATTGCTGCTGCCACCGTGCCCGAATAGATCACGTCATCGCCAAGGTTGGCGGTGTTGTTGATCCCGGATACCACGATATCTGGCTCGCGTTCGAGCATGCCGGTGATCGCCACATGCACGCAGTCGGTGGGCGTGCCGTAGACCTTCCAGGTCTGCTCATCCAGCTTGACCACCCGGATCGGGGCGTCCAGCGTGAGCGAATTGCTGGCACCGCTACGGTCGCGGTCCGGCGCGACCACCAGGACTTCATGGCCGGCTTCGCGCAGGCCTGCAGCCAGTGCACGGATTCCGGGGGCGTCGACGCCGTCGTCGTTGCTGACAAGGACCCGCATCGCGGCTTACGGCTTCGAAACTTTCTGCATGCGGCCATGATAACGGATGCCGGTGCCGGCTTCGGGCTGCGCTACCCTGACTGGATGCACAAGGCCCCGCCCGAACCCGAGTATTGCAACGATTCCGACGACGCCAGCCTGTTCCGCGAAGCGATCGGCGCCAATCGCGGCAAAGTGCGCGAACTTCCGCCCGCATCGCCACCACCGGCCCTGCCCAAGCCGAAGCCGTCGGCGAAAATGGCCCGCCTCGACGAGGACGCCGCCCGCGAAGAATTCCGCCACGTCGTCATTGCTGCACTGGAATCCGGCGACGTGCTGTCCTACCGACGCGAAGAAGTCTCGCCGATGCTGCTCAAGCGGCTGGCGCGAGGCGAATATGCGGCGCAGGAGGAACTCGACCTGCACGGCCTGCCGGCGCGCACCGCCGAAACCTTGCTGCGCGAGTTCCTGCGCGACTGCCGCACCCACGGTCTTGGTTGCGTGCGTATCGTGCACGGCAAGGGGCGCAATTCCGAAGAACGCCTGCCGGTGCTGAAAAACCTGGTTGACCGCGTGCTGCGCCATCGTGCCGACGTGATCGCCTTCCATTCGCCACCGGCTGCGCAAGGTGGGGCAGGTGCGGTGCTGGTGCTACTCGAGCGACGCTGATCCTGCGCCTGCGTTCGCGGCGTCGACAATCTCACCCAATTCCCTTAGCACCGTGGTCGCGTAGCAACCGGGCGGCAAGGCGAACGTGAGCACCAGCGCGTCGTCACTCAACCATTCCCATTCCAGCGCATCAGGCCGCAGGCGTAGCGCGCGCCGCTCCTGCTTCAGTCCGGCTTGCTCCAGGCCAGTACGCAGCCGCATCGCGGTATCGCCTTCCAGCGCTCGCAACTCGCAGGCCATTGCATCGCCCGTGCTGCGCAACTCGCCTTCGCCCCACAATGGCCCACTGGGATGGATGTCGAACGCATCCAGCCGTGCTTGCAGGTCAGCCGTCATCGGTTCCGGGCCGAACACGCTGCGGCTGCCGTCCAGCATCCAGACTTCGCCCTCCAGCGCGGCACTCCAGGTTCCCTCGGCAACACGCGCATCCAGCACACGGTTGAACAGTTCCGAACGCGCCGCCGACAGCAGCATCGAGCGTTCTTCGCGCCTGACCCTGTGGCCGGCGAACATCGCCACTGCCTTGGCCACGTTGCCACCACCACGGCCAAAGCGCTGTTCACCGAAATAATTGGGTACGCCTTGCATTGCGATCTGCTGCAGGCGCGCATCGGCAACATCGCGCCCGCCATCCACACCACGCAATACCAGTCGGAACCGATTGCCGGCCAATGCACCGCGTGGCAACTTGCGTGAATGCCAGGCATGGCCGAGCACGCGCAGCTCATCCGACTGCAAGGCAGCGATATCGGGCGCGACTTTTTTCGGCAGCCATACGCTGAAGCGCTGCACGGTCACTGCGTGCCGATCCTTCATCCCGGCCTGGCCAATCGCCGATTCGGCGACGCCTGCCCATTGCGCGATGCACTTCACCGCAAACGCGGTGTTCATGCCGCGCTTCTGGATGGTCAGCAGCAGGTGTTCGCCGCTACCGCTGGCTTCGAACGCATCGAGTTCATCAACTCGAAAATCTTCCGGTGTGCTGCGCATTCGCGCGCGCAGCACCGGCGCGCCGTGGGCGTGGGCCAATTCTTCAGCCACTGCACACCAGCAGGCACACCACCTGCGCGGCGATACCTTCGCCACGGCCGGTGAAACCCAGGGTCTCGGTAGTGGTCGCCTTGATGCTGACCGCATCCAGCGCGATGCCGAGGTCGGTGGCAATCGCCTCGCGCATGGCCTGTGCATGTGGCCCAACCTTGGGCTGCTCGCAGATGACGGTGATGTCCGCATTGCCGACCTGCCAACCGCGCTCGCGGATCAACGCATCGCAATGACGCAGGAACGCACGGCTGTCTGCATCTTTCCACTGCGGATCGGACGGCGGGAAATGCCGACCGATATCACCTAGCGCCAATGCGCCGAGGATGGCATCGCAGAGCGCATGCAGCACCACGTCGCCATCGCTGTGCGCCAGCACGCCACGCGTGTGCGGCACGCGCAGGCCACCGAGCATGACGTGGTCGCCTTCACCGAAGGCATGTACGTCAAAACCATGGCCAATGCGGACATTCATATGCGGCGCTCCAGCAGGAATTCGGCCAGTGCCAGGTCCGCCGGCGTGGTGACTTTGAGATTGTCTTCGCGGCCTTCGACCAGACGCGGATGCAGGCCGAGGCGTTCGACCGCCTGCGCGTCGTCAGTCACCGCCACGCCATCGGCGCGTGCAGCTTCCAGCGCACGCAGCAACAGGTCGCGACGGAAGGCCTGTGGCGTCAGCGCACGCCAGATGCCGTCGCGCGGTTCGGTCATGGCGATGCTTGCATTGGCATCGGATCGCTTGAGCGTGTCACGCACTGGCGCGGCGAGGATCGCGCCATCAGAATGGGCCATCGCGGCCTCGTGCAATCGCAAAATGTCGTCTGCACGCAGGTTAGGACGCGCGGCGTCGTGCACCAGCACGATGCAGTCGGCGGCAACACCAGCGGGCAATGCGTGCAATGCCGCGAGCACCGAGTCGGCGCGTTCGCTGCCCCCAATACAGGTCAGTACCGGCTTGCCATGCAGGCTTGTCCAGCCCGGCCAATGCGAGTCGTCCGCTGACAGCGCCACCACGACGCCTTCAATCGTCTCGTGCGACAGCAATGCATCCAGCGCATGTTCAATCAGCGCCTTGCCAGCCGCGTGCAGGTATTGCTTGGGAATATCGGCACCGAAGCGACACCCGCTACCGGCGGCAGGCACCAGCGCCCAACTCATCGCCCGGTTTCCGGTGCAGGTGGCGCTACCGGTGCAACCGGCGCGGATGACTGTGGACTCCCATCGACCACTCGATAGAACGTCTCGCCAGGCTTGACCATGCCCAGCTCGCTACGCGCACGCTCCTCGACCGCGGCGCCACCGGATTTCAGGTCGCCGACCTCGGCCACCAACGCCTCGTTGCGTTGCTGCAACTGCAGGTTCTCGGTGCGCTGGTGTTCGACCTGCGCGCGCAGGGCATCGACCTCATGACTGCCGCCGGTGCCGAACCACATGGTGTACTGCAGCCACGCCAGCAATGCGGCGAGCAACAACACCAGCAGGGCGGTCGCCTTCACTTTGGTTGGCTTGCGTCAGCGTGCCAACGACACGAACGCATCGCGTCCGGCGTAACGCGCGTCGGTGCCCAGCATCTCCTCGATGCGCAGCAACCGGTTGTACTTGGCCACGCGATCGGAGCGGCACAAAGAACCGGTCTTGATCTGGGTCGCGGTGGTCGCAACGGCGATGTCGGCAATCGTGGTGTCCTCGGTTTCGCCGGACCGATGCGACACCACGGCAGCATAGTGGGCCGCGTCGGCCATCGCGATCGTTTCCAGCGTTTCAGTCAGGGTGCCGATCTGGTTGACCTTGACCAGGATCGCGTTGGCGATGCCGCGCTCGATGCCTTGCTTGAAGATCTTGGGGTTGGTCACGAAGTTGTCATCACCGACCAGCTGGATCTTGCTGCCGAGCCGGTCGGTGAGCAGCTTCCAGCCATCGCCATCGCCTTCATCCATGCCATCTTCAATACTGATGATCGGGTATTCGGACGCCCAGTTGGCGAGGAAGTCGACGAACTGCTCGCTGGTCAGGCGCTTGCCTTCGCCGGTCAGGTTGTACTTGCCGTTCTCGAAGAACTCGCTGGCGGCCACGTCCAGGCCCAGCAGGATGTCCTCGCCAGCCTTGTAGCCGGCCTTGCCGATCGCTTCCAGAATCGTGTCCAGCGCTTCGACATTGCTGCGCAGATCGGGCGCGAATCCACCCTCGTCGCCTACTGCTGTACTCAGGCCATGGCCCTTCAGCACGGATTTGAGCGAATGGAAAATCTCGGTTCCCGCACGCAGCGCTTCGGAGAACGAATCGAAACCGACCGGCAGCACCATGAATTCCTGCAAGTCGACGTTGTTGTCGGCATGCGCGCCGCCATTGATGATATTCATCATCGGCACCGGCAGGCTGACCGCTGCGCCATTGGCCAGATGCTGCCACAGCGGCATTTTCTTCGACGCCGCCAAGGCATACGCATAGGCCAGCGACACCGCCAGCAGTGCATTCGCGCCGAGGCGCGCCTTGTTCTCGGTGCCGTCCAGGTCGATCAGGCGTCGATCCAGTTCGACCTGATCATGCGCATCGAAGCCGTGCAGCATGTTGGCGATCGGGCCGTTGACATTCGACACCGCCTTGAGCACGCCCTTGCCGCCGTAGCGGGTCTTGTCGCCATCGCGCAGCTCCACGGCTTCCTTGCTGCCGGTCGATGCGCCCGAGGGCACCATCGCGCGACCGAAGCTGCCATCGGCCAGGGTGATCTCCGCTTCAAGCGTGGGGTTGCCGCGGCTGTCGAGGATTTCGCGTGCGTGGACGTGGCTGATCTTGGTCATGTGGTCTTCGTGTGGCCTTCGTGTGGATGTTCAGAGACTAGCTTCGAGGAAACCATTGCGCTTGGTCGCGGCATCGAGTTCCAGCAAGGTTTCCAGCAATGCGCGCATCTTGTCGAGCGGCCACGCGTTCGGGCCATCGGAGAGTGCCTTGTTCGGGTCGGGATGGGTTTCCATGAACAGGCCGGAGATGCCCACCGCAACTGCCGCGCGCGCCAGCACCGGCACGAACTCGCGCTGGCCACCGCTGGTGCCACCTTGCCCGCCTGGCAACTGCACCGAATGGGTGGCATCGAACACCACCGGGCAACCGGTATCGCGCATCACCGCGAGGCTGCGCATGTCGGAGACAAGATTGTTGTAGCCGAAGCTGGCGCCGCGCTCACAGACCATGATGTTGTTGTTGCCAGTGGACTTGGCCTTCTCCACCACGGGCTTCATGTCCCACGGCGACAGGAACTGGCCTTTCTTGATATTGACGGGTTTCCCTGCGGCGCACACCTTGGTGATGAAATCGGTCTGGCGCACCAGGAACGCCGGTGTCTGCAGCACATCGACCACCGAGGCCACTTCATCCATCGGCGTGTATTCGTGCACATCTGTCAGCACTGGCACGCCCAGCTGGCGCTTGACCTCGGCCAGCACGCGCAGGCCCTCTTCCATGCCTGGGCCGCGGAAGCTGCCCAGCGAGGTGCGGTTGGCCTTGTCGAAGCTGGATTTGAAAATGAAGTTGATGCCCAGTGCCGAAGTGATTTCCTTCAGCTGGCCGGCGACATCCAGCTGCAACTGTTCTGACTCGATCACGCAAGGTCCGGCAATCAGGAACAGGGGCTGGTCAAGCCCGACTTCGAATCCGCACAAGTTCATGCCGATGCCTCCTTGAGCAACCGTCCGCCAGACACGCCTTGATTGGCCTTGTGCTCGCGCGCGGCGCGGATGAAGCCGACGAACAGCGGATGCCCGACACGCGGCGTCGACAGGAATTCCGGATGCGCCTGGCAACCCAGGAACCACGGGTGATTCGGCCACTCGACCATCTCGACCAGGGTGTCGTCCATCGACTTGGCCGAGAACACCAGGCCCGCGTCTTCCAGCTGGGTGCGGTAGCGATTGTTGAATTCATAGCGGTGGCGGTGGCGCTCGCCGACTACGTCCTTGCCGTACATGCGGTGGGCCAGCGTACCCGGCTTGAGCCGCTGCTCCTGCAGGCCAAGGCGCATGGTGCCGCCGAGATCGCTGTCCTCGTTGCGACGCTCGACGTCACCTGCCTGCGTGCGCCATTCGGTGATCAAGCCGATCACCGGATGCGCGGTCTCGCGATCGTTCTCGGTGCTGTTGGCACCGCTCAGGCCGGCAATATTACGGGCCACGTCGACCACCGCCGCCTGCATGCCGTAGCAGATGCCGAAATACGGCAACGCGTGCTCGCGCGCGTACTGCGAGGTCAGCACCTTGCCTTCGAAGCCGCGATCACCGAATCCGCCTGGTACCAGCACGCCATCCAGGCCCGCCAGCGCCGTGGCCGCGCCATCGCGCTCGATGTCTTCGGATTCCAGCCACTTCAGGTTGACCTTGGTGCGCTGGCGCACGCCGCCATGCTTGAGCGCCTCGCCCACCGATTTATAGGCGTCCTTGTGGTCCACGTACTTGCCGACGATGCCAATGGTGACTTCGTCGATCGGATGTTCGGACGCATCCACCACCGCCTGCCATTCGGACAGGTCGGCGTTAGGGTGCGCCTTGGATTCAAGGTGCAACTGCTCGACCACGATCTGGTCGAGTTTTTGCGCGTGCAACCACATCGGGATCTTGTAGATGTTGTCCATGTCCAGCGCCGAAATCACCGCGCGCTCGGGCACGTTGGTGAACAGCGCGATCTTGCGGCGCTCGCTCTCTGGCAACGGCTGCTCGCTGCGGCACAGCAGCACGTCGGGCTGGATGCCGATCGAGCGCAGCTCCTTGACCGAGTGCTGGGTCGGCTTGGTCTTCAGTTCGCCGGCCGCCGCGATATACGGGACCAGGGTCAGATGCATGTACATCGCCATCGTCGGGCCGCGTTCGGCGCGTAACTGACGGATGGCTTCGAGGAATGGCAGCGATTCGATGTCGCCGACAGTGCCGCCGATTTCCACCAATGCCACGTCGTAACCCTGAGTCGCCGCATCGATGCAACGCTTGATCTCGTCGGTCACGTGCGGGATCACCTGCACCGTGCCGCCGAGGTAGTCTCCGCGGCGTTCATTACGGATCACCGCCTCGTAGATCTTTCCGGTGCTGATCGAGTTCAGGCCGGACAGGCGGGTGTTGACGAAGCGCTCATAGTGGCCAAGGTCAAGGTCGGTCTCGGCGCCGTCGTCGGTGACGAATACCTCACCGTGCTGGAACGGGCTCATCGTGCCAGGATCGACGTTGAGGTAGGGATCCAGCTTCATCATCGTGACGCGCAGGCCACGGGCTTCAAGAATCGCAGCCAACGAAGCAGCGGCAATGCCTTTGCCGAGCGAGGACACCACGCCCCCGGTGACGAAGACGAGCGGAGTCTGGGATGCGGGGGAAGTCATGGCGGCAGGGCGTCGCTGGAAAGCCACATTCTAAGGGCAAGCGGCATCGCCTGCACGCTTTGGCCAGCGCGTCGGCAATGGAAGCCATTGATCGACAACAGGAATCCGCCAAACTTCGCACAGACCTTCGGATTTCCCTGCTTGACCCGGACCGCCCCGGCAGTAATCCTGCCGCGTCCCCTAGATGTGCGCCCAATGAGCAGCCGCTACAACGCCGAAGATATCGAAGTCCTGTCCGGGCTGGACCCGGTCAAGCGCCGCCCGGGCATGTATACCGACACCACCCGGCCCAATCACCTGGCGCAGGAAGTCATCGACAACGCGGTGGACGAGGCGCTGGCAGGCCACGCGCGCGGCATCGAAGTCATCATGCATGAGGACGGCAGTTGCGAAGTCAGCGACGACGGCCGCGGCATGCCGGTGGACATCCATCCGGAAGAGAAAATTCCCGGCATCGAGCTGATCCTCACCCGGCTGCATGCCGGCGGCAAGTTCAGCAACAAGAACTACACCTTCAGCGGCGGCCTGCATGGCGTGGGCGTGAGCGTGGTCAATGCGTTGTCGAATCATGTCGACGTGTTCATCAAGCGCGACGGCAACGAATACAAGATGTCGTTCAAGGATGGCGGCCGGGTTTCGAAACTCGAAGTGATCGGTAGCGTCGGCAAGAAGAACACCGGCACCCGCTTGCGGTTCTGGCCTGACCCGAAGTATTTCGATACGCCGAAATTCAACCTGCGCGCGCTCAAGCACCTGCTGCGGGCCAAGGCGGTGCTCTGCCCCGGGCTGACCGTCGGCCTGCTGGACGTTGTCAGCGGCGAGCGCTGCGAATGGCATTACGAAGACGGACTGAAGGACTATCTGCGCGGCGAACTCACGGATCACGAATTGCTGCCGCCGGAATTGTTCGTCGGTTCGCTGAAGAAAGACACCGAGATCGTCGACTGGGCGGTGGCCTGGGTCGTGGAAGGCGAGCTAATCCAGGAAAGCTACGTCAACCTGATCCCGACCTCCCAGCACGGCACCCATGTGAACGGCTTGCGTACTGGCTTCACCGACGCCCTGCGAGAGTTCTGCGACTTCCGCAACCTGCTACCCCGCGGCGTGAAGCTGGCGCCGGAAGACGTGTGGGACCGCGTTGCGTTCGTGTTGTCGGTGAAGATGACCGACCCGCAGTTCAGCGGCCAGACCAAGGAGCGGTTGAGTTCACGACAAGCCGCGGGTTTCGTCGAAGGCGCCGCGCACGATGCGTTCAGCCTGTGGCTGAACCAGCACACCGAATTCGGTGAACGGATCGCGCAACTAGCGATCGATCGCGCCAGCGCGCGCCTGAAGACCGAAAAGCAGATCGTCCGCAAGAAAGTGACCCAAGGCCCGGCCCTTCCCGGCAAGCTGGCCGACTGCATCTCGCAAGATCTCTCGCGCACCGAACTTTTTCTGGTCGAAGGCGACTCCGCCGGCGGTAGCGCGCGGCAGGCCCGCGACAAGGACTTCCAGGCGATCCTGCCCTTGCGCGGCAAGATTCTGAACACCTGGGAAGTGGCCTCTGGCCAGGTTCTGGCCTCCAACGAAGTGCACGACCTGGCGGTGGCTATCGGCTGTGATCCGGGCAAGGACGCGATCGACGGGCTGCGCTACGGCAAGGTGATTATCCTGGCCGATGCCGATTCCGACGGCTTGCATATCGCCACCCTGCTGACGGCGCTGTTCTTGAAGCACTTCCCGACACTGGTCGCGTCCGGTCATGTATTCGTGGCGATGCCGCCGCTGTTCCGGGTCGACGTGGGCAAGCAAGTGTTCTATGCGCTGGACGAAGAGGAAAAGCGCTTGTTGCTGGAGAAAATCGCGCGCGAGGCGAGCTCGCGCAAGGGCGCCAAGGGCGCAGTGAATGTCACCCGCTTCAAGGGCCTGGGCGAGATGAATCCGCAGCAATTGCGCGAATCGACCATGCACATCGACACTCGCCGCCTGGTCCAGCTGACCGTGGACGACGACGCCGGGACCCACGCACTGATGGACATGCTGCTGGCCAAGAAGCGCGCCGGCGACAGGAAGGCCTGGCTTGAGCTGAAGGGCGATTTGGCAACGCTGGAAGTCTGAGTCTTCATAGAACTGAATCAGGAATGCAGTGCATCACCCCTGATCCAACGGTATTCTCTTGACCAGCACGGATGCTGATCGGAAACGAATCTCAACCGAGTGGAAGGAAACCATCAAGTGAAACTGACCCAAGTAGCGGCAATTGCCGCTTTGCTGTTCGCCTCGTACGCTCAGGCGCAAACCGTCCCCGCTGAAGATTTTGCGAAACGGCCGGAAGCCTGGGAGGTTTCCTTGTCGCCGTCGGGGACCCAGGTCGCACTCGCGGTCCCGACACCGGATGGCAAAGAGACCCGGCTGGAAGTCGTCGATCTGGACACGGGCAAGTCGCAGGTCATGCGGTTCGGAAAACAGCAACACGTCTCCGATATCGTCTGGACCGCCGACGACCAGCTGGTCGTCTCGCGTGCCGAGCTTGTGCCGTTCAAGGCCAGGCCGATTTCGCAAGGTGAGCTCTATACGACCGACGTGAAGGCCAAGAATCAGGACGTATTGTTCGGCTTCGTCCCCGATATGGAAACCAAGCGCGGCAAGCGCAAGGACCACGGTATTTCGGTTATCACCAAGGTCCTGAACAACGAACCGGGCATGGCGTTGGTCGACTTCACCTGCTGGGATTGCGGCGAAGAGCCCGACACGGTCATTTTCAAGGTCGACACGCATACTGGGGTGCGCAAGGAAGTCGAACGCTCGAATAGCCTCGCCGGCTTCCAGTTCGATCAGACGGGGGAAGCGCGCCTACGCACTACACTGGACGAAAACGACGAACCGGTTCTCTACTATCGCCGCGAGAAGGGAAGTGACTGGACGCCGCTGCCGAAGTCCATCGCGGGTCGCACGATCAACAGCACGCGATTCGCGAACGACAACAACACCGCTTATGCCCTCGTCACGGACGCGCTTGAGCCTGCCCAAGCCTATCGCATCGACCTGAAGGCGGGCACTCGCACCAAACTGGCTGGCAACCCCGACATTGAAGTCAACGGCTTTATGTACGCAGGCTTTGGCGGCATTCCATTCGCGGTGACTTACGACGCTGCCAAACCTGAACTTCAGTACATCGACCCCAGTTCAGAGTGGGCGCAGTTGCACGCGGGGCTGATGAAGTCCTTCCCGGGCGAAATGCTTTCGTTCAACAGCTTCAGCCGGGACGGCAACAAGGTGCTGTTCAGCGTCTGGTCCGACCGCGACGTTGGTAGCTACTACGTCTATGACCGCAAGACCAAAAAAGCCCAGAACATCATCACTGCCAAGCCTTGGCTGAAAGCGGATGCAATGGCGCCTACCCGCCCGATCGAGTTCACCAACCGCGACGGGCAGAAACTGTTCGGGTTCTATACCGCCAAAGGCACCGGCCCGAAGCCCATGATCGTCATGGCTCACGGCGGACCCTATTACGTGCACGACACTTGGGGCTTCGACAACCAGGTGCAGTTCCTCGCCAGTCGTGGCTACTCCGTCCTGCAGGTTAACTACCGGGGCTCCGACGGCCGTGGCGAGGCGTTCGCGCGCTCCGGCTTCAAGGGCTGGGGCACGATCTTGCAGAACGACATCACCGATGGCGTGCGTTGGGCGATCGAACAGAAACTCGCGGATCCGCAACGCATCTGCAGCTTCGGGGCCAGCTTCGGTGGCTACACGGCTCTGATCCAGCCCATCCTGAATCCCGGCATGTACAAGTGCGCGATCGGGTACGTGGGCGTTTACGACCTGCCCCTGATGCGGAAAACCGACAAGAACTTGGGTCAGGCAAAGCGCGACACACGCTTCTTCGACCGCACCTTGGGCACCGACATGGATGCGCTGGCGAATATCTCCCCGGTCGAGCGGGTGAAAGACCTGCATGTACCGGTCATGCTCGTGCATGGAGCGGATGACAAGACCGCCGACTTCAATCAGTACAAGGCGATGGCTGCGTCCCTCAATGCCTCGGGTCACCCGGCGGAAACCTACGTGGCGGCTGGCGAGGGCCATGGTTTCGTGAAGCCCGAAAACGTGACCGAGCTGTACAAGAGGATGGAAGCCTTCCTCAACAAATACATCGGACCCGACGCGAAGTAAGTCACACCGATGCAATCACCAGAAGGGCCGCTTCGGCCGCCCTTTCTCATTCCAGCGTCGCACGCAGCAATGCCTGCAGCAACGGCTGCAATGCAGATGCTTTCCCACTATCGAATTCGAACGTCGCCTCGTCCATGTAGCAACGCTGGCTGGTTTCCAGTTGCACGGCGTCGATGCCGTTGATGGGTTCGCCATAGTGGCGGGTGATATGCCCACCCTTGAAGCGGCCGTTCGCCACCCAGTCATTTTGCGATTGCGCGGCCAACACGCCTTCAAGTTTTACCTGCAATGCAGCTGAGCAGCTCGCGCCATTGGCGGTGCCCAGGTTGAGGTCGGGAAGCCGTCCTTCGAACAGGAACGGCAGTTCGCTGCCCTTGATCGAATGCCCTTCCCACAGGGCAACGCGGCCATGCGCAGCGTGCAGTCGCGCCAACTCGCTGCGCAATGCGTCGTGATATGGCCGCCAGTAGCGCTCGATGCGCATGGACACTTCAGCCACATCGGGCTGCTGATTCGGCAGATACACCGGCTCACCGCTGAACTGCACGATCGGACAAAGGCCCGTCGTGTTCTGTCCCGGATACAGGCTGGTGTCATCCTGGCCGCGGTTGAGGTCGATCACGTAGCGCGACCAGCGCGGCACCAGGATCGACGCGCCCAGTTCGCGCGCGAAGTGGTACAGCCGCGCCACGTGCCAGTCAGTATCCGGTGCGCGCCGCGCCGATGGAGTCATCCGCGCAGCAAGTCCGTTCGGGATCTGGCTGCCGTCGTGCGGCAGGCTGACCAACAAAGGCGCACTGCCGCGATGCAGGGTGAAAACATCGCTCATGTCAGATACCTCACGAAAAACGCGCCGGATCGAATGATGTCGGATTCACCGACGGTTCGCGGCCCTGGATCAGGTCGGCCAGCAGTTGCCCGGTGCCCGTGCTCATGCCGACACCCATCATGCCGTGGCCGGTTGCCAGCCACAGGTGTCGGTGGCCGGGTGCGCGTCCGATCAGCGGGATGTCATCGCGACTCATCGGCCGCCAGCCATACCAGCGCTCGCGCACCTGTGGGCCAACCGGCTCATGCAGGAATTCGCGCGCGCCGCGTTCGAGCGCGCCAAGCCTGCGCTCGTTGAGGCGGGTGTCATAGCCGGAGAACTCCATCGTGCTGCCAAGCCGGAAACCGTCGCCCCACGTCGTGACGCAGACGGACCTGTCGCGCAGCATCAACGGGGTTTTCGGCACAAGCGCAGGTCGCGAATAGGTGATTGAGTAGCCCTTGCCTGGCTGGATCGCCTTGCGCAGCCAAGGCAGGCCAATGACATCGGCCAACCGTGGCGACCACGCACCAGTGGCGATCACCACATCGCGCGCACGCAATGTCCCGACCGCAGTCACCGCAGTAACCCGATCGCCATCCGGCTGCAGCGATTGCAATGCCGTGTCTTCGACGATCCTGCCGCCATGCTTGCGCACCAGCCGCGCCAGTTCAGCGACATAGCGGTCGGGCCGCAAGGATGCATCGCCCGTGAAGCGGATCGCACCGACCACGCCCGGCTTCAGTGCAGGCTCGTGCGCCTCGTAGGCAGGACCATCGAGAATCGTGAACGGGATGCCCAGTTCAAGCAGCAATGGCAAATCGTGCTGTTCCTTCTCCAATCGCCGGGGATCGCGGAACACATAGTCCTCGCCGCTTTCAACGAATTCGCATTCAATGCCGAAGTCGCGTACCCAATTCGCAAGCCGTACCCGCGAATCCGCCAGAAGCGCGTATTTCGCATGCGCACTGGCCAGCCAATCGCGCTGGTTGCAGCGCGCAGCGAATCCCAACAGCCAGCGCCACAGTGTCGGGTCGAAGCCTGGATGGACGTACAGAGGGGCATCCGGAGTCAGCATCCAGCGCATGGCGGTGCCGATCATCCCGGGCGCCGCCAGCGGTGGCGCATGGCTGGGCGTGATGGTCCCGCAATTACCATGCGATGCGCCGCCACCGATGCGGCCGGCATCGATCACCGTCACCTGCCGCCCCGCCTGCAACAACGCAAGCGCAGTGGCCAGCCCACTCACTCCGGCGCCAATCACCAGGACGTCGTTGTCGTCCTTGCCGATCTGGTCCACCGCGTCCTTGTTCGATCGCTCCATCCAGGTATCCGCTCATGCAGTGCTGGCAAGGCGCCAGCAGCATCCATGATACGAAACCGCTCGGGCAAAGTCGGTCAGGATGTCGCCAGTCGCATTGCCGGGCGCTTGCCATAGGTGGCCCAACGCCACAGCCACTCCATCGGCCCGTAACGGAACCGCGCCAGCCACCAGTGGCTGAAGGCGATCTGCAGTGCGAAAACCACCATGACGAACACCAGTTGCCATGCCCGGCCCAGGCCCCAATGGCCAAGCCCGTACCCATAAAAGAACAGTGTGCCGATCACTGACTGACTGAGGTAATTGGTCAGCGCCATGCGCCCGGTCGGCGCCAGTGGCGCGAGCAGCGCGCGGGCGCGTCCATGCCAAAGCAGGACCAGTGCGCCCACATAGCCCAGGCAAGCTGGCAGGTTGCCCAGCATCATCAGTCCCAGCGCTATCTGGAACACACTGTCATTGACGCCGCGCACATGCGTGGTGACGATGCCGGCACTGACCAGGCTGAGCCCGAGGCCAAGTGGCAAGCCAATCCAGGCTAGTTTGCGAAACAGCGGCAGGTGCTGTTCCGGATGTGCCATCACTCCTGATCGGATGAACCATGCGCCCAGCAGGAACATGCCCAGCACGATGATCGAGAACTCGAGATTCATTTCCATGTGCCCTGCGAAATCCTGGGCACGCAGCTTCACCGCTTCGGCATAAGTACCACCTCGCATCACCCGCTCATCCTCGACGACAGCGGCGACGTGCTCCTGCCGCTTCTCGGCCCGTTCCTTCAATTGCTTGGTGAGTGCTTCCTGTTTGGCAGGGGTATCCGCTGCAACTTGGGCAATCCGATCCCGCTCGGGTTCGGGTGGTTGCTTCATCTGCTCGAAGCCGCCCACCGTCATCATCAGGAAAGGCACCAGATACAAAGCCAAGCCGGCGTTGCGCATTCCTTTCAGCGGCCAGCGACGCAGGGAAGCGTCCACCACACACAGGACCAGCAGCGGCAACGCAATGATCGCGAACGGTTGCCACGGCGGTGATCCGGCCATGACCTTCGACAGCACCGCAAACAGCGCGGCCACACCCAGGCACGTGCCGGCGATCAGCAACAATACTTTCGGGCGGGTGTAGAACACGATCATCAACACCACGGCGCCCATTGCATAACTGAAGAGGATGTCGCCCGCCCAGATGAAGATCGCATGCAGCGCGCCGAACACCGCCAGCGCCAGCGTGCGGCGCACATACGGGCCAACGAACGCGCGCCCGGCCTGCTCGGCACGTCCCAGCATGACCGCGAAACCCATCCCGAAGAGTAACGAGAACATCGTCCAGAACTTGCCGCGTACGAACACGTACACGAACCAGCCGGCCCAATGGTCGATACCAGCGCCGCCCGTCGGCAAGCCAAGGTCAATCTCCCCCAATGGTCGATTGAAGAACTCCACGTTCATCATGAAGATGCCGAGCAGCGCGAACCCGCGGATGACATCCAGCGCCTGGATGCGATCGCTGGCCGCGATCGGCTTGAATTCGGTGCTCATGCTTTGGGATTGATTCATGCGCAGCATTGAATCAATGCGCGTAGCCACCATCGCCGTGCACATGGCCATGCTCGAGTTCCTCCGCACTGGCTTCGCGCACTTCGACGATCTCGATGTCGAAGTCCAGGTCCTTGCCGGCCATCGGGTGATTGAGGTCGACATCGACCACGCTCATCCCGATTTTCTCGATGGTCACCGCGCGCGGACCAAAGTTGGTCTGCAGCACCACCTGCATGCCGGTTTCGAGCTTCTGGTCTCCGAAATGCTTCTTCGGGATGCGCTGGGTCAGGCCCTCGCGCTTCTCGCCATAGGCTTCGAGCGCCGGCACGTTGGCCTTGAAGCTGTCGCCGGCCTCACGGCCGTCCATCGCCTTTTCCAGCCCGGGGATGACCTGGCCGCGGCCGAACAGGATCGCCAGCGGCTTGCCACCCTCCTTTGAACTCTCCACCGATTCGGCGCCGGATTCGGCAACGGCATAGTGGAAACGGACGACGCGGTCTTTCTCAATCTTCATGGGAATCCTTTGACTATCTGAGACGCTTGATGTGGGTTGGCGCTTGCCGATGCGATGCGATGCGGCAACACTGCGCGATATATGGAACCAGCCACCTGCATGCAGCGGCCGAGCCCGCATTATCGGTGCTATGCCGCGCTGGCGCTATCTACTGCGCTGCTGTTGGCCGGTTGCGGCGGTGGCAGCAACGTCCGCGAGATCCCACCGTTGATGGCCGGAAACCGCGCATGGCCGCAGGTTGTGCCGGCCGATCCAGTGCGCGCCAACGCCGTGCTGATGCGCGCGATCAGCCTGGTCGGCACGCCGTATCACTGGGGCGGAAACACCCCGGAAAGCGGCTTCGACTGCAGTGGGCTGGTCAACTACGTCTACCGCGACATGCTCGACCTGCGCCTGCCGCGCACCTCACGCGAACTGGCGGCGATCCAGGGTCCGCGGATTCCAACTGCGCAGCTGGCTAGCGGCGATCTGGTGTTCTTCGGCGATGGCGGCCAGGTCAGTCACGTCGGCATCTATGTCGGCGAAGGTCGCTTCGTGCATGCGCCCAATTCCGGCGGCACGGTGCGCCTGGATCGGCTCGATGGCAGCTGGTGGCGGAACCATTACAGCGGCGCCCGACGGTTGTTGAATTGATTCAAATACTTGTGTGAGCCTGAACAATCACAAATATGAATTGGGGATCGCTCAAGTTATATGACCGCTCCGCGTATTCATTCACGTGGGGATAACGAAATTTGAACCCTTCACATCCTTTGCACAGGCATAGTCGCCACTGATCCGTTTTTGTGATGACCGCGTGACGACAGCAAACCTGCCCCACGATCATTCCACCGTCCGCCCCGCGCGTCGGGGTTATCGCCTTTTCCTCTCCGTAGTTCTCGCGGCCGGATCGCTTCCGGCCATGGCGATGAACCCGGCAGTGCAACCTGTTTCCACCGAAGCTCCTGCCATCCAGGCGGCGGCCATCCAGGCTGCAGCCAAGGCGCCAGCCAAGGCACCTGCTGCGCCAGTGTCGACCGATACGCTCAAAGTGGCCGCTCCAGTCAGCCTGGCCAGCCCAGACAACGCGCCGCTGGTCGCCCAGCTGGCCGCCCTGCAGCAAGCACAGGACGCGCCTACCACCTCCGCGCGGATCAAGACCGTGCTGCAGCGCGCCTTCGCCCTGCTTGGCACCCCGTATCGCTGGGGTGGCACCAGCCCGGACAACGGTTTCGACTGCAGCGGCTTGGTGGGTTACGTGTTCCGCACGATCGGCATCGACCTGCCGCGCGTGTCGCGCGCGATGGCCAATGAAGGTACGCCGATCACCGACCGCAATGCATTGACCGAGGGCGACCTGGTGTTCTTCGGCCGCCGTGGCCGCGTGGACCATGTCGGCATCTACATCGGCGATGGCAAGTTCCTGCACGCGCCACGTACCGGCCGCGACGTCACCGTCTCCACGCTCAGCGACGGTTACTGGAGCCAGAAGTACATGGAAGCACGCCGGATCGCGACCGGCAGCTGAAACCGGATACTGATGCGCATGACGCCGCCAACAGGCGGCGTTTTCGTTTATGAGGTTTGCGGAATCAAGACGCGTGCGCGTCGGTCGCGCGATATCGCGCCACGGTTTTCTCGATGTCTTTGCTCAATGCCATCACCTTGGTCGCGTATTCGGACAAGCGGGTGTCCTCTTCGCTGATCGGTACCCAGCTCGGCACCTGCACCGGCTTGCCGGCATCGTCCAGAGCTACGTACACGATCACGCAATGCGTGCACAGGCGGCCTGCGTCGTCCGACATCGGATTGCGCGCACGTACGTCCACCGCGAAATGCATCGAGCTGGTGCCGGTATAGACCAGGGTCGTCTGGATGGTCACCAGGTCACTGATCCTGATCGGCGCGACGAAGCGGATCCCGCCCACCGCCACGGTCACGCTGTAGCGCCCACTCCAGCCGACGGCAGCGGCATAACCGGCCTGGTCGATCCACTTCATCACGATCCCGCCGTGCACCTTGCCGCCGTAGTTGACGTCGGACGGTTCGGCCAGGAAACGCATCGTCAGTTCACGTTGATGCCCGCTCATGCAGTGACTCCCATGTGGATGGTGGATGGTGGAATGCGGCTTGCCAGTTGCGCGACATGCAGCGCGACCTGATCAAGCGGCGTCGCCCGCTTCCATGCCGACATTGGTGGATGCCGCATCGTAAATCTGCTGATCCAGCATCCCGGTTTCCCTGGCCACCAGCACCGGCACCAGGATCTGCCCGGTCACGTTGGTCATGGTCCGCATCATGTCCAGCACGCGATCGATCGCATACAGATACCCGATCACGTGCAGCGGCAGGCCGGCGGCGCTGAGCACCACGGTCGCCATGATCACCGCGGTACCCGGCACCCCTGCGGTGCCGAAGCTGCCCAGCACCGAGGCCAACGCGATGATCACGTACTGGGTCACCGACAATTCGATGCCGGTGTACTGCGCGATGAACACGGCAGCCAGCGCCGGGTAAATCGCGCCGCAGCCATCCATCTTGATCGACGCACCCAGTGGCACCGCGAACCCGGCGTAATCCTTGTTCACCCCCAGGTTGTGGATGGCGCAACGCAACCCGACGGGCATCGCTGCGAAACTCGAGGACGCCACAAACCCGACCTGCATGCCCGGGAACGCGCCGCGGAAAAATTTCAGCGGATTCAAGCCATGCGCGAGCAGCAAGCCGCTATAGACCACCAGGATGTGGAAGGCGCACGCCGCATACATCGCCAGCACGAACTGAAACAGCGGCTTGAGCTGTTCGAAACCATAGCCGCCGACCAGCGCTGCGATCAGGCCGAAGGTGCCGATCGGGGTGAATTCCAACACGAAGCGCGTCACCTGGATCATCGCCTCGCTGGCCTCGCCGGCCAGCTTGCGCAGGCCTGCGGTCTTCTCGCCGAGCTTGACCAGCGCGAACCCGACCAGACCGGCAAAAAACAGCACCTGCAGCACGGTGCCGTTGTTCGGTACCAGCACCTTCATGCCATCGGCATTCTTGCCAGTCGCCGCGCCAGACAGCGCCGCGAACGGATTGGGCGGCACGATGTGGAACAGCATGTCCAGCACGCCCGGCACGTCCTTGGGCTGGTAATCGGAGGCGACCTGCAGCGTGCCCACGCCGAGGCCTGGCTTGAACACATAACCAGCCACTAGCCCCACGCCCACCGCCAGCACTGCAGTCAGTGCGAACCAGGCGAAGGTGCGACCCGCCAACGCGGCGATGGATTTCTGCCCGGCCAGCGCGGCCACCGCATTGATCACCGCGAAGAACACCAACGGCACCGCGATCATCATTATCAGGTTGACGTAGACATCGCCCAGCGGCCCGAACCATTTTTCGGCATCCGGCCCGAATGCCCAACCGGCCAATGCGCCCAGCACGAAGCCGGCGACCACGCGCTTCCAGAACTTGATGCCGAACCACCACTTGAACATGCGCGCGAGCCTTCGGGACAAGGCGCGACGATAACCCGCGCAATACGCATTCGTCAGTGCCGTCGGCGCAACACTGTCGCGCCATTGCCGCATCCAGCAGCGATAATCCGGCAAGCCTTCGGGAATACCGCATGCACCCTTCCAATTCCGCCCTTGCCTTTGCGATCTGGTTCGCCGTTTCCCTTGCCGTTGCCGGATGCGCAAGCACGCCAAGCCACACGCCGCCGATGCCGACACCACAGCAACGCGACGGTATCGAGGTTGAGGTTCCGGACATCGCGCGGCCCGACGGCGAGTCCGCGCAGTGGTGGTTCCGCAATGGCGCTGCGCAGGCCGCGGCGCGTGGCGCGATGACGGGCCGGGCCAAGAACGTCATCCTGTTCGTAGGCGATGGCATGAGCCTGATCACGGTCGCCGCCGCGCGCATCCTGGAAGGCCAGCGCAAGGGCGGCCCCGGCGAGGAAAACCGACTGTCGTGGGAGGACTTCCCGGACACCGCGTTGAGCCGGACCTACAACACCAACTCACAGACGCCGGATTCCGCCGGAACCGCAAGCGCGATGGCCACCGGTGTCAAGACCCGGCTCGGCGTACTCGGCATCGGTCAACAGGCAGTGCGCGGGGACTGCGTGCAGGCGAAGGCCGCGCGCTTGTTGACCCTGTGGGAACTGGCCGCCGCCAGCGGACTTGCCACTGGCGTGGTGACCACCACCCCGGTCACCGACGCCACGCCGGCATCGACCTACAGCCATAGTGCCGAACGCAATTGGGAAAACGACAGCGACATGCCTGATGCCACGAAGGCTGCCGGCTGCGCCGACTCCGCACGCCAGCTGATCGAAACCCAGCCAGCACACGGTTTGGATGTGGTGATGGGTGGCGGCCGCAAGAACTTCATGCCGACCAGTGCGCCTGACCCCGAGTATCCCGACCAAGCAGGCGAACGCCGTGACGGCCGCAATCTGATCGTAGAGTGGCAACAGCGCCATCCGGGTGGCAGCTATGTATGGAATGCCGCGCAGCTCGCCGCAGCGCCTGTCGAAACGCCACTGCTCGCATTATTCGAACCCGATGTCATGCATTACGCGCACGACCGCACAGACGATGGCGCGGGCGAACCTTCGCTGGCGGAGATGACCCGTGCCGCCATCGCCCGCCTCTCACTCAACACGAACGGCTTCGTGCTGATGGTCGAAGGCGGACGCATCGACCATGCCCACCATGCCGGCAATGCCTTCCGCGCGCTGGACGAGACGATCGCGCTCAGCGATGCGGTGCGGGTGGCCACCGAGATGACCTCTGCAGAAGACACCCTGATCCTGGTCACCGCCGATCACTCGCATACGCTGACGTTCGCCGGCTATCCACGGCGCGGCAACCCGATCCTGGGCAAGGTGCATGGCGGTTCGCGCGAAAGCACCGCCACCATCGACCCGACCGCACTCGCGCACGATGCCACTGGCCTGCCCTACACCACGCTTGGCTATTACAGCGGCCCCGGTTATGCCGGCGCCACCGACCAGCAGCCGGAAGGCCCGAAGTTCCTGCGCAAGCGTCCCGCCACAATCCAGGCGTCCACTGGTGGGCGCCACGACCTCACCAACGTCGACACGGAAAACCCGGACTACCTGCAGGAAGCCCTGATACCCATGCGCAGTGAAATCCATGGCGGCGACGATGTCGGCATCTGGGCGCGCGGTCCGGGCAGCAGCGCGGTGCGCGGCAGCGTGGAGCAGAACACGATCTTCCACTTCCTGCTGCAGGCCACGCCACGGCTTCGCGATGCGCTATGTACGAAGGGCGATTGCGATGCGAACGGCGTGCCGGTGTTGTTGCCGAAGCCAGCCTCGTTCTGAAAAGGGGTCAGAGAACATTTCCACATAAATTGCACTGACTGCGGAAAGTCTCAGAGGAAATGTTCTCTGACCCCTTTTCTTAATAAGCCAAACCGCTAGAACGGCTTCGCCAGCGCCAGGTAGACGACCACGAATAGCAGCAGCACCGGCAACTCGTTGAACCAGCGCAGCGCCTTGCCGCTGGGCAACGGACGACCAGCATCGACACCCTTCAACCAGCGCCCTGCCACGATGAAGTGGGCAAGCATCAAGGCGATGAGCAGCAACTTGACATGCAGCCAACCACCGCTGATCCGGAAATGCATCCAGAGGGCCAACCCGAACACGAGTGCGATGCCGAACATCACATGGCCGAAGCGGTACAGGCGCCGGCCCATCAGCACCAAGCGCGCGCGCACTGCAGGCTCGTTACCGGCTTCGGCGATATTGACCAGGATCCGCGGCAGGTAGAACACCGTGGCCATCCACGCGATCACGAACACCAAGTGAGCTGTCTTGGTCAGCATGTAGGCCATCGATGCAAATCCTCTGGTGGAAGCCACTGATTCAAGCCACTAGGATGCCACGATGACCAAGACCTATGACCGCGACTACTTTGACCGCTGGTACCGCCGTGGCGGCATTGGCGATACTGCGCGCCTCACGCGCAAGGTCGCGCTGGCAGTGGCGACCGCCGAATACCACCTGGAACGCCCGCTGCGCAGCGTGCTCGACATCGGCTGTGGCGAAGGTGCGTGGCGCGCGCCGCTGCGCAAGCTGCGGCCAAAAGTCGAATACATCGGCTTCGACGCCAGCGAGTACGCAGTATCGCGCTATGGCCGCAGTCGCGGCCTGCACTTGGCGCGTTTTGGCGATTTCGAATTCCTGCGCCCGTGCGGCCCGGTTGACCTGCTGGTCTGCAGCGACGTGCTGCATTACCTGCCGACCCGCGAGCTGGAACGCGGCCTGCCGGCGCTGGCGGACCTGTGTGGCGGCGTTGCTTTCATCGAAACCTTCACCCGCGAAGACCAGGCCGTGGGCGATGAGGACGAGTTCAAGTCGCGCCCGGTGCGCTTCTATCGCGAGCGCCTGCGCGCCACCGGCCTGCGCCCGCTGGGCTCGCAATGCTGGCTGTCACCCGGACTGGTGGAGCGCGCCACGGCGCTTGAGTTGCCGGAGTAACGAAAATCGTGACATCCGTCACGAGCGGCCATGATTCATACGTTATGCTGCACCGCCGCAAAACATAAGTTGCCCGACACGATGCTGCTCTACCAATGGCACGAATTCTGGCGCGCGGGGATGGCGCCGTACACCTACTTCGCCGATGCCGGCGCCAAGATGTACGCCGCCAACGACAGCTGGCTGTCGTCACTCCCCGGCGCGCCGCGTACGGCTGCCGCGTGCGAGCTGATGTACCGGCTGGGCAAGGAATACGAGAAGCCGGAATTCGGCATTCACCAGATCGAGGTGGAAGGCCTGTCGATTCCGGTGGTTGAGCGGGTCGCCATGGAGAAGCCGTTCTGCCGGCTGCTGCGCTTCAAGCGCTACCACGACCAGGCCGACGGACTGGCGCGAATGAAGGACGACCCGACCGTACTGGTGGTCGCGCCGCTGTCGGGCCACCATGCCACGCTGCTCCGCAACACCGTGAGCACATTGCTTGCCGACCACAAGGTGTTCGTCACCGACTGGACTGATGCACGCATGGTGCCGGCCGAGGACGGTGAGTTCCGCTTGGACGACTATGTCGCCTACATCGAAGAATTCATCCGCCACATCGGCACCGACAACCTGCACGTGATCAGCGTGTGCCAGCCGACCGTGCCGGTGCTCGCCGCGATTTCGCTGATGGCCGGGCGCGGCGAGCCGTTGCCGAAATCGATGGTGATGATGGGCGGGCCGATCGATCCCCGCGAATCACCCACTTCGGTCAACAACCTCGCCACCCGCCAGCCTCTGTCCTGGTTCGAGAACAACGTGATCCACACGGTTCCGACCAACTATCCGGGCCACGGACGCCAGGTGTATCCCGGCTTCCTGCAGCATCTTGGTTTCGTGGCGATGAACCCCGAACGCCACGGCACCTCGCACTGGGATTTCTACCAGGACCTGCTGAAGGGCGACCTTAGCTCCGCTGAATCGCATCGCAAGTTCTACGACGAATACAACGCCGTGCTGGACATGCCTGCGCAGTACTACCTCGACACCATTCGCGTGGTGTTCCAGGAATTCCTGTTGCCGCGCGGTTTGTGGGATGTTGCAGGCGAGCGCGTGGATCCATCGAAGATCCGCGACTGCGCGCTGTTCACGATCGAAGGCGAGCTGGACGACATCTCCGGCGAAGGCCAGACCCGAGCCGCGCACAAACTGTGCACCGGCATCCCGAAGGCCGACCAGCAACACCTGACCGTCCAAGGCGCCGGCCATTTCGGCATCTTCAGCGGCCGACGCTGGCGCACCCAGGTTTATCCGCAGGTCAAGGCATTCATTGCCGACCACTCGACCGCCAAGCCTTCGCCTGTTGCTGAACCGCTGGCGGCAACACCCGCACCGACACGCAAGGCGCCTGAGAACAGCGCAGTGCCGAGTAAGACAGCTTCGAAGAAATCGGCTTCGAAGAAATCGGCTTCAAAAAAGCCCACTCTCCAGAAGACAGCGCCGGAAAAATCCACCTTGAAACCTGCAGACACAAGGAAGGCGAGCCCAACGCCGACTGTTGCAAAGAAGGCAGCGGTTGCCAAGACAGTCTCGAAACCGGCAGGAAAGAAAAAACCTGCGTCTAAGTAGTCCATCGTAGCGACAATGCAGACACAAAAAACGCCCGCTAACGCGGGTGTTTTCTTTTCAGGGACGAGCTGCCTACGACCCCGGCCGGCACGAGCAAGCCGGGGATACGCTGCCTCAGCTGTCCCGTGACGCGTGAACCAGCAGGTGCTTGGCCAGGCGCCCGTGGAGCAGGCCGACGCCGCGGGCAAGGTGCAACGTGCCGAACAGGATCGCCACGCCGGCGGCGAACAGCAGTGGCAGCTGCCACCACAGGTTCATGCTGTTTTGGCCCCACCAGTCGCCGACGAACCAGTTGTTGTCGACGTAACCGATCCACACCAGCAGCGGTGCGGCGATGAAGGCCAGCGACACGCTGAGCAGGGTCACAGCGACGGTGAAATACGCGGTGCCCAGCGGCAGCATCAGCAGGAAATACAGTTGCGTGCTCCAGGTTCGCGGATCTGTAAACATGTCCGCGATCCGCTGCAGCCACGGCTTGCCACGGGCCTCGTACAGGGGACGCCGTGGCATCCGCTCGCCAAGCATCACCTCGACGATCCGGCCCTCCACCAGCGACAGCACCCGTACCGATCCGAAATACAGGATCACGAACGGGATGCCGATGATCAGGATCGCCAGGCCAAACGACATCGATATGCCGGTGACGACCCAGGTGAAATAGAAGATGCCGGTGGCCAGCGACAGCAGCATGTAGAACAGCGATGCGTAGGTGCGCGTATCGGCGATCACCCCGAAGAAGCGACCGAGGATCGACGTGCGCGGCGGCGGCGGCGGCGCGCGCAGGGCGGTCTGTACCCTGACCTCGGTATCGCGGTAGATGTCGGCAACCTCATTCGGCGCGCCATAGCTGCCGGCCACGGTGGCAATCACTTCGGCCTCTGACTTGCCTGGATTGGCGGCCAGCTCCGAACGCAGGTAATCCTCGGCGTCGTAGAGCGCGTCCTGTGCCAGCGCGCGGTCGCAACCGTCCAGGGCACGACGCAGGCGCTCCAGGTACGCGGGAATGGTGGTGGGCAGGTCGGACTGGAAGGCATTCATGCGGACGGGTCCTTGAGCACGGAATCTAGGGAATCGCGGGTGGCGCGCCAGGCGGCGCTCCAGTCGACCAGGGCCTCGCGGCCAGCGCTGGTCACGCGGTAGTAGCGGCGCGGCGGTCCGCTAACGGATGGCTCGACGAAACTGTCCAGCAAGCCGGCCGCTTCGAGATTGCGCAACACCGGGTAGAGCGCGCTCTGCTTGCCGGCCAGCACGCCATCACCGGTCTGTTCCAGTCGCTTGGCGATCTGGTAGCCGTACATCGGCTCGGCATCCGCAGCGACCACCGCCAGCAAGGCCAGCGACACGGTGCCGGCGCTGAGTTCCTTGTGGAATTTGCGTAGCAGGACTTCGTCCATTGGGGCCACTCCACTAATCGTGAGTCGATACTACTATTAATTTCGATATAGCAAATATGCCAGTAGTCATGTAGATCGGGCTTTCGACATGGCGTCGACACCGCATCGACATTCGCTGCGCTAGTTTCGGACCACACTAAAGATGCGAAGGAGGTTCGCCATGCCCCGCGGAGATAAATCGGCTTATACCGACAAGCAGAAACGCCAGGCCGAACACATCGAAGAAAGCGAACGCGAGCAAGGGCGCTCCAAGGAAGCAGCTGAGCGGATTGCCTGGGCCACAGTCAACAAGCAGGATGGCGGCGGCAAGAAGTCAGGTAGCGGGCGCAAGAAGGCCGGTTAGTTCGGCGGGCTTCGGTCTTGCGGCCGCACGCTATGCTTCCCGCTTCCCGGATCGGAGTTCAATCCATGCGTGTCGCACTGTTGGCCATCGCCTTGTCACTCGCCGTGGTTGTACCTGCAAGCGCGCAGGATGCTTCGAAGACGAAGCCCCGCAGTGCAAAGGACATCATCGATGCCGCGCCGGCCTCGGCATGGCGCACGCTGGATCCGGCCAACACGCTGTACATGGAACTGGATACTGGCCGAGTCATTATCGAACTGGCGCCGGGCTTCGCGCCCCAGCACGTCGCCAATATCAAGACGATGGCCAAGGGCGGATTCTGGGACGGACTGTCGATCTACCGATCGCAGGACAATTTCGTGGTCCAGTTCGGCGATGCCGATGCGGATGACAAGGCGAAGGCCAAACCGTTCCCTGACGGAACCAGGCAGCACCTGCCCGCTGAGTTCACCCGGTCAGACAAAAGCACGCACTTTGATCGCCTGCCCGATGTCGATGGCTGGGCGCCGCAGGTCGGCTTTATCGACGGCTTCCCCACTGCGCGCGACCCGAAGTCTGGCAAGGCCTGGCTGACCCATTGCTACGGCATGCTGGGCGCCGGCCGCAGCAACGAACCGGACAGCAGCATCGGCGCGGAACTTTATGTGGTGATCGGCCAGGCGCCGCGAGCGCTGGATCGCCAGCTGAGTGCAGTTGGCCGCGTGGTCAAGGGCATGGACCTGCTCAGCACCATTACCCGTGGCCCGGAACCGATGGGCTTCTATGACAAAGCCGAGCAGCGCACCACGATCAAGGCGATCCACGTGGCCAGTGAAGTGCCGGAAAGCGAGCGCACGCCGTTGCAACTGCTGCGCACCGACAGCCAGGCCTTCATCGATGCCACCGAAGCGCGCCGCAACCGCGTGGATGATTTCTACAAGATCCCGGCCGGCCACATCGACCTGTGCAACGTGCCGTTGCCGGTACGTGCGCTGCTGGCCAGGTAAGTAGGCTGCATTCATGAAAAAGGCGGCCATTGGCCGCCTTTTTCGTTTCACTGAGTCGTCAGCTGTTGCTCAGAATTCCTTGCTGAAGCGCACGCCCAAGGTACGGGGCTGGGAAAACACGGTGTAGGACTCCGCACCGCAGGTCAGCGCCGCGCATTCGGAGAAACGTGCAAGCTCGGCACGCTTGTCGAACGCGTTCTTCAGGAACACATCGACCGACCAGCTGTTCTTGCGCCAGCCGACCGAGACGTCCGTGAGCGTATAGGCATCCAGGGTGCCGAACACCGCGCTTTGCGCCGCGCGCAGGTCATTGGTGCGATTGCCTTGGTGCGCCAGCGAGACCTGCCAGAAGGCTTCGCCGCCCTGCCAGTCGAAGGTGTAGCGCGCGTTGATGTTGCCCTTGAACTTGGCAGTGACCGGCAGGCGGGTACCAGCGGCTGCCTGCGGGCCAGTCACCACATTGCCGTTGGGGTCGACTGTGCCGGCCGGGCACACCGTCTCCGACGAGCCATCCGCGCGGATCCATCCGCAATAATTCTTGGTCAGCTTGGCGTCGTACCAGGCGGCCCCGGCGCTGATCTGCAGGTTGTAGGTCGCGGCCCAGGCCAGGTCCATTTCCAGGCCCTGGATCCGGGCCTGCGCGGCATTGCGGATTTCGGTCAAGCCATTCTGTCCGAGGTATCCGAACTGGAAATCGCTCCAGTCCTCGCGGAACAGAGCGCCGTTGAAGATCAACTTGTTGTCTGCCCAGCTCGTCTTCCAGCCAAACTCATAATTGGTCAGGAAGTCCGACGTATAAGGCGGCAGCGTACCGCGGCGGTTGATGCCACCAGGCCGGTAGCCTTGCGACCAGGTGGCATATACCAGTTTCTTGTCATCGATCTTCCAGGTCAGATTGACGCGGCCGATGCTGCCGCTCTCATGCGTACCCTTGTCCAGGTTCGTGCACGGTGCGCCGTGGAACTGTTCGTTGGAGAAGCACTGCGAAACGCCGGTGCTGCTGCTGAATCCAGCGCCGTAACCAAAGAAACCCTTGAGGTTGTTCTTGTTGCGGAAATAACGCATGCCGCCAGTCACGGTGAACTTGTCGGTGAGATCGAAGGCCAGTTCACCGAACACCGCCTCGTCGCTGTCGCGGCGCTGCTGCGCAGTCAACCACAGGGTGTCGCTGTAGCCGGGCACCTCGATGGCGCTGGCCATCCCATCGACCTTGTAGTTCTGGAAGATGTCGTGGCCCTGCTGCTGCCAGAACAGGCCGGCAACCACACGCACGCGGCGGTCCTGGGGCGAGGCGAGGCGCAGTTCATGGCTAGTGCGCGTGTAGCCGTCCGTGGCTTTGATGTATTGCGCCGGATTGATGAGGTTGCCGTTGTCGTCATAGAAGTACGCGCCGTAGCCGGCCACGGTGTCGTACCAGAACCCGTAGTCAGCGTAATCCGCTTCGGAATCCACATCGCGCTTGAGATGTGAGAATACATAAGTCAGATCGAAGTTGCCGATCTTGCCCTCCACCGTCAGCGCAGCCTGGTACCAGCGGTCGTCCGAGGATTCCGGGTAGAAATGCTTGACCGCCAGGTCCGCGGTCGCGCTGTCGTAACCGAAGCTCGTATTGCCGACATTTGGATCGACCCCGGTGCTGCCATGCGCCTTCATCTTCTGCGCGATCAATTGCGGGGTGATCGTCCAGTTTTCGTTGATGTCGAAGCGCACCGCGCCGCGAATACCCGCAGTATCCGCAGTATTGAAATTCTTCTCGACCAGATTGGCGTTATCAATCGTGATGCCGGAGGTCGGGAAGGTTCGGGTGCCGTGGATGTTGTCGACATAGCCGGCGTCATGCTTCTGCCAACCCACCAGGCGAACCGCCGCGCTGCTGCTGAGCGGGATGTTGACGAACCCTTCCAGCACATGACCCAGGCCACCGCCGTCGATCTGGCTGCCCTCGACGGCAAAGCCGGCCGAGTAACCAGACGGATCCGGTTTCTTGGTAATGATGCGCACCGTGCCGGACTGTGAGTTGGCGCCGTACAGCGTGCCCTGCGGTCCTGCCAACGCCTCGACCCGCTCGATGTCGTACATGTGGATGTCGAGCGCGCCGGTAATCGTGGTGATCGGCTGCTCGTCCAGGTACATCGATGCGCTGGGCTGCGAACCGGAGTGATTGGCATCGTTGCCGCTGGCCACGCCACGCATGTACAACTGCACGAAGCCGGGGCCGGAAAATACGCCGCCGCCTGACGTGCCGAAGGACAGGCTGGGGACCAACTTCGCGTAGTCGTTGAAACTCGCCACATCCTGCTGCTCAAGCTGCTGGTTGCCCAGCACCTGCAGGCTGATCGGCACCTTCTGCAGGTTTTCCTCGCGCTTCTGCGCGGTCACCGTCACCGCATCCAGGGTGCGGGCCTCTTTGTCCTTGGTCTGCGTTGCATCTGCGGACTGGGCCCACGCCATGGGCGCGAACGTCATCGAAGAACTGGCGATGGCCACGGCAACGGCCAGCGGCAGGCGCCGCAAACCATGTCGCGGACCGGAACTACGGGTAGTACCTGGGCTTGCGTGCATCTGATTCCCCTCCATTGGTGTCGAATGTGAAACGCGAAAAACATGCATGACCAGCCACATCATCAAACCAGGTCGTCAGGGACCCCGGGATAGCTCTCCAGCACCGGCCCCAACGCGAGCTTCAGCGGATATAGCCAGGATTCGTAATGACGCCACTGGTCCATGCCGTCCCGGTTGATCGGCCGGCGTACCTGTTCGGAGCTGGCCGTGCGCACCGGGCGCTCGTTCTCGAAAAAGCGCAGGCAACGCTCGTCGAATTCCAGTCCGCAATAGGCCAGCAGCGCACGCACCTGGGTTTCGGTATCGTCGACCAGTTCCTCGTAGACCACCCGGTGTATCCGTCCCGGCAGCGCTTCGTCGAAGTGCGCCATCAGGCCCATGTAGTCCCGGTAGTAATGACCCATGTCAGCCAGGTCGTAACTGAAGGCCTGGCCGCGGGCGAAATGCTGCTTGAAATTGGAGAAGCAACAGGCCAGTGGATGCCTGCGCACATCGACAATTTTTGCATTCGGCAGCATCAGCTGGATCAGTCCGACATGCGCGAAGTTGTTCGGCATCTTGTCGATGAAAAACGGCCGGCCAAGCTTGCGCTGCACGCGCGTGGTCTGCAGGTAGCAATCACCCATCGCCTGCAATTCGGCAGGCGACAAGCCGCCCACGAGCGTGTGATAGGACGTGTTTTCCGGATCCGGCAGGTGGGCACGCAATTCGCGCACGATCGCGATGACGTCCGGCAGTTCCATGGTGGCCTCCACCTGCGGATGGCTGGACAGGATCTGCTCGACCAGGGTTGAACCCGCACGCGGCATGCCGAGGATGAACACCGGCGACGTATCTTGCGTGCCGGAGCCCGTGCGTTCGGTAAAGAATTCTCGCGTGTAGACGGCCTGCGCATGCCGGCGACGTTGATGATTCAGGTCGGCGCTGTACGGCAATTGGGTGCGCCGGATCGCATTGGCCTGTGCATAGCAATCGAACGATGCCGCATATTCACCCGCATCCTCCAGCGCCTTGCCCAGTGCGAACTGGAAATGCAGGCGCTGGTCGTCGTCCAGGTCCGGACGCTTTAGCTGCGTGCGCATCGCCGCGATGTCGGCCGCATCGAAACGCATGGTCTTGAGATTAGCGAGGCTCCACCACGCGCCGCCGAAGCCGGGATTGAGCTCCAGCGCACGCCGGTAGGCAATGATCGCGCGGTCGGCCTGACCTTCGGTCTTGAGCGCATGGCCCAGGCTCATCCAGACCCGTGGATCCTTGGGACGCGAGGCCAGGATCGATTCGTACAGGGCGATTGCATCACCGTATTGCCCCAACTTGCCCAGCACGACTGCCTTGAGGTTGAGCAACTGGTCATCATCGGACTCGCCATCGAGCAGGCTCTCGATCTCGACCATGGCATCTTCGTGCCGGCTGCAACGATCAAGCAGCAATGCATAGTGATGGCGCGCCATGCTGAAACCAGGTGCCAGTTGCAGGCAACGCTCAAGCAACACCAGGGATTGTTCGTTGCGTCCCACCCGCGCGCCAAGCTCTGCCAGCATGCGCATCGCCAGGACATCATTTGGCAGTTCACGCAATCGTTCACGCAGCAGGGTTTCTGCATCAGGCAAGCGACCCGCCGCCAGCGCTTCGCCAGCCGCCATCAATTGCGGATCACGGCTGCCTGCCTGCACATGCTTCAGGTAGGCATCGGCCGAACGTGCATCACCCGCAGCGTGCCTGAGATCGGCGATGTGCAGCCAGACCCGCGGCAGTGCCGGCTGCAGGGCAGCAGCCTTTTCGAATGCTGCAAGCGCCTGCGCGTTGCGTTGCGATGCAGCCAATGCGATGCCCAGCGCCATCTGCACCACCGGCGCAGCGGACTGCTCCGTGGCCAGCGATTCCAGTTCGGCAATGGCCTGCGGGAAGTCTTTCAATGCGTTGTGCGCCATGCCCAACACCAGCCGCGCCGCAGGCTGACCCGGAACTGCGTCCAGGACCTGGCGTGCCTGTTCGATTGCCAGCGCAGGATCCTGCGCGAGCAGGCCCATGGCGTGGGCGATCGCAGTGTCGACGCTGGCCTGTGGCGTGGTTGCGCTCATCGTTTTCCCGTGAACGGAGCTTGGCCGCGCCTCCCCGGCCCGGTGCTGCAATCTAACCGCCACGCCTTGGAGCGTCCAGCACCCGGCGTTCGCTTGCCACGGTCAATCCCGTGATTGGATCGCCTGTCCGGCACGGGATGTCGAAACAAGCCACCACCCGTGACCTTTCGCACCTTGCCAGCGGCGGCCTGCTCTCGCACTCTAGAGGTTCTGTGCCGCCATCCTGCTGGAACTTGCCCATGCATCTGTCGCGTGTTGTCGCCGTCCTGATTGCCGCTTCTGCCCTGTATAGCCCGCTGTCGCATGCGGCCACGCCGCAGGCAATGGCCGCGCCCTCCTGTCCCACGATCGCGTTGGCCGGGGCCGATGCCGCAGCGGTCAAGGCCTCCAGTAGCGCCGATGCCTGGGGCGGCGCCCGCACCGGCAAAGAGGCCACCCTGTCCGACCGGGTCGTCGACTATTCCATCGACGCCAACCTGGATCCGGTCAAGCACACCCTCACCGGCAAGCAGACCCTGCGCTGGCGCAACCGCAGCGCGCAGCCGGTGTGCAGCATTTACCTGCACATGTACCTCAACGGGTTTGAAGGCCCGGGCAGCACCTTCATGACTGAGCAGCGTGCCAGCGCGGGTGGTTTCCGCAGCAACGTGGCGACCAAGGATGGCGAATACGGTTACATCCGCCTGGACAAGGTGCAGCAAGCGGGCGCCACCGCCAAGTGGAGTTTCGTGCAGCCCGATGGTGGCCCATCGACCGACCGCAGCGTGGTTCGCATCGACCTGCCGCAGCCAGTCGCGCCCGGTGCCACCACGGCGCTGGACATCGATTTCTTCGACCAGTTGCCACGCGTAGTCGCGCGTACCGGCTACTACGGCAGCTTCCACCTGATCGGCCAGTGGTTCCCGAAGATCGCCGTACTCGAGCTTCCCGGCGAACGTGGCGCCACCGCGCCACGCTGGAACGCGCACGAATTCCACCTGCACAGCGAGTTCTACGCCGACTACGGCAACTACGACGTGCGCCTGACCGTGCCCAAGGGCTACACCGTCGGCGCCACCGGCGAGCTGACCGGCAAGCCGGTCGAGCACGACGGCAAGATGACCTCGCGCTATGTGCAGGGCGACGTGCACGACTTCGCCTGGACCGCCGACAACCGCTACGCGAAGCCGATGACGAAAGTGTGGAAAGGTCCGAACGGCCCGGTGCTGGTCAGCGTGCTGTACACGACGGAATACGAGTCCAACGCCGAGCCTGTCCTGCAGGCGACCATCGATTCGCTCAAGTATTTCTCCGACAGCCTTGGCGGCTACCCATACAAGACGGCCACCGCAGTGATTCCGCCCTATGGCGCCACGGAAGCCGGCGGCATGGAATACCCGACATTCTTCACCGCCGACAACACCAAGCAGGTCGAGACCGGCACTGCCGGGCGTTATATGCTGGATTTCGTGACCGTGCACGAATTCGGCCACGGCTATTTCTACGGGATCCTGGGCTCCAACGAGTTCGAAGAGCCCATGCTCGACGAGGGCATCAACGAATACTGGGACCAGCGCATGATGCGGTCCCGCAAGCAAGGCATCAATCCGACGCCGTCGTGGGTGAAACGCCTGGGGATCAATGTCGCGCTGGATGATGTCTTCGACATGGAACGTCTCGGCGCCAGCCTCACCGATCCAGCCGATCCGCTGGGCGACAATTCGTGGGCGCGCCTGTCCAGCAGCAGCTACGGCACCGTTTACACCCGTACCGCCACCGTCATGCACCAGATCGAGAACATGGTCGGCACGCCGGCGATGGAACGTGCAATGAAGCTGTACTACGAGCGCTGGAAGTTCCGCCATCCCTCGGTTGCCGACCTGCGCGATGAACTGGCCGAAGGCACCGGCAAGCCAGACATCGTCAACGCCAACTTCGACAGTTTCATCTATGGGACCGGCCGCTTCGACGACCGCGTGTCCAGCATCGTTAGCCACGAGATCCTGCCCCTGGCCGGCTACCACCTGGACCAGGGCAAGCAGATGTTGCTTGGCAGCAAGCAGGTTGACAAGCAGATCAGCGATAGCCGCAAGGCCTGGAAGACCAAGCATCCGAAGGCGAAGGATTGGGAGAACGTCTTTCCGTACCAGACCGTCGTGGTGGTTCGTCGCGACAGTGCAGTCATGCCGCAAACCCTGCGGGTGAACTTCGCTGATGGCACGCACCGTGACATGCCGGTCACCAGCACCGGCAGCTGGCAGCGCTTCACTTTTATCGGACCGGCCAAGGCGGTTTCCGCTCAGCTCGATCCGGACAACGTCCTGCACATGGACCAGTCCAAGCTCAACGACAGCCGCACGGTCGAGGCTGACACCCGCGCCTCGCGGCGCTGGTTCGGCGATTTCGCCAGCTTGCTGCAATCCTTCTTTGCCCTGTTGGCTTCCGTCTGAGGCGCGCCCTGATGAATTCTGCAAATACTCCACTGCGCACTCGCACCGCTCTCTCCCATGGTTTGCGCGGCGCTCTGCAATGGCGGCTTTGGCTGCTGTGGATCGTTGTCACCGGCATATGCGCCCTGGTCGGCGCGCTGCCATTCTGGAACTGGCTTGGCGGCGTACTGGATAATTCCCTGCTGGCCGGCGTCGTCGGCAGTGGCAAGGCACCCGCACTGATGCTCGAAGCCCTGATGTCACGCGACGCACCGCTTGGCCTGCTGGCCGGCGGCATCCAGTTTGCGACGATCCTGATGCTGCTGCTGACGCCGCTGCTGACCGGTTCCACCGTGGCGGCTGCGCGCAGCCAAGTGACACTCGGCTTCGGCGACCTGCTGCGTGGCGGCATCGGCGAATACGGGCCGATGCTGCGCATGCTGATCTGGTCGGTTATCCCGCTCGGGATCGCGGTCGCGGCGATGATGGGAATCATGGCTGCCAATGCATCCGCCCATGAGCACGCAGTGCTGGCATCAGAACTGGATACCGGCCGTAATATCGCCTTGATCGTCGGCGGCATCCTGTGGGTGCTGGCGCATGCCAGCCTGGAGGCCGGCCGCGGCTGGCTGGCCGCCGATGCGCGGCTACGATCGGCCCTCAAAGCTTGGTGGCGTGGCCTGAAGCTGCTGCTGCGTCGGCCGTTCGCGGTGTTGTCGGTGTACCTGATCACAACGCTCGGCGGCCTGCTGCTAGCCGTGCTGATGATCGGCGTGCGCCAGCACATCGATGCAACTACCGGGATGGGTTTCGTATTGGCAATACTGGCCGGTTTCGGCATCACAACAGCGCTCGCCTTGAGCCGGATCGCCCGCCTGTTCGGCATGCAGTCGCTGGCCCAGGACATGCACGCGCGTCGCTGATCCGGGCAAAAATTCCGCGGGAAGACTAGAATCCCCCTTCGTTCACGCCGAGCGAAAGGGGAAACGACGTGGCTTTCTTTGATTTTCTGAAGCGCAAGAAAGCACCTGTGCTTGCGACGCCCAAACCGGTAGCGTCAAGACCGGCAACAGCAAGCGCCCGAGCGCCTGTTGCAACGCCAGTTACAGCACCGACTGCAGCACCCATAGCCACGCCGGTTGTACACGAGCCGACTCCCGGCCTGGCTGCCGAAGAGGTAGTCACGTCGGCACTCGCCCCGCACGCACTAGCCACGCCGGACACGTTGGTCGAGGCGACTGCGGCCGAGGTGGTGGCGGAGGAACCCGATCATGACGGCCCCGAGCGCCGTGATCGTATTCGCCGCAAACCCCGCCTGGGGACGCGGGTACTGGTGATCGACGATTCCCCGACGATTGTCGCCCTGCTCAAGCGCATGCTGCAGCAGAACCAACTCGAAGTGATTGAAGCCTTCGACGCGGAATCCGGCATCGAGATCGCCCGCCGCGAAGTGCCCGACATGATCTTCCTCGACATCGTGTTGCCGGGCATGGACGGCTTCAGGGCGCTGCGTACCCTGCGCCGCGACCCGATCACCAAACATCTGCCGATCATCATGATCAGCGGCAACGCACAGGCGACCGAGCAGTTCTACGTGCAGCGCATCGGCGCCGACGATTTCATGAAGAAGCCCTTCTCGCGCGCCGAGGTCTTCAACCGGGTCGAAGCCCTGCTGGACGAAGATGGCATCCCGCGCCACACCGTCAAGCCGGGTACACGCGCCGAGGCCGCAGCAGCAAGCACGTAAGCGAAGGCTACGAAAAAGCGGGGTCAGAGTGGGGTTTCGCGGCGCGAAATCCCACTCTGCCCCCGCTTTTTTGTTGCGAATCAGGACTTGGCTGGCGCCTTCACCGGCACCAGTCGCAAGTCCTGGAAGTCGAAGCTGAAATCGGTCAGCGGCGACACCGGCTCGATCCGCATTTCGCTGATCGCACCGTCGGCATCCAGCGTGAAGTTCACGAACGCATCCGCGTTCAGGCCACGGTCGCGCCAGCGCACGATGAAAGTGTCGTGCTGCCAGTGGCTGATGTCGCCCAGCAGTTCGGCGGTCTTGCTGAACTGCATCTCCAACCCCTTTGCGCCCTGTCGGATCACCACATCGCCATACCAAGGATCGCGATAGGTTCCGGCATAACTCGCCAATGCCAGCGATGGCTTGCTGTCGGCGTCGCGCTTGGCTAGGTGCTTTTGCCAGGAATCGTCCGCATCTGCCTGCGACTTGGCGTATGACTTGCCGTATGCCGCCAGCCAGTCAGTGCCGCTGCGTCCCAGCATCATGTCCAGCGCGCGGTAGGTCACCGCATTGAATGCGACGCCGAGCTCGGCACTGGTCAGCACAATCACGCCGATTCTCTTGTCCGGCAACAAGGTCAGTCGCGAAACCTGGCCCGGCCAGCCACCGGTATGCCAAACCATGCGGTTACCGGCGTAGTCGGACAGATCCCAACCTTGGCCGTAACCGAAGAAATTCGGTACCGCCGGCGCAAGCTCCGGCACCGACGGCTTGCCAACCGGGATAGGCGTGAGCATCGTCCACATCTCGCGCTGGCGCGCGGCGGTGAACAGCCGCTTCGCTGAATCACCTTCGCCAGAAATGACTCCTCCGGCCAGTTGCAGGTTCATCCACTTGGTCAGGTCGTGCACGCTGGAATAGATTCCGCCAGCGCCGGACACATTGCGCCAACTGGTCACCCCAACCGGCCGCAGGTCCTTGAAATCGTAGCGTGCATGGCCGGTGGCCACGTTGTCGCCGGGCTTGAGGTCGTCGCTGTTGAAGCGGGTCTCGTCCATGCCCAACGGCTGCCAGATGCGCGTTTGCAGAAACTGTTTGTACGGCATGCCCGAGGCCTGCTCGATCACCAGCTGGGCCACGCCGAACAGGATGTTGTCGTAGGCGTATTGCTCGCGAAAACCGCCGGTCAGCGGCACGTCCTTCAGGTGTTCGGCGACTTCCCGGGTCGAATAGGTGGTGGTCGGCCAATACAGCAAGTCGCCCGCGCCGAGGCTCAAGCCACTGCGGTGCGCCAGCAGATCGCGGATGCGCATCTCGTGGGTGATGTACGGATCGGACATGCGGAACCACGGCAGGTGGTCGATGACGCGATCGGTCAGCTTCAACTTGCCGTCGTCCTGCAGCATGTTCAGCGATGCCGAGGTGAACGCCTTGGTGTTGGAGGCAATCGCGAACATGGTGTGCGCATCGACCTGCGTCGGCTTGCCCATCTCGCGCGGGCCGTAACCACGCTCCATCACGATCTTGCCGTCCTGCACGATGGCCACCGCGATGCCGGGCACGTCGAACTGCTTGCGCACCGCATCGACGTAGGCGTCGAATTCGCGCAGCTGCGCGGCATCGGGCGTTGGGCGCGGCAGCGGCGCCATGGTGTCGTCGATGCGAACCGGCGGCGCCGTGACGGCTTGTTGTGCCTGCAGCGGCATCGCAGCCGCAAGAGTGAGTCCAACTGCCAATGCAAGTGTGGTGATGCGCATGCTCGCCTCCTTGATGAAGCGCTGAGTATGCCGCAGCCCGGCGTGGCGGCGATGCGGCATAGGTCATGGACCGCAGCCTCCGTGGCCGCGAACCCGCGATAATGCGCGCATGGCAAACACCAATACCAGCAAGGCGCTCTGGCAGATCCATCTGTGCGTCGTGCTGTGGGGATTCACCGCGATCATCGGCAAGCTTATTTCGCTGCCGGCACTGCCGCTGGTGTGGTGGCGCATGCTGATCGTGGTGGTGGTGCTGGCCTTCTTGCCGCGCGTCTGGCGCGGGATTGCCGCGATGCCGGTCCGGGTGCGTTGGGCGTATGCCGGCATCGGCGCGCTGGTGGCACTGCATTGGCTGACGTTTTATGGCGCGATCAAGTTGTCCAATGCGTCGGTTGCGGCGACCTGCATTGCCTTTGCCACACCGATGACGGCGCTGGTCGAACCGCTGCTGACCCGCCAGCGCTTCCAGCCGCGCGACTTCGCCCTCGGCCTGTTCTCGCTGCCCGGCATCTGGCTTATCGTCGGCGGCGTGCCAGACGGCATGCATGCGGGGATTGTCGCCGGGGTTGCATCGGCATTTTTCGTGGCGCTGTTCGGCACGCTCAACAAGCGCATGGTCGAGGCCGGCGACCCGCTGACGGTCACCGCGTTGGAACTCGGCGCTGGCACGCTGACTTTGACCCTGCTGGCACCGGTGATGCCGCTGCTGGTGCCCGCATTCGCAGGGCCACTACTCGTCCTGCCCTCGGCGACCGACAGCGCCTGGCTGTTGCTGCTTGCGCTGGTCTGCACCTTGTTCCCGTTTGCCCTGTGCCTGGTCGCGCTGCGCCATTTGAGCGCATTCACCGCACAGCTATCAGTGAACCTGGAGCCGATCTACGCCATCGTGCTGGCTGCGCTCCTGTTCGGCGAACAGCATGACCTCAGCACGCGCTTCTATGCCGGCGTGGCAATCATCCTGGGCGTGGTGTTCGCACAGGGCCTGCTGGCGCGTGGGCGCACCCAGGAGCACGTGATCGAACATCCGGAAGTGCTGGGCGTCAGCGAAGCCAAGCAATTCACCGATTGAGCCGGGCAGCTCACTGCGCGCAAATCCATGCGTCGGGTCGCGCCGCTGCGGTGGACATGGCAGGCTAGCGTCTCCCCAGCCTGTTGCCCGCGCATGTACCTCGGCTACTACGGCCTGCACGAAGCCCCGTTCTCGATCACGCCGGACCCGCGTTTCGTGCATCTCAGCGAACGCCACCGCGACGCGTTGGCACACCTGCTGTTCGGCGTCGACAAGGGCGGCAGTGGCGGCTTCGTGCAGCTCACCGGTGAAGTCGGCACCGGCAAGACCACGCTGAGCCGGCTGTTGCTGGAACAACTACCGGAAGACACCCGCATCGCGCTGGTGCTCAATCCACGCCAGGACGCGGTGGAGCTGCTGGAGACGATCTGCGAAGAACTGCACCTCGACATCGAAGGCAAGCGCGGCAGCAGCAAGTCGCTGATCGATGCGCTCAATGTGTATCTGCTCGATGCCTACGCGCAGGGACTACGGGTGGTGGTGTTGATCGACGAGGCGCAGAACCTGCCGGCTGACGCGCTGGAGCAAGTACGCCTGTTGACCAATCTTGAAACCCATACCCAGAAGCTGCTGCAGATCCTGTTGCTGGGGCAACCCGAATTGCGCGACATGCTGGCGCGCCCGGAGCTGCGTCAACTGTCCCAGCGCATCACCGCGCGCTACCACCTGACCCCGCTGGATGCGCGCGGGACCGAGGCCTATCTGCGCCATCGCTGGCGGGTTGCCGGCGGTACCCGCTTTCCGTTCACTGCCAAAGGTGTGCAACGCCTGCATGCGCGCGCCGGCGGCGTACCGCGCCTGCTTAATGTGATCGCCGAACGTGCCCTACTCGCCGGCTATGCGCGCGATGCCACCGTGATTGATGCACGCCTGGTCGATGCCGCCGCCAATGAAGTGCTGCCACCCACGGCGAAGCGCATCTGGTGGCCTTGGCTGGCAGCGGCGGGCGTAGTGGCTGTCGCCGTGATTGCCGCGACCCAGTTTCGTGGCACGTCGGCATCGGCACAAACACCGAACACGACTCAAGCCGTGTCTGCATCCAACACTCCTGCGACCAGCGCGACACCGGATCACATCATCACGACCACCATCCCGCTCGATGCAACTGGCCTGACCCAGTTGATCGGCGCCACCGGCGATACCCCACTGCCGGGTTGGCAGGCGCTGCTCGAACTGTGGCAATTACCCGCGGACAGCATCACCGTTGATCCGGCCGGCCCCTGTAGGCCAGCGACAAACCCCGAGATCCATTGCGTGCAGGGCGACGCAAACCTGGACACCTTGCTGGCCGTGGATCGCCCTGTACTGCTGCGCTTGCGCGATGCCGGTTCCGATGCCTGGGCGCTGCTGCTGGGCGCGGACGTCCGGCGCGTACGCATCCGCATCGGCGAGCACACCCATGACATCGACCGTGTGCTCTTGCTGGCCCGCTGGAATGGCCGTTACGCCAGCCTCTGGCAAGGCCCTGCGATGCTGGGGTCGGCGCCCCGGCCAGGCACGAGCGGGCCAGCGGTCGACTGGCTTCGACTGCAGCTGACGCCTTTGCACGACGTTGTCCCAGGCCTTGCCTACGACGGCACCGTACGTGCCGGGGTCACCATCCTGCAACAGGCGCGCGGAATACCGGTCGATGGCATCGCCGGGCCACTGACGTTGATGGCGTTGGCCAGCGAACTGCCCGGCCCCCGCCTGCTGCGCGTACTGGACTGACCCGATGTCACTGATCCTTGAAGCCCTGCGCAAATCCGAAGCCGAACGCCGACGCGGGCTGGCCCCGGACGTAGCGATCGAACTGCCGCCAATGCCAGCATCGCGTCCGCGCCCGCTGGCCGCATGGCTGCTGCCGGCGCTGGTGGTGACCGCATTGCTGGTACTGGCCGGCTGGTGGGCCAGGCGCGAGCCATCGAAGGCTGCATCGCCACAAGCTGCCATCGAAATCACGGATACAACGCCAGCCTCGAACAATCCGGCCCCGGCACTGACGCCTCGCATCGAACCGAAGCCAGTCGCACCTGCGCTGGCAAGCGTACCGGCACCCGAGATCCAGGCGCCGGTAGTGCAAGCGCCCGCACCAACTGCAATGCCGCCATCCAAGCCAACCCCGGCATCGGCAGCGACATCAGCGGCAAGTGCCGCAGCTGTACGACCAGCGCTGATCCAACCGATGCCGACCAAACCTGCCCCGGCACGACCGGCACCGGCAAGCGACATCAGCAACGACACCTCGATGCTGCCGCCGATCAAACTGAGCATGCATATGTGGGACGACGTGCCGTCCAAGCGCTTCGTCATCCTCAATGGCCAGCGCATGGCCGAAGGCGACCGCTACGGCGGGATCACCGTGATTGCGATCGAGCGCAATGGGGTGGTGGTCGAGGGCAACGGAACCAAGGCGCGGGTACCGCTGCCCTGATGGACTGGCACCTGGTTGCCGGTGCCACTCACTTCAGCTTGTTCGCTCCGGATCATTCCCCTAGTCTCATTCCCCCATGTAACAGCAGTTGAGCTTGTTGCCATCAAGGTCGCGGAAATACGCCGCATAGAAGCCGGGTGAGCGCTGGCCGGGCGCGCCCTCGTCACTGCCGCCCAAGGCCATCGCCTTGTTGTAGACCGTGTCCACCTGCTCGCGGTTGCTGGCGCCCAGCGCAACCATGGTGCCGTTGCCGACAGTAGCCGCCTGCTTGTCGAATGGATAAGTGATGCCGAGGCCGGCACCGTCCTGCGAATTGCCCCAGGCGATGAAGTAGCCGGGCTCTTCCATGAAGCGCTTGGCATTAAGCACGCCCAGCACTTCGTCGTAGAAGGCGGCGGCCTTGTCCATGTCGCGGGTTCCCAGGGTGGCGTAGGCAAGCATGGTGGACTCCAGATCAAGGGGAAGGGGAAGGGGAAGGGGAAGCGAGCATACGCCCGCAACGGCGTCGACCCGTGCGTGCAACGCCATGCAACCCGTCCCGCCGATGAATGGTCAGGCATCTGATCGGCTCACGACGCATCCACGTCGGCACCCGCAACGTAACCATTGCATGCCCCCAGACGAATCAATTGACATGGACATCTTCAAATCAGCCGTTGATACCGCCAACACCGCGTTTTCACGCCGCTCGTTCCTCTCCACTTGTTCTCTGGCGGCCGCCGGCCTGGCGCTGGGCTGCAGCCGCAGCAGCGAAGCCGCAGGCATACCCATCAAGACCACCCCGGGCAAGGTCACCGTCGTCGAGTTTTCCAATGCCGGCAAGCGCCTGCGCACGCTGAGCGTTGATCGCCTGATCAAGACTGATGCCGCCTGGAAGCAGCAGTTGCCGCCCCTTTCCTACCAGGTCGCCCGGCATGCCGCGACCGAACGCCCATTCACCGGTCCGCTGCTGAATGAACATGCCAAGGGCGTATTCCGTTGCCTGTGCTGCAATACCGCCCTCTTCGATTCAGCAACCAAGTTCGAATCCGGCACCGGCTGGCCCAGTTACTGGCAACCGATCGCCAAGGAAAACGTGATCGAGGACAGCGACCGCACGCTTGGCATGGTCCGCACCGAGATCCGTTGCACCCGCTGTGAGGCGCACCTGGGCCATGTGTTCAACGACGGCCCACGCCCGACCGGCCTGCGCTACTGCATGAATTCGGCCTCACTGCGCTTCACCGCTGCCTGAGCAGACGCCGAGATACACAAGCGTGTCACCAAGCACTCCATCAGATATCCCATAAAAACAGCTCATCGAGGAATCCACATGAACATCGTCCGTCGTTCCACGCTCGCCGTTGCATTGGTCGCCCTTGTGGGCGCCTGCAGCCTGGCCGGCGCACGCAGCAATCCGGTCGCCCTGCCCAACGCGAAGCTGGATGCGCCGCTGGCAGCAGGCAAGGACCAGGTCGCCGTATTCGCTGGCGGCTGCTTCTGGGGCCTTGAGGCTGTGTTCGAGCACGTCAAGGGCGTGAAGGATGTCGTCTCCGGCTACTCCGGTGGAAGCGCGATGACGGCGCATTACCAGGTTGTCGGAACGGGCCAGACCGGCCATGCCGAATCGGTGCGGGTTGTCTACGACCCGAAGCTGATCAGCTACGGGCAATTGCTGAAGGTGTATTTCTCGGTCGCGCACGATCCGACCCAGCTTAACCGGCAAGCGCCGGATGTCGGCACCCAATATCGCTCGGAAGTGTTCGCCGCCAGTGCCGAGCAGCAAAAGCTCGCCAATGCCTACATCGCCCAGCTGACCGCGTCGAAAGCGTTCGACGCGCCCATCGTGACCAAGGTCGAGCCACTCAAGGCGTTCTATCCGGCCGAGGCTTACCACCAGGATTACCTGAGCCTGCATCCGAACGAGCCTTACATCGTCTACAACGATGCGCCGAAACTCGTGCACCTGAAGCAGCTGTACCCGCAGATGTACAAAGGTAGCTGAGTTTTCGAGCGGATCGGCGTGGGTGGTTTGGCGCCATGATTTTTTCACGAGAGACTGCAATGGCGTGGCATCGGGTACATTCGCTGCCACGCCATCGTCATATCGAAGCCGACATGCAACATATCGAGTTCCCGCTTGAACATGAGTTCGTCGAACTCAACCAGCTGCTGAAACTGGTAGGCCTGTGCGACAGCGGCGGTGCCGGCAAGATGCTGGTGGCCAGCGGCGATGTCAGCGTCGATGGCATGCAGGAATTGCGCAAGACCGCCAAGATCCGCGCCGGTCAGCGCGTGCGCATCGGTGATATCGAGATCGAAGTCGTCGCTCCAGTTTAAGCAAGCCTGCCGGGCCGTCCTGATGGCCGGCCTGCGCACAGCGGTTCCAGCGTTTACCATCGATGCATGCCGTTTACGGAGACTGCCCGATGCTGATGTTGGTACTGATTGCAATTAGCGCATTGCTGGCCTGGGGCGTGTTTGCCTACAACCGACTGATCCGCCTGCGCAACCAATCGCGCACCGCCTGGGCCGACATCGACGTGCAACTGCAGCGTCGGCACGATTTGGTGCCGCAACTGGTGAAGGTCGTGCAGGCCTATGCCGGGCATGAAGCAGCCACCCTGCAAGCGGTCACTGAACTGCGCAGCCAGGCGATGGGGCTCAAGCAACCCGGTCAGATCGGCGAAGTGGAAGCCTCGCTGGAACATGCGCTTGGTCGCCTGATCGCGCTGAAAGAATCGTATCCGGACCTGAAAGCCAACCAGAATTTCGCCCAGTTGCAAGGCGAACTGGTCAAGGTCGAGGAACAACTGCAGTACGCGCGGCGTTTCTACAACGGCGCGGTGCGTGACTACAACGACGGCATGCAGCGCTTTCCCGACCTGCTGGTCGCGAAGATGGGCGGCTTCGCTGATGTCGCGTTCTTCCAGGCCGAGGCCGACAGCCGTGCCGCGGTCAAACTGGACCTGCAGCCATGAACAGATTATTTGCGTACGCCTTCGCGTTCTTCTTCACTGCAGCACTGCTGCTGCCTGCCATGCCTGCCCTCGCGCAGGAACGCATCCTGAGTTACGACAGCCAGTTGCAGGTTAATAGCGACGGCAGCCTGAGCGTGCACGAACAGATCAAGGTGCACGCCGAGGGCACCAATATCCGTCGCGGCATCTACCGTGATTTTCCGACCCGTTACAAGGATCGCTACGGCAATAACGTAGTGGTCGACTTGCAGGTGCTCGACGTCCTGCGTGACGGCAAGACCGAACCGTGGTTCACCGAACAGCAGTCCAATGGCGTGCGCATCAATACCGGCAACGACGACTTGCTGCCGGTGCCGGCCGAATACATCTACACCCTGCACTACCGCACCACGCGTCAGCTCGGGTTCTTCGCCGACCATGACGAGCTCTACTGGAACGCGATCGGACTGGGCTGGGACTTCGCAATCGAAGCCGGCAGTGTCGACCTGCGCCTGCCGCAACCGGTGCAGGTCGATCAATTGAAGGCCGAAGGCTATACCGGCCCGGAAGGCAACAAGGGCCAGGACTACACCGCCAGCGTGCCGGCGCCCGGACAGGCGCACTGGCAACTGACCCGGCCGCTGGCGCCACATGAAGGGCTGACCATCGTCCTGAGTTTCCCGAAGGGGCTGGTGCCCGAACCCAGCCGCACGCAACGCGGCATGTGGTTGCTCAAGGACAACCGCGGCCTGCTGGTCGCGCTGGCTGGTCTCTTGCTGATGCTGGCGTTCTGCCTGCGCCGCTGGAACGCGATCGGTCGCGACCCGAACCCCGGCATCGTGATTGCACGCTACGACCCGCCGCAGGGCTATTCGCCAGCGGCACTGCGCTTCATCAAACGCATGGGGCATGACAACCGCTGTTTCTCCGCCGACGTGCTGGCGCTGGCGGTTGCCGGGTTCCTGCGCATCGAGCGCGAAAAGGCTTTCCTCAAGGACGAATGGACGCTGGTCCGCGAGCCCGGGCCCGACGTTGAAAGCCTGCTGCAACCAGAGCGCGTGCTGCTCGAAAAGATCTTCGCGAAGGGCAGCCCGTTGGTGCTGACGAACACCAATGCCAGCACCATGCAGGCGGCGCAATCCGGGCACAGCAAGGCACTGGCAGCGCTGTACGACGGCAAGATGTTCAAGCTCAACGGCGGCAGCGTGGGTTTGGCGTCACTCATCTTTGTGTTGACGGCCATCGCGTCGTTTGTGGTGGCCGCCGGCAGCGGCTTGCCTGCAATCATTGCAGTACTGGTGGTGATGGTGCTGGGGTTGATCATGTTCGGAAAGCTTGTACGCGCACCCACGCCCGAAGGGCGCAAGATGCTCGATGAGATCGAGGGCCTCAAGCGCTACCTGGTCGTGGCCGAGCGCGATGAACTGGCCAGCATGCCCGGCCCCGAAGACGCAGGCGCAGATGTCGCGGGCGCCAGCGCGCGCCCGCCGATGCTGGATGCCAAGCGCTATGAATTACTGTTGCCCTATGCGGTCGCGCTGGAAGTCGAAGATGCCTGGACCGCCAAGTTCACCCTTGCCGTGGGCGCTGCTGCTGCGGCCGCAGCAACCGCAGGCATCGCCTGGTATCGAGGCGGCGGCATCGACAGCCTGGGCAGCCTGAGCAAGGCGGTCGGCAACAGCCTGAGTTCGCAGATCGCGTCCTCGTCCTCACCGCCCGGCAGTTCCTCGGGCTCCGGCGGCGGCGGTTCCTCGGGCGGTGGTGGCGGTGGCGGTGGCGGTGGTGGTCGCTGAGCCAGGAAATGATTTTCCTTCGATGCGTGTGAGATTCCCGGCCCTGCCGCGAATCATGTGGTTGAGGGGCGACAAGAACACGCCCGCAACCATGGCCACACGCACCAAATGGACTATTCCACCAACATCGCCGCGACCGCTGGCATGAACGCAAGCGAGTCCCATCGCACGTTCAGCGAGCTGCTGCAGCGCCATGCAGGAATCGTGTTCAAGGTCGCCAATACCTATGCACGCGGCAATGACGACCGCGCCGACCTGGCGCAGGAAATCGCCGCGCAGCTGTGGCGCGCATGGCCCAAGTACGATTCCACACGCAACGTCACGACCTGGATGTACCGCATCGCGCTGAACGTGGCGATTTCCCACGTGCGCAGTAACAGCGTGCGCCTGCGGCACGACGCGATCCCGCTGGACGACGACCTGCACGACATCGCTGATGGCAACGCCGCCGACCCCGAAACCGAACAGCACCTACGCCTGCTGCAGCAATTCATCGCTCGGCAAGAACCGCTGGATCGCGCGCTGCTGCTGCTTTACCTGGAAGAACGTAACCAAAGCGAGATCGCCGACATCCTCGGCATCAGCGAAAGCAATGTCTCCACCAAGATCGGACGCCTGAAACAACGCATCCGCAACGAACTCTGAGAACGCTCCGGACAAACAAGGCATGGACATCACAATGGAACTCGACGACTTCAAATCCGCCTGGCAAACCCTCGACCAGCGACTGCAGCTCAACAACTCGCTGAAGTTGCACGAGCTGCGCGAACGCACACTGGCCAAGACCCGCAGCAGCCTGCGCCCGCTGTTCTGGGGCCAGGTCATGCAGATCCTGCTCATCGGCATTCCCAGCATCGCGCTTGCCGCCTTGCTGTGGATGAGCAAGCCGGAGTTTGCATCGGTGATCGTGGCCGGTGTGGTGCTGCATGCCTATGGCGTACTGACGATCATCGGCGCCGGCGTGGTGTTGGGCCAGCTCGCCAAGATCGACCATGCTGCGCCGGTCGTCGAAATCCAGAAGCAACTGGCGCGAACCCGCACGCTCTACGTGCGCAGCGGCATGGTCGCCGGATTGCCCTGGTGGTTCCTGTGGATGGTGATCCTGATGGTGCTGGTCGGGCTGGGCGATGTCGATCTGCTGGCGAAGGCACCATCGCTGGTCTGGGGCGCTCTTGGCATCGGTGCGGCGGGGCTGGTTGGCACCTGGTGGTTCCACCGCTGGGCGCGCCGCCCGGAACGTGCAGAGTTCGGCCGCAAGATGGACGACAGCCTGACCGGCGGCAGTCTGCGCAAGGCAATGGCGCAACTGCAGGAAGTACAGCGCTTCGAGCTGGATTGAGCGGCCATCGCCGCAGAGATGACGTCAGCGCTTGGCGTCATCCGCATCGGCAGGTACCGGGGCTTCCTGCACGACCTGCGAATCAGGCAATTTAGGCGACATGGTTGGCTCGGATGCGACAGGCGGGGCGGGAGCATTGGTCGAAGACACTGGCTCGCCGCTCGCCAGCCCTTCGCCCTCGTTCTCCGGGATATGCGGCATCGCCAGGATCGCGCCATCCAGTTCGGCCATCGGGCTGTCGTTGGGGCAACGCGCATCAGGGAAGCCGAAACGCTCGCGCAATGCCAGGCCACAGGTATTCATGTCGACTACGTCCTGGTTTTCGCCAGGTACGTCCTGGGTGCACTGGCGGCTGTAGGCATGGCGGAACGCATCGCGGCGGCGCACGAAATCACTACCGCAGCGACGCGCAAGGCGGATCCGGTTGAGATCGTCCTCCACCGCATTCGCGCCGGACAGGCCGTAGCGGTCAAGTTCGTCGTCGCTCAATACATGCAGGGTGCGGTTCGGCACGGTGGTCATCAGGTCGTAGACCTCGGCCGACGCACCATTGCGCTCCAGGTAATTGCGCAGTTCCTCGCTGACCCGGCGCAGCTCCTCGCCCAGTTCCTTGCGCGATGTCGCCGAAGAGCCCACTCGTACCATCCGGTGGATGCCCACGGGCCCTGCGATCACGCGCATGTCGCCGGCGGCCAGCAGCAGCACGCAGGCGCTGTGGCAGACCGAATCGCTGCGCACCCAGATGGTCCAGTCGTTCTCGCCGATCGCATCGCCGGCGCGGATCGCCGCTTCCACGCTGCCGCCGGCTGACCTGATATCGAGGATGCGCTTGCCAATGCCGAGATCGCCGGCAATGCGTCCCACGCGCTCGGCCAGTGCGGCAAAACTCATTGTGATCTTGCCGTCGTAGCGCAGTCGCAGCAGGCCGGTCGACCGGCAATCCTGCAAGGACTGGCGCAGGTCGATGTAGGCCAGCGACAGCAACGGCTGGCCATCGCCAGCGCGATAGTCGGAGCCGCAATCGATCCATGCATCGCCCGCTTCCAGGCGCGTCGGCGACCAGTCGATGCCGGGTTGTGGCTTGCGCTGTACCGCGGCCGCCGGCTCGCTGTTGCCGGCGTTGGCGCTGGTCTGGGGCGCGGCAGGCTGTTGCGTGCAGGCACTCGCCACCAGGCACAGGGCAAGTGGAATCCAACGAAATGACATCAACTGGACCGCTGTGGGGATCGTCCAAGTCTAGTGCGCGGGCGGGCGTGGGCATACAACCTGCGATAAACAGCGATCTACGCGACGCATAGCCCGACAGGTGCGGAACGTTGGATGTTTCCTGCAAGAGTGTCGAAGTGACCCCTGCCCGGTCGTCGCATAGGATGTGGATGCCAATGCATTCACGCCAACCCATTCCCCTTCAACAGGAGTTCGACATGGCTTATATCGACGGTTTCGTGATCGCGGTACCCAATGCCAACAAGGACGCTTTCATCGAGCATGCGCGCACCATGGATTCGCTGTTCATGGAATTTGGTGCCAATCGCATCGTGGAATGTTGGGGCGATGACGTGGCGCATGGCAAACAGACCGACTTCTTCCGCGCGGTTGCGGCCACGGAGGACGAGAGCGTGGTGTTCTCGTGGATCGAGTGGCCAGACAAGCCCACGCGCGATGCCGGCATGGACGCTGCCATGAAGGACCCGCGCTTCAGCCCGGAGAACTGTCCGATGCCGTTCGACGGCGCGCGCATGATCTATGGCGGATTCACCCCGGTGTTCGAAATCAACCGCTGATTCCTTGCGCGCGCTTCAACGCGCCATGCAAGCCTTCCAGCGCGCCTCGACCCGACCTGCAAACCATGCAGTCGTCAGCTTGCGGGTGATCTTCGGGCTCACGAGTTCGATCTGCGGCAGCGACGCACGCGGGACGGGTTTGCCGTTGCCCTTGGCATCGGCAATCGCGAACACCTGCCGGTAAAGCGTCGTATTGGCGAAACCGGCTTCGTCGCCGCGCTGCAGGTCGGCGCGAATCGCTGCCGCATCCATGCCTAGCCGCCCGCTGATGCTGCGCAGCGCACGTTCGGTCCCGCCGGGTGCGTCTATAGGTGCGCCGGGCTTGAGCAGGTCGCCATCGCCGATCAACCGCATGCCCGTTGCAATCCCGGCAGCGCGTTGGAATGCGGCATTGCGGCTGGCATACCTGCCAGCGTTGAAGTCGGCAAAGCGATAGCGCATCGCCGGGTAATCGACCGGATACCCAAGCAGATGTTTGATGCCGAAGTACAAGCCGCCGCGACGGCTGAACACTTCACGCCGGATCGAGCCGTCGATCGGATACGGATAGCCACGCGCATGGCGTGCAGCGAAGTCGATGCGCACCTGCATCGGCCCGCCAGTATGGATCGGGTTGAAGCGCCCGAACAGGCGCTGGCCCATTGGGACGCGATCGGCCAGCTCCTCGAATAGCGCCGACAGCTGCTGCTCGGTACGCAAGGCGGCGATGCGTTCGGCGAACGTGCGGCTATCCGGCGAACGCAGCTTGAGCGCCGCTTCGACCACCATCTGCGGCACATGCAACGCTGCAGCCCGACGATCAATTTCCCGGCGCGCGATGCCGGCAAGCCCGGGCACCGCTGGATCAACGTGATAGGTCGATTCCTGTTCGACTACAGCCAGTGCAGCACACAGGTTTTCGCTGCTGGGTTCAAGATCCTGCGCGGCGAACGCCGCCTGGATATCGCGCGTCCAACCGCCGCGGTCGGCCAGCGACACCGGCAGCTTGCGCAACAATTCCGCGCGCACCTCTTCCGGCGTTCGCTTTGGCGCGCAACTGGTCAGCACCAGACCGCCCAGTGCCAGCATTGCGATGCAGGCAAGCAGGCAGCGCTTGCGCGTCACCGGCGTGGCCATGATTTGTTGCGTCATGCGCAATACCAGCTCAAACAGGCCATGCAATCAATGCGCGCCGGGATCGCCGTTCGGCAGCAACACGATCTTGCCGTCACGCTCGCCGGATGCCGCAGCCGCAATCGCGTCCTTGATCTGGTCAAGCGTGTAGGTCGCCTGGATGCGTGCGTGCAGCGCACCGGTGGCGATCAGGCGAACAAGTTCGCCGAACAATGCGGCGCGCGCCTCCGGGGTCGAGGTCTTGTACCAGTGGGCCAACCAGAATCCATGCAAGCGGATTCCGCGGAAGATCAGCGACCCCGGCGAGATCGCACACGGCTCACCACTCATCGCACCGTAATTGATGATCAGTCCGCCTGATGCCACGGCCTGTGCCAGCCGCTCGGTGGCCAGTCCGCCGACTGCATCGATGCCCAGCGCGATCTTCGCGCCGCCGGTGGCGTCCTTCACACGCTTCGCCAAGTCATCGCCATCGACCAGCACCACATCACCACCAAGTTCGCGCACAGCCTCGCAGGCCGTTTCGCGACGCACCACGTTGACCGTACGCAGTCCGCGCGCCTTGGCCAGTTGAACCAGATAACCGCCCACTGCCGAGTTGGCCGCGTTCTGCAGCACCCAGTCGCCCTGCTTGAGCTCGGCGAACTCGCTGAGCAGCAGTGACGCGGTCGGCGGATTGACGGTCAACATCGCCAGCTGGCGCGGATCGGCACCGGCCGGGAGTGGCCGCAGTTGCGCGGCATCGGCAATGAGATGTGTCGTCCAGGTACCGCTGCCGATCGGCAACAGCACCAGCTGGCCGGGCGCCAGCCGCGATACATCCGCAGCCACTTCGAGCACGCGGCCCACACCCTCGTTGCCACCCACCGCGGGCAATGGCGGCAGCATCCCGTAATCGCCGGTCAGGGTCAGCACGTCGGACGGATTGATCGATGCGGCGACCACTTCGATCAAGGCCTGGCCGGCCTCCAGCACGGGCAGTTCGAAGGCCTCGGCCGCGATCACGTCCTGCGGTACCGGGCCGCGCTGGTGGTAGCGGGCATGCTTGGGCGTGGGCTGGGTCATCGTGGTCTTCGCAGGTTGGCGGGTCAGTTTACGCGCAGCGATCCCAACCAATTCGCGCAAGGTTCGCGCATGGCGCGCACATCCATCACGCACAGCTGCGATCATGGGCGATGACTTCCGCCATCCCGTTCGCCTCGCTTGCCCTCGACCCCACCCTGCTGCCAGGGCTGGATGCGCTGGGCTACACCCAGATGACGCCGATCCAGGCGCAGGCATTGCCGGCGATCCTGGAAGGTCGCGACGTGATCGCGCAGGCGCCGACCGGCAGCGGCAAGACCGCGGCGTTCGGGCTGGGCCTGCTGGGAAAGATCGACGCGACCACCGGCGGCACCCAGGCGCTGGTGCTGTGCCCGACCCGCGAACTGGCCGACCAGGTCGGCAAACACCTGCGCAAACTCGCCACCGGCATCCCCAATCTCAAGCTGTCGGTGCTGTGCGGCGGCATTCCACTCGGGCCGCAGCTGGCCTCACTGACCCATGCGCCACATGTGGTGGTCGGCACGCCCGGCCGCGTGCTGGAACTGGTACAGAAAGACGCATTGCAACTGCGCGGGATCCACACGCTGGTGCTGGACGAAGCCGACCGCATGCTCGACATGGGTTTCGAGGAATCCATCCGTGCGCTGGTCAAGCGCACGCCGAAGGACCGGCAATCGTTGCTGTTCTCGGCCACCTTCCCGGATGCGATCCGCACGCTAGGCAACGCGATGCTGCGTGATGCGCTGGAAGTCAGCATCGACGGCGGCGCCAAGCCGGCAAGCATCGAGGAACGCTTCTTCGAGACAGATCCCGCTCGCCGCGCGCCCTTGCTGGCATCGCTGCTGCTGCAGTTCAAACCCGAATCCACGGTGGTGTTCTGCAACATGCGCCGCGACACCGAGGAAGTGGTCGGGTCGCTGGCGCACTACGGCTTCACCGCGCTCGCGCTGCATGGCGAGATGGAACAGCGCGACCGCGACGAGGTACTGGTGCGCTTCGCCAACCGCAGCTGCAACGTGCTGGTCGCCAGCGATGTGGCCGCACGTGGACTGGATATCGACGACATCGGCGCCGTCGTGAACTACGAACTGCCGACCGATGCCGACACCTATCTGCATCGCATCGGCCGCACCGGACGCGCCGGACGTGACGGCCTCGCACTGAGTCTGGTCGCGCCATCAGAGCGAAACCGCGCAAGCCTGATCGAGGCGCGCTTGCTCGAAAGCGGCCAAGGCAAGCCGATCCGCTTTGAACGCATCGTACCGCTGGAGGGCAAGCCCACCAACGCGCCACAGGCAAAGATGACTACCCTGCGCATCGATGCCGGCCGTACCGACAAGCTGCGCCCCGGCGACATCGTCGGCGCGCTCACGGGCGATGCTGGCTTGCCCAAGGACACGATCGGCAAGATAGACGTCTACGCGACGCGCAGCTATGTCGCGATTGCACGCACCCACGCCAAACACGCGCTGGAGCGCCTTCGCGCCGGCAAGATCAAGGGCCGCAAGTTCCGGGTCAACCTCTTGTAGCGAGCGCGGTTGCGGACTCGCCCCGCATCGACATGCACGCGAGGACGCCCGCCAGTGCAATGCCGGCACCTGCCCAGAACGTCGCAGCCGGCGAGACCTGATCCCACAACAAGCCCGCACCGCCGCTGGCGACCAACAGGGCCAACCCAGAAGCGAGATTGAACATGCCGAATGCGGTGCCGCGATATTCAGCAGGTACGCGGTCGGTGATCATCGATGCCAACACACCCTGTGTCAGTCCCATGTGCAACCCCCATAGCACGATCCCGACGAATACCAGTCGCCAGTCATGGGCGGACGCCAATGCGACATCGGCAAACACCAACATCAACATGCCGAGTGCCAGCACGCGCACCCGCGCGATCCGATCACTCAAGATGCCGGCCGGATAGGCGCTGAGCGTGTAGACAATGCTCATTACCACCAGTACCAGTGGTACCCAGGTGAGTTCCAGCCCGCGCTCGGAAGCACGCAGGACCAGGAAGGCCTCGCTGAAACGGGCCAGCGCGATCAGTGCGCCAAGTGCGACCAGTCGCCAGAACGATCTGCCAAGGCGTGACAGTCCTTCACGTGTAATCGGCAGGCGTGCGGTGCGCCTGACAACGTCCGCCGGTTCCTTCACCAGCGTCGCCAGCAGCATGACCGCCACCAGGCCGGGCAATACCGCGACCCACAGCACCATGCGGATGTTGTCGTGCCAGAGCCACAACAATGCGACCGCCAATAACGGGCCCAGCACCGCACCCACTGTATCCATCGACTGGCGCAATCCGAACGCGGCACCGCGAATTTCGACCGGCGTCACATCGGCAATCAACGCATCGCGCGGTGCACCACGGATGCCCTTGCCGAAACGGTCCAGCAGGCGTGCGGTGGTGATCGCGGCAATCGATGTCGCCAGCGGGAACAGCGGCTTGACTGCGGTCGCCAACCCATAGCCCAGCAACACCAGCGGCTTGCGCTTGCCCAGCGCATCGCTCAGGTATCCCGAGAACATCTTGGTCACCAGCACCAGCGCTTCCGCGCTACCTTCGATCAAACCAATCGTCAGCGCACTGGCGCCAAGCCCGGTAGCCAACAAAATCGGCAACAGGCTGTGCACCATTTCGGAGCCCATGTCGGTGAACAGGCTGACCATGCCAAGCGCCCAGACGGTGCGCGGAATGGCGGGACGATTCGGCGATGCCATCGGCGTGTCCATTGAACGATCTGCCGATCATACGGGCGCGATGGCAGGATGCCGTCATCGCGAAATGACATCACCTTAGCAAGCCACCAACGACAATCCTGACATGGGCAATGGTCCCACCACGATCCATACCATCGGCCACTCGACGCGGCCACTGGATGAATTCATCGGCCTGCTGCAGGCAGCGTCCATCCAGTGCGTGGTCGATGTGCGCCGCCTGCCGGGATCGCGCGCCTATCCGCAGTACAACGCCGACGCCCTGCAACGCTCGTTGGCCGATGCCGGCATCGAGTACTGGCACCTGCTCGCACTTGCCGGACGGCGTCGCGCGTCAGAAATCCCGAAGCTGGACGATGACGACGCACCGTTCTGGACCAATCCCAGCTTCCGCCGTTATGCCGCTTACGCACACACGAAAGAATTCCATGCAGGCCTGCAGGCACTTGAGCAACGCGCGAAGCAGCAGGCCTGCGCAGTGATGTGCGCCGAGGCCGTCTGGTGGCGCTGCCATCGCCGGATCATCAGCGATTACCTGCTCGCCGACGGCATCCGCGTGTTGCACATCATGAGCGCCAGCAAGGTCGAGGTCGCAACCCTCACCAAGGGCGCATGTGTCATCGACGCACAACCCATCTATCCCCCGAACCCAAACCCAGACGAAGAAGGAACACTGTCATGAGCCACGCATTCAAGGTCGGCGAACACGTCCGCTGGAATTCGGAGGCCGGCCATGTCAGCGGCCACATCACCAAGGTCCACACGTCCGATACCCAGTACAAGGGCTATACCCGGCACTGCTCGCAGGATGATCCACAATACGAGATCAAGAGCGACAAGACCGACCACGTCGCGATGCACAAGGGTTCGGCGCTGCACAAGGTCGCGGACTGACCTTCGCCTTGATGCAAATGCCATGCGGCCTGGCCGGGCATGACTGAAACTTGTGTCGCCTGTCTGCTTGCCCCAGATCAAGGCTGTTGATCTTTGGCGATTTAAAATCGCAGTCATGACCTCACACTTGCCCAATGCGTTCGATGCTGCGCTCACGGACCTGTTGGGCGATGGCTGGCGCACCGACAGCGACACCTGCCGCGACTATGGAAGCGACAGTTCAAAGTGCTGCGCACCCGCCGATGGTGTGGCGTTTCCGATCAATCGCGACCAGGTCCAGATGCTGGTCAATCTTTGCCGCGAACATCGCGTTGCGATCGTCGCGCGTGGCACCGGCACCAGCAGCACCGGCGCAGTGATCCCGTACTCGGGCGGCATCGTGATGTCGTTCGAACGCATGCAGTGCATCGTGGCGATCCATGCCGAAGATCGTTATGCAGTGGTCGAACCCGGCGTGATCAATGCCGACCTGCAGGCCGCGCTCGCGCCGCATGGCCTGTTCTGGCCACCGGATCCGGCCAGCGCCGGGCAATGCACCATCGGTGGCAACCTGGCCTGCAATGCCGGCGGTCCGCACGCAGTGAAATATGGCACCAGCCGCGACAACATCCTCGGCCTGGTCGCAGTCACCGGCCGCGGCGAGTTGATCACGGTCGGCAGCGCCACCACCAAGGATGCCACCGGCTACGACCTCACCCATCTGCTGGTCGGCAGCGAAGGCACGCTGGCGCTGATTGTCGAGGCAACCCTGAAACTTGCGCCGCTGCCACCACATCGTGCCAGCCTGCGCGTGCTGTATGCCGATGTCGGCAGTGCGGCATCGGCAGTGGCGCGAATCATGGCGCAGCCGATCGCGCCGTCGATGCTGGAATTCATGGATGCCGCCTGTATTCGGCTTGCCCGTGATGTTGGCGGCGCCGACCTGCCGGACGCAGGCGCGCTGCTGATGATCGAAGCCGACGGCGATGTCGACAGCCTGCCGCATGCACTCGCCGCACTGCAGCGTGCAGCCACTGGCGATGGCTTGCTCGTGCTCGACAGCGCGTCCGACCCCGAGGCCAGCACTGCACTCTGGGAAGCACGCAAGGCGCTGTCACCTGCATTGCGCAGCATTGCACCCGGCAAGATCAACGAAGACGTTGTGGTGCCGGTTTCACGGCTTCCGGAACTGGTGCGTGGGATTGAAGGTTTGTCACGCGAATTCGCGTTGCCGATCGTCGCCTTCGGCCATGCCGGCAATGGCAACGTGCACGCCAACATCCTGTTCGATCCGGATGACGCCAGTGAGAACGAACGTGCGCATGCCGCCTTGCCACGACTGTTCGCACTGACCCTCTCGCTGGGCGGCACCCTATCCGGCGAACACGGCATCGGCACCGCCAAGCGTGCCTACATGGCCGATGCCTTCGATGGCCCCACATTGGCGACGATGCGCGCGGTCAAGCAGGCATTCGATCCCGATGGCCTACTCAACCCGGGCAAGGTATTGCCGGACTGAATTGCGTTCGACCCGCGAGATAAACTGGTACGCATCGTTACACTCGCGGCATGTCCAACTGGTACGTCTATCTGCTCGAATGTCGTGGTGGCAGCCTGTATACGGGCATCACCACCGACGTCGAACGCCGTTACGCACAGCACGTCGCCGGCAAGGGTGCGCGCTACACCCGCTCATACCCGCCGCTGCGGATACTGGCCCGCTTCGAGCATCCCGACCGCGCGACGGCGAGCCGCGCCGAACATGCAATCAAGCAGCTATCGCCGGCACAGAAACGTGCGCTATGCACCGGCAGCCACACGGCAGACTGACTGCAATTCAATGACGGCTCATTCGTCGGGGTCGTGCTGGCGCGCTTCCCAAGCCGCCAGCGCCGTCTGGTAATGCTCCAGCTCATCCTCGTAGATATCCAACACGCAGCGCGCACAGCCGCTGTCGCAGCAATCCATCGGCAGCGGTTTCTCGGGCGGGATTGGACGTGAGTCGGCAGGCGTGCTCATGGGATAACCAACGCGATCAGAGCCCCAACACCTCGCGACCCTGCTTGAACACGATATCGACCGGAATGTTCTTCTTCGCGATGCGGTCCAGGTCGCCCTGCAGTTGCGGACCAACCTTGCCGTACTTGTCCAGCATGACCTGTGCGCCGGCGTGGTCGCCATCGCCCTGCAGGGTGAGGATGTTCGCCGACAGCGCATCCACGCCGGTCTTCATCTTGTCGAAGTCCACGCGATATGTACCGCTGGCTTCATCACGGGAAAACGCGCCATGCTCCTGCAGGAAATTGAACGCGACCATGTTGGCGCGGCCGTGCGCATCGCTGGCGCCGAAGCGCACCGAACGGAAGATGCCGGCCAGGAACGTCACGTAATTGTCGTCCAGCTTGGTGGCGTCCAGCTCGCCCATCTGGCCGAGTTTGCCGATCATGTACAGGCCCAGGATGTCGGCCTTGCCTTCTTCGTATCCACCGGCCAGGTCGGTCAGTGCCTCGCGCACCGTGCCCTTGCGGTCCAGCGTGTTCTTGATGCCCAGGCCATGCGCAACTTCATGGAACATCACGTTCTGGAAGAACGCGTCAAAGCTGATATGCGCACGCTGGTCGCTGGCAATCAGTTCATCGGCGATGGGTTCCAGGATCGTGTCGAACTTCGCCTGCATCACATTCTTCAGCTGCAGCCGGCGCGAACCCTTGGCCAGTTGCACCTCTTCGTCATTGGGCAGGTTGATGGCGATGGTCTTTGCGCCGGAATTGGCATCACCGCCATAATAGATCGCGTCATAGGCATTGAGGTCGGCGTCGGTGCCGGGCATCTCGGCTTTGTACTTCGCATCCACTGGCAGGCCGCGCTGCAGCGCTGGCAATTGCTTGGCGAATTTGGCCAATCGCTCGCTCCACTCGACATCCTTGACCAGCACGAAGGTTTCGAACGCGGAACGCGTGCCGTACAGCGCATCCTGGTAGTTCTCGATCGGTCCGATCACCACATCGATCGGGCTGGACTTCATGTCCATCCATGCCATGTCGCTGGGTTGGTAGTCGTCGCTGAGCAGCGCGTTCGCGCGCAGGTTCAGGTAATCGCGGAAGCCCTTGTCGCTGGCGACCTTGGACGCCTGCCGCAGCAGGCCGGCGACCTGTTCAAGTTCGGCCTTGTAGGCCACGTGATACGGCACGACCTTGAGCTTGCCGGCGTCGTCGCGTTCGATCAGCGAGTACTGGCCGTCCTTGCCCGGCAGGTTGGCGGCGTCGAACTCGGCCTTGGTCATGTCGGCCGGATAGAAACGTGCACCCGGTGGACGCGGGCCAACGCCTGCGATGAAGGGCTTGTCGCCATCCAGCCGGTCCCACGGGCCGTAATTGATCTCGGCGAAGCGGCGCGTGGCGGGATCACTGATCTTCGCCAGCAGTGCGTCCTTGTCGCCATAGACCTGCTTCCAGAACAGGCCGTCCATGATCTGTCCGGCCTGCAGCAGCAACACGATGGCCTGGCGGTCACCTTCCGGAAGCTTGGAAAGGTCGACCTTGAGTTCTACCTGCGCATAGGACGCCACCTTGGCGGCGATATCGCTGTTTGATTCCAGCGCAGGCGCCGTGTCAGCGCTCGCGTCCGGCGCGGCGGCGGTCTTCGGCTGGCAAGCCACCAGGCCGCCGGTCAGGGCAATCGCGGTGGCGATGGCAAGGGAGATTGCGAGGGGCAATGGACGCAGGGACATGGCGCAACTCCGGCATGGGGAAAAGCAAGGATCTTAGAACACGCACCGGAAAAATCCGTCAATGGTCATGGTCGACGTGCTGCGCATGGAGGCTCCGCCGTTACCAGACCAGATCGTCCGGCACTTTGAATCTGGCATAGAACGCATCGTCATCGTTCGAATCGACTTGCGATGTCGTTTCGCCAGCATTACGGGATCGATGATCCAGCGCGATGCCGGCTGGGTCACGTTCAAGCACTTTGTCCGCGGCAGCGCGCGGCAAAAGCACGTATCCATCGCCATGGCGCGCAACCACCAACGCGCCTTTCGTCAGCAGTGTGCGCTGCGCGGCATCAACATGGATGCGCTTGATGCGGCCGGCGTCGTCGAATGCATAGGGAATCTCGCCAGTATCCGGCAGCTTGTGCATGTCGATGATCTGTCGCACCTGCGCCTGCAGCTCGCGCTGCCTGGCCTGCGCATTGCGCTCGGCTGCGATTTGCCGATCACGCTCGACACGTTCGGCATGCAACTGCGCGGTATCCACCTTGTCGGCATCGGTCGCCTGCACGCCTTTGGCATGGCGCTGCTTGGTCTGTTCGCGCACGACCTGGGCGAGCTTGCCTTTTTTGGCAAGCCCCGCCTTCAGCAATTGGTCTTGCAGGGGATTACGCATGAAACTCAACGACCTGTTTTGATGTTTGCCGGCTTGCCGCCACCCGGAACGATGGTCAGGGTGACCTGCGACGGATAGTCGGCATCATGGTGAATTGTGTTGTGGGCCACCACACCCTTGGCTTCGTCGTAATTGTTGCCGCCGGTGTTGAGGTTGCGGTCGAAGCGCGGGAAGTTGCTGCTGGAAACCGCAATGCGCAGCTTATGCCCGGCCTTGAATACGTTGCTGGTATCGATCGGCTGGAACGTGACCTTGTAAACCTGGCCAGGCGCCATCCATGCCAGCGGCTTGTCGAAACCGTCGCGGTAGCGCATGCGCTGGATATTCTCGGTGATGTTGTAGGCCTTGCCGTCCGGGTGCACGTCGATCACCTTGAAGGTGAAATCGGTGTCCTTGGCATCGGACGAGACGTACAGGGTCACTCCAATCGGGCCGCTGACTTCAACGTCCTGGGTGAATGGCGTGCTGTCGTAGACCAGGATGTCGTTGCGGGTTTCATGCGCGCTCTGGTCGTAGGCGCCGAACTTAACCGCATTGCCCTGGCAGCAACCACCGCCGCCGAAGGTCGGCACAGGATTGGCCGGGTCGTAAAGAAAGTTGTCGGGCTGATCTTTGCTATCGGCGGTATCGACCAACTTGCCATCGCCATACAGCGTGTTCGCTTTGCCTTCGCTGCTCAGGTACAGCGTGCGCTGAGTCGCGCCTTTCGGCGGCCAGGTTTCAGACTGCTTCCAATGGTTCTCACCCATGGCGTAGTACATGACCTTGGGCTGCTTCTCCAGCACGTGGTTGTCTTCACCCTTGAGGAAGTGGTCGAACCAGCCGTAGACCAGATTGTTGTAGTCAAAGCGTGCGTCACCCACGCTTAGGTCGCCGATCATGGTGTTCTCGCCATCACGCGTGTATCTGCAATGCAGCGAGGGCGAGATCACCAGGTATTGCTGGTCGGCAATCGCCTTCGCTGCGGTCGCACGCACATGGTTGTAGGCAGCCAGATTGGGCGACACCGAGACGTCGTACCAACTGACGAACCACAATCCAGGTTTGTTGATCTGCATCGTCTCGTGCCACAGCCCGCCCCGGTACCACGCCGGATCGTTGGGCGTGCGCGCAATCATGTTGCCGCCGCTCGGCGTCGGCATCGCATTGGCTCCAATGCCAGTGGGCGCGCCTACCGAACGCAGGATGTCATTGACCGGCAGGTGCCAGAACGCCTTGTCCCAATCCACCGGCGGCATTTGCGGGGCAAGGTCAAACAGTTTCGATGCCTGGATCAGGTCTGCCTGCGAAGTGGCGGGTGCGAACATCGGCCGCACCTGGTTCTGCTCCCCATACAGCCAAGCCAGGAACAGCATCTGCATCGCGCCGCCGCGATACCAGTTGCCTTGTTCGTAATACGGACCAACCTTGCCCACGCCGGCGCCATACCCTTGCACGTTGAACGTCGTCAACTGCGGGTCGCCCTCAGCGACCACTGCCATCTGCCACTCGGCGGTAGAGGAACAGCCGGTGGTGCCGACCTTGCCGTTGGCCCATGACTGCGACGCCATCCAGCGGACCGCATCGCTGCCGTCGGTGATCGGCGCGCCGAGGATTTCGTAATGGCCTTCCGAGAAGAAATGGCCACGCTCGTTCATTTCAACCAGCGCGTAACCGCGCTTGACCGCATCGAGCTCTTTGCTCATGTCGCGCGGCGCACCCAACTTCACATCCCAGAAGTTGAAGTTGTAAGGCGTGCGCGAAAAGATCACCGGCACCTTGCCCTTGGCGTCCTTGGGTCGATAGATGTCCGCCGCCATGCGCGTGCCGTCGCGCATCGGCACCATGACCTTGCGATCAACGACTGCGACCTGCTGCAATTCCTGTTCGATGCGGTTGCGCTCGGCGATGAGCCTGGCATCGTCGGTCTGCTGCGCATGCGCTGGTGCAACCAGCAGCACGGCAATCAGTGCGGGTAGCGTCATCTGAAGCCGATGACCTGGCTGCTGGTTGGATTCCATGGACGGCTCCGCTGGATGTGATGATGGAGTATCGCGCATCTGCAGCGATCACCGGAACGGTAGGATGCGCAATTGCCAATGGGTTGCTCCCGCGAGGTTGGTCCGATGCTGCAAGACACCACTCCCATCGTCTCGATCCGCAGCTTGGGCAAGACCTACAAGTCCGGCTTCCAGGCGCTGAAAGATATCAATCTGGATATCCGTCGCGGCGAGATTTTCGCATTACTCGGACCGAATGGTGCGGGCAAGACCACCCTGATCAGTATTGTCTGCGGCATCGTCAATCCGACCGTTGGCACGGTGCTCGCGGATGGCCACGACATCGTCCGCGAGTCGCGCGCCGCCCGCATGAAGATTGGATTGGTTCCACAGGAACTATCGACCGACGCATTCGAGACCGTCTGGGCTACGGTGCGTTTCAGCCGCGGCCTGTTCGGGCGGCCGCCGGATCCGGCGCATCTGGAAAAGGTCCTGCGTGCGCTGTCGCTGTGGGATAAGCGCGACAGCAAGATCATGGCCCTGTCTGGCGGCATGAAGCGGCGCGTGCTGATCGCCAAGGCGCTGTCGCACGAACCAAGGATTTTGTTCCTGGACGAACCCACCGCCGGCGTCGACGTCGAACTGCGTCGCGACATGTGGCAGATGGTGCGCGAGCTTCGCGAGAGCGGCGTCACCATCATCTTGACCACACATTACATCGAGGAAGCCGAAGAGATGGCCGACCGCATCGGCGTGATCCGCAAAGGTGAGCTGGTGGTGGTCGAGGACAAAGACGTGCTGATGCGCAAGCTCGGCAAAAAGCAGCTGACCCTGCAATTGCAGGCGCCGCTGGAACGTATTCCCGAGTCGCTTGCCGGCGAACCACTGGAACTCGCAGACGAAGGCAATGCGCTGGTCTACACCTTCGATACGCAAGCCGAGCGCACTGGCATCGCCACGTTGTTGCGACGGCTGGGCGATGAGGGCATCGGTTTCAAGGATCTGCATTCCAGCGAAAGCTCGCTGGAAGATATTTTCATCGGCCTGCTGCACGACAAGCCTGCCGATGCGACGCCGGAGATGAGCGCATGAACATTCACGGCATCAAGGCGATCTACCGTTTCGAGATGTCCCGCACCTTCCGCACACTTACCCAATCGATTGCCTCGCCGGTGCTGTCGACGTCGCTCTACTTCGTGGTGTTCGGCGCGGCTATCGGTTCACGCATGGGCGATGTCGATGGGGTCAGCTACGGCGCCTTCATCATCCCCGGCCTGCTAATGCTGTCGCTGCTCAACGAAAGCATCTCCAACGCCTCGTTCGGCATCTACATGCCGAAGTGGGCCGGTACCATCTACGAGCTGCTGTCGGCGCCGGTGTCGTCGCTGGAAATCGTGATTGGCTATGTGGGAGCTGCCGCGACCAAGTCAGTGATGCTGGGAATATTGATCCTGATTACCGCCCGACTGTTCGTGCCCTATGAAATCGCGCATCCATTCTGGATGCTGTGTTTCCTGCTGCTGACTGCAGTGAGCTTCAGTCTGTTCGGTTTCATCATCGGACTGTGGGCGGACGATTTCCAGAAACTGCAGGTGGTGCCGTTGATGATCGTCACCCCGCTGACCTTCCTGGGCGGCGCATTCTATTCCATCAGCATGCTGCCGCCGGTGTGGCAGAAGATCACCCTGTTCAACCCGGTGGTGTATCTGATCAGCGGGTTCCGCTGGAGCTTCTACGGGATCTCCGACGTCAACGTCGTAGTCAGCGCTGCAGCCACTGTGGGCTTCCTGCTGCTGTGCCTTGGTGCGGTATGGTGGATCTTCAGGACGGGATACAAGCTCAAGGCGTGAGCGCTTCACGAAGTGCCTGCGCGAAGCCGGCACCCTGGCGCGGATCCATGCCCAGGTAGAAATCGGGTTCGATCAATTCGGCTTCCATCAGCAACCAGCGACCATCGGCATCCGGCACCATGTCGATGCGCGCATACAGCAATGGCGCCTCGATTGCCGCCAGCACCTGTTCGGCCAATGCAAGCGCACCCTCGGGCGGCACGTTCAACAAGCGATACAACCCGCCGAACTCTTCCTGCACCCGGAACTCGCCCACGACCGGCCGCTTGTTCACCACATGGCTCAGGCGTCCGCCGAAGAACAGCAGCGAGGTCTCACCCCGGGTTTCAATGCTGGGCAGGTACGGCTGCAACAGCATGGTGGTGCCGTCGCGCAGTGCGTCGATGGCGTCGGGGCGGCGCAACCGTCGCGTCTTCCATGCACCGCCAGACACCGACGGCTTGAGGATCAACTCATCCGCACCGGTGACATCGAACATGGCATCGAGCTGTTCGCGGGTGACCCGGTCGCTCCAGGTGGTGGGAGGAATCGCGATGCCGCGTTCGGCCAACCAGCCCAGGTAACGCTTGTCCGAATTCCATGCCAGCACCTGCGCAGGATTTGCCAAACGCAGGCCGGCTTGTTCCCAAGTGCGACAGGCACGCAACCAGCGCGCGTGATCAAAGTGATAACCCCAGGTGAGCAGCGGCAACACCCGCGCGTAATCCTGCAGACCACTGGCATCATCGACGTGCTCGGTCCATGGCGTCGGCACTGTGGTGATGCCAACGCCGTCGAGGGCATGCTGCAGGCGCGCCAGCACCTTGGGCCACAGCTCGCCATGCGAGGCATCCGTTGGATCGGGCGTGAGGACGGCGACATGGGTCATTGCACTGCCTGGCGTGGACGAACTTATGTCAATTATTACGCGTCGCCGGATTGCACGATCTGCCGCAACGCGCGCTCGAACACTTCGACCGGTTGCCCGCCGGAAATCAGGTGGCGCCGGTTGATGATCACCGCCGGCACGGCACTGATGCCGTTGCGCTGGTAGCGATCCTCGTCCGCACGCACGTCGGCAGCGAATTCATCCGAGGCCAGGATCGTCTGCGCACGTTCGGCAGGCAGGCCAACCGATTCCGCGATGTCGAGCAAGGTGGCGTGGTTGGACACATTCCTGCCATCGGTGAAGTACGCGCGCAGTAGTGCATGCTTCAGCGCCGCCTGCTTGCCCTCACCTTCCAGCCCGGCCCAATGCAACAAGCGGTGCGCATCGAAGGTGTTGTAAGTACGCGTGCGTGCACCCATGCCGAAGGTGAAACCAAGCTCCGCACCGCGCGCGCGAATGCGCTCCTGGTTTTCGGCCAGCTGCGCTTCTGACAGTCCGTATTTCTTCTGCAGGTGCTCGGTGATGTCTTCGCCTTCGGCAAGCATCTGCGGGTTCAATTCGAATGGCTGGAAATGAATCTCGGCTTGCACCTCGCCGGCGACGTGCTGCAATGCCTGCTCCAGCGCCGCCAGGCCAATTGCGCACCACGGACAAACGATGTCGGACACAAAGTCGATGCGCAGTGGCACGGGTTCGTGGGCTGGGCTATTCATGGCTGGCTCCTTGCGGGGGAATTCGCGGGTACCTTCACTCCGCAAGCGTAGCTGCAATAGCGTGCAAGCACTGAAACGGAAGTCCCTGAGCGACTTCCATCCCACTGCCGCTCTTCGTCGCCGATTCCCCGGATTGACGCTGCTCTGCCCCGCTTTCGTCACTCACCGACACGCTTGCCTCTGGACCATTGCTACGTGGGCATCCGGGTTTCGGGCTTCGAGGTCTGCGGCTTGCTCGATTCAACCACCGCTGGACCGGCGATCCTGAGCGGCGGAGAGTTCGGCGCCGAGGCATCGATCGTGGCCCTGTTGGCTGCACTGGCAATGGCCGGGTATTTCACCCGAAAAGCCATTGACCAAGGCAAGCGCCGGGCGCCTGTCTGGCGCCGGGGAGAAGTCACAACCAGCGGAGGACCGGGTTGCTGAAATGCACCCTGTCAAAGAAGGGAGTGGAGGTGGTTGATCGAACTTGATTACCTCCGCGCCCCTTTGCGCGGAAATGCTTTTCGGCCAATCACCCAATAGAATTTTTCTACAGGCCTAGATCCGGATTGGGGGGGTATCCACTTCCAGGATTCAGTGGGCCTTCCTCGCCATCACCGTCCGGTTCGGACTTCGATGAACGCTGGGCATCGCCTGGATCATCAATCGGAATATCCACTTGCTCGCGGTCGAAATCGTTTGATCCGGTGTCATCGATGATGCGCCGCGGCTGCCGTGCCTGGCTGGACGGCGGATGGTCTTGCGGATGCTTGGTCATGACTTTGGTCTCCCTTGATGCATCGGTGGATGGCGCCTTGTTGCGCCATTGATGACTCATGCTGGAATCGTTGCATGTGCTTGCGAAACTGCACGTGATGGCGGGTCGGAGCAAACGGAGGGGGATTACGGCAACGGGGCTTTGAACGACTTCAGTTCAAGCGAAACACATTCACCAACCACTCTCATCACCGGGACAAAAATCCCGACGGAATTTCTGCTTTTCCATTCCCCTCGCCCCGAAGCTGAATATGGGCATTTGCCGTCGCGATGGCTTCACGCCCGGCTGGTTTCCGGTTTGCTAACTTAGATTCGTTGACTTCATTCCAGAACGTTGTCGCTGGAATGCCTGTTTTATGCAAACAGGTTGAATACACAGGTCTTGGCGCCGTTCAATCGGTTTCAGCACCGTGGTGTCATTCAACGCGAAGCGACTTCGCGCAACCCACAGGAAAATCACATGAATATGTCCCTTCGCAACCACACCGTGCTTGCCGCCATGATTAGCGCGGTGCTTGCAACCAGCATGATCGCGCCCGCGTCAGCAAGCCAGCCGACCGGAGCGGAGCAGGATCATCGTCACGAAAACCAGTCGGATGCCAAAAAGAACGGCCACAAAGACAAGGAAAAAAACAAGGCAGACAAAGGCAAGAAGGAAAAAGCGGACAAGCAAGCGGATCGATTCCAGCATGCACAGTCTCGTGTAGCCGAACAGCGCGATGTCCTCGCAAAACAACAGGAGCATCGTGCGAATCAGCAGCGCGACAAGAACGCCGAACAGCGCCAGAAACAACTGCAGGATGCACGCAAGGATCACCGACAGGACGATCATCAGCGGATCTCCGATCGCGACCAGCGCAATCGCATTGAACAGCAGCGCACTCGGATGCAGGCCAATGTCCAGTACCAGAAACGTGCGCGCGAACTCGATCAGCAGCATTTGCGGCAGTTGCAGCAGGGTAAGCGTAATGCCCAGTACCGCTATCAGCAGACGTACTACCAGCGTCTCAACGCGCAGCAGACCAGGCTGAACAACCAGCGCTACGACTACAACAACAATCCGTACTTCTCTTCGCCAAATACCTACCGGTACTCCTTTGGTGGCCGCAATTACACGACCAACCAATACGGAGCGGATTTACTCAGGCAGGCAGTGAACTATGGCTACCAGGAGGGCCTGCGCGCAGGCCATGCCGATCGCTCTGACCGCTCGAACAGCAATTACCGGAGTTCCTACGCCTATCAGGATGCCAACTACGGCTACGACAACTACTACGTCGATCGCGAGGAGTACAACCATTACTTCCGCGAGGGCTTCCAGCGAGGCTACAACGATGGCTACGGATCACGTAGCCAGTACGGCAATTACAGCAATAACTACCTTGGCGACTACAACAACAATGGGACCGCATCGATCCTGCAGGCGGTTTTGGGGACGATCCTCAACCTGCAGCAAATGAATCCCTGATCTGATTCGCTTCGGATCATCAACAAAAACGCCCGGCTTGCCGGGCGTTTTTGTTGCTGCGATTCGGTCGCCGGAGGACGACTCGATTGGCTACTTCCGCGCAGCGATGATCAGACTCAGGTAATCGGGTGTGCCCTCGATGCGCTCAAGGTGCGGGTATTGCAGGCCGTCAAAGTAGTCGACGGAGACGGTTTCGTAGCCACCCTGGTATTTCAGCGACAGCTTGATCGGTGATTTGCTGTCCCTGGCGGCGGCGATCGCGTCCGTCAGCACCTCCCGCGAGTAGTCCCGACCGTTGACGGCCAGCAGCGTGGCACCGGTGCTGATACCGGCCTTGAACGCCGGGCCGTTCCACAGCACGTCGTTGATCTGTGCCTGCTTGTTGATGCTCAGGCCGATCGACCAGATGAAGTTGTACATGTGGCGCGCCGATTCCGGGCGGCTGTTGTACTGACTTTCAAACGCGCTTTGCTGGTCGCTGAAGACCAGTTTCCAGCCGCTGGCCGCCAACCCATCCAGCAATGACGGCTTGAGCGTATCGACGCGCTGGTGCAGGAAGCCCGCCCAGTCGTACGCAACCACGCCATTCAATGCCGTGACCACGTCATCGAAGGCATAGGTATTAGTGACGAAGCTGCCCTCATCGACGCCGAAAAACGCCTGCGCGAAGTCGTCAAGTGACTTCGCGCCATGAGTCAGGCTGCGGATTTTCGCGTCCGCCGCCAGCCACATCATCTCGCCACCGCTGTAGTACTCCTCGCTCATCTGCCAACTGCGATAGGGCAGGCTCTCGCGATGTGCGGCGGTCGCATCGTTGGTGGTGTCTTCGAGCGTGCGCCATTCAAACCCGGGACGATTGCGCTCGTATTTGGCCGCATCCATCGCCAATGCGTCACGGAACTGTTGCGACGACCACATGCCAGAACGCGCGGTGAGCACAAGCCCCCAGTACTGTGTCTGGCCCTCGTACACCCATAGCAGCGAATCGCCCATCGGTACGTTGAAGTTCGGCGTCCACAGATCGGCAGGACGGCGGAACTTGCCATTCCACGAATGCGTGTACTCATGCGCCAGCAGATCGCGCCCGGGCGCATTGCTGTCCCAGGCGCTGAAATAGTCGGCGTCCACGCCATTTTCGCTGGACTGGTGGTGCTCGGTCCCGTTGCCACCCAATACCTCTGACAGCGAAAACAGGAAGTCGTAATGATCGTAGTGGTGCGAGCCGAACAGCTTCATTGCCTGTGTCACCAGCTCACGATGCCCCTTCAATTGCTCGGGCGTGATCTTGAGGTATTTGGGATCATCGGCCACGATGTCAAGGTGCACCGGTGCCGCGCCGCCAGGGTTGAGGTCGACGCGCTTGAAGTGGCGTCCAGCATAAACCGGCGAGTCGACCAGATTATTGAATGTCACCGGTTTGAAGGTGGTGGTATCTCCTGATTGCGACGCGGTTTCGAGTGCCGTACCGAACTGCCAGCCATGTGCCAGGGTCATGCTCGGCACGAAGGTGATGGCACGCGAGTAATGTCCAGCCGGATATAACGACGCCTTGCTCCAGTCCATGTCCATCATGCGATCGGTGATCTCGAAACCGTCCATGCGCGGCGACAGATACTGGAACCGCACATCCAGCGTGGATGCGCCTTCAGGCACGTCGACATGGAAGGCATACACGTTGTACTCGTCGCGCTTCCACTTCAGCGGCTTGCCGTTGGCACTGATCTGCAGGCCGGCCAGCATGGCGATGGGACCGCTGGGCGAATGGTTGCCGGGAATCCACTGCGGGTACAGCAGCGTCAGCGCACCGGCATGGACCGGGATCGACTCCTGCACGCGGAAGATACCCTGCCTGGTGTCGCTGGCATCCACATGCAACTGGATACTGCCGGGATAGGCGGTGTCCTGTGGCTGGGGCACCGAGCTGTCACGCGTGTCCTGTGCGCTCGCGGTGCCTGCTGCGAAGGTGAACGCCACGGCCAGGGCCAAGCGTGTGACCTTAACGCGCGTAGTGGGATGCAAGCCAATGAAGTGTGCGATGGACATGATGATCTCCCTCAAGAAAACAATGTTCCGATATACACAGCATGATCGCATTGCGATCACTGCGGTTGTGCAAAGGTGAAAGTTCACAGTGAGCACGAACTGAGCACGGCGCTTGGCGCCACCGTGTCCGGCCACGCGCCCCTGCGAACAATGTCCCTGACACCATTGATCGACAGCTCAAGGAAGCCGTTCGCACATGAAACCGCCCGGAGCTGCGTCTGACTGCGAAGTCAACTCGCGACAATGCCTTCAACGCGATGCAGCCTCGCTCAATCGAGCCTGCGTCTGCCCCGGATTCGATCACGAACAATTGCGTGATCAGATGAAGATGCGTTGGAAGCAAATGGGAATTGGAGACACCGTAGAAAGGATGCAGTCGAACTGGTTGGCTGCGGTGCCGTTGTATGTGGATGCTGCCGATATTGCGTCGATGGCTCGGGTGGCCAAATCGCTTGAGGTAGTCGTACGCAATCCGGCGTACCTGAAGGCAATCGCGCCTTGGTGTCCGGAGCGCCCGGCCAACGAGCCGAACTCGCCGGGCGGCGTGCTCGGGTTCAACTTTCACATCGCCGGTAACGCGCCACCGCAACTGATCGAGGTCAACACGAACCCGGGCGGTTTGCTCTTGGGCTTGCCGATTGCCCAGGCTGTTCAAGCCTGCGCACCTGACCGGATGCAATCACCTACTGATCTTGAGACGGTCGAACAACGCGTCGTGCAGGTCATGGCGCACGAATGGCTGTGCCAGAAAGGTCAGCAGCCCCTGCACAACATGGCTATCGTCGACGACTCGCCTGAGACGCAGTTTCTCTACCCGGAATTCCTTCTTTACCGAGATTTGTTCTCGCGGTACGGATACGCGGCACGGATCGCAGCACCCGAGCAACTCCTGCATCACGGCGGCAAGCTTTGCCTGGATGGGCCAGATGGGCTTGAAGTGGACATGGCCTACAACCGCCTGACGGACTTTTCCCTGCATGAACCCTCCCACGCCTCGCTGCGCGAGGCCTTTGCTGCCGGCCATGTCGCGGTAAGCCCGCATCCGCATGCGCTGTACGCGGACAAGCGCAACCTGACACTACTGAGTGATCACGCGTTCCTGCACAACGCCGGATTGCCCCAGGATACAGTCGATATCTTGCTGGCCAGCGTGCCAACCACCGTTCAATTGAATGCAGAGAATCGCGATCGGCTTTGGTCCGAACGTCGGCAGTGGTTCTTCAAACCTGCGACCGGTTTCGGCAGCCGCGCCAGTTACCGCGGTGACAAGCTGACCCGCCGGGTCTGGGACGACATGCCGTCGATGCCCTACGTTGCCCAGGCGTTGGTTGTGCCCGGTCAGCGACACCTGCAAACGGATGCGCCACCGCTGAAGTTCGATATCCGATGTTTCGCCTATGCCGGCGAGCCGGTGCTGTTCCTGGCGCGGCTCTATCAAGGTCAAACCACCAACTTCCGCACGCCCAACGGCGGTTTTTCCCCGGTGCTCACGCTCCGAGATAGTGCGTAGCTTTGCGATGCATAGCAGCGGTGTCGGTGGCTGCCATTGCTTCCTGTCGAAACCAACCAACCCGCACCAAACATAGGAGCTGCCGAATGAAGAACGCCGATCAGCATGGCGACTACAAACCAGATTCCATCACGCTGGGTAGTGCGGTCGCAATGGGAACCGGCGTGATGATCGGCGCAGGCATATTTGCGCTCACGGGTCAGATCGCCGAATTGGCCGGCCCGCTGTTCCCCATCGCCTTCATCATGGGCGCTGTGGTCACCAGTTTCAGCGCATACAGCTACATCCGGATGTCCAACGCGTGGCCATCCTCGGGCGGCATCGCGATGATCTTGCAGAAGTGTTATGGCTCGGGCGCGATTGCGGCCGGCGCCGCCTTGTTGATGGCGCTCAGCATGGTGATCGCCGAGAGTCTGGTGGCGCGAACCTTTGCGACGTATGCATTGCGTCCCTTCAATGTCAGCGATGGTCCCTGGGTGCCGGTGTTGGCGGTCTCGGTGCTTCTGTTTGCCTTTGTCGTCAACCTGGCGGGCAATCGTTCCGTTGGCTGGTTGTCGATCGTCATGGCAGCCATCAAGATCGGTGGAATCGCACTGTTCGGCATCGCAGCGTTGTGGTCCAGCGGCTTTCATTTCGCCGCCGCCTCGAAAACCGGCACCACGTTCGGCTTGACCGGATTCATTGCGTCGGTTGCCCTGGCGATCCTCGCGTTCAAGGGTTTCACGACCATTACTAATAGCGGTGCTGAAATCACCGAGCCGCATCGCAATGTGGGGCGCGCTATCGCGATGTCAATCGGACTCTGCGTCGTGGTTTACCTGCTGGTGGCGTTCGGCGTGGGGTCGAGCCTGAGCATCGATCAAATCATCGCCGCGCGAGACTATTCGCTCGCGCAAGCCGCCAAACCCGCACTAGGTGACATGGGCTTCTACTTGACCGTACTGCTGGCTGCCGTAGCCACAGCTTCGGCGATCCTGGCCAGCGTCTTCGCGGTGTCGCGCATGTTGGCGATGCTAACCAAGATGAAGCTGATACCGCACAAACATTTCGGCATGTCAGGATCCATCCAGCGCCATACTTTGGTTTACACCGTGGTGGTCGCTTCGGTGCTGGCAATCTTGTTCGACCTGAGCCGGATTGCCTCGCTGGGTGCGTTTTTCTATCTGGTGATGGACATGACGATCCACTGGGGCGTTTTCCGCTTCCGGCGGAAGGAAGTAGGGGCCGTCGCCCCCGTTTTGCTGACAGCGTTGATCCTGGATGCCGTCGTGCTGGGAGCTTTTACGGTGATGAAGCTGCGCTCGGATCCGACCATCGTGGCCTATGCTGTCACGGGTATTGTGGCGGTCTTCGCCTTCGAAAGAGTCTATCTGTCGCGCTGGCTGGGATCAGACGTAAGCTGAAAACACATCAGGACTGTGCCTACGACTGCGGCATCACGGCACCGTCGCTACTCTTTGAGCCTTCCCTAGCGCTGAGGCATGCCCGATGGCATTCGCAGACACCCTGTTCAAACCGGTTTTCCAATGCCTGCCCTGATTCTCGGCCCAATGCTGCGGTATGTGGGCAACACCGAGGCCACCGTCTGGGTCGAGGTCGACGGCGCCTGCGAGGTCGAAGTGCTGGGGCACACCGCGCCGACCTTCGAGGTCGAGGGCCATCACTATGCCTTGGTGTACATGACCGACCTCGCGCCGGCAACGCGTCATGCCTACACCGTGCAGATCGACGGCGAATGCGTATGGCCCGAGCCGGATTCCCCGTTCCCGCCGAGCGTCATCCAGACCTTCGACAAGGACGCGACGCTGCGGGTCGCTTTCGGCTCGTGCCGTGTATCCATGCCGCATGAGCCGCCGTATACGCTGACCCATGCGCAGGACGAGAAGCACGGGTTCGAAATTGATGCCTTGCGCGCACTCGCAATGCGCATGCGCGGGCAGGTGCCGGATGAGTGGCCGCATGCGCTGCTGATGATCGGCGACCAGATCTATGCCGACGAGGTTTCGCCGCCGGTGTGCGCCTGGATCCGCACCAGGCGCGATACCAGCCAGCCGCCGGGCGAGGAACTGGCGAATTTCGAGGAGTACACGCGGCTGTATCGCGACGCCTGGGGCCAGGCGGAGATCCGCTGGCTGCTGTCCACTGTGCCCAGTGTGATGATCTTCGACGACCACGATGTCCACGATGACTGGAACATTTCCGAATCATGGGTCAAGGAGATGCGCAACAAGCCCTGGTGGCACGAGCGCATCGTCGGCGGCTTCATGTCGTACTGGATCTACCAACACCTGGGCAACCTGTCGCCGCGCGAATTGCACGAGGATGAATTGTTCGAACGGATCCGCAACAGTGAGGCGCCGGAGGAATTCGCGGGACACTTGCGCAGGTTCGCCCAGCGCGCAGACAAGGAGCCGGACAGCTACCGCTGGAGCTTCTACCGCGATTTTGGCGACAGCAGGCTGGTGGTGGTGGACTCTCGTGCGGGCAGGATGCTCGCCAATGGTGGCCGCGACATGCTCGACGAAAAGGAATGGCGTTGGGTCGAGGCGCACATGCGCGGAGAATTCGCGCACTTGATGCTGGGCACATCACTGCCGGTACTGCTGGGCCACGGCATCCACCATCTGGAAGCCTGGAGCGAAGCGGTCTGCGCCGGCGCCTGGGGCAGCTGGTGGGCGAAACAGGGCGAACGCCTGCGCCGTTGGCTGGACCTCGAACACTGGAGCGCGTTCGGCACTTCGTTCAAGCGCATCGTGGATCTCATCCGTCGTGTATCCACCGGCGAACACGGCCAAGCACCCGGCACACTCACCATATTGTCCGGCGACGTCCACCACGTGTACCTGGCCGAGGCCCGGTTCCCCCGATCAAAAGTCCGCAGCGCTATCCACCAAGCCGTTTGCTCACCACTGCGCAACCCGCTGGGTGCGCGGGACCAGCGCATCATGCGCGCGGGTTGGTCGCGCTGGGCGGGTGTGTTGATGCGGTCTATCTCGCGTTTGGCCGGCGTCGGGCGGCCCGACGTTCGCTGGGGCCTGTGCCACGACAAGCCCTGGTTCGACAACCAGGTCGCCATCCTCTCGTTCAAGGGGCTGCAGGCGTCGATCTGCTTCGAGAAGAGTGTCCCCGGTGACGCGACGCAGCCGCACCTGGAAGCGGTGTTCGAGTATCGGTTGGACAAGACCAACGCCGACTGACACCTGTTCGCTCTACGAATCCTGATTCGACGTCTTGATGCACCATGTGTTGCGGCCTGCGAGCTTGGCTTCATAGAGTGCGGCGTCGGCCCGTTGCAACAGTTCGTCGCGACCACCCCGGAACACCGTGCCCTCGGCAATACCGATGCTAGTCGTCACGCTCAATCGCTCCTGGCCCACGACAATTTCGTTGCGTAGGCTCGAGATCAGTTTCTCGGCGATCGCCTGCGGTGCATCCGGCGCATCGATGTCATCGACCAGCACCACGAACTCGTCACCACCAAGGCGCGCGGCGAAATCGGTCGCACGAATACTGGCAAGCAGGCGCACTGCAAACTCGCGCAGCACCGCATCGCCCACCGCATGCCCATGGGTGTCGTTGATACGCTTGAAATGGTCGATGTCCAGGTAAAGCAGGGCCAATGCCTTGCCGCTGCGGCTGCTGCGCGCGATCGCCAGGTCCATTCGCTCATTGAAGTACAGGCGATTCCCCAGCCCGGTCAGGACGTCGTGGCGCGCCTGCCGTTCCAGTGCCACCATGTATTCCCGGCGCTTGGTTATGTCGCGGCCGGCGAACACGATACCCGGCGCTTCACCCTCTCCCTCGCCGGGTACGCGGCGCACCTTGAGTTCCATCCACACGTAGTGGCCATGCTTGTGCTGCATTCGGCATTCGACGCTCGCGCCGACGCCCGTGCGGGACACCGCATCGAATATCTGAAGGACATTCTCGAGGTCCTCCGGATGTATCAGGTCCCAGCGCGGCTCCGCGAACTCCTCACGGGTCCAACCCAGCATCTCGAAGACGGAGGGCGAAATGTAGCGACGCTGGTTGCCGGCGGCGATATGGCTCACCAGGTCGCTCGAATGGTCCGCCAGCAGGCGATAGTCATGCTCGCGTCGGGCGAGGCGATGCATGAGCAGCTTGCGCTCGGTCACCGCCACCGCGATTGGAAACGCCAGCAAGCTCACGTTCGCGATGAAGGCCTGCAGCATCAGCGTGCGCTGCAGGTCGCTGACGCCCTCCCCCACCATGAAAGGACCATGTCCGGCGGCTGTCTGCATCGTCGCTATCACCGCGACGATGCCGGTTGCAGGCACGAACCCGCTGAAGCGGTGGCGGAAGACGCACAACATCAGGGGCGGGAAGACCAGGAAGGTCACCGCAAAACGTGACTGTGCAAACACCAGCCAGCAAACCACGGCGACCAGGCCCAATGTCGCTGCCAGTTCCACCCGCTGTCCCGGCTGGCCAAGGATCTTCAAGCCTTCCACGCACGCAGCGATCGTCAGCGTTGCGAAAATGCCCATTCCCAGCAGGTGCGACGCAAACCATGTCAGGAAGAGCCCCGCGAAAGGCGCCGGCGTGGTCGCAGAATCATCCCCGGCCACCGATGCAATCAGTCCCGAGACTGTACAGGCCACCAGTGTGGCAACGATGGCAACAACAAAACTGCTCTTGAGCTGGGTGAGATCGCTCACGTCGTTGACCCGACTGGCCACGGCTGCGGCGACGATCCATGCATCCAGCGTGTTCGCGAAACTCAATACGATCCCGATCTGACTCAAGCCGTTCAGCAGGATATTGACCACCAGGGATGCAGCGAAGGCGCCCAGCAGATACGGCAGCCATTCGCGGCGCGGCGACGTCAGCAAGACCCCGCAAAGCACGCCACTTCCCACCCACAGTGAAGAGAAGCCGAGGGCGCCACGCGTGTAGACAATCGACCACCATGCGCAAAGCCCGATCACGACGGCAAGGCCGAGCGTCCTGGCCAATAGCACCGAGGCAGTCCGTGGTACCGATGAAGCCATGCCCGTCATGGCGCCAGACTAGACCATGTCCTGCCAGGCGACTGAAAACAGGGATCAGCGCGGGCTTCTGTTTCGTTCATGAAGATCCCGTCGCTTCATCTAACAGTTCACCTTGGCCCCTGCTTTGACTGTTTTGAGGGCCCGAAAAGGACCGCCAACCCGAAATAGTCGCACGGTTGACAAACCAGACCGACCGGTCTATTACTTAAACTCATGGCACACGCGACCAAGCAACAGTTGATGGAGCACGGCGTCGAAATGCTGCTGATACGCGGTTACAACGACTTGGGCATCGCGGCCTTGCTCGAAGCTACCAGGATCCCCAAGGGCTCGTTCTACCATCACTTCCGGTCCAAGCAGGACTACGCCCTGCAGGTCATTGACCTGTACATGGAAGAGGTGCACGCCGGCCTCGAATCCTGCCTGGGAGATACCAGTCGCCCGCCGCTCGAGCGCATCCGCTATTTCTTTGAGGTCAGCGAGGAGAACTATCGAACCCAGGGCTACATGGGCTGTCTGCTCGGTGGTTTGGGGCAGGAGCTTTCCGGCGTCAGTGAGGTGTTCCGTCAAAAGGTGGAGGAATGCCTTGACCAGATCGCAGGCCGGCTAGCTGACTGCCTCCATGAAGCGATCCGGCGGGCCGAGCTGCCGCCGGAAGCAAACCCGGAAAAACTCGCCGAGCTGCTGGTCAACTGCTGGGAAGGCGCGGCACTGCGCACGCGCTTGCGCCGCGATCCAGCCCCCTTGCGGGACATGCTCGACTTCTATTTCGCCGCTGCCGCCGTGCCGCGGGAATGAGCTGGCTGCGCGAATCCTGACGTTTCCCTGGCCGATGCCGCAGTGCTCTGTTCCATCCGGTGACCGGCCTCCTTTCAGCAACTGCAACATTACGGAGGAACCACGATGCGAATCCAGAAAAATGATGTCCCGGTCAGAATCAATGTCCCGGGCGCAATTGCACGCCAGCAGCTGAATTTTGGCGACAGCACCGGCTACGGCCCCTTGAGCGGGGAATACTTTTCACTCGGCGCAGGAACGGATATCGCGCCCTTGCTCCAGGGATTGGAGGACGACCTCTGCCAGGCTCCTCATTGGGGTTACATGCTGCAGGGAAAACTCACCGTGACCTATGCCGATGGCGAACAGGAAATGGTTGCAGGAGGCGACCTGTTCTATTGGCGCCCCGGGCATACGGTGAAAGTCGACGAGGATGCTGAAGTCATCCTGTTCAGCCCGCAACACGAGCATAGCCACGTGATCGATCACATGCTCGAAAAAATGTCGGGCTGAGACAGCGAAAGGGCCGGTGATACCGGCCCATTTCAGCGTGTGAAAACAGGGGTCTGAAAACAGGGGTAGGAGCTGACTGATGTGCTCGCCTGAATGGCGTCAGGTGCCAATTCGGAAAGTCCACGCTGACCCAGCTTCTTTCCATCCGGAACGTTCCCGCTGCCACTATCGGACGCGAATCACCCGCTTGCCGAAGTTCTCGCCTTTCAGCAGGCCGATGAATGCGGCCGGGGCATTCTCGAGGCCGTCGATGACCTCTTCGCGATAAGTGATCTTGCCGCTTTCCACCCAGCCGGCCATCTCTTTGGCAAACTCGGGGTATAGGTGGCCGAAATCCTCGAAGATGATGAAGCCCTGCATCAGGATTCGCTTGCTCAGCATCTGGCCCATCAGCCAATTCATGCGGTCCGGGCCCGGCGGCAGTTCGGTGGCGTTGTATTGCGACACCAACCCGCACAACGGGATGCGCGCATTCGAATTGAGCAACGGCAGCACCGCGTCAAATACCTTGCCGCCGACGCTCTCGAAGTACACGTCGATGCCGTCCGGGCTTGCCTGCGCCAGTTGATCGGCAAAGTCGGCCGACTTGTGGTCGATGCATGCATCGAAGCCAAGGGTCTCCATCGCATATGCGCACTTGTCCGAACCGCCGGCAATGCCGATCACCCGGCAACCGAGCAGCTTGCCGATCTGGCCGACGGTGGCACCCACCGGGCCGGTCGCGGCCGCCACCGCAATCGTTTCGCCCGCCTTGGGTCGGCCGATGTGCTTTAGTCCAGCCCACGCTGTGAAACCAGGCATGCCAAGGATCCCCAGCGCCCACGACGGATGCTTCGGGGATTGACCCAGCCGCGTGACGCCCTTGCCGTCGGCGACCGCATAGTGGATCCAGTCGCGCCCCGGCGGCGGGACCTCGCCGGCATTAGATCTGGTCGCCGATCATCAGCAGCACATGTGGCCATTTATGCGGCGGTTCGTGCGGCATGGTCACGCGGCACTAACTGAACACGACCCGGCGCATGATCGGCGGGCGTGCGTTGGCACCTGCAATGGCTGGTCGAATGCCGCCGGGATCCGCGACGCGCAACGCCTCCTGGAAATTATCCCCGGCACGTGTCCTGGCTCCCGGCATTGGTCGCTGGCACGACGGCCTCGCCGACCCTGGTGACTGAATCCGGCCCACGGCCATGGCGACCCGTTCGGTCCGATAGGACGAAGCCGGCGATGACGCCCACTTTACATCCCGGCTGTTACACCGAGGCCTGCCGGTCGAGGAAACGCGCATGGCCGATCATGATGCAGAGCGACAGCGCATGGTTTCCGTGCACATCGCCGGTCGCGGCATACGCGACCGCAGCGTGCTCGAAGCCATGCGCACGGTGCCGCGCGAACGCTTCGTCGATACCGGGATGCAGGAGTTCGCCTACGAGGACAGCCCTCTGCCCATCGATGCGGGGCAGACGATCTCGCAGCCCTATATCGTCGCGCTGATGATCGAGGCCGCGGGCATCGGCCCTGGCGATCGCGTGCTGGAGGTCGGCGCGGGATCGGGTTACGCCGCCGCCGTGGTCAGCCGGATCGCTGGTCATGTCCACGCCATCGAGCGGCACGCGTCGCTCGTCGAGGCGGCTCAGGCGCGCTTCGATGCGCTGGGTTACGACAACATCACCCTGCGCGTTGGCGACGGCAGCCTTGGCTGGCCGGAGTTCGCGCCGTTCGACGCCATCCTGGTCGCGGCCGGCGCACCCGCGCCGCCGCAGGCGCTGCGCGCGCAACTGGCCATTGGCGGACGCCTGGTGGTCCCGGTCGGGGACAGTGTCCTGGGTGAGCGGCTGCGCAGGATCACCCGCATCGACGACGACCGTTACCAGGAAGACGATCTGGGTGGGGTCAGCTTCGTGCCGTTGATCGGCGAACAGGGCTGGGCAGAAGACGGACGCCGCTCGGCCAGCAACCACGTCCCGGGCCGGTCGCGCGGGCACAGCCTGGCGCAACTGGTGGCGGACGCCGCCGAACCCCTGCCGTACATCGACGCCCCCGGTTTCGCCGAAGCCTTCGATCGCTTCGCCGACGCCCGGGTCGTGCTGCTTGGCGAATGCAGCCATGGCACCTCGCAGTTCTATCGCGCGCGCGCCGCTATCACCCGGCGCCTGGTCGAGCACCATGGCTTCAACCTGCTCGCCATCGAGGCCGACTGGCCGGACGTGGCCGTGCTCAACCGGCATATCCGCCACCAACCTCCGCGCACCGCCGCCGAGCCGATCTTCCAGCGATTCCCCCGCTGGATGTGGCAAAACGCCGAATTCGCCTCGATGATCGGCTGGCTGCGCAGCCACAACCAGGGGCGCGACGCGGCAAGCCAGGCCGGCGTGTACGGCCTGGACCTCTACAACATGCATGCCTCGATCGCGACGGTGCTGGCCTACCTGGATCAGGTCGACCCGGACGCCGCCGCGACCGCGCGCGTACGTTACGGCTGCCTGACCCCATGGCAGAAGGATCCAGCGACCTATGGTCGCGCGGTCCTGGATGATCGCTACCGCACGTGCGAGCAGGAGGTCGTGCGGCAATGCCGCGACCTGCTCGCCCGGCAAGTCGACTACGCCCGCGCCGGCGCCGACGGCGAACGTTTCCTGGATGCCGCGCAAAGCGCACGTCTGGTGGCCGCGGCAGAACGTTATTACCGGATCATGTACTACGGCGGGGCCGACAGCTGGAACCTGCGCGACACCCATATGTTCGACACGTTGTGCCACCTGCTCGAGGCGCATGGCGCGCAGTCGAAGGCCGTCGTCTGGGCGCACAACTCGCATGTCGGCGACGCGCGACATACCGACATGGGCACCGCCCGCGGCGAGCTCAACATCGGCCAGCTGTGCCACGAACGGTTCGGCGACGACGCCTGCCTGGTGGGATTCGGCACACATGGCGGCACCGTGGCCGCCGCGCACGACTGGGACGGCGCGATGGAAATCATGAATGTCCGTCCCTCGCACCGCCACAGCCTGGAACGCCTCTGCCACGACAATGCGCCGCCGCGCGCGCTGCTCGACATGCGCGAATCGGCCAACCCCGCGCTGCATCGCGCCCTGCGCGCCGCGCACCTGGAGCGCTTCATCGGCGTGATCTACCGGCCCGATACCGAATTGCAGAGCCATTACTCCGAGGTCTCCCCCTCCCGGCAGTTCGACGCCTACGCGTGGTTCGACGAAACCCATGCCGTCGCGGCGTTGCCGGTCCAGGCCGAAGGGTGGGATCGCGGCGTACCCGACACCTACCCGTTCGGGGTCTAGCGCAGCGCACATCCACCTTCATGCTTGCTCAAAGGGTCGAAGAACAATTTCGTTTCAAACGGAAATGTTCTCTGACCGGCGGATTCAGCCTCGAAGTGCAACACCCTAAATGGGAGAAGGACCAAGTGCGTTTGCCTGTCCTTCTTCACGGCCAGTGGAGTTGCACATGAGCTACACGCACCTGATCCAACACGAACGCTATCAGATTCAATGCTGGACTGCGGAAGGCTTGGCCTTCGGGAAATTGCCCGCCGACTGCAGCGGCATCCGAGCACGATCTGTCGAGAGTTACGGCGGAATGTCGTAGTGAGCGGGCATTACTATTTCGAGACGGCGCATCGCAAAGCAGGCCGACGTGCCGCTTCATGCCGAAGTCAGCCGCGCATCACCCCTGAACTGTGGACCTGTGTGGAAGCCCATCTGCGGCAAGACCACAGTCCTGAGCAAGTGGTAGGGGTGATGCGTCAGCATGATCTGCTGATAAGCCACACCCGTATTTACCAGCACATTGCCAAGTATCGTCGCCTGGGGGGAACGCTATGGATGCATCGTCGTCATCGCCGTGCCTATCGGCACCATCCGACCGTACCAAGACGCTTTACACCATCGCGTTCGCTGCATGAACGTCCATCGCACGTGCTGCAACGACGCACAACCAGGCACTGGGAGCTCGATACCCTGCGTCCCGGGCGTGGCAGGGCGCCATATTGTGTGCGGTAGAGAGACGTTCCCGCTTCGTGCACCTGGACTGGCTCAAGACGGGCGAAGCCAAGCCTCTCGCTATGCAACTGATCCGGCGCCTGCGTTGTGTACTGCCGCGCGTGCATAGCCTGACTCCTGATCGGGGCAGTGAATTTGCCTGGCATTGGCTGGTCGAAGACGAACTGCAGATCCCGGTCTACTTCTGTGACCTGTATTGCGCTTGGCAACGCGGCACCGTGGAAAACACCAATGGATTACTGCGGCAGTACTTTCCCAAGCAACGCAACTTCGACACGATCACGCCTCAAGAACTACAAGCCGTCGAAGATCGATTGAACGATCGCCCACGTAAAGTGCTAGGTTTTAGAACACCAAGAGAAGTCTATTACGCATCACTCAAGCGTTGCGCTTCGTAGTTGAATCCGCCACCTCTTTTCTGGCAAGGCCTACAACCCGGCCACGACCTCAGACACGCTGAGCCCGAGTTCAAGTTGCACGCGGACGTACTCGCGCTCTTTGCGGGACAAGGTACGGCCCGCTGCAATGCGAACGTCTTCCGCATCCAGGATGCGCATGATCCTGGGCAACGCCGAGCCTATCGCGTCAGGCCCGTAGCCGGCTTCGCGCAAGGTGGCACGCATTAGTTCTTCAACTTCCATGAACCATCCTAATTGATCTCAAGGCGTTGCATCGCACGCCGTGGGTGGCGCGTGGCCAGCCTGGCGAGGGTGCTTGCTGCCTGAGCCGCTACATCTATGGACGCAAGGGATTGCGGCCGACCAAGCGTACAAATTTGTCCCTGACACCATTTCTTTCTCTCAGCGCCCGCCGCCGCTTCGCCAGATCGAGAACAGCAGCCAAAAGCTGCCCAGCACCGCTCCCAGGAACCCGAACAGGCCGAACACCGGCAGGCCGAGCAGGGTCGGGCCGCCCGAGACGGTCATCACGATCGACGAGCCCACGATCAATGCGGCGATCACCACGCCGACAACCAGCCGGTTGGCCGAATGTTCGACGCGCTGGCCGAACTTCTCCAGCCGCTCGACGTCGAGGTTCACGTTCATCCTGCCGCGCCGCGCCATCCGCAAGAGATGCTTGAGCTCCGAGGGCAGCGAGGCCAGCAGGCCGAGGGAATCGCTGACCGCGCGGCGGCCACGGCGGGCGAGCGCGCGCGGCGAATACCGTGCCAGCATCACCCGTTGCAGGACGGGTGCGGCCTCGCTGGCCATGTCGAACTCCGGGTCGAGCCGGCTGCCCATGCCTTCCAGCGTCACCAGCACCTTCACCATCAATGCCAGGTCCGGCGGCAATGCGACTTGATGTTCCCGCAGCAGGGCGGTGATCTCGCCCATCATCGTACCCAGGTGCAGTTCCTTCAACGGCACGCCATGGTAGTGGTCGATGAATTCCTCGACCTGCTGGGTCACCGCATCGGCATCGACGCGGTCGTCGACCGACCAGTCCAGCAGCACCTCGGCGACGGGTTCGGAATCGCGCCGCACCATGCCGTCGAACAGATCCACCATCTGCTGGCGTCGTGCTTCAGACAGATGTCCCACCATGCCGAAATCGATCAGGGCCAGGCGGTCGCCGGGTAGCCAGAACACATTGCCCGGGTGTGGATCTGCGTGGAAGAAGCCATCCAGGAACATCATCTTCATTTCGACCTGTGCACCGAGCCGGGCGATGCGCGTACGGTCGCCGCCGACGGCATCCAGCGCGTCCAGGTCGGACAGTGGGATGCCGTCGATGAACTGCTGCACGTTCACCCGCTCGCCCGTCCACTGCCAGTAGACGGTCGGCACCACCAGCGCCGGCTCGTCGACGAAGGATGCAGCGATGCGTTCGGCATGCCGGCATTCGGCGGCCAGGTCCATTTCCAGCGTCAGCGACGACTGCAACTGCCGCACCAGCGCCCGTGGCTGGTAGCGCGCAAGGTCCGGCGACTCGGCCTCGATGATCGACGCCAGCCGATGCAGCAATCGCATGTCGGCCTCGACCAGCGGCTTGATGTTTGGTCGGCGGACTTTCACCACCACCTCGGCGCCATCGTGCAAGCGCGCGCGATACACCTGGGCGATTGACGCCGCCGCGAGCGGCTCGGGATCGAATGCGGCGAACACCTGATCGGGCGGCGCCCCCAAATCGGCTTCCAGCTGCTCGCGCACCTGCTCGAACGGCAACGCCGGCACGCGGTTTTGCAGCTTCTCGAATTCGGCGATCCATTCCGGTGCGAACAGGTCCACGCGCGTGGCCAGCACCTGGCCGAGCTTGACGAAACTCGGGCCCATCTCTTCCAGCGCGCGCCGCACGCGCTCGGGCGGCGGCAGCGCCACCAGTTCATTGAGTCGTTCGATCGGGACGATCTTGCCGGCGCGCTCCAACACGTGCGTCATGCCCAGCCGACCCACCATGTCGCCAAAGCCGTAACGTGCCAGCACCGAGGCCACCTCGTGCAGGCGCCCCAAGTCACGGGCGGTCGACAGTGTTTCCCAAAACATCGGCGTGGCACTCCTCGGCTGGGCGGATCCCGTCAGAACGACGTGTTCGTCCTCAGTGCAGCATGCAGGAACCGCAGTGAGTACGGGGAGATGTACCTGATCCCTCTTCTTGCTCGCCGTTATTTCGCTGCGGCCACCCGCTTGCCCAGATACCAGTCAAACTTCATCACGTCGTCCCAGGTTTTCCCCATTTTCGCGAGGATGACCTCGCGCTGGATCGGGAGCAGGAATCGTTTCGCGATGGCATCGTCGATCGAGGCGGCCGCAAGTTTCATGAAGCATTCTCGGTTACCGTAACGTTCTTCAATCGACAGTCTAGGGTCGTGTGCGGCCAAGCGTTCGTCACGCGTGCGGGCGAATGGGATAAACGCCCCGTTGAGGCCGGAAATGAAACCAAAACGTGCGAATTCCTGCAACTTCCAGTTCCAGGCAGTGTAGGTGCCGAGCGGCACCGAGGACATGGCGCCACGCCAGCCGCCCAGTTCGTTGCTGTCACCATCGACCGCCGGCACCAGCAGCGGATAGTTTGCGCCGACATGCACCGGCTCGGCGATGATGCCTTTACGCGCATAGGCGCGACCCATGCCAAGCTGCCACAACGGCGGCGGATTGGTCGGCACACGAATCCCCGGAATCGCCGGGAATTTCAAATCGGTCGCGGCGACGAGCGAGGAGCCCAGCACCGGTGCAATCGTCAGCGGCGGCGCGATCTTGTCGACCGCCCACCTCCGAAGGTTCTCAAGCTGGACATTCATGCCATCGGCCAGATCGACATTGGCATTGTAGGGATAGGCTGCTTCCTTGCCGGGCTGGGTGAACTGGCCCGCAAACTTCAGCGCGTGCGGCACGCCAGCAAAGTAATAAAGCCGGCTGTCCGCTCCCAGCGCGACCTGCTGCTTGCCATCGGTGGTCGTCTGCTGCAGCGACGCGATGCGCGCCCAGTATCCGGAGCTGCTGATGATGTACATGATCTTGGGTACAGTGTTGTCCTGCACCGCGCGGTCCAGCAGGCCGGCATGGCCTTTGCCATCGATATCCGGCGTCGGAACGTCGGCGAATGGATACAAATCCACTACGCGCACAGCGCTCAGCACCGAGTTGCCCGCCTGGCCAGGTAGCGCGTAACTGTGATTGAAAGAGCCGCGGCCTGCTCCGGCGGCAGTGACAAGCATGCCGTCGAAAACGCGTTGGCCGTCCGGGCCTGTGTTGAAACCACGGTAGACGAAGTCACGCAGGAAGCGTCCGCCCTGCGAATAGCCGTACGCGAAGACCGCGATGGCATCGCCGGGGCGATCATTGATCCCGGAAGCAATTTTTCGGGTCTTCAGATGTGTCGCGAAATCACGAAAAGCCGCCTTGCCCAAGCCCATCACCGACGCATCCTCACCCTCGTAGACGAAGCTGAAATACGTATCCGCTGCCGCAGGCTCGTCCAGCACGATGGCGCAGCGTGCATCGTTTTTCTTTTCGACCGACACTGCCGCAAAATTCCACGACTCGCGCGGCACCACGATGCCTGGATCGTGGAAATCGGCCAGCAACCGAAGCACCGCCTTGCGTTGTTTTGCATCGTGCGCGCAATAAAAGCCGTTGTATGGCAAATCGAAGGTCTTGCGGTCTGGCGTCATGTCATCACCCGAGAAGGTGGCGCGCGCAGCGCTGTGCACGTGAGCAACGGGAACCTGGAGGCCGAATTGGTCGGGTTCCATCCGAGCCTGCCAACCCACCCATGCCAGCGAGTAACCGAGTTGGAAGAACGTCGTATCCGTCAGCGCCTGCACCTTGTCGGGCGACATCAGGTCGAGTCCATCCTCGGTCTCGAAGAAATAGCCATCCATATCCGTGCGTCCACGGTTCGCAACTTCGATCAGCGTCGTGTGGTTGCCGCGCGTCGCATCAACGGGACGAATCATCACGAACGGACCGGAATACTCGACCAGGCCATGCGCATTGACCGGTGCGAAACGAATATCGGTGACATCACGCGCCGCAGCGCTGCGCGGATCGATGCGTAATGAACCGTGCCGCGGAGCACTTCATACGCACCAACGTTTCCAAAGACTTGACCACCCACCCAAGGCTGCCGATTAGTGACCTCGATAGACACGACCTCGGCGTGCGATAGCGCGGGTGCGAGAAGGCAAACAAGCACCATTTTTTAGAGCGAAAAGGGGACCGAGGGAAGGGAAAAAGTGGCCAGAGAACATTTCCCGGCAAGACCTCACGCCCCAGCACTATTCAAACGGAAATGTTCTCTGACCAGCGGATTACCCTCATCCTGTCTTGATTGGGAGATATATGAACCCCTCAGTCAGGTAGGCGCAAGAAATCACCTTGGCTTGACGCAAAGGCTGTGACTCTCAGAATTCGTCACAATTCCCAACAATGAGAGTCCCGCCATGCATCTCAAACTCATCACCGCCAGCCTGCTCACCGTCGCTGCCTTGGCCGCGTGCACCACCCGTCCCGTAACAGTCAACACCCCCGGCCCGGGCGCGACCACGGTGCAGGTCCCGGTGCTTGCCAACAGCAACATGCTGAAGACCGACGACGTTCGCGCCACCCTCAACAATGCGCTGGGCACCAATGCGGCCGGCATCGACGTCAAGGTCGAGGGCAGCACTGTCTACCTGACCGGCCATGTCGCCACGCTGGCCCTGCATGACCAGGCTCTCTCTGTCGCACAGGGTACTGCTGGCGTCTCGTCCGTGGTGCATACCGGCCTGACCGTCGATTAAGTCGCGCTTGATCGCTTGATCGCGTGTTGCGCGGGCAATAGATCCGCGTACCACGCATGCGTATAAAGCAAGGGTGTGAGGCGTTCGCGCCTCCACCCTTTTTCATCCGCTCAAGCCTACAAGCCGGCAACGACCTCTGACACGCTGAGCCCGAGTTCAAGTTGCACACGTACGTACTCGCGCTCTTTGCGGGACAGGCTGCGACCCGCAGCGATGCGAACGTCTTCGGCATCGAGGATGCGCATGATCCTGGGCAGCGCCGAGCCTATGGCATCTGCAGTGTAGCCGGCCTCGCGCAAGGCGGCGCTGATTAGCGCTTCAGTTTCCATGGTGCATCCTAAATGATCTTGAGGCGATGCATCGCACCTCGTTTTTCGCGTAGCGTGGCGCAGGAAATGTACCGGACACCAATTTTCGCCACCTAATATCGAAGTGTGCCCCGAATCGGATAATCCTTGGCCTGGATGAATTTCAAGCCATCCAGCAGCGCCGCAAGGTCAGGTCGTGCAAAAGGAGCATTGGAGACATCGATGACCTGCACCTGGTTGTCCGGATTGATCACGAATATCCCTGGCTCCGGAAACGGTCGATCGGTTTCCTCGGGAGATCGTGGCTCCGAAACATACAGGCCGAGTTGAAGCATTTGCGCGACGCTGAGGTCGTAGCCGACCGGGAACGCCAACCCCTGCGACGAAACCTGCAACTCGGCCTTCTCGAGCGGATCAGCGGACACCGCCATGACCGAGATGCCCGCGTCCCGGTAACCGGGATGCAGCTCGTTGAGCTTGTCCAGGTATTTCTTGCACAGCGGACAATGCATGCCGCGATACACCACGAGCATGCGCCAGCCGCCCTGTTTGGCCGGTGACAGCTCGCCTCCAGCAACCTTGGGCAGGGTGATTTCTGGGAACGTAACGCCGGCGGCGAGTTTCGTGGAGGGTGAGTTCATGACCGTGGGTCCTTGGTTCGCGGAAGTAAGCCTGCGTCTTGCGCGCAGGACTTTTAGGGACACCCTAAGCAAAGGCGCGTAGGCACGGCGCGAACGAATGCGGTCTGTTCGGGATCTCCAACGTGTCTAACGAAAAGGGCCAGAGAATTTTTTCGTGTTCCACCATCAACCAGCGCTGCAATTCAAGCGGAATATTTTCTCTGACCAATTTAATGTTGACCTCGTCCGAAAATGAACCCAACCCCACTTGGCAGTTTTGATTATCAGAATTGATGACCTGGTTCGGTTTTCGAAGGGCGGGCCGCTGCTAGGCTTCAGTGGGATCTGAAACTGTATATCGTCATGCGCGCTTGGTGCACGCATTGTTGACCGGTCTCTTGCGGACAAGCATGACCCGTCAATAATGAGCTGCGTATTTGACCGCATTCAGTGGTCGAATATTAGAAAAGAAAAATAATCTGAAAGCTTGTTTATAAAAAAAGGGAATATTGATGACATCAACGAAAAGCACCTTGAATTTGCGAAAGCGGTCGATGGCTATAATGTTGGCCGCAGCCGCGTTCGGTACTTCATCCGCGGCAATTGCCGGTCTGGCACCAGTTGACCTTGGAACTGCGGGTACTTTCGCAATACTGTCAAAAACAGGAGTGACAGACGTCTATAAATCTTCGGTGACGGGAAATGTTGGATCCAGCCCCATCACCGGCGCTGCCATCCTGCTGTCGTGCCCGGAAGTGTCAGGGATGATCTTCTCGGTCGATGCGGCGGGCCCCCTTCCGTGCACGGTGAATGCCGCCCCATACCTGACCTTGGCGGTCCTCGACATGGAAATTGCGTACCTTGATGCTGCAGCACGCACATCGCCCGATTTCACTGAAGTGGGTGCAGGCGAGATTGGCGGACTGACCCTCAGGCCTGGCCTGTACAAATGGGGAACCGGGGTCAAAATCTCGAACGATGTGACGCTCACGGGTGGCCCTGACGATGTCTTCATCTTCCAGATCGCGGGATCGTTGCGTCAGGCCAGTGCGACGCGGGTGACCCTGGCCGGTGGCGCACAAGCCAAGAATATCTTCTGGCAGGTCGCCGAGGGTGTGGCTATTGGCACGACCGCGCACTTTGAGGGAGTCGTGCTGGCTAAAACCCTGGTCGCTGTTAAAACTGGCGCATCGGTGCAAGGCAGATTGCTGGCACAGACTGCCGTTACCCTGCAAATGAACGCTGTGACACAGCCGGCCCCGTAAGAAAAGGCGATTATATACTTGACACACCCACGAATCAGGCGGATGATTAACTCCTAGCCCGGAGTTACCGCCATGACCGCAGACCTTTTCTCGCCCCACTTCCAAGACGCCGACAAGGCCCGCGAATACTTGGAAGATTTGCGCTGGCCGAATGGCCCGGTCTGCCCGCATTGCGGCGTTGAAGGCCAGCACTACGCATTGAATGGTGCTTCCCATCGTCCGGGCCTCATGAAGTGCAAGGATTGCCGCAAGCAGTTCAGCGTGACTGTCGGCACCGTGTTTGAGCGCAGCAAGATTCCGTTGAACAAGTGGCTTATGGCCGTGCACCTGATGTGCGCCAGCAAGAAAGCTATGTCGAGCCACCAGCTTCACCGCATGCTTGGCGTCACCTACAAATCCGCATGGTTCATGACTCACCGCATCCGCGAAGCGATGAAGCCCGGTAGCACCGGTCTCATGGGAACGGGTGGCGGCACGGTCGAAGCTGATGAAACGTACTGGGGCAATCAAGGCAAGCAGCCCAAGGGTGCTCGCGGCTATCAGCACAAGATGAAGATCGTCTCGCTTGTAGAGCGTGGCGGTCAGAAGCGCAGCATCGTGGTGAACGCGGTCAACGCCAAGACCCTGACCGCCGTGCTGGACAGCAATGTGTGCAAGTCCGCGCACCTCATGACCGACGAACACGCCGGTTACACCAAAGCGGGCCTCGAGTTCGCATCCCATGGCGTGACTCGCCACAGCACCGGCCAGTACGTTGACGGCAACAACCACTCAAACACAGTCGAGTCCAGCTTCAGCCTGCTGAAGCGTGGCCTGATCGGCACGTTTCACCACGTAGGCGAGCAACACTTGCAACGCTACGTGACCGAGTTCGACTTCCGCTGGAACTACCGCAAGACCACCGACAAGGAGCGCGCTGATGTGCTGCTTTCCAATGTGACCGGAAAGCGCCTTCAGTACCGCAGGCTTGACGCGTAAGAAACCGAAGGAATAAACACGTGAACGAAGAACAGATGAAAGCAAAATTCGAATCGATGCTCGATGATGCCTATGCGAAAGGTGAGGCTGTTTACAAAACGATGTATGAGGAAAGAATGGTCGTCGCAGACCAGCGAATGGCAGAACTTGCAGCCTATGATTTTATCTTTCGAACTCTCACAGACAATGCGTCAGTAGACGCAATACGGTCTGCGCTAGTCGTCATTGATCTAACGCTTGAGAATGCTCCGATGACTCTTTCTGATACTCAGCGCGATGCTTTTCAAGCTCAAGCAGGTAACCTGAGATCCGCAATGTATCAGCGGCTCGGCGAGCCTGAGCCTCGGAAGTAATGGTGGCCACGTAAACGTTGTGTTTGGCCATCCAGTCTCCAAGCAAGATATCTGGTTCCATTTGAATCTCCATAAAGAAGAAGCCCGCTCTAGGCGGGCTTCTTCTTTTTCTTTGGTTTCGCCTTCTCGGGCGGCTTGTCAGCTGCCTTGTGCGGCTCGGGTGGAGTACCAAGCATCTTACGCAGCACGTCATCGAAACCGGGTTCGTTACTCATAATCAGTGCCTCGTGAATGCTGTCGCGCCAAGAGCGTCACGCTTGATTCGCATCATCGCCTCAGCCTCTTGTCCACGATATGTGAGCGGAGTTAAGCGATTCAATGCTTGGCTAAATGCCTTCTTGGTCACGGACTCGGCATCTTCTAACAAGGCGATGATCGTACATTGCTCGTGAAGCTTATAGTCAGCCTCGCCTTGCAGCATGATCGCCTCGTACAAGCGCGGATCGCTACGCACCAGGAAAACGCCGACCGGCTGCCGCCCCTCGGCACGGATGACGAGATCAGCCTTAACGTCGGACACCTGCTCAAGCACGGGGGCATTAAGCATGATCTGCGCGCTAGAACCAATGATCTTTTTGATGTCGCGCACAGCTTCTTGCTTGAATGTATTTTCAGCGTTCTCGCGGCTCAGGAACGCAATGTCTTGAACGCGGATGAGGAAGTTCACGAATCGGAGTGCTGCCTTCGGCACATCGCTAATGGCGATGGCTTTGGTCTTCAGTTCGAACGTGTCTTCATCAAACTCAACCTGATACTGCTGCAACAGCGCCCGGAAAATCTCTGCCCGCGCATCAAGCTCAAGGTCAGCCCCACTGGCTTCTAAGATAGGGACGGTTGCGCCGCTATCCTCGACCCGGAATTGATGGTTCTCATCAGGCCCAACCACGTAGAAGCCTATGGGGTCTCCATCTGAACCCATGAACTGAGTACCCACGGCCAACCCTGCGGGCGTTTGACGCACCCGCAATCGGTCGCAAAACTCTTGGCAAAGGGCTTCTTTGATGCTCACAGGTTGAACTCTGTCTGTAACGGCCCGTCTTGTCCATGGGGAATGCCGAAGCGGTTGCATGCCTTCACGAAAGCAGCATCTTCACCGTCCAACCCCCAAGTGATTTGGCGACAGGCGTCAACGTCCTTGGGGATCATTCGCTTCCAATCTCCCTTGTAGCGACCTGCGGGGATGTCATCAACATTTCCGCAGCCAGCGTGCGTATGCCAGCCTCCGTGCGAGGCATGGAACTCATATGAAGCGAGCATCCGCATATCTCCTCCGAACTCTTGGCCTAGGTGTGCGTAAAAGTTCTGCTTGGAGAAATCCAAGAGGATTAGAAGCCGATATCGAACACCCTCACTGGTGAACCTGACAAGCCGCCACGAGTAGTTCGCGCCGAACCTGATCGTGTTCTTGCCCGACTTCGTAAGCGGAAACGCAGTCCGGGGGTTAGGCCCAGACTTCCACTTCCCCAAGTCGATCTCGTCCTTGGGTGCCCTAACAATGTCCTTGACCCGGATCACGGGCTGAGACTAGCAGGATGGGTGTGTCAAGTACACAATCGCCTAAGAAAAGGGGTAAGGTTCATTTTTGTAGGCCCAGTATGATGCGTTAACAACGTCATTGATCGAGAACGAACCAGAACCCCGCCCCCCGGCGGGGTTTTTGGTTGGAAAAAAACGTGGTTGGGTTCATTTACCCCTTGCCGCTATCCCTTGCCGCGAGCGGGGGTCCGGTTCGATTTCTTGGGAATCGAAGCTGCTCCGTGTCTATTGCCTTCGCCTCGGCGACCGGTTCAACCCCTGGAAAACAGGGGTGAGAGTGGACTTTCGCCACCCAGTAAATTTGCCATCGATACACCCTGCGAAAAGTCGACTCTGATCTATGCTTCGATTAAAACAGGGTCAGAGTCGACTTTTACCACTGACCAACAGAGTCCCGATGCGTCCTGAAAAAAGTCGACTCTGACCCCTGTTTTTCAGTAAAGAGGCGCCATGATGGCGCACGCGTTGCCCGCGCCTTCCGACTGAGTCACGCTGGTCACATGCATATCAAAGCCCACCTGCCGACCAAGACCTGTCCCATGTGCCAACGCCCATTCGGATGGCGCAAGAAATGGGAGCGAAGCTGGGCGGCCGTGCGCTACTGCAGCGAGCGCTGCCGTCGGCTGAAGGCCCCTGACAGGTCGAGCCCGGCGAAGGACTGAACAGAAAACACCAACGCACCAGTCTTCCCGCGGACGTCCCCAGACGTCATGCAGCACTATCGAAGGGTGGAGTCAGTAGAGAAATTTACCTGACTCTTTTCTTTCGCGTTTCATTGTGAAACCCCGGCATGTGTTGGTGTCTTTTGACGGGCGCGACTTCATACGGATCCAATGCTGGCACCTTCGCTTGGTGGAAGCCAAGATGCAGATAGGCATGTCAGCGCAAAAAAGGGGCAGAGAACATTTTCCCGATCCACCAGCAACCAGAGGTGCAATTCAAACGGAAATGTTCTCTGACCCCTTTTTGACCCCTTTTTGGAACTCCACACGTAGAGTTCCGCTGTCCGCGTCCTGCAATGGCACGGAACGCCGTTAGTAACGGCAACCGTGGCCATAACTGAGCCACAGCCACCTCCATCTGGAATAGACCATGCCCTTCATATCCGTTCTGCTTGCCGCCACGGCTCTTACCTCCACCGTGGCCGGTGTACCTCCTGGCAACGAAGCCGAGGAAGCCTATCTTGAAAAGCTCGTGATGTGCCAGGAATCCTGGTTCAGCTGGAAAGATGATGATCGGCGCATGAGCCAATACCTTGCCCGGTTCGACGCGAATTTCACTCGCAGCGAAGATGAACCGGCATTTCTCCCGAAAGGTCCTGCCAACATTTTGGGCTTTCCCCTGATCAAGGTCTATCCGCAGTCAGTAGGCATGGGTCTCGGCTTTTCAGTGCAGTTGGGCGGGCAGTTCGCGAAGATCCGTAGTGAGGTCGAGAACAAACTAGGCAAGCCGTTCGAGTGTTCCGCCAGCGACGGCATGACTTCATGCGGTGCGGAACTCGGCAAGAACAAGAGCCTCACACTGACGGCATTTGGTAATGGAGCCAATGCAATCAATCTGATTGGCTGTTTTTACAACTACGAAAAGTAGTGGAAAACCGCTCCATGTTGACGTCCATCCAGAACTGACCCACTTACGGGGATAATTTCCATCCAAAACT
>NZ_JAQSDO010000020.1:0-266906 GCF_029945965.1 Thermomonas sp.
GGTGGGTCAATTTTGGTTGGAAACCCCGGGTCAGTTTTGCGTGGAAATCAACACCTGTCGCCCGTGCAGAGGCGCGAAAATGTAGGTGGTTAGTCCCTACAGCCGCTTATTCCAGATCTACCCATCTTTTCGACGACCTCCCCTGCTAGAGAGCCCGAGGTGACATGCCGCCCGAACGGTGCTCCAATCCTGTCTATTGCGTCTAGTCACCAATCCTGAGGAGGAACACCGATGGCAACGAAGAAAGCGGCTCCGGCCAAGAAAATCGCAACCAAGGGAGTTGCTCCCAAGCCCATCAAGGAAGCGCTGACAAAGTCAGGCTTGATCGCCCACATCGCTGAAGTCAGTGAAGTTTCCGCGAAAGAAGTACGTGCCGTGCTCGCCGCCCTGGAAGGCGCTATGAGTGCTTCCGTCTCGAAGAAGGGTGTTGGCCAATTCACCCTGCCTGGCATGATGAAAATCACCGCCTCAAAAGTCGCCGCCAAGCCGAAGCGCAAGGGCATCAATCCGTTCACCAAGGAAGAAGTGTGGTTCGCGGCCAAGCCGGCTTCGATCAAGCTTAAGGTGCGTCCACTCAAGAAGCTCAAAGACGCTGCTGCCTGATCGTTTCGAGTTGGTGAACTTAGGGGTGCTCGTCGCAGTTGCTGGCTAGCACCTCGCACGGTTCGAGGATTCCAAGTCGCTTGCGTCGTAGTGCCGGAGCAATGCTGCACTTGCGGAAATGTCAGCATGGTCATTCGGCGAATTTGGCCCGATTCGCTGGTCCTGTCAGGCAGCTGGAACGAGCGAATCTAAAAGGCTCTTGGCTTGTGAGTCAGATTGAGAGTCAGGCGACATGACCACATTGAGCTAGAGCCTTATGAAACAAGGCTGTGCGCTGGTTATGTGAGTGCTGGTGGGCCCATACCAACATCGTTTCACGCCACCGCATCGGTCACTGGGGCGCGGCGCATCAACGGCTTTACCCAGCTCGAGCTTGAGTTGCTGGCATTCGCCCAAATCACCTCGTCGATCATCTGCGTCACGAGCACGCGCTTCTCACCGACGAGATCAATCTGACGTGGGTTCGAAGGCTTGGCTATGTGCCGTGGCAGCAGATCGGTTTCGACAGTCCGACGTGCGGGCGCTTTGACTGACTTGTCATTTGAAGGTCACGCGACCGAGGCCATACTTGAAATCCACGTAGCCACCGTCACCTGTTGGAGAGCCATGAATAAGCAAAACGAGCTACTCGATCCGGAATTCATCCAGCAACAACGCGAGCGGCTGGAAACCCTGCAATCGGAGATCAAATCTTCGCGCGAGTTTCGTCAGGAGGATGAGTTGCAGCTTCAGGCCGCACGCCGTAACCAGAGCCATGCCAGCGGTGGCGACGCACAGAAGAACGCGTTGCAGGACAACGACCGCGCGGTTCGAGCCCACGCTCGCATGCGAATGCAAGCAGTGCGCCGCGCGCTGGAGAAAATCGAGGATGGTAGTTATGGCCGATCTGACCAAAGTGGTGATCTGATCCCGCGTGATCGTTTGATAGCGCTGCCTGCTTCGCTATTCACAGTAGAGGAAGAGGAAATGCGTGAACGCGACGCGGAGCGTTACGACTAGGGAAGTTTGGGTCTCCCAGACACTTTGTCTCTGTGCAAAGTGCAATGAAAATGCACGCTGTTCGGAGACGGTTGGATGTGGCTTACAGGAGTTCTGGTGATGTCCTTGCACGCACATCTATTTCCGGCTCGCCGTATTTCCGTCCGACACTGACGGCTGGATTCCTGCACGCTTGGGGATCGACAGCCGGTCTTCACAGTAAGGCGCTTGCGAGCCCACGCCGTAGCATTTCGGCGACACGCTCAGTCTGCTCGAAATTTGCTGCATTGCCGCAAAAACTCCAACATTGACGGGCACTTACGCACGCGCTAGCTTTGCGCAGCCAGGGGCGGACTGTACGGGTCCGAATGGCGCAATCCGGGGCCTGATGTTCTTCAGGACTCTTCATCAATCCGAATAGCATCTTCTTGCGCAAGGGGCTTTCCATGAATTCCCGATCCGGCAGGTACGTCCGTGCCTTGTTTCCGCTCCTTGCGTTGGCTGCCGTCGGCACGCCGGCCATGGCCAATACCCTGAACCAGAACGTCTCCTGGACTATTGATCGCGCCAACACGACTGCCAAATATCGGGTGGTGGCGTATGGCGATTCCATCTATGCGGGTTACAACGGATCCACCTTGAACGCCGCCAAGTATTCGGCGCCGACGGTGGATGCGGAATACCTGTCCGCGTTGTGGAATGCCGACATCGAAAGCGTGCGGCGCACGAAGTCGGGTGCGGTGGCGTCGGACGTGTACCAGAACAAGATCGTCGCCGAGAAGTCCTACATGCAGGCCAGCTCGACCCGCGTGGTGACATTCGAGATGTGCGGCAACGACGGCTTGCAGGCGCGCAGCAGCTTCAAGGGCCAGAGTGGCACCTGCAACTACAGCGTGCTCACTACGGCCGAAGCCAATTGCAAGGTCAACGTTGCGGCAGCAATGGACTTCATCAACGCCAATGCCTATGCCGGAACCAAGCAGAAAATTGTCGCCAACCTGTATTACCCGGGCTACAACGCCGACAGCGCGAAGAGTTCCTGCAAGGATTCGGCCACCGGCGCTACCGTGGTGATGCGCGACAAGTTCCTGCCGTCGATCGCGCGGATGAATTACTGGATGTGTGAATACGCCCGCCAGAAGGGCTTCAAGTGCGTCGACAATTTCGCCGAATACATGGGTGCGGAATACGACAGCAACAATGACGGCGTGGTCGATTCCGTTGCGTTGCGCTACGTTCCCGGTGAAAGTGAGTCCAGCTACGTGACCCGCATCACCAGCACCCTGCGTTCGACCCTGCGCGATGCCAACACGCACTTCGTGTCGTCGTCCAGCAGCTACGACTACATCCAGTCCGATGACACCCACCCGACCTACACTGGCGGCACCGTGAAGGCGGGGCTGTTTGGTGGCACCACCAGCTCGGGCGTGGCGCGCTATACCTCCTACTCCAGTGGCAAGAGTTCGATCTGGAACCTGTACGGCCACGAGCGGATGGGCTGGGCGCTGTCCACCTACAACGCCGCGACACCATAACGGCCAACAGGAACGACGGCCATGGTTGACCACGTGCCGTCCGGTACCCCATCGCCCGATCCACGGGGCGATGGGGTCCGCATCATCAAGCGCGGCGGCACGAAGCACAGCGGCCGACTTTTCAAATGGGTGGTAGTGGTTCTCGTCGGCGTGTGCGTGGTGTCCGGCGCGGTGCTGCTTTGGCCAGCGCCAGCTGCACGCCACGAATCTTCGGATGCCACAGCCAACAATGCCGTTGCCAACAGCGGCAATGATCAGCCTGGCGCCGGCATGACAGCGCGTGGCGACGGGATGATGCCGGCAAATTCCACCCGGCTTGCCGCAGCCGACGACATCTCCAACTACATTGCACCGGGCGAGGCACCGCCGATGGCTGAAGTGATTGCGCGCCTCAACAAGGCCGGCGTGCATACCGGGCTGGGTGCGTTCTCGCCACCCGGCACCAGTCCACCGATGGTCGGGTTGGCGGTACCCGAGGATTTCAAGCTGCCGGAAGGCTACGTGCGTCACTACCAGGCGACCGATGACGGCCAGCGGATCGATCCGATCCTGATGTTCTCGCCGGATTTCGAATTCCTCGACGCGGCGGGTCGGCCGCTTCCACTGCCGGCAAACATGGTCGTGCCGCCGAACATGGCGCCACCGGGTTTGCCGATCCATCTGATCAAGATTCCGCCACCGTTGGCAGCACAGGGTTCGCCGGGCTGAACAGCGTGCGGCGTTCCGGATTCCGCTGGCATGCATGGGCCGGTCTGGTCGCCAGCGCGGTGCTTGCAGGCGTGTATGCGCGTGGCGGACATGCATGGGTGCTGGGCTTCGTTGTGCTGGTGCCATGGCTGCTAGCGCTGGAATCGTGCACCACAGTCGCGGCGACCCTGCGCAGCAGCTGGGTGATGGTGGTGGCCTTCACCGCGGCGGTATTCGGCTGGTTCGGGGTGGCGATTGGCAACTACACCGGCATGGGCGCCGCCACCGGCGTGACCGCGTTGCTGGTGCTGGCGCCGCTGTTGCAACCACAAATCATCACGTTCGCACTGGTTCGGCATTGGGTGGGGCGCAGGCATGGTCCGTGGCTGCGCGCAACGGCCGCTGCTTCGGCATGGGTGGCCTGTGAATGGCTGGTGCCGCACCTGTTCGGCGACAGCCTTGGGCATGGCCTGTATCCGTCGCCACTGCTGCGCCAGTTCGCCGATGTCGGTGGCGTGGCCGGCATTACTTTCCTGCTGATCCTCGCCAACGAATGCATTGTGATCGCGATTACCCGTCGTCGCGAAGGCGCACGCAGGCTTGCGATGCCGCTGCTCGCCGCCATCACCATCCTTGGGCTGATGTCCGGCTATGGCGCGCTACGCCTGTCCAGCCTGCAGGCATCGGCCGGGAGCGATGGCACGCCGCTGCGCATCGGCATGGTGCAATCGAACATCTACGACTACGAACGCCTGCGTCGCGAACTGGGTGCGTATGAAGTTGTCCGCCATGTCCTCGATACCCACTACGCACTGTCGCGCGAAGCGATCAACCAGCACGGCGTGGATGCCTTGCTGTGGTCTGAAACCGTGTACCCAACGACCTTCGGTCATCCCAAGAGCGAAGACGGTGCGGCGCTGGACCATGAGATCCAGGCCTTCGTCGCATCGACTGGCATTCCATTGGTGTTCGGCACGTATGACCTCGACGATCAGGGCGAATACAACGCCGCAGCCTTCCTTGATGCGGGTGGCGAGACCCTAGGCTTCTATCGCAAGACCGACTTGTTCCCGCTGACCGAATATGTCCCGCCGTGGCTGGACGGCGCGGTCCTGCGTCGTGCATTGCCATGGGCAGGCAACTGGCAACCCGGCGATGGTGCGCGCGTGTTCCCGCTACGCATGCGCGATGGGCGCGAGGTGCCGGTGTTGCCGCTGATCTGCCGTGACGATGTCGATACCGGGCTTGCACGCGATGGCGCGCGGCTGGGCGCGCAGTTGATCCTCGGGATGTCGAACGACTCCTGGTTCACCGATCATCCGACCGGTGCGAACCTGCATCTGGCGGTGGCGGCGTTCCGCAGCATCGAGACGCGGATGCCGCAGGTGCGAGTGACCGCCAACGGTATCAGTGCGGTGATCGACGCCACTGGCGCGGTCACCGCGTCCGCGCCGATGGGTGAAGCCGTGCTGCTGGTCGGTGAGGTCTTGGTGCGCGAGCCACCGATGACGCTGCTGGTGGCCTGGGGCGATTGGGTAGGTCGCGCCTGCCTGGCATTCCTTGCGTTGCTTGGTTTGATAAGTGGCATTGACACCTGGCGGTCCCGCAAGCAGTCGTTGCGTGATGCAAACGCAACGTCGCTATCGAACGACACATACCGTGCAGATACCCTTGTGCTGACGCCGTTCTGGCGCATCGTGATCACGGCACTCAAGTTGTTGGCACGCGTCAGCCTGCTATGGATGGGGCTGGCCTGGTTGTTCGGTGATGCATCAAGGCTGACCTCGATCAGCGGCATCCGGATGTTCCTGGCACTGGTCGCAGCGCCGGAATTACTCGCTTGGTGCATCACACGTGCGTTCTCGGCATCGGTTTTCGTCGACAACGATGCACTAGTGCTGGAGCAGCGCACGCGCCGAATCGAAATCCCGTTGCGCAACATCGCCAGCCTGCGGGCATGGCGTTGTCCGCTGCCGACCGCGGGCGCTTGGATCGAACTTGCGAGTGGGCAGCACTGGCCGGGCGGCATCGCACTCGCTGATCTTCCGGCACTGGCGAATGCACTTGTGCATGCGGGCGCGGCGCCCGCGTTGGCAGGCGCGAAAGATGGACGCATCACGGCGTATGCGCGGATGCGGGCGATGTCGCCGCGGACCTGGCTGGACCATGGCTTCATGAGGTTCGTGCTGTTCCCGCTGGTGCTGGCGTTACCAGCGTTCCGGCTGCACCAGCACATCGCGTTCGGTGGCACGTTCGGCGAATATCAGAGCTACGGCCTCACTGCGTACCTGCTTGCATTGGCGATCTGGTGGGCGTCCTGGGCGATAGGGCTGGTGATGTTTGCAGCCGTGCTGCGGATCGCGACCGAAGCCGGGACAATGCTTGCGATGATGTGGCGGCCAGCACAGGCAGTTGCGGCCAGGCAATGGCTGGAAACAGGTGCGCGTCTGCTGTTCTACGTGGGTGTGCCTGCCTGGTGGTTGCTGCGTATCTGGACCGGGTGATGCCGGGAGGCACACGGCATCGGGATAAACTCCAACCCGAATGAATTCGCTCCAATCATAAGGTGTGCAATGGCTCTTCTGCTTGAAACCGTGGAACACGAAACCGGCCCGCAACCGCAATGGAGCGTGCTTTGGCTGCATGGCCTGGGCGCAGATGGCAACGACTTTGCGCCGATCGTGCCGGAGCTGCTAGTTCGGGATGGGGTCCGCCGCGACTGGCCGGCGCTGCGCTTCGTGTTTCCACATGCGCCAATGCGCGCGGTCACGATCAATGGCGGCGCGCGGATGCGGGCCTGGTACGACATCCGCGACATGGACCTCAATAACCGCGCCGATCACGAAGGCGTGGCCGAATCGGTGACCCAGGTCGATGCATTGATCGCGCGTGAAGCCAAACGCGGCGTGCCTGCCAATCGCGTGTTGTTGATCGGCTTTTCGCAGGGCGGCGCGATTACCTTGGCAGTGGGTCTAGCACGCAGCACTCCGCTGGCCGGGCTGGTCGGATTGTCCACTTATCTGCCGATGCCGCCTGCCCGCGCGGCGGAAACGCTGCAACCGGGTGCGGCTTCGCAACCGCTGTTCATGGGCCATGGCCAGTTCGATCCGGTGGTGCCGTATGCCGGTGGCGAGCTGAGTGCGCAGGCGATGCGCGAGTTCGGTTTCGATGTGCAATGGCATCGCTATCCGATGCAGCATGCAGTTTGCGCGGAAGAAATCCGCGACCTTGGCGACTGGATGAGCGCACGCTTCGGCGCCGGCTGATTGGCGAAGGGCATCACGCATCGCGTGCATGGCCGACTGCCGACACATGGGCCGCGCGGGCGACTCGGGCTACTATCAGACAAGGCACCACGTGTTGCCGGGCAGGGGACCGCGAGATGGACACAGCACCGATGCGGGTGGTGATCGCCGACGACGAACCCTTGGCGCGCGAGCGCCTGCGCGCGCTGTTGGCTGGCCTGGGTGGTGTTGAGGTGGTGGCCGAGGCCGGTGATGGCCACGCCGCGCTGCATGCCTGCGCCGAACATCATCCGGACCTGGTGCTACTGGATATTTCGATGCCGGGCATCGATGGCCTGGAAGCCGCGCGCCACCTGGCCGCATTCGAACCACGCCCGGCAGTAGTATTCTGCACCGCGTTCGACGCGCATGCGCTGTCTGCGTTTGAGGCGCAGGCGATCGACTACCTGGTCAAGCCTGTGCGACTGGAACGCCTTGCGGCTGCGCTGGAACGCGTGCGCACGTTCGCGGCCGGCATGGCCCAGGCGGCCAGTGAAGATGGCAGTGACGGGCAGCGCCGCACCCACCTGTGTGCGCGCCTGCGCGGCAGCCTGCGGCTGATCCCGATCGAGGACATCCACTACCTGCAGGCCGAGGAAAAATACGTGGTCGTGCATCATGCGCGCGGCGAGGATCTGATCGAGGAATCGCTGAAGTCGCTGGAGTCCGAATTCGGCGAGCGCTTCGTGCGCATCCACCGCAACTGCCTGGTTGCCCGCCACGAGATCATCGAACTGCGGCGTATCGGCGATGGCCACACCCAAGCCGTGCTGCGCCATGGCGAACATCCACTGGAAGTCAGTCGGCGCTGCGTGTCGCAGCTGCGGGATACGTTGCGGCATCTATAACCCTTCTCCCTCCCACCCCGCCGGAAATGGGCGCGGCGGCGAGACTGGCGGGCGGGTCGCGCAGCGGCATTTCGAGCCGCGTAGCGAACGCGCGCCAGTAGGCGCCGTCGTACAGCCGATGCGGCGATAATGTCGCCATGACCACGCTACGCATCGCCACCCGCAAGAGCCCGCTCGCCCTGTGGCAGAGCGAACACGTCGCCAGCTGCCTGCGCGCCGCGCATCCCGGGCTGGATGTGGTGCTGGTGCCGATGAGCACGCGTGGCGATGAAGTGCTGGACCGTTCACTGGCGGCAATCGGCGGCAAGGGCCTGTTCCTCAAGGAACTGGAACTGGCGATGCAACGCGGCGAAGCCGACTGCGCGGTGCATTCGCTCAAGGACGTGCCAATGGAATTGGAGCCGGGCTTTGCGCTGCCGGCGATCCTGACCCGCGCCGATCATGCCGATGCCTTCGTCAGCAACCGCTTCGATGGCATCGACGACTTGCCGCAAGGTGCCCGCGTCGGTACCTCATCATTGCGCCGGCAATCGCAACTGCGCGCACGCCGCCCCGAGCTGCAGTTGCTCGACCTGCGTGGCAACGTCAACACGCGCCTGGCCAAGCTCGACGCCGGCGATTACGACGCCATCGTGCTGGCCTGCGCCGGCCTGCAACGGCTTGGATTCGATGCGCGCATTCGTGCGCGACTGGATGCGCCGGACTGGTTGCCGGCACCGGCGCAGGGCGCGATCACGATTGAGTGCCGCAACGATGACGTTTCGATCGCGGATTTGTTCGCGGTGCTGGACGATGCGACCACGCGCAGTTGTGTCGAAGCCGAGCGTGCGATGAACCGCGCCCTGCATGGCAGCTGCCATGTGCCGGTGGCAGCGTTCGCACAGTTGTGTGACGGCATCATTTCGCTTGCGGGTCTGGTGGGCTCGGCATCGACCGGCGCAGTCGTACGCGCAGATGCAAAAGGACCAGTCGATGCACCGGATGCGCTGGGCATCCGCGTTGCCGAGATGCTGCTGGCACAGGGTGCGGGTGCATTGATCGACGCCGCATTGTAGGAACCCCGTTTACGGCGCGATTTCAGGGATTCAGGGCGCGACCTAGTAGTACAGCGTCACCATGTGCCGGGCCTGTGCGAAAAACAGCCAGCGTTCAACGAAGGCACCGGCAAGCGCACTGATCGCGCCCAGGGAGATACACAGTGTTGAATTGCCGTGCACAAACACCAGCATCGGCAGCAGTGACAGGAACGGCAGCATCACAAACAGAACCACTGCGAGCAGTCGCAGCTTGCGCACATGCGTGCGGGCGACCACGAAGGCCATCTCGCGGGTGATGTAGTTGGCTTCGGTATGCGGGCGTTCGAACACCGTGGCGGTGCGCTGCGGCAGGCCGATGGCATCGCCGCGATGTTGCGCGAGCGGCGTGCGGTCGATGGACCGCCAATAGGCCACTTTCAAGATGAGCAGCGTCAGCGCGATGGCGATCAACAACCACGGCAGCGCGCCATCAAGGCCGGATGCATCCGGCACGGTGGACAGCAGCATCGGCAAGCCACCGGTCAGCAGTGCGAACAACAAGTAGCCGGGCAACACCAGCGAATGACGCCACGCCGGGATGGGCTTGAGGCTGGCATAGATCATCGCCGTGGATGCGACCGTGGCGAGGCTGAGCAAAGCCAGCAGGCCGCCGACCATGCGAATGACCGGCGCGATCTCGCCTGGCGTGCCTTTGCTCAGCAGCAGGAGCAATACGAATGCCGGCACGAAACTGGCGACCGCCAGCACGCCCTCGCGCGACAACCACGAGGTGCGCCATTGCGAGAACGCCCGCCATGCCCGCATCGGCTTGCCGAGGTGCCAAAATGACGCCAGCAGGCCAACCGCCGCGGCAATGCCGGCAATGATCAACAGCACGATCCAGCCCATTGCCTGGAAACCGATCAGCGCATTATCCAGTGCGATGCGCAGCCCAAGCCAGGCCCACAGGCCGAAGCCGGCGCCGGACAGTGTGGTGAAAAAAATGACCGAAAAAGCCGGGTTCATGCCATCCACGCCTGCGCGGCACTGCCGCAAATGGAATGCACTCGGCGTACCGGTTTGAAGCAATGCGTACCCACGATTACTCGATTACCACCGCGGTGCCAGTGGCGGACACCATCAGCATCGAGCCGCCGTCCTGGACCTGGATGGTTTCGTAGTCCAGGTCGACTCCGACCACCGCATTGGCGCCGCGTTCGCGTGCGGATTCCAGCATGTCCTCGATCGCCTCGGTCTTGGCCGAACGCAGGACTTTTTCGTAGCTGCCGGAGCGGCCGCCAACCATGTCGCGCAGGCTGGCGAACATGTCGCGGAACATGTTGGCGCCGAGGATCGCATCTCCGCTGACCAGTCCGTGGTACTCGACGATGCGGCGCCCCTCGAACGTGTGGGTGGTGGTGATCAGGATGTCGGGCTTGGCCATGGGTCGTGTCTTCAGCGTTTGAGGATGCGGTTCAACCAGCGCTGCGTGAGCGAGCCGGCATTGATCTCTGTGTCCGACGTGGCGTCTTGCGTGCCACTTCCGTTGCGGCGCGGGCGCGGTGGCAGATAACGGTTGACTGGCGCATAGCCCAGCTCCGGCATCAGCGCCACGCCACCGCGATCGAGCACCAGTTTCGAAATGTCCGAATCCGGATCGCCGAGATCACCGAAATGCCGGGCCTTGGTCGGGCAGGCCTGCACGCAGGCGGGCTGGCGGTCGACTTCGTCCAGGTTCTCGTTGTAGATGCGATCCACGCACAGCGTGCATTTCTTCATCACCCCTTCGACTTCCGAGAACTCGCGCGCGCCATATGGACAGGCCCACGAACACAATTTGCAGCCGATGCACTTGTCCTCGTCGACCAGCACGATGCCATCTTCGGCGCGCTTGTAGCTGGCGCCGGTCGGACACACAGTGACGCAGGCCGGGGTTTCGCAATGCAGGCAGCTGCGCGGGAAATGCAGGGTCTGTGCAGGCTGCTGGGTTGCCGCGTCGGCTTCCAGTTCGTAGCTGTGCACGCGGTTGAACCACACGCCCTGCGGATCCTTGCCGTACGGGCGTTCGTCGGTCAGCGGGCCGGCAATACCGCCGGCATTCCATTCCTTGCAACTGGTCGCGCAGGCATGGCAGCCGACGCAGGTGTCCAGGTCGATGACCAGGCCGAGTTTCTTTTTCGATGGCGGTGGCAATGCGGTCATCGGCGTGCCGTGTGCAGGCGTCGATGCGCCGGGCTGCACCGGAGGGCGCGCCCTTGGCATGCGCACGGCTGGTGGGCGAGGTGGCGCATCAGAACGGGAAGTAGCGCGGAATGAGAATGATGGCCATGCCCCAGAACAGCAGGTTGAGTGGAATCCCGATTTTCGGAAAATCGATAAATCGATACCCACCGGCGGTGTAGACCATTGTATTGGTCTGGTAGCCGACTGGGGTGGCAAAGCTCGTCGATGCGGCGAATGCCACCGCCACCAGGAAGGGTTTCGGGTCCACGCCAAGGTTGTGCGCCGTGGAAATCGCGATCGGCACCACCAGCACGGCGGCGGCGTTGTTGCTCATCACTTCGGTCATGACCGCAGTGATCAGGTAGATCGCGGCCAGGGTGACGACCGGGCCATGGTCGGCGATCGAACCCAGCGCATGGCGCGCCATCCAGTCGGCGCCACCGGTCTTCTGCAGCGCGATGCCCAGCGGCAAAAGCCCAGCCAGCAATACGATGACCCGCCAGTCCACTGCGGAATAAGCCTCGTCGCTGCGCAGGCAGCGCAACATCACCAGGGCAATGCTGCCAAGCAGCGCGGTGGCCACGATCGGCAGCCAGCCCAGCGCGGCCATTCCCACTGCCGCGGCGATCACCAGCACCGAGGCGATCGCGTGCCACCAATCGATCTGGCGCTTGCGTTGCTCACCCAGCAGGACCAGCCCGGGATCCGCGCGCATGATGTCCAGCGACGACTTCGGGGCGTCCAGCATCAGGATATCGCCCACCGCCAGTACCACGTGGTGCGGCGGCAAGCGCATGCTGCCACTGGCGCGTTGCAGGCCATGCACCAGCGCCCGATGCGAATGTCCGAACCGCAGTTCGGCCAAGGTGTGGCCGGCCAGGTGAGAGCCGGGCGCGACCATGACCCGCGCATGTACGCGTTCCTCGTCGGGGTTGCCGGACAGGTCGGACGCCACCGGGTCGAAGCTCAGGTTCAACTTGGCCCGCAGCGCATCGAGTACCGGCCAGCTGCCGCGCAGCAACAGCCGGTCGCCCCGCTGGATCGGTTCGCTGCGCGGCCTGTCCAGCAGCACGCCGTCACGGCGGATTTCCAGCAGGTAGGCGTCGCCGGTTTCCAGCGGCAGCGCGACCCCACCGGTCTTGCCGATCACGGATGAGGAACGTCCCACGATCAGCTCGGTCAGGAAGCGTCCGCGGCGTTCGTCGAGCGGCGCGGCTGGCACCCCGAGGTCCGGCAGCAGCGTGCGAGCCAGCATCAGATAGATCATGCCCACGCCGACGAACCAGATGCCCAGCGGGGCGAACTCCAGGACGCTGAACCCGCTCAGCCCGGATTGGCGCGCCAGTGAATCCACCAGCAGGTTGGTGGAGGTGCCGACCAAGGTGCACACGCCACCAAATTGTGCCGCGAAGGATAGCGGGATGAGGAATTTCGATGGCGCCAGCCGGTTGGCGCTGACGGTCGCGATCACCATCGGCAGGAACACCGCGACCACGGCGGTGTTGTTGACGAAGGCCGACAGGCCCGCGGCCAGGATCATCATGACCAGCGCGAACAACCAGCCCCGGCGGATTCGCGCCAACTGATCGCCCAGGGCCCCGATCACGCCACTGTGCTGCAGGCCCGAGCTGAGCACGAACATCGCAGCCACGGTAATCGTCGCAGGGTTGCTGAAACCCGACAGCGCTTCCGCCGGGGTAAGCACGCCGGTCACCAGCAGCGCAGACAGCACCAGCAAGGCGATCACGTCTATGGCGAGCTTTTCGGTCACGAACAGGAACACTGCTCCCGCCAGCACCGCCAGCGTGACCGCCAGCTGCAGGGTCATCTTGCCGGTCCGATGGTCATCTGCGCATGACCTTGCGCTCGACAGCCGCGGGAATGCTGTCGACGCGATCCAATGTTGCGTCGCTCATCGTGCGGCTTCCTTGTTGCGACGACGTAATCCCGCCCCGTAGCGCAGTGGCGCTTCGCTGGCCTCGGCCTGGCCTACCGCGGGGAGTTGCGGCTCGCTTTCGGCATCGTCCGATTGCTGTGCGGCCTTACGGATCGACACCCGAAGATCGAACCACGCCGCCTGCCCGGTGACCGGATCGGCATTGGCGTAATCGCCCTTCGGGGTGATGTCGGAAATCAAATGGTTGAGCAGAAATCCCTTGCGCGATTCCGGCGCGTCCCTGGCCAGTTTCCACGCACCCTTGCGCTTGCCGATCGCATTCCAGGTCCACACGGTGTTTAGTTGCACGTTGGATGCGAATTTCGCCTGCACAGTAATCGTGCCGTGGTGCGATGACATATCAATCCAGTCTTCGTCGGCGATGCCGTGCGCGGTGCCGGTGTCTGGATGCAGATAGAGGTAATTGCGCGCGGTGATCTGTCGCAGCCACGCGTTCTGGCTGCCCCAGGCGTGGTACATGAACATGGGTCGCTGCGTTACCGCATTGAGTGGGAATCTTGATTTCCCGTTCTGATGTGCGTCATCAAGCTGCGCACCCTCGAACGGCTCATACCAGATCGGCAGCGGATCAAAGTAAGTCGCGACGCGCTCGCGATGTTCCGGCGGCGGCTGCACCGCGCCATGGCCCTGCGCGGCGAGGCGGAATTTCTGCAGGGTTTCGGAATACAGCTGCAGCACGATCGGTGCGTCGTTGGGCACGAAGCCGAAGCCTTGTGCCCAGCGCAGGTAGTCGCGGTTGGCCATCTTGAAATAGCGCGCAGACTCCGGAATTTCCTCGCGCCAGAAGCTGCCGTTGTCGATATAGCGTTGCAACTGATCGGGATTCGGCGCGCCCTTGCCGTGCTGGTCGCCATTCGCGCCGCGCCAGCCCGCCAGCAGGCCCACGCCGGGTGCACGCTCATGGCGGACGATGTAATCGGCGTAGTCGCGATATTTCGCCGAGCCATCCTCGTTGATCAAGCCGGGTAAACCCAACCGAACGCCGAGATCGATCAGTACCGACTGGAACCCGCGCACGTCGCGCGGCTTGCCTTCGACATCCTGCGTTTCCGGCGCCAGCACCGGGTGCCGGATCCCATCGGCCACGCCATCGGCATCGGAGATGGGCCGGTCGAGCAGGCTGATGGCATCGAAACGTTCGAGGTACGTCGTGTCCGGCAGCACCAGGTCGGCGTAAGCGACCATCTCGCTGGCATAGGCATCGGAATAGATGATGCGCGGGATTTTGTATTCGCCGGCTTCGTCCTTGTCGGTCAGCCAGCCGATGGTCTCGCCGGTGTTCATCGCCGAGTTCCAGCTCATGTTCGCCATGAACATCAGCAAGGTGTCGATCTTGTAGGGGTCACCGGCATGCGCATTGCGGATCACGGTGTGCAGCATGCCGTGCGCAGCCAGCGGATACGCCCATGAAAACGCATGGTCGATGCGACGCGGCTGGCCATTTTCATCGACCACAAGATCCTCGGGCCCATGCACGAAGCCCAGCGGCGGCGCGTCCAGCAGGCCATCCGGCTGGCGCGTCTTGCCTGGACGATTCGCAGGGGGGACGGGCTTCGGGAATGGTGGCTGGTAGCGGAACGAGCCCGGCGCATCGACCGCGCCGAGCAGCAACTGCAGCAGGTGCAGCGCGCGACAGGTATGGAAGCCATTGCTGTGCGCACTGATCCCGCGCATCGCATGCATCGACACCGGCCGACCGACCATTTCTTTGTGCTCACGGCCCCAGCTGTCGGTCCATGCGATGGGCAGCGTGAGGCCACTGTTGAATGCGGCTTCGGCCAGTTCGCGCGCGATGCGGCGGATGCTGTCGGCGGGAATGCCGCAACGTTCGCTGACCGCTTCGGGTGCGTATTGCGGATCAAGGTAGCGATCAGCGATCAACTGGAAAACCGGCACCGTGATGCGGCCATCGGGCAATGTGTATTCGCCGACGACGACGGGTGAGGTGTCGATGGCGTTTGCATCGACGGCAACATTTTTTTCAGCGTCCCAGCACAGTGCTTCGCCATCCGCATCGCGGGCGAACAGCCCGTCGTCGGCGCCGCCGGGATTGCGAATCACCAGCCAGTGCGCATTCGCATAACGCACCAGGTAGTCCAGGTCGATGCGATCCATCCGCAGCAATTCGTGCACCAGCGCGAAAGCGAACAGGCCATCGGTGCCCGGGCGTATCCCGATCCATTCGTCGGCAATCGCGCCATAGCCACTGCGCACCGGATTGACCGCCACGATCTTGGCGCCGCTGGCCTTGAGTTTGGCCAGGCCCAGCTTGATCGGGTTGGAGTCGTGGTCTTCGGCCACGCCCCACAGCATCAGGAAGCGGGTGTGTTCCCAGTCGGGTTCGCCGAATTCCCAAAAGCTGCCACCGACCGAATACAGTCCGCCTGCGGCCATGTTGACCGAACAGAATCCGCCATGCGCGGCGTAGTTGATCGTACCGAATTGCTGCGCCCACCAGCCGGTCAGCGCTTGTGATTGGTCGCGGCCAGTGAAGAACGCAAGTTCATCCGGATTGCGCGCGCGGATCGGGGCCAGCCACGAAGTCGCGATGTCGAGCGCCTCGTCCCATTCGATCTCGCGGAACTCGCCGCTGCCGCGCTCGCCCACGCGCAACAATGGTTTCGACAGGCGTGCCGGCGAATAGTGCTGCATGATCCCTGCCGCGCCCTTGGCACACAGTACGCCCTGATTCACAGGATGGTCGTGGTTGCCCTGGATGTAACGGATCGTTTTTCCGTTGGTCCCACCATCTGCCAGCCACACCTTGATGCCGCAGCGGCAGGCGCACATGTAGCAGGTCGTACTTTTGACCTCATCGCCCGGGGAGGGTGACAGGTTGAGCTGGGGTTCTGTCATGCCCCATTGTGCCGCGCCTTCGGGCCGATGCGCTATTTGGGCGCGTCGATGCTCAGGGTCGGATCGTTGATGCGCGAGTACCGCATCGTCATGGTCATCGGAGTGCCCTTGCTGTCCATGTTCATGCGCATCTGCAATGGCATGCCATCAGGTGCGATCCACAGTGTGTAATCGCTCGCCTTGGGTACGGACTGGCGCACGTTGTACTTCTGGGTACTGATGCCCTCGACCGATTCGCTGCCCATGCCTTCGGCGGTCATGCTGGCTTCGGCCTCCTTGAAGTTGCCCGGATCGCGCCACTTGCTCGTGGTGTTCTTCGGCATCGGCACTTTCATGCTGCGACCTTGCGTCGACATGTACATGGTGTCGCCGACGATGATCTGGGTGCCGACGCCGGCCATCTCCATGCGAAAGCGGTCCGGTGCCACGAAGTCGACTTCATTGCCCATCATGGCTTTCGGCCCGCCGCTCATTTTCATGCTGACGTGGTAGCTGGTGGCATCCATCATTTTGTGCATCGAGGCGATCACGGCCTCGCGCGGGCTGGTCATCGGGTTTATCGCATCCGCCGCAGCTGCAAAGTGCTCGCTGGCACTGGCTTTGGTGTCCTCCCGGGGTGCATCCATCGATGGGGGCGCTGCGAGATCGGCGTCGGTGGCTGCGGGCGCAGACGGCTTGCAGGCGGCCAAGCCCAATAGCAGGGCAAGGCCCAGCAGTGACAGCGAAGGCAGTGTGCGCGGCAGGATCATGGTCATGGTGGCCAATTGGTCATGGGTGTTGGTTGTTCAAACGCGTTCCCTGCGGAATCGAGGCCAGAAAGCCGTATGCCGGCATAATCGACGCATGGTCGATCTTCCGGGCGACATCGCACTGCGTGGCGGCATCTTCCTTGGCGTGCTGGGCACGCTAATGGTGCTGGAGGTGTTCCTGCGTGGCCCCAATCCGCCACCCATGCGTGGTCGGCGCTGGCCAGCCAATGCCGGCCTGGTCCTGCTCGACACCGTACTTGCGCGGCTGTTGCTGCCTGCCGGCGTGGTCGGTGCTGCCGCGTGGGCACAGGCGCAGGGGTTCGGACTGCTGAATCAGCTCGCGTGGCCTGCATGGCTGGAGTTCGGCATCGCGCTGGTGCTGCTGGATCTGGCGATCTATTGGCAACACCGGCTGTTGCATGCATGGCCCTTGCTGTGGCGGTTGCACCGGGTCCATCACACCGACCGCACCCTGGACGCGACATCGGCCCTGCGCTTCCACCCGTTGGAAATGCTGCTGTCGCTGGCGATCAAGATCGCGCTTGCGGTTCTTCTAGGCATCCCGCCAGTGGCGGCAATGGTGTTCGAAGTGCTGCTCTCGAGCTTCGCCCTGGTCACCCACGCGAATCTCGCGTTGCCGCACTGGCTGGATCGCCCTGTACGCGCGCTATTGGTGACACCCAACATGCATCGCATCCACCATTCCACCGATGTCGATGAGCAGCATCGCAACTTCGGCTTCAACTTGAGTCTGTGGGACCACGTGTTCGGCAGCTTCGTCGCGCACGCGCGCAGCCAGCCGCAGGATTTCGGCGTTGACGGCGTCGATATGGACGAGGCGACGGGTTTCGTCGCGCTGCTGCGCGAGCCGTTCGTGACCCGCGATTAGCAGGATCTCTAGTAGGAGCGCCCTTCAGGGCGCGATGAAGATTCGTCGCACTCTATCGCGCCCTGAAGGGCGCTCCTACATGCTCAGGCTGCGCAGCCAGTTGGCGAGGCGAGTTTGTTCCGGCAGTGGATCACGCAAGGCATCCAGTGCCGACCACAACGGCGAGAGGTCATCGATGGCATCGACATCGCGCAAGCTGCGCAGGCGCGTGATTGACACGTCGCCCAAGCCATCGCAGAAGCGCGTGGCGGTATCGGCCCGCGACCACGGCGTTGTTGACCATGCCATTGCCGGCACGCCGCCACTGGTGGCGAACAACCAGAAGCCGCCGTCGATACTCGGGCCGAGCACATGCTGGCTCGTTTGCAGGCCATGCGTGGCAGCGACGATGTCGGCGACGGTGATCTGCGGGGTGTCCGCGCCCAGCAACAGGGCTGCATCGAAGCGAGTGAACATGGACTCGGTGACGTGGCACATGCGCGCGCCGAGATCGCCTTCGCCCTGATCGATACGGGGTAACGAGGCCCACAACAGCTCGTCGAGTGCAGCGGTTTCGGCGACGGCCCAATGCGTCGTCAGCAGCGGCATGTCTCGTTGTGCCTGGCGCGCCACCGCAGCCACCGCGTCCGCAGCGAGCAGGTGGAACTGCTGCGCGGCGTCGACACCGATGCCGGCGGCCAGCCGCGTCTTCAATGGCGAATGCCGCGGCGTCTTGACGAAGATCGCGATGCCAACGCGCCCATGCTTCGGCAGCGTCATGTTCGCCGGGATTCCTGTTTTGCCTGGGCCGCTGTCAGCCGCAGGTGTCGCGCGGTGGTGCGCAGCCAACCCTGTTCGGCATATTTGCGCGCACTGGTCGATAGCGTTCCGCCGACACAGCGCAATGGCAGGCCGATACGACGCGCGCGCCATACCATCGCGTGGTCCTCGCCGTATGCCAGCGCGGGATCGAATGGGCCAAGTCGCGCCGCATCGTCGCGGTGCAGGACGAAACCCTGGTCGCCGAATGGCAGGCTCAGCCAGCGTGCGCGCAGGTTGGCGCCGAGTGCATTGAACGCCATCGGCCAAGGGCCATCGTCGGCGAACGCGAGCCGGAACCAACCTAGCGCACGCGGCATGCTGGCGAGGTACTCGCGCAATGCCGGCCAGGTATCCGGTTGCAGGCGCGAATCGGCATGCAACAGCCACAGCCACTGGCCATCCGCGGCGGTGATCCCTGCATTGAGCTGGTGGGCGCGTCCAGCTGGTGCCGACAGTGCCACGCAATGGTCCGGCACATCGTTCGATTGCGCATCGCCATCGGCGAATACCAGCAGCAGCTGCGGGCGCGATGCGAGTTGCGACAGTTGTTCGACCAAGCCGCGCCAGGCAACATCGCCCGGGCCTACTGGAATGATTATCGACAAGGACGGAATGTTCGGGTCATGCATTCCGGATCAGGCCAGGCTGCCGCCGCAACTGCTGCCAGCACCTGCGGTGCAGCCGTAGCAATGCTGGGCGAAGGCGATTGGCCGCGTTTCGATTTCGTCCAGTCGCGCGATATCCCACAACGTGGTGCGCGCGTGGCCGAGTTCGATTCCCAGCATCTGGTTGAAATCGCAGTCGTAAAGGCCGCCATCCCAGCCGACCGAGACCAGGTTGCGGCACATCACGCCGAGTGCGGCGCGTGGATTGAAATTGTCGATCAGCAGTTGCATGTAGGCATCGAGTTCACCGTCGCGCTCGAGCTCATGCAGGAAGCGCTTTATCGGCATGTTGGTGATCGTGAACAACTGATTGAACGTGATGTCGAAGTCGTCGTGCAGGCGCTGGCGATAGTCGTTTTCTAGCAACGCCTGCGATGGCGGCAACTTCGCGCCGATCGGGTTGTAGACCAGGTCCAGTTCCAGCCCGCTGCCAGATGTGCCGTAGCCAAGAGCGTTTAATCGCAGGAGCGCATCGATACTCCCGCCGAACACGCCCTTGCCGCGCTGCTTGTTGACGTTTTCGGGCGTGTAACAGGGCAGCGAGGCCACCACTGCCACGCCTTGCGCGGCGAGGAATTCGGCAGTGTCTTCCTGGCCTGGCTCGAACAGCACCGTGAGGTTGCAACGATCAATTACCTTCAGCCCGCGTGCACGGCCTGCGCGCACCAGTTCGCGGAATTGCGGATGCAGTTCGGGCGCACCACCGGTCAGGTCCAGCGTATGCAGTGCCGGCGCCGTATCCATCAATTCGATCAGCCGCGTGATGCCGCGGGCATCCACTGCTTCGTGGCGTTTCGGCCCGGATTCGACATGGCAATGGGTGCAGGCCAGGTTGCAGCGCGCGGTCAGGTTGACCTGCAGGATCTCCAGTGGCGTGCGTGCAAGTGCGATGCCGTGGCGCTGCAGCGTGCGTGTGAAAGATCGCGTGGGTGCAGCGAGGACGGCATTCATGGTGTCGCTCCCGTGACCGCGAAGCGGATGTCGCCAAAAAAGCTCACCGTTGATTCCCCCGTGTTGTCGGTGTCCACTGCGACCGCGATCCCGGTGATGCGCGGGTCTGCGCTGCCGAATGCTCGTTTGTAGTCAGCGGCAACGTCGCGCTGCAGTGACACCCACTGTCCTTGCCGAGCTGTGCCGCTGGTCGCCACGATCATCTTGACGAAGCCGGTGTAGGCGTTGTCGCGGATCGTGCCCACCGGTTGTTTGTTGTCCCAGACATAGCAGAGCGCTGCCGGCGGCAACTGGTCGCCATAGCGGGCGCGGCCGAGTTTGTAGGCGATGCGTTCGCCGAACGACATCTGCGCCGGCTTGCGATCGAAGAAGACATACAGGCGCGCCGAATAATCGTCGCCGGACTTCGATGTCAGGTCGGCCTTGTCGAGGACCCTTTCAGTCTTCCAGCGCCAGTGCAGCTGTCCTTCGACAAGTGGATCGATGCTCAACGCGTAGCGCAGCGAGGCCGCGGCGTTGTCGGCGCGGGCGCGCAGCACCGTGATGCCGCTGTCATCGACGAGGTCGAAACGGGTTTGGCGTTCCACCTTGGGGATCGGCTGCACGCTCCAGCCGGCTGGCACTGCGGTGCCCGGCGCTACGCTGGAAAAGCGAACGGGTTGCGCGGCCAGCGCCAGCACCGGCAGCAGCGTGAGCAGCCACAGCCAATGCATGTTTCGGCTCATGCGCCGCGACCCCGTTTCCAACGGTGGTAGCGCTCGGCAAGCTGCAACAGTTTTTCAGGCTGATGGCGCTTGCGGCGTTCACCGGCCACCGACTTGATCGCTTCGGCGAAGGTTGGATAGGCGAATACCGTGCCCAGGATCTTGTCCAATCCAATACCCTGCTTCATCGCCAGCGCGAATACCGCGATCAACTCGCCAGCGCGCTCGCCGACCACGCTGGCACCCAGGATTTTGTCCTTGCCCGGCGTGACCAGCACCTTGACGAAACCGGCGGTGGCGCCTTCGGCGACCGCCCGATCCAGCCCGGACATTTCGTACTTCACCACCTCGACCTCAATGCCTTGCTCCTTCGCCTCCGCCTCACTCAGGCCCACGCGCGCGGCCTCGGGTTCGGTGAAGGTGCAAGCCGGCAGCACCCGATAGTCGGCGCGGAACGACTTGAACCCACCGAACAGCGCATTGGCCGCGGCATACCAGGCCTGGTGCGCGCCGGCATGGGTCAGCTGGTATGGGCCGGTGACATCGCCGACGCAATAGATATTGGGGAATCGCGTGCGCAGGAATTCGTCGGTTTCGATGGTCTGGTTCTTGCGCAGGCCGAGGTCGAGCGTGTCCACGCCATAGCCATCGACATTGGCGCTGCGGCCGATTGCGACCAGCAGCACATCGAAGTTGATCTTGTCTTTTTCCTTGCCGTGCTCGACCACCAATGCCGGTGAATCGCCGCCTTTGATCTCGACCGCCTTGTGCCCCAGGCGGACATCGACGCCATCGTGCTCCAGCGCGGCCTGCACCACGGTCGCAACATCGCGGTCTTCGCGACCCAGCAATTGCTTGCCCATTTCAACAAGACTGACCTTGCTGCCAAGGCGCGCGAAGGCCTGCGCCAGTTCGCAGCCGATCGGCCCGCCCCCCAGGATTACCAGCCGCTTCGGCAACGTCTGCAGATCCCAGATCGAGTCCGAGGTCAGGTATGCGACCTGGTCCAATCCGGGGATCTTCGGTACCAGCGGGCGACCACCCGCGGCGATCACGATATTGCGACTCGTCAGGGTCTTGCCGTTTACCTCTACTTCCCATGGCGAGATGATCTTGGCCTCGCCCTGGACCACGTCGACACCGAGCTTGCGGTAACGCTGCGGCGAGTCGTGCGGGGCGATGTCGCGGATCGAGTCGCGTACGTGCGAAATGACTTTGGCAAAATCGACCTCGAGTTTGCCCGTGGTCACGCCGAAACGCACACCATCACGTGCTTCGCTGGCAGCGCGCGCGGCGCGGATCAGCGCCTTGGATGGCACGCAACCGCGGTTGAGGCAGTCGCCGCCCATCTCGGCCTTTTCGACCAGGGTGACCTTGGCGCGCACGGTCGCCGCGATATAGCTGGTGACCAGGCCGGCCGCGCCAGCACCGATCACGATCAGATTGCGGTCAAATTTCCTGGGCTTGTTCCAGCCTTTGTAGACACGGCGCGCGCGCAAGCTATCGAGCACTTTGCGTGCGATCAGCGGCAGCAGGCCCAGCGCGACGAAGGCCAGCAGCATGCGCCAGCTGAGAATCCCGGACAGCGATTGAAGCTGGCCCAGCTCGCGACCGGCATTCACGTAAACCACGGTGCCAGCGAGCATGCCAATCTGGCTGACCCAATAGAACGTCCACGCACGAATCCCGGTCAGGCCCATGGCCAGGTTGATCACGAAGAACGGCAATAGCGGCACCAGCCGCAGGGCGAACAGGTAGAAGCCGCCTTCGCGTTCGATGCCGGCATCGATGCGCTTGAGCCGGTCGCCGAAGCGCTTGCGCACGCTGTCGCGCAGCAGGTAGCGCGAGGCCAGCATCGCCAAAGTCGCGCCGATGCTGGCCGAGAAGGAGGCGATCAGCACACCGCGCCACATCCCGAACACCGCACCGGCGAACAGGGTCAGCAGGGTCGCACCGGGTAGCGACAGTGCGGTGACCACGATGTACAAGCCGGCGAAGGCGAGCGCGGCGCCGAGCGGATGCGCATCGACCTGGCCACGCGCCTGTCCCAGCAACGATTGCAGCTTGGCCAGGGTCAGGTACTCGGCGCCGCCACCGAAATACAGCGCCAGCGCGGCAACGATGACGGTGAGCAGGAAGAGAGTTTTGGTACGAGACATCGGCTGGCCTTAGCAGTAGGTGTCGAGCAAGAGGTCGCCGCTGCCATCCAGGGCTTCAGCATAGACATCCGGGAGCAGGTCGTGGTCCATGCAGGATCCTGTTGAAGTGGGTCATGACGGTGGATGCCGGCACCAGGCCAGCATGCCTTCATTCGCGCGAAGGCCATGGAAAGTTACGTGCGGGCCGCATATGCGGATGCGCGCCGGAGCAATATCGGCGCGTGGATGCAGGCCGCTCGCCGTAGCGCCGGGCATCCGGCACACTTGGCGGCATGGACCGTTACGAACGCATCATCGCCATGCACCGCGTGCTGCAGGCCGCCCGCCGCGCGGTGACCGTGGCCCGCTTGCAGGACGAACTGGGCTGCTCGCGCGCCACCGTCTATCGGGACCTCGCCTTCCTGCGCGATGGCCTGATGGCGCCGCTGATAGGCGATGGCGAAGCCGGCTTCAGCTACGACAAGGAGTCGGTCGAGCGCTTCGAACTGCCCGGACTGTGGCTCAATTCGGAAGAACTGCACGCCCTGCTGGCCGCGCAGCAACTGCTCTCGCGCAGCAGTGGCGGGATGTTGTCGGCCGCGCTGGCGCCCCTGCAGCAGCGGGTCGAAAAACTGCTGGATGCGCATTCCGGCGGCAAGCGTTGGCCGGTGGAGCGGGTGCGGGTATTGCCGCATCGGCTGCGACGGATGGACGAGCACGCGTTCCGGATCGTGGCCTCGGCGGTGCTCGAACGCCGCCGCATCGCCTTCGACTACCGCGCGCGTTCGACCGACGAAAAGACCCGGCGGAACGTGTCGCCACAACGGCTGACCCATTACCGCGACAACTGGTACCTGGACGCCTGGGACGAGGATCGCAACGGCCTGCGCAGTTTCTCGATCGATCGCATCACCGGCGCGCGGCTGCTCGACGGCATCGCCACCGATGTTGCCGAGGACGAACTCAACAGCCACCTGGCCGGCAGTTATGGGATCTTTTCCGGCGCCCCGAAGGGCTGGGCCACGATCGTGTTCAGCGCCAAAGCCGCGCGTTGGGTTGCCGACGAGCACTGGCATTCCCAGCAGCAGGGCCGCTTCCTGTCAGATGGCCGTTACGAATTGAAGGTGCCGTATTCGGTACCGCGTGAATTGCTGATGGACGTGCTGCATTACGGCAGCGATGCGGAGATCGTGGAGCCGCACGCGCTGCGCGAACAGGCGCGCACCCTGCTGCAGTTGGCGCTCGGCAACTACCAGGACTGAGTCGATGGCTGCGAGCGATGCACCGAAGATTGCCGCTGGCGAACCGGTTGCGCTGGCGCTTGGCGCCGGTGGCGCGCGCGGGCTTGCGCAGATCGGGGTGATCGAGGCGCTGCAGGCGCGAGGCATCAGGATCGTGGCGGTCGCGGGCGCATCCAGCGGTGCATTGGTCGGTGGCGCGTTCGCGGCAGGAAAGCTCGAGGCCTTGCGCGAATGGATGTTGGGCACCAGTCGCACCGGCATGCTGCGCCTGCTCGATCCAGGCTTCGGCAGATCGGCGCTGTTCACCGGTAATCGGCTGGTGCGGCGCTTGCGCGAGGTGGTTGGCGAACCAAAGATCGAGGACCTGCCGGTGGATTTCACCGCGGTGGCGGTCGACCTGATGCGCCAGCGCGAAGTCTGGTTGCGCCGCGGCGACATGTGGAATGCGGTGCGCGCCTCGTTCGCGATCCCCGGCGTGTTTACTCCGTTCGAAGTGCATGGCCGCGAACTGGTCGATGGTGGCCTGCTGTCGCCGCTGCCAATTGCCGCGACCCGACTGTCGGATGCGCATCGCCTGATCGCGGTGGACATGCATGGTTGGCCGCTGCGTCCGCCCGGAGCGCTTGCAGTTGATCCCGACAAGGATGAAGCGCCGCAAGGCCGCATCGCCCGTTGGATCGATGAGCATTTCGACGACGGCGAGAAGACCGGTCCGCCCGAGCGCGAGCTGGGTTTCGCCGAATTGATGGCGCGTTCGCTGGATACCATGCAGGCGCAGATCTCGCGCGTGCAGATCGCGCTGGATCCACCGGAAATCGTCATCCGCATTCCGCGCGATGCCTGCCAGTTCTACGAATTCTGGCGTGGCCGCGAGCTGATCGAGATCGGTCGTCGCGAAGCGGACAAGGTGCTGGATGCAGCGGGGTATTGAGGGTTTATGTTCAATAACTCGTAAGTGCTGTATATCCGGCATGTATCGCATGATTCAGGGATGCAAGTTTTGGTTAGGCAGGGCCAGAATTATAGGCTTGCTTAATTATATTGGATAATGACTGACGGTGAAATTCACGGCGCAGTAAATTTATTTATAATTTCCAACGGAGCTCCGACCGAGAGGCTCGGAGTTGCATTTATTTGAGTCAAAAAATGATAAATGGAAAAGCTCTTCGATCTCGCGACATAGTAGCTGTTTTCGTTGTTTCTATTCTGATTTTTATTCCATTTGCCACACTCGTATTAAAAATGTTTCCATTAAGCGAGGCGGTGGTGTCGAATGGGGGGATGATTATTGGATATGGCTTGATGTTTGTTGTCATCCGGCATACTGCTAGTACATTTTCAATATCGTTTAGCGATGTGACCAAACGGCCGTTTGCCCGAATATTTTTCCCGCTGGCTATTGCTTATGCGGCATTGCTATTGGCATTCACGTCCGGCCAAAATTTTATTGTGGTTTATCTTGTTGCGCAGTACGACCCCGGTTTTGCTTACGCGCATTGGAATTTTCATGATGTTCCTTATGTCCTTCAAATAACCGGGTGGGGATACGTAGCGCTAATAGTTGCCCAATTTGTGATCGCTCCATTCGTGGAAGAATTCGTGTTCAGGGGGCTGCTTCTGAAGGTATGGAGTGATCGCTGGGGAGTATCGACGGCAGTTCTTCTTAATGCTGCATTGTTTGCAGCTCTGCATCTTAATAGGCATTACTTTCTAAGTACTTTTGTTTTTGGAATAGTCATGTGTTTGCTGTACATTCGATACCAGTCGTTATGGGTTAACGTGCTGACTCATGCTGTGTTCAATTTGATGGCATTTTGCTATCAGTTCTTATTCAATTTCCACTGGCTGAAGTCATTGAATGAGCTCGATAGGATGTCAAACTGGGTGCCCGAGATAGGGATGCTGCTCGTGTCCGTGCCTGCTTTGTCGGTTCTCATTATCAAGAGTTGGCCACTAAGCGGGTTATTGAAAGGCAGGAAGTAGGCCAAGCACCGCCTTACTGTATGAAACCTGTCCTCCAATCCGAAGTCTCCGAATACGGCCTCGCCCCATTGGCAAAGTTAGTAAGAAGCAACTCGACATCACCAACGTGATCTTCGCGAATCGGCCTGAAACCATTGCGGGTGTCGATCGGGTATTGGTTGGCGGGAAGATCGTGCAGGCGTTTACGCCGCAGAAGGCGCAGGTCGCGGCATAGTGTGCGCAATGCCTCACCGGCAGCATCCTGCAGCGTCGCAGCCCGTGAGAACCCCGCAGCGCAATCTGGCGTCATCCAATACGGAGCGCCGCCATGAACCAGCAAGCACATACCGATTCGCATGAAGCACTGGATCGCCTGCTGCGGCAGGTAGTGATCGTTGGGACTCTTGCGGTGCTGCTGATTCCGGCCGCGCGCGGCAGCACGCAATTGCTTGGCTGGTTACCGCTGTGGCTGGTCGGGATGCCGCTGGCGGCGTGGTGGAGCCTGCGCCGTTTCCCGTTGCCGCGGGTGGCGTTGCGGATGCCGCGTCGGCGCCAGGCACAAGCGTTGCGCCGGACGCGCATTCGCCGGCCTGTGAGGTTGCCGCGCGCGGCCTGATCGCGCCCACACCCCACGCGACCGCCGGCGTGCGGGTGCTGTGCTAGCGTTCCGGGTTTGCTGATCCATTCCCGGAGTGCCGCCATGTCCCATCTTTCCAATGCCTGCCTGATGGCCGGTCTCGCCATGGCCGGCGGCGCGTCCGCGCAGTCCGCATCCAGCGACGATCCGTATGCCTGGCTGGAGGACGTGACTGCCGAGCGCTCGATGGATTGGGTCAAGGCGCATAACGCCAAAACCGAAGCGGAGCTGGCCGGCAGCCCGGAATTCAAGCAGATGGAAACTGCGATCCGCGGAATCATGGATTCCGACGCCAAGATCCCCGGCGTGCAGAAGATCGGCGATTACTACTACAACTTCTGGAAGGACAAGCAGCACGAACGCGGACTGTGGCGGCGCACCACGCTGGCGGAATACCGCAAGGCCGATCCGACCTGGGAAACCATCATCGACCTCGATGCACTGAACAAATCAGAGAACGAGAACTGGGTCTGGCACGGCGCTGATTGCCTGAAGCCTGCCTACGCGCGCTGCCTGATCGCGCTGTCGCGCGGCGGTTCGGATGCTGACGTCACCCGCGAGTTCGACCTGGCCAGCAAGGCCTGGGTTGCGGACGGCTTCTTCCGTCCGGAAGCCAAGGGTGCGCTGGGCTGGATCGATGCCGACCATGTGTACGTCTACACCGATTTCGGCCCCGGCAGCATGACCAGCTCTGGCTATCCGAATATCGTCAAGCAATGGACGCGCGGCACGCCGATAGCCAGCGCGACCACCGTCTATACCGGCCAGCCGGGTGACATGTATATCGCCGCTCAGCATGACGACAGCAAGGGCTTCGAGCGCGATTTCGTCAGCCGCACCATTGCCTTCTGGAATGACGAACTGTTCCTGAGGGGCAAGGGCGGCAAGCTCGCCAAGATCAATGCGCCGAACTCGTCGGCCAAGTCGGTACACCACGAGTGGCTCACGCTGCAATTGCGTGAGCCGTATCAAGCCGGCGGCAAGACCTATCCCGCTGGTGCATTGATCGCGACAAAGTTCGATGATTTCATGGCGGGCAAGCGTGACTTCGATGTGCTGTTCGCACCGAGCGACACTAGCTCGCTGGACGACTTCACCTGGACCAAATCGCACCTGGTGCTGAACGTGCTGGATGACGTCAAAAGTCGCCTGAGTGTATTGACGCCGGGTGCCGATGGCTGGACCACATCCGCCTTCGTTGGTGCACCGAAGATTGGTACCGTCGGCGTTGGCGCGGTGGATGCCGATGACTCAGACGCGGTATGGATGACGGTCACCGACTACTTGACCCCGACTACGCTGGCGCTGGCCGAGATCGGACAGAAGCCAGAGGTGCTGAAGTCGAACCCCGCGTATTTCGATGCGTCGAAGAGTGTCGTCGAGCAGCATTTCGCGACATCCAGGGACGGCACCAAGATTCCCTACTTCCTGGTGCGGCCAACGGACCTGACCTTTGATGGCAAGGCACCAACCCTGCTGTACGGCTATGGCGGCTTCACCGTGTCGCTGAAGCCGGGTTATTCCGGAGTTACCGGCAAGGGTTGGATCGAAAAGGGCGGCGTCTACGCAGTCGCCAATATCCGCGGCGGGGGCGAGTACGGCCCGCGCTGGCACCAGGCCGCGCTCAAGGCCAACCGGTATAAGGCGTATGAAGACTTCGCGGCGGTGGCGCAGGATCTGGTGACGCGCAAGATCACCTCGCCAGCCCACCTTGGTATCGAAGGCGGCAGTAATGGCGGTTTGCTGACCGGCAACATGCTGACCCAATACCCGCAGCTATTCGGCGCGGTGGTGATCGAAGTGCCGTTGCTCGACATGAAGCGCTACAGCCACCTGCTGGCGGGCGCTTCGTGGATGGCCGAATACGGCGATCCGGACACGGCCGATTGGAATTACATCAAGACGTTCTCGCCGTATCACCTGTTCGATGCCAAGCGCGACTATCCACCAACCTTCATCTGGACCACCACCCGCGACGACCGCGTGCATCCCGCGCATGCGCGCAAGATGATGGCCAAGATGGAAGCAGCCGGTAAGGACGTACGTTACTTCGAGAACGTCGAAGGCGGCCATGGGGCAGGTGCCACCAATGCACAGGCCGCTCGCGTCGAGGCGTTGACCTTCGCGTTCCTGTGGAAGGAATTGAGCAAGTAGTGTTGCGCCGTACCGGCGTCGCTACTGACAGCCGAATGGCTGTTCAAAGCCCTGTTCTTCCTTGGTGATGGCCGGCTTGCGCCGGGACGACGAGATCAAGAACATCATCATTGTGATCCGTGTCCAAGGCCCCATCCATGAAACCCACCGCCCTTCTCCTTGCACTCGCCTTCGCCATGACCGCACACGCCGCTGACCTGCCCACTCCGCCCGACGTCGCCAAGAAACCGCACGTGGTGAAAGCCCCGTTTGGCGCCGAGCGAGTCGATGAGTACTACTGGCTGCGCGACGACACCCGCAAGGATCCGGTGATGCTGGCGTACCTCAATGCCGAGAACGCCTATGCCAACGCCCAGCTGGCACCGCTCAAGCCGCTGCAGGACAAGCTCTATGACGAGGTGGTGGCGCGCATCAAGCAGGACGACAGCAGCGTGCCCTACATGGAGCGCGGCTACTGGTACTACACGCGTTACGAGACCGGCCAGGACTATCCGATCCATGCGCGCCGCAAGGGCAGCATGGATGCCGCCGAGGACGTGCTGCTGGACGTCAACGCGATGGCTGTGGGCAAGGACTACTACGCGGTCGGCGCGCGCGACATCAGCCAGGACAATCGCCTGCTGGCCTATGCCGACGACAGTAATGGTCGCCGTCAGTACACGATTCGCTTCAAGGACCTTGCGGCCGGCAAGACATTGCCGGATGTGATTTCCGGAAGTTCCGGCAGCATGGCCTGGGCGGACGACAACAAGACCTTGTTCTACGTCGAGAACGATCCGGAAACCCTGCTGACCACGCGGGTGAAGAAGCACGTGCTGGGCACCGACCCGAAGCACGACGCACTGGTCTATGAAGAGGGCGACGACACCTATTACATGGGCATCGGTCGGTCGCGCGACGACAAGTACATCCTGATCGTGCTGGACAGCACCGTGTCCAACGAAGTGCGTTACGCACCTGCTGCAGATCCACAAACCTTCGCCGTGTTGGCGCCACGCGAACGTGATGTCGAATACGACGCCGATCATTTCGATGGGCATTGGGTGATCCGCACGAATGCCGACGGTGCCAAGAACTTCAAGCTCGCCACCGCCGCCGACGGTTCTACATCGCGCGAATCTTGGAAAGACTGGATCGCGCACGATCCGAAGGTCTATATCGAGGGCTTCGAACTATTCGATGGCTTCACCGCGATTGCAGAACGCTCCGAGGGCCTGGAGCGCGTGCGCGTGTTGAAGACCGATGGCCGGGGCGAGTACGTCACGGCCGACGAACCCGCGTATTCGATGGGCCTGGACGTCAATACCGAATCCGGCACGCCATGGCTGCGCTACAGCTACAGTTCGATGACCACGCCGGGCACTACCTTTGAGCTCAACATCGCCACCGGCGAGCGCCGCATGCTCAAGCAACAGCCGGTGCTGGGCGGTTTCGAAAGCAAGAATTACGTGACCGAGCGGGTCTGGGTACCGGCACGCGATGGCACCAAGGTGCCGGTGTCACTGGTGTATCGCAAGGGCTTCAAGCGCGATGGCAGCGCGGCGATGCTGCAGTACGGTTACGGCAGCTATGGTGCGTCGATGGATCCGGGCTTCAACCTCGGCATCATCAGCCTGCTGGATCGCGGCATGGTGTATGCGCTTGCGCATATCCGCGGTGGCCAGGAAATGGGCCGCGGCTGGTATGAAGACGGCAAGCTGTTCAACAAGCTGCACAGCTTCACCGACTTCATCGATGTGACCCGCTGGCTGGTCGTCAACAAGTACGCCGACTGCAACCGGGTCGCGGCGATGGGTGGCAGCGCCGGCGGCCTGCTGATGGGCGCGATCACCAACATGGCGCCGGACGACTATCGGGTGATCGTCTCGCAGGTCCCCTTCGTCGACGTGGTCACCACCATGCTGGATCCCAGCATCCCGCTGACCACCAATGAATATGACGAATGGGGCAATCCGGAAAACAAGGCCAGCTACGACTACATGCTGGCCTATTCGCCGTACGACAACCTCAAGAAGCGCGACTATCCGGCGATCTTCGTCGGCACCGGTCTGTGGGATTCGCAGGTGCAGTACTGGGAACCGGCCAAATACGTGGCACGCCTGCGCGATCTCGATACCGGCAGCCGGCCGGTGGTGTTCCGCATCAACATGGAAGCCGGCCATGGTGGCAAGTCCGGGCGCTTCCGCCGCTACCGTGAAATGGCCGAGCAGCAGGCCTTCATGCTGGACCAGCTGGGTGTCGCGGAGACGAAGTAAGCCGGAGGCCAGAACCGCATTGAGCGCCTGCCGCGCTACACTTCGCCCATGAACGTGCCCATTAAAAATATCGCTCTGTTGATCGCACTATCGATTGCCTGCGTGGCCCTGACGGGCTGCGGAAACAAAGGCCCGTTGGTGAAGCCGTCGAACATTCCAGCGACGATGCCAGCGGCCAAACCGGCCGTTGCGCCGGCTGCGGCCGTACCCGCCTCAGATTCGGTTGTTACTCCTGTTCCAGAACCCGCTTCCGGCACGCCTGCCGCGCGTCGCTGAGGCGCCGGTAATGCGGTTCAGCAAGATGCATGGTGCGGGCAACGACTTCGTCGTGCTCGACCTGCGAGATGGCAGGCCAGCACCCAAACCTGATGCATGCGCGCGCATCGCCGACCGTCACCGCGGCATCGGCTGCGACCAATTGCTGACGGTGGAGAAGCCGCGCAGTGCAGGGTCGACGGCGTCCTACCGGATCTGGAACGCGGATGGCTCGCTTGCGCAGCAGTGCGGCAACGGCGCGCGATGCATCGCGGCCTGGCTGGTGCGCGACGGCGCGGCGCCGATGCTGGGCGACTTCAGCATCGACAGTCCGGCCGGTACGCACCCGGTCCAGCGCGATGGACAGGGTGGGATCGTGATCGACATGGGCGCGCCGCGCTTCGCACCCGGCGAGGTTCCTTTGTTCGGCTGGCACGAGGCGCGCGACGAATACATGGTCTACGCCGAGGGCGGCGCGACCCGGTTCGGCGCGGTATCGATGGGCAATCCGCATGCGGTGATCGAAGTCGCAGCCCTCGGGCGCGCCACGGTCGAGGCGATCGGCGGTGCACTGCAGCGCAACGCGGCATTCCCGGAATCGGTGAATGTCGGCTTCGCAGAGGTCGTCGCACGCGACCATATCCGCCTGCGCGTGTTCGAACGCGGCGTCGGTGAGACCCTGGCTTGCGGCAGCGGTGCCTGCGCGGCAGTGGCGGTGCTGACCAAGCGCGGCCAGCTGGATGCCGATTGCGAGATCGCAGTCGATCTTCCGGGCGGCACCTTGCGCATCCGCTACGATCAGGACAGCGACCGCATCGTGATGGGCGGGCCGACCGCATTCGTATTCGAAGGAGAGTGGCAGCAGTGACGATCGACCCGTTCAACCCGGGCCTGCAGGAAAAGCTCGGCGCGCATGAAGTGGCGGCTTGGCTGCGCCGGCATGCGACCTTCCTGCAGCAGTTCCCCGACCTCGCCCTGACACTGATCGTGCCGCGCGAAGACGGACCAGCGGCATCGCTGGCCAGCTATCAGCTGGAAGTACTGCGCGACAAGAACCGCGAACTCGCCAAGCGCCTGCACGAGCTGTCCGGCAATGCGCAGGAAAACGAACGGCTGGCGGTGCGCACCCATCAGCTGACCCTGGCCCTGATGAAGCAGGCCACTGCCGCCGGCACCATGCGCGCGATGGCGGCGTCGCTGGCCGAGGACTTCCATGGCGACCTGGTGCGGATGGTGCTGTTCCATCCGGTCGATGGGCTGGAAGATGACGACTGGCTGCAGGTGATTGCAGAGAGCGACAAGCGGCTGGACGGCTTCCGTGACCTGCTCGGCAACCCCGAACCGCTATGCGGGCGCCTGCATCCGGACAAGAACGCGCTGCTGTATGCCGCACGTGTCGAAGAAGTCCAGAGCTCCGCGTTGCTGGTCCTGCCGGGTATTGGTCTGGTGGCGGTCGGAAGCCGCGACGGCAACCGCTTCTTCCCTGGCATGGGGACCTTGTTCCTGCGGATGATGGGCGAAGCATTGGCGACTGCGTTGCAGCGGTTCCCGCGCGAGTGAGATGAATATCGCGACCAGCCCGGTCGACGACTACCTCGCGCACCTGGCGGTCGAGCGCCGCAGCTCGCCGCATACGCTGGATGCCTATCGGCGCGACTTGCTCGCATTGGTGCACTGGAGCGACGGGCAATCGCGCGAGCTGTTGCAGCTGAGCGCCGACGAGTTGCGCCTGTTCGTGACCAGCGAATATCGCCGCGGGCTGTCGGCCAAGAGCCTTCAGCGACGGTTGTCGGCTTGCCGCAGTTTCTACGGCTGGTTGCTCAAGCAGGGACGGATCACGGCCAATCCGGCCGCCGCCGTGCGCGCGCCGAAAGCAGTGCGCAAGCTGCCGCAGGTGCTCGATGTGGACGAGGCAGTGCAACTGGTCGAGCTGCCTACCGACGTTCCACTCGGTCTGCGCGATCGTGCATTGCTGGAACTGTTCTATTCATCGGGGCTGCGACTGGCTGAGGTCTGCGCGCTGCGCTGGATAGACCTGGATTTCGCGCAAGGCCTTGTCACCGTACTCGGCAAGGGCAGCAAGCAGCGGGTGGTGCCGGTGGGCTCGCATGCGCTGAAGGCGTTGGACGCATGGCGCGCGAGCTGCCACGAAGGGCTGACCATCTTCGTGTTCCCGGGCCGAAACGACAAACCGATCAGCTCACGCGCGATCCAGCTGCGGCTTCGCCAATTGGCCCAGCGCCAGGGCGTGTTCAAGCGCGTGCATCCGCATCTGCTGCGGCATAGCTTCGCCAGCCACATGCTGGAATCCTCTGGTGACCTGCGTGCGGTGCAGGAGCTGCTGGGCCATGCCGACATCGCCACCACCCAGATCTACACGCATCTGGATTTCCAGCACCTTGCAAAGGTCTACGACGCGGCGCATCCGCGCGCCAAGCGCAAGTCCTGAGTCATTCGCTCAGCGCCAGTTGCCGACACCACCAAAAGGTCGCAGTGGTTGCAGGATGTGCCAGCTGTCGATGTGTAGCGCATGGTCGTGGGTCGCATCGATTCCACGTCGCTTCACCGCATCCACGAATGCGTTGTAACGCGCTTCGATGCCCTCGGCCCAGCGCGCCACTTCCGGTGCTTGCGGGTGGATGCGCCGGCGATACAGCGCCAGCGGGACATGAACAATACCGGTGGTTTCCGACAGCCGCAGGCACAGGTCGTATTCGATCGCATCCGGATGCGCGTCCCGATGGCCGCCAGCTTCGCGATAGGCTGCCATGCGCATCAATCGCAGCGGTCCGGTCATGAAATCCAGCAGCAGGGCCTGTGGCGAATACGCCAGTTCGCATAGCGGGCCCGGCCCAAGTGGGTGGTCATTCGCATCGACCAGCACATGCCGGCTGTAGGACATGCCGGCGGCGGAATCGGCGTGCAACGCCTCCAGCAGCATGGCAAGTGCGGTCGGCTCCAGCAGATCGTCGCCGTCGAGTACGCACAGAAATTCGCTGTCGACGGTTGTAGCCGCCTGCACGAGCGCTTCGCATTCGACGGTTGCTGATGTTTTTTCGACGTGTATGCGTGGATCGATGGCGGCTTGCGTGCTGGCGGCATCCCGTGCGGCTTCGCCAATCGGGCACAGCAGTGCGCTCCAGTCATCCATGGATTGCGCGCGCAGGCTGTCCAGTGCGGCTGGCAGGAATGCGGCATCACTGCGGACAAGCACCAGCACCGTGATCGCGGGCAGGGTGCTCATGGGTCCGTGTCCTGTTGCTTGGGGCGCAGCACATGGCGTGCACGCACGCCCAGCGACAGTGCGTATTGGCTTTGCAGGCCGCGGCGTTGCAAGGCGCGTTGCGCGATGTCGAACGTTACCCGTACTTGGCGCAGGCGACTTCCGTGCGAGATCGAATCAGCGCGGATGCGGTAGCGATACAGGGGCTGCGGCAGATGTCCTATGTCGAAGCGTTCGGACAGCCGCAGGCACAGGTCGTAATCGGCCGACTCGTCGACGCTCGGGTCGTAGCCGCCGACGGCCTGATAGGCGTTGGTGCGAATCAACCTAAAGTGATAAGTCATGAAGTCGACCAGCAACTTTTGCGACGAGTACGGCATCTGGCAACGCGTGCCGAGCCGGAGGAAGTCGCCAGCTTCGTCGATCTCGACATGCTGTGAATACGCCATCCCCAGCCCGGGATTTTCCTGCATGAAGTGCAGCATCGCCGAGAGTGCGTTTGGTTCCAGCACGTCATCGCTGTCCAGCACGCCGACGAAATCACCCCGCGCCAGGGCAAGCGTGTTGGCGAGCGCGTATGGATTACCGTTCTGGCAACCGCCGCCGAGCACGTGAAAGCGTGGGTCGCGCCGCGCATAATCCGCGGCGATTTCAGCCGAACCATCGGTGGAGCCGTCGTCCCAGAGCAGGCCTTCCCAATCCGGATGATCCTGCGCAAGCAGGCTGTCGAGCGCCGCCGCCAGGAACCGGGCGGTGTTGTAGATGGGGATCGCAATACTGATCAGGGCAGGCATGCGCGCAGTGTGCCCCAAGCCAAACGCCAAAGCCGCATGGCTTGAACCCATCGCTGGTGACCCCACATATTGGTTTCCAAAGGAGGCCGCATGGATCCCAGCCAGAACCCCAACGTATTCCACGCCACGACGGTCGTCTCGGTGCGCCGTGGCGGCCAGGTGGTGATTGCCGGCGACGGCCAGGTCACGCTTGGCCACACGGTAATGAAGTCCAACGCACGCAAGGTGCGCCGGCTAGGCAAGGATGGCCACGTACTGGCCGGATTTGCAGGTGCAGCGGCGGATGCATTCACCCTGTTCGAATTGTTCGAGGCCAAGCTGGAGAAGCACGGCCAGCTGCAGCGCGCCGCGGTCGAGATGGCCAAGGACTGGCGCACCGAGCGCCGCTTCGGAAAGCTCGAGGCCTTGCTCGCGGTGGCCGATGCCGATACCTCGCTGATCATCAGCGGCACTGGCGATGTGATCGAACCCGAGGACGGCCTGATCGCGATTGGCTCCGGCGGCATGTACGCGCTGTCCGCCGCGCGCGCGCTGCTGGCGCATACCGAACTGGATGCCAAAACCGTCGCTGTCGAAGCGCTCTACATCGCCGGCGATATCTGCATCTACACCAACCGCAACATCGTGGTGGAGACGCTCTGATGCACAAGATCGAAAATTCATCCGCCAGCATGACCCCGCGCGAGATCGTGCAGGAACTCGACAAGCACATCATCGGCCAGCACGCAGCCAAGCGTGCGGTCGCCATCGCATTGCGCAACCGCTGGCGGCGCGCGCAGCTGCCGCCCGAGCTGCGCAATGAAGTGATGCCGAAGAACATCCTGATGATCGGCCCGACCGGCGTCGGCAAGACCGAAATCGCACGCCGACTGGCGACGCTCGCCAACGCACCGTTCGTGAAGGTCGAAGCCACCCGCTTTACCGAGGTCGGCTACGTCGGCAAGGATGTCGAGCAGATCATCCGCGACCTTGCCGATACCGCGGTCAAGCTCTATCGCGAACAGGCCAAGAAGCGCGTGCGTACCAAGGCCGAGGAACGTGCCGAAGACCGCATCCTGGATGCCTTGTTGCCGAAGCGCGATGCGACACCTGGCTTCGGCTTCAACCCGGCGGCGACGACCACCGTGGATATTGGCGCGGAACCTTCCTCCCAGGAAAGCGAGACCCGCCGCAAATTGCGCAAGCAACTGCGCGCCGGCGAACTGGACGAGCGCGGGATAGAACTCGACCTGGCGATGAATGTCGGCGTCGACATCATGACGCCGCCGGGCATGGAGGAAATGGGCCAGCAGCTGCGGCAGATGTTCTCGCAGGTTTCAGGCAACAAGAGCCACAAGAAATCGATGACGATCAAGGCCGCGCGTCCGCTGTTGATCGAGGAAGAAGCCGGCAAGCTCGTCAACGAAGACGAAGTCCGCGAGGCCGCGATCGAAGCCTGCGAACAACACGGCATTGTCTTCATCGACGAGATCGACAAGGTCGCCAAGCGCAGCGAGGGCATGGGTGCCGACGTCAGCCGCGAAGGCGTACAGCGCGACCTGCTGCCGCTGGTCGAAGGCAGCACGGTAAGCACCAAACACGGCGCGGTGCGCACTGACCACATCCTGTTCATTGCGTCCGGCGCGTTCCACATGGCGAAACCGTCCGACCTGATCCCGGAAATGCAGGGCCGCTTCCCGATCCGGGTCGAACTGTCCGCGCTCGGCAAGGACGAATTCGTGCGCATCCTGACCGAACCCAAGGCCGCGTTGACCACGCAATACGTGGAGCTGATGCAGACCGAGGGCGTCACGCTTTCATTCGGGTCTGATGCGGTCGAGCGACTTGCCGAGATCGCCGCACACGTCAACGAACGCCAGGAAAACATCGGCGCGCGTCGCTTGCACACGGTGCTGGAGCGCCTGCTGGAAACCCTGAGTTTCGATGCGCCAGACAAGGGTGGCACGGTGGCCATCGATCGCGCCTATGTCGATGCGCAGCTTGGTGAGCTCGCGCAGGATCCGGACCTGAGTCGTTACATTCTTTAGGTCTCGCCTCAGGTCCCGGCGGCGGGATCGCTGTTCGTCAGCGCCTGCAACCACTGGCGAAGTAGTGGTTCTGCATCGAACTGGCGGGACAGTGCATCGCGATGGCGGCGTACGTATTCGAGCGCCAGGATCAACGGCACGGTGTGCTGCTGGCCACCTAGCGCGGATTCACTGACCGTCAGCATCGCGCTGGCCGCGCGCAGCGGCATCGGGATCACGGCGACCGGATTGGCGAACGGGTCCGCGCACAGCGCTGGATCTGAAGTCACCAGGTATTGCCGGCACACGAAGGGCCGTTGTGGATGGATGCTGCAAACGTCGCCTTCGAGGAACGGACAGACAAGCCCCAACTGGAAATAGGCCGTCGCCAGTCCGCGAGCAGTGTGCGACGTCAGTTCGGGATCACGCTCAAGGAAGGCCTCCGCCAAGCCCGCATCCTTAAGGCGGCGGGTGCGCTCGGCGAAACGCGCTTCCACGTCGGCACGTCGCGCGGGCGGCATCGCTACCACCAGGGTCAGCAATGCGAATGCCTCCGGTGGCGTTACCGGCACCGGCTGTGCGCGGCAGCAGGCCGAACACCCTTTCGCGCAGGAGATCGCGGCCCCGCTGGCTTCCACCTTGTGCACGGCATGGCCGATCGCGGCATTGTCGATGGCATGCAGCGCCGGCAGCAGTTCATCCAGGCGCCCATGCTGCGGCGGCTGCGGCACGGTAATTGCCAACGCAGCGCCATCGATGCGCAGGGTGAGCTGGATCTGGCGGTCATTCGTTCGCATCGTGGCATTCAACGCGGCATGGTCTCGGAGGCGGACAGCATCCGGCTGCCCGGTGCGATAATCCCGGCATGAGCACAACCGACAAGACACCCGACCAGGGCAGCGCCGGCACCACCCATTTCGGTTACCGCGAAGTGCCGACTGCAGAGAAACAGAAACTCGTCGGCGAGGTGTTTTCCTCGGTGGCGGCAAAGTACGACCTGATGAACGATGCCATGAGCCTCGGCATCCATCGGGTGTGGAAGCGCTATTTCGTTGCCACCGCGCAGGTGCGCAAGGGCGACCGCGTGCTCGACCTGGCCGGCGGCACCGGCGACATCGCCGCGCTGTTGCGCGAGCGCGTCGGCGATGCAGGGGAACTGGTGTTGGGCGACATCAACGGCGAGATGTTGCGCGTCGGCCGTGACCGCATGACTGATCGCGGCAACGTGCGCGGTTTCGAGTATGTGCAGTGCAATGCCGAGGCCCTGCCGTTCCCCGATGCCAGCTTTGACCTGGTCACGATTGCCTTCGGCCTGCGCAATGTCACCGACAAGGACGCGGGACTGCGCGAGATGCATCGGGTGCTGAAAGTCGGCGGACAGGCACGCGTGCTGGAGTTTTCCGAAGTAAAGGCCGACTGGTTCAAGCCGATCTACGATTTCCATTCGTTCAAGGTATTGCCTGCGCTGGGCAAACTCTTTGCCGGCGACAGTGGCAGCTACCAGTACCTGGCCGAATCGATCCGCCAGCATCCGCCGCAGGACACACTGAAGGCCATGATGGAAACTGCCGGCTTCGCACGCTGCGACTACAGGAACCTCAGCGGCGGCATCGTCGCCATCCACACCGGCTACAAGGTCTGACGATGGCGAACGAAGGCAAGCCGCTACGCAGTTTTCGCGAAAGCCCGTGGCGCTACTCGCAGTTCGTGGTGCTGGGACTGATCGTGGCCGGGTTGGTGAAGTGGCTCAGTCCGTTCAGCTGGTTGCCGGCGCTGGTGGTTGGCGCGGTGGCGGCGGTCGCCTATTACATATTCGAGAAAAGGCGCGGCGTGATCTGAGATTCCGTTACGGCTGCCAGCCATAACTGAGCTTCACGAAGACGTTGCGTGTGTTGCCGAACAGGTCGCGGTTGTCGTCGTCCATGAACGCGCCGTAGGACGCGCCAGCATAGACCGCGGTGCGCGGATTGACCTTGTAGGAATAGACCGCCTGCGCCGCCCAGTCGCGCGAGATTTTGTTGACCGGGCTGGTGTAAAGGGACGGGTCGCGTTTGACCTCGCTGCCCTGCAGGGTCAGGCGCAAGCGCTGGCGGGCGTCAAGCTGCCAGCTGGTGCGTACATCCGCGATGCTGGCCTCGAACGCGGTTCCACCGTCGCGCGTGAGCCGCTGTTTGCTGAGTTCCCATTCGAAGGCGACGCCGCGGCCGATATCAATACTGCCGAACTGACCGATCATCGCGCGGTGGCCAGTGCGTGATGCACGCAAATCGAGTTGCTGGCCAAAGTTCACGTAGGTACCGACGTGCAGCGTTGCGACGGGGCTGAAATTTCCGTCGAAATGCAGGTTGTGCTCATTGAACATCGCGCCATTCCAGAAGCGCACGCGGGCCAGCGGCGCAAAACTGAAATTGCTGGATTTGGGCCCCTGCACGTTCACGCGTGCTTCCAGCTCGCGCTCAAGCAGCTGACCATCGAAGCGGTGGGTGATGTCCCAGTCGCTGTAGAAATTGATCTTGTTCCAGGACTTGCCGTCGCGGTACCAGGTGTAGCCGCCGCCGAGCACCGATTTGTCGTAGCCGACCTGGCCAATGAATCCCAAATCGGCGCGAAACCCGGGATCGATGTCGATATGCTGCAGGTTGAGGTTCCAGTTGCGGTTGCTGAAGCCGTAAGCCGCGCGCCAGGCATTGCCGGTCGGGGTGGCGTCGGTGCCCAGTTCGCCGCTGTAGGCATTGACGACTTGGCTGGGGTATTGGGATTCACTTCGCAGGAATTGCGCGGTGGCGGTGTGCGCGCCCTTTTGCCAGCGACCATCGACGCCGGCGACGTTGTTCGCGTAGTCGTTACCATTGCGGAAGGTGCCAATCACGCCAACGCTGGCGTGTTCATTGAGGTCATATCGATACCGGCCAACGGCGACATTCGCCTTCTGGTCCAGTTGGCTGAAACCCGAGCCAAGCACGCCCGGCACCAGCACCAAGGTGGTGGCATCGCGCGCGACGAACGCGCCATAAGCGCCTTTGCCGGAGCGTCCGGTCACCCGCAAGCCGAAGTCGGGGTCGGCAATCTGGCGGGTGTAGAGCACGTCGAACGGGGTGCTGAAGTAGTCCGCGCCTTCCAGGAAAAAGGGTCGCTTTTCCTGATAGAACAGCGCAAAGCTGTCGTTGAAGTTCAGTTGCAGCTGGTCGGTTTCGACCTGCGAAAAATCCGGATTCAACGTGGCATTGATGGTGACGGCAGGCGACGGCGTCCAGCTCACGTCAACGCCCGGCGCGATGCTGGTATTGGTGCCCTGCCACTTGGTGCCGGCGGCGGGGCGGGACTGCGACGCACCCATGGTCAAGGTGGGTACGACCTCCAAGTTGCTGCCCTGCTTGACCCCGGCCATGCCGTCGTACTTGGCCCAGTCGCACAGGAAGCAATTCGATTCGCGCGGGGACTTGTGGCTGGTCAGCTGGTGGCGCTTGTCGCGCGGGTAATTGCGGAACAACGAGATGCCCCAGCGTTGGTCCTGCGCACCGCCACGGAAACGCAGGGTGGAAAACGGGATGCGCATCTCGACATCGTAGCCATCTGCCGTCAGCTGGCCGGCGCTGCTCCACAGGCCATCCCAGCTGGCGTCTTCATTGCCTGTGGTCGCATCGTTGATCAGGTCGGACTGCACGCCCAGCGGGTTGGCCAACAGTTCATAGCCGCGACGCTGGTCGTTGAAGGTGTCCATGAAGATGCCGACCCAGTCGTCATTGAAGGCGGAGTCGCGGTCGCGCAGGTGGGCCAGGATCGCCGCAGGATCCGGATCGAGCGCATGGAACGACACATATAGTGCGTCGGTGGTGTAGCCGACGCGAACCGTGGTCTTGACCGGTGCCGGGATGTTGTCGCCCGGCTGCACCTCGTAGGCGATCTCCTGCACCAGCGCGCCTTGCCAGGCGGCTTCATCGAGCTTGCCGTCGATCGTGATCTCGCCTTGCAGTCGCGGGATGCGTCCGCCGGGGATGTAGTCGGCCGCTGGAGCGGCAGCGGGCTGGGCAGCAGTCTGCGGGAAGGCGGGAAGGCTGCAGGCAAGCGCAAGTGCGCAGGCGGCGGACAGGGACGTGCGTCGGATTGAATGCATGCGTGGGGGACTTGTTCGTGATGGTTTCGTTAAAGATGCGCAAAGTCGCCGAAAGGTTGAAGTGCCGCAAGTCGTGATGACCAAGGTCATCCAGCGTCCGACGAAAGCGGAAATAAAGCGATGAAAGAGTCGGGGCGTTAAACTCTGTGCTTTCCACCCGAAGGCTCATTCCCCATGCGTCAGTTGATCTTGTGCGTATCCATTGCCGCTGCCCTTGGCGTGATCGCCGTCGGCTGCACTCGCAGTCCGTCGCCCGCGGCTGAAAGCACGGCTAAAACACCGGCAGCCACGCCTGCAGCGGCTGCGAAAGTCATCGACCAGCATTCCTACGCGGAACCGGCCAAGGTGCGCACCACCGACCTGGCCCTGGACCTGGCGATCGACTTCGACAAGAAGCAGCTCAGTGGCACCGCTACCTATGCGCTGGAATGGCTGGACAAGGGTGCGACGCAACTGGTGCTGGATACGCGCGATATCAGCGTGCAGAAAGCCGAAGGCCTGCAGGCGGATGGCACCTGGGCACCATTGGAATTCGCGCTGGCCGGCAAGGATCCGATCCTGGGCAGCAAGCTGTCGATCAATACGTCCATGCGCCCGGCCAAGATCCGCGTGACCTATGCGACCTCGCCCGAAGCCTCCGGCCTGCAGTGGCTGGAGCCATCCATGACCGAGAGCAAGAGCGGTCCCTTCATGTTCAGCCAGTCTCAGCAGATCCATGCGCGTTCCTGGGTGCCGCTGCAGGACACCCCGCAAATTCGTTTTACCTACAGCGCGCATGTCACCGCGCCGACGAATGCGATGGTGCTGATGAGTGCGAACAACGATCCGGCTGCCGTGCGCGATGGCGACTATACGTTCAAGATGCCGCAGAAAATTCCGTCCTACCTGCTGGCGATTGCCGCAGGCGACCTGGTGTTCAAGCCGCTTGGCAAGCGCAGTGGCGTGTGGGCGGAGCCGACCATGGTCGACAAGGCCGCGGCCGAATTCTCCGATACCGAGAAGATGATCGATGCTGCCGAAGCGCTGTACGGGCCGTATCGCTGGGGCCGCTACGACCTGCTGGTGCTGCCGCCGTCGTTCCCGTATGGCGGCATGGAAAACCCGCGCCTGACCTTCGCCACCCCGACCGTGATCGTCGGCGACAAGTCGTTGGTGTCGCTGGTCGCGCATGAACTGGCGCACAGCTGGTCGGGCAACCTGGTGACGTTTGCCACCGATAGCGATTCCTGGCTCAACGAAGGCACTACCACCTACGTGCAGAGCCGCATCACCGAGGCCTTGTATGGCCTGCCGCTGGCGGAGATGGAAGAGGTGATCGACCGCAATGAATTGAAGGCGGAATACAAGACGCTGGATCCGAAGTTGCAGATCCTGGCGTTGAAGCCGGGCGACCTGGCCGATCCCGACAACTCCTCCAGTGCCACGGTCTATACCAAGGGTGCCTGGTTCCTGCAGTTCCTCGAAAGGCGCTTCGGCCGCGAGGTGTTCGATCCGTACCTGCGTGGCTATTTCGACCACTTCGCGTTCCAGAGCATCACCACCCAGCAGTTCGCCGATTATCTGAAGGCAAACCTGCTGGACAAGCATCCTGGCATCGTGAGCGATGCCGAGGTCGAAGCCTGGTTGCACGAGCCGGGCATCCCGAACGGTGCGCCGCAGGTGGAATCGGCCAAGTTCAGCACGGTCAGCGCCGCCCGCATCGCCTGGCTGGGCAGCGGCAACCTGCCGAACCAGGCGATCACCGAAGCCTGGACCACGCAGGAGTGGGTGCACTTCCTGGAAGGCATGCCGGAGACGCTCAAGCCGGAACAACTTGCCCAACTCGATGCCGCTTATGGCTTCACCGGTTCGCCAAATGGCGAGATCGCGATGCGTTGGTATCCACTGGCCGAGCGCAGCGGTTATGCCGCGGCGCGCCCGGACATGGGCAAGTTCCTGGAGCACGTGGGCCGTCGCAAGCTGATCATGCCGACCTACAAGGCATTGGTTGCTTCCACCGACGGACTGGCATTCGCCAAGGACGTGTTCGCGCGGGCCAAGCCGGGCTACCACCCGATCACCACCGGCTCGGTGCAGGCCACGATCGACGGGGCCACCCCGGTCGAGCGCGCACCCGCGCCTGCAGCCAAGGCGGAGAAACCGGCGGAGCCAATGCCGGCACCGTCGAAGACGCGCGATCCTGCCGATCCAACCGCACCTGCGCCGAAGCATTGATCGCGGCGAGCCGGTGAACAGCCGCCGGGTGAAGCGCGGAACACGCATCGCGGCGGTCGGCATGGCCGCCGTGCTTGCCGTCGGCGGCGTGGTGATCGCCAACGATCCGTATCTGTTGGTGCGCGCGCAGTTCCAGCGCGAGCGCGTGCAGGCCGGGTTGGATGTCGCCGAGGTCAGCGCTGCCGGCTATCGTTGGGTGTATGCGTATGCCAACGTCGTGCCTGTCCATGGGCCCGCCAATGCGCCGCCGACTGTCGTGATGCTCCATGGCTTCACCGGCAGCAAGGAGAACTGGTATCCGCTGGCAGCGCGCCTGCGTGGCAAATACCGCTTGCTGGTGCCGGACCTGCCCGGTTGGGGCGAAAGCGAACGCAAGCCGGGCATGGACTATGGCTTCGGCGCGCAGGCGCAGCGCGTGGCGGATTTCATCCAGGTGCTGTCGCCCGGCAAGCCGGTCGTGTTGCTTGGTCATTCGATGGGCGGTGGCATCGCAGCGCTGGTCGCGGCGCGCTACCCACGATTGGTGGCGAAAGTCGGCCTGCTGGATGCCGCTGGCGTGCGTTTCGACGACAACCAGTTCGGGCTGGACGTGCTGGCCGGCAAGAACCCGTTCGCGGTGTCCGATGCTGCATCGCTGCAGCGCTTCATCGACACCGTCTTTTATCGGCAGCAGGCCAAGCCGTGGATCCCTTGGCCCGCATCGAGTGGGTTGATCGCGATGCGCACGCGTGATGCCGCGTTCGAGCAGTCCGTGCTCGACAAGATCGGGCGCGGGCCGGAGCAGTTCGCGCCGGGCGAGGAAGCCGCCAACATCCACCAGCCTGCCTTGCTGCTATGGGGCCGGCAGGATGCGGTGATCGATCCCAGTGCAATGGCCCTGTTCGCGGCGAAGATGCCGCAGGCGCGCCAGGTGCTGGTGAATGATGCTGGCCACATGTCACTGATGGAACAGCCCGCGGCGGTCGCCGACGCCGTGGTTCAATTGATCGATTCGGATTGATCGGAATGGGATGGGCATGATGAAAAGCAATCTTGCGTGCATTGCATGTGTGGCATGCGTTGCAGCTGTGTTGTTGCTGCCCGCATGCAAGCGCGACGATCCGCAGGCAGCGGCCCAGGCCGCTGCCGCGCAGCATGCCGAGAAAGAGCAGGCGGCCGACGCGGCCGTAAAACAGTTCGATGATGCGGTGGCCGCGCAGGATTGGCGGATGGCGCGCAACTACGGTGAGATCCTGCAGGTCGAGCATCCGACCTCAGCCGCCGCCGCGCGGATCAAGCTGAAGCTCGAAGAGATCAAGACCAAGGCCGAAGCCGAACAGCAGCAGCAGCGGCTGACGGCGTTGTGGTCGTATGGCGACGAGCCGGTGAAAAAAGGCGGCCATCAGCTGTCGGCAGCGATCTATTCGCAGGAACCGGTCGCTACCGATGGCGGAGGCGCGCATCCGGTTCGGTTGATCTTCCGTGACCACCCGGACTGGGGCCGCAGCGCTTACCTGGTTCTGCAGGCCGGCGATTTCGATTGCTACAAGGGCTGCAAGCTCAAGGTCACCGTGGATGGCAAGACGCAGACATTGCCCGGCTCACGGCCGAAGACCGACGAGGCCATCGCCATGTTCATCGACGACCACAAGACCTTGTGGAAACTCGTGAAGAGTTCCCAGCACCTGTCGATCGAGTTCCCGACCAAGACCGTCGGCAAGCGCACGGCCGAGTTCGAAGTTGGCGGGCTGGAACCCTCGAAATTGCCGAAGTGGAACTGAGCGATTGAAACAGGGGCCACCTCAGCCCATCGCATACCCGAACTGCTGGCGGAACTGCAGAGAGAATTCGGCGTAGTCGAAGCGCTGGTTCTGGGTGCCGGGATGTTCGACCTTGAGCGCGCCCATCAGGTTGCCCATGCGGCCGATGGTCATCCAGTCGTAGCCTTTCTCGATGCCGAAGATCAGCCCGGCGCGGAACGCGTCGCCGCAGCCGGTGGGATCGGTAATCCGGCGCTCATGCGCGGGCGGCACGTCGTGGATCGTGCCCTCGGCGTGGATGATCGCGCCCTTGGGGCCGCGGGTGGCGATGTAGGCCTTGACCTTGCCGGCGATTTCCGCCTCGCTCCAGCCGGTGCGCTCGACCAGCAGGTTGGACTCGTAGTCGTTGACGGTGACGTAGTCGGCTTGGTCGATGAATGCGCGCAACTCTTCGCCATTGAATAGCGGCATCGCCTGGCCGGGATCGAAGATGAACGGGATGCCGGCCTCGGCGAATTCCTTCGCGTTCTGGATCATGCCGTCGCGCCCGTCCGGGCTGACGATGCCGATGGTCACGCCGGGCACGTCGCGCACGTGGTTCTCGTAACTGCGCATCATCGCGCCAGGGTGGAAGGCGGTGATCTGGTTGTTGTCGAGGTCGGTGGTGATGAAGGCCTGCGGGGTAAATAATTCCTCGATTACCTTGACCTGCGACAGGTTGATTTCCTGTTCCTCGAACCACGCCCGGTACGGGGCAAAATCCTCGCCGACGGTGGCCATCGGGATCGGATCGCCGCCCAGCAGCTTGAGGTTATAGGCGATATTGCCGGCACAGCCGCCGAATTCGCGGCGCATCCGTGGGACCAGGAACGACACATTCAGGATGTGCACCTTGTCAGGCAGGATATGGTTCTTGAACTGGTCGGGGAACACCATGATGGTGTCGTAGGCCAAAGAACCGCAGATAAGGGCAGACATCGTGGCCTCGGGTGGTGGGCAGGCGTGGTCGCACAGGTTAACGGCAGACCCTACGCGCGACCAGCATGGCCGGATTTTCCTTGCCCGCACCCGGGTGCGTTGCTAGGCTAGCGAGTCCCGGCTTAGGCTGCGGTCTGTCCCGCGTGCTCTGTCGCGAGATCCCCCCGCGCGCCCGCGCGTCCATTCACTTTCCGGCAGCCCATAGCGCATGTTCAAGTTCCTCGGCCGCTACTTTTCCAGCGACCTGTCAATCGACCTCGGTACCGCCAACACCCTGATCTACGTCCGCGGCCAAGGCATCGTGCTCAACGAACCTTCGGTAGTCGCGGTACGCCAGGATCGTGGCGGCGGCGCGCGTTCGGTGGCCGCAGTCGGCAGCGAAGCCAAGCAGATGCTCGGCCGCACACCCGGCCACATCACCACGATCCGGCCGATGAAGGATGGCGTGATCGCCGACTTCACCTACACCGAGGAAATGCTCAAGCACTTCATCCGCAAGGTGCACAAGTCGCGCTTCCTGCGCCCCAGCCCGCGCGTGCTGGTGTGCGTGCCGGCTGGCAGCACCCAGGTCGAGCGCCGCGCGATCAAGGAATCGGCCGAGGAAGCAGGCGCGCGCGAGGTCTACCTGATCGAGGAACCGATGGCCGCCGCAATCGGCGCAGGCATGCCGGTGACCGAAGCGCGCGGCTCGATGGTGGTCGACATCGGCGGCGGTACGACTGAAGTCGCGGTGATCGCGCTCAATGGCATCGTTTACTCGCAGTCGGTGCGCATCGGCGGCGATCGTTTCGATGAATCCATCATTGCCTTCGTGCGCCGCCACCACGGCATGCTGATCGGTGAGTCCACCGCCGAGCGGATCAAGCTGGAGCTCGGCAACGGCTACCCGCAGGCGCAGGTGCGCGAGATGGAAATCTCCGGGCGCCATCTTGCCGAGGGCGTGCCCAAGATCATCACCATCAACTCCAACGAAGTCCTGGAAGCGCTGCGCGAGCCGCTGGCCGGGATTGTGGCAGCGATCCGGTTGGCGCTGGAGCAGACCCCACCGGAACTGTGCGCGGACGTGGCCGAACGCGGCATCGTGCTGACCGGTGGTGGTGCCCTGCTGCGCGATTTCGACCGTTTGATCAGCGAGGAAACCGGCCTGCACGTGCAGGTGGCGGACGATCCGCTGACCTGCGTGGCGCGTGGTGGCGGACGTGCGCTGGAGTTGATCGATATGCATGGCAACGAGTTCTTCACGCCCGAGTAGTCTGTTCAGAGACGGACCATTCATGGCCCGCTTCGAAGCCGCGCAACGAAAAGTGTGATTTTCGTTGCGCTCCGCAAACGGTGGAGCCGTTTGCGTTGGCCTCTCCATGGCCCAAACTGTCGCTCAGATCATTCCCACACTCAACGCAACGGTTCCCTGACGTGCCGACCTACGCCGGTTCCTCCGCAACCCGCCCCGGCGAAGTCGCCGGCGTGCTGCGGCTGCTGGCGTTCCTGGTGCTCTCGGTGGTGTTGATGGTGCTGGATCACCGCGGCAGCTGGCTGCAGGCGGCACGCGCGCAGGCCGAAGTCGCGGTGCAGCCGCTGTGGTGGCTGGCCAGCCTGCCCTCGCGGGTGGGCACTGGTCTGCGCGAGGACGCGGTCACCCGCAACCAGCTGTCGCGCGATAACCGGGTCTTGCGCAATGCATTGCTGGTAAGCGGTGCGCGCAATGCGCGGTTGCAGGCATCGGCTGCGGAGAACGCGCGCCTGCGCGGACTGCTGGCCAGCGCCGAGCGCGGCCGGCTGGACGTGCAACTGGCGTCGATCCTGGACATCGACCTGGATCCGACCCGCCAGCGGCTGGTACTGGATGCCGGCAGCGCTTCCGGGGTCAGCGTCGGCCAGGTGGTGATCGATGCCGGCGGACTGATGGGCCAGGTCATCGCGGTCACTCCGACCACTGCCAACGTCTTGTTGATCACCGACCCCGACCACGTGGTGCCGGCGGTGGTGGCGCGCAGCGGCGTTCGCCTGATGGTGTATGGCAGCGGGCGTAGCGACGTCCTGCTTGCCACCGATATCCCGCTATCGGCCGACGTGCGTGCCGGTGATGTGTTGCTGACTTCGGGCCTGGGCGCGCGCTTCCCGGCGGGTTTCGCGATCGGCACGCTGGGTGCATTGCAGCCGGACGACAGCCGCGCATTCCTGCAAGGTGACGTGAAGCCGGCCGCGCAACTCGATCGTGGGCGCGACGTGCTGCTGCTGCGCGGTTACAAGCCGACGCCGGCGAACAACCCGATCTTGGAGCCCCGGCCATGAGCCGCGCCCGCCGCAATGGCTGGGTGCTGCCGGTCAGCCTGCTGTTGGCCCTGCTGCTGGGGTTGGTGCCGTTGCCGGCCAGCATGCAGCCGATGCGTCCGTATTGGCTGGCCTTGGTATTGGCCTATTGGGTGCTGGAGGAGCCGGAGCGGATTGGTCTTGGCGTGGCCTTCGTGCTGGGCCTGGCCGCGGACCTGGCGTTCGGTGGGTTGATTGGCGAACAGGCCATGCGCCTGGTGATCCTTACCTTCATCCTCGACCGTTTCCGTCCGCGGATGCGGTTTTTTCCGCTTTCGCAACAGGCATTGGCGATCGGGGGGCTGCTGCTGAACGATCGTGTGGTCGGCCTGGTGATCCACCTGGTGCTGGGTGCGGTGCAGCTGCCATGGACATACTGGGTCGCGCCGTTGATGGGCATGCTGCTATGGGCGCCGCTGTACCTGGTGCTCGATGCGCTGCGCCTGAACCGTCGTGCTTGAGCGATGCTGCGTCGCGACCGCCAACTGAAGAACCATGCGGCCGAAGCGAATCTGTTCCGGCGCCGCGCGCTGGTGGGGTTCGTGGTGGTAGTGCTGGCGCTTGGCGGGCTTGGCGCTTGGTATTTCCGCCTGCAGGTGCTGCAGCATGCCGAATACGCGATGCGCTCCGAGGCCAACCGCCTGCGTCTGGTGCCGGTGGTGCCGGCACGTGGACTGATCCTGGATCGCAAGGGCCGCATCCTGGCCGACAACGTGGCCGAATGGCGGCTTGATGCGGTGCCCGAGCGGGCAGGAAATGGCGAGGCCCTGCTGGCGAAACTGCAGCCCTTGCTTGGCCTGGACGAGGAACAGCGCACGCGTTTCCTGCGCGAGTACAAGGAGAGCCGGCCGTTCAAGGCGGTGGCGATCAAGCTGCATCTCAGCGACGAGGAGGCCGCGCGCTTCGCGGTTGATCGCTGGCGTTACCCCGGGGTGGAACTGGTTCCGTATTCGGGTCGGGTTTATCCGTACGGGGCCTTGTTCGCGCACATAGTCGGCTATGTCGGCCGTATCGATGAAAATGACCTGGCCGAGTTGGGGACTGCCGGTAGCGCCTATACGCATACCGGTAAAACCGGGCTGGAGCGCTATTACGACGAGCAATTGCGCGGCAAGCCCGGCTATCGCCGGCTGGAAACCAATGTGAACGGCCGCACCGTGCGCACCCTGGATACCGTGCCGGCCACACCCGGCACCGATCTGCGGTTGTCGATCAACGTCGACCTGCAGCAGGCGATGGTCGATGCGTTCGGCGAACTGGAAGGCGCCGGGGTCGCGGAGGATCCACGCACTGGCGAGATCCTGGCGATGGTCAGCTTGCCCAGCTTCGATACCAACCTGTTCGTCAACGGCATCAGCCATGCCGACTACAAGGCGCTCAACGACAACCCCTCGCGTCCGCAATTCAACCGGGTGGTGCTGGGCGGGGTGGCACCGGGCTCCACGATCAAGCCGCTCATTGCGCTTGCAGGGCTCGACAGCGGTGTACGCAGGGCCGAGGACAAGATCCTGTCCACCGGCATGTTCTACGTCGGTGGGCAAAGCCGCGGTTATGGCGATTCGCATCGTGGCGGCCACGGCTGGACCGACCTGCGCAAGTCGATCACACAGTCGGTCAACACCTACTACTACAAGCTTGCGCTGGACATGGGGATCAAGCGCTTCGACGAGTACATGGCGCGCTATGGCTTCGGCAAGCCAACCGGCGTGGACCTGTCGGGTGAGATCGGCGGAATCCTGCCTTCGCCGGAATGGAAGGCGAAGAACGCGCCCAAGCAGGGCCGCTGGTATCCCGGCGACACCGTGATTTCCGCCATCGGCCAGGGCTTCTGGAAGGTGACGCCACTGCAGCTCACCCAGGCCACCGCCGCGTTGAGCGATGGCTGGTTGCGGCGGCCGCACGTGGTCAAGGACATGCGTGCCGGGTTCGATGCCGGCTGGACCCCGATGCCGCTGGCCCCGCCGACCCGGATCAGCGACAGCCCCGAGCACCTGCAGGCCGTGCGCGAAGGCATGATCGGCACCGTGCATGGCGCCGGCACCGCCACCAATATCCGCCCCGGCCTGACCTACCTGATCGCCGGCAAGACCGGCACTGCGCAGGTGGTCAGCCGACGTGGCAATGCCGCGATCAATCCGCGCAGCCTGCCGATGAACCTGCGCCATCGCGGCCTGTTCATGGCCTATGCGCCGGCCAACGCCCCGACCATTGCGATGTCGGTAGCGATCGAAGGGGGCGGCTACGGCGCATCCAGCGCCGCGCCGGTGGTGCGCAAGGTGTTCGATGCCTGGCTGATCGGCAAGATGCCGGAACGCATTTTGCCCGCCACGCCCGCGACATCTACAACCGCGACATCAACAGATGCGGCATCGACCACGGCATCGGCAAGCGAGCCTTCGACTGCGGGACAGCCGCCCACGCGCCCGGATTTCAGCAATGTGCGTGGCAACCCTGACGCCGTGCCCGCTCCTGCCATGCCCGTGAAGGGCACGTCCACAACGCCCGGACCCGCGCGTTGAACATCATCCTGCGCTGGCTGCTCGACCTGCTGCTGCGTTTCGTGCGCAGCCTGGATCCATGGTTGCTGCTGGCATTGCTGGCGCTGATGGCGGTCGGCCTGGCGACGCAGTACAGCGCGAGCAACGAATCGGTGCGGATGGTGACCACCCAGGGGGTGTATTTCTGCGTCGGCCTGAGTGCGCTGTGGCTGGCATCGCGGCTGCCGGCGCATATCCTCAAGCAATTCACGCCCATCGCCTACGTGGCGTCCTTGCTGCCGCTGGTGCTGGTGCTGTTCATCGGCAAGGGCAAGTACGGCAATCACTGGATCAACCTGGGCTTCTTCAATTTCCAGCCTTCCGAGCTGGCCAAGCTGACCCTGCCGATGATGCTGGCGTGGCGCCTGGACCGGCAGCGCCTGCCGCTGCGCCTGCGTGGATTGCCGGCCGCGCTGCTGATCATTGCCTTGCCGGTGGGCCTGATCCTGCTCCAGCGCGACTTCGGCACCGCCATGCTGGTGCTGGCCAGCGGCGTGTTCGTGCTGTTCCTGGCTGGGTTGTCGTGGCGTTGGTTCATCGCCGCCGCAGGTGCAGTCGCGGCGGTCGCGCCGGTGGCCTGGTTCTGGTTGCTGCGGCAATACCAGAAGGACCGCATCCTGACCTTCCTCAACCCCGAGAACGACCCGATGGGCGCCGGCTGGAACATCATCCAGAGCAAGATCGCGATCGGCGGCGGCGGCCTGACCGGCAAGGGCTGGGGGCAGGGCACACAATCACACCTGGACTACCTGCCCGAGCACACCACTGACTTCATCTTCTCGGTGTTGTCGGAGGATTTCGGCTGGATCGGGGTGATCGTGGTGCTTGCGCTGTACCTGTTCGTGGTTGGCCGCTGCCTGTGGATCGCGGCGGGATCGCGCGATGGCTATGCGCGCCTGTTGGTCGGCAGCCTGGGGCTGTCGCTGTTCGTCTACGTGCTGGTCAATGGCGGCATGGTCTCCGGCCTGCTGCCGGTAGTGGGTGTGCCGATGCCGCTGCTGAGCTATGGCGGCACCGCGCCGGTGACCCTGCTGCTGGGCTTTGGCGTGGTGATGGCGTTGAAGGGGCGCCGGCAGTTGCACCGCTGAGCGGCGCGGCAACCTGAATCGCCGGTTGCGATCGGCATTCGGCTGCGTGATAACCTCGCGCCGATGATCCGACGTGCCCTGCCTTGCCTCGCCGCGCTCGCGCTTGCCGCTTGCGCCGTGCCGCCACCCCCGACGATGCCTTCGCCGCCGCCGGCACCAACTCCAGTCCCTGCACCGCCGCCGCCTGCGCCTGCGCTGCATATCCGCGACTTCAGCCTGGCGCGTGCCGAGTTCATCCGCAGCACCGCGAAACGTTACGGCATCCCGGAAGCCAGCATCGAGGCCACCCTGGCCAAGGCCAGCATCCGCGACAGCATCATCAACGCGATGTCGCGGCCTGCCGAAGCCAAGCCGTGGGCGGACTACCGGCCGATCTTCATCCAGCCAAAGCGGATCGACGGTGGCCGGGTGTTCCTGGCCGAACATCGCGACGAGCTCAAGCGCGCCGAGGCAAAGTACGGCGTGCCGGCGGAAATCATCACCGCGATCATTGGCGTGGAAACCAGCTACGGCGGCAACAAGGGCAGCTATCCGGTCATCGATGCGCTGTACACGCTGGCGTTCGCCTATCCGCGCACCGACGACCCGGCCAAGCTGGCCCGCGAGAACCAGCGCGAAGCGTTCTTCCGCGATGAGCTGGCGCAGTTGTTCGCGCTGGGCAAGACCGAAGGTTTCGACATCAGCACGCTCAAGGGCAGCTATGCCGGGGCGATGGGCTGGGGCCAGTTCATGCCATCGAGTTATCGCGGCTACGCGCTCGACGGCGACGGCGACGGCAAGCGCGACCTGTTCAACGACCTCGACGATGTATTCGCCTCGGTCGCCAACTACTTCGTCAAGAAAGGTGGCTGGCAGCCTGGCGGCCCGGTGATGCAGCGTGCCGTGCGCGATGCCAGTGCGGCCGATTTCAACGCCGACAAGATCGAGCTCGACCAGACCCTGGCCTCGTTGGCAAAGCTGGGCTACAGCCCGGCAAATCCTGCGCTGTCGCCGAAAGATTCCGCCGCCGCGACCTTGATCACTCTGGACGGCGCCAGCGGCCCGGAATACTGGATCATCTACAACAACTTCAAGGCGATCACCAAGTACAACTCGTCGCGCCTGTACGCGACGGCGGTGTATCAGCTCGCCCAAGCCATCGCCGGGCGCGACCCGGATCCGACCTGATGGCAGACCGGCGCCTGCTTGTCGCATTGTTGCCGCTTGCGCTGGTGGCCTGCGCCACCACCGGCACCGCATCGAAGGACAAGTCGCCCCCGTCTGCGAAGCATGTCGTCGTGCAACCTGCGCCATCGCAAAAATCTGGGACAAAGCCGAAGGCATCGCCCTACGCACCGGCCACCGAAGACCTGTCCAAGCGCGGCAATTACGTCGCTGGTGGCCTGTACCTGCCGGGCGTATCCGATACCGTGCCCGACGAAATCCCCGACGTCGATGCAATCCCCGAGCCCGAAGTGCGTGACGAGCCGCGTTCGCGCGCCGGCAACCGCGACTACAGCGTGCTCGGCAAGCGCTACAGAGTGCTGGATGATCCCGAGGGCTATGTCGAAACTGGCCTGGCGTCGTATTACGGCAAGAAGTTCCATGGTCGCCGCACCTCAAGCCAGGAGGTGTACGACATGTACGCCTTCACTGCCGCGCACAAGACCCTGCCGCTGCCCAGCTTTGCGCGGGTCACCAACCTCGACAACGGCAAATCGATTGTGGTGCGCATCAACGACCGCGGCCCGTTTCATCCCGGCCGGGTGATCGACCTGAGCTACGCCGCTGCGGTCAAGCTGGGCTATCGCGACAACGGCACTGCGCGGGTCGAAGTGCGTGCACTGACCCAGGCTGATGTCGACACGAGCTTGGCGAGCCAGCAATCGCCGGCCGAGGCCAGTGCGATGGACCACTTGGTGGACCGCCTGCCAGAAGTATTGGCCGATGCAGGCCCGGCCGCGACAGCACCGATCAAGCCGGCCGAGGCTGAAGGTAACAACAAGCAATACCGCTTCGACATGCGCCAGGACGGGCGGGTGATGCAGGCGGAGGAATTCGATGCATGGATGAAGTCGCGGCGGGTTCGGGTCGCCACCGGCAAGCCCGGCATCCCCGATCCGGTCTCGGCGCCAGTGCAGGTTGCTGAGGCCACGCCCTTGCAGGTGGAGCCGGCCAGGCAGCTTGCCGCGCCCACACCGCCGTCTCCGATCACCGCTGCTGCGCTGGTGGCGGCCACTGCGCCAGCCAACGCAAGCCTTGGTGACAGCGTGGTGCTGCAGGTCGCCAGTTTTTCCAACGCCCAGAACGCCCAGCACGCGCTTGCGCTGTTGCAGGGCGCGGCCATAGGCAACGCGCAACTGCTGGATGCCGACGTGAACGGAAAGACGATCTGGCGCCTGCGGGTTGGCCCGGTCGCCGCGGCTACGGCGCCGGAACTTGCGGCGCGGGTTGTAGGTCTAGGTTTTGGGCAGCCGCAGCGTGTCCGCGATTGACGCTCTATTCAAACGATGTGCTGCGCTTGCCGGGCTCGGGCGCGTGCGGTGCTCCCCTGCCCGCGCGTGGCGCGGGCGCTTGCTCGCGCGGCTCGCATGCGAGCCAAGCAGCGCTCGACTCGCCCTCATTGACCACTGTGTCAACTCCGGTTCCTGTGCGCCGACCGCACCCGATCCAGCTTCGCTCGCGACGGTTCAATCGTCGATTTCATTGAGTTTTAATGGGTTTCAACTGGCGGCCCGAATAGAATGATTCGCCATGTTTCTTGCGTCGCGCCATTGCGCGACGCTCAGGAGTTCTGTTGATGCGTTCGCGTTTGCTGCTTGTTGTTGCCCTGGCCACCGCCGGCCTTGCCTTCGCCCAGACCCCCGCGCCTGGCTCGGTCCCGAAGCCCGACGCGCTCAGCGACAACCTGCCGATTCCGGACGCGCCTGCACCGGCTTCGTCGAAGGCGTGGATCCTGATGGATTACGCCACCGGCCAGGTCCTGGCGGGCGAGAACTACGATACCCAGCTTGAGCCAGCCAGCATCACCAAGGTCATGACCAGTTATGTCATTGCCGCGGAAATGGCCTCGGGCAAGATCAAGCGCACCGACCAGGTGATGATGAGCGAGCACGCTTGGCGCGAAGGCGGTGCCGGCACCGAGGGCAGCTACAGCGGCTTCCCGGTGAACAAGACCGCACCCCTGATCGAGATGGAAAAAGGCATGGTGGTGCAGTCCGGCAACGATGCCGCGATTGCGTTGGCCGAACACGTGGCGGGCAGCGAAGCCGCGTTCGGCCAGCTGATGAACGCCTATGCCAAGCGCATCGGCATGAAGCAGTCGCACTTCGTCAATCCGCACGGCCTGCCGGCCGAGGGTCACCTGACCACCGCCCACGACCTGGCGCGGCTGGGCCAGGCGTTGATACGCGATTATCCGGAAGCCTATAGCTACAACAAGATCAAGGAACTGACGGTCGGTCCGATCACCCAGCCCAACCGCAATCTGCTGCTGTGGCGCGATCCGTCGGTGGACGGGATCAAGACCGGGCATACCTCCAGCGCCGGCTACTGTTTGATGGCCTCGGCCAAGCGCGGCGACCAGCGCCTGATCAGCGTGGTGATGGGCGACACCAGCGAGAACCAGCGTGCGGTGGATTCGCAGGCATTGCTCAACTGGGGTTTCCGATTCTACGAGACCCATGCGCTGTACACCGCCAACAAGTCGTTGGCGACGCCGAAGGTGTGGAAAGGTGCCGACAACAGCGTCGCGGTCGGGGTCGCACAACCGCTGCTGGTCAGCACCCCGCGCGGCAAGTACGACCACCTGAAGGCGACCATGGACCTGCCAAAATCGCTGGTGGCGCCGATTGCAAAGGGCCAGAAGCTGGGCATGGTGAAGGTCACCCTGGATGGCAAGTTGATCGCGCAATCGCCGCTGGTGGCGCTCAAAGCGGTGGAGGAAGGCGGCTTCTTCAAGCGCCTGTGGCATGAACTGCTGATGTGGTGGCAATCGGTCTGAGGGTTCCTGCCGCGAATTGAGTTTGCGGCGCCCGACCCCATAACGGCGTCATGGACATGACATCAGACAATCCAGCGCACGGGTTCCAGTTCCCCGGCATTTTTGAGCTCTCCGCAATGGGCGAAGCCGAGCGTCATTTGGAGCAAGCGTTGCCACAGGCATTGATGGATGCCGGCATCGACGTCGTCAGTGAACAGATCAACTGGAAACATTCCTCGACCGGCAAGTACGTTTCGGTGCGGATCGGGTTCCGTGCCGAAAGCCGCGAGGACTATGACCGCGCCCATGTGGCCCTGCGTGCACACCCCGACGTGAAGTGGACGATCTGAGCCGCGCCATCGTCCGCGACCTCGGCCGCCAGCCGTATGAACCGGTGTGGCGGGCGATGCAGCGTTTCACCGACACGCGCGACGCCGACACACCGGATGAGCTCTGGCTGGTGGAACACGAACCCGTGTTCACCCTCGGCCAGGCCGGCAAGCCCGAACATGTACTGATGCCGGGGGACATTCCCGTCATCCATGTCGACCGCGGTGGCCAGGTGACCTACCACGGGCCTGGCCAGATCGTGGCCTATCCATTGCTGGACCTGCGCCGGTTGAAGATCGGCGTGCGCGATTACGTCTGCAAGATCGAACAGGCGATCATCGATACCCTGGCCGACTGGAACATCGAGGCCGTGCGTCGTGATGGTGCGCCGGGCGTGTACGTCAGTGGTGCCAAGATCGCCGCGCTCGGCATCCGCGTGCGCCGCGGCTGCACGTTCCACGGTTTGGCCTTCAACATCGCAATGAGCACGGAACCATTCCTGCGCATCAATCCCTGTGGCTATGAAGGACTGCAGGTGGTGGCGATGGCGGATCTTGGTGGGCCATCCGCGCTGGACGATGTCAAACCGGTGCTGGTCCAGCACCTGGGGGCGCAGTTTGGGATCGGCTTACATGTTGATGCCGCCCTGCCGGCGCAGCTGGCGGACGATTAGAACATCTCGAATTTCTGCCGCTTCATCAGGGTGGAAGTGTTCGCTAGCTTGGGGTTTTTGCTTGCGATGCTGAGAATTATCTTGTAGCTCGCTAACGCTTCTACTGGATTCATCCCTGGGTGAGTCTTCGAAAAGTGCCCAGCAAGTAAATCCGCCCGAGTGTCGCCGAGCGTTGCGGCAAACGCATACCCTGCAAGCACGCCCGCCCTGCCATCGGAGACCGGTTTATTCATGTGCTCTGCGGCCCAAACGTAGCCAGCAAATGGCGAGCCATCGGAGAGCACATCTTCACGAAATGCAGCTAGTTCCTTATATTTTGCATACTCATCTTGTGCGGAAGCAGCCATTTTGCTCCCGCTGTTAGCTGGGGCTTGATACTCGCGGGCAAGCAGCATGGCTTTTGCTTTGAAGCCTCCTTGTTTTGCCAGCATGTGCAGCTCAGCGGTTGGCATGCGGGCTGCCATCAGGATATCGTCTGGCAACGGGTATCCGTTTTTAGCTAACCAAGTAAGTTGTTCTTGATTCTTGAAGGAGAATGCATTGTCGAACACGTGCATGCCTTTCAATCCCGTGCTCCCAAACCCAGCGTAAAAAGTCCGGATGATCGTTTGCTCCTCTTGTGAATAGTTGGACAGGAGTAACTGATCGTTTTCGGATTTTGGGATACGGGTATTGCTACCAAATCGATACTTCGATGGTAAATCTGTGGGGTTCGCAGGGACTTCCTGCATATCGCTAAGCCTATATTCTTTTGGGATCGATTTATCGCCAAGGGCGTCCGTTTCAGCATACTTCGTATCTTGTGTGGGCAGTTCACTCCACTGTCTTGCCAAAAGCATGGCCCCAGCGGTTACAAATATCATGAGCGTGATTATCGCGATTCTCTGGTTCATTATGATCGGCATCCACTATCGTCCATCTCGGCCGACCATACTGCGCACTTATAGTCTTGAGATGAGTTATTATAAGCATCTCCGCCGCGGGAGTCGACAGCGTAGTGATAAAGCTCTGCTATTGAGGTGCATGAAGAGTTACTACTTAGGGCGCAAGTACTCATCATATTGTTGAGAAATTGAGCGTCACATGTTCCTTTGCCCAAGAGTGATCAATAACACAAGTCATGTGTGTTGCATGCCGATTGGAAGTTTACTCCATTCGCTGGCTGGTCTAAACCTGTTCCGCCAGTCACTGGATAGCCTTGCGATACGATAAAATTCATAGCATTCGATCCGAGGCTGCCATCACCGCAACCGTTTGGTTGCCAGCTCGGATCACTAAGCGGAGTCGAAGGGATATTGTTCGAACTGCAGACTGAAGGCTTCTGCGCATAAAGATTTGTACAGAACTGGTTATGATCGACAGTAGACGGCACATCTGGAAGGTAGTCGACTTCGAGAGGAAACAATGGGGGCATGAGCTGAAAAAGCATATCTGCGCATTGATATCCGTAGCAGATAACATCTCTGCCAATGTTGCTCGCCACCGCAACCACTCGAGGCAGGTTGGTGGGTTCTTTCGCGTTCGCTGCAGCGATTAGACCCGTCAATGCAGCGACGATTGTGATTCTTCCAAACAGCTTAGAACGATTCATGAGCCCTCCCCGGCTCCAGGTGGGATCCCGACCATAGCCCCCCCCCCCCAGGGACTTGTCAACTATCATTTAATAGCGCCCGTCAATGCGTGGGATAATCCCTACATGAACAGTACCCCACGCAGCATTCCCCTGGCTGTCGTCGCTGACACGCCCACCTCGCTCGAACCCGGCGCGCGTCAGGTTGCCGGCGACAAGATCGCGCGCTCGCCGGTGGCCTTCGTGGACGCGCCGGTACTGCGCAAGCCGTCTTGGATCCGGGTGCGGATTCCGTCCGGCAACGCCGTCGCCAAGTTGAAGGCCAAGCTCCGCGAGAACCGCCTGGTGACCGTGTGCGAGGACGCCAGCTGTCCCAACATCCATGAGTGTTTCAGCCACGGCACCGCGACCTTCATGATCCTCGGTGATGTCTGCACGCGGCGCTGTTCTTTTTGCGATGTTGCCCACGGCCGGCCGAAGCCCGCCGATGCCGACGAGCCATTGCGGTTGGCGCACACCGTCGCCGACATGGGCCTGAAGTATGTTGTGATCACCAGCGTGGATCGTGACGACCTGCGCGACGGCGGCGCCCAGCATTTCGTCGATTGCATCCGCGAAACCCGCGCGGCCGCGCCCGGCATTCGCATCGAGATCCTGACCCCCGACTTCCGCGGCAAGGGCCGCATGGAACGCGCGCTGGAGATCCTCAGCGCATCGCCGCCGGACGTGTTCAACCACAACATCGAAACCGTGCCCGACCTGTACCGCAACGTGCGTCCTGGCGCGGACTACCAGTGGTCGCTGACCCTGCTTCAGAAGTTCAAGGCGCAGCATCCAGGGATCCTGACCAAGTCCGGAATCATGCTGGGACTGGGCGAAACCATGGAACAGGTGCAGGCCACCCTGCGCGACCTGCGTGCGCACGATGTGGAAATGATCACCATCGGCCAATACCTGCAGCCGAGCGCCCACCACCACCCGGTATTGCGCTACTGGACCCCTGAGGAATTCAAGGCGTTGGAGGACTACGGCATGGCGCTGGGCTTCTCACACGTAGCCTCGGGCCCGATGGTGCGCAGCTCCTACCACGCAGACCAGCAGGCGGCCGGCGTCGTCTGAAAGTTCTACCCGCTTGCCCAACGATCTGGCTACCCGATGCTAGGCGCACAGCCTAGCCAGCTGCACGGTATCCGTTCACATCCCTGCACACGGTGGCGCTAGAGTGGTCGCAAGCGTGACGTGTCGTACCGAATACCGAACTTCCGGCACTGTCGCGCAGTCACAACCTTGACCCATCCTGAGCATACGGCTCTCCCACGCCGCGGATACCACATGAAGCCTATTCGTACCCTGCTTGCCTTCTCCCTCGGCCTGGCCCTGGTTGCGCCGCTTGCCTTGCTTGCGCGCAACGACAATGGCCCGATGCTGGCCGTGCCGACTACCGACCAGGCCACCACCTCGCGCCTGGTCTACGGCCTGCTGTCGGACAGCCGCTACGCCTACCGACCGCGCGCGCTGGACGATGCGCTGTCGCAGGACATCCTCAAGCGCTACCTTGAAGCCCTCGACCCCGGCAAGGTGTTCTTCACCGCGCAGGATGTCGCCGGTTTCGACCAGTACAAGACCCGCCTGGACGATGCGATCAAGAGCGGCGACGTGGCGCCGGCATGGGCGATGTTCGCGGTGTACCGGCAACGGATGAATGAGCGCCTGACCCAGGCCCGTACCTTGCTCAAGGGCAATTTCGACTTCACCACCGACGAGCAATATCAATACGATCGCGAAGACGCGCCGTGGGCTGCCAGCAAGGATGTGCTGGATACGCTGTGGCGGCAGTCGGTCAAGAACGACTGGCTGCGCTTGAAGCTGGCTGGCAAGAAGCCCGACGAGATCCGCAAGACGCTCGACAAGCGTTACGCCAACGTGCTCGACAGCGTGTCGGAGCTGAAGGGCGACGACGTGTTCCAGAGCTTCATGAATGCCTACGCCAGCGCGATCGATCCGCATACCGATTACATGAATCCGCGCAGCGCGGAAAACTTCAACCTGACCATGTCCAACTCGCTGGAAGGCATCGGCGCGGTGCTGCAGAAACAGGACGACGTGGTGCTGATCCGCGAGATCGTCCCCGGCGGGCCGGCTTCGCGCAGCAGCCTCAAGCCGGGCGACCGGATCACAGCGGTCGGCCAGGGTGCGTCGGGCGAGATGAAGGATATCGTCGGCGTGCGTATCGATGATGCGGTGCAGTTGATCCGAGGTGCCGCTGATAGCCAGGTGCGGCTGGATGTAATTTCTGCCGAGGCCCCGCTGGACGCAAAGCCGGAACGGCTGGTGCTGACCCGTGCCAAGGTGCGCCTGGAAGACCAGGCGGCCAAGGCCGAGACCATTACCGTTCCCGCAAGCCAGGGTGAGCCGGCGCGCAAGATCGGCGTGATCAAGTTGCCGGGCTTCTACCAGGACTTCGATGCGCGCCGCCGCGGCGACGAGAACTACGCATCGGCGACCCGCGACGTCGCCCGCCTGCTGGCCCAGTTCCGCGCGCAAAAAATGGATGGCGTGGTGCTGGACCTGCGCAACAACGGTGGCGGCTCGCTGAGCGAAGCAGTTGAACTGACCGGCCTGTTCATCGATCAGGGCCCGGTGGTGCAGGTGCGTGAATCCAGCGGCCGGGTCAGCGTCGAGGACGACCGCAAGCCGGGCGTGGCCTGGACCGGTCCGCTGGCGGTATTGGTCAACCGCGGTTCGGCATCGGCATCGGAAATCGTGGCCGGTGCGATCCAGGATTACGGTCGCGGCCTGATCATCGGCGAGACCACCTTCGGCAAGGGCACGGTGCAGAACATGGTCGATCTGGACCGCTGGCCGGCTAACGAGAAGCCGCGCTTCGGCCAGGTCAAACTGACGATTGCGCAATTCTTCCGCCCGGGCGGCAGCAGCACGCAGAACAAGGGCGTGGTGCCCGATGTCGGCTTCCCGATCAGCGTCGACGCCAGCGAATACGGCGAGAGCAAGTTCGACAATGCCTTGCCATGGACGCGGATCGCGGTGGCGCCGCATGTGCAGTACGGCAATTTCGTCTCGCTGTTGGGCAAGCTTGACGCACGCCATGATGCTCGTGTGGCCAAGGACATCGAGTTCCAGTGGTTTGCCGAAGATGTGGCGAGCTTCCGCGAGCAGCAGGCCAAGAAGTCGGTCTCGCTCAACGAGATAGCGCGCCGCACCGAGCGTGACAAGTTTGATGCCCTGCGCAAGCGTCGGGCGGAGCAGCGGGTGTTTTTAGGCATAGAGTTGGATCCGTTGTTGCAGCCGCTTTCCGACGACGGCCTGCAGGACAGCGAGCGCAACGTCGTGCAGGATGCCGCGCGCGACAAGGCGGCCAAGAAACGCACTGATCCGTTGTTGCGAGAATCCGCGGCGATCCTGGGCGATGCAATTGGCCTGCTTGGTGCCGATGCCAAGTTGTCCGCACAGGTGTTGCCGGAATCGCATAGTGCCGGCCACTGGGTGGATTGAGCCTCTCGACATGCATTGAACGGCGGGCGCCATTGCGGCGCCCGCTGTGTTTTCGGGGCATCCTATTTCCGGGCATCAAGTGCTGGCTTGAATCAACAATGGAATGCAACGCACGGGGACATGCGCGATGCAGGGCACGGACAATACGGCAGGCAGCGCCGGCTCGCGGGTGGCAGTCGCGCTGGCCTTGGTCTATCTGATCTGGGGATCGACTTACCTGGGGATCCGCTTCGCATTGGAGGGCGGGTTTCCGCCGTTCCTGCTCGGCGGGATGCGCTTCACCATTGCCGGCACGCTGATGTTCGCGGTGCTGCGCTGGCGCGGCATGCCGGTGCCGACCCGCGCGCAGTGGGGCAATGCGGCGGTGATGGGCGTGCTGTTGTTGCAGCTCGGCAACGGCATGGTGAATCTCGCGGAAAAGACCGTGCCCTCGGGCATGGCCGCAGTCGCGGTGGCATCGGCGCCGCTGTGGATGGGCGTGTTCGCGGCGATGCGTGGCGAACGGCCAAACAAGCTTGAATGGATCGGTTTAGGTATCGGCTTCCTCGGTGTGGTCTGGCTCAATTCCGGTACCAGCCTGGGCACGGCCCCGCGCGGCTTGCTCGCCTTGCTGGTGGCATCACTGGCATGGTCGTTCGGCTCGATCTGGAGCCGTGGCCGCGACCTGCCATCACCGTTCATGGCTGCGGCGGCGCAGATGATCTGCGGCGGACTGGTGATGTGCGTGGTCGGACTGGCGCTCGGCGAGCGCATGCATGCGCTGCCGACGCACGCGGGGATCGCGGCATTTGTGTACCTGCTGGTATTCGGTTCGATCGTCGGTTTTTCCGCCTACATCTGGTTGCTGCATCACGTGCGCCCGGCGCTGGCCAGCAGCTATGCCTACGTCAACCCGGCGATTGCGGTCGCGCTTGGCGCGTGGCTCGCGGGCGAGCGCTTCGGCATGCATGAACTGGTCGCGATGGGAGTGATCCTGTTCGGTGTGGTGGTGATTACGCTGGCCAAGGCGCGACGGTCAAAAACGCGTCCTTCGAAAGCGCATCGGTCGAAAGCGAAGGCGCCAACATGACCTCGTCACGCCTGGACCGGCGCGGGCTGTGGGTCGCCATCGGTGCGTTCCTGATATGGGGCGTGATGCCGCTGTACTGGCACCTGCTCAAGTCGGTGCCGTCGATGCAGATCATCGCCCACCGGATCATCTGGAGCACGCTGCTGGTAGCCGGCTGGTTGACCTGGAAATACGGTCGCGGCTGGCTGCGCGAAACGCTGTCACATCCACGCGCGTCCTGGATGCTCGCACTCAGTGGCGGGCTGATCGCGTTCAACTGGGGCATGTACATCTGGGCGGTGAATGCCGGCCATGTGGTCGAGACCAGCCTGGGGTATTTCATCAACCCGCTGCTCAATGTGGTACTGGGCGTGGCGCTGCTGCATGAGCGCCTGAACCGCGTGCAATGGCTGTCGGTTGCGATTGCGACAGGTGGCGTGCTGTGGCTGACATTCAACTACGGCAGCTTCCCGTGGATTGCACTCAGTCTGGCGGTGTCGTTCGGCACCTATGGGTTGGTGCGCAAGCTGGTTGGCGTGGCGCCGGTGCGCGGGTTGGGTGTGGAAAGCCTCTACCTGGTGTTGCCTGCGCTGGTCCTGCTGCTGTGGGGTGAGCTGCATGGCGACAGCCATGTGATCGCATATGGCGCGAGCGCCAGTTGGGACTGGCAGATCATCGCGTTGCTTGTGCTTGGCGGCGCGCTGACCGCGCTGCCGTTGATCGGGTTTGCCGATGCGGTGCAGCGGATCCCGTTTTCGATGGTTGGCGTGTTGCAGTACATCGCGCCGACGATGCAACTGCTGATCGGCGTGCTCGTATTCCATGAGCCATTCGGCCGCGAGCGTGTCATTGGATTTACTTGCATCTGGATCGCGCTGGCGATCTTCGCCGCCGATGGTGTATTGCGATCCCGCCGCGCGAACGCGGCGGGAATTGCCAAAGGCTGAGTGGATTAGAGCGAACGAGAAGAATCAGGCGGCGCGTAGCGCGTCGGCCACCGGCAGCCGTGCGGCACGCAATGCCGGAAACAGGCCACCGACCAAACCAATCCCCAATGCCCACTTCAAGCCGGTCCACAGCAGTTCCGGCGACACCCGGAACTGGAACACCACCTGGCTGAAGTTCTGCCCAAGCGTGCTGACCGTGTAGCCGTTGAACACCAGCCACGCAATGGCGGCACCCAGCAACCCGCCGAGCAGGGCCAGCAGCATGGTTTCCAGCATTACCGCGGTGACCACCGGCAGGCCGCGGAAACCGAGTGCGCGCATGGTCGCGATCTCGCGCGCACGACCGGCCACTGCTGCGTACATCGAGTTCAGTGCGCCAAACACCGCGCCGATCGCCATGATGCTGCCGATCACCGTGCCGAGGATATTGATCAGCTTGGTCAGGCCTTCGGATTGTTTGGCGTAGTAGTCATGCGTGGTTTCGATGTCGAGCTTCAGCCGCGGGTCGGCAGCAAGCGCGGCCTTGAGCCGCTTGAAGCCATCCTTGCCGTCCAGCTTGACGGTCATCGACTGGTACGAGCTGCGCTGATACGCCGGGCCGAGGACTTCGGCGTCCGCCCACAGTTCGGAGTCGTGTGAGTCACCCGACTTGAACACGCCGACGACGGTCCACATCTGGTTGGCCAGCTTGAGTTGCTTGCCAAGTTCGAGGCCCCGGAACTGATGCCGCGCGCCGTCGCCCACGACAATTTCGCGCAGGCCGCCATTGAACTTGCGACCCTCGATGATCTTGAGCTTGGGTCGCAACGCCCACGCCGCTTCGCCCACGCCGCGGAACTGCACGTTGACATCGTTGCCATCGGACATCGCCGGCATGTTGACCACCTGCGACAGTTCCGGCGAAGCCAGTGGCTTGCCGTCCGCGCCCTTGGCAATGCCCGCGAGCCCGCCGATCAGCGGCACCTGGTCGCGGGTGATCACCGAATTGGTTTCGGCCTGCGAGCCGCCGCGCAGGATAATCGCGGTGTCGTCGCCACCGGTCTTGTCGAGCGTGGCCTTGAAGCCTTCGCCCATCGCCAGCATCGCCACCAGCACACCAACCACGCCGGCGATGCCGACGACGATGACCAGCGACGCGCCCCAGCGTTGTGGCAGTCCGGCGATACCGATCGAGGTCGCCGCCCTTGCCAGCTTGCCGCTGCGGGTCAGCATCAACCAGAGCGCGATCAGCACCACCAGGCCAGCAACTGCGTACCACGGCAGCATGATCCAGGTCACCAGTCCCGCAGCGAGTGCCAGCACGGTCAACAGGCCGGCGAAAAATCCCTTGAGTCGTTTCATATCGTGAATTCCATTATCGGCCGGCCAGTGCATCGACTATGTTGAGCCGCATCGCGCGTACCGCCGGCAGCAGGCCGACGATCACGCCAATCACCACCATCAGCAGCAGCCCGGTCAGCCAGGTCTGGGTCAACATCCCGGGCAACTGGATCATGCCGCCGCTCGCGGCGCTGACCGCTGGCACCAGCACCGCAGCGATGCCGAGTCCGATCATCCCGCCCAGCACCACCAGCAACACCGATTCGCCCAGCACCAGCCACAATACGCTGCGGTTTGAGAAGCCAATCGTCTTCAGCACCGCCAGCTCGGGGATCCGCTCGCGCACCGCCTGCGCCATGGTATTGCCGGTCAACAGCAGCAGGGTGAAGAACACCGCGGCCATGATCGCCGTGACGATCAACCCGATGTCAGCGAACTGCTTGGCAAAGGACTGCTGGAACGACGCTTCACTTTGGGTCTTGGTCTCGTGGTCGGAATTCGCGCTGAGCTTGTCGATGGCATGTGCCACGCGATCCGCGTTGTCGCCATCGGGTGAGACCACGAACCAGCCGAGCTTTCCCTTGACGTAGTCGTTGGCTTCGTCGAAGTACTTCCAATGGAAGAACATCACGTTTTCCTGGCCCTTCTGTTTCGGGTCTTCGACCTTGTAAATGCCGCGCAGCGTGAACGACCAGTCGTTGCTGCCCTTGGTTGGGAAAATGGTCGCCTGCAGCGGGATGGTGTCGCCTACTTTCCAGCCGAATCGCTTCGCCAGCGCCTCACCCACGACCGCGCCGGTACGGTCATCGAGCCATGCCTTCTTCTGCGCCGCCGGCAGTTTGAATTCCGGATACAGGTCCATGTAGTCGGGGCTGACCGCGAAGTTCGGGAAGAAGTTTTTCGGGTCCTGGTAAATGCCGCCAAACCATGCGGCATACGCGGCTTTCTTCACGCCGGGCGTCGCGCGCACCTGCTCAGCCAGGCTGTACGGCAGCATCTGCGTGATCGACAGACGCGAGGACGTGATCATGCGGTTGGCGCCCGCGACCTGGCCGCCGGAATTGAACGCCACGCGGACCGAGTCGAGCATCCCGAACAGCAGGAATGCGGCCATCACCGACAGCAGGGTCAACAGTGTGCGGGTCTTGCTGCGGAACAGCGCGGCCCAGATCAGGTGCAGGTATTTCATCGCTGCCTCCGCTTATGCCGCGTGTTCGGTCTGCTCGACCAGGTTGCCCTTGTCGAGGTGCAATGTATGCGTCGCATATTCGGCGGCCTTCGGGTCATGGGTGACCATCACGATGGTCTTGCCGTGTTCGCGGTTGAGCGTCTGCAGCAGGCCCAGGATCTCCTCGGCCGACGCGCGATCAAGGTCACCGGTCGGTTCGTCGCAGATCAGCAAGGTCGGATCGGACACGATCGCACGGGCAATCGCCACGCGCTGCTGTTGGCCGCCGGACAGTTCCGCCGGTCGGTGCTTGCCACGATCGGCAAGGCCGACCAACTGCAGCGCGATCTCGGCGTTCTGCTTGCGCTGCGCGGCGGAGAGTTTCGTCAGCAGCAGCGGCAGCTCGACGTTCTTTTGCGCGGTCAGGGTCGGCATCAGGTTGTAGAACTGGAACACGAAGCCGACATGGTTGCTGCGCCATTGCGACAACTGGCCGGAGCCCATCGTGTCGATGCGGGTGCCGCCGACTGAAATCTGCCCCGAGGTCGGCGAATCCAGTCCGCCGATCAGGTTGAGCAGGGTGGTCTTGCCGGAACCCGAAGGCCCCATCAACGCGACGAAATCGCCTTCTTCGATGTCGATGTCGAGGCCATTGAGCACGTCGACCTTTTCCGGGCCGCGCTGGTAGGTCTTGTGCAGGTTACGGATGCTGACGAGGGTGGACATGTTGGCTCCTGTTGGCTCTTGCTTGTCATTCCCGCGCAAGCGGGTCGCTTCTCACAACCCTTATGGCTGTGTATCCAGCTTTTGTGTTCTTGCGTTTCACACTGATCTTTTCTGGCTGATCGTTATTCGTTGTTCGCGTCGGCGCCTGGTTCCTCACGCGCCAATCGCACGCGCGTGCCGTCGACGAGCTTGTCGGATGGCGAAAGGATCACCGCGTCGCCGCCGATCAGGCCTTGCAGGACTTCGCGGTCGTCGCCGAGCGTGCGACCGAGCGTGACGCTGTGCATGCGCGCCTGTTCGCCATCCATCACGAAGGCTACGTCCTTGCCGCCGCGCTGGATAATCGCATCCGCAGGCGCGAGCACGCCGGGCTTGGCGGTCGTGTCGGCCGGCTTGACCTCTTCCAGGAAGCTGACCCGTGCGCCCATGTCCGGCACGATCCGTGCATCCTTCGCATCAATGCCCACGCGCACCTTGACCGTGGCTTTGCCGCGGTCGGCGGCTGGGATAATCGCGATCACCTTGCCGGGAATTTTCCAATCCTGGTAGGCATTGAGCACGGTTTCGGTCGCCATGCCAGGCTTGACCCGGCCGATGAAGGCTTCGCCGACTTCGACTTCCACTTCAAGCGAATCCATATCAACAATCGTGCCGATGCCGGTACGGGTGAAACCGCCACCTGCCGACAGCGGCGAGACGATTTCACCCGGCTGCGCGGCCTTGGCGATCACCACGCCGGCGAAAGGCGCACGCACGATGGTGTTGTCCACGCTGTGTTCGGAGATGCGCAGCGAATCGCTGGCGACCTGGGCGTTGCGTTGCGCGGTGGTCACCTGCGCACGCAGGACGTCACGCTGGGAAACGGCTTGCTCGTACTGCGCACGCGAGACAAGTTTCTGGCCAACCAGGGCACCCAGACGCGCGGCATTGCTTTCGGCGTCCTTGAGCTGTGCGCGCACGCTGTTGATCTGGCTGCGCGCGACCAGCACCTGCGATTGGGAAAGATCACGCTGTGCGTTGGCATCGATCGGATCCAGCGTGGCCATGATCTGGCCGGCTTCGACCCGCTGGCCTTCCTCGATCATGATCTCGCGCACCTTGCCGGTGATCTTGGCCGACACAGTGGCCATTCGCCGCGCCACCACATAGCCGGTCGCATCCAGCACCGACGGGTTGCCGCCGCCGTTGCCGATCGCCACGACTTGGGCGGTCTTCACTTCAATACCCTTGGCACGGCCAAAGATTGCCCAGCCCGCGATGCCGATCACCAGCAATGCCGCGATCACCGTCAGCGTGATCCACAGGCCACGTTTCGAGGCGGGCGGCGGAGTGCTGCGGTCGATCTTGAGGGATTTCAGCAGGTCGGCGTTGGACGCGCTCATGGAGTCATGCTCATCGAAAACTGTTTCCGGAAACAGAAAGGCCCAAGTGTGACGTCTGTTGCAAGCGTCCGCCAATGCGAAAGGCCATGGGTGCAGGCTAGGGCACGCGAGCGCCAAGGTCACCTGACGATTGTCATGTCAATCAGGTGATGGGCTCGACTGCCGACGTGGTCGATGCGCGCCTATTGTCGGTGCACATCCTCGGAGGACAGCACCATGCATGGTGGCAACGGCGACGAAAAAAGCAGCGATGGAAGCCGTGGCGTGCTGGCGCGACTGCATGGCGTCAGCAAGGCCTACGGAAAATTGCGTGCGCTGGACGGGATCGACCTGTGCCTGCACCAAGGCGAGTTGCTGGCCTTGCTCGGCCCGAATGGCGCCGGCAAGACCACCGCGATCGGCTTGTTGCTCGGCTTGATCCGCGCCGATGCCGGCGAAGTCAGCCTGTTCGGGCTGGATCCGCAGGACATTCGCGCACGCCGCAACATCGGCGTGATGCTGCAGGACGCGGCATTGCCGCTGACTTTGCGCGTCGGCGAATTGATCCGGCTCACTGCGAGCTATTACCCGAACCCGCGCAGCGTCGCCGAAAGCGCCGACCTTGCCGGCGTCACCGACCTGTTGAAGCGTCCCTACGGCAAGTTGTCCGGTGGCCAGCAGCGCCGCGTGCAATTCGCACTGGCATTGTGCGGTCGCCCGCGCTTGTTGTTCCTCGACGAGCCCACCGTCGGCATGGACATCGATGCACGGCAAAGACTGTGGGTGGCAATCCGGCATCTGGTCGCCGAAGGCAATTCGGTTGTATTGACCACGCACTACCTGGAAGAAGCCGAAGCGCTGGCGACACGTGTTTGCGTGATGGCGCGCGGACGGGTGATCAGCGAAGGCAGCGTGGAAGCGCTGCGTGCACGGATCGCCTTGAAGCGGGTCTGGTGCTCGACAAAGTTGACGCTGGAAGAGCTGCAGGCGTGGCCTGAAGTCGCAGAGGCGCGCATTGATGGCGAACGCCTGTGCCTGTCCACCGAACATCCGGAACTGCTGGTGCGCCGGCTGCTGGCGCAGGACATCGCGCTCAAAGGCCTTGAAGTGCGCGCCGCCGGCCTGGCCGAAGCCTTCACCGAACTCACCCGCGACGACGACAAAGTCGCCCTGCAGGAAGCCGCCTGATGAACACCACGATTGCTCCCATGAGTGCTGCGATGCCACGCGCGCTCGTGTTCAACGCCTATGTGCAGGAAGCGCGCAGCGAAATCGTGCGCTACCTGCGCAATCCCGGCTTCCTGTTGCCGGTGATCCTGTTTCCTACGGTGTTCTACCTGATGTTCGGGGTAGCGCTGGCGCATGCGGAAGCACCGGGCATGGCCACCTACCTGCTGGCGAGCTATGGCACGTTCGGTGTGATGAGTCCGGGTCTGTTCGGCTTCGGGGTATCGCTGGCGCTTGAGCGCGACAACGGCCTGCTCACCCTCAAGCGCGCGTTGCCGATGCCACCCGCCGCCTATCTGCTGGGCAAGATGTTGATGGCGATGATCTCGGCCGCCATGGTCATCCTGCTGTTGCTGGGCCTGGCCGTCGGCGTCGCGCATGTTTCGCTCAGTGTCGGCCAGGCCGCTGCGCTGTTGCTTACCGGCACGCTTGGCGTGCTGCCGTTCTGCGCGCTGGGCATGCTGGTCGGCACCCTGATCAAGGGCCAGGGCGCGCCCGGCATGCTCAACCTGATCTATCTGCCGATGTCGTTCCTGTCGGGCTTGTGGGTGCCGTTGCAGATCCTGCCGGCGACCCTGCAGCGCATTGCACCGGTGTGGCCCAGCTATCACCTCGACCAGATCGCCTTGCATGCGCTGGGTGTCACCCATGGGCCGGTGTTGCAGCACGTGTTGGTGTTGTGCGGCTTCACCGCCGGCTTCCTGTGGCTGGCCGCGCGCCGGTTGCGCCGGAATGGCTGAGCGTTGATCAACGCGGCGTGCAGTAGCATCCACTCGTGAAACTTCCAAAGCTCCTTCGCCAATGGATGACGCCAGCGCCGGATTCAACTACGGCTGATGCGATCCGTCGCGGCAAGTCGCCGTGGGCCGATTCCGTGCACCTGTTGTGGTCGCTTTGGGTGTTTATAACCCCGCTGCTGAACAATGGCTACGACGTGCGTTGGGTGGCACTGACATTGGTGTCTTACCCGATATTCCTGTGGTTGTATGTCAGGGTGCTGCTCGCGCCGCGCCGGAATAGCTGGCGTTATGCACTCGGCATGGCGGCCTTGAGCCTGGTGTTGTTGCGCTGGTATCCGTCAGGCCTCAGCTACTTCATTTTCGGCTGCGTGATGATGCGGGTGTCCGCATCGCGCCCAAGCCTGGGCCGCTATCTCCTGCAGCTGCTGGCGATGAACGCGGTGTATATCGGGGTCGTCGCTTGGATCGGCTATCCCCTGCAGATGTGGTTGTGGGTGCCGGTGATGACACTGATCATCGGCGTGATCATCAATGTCGAACATGCCAGCCAAGAGAAAGACGCAGCACTGGCGTTGTCGCACGACGAAGTGCGCCGGTTGGCCGCGACCGCCGAGCGCGAACGCATCGGCCGCGACCTGCACGATCTTCTGGGCCATACGCTGTCGCTAATCACCCTGAAGCTGGAACTGGCGCGCAAGCTATCCGAGCGCGACCCCGATGCATCGCGGCGTGAGCTGGTCGATGCCGAACGCGTGGCGCGCAGTGCACTGGCTGAAGTGCGCAGCGCGGTCACCGGGATTCGCTCGACCGGCCTGGCTGCGGAGCTGGCGTCGGCGCGCTTGATGCTGGAATGCTCGCAGGTACACCTGCAGTACGAACTGCCGCCGGGCAACCTGCCGGAAGCACTCGAGCATGGCCTGGCGTTGGTGTTGCGCGAAGCCGCCACCAACATCACCCGGCATGCCCAGGCCGGGCGTGCGCAAATGCGGTTCGTACGCGAAACGGACGTGCTGCAACTGACGATTGCCGATGATGGTCGCGGCGGCGTCAATACCGATGGCAATGGCCTTGCCGGCATGCGCGATCGCGTGCGCGAACTTGGCGGCACCCTTAGCATCGAATCCCCGCGTGGTGGCGGTACCCGGCTACTGGTAAGGGTGCCAATCAAAGACATCGAGGCCGAGGATATTGAAAACGGAGACATCGAGAGCGGGGGCCGCCATCAGGCCATCGAAGGACTGACCCAGCTGTCGCGACTCGGCGGCGCGGGATGGCCGGCGTGACCACTTCAATTCGGATCTTGTTGGCCGAAGACCAGGCCATGGTGCGCGGTGCGTTGACGGCGCTGCTGGGGCTGGAAGATGATCTCGAAGTCGTTGGCGCCGCCGCTGATGGCGAAGCGGCATGGCGCGAACTGCAGCGGCTGAAACCCGACCTGCTGGTGACCGACATCGAAATGCCCGGCCTGTCCGGGCTGGAACTGGCGCAGCGGATCCAACGCCACGAATTGCCGACCAAAGTGGTGATCGTCACCACCTTCGGGCGTGCCGGTTTCCTGCGCCGGGCGCTCGATGCCGGCGTCTGCGGATACCTGCTCAAGGACGCGCCGGCCGAAGACTTGGCCGAAGCCTTGCGCAAGGTGTATAAAGGCGGCCGCGCGATCGACCCGCAATTGGCGCTGGACGCCTGGGGCAAGGCCGATCCGCTGAACGACCGCGAGCGCCAGGTGCTGCGGCTGGCCGGCGAGGGCATGTCAGCCGGCGAGATCGCGAGCCAGCTGAATCTTTCGCAGGGCACCGTGCGCAACTACCTGTCCGAGGCGATCGGCAAGCTGGGCGTCGGCAACCGGATCGAGGCTTACCGGCTGGCGCGGCAACAGGGCTGGCTTTAGCGGTTGCAGGCGGTTGGCACGATGCTTGCTTGAATGTTCCTGGGGCGTTCGAAGGTTCGCCGCCTACCGCAACGAGGCAGCATGCACGCATGAACAACGATACTCGCCAGCGCAGTCGTACCGGGTTGATCATGGCCGCGGTCATTTTCATCGCGATCGGCGTCGGCGTGGTGCTGGGCGCGCATCGATTGATCATGGATGCGTCGTCGGTGACCCATAGCAACGAGGTCATCGTGCGCATCGACGAGCTCGAAGCGAGGTTGCGCGATGCCGAGGCGGCGCAACGTGGCTACCTGCTCACCGCCAATCCGATCTTCCTTGCCGACTACCGCAACGCCAGCGAGAAATTGCCGGGTATCTATGCAGATCTGCGCGGGCGCATTCACGATAACCCCGCGCAATTGGCCCGTGCGCAGTCGCTGTGGGCGCATGTACAGCAGCGCGCACGACAGCTGGCGCAAACCCTAAGTCGCTATCGCGAAGGGGGGTTGCCCGCTGCACAAGCAGCCATCGACCACGGCGTCATCGAGTCGTCGACCGCGATCCGCCAGCAGGCCGAGGCGATGCGCGAGGCCGAAGTCATCCTGCTCGTGCAGCGCGGCGAGTCGACCCATGACAGCGCAAACCTGCTGCGTGAGCTGGCCTTGCTCGGCATTCCGATCGGGATCCTGGTGATCCTTTCGGTATACCGCCTGCTGGTGCTGGAGATCCGTCGGCGCGGACAAGCGGAAGGAGAGACCGCGCAAGCCAACGAACAGCTTCAGGTCACGCTGGAGCGCGTGGAGCTTCGCAGCACCGAACTGCGGGCACTGAGCAATTACGGCAGCATGCTGCAAAGTTGTGCCCAGCCCGAAGAAGCCTGGCAGCTGACCGAAAGCCTGTTCGCCACGATCTTGCCAGACGCGGCCGGTAGCATCTACCGAATTCGCAATTCGCAGGATCATGCCGAGCTCGCCGCGCAATGGGGCGAGACTGCGCAAGTGTCCCCCGAGATGATCGCGGTCGATGCCTGCTGGGCGCTGCGTCGCGGCCAGCCGCATGCAACCGATGCGATGCATGGCGCGCGCTGCACGCACCTGGGCGCCGAAGGCGCCGTGGATTCAACCGACTTATGCGTGCCGCTGGTGGCCCAGGGCGCCCAGCTCGGGTTGCTCAGCCTCTCGAGTAGCGAGCAATCGCTGTCGGCGCATCGCGACATCATTGAAGCAGCGGTCGAAAAACTGTCGATGGCGTTGGCCAATCTGTCGCTGCAGGATCGCCTGCGCCAGCAGTCGATCCGCGATCCGTTGACTGGCCTGTTCAACCGCCGCTACCTGGAGGAATCCGCCACGCGCGAACTGGCCCGTTGCGCGCGTCGGGGCCTGCCGTTATCGCTTCTGATGCTGGATATCGACCATTTCAAGTCCTTCAATGACCTGCATGGACATGCGGGTGGTGACACCGTGCTGGCGCAGTTCGGCAAGCTGTTGCAGACGATTACCCGTGGCGAGGACATCGTCTGCCGCTATGGCGGCGAGGAATTCACCCTGATCCTGCCCGAGGCCGACGTCGAGGCAGCTAGCGCGCGTGCCGAAGCGATCCGGTTGGCGGTGGAAGCCATGCAGGTGCCGTATCTGGGCAAGCTGCTGCCGAAGGTGACGGTGTCGATCGGGGTGGCCGGTTACCCCGCACATGGCCAGACCCAGGAGACGTTGATGCAGGCAGCCGACAAGGCGCTCTATCAGGCCAAGCGTGCCGGCCGCAACCGGATTGAGATTGCCATAGGCATGTGAGGAGCGATTGAGCGAGGACGCCCGACGCGTACTGCCACGCGCAACCCCGTGTCAGCCGGCGTAACGTGCCTGCAGCATCGCGAAGGTTGCACGCAATCCCTGTGCCTCGCCGCCGGTTGGTTTGCCGGGGCGGTCGCTGTCGTTCCACGAATACACATCGACATGGCCCCAGGCCTGGCCTGCAGGCACGAAGCGTTCCAGATACAACGCCGCGGTAATACTGCCGCCCATGGTCGTGTTGCTGCTGTTGGCGAGATCGGCAATGCCGCTGGTCAGGTAGCGCAAGTATGGGCGCCACAGCGGCATCCGCCACAGTGGATCGCGGCTGTGTTCGCCAGCACCAAGCCAGTCGCGAGCTAGCGTTTCATCGTTGCTGTACAGCGCCGGCAGATCCGGGCCGAGCGCAATGCGTGCGGCGCCGGTCAGGGTAGCGAAGTCCAGCAGTAGCTCGGGTTCCAGTTCGCCCGCACGGGCCAGCGCATCGCACAACACCAGTCGGCCCTCGGCGTCGGTATTGTCGATCTCCACGCTCACGCCCATTCGGGTGGCGATGACTTCGCCGGGACGGAATGCATTCGGGCCAAGCGAGTTCTCGACCGCGGGTACCAGAAGCGTGATGCGCACCGGCAACCGGCGCGCCATGATCAGTTCCGCCAACGCGATCGCATGCGCACTGCCGCCCATGTCCTTCTTCATGTTGCGCATGCCGACGGCCGACTTGATGTCCAGCCCTCCGGAGTCGAAGCACACACCCTTGCCGACGAGGGCGACATGTGGATGCGCCGCGTCGCCCCAGCTCAGTTCGATCAACCGCGGTGCACGATGCGAGGCGCGGCCGACCGCGTGGATCGCCGGGAAGTTCTGTTCAAGAAGCGCGTCGCCAGTGATCACGGTGATGTCGGCGCCATGCCTGCTGGCGATGTCGCGCGCGACTGCTTCCAGCTCATCCGGGCCCATGTGCTCGGTCGGCGTGTTGACCAGGTCGCGTACGCGCACGCAGGCAGCGAGCACGTCGAAGCCGGCATCGTCGAAAGCATCGCTTACCAACTGTGCCGGCATGCGCGACGCGGTCTTGTAGCGGGTGAAGCGATAACAGCCCAAGCCCCAACCCAATTGCAATGCATTGCGCGCGCCTGGATCCGACGCCCCGACCGCCTGCCAGTCGGCCAGCGGCAGCGCCAGCGGCGCATGTGCATACGACAGCGGATCCAGTGGATCGCCGATGCCGATCACCGCGCCGGCGATGCCGCCATCGGCATCCGGCCATGTCATTGCGCTGCCGGCGCTGGCGTCGAACTGCTGCGCATCCAGCCATGCTTGAACCGCTGCAGGTTGCGCAGCGCGCCAGACTGCCAGGCCGTCGCGCTGGACGAAATGCAGCGGCCGTGGCGCGGCGGCTTCGCGGTTTGTTGCAAAACCAGTCGGCAGGGTCATGCGGCGTCCTCGAGACTCTCTGGCGGTGTCGTATCCAGCCAGTCGGCCAGCGCGGTCAGTGTGGTGAATTCGATATCGGCGCGCGGCAGTTCCAGCGGCCAGGCATGGTCACCACGGTCGATCCAGCAACTGCGCAGGCCAGCGCGCGCAGCACCGGAGACATCCATGTGCGGATGATCGCCGACGTGCAGCACCTCATCCGGCGCCACGCCGAGTCGCCGGCAGGCTTCCTGGAACAGGCCGGGATCGGGTTTCGCCGATCCGAATTCGCGCGCGCCGAGCTGGAAGCGGAAGGATGATGCGATGCCGATCGCGGCAAGGTCGGCATTGCCATTAGTCAACGCCGCCACTGGCAGGCAGGCGGTGATGCGCGCCAGGCCTTCGCGGGCATCGGGATAGAAATCGACGCGATTGCGCTCGCGGAAGAAAATTGCGTAAGCCGCGGACGCCAGCGTGGGGTCGTCGCCGGAATCCTGCAATGCACGCTCGATCGTCAGCCGCCGCAACAGGCCCAGGTCGTGTTCATGCTGCGGGAATGCCGCGTGCACGCGTTCGCGCAAGGCGCGCATCTCGCTGATCGGGAAGCGCTCGGCGGTGCGCGGACTGTGCACGACGAACCACGCGTGCAGGGCCTGTTCGATGCGTTCGCCGATCGGGGCGAACGGCCACAGGGTGTCGTCAAGGTCCAGGCTGATGGCACGAATCGGAAAACGCATCCCGCCATTGTAGGGCGGGGCCCGGTCCGCCGTCGTGATAACCGTCGCGCCGCGCCGCCGATAAGCGGCTGCGCGCGGCCTGCAAACTCATTCCAGCAGGCGCGCCCAGCCATCCAGGCCTTCGATCCGGGTCAGCACGATCTTCACGCAGACCAGCAGCGGCACTGCCAGCAACAATCCGATGATGCCCCACAGCCAGCCGAACACCATCAGTGCCAGGATCAGCACCAGCGGCGACAGTGCCATTCGCCGGCCCAGCACAATCGGCGTCAGCAGCTGGCCTTCCAGCGTGTGCAGGCCCAGGTAGATGGCGGGAGGCAACAGCGCCTGCAGTGGCGTCGAATAGGTGGCGAAGCCCATCAGGACCATCACCACGATCCCGATCAGCGGCCCGACATAGGGTGCGAAGTTGAGGATCGCGGCCATCGTGCCCCACAGCAGTGCTTCGTCCAGTGGCACATTTAGGAAAAAGTACAGGCAGCCGGCGAATATCAGCCCGACCACCATGTTGATGACGCTGATGGTCAGCACATAGCGGCTGATCTCGGTTTCGATCGCCTGCATGATGCCGGCCGTGACTTTTTTCTTCTGGCGGTCGGGCAATAGCGCGATCGCATTGCGCTGCAAGTGTTGCCCATAGACCATGAAGAAGAACGTCAGCAGCACCACCGCCAGCACGCTGGTCACCGCTCGAGGCGTCGCGATGAGCGATTTGTAGGGATCGTTGACTTCGGTCTTGACGATCTGCACCGGCTTGCTGGTGCTTTCGCCGCCGGCAGCGCGCGCGATGTTTTCCGCAGCCTTATTCGCCGCTTGGACTGGTTTAGCCATCGCCTGAAGTTTCGGGGTGAGCTTGCGCAGTTGTTTGGGTGCATCGCGTACCCAATCGCTGGCGGGTGCCGACAGCTGCTGGCCCAATGCCACGGTCAACGTGATGCCCGCGGCCAGTACCAGCACCGCGCCGATGAAGCGCGGGATGTACAGGCGCCGCAGCAGGCGCAGGATCGGATTACCGACCAGCGCGAAGAACATTGCCAGCAACACTGGCAGCAGAAGATCCTGTGCCGCCCACAGTGTGTAACCGACCGCCAATATCGCCAGCACCACCATCGCGAACGGCGCGCGCGGACGCGATTGCAGGGAGACGTCCGTCGAGGACGGCGGCAGCGCGGCGTCGCTTTCCAGACTCATATGGCGGCGCTTTGGGTGGAGGTCGAAGCGCTGGCGTCGGGCGCAGTTGAGACGGCGACATCGGCCGCCTGCCCGGCCTCATCGGCGGCGGCCTGTGCACTACCGCTGGCGAACAGTCCGGACAGCGCGGTCACCAGGTTCAATACCCCGCCGCCGCCAACCAACTTCAGCGGCTTTGCACGCCCGATCAGGAATCCCGAGGCCAGCCCGGCAATCACGATCCGACCCGGCGTCCAGCCTTCCTTCCAGACGATCTTCAGGTCCTTCCAGCGCGCCATGGTGCGCCGCTCGCTGGTTTCAAGCGCGACCTCCGCCTGCTTTACCTTCTTGATCAGCGCATCAAAACTCATGGTGGCGTCTCAATTGCGTGCGGCTCATGGTGGGGTGACGTCCACGCCCAAGCCTTTCTTGACCGGGTCGCTGCTGGTGGCCTCAGCCATGCGCTCGGCTGCGGACTCGGTGGATTCATGGCTGTCGGCATCCGGCATGAAGGCCGCAAGTTCGCCCAGGCCCAGCCGCGCAAGCTGACGACGGGTGGCGCGCATCCGGGTGTGCTCGAAATAGCGCATCGCCCACCACGCGGCAAGCACGGTGGCGGTCACGCTGAGCAGCGCAGTCACCAGCAGCGACAGCGGCCACGGCCAGCCCAGGCTACGACTCAAGGCCACGATCAGCGTGGCCATTAACAGCAGCCAGGATGAGGCGCCAAACGCGATAGCCACTCCGGTCAGGGCCAAGGTGCGCCCGAATGCACTGCGCGCCAGCGAGAAATCCGCCGCGACCAAGATCCGCAGCGCCTTGGCCGCGTCATTGGCCGCCTTCAGGCCCGCGCGACCGCTTGCGCCGAATTCGCGCAGCGCTTCGGCGATGTCGGGTGCAGCGGTGTCGCTACCTGCCTGTTGTCCTGCCGATTCCTGGTCAGGCGAATCGTTGGGATCAGGCGATTGCGTGTCCGGCCCGTCACTCATTGCAGCGACTTACTTGTCGCTGCGGCCGAGCTTGGAAATGATCCAGCCGGCGGCGAAGGCGACGCCGAACGCAGCCAGCGGGCGCTCGCGGATCAGTTCGGCGGCACTGTCGACCAGGTCGCGACCCTTGTCCATCAGCTTGTCGACCTGTTCGCCGGTCGCACCACCCAAATGTTCGGCTGCGCTCAAACCGGCCAGTGCGCCATCGGCGAGTTCGGACTTCATCTGCGCCCGGCCCAGCTTGACTTCATCGCCTGCTGCGCTGGCGGCACCCTTGAGTGCATCGCCCGCAGCGACTGCGGCCTGCTTCAAGTGGCTGCCGGCTTCGCCCAGGTTGCTCTTGACCGCGTCGGTATTGGTGCTCATGTCGGAATCCTTACGTAAGTTGGACGGAAAGCGTGGACGGAAAGCGTGGACAGAAAGTGGAAGCTTGGCATCGAAGGCGTGATGCGCTTGTCATGGCGCGCAGCGTGAGTATGCGCGGTCAGCGCATCGGCAGGTCGCCGCGGATGCGGCCGCGCAGCACGCGCAGGATCAATGCATTCGGCGCATTGGGTGTTGAGGCAAACGCAGCGCGGAAGCCGCCCAGGTCACTGAACTGCCCGGTGCTGGAAGCCAGCACCACGTCGCCCTTCTGCAGCCCGTTCTGGGCGGCGCGACTACCGCGTGCCACATCCTCCACCAGCACGCCGCTCAAACCCTGCCGGCGCAGCGACTCCGGCAACTCGGCGAAACTCGCGCCAGCCAATCGCGCATCCAGCTGCATGCCCTGCAATGCCTTCGGTGCTTCGCGCAGGCCAGTGACCAGTTGCAGCAGTTTGCCGTCGCGGTGCACATCGAGCGTCACCCTTGTATCGACCGCCTGCAGGCCCTGGAAATTGCGCAGCGCCTCGGCGTTTTCGATGTGCTCGCCGTTCGCGGCCAGGATCACGTCGCCGACCTTGAGCCCGGCCAGTGCTCCCGCCGAACCCGGATAGACGCGGGTCACCACCGCGCCACGGATCTCGTCCAGCCCCAGCCCCTTGGCGATGCGCGCATCCAGGTCCTGGGTGTCGATGCCCAGGGTGCCGCGGCGGACCACACCGCCGGCCAGCAACTGGTCCTTGATGCCCGATGCCAGGTTGGACGGGATTGCGAAACCCAGCCCGATATTGCCGGCCATCGAGCCACGCGGGTTGTAGCTGGCGGTGTTGATGCCGACCAGTTCGCCATTGAGGTTGACTAGTGCGCCGCCGGAATTGCCGGGGTTGATCGAGGCATCGGTCTGGATGAAATTCTGGAAGCCGGCGCCGGGCAGGTTGTTACGGCCCACCGCCGAGACAATGCCCGAGGTCACGGTCTGTCCCACGCCGAACGGATTGCCGACCGCGACCACGAAGTCGCCGATCTGCAGTTGATTGCTGTCGGCCACTGGAATGGCTGTCAGGTTCTCGGCCGGAATCCGCATCAGGGCGACGTCGGTATCCGGGTCGGAGCCGACGAACTCGGCCTTCAGCGTACGCCCGTCGGCCAGGTTCACTGACACTTCGTCGGCGTCCTCGATCACGTGGTTATTGGTCAGCACCAGGCCGCGCTTGGCATCGACGATCACGCCCGAACCCAGCGACTGCGCGATGCGCTCCTCGGGAATGCCGAACATGCGGCGAAACACCGGGTCGTCGCCGAATGGCGTGTTGACCCGCACCCGTTGTTTGCTGGTCACGCTGACCACCGCCGGCAATACCCGCTTGAGCATCGGCGCCAGCGACGGCATCGGCATGCCGGCAACTGCGGTCGGCAGCGCGCCTGCGGCTGGCAGTGTGGCGGGCGTGGCAGGACTGGCCGCGAGCGGCGCCTCGACCAGTTGGGTCAGCGCGGTGGCGGCGAACCCGCCAAACGCGGCGGCGGCGGTCAGCGCCAGCAGGGTGCGGCGGGCGTTGGAGCTCGAGCCGGGCTTGCTGGGTCCGGATTTGCCGGGCAGTGGGGTAGGTGTTTTGTGCTGCATTGCGGGATGACTCCGGGTCAAACGGGGGTCGGCACCGGTCGGCGCGCATTCACACTTTCACACCCACAGCTTGAATCTTCGGTGAAACCCAAGCCGGCTGCACGTGTCGGCGGTCACGTCCGGATTTCAAGCCCCGGCAGGCAAATTCTGGCGTTGACTTCGTTCCGGGCGCTGGATATGGTCGATCCGGTATTTCCACTACATCTTGTGGTTTGAGTCGCCTGACAGGCCCAAGCGTTGTGATTTTTGCAAGGCTTGGAATCGTCGGCATCCGTTGGGGAGCGGCGCAACGATGCAGCAGGCAACGGCGGCAACGCCACACAACGCAATCAGTGGCTGGGCGCAATGTGCGCGCGGCTGCGTCTTCGCCCCCGCGACGACACCACATAGACAGCACGGACGTGGCAGTGCCACGGCCGGACAAGGACAGGAGCAGTATTTGCTATGGCAGGCATGAACACGGTGAGGTTGGAAGCGGTGGCAACGGACCCAAAGCAGGACATCCCAATGCAGCCCACTTCGCTGGACATCTGGGACAAGAAGTACCGCCTGAAGACCAAGCAGGGCGCGCCGCTGGATGCCGACATCGATGGCACCTACAAGCGCGTGGCAAAGGCCCTGTCCGAAGCCGAGCCGACCGCCGAGTTGCAGCAATACTGGATGGAGCGCTTCACCTGGGCGCTGCGCCGCGGGGCGATTCCCGCCGGGCGCATTACCTCCAATGCTGGCGCGCAGGAACACAAGCCGGCCACCAGCACGATCAACTGCACCGTGTCGGGCACGATCACCGACTCGATGGACGGCATCCTGGACAAGGTCCATGAGGCCGGCCTGACCCTGAAGGCCGGCTGCGGCATCGGCTATGAATTCAGCACCTTGCGCCCGCGCGGCGCGTTCGTTGCCGGCGCTGGTGCGTACACGTCCGGCCCGATGTCGTTCATGGATATCTACGACAAGATGTGTTTCACCGTGTCGTCGGCCGGTGGTCGCCGCGGCGCGCAGATGGGCACCTTCGACGTGTCGCATCCGGACGTGAAGGACTTCATCCGCGCCAAGCGCGAAGATGGCCGCCTGCGACAGTTCAACCTGAGCCTGCTGATCACCGACGGCTTCATGGACGCGGTCAAGAATGACGGCGATTGGCCCCTGGTGTTCCCGGTGAATGCCAAGGAAGCGCACGAAGTCGACCTGGACAACACTGACCAGGTCATCTGGCGCGAATGGCCGACCCACAAGAGTTATGTCACTCGCGAGGACGGCCTGGTCGCCTGCAAGGTCTACGGTCACATCCGCGCGCGCCACCTGTGGGACATGATCATGGTGTCGACGTATGACTACGCCGAGCCGGGTTTCATCCTGATCGACCGCGTCAACGAGATGAACAACAACTGGTGGTGCGAAACCATCCGCGCCACCAATCCCTGCGGCGAACAGCCGCTGCCGCCCTACGGCGCCTGCCTGCTGGGTTCGGTCAACCTGACCAAGTTCGTGCGCAACCCCTTTACCGACCAGGCCAAGTTCGACTGGGAGGAATACAAGGAAGTGGTGCGCGTGTTCACCCGCATGCTGGACAACGTGGTCGAAGTGAACGGCTTGCCGTTGCAGAAGCAGCGCGACGAAATCGCGCGCAAGCGTCGCCACGGCATGGGCTTCCTCGGCCTTGGCAGCACCTTGACCATGCTCAAGATGAAGTACGGCAGCAAGGCCTCGTGCGAATTCACCGAGCGCATCGCCCGTGACATGGCCGTCGCCGGCTGGGAAATGGGCCTGTCGCTGGCCAAGGAAAAGGGCGCCGCCCCGATCATGGGCGAGCAATTCGACGTGACCGCCGCAATGCTCCGCCTGCGTCCGGAAATGGTGGCCGACGGCTGGAAGCTGGGCCAGCAGATTGAAGGCAAGACTCTGCACGCCAAGTACAGCCGCTACATGCAGAGGATCGCCGAAGTCGCGCCGGAATTGGTAGAGGAACTGGCCGAAGTGGGTTCGCGCTTCACTCACCATAGCTCGATCGCGCCGACCGGCACCATCTCGCTTTCACTTGCCAACAACGCCTCCAACGGCATCGAGCCCAGCTTCGCCCATCACTACAGCCGCAATGTGATCCGCGAAGGCAAGAAGTCGAAGGAAAAAGTCGACGTGTGGTCGTTCGAGTTGCTCGCCTATCGCGAGCTGGTGAACGCCAAGGCGATGCCGTATTCCGAAGACGCCGCCACCAAGCTGCCCGACTATTTCATCGCCGCCGATGACGTCAGCCCGAAAGAACACGTCGACGTGCAGGCCGCCGCGCAGAAGTGGGTGGACTCATCCATTTCCAAGACCGCGAACGTGCCGACGGACTACCCGTACGAAGAGTTCAAGGACATCTACCGCTACGCCCACGAGCAAGGCCTCAAGGGCTGTACCACGTTCCGCTTCAACCCGGCCGCTTTCCAGGGCGTGCTGGTCAAGGAAGCCGACCTCGAAAACACCACCTATCGCTTCGAACTGGAAGACGGCCAGGTGGTCGAGGTCAAGGGCAACGAGCAGATCGAATACGACGGCGAAATGCACACCGCCGCCAATCTGTTTGATGCGCTCAAAGAGGGCTACTACGGAAAGTTCTGAGGAAGGGTCACGGAAAATTTTGAGGCAGGTTAACGGCAAGTTCTGACCACCGGCCAACCGACGTTGCGATGCGTGTCCGTCACGCTGCACGCACGCCGTTTCCGGGTATAGCATCACGTTGTTGTACCCACCCAACCCAAGCCCTTTCGAGGAAGGTCAAATGAGCAATGGAAACGGAGTTGCGGCCACGTTGTCGAATGCCGCCGAGACTGTAAAAGAAACCGCCAGCAATGTCGGCAGCAGCATCGCGACCACCGCCGAAGGCGCCATGGACTCGGTAAAGAAAGCTGCAGGCAAGGCGAAGAAGGCGGTGAGCAAGGCAGCCAAGAAAGCCGAAAAGACCGTCAAGGCCGATGTCGCCAAGGTCAAGAAAGCGGTGAGCAAGAACACCGCCAAGGCTAGGAAGGCTGTCAAGACGACCACGGACAAGGCCAGGAAATCGCTGACCGACGCAAGTGCCTCGGCCAAGAAGGAAGTTGCCGCACTCAAGTCCAAGGGCGCCAGCAAGAAGGCGGCTGCCAAGAAAGCAGTGAAGAAAGCCGCGAAGAAGGCCACCGCCAAGAAGGCCACCGCCAAGAAGGCGGCAGTCAGGAAAGCCGTGAAGAAGGCTGCACCGAAGAAGGTGGCCAGGAAGGCTGCTGCAAAGAAATCGCCCGCCAAGAAGGCGGCACCGAAGAAGGCAGTGAAGAAGGCGCCGGCCAAGAAAGCCACGCCGAAGAAAGCTGCTGCAAAGAAAGCCGTGCCGAAAAAAGCCGCCAAGAAGGCTGCGAAGAAGAAGTAGTCCGCACCAGGCACCCCCTCCCGTCATGGGCGGGGGTGCTTTGTCACCACATCCATCCCCCGCATCGATACGCACCACATCGAATTGCAAAGAACACAGCACCGGAAACCACATGGCCGTCAGGATCGACAAGAAAATCAAGGGCTATACCGTCGTCACCCCCGAGGACAAGGCGAAGGAAGCCGTCAAGGCCGCAGCCGTCACCCGCGAAGCCGCCGAGGCCGAACTGGCCAAGGGCGCCGACGTCATCCAGATGCACGAGCGCATCGAGCGCCCGGAAGTGCTGATCGGTTCCACCTACAAGATCAAGTCGCCGCTGGTCGAACACGCCATGTACGTGACCATCAACGACATCGTGCTCAATGCCGGCACCGACCACGAGCATCGCCGCCCGTTCGAGATCTTCATCAACTCCAAGTCGATGGACCACTTCCAGTGGATCGTCGCGCTGACCCGGATCATGTCCGCCGTGTTCCGCAAGGGCGGCGACGTGACCTTCCTGGTCGAGGAAATGAAGGCCGTGTTCGATCCCAAGGGCGGCTACTTCAAGGCCGGTGGCGTGTACATGCCGTCGCTGGTCGCCGAACTCGGCATGATCATCGAAGACCACCTGAAGTCGATCGGCATGCTGCACGACCCGGAAATGAGCGCCGAGAACCGCGCCCTGATCGTCGAAAAGCGCCGCGCCTACGACACCCACCAGCGCTCAAAAAAAAAGCCTGAGATAAGCAAAGCGCCTGCCGCCGCTGCCACCGGTAGCGGTCACGAAGAAGACATCGAAGTCACCGGCGACGGCGCCAGCTTCCCGCCCACCGCGACCATGTGCCACAAGTGCAGCACCAAGGCGCTGGTCCTGATGGACGGCTGCGCGACGTGCTTGAACTGTGGGTATTCGAAGTGCGGGTGAGTTGTCTCCCCACTACTTGCGATGTTCCCTCCGCACTTGTGAATGAATGTATTTGATGTACGTAGACGAAAGTGGTGACCCTGGCATGATCAACTCGCCAAGCCGCCACTTCGTACTCTCCGGGCTCGTGATACATGAATTAACTTGGCTAGCGACATTGGACGCTTTGATCGATTTTAGGCGGCGCATGCGAACTAGCTTTGGGCTCAAATTGCGAGAAGAAATTCACGCAGCCCGCTTCATCAATAAGCCGGCAGATCTAAAACGTATTGCGCGACATGATCGACTGACAATCCTGCGCCATTTCGCTGATGAAATTGCACGACTTCAAGAGATTAGCGTCATAAATATAGTCGTAGATAAAGCAGGCAAGCCTGATGACTACGACGTTTTCGATAAAGCTTGGCAGGCGCTGATCCAGCGCTTCGAAAATACGATCATCCATCGGAACTTCCCAGGTCCAAACAATCCCGATGAAAGGGGTATGGTTTTCGCTGATGGGCAACCTTCTAAACAATTAACGGGTTTGCTCCGGCGCATGCGACGGCATAACCCTATTCCGAGTCAGCTGGCGGGCGCTGGGTACCGAAACATTCATTTAAAGAAGGTCATTGAAGACCCTGTTTACAGAGATTCCCGCCATTCGCTCATGGTGCAGGCTGCAGATTTATGCGCATTTTTGCTCTACCAAAAATTCGCTCCGAACAAGTACATGCGTCAGAGCGGAGGCGCGAACTACTTCGCGAGGATAGAACCTGTACTTTGTAAAGTGGCTTGTCCCCGAGATCCTCATGGGATTGTGCGCTTATAAAAAAGGGCGCCTCTCGGCGCCCGGGTGGATCCTAATGAGCGGACGAGCCGCCGGTTAGATCCAAATTCATGGTGCCAGACTCGACGGGAAGAGTCAACAAATTATGCACAGGGTTATCCACAGCCCAAAACACAAAACATGGGGTCAGAGTCGACTTTCTTGAGAGAAGCAGCCTGGATCCGCGATCGCTAAACTGCCAGCTACGAAAATTCCAAGCCCCCATAAGGAACATCCCATGGCGTTCACCACCACAGCCTCCGGCCTGCAGTTTGAAGACACCGTCGTTGGCACCGGCGCCGAGACACAGCCTGGCCGCAACGTCACCGTGCATTACACCGGCTGGCTGTTTGATAACGGCGAGCAGGGCGAGAAATTCGATTCCAGCAAGGATCGCGGCGAACCCTTCATCTTTCCGCTTGGTGGCGGCATGGTCATCAAGGGCTGGGATGAGGGCGTGCAGGGCATGAAGGAAGGCGGCCAACGCACGCTGATCATCCCCGCCAACCTTGGCTACGGTGCACGCGGCGCCGGTGGTGTCATCCCGCCGAATGCCACGCTCAAGTTCGAAGTCGAACTTTTGGGGGCTTGAGTGCGAGAAAAACGGAATAAAAAAAGAGGGCGGAGGGAATTAAGGTGTCTTATTTCCCTCCGTCCCCCTTTTGCCCATATTCAACACCTTTAAGGAGACTATTTTTGAAGACTCTCGTCCTTATCCTCGCTGCCGCGACGCTGGCCGCTTGTTCTGATCCCCAGCCTGCCGCAAACACTCCTGCGTCGGCCGAAACGAGCGCAGTGGAAACGGTGCCGGCAGGCAACGATGCAGATGCCAACGCCACTCACGCCACAACTCCAGCCACGACCGATGCCGCCAGTACCGAAGCCGACTATCTCGGCCGCTGGACCGGGGTCGAGGGCATGTATCTGGTCGTCGCCGCAAAGCCTGACGGCGGCGTGACGCTCGAAATGCAATGGGATCTCGACAACAAGGGCACGTTCGATGGAACTGTCACCGCCGAAGGCCTGCATTTCATGCGGGGCGGCGTCGCGGAAAACGCTGTGCATACCAACGGCAATGCGACCGGCTTGAAATACCTCGCCGGCAAAAAACAATGCCTGACGGTCAAGCCGGGTGAGGGGTATTGCCGGGATTGACTCGCAATCGTCGGACCATTTTTCCGGATTTTTCAGCCTCTGCTTTTATGCCATTCGCTATGACGCGTCGCCGGGACCCCGCGGCGGCAGCACAGGGAACTGCCCGGTCATGCGCGTGCCGTCCATCATGCCCCAGCGGATTCCGATTCGACGCAAGCGCACTTCCATCTTGCCAAGCAATCCGGCCGGTGTAGCGGCGACGATGGCGTCATGACGCTGCGCCCATGCGCTCGCGAGCGCGAACACGCTACCGGCACGCAACTGCAGGCTCGGCATCTCCAACTCCAGGGCCGCCAGCTGGGCTTCGAGTTGCGCATCGGCGGTGGGACGATCCTGCATTATGTTGTCTATGCCTCCGTTTCCGATGGGAGCGTCCCCACGCTGCGCCAACCTCGGTGCAGCCCGCGTGACGGCGCCTGGAAAAGGGGATGTTACTGAAGGATAAACAGCGCACGCACCCATCACGTCGCTCGCACAGCTACGGGGCTAAGACGGTTGTTGTCTGCAAGTTTGCAGTCGACAACCCGGTAGAGCACGCATGGACAAGAATCGCAGCGAAGGCACCAAGCACGAAATCAAGGGCGCCATCAAGGAAGGCGTAGGCAAGGTCACGGGCAACCTCGGCAAGCAAGTCGCCGGCAATATCGAGAAAAACGCGGGCAAGGTGCAAAAGACCGTCGGCAAGGCCGCCGACAACCTGCGGGCAGAAAACAAGAAGCGTCGCTCGTAAGCCAGACATCAACCTCGAAGGAAGGGCCGCGCAATTAGCGCGGCCCTTCCTTTTTCGGGGCGCATGGTGATGATCCAGGAAAAAAATAGGAGTCAGGATGGACTTTTCAAATTAGCATCCGTGTTGGTATCGCGATGCTCAAGAGTCCACTCGGGGCCATGTTTTCCGGTCATGTACATTTGCTGCCATACGACGTCAAAGAGCCTTCCAGACCCACCCGCTCACTTCAACGTGTTCTTCATCCAACAGGACCCAAACACATGTTCAATCACATCATGGTCGGCACCAACGACCTCGAGCGTTCTGAAAAATTCTACGACGCGGTGCTTGGCGTCCTGGGTTGCGGCGGGGCACTCAAGAACCGCTCGCCCAGCGGCCACATGCGGATGTTCTATCGCCACGACGGCAACACGTTCGGCATCGCCGAGCCAATCGATGGCGGATCGGCCACGTGCGCCAATGGCGCCACGATCGGCTTCAAGTGCGCGTCGGCCGAGCAGGCCAAGCAATTCCACGATGTGGCGGTCGCGTCCGGCGGCACATCCATCGAGGATCCGCCAGGTCTGCGCACTGGTGACCTGGGCAGCCTCTACCTGGCCTACGTGCGCGATCCCGACGGCAACAAGCTCTGTGCGGTTTACCGGCCGAAGTAACTCAGTCCAAACAAGGGAATGGGGGGAATCAAGGCAGCTTGATTCCATCCGTCCCTCTGTTGGGGGCGTACTTCACTGGTCCAGGATCAGGCGGTCTCTTTCGCGCTCGCTGATCGAGTGACGCGCCTTCGTGGCGGCCAGCCAGAGACCGCCGCCGAGGGCGACCATCAAAAGCAGCACGCTGACGTCCTGCGGCCAGGTCAAAGCGGCGGGGCTGCCGGGAATGACCATGGCGGCCAGCATCGACAAAGAGCCAGCGACGGCAAGGACGGGCACGACGTTGCCGCCTGCGAGGCGGTAGGGTCGCGGCAAATCGGGAAAGTCGCGGCGCAGGCGGATCAGCGATAGCGAAACGCCAAGAAAGGCCGAGGCAATGAAGAACGAGCCGGCATTGACCAGCGGCAGCAGGGCGTTGCGACCCAGCAGCGGCGCCAGCATGGTCAGCCCACCGACCAGCAGGACGGCGCGATGCGGGGTGCCGTGCCGCGGATGGGTAGCGCCGAGTGACGCGGGGATGAGGCGTCCACGGCCGAGCGCAAAAACCACCCGCGACCCGGCAAGGAAGAATCCATTCCAGCTGGTGAAGAGCCCCAGCAGCGCTGCCACCAGTACCAGATCACGCAGCCATGGCGTGCTGAAGGCGTGTTCGAACGCGCGCGCCGCCGGCAGATCGGCGCCAACTATACTGGCCCACGGACCGACCATCGAAACACTCAGAATCACCAGCACGTAGAAGGCGGTGGCGGAGAGAATCGAACCGATGATCAGCCAGGCGAACGCGCGTGGCGCGACGTCCACCGAGGCTTCTTCTGCGCCCTGCGGAATGGTGTCGAACCCGACAAACCAGAACGGAATGGTGACCACCACCGCCAGCAGGCCCGCCCAGACGCCGACGCCGGGTTTGGCGACAAACAGGGGCTGCAGATTCTCGGCGGTGCCTTTCGCCAGGCCGACGACCACAAACGCAAGCGTCACACCGACAAAGGCGACCGTCAGCCAGATCTGCAGCCGCGCAGCCGAACGGGCGCCGATCCAGTTCACCCAGGTGATGCCCGCGGTGCAAAGCAGCCCGAGCAGGACATGGCTGGCAAAAACCGTGGACCCGTCAAACTCATACAGCGGCCAACGATCAATGCCGGGAATCAGGAAGCTCAGTACGCGACCGATCGACACCGCCTCGAATCCGGAAATGCTGACGTAGCCCAGCGCCAGTGCCCAGCCGACCAGGAACGCCTTGAAGCTGCCGAAGGCCTTGTAGGCGTAAGCGACTTCACCGCCAGCCACCGGCAGCATCGGCGTCAGTTCGGCGTAGCACAGGCCGATGCAGAGCATCACTGCGCCGCCGACAAGGAAGGCCAGCATTGCGCCGCCCGGTCCGGCCTGTGACAGCCATGAACCAATGGATGTCACCCAGCCGACTCCGATCATCGACCCGAACGCCAGCGCAAAGAAACCCAGCCGATGCAGCCCGCGCTTCAATTCGGGCCTTGCGATGGCCGACACAGATCCGTTGTTGTTCATGGGCGCTCCGAGTGAGAGAGGGGTGGCGCTTGGCGGAATTGTTCGCGGCAAGCAGAAACATCGCCTGCTCAAGCCACTGGATGACGGGCCGCGACGGCAGAGCATTACCGCCGGATCGTCGGTGCTCCCGGTCGAGCTGAGAATGTAGAACTCGCAGCGCGGATGAATGTTGCTGCGCGCGCAGCGGCGGTCGCTGCACTTAGCATACGGCAGTCAGCTCTGGCCCTTTTTCTTCTGCATGCTGATGCCCCAAAGCAAAAGACCCCGGGCGTTGCCGCCCGGGGTCCTGGTATTGCTGACGCGGTACAAGCGTCGATGAAGGCTTAGGCAGCCTGCACTTCTTCAGCCTGCAGGCCCTTCTGGCCCTGCGCAACCTTGAACGAGACCTTTTGGCCTTCCTGCAGCGACTTGAAGCCGTCGCCCTGGATCGAACGGAAATGGACGAAGAGGTCGTCGCCGCTTTCCGGGGTGATGAAGCCGAAGCCCTTGGCGTCGTTGAACCACTTAACGGTGCCGGTTTGACGATCAGACATGTTGTTACTCCTTGGAACAGTTGAGGAAACACGGCCCGCGTAATGCGGTACCGGGACTGTATCGAGCTAGGGGTAACGCGAAGCGATGGAGCGGATCGTCTGGAGAGGCCGTCTTCGACCTTGTAACCTGTTGATCTACCGCATCGGAGCCACGATGTACCGTGATCCCGCTTTGAACAGTGCACGCACTTTACCGCACTTTCGAGCGCTATCGTGTGAAAAACAGGGGTCAGGGTCGACTTTTCCTTTGACTCGAGCTCCGTTTCCCGTTTCCATGTCTCAAGAAAGAGCCGGTATTCCCGGTCCTTTCTTGACTCGACTTAGGCAGCTTTCAAGGCCTGCCGAAGCTCACTTGCAGACGCGGATCACCGTCTTGTAGCGCTCCTGGCGATGGCGTTGGATCTTGTGGCCGGCAACACCGCCGGCAACCGCGCCGCCAATGGTGGCGAGTTCCTTGCCCTTGCCGCCACCGATCTGGTTGCCGATCAGACCACCAGCGACGGCACCGATCAGGGTGCCGGTGACGCGATGCGGATCCTTGAGCTCACGGGTGCGGTAAACGGTTTCGTTGTGGCACTTGGTGGCCGCCTGTGCGGTAGGGACAAGCATCAGGCTGGACAGGACCAGGGCGGCGAGAGTCAGGGAGGTGCGCTGCATGATGTTATCTCCGTAGGAGACTTGGAATGTACGCGCCGCAAGTTCGGCCGCGCGTGAATGCGGCATCAAGCGGAGTTCCGTCAGTCAGGGACCAGTCATCAAAAACAGGGGGCCGGGAACACTCAGTGTGGTGATCAACTCGTCAGCCACGTGGCGAAGGCCATCCATGTAGCGGTGGTCGTCAATGCCAGGCGCAGCGGCCAGGACAGGATGATCAGGCCGGCGCCCCAGGCGAAGGCCGGGTGCAGCCTGCGGTGTTTGATGGTGTCGTAGCCAACGCACATGAGCACCAGCAGGATCGTCGTGCTGAAGTAGGCCACGATGCCGGCCTGGCGCCAGGCTTCCACCGGTAGGCGGGCGATCGCGGCCGTCAGCAGGCCGACGAAGGACAACAGCATCAGGCGCTTGTGAACGTCGCTGCGACGCCTGAACAGGAGCGCGGAGCCGACCAGCAGCGCGAATACCACCATGTCGCCCAATGGAACCACCAGGAACACGAGCGGCGGCGGGCCGGGTGTGTGGCCCAGTTTGGCGGCGGTGACAGCAACCGTCGGGCCGACGATCAGGATCGCCAGCGCCAGCAATGCCCCGACGACTCCCAGGCGCCGATGCAGGTCGGTGCGCCTGGCGGCGACAAGTCGCGTCTGCACAATGAACAGGACAAACCACGTCGTCATCAACACGCCATGCAGGATGAGAAGCGCGGATAGTGGCGGCGCCCCGAAGACCTGCTTGAGGTAGAAGGTCTTGGCAAACCCGGCGAACACGATAGCGACAGCGACTAGTGGCGCCCAACGGTATAGCGGGCGGTCGGCGCCGCGTTGCGGACGAGTGGAGATGGACATGCGAGTCGCTCCTGTGACGGTGATTGCCGTTGAACAGGGAACGTCCCCAAGATCCGGATGCGGCCACGGTTTGGCTGAAAACGGTAGCCTGACCAGGGGTCGATGAAAAATGCTAAAAAATGGTGCCAGGGACAACTTCCCTGTCAGTGCATCGCCACATGCAGCGTGCGCTGCCGTAGCAGCAACAGGTTGCGGATCTTGGCGAGCAGTTCGGCTGGGTCCACCGGTTTGGCAAGGTAGTCCTCTGCACCGCTTTCAAGCCCGATCAGGCGCGCGCCACGTCCTTCGTTGGCCGACACCATGATGATCGGTATGGTCGCCGTGGTCGGGTCGGACTTCAGCAGCGCGGCGACTTCGAAACCATCAAGCTCCGGCATGTTCGCGTCCAGCAGCACAAGGTCTGGTGGATTGGCCTGGATATCGGCGAGCGCCTCGCGGCCACTGCCTGCACTGCGTGCCTCGAAACCTGCCTCGGTCAGCATCTGAGCCATCATCTGGCAGAGGCCATGCTCGTCATCAACGATGAGGATAGTGCTGGCCATTGGGAGTCCTTGCTCCGAGGTAAGTCATGATCGTCCATGAGGCAGGCATATGCCTGCGTGAACATCAAGCTGAATGTTTCATTGCAAAGGTGTTTTCGGCGAATTGGTTGGCAAGTCTTGCCAAAGATTCCGTGCGACGTCGCATGAACTCCCGGACTCGAATATCGGTCTGAAGCCAGGCACATGCCATCCAGGGTCGGACAAGGCAGCGGATTCATCACGATCCCATTACGTGGGGGCTGAAACCCTCGCGGCCAGAGGTATCAGGGTGACCGCCCAGTGGCGGTTGCTTGCCTCCCAAGCGGGCATTTCGCCCACCGACTACTGGAGAATTCCGATGATCAACAAACATGCGGTGCTGCTTGCCGTACTCATTCCCGGATTGGCCGTGCTTTCCGGCTGCAAAGACCACGATGCCGACGATACCGTCGCCCCGGTCGCCACCACTACTCCGGCGGCCCCCGCGGACGCAATACCGCCTGCATCGACGCCGGCAGACCCCATGCCGGCGGCGAACATGCCCGCCGGCACCATGCCCGGCCACGACATGGCGGCCATGGGCAGCGAGATGTCATTCGCGGACATGGACAAGAACCACGACGGCAGCGTCACCAAGGATGAGATGATGGACACGGAAATGCTCCACCAGCATTTTGCGGTGGCAGACGCCGACGGCGACGGCAAATTGTCCGAAGCCGAGATCATCAAGCACCGCGCCGACATGGCAGCAGCGCCTGCCAATTGATGCAATTGGACGGAATCCGCGATGCGGATTCCGTCCTTGCTGGTGATGCCGCAAAAGAGTCAGAAACAGTCGTCTCTAATCCGTAGCATCAAGTTGCAACATGGCGGTCATTGTCCTCTGCCCCTTTTTCATGAGCTGGGGCGCAGCTCACTTGTTGTCGAAAAACCCTGCAAACGCGGCCGCAGTGCGCTCGATGCCGTCATCGTCAACGTCAAGATGGGTCACCAGCCGCAATGTCGGCAGATAACCAATACTGATGCGGATACCCGCCTCGCCAAGATGCGCGTCCAGTGCGCGCAGGCGATCGGCCGGCACGTTGATGAACACCATATTGGTGTGTTGGCCGAGCAGGTCGATGCCGGCGATCCCGCGCAGGCTGCCGGCAAGCGTGGCCGCGCGATCATGATCCTGGGCCAGTCGTGCCACATGATGGTCCAGTGCATGCAGGCCCGCTGCAGCGAGGATGCCGGCCTGGCGCCAGCCACCGCCGCACACCTTGCGCCAGCGTCGCGCCTTGTCGATCAGCGCATGCGAGCCAAGTAGCACTGAGCCAACCGGTGCACCCAGGCCCTTGGACAGGCATATCGATACCGTATCGAAATGGCGGGTGATCTCGCGCGCGGTTACCTTGCACGCCACCGCGGCGTTGAACAGGCGCGCCCCGTCCAGATGCATGCCCAACCCGTGCGAACGCGCCAGGTCGTGCGCGCTGCGCAGGTAATCCAGCGGCAGCGTGCGGCCATGCCACGTGTTCTCCAGCGCCAGCAGGCGGGTGCGCGCGAAGTGCGGATCATCTGGCTTGATCGCCGAGGCAATGCTTTCCAGCGGCAGTGAGCCATCATCGGCCTGCACGATGGGCTGCGGCTGGATCGAGCCAAGCACCGCCGCGCCGCCACCTTCAAATTTGTAGGTGTGCGCGTCCATGCCCACCAGGTATTCGTCGCCGCGCTCACAGTGCGCCAGCAGCGCCAGCAGGTTGGACTGGGTGCCGGTGGGCACGAACAGCCCGGCATCGAAACCCAGCTCGTCCGCCAGCCGCTGCTGCAGCGCATTGACCGTGGGATCCTCGCCGTAGACATCGTCCCCGACCGGGGCTTCCAGCATCACCGCACGCATCGCGGCGGTCGGTTGCGTCACCGTATCGCTGCGCAGATCGATCACATTCATTTTCATCCCTTCGCACCATGGCGGAACCTGCGAGCGGTCACCGCCGCAGGCTCCAATACTTCCCGCAAAAAGCGCCGGAGTAAATGTCCATTTGATGTGATCGCTTGGCCGTTTTCCTATGCTGCTCGTACTACGCAGCTGGTCCTGGCGCTACCAACTGGAACCATCCCTTGACGCGGGCCAGCGCTTCGCCGCTGTCGCCACCGCACCACGTGAACTCATTGGTGACCGGCGAGTACGCGTATTCCTTCGCCCAAGCGTCGATATGTTCGACGATCTCTCGCACGGCATTGAGCGCGTGGTCGATGTCGGCCATCGTGGTGCTGGGATGGAAGGAAATCCGTACCCAGCCCGGCTTGTCCGTCAGGTCGCCTTGGTCGATGCGATCGGTGATTGAGTGCGATAGGGTCGGATCGACGTGCAGCAGGTAGTGGCCGTAGGTGCCGGCGCAGGAACAGCCGCCGCGTGCCTGCACGCCGAAGCGGTCGTTGAGCAGTTGCACGAACAGGTTGTAATGAATTCCGGTCACGTAGAACGAGAAGATCGCCAGGCGATCACGCTGTTTGCGCGCCAGCACGTGCAGGCCTGGAACCGCCTGTAACGCATCCATCACATACGGAACGATCTCCTGTTCGCGCTGGCGCATGGCGTCCACGCCCATCTGCTCTTTCAGTCGTGTTGCCAAGGCAGCCTTGATCGTCTGCAGGAACCCTGGCGTGCCGGCGTCCTCGCGGGCTTCGATGTCATCAAGAAAGGAGTACTCGCCCCACGGGTTGGTCCAGTTCACGGTGCCGCCACCGGAATCATCGGGAACGGTGTTGCTGTAGAGGTTGCGGTTGAAGATCAGCGCGCCCGACGAGCCCGGTCCGCCGAGGAACTTGTGCGGCGACCACAACACCGCGTCGAGGCGCTCCTCGGGATCGGCCGGATGCATGTCGATCTCCACATACGGGGCCGACGCTGCGAAGTCGATGAACGCTACGCCGCCGGCCTGATGCATCAGCCGTGCCATCGCGTGATACGGCGTGCATACGCCGGTGACGTTCGAACAGGCGCTGAAAGCGCCGATTTTCAGCGGGCGAACGCGATACGCGTGCAGCAGCGCCTCCAGCGCCGCCAGATCCACCAGGCCCTGCTCATCAGGCGGCACCACCACCACTTCGGCAATGGTCTCGTACCACGAGGTCTGGTTGGAGTGGTGCTCCATGTGGGTGATGAACACCACCGGACGTTCCGCCTCGGCGATGTCCAGGAAGCGCCGCAGGCCCTGCGGTGCCTTGAGGCCGAGGATGCGCTGGAATTTGTTGATCACGCCGGTCATGCCGGTGCCGGCGGTGATGATCAGATCGTTGGGGCCCGCGTTGGCATGCGTCTTGAGGATGCGATGTGCCTCGTGGTACGCGAGCGTCATTGCACGGCCGGTTTCGCTGCTCTCCGAATGCGTGTTGCCCACGTACGGGCCGAAGCGTTCCAGCAGCAGTTCTTCGATGGGACGGTAGAGGCGGCCGCTCGCAGTCCAGTCGGTGTACACGATGCGCTGCTCGCCATACGGCGAGCGGAAGGTCTGCTCGTTACCGACAGTGTTGGCGCGGAACGGGGCGAAGTAGTGTTCCAGGGAATCCACTGACGGTCTCCTCCCCCTGATGGGGAAAGGGCTCACGATAGCAAAGTAGGGTTGACTCGAGACAGCCAAAACAGGCAAAAAAGTGGGTGCTCAAGGCGCCACACCGATCAACTCGGGCCCTTGTTTCCTGAAGTTGCCACGCGCATCACGCGGCGCTGCCTAGACTGGAAGTAGCTGCCACGTCCGCTTCGCGACGAGGCCTTTCCCACGATCGAGGAGACAAACGAATGAACAAGATTCCCGCCGATGCAATGGTGGTGGTAGCCGATGGAGAAGGCGCACGCGTATTCCGCAACGTGGGCACCGACTACAAGTTGTCGCTGAAACAGCAGGAGCACATCACGCCGCAGGACATCAATGACGATGGCCCGTCGGGTTCCGCGCCGCCGGAGCAGACCGGCCAGCAGACCGATGAGGCAACCTTCGCCAAGCAACTGGCGCATCGCCTCAACCACGGCGCGTTGACCAATGCCTACGCGCACCTGGTGCTGGTGGCCGATCCGCAGACGCTGGGCCAGATGCGCCCGCAGCTACACAAGGAGACGGTTGCGCGGATGCATGGCGAACTGGCCAAGGACCTGACCAATTCGCCGCTTGCGGATATCGAACGCACACTCGGCTGAGCCGGGCAGGAGGCGATCATGTTGCTCGACATGCAGGACGTTGAATGCCCGTACTGCGGCGAGTTGATCAGCCTGATGCTGGACGCCAGCGCGGGCTCGCAGCGCTACATCGAGGACTGCCATGTCTGCTGTCGCCCAATCACGGTGATGCTGGACGTGGATGCCGATGGAGATACGTGTGTGTCCGTGCAGTCACAGGACGATGCTTGATCTGGAAGACGATGCGGCTTGATCTTGAATGGACGCACGCAGCTGCGCGCGCCCATTCATCAGCTCATGATTGCCAAGGAATCGAATGGCAGTGAAGTTGCACCAGCGTGCAGGATCGCGGGCCCGGCAATGGCTAATTCCTCCTCGCTGCCATCGACCAAAAGCAGGATGCGTCCTGCTTCGATTTCATCTTCAAACTTGACCCGAATCGGATCTGGGAGACTGGAGCCCATCAGCGCGGAGGTCCAGGTACCCAGCATTGCCCCAGCAAAGCCGACTGCTGCAGCGCCAGCCAAGGTGATGCCTACAGCGGGCACAGCAACCGCCACCAGCCCTGCCAGCAAGCCAGCTGCCCCTCCATACCCTGCGCCACGCACGGCCGCCGGCATCATGTCAGTGTCAGCCTGCTTGCGGGCGTCTGGAATGGATTCCAGTTCAATATCCGATCGCGCCACCAGCAACAGGTCGGTGTCTTCAATGCCGGCACCGCGTGCAGCGGCCATTGCGTTGGCAACCGTTGTGAGATCGGGTGTGCTGTAGACATGGCGAGTCTTCATTCGAGTTCCTTCTGACTGATCGATGTTCTTGCAGGGTCGTCCGTAAACGGTGATGCATTCGTGATCGCTGCAATGCAAGCGGCGCAAGAAGCGTTTTCACCTCGCGGCCACACTCCATCTGGATAGTCATCGCATCCCTTATTGGAACGATGCAATGTTGCGAAAGCTTTCCCTCCTGATGGCACTTGGCATGGCCGCACCTTCTGCCAATGCCCAAGACGCCACTCTTGCTAACGATTCAGTGCCTACGCTAGACCTTCAGCACTACAGCGGGCAGTGGCACGAGATTGCGCACTTGCCGATGTTCTTCCAACGCAAGTGTGTGGCGAATATTACGGCGACGTATTCGCAAAAACCGGATGGCACCATCGGCGTGCTGAACGCATGTGAGAACAAGAGCGGCAAGCGCATTGCGTCGGAAGGCACTGCACGCGCGGTGGAAGACCATCCGGGTCGGCTGAAGGTGCGCTTCGCGCCCGATTGGCTGGCTTGGGTTCCGATGGTGTGGGCGGACTACTGGGTGGTGGAACTGGATCAGGGGTACCAGTGGGCCGTCGTTGGCGGGCCAAGCCACAAATACCTGTGGATCCTGTCGCGCGCGCCATCGATGGATCGAAAACTGTTTGATGACATTCGTGCACGCGCTGCACAGCGTGGTTATCCGGTCCAGAATCTCGTCATTGCGGCGCCGCTGGACTGACGCGCAGCCGTCACGCTCAAGGCACTACGCCGACCCAGTCGGCAGTGGCGAACTTGCTGATTGCCAGCGCGTGTGCACGCTCGAGTTCTTCGGGCCGTAGCGCGTCATCTACCAGGCCATATTGCCGACGGAACATATCGATCAAGTGAGCGATGACCTGCGCGCGCGCCAGCCCGGTCTGGCTGCGTAACGGGTCCACTCGCTTTTGCGCGCTGGTGGTGCCCTTGTCGGAGAGTTTCTCGCGGCCGATGCGCAGCACCTCCAGCATCTTCGCGGCATCGATGTCGTAGGCCATGGTCACATGGTGGAGTACCGCCTTGCCGCGCCGGGCTTGCGCGGCGCCGGCGATCTTGCCGCTGGCGGAGGTGATGTCGTTGAGCGGTTGGTACCAGGCCTTGATGCCCATCGCGGCCAGTGCCTGGATCACCCATGCATCCATGTGCGCGTAGGCCTCCTGGAAGGACATGCCGGCCACCATCGAGAGCGGTGCGCATATCGAATAGGTGATGGTGTTACCCGGTTCGATGAACATCGCGCCGCCGCCGCTGATCCGGCGTACGACTTCGATCCCGTGGCGCCGCGCGGCATCGGCATCGACTTCATTGCGCAATGACTGGAAGCGCCCGATCACCACCGCCGGATTGGCCCATTCCCAGATCCGCAAGGTCGGCGCGCGCCTGCCGGCGGAGACCTCCTCGGTCAGCACTTCATCCAGCGCCATGTGCAGGTTGGGCGATTGCGCGCCGGTGTGGATCAACTGCCAGTCATGGTCGTGCCAGTCGCTGCGGATCATCTCGCCGTGGATCATGGCGCTGTACCTGCATCAACTGCGCGACGAACGACGACTGCGACTGCTTCCGGGGTGATGCCGTACATGCTGACGCCTGCATCCAGCGCGCCTTCCACGGCTGCCGTCAACACGGCTTCGCTGCTGCCTGCGGGCAGGCCGCACAAGGCCTGGTTGATCGCGTCCAACGCGGCGTCGGGTTCCAGGAAAAAATCGCCACTGATGCGGACGTCAGCCAGACGGCCGTCGGTCACATCCAGATCAGCTACGACGAGTTTCCCGCCTGGAACTTTGTATTCGCCGTGCATGGGCGGCTCCATCGATTTCAGTTGCCGTCCATTTTAATGCTGTGGCTGTTCTTCCCGCAGCACGATCAGGCCATCCAGCAGCGTCGCCCATGCGGCAGGCTCGGGTTTGCGATAGTTCAACGGACGTGCGGCCACTGTGCCGAAGCCGGCCAACTGCTTGCGGTCGAGATAGCGAATGGCGTCGCCGGTTTCAGTGAATACGCGGCCTTCCAGTGATTCTGGCGATGCAGCTTCCAGCATCGTTGGTGGCTTGCCCGGCCGGCCGAAGCTGCCGGAAAGTGCGGTAAAGCCGATCGCCGCGGCGCGATCCTTGAATGCCGCGTGGACCAGCGCACCCATCGATACGTTCATGCTGTTCGGCATCGACCCTTTCACCGCGTGCACGGTCGCGCACCACACGATCGTCTTCGCACCCTTCGGCAAGCGCGACAGATTCCAGACAAGGTTGTCGAACATCGCGCGGTCGCGCACGTTGAAATCATCGCCGTCCGACATGTCGAGATAGCGGAGCAGGTTGGTAGTCATGACGCCGGCTTCGCGCGTGGCGTCGTTGGCCTTGCGTTGTGTGATACCGGACTGGATGTCGGTGATGCAGCTGCGCAGCCGCATGCGTGTTGTCGCGTCGAATTGGATGGTGTCGTCGTACTGCCAATTGGTCAGGCGCGAAAACTCGGCTTCGCAATCCTTTCCGCGCGCATCGTTTAGATAGCCGGCAAGCACGCCTGGAAGCCGATGCTGGCTATAGCGTTGGGTCGCGCCGCCGACCTGCGGGTCCAGTCCGCCAAGCGTGATGCGTCCAGCCATCGCTTGTGGATAAAGGAAGTCCACCAGCGGCACGGTTTCGCGCGCGAACGACCAAAGGCCGCCAATCGTGGCATTCACCTGTGCCGGCGTTGCCGTTTTGGCATCGATGGCGTGCTGCAGGTCGATGAAGTCGTAGACCTGGCTCTCGAACAGCACGGCCGAATAATGGCATTCCTCGACCAGGCGCTTGACCAACTCAATCTTCAACGCCAACGTCGCGCCGCTGCCGTGGTTGGCGTCCTCGCCCAGCAGCACGAGTTGTTTCCCGCAGACGTCCTTGACCAAGGCGTCGAGTGCGCGATGTTGATTGGGTGTCGTCGGAGTTTCGGTTGCCGATGCCATGCAAGCACACAGCGCCAGGCCGAGTCCAAGCAGGTGCCTTGCTCCCGTCAAACGCATATTCATTCGAATCGCCACTGGTGATGGATAGTGGTCGATGCTTGCCTGCGCCGGAGGTTGCATCGCGTGCCGAACGTCACGACACAACACATCGTTATGAGTAGAAAAATGGGGACGGGGTATACGCAGACGCCCGCGTAGGCGACCACTACCAGGATCAGTACGGACAGCAGCGGTTTGCGCGCGCTGCCCACCCGCGGATCATCTCGAATGGCCGCAGGCACCAGCTGCACTGCGGCCACAAACCGTCGCGATGGTCAATCAGTGGCATTCCGCCTTGTCGGCAATCATGTCCATCTGCACCTTGAGTTCCAGTGCAAGCGGCTGTGCACGCGGCTCGCTTGCGATCGGTGTCGCCTTGCCCAATTCCTTGCTGATGCTGGCCACGTCGCGGCACAGGGCTTTCTTCTCGCGCTTGAGGATCTTGCGGGCATTACCGGAGAAGAATTCGTCCTTGTTGCCCTTGTCGATGCCGGCTTCTGTCTTCTGGTCAACGTCCTTGAAGATCTTGAAGGCCCGGCAGGCCATCATCACGTTCTGCGCCCAGTACGGGAACTGGAATCCCTGCCCGGTGACTACGCCGGTTGCGCCATCGCAGGCCGCCTTGATAGCCGGGGCATCGAACGGCTGGGCCGTGGTGGCATCCACCACACCACTAGTGAAATCCGCCCATTTGGCCCAGCCTGCGGCCTCTTTCTCGGGAGTGGCGGCCAGCGAGGCGAATGACAGGCACAGCAGACCGGCCAACGCGATGTTAAGAGTGGCATGGTTCATGGGTGTTTTCCTGGAGAGTGAGGTGACCGAAACTTTCCCACGCATTATTGCAACGAATCGGGGGATTCTGCAGTACGGATCTCGTGCTGATTTGATCGCAAGGGGATGGCCGATTGCCCGCTTGGAATGGCAGCCTTAAGCCTTGCGTTGCAGCACCAGCAATTCCTCGATAAACGCCTGCTGGCGCTGCAATTGCGCATGCAGTTCATCGGTGCGCATGGCATCGAGTTTTTCATGCAAGGCCATGATCTCGATCTCCGCCTTGAGGTTCACCGCATAGTCGTGGTTGGCCATCAGCCGGTCGCTTTGGGCCAAGCGGTTCTGGCTCATCATGATGATCGGGGCCTGGATCGCAGCGAGCATCGACAGGATCAGGTTCAGGAAAATGTACGGATAAGGATCGAGTGCAGCCTTGCCCAGGAAGGCGCTGTTCAGTGCCACCCATCCGGTCAGGAACAGCGCGAACAGGCCGATGAAAATCCACGAGCCACCGAAGTGCGCGACCTGGTCTGCCGCGCGCTGACCAAAGGTCGAGCTGGCCGCGACCACCTGCTCGGGGCTGCGGTTGATTGCCTGGCGCGAACTGGCCAGCTCCACCACCCGCCGCGACACCGCGTTCAGGCCGGCACCCATCGGGCCCAGCAAGCGCAAGGCAGAGGCGCGGAAGTCGAAGGCGTGTACCCGTGACTCGGTCATGATGGTTCCTTGGTTGTGGATGGCGTTGCCCAATGCTGCGAACGCTAGCATGCGCGGGCGGCATCGCCATTCGGGCACGCAAATAGAAACGGGCAGCCGAAGCTGCCCGTTTCCAGGTCGCCTGTTGCTGGATTTACTTCGGCATCAGCACGCTATCGATGACGTGCACGATGCCATTGCTCTGACGCACGTCCGCAGTGGTGACGTGCGCAGTTCCACCCTTGGCGTCGGTCAGGGTGATGCCGCCCATGTCGCCGGTGGTGGCGGTCAGGGTCGCGCCCTGCACGGTGGTCAGCGTGGCCTTGCCGCCGCCCGCCTTGATCTGTGCCATCAGCGCGGCCGCATCGACGTTGCCGGCGACCACGTGGTAGGTCAGCACGCCTGCCAGTGCGTCCTTCATCTCCGGCTTCAGCAAGCCTTCGACCGCGCCTGCCGGGAGCTTGGCGAACGCGTCATTGGTCGGCGCGAACACAGTGAACGGGCCTGCACCCTGCAGGGTTTCGACGAGGCCGGCTGCCTTCACTGCGGCGACCAGGGTGGTCAGGTTCGGCGCGGCGGAGGCATTGGTGACGATGTTGCTCTTCGCATCCATCGCGGCACCGCCGACCATGGGATTTTCAGGCGTTGCAGTCATCGAATCTGCCGGCATCGCGGCGGCGACCGATGCGGTTGCATCGGGTGTTGCGGTGGTGGCAGCGGGCTGTTCGGCAGCGCTGCAGGCAGACATTGCAAGTGCAGTAGCAATCGCGATCGGAAGAATGGCTTTCATGGGAGTCTCCGTGGTGGGATAAGGGATTCATGCACGCAGCGGTGGGGCTAGGTGACAAGTCCCTTACGCGGCGCCCGCGCAGACGGATGCAACCATCGCCTGGATCAGCGCCCTTGTTCAGCAGGGGTTTAGCTCCGTGTGCATCCTGTGCACGGTGCCACGTGCCTGGAACAATGGCCGGACGATGGGCGTCGCAAATATTGCAGGCACCATGATGTGGATGGCGGACACACCAAGTTGGTGTCACTGCCGATCACCAGTGCGGTTGAAGCCGCCCGGAAGGCGGCAAGCCCAACTCGCTCAGATCACCAATATCGCCAGCAATGGCGAAGCGCCGTTCCAGCGCGCGTGGCCATCGAGCGCGGCCAGCTTGATCAGCACGCCTGCGCCCACGATGTCGACCTGTATTGGCTGAGCAATGCATGCGCCGCGGCAAGCATGGTGTCGAGGCTTGACGCGGGGCCGCGCCGCAGGGACTAGACTTCGTTCCCTTGTTCCCTTCCACTTGCAGGATCGCCATGCCCCTTTCCATGCACCAGGCTTCCGCGCCCGTGTTCATCCGAACCCTGTCCAACCTCAAGCACGTGTTGCAGCTGGGCGAGGCGCACGCAACCGCACGCGGCTTCGACCCGACGTTGCTGGTGCAAGCGCGGCTGACACCCGACATGCTGCCATTGGTGCGGCAGGTGCAGATTGCATGTGACATGGCGATGCGCGGGTGTGCGCGGCTGGCCAGCATCGAGCCGGAATCGGTGGCTGATGAGGAGGTCGATTTCGCCGGGCTGTATGCGCGCATCGATCTTGCCTGCGCCAACATCGGCGCCTACGCGGCCGACCAGGTCGACGGCAGCGAAGCACGTGAGATCGTGCTGAAGATGCGCAATGACGACGAGCTGCGTTTCAGTGGGCGTGACTACCTGTTGAACTATGTCGTGCCCAACCTGTTTTTCCACTGCACCATCACCTACGCGATCCTGCGCCAGTCCGGGGTAGCGCTGGGCAAGTTGGATTTCATGGGCAAGCCGGCCTGATTCCCGCAGTCGTGCGTTACGCCGACGGCATGGACGCAACGCCATCCAACGGCATCGCCTTGGTCGGCTTCGATGCCGACGACACCTTGTGGCGCAGCCAGGATTATTTCGATGATGCCCAGACCCAGTTCGAGCGCATCGTCTCGGCCTACGTCGATCTGACGGATATCGGCAAGCAGTTGTACGAATGCGAATCACGCAACATCGCCATCTTCGGCTACGGCGTGAAGGGCATGGTGTTGTCGATGGTCGAAACCGCAGTGGCCATTACGGATGCACGCATCACTGCCACCGACATCCATCGCATCGTGCAAATGGGCAAGGACTTGTTGCGGCATCCGGTGGAAGTCCTGCCGGGCGTGCGCGAGGCGGTCGCAGCGATCGCGCGCGATTTGCCGGTGGTGTTGATTACCAAGGGCGACCTGTTCCACCAGGAAGCCAAGGTGCGCGACAGTGGCCTGGCCGATTTGTTCGGGCGCATCGAGATCGTCAGCGAAAAAGATCCGACGACCTATGCGCGGGTGTTGCGCGAGTTCGATATTGACGCCACGCAGTTCCTGATGGTGGGCAACTCGTTGCGCTCCGACATCGCGCCGGTGCTGGAACTCGGCGGCTGGGGCGTGCATGTGCCATACCACGTGACTTGGGCGCATGAAGCCGAAGGCAAGGTGGATGTCGGCATCGAACGCATGCGAAGTATTACCGGCATCGACCAATTGGCCGCGGCCGTCGCTGAGCTGAAGGCACTGGCTTCCTGAACCGCAGTGGCACGTGCCACGCAGGTGCAGTCGAAATTAAAAATAGGTTCATCCGCGTGGATGCAAGGTCGATCACGGGTCTGCAACGGTGCAGACGACGAAGGAGACGACCATGAGCCTTTCACGTTACTTCGCCCCTGCAGTGCTCGCAGCCAGCCTCGGTCTTGCGGCGGTGGCCGCCCCGGCGCCGGTGCAGGCCCAGTCCTCCAATGATCTGATGCGCGTGCTGGTCAACGTCGCCGACGTGGTGATGCAGGGCAACCAGCCCTATTACCGCTATGGCGATTACGGCTACAACGACCGCCTGGTCGTGCTGCGCGACCGCTACGGTCGCGTGGCCTATTACCGCGATGTGCCGCGTACGCAGTATCGGCCGGACGCGTCGTACCGCAATGAATATTACGATCCACGCCATGATCGTGATGGGCGCTACGGCAATAGCGCACATTCGTATCGCCACGACGACAGGCGTAAGCACGACCGGGACAACGATGATGACGATGGCGACGATGGTGATTGATCGAGCCTGAGGTCCTGCGATGCAATGCGACGAACGGCGCCCAGGTGGCGCCGTTCGTTCGTGTTCAAAAGGCGCCAGTGCGTCACAATCCGCACATGTCCATGATTCGCACCCTTGCTGTCTTTGCCACGCTCTCGCTGGTCGGTTGCGATGAGGGCAAGCGGCCCGTCGTACCCGCGAAAGCCGGTGCAGGCGCCAGCACACTGACCAATGGGATGGAATTCAGCGGCGAACGCGACTGCGTGGACTGCGACGGCATCGAGTCCTGGTTGCGGCTGGAGCAGGCCGGCAAGGCGCGGCGCTATCGCATGGTCGAGGTCTACTATGGCCAGGATCATGAACGTCGCTTCGAGGACACCGGCGAGTGGAGCACCCAGGGCGAACTGCTTCGCCTGCGCTCCAGCCATGGCGGCGAGCGCGTGTATGCACGCATTGAAGACGGCTACCTGCAGGCGCGCGGCGCGCACGGTCAGCGCATTCCCTCGGCCGAAGACGATGTACTGGAACCGGCGCGCTTCGACAGCACACATTGAGCACTGACATTCCATGGGCAATCCCGCAACCGATGTCCGCATCGCCAGTTTCGATCCACGCTGGCGCGAGGATTTCGCCAGCCTCAATATCGAGTGGCTGCAGCGCTGGTTCGTGGTTGAGCCACATGACCGCGAAGTGCTGGGTAACCCGGAGCAGTACATCCTGGCTGATGGCGGCCACATCCTGTTTGCGGTCGCTGCCGATGGCCAAGCGCTCGGCACCGTCGCGCTGAAACATGATGGCGACGGCGTGTATGAACTCACCAAGATGGCGGTCACGCCTGATGCGCGCGGGCAGGGCATTGGCCGCTTGCTGATGGATGCCGCGCTGGCGTTATATCGCACGCTCGACGGACGCGAGCTGTACCTGGAATCCAGCAGTCCGCTGACGAATGCAATCGCGATGTACGAACGTAGCGGCTTCCGCCACCATCCCGCGCCGCGAGCGGGATCGCATTACGCGCGTGCCGATGTGCACATGATCTGGGAATCTTGGGCGAACATGCCTGCGCAAGATTGCGCAAGATAACAGCCACGCACGTTAGAGTGAATATTGATTAACGGGTGGCTTGCCGGGCCCGGACATCGTGATTTGAAACCAGGAGAAGTGAGTGATCGATTTGACAGGTCGCGTGGCGATCGTGACGGGGGCGGGCGGAGGCCTGGGGCGTTTGCATGCGCTGCTGCTGGCGCAGCGCGGTGCCAAGGTGGTGGTCAACGACCTTGGCGAAGCGGCCAATGCAGTGGTTGCGGAGATCGTCGCGGCAGGAGGCCAGGCGCGCGCGGCCATCTGTTCAGTCACCGATGCCGAAGCCGTGCAGGCCATGGTTGACGGCGTGCTGGCGGATTGGGGACGCATCGATATCCTGGTCAACAACGCCGGCATCCTGCGCGACAAATCATTCGCCAAAATGAGTCTGGCCGATTTCCGGGTTGTGGTCGATGTGCATCTGATGGGCTCGGTGCATTGCACCAAGGCCGTGTGGGATTCGATGCGCGAACGTGGTTACGGCCGCATCGTGATGACTACGTCGTCGTCGGGCCTGTATGGCAACTTCGGCCAGGCCAACTATGGCGCCGCCAAGATGGCGCTGGTCGGGCTGATGCAGACGCTGGCGATCGAGGGCGCGAAATACGATATCCGGGTGAATTGCCTGGCGCCCACCGCGGCGACGCAGATGATGGAAGGCATTTTGCCAGCCGGACAACTGGCGCTGCTGCTCCCCGAGCTGGTTAGTCCGGCGGTACTCGCGCTGGTGTCCGAACAAGCACCGACCCGCGCGATCCTGTGTGCCGGCGCAGGGGGTTTCGAATTGGCGCAGGTAACGCTCACGCAAGGCGTGTTCCTGCCGGGCGATGCACCATCGGCGGAAGACCTGCTGGCGCAATGGGCGCAGCTTGCGAATCGCGATGGCGAGATGGTGCCGCCGCAGGGCTTCGACCAAGCCCGCCACGAACTATGCAAGGCCGGGTTCGATTTCGCTGGCGCGGCGGCTTAAGCGTCGCCCAGCTGTTCTAGTGGCACCCGCACCGTGCCTTCCATCAGCACGCGTGCAGAACGCGACATCACCGCCTTGGTGACCTGCCACTGACCATCGGCTTGGTCGGCAGCAGCGCCGACACGCAACGTGCCAGACGGATGGCCGAAGCACACCGCATCGGGGCTCTTGCCAGCGGAAGCGCCGCTGCCCGCCGCAAGATTCACCAAGGTGCCGGGAATTGCCGCCGCTGTGGCAATCGCCACTGATGCCGTGCCCATCATCGCGTGATGTAATTTGCCCATCGACATCGCGCGCACGCGCAGGTCGATGTCATTAGCGCTGACCTGCTTGCCGGCGGATGACACGTAGTCGGCAGGTGGCGCGACGAAGGCGACCTTCGGTGTGTGCTGGCGCGTTGCCGCTTGCGACACATCGCCGATCAGCCCCATGCGCACCGCGCCATGCGCGCGGATCGCCTCGAACATGGCAAGACGATCAGGGCTGTCGTTGATCGCACTCTGAAGCTCGCTGCCCGTGCAACCGATGTCGGCTGCATTGACGAAAATTGTCGGGATGCCGGCATTGATCATTGTCGCCTTCAACGTGCCGACACCGGGCACATCAAGGTCATCGACCAGGTTGCCGGTCGGAAACAATGCACCCTCGCCATCGTCGGCAGGAGCAATGAATTCAAGAACGATTTCCGCCGCCGGGAAGGTCACGCCGTCCAGCTCGAAATCGCCGGTTTCCTGCACCTCGCCGTTTGTGATCGGCACATGGGAAACAATCGTCTTGCCGATGTTGGCCTGCCAGATCCGCACCGTGCAGATACCGCCGCGCGGCACCCGCGCAGGATCAATCATCCCGTTGGCAATCGCGAACGGTCCGACCGCCGAACTCAGGTTGCCGCAGTTGCCGCTCCAGTCCACGAACGCGCTGTCGATGCTGACCTGCCCGTACAGGTAATCCACATCGTGATCGGCCACGGCCGATTTCGAAATGATCACGCACTTGCTTGTGCTCGATGTCGCCCCGCCCATGCCATCGGTGTGTTTGCCGTACGGGTCTGGCGAACCAATGACGCGCATCAACAACGCATCGCGCGCCGCGCCCGGTACTTGTGCGTCGACAGGCAAATCTTCAAGGCGAAAGAACACGCCTTTCGACGTGCCGCCACGCATGTAGGTGGCGGGGACACTTATTTGAGGGGCGTGGAGTTGAGGAGCGTGGCGTTGGGTGGTCTGGGTCATTGCGGATTTCCTTCCAGAAGACGGCGCAAGAGCAGTGCCTGCAGGTCGCGACGCACGTCGCAGACAATATGCACGTAGGCGGTTTCGCCGCGTATTTCGTAAATGATGCGATTCATTCCGGCCAGCACCTGCCCGTACTGGACCAGGTTCAGCGCTGTTAGCTCGTCTGGCAGCTTGCCGGCCTGCGGATGCGTGGGGATGCATTCCACCGCGCGTTTGATGGCGCGATAACTGTTCTGCCAGGCGGCCGCGCCGAAGCTCCGGCGCAGGTAGTGCCGCAAGTCGCGCAGGTCCGCTTCTGCCCCCTGCAGGATGACCACGCGCACGGTGGTCATTCCCCATCGGCCTCCAGCGCCGCGAACACCGCGTCGGCGGGTGTGAACTGCCCGGCTTCAATCTGGCGGTTGCCCAGTGCCAGCAGCTTGAGCAGGGCCAGGGTCTGTTCCTGCTGCTCCCAGGCCTCCACGCCCATCACCACCAGCCGTGCCTCGCCGTTCTGGGTGATGAGCATCGGCTCGCGTGTGTCCGCCAGCGTGGCGGCAATCTCGGCTGCATGGTTTTTCAGGTAGCTGATTGGCTTGACGTGGGTTGAGTACTTCATTGCTACGCACCTTCCGAAAGGGGAAGAATTCTGGCCGAATTATTCCATCGTGGGGGGGCAGCGGCAAGCAGCCGGGCGGCGGCTCATGCCACGTGCACCTGATCGCAGCGCAACTTCTTCGCTTCGGTCTGGGTGGCACGGAATGCGAGGATCATGTCGAGGTTGTAATACTCCAGCGGGCGCTGAACCTGGCGCTTGCCTTCCTGGCGAACTGTCAAGGATTGCTTGACAGTTGCTTCGGGCCTCAGCTCGCTCTCCGCATGAATGTTCCGGACGTGCAGACTGATGTTCTGCTTGGTGGTCTGGTACAGCTCAGCGATCTGCGCCTGGGTCAGCCAAACGGTCTCGCCCGCCAGCAACACGCGAATGCCGCCCGCGTCGTTTGCAGCCGGATAGATCAGCAGTTCATCTGTGCTGCCTGTGCTTACGTACTTGCTCATGCCAGCAAACCTTTCAACAGGTTGATGATTTCATTGTTGTCCGGCAGTTCGGCCGCAAGTGGCTTGCCGGGTCCGGCCAGATTCTCAAGCGGAGAGGTCATGCTCACCCCCGATCAGCCAGATTCGTGGCTGTGCCAGCACGCGGGTCATGAAGCTGTTGCCCGCCTCGATCCGCTTGCGCAGTTCGACCTTTATGTAAAGCATTGGGTTGATCGGGCGGCCCAGTGATTCGATGGCCGGGTGCAACGCTGCGATTGCATCGGCGTAGGTCAACGTGTCGGAGGCCAGCATCAGGTCGATGTCGCTGGCGGCGGTATCGCTGCCCTTTGCGATGGAGCCGTAAACGAACGCGGCATCGATCCACGCTGCAAGCGGCGCCGCCAAGCCGAAGGTCTTGCGCACGATGGCGGCCAGTTCTTCATGGATGGGGCTTTCGGGATTGGCGCGATAGCGCTTCTGGTTGCCCACTTTTTCCATCGTCAGCAGGCCGCTGCCGGCCAGGCGCGCCACTTCACGTTGGACGCCGCCACTACCGGGGCCCGTGGTCTGGATCAGCTCGCGAACGCTGTAGCTACGGCCTGGTTGTCCGAACAAGCAGCCCAGCACGCGCTGCTGGGTGGCGGTGAACAGGGCATCGGACAGGTTGGCGCTGGCGTAGAGCGCGGCTGCCTCGCTGATTCGATTGGTTTGTTGCGTACCCATAACGGGCACGACAGTGCCTTTATTGGGTACTGGCAAGCATCGAAACAGCGCTCACTTGGCCTCTTCCATCCACGCCGGAATATCGCGATGCGCGTGTAGCACGCGCCAGATGTCCATGTGCGTGGCACGCTCGACGTAGAACACCAGATACGGGAAACCCTTGATCGGCCAGAAGCGGAGTTCTCCTATCTTCACCAGGGTGGCGTAGCGAGTGGCACCTGCGCCCGGATGTCGTTCGATGAAATCCTTGGTGGCATCCAGCGCATCGACAATGGACAGTTCCAAGGCCTTCCCGCCTTGGTCCGCGAGCCAGGTCGCGGCCTCATCCAAGTCGCGTCGTGCTTGTGGATGCCAGTGGGAAGGCTTCACTGGCTTGTGCGTTTTTTCGCGCGTTGGCGCATCCGGTCGAAAAATTCAGGCTCCATAGGTGTTGCTGGCCCGGAATTGAACCCCTCCAGCAGCATCGCCCGCAGTTTCTCCACGTCGCGCTGTCTGCGAATCAGCTCACGCAGGTATTCGCTACTGGAACCGTAGCCGCCCTCGGCGACCTGGGCATCAACGAAACCCTTGAGTTCGTCGGGAAGAGAGATATTCATCGTGGCCATGGCGGCTCCTATGGCAAAAATTGCCATAGGAGTGTCTCGCTGGGGTAATGCCTTTGCAAGCGCCGCTTTGGTGCGTCGCTTCAGACCGCGAACAAATCCATGAACTCATGCACTGGCATAGCTTCCAGCGTGGTCTGGTCCATTGAGGCAGCCAGGATGCGTTGCTGTTGCACCGGATTGAAGCGCCTCGCCAGGTTTGTACGGAACTTGGCTTCCAGCAGCGGGATGCCTTCGGCGCGGCGGCGACGGTGGCCAATGGGATATTCCACCAACACCTCATCGAGCGTGGTGCTGTCATTGAAGGTCACGGTAAGGCCATTCGCAATTGAGCGCTTGTCAGGGTCGTGATAGTCGGCGGTGAATTGCGGGTCTTCCACGCAGCGGATCTTTGCGCGCAGGGTATCGATGCGAGGATCGGCGGCGACGCTGTTTTCGTAGTCGGCGGCAGTCAGGTGACCGAAGATCAGCGGCACCGCCACCATGTACTGGATGCAATGATCGCGGTCGGCCGGATTGTCCAGCGGGCCATGCTTGTCGATGATGCGCATGCACGCGGCCTGGGTGCGGATGCTGATCTTCTCGATGTCATCCACGTTGCGCCCAAGTTCCTGCAGTGTGTGATGCAGGGTCATCGCCGCTTCCACCCCGCTTTGCGCGTGGAACTCGGCCGGGAAGCTGATCTTGAACAGCACGTTTTCGATGACGTAGCTGCCGTAGCTGCGTTCGAAGCGGAATGCGCGGCCCTGGAAGGACACATCGTAAAAGCCCCACGCCGGCGCAGTGAGCGCGCCCGGATAGCCCATCTCTCCGGTCTGCGCAATCAGCGCCAGCCGAACTGCGCGGCTGGTCGCATCGCCAGCGGCCCAGCTCTTGCGTGAGCCTGTATTGGGCGCGTGCCGGTAGGTACGCAGGCTCTGGCCATCGACGAATACCTGTGACAGCGCGGCCAGCGACTGTTCGCGGCTCAGTCCAAGCAACTGGCAGACCACGGCGGTGGAGGCCAGCTTGACCAGCGCCACGTGATCCAGACCAACCTGATTGAAGGAATTCTTCAGCGCCATCACGCCCTGGATTTCGTGCGCCTTGATCACGCAGGCCAGCACGTCGCGCATCGTCAATGGCGGTTGGCCTGTGGATGCTGCGTTGCGACTGCGCCAGTCGGCAACGGCCAGGATGCCGCCGAGATTGTCGGACGGGTGGCCCCATTCGGCGGCCAGCCAGGTGTCGTTGAAATCCAGCCAGCGGATCATCGCGCCGATGTCGAACGCGGCCTTGACCGGGTCGAGCTGGAAGTTAGTGCCAGGTACCCGCGCGCCATTTTCAAGCGTGGCGCCGGGGACCAGCGGGCCCAGCAGTTTGCGGCAGGCGGGATATTCCAGCGCTTCCATCGCGCAACCCAGCGAATCGATCAGTACATGTCGTGCGGTATACCAGGCCAGCTCTGAAGCGGGCTCGTAGTCGCGCACGTAATCGGCGATGTCGACCAGAACCTGATCCCAGTCTGGGCGGGTGTTGTCGTCAAGCGAGGTCATCCCGGTCTTCCTGCCGTCGCGTGGTGAGTGTTCATGCATCCTGCGCCACGGCACGCACAGGATGGATGAAGACGGCGGCTAGGTTTTCGCGTCCGCCGCAACATCGGTGCCGTCATCCACGCGGTTGCGGCCGGCCTGCTTGGCGCGATACAGGTTGACGTCGGCGCGTGCCAGCAGCGCTTCGGGCGTGGACTCGTCATCGGCCATCTGGGTGGCCACGCCTATGCTGATGGTGAGCGTGCGGCTAACAGGTGAGTCGTGGTTCTCGATCATCAATTCCTGCACGGTAAGGGACAGTGCCTGCGCTACGCGGTTGGCCCCGGAGAGATCGCATTCGGGCAGCAGGCAGATGAACTCTTCGCCGCCGAAGCGCGCCACCAGATCCTGCGCGCGATCAAGTCGAGCGCGTAGGGCGGTGGCAACAGTCTGCAGGCATTGATCGCCGTGCAGATGACCGTAGCGGTCGTTGTAGGCCTTGAAATAATCGATGTCGATCATCAACAACGACAGCGACTTTCCACTGCGTTGGCAGCGTCGCCACTCGGTCTGCAAGGTCTCGTCGAAATGCCGGCGATTGGCAATACCGGTCAGGCCGTCGATATAGGCCATCTTGAGCAGCTGTTCGCTATGTGCGGTCTGCTCGGTGCGGTCCTCGAAGGTGGCCATGAAATGATCGCCGAACGCGAGGCCGCCGATGGCCATGATCCGCTGGGTGCCGTCGCGCATGGTCATCCGGTAATCCTTGCGCTGGATCTCGGTACCGTGTCTGGCCGCCTCGGCTATGTTGTAATTCCAGTCGCTGATCACCTGGGCCCGGTAGGCGGAATCCGGGTAGGCCATCTGCCACCAATTGGTCAGCGTGGGCTCTTTACCATCAAGGAAGCTGAAGTACTTGTGGAAGCGCCGGTTGCGGAAGTAGATGTGCCCGCTGGCGTCCACTAGCGACAGCCCCATGGGCATTTCGTTCATCAGGTGCTGCAGCAGGCGTTCTGTTTCCTGATGCTTCAACGCGCGCTGCTTGTCGCTGGTGATGTCTCGAATATAGCCGTGCCAAAGAATGGCCCCGCTCTCCAGCCGTTGCGGCTTGGCGTATCCGCTGAGCCAGCGCATGCCACGTTCGGGCAGGGTCACGCGGAATTCGGCCTTCCATGCGGTGATCTGGCGAGTCGGCTGGAAAATACTCTTGATGCCAGGTAGATCGTCCGGATGGATGCGCGAAAACACGAGCGACGCATTGGCCTGCAGTTGTTCGGGTGATACGCCAAAGATTGCGTACGTGCCGATGCTTGCATAGGGAAAGTGGCTGCTGCCGTCGGGATTTAGTTGGTACTGGTAGAGCATCCCGGGCACGTTTTCGGCGAGTTGGTCCAGCTGTTCCTGGAACAGCTGCCGCTTGCTGGCCTCCATCCTGGTGCCGAGGATCCGCAGCGGATTACCGTCCGCATCACGCTCCATCACCTGGCCACGATCCTGGATCCAGAGGTAGCTGCCGTCCTTGCGGCGGATGCGGTGCACGCTGTCGTAGAAAGGGAACTCTCCTGATAAGTGTTGCCGCATTTCGGTCCGCACACGGTCCACATCATCCGGATGGATGCGTGCAATCCATTCCTCCAGATCGTTGCCGATATCTTCTTCGGCGTAACCGAGCAAGGCCTTCCACAGGGGGGAGTGATAGATCATGCCGGTGCAGGCATCGTATTCCCACGCACTCTGCCTGGTGGCCTGCAGCACCGCTTCCCAGCGCGGTGTTTTCTCGTCGCTCAAGTGCAGGTCGTCTGCCAAACCAAGCCTCCCGTAAGTCGGGGTTTCCAAAACATAACGGCACGATGCATGGGTAATTCCGTATCACGCAAAAAATCAGACGTCCCAACCAGCGCCGTCAGGCGGCTGGTGCTGGCCGCGGTCAAGCGGCCTTGCTCGACTCCAGGAAATCCTGCGCAAACCGCTGCAGCATGCCGCCGGCTTCGTAGATCGACGCTTCTTCGGCGGTATCCAGCCGGCAGGTCATCGGCACGTCGATGCGTTCGCCATCGCGGCGATGGATGACAAGCGTCAGCTCCGCACCCGGCGCGGGTGTGCCGCGCACGTCGAAGGTTTCGCTGCCGTCGATGCCGAGCGTCTGCCGCGTCGTGCCCGGCTGGAACTGCAGCGGCAATGTACCCATGCCGATCAGGTTGGTGCGGTGGATGCGCTCGAAACCTTCGGCGGCGATTGCTTCCACGCCGGCCAGCCGCACGCCCTTGGCGGCCCAGTCGCGTGAACTGCCTTGGCCATAGTCTGCGCCGGCAACAATGATCAGCGGCTGCGCGCGGTCCATGTAGGTTTCGATGGCTTCCCACATGCGCACAACCTCGCCTTCGGGCTCGATGCGTGCAAACGAACCTTGCCGTACCTTGCCATCGGCATCGCGCACCATTTCGTTCAATAGTTTCGGATTGGCGAAGGTCGCGCGCTGCGCGGTCAGGTGGTCGCCGCGATGGGTGGCGTAGGAATTGAAGTCCTCTTCCGGCACGCCCATCTTGGTCAAATATTCACCAGCGGCGCTGCTGGCCATGATCGCATTGGACGGCGACATGTGGTCGGTGGTGATGTTGTCGCCGAGCACCGCCAGCGGACGCATGCCGGTCATGGTGCGTTTGCCGGCCAGCGCGCCTTCCCAATACGGTGGGCGGCGGATATAGGTGCTCATCTCACGCCAGTTGTAGAGCGGGCTGACCGCCGCGCCCTTGGCATGGACCGCAAACATCGGATCGTAGACCTGGCGGAATTGTTCTGGCTTGACCGAGGCCTTCACCACTGCGTCGATTTCTTCATCGCTCGGCCAGAGGTCCTTGAGCGTGACCGGCTTGCCATCATGGTCTAGTCCCAGCACGTCCTTCTCGATGTCGAAGCGGATAGTTCCGGCGATTGCATACGCGACCACCAACGGTGGCGAGGCCAGGAACGCCTGCTTCGCATACGGATGGATGCGGCCGTCGAAGTTGCGGTTGCCGGACAGCACTGCGGTTGAATACAGGTCGCGCTCGACGACTTCCTGCTGGATCGCCGGATCCAGCGCGCCGCTCATGCCGTTGCAGGTGGTGCAGGCGAAACCGACGATGCCGAAGCCGAGTGCTTCGAGTTCGGAGAGCAAGCCGGCTTCCTGCAGATAAAGCTCGACCGTCTTGGAGCCCGGCGCCAGCGAAGTCTTCACCCATGGCTTGCGGGTCAGCCCCTTGGCATTCGCGTTGCGTGCCAGCAGGCCGGCGGCAATCACGTTGCGTGGATTACTGGTGTTGGTGCAACTGGTGATCGCCGCAATAATCACCGCGCCATCCGGCATCAGTCCTTGCGCTTCCTGCTTCAGCGCACCGTCGAGGTTGTTTGCAATGCCGCTGCTGGAAAGCTCGCTGGTCGCCACCCGCTTGTGCGGAACGGATGGCCCGGCCATGTTGCGCACCACCGACGACAGGTCGAAGTGCAGCGTGCGTTCGTACTTCGCATTCGCGAGTGCATCGGCCCACAAGCCGGTCTGCTTCGCATAGGTTTCGACCAGTGCGACCTGCGCGTCTTCGCGGCCGGTCAGGCGCAGGTAGTCCAGGGTCATGTCGTCGATGAAGAACATCGCCGCGGTCGCGCCGTACTCCGGCGCCATGTTGGAAATCGTCGCGCGGTCGCCCAGGGTCAATGCGGCAGCACCTTCGCCACGGAATTCCAGATAGGCGCCCACGACTTTCGACGCACGCAGGAATTCGGTCATCGCCAGCACGACGTCGGTGGCGGTGATGCCGGGCTGCGGCTTGCCGCTGAGTTCCACGCCGATGATGTCCGGCAGGCGCATCCACGACGCGCGGCCAAGCATCACGCTTTCCGCTTCCAGCCCGCCCACGCCAATCGCAATCACGCCGAGCGAATCGACATGCGGGGTATGACTATCAGTGCCGACGCAGGTATCCGGGAAGGCGACGCCATCGTCGACCGCGACCACCGGGCTCATTCGTTCCAGGTTGATCTGATGCATGATCCCGTTGCCCGGCGGGATCACGTCGATGTTGCGGAACGCGAGTTTCGTCCAATCGATGAAATCGAAGCGATCCGCATTGCGACGGTTCTCGATCGCGCGATTCTTCAGGAATGCATCGCGATCAAAACCGGCCGCTTCCACCGCCAACGAATGGTCCACGATCAACTGCACCGGCACCACCGGATTGACCTGCGCCGGGTCGCCGCCTTGTTCGGCGATCGCATCGCGCAGGCCCGCCAGATCGACCAGCGCGGTCTGGCCAAGGATGTCGTGGCAGACCACGCGTGCTGGGAACCACGGGAAATCGAGGTCGCGGCGACGTTCGATCAACTGGGTCAGGTAGGCATCCAGCAGCTCGGGCTCGGCACGGCGCACCAGGTTTTCGGCATGCACGCGGGCGGTGTAGGACAGCTGGTCCCAGGTGCCTGGCTGCAGCGCATCCACTGCAGCGTGCGCATCGAAATAGTCGAGGTCGGTGCCGGGCAGGGGCTTGCGGAACTGGGTATTCATCGTGATCGCGGGCGTTGCGGCAGAACCGCCATTGTCGCACCAGCGCTGTCGCCGGTTGCACGCCTGCCAGGTTGTGCACTGCTACGGCACTTCAAGTGCCTGCGTTGCAACCAGTTCACGCAGCAGCGGATTGGGAAAGCGCCGTGGCAGGGTCACCGCGTAGAACGTTTCGCTAAGGCGTGGCAGGGCATCGACCTGGACCAGCTGGCCGCTGGCCAGCTCATCCTTGACCACGATCGGCGGGACGACGGCTAGCCCGATGTCTTCGCGCGCCAGCAGACGCATCATCGCCATGTCGTCCACCTCGGCGGCAATCCGTGGGCGGATGCCGAGCCGGTCGACCAGCGCATCGAAGCCGGTGCGGATGCTGCTATGCAGGGTGGGCAATACCAGGGGTTCGCGCGCCAGCAGTTGTTCCAGCGTGGCGCCTTGGCCGATGCGGGCCGGCGTGCCAACCAGGCTCACGGCCTGTTCGGCGATCGGATGCGAGATCCAATGCGTGGCGGCATCGCGCGTGGGCGGCGCGTTGACCAACACCACATCCAGCCGATGCGCTTCGAGTCCCTGCAGCAGGTCGCCGGTCGCACCCGAGCGGATGATGATTTCCACATCGTCGCGTCCCAGCAATGGGCGCAGGAAGCTGATCTGGAAATTGCGTGACAGCGTGGCCAGTGAGCCCACCCGCAGCGCCAGGCGACGCTTGCCGGCCTGTTCCTGCAGGGTGCCGAGCAGTTCGGCGCCGGTGGCAAAGATCACGTCGGCATGATCCAGCGCAATGCGCCCGGCTTCGGTCAGCAGCAATTGCTTGCCACTGCGTTCGAATAAGGCATGGCCGATCTGTTCTTCCAGTTTGCGGATCTGGATGGACAGCGCGGACTGCGAGACGTGTAGCCGGTGCGCCGTGCGCGTGAGGTTGCCGTCGCGCGCGACCGCCCAGAAATAGCGCAAGTGGTTGTAGTTCAAGCCCGCCATGTGATCATTCTATTTTTAATATTGATTCATTGCACATAATGAATTTTATAGAATGATAGTGCTCACGTAGCGTGCCGGGACTTCAACGCTGTTCCGGAGCCCGCAATGCCCCCATTTTTTGCTGCACTGGTCTTGGTCGCGCCCGGTCTGCTGCTTTGCGTAGCCTTGCTGGCGCTGTCAACGTCCGGCATGCGGCCCGCTGGCATCCTGCTGAGTAGCCGCATCGCGACATTGGCAGCGTTGCTGCTTGCGGTCGCAGCAACAGTCTGGGTGACATGGCAGGGGCCGGTCACCAGTCCGCTGCTCGGGCTTGGCGGGCTCGGTCTGTCCATCAGGCTGGATCCGGTCAGCTGCACGATGTTCCTGCTGGTCGCGTTCGTGGGCACGATCGTTGTTCAGTACAGCCGCAATTATCTGGATGGCGATGCACGCCAGGGCGCGTTCATCGGCGGCCTGTGCCTGACGATTTCTGCAGTGTTGTTACTGGTGCTGGCCGGCAACCTGTTCCAGCTGGCGGCGGCCTGGATCGCGACCAGCCTGTCTTTGCATCAGCTGCTCATGTTCTATCGCGAGCGACCTGCAGCGGTGCTGGCGGCGCGCAAGAAATTCATCACCGCGCGGCTTGGCGATACCGGCTTGCTGGGTGCATGCGTGCTGCTTGCCTCCGCGTTCGGAAGCAGTGACATCGCCACCATCCTTGAGCGTGCGCGCGAACTCGATGCTGCTGCAGTGCCCGCATCGCTGCAATTTGCGGCCTTGCTGCTTGCCTGCGCCGCACTATTGAAGTCGGCGCAGTTCCCGACCCACGGTTGGCTGCCCGAAGTGATGGAAACGCCGACGCCGGTGTCGGCGCTGTTGCATGCCGGCATCATCAATGCGGGTGGCTTCCTGGTGATCCGGTTCGCCGACGTGATGTTGCTGTCGGCACCGTCACTGCACGTGCTCGCCGTGGTCGGTGGGTTTACTGCACTGTTCGGGAGCGTGGTCATGCTGACCCAGCCCAGTGTCAAGGGATCGCTGGCCTGGTCGACCGTGTCGCAAATGGGATTCATGCTGCTGCAGTGCGGCTTTGGCGCGTTCTCGGTCGCCCTGCTGCATATCGTGGCGCACTCGCTGTACAAGGCGCATGCGTTCCTGTCGTCCGGCAGCGTCGTCGAGCTTGCGCGCAGCGCGGTAGCGCCCCGTGAGCAAGGCACGTCCCGGGTCATGGTGGGCGTGGCCAGCCTTGGGTTTGCGATGGCGCTTTACGTTGCGATGAATTTCGCGCTGGCATCAGTTGTGGATGCGGATGCCACGCTTTCACCCGCCGTCTTCACCCTGGGCACGATCCTGGTGCTTGGTGTGGCGTTGTTCATTGCCCAATCCGTTCCGCTGGCAGCAGGTGCCGGCAGCATGGCGGCATCGCCCAATATGCCTGCGATGGATGCAGCGAACGCGCAAACCTCGCATCTCAGTTTGCGCGTGTTGGTTCGCACGTTGGCGGCTGCTGCGTTCGCCACCGCTGCCTACTTCCTGCTGCAACAACTCGCGGCCTGGTGGACGCAACCCAGCTTGCCCGCAATACCAGTCGCCAGCCCGGTCGGGTTGGCGATCATGGGGCTAGCGGTGCTGTCGTTCGCGATCGTCGCCCTCCTGCAATTGATGGCACCGGCGCGAATCGGCAATCCGCACTGGCGCGCGGCACGCGTGCATCTGGCAAATGGTCTTTACGTCAACGCATGGTTCGACCGCTTGGTAGGCGCGTTGCGGCGCCCGCTTGCCCATGTATCTGGCAACACATCTGGAAAGGAGCAGGCGGCATGAACGCACCCGCACGGTTTGTAGCGGACGACACGGTCGAAGTGTTGTATTCAGCCGCATCGATCGCAGTGAGTGGTGTGCGCGATGCTGCCGAGCGCGCGGCCAACCGGATCGCGCCGCTGTGGCCGCTCAAGGATTTCGTGGCAGTCAATCCGTTTCTTGGTTTCGCCGATACATCCTTCGTCGAAGCCGGCAAAACCATGCGGCGTGCAGCATCCGCAAGCATGACCATGCCGCGCGCGTTCTATGCACAAGCACTTGCCAGCGGGCGCATCGCCGATGCCGACCTCGCCGCCGCCCTGGCGCGGATCCCGGCATCGCACGATGGGCCTCACGAGTGGCCGCAGGATGTTGCCGAGTTGAAGCAGATCCTTGCACACGGCGAGCCCATGCATGTCCAAGCGATGGCAACGGCCGCCGATGTTGCCAGCCACGCGACCGGTCGGGATTGGGCAGGCTTTGCAGTGGCGCGGATCTCGACGTGGGCCGCCACGCATTACGACCAAGGCCAAGCCCCGTGGAAACCGGTCACGCGCGCGCTTCCGGCATATGCGTCGTGGCGCGCCGAGGCCTGTATCGACCGGACGCCGCAGGTGATGGGTCTGCAAGGGTTCCACAAGATCATCGAAGCACTGCCGGACGATGCCGAGTCCATGATCGCGGAGGGCGCGCGTCGCCTCGGCCTGTCCGCGGATGTGCTGGAGGCATACTTTCATCGCTTGCTGATGAGCGTGGCGGGCTGGGCCGGGTATGCGCGCTACCAGACTTGGCAATGCGCACTGCAGGGTGGAAATGATCGCAGCGTGCTGGAACTACTCGCCGTGTGCCTGGCCTGGGACGTGGCTGTGCTGGAAGCACTGGCTGGTCATCCGGCCGTGGTACGGGGATGGGTTGATGCGCGCGCGGAACTTGCCTCCAGTCCAGCAGACATCGATGCCAATAGTGCGATCAACGCCGTCCTGCAGGACGCCTACGAAATCGCCTGGCAGCGCACCCTGATCGGTGCACTTGATCGCACTGCATCACCAGTGCCGCCGGCAGCGCACATGCGCGCTTCCGTACAGGCGGCGTTCTGCATCGACGTGCGCTCCGAAGTGTTCCGGCGTGCATTCGAGGCGGCGGGAACCGACATCGAAACGATTGGTTTTGCCGGATTCTTTGGTGTCGCGATGGACCATGTACCGCTGGGCCAACGCCAAGGCAGCGCGCAATGCCCGGTGCTGCTGGCGCCACGCTTCACGATTCGTGAAACCGTGCAGGGCGCACCGGCCGATGCGCAGGCCGGCATCCTGCAGCTGCGGCTGGTGCGGCGCAGGGTTGCTTCTGCATGGCGTGCATTTCGTACCGCAGCGGTGTCGTCGTTCGCCTTTGTCGAAACCATGGGCTGGACCTACGCCGTGAAGTTGGCCGGTGATTCGCTGGGTGTGAGCCGTGTGGTGCCGCATCCCGCCACCGACGGCGTGGACGCCGCGATCCGCCAGCGGCTGGCACCGGATATCGCGCCATCCCATGTCCACGGAGAAGCGACGGGCGTGCTGCCAGAGGACCGGGTCGCGCTGGCGGAATCGATCCTGCGCGGCATGTCACTGCAGCGGGATTTCGCCCGCCTGGTGCTGCTGGTCGGCCATGGCGCCACTACCGTCAACAACCCGCATGCCAGCGGTCTGGATTGCGGTGCTTGCGGTGGTCACCCGGGTGATGCCAACGCACGCGTGGCGGCGGCCGTCCTCAATGATGCGCAGGTGCGCGATGCGCTTGCGGCGCGCGGTATCGCGATTCCCGACGACACCGTGTTCGTGGGATGCCTGCATGACACGACCACTGACGTCGTCACCGTGTTCGAGCAGGCGTTGCTGCCCGCCAGTCACGCCGGCGATATGCAGCAGACGCAGCAATGGCTGGCACTGGCAGGTCGCGCGGCGCGCCGCGAACGCGCTGCACTGCTGCATGTTGATGCAGACAAACCACTTGATGCACAGCTACTGGCACGCACCCGCGATTGGAGTCAGGTGCGACCCGAATGGGGCCTGGCCGGATGCGCGGCGTTCATTGCGGCGCCACGCGGGCGCACGGCAGCATTGGACCTGCAAGGTCGCGCCTTCCTGCACAGCTACGACTGGCGCCAGGACGACGGCTTCGGCGTACTGGAGCTGATCATGACCGCGCCGATGGTGGTCGCCAGCTGGATCAACCTGCAGTACTACGGATCGACCGTCGACAACCGCGTGTTCGGTTGTGGCAACAAGGTCCTGCACAACGTGGTCGGCACGCTGGGTGTGCTGGAAGGCAACGGCGGCGACCTGCGTAGTGGCCTGCCCTGGCAGTCGCTGCATGACGGCGAGCGCTTGATCCATGAGCCGATGCGATTGTCGGTGGTGATTCACGCGCCGCTTGCCGCGATTGGCGCGGTCATTGCCAAGCATGCGTCCGTCCGCCAGCTGGTGGACAACGGCTGGCTGCACCTGTTCGCGATGGGCGATGCAGGCACGCCACTGCAACGCTACATCGGCAATCTGTGCTGGGAGCCTGCGTGAACCTGCATTCCTCGAACAGCGTCCGCCAAGCCGCTGATGTGTTGCGCAACGGCGGGCTTGTCGGCTTGCCTACCGAAACGGTGTACGGATTGGCGGCCGATGCGCGCAATCCAGCGGCGGTTGCAAGGATCTTCGCGGCAAAACAACGTCCCGTGGACCATCCGTTGATCGTGCACCTGCGCCATGCCGAACAACTTCGAGCCTAGGCGCGCGATATTCCCGAAGACGCATGGCGGTTGGCACGGACGTTCTGGCCCGGCCCGCTCACCCTGATCCTGCGCCGGGCAACAGGCGTGCTGGATGCCGTGACCGGCGGGCTGGACACCGTGGCCTTGCGCGTACCAGATCATCCGCTGGCATTGGCGGTGCTGGAGCAGTTCGGCGATGGCATCGCCGCGCCTTCGGCCAATCGCTACGGGCGTGTGAGCCCAACGTTCGCCGCGCATGTGCGCGAGGAACTGGGCGATGCGGTCGACCTGGTGCTGGACGGTGGTCCATGCTGGATCGGCATCGAATCCACCATCGTCGACATGACCGGTGGCAGTGCCTGCGTGCTGCGGCCCGGCGCCATCACCGAAACGGACCTGCATCAGGCATTGGACAAGGCGCTGCGCCGAGGCATCGAGCCCGACACGCCCTGTCCCGGCATGAAGACCTCGCACTACGCGCCCAACGCACGCGTGTTGCTGTCTTCTCCAGAGCAGGCCACGCACGATGTTGCGGCATGTCGCGCGCGCGGGCGCCGGGTGGGGTTGTTGGGTACGCACAAGCCGCGCAGCCTGCCTGCAGACGTGCATTGGCTGGGCTTGCGCCAGGACGTCGCCGGGCAGGCGCAACAGCTGTACCAGCGCTTGCGCGATGCCGATCATCTGGCGCTGGACGTCGTGGTGGCGGTGGTCCCGGCCGGTGATGGACTGGCACATGCGCTGCGCGACCGCCTGCAACGTGCGGCAGGGCTTGGTGACATGCCGCCTGTTGGCCACACGTCATGAAGACCAAAACGGCACGTGCCACGCTCGGCTCACATCTGCGTTTCTGCGCGTGAGAGCGCCAATGTCACTAATGGATGCCACGCTTTCAGCGCACCTCGCCGCACTTGAGAATGAGGCAATTTTCATCCTGCGTGAAGCCGTCGCCGAAGCGTGCAAACCGGTCCTGCTGTTCTCTGCGGGCAAGGATTCAACCGTGCTCGCACATCTGGCGATGCGTGCGTTCCATCCCGCCAGACCGCCGATGCCGTTGCTGCATATCGATTCAACTTGGGAATTTGCATCACTGCTTGCGTTCCGCGACGCATTTGCGGCGCGGCACGGCTTCGAACTCATCGTGCATGCGAACGAGGAAGGGCGCCGCAAAGGTCTGAATCCCTTCGATCACGGTGACCGCTACACCAGCGCGATGCGCACGCAGCCGTTGAAGCAGGCGTTGGCCGATGGCGGCTTCGACATCATCTTCGGCGGCGCGCGCCGCGACGAGGAAGCATCGCGGGCCAAGGAGCGCATCGTGTCCGTGCGCAGTGCGCAGCATGGGTGGGATCCGCGCCAGCAGCGCCCTGAACTGTGGAACCTCTACAACCTGCGGCTAGGGCGCGGCGCGTCGGCGCGTGTGTTCCCGCTGTCCAACTGGACCGAACTCGACGTGCTGCTGTACGTGTACGTGCATCGGATCGAACTGGCGCCACTTTATTTCGCAACGCCTCGACAAGTGGTTCAACGCGATGGTGGATGGATCGTCATTGACGATAACCGGCGCATGCACTGGCGGCCCGGTGACGTGCCGCAGACGCGCAGCGTGAGGTTTCGCACGCTTGGTTGCTGGCCGGTCACCGCAGCGGTCGAATCATCGGCATGCGGGCTGGCAGAGGTAATCCTGGAAACGCTGGCAAGCGGGCAGTCGGAACGCAGCGGGCGGCTGGGCGACAACGAGGATGGCGGCTCACTGGAACAGAAGAAACGTGAAGGCTATTTCTGATCATCCGTATCTGTCCCAACGCGTCGCGCTGCTGACCCAGCATGGCAAGCAGCAGGTGATTGCGCCTGCACTGCATGCGGCGGTCGGCTGCAAGGTCGAGCGGGTCGCCGGCATCGACACCGATCTGCTTGGCACGTTCGCACGGCAATGGCGCTTTCCCGGCCACCGCATGGTGGTGCGCCCGGCCTGTGATGGCGATTCGCGTATCCGCAAGGGCATCGCATCCTGGGAACAGCTTGAACGGCATTTCCGCTGGGCCCGGCAAACATCGACCAATGGACAGGTGTTCATCGAAACCGACATGCGCGCCGATGCCAATCCCTCGCGCATGAACGTCATTCGCAGCGCAGCGATCGAACCTGGCCAGCGCCTCGCATGCAGTGTCCCTGCTGTGAGGTTCCGGGCTTCTGGCGCGTTCGGATTGTGCCCGGACTGCCCCGTGGACTATGCGGTGAAGCCACGCGGGACGCCGTCGCAGAGATACTGGCGTGCGTGCAGTGCGACCACCATTGCGAGCGTGAACGCACCGACGTGCGTGTCGCGGATCCGGCTCACTGTGACTTCTGTAATCCCTGACTGCTCGCTTTTGTCGCCACTGGCGCCCGCTCTTCTAGAATGCGCGGATGACATTGATCGATCCTGCTGCCCTGCGCCTGTCCGTTGCCCCGATGATGGATTGGACTGATACCCATTGCAGGGTCTTCCATCGGCTGCTGGCGCCGCATGCACGTCTGTACACCGAGATGGTGCATGCCAATGCTGTAATCCACGGCGACCGTTCGCGCTTGCTGGCCATGGATCCGACTGAGCATCCGGTGGCGTTGCAACTTGGCGGTAGCGATCCGGCGTTGCTCGCACAAGCCGCGCGGATTGGCGCCGAGGCCGGCTTCGACGAGATCAATCTCAATTGCGGCTGCCCGTCCGACCGCGTCCAGGCGGGTCGTTTCGGTGCCTGCCTGATGCGCGAACCGGCGCTGGTGGCCGAGGGCGTGGCGGCGATGATAGCGGCGTGCAATGTACCCGTGACCGTGAAGTGTCGGCTGGGCGTGGATGACGACCACGACTGGAACCACTTCCTGGCCTTCATCGACACCATTGCCGATGCCGGCTGCCGGCTGTTCGTGGTGCATGCGCGCAATGCCTGGCTCAAGGGTCTCAGCCCGAAGGAAAACCGCGAAGTGCCGCCGCTGCGCTACGACTGGGCCTACCGGCTCAAGCACGAGCGGCCGCAGTTGCAGGTGATCGTCAATGGCGGGATTGCCGATGCCGCCGAAGCGCGCGCGCATTTGTCACACATGGATGGCGCGATGCTGGGCCGCGCCGCCTACCACGATCCGTATTTGCTGCATCGGCTCGACGTCGAATGGTTCGGTGCCGAGCTTCGCAGCCGCGGCGATCTGTTGCGCGCCATGCAGCCCTATGTCGAAGCGCAGCTCGCGCGTGGTGGTCTGCTGAAACATATCGTCCGCCACGTACTCGGCCTGTTCGCCAGCCAGCCCGGCGGTCGTGCGTTCCGCCAGATCCTCAGCGAAGGCGCGCACAAGACCGGCGCCGACTGGTCACTGGTCGAACGCGCACTCTCACTGACGCATTCCAACAAGCAAGCCATCGAGCACGCCGCATGATTACCCGCGACATCGAATCCTTTCTCGCGTTTACACGCACTGCAGCACCTGATTTCGGCCCAGCCACCGCGCGCGCCGCGTTCCTGGTCGCGCCCGACGGCTTCCGCTTGGCCGAGCAGTCCGCACAGGACAATGTCTATATGGCCGATGCCGCCGCATTCGATGCCGGTCGCGCATCGATGCAGCATCGCGACCTGCAACGCGCGTTGTCGGCGGCCTTGCCGACGGTATGTTTCGCCGGCGATCCGGAGACGCCCGATGCGTTGTTCCCGAACAACGTGTTCGGTACAGCTGCGGGGCGTTACGTCGTGGGGCGCATGCGTCATCCGGTGCGCCAACATGAAGCGACGCGCGCCGATATCCGCCAGTTCTTCGGCGACGTGCTGGGCTACCGCGAAGTCGATCTTTCGACACAGGCGAATGTCTGCGAACTGACCGGCGCGTTGGTGATTGACCGCGCACGCGGATTGGGCTTCTGCGGGCTGTCGGAACGCTGCGACGAACAAGGCGCACGCCTGATGCATGAGGCCTTCGGCTTGCGCGCGACCCTGATGTTCGACCTGGCCGTCGGCGAATACCACACCAATGTCGTGTTGGCGGTGCTGGCCGGGCGTGCGGCGGTGATCTGTCCAGATGGCTTTGCGGATCTGGCCGTGGTCGAGGCGATCACGTCGCTGTATGCGCCGCATGCGATTGTCTGCGCGCCCGGCGAACATGCGGCTTTCGTTGGCAACTGTATTGCGCTTGGCCAGGACAAGGTCTGGATGAGCGCGGCGGCGGATGCTGCCTTGCAGTCTGCCCATCGCCAGCAACTGGCCGATGCCGGTTTCGAGGTGGCCGCGGTCGAACTGGATGCGATCGAAGCCGCTGGCGGTTCGCTGCGCTGCTGCATCGGTGAGTTGTTTTGAGCTTTGTCACGTTTTCACGATGTCACTGAACCGCGCGGTATCCTGTTCAGGAAACTTCAGGGCCGATTCACCGGCTGTCGCCAGAATGGCTGTTCCTGCACCAGAAGCTGGAAGTCGCACATGTCCCGCTGCCAATTGCCATCGCTGAAACTGCTGACCATCGCCATCTGGGCGATGCTTCCAGTGCTGACTGCGTTTGCCGGGCCGCAATCGGCGTCGCAGCAGGACAGCCGTCAGGATCGAGGTCGATCACGCGACAACACCAGCCTGTCCGATGCGGTACGCCGGATCGAGCGCGACACGCGTGGTGAAGTGCTGTCGGCCGAACGCGTCCAATACGACGGTCGCGACATGCACCGTGTCAAGGTGGTTGATGACGAGGGCCGCGTGCGCGTCTTCATGCAGGATCCGAACCGACGCAACGACAACAACGCTGACCCAAATCGAGCAGGTTCCAATCGAAACGACGGTCAGGACGATAGCCATGGTTCACGGGGCCGCCCGCGGCCTACACGCGATAACGACGACTGATCCCGGCATCCTGTGCAGGTGCATGGCACGTCCATGTTCCCGTCCACCCATTTATTGGTAAGGAGTTTCCATGCGTATCCTGCTCGTCGAAGACGAAGCCCCGTTGCGCGAGACCTTGGCCGCGCGCCTGAAGCGCGAAGGATATGCGGTGGATGCCGCGCAAGATGGTGAGGAAGGCCTGTACATGGGCCGTGAGGTGCCGTTCGACGTGGGCATTATCGATCTTGGCCTGCCGAAGATGTCGGGCATGGAACTGATCAAGGCATTGCGCGACGAAGGCAAGAAATTCCCGGTGCTGATCCTAACCGCGCGTTCCAGCTGGCAGGACAAGGTCGACGGCCTCAAACAGGGTGCTGACGATTATCTGGTCAAGCCGTTCCATGTCGAGGAATTGCTGGCACGTGTCAATGCGCTGGTGCGCCGCGCTGCAGGCTGGAGCAAGCCGACGCTGGAATGCGGGCCGGTGATGCTGGATCTGGCCGCGCAGACGGTAAGCGTCGACGGGGCCAATGTGGACCTGACCAGCTACGAGTACAAGGTGCTCGAATACCTGATGATGCATGCCGGCGAACTGGTCTCCAAAGCGGACCTGACCGAGCACATCTACCAGCAGGACTTCGACCGCGACTCAAACGTGCTCGAAGTATTCATCGGTCGCCTGCGCAAGAAGCTCGACCCGGAAGGCGCACTGAAGCCGATCGAGACCGTGCGTGGCCGTGGCTACAGGTTCGCGATCCCGCGCACCGGCGAGTGATATCGCATCCAGCTGACGGCGGATAACGCCCGTGGATGCGCCTGCCAAGCCAACCAGCGATCCCGCAAGCGGCGACGCCACCCGGCGTCGCCGCTTGCGCATCGTACAGCCGCGTTCCCTGCAGGCTCGCCAGCTGCTCGCAGCCAGTCTGGGCCTGGTGGCCTTCCTCGCGCTCGCCGGCTATGCGCTTGATCGCTCGTTTCTGAGTACCGCTCAGAGCGGCATGCGCGAGCGCCTGCACAGCTACGCGCTGGCCTATGCCAACAGCGATTTCGCCCGCGATGGTAGCCTCGTACCGCCCTTCGAACTGCCCGACCCGCGCTTCAAGCGTCCGGGCAGCGGCCTGTACGCGCAGATCGTGTTGCCGTCGGGTCGCTGGGAATCCGATTCGGCACAGGGGCCGCGGCTGCCAGTCGGACCAATGCTCAAAGCGCGCCAGCAGGCCTTCGAAGGACCTCTGCCGATTACCCAGATCAATGGCCAGGCGGGCGAGGTTTACCGTTATGGCTACGGGCTGATCTGGAGCGGCAACGACCAGCAGGGTCGTGAATTCCCCTACACGGTGTACATCCTGGAGGACACCACTGCGCTCGGCCGGCAGGTCGCTGCGTTTCGTTCTGCCTTGTGGTTGAATCTGGGCGGGGCAGGATTGGTATTGCTGTTGCTGCAGATGGTCGTATTGCGCTGGAGCCTGCGCCCGTTGCATGCGGTGATCGGCGAACTCAAGCGTGTGCAGCTCGGTGCTGCGTCGGGGATGAGCGAGGCGCACCCGCGCGAACTGGAACCGCTGACCCGCAGCATCAATGCCTTCATCGACAGCGAGCGCGAGAATCTGGATCGCCAGCGCAACACCCTGGCAGATCTTGCGCATAGCCTGAAGACACCGTTGGCGGTGCTGCGCACGCGTATGGATAGCGAAGCGGGCGAAGGCGAGTTACGCGAGGAAGTTGACACTCAATTGCGGCGCATGAACGATCTGGTGACCTACCAGTTATCGCGTGCCGCGCGTTCGGGACACCAGCTGTTCGCCGCGCCGATCGAGATCGAGCCGCTGGCCGAGCAGATCGTGACCGGCCTGGAAAAGGTCTACGCGGCCAAGCGTGTGTTGTGCGAATTCGAGATCGCGCCGCAGGTGCGCTTCCATGGCGAAACCGGCGACCTGCAGGAGTTGCTCGGCAACCTGCTGGAAAACGCGTTCAAGTGGGCAGGCGCGCGCGTGCTGCTGACTGTGACCGAGGGCGTGGATGCACCGGGCCGCCGGCCAGGGCTATCAATCATCGTCGAGGACGATGGTGTGGGCATTGCCGAAGACCGCATCGCGCATGTCCTGCAGCGCGGGGTGCGCGGCGACGAACGTGTGCAGGGGCATGGGATCGGCCTGGCGATCGTTCAGGACATCGTGCGCAGCTATCGCGGCGAATTGCAGGTCAGGCGTTCGCAAGAGCTGGGCGGTGCGCGTTTCGAGGTCACCTTGCCACCGGGGGTCTAAACCTACCGGGGGACTAGCCTGATTGAGCACGCCTGATTGCGTGCTGGCCCGGTCGAATATGACCTGATTCAATTCGCAAGGTGTTGCGACTTGCTTAGCGGAACATACCCGGTAGGAAGCTGTGCCAGCGCGGTGCGGCGGCACGAGTGCCGCTGCTACGCGGTGCACCCACGGTCTTGGCCTTCTCGGTGCGACGCACCGGGGCGACCGTGGTGGTGGCCGGGTCGGTATCACCAAGCTCATTCCGATCATTGCTGGCAGCGGTACTGTCCGGGCAACTGGTGCTGCCATCGGCGCTCAGGTGTTGGGATTCCACGGCAGAGGCAGTGGCGTATCCGCAAGCGAACAGGAGGGCGATGCTCAACAGGAGCGGGCTGCTACGGCGCATGAGGTTCACCACGAAATGAAGGGCGCGAACTTGAAGGGTGCGGGTGCACGTTCCCATCCTCCACTATAGCGTGGATGCGGGCGGGAGGCGAAAACCCGCATTGCTGCATCGCAGCAGGCTTTGCGCACGTCTGCATTGCAGACTGGGGCATGAGCATCGCGCAAGCAGAAATGTTGTCAGCAACACCCGACCTCACCGCGGCCACCCTGCGTCGTGCCCTGATCGCGGGTGCGCAGCGGGTGATGGCGTCGCGCGACGAATTGAACCGGATCAATGTGTTCCCGGTCGCCGACGGCGACACTGGCAGCAATCTCGCTGCGACCCTGGGCAGCGTGCTGCAGGGTACGCTGAGCCGGCGCAGCCGCCACATCGGGCAATTGCTGGTGGGGATCGGCAACGACGCCATCGACGGCGCACGTGGCAATTCCGGCGCGATCATGGCGCAGTTCCTGTTTGGCCTGGCCGAACACGCGCGCAATGCGCCGGTCCTCGATGCGCGCGCGCTGGCCGCTGCCGTGCGCGGGGGTGCGGATAGCGCGCGCGCCGCGCTGGCCCACCCGGTCGAAGGAACGATCGTCAGTGTCATCAGTGCGTTCGCCGATGCGTTGGATGAGGCAGCACGCCAGCAACCGGAAAGCCCACGTCGCGGGTTTGCCCAGGCGTTGCAGCGCGCCCGCCGTGCGCTGGCGGACACGCCGAAGCAGATGGCCTTGCTGCAGAAGGCAGGCGTGGTGGATGCCGGTGCAAAGGGTTTCGTCGACTGGCTGGAAGGCATCGCCGAATTCGTCGAAGGCGGCCCGCGCGCCGTGCGCATGCAGGGCGCGGTGCCGCATGCAGCGAACGATGCAGTCGAATTGCAGGCGCATGTGCACGAGGACATCGATCCGGCGCGCCGCTACTGCACCGAATGCCTGCTGCTGGGCCAAGGCATGGATCGCGAGCAACTGCAGGCCGCGCTGGGGGAACTCGACATTGATTCGCTGGTGGTGGCCGGCGGCGCCAGCCGGATTCGCGTGCATGGCCACGTGGGCTCGCCGCAGCTGTTGTTCGATGCCTGTGCGGCGCACGGCCGGGTCGAGTCGATGAAGGCCGACGACATGCTCATGCAGCAACGCAGCGTTGAATCGCCGCATCGGGTTGCAGTGGTCACCGACAGCGCCTCCGACCTGCCGCAGGAGCTGGCCGAGCGCTATGGGATCCACGTAGTGTCGGCGCGGGTCAGCCTGGATGGTCGCGACTACCTGGATCGACTCGGGCTTACCGCTGGCGAGTTCTACCGGCGCATGGCCACGTCGCGGCAATTGCCCATCACCAGCCAGCCACCGTCCGGGGACTACCGCCGGATCTTCGAGCACGTGCTCGGCCACCAGGACTCGGCGGTATACGTGGGCCTGTCTCGGCCGTTGTCGGGTACGTTGCAATCCGCCGAAGCCGGCGCACGCGGGCTGACGAAACCGCTGGTCGTGTTCGATAGCGGCCATGCCACGACCGGGCAAGCGTTGCTGGCGTGGCGTGCGGGCGAAATGGCCGCTGCCGGCGCGGATGCGGCGACGATTGAGACCGAACTGATTCGACTGCGCCCGTTGACCATGACCTGGGCGATGGCACGTGACATCTCGCATGCGGTGCGTGGTGGGCGCATTCCGCGCTGGGCAGGTCCCGCCATGCGCTGGAGCGGACTGACCCCGATCGCCGCAGTCAGTCCGGATGGCTTGCTCAAGTTGGTAGGTGGCCTGTTCGCGCGCCGGAAAGCGGCCGATGCCTTCGCCCATTACCTAACCAAGCGCGTGCCGAAGGTGGCTGGCTGGCGGCTGATCGTCGGCCATGCCGATGCATTGGCGGATGGCGAGCGCCTGTTTGCAGCCCTGCACGAACGCCTGCCGGTGGTTGCTGGCCATCTGGTGGAAGTCGGGCCGGCGATTGGCACGCATGCAGGGCCGGGGACATTGGTGGTGGGCCTGCAGCCAGCGCCCTGAGCACACCCGGTGAAAGCACGCGATGCATGCCGCGGCTCATTTTTCGCTGGCCGTCTATGATTCGGACATGACTGCTTCGTTGCCACCGCTTGTTCTCACCACAGTGCTGCTGCTGGTCGCTTACCTGCTTGGGTCGGTGTCGGGCAGCCTGGTGCTGGGCCGCATGCGTGGCGTGGACATCCGCATGCTGGGTAGTGGCAATGCCGGCGGCACCAATGCAATGCGCACCCAGGGCTGGAAGTTCGCGCTCGGCGTGGCGCTGATCGATGTCGGCAAGGGCATGCTGGCGACGTGGTTCGCGCAGCGCTGGGCACCACTCGGCGCGCCATTGAGCGTTACCACGCATGGCTACCTGGCCGCTGGGCTAGCCGTGGTCGGGCATGTGTGGCCACTCTGGCACGGCTTCCGCGGCGGCAAGGGCGCAGCAACCCTGATCGGTGGCCTGCTGGTGTTGTGGCCATGGTCGCTCCCGCTGCTGTTGCTGGTATGGGGCAGCGTATTGGTCACGACCGGCTATGTCGGCCTGTCGACCGTGCTTGCGATGGCGAGCCTGCCGCTTTGGGCTTGGTGGAGTGATGCCGGGCCGAACCGGATGTGGTTCGCCATTGCTGCCGCACTGTTTATCGCATTCACCCATCGCAGCAACTTGCAGCGGTTGCGCAATGGCAGTGAATCCCGGTTTGCGCGGGCGCGCCTGTTGTATCGCCTGCATCGCCGCGATCAGCAGTGAGCGCGGCATGAGCGATCACGCGCACCCACACGAGCGTCTGCTGTTGCAGCGCCTGGCAGATGGCACGGTCAGCGGCGACCTGCTGGCGCGCGAGGCCGGGCTAACCCGCGCCGCGGTCTGGAAGCGCATCGAAAGCCTGCGCGAAGCCGGCATTCCGATTATTGCGGTGTCGGGGCGTGGCTATCGACTCGAACAGCCGCTCGATCTGCTGGATGCCGATGCGATCCGCACGGCATTGCCGAACACCATCGCGCCGCAACTGGCATCGCTTGAGATCGGCTGGTCGCTGGATTCCACCAACAGCGAATTGCTGCGCCGTGAGTTGCCGGCGCGCGGCTGCGCGGTCCTGCTGGCCGAACGCCAGACCGGCGGCCGCGGACGGCGTGGGCGCAGTTGGGCCTCGCCGCTTGCGGCGCATGTCTACCTGTCGATCGGTCGCCGTTTCGAAGGCGGGCTGGCGCGGCTGGGCGGACTCAGCCTGGTCGCCGGCATTGCCGCCTGTGAAGCGCTGCGCGAACTCGGCCATGCCGATGTCGGATTGAAATGGCCGAATGACCTGGTGGTGGCCGATGGTCGCGGCCTGCGCAAGCTGGGCGGGCTGCTGGTGGAAGGCGGCGGCGAACATGCCGGCGCCGCACGGGCGGTGATCGGCCTGGGCGTGAACGTGCACATGCCGGCGGGAGTCGCGGTTGAGATCGACCAACCATGGATCGACATCGCCGCGCTATCGGATTCATCGCCGCCATCGCGCAATGTCGTGGTGGCGCGATTGCTGAAGCATCTGCTGCCGGCGCTGGCCCATTTCGATGCCGAAGGCCTGGCCGGATTCCTGCCGCGCTTCGCGGCGCTGGATGCGCTTGCCGGGCGCGATGTGCAGATATACGAGGGCACTCAAGTCTGGTCGGCCACGTCACTCGGCATCGCAGCCGATGGCGCGCTGCGCGTACGTGATAGCGATGGCCGCGAGCGCCAGGTGCATGCGGCCGACGTGAGCTTGCGCGCCGCATGAACGCGATGAAGACCTTCTTGTTTGATCTCGGCAACACCCGGCTGAAATTTGCCGAACTCGGCGTCGATAGCCGCCCGGGCGAGACCATCGCCACCGCACATGACGATGGCCAGGCATGGCTGGACGACCTGCCGTGCGGCAACGTGGCTTGCATTGCAAGCGTGGCATCGCCTTCGCGTCACGTGGCTTTGCTGGATGCATTGGCCACGCGCTTCACCCGCCTGCATGTGGTGCGCACGCAGCCAATACTGGGCTGCTTGCGGATTGCGTATCCGAATCCGCAGCATCTCGGCGTGGATCGGTTCCTGGTCTTGTTGGCAGCCGTCGATGTCGGCCCGGCGCTGCTGGTCGGTGTTGGCACCGCGCTGACCTGTGATTTGCTCGACGGTGATGGCCTGCATCGTGGCGGGCGCATCGCACCATCGCCGATGGTGATGCGCCAGGCCCTGCATGCGCGTGCGCCGGTGCTGCCGGAATGTGGTGGCCGCTACACCGAATTCGCCGACGATACCGACCACGCGCTGGCTTCGGGTTGCGAAGGCGCGGCGCTGGCGCTGGTCGAGCGCAGCCTGGCGGAAGCGCAGCGCCTGCTCGGCGTGCGTCCCATGCTGTGGCTGCACGGCGGTGGCGCAGATGCGTTGCGCACGCGCCTGCCGACGCACGAGTGGGTGCCCGATGCGGTCCTGCGCGGACTGGCGTGCTGGCATACCCACTGCATCGCATAAACTCGACAGATGATCCTGCGCGCCGCCATCGTGTTCCTGTTCGTGCTCAACCTGGGCGTTGCCGCCTGGTGGCTGAGTAGTGCCGGCCTGCGTGCGGCCACTTCCGCGCCGGTGGTCGATAGCAGCCAGCCGGGATTGCGCCTGGTCAACGAGCCGGTTGCGCCGCCTGTCCATGCTTCTTCGCCCGCGCCTGCAGCCATGCCTGCCGCTATATCCACGACCGCCGCTGAAAAGCCCGCGGCGCCACCTGTTCCCGTTGCCGCAACGGCGCTGTGCCTCAGCTTTGGTCCGTTCGCCGATGCCGCCGCACGCGATGCGGCGCGTCCCAAGCTGCAATTGCTGGCGCAAAAGCTTGTCGCGCGTGATTCCCAGGCCCGGTCGACGCGTGGCTGGCGAGTCTATATGCCGGCGCTGGTGACGCGCGAAGCGGCCCAGGCGCTGGTGGACAAGATCAAGGCCGCCGGTATCAACGACTGGTACATCATCGCCAACGGCAGCGAAGCCAACAGCATTGCGCTGGGCCGTTATGGCAGCCAGGAAAGCGCACGCAGGCGCCAGGCGCAACTGACCAGCAAGGGCTTCACTGCACGCGCAGAACCACTCGGCGACACCCCGCCGCAGTGGTGGCTGGATGCGCGTTTTGCGCCGGATGCCAGCCACGCAACACTGGCCGCGATCGCGTCCTCCAAGCCCCTTGACTGCGCTCGACTGCCCTGAATCGCGGCAAGCATCTGCGCGGCAGGCTAAAATCACCGCCGCGCCGCTTTAGCTCAGCAGGTAGAGCAACCGCCTTGTAAGCGGTAGGTCATCCGTTCGATTCGGATAAGCGGCACCACATTCGAGTTTCAGACTGTCTCACCCCGTCTCGTAAACCCCACGGAACCCGCCTAGATGGCGGGTTTCGTGTTTCAGGCCGTCCCATCCCGACCCATTGCATCCGGGGGCATCAAGGGGCATATTTGGGGGCACAGGGGCACTTCTGCTCCTTTTCAGAAGGAGATGCCCCCATGGTGGCGAGCGTTGGCAGTCTGACTGCGGTTGCGATCCGCAACGCCAAGCCAGGTGAGAAGCCCAAGCGTCTGTTCGATGGCGCCGGCATGTACTTGGAGGTCATGCCGAACGGTTCGCGCTACTGGCGGTTGAAGTACCGCTACGCCGGCAAGGAGAAGCGCCTGGCTCTAGGCGTGTTCCCGGAAGTGACCTTGGCCGACGCGCGCGGGCTCCGTGACAGTGCCCGTGAAGTGTTGCGCGCGGGACTGGATCCCGGGGCTGAGAAGAAGGCGACCAAGGTGCGCGCCGTGCTCAATGCGGCCACCACCTTCGAAGCCATTGCCCTTGAGTGGCTGGAGACCCAGCGCGCGAAGCTGGCCGCATCCACCTTCGAGAAGGCTCAATGGATGTTGGTCGACAACGTGTTCCCGTGGATGGGGGCATTGCCCATCGCCAAGATCGAGGCTCCCGAGGTGCTGGCTACCTTGCGGCGGATCGAGTCCCGGGGCGCGAACGAGACCGCTCACCGAACCCGGGAACGAATCGCCCAGGTGTTCCGGTATGCCATCGCCACCGGCCGAGCCAAGCACAACCCCGTCGGTGACCTGCGTGGTGCCCTGTCGCCCGTTGTCCGTACCTCGCGCGCTGCGATCACGGATCCAGCCAAGGTCGGTGACCTGCTGCGCGCGATCGACGGATACACCGGCCAATTCGTCACCTGCTGTGCGCTCAGGCTGGCGCCGCTGCTGTTTGTTCGTCCCGGCGAGCTCCGGAAGATGGAATGGGCGGAACTTGACCTAGACGCAGCCGAGTGGCGCATCCCGGCCGCCAAGATGAAGATGCGTGAAGAGCACATCGTGCCGCTGGCGCCTCAGGCCGTGGCCATCCTTCGCGACCTGGAACCGCTTACCGGTCCCGATCCTCGCCGGCCCACCCGACTCGCCCGCTACGCCTTCCCCAGCCTCCGTAGCGGCACCGAGCCCATGAGCGAGAACACGGTCAATGCAGCCCTGCGCCGCTTGGGCTTCGACAAGGTGACGATGACTGGGCACGGTTTCCGCGCGCTGGCCTCGACCAGATTGAACGAGTTGGGATGGGCTCCGGATGTCATCGAGCGCCAGCTCGCCCATGCAGAGCGCAATTCGGTTCGCGCGGCCTACAACCGAGCCCAGTACATGAAGGAGCGCCGGCAAATGATGGGCGCCTGGGCGGACTACCTGTACATGCTGAAATCTGACACCAACAAGGTGATTCCGATTCGGCGCAAAGCATCCGGCTAAGCCGGTAAAGCGGCGGTGCCGGGTGTCATCACCACCCGGCAGCGCCTTCCAATCACGTCTGTTAGGAGACGATCATGGCAAGTGAAATGGTATGGCTTTCGGTGACCACGGCTTGGAACTGACGCCAAGTGAGGATGTAGTCGAGATCGCGTGCGTTCCTGACACGGGCGGCTACGTGGTGCCGGCCTTCGTTCGCTGGATGGCAGAACGTGGCGGTCACATGCCGACCCGCTTACGCCGAATCAGGCGACCTGGTACACGGTTGAACCCCACCGCGTTCGCATACGTCGAGTTCGATTGCACGCAGTACGTGTGTTACTGGCTGGATAGCGGCCCAGTCTATGGAGACACGTGCAGTTGCTACGTGCGCAACGCCAAGGAGGCCGGCGACTCGTTGTTTGATGAGTTGACTGCCAAAGGGCGCGCCCGCATTGCTGCAGCGGTGGAGGTCAACCATGGCGACTGAAAATGTAGCATTGAAGCAAGCAACAATTGATATCGGGCGCATCTCTGCCCTGCTGGATGGTGTTCAGTGCATCGTCGATGGCTTCATCGAGTTCAGAGACATTACAGTGGCACGTCAGGCCTTTGTGGCTTCAACCACCATTGGCCAAGCATCCTCGGAACTATCGGAGATCGCACGTAAGCTCAACTTACAAGCGCGCGTCTCGGCGAGTGAAGAGGTGCAGGCATGAGTGCGGAACTAGATGATCAGGCCGTAGTCTCGTTGGATGCCTACCGAAGCACGCGTGCCTACATTGATCGCGAGCGGGCCACGCTGGACCAAGTCACGCTCGATCTCTATTGCGCGCTGCGTACCTGCTACTTGGTCATGTCCGACAGTCGCAGGAAGCTATGGCTGCCACCTCTGCAAATGCCTTTGCTCTAGACATCTGTCCCAGGTTTCCATGCAGGTTTCCATTGGAAACCTAAAAAAGGCCACAGAACGAATTGGTGTTTCATCCGCGCCTAGGCTGATCCCCGAAAAGCCGTCCACCCTGGCGGTCTGGCGCGGGCCTTCTCACAGGGGCGCGAGGGTGCGTGATGAGAGAGCTCTACAGATACTCGGAGGCATTACGAATTTACTTTGATGGTGACAGTGAATCGCTCCGCCAAGCGATTGAGTTTCGCGGCTTATGCCCGTTGGTAAGGTTCACTGGGCGTGGGATGTTGTTAGAAGATTCAGAGGGTGTGCCGCAAAAGGGGCGTACAAAATATGTGCGCTGGTTTGGCATAACCGCCGTCGACGCGACGCATGCTCTAGACGGCTATTTCTTTGTTAGCGGCGAAATTGCTTTGGGACTGATCAGGGATCAAGGCTTGTGGGAATCAGAAATCGTGTTGTACATCGACCCTGTTCGCGACGTTTGGAGTGGCTTTTACTGCAGGATTGAGAAAGACTTGATAACCAGCGATTTATGGTTCCTCGCGGCTGACCTAGACGCCGCTTCGCGCATGAAAGTGACGGATGAACCCGCAAAGCCAGCAAGGATTCGTGCCGACCGGGAAGAGAACTTGTTGCGCGTTATCGCCGGCTTGTGGGCGCTATCTGGCTTGCCTGCGGAACACAACACAACCGCCGACAAGCTTTCAGCATTGTTCGACTCTTGGGGATGGGACAGGCCTGCGAAGTCGAGCATGGCTGACACCATCCTGAGACACGCGGCAAAATTGTCCGGGGCAGTCATCCGAACTTCGGATTGATCCATCCGAAGTTCCGACACGGCATAGGCGCGGATCGCCAGCATAACTAGCAGTCCCGGAATGGTTCCGGGCATTGCAAGGAATGCCACGATGTCCCAAGCAACGAAACAAGCACCGATGCTGGCCGATGCCACAAGCGGCGATTCGCTACACCTGCAAAGCCTGCGCCTGCTGCGCCTGCCCGAAGTGAAGGCCCGCACGGGCTATTCACGGAGCGAGGTTTACCGCCGTATCGCTGCGGGTGACTTCCCGGCCCCGGTCAAGCTAGGCGAACGTGCAAGCGCATGGCCAGAGCATGAAATCAACGCATGGTGCCAAGCCCGCATTGCCGCTCGCGATGCAAAGGCGGCGACATGACCTGGCCCAATGAAAACGTCCTGACCCCGGCAAGTTTGGCGACCGACGGGAATCAGGACGAGGGAGCAAAGGCACAAGGCCTGTGCGAGGTGAAGGATAGCTCGCATGGATGCGTCCCGCTATACCTGGCCGTGGCTGCAATGGATGGTGCACGCGAACATCTAGACAGCTATGCATTGGCAACTGATGAACCCGCCTGTTGCGTAGTGGCTGCTGCTGACTTCCTGGATGCCGCGCGTGAGGTCATGACCCGGCCCCGTGATTGCCCGCGCTGGGATGGCTGTAGTTCGCCTGTATGCCCGTTGGCGGTCGACGGGCGCAGGTGCGGCCACATAGATGGCGAGCGCGTTTGCGGCCTTCTGTCGGAACTGGTGAAAGATGGCGGGGAATCCCGCCTAAGGGGGGTGATACCTGCCGCGCTGGTGGATACCTTGATAGAGACAGCGCCAAAGGTGGCGGCAAGGCTGTACCGCATCCGCAGGGTGCTTGAACGTGCATCCCGTAGTAGCTCTTGCATGGCAGCAGGGCAAAGGCTGTCGCGTTGTGCAGGGGGTGCTAACGAGGATGCCGAGCCTGCTGCTACCAATGCACCGGCACGGCATGGATGCCCAATAGGACTGTCCGTTCCTGAGCTACATGACCGCATGGCAATGGCGAGGGCATGACATGGCCCGGACGCGAGTAAAAACATTAGGCCGCAAGGATTCGGGCACGTTCCTGAAAATCCCGACTGTCGTCATTGATTCCCCGAATTTCCGCGCACTGTCGGCAAAGGCAAAGGCCCTGATTCTGGACATGGGAGCCGGGTACAACGGCCACAACAATGGCGACATCGCTGCGCCATATTCATGGATGAAGGAACGCGGGTGGCGGAGTAAAGACACCTTGCACCGGGCGCTATCGGAACTGCGATGGCGGGGGATGATCGAACAGACCCGGCAAGGCGGATTGGTAGGCGCAAGCTTGTACGCGTTCACTTGGCTGGCAATTGACCAATGCAAAGGCAAGCTGGACGTTTCGCCAACCCGAGTCGCTTCAGGAAAGTGGAACCGTGAACCGGACGCATTGGTAGCCAGAATAAAAATTGCCACCCCGACTATCGGGGCAAGCTACCCCGACCATCGGGCCAGTAGTGGTGAAAATATAGCCACGCTACCCCGACCACCGGGTCCATAAGCCTAAAAACAGGGCCGTTACTGCCCCGACCATCGGGCACCTTTAAGACTCTACCAAGCGTTGCAGGGGAATCAGGGGCAGCTAGTGGGTGTGCCAACCCCTGCTGTGAGGCGTCAAAGATCATCGCTGGTTTGCGGCTTGCTTGGCATCGCAGTTCTTGTAGTCCAAGAGCAAAGCGCGCGACTTAGACACTCGCTGCGAATTTTCTGAAACAGAGGAAATTAGGAATGAGACATCCAACTGCCAATCAAAGCCAGCGCGCGCGACGCAACAGTTTTGCAGCTAAGCGCGCGCGGGGCTGGTGATCTGTAGCGTGCACAGCAGGCTTGCCGGCGATGGTCGCCTCAAGCTGTGAGGCCTCTATTAGGCTGCAGATCGAGAGATGTCGAAATTAAGCACCCGCATCCAGCATGTGACATCTGACAAGAGGCTGTCATCTGAAGCTAGGTGTGAGCTACTGGGTGGGTTATATGCGACTCGAGACAAGCTGGCGCAGCGGACAACCGAGCGTGCCAAGAAGCGGAAATAAGCCTGATTGCAGCTCAACAAAACTTCACAAAACTTCACATTTCGCAACATTTCTGAGGTGATCCAATTGACTAGCATCGAGGGTTGTTGGCCTGTTGAGAGCACCTCAATGCATCACTCATAGTCAAAAATGGAAATTAACAATTCCGAACAATTCTGAACATTTTTGGCGCCTTCGACACCGCTCAGACCCACGAGAAGTGCGCTTCAGCCAGTGCTAGGCTTCGTACAAGGGATCGGGAGTGCCTCATGTTGCGGATGGTCTTCGTAGTCATTTGCCTTGCATTGCTTACAGCTTGTAGTGAGCGGGCGGTGACGGCACCCGTTGAGGCTGCTGTTCAACCTGCAGCAACGACAGAGGCGCCACATCACAAGCCAGAGCATCCATCGATCGATATGCCTATTAACAGAACGCCGGAGCCTGTGAGGCAGACGCTTCTAATTGAGGCGATCAACAAAGTGGCTCGGGAATACAAGGCGGACTGGATGCTGCAGCCCAATGAAGGCAGCTCATACCTGATTCAACAGATCGAGTCGATCCAGGCTCAGGGCAACCCTGACCTGACCTCCTACGAGCTTGTGAAGCAGGCATTCCAGAACACCCGGGAGGACTTCCTCAACCGTGCCGAGGTCGCTCGGACCAGTGCAGAGATCCTTTACCGTGGACAGGTCGAGTCGGCGCGCAATCGTGAAATCAGCCGCACGCTGCGCCAGCAAGAGCTCTCGACTCAAAGACAGCAGGCTGCGCAACAAGCGCTGTACCAAGCAGAATTGCAGGCGCAAGCACAGGCTGAGACGAGTTATGCCAATGCGGCCAGCGCGAGGCAATACGCGCAGCAGCAATATCAGAGCCAGGTACAGCAGCCGAGTGCAGCTAACCCCAGCCGATTCGATCCTGACAACGTCGGTTGGGATCCTCGGAAGGGTTACACCTCATTGCGATCTGGATCCAGAAAGAGATCCAGTAACGATGCAACCGTTCGGACACAGACGGGCCCGCAACGCTTCCAGGATCAATACGGGAACTGGTACGAACAACCACCCGGGTCAGGCTTCGCCCGGGATGAAAAGACAGGAAAGCAGTGCTTCATCAATGGGGCGTTCGTTCAATGCTAGAAGGTGCGAGACCCGTCACCCAAAGCCCATGAAAGCTGGGAAAAACTAACAAAACACAACATTTCGCAACATTTTTGGCTGCCCAAAGCCTAACAGTCAGGGTGAGCGGCTAGCGCGATGGGATGGATCCGGTACAACGAAACCGTTGGCCTCAGAGATACAATGGGCTCAAGGAGAAGCGCATGACATCCTCGATTCCGAGTACCAAGCCGGCAGAGTCAGCGACGCCGAATACAAGGCTGTCCGTGGCCGAGTGGACGAAGCTGCACCCGCAGACATACCCGGAAATGCCGCCCGAGATGGACTGGCGGGAGAAAGCAAGACTGGACATGGAGTGGGTGTTGAGCCATCCCGCACTGGACCGCCGGCCTATCTGGTAAGTCCCGAAACCCCGCCCACCGGCGAGGTTTGCTGTTCGGTATGGCTGCAAAGGGTGCCTTTAGCGAGCTCCTGCAATGTGCTGCTACTGGACCCGCAATAACTCACTCCACCTTGTCGTGTAAGCCGGCGACAGCGCTTTCAACCTAGGGCGCCACTGCGCGTCTTTGCCGCCCCTTCGTGGTTCACCTGGCCGCGCGCCGCCCACCCGCCAGCCTGTGGTGCCAACCCCCACGGTGCCGCGCCCGTACTTGGCGTTGATCTTGTCCATGACGTCCATGCCACGCTCCCGCCGAGAGTCCGGGGCGAAGAACATATCGGCATGACGTTGCTCGCTGCGGACCAAGTCCGTCAGGCCGATGCCACCACGCTTGAATCGCTGGTCGGGACGCATCATCGACTTGGCCAAGAACCGCACTGCCTGCAGCACTTCGCCGGTGTCCCGCGTCGGGAAAGGCAAGGGCACCGCGCGCGATACATGGAAGCCGTCACCCTTGTGCGGATTGCCATCGAGCCACACCCAAAGAGCGCCAGCGGCTAGGTCCCTTCCGCGCATCTTTTCGCAGGCCACGGTTGCGAAGGTGACGAGCGCGTCGAGAGGATCGGCGACATCACGGCCAAACATGCGTGAGACGACGATCTGTTTGCGGTCAGGCTCTTCCAGCTCCAAGTCGCCACATGGGATGCCACGCAACTCCTGCTGAGTGCGTGCCAGAACCACGCCATAGCGGGCACGAACGCTATCGGTGGGCAGAGACGCAAGGTCGGCCGCGGTCTGGACGCCTTCCTGGGCCAGGCGCTCCGTGTAGCGTCTTCCGACGCCCCAGACATCCTCGACTGGCAACTGATGGATGTTCTCTGGCGTCGCGTGGAATACGGCGAGGCGTCCAGCTTTGGCCGCGCGCTTGGATTGAGTCTTCGCCAACTTGTTGCCGGCCTTGGCCAGCGTGCGAGTCGCGCCAAGTCCCACGCAGCAGGGAATGCCGACCCACTGCAATATCCGCTCGCGCGCTTCCAGACAGATGGCTACGGGATCCTTCATTCCCTCGACATCGACGAAGTTCTCATCAATCGAGTAGACCTCCACCCTGGGGAACAGGTCCCGCAAAATACTGACGATCCTCGCCGACAAGTCGCCGTAGAGGGCGAAGTTGGCTGAGCGTACTTGGACCTGTTTGCGGATGGCGTCGGGCACTTGGAAAATTGGAGTGCCAATCTTCAATCCGAGAGCTTTGGCTTCGGGTGATAGAGCAATGCAGCAGCCGTCGCCGTTTCCCAGCACGACGGTGGGCTTACCGTGCAGTCTGGGATCGAACATGCGCTCACAGGACACGTAGAACGTGTTGCCGTCGATCAAACCGAAACGAGGCGGCTCCTGCACGATGCTCATAGGTGGAAGTGAACGTTGCTCCGGACCACTCCCCAGACATCCAGCTCGATGTCCTCGGGAACAATGATCGGTGGGAACCCGGCACTGGATGCCAGCACGATGCGGTTGCCCCGCACGTACAGCTTCTTGCACACGAACCCGCCCTCCCACAACACCACGACGGTATGGCCAGGGCGTGGATTGATCGAGCGATCGACGATCAGCAGGTCGCCGTCCTGGATGCCATAGTCGACCATTGAACCGCCACAGTCGGCCTGCACTAGGAAGGTGGCCGCCGGGTTTTTGATGAGTTTCTCGTTGAGGTCGAGCCGATCGTCTTCGCGAAAGAAGTCCTCCGCGGGCGATGGGAAGCCGCACGCGGCCTGCATGGCCAGCACGGGCAACGAGCGTTGAGTGAACGTCGACACCGGTCCCAACAGGGTTGGTGGGGGAGGTAGTGGGCGGCTGGAAACGGGGATGACATGCATGACGAGCGATCCTGATAGGCGCGCGACTCACACACTGAGACACGGGGTGAAGAGGCTACGCTTGGCTCAGTCGCCTCGCTATTAGTAATTCCCTGAACAGGGACGCAGGCAAGGTTCCACGCGCCGATGGCTTTTTGTTCCACAGCAGGCCCGTGTGACAATCGGATGCCAACTTGACTGATCCATTCGGGTCGCGACATGAGCCGGAAGCCGCCCTTGCATGAATGCTGTAGAGATTGAACAGGCACTGTCCGACCTAGCCGAACTGGAGTTCGCTGGAGCGGAGTTCCCATTCCAGTTCCTCGCCGCCTTCGGCAACAAAGCCACGACCATCGCGCGGCTACGCAAGGGCGACAGCAACACCTCCGACCTGCCGGGTGGCGTGCTGCAGCGCAACCACATCCACATCGTTGTGGCCGAACCCGGCAAGGTCAGCCAAACGCTCACCGCCCTGAAGGCAAGTCCGAAGACCGCCCAGGCCAAAGCCAAGTTCATCCTGGCCACGGATGGGACGACGCTGGAAGCGGAAGAACTGGCCACGGGCGATGCCATCGCGTGCGACTACCCGCAGTTCCCCGACCACTTCGGCTTTTTCCTGCCGCTGGCCGGCATCTCCACTATCAAGGAGATCAAGGACAACCCCATCGATGTCCGGGCCACTGGTCGCCTGAACAAGTTGTACATCGAGTTGCTGCGTGAGAACCCGGTGTGGTCCAAGGTCGAACGCCGTCCGGACATGAACCACTTCATGGCCCGCCTGGTGTTCTGCTTCTTCGCCGAGGACACCGACATCTTCCCTGGCACCAGCCTGTTCACCACCACCGTGGACCAGATGAGCGAGCGAGACGGCTCCAACGTCCACGAGGTGTTGGGAACCATCTTCCGCGCCATGAACACCAAGGCGGAAGATCGGGCAGCAGCCGGGATTCCACGCTGGGCGACCGAGTTCCCCTACGTCAACGGCGGACTGTTCTCCGGCAGCACCTCAGTGCCGAAGTTCATCCGCACAGCCAGGTCCTACCTGTACCAGGCAGGACAGCTCAACTGGAGGGAAATCAATCCCGACATCTTCGGGTCGATGATCCAGGCAGTGGCTGACGATGAAGAGCGCGGCGAGTTGGGCATGCACTACACCAGCGTGCCGAATATCTTGAAGGTGCTGAACCCGTTGTTCCTGGATGACCTGCGTGTGCAATTGGAAGCAGCGGGCGACAACAAGATTAAACTGTTGAACCTGCGCAAGCGGATGGCACACATCCGCGTGTTTGATCCGGCGTGCGGCTCAGGCAACTTCCTCGTCATCGCCTACAAGCAGATGCGGGAGATCGAATCCCAGATCAATCGCCTTCGATGCGAGGCCAACCTTGCATCCGAAATTCCGATCAACAACTTTCGGGGGATCGAGCTGCGCGATTTCCCCGCAGAAATTGCGCGCTTGGCGTTGATAATTGCGGAGTTCCAGTGCGATGTGCTGTATCGCGGCCAGCGAGAAGCCCTCAACGACGTATTGCCGCTGGACAGCGAGAACTGGATCACGTGTGGTAACGCCCTGCGTCTGGACTGGTTGGCGATATGTCCGCCAACAGGAACGGGTGTGAAGCTAGTAGGCGATGACTTGTTCAACACGCCACTGGACCAGTCTGAAATCGACTTCGAGAACGAGGGTGGAGAAACCTATATCTGTGGAAATCCGCCATATCTAGGAGCAAAGAAGAAAAGCAAACAACAATCAGATGACATGTCGGCTGTTGGTCTTGGCGATTGTCAGCTACTCGATTATGTGGCCGCATTTATTGTCAAAGGGCTTGACGTAATACATGCGACGAACACATCAATGGCATTTGTATCGACCAGTTCCATAAGTCAAGGCGAGCAGGTTTCACTACTGTGGCCTCGGATCTTTGCTAAGGCGGCAATATCCTTCGCTTATCGACCATTCAAGTGGTCAAACTCTGCCTCAAAAAATGCAGGTGTTTTCTGCACAATAATTGGCTTAGTTACAAACGAAAGCAAGAGCAAAAGACTATTTGATGGAGAAGTGGTAACGCAGTGCGAGAGTATTTCTCCCTATCTTATTCCAGGGCCAAAAATTTACTGCGAACCAAGTGATGCCCCGATTTCGCCTCTTTCGCAGATGAAGATGGGCAGCAATAGTGTGGACGGGAAGAGACTGGTTCTTGAATCTCAAACGGCAGAAGACATTGTCTCAAAGTACCCTAAGGCGTCCCAGTTCATTCGGATGTATGGAGGAACGAAAGAGTTGGTCTCTGGAGTGCCACGGCGCTGCCTCTGGATCAGTAATGAAGACGTTGATTTGGCCAAAAGTATTCCGCCAATTAGAAAGGCCATCGATGACTGCCATGCCTATCGACTTGGCGCGGGGCGGGACGCACGCAAGGCAGCGACTCGCCCGCATGCTTTTTGCTACTCGACTTATGAAGAGCGAGACTTCATCCAAGTTGGAAACACCATTGGCAGTGCTCTTGCATACGTTCCGGCGGATATCAAGCGCTATGGATACGTATCAAATCACAATGCATTTGTTGTGTACGGTGCGCCGCTACTCGAGTTCGCGATAGTCGTTTCATCCACACACAAAATTTGGGCTGAAACGATCGCTGGTCGGCTTGGTGATGGCATTCGGTACGGGAATACCGTCGTATACAACACATTTCCCATTCCACCATTGACCGACCAGAACAAGGCCGACTTGACTGCTTGCGCCCAGGAAATCCTACTCGCCAGAGAAACCCATTTTCCGGCCACCATTGCCGATCTCTACGATCCAGAAACCATGCCGTCCGATCTACGGCGAGCGCACGAGAAGAACGATGAAGTGCTGGAACGCATCTACATCGGCCGTAAGTTCAAGAACGACACCGAGCGGCTAGAAAAGCTGTTCGATCTCTACACCAAGATGACGGCGGGCCAAGCCAAGCCGAAAAAGGGGAAGGCGAAATGACATCGGATGGCAAGCCGACCGACACGAAGGTAGTTCCATCGGTCTCTATTGCGACGGCGCGCACAGGCGCCTCGAGCAAGGTCAATGCCCTGGGCATGCGACCCATGCAAGAGCGCGCCTATGCCAAGCGGGGCGAGCAATACCTGCTAATCAAGTCGCCGCCCGCCTCTGGCAAGTCGCGCGCCTTGATGTTCATTGCGCTGGACAAGCTGCAGAACCAAGGCTTGAAGCAAGCCATTATCGTGGTGCCTGAGAAATCAATCGGGAGCAGCTTCGCCGACGAAGAATTGACCAAGCACGGATTCTGGGCGGACTGGAAGGTTCAGCCGCAATGGAACCTGTGCAATGCACCGGGCGATGATGAGGTCAAAGTCGACAAGAGCAAAGTGCGGGCCGTTGGTCGCTTCCTGGAAGGTGAAGACAAGGTCTTGGTCTGCACGCACGCCACGTTCCGCTTCGCAGTCGAGGAATACGGCATCGCAGCATTCAATGATCGCTTGATTGCAGTCGATGAGTTCCACCATGTCAGCAGCAATCCGGACAACGTGCTGGGCAGCCAGCTCACGCAACTGATCGCTGCCGGCAAGACCCACCTTGTGGCCATGACCGGCTCCTACTTTCGTGGCGATGCTGCCGCTGTTCTGGCGCCACACGACGAAAACCGCTTTGAGACGGTGACGTACACCTACTACGAGCAGTTGAACGGCTACACCTACCTGAAATCGCTGGAAATTGGCTACTTCTTCTACACAGGCCGCTATCTGGATGCGATCACCAAGGTCCTGGACCCGGCACTAAAAACCATCGTCCACATCCCGAACGTCAACTCGCGTGAGAGCCTGCAGGACAAGTACAAGGAAGTCGAAGAGGTCATGGAGGCACTGGGCACCTGGAAAGGTGTCGATGCCGCCACAGGTTTCCACCTGATTGAGCGTGCCGATGGCTCCCTCCTGAAGGTGGCTGATCTGGTGGACGACAGCGACGCGACCAAACGCGCCAAAGTGCTGAACTCCCTCAAAGATCCGGCGCAGAAACACAACCGCGACCACGTGGACATCATCATCGCGCTCGGTATGGCCAAAGAAGGGTTCGATTGGATCTGGTGCGAACACGCACTGACCATCGGCTACCGCAGCAGCCTGACCGAAATCGTACAGATCATTGGCCGGGCCACCCGCGATGCACCGGGCAAAGAGCGTTCGAGGTTTACGAATCTGATAGCGGAGCCGGCTGCAGGAGAAGCGGAAGTCGTGGCCGCCGTAAACGACACGTTGAAGGCGATTGCTGCAAGCCTGTTGATGGAACAAGTATTGGCGCCGCGCTTCGAGTTCACACCAAAGAACCAAGGCAAGTTGGACGGGTTTGAGTACGAGGGCGGCTACAACGAAGGCGGCACCAATCTCGGTGTCAACGCGGCAACCGGACAGGTCCATGTCGAGATTGGCGGGTTGGCCATGCCGGATACGCAGGAAGCCAAGCGGATCTGCAAGGAAGACCTCAACGAGGTCATCACCGCATTCGTCCAGGACAAGACCGCGCTGGAGCAAGGCCTGTTCAACGATCACACCCTGCCGGAGGAGCTGACCCAGGTCCAGATGGGCAAGATCGTGCGAGATCGCTATCCGGAGTTGAGCGAATCCGACCAAGAAGCTATCCGCCAACACGCCGTCGCTGCCCTCAACATCACCCAGCAGGCCAAGCAGGCCTTGGCGGTCGCTGAGGAAAAAGGCGAGTACAGCAATACTTCACTCATCGACGGCGTGCGCAAATTCATCAATGTCCGCGATCTGGACATCGACCTGATCGACCGGATTAATCCGTTCGATGCGGCCTACTCGGTTCTGGCAAAAGCGATGGACGAGAAGGTGTTGCGCCAAGTGCAGGCCAGTATTTCGGCCAAGCGGGTGAATATTTCGAAAGAAGATGCGCGTGAACTTGCGAAGCGCGCACTTGAGTTCAAGACGGAAAAGGGCCGCTTGCCAGATATCAACTCGGCGGATGCTTGGGAGAAGCGAATGGCTGAAGGCGTGGCAGCATTGGCCAAGTACCGTGCCGACGAAAAGGCCAAAGAGGCCAGCGTCAATGGCTGACACAGATGACGACGATCTGCTGGCAGCACTGGGGGTCGAAGCTGCACCCAGCAAGGCCAGCAGTCACACGGCGCTGCAGGAGCGGCTGATTGCCGGCTTCGAGGACATCCTGCGTTTCGTGGACGCCAATGGGCGGGCACCGCAACACGGTGAAGACCTCGATATCTTCGAGCGGCTTTATGCCGTTCGCTTGGATCGATTGAAAGGAATGCCTGAAGCGCGAGAGTTGTTGGCCAGCATGGACATGGCAGGATTGCTCAACGGAGCGATTCCTGCTTCGACTATCCGGGTGGACGAGCTAGACGACGAGGCTCTGCTGGCTGAGTTGGGAGCCGAAGCACCCGCCGGCGAAGATGACATTACCCAATTGCGCCACGTCGCGACCTATGCAGACCGCAAGGCCGCCGAGGAAATTGCGAACCGCGCGCGGTGCCTGGACTTCGATACGTTCCAGCCGAAGTTCGAGGGTGTGGAGAATGATCTCAGTTCCGGACTGCGCAAGACTTTGCGATTCGGACGTGACGCCAGTGTGCTTCAAGGCAACTTCTTCATCCTTGGCGGTCAGATGGCTTACGTCGCCGAGGTGGGCGAAACCATCCGGGCGCCGAATGGAGAAGCGGACGCCCGCATGCGAGTTGTCTACTCCAACGGGACGGAGAGCAACCTCCTGCAGCGATCGTTGCAACGGGCGCTCTATAAGGACGTGACGGGCCGGCGCATCACCGATGTCAGCAATGGTCCGCTGTTCGGCGACACCATGGAGCCAGACGACATCGAAAGCGGGACCATCTACGTCCTGCAAAGCCAGTCAGACCATCCCTACGTGGCGGAACATCGCGAGTTGATCCACAAGATCGGCGTCACAGGCATGAAGGTGGAAACCCGGATTGCTGGTGCGAAAGACGACGCAACGTACCTGCTCGCGGGTGTGACTATCGTGGCCACCTACAAGCTCGCGCACATCAACCGAACCAAGCTGGAAAATTTGTTCCACAAGATTTTCGCTCCCGCGCAACTCGACCTAACAATCGAGGATCGGTTCGGAAAACCTGTAAAGCCGCGAGAGTGGTTCTTGGTCCCGCTGCAAGTCATTGACGAGGCTGTAGAGCGCATGCGTGATGGTTCAGTTACGAAGTACGTCTACGATCCGAAATCTGCGCGGCTGGTGCCGGCCAAGGCATGACCTGAGTGCTACTCCGCTGAATGTTGGACGTCCTACGACGGCTAGATAAAAACGTTAGACGCCGACATTGCAATGAGATCGGATCATGCTCGCCGTCATCCGCCTGGTAACACCATGAAGGTGGCCGGGGGATTGAAGCCCTACTCAGCGCACGCGAACACGAACTCGGATGTTTCTGCCTCTCCTGCTATTTGCAGGCTAAGCCTTCACCCGCGATTAGTTGCTGTCAGACACACCCCTCGCGTAGTTGTCGAGCTAAAACTAGTGAATGGCATGTGAGAAATTAATTGGCGTGGCGACACATGCGGTTCGGCCAACGGATGTCCTGTTTAATGATGTAGTGGCGTGAAAGAACGAGAGCCCAGTAATCCCTCGATCTGCTGCATCTCATGAGGTAAGAGCGCACCGGCACAGATGGTTTAGTTTCTTAACTCTGGTACGCATGCCCAGCCGCAGGATCACTGGCGTGCGACGATCGGGGTCTACAACGCAGGGGAATGGCATGGCAGGTCCGAAGTACTACCCGATATTAAAGTGGAAAAAGGGAGAGCAAGACGCAGTTCGTTACCTGGATACCGCTGACCAAGCTGTGATGCTGCCTGTCTTAGAGGTTCTAGCTAAGCCAGGTGCAGACTTGCGGTCCGCGTTAGGAGCCCAGCTCGAGCGCGCACATGGCGATTTCTTTCCATTCGGCATCGATGGCCGAAATGTCTGGCAGGCAGGATCGGTTTTCAATCCACTTCTCAGGCTGTGTGCCGGCCTGCAGAAGGACGGCTACCTTGCCTATCCGGTCATTAATGTGCCTGATCTGTTCGCTAACTTGGGGAACTTGGCCGCACTAAAGGAATTTTCGATCGTCATCCTGCGGCTGCGCTTGCAATTGCTCACGCTAGTCCAAGCAGTGAAGGTGATCAAAGACGTACGCAAGGCAGTTGGTCGCAAGGTTCAGGTTCACGTAATTTATGACTTTGGGCCGATTGGCGATGCCCCCGAGCCGTGGTTGCGCGGATTCGTCGAGCCGTTCGTCAGGGACACCTTGGCCGGAGGGGACGCAAGCTTTGTCTCCATGGCTGGTGGTTCGTTCCCATTGACCCTTACAGGTATTCCCGTCGGTGCCCAAAACAAATTGCGGCGCAAGGAGTGGCACGTCTGGCAGGACTTGCGATTACAGCTTGGCTGCGCCGACGTGCGATTTGGGGACTTCACCGTAACCAATCCCGAGCCACTGGAGATAGCGGATCCGGCGGCCATGAACCCTTCCGCCGCCATCCGCTACGCACTAGATGGTGAGTGGTGGCTTTTGAGGGGCAAAGGGGTCAAAACGGCGGGGGCTGGAGGGTTTGGCCAATACAACACGCTATGTAAGCTGCTGGTCGCCAGTCCTCAATATGCAGGGGCGCCTTTCAGCTATGGCGATGGGCGTTACAGTTTTCACGCGCAGCCAAGTCAAACCAAGACTGGCAATCTCACGACATGGCGGCGAGACGCCGCAAATCATCATCTCGTTCAGACGGCGCGGCGATTGAATGTGCTGATTTGAAGCGAAGAAGGTCGCGCTCACGCAGGGATGTGCGGGAACGCAGTACCTCGATTACCCATTTCTTGAGCGTCGCCAGTTCGGTGAGGTCGGCCAACTGGCGGTAGAGTTTGGCCCGATTTGCCGAGCTGGCCACCTTGGCGCCGAGATTGTCCCGAAGAATGACAGCGGCCTCGTCGCGCCAAAGGAGGGCGGCGATGCTTTCAAGCTCCTGCCGCGGATTGAAGTCGGGAGGGCGCACTTGTGTCAGGCTCACTTCACCGGAGTCTGTGCGCTCGGCCTGGAGGATGCCCCACCAAGGTGCCAGCAGGAGCGACACCTGAGGAACGAACGCTGCGGTAGTAACGATGGTCAACTCATCGAACACGCGATGGTAGGCGTGCATCTGATGAGCTAGGCGATCGAGCGTATCGAAATCGCTTTTAATCTCGAACCCACACAGCGAGCTACCAAGCTGAGCGACGTCCACACGGGCCGTGCCGTTCTCGATTCCCATCTCCTCCACTAGGAGATCACCCGCGGCGAGCCGAGGCGTAAACCATGTGGCGAGAGCTTGGCGAAGCTCCTGCTCGGTGACGCGGTGGCGGACGAAACTCATGCTGGCGATTATGCCACGCTTTATGCCATAATGCCATTATGCCGAGAGGAAAACAGCCCATAGATCCCCGAATATTGGACGCGATTCCGCGCATCAAAGCCCATATGTTGGCGCATGGGCACACTCAGCCTGACGTAGAAAGGTTGACTGGGCAGCCGCAAAGCCAGATAAGCCGCTTGTTGGCCGGCAAGCGGACTCGTGTGACCGACCCGGTGCGTGAGATATGCAAATATGCAAATATAGACCTTGAAGCGGTATTGCCCATATCTGCTCACGAGCGACGCCTTTCTTACGCCGTTGGACAAGTCATAATGGACAACCCGTGCGGCGCGGCGGTCTTGGCCAGAGTCATCGAGGCCTTGGCACCCACTCTGGCGCTACTACGCGACCCGCCGGCGATGCGTGCCGATAAGGAGCACCCATGAACGTTCTCCCATACCGTGATCTGATGGCGACGATGCGTGGGATCGGCCTAAACAAAAGGCAGGTCGGAGCCCTGTTGCCCGAATGGTGGGAAGACACGACGGCCTCAACGACGGCCGGCGCGTGGGAGTTCGTGCTAATGATGAGCCGGCGCCTCGGATTGGATGCAGTGCTCCTGGCTCAGGGTCAGGTTCATTCCTTGGGCGAGGTTTCCGAGCCGCGATTCAAGCACACCGCCCGAGTGACCGCAGAAGACCTTCAAGCGGCCAGCCGTATTGCAGGCGCCTTGGCCAAGGCGGTGGTGGCTGCCATGCCGAACCCGACGCCTGTGCCGCTGCTGTCAGCCCAGGAGGTGCGCGACAAGATTCTCGCCAATCGCAACGGCCGGGTCGACTTCGACAGCCTCCTCGACTTTGCCTGGGAATGCGGGATCCCCGTGATTCCTCTCCCCAACCTTCCGCCTGGCGTCAAGAAAATGGACGCGGTGGCGATGAAGGTTGAGTCGCGGCCCGCGATCGTGATTGCACGCAAGAACGACTCCAAGGCCTGGCTAAGCTTCATATTGGCCCACGAGTTGGGACATATCCTGCTCGGCCACGTACCGGACAACGGCTCGATAGTGGAGGGGTCTATCAAAGATACGTCCGACTTCGAAGCCGAATCTCAACTCGACCAGCAAGAGCGCGAAGCCAATGCTTTTGCGCACAGCGTTTTGGGTGGGCGCGATCTCGAGCAGGTCGTGAGCAGTTGGGGTACCCGGGCGACGATGATGGAGCTCGTGGACAAGGCACTGGAGGGCGGGCCGCGGCTAAGAACAGCGCCGGGCCACCTAATTCTGCGTTACGCCTTCACTTCACGGCGATGGGCGGATGCCAATCTGGCCTTGCGGTTCTTGGCCGATGACGTGGATGCCCAGGCGACTCTGGTGGATCGGTTGGCTAAACAAATTGACACCGGAGCAATTGCCGGCGATCTACAGGAGTTTGTCGAACAGATCACTGGGGTGGCTGCTCGAGCGGCCTGATGCACACGGTGGTTCTTTTGGTCGACAACGATGTGCTGCTCAGCGCAGCCCATTGGGGTCTATTGGATATGGTGCCCACCCTCGTCGGGGCCACTTGGGCGGAGGTGGCTGTCTTAGCATCGTTGCCCCCGCGGGCAAGGAAAGCCGACCCGAAATTGTTTAAGGACCCGGCGGTGGCTGCAACGCTAGTTCCGTATTTGGCGCAATGCACTCCAATGCCCGACCCGGATGTCAGTCTGATCGCCAGGCTGCAGGGGCGTCCTGACATCGACGTAGGAGAACAGGTGCTGTTCGCCGCCACTGGCGGTGCGGCCGAAGCTTTCGTTCTGACGGGCGACAAACGGGCCATTCGCGCACTCGCGCTCCTGCATGCCGAGGGAGTGATCCCCGAACTCACCGGGCGGGTCTTGTGTATGGAGCATTTGCTTTGGCACGCTCTCTCTGTCCTAGGTCCGGACGAGTTGTTGCGCCGGGTTCGGAAATATCCAGATCGAGACATGGCAACGCTCGCGATAGTGGGGCGAACCGAGGCAAAGTCGCAGCCGCAAATCGAAGAGGGTCTTACGTCCTACCTAATGAATCTGAACCAAGCGTCGCCTCACTTGATGGCTCGCGGCCATGGATTGGATTGACTGGCGTGACCTAGACTTTACGTCGCATTCACGACGATTCCGCTCTAGGCTAGGGATTACTGCTTGAAACTACTGACCGCAACGTCGACTCTTGCGGTAAGTGACGGCTCAACTTGTAGGTCGCAATGACCGAAGAAAGTAAGAAGCCACTGACTCTTTGAGCGGGCACTACCTCGCGATACACTTCGACCAAGGTAGTTGTCGTCCGTCATTGAGGCACCCAGCGAAGCCGCGCCGGGGGCATAAATGGGGGCACTAACGCTAATATCCGCTTGCCAGTGCCAGGTAAAACAGCCGCTTAGGCTGACTATTCGGTGCTGATAAGCGGCACCAATCGTCGCGGCACGTCTGCTCGCACCCACCCACGAGGACGACCCCATGAGCCACAGCTATCCACCTGTATCCGTGTTCGGCGTGCCCACCGACATAGGCGCATCGCGTCGCGGCGCTTCGATGGGGCCAGAGTCATTGCGCGTGGCCGGCTTGGTCGAAGCGATCTGCAAGCGTGGCGTGGATGCCCGCGATCTGGGTGATCTTCCCGGGCCGCGCAATCCGGTCAGTCCGCCGGTGGATGGATACCGCCACCTGGTCGAAGTGGTCGCGTGGAACCAGGCCGTGTTCGATGCCAGCACGCGCGAGCTGCAGGCCGGCCGCATGCCGATCCTGCTCGGTGGCGACCATTGCCTGGGGATCGGTTCAATCGCCGCGGTAGCCGCGCATTGCCGCACCCAGGGCAAGAAGCTGCGCGTGTTGTGGTTGGATGCGCACGCCGATTTCAACACCCGCGACATCACCCCCTCGGGCAATATCCATGGCATGCCGGTGGCCTGCCTGTGCGGTCTGGGGCCGAAACAGTTGACAACCATGGGCGGCGCGGCGCCCGCCCTGCGACCGGACCAGCTTCGCCTGATCGGCATCCGCTCGGTGGACCGCGGCGAAAAGCGGCTGGTGCAGGAGCATGGCCTGGACATCTACGACATGCGTTACATCGACGAAGTCGGCATGCGCCGGGTGATGGAGGAAGCGCTGGACGGCGTGGATGCAGACACCCATTTGCATGTCAGTTTCGACGTCGACATGCTGGATCCCTCGATCGCACCTGGCACTGGCACGCGCGTGCCGGGCGGCGTGAATTACCGCGAAGCCCAGCTGATCATGGAAATGGTGGCCGACACCGGGCGCATGGCCTCGCTGGATATCGTCGAGGTCAATCCGGCGCTGGATCGGCGCAACGCCACCGCCAAACTGACCGTGGACCTGGTCGAGAGCCTGTTCGGCAAGTCGACCTTGATGCGCGATTGATACTTGATTTCCACGCTTCGGTTCATCCGCGGTTGTGCCACTTGGCGGCGATTGCACACTGGCTTCACAGTCGGGTGCGCTTTCATGCACGCACGCGCTGACCATCCGGTTGCGCTTTGATCATCCCCGATCATCAGGAGATCCCTATGAAGCGTTTGTTTGCCCTGTTGGTGTTGGCTTCGTTCTCGACATTCGCGTTGACCGCTTGTAACACCATGGCCGGCGCCGGCAAGGACGTGCAGAAGGTCGGCGAGAAGGTTGAGCAGAAGGCGGAAGACTGCAAGGACGCCAAGTGCTGATCGAAGTTTCGATCAGTTAGCGCCTGCCAAGCGATCAAGGAAGGCAACAACGCAAGGATGCCCGACGGGCCAGGGAAACCTGGCCCGTCTTATTTGTGCTGGCCATTCGCGCATCTGCGCCGCATTTGCGTTTAGCGCCATCCGCGTGGTGGATCGGCGACGAAACCGTTCGGGAACGCGCGTGGACCGCTTTGCACATAGGGCGGATACGGGCGCGGCAGCACGCCGATCGCCACCAGGTGGTCGGCATCGTCATAGCGCAGCTGGCTGACCTGTTGCGGGCTGCGGCTGGCGCGGACGAATTCGGTCTGCCCGACCGGCGCCCATTCGCGTTCACCATGGCCGGTGCCCAGTTGTTGCGGCATCGCTTCCGCCTGGGACATCGCACGGTCGGCTGACGCAGCCGGCGCGGCAGCCTTGCCTGAAGCCTCTTGGCGCGCACGGTTCGATGCGATGGGTGGGGCCGTAGGCGCGTAGTACGGCTGCACGTGGCGCTCCTTGAACACCGCGATGCCGATCACCCCGACATCGTCCGGGCGCCCGGTGCGCGCCGCATAACTGTCAGGCAGGTCGGTGAACAGGAACTGGGCGACATCGTCCAGTGACTTGCGCCAGCCGGCGATCTCCGCGGTTTCCCATGGATCCAGCACATAGCCGCCCTGCGAGGCCGAAGCGGTCTGGCCGCTGACCGCGTTGACGCCATCGACCGACAGCACCACCAGCACGCGTTCGCCGGTGGTATTGATCAGGCGCACCGAATAACGATGGCCCGGTACGCCGGCGACCCAGTCCTGGCCGCGCTGGCCGTGCTGGCCGTATTCCGGCAGGACCTGGCCGGTATCGCGGTCGATGATGTCAAGGCCGACCAGGTCTCGGGCGGATAGCGGCGAACAGGCCGCTGCGGACGTCAGGGCAAGAGCCAGGACGAGCGGTAAGTGGAGCGATGGGCGACGGATCATGGCGGTCTCCAGGAGAGATTGGCGCGCGCAAGGCGCAGTTGGTGTGCATGGATGCAAACGCCCCACGCGTGCGGATGGGGTTGATGGCCGCGGCGGTTAAACTGTGCGCCGCATCGACAGCACTGAATTCCATGAGCAAGACCCGCGTCCTGACCGGCATCACCACCTCCGGCACCCCGCACCTCGGCAATTACGTCGGCGCGATCCGCCCGGCCATCGCCGCCTCGCGCACGCCCGGCGTGGAGAGCTTCTACTTCCTCGCCGACTACCACTCGCTGGTGAAGATCAGCGAGCCGGCGCGGGTGCAGCGCAGCACGCTGGAGATCGCCGCCGCGTGGCTGGCCTGTGGCCTGGACCCGCAATCGGTGTGGTTCTACCGGCAGTCCGACATCCCGGAAATTTCTGAACTGACATGGCTGCTGACCTGCGTCGCCGGCAAGGGCCTGCTCAACCGCGCGCATGCCTACAAGGCGTCAGTGGACCGCAACCGCGCCGAAGGCGAGGACGACGATGCCGGTATCAGCGCCGGCCTGTTCATGTACCCGGTGCTGATGGCCGCCGACATTCTGCTGTTCAATGCGCACAAGGTGCCGGTCGGTCGCGACCAGGTGCAGCACATCGAAATGGCGCGCGATTTCGGCCAGCGCTTCAATCATCTGTACGGCCAGCCTTCATCAAGGGAATTCTTCACCTTGCCGGAGGCCGCGATCGAGGAACAGGTCGCGACCTTGCCGGGACTCGATGGCCGCAAGATGAGCAAGAGCTACGACAACACCATTCCGATGTTCGCGCCGCGCGCGGAACTGAAAAAGCTCATCGCCGGCATCCTCACTGATTCGCGTGCGCCCGGCGAAGCCAAGGACACCGAAGGCTCGGCGTTGTTCCAGATCTACCAGGCATTTGCCACCTTGGAAGAGACCGCCGCGATGCGCCAGGCCTATGCCGACGGCATTGGCTGGGGTGATGCCAAACAAAAACTATTCGAGCGCATCGATGCCGAAGTGTCACCGCTGCGCGAGCAGTACGAAGCGCTGATCGCCAAGCCTGCCGACATCGAGGCGATCCTGCGCGATGGCGCGCAGCGCCTGCGCACGGCGCATGCAACACCCAGCATGCAGGCCTTGCGGGACGCGGTCGGGCTACGTGACCTGTCCAATGCAGGCGATGCAGGAACGCAGGCATCTGCGAAGAAAGCCGACACGGCCCTGGTACCGACCTTCAAGCAATATCGCGATGCCGATGGCAAGTTCTACTTCAAGCTGATGCTTGGCGAGCGCGTGCTGCTGCAAAGCGCCGGCTTCGCCTCGCCGCGTGATGCCGGCGAGCGCATCGCCGCGATCAAACAGGGCACGCTGGACAGCGACCAGCTCGACTTCAGCCTGGGTGATGACGTGAGTTCCGATGACGTCAACGCTGCGCTGGCCGCGTTCGTCGCCGCGCAGCTGGAAGGTGAGGCCGACAAGTCGTGAACCTGTCGGCCTGACCGAAACCGCATGCCAGCTTTTATGGAGTCTGTCTCGGCGGGCTTGTGTCTCGGCGGCCTGAGCCCGCCCTACAGCCGTCCTGCCTCAATTCGATTGTGCCATGTCGTCCAGCAGCGCAGCCAGGAAGCGCGCCGCCTCGCCACCCGTGCAGGCGCGATGGTCGAAGGTCAGCGAGATCGGCATGCGCCGATGCACTTCGATCCCGCCCATCACCGCGACCACGTCGTGCGACAACTTGCCTGCACCAATAATAGCCACAGTCGGCGGCACGACGATTGGTGTCGCGTAGCGTCCGGCGAACATGCCGAAGTTCGACAGCGAGATCGTGTAGCCGGACAGTTCCGAGGTCGCGATTGAACGGTCCTCGACCTGCACGCGCAAACGCTTGATCGCCGCGCGCACGCCGACGGCGTCGAGCATGTCGGCATTGCGCAGGGCGGGCACGAACAGTCCATCGTCGGTGTCGACGGCAATACCGATGTCGACATGCGGATGCAGGGTACGGCTCAGGTTGGGCCCATCGAACCAGGCATTGAGCGCGGGCACTGCCTTGCATGCGGCGACAATCGAACGCACCAGTCGGGCAGTGATGTCCTGGCGGCCGCTCCACGCGTGCAGGTCGGCATCGTCGACAAGCGTCGTGGGTACCACCTGCGCGTGTGCATCGGCCATGACCCGCGCCATGTTGCGGCGTACGCCCTTGAGTTGTTCGGGCTGGCCGGTCGCGACTGCACCCGGCGGCTGGGTGCGCATCGGCTTGCCGGATTGCGACAGCGTGGACCTCTCTCTTCCCCCGCTTGCGGGGGAAGGTGCCCGAAGGGCGGATGGGGGAGGCGTGCCCTCACCCCCAGCCCCTCTCCCGCTCGCGGGAGAGGGGAGCAAGAGCGAACCATCAGCGGCTGCCCGCTTGACGTCAGCCATGCTGACCGTGCCATCGGTGCCGCTGGGCGACACGCGGGCGATATCGACGCCGAGCTTGCGTGCTGTTGCGCGGACGGCCGGCATCGCCTTGACCCCACCAGATGCGATCGCGGCCTGGGCCATCACCGCAGTACCGACCTGCATCGCGCCGACTACCGTGCCGGCGTCGTCGGCTGCTTCCGCTTTGGCGGCGGGTTCGGGCTTGGTCGGTGCGGCAGGTACGGGGGCAGGTTCTTCCTCATGCGCGGAGCCGTGGCTGTGGCCGGTGTCCTGGCCTTCGGCACGCTGCGGCATCGACGCATCCAGCTCGAACTCGGCCAGCATGTGTCCGGTGATCACGATGTCACCTGCGTCACCGGCCAGCTTGAGCACTTTGCCGGAGACCGGCGAGGGCACGTCGACTACGGCCTTGGCGGTCTCCATCGAGACCAGGTTGTCGTCCAGCTTGATGGTGTCGCCGACCTTGACGTACCACTCGACGATGGTCGCATCCGGCAGGCCTTCACCGAGGTCGGGCAGCTTGAATTGTTTGTTCGCCATGTTGGTTTTGTCCGTTGGGCCTTGGCCCGTCGTTGAAATGTCGTGGTATCCGAAGGCAGGCCTGGGTCCGCCCTACGAATGTGCCGTGGCGCGCTTGGCCGCGGCGACGATCTTGTCGACGCTGGGCAGGTATTTCATTTCCAGGCGGAACAGCGGGATGTGGGTGTCGTAGCCGGTCACACGCTCGACCGGCGCAACCAGGTCGAACATGCATTCCTCGGCGCAGCGCGCGGCGATCTCGGCGCCGAAGCCCGCGGTCTTGGCGGCCTCGTGCACGATCACGCAGCGCCCCGTCTTGGCGATGGATTCGGCAATGGTGGCGAAGTCCAGCGGCGTCAGCGTGGCGACATCGATCACTTCGGCGCTGATGCCATCCTTCGCCAGTGCCTCGGCGGCTTCCAGGGTTTCCTTGACCTGCGCGCCCCAGGTGACCAGGGTGATGTCGCTGCCGTCGCGCAGCACGAAGCAGACATCCAGCGGCAGCGCCTCGCCGTCATCTGGCACCAGTTCCTTGTACTGGCGATAGATGCGCTTGGGCTCCATGTAGATCACCGGATCCGGGTCGCGGATCGCAGCCAGCAACAAGCCATAGGCGCGTGCCGGTGACGACGGCATCACCACGCGTAATCCAGGTACGTTGGTGAAGATGGATTCGTTGGCTTCGGAATGGTGTTCCGGCGCGCGGATGCCGCCGCCCCACGGCACTCGCAGCACCATCGGGCAACTCAGGCGGCCGCGGGTGCGGTAGCGCATGCGTGCCGCGTGGCAGACGATGAAGTCGACCATCGGATACATGAAGCCATCGAACTGCGCTTCGGCGACCGGGCGCATGCCTTGCGAGGCCATGCCAACGGTCAGCCCGGCAATGGTGGTTTCGTCCAGCGGTGTGTCGAGGATGCGCTCGGTGCCGAAGGTGGCGGACAGACCGGCGGTGGCGCGGAACACGCCGCCATTGATGCCGACGTCCTCGCCCAGCACTACGACGCTGTCGTCGTTGCGCAGCTCATAAGCCAGGGCTTGGGTGATCGCTTCGATCAATGCGATAGGTTTGGCGTCGCTCATGGGCGCTTCTCCAGTGCAATTGCGGCCGCGCGTTGCGCATGCAGCTCTTCAGGCAACTCGGCATAAAGAAAATCGAACATCGCCTCCACTGGCTGCACCGGGCATTCCAGGTAGGCGTTGATCTCGACGTCGATCAATTTTCCGCATTCCTCGATCCACGCCTTTTCCTGTGCCTCGTCCCACAGTTTCTGGTCGGTCAGGAATTTGCGCAGGCGCAGGAACGGTTCTTTCAACCAGGCATCCTTCACTTCCTGCTCGCCGCGATAACGGCGGGCGTCGTCGGCGGTGGTGTGGTCATGCAGGCGATAGGTCATGAATTCGATCACGCTGCCGCCTTCGCCGCTACGTGCGCGTTCATGGGCACGACGCATTGCCTCGAGCACCGCCACCAGGTCGTTGCCGTCCACTTGCAGGCAGTGCAGGCCGCCGGCGATACCCTTTTGCGCGAGCGTCTGCGCGCCGGTTTGCGACGCGCGCGGAACCGAGATGGCCCAGCCGTTGTTGATCACGCACAGCACCAGCGGCAGCGAATACGCGCCCGCCGAATTGAGCGCGGCATAGAAATCCGTCTTCGACGAGCCGCCATCACCGCAGGTTGCCACCGCGACCCGGTCCTGCTTGCGCAGCTTGAAGCTGAGCGCGGCGCCAGCGGCCATCAGGCATTGGGTGGAAATCGGCACGCACCAGGGATAGTCGTTGCGCGGTCCTTCGAAATCGTTGCCACGTTCGTCGCCGCCCCAGTACATCAGCACTTCGCGTGGCTTCACCCCGCGCATGAACTGCGCGCCGTATTCGCGATAACTGGGCGCGAACACGTCTTCAGGTTTCATCGATGCGCCGATACCGACATGGGTCGCCTCGTGGCCCAGGCAGGCCGCGTAGGTACCGAGCTTGCCGGTGCGCTGCAGGGCAATCGCCTTGGTGTCGAAGGTGCGCACGTAGAGCATCTGCTTGAACAGCGGGAGCAATGCTTCGGCATTGGGTACCGCGGGCGGCAGCGGGCCGGACAGGCTGCCATCAGGTTTCAGGTATTGCAGGTATTCGATTTCGAACGTGGCGGCGACGGTCATTGGCAATGGCATCCGCGGCGGAAACGCTCATGATACCGGAGCCTGCGCTCGGGCCATTGCGCGGCGCGGCATGCCAAACTTGCGAAATGAGCATCGAAAAGAACCAGCGCGACCTGGAAGCCAGCATCCATACCGATCTTGCCGGACGGCTAAGTTACGGCGGCTACCTGCAACTGGACCGGCTGCTGTCGGCGCAGCATCCGCTGTCGAATCCGCCGCACCACGACGAGATGCTGTTCATCATCCAGCACCAGACCAGCGAGTTATGGCTGAAGCTGTTGATCCATGAACTGAGCGCCGCCACCGAGCACCTGCGCCATGATCGCGCCTGGCAGTTCGGCAAGGTTGCCGCCCGTTGCAAGCGGGTGCTGGATCAATTGACCGCGCAGTGGTCGGTGCTGGAGACGCTGACGCCTTCCGAATACATGGAGTTCCGGGACATCCTGGGGCCATCGTCCGGGTTCCAGTCGCTGCAATATCGCACCGTCGAATTCCTGATGGGCAACAAGAACGCGGCGATGCTGAAGGTGTTCGCGCATGACGTGTACGGCCATGCAGCACTTGAGTCGGTGCTGAACGCGCCTAGCCTGTACGACGAATTCCTGCGCTACCTCGCGCGCTGGGGCCACGACATCCCGGCAGTCCACCTGGAGCGCGACTGGTCGCAGCCGCATGTGATGGACCAGGGGCTGCTGCCGGTGTTCGAACGCATTTACGAGGATACGGACCGTTACTCGCGCGAGTACGCGCTGTGCGAGGACCTGGTGGACCTGGAAACCCAGTTCCAGCTGTGGCGCTTCCGGCATATGCGCACGGTGATGCGGATCATAGGGTTCAAGCGAGGAACTGGTGGCTCCAGTGGCGTGGCCTTCCTGAGCAAGGCGCTGGAGCTGACCTTCTTCCCTGAATTGTTCGAAGTGCGCACCGTTGTCGGGCCTGGAAAGGGCTATGGCGCGGACGCGGACACGCGCTGAGCTACACGTACTGCGCTGCAGCGCAGCATATTTCGGCAGCCTTCCAAGGTTTGACGCTGCGATACAGGGTCGGTCATTCTTGGCCGGTTGACCTCCGTCCAACCGGGAAACGCGATGACCTCGACCAATGTCCCCAATGCCGTGGAGCCAGCTGGCCCATCGGTGGATTCACCCGTGAACGGCAACCCGCCGGACTTCCCACAGCTGATGGGGCATCCGCGTCCGTTGTGGATGCTGTTCATGTCGGAATTCTGGGAACGCTTCGCGTTCTACGGCATCCGCTGGGCAATGGTGCTGTACATCGTCGCCCAGTTCCACGGCGGCGACGCCTCCGGCGAAAAGCCCGCAAGTGAGCTCTACGGCGCCTACCTGGCGTTGGTGTATGCCGGTGCGATCTTCGGTGGCTTCATCGCCGACAAATTGATCGGACACCAGCGTTCGATCCTGCTTGGCGCGGTCATCATGGCTTCCGGCCTGTTCTTGCTGGCGATGCCGTCGGAGTCGATGTTCAAGCTGGGCCTGGCCACGGTCATCGTCGGTAACGGCCTGTTCAAGCCGATCATCTCGACCCTGGTCGGCAAGCTCTACGCGCAAAGCGACGACCGTCGTGATTCCGGCTTCACCATCTTCTACATGGGTATCAACATGGGCGCACTGATCGCCCCGCTGATCACCCAGTACCTGGCCAAGAAGATCTTCGGCATCGAAGACATGCCGGCCTACAAGATCGTTTTCATCGCTGCCGGCATCGGCATGCTGCTGAGCTTGGTGTGGTTCTGGTTCGGCCGTCGCCAGCTCAAGGGGCTCGGCCAGCATGCCGAGCACCAGGCTGGCATGCGCAATGTCTCGCTGGTGTTGCTGGGTGGCGTGCTGATCGGCGTGCCGGTGTTCTATACGCTGCTGACCATCGATGCCACGGTCCTGCAATACATCCTGATGGCGTTGTTCGTGATTCCGGCGGTGATGCTGTTCCGCGAGGGCGTGCGCGAAGGCAGCGTGCAACGCGACAAAGTAATGGCGATGCTGACCATCTTCGTGTTCAACGTGCTGTTCTGGATGTTCTTCGAGCAGGCGGGCAGTTCGTTCAACTTCCTGGCCGAGAAGATCGTCAATCGCGACATCGGCATGGTGGGTATGTTCAACGCACTCGCGGGCACCAACGATTTCCCGGTGTCCTGGTTCCAGTCGGTGAACTCGGTGGCGATTATTCTTTTCGCGCCGATCCTGGCTTGGCTGTGGGTCAGGATGGGCAAGAACAACCCGACCATCCCGCGCAAGTTCGGCCTGGGCCTGATCTTCAATGGCCTGGCCTTCCTGCTGCTGATGGTCGCGCTCAAGGGCATGGTCGACGATGCCGGCAAGATCCCGTTCTGGACCCTGATCATGGTCTACGTGATCCAGTCGGTCGGCGAGCTGTGCCTGTCGCCGATTGGTCTTTCGATGACCACCAAGCTGGCCCCGGCCAAGTTGACCGGTTTCGCGATGGGCTGCTGGTTCCTGTCGATTGCGATCGGCAACAACCTGGCCGGTATTTTCGCTGGCAAGGTTAGCGGCGAAGGCGGCATGACGGTGGAATCGGCGCATGCCGGTTACACCTTCGGCTTCTACGCGCTGGTCGGTGCAGGCGTGCTGCTGTTCCTGATCGCGCCGCTGATCCAGCGCTGGATGCATGGCGTGAAATAACGCCCGATCCGCTTCGCGCAACAAAAACGGCAGCTTCGGCTGCCGTTTTTGTTGGGGCATGCATTCGCTTCAGTCCTGCGTGGCGTCATGTTCCGATGCGAACTGCTCGGCGTGGAGTTCCAGCTCATCCAGTCGGTCGAGCAGGCGGAACAGCAGGTCACGTTCCTCGTCGGGCATGCCGCCGAGCACATGCTTCTCGAAGGCCAGCGCCAGCAGTGCGACCTGGTCGTACACCACGTAACCGGCGTCGGACAAGCGCAGCACCGAGCGCCTGCGGTCGTTGTCGTCGAACTCGCGCAGCAGGCGGCCCGCCGCGATCAGGCTGGCCACCGCACGGCTGACCGCGACCTTGTCCATCGCGGTGCGCTGTGCGACCTGGTTGGCGGACAGGCCGCCCTTGCGGCCGAGTACGGCCATCACCCGCCATTCGGTCACGCCCAGCCCGAACCGCTGCGAGTACTCGCGGGCGATCGCGCTGCTGATCCGGTTGGATAACACGCTCAACCGGTAGGGCAGGAAATGCTTCAGGTCCAGCTGGATAGGCCGCATGGTCGGTTCCCCGGGGTGTTCGTGTGCTGCATCGCGGCTTGAAATGGTTGCATGTGAAACTATAGACTCTGAGGTTCACGTGCAAGTCGCCACATGCACTTACAGGAACCACCATGAGCGCTCAACCCAATCTTGGCATGCAGGTCACCACCTTCGAGAACCCGATGGGGATCGATGGCTTCGAGTTCGTCGAATTCGCCGCACCGGCAGGTGAGGCCGGGTTCATGCATGACTACTTCCGCAACATGGGCTTCACCGCGGTGCTGCGCCACAAGTCGCGCGCGATAACCGTGTATCGCCAGGGCGGGGTCAATTTCCTGCTCAACGAAGACCCGGATTCGTTCGCTGCGGATTTCGCCGCGGCGCATGGCCCTTGCGCCTGCGGTTTCGCGATCCGTTTCCGCAAGCCGGCTGACGAAGTCTGCGCCATGGTCATCGGCAACGGCGGTGAAGCGATCGAGCACAAGCCTGAATCGAAAGCCGTCGATGCGCCGGTGGTCAAGGGTATCGGCGATTGCATGCTGTACCTGGTCGACCGCTATGGCGACAACGGTTCGATGTATGAGGACTACCTGCCGATCGAAGGCGCGGACCAGGATCCGGTCGGCTTCGGGCTGACCTTCATCGACCACCTGACCCACAACCTGTACTTCGGCAACATGCAGAAGTGGTCGGACTATTACGAAAAGCTGTTCAACTTCCGCGAGATCCGCTACTTCGACATCAAGGGCGCCAAGACCGGGCTGGTGTCCAAGGCGATGACCGCACCGGACGGCATCGTGCGCATCCCGTTGAATGAATCCAACGATCCGAAATCGCAGATCAACGAATACCTCGACGCCTACAAGGGCGAGGGCATCCAGCACATCGCCTGTTTCACCGACGACATCTACGCCACGGTCGAAAAAATGCGCGAGGCCGGGCTCACGTTCCTGGACACGCCGGAAACGTATTTCGATGTAATCGATCAGCGCGTGCCCAACCATGGCGAAGACGTGGCACGGCTGCGGCGCAATTCGATTTTGATCGACGCCGACCTGGAAACCAAGACGCAAAAGCTGTTGCAGATCTTCACCAAGAACGCGTTTGGCCCGATCTTCTTCGAAATCATCCAGCGCAAGGGCAATGAAGGCTTCGGTGAAGGCAACTTCCAGGCGCTGTTCGAGAGCATCGAACGCGACCAGATGGAACGCGGCGTGCTGTGACCATGCAATCGAACGGCTATCAGTCCGGCTTCGGCAACGAATTCGCGACCGAAGCGTTGCCCGGCACATTGCCCGTTGGGCGCAACTCGCCCCAACAGGTCGCGCATGGTTTGTACGCGGAACAGCTGACGGGCACCGCGTTCACTGCGCCGCGCCACCAGAACCGCCGCAGCTGGTTGTATCGGATACGTCCGGCGGCGATGCATGGGCCGTTCGTGCCGTTCAATCAGCCTGGCTTACACAACGATTTCGGCAGCGGCCCGGTGACCCCGGACCAGTTGCGCTGGGATCCGCTGCCACTGCCGGGTGCGGATGCATCCGTTGATTTCGTCGATGGGCTGGTGACCATGGCTGGCAATGGCTCGCCTGAGGCGCAGTCCGGCATCGGCGTGCACTTGTACGCAGCCAATGCGTCGATGCAGGGGCGCTACTTCTACGATGCCGACGGCGAGCTGCTGATCGTGCCGCAGCAAGGCCGTCTGCATATCGAAACCGAACTCGGTGTGCTCGACATCGAGCCGCAGGAGATCGCGGTGATCCCGCGTGGCATCCGCTTTCGGGTCGAGCTTCCCGATGGGCCGTCGCGCGGTTATGTCTGTGAGAACTTCGGCGGATTCCTGCGCCTGCCAGACCTCGGGCCGATTGGCAGCAATGGGCTGGCGAATCCGCGCGATTTCCTGACCCCGAATGCGGCGTTCGAGGATCTCGAAGGTGACTTCGAACTCATTGCAAAATTCCAGGGACATCTGTGGCGCGCCGACATCGGTCATTCGCCGCTGGACGTGGTCGGCTGGCATGGCAGCCACGTGCCGTACAAATATGACCTGCGCAGGTTCAATACGATCGGTTCGATCAGCTATGACCATCCAGATCCGTCGATCTTCCTGGTACTGACCTCGCCAACCGACACGCCCGGCGTGGGCAACCTTGATTTCGCCATCTTCCCGCCGCGCGTCCTGGCTGCGCAGGACACGTTCCGGCCGCCGTGGTTCCACCGCAACATCGCCAGCGAGTTCATGGGCTTGATCCATGGTGAATACGATGCCAAGGCTGAGGGGTTCGCACCGGGTGGCTGTTCGCTGCACAACTGCATGACCGGCCACGGCCCAGATGCGGTTACGTTCGAGAAGGCCAGCCATGCGGACACGTCGAAGCCGGACTATGTGCGTGACACCATGGCGATCATGTTCGAGACCTGCAAAGTCATCCGGCCAACGGCGCAAGCACTCGATGCCACGAATCGGCAGCGTGATTACCAGGCCTGCTGGGCTGGGCTGCGCAAGCATTTCAACGGCGGCGGCTGAGCAGACACAAACGCCCGCTAGATTGCATCCTGCCGCTGGTTGAAATACTCATCCAGCGGCATCGGCCGGTCGATTGCATAGCCCTGCGCGAAATCAACGCCGAGTGCAGCCAGCGCGTCGCGCTGGGCGATGGTTTCGGTGTGCTCGGCCACGGTTTTCTTCATCAGCAGGTGCGAGATCTTGGTGATTGAGCGCACGACCTCGGCGGCCAGCGGTGAGGTGTCCATCTCGCGCACGAAACTGCCGTCGATCTTGAAATAGTCCACGTCCAGTGCGCGCAGGTAGCTGAAGGAACAGAAGCCGGTGCCGAAGTCGTCCAGCGCGAAACGGCAGCCGAGGCTGCGCATCTCGTCGATGAAGCGCTGCGCGCGGGCGAGGTCGCGCACGGCGCTGGTCTCGGTCACTTCGAAGCACAGGCGATTGCCGGGGAAGCTGCTGTTGCGCAGGCGCTCGGCGACGAAACCGATGAAGCTTTCGTCGACCATCGCTTCACCGGAAAGGTTGATGCTGCAGGTTGCCACCTGCGCCGCTTGCTCGGGGTGTGCTTCCAGCCAGTCCAGCGCGAGCATGACCGCTTCGCGGTCGATGCGCAGGCCCAGGCCGAAGCGCTCCGCCGCCGGCATGAACTGACTGGGCATCAGCAGGGTGTCCTGGCCTGGCTCCTTGAGCCTGATCAGCAATTCGAAGTGACGGCCCTGCTCCGTGTTTGCGTGCAATGGTGCGAGGGTCTGGGCATGCAGGAGGAAGTGGTGATGCTCCAGTGCTTCGCGAATCCGCAGCGCCCAGCGCATGCTGGCGGTGCGATCCAGCACCTCGCTGGCCAGTCCGCTGGCGAGGAACACCCGGTTGCCACCAAGCTCCTTGGCGGTGAAGCAGGCGGCATCCGCTTTCGAAAGAACTTCCGCGAATTTTGCCTCGCCGGTGCGGAACGGCACCACGCCAATACTGATGCTGGTGGCCATCGCGTGGCCTTGCCATTCGCAACGATAGTGTTCGACGGCGCGGGCCAGCGCACCGGCGGCTTCGCGCGCCATGGTCGGGTTGCAATTGCGCAGCAGTACCGCGAATTCGTCGGCGCCCAGGTGTGCCAGCAGGTCGCCTTCGCGCAGGCTGGATGCGAGTGCGCCGGCGACACCGACGATCATCACGTCGCCGGCCACATGGCTTGAGGTGTCGTTGATCAGGGAAAAGTTGTCCAGGTCCAGATAAGCCAGTGCCATCGGTGGTTCGCCCGGATCGCCCAGGATCCGGTTGACCTTGGCTTCGAAGGCGTTGCGGTTCGGCAATCCGGTCAGGCTGTCGATGTTGGCGTGCGTGGCCAGCCTGCGTGCAGCCAGGCGCTGCTCGTGCACGGTCAAGGTCAGGATGATCGGCAGGATCGCAAGCAGGCACAGGTAGCCGAGCAGGATAGCGCTGTCGAGCGCCTGCACGGGCGCCTGGAAGCCGGCCAGGCCAAGGCCGGCCAGCATGCCGATCAACAGTTCGCTCAGCAGCACCGCGACCGCAGTGCGTATCGGTTCGAAGCGCAACGCGCTCCAGACCATGATCGACAACGGCAGGCTGCTCAGGCCCAGCACGAATTGGCCGCCTTGCGAACCGCCCCAGGCCAGCAACAGAAAGCTGGCGGCGAGGGCCATGTTCCATGCCAGTTTTTCGTTCTCCGTGCCGTAATTCGATGCCCGGTCAATTTTGTCGGCCGGCTTGCGGAAACCGATCATCAGCAATGCGGGCGCAATACTGACGATGCCGAGCAGGTCGCCCAGCGACCATTTCACCAGCGCGTCGAGTTCCGATGATTCCCGGATCAGGCCGGACGCCACCATGCCGCCAACGCCGATGAGCGCGCTGATCAACGCCATCAGCATGCCGCCACGCAGGACCCGGAACGCGAAACGGATGTCCAAGTGTCCGGGCAATCCCGCGCGTAGGACGAACCAGCCGCCTGCAAGCACGCCCAGGGTATTGCTGAGGATCGAATACGGAATGAATGCGGCTGGCACCGGGCTGACCGTCATGTGCACCAGGGCCATGGCCACCGGAACAATCCAGATCCAGCGCAAGCCGTAACGGATGACGGCCGCCAGCGCCAGGCCCGATGCGGGCCAGAACAGGGCCACGGTTCCCGGCATGGCGATGAACTGGCCGGCAAAGGCAGCCAGGCCGAAGTACAGGCCGACCAGTAGCAGCGATCTGGACAGGGTGGCTGTGATCGCTCGCATGTCCCGCGTTTACACCTCGTGGTCCTTCCGCTCGGATGGATCGGACATGCTGGACCCAACGACGTCCAGCTGGCCTTGGATGATGAACCTTGCAACGTTGCTGCGTAGATCATGCAGCATGTTGCCGAGGTCTGCAGATTGCGTCGGCCGCAACAGCGCCCAGCCATGCCCCCGATGTTGCCTGACCCAATGCAGCGCAGCCTCCGCCAGTTCCACAGACTGCTCCCAGCCGAAGAGTTGCTGTCCATCGTGTGCCAGCGGGAGCTCGGCCAGGCCAACCGAACAGTCCAGTGCGACCTGCTGGCCGTCTCCCCTGTCCAACGGTTGGCTGGCGACACTCGCCCGGATGCGTTCGCCCAGGTTGGTCACAGCCAGCCGTGGCGTTGGCCGGAACACCAGCAGCAGGCAATCGTCCTGCCAACGGGCCAGGTAGTCACCTGCACGCACCAGTCGAACCAGGGTCTGCGCGGCATGTGACAAGGCCATGCCATCGACCGTGAATTGGGGGCTCTCAGCGGTGCCAAACGCGTCGCCGAAGCCGATCACGGCGAACACCAGGGCATGGTTGGAATAGGCCCCGCGCGCCTGCTCACGGTCGTAGTACGCAAGGTCGGCGGGAATCTGGTTGGCCAGGTAGCGGTGGTTGTGCAAGCCGGTCAAGGGGTCGGCCTGGCTGGCATGTTCCAGTTGGACATTGGCCACGTGCAGCTGCTCGGTGCGTTCATTGACCTGCTGCTCAAGCAGGTTGCGCTGTGCCAGATGCGCGTGGTGCTGCGTCCGGTAGCCGGCATACAGCACCGTTCCCAGCAACAGCAGGCCCAATATGAGGAATAGCGGTGTTTCCTGGAAGCGTGGCGTGATCCGGAACGGCAGGCGCGCGACCGTGCGGCCCCATACGCCGGCGTTGTTGGCAGCCTTGACCTGGAACACGTAGTCACCCGATGGCAGGTTGGTGTAGTTGACGCTGCGCGGGGACACCACTTGCAGGTCGCGCCAATCCGGGTCGTAACCGACCAACTGGTACGACAACGTCACACTGGCCGGGTCCTGGAAGCTGAAGGCGGTGAATTCGAACGCCAGGTCGCGGGCATCCTCGGGCAGGACCAGTTTTTCGCTTGCGGTCACGTCATGCCAGCGGTCCTGGAATTGCAGGCGTTCGATCACGACATCGGGCGGTACCGGGTTCTTGACGATAGCGCGGGTATCCAGGGCGACCACGCCATCGCGACTGGGCAGCCACAGCACGTCATGATCAATGAAGCCCTTGGAGTTACCAGCGCCGTTGCAGCAGAAGCCTTGCTGGCCGCTGCGCCGGTCGCCGCGTTCGTTGAGCACCATTTCGGCATCGACTTTCTTGATCTTGCCCTCACGCAGGCGGGCGAGGTCTGCGATGGGCAGGCGTTCGACGCCACGAATGCCGGCCAGCCACAAGTAACCTTTCGAGTCTTCCGTGATGTAGAACGCGGCATTTCCCGGCAATCCCTGTTCGGTGGACAGCTGCTGCCAATGTTCGCCATGCCGTACATAGAGGTTCTCGTCCAGGCTGCCAATCACCCAGTCGCCATTGCTCAGTTCATGGATGGCAGTCACGTCCAGCCCGGGCGGCAGGCCGGTGGTAAATCCCTGTTGCACCAGACGGTCGTTTTCCAGCAGGTACAGCCCGTCCTGGGTACCGACCAGCAACCTTCCGTCGGCCAGCTCATTTACCAGGCGGGTGCGCGGGTCGCGCAGGCCCTGCTTGGTGCCGAAGCGATCCAGGTGATCGCCTTGCAGCCGGAACAGGCCTTCGGTGGTCGAGATCCAGACCGCGCCGGAATGGCTGCGCACGATGCCGTTGATCTGGGCATTGGCCATGGGCTCGAACAGTGCGGGATGTTCGACCTTGCCATTGCGGTACAGCACCAGCCCGCGGCGGGTGCCGATCCAGATTCGGTCGGCATCGGCAAGCAGGTTGTAGGCATGCGGATGCGGCAGCTCGGTGCCGGTCAGCACCGATTCGAAATGGCCATCGCGGAGCACGCTCAGGCCATTATTGGTGCCGACCCAGATCGCCCCATCGGGCGCCTTGGCCAAAGACCAGACCAACGGCTCGGTTAGCCCCTGGGGCGTGCTGTAACGCTTGGTCCAGCCGTTCCAGAGCCGGGTCAGGCCATTCCACTGGCTGCCGAACCACAGGTTGCCTTCGCGATCCTCGAACGCGCTGATCACGCTGCGGAAGCCGTTCGGATTCGAATCCGGGATCAGTTCAGACAACGTGCCTTGGTTGAACCGGGCGATGCCGGCATTGCTGGCGACCCACAAGTTGTGGTCATGGTCTTCCAACAACATGGTGGTCGGTGCGTCTTGCAGTTCGGGTTTGGTGCTGGCTGCCGACCATATGCCCTGGCCGTAGACATACAGACCCAGGGTCGTGCCGGCCCAGAGCTTGCCCTGGGCTTCGACCAGTGACGTGACCACGGCCTTTTCCAGCCCGGCAGGCAAGGCCAGGAACTGGTGGTCCTGGCCATTGAAGCGATACACCCCGCCGAGACTGCCGATCCACAAGCCGTCGCTGCGTGGTAACAGCGATTGGGTCATCAACGGGCTGCCCGGCTGGTGCTGCAACACGCCGTCTTGCAGGGCGTACAGGCCCTGGTTGCTGGCGACCATCAGGCGCCCGTTGATTTCCTTGATGTCGAAGATGTCCAGCACGCTGGCATCGCCATGGCCGGCTACAGCAATGCTGGAAAACGTGCTGCCATCATGCACCGCCAGACCCTTGTAGGTTCCGATCCATAGCTTGCCGGTCTTGTCCAGGTACAGGCTGCGGATCAAGATGCCGGGGATGCCGGGAGTGTCTTTCGGGCTATAGGTGACGAAGCGTATGCCATCGAACCGTGCCAGGCCCGACTGGGTGCCGACCCAGAGATAGCCGCGACGGTCCTGGGTGATCGCCTGCACGCTGATCTGTGGCAGCCCCTGCTGCAACGACCAGGTATTGCGCACGTAGTGATAGAAAGACTTGCCGGGATCGAGCGCACGCACAGGCGCTACCACCGTCAGCCAGATCAGCAAGACAGTCAGCAGCAATGGAACGCGCAATACCCACCTGTGTTTTTTCATGCGCTGCCTGCAGGGATGAGGCTGGGCCAGTCTAGCCTGCCTCTGGCGTTCCCGGCACGCTGGCTATACTCGGCCGATGGCCAATGAAGAACCCATCCTCGCGCGCGCCGCGAATGCGCTCACCGATTTCTTCCGGCTGTCGGCAGCCGGCGGCATCCTGCTGATCGCGGCGGCGGTGTTGGCATTGCTTTGCGCGAACTCGCCGCTGGAAGAGTTCTACGACGGCTTCCGCGAACTGCCGGTGGCAGTGCAGGTCGGCGACCTCCTGATCGCCAAACCCCTGCTGTTGTGGATCAACGACGGCCTGATGGCGGTGTTCTTCCTGCTGGTCGCACTGGAGATCAAGCGAGAAGCGCTCAGCGGCCAGCTGTCCAGCCGCGACCAGTTGATCCTGCCGCTGTTGTGCGCGGTGGCCGGGGTTGCGGTGCCGGCGGCGTTCTTCTGGTGGATCAACCGTGGCGATGCCACCGCGATGCAGGGTTGGGCGGTGCCGGCCGCCACCGATATCGCATTCGCACTCGGCATCCTGTCGTTGCTGGGATCACGGGTACCGCTCGGGATGAAGTTGCTGCTGTCGACGATTGCAGTGGTAGATGACTTGGCGGCGATCATCATCATCGCGCTGTTCTACACCAGCGACCTGTCGATGACGGCATTGGGCTGGGCAGGCGCGGCGATTGCCGGCATGTTCGTGCTCAACCGCCGCAAGGTCACCGCGCTGACGCCTTACCTGCTGCTCGGCGCGGTGGTGTGGGTATGCGTGCTGAAATCGGGTGTGCACGCCACTCTGGCAGGCGTCATCACTGGCTTGATGATCCCGCACTACGATCGCAGCGACGAGATCGACGACGCGGTCCAGCATTCGCCGCTGGTGACCCTGGAAAATGCGCTGCACCCCTGGGTTGCCTACCTGATCCTGCCGGTGTTCGCATTCGCCAACGCGGGTCTGGCGCTGGGTGACTTCGTGCCGGATGACGTATTGCAGCCGGTGCCGCTGGGCATCCTGTTCGGCCTGGTGCTGGGAAAACCAATAGGCGTAGTGGGCGCGGCGGTGTTGGCGAAGGCGACCGGCATCGCCCGCTATCCGGACGGCATGGATTTCCGTTCGATGCTGGGCCTTGGCCTGTTGTGCGGCGTCGGCTTCACCATGAGTCTTTTCATCGCCTCGCTGGCATTTTCCAACGATGGCAACCTGTTCCAGTTCGCGGTGCTCGGCGTGCTGTGCGCCTCCCTGGTGGCCGCGCTTTCCGGCTATCTGTGGCTGCGCGCCACGCTGCCCAAGGAGGCCGCAAGGGGCGCGGGTTAAACTGGGGCTTAGCCGAATAACGGGATCCATGATGCCCAACAACCTGCGTTGGCCGCGCACGCTGGCCTTCCTGCTTTGCCTTGTCGCCTGCTTGCCGGCGATGGCAGCGTCGCCGGTGGAGTTGCCAGCTGCCATCGATCTCACCACGCATTGGGCGGGTTATGCCGCCATCGCGATCTTCGCGCTGGCCTATATGTTCGTGATCGCCGAGGAGTTCACCCATCTGCGCAAATCGCAGCCGGTGATGCTGGCCGCGGGCGTGATCTGGGCCTTGCTGGCCATTGCCGCCGCGGGCATGGGCCAGTCCGACAGCATCCACGAGGCAGTAGGCGACTACCTGCTGGAATACGCTCAACTCCTGTTGTTCCTGCTGGCGGCGATGACTTACGTCAACGCGATGAGCGAACGTAACCTGTTCGAGGCCTTGCGCATGCGACTGCTGCAGCGCGGCCTGGGTTATCGAAAGCTGTTCTGGACCACCGGTGCGCTGGCGTTCTGCCTGTCTCCGGTCATCGACAACCTGACCACCGCGTTGGTGATGTGCGCGGTGGTGCTGGCGGTAGGTCGCGACAGTCCAAAGTTCGTGATGCTGGCCTGCATCAATATTGTCGTAGCCGCCAATGCCGGCGGCGCGTTCAGTCCGTTCGGCGACATCACCACGCTGATGGTGTGGCAGCGCGGCATCATTGATTTCTGGGGCTTCTTCCACCTGTTTCTGCCATCGCTGGTGAACTGGTTGGTACCGGCGGGGATCATGCATTTCGCGGTCGTCCGCGGCACGCCGCCCGTGCCCCGGGGCGATGTGCGGATCAAGCGCGGCGGTTGGGTGATCGTCGGCCTTTTCGTATTCACTGTGTTCCTGGCAGTGTGCTTCCACAACTTCCTTTACCTGCCGCCGTTCATGGGAATGATGACCGGCCTGGCGTTGCTGAAGCTCTATGGCTGGCACCTGACCCGCAAGGCCAATGCGATCCAGGCCGCCGAATACGAGCGCGTGGGCAGGCCAGGCGACGTAGATGCCTTCGACAGCTACGAGCAGGTCGCGCGCGCCGAATGGGACACGCTGCTGTTCTTCTTCGGCGTGATCATGTGCGTCGGCGCGCTGGGCTATTGCGGCTACCTGGCGCTGGCCTCGCAATGGTTCTATGGCGACCTCGGGCCAACTACCGCCAACGTGCTGATAGGCCTGCTGTCGGCGGTGCTCGACAATATCCCGATGATGGTCGCGGTGCTGCAGATGCACCCGCACATGGACGAGGGCCAGTGGCTGCTGGTGACCCTGACCGCCGGCGTCGGCGGCAGCCTGCTGTCGATCGGTTCCGCCGCAGGCGTGGCGCTGATGGGCCAGTCCAAGGGTAAATACACGTTCTTCGGCCACTTGCGTTGGACCTGGGCGATCGCGCTGGGCTATGCCGCAAGCATTGGCGTGCACCTGCTGATCAATGCGCGCTTCTTCACAGGTGCCGTGACCGCGGCGGGATGATGGCTCGATGAGGCCCCTTCAATGAAGACGGCGCTGGTATTCGGTGCGAGCGGGCAGATCGGCACGCCACTGCTCCGGCGCCTTAGCGCAGCCGGCTGGCAGGTGCTCGCGGTATCGCGCGACGTGCATGCTGATGCACCGGGTCGCCACTGGCTGCGCGGCGACCTCTGTAACGTCGAAGGCCTACCCGATGCAGTGGATGCGATCTTCAGCTGCGGTCCGCTCGACCAGTTCGCGCGCTGGCATGCCGAAGTATTGATTCGCGCACCGCGGGTGTTGGCGTTCGGTTCGACCAGCGCCAGCAGCAAGCATGACTCGGGTGATGCCGGTGAACGTGATCTCTCTCTTTGCCTGCTCGATGCCGAGGATTTGCTGTTTTCCACGGCGGAGATACACGGTGCCGCAGTCACCATTTTGCGTCCGACGCTGATCTATGGCGCCGGCCGCGACCAGACCCTGACCCGGATCGCAGGCATGGCGAGGCGTTGGGGCAGGTTCGTGTTGCCGCGTCGCGCCCACGGCCTGCGCCAGCCGGTACATGTGGACGACCTGGCCGATGCCGCGTGGGCGGCCTGCCAGTCCAGCGCCAGCCACGGCCGCAGCTATGACTTGCCCGGTGGCGAAACTCTTGCCTACCGCGTCATGGTGCAGCGCGTACTGGCTTGTCTGCAGCCAGCGCCGCGTCTGTTGGAATTGCCGATGCCGTTGTTTCGCGGCGTGCTTGCGGCTGCGCAGTTGCGCGGGATCGCCGTCGACTTCACGCCGGAGGCGCTAGCGCGGATGCGCCAGGACCTGGTGTTCGATAGCGAACCGGCGCGGCGTGACTTTGCGTATTCCCCGCGCATGTTCAAGCCGGATGCCAGCATGTTTGGCATAACGCGCGACTAGGCGCAGGCAGTCAGGCCGGCTCGGCCAGCGTGCGCGGCCTTACCTTCGCGCGCAGTGCAATCACCAGCACGCCGGCCAACACCATCGCGCCGCCAATCAACACGCGCGGCCCCGGGTGATCGCCCCAAAATGCGACGCCCAGCAGCATCGCGCCTACCGGCACCAGCAGCAACCACGGGGTGATCTGAGCGACTGGATGGCGTTGCACCAACCAGTAATACAGGCCGTGCCCGAGCAGTGAAGATGCATACGCAGCGAACGCCGCGCCTAGCCAAGCGACCCAACTTGCTTCGGGCAGATTGGCAATGGCACCCGGTTCCAGCCATGCACTGAGCAACAGCAGCGATGGCAGGCTGAACACCGCCATCCAGCCCTGTTGCGAATACACATCCAGCCCGCGCAGGCCTTTCATCAGGATCGTGCCGACCGCCAGCGCGAACGCGGAGGCCAGCATCGTAGCCAGCGCCACGGGATTACCCAGCACATGCGGATCCAGCCCCAGCACCAGCACGCCGAGGAAGCTGAGCGCGATCGCGGCGCAGGTGCGCCAGCCGACCTTTTCGCCCAGTAGCCACCAGGCCAGCACGGTGGTCATCGGCACGTAGCTTTGCAGCACGATGGCCGGCGAGGACAAGTCGCCAGCCAGCTTGAGCGCGGTGAAGCTCAGGCTGAAATGCACAACCCCAATACACAGGCTGACCGCGGCCAGGCGCGGCCATTGATCCGATGGCGGTTTCTTCATCAGGAACAACAGCGGCAGCAACAGCAGGCCGAAGCGCAGCGCTGTGAACAGCAGCGGCGGGATCTCGCGCAGGCCCAGTGCCGAGGTCAGGAAATTGATCGCCCATACCGCGACGATCACCAGCACCAGCGCCATGTCGCGCCCGCGTAGTGCAGGCGCGGCGCTCATCGAATCACCAGCTCAGGCCAAGCTTGCGATACAGCTTCGACAACACCCACGCCGGGCCAATCAAGAGGTATTTGAGGTCGGTAAAGAAGCTGGGTTTCTTGCCTTCCAGCAGCTTGCTATGGCCGATGAACTGCGCGATCCACGCCACCACGAACACCGCGAGTGCCGCGCGGAACAGCCCGGTCGTGCCGAGACTGTCATGCAGCCACCGGGTCAGCCAGGCCATCGCGACGAAGATCGCCAGCATGCCAAAGCCGATCGAGCGCGAGGCCCGGTAATAAAACATCCACGCGAGGAACATCGACAGGGCCGCCCACAGGCCGGGGCGGAACCAGCTGCCGGGCACCGGCACGCACCACAGCAGGGCGATCACGCTCCACAGGATCAACGGCACCGCAACCATGTGAATCGCCTGGTTGCCGCGGTTGCGGTGGTCGGCCGAGTAATGGGCGAACCAGCGGTCAATCGGGCGGTCGATAGTATGTTCGGGCGTGGCAGTCGACATGGCGTGTTCCTCAGTCAAGTCAGTCCAGGGTGTCAGTCCAGCGAGTCAGTCCAATGAAAGCCAGGCGAGTTTCGCCAGCGCTTCGGCGTACTTGGCGCGGGTGCGTTCGATCACGTCGGCAGGCAGGCGCGGGCCGGGCGCGGTCTTGTCCCAGTCGAGTGTCTCAAGATAATCGCGGACAAACTGCTTGTCGTAGCTCGGCGGGCTGCTGCCGACCTGGTATTGGTCCGCCGGCCACCAGCGCGAGGAATCCGGGGTCAGCATTTCGTCCATCACATACAGGTGGCCCTCGGCATCGGTGCCGAACTCGAACTTGGTGTCGGCCAGGATGATCCCGCGCTGCGCGGCGTAGTCGCGGGCGAAGGTGTACAGCGCCAGCGTCGCGTCGCGCACGGCTTCGGCCATCTCGCGTCCGACCAAGTCGATGGCGGTATCGAAGTCGATGTTTTCGTCGTGGTCGCCGACCGCGGCCTTTGTTGACGGGGTGAAGATCGGTTCCGGCAACTGCTGCGCCTGTTGCAAGTCCGCTGGCAGCGTGATGCCGCTGACAGCGCCGCTGCGCTGATAGTCCTTCCAGCCGCTGCCGATGATGTAACCGCGGGCGATGCATTCCACCGGCACCGGCTTGAGCTTCCTGGTCACCACCGAGCGCTGTGCATACAAGTCGGCATCGACGCCCGCCGGCAACACGCTGGCGACATCAATCCCGGTCAGGTGGTTGGCGATGATGTGTGCAGTCTTGTCAAACCAGAAATTGCTGATCTGGCAGAGCATCTCGCCTTTGCCCGGGATCGCGTCAGGCAGCACCACGTCGAACGCGGACAGGCGGTCGGTCGCGACCATGAGTAGCGTGTCGTTGCCGAGATCGAACACATCGCGGACCTTGCCGCGGTGGATCAGGTTCAGGCCCGGCAAATCGGACTGGAGCAGGGTGGTGGCCATGGCGCTTTGTGGCGTGGGAAAGCCGCCAGTTTACGGCGTGCCGCGGTGGCCGGTCTGTAGACGATCCCTAGTAGAATCGGCGCATGACACGCTGGTATGGAAAATTCTTCGGATTTATCGCGGGCTGGCTGCTGTTGCGGCATCCGGCTGGCGGCCTACTGGGCTTGTTGATCGGCCATGCCTTCGATGCCGACTGGCTTAGGTCCACCCGCGAGAACCCCTATCGCGTTTTTGGCCTGACCGCCGAGGCCAGCGATGCCGAAATCGACCTCGCCTATCGCCGGCTGATTTCGCAATACCACCCGGACAAGCTGGCCGGCGCCGCGACTGAATTGCAACGCCAGGCCGAGGTCAAGGCGCGGGATATCAACACCGCCTACGACCGCATCAAGACCAAACGAAAAGGATGAGACGCACAGGATGAGCACGCAAACCACAATCATCGCGCCGTCGATCCTGTCCGCCAATTTCGCGAAACTCGGCGAGGAAGTGGACAACGTGATCAAAGCGGGCGCGGACTGGGTGCATTTCGATGTGATGGACAACCATTACGTGCCAAACCTGACGATTGGTCCCCTGGTGTGCGAAGCCCTGCGCAAGCATGGCGTGACCGCGCCGATCGACGTGCACCTGATGGTCGAGCCAGTGGACCGGATCATCCCGGACTTCGCCAAGGCGGGCGCAACGCTCATCAGTTTTCATCCTGAAGCCAGCCGCCATGTGCATCGCAGCGTGCAGTTGATCAAGTCGCTGGGTTGCCAGGCCGGACTGGTGTTGAACCCGGCCACCCCGGTCGATGTGCTCGACTACATGCTGGACCAGATCGACCACGTGCTGTTGATGTCGGTCAATCCCGGGTTCGGCGGGCAGTCGTTCATCGCCTCAACGCTGGACAAGCTGCGCGTGGTGCGTGCGCGCATCGATGCCAGCGGCCGGCCGGTCCGGCTTGAAGTGGATGGTGGGGTCAAGCCGGACAACATCGGCGAGATCGCCCGTGCGGGTGCAGACACTTTCGTCGCCGGCAGTGCGATTTTCAGCCAGCCGGATTACGCCGATGTGATCCGCCGGATGAAGGCGGAAGTCGACGCTGCGCGTTGACGGTGCACCGGTAGAAGGTGGGCATGACGGCCGCGCCTGTATCGGTTCTTCACTGACGCACGCTAGCCTGTGGGCATGGCGACATCGGCACATTGGCGGTTGATCCTCAACGGCAAGTCCGCGGGCGGCGACGAACTGCGCGCAGCGGTTGCTGCGCTGCGTGGCACTGGGCTGCGGCTGGACGTGCGGGTCACCTGGGAAGCCGGGGATGTCGAACGCCAGGTCGCCGAAGCGATCATCGATGGCGTCGACACGCTTGTCGCGGCCGGTGGGGATGGAACATTGAACGGCGTTGCCTGGGCGCTCGCGCGTCGCGATGAGCCCGCTGATGTCCTGCCTGCATTGGGGCTGGTGCCGATGGGCACCGCCAACGACTTCGCCGTGGCGGCTCGGATCCCGGTGGGGCCGGGGGCCGCTCTGCAACTGGTCAGGCAGTCACCACCCCACCCAATCGATCTGTTGCGCATCCGCGCCGGCGATCACGAGCAATGGGCAGTCAACCTAGCAACGGGCGGCTTCGGGACCGAGGTGACCACCCATACTCGCGAATCGCTCAAGTCGATGCTGGGTGGATTGGCCTATGTGGTGTCCGGGCTTGGACAGTTGGGCCGGATCGAGCCGCAACATGCACGGATCACCGGGCCCGGCTTCGAATGGGAGGGCGAATTCATCGCCCTTGGCATCGGTAACGGCCGCCAGGCGGGAGGTGGCCAGGTGCTGTGTCCGGATGCGTGGATCGACGATGGCCTGCTGGACCTGACTGTCGTGCCGCCGCTGGATGGCGAGCTAGCGGAAACCCTCGGCACCGCCATGTTCGATGGCCGCGCAGCAGCACTCGAGCGCGTCGCGACTCGTGTGCAACTGCCGTGGCTGGACATCAGCGCGCCGCGTCCGCTGACGCTGAACCTGGACGGCGAACCACTGCAGGCCCTGGCCTTCCGGATCGACTGCGTGCGCGGGCGGCTGCGCATGCACCTGCCGGCCGATTGCCCGTTGCGCCGGAAGCCGGCTACAGTAGGCGCATGAACCCGGCGATTGACTCCGCAAAGCATGGTTGGCGATGGTGGCGTGGCCCTGCCGCCCCGATCGCCTGTATGCCCATGAAGGATGCTTCGCTTGATCACGCACGCCCAGTTCGACCAGCACACCGCTGACGGCCACACCCTGATCCCTGTCGTGCGCGAGGTCCTGTCGGATCTCGACACGCCACTGTCGGTGTACCTGAAACTCGCCGACGGCCCGCATACCTACCTGTTCGAGTCGGTCGAGGGCGGCGAGCGCTTCGGCCGCTACTCGATCATTGGCTTGCCGGCGCGGCGCGTGTACGAATTCCGCGGGCATATGCTTGCGGTACGCGAGCATGGCGAGGTCGTCGAAACTCGCGAGGTTGAAGATCCCCTTGCCGAAGTCGAGAACCTGCGCGCCGCGCACCGCGTGCCGCGCATCGACGGCCTTCCCGGTTTCAGTGGCGGCCTGGTTGGCTGGTTCGGCTTCGAATGTATCGAGTACATCGAGCCGCGCCTGCGCGCGAATACAAAGCCGGACGAGCTCAACACGCCCGACATCCTGCTGATGCTCAGCGACGAGCTGGCAGTGTTCGACAACCTCAAGGGCCGGCTCTACCTGATCGTGCATGCCGACCCACGCCAGCCACAGGCTTGGGCGCGCGCCAATCGGCGCCTGGATGCGCTGATCCATCGCCTGCGTAACGGCAGCGCACCGTATCCGGAAACTTTGGTGCCGGCAGCAATCGATGAATCCGATTTTCGATCCAGCTTCAGCCGCGAGCAGTACCACGACGTGGTGCGCAAGGCACAGGAGTACATCCTTGCCGGCGATATCTTCCAGGTGGTGCCGTCGCAGCGGCTATCGGTGGCGTTCAACGCGCGCCCGGTCGATGTATACCGCGCACTGCGCGCGCTGAACCCGTCGCCGTACATGTATTTCCTCGATACCGGCGCAACCCAGGTGGTCGGTTCTTCGCCAGAGATCCTCGCAAGGTTGCAGCACGATGCCGACGGACGCGGCACCGTGACTGTGCGCCCGATTGCTGGCACTCGCCCGCGCGGCAAGACTGTCGAGGAAGACCAGGCGCTGGAAGCCGAACTGCTGGCCGACCCGAAGGAACGCGCCGAGCACTTGATGCTGATCGACCTCGGCCGCAATGACGTGGGCCGCATCTGCGAACCGGGCAGCGTGCAGGTTGGCGAACAGTTCGGAATCGAACGCTACAGCCACGTCATGCACATCGTCAGCGAGGTCACCGGCACGCTGAAGAAGGGCCTGAACTATTCAGACGTGCTGCGTGCCACGTTCCCCGCTGGCACCGTCAGTGGCGCGCCGAAGATCCGCGCGCTTGAAATCATTCGCGAACTGGAACCGGTCAAGCGCAACGTATACTCCGGCGCGGTCGGCTACATCGGCTGGCATGGCGATGCCGATACCGCGATTGCAATCCGTACTGCAGTCATCCAGGACGGCCGCCTGCACGTGCAGGCCGGCGGCGGCGTGGTCTATGACTCGGACCCGGATGCCGAATGGCAGGAAACCATGAACAAGAGCCGCGCGCTGTTCCGCGCGGTGGCCGAAGCGGCGAAGGGTCTTTGACATGCTCCTGATGCTGGATAACTACGACAGCTTCACCTTCAACCTCGTGCAGTACCTGCAGATGCTGGGCGCGGATGTGCGGGTGGAGCGCAATGACGCGCTGACGGTGGACGACGTCGAGAAACTTGCACCCGATCGCATCGTGATTTCGCCGGGACCGTGCACGCCGAACGAGGCGGGTATCTCGGTCGAGCTGATCAAGCGGCTGGGTGCGCGCATCCCGATCCTGGGTGTGTGCCTGGGGCATCAGGGCATCGGCCAGGCCTATGGTGGCGACGTGATCCGTGCCGGCAAGATCATGCACGGCAAGACCTCGCGCATCCGCCACGAAGGCAAGGGCGTGTTCGCCGGCTTGCCGGACGGCTACGAAGCCACCCGCTACCACTCGTTGGTCGTGGACAAGACTACGTTGCCCGATTGCCTGGAAGTGACCGCATGGACCGAGAACGCGGATGGCAGCTTCGAAGAGATAATGGGCCTGCGTCATCGCGAGCATCCGGTACAGGGCGTGCAGTTCCATCCGGAATCGATCCTGACCCAGCATGGCCATGCGCTGCTGAAGAATTTCCTGGTGTGCTGAACCTGTAGGTGCGCCGTTTACGGCGCGTTGGGCATCCCTGAAAAATCCAATCGCGCCGTAAACGGCGCTCCTAAATGAGAGGATTCATACCCATGAGCCCCCAGGAAGCCCTGCAACGCACGATCGAGCATCGCGAGATCTTCTTCGACGAAATGGTCGAGTTGATGCGGCAGATCATGCGTGGCGAAGTCAGCCCGGCGATGACCGCGGCGATCCTGACCGGCTTGCGGGTCAAGAAGGAAACCGTGGACGAGATCGCGGCGGCAGCCAGCGTGTTGCGTGAGTTCTCGCGGCCGGTCGAAGTTGAGGATCGCACCCATCTGGTCGACATCGTCGGCACCGGTGGCGATGGCGCGCATACCTTCAATATTTCCACCGCGTCGATGTTCGTGGCGGCGGCGGGAGGGGCGAAGGTTGCCAAGCATGGCAACCGCAGCGTGTCCTCCAAATCCGGCAGCGCCGACGTGCTGGAAGCGTTGGGCGCGAACATCGAGCTGCAGCCGGAACAGGTCTCGGCCTGCATCGAACAGTGCGGCATCGGCTTCATGTTCGCGCCGGTGCATCACCCGGCGATGAAGATGGTGGCGCCGGTGCGCAAGGAAATGGGCGTGCGCACGCTGTTCAACATCCTCGGTCCGCTGACCAATCCGGCTGGCGCCCCGAACATCCTGATGGGCGTATTCCATCCTGACCTGGTCGGCATCCAGGTGCGCGTGCTGCAGGAACTGGGCGCCGAGCGCGCGCTGGTGGTCTGGGGCCGCGACGGCATGGACGAACTGTCGCTGGGCGCCGGCACCCTGGTCGGTGAACTGCGCGACGGCAAGGTCCGCGAGTACGAACTGCATCCGGAGGATTTCGGCATCCCGATGGCGCATAGCCGCAACTTGCGAGTGTCCGATCCCAAGCAATCGATGGCGATGCTGTTCGAGGCGCTGGACGACCACGACGGCCTGCCGCGCAAGATCGTGGCCTACAACGCTGGTGCGGCGCTGTATGTAAGCGGCGTGGCCGACACCATTGGCGAGGGCATCGAACTGGCGCGGAAGACCATCGCCTCCGGCGCGGCGCGGGCCAAGCTCGACGAATTCGTATTGGCCACTCAAGCACTGGCTGGCGCTTGACGCCCTGTCGCGGCCATCGCACGCTGCAAAGATGACCGCAAAACCACTACTCCTGCTTCGCAACGCCGACGTGTACTCCCCGGATGCACTTGGCATCCGCCATGTGCTGCTGGGCGGCGGCAAGATCCTGTGGATGGGCGAAGACCTGCCGGCCATGCCGGCGGCGCTCGGCGTAGAAGACATCGATCTCGAAGGCGCGCGCCTGATCCCGGGTCTGGTCGATGGCCATGTGCATGTCAGCGGCGGCGGCGGCGAGGCCGGCTTCGCTACCCGCGTGCCGGCGCCCTTGTTGTCTCGCTATACATCCGCGGGCGTGACCACTGTCATCGGCCTGCTGGGCACCGACGATGCATCGCGCGGCACCGCCGAATTGCTGGCGCACATCTATGCGTTGCGCGAGCAGGGCATGAGCGCTTGGGGTTATTGCGGCGGGTATCACGTGCCGCCGACCACCTTGACCGGCAGCGTGCGCGGCGACATCGCCTTCGCCGAGCCACTCATCGGCATCGGCGAACTGGCGATCAGCGATCACCGCTCCAGCCAGCCGACGTTGGACGAATTGCTGCGGCTGGCGTCGGAAGCGCATGTGTCCGGCCTGATGACCGGCAAGGCCGGCGTCATCCACCTGCATATCGGCGATGGCGTACGCGGGCTGGACCTGATCAGGCAGGCATTGGATGGCAGCGAGCTGCCGCCACGGGTGTTCCAGCCGACCCACATCAACCGGCGCAAGGCGCTGTTCGAAGAAGCCCTCGATCTCGCCAGGCGCGGCTGCCATGTCGACATCACCGCGTTCCCGGTCGAGGAGGGCGAAGACGCCTGGCCCGCGGCCGAGGCGCTGCTCCGCTACCTGGACAGCGGCGCGCCGCCGGAAAAGGTCAGCATCAGTTCCGATGCCGGCGGTTGCCTGCCCTGTTTCGATGCCGATGGCCGGGTCTGCGGGATGGACGTGGGCCATTCCGGCGCCCTACTCGAAACCTTGAGCGAACTGCTGGCGCGCGGCCTGCCGCTGGCGCGTGCACTGCCGGCCTTCACAAGTAACCCGGCGAACCTGTTGCGGTTGGCTGGCAAGGGGCGAATAGAGATTGGCGCCGATGCCGACTTGGTCGCGCTGGACGTCGAAAGTGCGGTGCATCACGTTTGGATGGGCGGCGTTGCCCATGTCGTAGCGGGTGAGCCCGTGCGCCGTGGTATGTTCGAGCGTTAATCGAAAAATCGGCCCGGAGCCTTTCACGTATGTGTCCTAGCAGGATCCCCGACGGCGAGCAGCGGGGTTGGATCATTCCCATCGGTGGGGCTGAGGACAAGGAAAGCCGGCGCCGGATCCTCAAGCGATTCGTGGAGATCAGCGGTGGGCGTGACGCGCGGATCGCGGTCATCCCCACGGCCAGCAAGTTGGCCGACACCGGCAGCCGCTACGTGGATCTTTTCGACCGACTGGAAGCAGGCAGCGCCACCAGCCTTGAGATCAACACGCGCGAGGATTGCGAGCGCGACGATGTGCTGCGTACGCTTGAAGACGCGACCGGGGTGTTCTTCACTGGTGGCAACCAGCTGCGGATTTCCACGATTATCGGCGGCACCAGCGCAGCCAAGGCGATCCGCACCGCCAACGCGCGCGGTGTGCATGTGGCCGGCACCAGTGCCGGTGCCAGCATCCTGTCGGAACACATGATCGCGTTCGGCAAGGAAGGCAGTTCGCCGCGCGGCGGCAGCGTGCGGCTTGCGCCTGGCCTGGGGCTGACCAACCGCTTCATTATCGATCAGCATTTTCGCCAGCGTGATCGCCTCGGCCGGCTGGTCGCCGCGCTTGCCTACAACCCATTCGCGATCGGCATCGGACTGGACGAGGACACCGCCGCCTTCATCGGCCCGGACAACACCCTGGAAGTCGAGGGTAGCGGCGCGATTACCGTGGTCGATGCCGGCGGCCTCACTTTTTCCTCGATGGCCGAAGCCCGCCTGACCGAAGGCGTATGCCTGCTCGGCCTGACCGTGCACATCCTGGTCGCGGGGGCTACCTTCAACCTGCACACGCGCCAGGCCTCGCCGGGCGCACTGCAGGCGGACAAGAGCTGAACACGCACCAGATACATCGCACCGACCAAAGAGATCACGGCAACTTGAAAAATTGAGCGGAGGGCTCGATGCGCATCCTGAATCGCAATGTCTATGTCGGGCCCTCGCAGTACGCGAAGTTCCCGGTGATCCGCCTGGAACTCGACCTCGCTGAGCTTGAACAGTGGCCGACCGCAAAACTCGGCACCGGCTTCATCGATGCGCTGGTTGCGGCGTTGCCCGGGCTGGCTGACCACGGCTGCTCGTATCGCGAACCCGGCGGCTTCATCCGGCGCATGCGTGAGGATGGCGGCACCTGGCTGGGCCACGTGCTTGAACACGCCGCCATCGAACTGCAGAACATCGCCGGTGAGGACGTCAGCTTCGGCCGCACCCGCAGCATTTCCGACGACCGCCCCGGTGTGTATTCGGTGGTGTACGAATACACCCAGCGCGAGGAAGGCATCGCTGCTGGCGAACTCGCGCTGAAGCTGCTCGACTCGCTACTACCTGCTGAACTACGCACGGCCACCGACGAGGCATGGGACTGGGCCAGCGAGCGCGACGGTTTCATCCGTTACGCGCAGCGTCGTGCGCTTGGTCCATCCACCGCGTCGCTTGTACGCGCCGCCGAGGACCGCGGGATTCCGTGGTTGCGGCTGAATCAGCAATCGCTGGTGCAGCTTGGGCACGGCAAATACCAGCAGCGCATCCAGGCCACGATCACCGGCCGCACGCCGCATATCGCAGTGGAACTCGCCAGCGACAAGGAAGAGACCAACAAGATCCTGGGCTCGCTCGGCCTGCCGGTGCCGCGGCAAGTGCTGGTCAACAGCCAGACCGATGCGTTGAAGGCCGCGCGCAAGCTGGCTGGGCCAGTCGTGCTCAAGCCTTATAACGGCAACCATGGCCGCGGCATCACCATCAATATCACTGGCGAGGACGAGATCCGCGCTGCGTTTGATGCCGCATGCGAGCATTCGCGCTCGGTGATCGTCGAGACGTTCCAGGTCGGCGACGACCACCGCCTGCTGGTGGTCAATGGCGAACTGATCGCCGCGACCAAGCGCACGCCCGGCCACGTGATCGGCGACGGTAAATCAACGGTGACGCAGCTGCTCGATGTAGTGAACAGCGACCCGCGCCGCGGCGTTGGCCACGAAAAGGTGCTGACCCGGATCGAGCTCGACCGCGAAGCCAACATGATGTTGGAACGCGTCGGCATGACTGCCGAGTCAGTGCCGGCCAAAGGCGACGTCGTCTACCTGCGCTCCACTGCCAACCTGTCCACCGGCGGCACCGCCACTGACGTCACAGACATCATCCATCCCGACAACCGCGACATGGCGGTACGCGCGGTGCGTGCGATCGGGCTTGACGTGGGCGGCGTGGATTTCATCACGCCGAATATTGCCGAGAGCTACAAGGCGATCGGCGGCGCGATCTGCGAGGTCAATGCCGCGCCAGGCTTCCGCATGCACATCGCGCCCAGCGAAGGCACGCCGCGCGATGCGGCGGCGCCCGTGATCGACATGCTGTTCCCGCCGGGCACGCCGTCGCGAGTGCCCATTGCTGCGGTGACCGGCACCAATGGCAAGACCACCACCGCGCGCATGCTCGCGCACATCGCCAAGATGGCCGGCTACACGCCAGGCCTGACCACTACTGACGGCGTCTACATCGACGGCCAGCGAACGGTCGAAGGCGACATGACCGGTCCGGTGTCTGCGCGGATGGTATTGAGCGATCCGCAGATTGATTTGGCCGTGCTGGAAACTGCGCGCGGTGGACTGTTGCGTGCCGGCATGGGCGTGCCCGAGGTCGATGTTGGCGCAGTGATCAATGTCGCCTCTGACCACCTCGGCCTGAAGGGTATCGACACCCTGGAGCAACTGGCCGAGATCAAACGCATCGTGGTCGAGGTCGCGCGCGATTGCGCGGTACTCAATGCCGATGACCCCAACGTACTGAAGATGTCGGCCTACACCGATGCTGCAGTGATCTGCTACGTGACCATGAACCCGTCACACCCGTTGGTGCGCGAGCATATCCGCGCCGGTGGCCGCGCCTGCGCGCTGGAGGCCGGCATCAACGGCCACATGATCACCCTGTACGACAAGGGCAGCCACATCCCGCTGATGTGGACCCACCTGATCCCGGCAACACTCGAGGGCCGCGCCCTGCACAACGTGCAGAACGCGATGATCGCCGCGGCCATGGCGTTTTCGCTGGGGATCAAGCTGGACGCGATCCGCCACGGCCTGCGCACCTTCGACACCACCTTCTTCCAGGCCCCGGGCCGGATGAACGTGTACAGCGAGCATCCGTTCAAGGTGCTGATGGATTACGGCCACAACGCGCACGCGGTCGGGGTCATGGCGGAACTCGCCCAGCGGCTGGACGTCAGCGGTCGCCGCATCGTGGTGCTGGCCGGTCCGGGTGATCGCCGCGACGAAGACCTGCGTGCGATTGCCGAGGCCGTGGCCGGCAAGTTCGATCACTACATCTGTCGTCGCGACGACGGCCTGCGTGGCCGCGACGGCGACGAAGTGCCGCGGATCATGGCCAGGGCGCTGCAGGCGGCGGGCGTGGTCGAGGACGCGATCAGTCAGATTCCAGATGAACAGCTGGCCGTGGACGCGGCGCTGAGGATGGGCAGCACCGGCGACCTGGTGCTGGTGTTCGCCGATGCACTGACCCGTACCTGGAAACAGATCATCCGCTTCACGCCCGATGGCGACATGCCAAGGGCGACGCCACGCACGGAAATCCCCGAATTGCAGACATCAATGGACGAGCGTCTGGTGGCGGCGATGGAAGGCGTGGTCCGCGACGAGCGAGGCTTGAGCTTCGAGCGTGAGGAAAGCGATTGAGCACGGGGGTGGACGCACCATTCGAGGAGTCGCGCCGGCTGACCGGCAGCAATCTGTATTTCGACGGCCCCGGCGCTGCGCTCGAAACCGCGCGTGGCGTGGCCATCGATGCGGCGCTGTTGCAGCGTTGGCGCGACAACATCACGCGCCTTCGCAACGCGTTGGGTTGGGCCGATGGCGCAGTGCTCGTGCGCACGCACCGTAGTGGCGCCTCGCTGGCGTTCGCCGCACCAATCGATCAGCTGTATACCGCAGCCGAAGCCAACGAATGGGCGTTGTATTCAGCGCTTGGATTGCGTGCCGACGACATGCTGGCCGATGACGAAAGCGAGCTGCCACGCGCGCACGTTGCGCATTTCGATGACGGCAAGGCGCTTATTCAGTTGCACGCACTCGCCCAAGCCGAAGCCAAGCCCGCCTTGATTGCATTGCTGGATGCGGCGCAGGCGCGCGGCATCCCCGCGCATGCTGACGACGATGAAGTATCGATCGGTGAGGGCCAGCACGCGCAGGTGTGGGTGTTGCCTGAGTTGCCCGAGTTGGAAGCGGTGCCGTGGGATACGCTGCGTGCCATCCCGAAAGCGGTGGTCACCGGTTCCAACGGCAAGACCACCAGCGTGCGCTTGCTCGCTTCAATGCTGCGCGCGCATGGCCTGACGCCTGGCTACAGCAGCACCGACGGCCTGATGGTGGACGGTGAGTGCATCGATGCCGGCGACTACTCCGGCCCGGTCGGTGCGCGCACCGTGCTACGCCATCCGCGCGTACAGGCGGCGGTGCTGGAAACCGCACGCGGCGGCTTGTTGCGGCGTGGCCTGGTCGCGCGCGATGCCCGCATCGCGCTGGTCACCAATGTCAGCGCCGATCATTTCGGCGAGTACGGCATCCATACGCTGGACGACATCGCTGCGGTCAAGCTGACCGTGGCCAAGTCACTGGCCGACGACGGCGTGCTGGTGGTCAATGCCGATGATGCGGTGTTGATGCATGGCGCCACAGCATTGCACGCGCGCCATCGCATCGCCTGCTTCGCGATGATGTTCGAAACTGCACGCGCGGCATCGGACGGGCTTGCGTGTGGCGTCGACGAAGGACGTCTGCTGTTGGCCGATGGCGATGCCATGCACGACCTTGGCGATGTCATCGAGATGCCGCTGACTCTGCGTGGTAGCGCGGGCTACAACATCGCCAACATCGCCGGCGCATCGCTGGCGGCGTACGCGCTTGGCATCATGCCGACCGAAATCGCCAGCGTGCTGGCGCGCTTCGGTAACGACAGTCGTGACAACCCGGGTCGCCTGCAGCAGTGGCGCTTCGGTGAGGATGCGCATGCGTTGCGCGTCCTGCTCGATTACGCACACAACCCGGATGGCTTGCGCGGACTGTTGCAGGTTGCGCAAGGGCAGCGCGGGCATGGCCGCTTGGCGCTGATCCTGGGCCAGGCCGGCAATCGCGGTGACGAGGATATCCGTGCGCTCGCCGACGTCGCTGCCGATGCGCGGCCAGAGAGGGTGTGGCTGAAGGACATCGGCGGCGAATACCTGCGCGGACGGCCACCGGGCGAGATCGCCGCGATCCTGTTTGCTGCCCTGCGTTCGCGCGGGATGGCTGCAGAAGCATTGCCAGTGTGCCTGGATGAAGCCGAGGCCTCGCGCGAAGCGTTGGCCTGGGCACGTGCCGGTGACACCCTGGTGTTGCCGGTCCATGAGCTCTCCGCTCGCGACGCCGTAGTAGCGCTGCTGGAGCGCCTGCACAGTGAAGGCTGGCAACCCGGCCAGCGCCTGCCGGAGCCGCCAGAGCTTGTGAGGGCGCCCGGGTAGAATGGCGCTCCCCTGCAAACGCTATCGCAACCAAAACCACCCATGCATGACATCCTCAAGCGCATCCTCGCTCGCAAGGCCGAAGAAGTCGCCGAACGCAGTGCGCGCTTGCCGCTCACCGAGTTGCAGGCACGGACCGCCGATGCCTCGCCGCCGCGTGGCTTCGCCGATGCCATTGCAGCGCGTCTTGCGCGTGGCGAGTCCGCGGTCATCGCCGAGGTCAAGAAGGCCAGCCCGTCGAAGGGCGTTATCCGTGCCGATTTCGACCCGGCCGCGATTGCGCGTAGTTATGAAATTGGCGGTGCGGCCTGCTTATCGGTGCTGACCGATGTCGATTTTTTCCAGGGCAGCGACGCCTACCTGCAACAGGCGCGTGCGGCCTGCACACTGCCGGTGCTGCGCAAGGATTTCGTGGTCGATGCCTATCAGCTGCATGAGGCGCGCCTGCTCGGTGCGGATTGCGTGCTGCTGATCGTCGCCGCACTGGACGATGGCCAGTTGTCCGAATTCGCCTTCATCGCCGATCAACTCGGCATGGATGTGCTTGTCGAGGTGCACGACCTGGAGGAACTCGAACGCAGCCTGTCGATACCGGCGCGCCTGATGGGCATCAACAACCGCAACCTGCGCACGTTCGAGGTATCGCTGGACAATACGCTCGCACTCAAGGACATGGTACCGAACGACCGCGTGCTGGTCACCGAAAGCGGCATCCTCGCCACGGCCGATGTCGCACTGATGCGCGCGGCCGGGGTCAACGCATTCCTGGTCGGCGAGGCGTTCATGCGTGCACCGGATCCGGGTAGCGCCTTGCACCAGCTGTTCGCCGCATGACGAGTCGCTTTCCCGTCATCAGTCCAGATGCGCCACTGGTGGTGTTCGACTTCGACCACACCCTGTACGACGGTGACTCCGGCAGCCATCTGTTCAAGTGGCTGATCGAGCGCGCGTGGTGGCGGCGCCTGCTTGCATTGCTGATCGCGCCCATCGCCGGGCCGATGGTGGCGTGGTTGCCAACCCGGCGTTCGGGCATTTCCGCCTTCGTCTGGGTCGGCACGATTGGTTTGCATCGATCACGCGACCTGGATTCCATGATCGACGAGTACGTCACGCTGCACGCCAGCAGCATCCGTTCGCGCCTGCTGCCGGTCGCGTTGAAGGTGCTGTATCGGCATCGCGAAGCCGGCGACCGGGTCGTAGTCGCAACCGGCGCGCCGCCGGAACTGGCGCGCGCAATCCTGGCCTTCGTTGCGCACGAGGACGTGCCGGTGGTCGGCACTCTGGTCGGCCCGAAATTCGGCGCAGTCGGCGCGATTCGTCATTGCCACAGCCACATGAAGATGATCATGTTGCGCGACGCCGGTTACACCCAACCGGTGGCGATTGCGTATTCCGACAGCAGCGCCGACCTGCCGCTGCTACATGCCGCGCAATGGCCCGTCGTGGTCAATCCGAAAGCCTCTCGTGTCGCTATGTTCCACCGCGTGTTGCCGGCTGGCACGCCGATTCTCAATTGGGGATGCCCGGATCGTGGTGGCACTGCTGTGTAGAGCGGGTCTTGACCCGCTTGCTGGACTAATCCGATGATTTTGCAGCGGGTCAAGACCCGCTCTACAAGAGATCACGTGGTTTTTTGCAGCATCGCTCTACGCCGTTTTGCAGGGGTGGGTCTTGACCCGCCCTACGCAGCGCCCAGCTGCTTGACGAAGCGAACCGAACTGTCCTTGTAGCCGCAGGCGCGATAGAACGCGTGTGCCTCGGTGCGTTGCGAGCCGCTGGTCAGTTCGATGCGCGAAGCGCCGCCGGCGCGCGCGCGGCGTTCGACTTCCTTCAGCAGTTGCCGGCCGATGCCGAGTCCCTGCGCGGTCGGCGTGACCACCAGTGCGGTGACCCGGCAAGTGGTGGTGCCCAAGGGCAGGTAGTACATGAAATCCAGTGCGATCAGCCCGCACACCGCGCCGTCGCGGCGCGCCACCACCAGCACCTGGCGGTCGTTGCCGGCGATCACATTGATGCGTTCGACCGCCTCGTCGAGATCACAGGGATAGCCCATTTCGCACAGCAGGCTGGCGACGTCATCGGCATCGGCGTGCACCGCGTTGCGCAGGTCGGTGCCCAGTGGGTAATGGCCGGTCAAGAATGCGCGGCTCACGTCAGTGCCGTCGCCTCAGCGGGTGCCATAGACCACGACAGTCTTGCCGCGTGCATGCAGCTTGCCGTCTTCCTGCAACTTCTTCAGCACGCGTCCGGCCATCTCGCGCGAGCAACCGACCAGTCGCGCCAGCTCCTGCCGCGAGACCCGCAACTGGGTGCCATCCGGGTGGCTCATCGCCTCCGGTTCGCGGGCCAGGTCGAACAGGGTGCGGTAGATGCGGTCGCTGACGTCCAGGAACGCCAGGTGCCCGGCCTTGCGGCTGGTGTACAGCAGCCGCTGACTGATCTGTGCGCCGATCGAGTACAGCAGCCGTGCGGCATCGTTGGTTTGCGTGGTCAGCAATCCCTGCAGGCGCTCGTAGCTGATTTCGGCAAGTTCGCAGGCAGTGCGGGTACGCAGGGCCACACCGCGACGTTCGGTTTCCACGAACAGGCCCATCTCGCCGACGAACTCGCCCGGACCGATGTAGCCCAGCACCAGTTCGCGTCCGTCTTCCTCGCCCGCAATAATGCTGACCGAGCCCGACAGGATGTAATACAGGGTCACAGCCGGGTCGCCAGGACGGAACACATCGGTACGCGCCGGATAGCGGCGCCGGTGGCAATGGGCAATGAAGCGCTCGATCGTCGCTGCGTCCGCATCCAGCGGACTGGGGGCTTTCGCAAGCGCCGGTTTGGCGAAGGTGGAACTGTCGGCAAGACTTTGTGCAAGGCGATGTGGCATGTGGCGGAGCTTAGGCCGAACCGCGGCCTCCGGCAAACTCCGTTACAAGCACCGTCGACACGCCGGTTCGCGCTTTGCCGCATAATCGCGGGCCTGTCGTGTTTCCGGAACTGCCCGAAGTGGTCAAGCCTTTGCCGCGCCTGAAGCTCCAGGGCTTCAACAATCTCACCAAGTCGCTCTCATTCAACATCTACGACGTGTGCTATGCCGCGTCGGAGGACGAGCGTCGCCGCTACATCGAGTACATCGACGAGGAATACAACGCCGATCGGCTCACCCAGATCCTCACCGACGTGGCGGAGATCATCGGCGCGAACATCCTCAACATCGCGCGCCAGGACTACGATCCGCAGGGCGCCTCGGTGACGATACTGATCTCCGAGCAGCCGGTGATCGACAGGGCCGATGCCAAGGGTGTGATTTCCGATGCAGTAGTCGCGCATTTGGACAAATCACACATCACCGTGCACACCTATCCGGAAACCCATCCGGACAACGGCATCGCGACCTTCCGCGCAGACATCGACGTGTCCACCTGCGGTGTGATTTCGCCGCTGAAAGCGCTGAACTACCTGATCGAATCGCTGGAATCAGACATCGTGGTGATGGACTATCGCGTTCGCGGCTTCACCCGCGACGTGAAGGGCCGCAAGCATTTCATCGACCACAAGATCAATTCGATCCAGGATTACCTGGCGAAGAACATCAAGGCGCGCTACGAGATGCTCGACGTCAACGTGTACCAGGAGAGCCTGTTCCACACCAAGATGCACATGAAGGATTTCGACCTCGACACCTACCTGTTCGAGGAAAAGGCGAAGAACCTGTCGTTCAAGGAGCGCATGAAGATCGAAACGCGCCTGCGTCGCGAGATCGAGGAGCTGTACCAGGGGCGCAACCTGATCGAGTGATGCCGATTTTCAGGTGACTGCGAAAAAGCCGGCATTGCCGGCTTTTTCTTTTGCGGATTTGTATCCGTGCGTCAGCCAACGCCAACGCGCGCGTGCATGCCCAGCGCGCCGGCGACGAGTTGCATCGCTTCCTCGTCGCGCTCGCGGATGATCCAGCCTGCAAGTTGATACTCGCCGGTTTCCACCGTCCACAGGCTGTAATGGCGTGCGCGCAATTGCGTGTAGGCCGAGTGCAGCAAATCGGCAGGATCCTGGACTTCGTCGGACTCGTCATCGTCGAGTCCCCATTCGATGCGCAGCTGCCAGCGCGACACCAGCTCGTCCACCGCTTCCATAAGCGCCTGTGCGTCGTCCTCATGCACGCAGAAGCCGGCCTTCCAGTCGATAGCTTCGCGCAGCAACGCGACGGGATCGGCGCTTTCGCCCTGGTCTTCGAGTGCCTGCCGGAAGTTGGCAAATTGCTCCTGCGCGGCATCTTCGTCGTCGGGATTGACCAGCATCAGGAATTGCCATGCCACCACTTCCAGCGCGGCCTCGTCATCCAGGCCGACCTGTGCATGGAAGGCATGGTCGAAATTGTCGTCGGGGTCGTATTCGTGCGCGGCCATCGGGCGCCTCGTCGTGTCCAAGCGCGCAGGATACGTTGCCCGTGGCGTGAGCATCGGCCAAACGTCGCCATGCGCTGCTGCACGTAGAATGTGCCACCGTCGATCCGGCCGCTGGCCAGGAACTGCCCATGGCCGCCAAGGCCACTATTCTCAAGGCCGAGCTGCAGGTCACCGACCTCGACCGCCATTACTACGCCAGCCACGCACTGACCCTGGCGCAGCATCCGTCCGAAACCGACGCGCGCTTGTTGGTGCGCCTGCTGGCGTTCGCGCTGTATGCCGATGAGCGGCTGGAGTTTGGCCGAGGCCTGAGCGACGAGGATGAGCCGGCGCTATGGCGGCGCGACTACACCGGTGCGATTGAACAATGGATAGAACTTGGCCAGCCCGACGAAACCCGGCTGCGCAAGGCCAGTGCACGCGCCCAACATGTTGTGGTGATCGGTTATGGCGGTCAGGCCGCCGAGGCCTGGTGGAAGCGCAATGGCTCGACGCTGGCGCGGTTGCGCAACCTGAGCGTGTTCGAATTCAGTGACGATGAGATCTCTGCCGCAACCGAACTGCTGGGCCGCGGGATGCGAGTGACCGCGATGATCCAGGATGGCGAGCTGCAACTGATGGATGCCGAACGCAGCATCACCTTGCAGCCGCGCTGGCGCATGCGCGATGGCGTCGCCATCGCCGCCTGACGCAGGCTCAGACCCGGTAAGCCACCGTCTTCATCAGTTTCGATGCGGCCGCCATCAGGCTCGGGATCGGTGCCGGCAACACCTTCGCGCCCGCGGCCTGCGCATGTTCGGCGTGGCGGGCCTCATCGGCCTGCATCACGCGCAGGATCGCGCGGCTGCGCTGGTCGGCTTCCGGCAACGACTGCAGGTGCTCGCCGATATGCGCCTCGACCTGGCGCTCGGTCTCGACCACGAAGCCCAGGTTCCAGCCATCGCCGCGCAGGCCGGCAAGGGCGCCGATCGCATAGCTGCCGGCATACCACAGCGGATTGAGCAGGCTGGGCCGGCTGTCCAGTTCACGCAGGCGGTCGCCGCACCAGGCCAGATGGTCGGTTTCTTCCTGCGCGGCGGCCAGCAGCTGGTCGCGGGTCGCTGGATCGCGGGCAACCGCGGCTTGGCCGATGTAGAGCGCTTGCGCGCAGACTTCGCCGACATGGTTGATCCGCATCAGGCCCGCGGCGTGACGGCGTTCGGCATCGTCCAGGACCACGTCGGCCTCGGCCCGGCCCGGGTTGGGGCGTTCGGCGCGAACGCCGCCCAGTACGGTCGATAAAGCGTTCTGCGCCGAATCCAGCAGGCGGTCGAGGGGGCCCAGCGTGCGTGTATTGGTCATGCGGCATTCTAGGCAGGCCCGTGCTCCATTGCTGAAGTTGCGCAGGATCCTGGCGCGGGCTATCATTCCGCTTCTGTCTGGCCCAGATTGCTCTTCTTGGATCGGCTTGGCACACCAAAACGCGAGGCAAAGTTCCTTCGGCAACACGCCGGAATTACGGAATCAGCCCGACCATGCACCCCAGTAGAAGAGTTCCCATGAAGACTTTCATCGCCAAGAACGAGACCGTCCAGCGCGACTGGTACGTCGTTGACGCCGAGGGCAAGACCCTAGGTCGCCTGGCCGCAGCACTGGCCTACCGCCTGCGCGGCAAGCACAAGCCCGTTTTCACCACCCACGTCGATTGTGGCGATTACCTCGTCGTGATCAACGCCGAGAAGATCGTGGTGACCGGCAAGAAGCTGCAGGACAAGCTGTACCACCGGTTCACCGGTTACGTCGGCAACCTGAAGACCGAGAACCTGGCACAGGCGCTTGATCGCCACCCCGAGCGCGTGATCGAGATCGCGGTCAAGGGCATGTTGCCGAAGAACACCCTGGGCCGCGCGATGTATCGCAAGCTCAAGGTGTACAAAGGTTCCGAACATCCGCACGCGGCGCAAATGCCGCAGCAGCTGGACATCTGATCATGGCAATCTCACAGAATTACGGCACTGGCCGCCGCAAGTCCTCCATCGCCCGCGTGTTCCTGCGCAAGGGTTCCGGCACCATCACCGTCAACGACCGTCCGCTGGACGAGTTCTTCGGCCGTGAGACCGCGCGCATGATCGTGCGCCAGCCGCTGACGCTGACCAAGCACACGGAAACCTTCGACATCATCGCGACCACCACTGGCGGTGGCACCACCGGCCAGGCCGGTGCGATCCGTTTGGGCATCGCCCGTGCGTTGGTCGAATACGACGAAACCCTGAAGCTCGACCTGCGCAAGGCCGGTTTCATGACCCGCGATGCGCGCGAAGTCGAGCGCAAGAAGGTCGGTCTGCATAAAGCCCGTCGCGCCACCCAGTTCTCGAAGCGCTAATCCGAGTCGCCCTCTGGCGGTGTCGTGGCGACACGCCTGTACATTCAGTACAGGCGGCGTCATCACTCCTAGCCAGAAGATGATCGGATACGCGCTTGGTGTTCACCTACCAAGCGCGTTTGGTTTTACAATTCGCTTTATAGCCCCGTCGCCAAGCGGTAAGGCATCTGCCTCTGACGCAGACATTCGGAGGTTCGAATCCTTCCGGGGCTGCCATATCCCAGATCGCGAAGTAGCAACAGCGATCCCGACGAACCCGCCGCAAGGCGGGTTTCGTTTTTCTGGCGGGCATCTTTCGTTCCGCAGCCGCGATGCGACAATGGCGGTCCAGCTTGGAGCCGCGCATGGTCGCCAGTTTCACCGCACCGAAAACATCGCCGGATGGCGTGGATGACGCATTGCGCAGCCGCGGTTATGCGGTGCTGGCGCCAGCTGATGTTGCCGCGCTGGCCGGGGTCAGCCTCGCCGAGCTCGATGCGCTGACGCCGAGCTGGGACGACCTGCAACTCGATCATTACCTCAAGGATGGCGGCAACTACCGCAAGCGCCGGCATTCCTGCTTCATCGCTGAAGGCGATGAGCTGCAGCAGGTGCCGCATCGCATGCATTGGCAGTCCGAGGACTACAACGCCCTGCACGGCGGGATGGAGCGCTGGTTTGAACCGATCGAACCGACGATTGCATCGAACGGCGCATGGACGAAGCTGCTGCTTGGGCTCAGTGATATTTGCTCCGCAGCGATGCCGGCGCCGCGTTGGCATATTGAAGCCCATCAGTTCCGCATCGACACCAGCGACGGCCTGGGCCGGCCGACGCCGGAAGGCGCACATCGCGACGGCGTGGATTTCGTGGCGGTACTGCTGGTTGCACGGCATGCTGTCAAAGGCGGCGAAACCCGGGTATTCGAGGCCAATGGCCCGGATGGGCAGCGCTTCACCCTGGTCGAGCCCTGGAGCCTGTTGCTGCTCGACGACGCGCGGGTGATCCATGAATCGACCCCGGTCCAGCCGCTCGACGAATACGGGCATCGCGACACGCTGGTGCTGACCTTCCGCGCCGCCGGGTTCCAGGGCGATGAGGAACGATGATGCATGGCGCATCGCGCCCGACATCGGTGCGGCGAGACCGTCGGGTATTTGCGTAGCGGCATTTAGAGCCGCGTAGCGAATGCCCGTCGGTAGGCGCCGCGTTCCCGGAAAAGTTACGGCGGTTACAATCGCAACTATCGCGCTCAGGCGCAGCTGAATCGAGGCCACCATGAAACTGGGTTCACTGAAGGAAGGCGGGCGCGATGGCACCCTGGTCGTGGTGTCGCGCGATCTCACCAAGGCCGTCCGCGCCACCGGCATCGCACCGAACCTGCAGCGCGCGCTTGAAGACTGGTCGAACCTGGCGCCGCGTTTGAACGCGCTGTCCGATGCGCTCAATGACGGCAGCGCCGATGGCGTATTCGATCTCGACATCCGCGCGCTGGCCGCGCCGATGCCGCGCGCTTATGAATTCGTGGATGGAAGCGCCTACCTGCCGCACGTCGAGCGTGTGCGCCGCGCGCGTGGCGCCGAAGTGCCGGAGAGCTTCTACGTCGATCCACTGATGTACCAGGCGGTCAGCGCCGGCTTCCTTGGCCCGCGCGATCCGGTGAAAGTAGTGAGCGAGGATTACGGTATCGACCTAGAAGCCGAGGTCGTGATCGTGACCGACGACGTGCCGATGGCGGTCACACCCGAGGCTGCGGCATCGCACATCCAACTGGTCGGACTGGTCAACGATGTCTCGCTGCGCAACCTGATCCCGGGCGAACTGGCCAAGGGCTTCGGTTTCGTGCAGTCCAAGCCGCGTTCCGCGCTCAGCCCGGTCTTCGTGACCCTGGACGAGCTCGGGGATGACTGGCGCGACAACAAGTTGCATTTGCCGATGCTCAGCCACGTCAATGGCGAGTGGTTCGGCGCGCCCGAGGCTGGCGTCGACATGCAGTTCGACTTTGCCCAACTGGTCGCGCATGTGGCGAAGACGCGGCCATTGTCGGCCGGCACGATTGTGGGGTCCGGCACCGTCGCCAATGAAGACACCTCGCTGGGCGCGTCCTGCTTCGCCGAGCGCCGCACCGTGGAAACCCTGCGCGATGGCAAGCCGAGCACGCCGTTCATGAGCTTCGGCGACAGCGTACGCATCGAGATGCTGAACCGTGACGGAGTTAGCATTTTTGGCGCAATCGAACAGCGAATCGAGCAACAAGTCGCCTGACGGTCGCTCCAGCCAGCTGAACGGACTACCGCCGCGACACCTGCGCCGGTAGTGTGTCCTGATGCGATATTGGTAATGGACACCCGCAGGAGGGGCGGTGAGCGAATCGTTGCAGTTGTATTCGTACTGGCGTTCCAGTGCCGCCTATCGCGTGCGCATCGGTCTGAACCTGAAAGGGCTGGAGTACGAGATCGTGCCCGTGCACCTGGTGCGCGATGGTGGCGAACAGCATTCCATCGAATACCGCGAGATCAATCCGCAGCAACTGGTGCCCGTGCTGCGCCATGGGCATCGGCGGCTCAGCCAGTCGCTGGCGATCCTGGAATATCTGGACGAAATGTGGCCGCATCGTGCTTTGCTGCCCAGCACCGCGCGCGAGCGCCAGCGGGTTCGCGCGTTGGCCTTGCTGGTGGCCTGCGACATCCATCCGCTCAACAACCTGCGCGTGCTGCAGTATTTCGAGAACGAGTGGAACGTACCGCAGCCAGAGCGCGACGAATGGGTGCGGCACTGGATCGTGGATGGCTTCGACGCCGCCGAAGCGATGCTGGCCGACCACCCGTCCACTGGTGAGTATTGTGAAGGCAACACGCCGGGCTACGCCGATTGCTGCCTGATCCCGCAGATCTACAACGCGCGCCGGTTCGGGATGGACATGGACCAGTTCCCGACCATCCAGCGGATCGAGGCAGCCTGCCTCGCATTGCCGGCCTTCGATGCCGCGCGGCCGGAACAACAGCCGGATGCGCCGGCGCCGAAGTGATCTCGTAAGTGAAAACAATGAAAAGGGGACGGCGGTAGTTAAGGCGCACCTTAACTACCGCCGTCCCCTTTTCGCTTTCCGCTAGTGCGAGGCGCCGGCGTTGAAGACGTCGGCGTACGGGTCGTGTTCGCCGGCTCCACCTTCGGACAGGCGGAACTTCAGGGCCAGGCCATCGCGCGAGTCGGCCGCCTTCAGCGCCTCCTCCATCTCGATCCTGCCTTCCTTGAACAGGCGGAACAGGTGCTGGTCGAAGCTCTGCATGCCTTCCTGCAGTGAATCTTCCATCGCCATCTTGATCTCGTGGACCTGGCCGCGGCGCAGCAGGTCGCGGATCATCGGCGTGTTGATCAGCACCTCGGCAGCGGGCATGCGACGCCCGTCCATGCCGATCACCAGGCGTTGGCTGACAATCGCCTTCATGTTCAACGCCAGGTTCATCAGCACGTTCTTGTGCGCGCCCTCCGGGAAGAAGTTGAGGATGCGCTCGATGGTCTGGTCGGCGTTGTTGGAATGCAGGGTAGCCAGGCAGAGGTGGCCGGTTTCGGCGAAAGCGATCGCCGCTTCCATGGTGGTGGCGTCGCGGATTTCGCCAATCAGGATGACATCGGGCGCTTCGCGCATCGCGTTCTTCAGTGCCGCATGGAAACTATGCGTGTCCAGCCCGACCTCACGCTGGTTGACGATGGATTTCTTGTGCCGGTGCAGGTATTCGATCGGATCCTCGATGGTGAGGATGTGGCCAGACGAGGCGCGGTTGCGATGGTCAATCATGGAGGCCAGCGTGGTCGACTTGCCGGAGCCGGTGGAACCGACGATCAGCACCAGCCCGCGCGGCGCCATGATGATGTCCTTCAGCACCTGCGGCAGTTGCAGTTCCTCGATGCTGGGGATATCGCTGCGGATCGCGCGGATCACTACGCCGATTTCGCCACGCTGCTGGAAAACGTTGACGCGGAAGCGGCCGGAGTCCGGCACCGCGATCGCCATGTTGAGCTCAAGCTCGCGTTCGAACTCGGTGATCTGCACCTGGCTCATCAGCGAATAGGCCACCTTCTTGGGCATGCCGGCTGGTAGTGGAGCGCTGCCCAAGGCATGTAATTCTCCCTCGATCTTGATGTTAACCGGCGCACCGGAGGTCAGGAACATGTCCGAGGCGTTCTTTTCCGCCATCAGCTTGAGGAAGTAGCCGATATCCATTGCACATACCCCTTAGATCCTGCCAGCGATTTGCGCTCGTGCCGCCGGCTTCCCACAATGACCGATGATGCCTTCACATCGAACGGTCCCCCATATGCGCCCAAGCTTCGCACACTTCCATCTAACGCTGAATACCCTTGCCACCGGCCTTGTATTGTCGCTGGTGGCCTGTGCCAGCCTGCCGCCACCGACCGCAGAACTGGATGCGGCCCGTCAGGCAGTGGCCCGCGCTGCCGATGCCGATGCCGATCAGTACGCGCAGGCCGAGGTTGCCCAGGCGCGTGCCGGGTTGGAGCACGCGCAGGCCGCAATGGCCCGCAAACGCGATGATGAGGCTCGAAGTGCCGCTCTGGGCGCCGCCGCCGATGCGGACCTGGCTTACACCCTCAGCCGAGCCGCGGTCACCCGCGCCGAGTTCAGCCAGCAACAGGCCGAGATCGTCGAACTGCGCTCGCGCCTGCGCATGCCGGCCGAGCAAGCGCTCGACAACCTGTTGGATCTGCCTGCGCCCGCGGCAACCGCGGAGGTGCGCCTGCAGGCACTTGAGGCCGATCCGCGCCTGAATCCGTTCGCCCAGTACGAACGCCTGCAGGCACGCCAGGCGCTGGCCACGCTGCAGGCCAGCAGCAGCCGCAACCGACCGGCCGCAGCGGCCATGGCGGAGAAGCGAGTCGGGATCGCCGAACAGGCGGCGCGGATCGAAGCTGCGCGGCGTCAGACCGACGCCCTGCAGCGCGAGCGCAGCGAATTGCTGGTCGAGGCCAGCCGTCGCGATGCTGAGCGCGCACGTGCCGAAGCGGAGCGCCTGCGCATGCAGGCACAAGTGCAGGCCGAGGAAGCTGCGCGGTTGCATGCCGCAGCGGATGCCGAGTCCAGTGCACGTCAAGAGGCTGAGGCGGTGCTGGACAGCGCACAGATCGACCAACTTGCTCGCGTCGATGCCGCCCGCCAGAAAGAAGCGGCATTGGCGCGCCAGGAAGCAGAGTTGGTGGCGGGGACCAAGTTGCCGCCATCGCGCCAAGGCGAGCAGGGCGAGGTCTTCACGCTCGCCGGCGACGCCTTCGGTTCCGGTCAGGTGCAGCTCACGTCGGGCGCTGCGGCGCGTGTGCGGGCCTTGGGCGTGTACCTGAGGGCGATCAAGGCCGGCAGCGTGCAGGTGATCGGGCATACCGACAGCCAGGGTGAGTCTGATGCCAACCAGTCCCTCTCGCAGCGACGCGCCGACGCCGTGAAAGCGGGCTTGGTCGATGCGGGTCTGGCCGATGGCCGGATCAGTGCACAGGGCCAGGGCGAAGCTGAACCCATCGCCGACAACATGACCACCGCTGGTCGTGCGAAGAATCGCCGGGTCGAGATCATCGTTTCCAATAAACCATGAAAAAACAATTGGTTGGGCTGCAAAGCACGCACGATTGGGTGCCTGCTGATCGTTCGTCGCGATGGCTTGCGGCAGTTTGGGGACAGGAGTAGGGTCGAATACCCAGATGGTTCGAATTCCATGGAACCCCATCTGGCCGGAGACCGGTCGATGCTTGATCCGTTGGACAACCCGGAGATCGCCGCCGCAAGCAAGGTTGGTGGCGGCCGGTTCGGGCAAGACGGCCGCATCCTGCTCTTGCCCACGTCATCCAAACTCACATCAACATCAAAATCCAGTCCGCCCCGCGCTGCACACAGCCGGGTGTATGTGTTTTTGTGCCGGGCACTCCTGCGCCCGGCATTTACAGGGCACATCTTCACGGCAGGCCCCACCTGCCACCAACCGCGCCGCCCGGCTGCAGGCCGGGCGGCGCATCGTAGCGACCTGAAAGGAGGTTTCCATGTTCGAAGCACAACCGCAGGCGGAACTTGAAGCAAAGATGAAATCCAACACCGAATTCCGGCAGCTGTATTACCGGCATCAGGAACTCGACAAGCAGGTGATGGATGCTGAACTCGGCGTATTGCCGCTGGATGACATGACGCTCGGCCAGATGAAGCGCGAGAAGCTCGCCGCCAAGGATCGCCTGATCCGGATGTACGACAGCCATTGAGCAGCACCGCGGGCGGCGGCGGCCTCTTCGTCGGTCGCCACCGCCCGTTTCACTGCGGGGCGAACCGCGCCCCACTGCTAGAATTACCAGCTTGCCGCAACGCGTGTCCTGAGCATGGCGACCCACGATTCCGTTCTTGAACTGGTCGGTGACACACCGATCATCCGTGCCCATCGCCTGGATACCGGCCCGTGCACGCTGTACCTGAAGCTTGAAAGCCAGAATCCCGGCGGTTCGATCAAGGACCGGATCGGGATGTCGATGATCGAGGCCGCCGAGCAGCGCGGCGACATCAAGCCGGGTGACACCCTGGTCGAAGGCACCGCCGGCAATACCGGGATTGGCCTGGCGCTGGTTGCACAGCAGAAGGGTTACCGGCTGATTCTGGTCGTGCCCGACAAGATGAGCCGCGAGAAGATCTTCAACCTCAAGGCGATGGGCGCGCAGGTGCTGCTGACCCGTTCGGACGTGGCCAAGGGCCACCCCGACTACTATCAGGACATGGCCGAACGCATTGCCCGCGAAACCCCGGGCGCGTACTTCATCAATCAGTTCGGCAATCCCGACAACCCGGCAGCGCATGAATTCGGTACCGGCCCGGAAATCCTGCAGCAGATGGCCGATGCCGGCGGCGTGGATGCCATCGTGTTTGGCTGCGGCAGCTCGGGAACGATGACCGGCCTGTCGCGCTGCTTCGCCACGCAGTCGCCGCACACCGAGTTGATCCTGGCTGATCCAGTCGGCTCGATCCTGGAGGACTACATCAATCGCGGCGCGATTGTCGAGAAATCCGCCAGCTGGATGGTCGAGGGCATTGGCGAGGACTTCCTGCCTTCGATCGCCGACTTCACCAGGGTCAAGAAGGCCTATGCGATCAGCGACAAGGAAAGCTTCCTGACCGCACGCGAATTGCTGGCAAAGGAGGGCATTTTGGGTGGCTCTTCATCCGGGACCTTGCTGGCCGCGGCGCTGAAATACTGCCGCGAGCAGACCACGCCGAAAAATGTCCTGGTCTTTGTCTGCGATACCGGTAACAAGTATCTGTCGAAAATGTACAACGACTTCTGGATGCTGGACAACGGCTTCCTCGAGCGCGAACAAACGGGCGACCTGCGCGATCTCATATTGCGTCCCTTCGCCGCGCGCGACACGGTGGTGGTCGGGCAAAATGATCTTCTGATCACTGCGTGGCAGCGGATGAAACTCTACGATGTCAGCCAGCTGCCGGTAATGGATGGCGAGCGCATCGTCGGCATCGTCGATGAATCCGATGTGCTGCTGCATGTGTACGGCGACGAATCGCGTTTCCGCGAACCGGTGTCCACTGCAATGGTCAGCAAGCTCGACAAGGTCGCCGTGCACGCACCGATCGAATCGCTGCTGCCGGTGTTCGACCGCGGGCATGTCGCCATCGTGATGGATGGCGAGCATTTCCTTGGCCTGATCACCCGCATCGACCTGCTCAATTTCCTGCGCCGGCGCGTGCAGTAAGCGCGCATCGACACCTGTGCAAAAAATCAAGAGGACAAACAATGAGCGACGACAAGCAACTGGCGCTGGCCACCCGCGCCATCCACGGTGGGCAATCACCGGACCCGAGCACCGGCGCGGTGATGACGCCGATCTACGCGACCAGCACCTACGCACAATCCAGTCCAGGCGTGCACCAGGGCTTCGAGTATTCGCGCACGCACAACCCGACCAGGTTCGCGTATGAGCGATGCATCGCGTCGCTGGAAGGCGGCAGCCGCGGGTTCGCGTTCGCCTCGGGATTGGCGGCGACTTCGACCCTGCTGGAACTGCTCGACAGCGGCGACCACGTGATCGCGATGGACGACATCTACGGCGGCAGTTATCGGTTATTCGAGGGCGTGCGCCGGCGCAGTGCGGGGCTGGATTTCAGTTTCGTCGACCTGACCGATGCCGCTGCATTCGAAGCCGCGATCACGCCGAAAACAAAGCTGGTCTGGATCGAAACCCCGACCAATCCGCTACTGAAGATCGTCGACATCGCCGCGATCGCGGCAATCGCAAAAAAGCACGGCCTGCTGGTTGCAGTCGACAACACCTTCGCCTCGCCGATCCTGCAACGCCCGCTGGAACACGGCGCCGACATCGTCATGCATTCGGCGACGAAATACCTCAACGGTCATTCGGACATGGTCGGCGGCATGCTGGTGGTCGGCGACAATGCCGAGCTCGGCGAGCAGCTGGCGTTCCTGCAGAACTCGGTGGGCGCGGTGCAGGGCCCATTCGACAGCTTCCTTGCACTACGCGGCCTGAAGACCTTGCACTTGCGCATGCGCGCGCATTGCGACAACGCGCTGGCGCTGGCGCAATGGTTGCAGATGCATCCGGCGGTCAGCGAAGTGATTCATCCGGGTCTGCCCTCGCATCCGCACCACGCGCTCGCTGCGCGCCAGATGGACGGCTTCGGCGGCATGCTCTCGATCCGGCTCAAGGGAGGCTTCGAAGCAGCCAAGCGCTTCTGCGAGCGGCTCGAATTGTTCACCCTGGCCGAATCGCTCGGTGGGGTGGAGTCGCTGGTCAATCACCCGGCGGTGATGACCCATGCCTCGATTCCACCCGAGCGCCGGGCCGCGCTGGGGATTGGCGATGAGTTGGTGCGGCTCAGTGTCGGCATCGAGGATGTCGCCGACCTGCGCGCGGACCTGGATCGGGCGCTGGTAAAGTAATCACGGCCAGGTAAACTTTACGGGCGATCCACCAGTTGCGTCGTGTGTCGGGATCCGCCGCTTACTTGACCACGAAGTCAGCGATCCCGACCGGGACCATATCCTCGTCGATCTGCACGTTGTATTTGCCCGGGATCATCCCGTCGCCATGCGCAAACGAGAAAGCGACCGGTTGGGTGCCGCCAGACTTCAGTACCCGGGTCTCCTCCTTGTGGGTCGTGCCATCCTGGTATGTCCAGTACACCGCAACGCTTGCTCCCGGCTTGCCCCGGACGGACGCGCTGGCATACACCGTGTCGCTGGTGGTGAATTGTGCCTGGGTGGATTTGACTGCCTGATCGTTGGCCAGGGAGGTGCCAACGGTGACCGCCTTGTCGCTGACTTCCGCCGCAACGAGGCTGCCGGGCCCGGGTTCTGCGGGAAGCTTGACGGTCTCCGGCGCCTTCTGCCCCTCGGCCATCGTGCTGGCGGGAGCCTTGACGTCGACGGGTTCTTCAGCGCCTTCGTTGCAGGCGGACAACACCAGGGCCATGGCGGCACACAAGGCAAGTACACGGATCGAAGTCATGGAATTCTCGGTTGACGTGGCAGCAGGCCATATGGCGGGTTCGCCATCGATCCTGCTACAGGGAAGGGAGGCGATTATGCCACTGTCGAGGTGTGCTTGAAGTTGCTGTCGAAGCTGACACCGTGCCGCGAGCGCAGTAGCGACAGTTCGCGGCGAAAGCGCTGGCGCAAGACCCAACGCACCCATGGGTGCCTGCCCTGGCCTGCATAGCTGCCCTGAAAGACCCGTTCGAATTGCCTGTCCCCGGTCTGCGGGGCCACGCCGAGAAATGCGTGCACGCGATCCATCGAGTTCGCGGGGTGGGCGAGCAGATCCATGCTCCTGAGTATCAGGACCTGATCCTGGGGAAAGTGCCCGTAAAGCGCGTCGAGCTGCCGCGCATAGCGGCCCCGCGCGCAGTAGCTGTGGCGCCGCAATGAGGAGTCGGCGGAAAAGTCGTCCTGCTTTCCTCGCAGTCGCCAAGGTTCGGCCAGTAGCGCGGCAGCAAGCGAGAGCGACTCCTGCCCACGGTTGCGCTCCATGTAGTAATGCGAAATTGCGCGCTCGATCGGATCGCGCAGCAGGATGATCCAGCGCATGGCCGGGTTGTAGCGTGCGATTCGTTCGATCAGTGCGGGATGGAAGCAGTAGATCGGCGTGGCATCGCCGCAAATGCCGGGTCGGGACCCCTGCATGTTCGGGAAATGGCCCTCGTACTCCGCTTCGAAACGCACTGCGGTCCAGTTACTTGCCCGAGGATCGTCGAACACGTGCGCTTCCTTCCCGGCGGGCAGGCGAATGTCGGGATGGGACTGGAGATAGCGTGCCAGCGCCGAAGTCCCGCCTTTCTGTACGCCGCCGATCAGGAACCGAACCGTGGGGCCGTTCATGGCATCCCGCGTGCGGCAAGCATTCGCTTGGCGAGCGGCTCGAAGGTTTCAGGGGGATACCAGCGTTGCCAGCTACCGGCCTGTTTGCCCAGCGCTTCGACAAGTTGCGGAATCAGCGCCTGTGGATACAGCACATTGGCATTACGTTCCGACAGGCCGGTGATTGCGGTGCCGTGGACACCGGCCAACGCGCACAGCTGTTCGCCCTGCGAACCAATCATGTCTTCGTAGCGCAGGACCTCGCCGATCGGCAGCAGTCGATTGAACCGCGAGAAGAACCATTCCAGCACCAGCAGCTGCCGCCGCAGTGGATCCGTTTCCTGGTCCAACCGCGCGGCGAGTTCCGGGTCGAAGTGTTCCCCGGCGGGAATGCGTCCGGAGCGCACTGGCAGGTCCACTGAGTTCCACGATGCCAGCACCGACAGCGGGTGGCGCACGATCGCCAGCATGCGGCATGTCGTCGACAGCTCCGGCAGCAGCGCGGCGAATGCTGCGTTGTGCTTGATTACCAGGGTGAAGCCGGGTGCCGGACGCGGCTCGATGCGGACCCGCCCATGCGCTGCGATCATTGCGCGTGTGCCGTCAGTGCCTACCTCGCTGGCGAAGGGATTGTCCGGCACTGCGCCGCCCACATGCTTGCTGGGTGCGCTGCCATCGAGCAGCAACTGTTCGCGACAGGCGACGAAGAAACGCTGCACCTCGAGCACGGCCGCACTGCGATCGCGCGGCAATGTCGCCACATCCATTGGCTCGAACAACGCGACTGTGTCCTGGCATTGCTGCAGTAGCTGGCAGGCGAGCGTCGTCCCACCCCGAGGAACGCCGGTCAGCATGAGGTTCGGCGAGGTCAGTTCGCCCACAGCCTGTCCACTTCGTCGAGGAGCGCGTGGAACCGGACTCGTTCGGCATCCAGACCGAACGCGGCGGCAGTCGCCTGGCCCGCAGCGATCAGCTTCTCCGCGTACCGTGCATCATCGAGCTGGGAGATTGCATCGACCAGCGCATCCAATTGAACCGCCGGTGCCAGCGCGTTGACCCCAGGCCGCACATACTCTCGGTTGCCAATGCAGTCGGGCACCACCGTGGCGCATCCCAGCGCCATGGATTCCAGTCCCGGCAGGAAGAATCCCTCGGTGGGCGACGGCAACAGCACCGCGACCCGGTGTTGCGCCATCAACGCCAGGTAGCGCTCGCGTGGCATCCACTGATCGATGAGCGTGGCGTCGCGGCCCTGCTCCTGCAGTCGCGCGAGCAGCATCCGACCCAGTTCGGGTTGCTTGGTTGCGCCGATGAATATCCCTTGGCGCGCAGGCGTGGCCTGCGGCAGGCCGTCCAGGTCGATGGCAGCGGGAATGACCCGTACCGGGCCATTGACCAGGCCGGTGCCGCAGATGGCGTCAGCCACTGCCTGGCTGACGCAGATGCGGATGGCGCGCCGCGACAAATGCCGATGAAGGGAATCTGCCGGGTCGGCGTGCCGTACGTGCTGGATGAGGTTGATCACCGGCTTGGTGGCCTTATCCATCGGGTACGCATTCCAATCCAGCCCGGCCAGGAACAGCACCGACGCCGACTGCGGGTTCCAATGCAGATCTACCGGCACCGGATGCACCCGCCAGGGGTTGTGTTGATCCAGGCTGCCTGCGGTGAGGTATACCGCAGCTGACCATCCCGGGTGCTCGGCTGTGTGGTTGAAGTAGTCCCAGACTTTGCCGTGCCCGCCGGTGTACCCGTGAAAATCGCGGTGAAACAACAGCCGCCGCGTCATGACTGGATTTGAATCGCCATTGGCACCGGGAACAGGCCGGTGAAGTGCTCGCGGCTGTCGTCGACGATTTCGAACGAGAGCGCGCCTTCCTGGCGCGACAAGACGGTCGTCTGCTCAAGGCTGGGTGCATCGACAACGCGCATGCGGATCCGGTAAATGCCCTGCTGGAAGCACGCATCGAAGGTTATCGTCAGCGCCACATCAGCCACGTCCGCTACCGGCGGCAGGGCAATCCGTCGGCCGGTCAACTGCAGTCCGCGGCCGTCCAGGACGTCAAAAATGATCCCCGGGTGGCGGATCGAGGGGTTGAGCCGGATCAGCAATGCGACCGTCACACGCTCGCCGTGCGCCAGGGTGGCGTGCTGGGTATCGTTGAGGCTCGACCGGGACACGTAACCGTCGGCCACACCGTAGCCATCCGCCAGGCGCTTGAGCTTTGCGGCTTGCGGGTCAAGTTTGGCTTCCAGCGCGCGACGATGGGTACGCAGCAGGTACTCGGTGATGACCTCGTCGGGCAGGCCTTCCTCGATGATCCGCCCACCCTCCAGCAGCATCGCGCGATGGCAGAACGCCTTGACTGCATTGAGATCGTGACCTACGAACAGCAGGGTGGTTCCGCTGGACAGGATCTGGTCGATGCGTGCCATCGCCTTGGCCTGGAACGCGGCATCGCCGACTGCCAGGGCTTCGTCGACGATCAGGATGTCGGGTTCGGTGTGGACCTGCACTGCGAATGCCAGTCGCAACGCCATGCCCGAACTGTAGGTCTTGACCGGTTCGTCGACATACGCGCCGATGTCGGCAAAGGTGATGATGTCGTCCAGCACCGCCTCCACGCGGGCACGCGACAAGCCCAGGATTGCTGCATTGATGAAGATGTTCTCGCGGCCGCTGAGCTCCGGGTTGAAACCCGAACCGAGTTCCAGCAACGCCGCGACGCGTCCGTTGACCTCCACCGTGCCTGACGAAGGTGGCAGCACGCCGGCGATGATCTGCAGCAGCGTGCTCTTGCCGCTGCCGTTGAGCCCGATGATGCCCAAGGCCTCGCCACGCACCAGGGTCAGGTTGATGTCGGTCAGTGCCAGGTGTGTATGCATGCGCCGGTGCGCCGCGTCGAGCAGGCGCTGCGACAGACGCGCGCTCAAAGGGCGAAGGCGGTTGCCGGCGCGCACCAGTAGCGGAACCAGCAGGCGTGCGCCGGGGTTCGCCCACATGCGGTAGGTCTTGCTGACGCCATGCACGCGTATGGCGGGTAGGGGATGGCCTTGATCCACGTAGAGACTCAATGAGGCAGGCGCGGATGATCGCCGATCAGACGTGCTTTGTCGCGGCATCAGGCTGGGCAAAAAAAACGGGCGGCCTAAGCCGCCCGTTTGTCACGCGTTAGCTAACGAATCAATCGAACACTTTATTCCATACCTGCTCGCCTTGGCCATCGGCGTCGGTCAAGTTGGTGACCGTGCCGTCGTTGGCGTTGCGGTTCAGGCCCTGCACGCGCATGTTGCCAAACTCACCGGTGACAATGGCGCGCCACTTGCCCGTGCCGTCACCCCAGGCGCCGGTAAGGCCCTTGGCAGCATTGCCGGCCTCCAGGTCATTGGAGTTGATCTGCATGGACTTCTTCGGGCCAAGCACGAACTTGATCGGTGTAGCGCCGGCTACGCCCGCGTCATCGATACCTTCCAGGGTGACCGTGCCCGAAACGTTGCTCGGGTTGATCACGCGGACGAACGACTGTGCCGTGGAATTGCCGGCCGGGTTGATGTGATAGACCTGCACGACCGAACCGTTGTAGGCGATCGGTGCCACGTCGCAGGCGTCGGCTTCAAGCGTGCCGTTGATGCCGTTCTGCACGGTGAACGTCTGCGCCGCCACCTGGGTGGTGCCATTGACCGACACGCACAGGGTGGCCGAACCGCCGGCGCCGGTGAAGGCACCACCGGCAGTGTTCAATGCCGAGAACGTCTTGCTGAGGTTTGCCTGCGTCTTGGCCGCGTTGATCGTGTACGAGCCAATGTTGGTTGCGCAGGTGTTGCTGGTGGCCAGGAACACGTTCGTGAACGACGTGAAATCGCCGCCGACGCGCGAGGTCAGGGTGTCACCACCGGGGGCCACGTTCAGGGTGAATCCGGCGGTGGCGGCCACGGAGATGGTGCCCAACGGTGCAGTGCTGTGATTGGCGGAGCCGATTGCGTAGCTCGAGCCAATATCGGTGAAACCGGTTTTGGCGGTCGGGTAGGCGCCGTTGACGCCGACGTCAATCTTGTCGGGGTTTGGCTGTGCGGCGCAGGTGAAGGCCAGGCCGTCGTCACGTGTCACCAGCTGAATCGTTTTAGTGTGCAGGCCGGTGCCGGTCACTGGATCGATGATCTCGACTGTAGCCCAGACGTTGGCCGGAGCAGTCGCGAAATTCAGTGGGGCCAGCATGCCGAGAACGCCATTGTTGATCACGGAACCAGGATTGGTCGGCTGGACGCTGTACTGGACGATCGCCGTGCCAGGGGTGCCGCCTGCGGCAAGGGTGGAGCTCCAACCGCCAACGGTCGCGCTACCGAGGGTGAACGCGCCCGTGTTGGGAACGTTGTTGAACTTCGGACCCCCCGTGCCAAAGGCGTCACTGGCCAAGGTGATCTTGACCTGGAAGCCGGTGGTGCGGCCGATGATCGCGTCGCCCAGGTCAATATTGACTGAGACGGCTTCGGTCATGCTGAAGGTTGCGCCCGACTGGGTGGCAACCGTTTCTGGCGTAAGGTCACCGCCGGTCCAGACCGTGTACGCACCGGCAGAGCCGGCCAGTACCAAGCCGGCCACGAGGGCAGCGGCGAGGACATTTTTCTTGAAAATCGACATGTCGAATTTAACTCCTGTCAGGAAAATACTTAAGGTTTGCAACTTGAACTGGATGCACTACTGTGTCGCCTGGTACCAGTAAGCGTACAGCTTCCGGCAACCAGCTGTTCCCAGGCATATCTGAAAGGCTGTAAAGAAAGGTCCCGATGCAGAAACTACAGGAACCTTCCCCCAAGGACATCAAGCTGCGGGGAGAACGCTAACTTAGGGTTAAAGTTCCGTCAAGTGTTGGTTTATGAACCCTGCACTTGTCAAGGCATGCGTGAAAGCTTGTTGACCAGGTCGGCGGGTAGATCAGCAGGCTACCAGCCTGCTGCGTTTACACTGGCCGCCAGTGTGCACCGAGCCGCCTGGCCGACGTGCCTAGGAATTGTTCTTGGAGGTCGTGTGTCTCCCAAGCTTGTCGCTTCGCTGGCCCATCCCTGGCGCCACCGTTCGCTTATCCAGATCCTGACCCGGCGCGAGATGGTCGGGCGCTACCGTGGCTCCCTGTTCGGATCGCTGTGGTCGCTGATGACTCCCCTGCTGATGCTGGGGGTGTACACCCTGGTTTTCGGTGTAGTCCTGCCTGCGCGATGGCCGGGCGGCTCGGATGTGGGCATAGGAATGGTCGCGCTGCGGTTATTTTCGGGAATCCTGATGCACGGACTGTTGGCCGAGTCGCTGAATGCTGCGCCCACGCTGGTGGTGTCGCAGCCGAACTACGTCAACAAGGTGGTGTTCCCACTTGAGGTGCTGGGCTGGATCAACCTTTTATCCGCGCTGACCCATCTGGCCATTGCGCTGGCCCTGCTGATCCTTGCGAACGGTCTGTGGGGGACTGGCTTCGCGGTAGCGCAACTGTCTTTGCCGCTGCTGGTGTTGCCGTATGCCGCTTTGCTGCTGGGCCTCACCTGGCTGTTCGCGGCATTGGGTGTGTACGTTCGCGACCTGGCCCAGCTGGTCGGGCCGCTGGTGATGGTCACGATGTTCCTCGGGCCGGTGTTCTTTCCGCGATCGGCGATGCCAGAAGCCCTCCAGCCATGGCTGTCCCTGAACCCGATTACCATCCCTATCGAGCAATTGCGCATGGTCGTATTCGAGGGCCAGTGGCCCGACTGGAGCGCGCTGGCGGCCTATGCGCTGGTGGCCATGGCGATCTACCTGTTCGGGCTGTGGGCATTCGCATCGCTCAAGAAGGGATTTGCAGATGTCATCTGACTTCGCGATGAGCCCGGATACGCCGTTATCGAAGCCGGATCCGGACCCCAGGCCGACGCCAATGCTTGTGGGCGAGATGCTGGTGGGCGAGATGCTCCTGGAAGAGGGCTTGATCGGGGTTGCCGACCTCGAGCGCGGACTGGATCTGCAGCGCAAGATCGGCGGGCGCCTGGGCAGCGTGCTGATGCGGATCGGCGCCCTTAGCGAGGACAGCCTCCTGCAGGTGTTGTCGCGCCAGCTGGCACTGCCGGTGCTGGGGCTGGACCTGCCCTTGCCAGACGAGGATGTGCTGCGCCTGGCGGGCTCGAGCGCGCCGGCAGGGCTGGACTGGCTGGTCGACCAGCAGGCGCTGGTATGGCCAGACGCCGATGGCGGCATGCTTTGCGCCGCGCGCGACCCCTTGTTGCCAGCATTGCGCGAGGCGGTCCGGCATGCGTTTCCAGGCGTGCCGATGCAGTATTGCCTGTGCCGGGCGCAGGATCTGGACCGCATGCTCGACGCCTTGGCGCGTAGCGCGAACACCGGTGGCTTCGACAGTGGCGACGTCCAGCACCTGCGCGAGATGGCTGAAGAGGCGCCGGTGGTCGAGCTGGTCAGCAACCTGCTTGCGCAGGCGGTCGAGCAGCGCGCATCGGACATCCACCTCGAGCCGGAGGAGCGCCAGTTCGCCGTGCGCTTCCGTATCGACGGCGTGCTGCACGCGCGCCTGCAGCTGCCGCGAGAGCGCTTCGACGCGGTTGCATCGCGGTTGAAGCTGATCTCCGCCATGGACATCGCCGAGCGGCGGCTGCCGCAGGACGGACGCATGTCGACGCGCGTGGGTGGGCAGGAAATGGACATTCGTGTGTCGGCATTGCCGGGCGTGCATGGCGAATCGATCGTCATGCGCCTGCTGCCCAAGGAGCGCAAGGAACTCGGGCTGGACCGGCTCGGCTTCGAGGCCGACCACCTGGCGATGATGCGGTCATGGACCGCGGAAGCCAACGGCATCGTGCTGGTCACCGGTCCGACTGGCTCGGGCAAGTCGACGACGTTGTACGCAGCGCTCGCGGCAACCAACGATGGCCTCAAGAAGATCATCACCGTTGAGGACCCGGTCGAGTTCCAGTTGCCTGCGATTACCCAGATCCAGGCGCATCCGGACATCGGACTTACGTTCGCCACCGCCCTGCGCTCGATCCTGCGCCAGGATCCGGACGTCATCATGATCGGCGAAATCCGCGACCTGGAAACCGCCGAGATCGCGGTACAGGCCGCCTTGACCGGGCACCTGGTGCTGTCGACCCTGCACACCAACGATGCGGTCAGCGCGTTCACACGGCTGATCGACATGGGCGTGGAGCCGTTCCTGGTCGCCACGCCGATCCGCGCCGTGCAGGCGCAGCGGCTGGTGCGCCGCCTGTGCAGCTGCGCGAAACCGTGCGAAGTGCCGCTGGCACTGCGTGCGGAGGCGGAAGTTTTTGCGCATGCAGTGATGCCGGGGCAGCCGGCGCAATGGCGCGAAGCGGTCGGCTGCCCGCTGTGCCTGGGCACGGGCTACAAAGGCCGTCTCGGCATCTACGAGATGATTCCGGTCTCCGAGCAGATGCAGCACCTGATCGTCACCGGCGGCAGCGTCAACGCGATGAAGGCCCTGGCGCGTTCCGAAGGCCACCGGTTCCTGCGCGACGACGGCTTGCTGAAGGCGTGGCGCGGGCAGACGACGGTGGAAGAGGTATTGCGCGTGACCGGCAGCTGACCGATGCCAAAGTTCAAGTACGAGGCATTGAACAGCGCCGGCCAGAGTTTTTCCGGCGTCATACGCGCGCTGGGCGAGCGCGATGCAATGCGGGTGCTGGAGCGCCGCGGGCTGGCGGTGGTCGCCTTGAAGTCGGGCGAAGCCAGTGCCGCCGGCAGCGGGCGTCGTCGACGTGTGCAGTCTGTCGACGTGATCCTGTCGATACAGGAACTGGCGACGATGCTGACCTCGGGCGTCACTGTTGCCGATGCGGTGGGCTCGCAGGCCGCGTCGGCGCATCATCCCGGCATCACCTTGGCGTTCACCACCATGGCACGCGACCTGCAACGCGGCGAAGCGTTTTCGGTCACGCTCGCTCGCAGCGGTTTGCCATTGCCCGAGTATGTAGTGCAGCTGGCCAAGGCTGGCGAGCTGACCGGTGAGCTGGGCCGTGCACTGACCGATGCTGCACGCCAGCTGGAGTATGAACAACAATTGCGCAATGAAATGCGTAACGCGCTGATCTACCCCACGGTGCTGGTGCTGGCCGGGGCCGGCGCGGTCGCAATGATGTTCCTGTTCGTGGTGCCGAAGTTCGCCTCGTTGCTGAAGCACTCCGCCGACCTGCCGTTTCTCGCATGGGCGGTGCTGGGCCTGGGCATGTGGACGCGCAGCCATTTTGGTGCCCTGGTGCTCACGGTTGGACTTGCAGTCGCGGCCTTGACGTTCACGCTGCGGCGGCCGCAAGTGCGCCGCGACCTGGTGGATCGTGCCGCACGCCTGCCGCTGGTAGGCGCGTGGCTGGTCGAGGCCGACACGTCGCGCTGGGCCAAGGTGCTCGCGGCATTGCTGGCCAACAGGGTGCCGCTGATGCGCGCCCTGGAGTTGGCGCAGGCCGGGCTTCAGATCCCTCATCGCTTTGCCCGCATGGGCGAGGTCACCCGTGCGGTGCGTGGCGGCAGCGCCCTGGCAGATGCGCTGGAGGACCACGAAGCGCTAACGCCTACCGGCTACAATCTGGTGCGCGTCGGCGAGCGCTCCGGCAAGCTGGCCGGCATGCTGCTGTCGCTGGCGAGCCTCTACGAGGAGTCGGGGCGCAACCGCATGAAAAAGCTGCTCATCCTTATCGAGCCGATTGCGATTTTGCTCATCGGCAGCGTGATCGGCACTATTATTCTCGGCGTGATCCTGGCGATTACCAGCGCCAACGATCTGGCCATATAAGAGGTATGCCGTGACTGCAATCCGACCACCCCGTTTTGTCCGCATCCAGAGCGGTTTCACCCTCTTGGAGATGATCGTCGTGCTGGTGATCATCGGCCTGATCATGGGTCTGGTCGGGCCCAGGCTTTTCGGCCAGGCCGACAAGGCCAAGGTGCAGACCGCCGGCACCCAGATAAAGATGCTCGGCGGCGCGCTGCAGACGCTGCGCCTGGACATGGGCCGATTTCCAACAGCCGAAGAAGGCTTGGGCGCCCTCGTCACCGTACCCACGGAGCCGCGTGCCGCGAAGTCCTGGGCGGGGCCTTATATCAACGACGACGTGCCTGACGACCCTTGGGGAAATCCCTACCATTACGCACCGTCCGCCAGCGGCAGCCAGCCATATTCATTGTATTCACTGGGAGCCGACGCCAAGCCCGGCGGCGAAGGCATAGACGCGGATATCGGGCGCAAGCCCGCGCAGTGACCGTGGCGGGATTGCACAGGCGCCGCGGGTTCACCCTGCTGGAGATGGTGGTGGTGCTGGCAATCCTCGGTCTCGCTACCGCAATAGTCGCGCCGGCGACCCTGCGCGGCATCGAAACCTGGCAGCGTCGAGGTGAAATCGAATCGGTGCTGGACCAGGTGCGCGTGCTGCCTGCCGCCGCGCGTGCGCAAGGCCGTGACGTCGTCATCAGTGGCGATACGCTCGCGGCAGATCCGCCAGTGCTGCGCGTAGGACCCGGGTGGACGGCAACCACAGACGCGCCCTGGACGGTTCGACACAACGGCGTCTGTGACGGCGGGATCATCCGCCTCGCGAACAACGGACGCAGCGCAACGATTGAAGCGCGGGCGCCATTCTGCGATCCCGTGATCCGGGCGGAGTGACCAGATTGGGTTTGCGCCGGTCAGCCGGTTTTACCCTGCTTGAAGCCATCGTCGCGCTGGTGATCTTCAGCATGGGCGTGCTTGCGCTGTACTCGTGGCTGGGCGTCAATATAAAGACGTTATCGCGAGTGCAGGAGCGGCGCGAGGTCGCGGCGTTGACGAGTTCCGCGATCGACGCCTTGCGCTTGGTCAATCCCATGAAAACCCCACGCGGGCGCCGCGAAATCGGACAGCTGGTTATTGAATGGGATTCGAAGCCGGTCGAGCCGGCACGCAATGCCGTGTACCAGAACGGGCTGCCGACGATTTTTCAAGTCGAGCTGTACTTGCTCGATGTCCGGCTTTCGGTCGATGGCGTCGAGGTACAACGCTTCCAGGTGCGGCAGTTGGGCTACAAACAGACTGGCGTGCTGGAGGAGGAATGAAGGTGAGCGCACCACGCTTGCGTGCCGCCAGCGCCGGCTTCACCCTGATGGAGACATTGGTGATGCTGGTGCTGGTGTCGATGGCGGCCACGATGATGTTCCAGATGCTCAACAGCTACCGCATCGCGCAGCAGAGGATTGCGGCGCAGGCGGGACAAATGGATCGCTCCTCCTTGTTTGAGGTGTGGCTGGTTGACGGCGTGCGTGGCCTGCGGGCGGACCCTGCGAAGCCTTTCGTCGGCAGCCGCTCGAGCTTCGAAGGCGTCACGCTCAATCCACTGTACGGTTCGGGCGGCGCTCCTTCGGCGATCAAATGGCAACTTCGTGCAACCGCCGACGGCGGCGAGATCGCTTACGCCGAAGACGGGAAGGATCGCTGGTCAATGCCGCTGCGTGACTTCGACGGAGCGCGCTTCGTCTATTTCGACCGCGACGGCCAACAGCATGACCAGTGGCCACCCGCCCAAGGTCTGCAGGAGAGCCTGCCGGCCGGTGTTGGATTCGTGCGGGGTACAGGGGTTGGTGAACGCGTCCGCCTGGCTTCGGTGTCGGGGCCACTGATCGTGCACGATGATCCGTTTGAGCTGGAGCCGGAGTGATGGGCGCGGCCATGCGCGGCAGAATGCGCAAACACAGTGGGTTCGTGCTGATCGCGGTGCTGGCAGTACTGGTGATCCTGTCGGTCCTGGCATCGGTTATCGGTGTGATCACGCAACGGTTGCGCGACGAGCAGATCGTGCATGAGCGGCAATTGCGTGAACAGATCGCCATGGCCAGCACGCGTGCGACGGTGCTGTACCTGTTGACCAGCCAGCGCATGACGTTCGGCGGGCTTACGGTGGATGACCGTATCGTGCTGAGCGAAGACGAGCGTCTTTCGCAGCGCAACGGCGACGAGCAGCTCTCATACATGCCGGTGGGTAACGAGGTGGCACTCGATTCAAGTGCCCACCAAGGTCTCGACGGCACCCGTTTCTCACTGCAGGATGATCGAGGGCTGCTGGCGATCAACTGGGCACCGCCGGCGCTGCTCGCGAACTATGTCCAGGCCGTGCGGAATGGTCCAAAGCCAGCCGCGAGGCCTTTCGAGACTCTGTTCAATTTGCTGCAGGACTATCAGGATCCCGATGACCTGTACCGGCTGAACAGCGCCGAGCGGAGCGAGTATGAGCGCCTCGGGCGATCGCCTCCGAGCAACCGAACGTTGTCGACGCCGATGGAGCTGAGGCGGGTGATCGGCTGGGATAAGGCGTTGGCGGGCATCAGCGACAAGGACCTCAACGATTCGCTGACGGTGGTGCGCTCGGCGCAGATCAACGTCAACACCGCTCCGGCGCGCGTGCTGCAAACGCTTCCAGGCGTGGACGCGTCGATGGCGCAGCGTGCGGTGGCCGCCAGGACGCTTACCCCATTCACCAGCTTGACGGCATTCTATGGCGTAGCGGGGGCGATCCCGGTCAACGAAGACTTGTTGGCGCTGTATCCTATGGCTTCGGGAACTCTGAAGCTGTGGTCGCCAGAAGGTGGAGCGGTTATGGTCCTGCACTGGACCCTGACCCCCCGCGACGACGGTGGGCGGCCTTGGCGTGAGGACTATGAGTTCATTCATCTTGGTGACGAAACAGCAAAGCAAGGCATGGCTCGGCCGGTTGCGGCAAAGGTTTTCGCCGAGCCGCATGCTGCGCCGCAGTGATGGGCTGACGCTGCTGCAAGAAGGTGGTGTCGGTCAGGAGTGGATCCTGGCGAGGCGCTTTTGTGCATTCACGCTGCTTGATGCCACCGCAATCCCGTTCGTCAGGCGCAAGGCCTATGCGGACATCACGGTGCAGCGTTGGTCACCTTTTGCCGACACCCGCCACCACATTGACTGGGTTGGCGCGCATGCGATGGTATGGGCCTGGTCGCAGAGCCAGATCCTCGAGCTCGGCGATGGCGAGTTGGTGGCGCCGCCTCGTCGGGTTCTGCCCGAAACGCTATATCGCGGCACCCCGCATGCAGGTGAGGCATTTCTCGTCACGATGGACGAAGGAATGGAGGGTCGTGTCTGGCGCGACCACGTGATGATCGCCTGCCAGTGGTGGGCTGCCGTGCCGACACTGGATGAGTGGAACGGCTTTCGCCGCGGAGCCGGCTTGTCCGCGAGCCACGCGATGCCGGTGGTCGAGTCGCTTCCCATGCTGCGCTTGCCATGGACCAGGCAGCGGGTAGCCGGCTTCACGGATCTTGCTGGCCGCCATCGGAAGGTGTTGCAGTGTGTTGCGGCCGGATTAGTGGTGGCATTGCTGGCGACGCCACTGACGGCTTCCGTCAAATTGGCCATCAAGACAGTAATGTTGGAGCGGGTGATCGAAAAGGAGGCCGTGGGCGTAGGCGACACGCTTGCCGCGCGAGAAGCTGCGGAGCGCGACGTGGTGGCAATCGACAAACTATTGAAGTTGCGCCCTCCCCGGCGGCAACTCCAGCTCATGTCGGCAGTGATTGCCGCAACCCCAGGGGGCAACTGGAAGCTGCTCGAGTGGCGCATGCCCGACAGCCACTCGCTGGAGGTCGTTGTGCAAATGGCCAACCCCGATCCGACCGCGCTGGTGCGCGGCTGGGAGGCAACGAAGGTTTTCCGCAACGTTACGGTCGATATAGGCCGTGCCGGTAACGAAGTGATCATCAAGGCCGACATTGCCAGCGCGAACTCCCTCCATGAGACAGCCAAATGAGCGCCGCCAAGCGCTTGCTGGATCAGGTTCGCCAGGAGCTGGCAAAGAATGCACGCCTGCGCCTGGGCCTTATCGTCATTGCCGCGATCCTGGCGTTTTATTCCGCGCTTCTATTGATGGACTGGCGTACGGCCCTGCATGCGCATTACGTCGAGCGCAGGCAGTACTTGCACAAGCTGCGTGAAATGGCCAACCAGAATGAATGGCCTGCTCGTGCGGAAGCTGCAGCGCGGGTTAGAAAGGCGCTTGAAGCGGAAATACCCGAAGTGGCCAGCCTCGGCCTTGCTCAGGCAGGCGCGCAGACTTGGGCGCGGGACCTGGCCGGTGTGCACGGTGGTGCGATACAGCTCCAGACGCAAGAGCCGCAAGTGGTGGAAGGGCAGCCGGGTCTGATGCGGGTGCCGATCGTCCTTTCCGGCGCTTTACCGCCAAGGGCGGTGCTGAACATCATCCAGCAGGTCGAAAAGCGCGGCTCGGTGGCCGTGATCGAGGAGGCGATGTTGCTCAACCGCGAGAACCAGACCTTCCAATTGACCGTGGTTTCGTATGTGCGGGTGGCGGGGGATCATGCCGATGCGGGCCGCTGAAATAATCCAGAGACATCCGTTACTGACATGGGCGCTGTCAGGCTTGGTGGCCGGCGCGACACTGGGGCTGGTCTGGCCGGTGATCGTCCCGGCGCCTGGTTCGCAGCGTTTGCAGCAATGGAAGCCGCCCCAGGGCCTGGATGACCTGCGTCCGTCGGAGAAGGAATTTGCCACCGCTCGCGATGCACCGGTCTGGGGCGGAGCCGCTGGCAGCGAGCCGGGTGTTAAGCGTACGGTGTGGAGGCTTGCGGGTATCATCTCCGATCCGTTTCTTGCGGCACTGGTCTTTTCGGGCACGTCGACGGACGCACAGCGCATTCGTATCGGCGGGTCGTTGCCTGATGGGGGTGTGATCAAACAGATTGCGGCCTCTGGCGTGGTCTATGCGCTGGACGGGTGCAGCTATGGTCGCGATCTTTATGCTCCAGCGGAATCTGCGGTCCAGGGATCCTGTGATCCGGGTGCCCCGGTCAAGAATTAAGTTCTGGAATCAATAGATGAAAAATTTGCGAGTGCCACTGCTGGGCTTGATCATCGCGTTCCTGGCTGGCGCATGCGCGCAACCGGTGAAGGTGAGGTTGCCCGAGCCGCTGGATCCGGTCTATCCAAAGGTTTCGGCGACGGCACAGGCGTTGGCAACTGGAACGCCGCCTTCAGAGGCGCTCAGACGTAGTCCCACTCCTACTCCGCCGGGTGTGGGTTCGGCTGCTTCGGGTTTGGGCGTTTATGAAGGCATGCCTCCCGTGAAGGGTGGGCCCGTCAATGCAAACATTGAAGGGGTGCCGGTCCCGGCATTCATCAATGAGTTCTTCGGGAATATCCTGGCCGTCACCTTCCAGATGGACCCTGCCGTCGCCAAACTCAACGACCTCGTCACCCTGCGCACGTCCGGTCCGCAATCGCCTGCCAATTTCTATCGCTTGGCGGTGCAGGTTCTCAAGGCATACGGCGTGAGCACCAGCTACGAAGACGGTCGTGTACTGTTCAGGCTGAAGTCGCAAGGCGGCGATTTCGAGCCACCGCTGGTGCTGAGCGGTCGCACGTTGCCGCAGGTGCCGGTGACTCATCGCCCGATTTTCCAACTGGTGGAACTGCAATCGGTGCGCACCTCCGACGTGAACCAGTGGCTGAGGACCGCGTTCAAGACCGACGGTCTGGAGATCCAGGATGACCTCAACCGTAACGCGGTTGTGCTCTACGGCAAACCGGACATCGTGAGGCAAGCCGTTGCCGCCATTCAGGTGCTGGACCGTCCCTATATGAGAGGTCGTGTCAGCACCCGTCTCGAGCCTGCTTTCGTGACGGCGGATGAATTGGCCAAGCGGCTGGTCGATGTACTGGTGGCCGAAGGGTACGGAGCTTCGATCCATACCGGCCAGGGTGTCATCCAGTCGACAGCCGTGGTGGTCTTGCCGCTGTCATCCGCCAATACCGTGCTGATCTTCGCGGCCGATGCCGGCGTGCTGGAGCATGCGGTGGAATGGGCACGGACAATCGATCATCCCAACCCGACTGCAGGCGCCGACAGTTTGTTCTACTACCTTGCCCAGAACACCAGGGCTGAGGATATTGCCAAGACATTGAATGGAGTGCGTGCCGCGGCGGCGCAGCCGGTGGCTGCCGCAGTGCCTGCACTTGCAGGTCCGGCAGCAGTGGCAGTAACCCCGGCGGCGGCAGGTGGATTGTCCGGGGGACGGCTGGTGGTGGATGAACCGCGCAACGCGCTGATCTTCCAGGGGCCGGCATCGGATTGGGGCAGGATCCTGCCGCTGGTCAAGCAGATGGACAAGGCTGCGCGCCAGGTGATGATCGAGGTCACCATCGCCGAGGTGAGCCTGGACGACAACGAGGAGTTCGGAATTTCGTGGCTGGCAAAGAATGATGTCGGACGTTTCAACGGCACTCTTTCCCAAGGCGTATTGGCGGGTGCCACCAGCGGTTCCAGCGGACTCACTTACCTGCTCGACGTAGCGGGCCAGACTCGGGCCCAGTTGCGCGCGTTTGCCGAAGACAACCGCGTCACGGTGCTTTCGACGCCCAGGTTGATGGTCAAGAGTGGCGCGGAGGCGAGCATCGATGTCGGAACGGAAGTGCCTACGGTTTCCTCACAAAGCACATCGCCACAACAGACTCAAGGCACTTCAAACCTCCTGCAGACGATCCAGTACCGCAAGACCGGCATCATCCTCAACATCAAGCCGATCATCTACTCCGACAATCGGGTTGACCTCGAAATCCGGCAGGAGGTCAGCGAGGCGCTTCCACTAGGCACGAATTCCGCAGTGCAATCGCCCTCGATCTTCAATCGGGCTGTCAGCACGAGCTTGAGCCTGCGCGATGGCAGTTCCATCTTGATTGGTGGCTTGATGTCCTCGCGCATGACCAACGCCGACTCGGGCGTCCCCTATCTCAAGGACATTCCGATCCTCGGCAATGTGTTCAAGTCTCAGACTAAACGCAAGAATCGTACGGAGCTGATACTGATGATCGTGCCGTACATCGTCGAGTCCGACGATCAGGCGACCGCCTTGACCCGCTCACTGGGTGAGCGCTATGAATTGCTGGAGCTACCCAATTCGACGGTGCCTATCAATATCAAAGTGGTACCGAGCACTCCGTCACCGCCATGATTCGTTCAGGTGACCGATGCTGCTGAGCCGGCGACCTGGCGAGTGCTCAACGGCGATACTTCCATGGATTTTGTAGCGAATGACTGAAATGGCGACTGGCCCCACGGGATTGGACGGTGTGGCCACTGCATCGCATGGCTTGCTCATCCTTGGCATGCACCGCAGCGGGACCTCGCTTCTCGCGCGCTTGATCCAGCATTGCGGCATCGACATCGGCACGCGCTTGATCGGTGGCAGCGCCGGCAACGAAGCCGGTCACTGGGAGGATGCGGTGGCCGTTGAGCTGCATGAGCGCCTGTTGGCTGCAATGGGGCGACGCTGGCATGACCTGCCGGTCCCCACGCCAGAGGCGATCGCTGCAGCGGCCAGTATCGATGTGCGTCCCACGCTGGCTGGCTACCTGTCACGAGACAGAGGTACGCATCGCAACTGGGCGGTCAAGGACCCTCGCTTGAGTTTGTTCGCAGGCCTGTGGGTGGATGCGGCGCGTGCGCCGGGCATCCACTTGGCGGGCTTGCTGATGGTGCGTGACCCTGTGGAGGTTGCCCAGTCCCTCGCAGTGCGTGACGGACTATCGCTTGGGCAAGGGCAATTGCTGTGGCTGGAGTACACGTTGGCGGCAATGGAGCAGGCCCAGGGCATCCCCTTGGCCGTATCCACTTACGATCAACTGATGGACGAGCCTGGGCGAGTGCTCGATCGGATTCGCTTGCTGCCGGGCTGGGGCGCTCTGTCATGGGATCGTGAGGCACTGCAGGCAATCATCGAGCCAAGCCAGCGCCACCATCACTCTGATGCCGAGCGCAGTGCCGAACTTGTCCCGCTGCCGATCCGGGAACTATGGAAGGCCCTGGTCTCCGTGGCACATGGGGACGGTATCTTGCCGGTGGGGTTTGCCGCGGAGTGGCGCGAGCGGCTTTCGCCGTTTCTTTCGCTTGCGGGAAGCCTGGCCGCGGCCTGGCGGGTGACCGAGCACAGGCTTTGGGAACGCGTGGCCCGAGCCGAGGCAGCGCCGGACGTCCACGCTGCGGTGGAAAGCCGGATCAGCGGATTGGAGCTGGCCCAGCAGAACCATCATCAGGAACTGGTTCGGGTGCTTTCCCACGATATAAAGGGCATGCAGGAAACCGCAGCCAGGCATCAGGCAGCGGCGGCCACGGCTGCCGCGCATTTGCAGGCTGCGCGGGATGCCGGACCAGCGCTTGCGGCGCTGGCGGACCGGCTGGGCGCACTCTCGGACACCTTGGCAAGCTCGCAACAGCAGGCTCTTGAATGGCAGCAGGTAGCTGTGGAGCAGCGAGAGCGCGCGGACGCACTCGTTGTTCAGCTGGGTGAGCGGCAGCAGAGTTTCCAGGCGCTGGAGCGCCAGCTGGCCGAACGTCAGGCGGTGGTCGAGGCACACCAGGCGCGGTTGGATAGTCAGGCCCAGGTTGCCGACGAGCTCCAGCGGGAAGTGGGTTCTCTCAAGCTGCGGTCCACCAGTCTGGAAGGCGAGCTGGAGGATGTGCGGTCTAATAGCGACTCGCTTTCGGCCGAGCTTTCCGCTTTGCGAGCAAAGAACGACTTGCTCTGCCTGGATGCACGCACGCTTGCATACGTGGTCCGCTCGCGATCCTGGCGATGGACGAAGCCACTGCGGGCAGCGATGCGACTGGTGCGCGGAGACTGGGGTACCAACGAGTCGGCAATCCTGAAAAGTTTGGTCCGGCGAGCGCTGGTCAGGCTTCCTGGTCTCTCCAAAGCGACCAGGGTTAAATTGATCGAGCAAAGTTTGCCGATGGGAAGCAGGGCGATCGCGCCGAGCAGTCTTCCCGATCAAGCCCTCGCAACGGCAATGCACTTGGCCCCGGCAGTGGAAGGCCGTGCTGATGTTTTCGTTTGGGCGGTGATCGACTGGCATTTCCGGATGCAGCGTCCGCAGCATCTGGCGCGCTCACTCGCAGCCCGCGGACACCGCGTGTTCTATATGTCCAACAATTTCGTGGACTCGGCTGTGCCGGGATTCCACCTGGACCCGCTGGACGAATCCGGGCGGCTGTTCCAGGTCCACCTGAAACAGGAAGGCGCACCTGCAATCTACTTCGGGCTTCCGGACGACAAACAGGCGCAAGCCCTGCATGCGAGCCTGTCCGAGCTGCTGGCTTGGACCCACACGCGCGCGTCGATCTCCCTCGTCCAGCACCCCTACTGGCGTCCGCTTCTGCGCAGCCTGCCCAACGCCCGGCTTGTATACGACTGCATGGACCACCACGGCGGCTTTGAAAACAACGCCGCATGCGTGCTTGAAGCCGAAGGCGCGATCATTCGCGACGCTGATCTGGTCATCGTCACGTCCTCCTGGCTCGAGAAGGAGATCGCGCCGATTGCTCGCGCCAGCGCCATGGTCCGCAATGCGGGTGAATATGAGTTCTTCAGCGCTGTGCCCGACGAGGTGTTCCGGGATGCGCGCGGCCGCAAGGTGATCGGCTATTACGGCGCCATCGCCGAATGGTTTGACCTCGACCTGATCAGAAACCTGGCCCTGTCGCTACCGGACGTGCTGGTGCTTCTGGTCGGAAGCGATACTGCCGGCGCCGCTGCTGCGCTGTCCGATGTGCCCAACGTGGAGTTCACTGGCGAGGTTGCGTATTCCCGATTGCCATACTACCTCCATGCTTTCGATGTCGCGCTGCTGCCGTTCAAGGTCCTTCCGCTTACCCTCGCGACGAACCCGGTCAAGGTTTACGAATACCTCGCAGCAGGTAAGCCGGTAGTCACGGTCGACCTCCCGGAAATGGTCCAGTTCGAAGGGCTGGTGAAAGTGGCAAGTGCTGAGGGCTTCGTTGATGCCGTGGCCGAGCAGCTGACATGTGAAGCTGATCCGACCCAGGTCGCTGCGCGCAGGACGTTTGCCGCCGGGCAGACGTGGGACCACCGGGCGGCTTCACTCGATCACGCTTTGGCGGTGATCGAGGAGCCAGTCGTTAGCGTGGTGGTGCTGACCTACAACAACCTGGCTTACACCAAGGCCTGCCTTTTCAGCATCGAGGCCTACAGCGACTATCCGGCGCTGGAAATCATCGTAGTGGACAACGCGTCCAGTGATGGCTCAGCGGAATGGCTGCGCAACTGGGCAGAAGAGCCGTCGGCAGCGGGTCACCGCCGGCGCTTGGTCCTCAACGAGGAAAACCTCGGGTTCTCGGCGGGAAACAACGTGGGTCTGGCCGCTGCCACCGGCGAGGTGCTGATCCTGCTCAACAACGACACCTACGTGACGCCGGGCTGGGTCCGCACATTGTGTGCGCACCTGCGACGCGACCCACGCGTGGGGCTGGTGGGACCGATTACCAACAACATCGGCAACGAGGCCCGAATTGAAATCCAGTATTCGGACATGGTCGAGATGATCCAAAAGGCCGGTCAGTACACGCGCGCCCATGCGGGCCGATCGATCCCGTTGCACAACGCGGCGTTCTTCTGTGTCGCGATGCCGCGTGAAGTTTACGAGCGGGTTGGACCCATGGACGAGGACTTCGGCATCGGCTTCTTCGAAGACGATGACTACTGCCGCCGCGTGCATCTGGAGGGTTTCCAGGTGGCTTGCGCCGAAGACGTGTTTGTCCATCACCATCTCTCGGCCAGCTTCGACAGTCTGGGTGTCGAACGAAAACAGATCCTGTTCGAGAAGAACAAGGCCATCTACGAGGCGAAGTGGGGGCCATGGCTCCCCCATGTTTACCGTGGTCCAAGACCGTGATTCTCGCTTCGCATCACATGCCCGCCAGCAGGGTGAAGTTGCTTGTGGTTTTCGCCGCCTCGTTATTGACGTTCGCAGCGTTTTTCAATGCGGCCGCCTATATTGCCTATGCCGGGAATCCACTGGTTTCATCGGATGCGTGGTACTTCATTGATGCATTTCTGCAGCATGCATTGGATGTAGGGCCAAGTATTGCGGACTTCTTCGTCAAGCGCGATGTAACGGACCACGCCCAGCCGCTGGTGAAGGCGCTGCTATTGTTCAATGCACAATGGTTGGGCCTGGACTTCGTGTTCGAGGCGATCATGGGCTTGGTTTTCGCCTTCGCGACCTTCGTGATCCTGGTTGCCGGCACATGGGCCGATGCACGGAAAATGCAGCCACCGTGGTTGCACGGCCTTGCCATCGCTTCTATTGCAGCCGTACTCGTCACGTTCAACAGCGGGCTTGTTTTCAGCTGGTCACTGGTCACCCTCAGCTACATCTACTACGCTTTTGCTGCGCTTGGAGGGGTATTTGCCTGGCGAGCGCTGGTACACCGCCGCTACACCGGGCTCCTCGTCAGTTCGTTGCTGACTGCATTCCTGTTCGATGACGTCGGCATCCTGATATCAACGGCCGTGATCATCGCGTTGGTACTGGCGGCGGCAAAAACCCATCGATGGCGCAGAGGATTGCTCGCCATCGGGTTGGTCGTAATGAGCGAGCTGGCCTACCTGGCTGTCAGCCATGCATACCTTCAGCCCGCGGCGTTGTCCCCAGGCGACGACGGAGGGATCTTGGCGGCCGTGCAGCGCATGTGGGCACTGCGAGTTGGTGCGCTGGAGATTGGTCGAATCGTGTTGGGTACGACATTGGCGCATGTGTTCCAACTGACTTATTACTTCCCTGGCCGGGAGTGGTCCGTCCAGGCTGGACTGGCGGCCATCGCGTTGCTGGCCCATGGGTGGTTTTGGTGGCGAGCCTGGCGTTGCACCTGGAACGCGCCGTTGTTCCTTGCTGTGGCCCTGATGCTGTTTTTCTACGCAATGGTTGCGGGGATCATTTACGTGCGGGTACCCGAGTACGGCATCAACTACCTGCACGACCCGCGCTATGCGGTGATCTACCTGCTCAGTAATGTTTCCTTGATTCTGATGGTATTGGGGCAGCCACTGCGCACGGCAAATACAATCGTTCGAGCGATGGTCGTGCTTTCGTTGACGTTGCTGATCGCCTTGCAAGTTCTGCTAGCCAACTTCACTTGGTACGAGGCACCCTTCCTTGCGTCCTACTATCATCAAATGGCCCGTGAGATGCTGGTATTGGGCGAAGGCAGGATGCCGGCGTCCTGCGTGCCGATCCTGACGGTTTGCCAGATGCCACCGGAGAAACGCGAAGCTGCGATGGCTTTCCTGAAGCAACACCATCTCAACATCTATTCGCGGGAATTCGTATCCCGCTACGGACTGCAGAAGCTGGTCACGGATACACCGGACTCAGCACGATAAAGCCTGATGCTCAGCGGACATCGTTCACCTGACTCGCCGTCCGGCCCGCTGCATCAAGGCAAGTGAGCCGAACGGCGCATCCGGAACGTTGCTGTTTCAGCAAGCCTTGCCTTTGATGACGATCGTGTTCAGGACATTCCCGTTCGAATCCTTGAGCTTGAACGTCAGTCCAGGCTTGAGCCATGGGCCAGTCTCGAGAGAGCCGACCAAACCCTGTTCCGCAAATGGCGAATCTTTGCCGGCGTCATCGACGACAAAGATGCCCAGCTTGGTGATCTTGGGGTCGGTGACGTTCCAGTGCAGCGTCGTGCGAACCCCGGCGGCGATGTCGCAAGTGCGCACGAATGCGGGTGACGCGCAGAAGGCGCAGGTGGCGGTGTCGACTGCCGGCTCGTCGGCAGGTGCCGCGGCGGTTGCTGCGGCGACGGGTGTCTGGTCGCCTGCCGTCGGCGAAGAGGTGTCCGCGGCTGGGCGGTTGCACGCAGACACGGAGCAAACGAGAAGCAGTGCAAGTAGGACGCGCATAAAGTCTCCTGGGAAATTGGGTGGGCTGTTATACAACTGGAAACCGGACTCGAACGTGAGGGACCAACGAGACAGTGGGCCTAATCGAGCAACAACAGGGCTTTGTCTGCCGCTGCCAGGACCTCGTCCATGTGCTCTTCGAGGCCCATCCAGAGCGGCATGCGCACCAGTCGGGCGCTCAGGTCGTCGGTTACCGGCAGCTCGCCGGAGGCACGACCGAAGCGCAGGCCGGCCGGGGACGAATGCAGTGGTATGTAGTGGAAAACCGTGCCCACGCCCGAGTCGTTCATGTGCTGGATGAACGCAGTGCGCTTTTCCAGGCTCGGCAGCAACAAATAATACATGTGTCCGTTGTGGGTGCAATCGGCCGGGACGATCGGGCGCCGCAGGCGGCCCGCCGCCTCATGGCCGGTGGCCCACTCGTGGTACCGGTCCCAAAGCGCAAGGCGCCGCTGCGTGATCTGCGTGCCGGCGTCCATCTGGGCGGCCAGGAATGCCGCGATCAGTTCGCTGGGAAGGTAGGAGGAGCCGATGTCGACCCAGGTGTATTTGTCGACCTGGCCACGGAAGAACTTGCTGCGGTTGGTTCCCTTCTCGCGAATCACCTCGGCCCGTTCGGCGTAGTGCGCATCCCGGCACAGCAATGCTCCACCCTCGCCCGAAATGATGTTCTTGGTCTCGTGGAAGCTCAGGCAGCCAAGGTCACCCAAGGTTCCCAATGGACGGCCCTTGTAAGTGGAGAAGATTGCCTGGGCGGCGTCCTCGACGACGGCCAGGCCGTGCCGTGCCGCGATGGCCAGAAGCGTATCCATTTCGCAGGACACGCCGGCGTAATGCACCACGCAGATCGCGCGCGTGCGTGGTGTGATTGCTGCCTCCACCAGCGATTCATCGAGGTTGAGCGTGTCCCGCCGAACGTCGACAAACACCGGCACAGCGCCGCGCAGGGCGAATGCATTGGCGGTCGAAACGAACGTATACGAGGGCATGATCACCTCGTCGCCGGGCTCGAGGTCCAGCAGGAGTGCACTCATTTCCAGCGCCGCGGTACAGGAATGCGTGAGCAGGGCGCGGGCTGCCCCCGTTTGTGCTTCCAGCCAAGCGTGGCATCGCTTGGTGAAGGGGCCATCGCCCGAGAGATGGCCGTTCGCGTGCGCCTCTGCGATCAGCTGGAGCTCGCGCCCCGTCATGTACGGCCGGTTGAAGGGAATCATGCGGGGATTTTCTCGGCAACAATCAAGCGGGTACCTCCAATCGGAAAACGGACACCCATCCGGATCAGGAACCGTTCCACTGCCATGATGCCTCCGAGGGTGCGGTTGAGCCAACCCGGCAGCCTGAACTCGCGGAACGGATCCTGCTCACGGGCCTTGTTGCCCTTCACCAGGCGGGATGCAGCGAGCGCGGGCAGCAGCAGCGCGACAAAGGAAGTGCTGAAAATTACCCGGAATCCGTTGCGACGCAACTTGTCTTCCAGTTCCCTGGGCTGGTAGCGGCGGACATGATGCGCGTACTCATCCTGCACGCTCCACAGCCATGGATGTTGCGGAACGGTCAACAGGATCCTGCCGTCCGCGCGTAGCGCACTGCGCACCTGCTGGAGCACTTCCTCGTCCTCGGTCACGTGTTCCAGCACGTCGAATGCCCCAATCGCGTCGAAGTGGTCCACGAACGGGATGTGACGCGCATCCATCTGCATGAACCCCGCTTGCGGCAGTCGCCGCGCTGCGATCTCAAGGCCTTCCACGAAGATTTCGGAACCTTGGCAGCGCATGCCGGGGTACTCCCGTGCAATCGCCCCAAGCACGAACCCCGTGCCGCAACCAATCTCGAGGAAATCCCCCCGAGCAGGTACATAGTCATCGATTGCATCAAGGATCAACGCGTTGCGTGCCTTGAACCAGAAGTTTCCAGCCTCGAGGGTGCTCAGTTCCACATAGTGGGCTGGATCGTATCCCGGCGCCTCTCCGGCCAGGATCGGCGCATACGCAGGAAAACCATGGATCGATTCCGGGGCGTACCCGCACTGCGGACACGTGCCTCCGTCATGCGGGCATCCGCATGGCAAGCACGCGTTCAATTCAGCCCTGCGACCACGATGCCGGCCACGATCAGGCACACGCCCAGCATCTTGGCGGTGCTGATGGGCTCGGCGAACAGCACCCCGCTGCCAAGGACCACAATGACGAACGCGAACGCCGTGAATGGATATGCAACGCTCAACGGGAGTTTAGTCAGCGCCAGCATCCATGCCACCGATGCCACGAGCGCTGCCAGCAGCCCGCTGGCAATCCAGGGATTCGTCAGCAGGTGGAAAATGTAGATCGCCTTCTGGTCCAGTCCCGCCGGAATGGGGCCCGCCATGGCGACTTGCCACTTGATCACGAATTGACCGTAGACGGTGAGCAGGACGGTGGTGGCAACCAGCAGGTATCCGATCATCGATGGGTCACCGGTTGGCCAGCAGATCATTGTAAGCCAGCACGCAGGCGCGCCCGTGCGCATCCGTGATCGTCGCCACCGCTTGTGTGGTGCGGGAACCCGGCGAGGACCGGTAAAGGATGCGAAGCCTGTGCGCCTGGCCAGCAAGCACGGGTCGCAGGAACGTCATGTTGGCTCGCAAGTACAGGGTGCCCGCGCCTGGAACTTCGGTCCCGAAGATCCTCGAGAGCTCTGCGCCGGCCAGCATGCCATGGGTGATGCGCCCCTCAAAGCCGGCGGCGCGCGCCTTGGCGTCGTCAAGGTGCAGCGGATTGGTGTCTCCCGATGCCAGGGCGAAGCGTTCCACCTGATCGTTGCTGAACAGTACCTCGCGCTCCACGATGCGGTCGGCGGCGCTGAGCATGGCGTTGACGTGGAAGGTATCCAGCGCACGCGCCAGCACGAACCCCTCTCGCGCCCAGACTTTCTGCACGGCGTAGTTCCAGACCTGGGTGGAAACCTCCATCTTGCCGAAGCCGCGCGCCTTGAATTCGGACTGGGTGTGGCGAATGAGGTCGCCATACAGGCCGCCGCCGGCATGGGCGGGATGCACCCCGTACAACACGCCTTCGCAGGTGCTGGCGTGTTCGTTGAATTTGCAGCAGGCGAACGCGACGATAGCGCCATGCCGCCGGGCGACCCAGGTGATACGGTCGGTGCTGGAGGTATCAATGTATCCACCCGCCCATTCCAGGTAACCCGCCAGGATCCGTTCGGCCGGAAAGTTCGGGTTGGCGTGGTAGTGACTGGTGTAGCCGACGAACGTAGTCTCCACCAGTGCCTGCAGTTCCGCGGCATCGGTGATCGTGGCGATGGAGAACGCGAGATCCTGGTTGCGCAGCGCACGCGGTACGTGAGTGCCGAGGTCCAGCGTGTAGTAAACCAGGGTGTCGGCGTGCAGGGTGGGCAGGCCGTGGCGCGACAGGCGCGACGAGGCCGTCCGCAGGCCCGCGGGCAGGCGGATGATGGCCACGTCGACGCTGTCGGCAATGATCTGCCCAACCAGCCGCTTTTCCTCCAGGTCGTCCATTTCCGCACGCGATATGCGAAGCCCGAAGCGTTCAGATTCCAGTGCGGAATGACGCAGCGTGGAGAGCTCACTCATGCCGGATCTTCCGCGTTGGCGGTGCGGTCGGCAACCACGTAGTAAGGACGCTGCTTGGAGGCATTGAACAGGCGACCGAGATACAGGCCGATGATGCCAACGCAGAAAGTGACCACGCCCCCCAGCAACCAGATCGACGCGATGATGCTGGTGAAGCCCGCGACGGCAACGTCGCCGATGCTGAAGCGATAGACGCTGACAAGTACGATCACGAGCGCAAACACCGAGAACCACAGGCCGGTCTGCACCACCAGCCGCAAGGGTTTGTCGGAATACGACAGCACAATGTCCGTCGCAAGGTTGATCAGCTTGCGGAGGCTGTATCCGCTTCGGCCAGAGGTGCGCGGAGCATGTTGCACGGGTACCGTCGTCATCGGCAGGCCGGTCCACTTCACCATCAGGGGAAAGCAGCGATCCCGCTCGGGCATGCGGTTGACGAGATCTATCGCCCGTCGGCTGAACACCCCGAAGTTGGCGGTAGTGTGGTCCTGGGGTACGCCGGTGAGGTAGCCCAGGACGCCGGAGAACGCGCGCGAAGCAAGTCGCTTGCGAAGGCCGTCCTGCCGCTGCTCGCGTGACGCGAATACGATGTCGTAGCCTTCGCGCGAACGTGCAAGCAGTCGAGGCATCTCCTCGGGTAGGTCCTGCAGGTCGCAGTCCAGCAGGGCGACGATGTCGCCACGCGCGTGCTCGATCCCCGCGGCAATCGCGTAATGCTGCCCGAAGTTACGCGACAGGCGCAGGCCCTTCACGCTGGAGTGCGTTGCCGCGAGTTCAAGGATGCGCGGCCATGCATTATCCGGGCAGGCATCGTCAACCAGGATGATCTCCACCGCATCGCAGCGGCCATCAACCGCACGCAGCAGTCGCTCCACCAGGTCTTCGAGACAGGGTGCACATCCGTAGACGGGCGAAACAATGCTCAACAGGTTAGGAATCGCACGCAGATGCAGCAGTGCGTCGGCATTGACTGGTTGTATCGCCACTTAACGACCCCCGCGCCCGGAAGTTGCCAGTATGGTGGCGATCCGCGCCGATGCGTGGCCGTCGCCGTAGGGATTGTGGGCCAGCGACATGGCCCGGTAAGCGTTGCCGTCGTCGAGCAGGCCGGCCACCGCGTTCACGATGCTTGTGGGGTCGGTCCCGACCAACCTGACGGTGCCCGCGGCAACCGCTTCCGGTCGCTCGGTGGTATCGCGCATGACCAAGACGGGCTTCCCGAGTGACGGCGCCTCTTCCTGGATGCCGCCCGAGTCGGTCAGGATCAGATGCGCTTGCTGCATGAGGTAGACGAACGGCAGGTAGTCCTGCGGTTCGATCAGATGGATGTTGGGACGATCCGCCAGCAGCCGCAAGACTGGCTCCTGGACATTGGGGTTGAGGTGCACCGGATAGACGATCTGCACGTCGTCGCGGCCAGCCAGCTCCGCCAGTGCCGCGCAGATGCCCTCGAACCCCGCCCCGAAGTTCTCGCGCCGGTGCCCGGTGACCAGGATCAGCTTGCGCCTGGTATCGAGGAAATCGAACCGCGCTGCCACCTCACGGGCAAGCCCGGCGTCGGCGTCGAGCAGGGACGCTACTTGCAGCAGTGAATCAATCACGGTATTGCCGGTCACGTGCACGCCAAGGCCGGGAATGCCTTCGCCGAGCAGGTTGTCGCGTGCGGCGGCAGTGGGGGCAAAATGCAGGGAGGCAAGCGGCGAAGTCAGGCGGCGATTCATTTCCTCGGGCCAGGGAGACTGCAGGTTCCCGGTACGCAATCCCGCCTCAACGTGTGCCACCGGGATCTTGGCGTAGAACGCCGCGAGCGCGCTGGCGAACGTGGTGCTGGTGTCTCCATGCACCAGCAGCACGTCTGGACGTGACGCCGCCAGGACGTCCCGCATGCCCAGCAGGATGCGGGCGAACAAGGACTCCAAATCCTGTCGCGGCTGCATTAGGTTGAGGTCGTGTTCCGGCACGATGCGGAACAGCGTGAGGACCTGGTCCAGCATCTGTCTATGCTGGGCCGTCACTGCCACGCTGACGCGCACGTCGTCGCGCTCGCGCAGGGCCAGCACCACGGGCGCCATCTTGATGGCTTCGGGACGCGTCCCCAACACCACCATCGCGTGCAGGCGTGCGTCCACCACCAGACTCAAAGCGCCGCCTGCAATTCCGGCAATACGGTGAACAAATCTCCTACCAGACCAATGTCGGCGATCTCGAAAATCGGTGCATCGCCATCTTTGTTGATCGCAACAATCGTACCTGCATCCTTTATTCCGGTCAGGTGCTGGATCGCGCCACTAATGCCGATCGCGACGTAAAGTTCCGGGGCAATGATCTTGCCGGTCTGGCCAACCTGAAGCTCGTTCGGCACGTAGCCGGCATCGACCGCCGCGCGCGAGGCGCCAACCGCGGCGCCGAGCTTGTCAGCAAAGTCGTAAATGATCTTGAAATTTTCCTGCGATCCGACGCCGCGGCCGCCGGAGACCACGCGCTTGGCGCTCTGCAGGTCGGGGCGTTCGGAACTGCCCGCTGCCAAGCCGATGAAGCGGGTATGCGTGGGCAAGGCGGCATCGAGGCTGACTGCTTCTACCGATGCGCTACCGCCTCCGGCGGCTTCTGGCCACGAGGCGGCGCGCACGGTGGCGACCACGGTGTGATCGGCCGGTGCTTCAACCGTAATAATCGCGTTGCCGGCGTAGATCGGACGCTTGAACGTATGTGTGCCCTCGACGCTCATTACGTCCGACACCTGTGCCACGCCGAGCAAGGCGGCGACGCAGGGCATCAGGTCCTTGCCGAAGGTGGTGCTGGGCCCGAACACATGCGAATAGCCGGCGGCGACCTGCGCCACCTGCGGTGCGAGTACCTGGGCGATCGGATGTGCATTCGCGGCATTCGCGACGGTCAGCACCTTGGTCACGCCGGTAATCTGCGCGGCTTGCGCGGCGACGGCGGCGGGATCCGCAGCCAGCACCACGATGTCGATGGATTCCGCGTTCAGTGCCTGCGCGGCGGACACGCACTTGGCGGTCGCGGCGTTGAGCTTGCCGTGCAGGTGTTCGGCGACGATGAGAACCTTGCTCATTACAGCAACCCCTTTGCCTTGAGTGCGGCGACCAGTTCGGCCGCGTCCTTCACCATCACGCCGCGGCTGCGCTTGGCAGGCGCCGCGTAGTGGGTGGTCTTCAATGTGTCACTGGCATCCACGCCGAGGTCGGCGAATGCAATCGTCTCCATCGGCTTGCTCTTGGCCTTCATGATGTCCGGCAGCTTGATGAAGCGAGGCTCGTTCAGGCGCAGGTCGGTGGTGATCACCGCCGGCAGGTCGACTTCAAGCGTCTCCAGGCCAGCATCGACCTCGCGCACCACGGTGGCCTTGCCGTCGGCGATGTCCAGCTTGCTGGCGAAGGTCGCCTGCGGGCGACCCCACAGCGTGGCCAGCATCTGTCCGGTCTGGCTGGCGTCGTCATCGATCGCCTGCTTGCCCAGGATCACCAGGTCGGGCTGCTCTTTCTCGATCAGCTTGAGAAAGGTGCGCGCGGCAGTCAGCGCCTGCACCTGCCCGTCCACCACCACGTGGATGGCGCGGTTGGCGCCCATCGCCAAGCCATTGCGCAGGTGCGGCTGTGCGTCGGCGGGAGCAATGGTGGCGACGATCACCTCGGTGGCGATGCCCTTGTCGCGCAGGCGCAGCGCTTCTTCCAGCGCGATATCGTCGAACGGGTTCGGCGACAGCTTGACGCCGTCGGTGACCACGCCGGAACCGTCTGGCTTGACCTGGATGCGGACGTTGTAGTCCACCACGCGCTTGTAGGCGACGAGAATCTTCATCGTTCGTGGAATCCTGTGCTTGCAGTTTCGGCCGGAATGGCCAGCCAGTTATTTTAACGGACGCACGCGTATGTTGCAGGTGAGCCCTGTCAACCCGCTTTGGCGGGTCCCACCTGTCCGAAAGTACGGTGAGACTGGTGCCATGCAACCGCTAGAATGGGGATCGTTTTGTACCGCGTCTCAATCAATCAGGAGCATGCCGTGGCTGATGCCAAGAGCAAGCACTACAAAGATGCTGCGACCGCCCTGTCCGGGCTGGTGGCGGATGGTCAAACTCTTGCCGTGGGCGGCTTCGGCCTGTGCGGAATTCCCGAGGCATTGATCGCCGCGCTGCGCGATTCCGGCGTGAAGGGGTTGACCGTGATTTCCAACAATGCCGGCGTGGACGGCTTCGGCCTCGGCCAGCTGCTGGAGACCCGGCAGATCAAGAAGATGATTTCCTCCTACGTGGGCGAGAACAAGGAATTCGAGCGTCAGTACCTGGGCGGCGAACTGGAACTGGAGTTCAACCCGCAGGGCACCCTGGCCGAGCGCCTGCGTGCCGGCGGCGCGGGCATCCCGGCGTTCTTCACCGCCACCGGCTACGGCACGATTGTCGCCGACGGCAAGGAAACCCGTGAAATCGACGGGCGCTGGTACGTGTTGGAAACTGCGCTGAAGGCCGATGTCTCGCTGGTCAAGGCATGGAAAGCGGACAAGGCCGGCAACCTGGTATTCCGCAAGACTGCGCGCAACTTCAATCCGGCGGTTGCGATGGCTGGCAAGACCTGCGTGGTCGAGGTCGAGGAGCTGGTCGAGATTGGCGACCTCGATCCGGACCAGGTACACCTGTCCGGCATCTATGTGGACAGAATCGTGGTCAATGCCACGCCAGAAAAACGCATCGAACAACGCACCGTCAGCATGGGGTGAGTCCAGGGCACTTGCGAGCCACTGGCTCGCGCGCTGGTGAACGCCCAGCCATGGATGGCTGGGCCGGGGATTCAAGACATCAATGTGTTGTGCCATGGATGGCTGCCATCCACTAAACGAAGGGAGAGAAATCGAATGGCCTGGACCCGCGATGAGATGGCGCAGCGCGCCGCACAGGAACTTTCCGATGGCGCTTACGTGAACCTCGGTATTGGGTTGCCCACGCTGGTGGCCAACTACATTCCCGATGGCATGGACGTCTGGCTGCAATCGGAGAATGGCCTGCTCGGCATCGGCCCATTCCCGACCGAAGATGAGCTTGACGCCGATCTGATCAATGCTGGCAAGCAGACTGTGACCGCGATGCCGGGCGCCAGCTATTTCGGTAGCCACGATTCGTTCGCGATGATCCGCGGCGGCCACATCGACTTGGCGATCCTGGGCGCGATGGAAGTCACCGACAAGGGTGACCTGGCCAACTGGATGGTGCCCGGCAAGATGGTCAAGGGCATGGGCGGCGCGATGGACCTGGTCGCGGGTGTCAAGCGCGTGGTGGTGCTGATGGAGCACACCACCAAGTCGGGCAGCTCGAAAATCCTGCCGGCATGCACGCTGCCGCTGACCGGGGTGGGCGTGGTCAACCGGATCATCTCCGAGCTGGGTGTGTTCGATGTGACCGCCGATGGCCTGAAGCTGGTCGAGCTTGCCGACGGCGTGAGTCGTGACGAAGCGGTAGAAAAGACGGGCGTGCCGTTGCACTGAAAAATCCCGGGTAGCGACGGCGAGAGCGGGATGTGTCTGCGAAGCGGCATTTAGAGCCGCGCAGCGGATACATGCCGCTAGGCGCCGGCGCGAGGCTGGCACTACAAATTCTGGTAGTTCGGGCCGCTGCCGCCTTCCGGCGTGACCCAGGTGATGATCTCGTATGGGTCCTTGATATCGCAGGTCTTGCAATGCACGCAGTTGGCGGCGTTGATCTGCAGTCGCTTGCCATGGGGCGCTTCGGCGTCGGGCACCATTTCGTAGACCGCGGCGGGGCAGAATCGCGTGCACGGGTTGTCGTATTCCACCACGCAGCGGCCGGCGCAGATGTCGGTGTCGGCGACCTGCAGGTGCACTGGCTGGTCTTCGTCGTGTTCGGTGGCCGCGTAGTAAACGCTGGCCAGTCGATCACGCGGTGCGAGTGTGCGATCGACATAGTCGCGCTTGGGTTCTTCGCATTCGCCAAGCTTGTGCAATGACGACCAGTCCGGCTTGTTCTTCAGCGTCCACGGCGAGCGTCCACCGGTCACTGTTTCCCACGCGGCATTGAGGATGCCGAACCACAGGCCGCGCTTGAAGCCGGGTTTGACGTTGCGTACCGAGCGCAGTTCGGCCATCGCATCCGACGCACGCAACTTCGCGTCAAACCCTTCTGCAACCAGCTGCGAGCTAACCAGGTGATCAGCGGCGAGCATGCCGCTACGGATCGCCTGGTGGGTACCTTTGACCTTCGGCACGTTGAGCAGGCCGGCGGTGTCGCCGATCAGCAGCGCACCGGGCATGTCGCATTTCGGCAATGACTGATAGCCGCCGGTGACAATCGCGCGTGCGCCGGCCGAGAGAATGCTGCCACCGTCCAGCAACGGCTTGACCATCGGGTGATTCTTCCATTGCTGGAAGGCTTCCCACGGCTTGTATTCGGGGTCGCTGTAGTCAAGTCCGCTGACATAACCCAGCGCGATGCGTCCCTTGTCCATGTGATACAGGAAACTGCCGCCGTAGGTGTTGTTGTCCGCCGGCCAGCCGAAGCTGTGCACGATCTTGCCGGGCGACACGCGGTCCTCCGGCAACTGCCACAGCTCCTTGATACCGATCGAATAGCCTTGCGGGTCGCTGGCGGCATCCAGCTTGAAGCGATTGATCAATCGCTTGGTCAAGTGGCCGCGTGCGCCTTCGGCCAGCACGGTGACCTTGGCGCGAATATCAATCCCGGCGGTGTAGCCCGGCTTGTGCGAACCATCCTTGGCTACGCCCATGTCGCCGATGCGCACGCCTATGACGGCGCCCACCTCATCGTGCAAGGTTTCTGCGGCGGCGAAACCGGGGTAAATCTCCACACCCAATGCTTCGGCCTGCGGTGCCATCCAGGCGCACATTGCACCCAGGCTGACGATCACATTGCCCTTGTTGTGCATGCCCGGCGGCATCGGTAGCTTGCGGCCGCCGGTCTTGCTGAGCAGCCAGAACTCATCGTCGGTGGCGTCCACGCAAATCGGCGGCGGGCTCTTGCGCCAGTCGGGCAGCAGCGCGTCCAGCGGGCCGGTTTCGATCACCGCGCCAGACAGGATCTGCGCGCCGATTGTGCTGGCCTTCTCGATGACACACACCGAGATCCCGGGATCCAGCTGCTTGAGCCGGATCGCGAACGCCAGGCCCGCGGGCCCTGCGCCGACAGTGACAACGTCGTACTCCATCACGTCGCGCTCTGTGACAGCAGGGTTGATCTGTTCGGCTTCGCTCACGCAACTCTCCCCGGCATTCCCGTCAATGCCACGATTTTCCGGGGTTTCGGCAGAGGCAGCAAATCCACGGTCGTGCGCGAGTGTGCGCGTGACTCAATGCTTCTCGCTGGGGTGCTTCATTTCGTGGGCCTGCCCGGTCGTCAGGATCCAGCCGGCGATGTCATGGGTGGTCGCCCCCAGCGCTTGGGTGAAGGCATCTGCGACCAGCGTGACGTCGGTGCCTGTAGCGGGCTGTGCATGGCGGAAGGTCTGGCTACCCACCACGGTCTGGTCGTGCGAATGCAGCAGTTTGACGTTGACCTCGATCACGGCCGACGGCACCGCAGCGCCTGCGTAATCGGCTTCGAAATCGCGCAGGTCCATGACCAGCCGGTAATCCGCGCCGATCCCGCTGCCCTGGCGTGCGACCGCCGGGATTTTCCCGGAGTCTTCGAGCGCGCGCAGTACGCCGTCCTCGATCATTTCGGTCGGGGTGCGTGCCCACGATGCATCCTTGTAGACCTGCAGTTCGCCGGGCTTCGGGCTGACCGCGATGCGCAGACTGTCCATCATCCGCGGTGACGTCGGGCGGGTGGTGCTGAGCTGCCAGCTGACGTTGGGCCAGGACGGGTCCCCTTCGACGCGCGGATCGGGTGCGTAGATCGTGGACGCATCCTTGGATCCGCCCAGCAATGAGCAGCTACAGAGCATGACCGACAACAATAGCGCGGCCAGTCTCGCTGCAGGATTTGTTTGCGTGTTCATTCGGGTTTGAACTCCTTGGGCGCGTCGTGGCCCAGGATGTAGCGCGCGGGTCCGCCGTCCAAGCGGTCGGTGACCCGACGCAGGTCGCTGATCAGGGCGCGCAGCTCGGCCAGGGTTGGCCCCAACTGGGACAGGCCATCGTTGGCGAAGCTCTGCAGCGCCGGGCGGTTCTCGCTGATCATCGCATTGGCATTGCCGGCAACCGAGTCGAGCTTGCCAACGGTAGCATCCAGCTTGGCCATCAGCGCAGGCAGCTGGTCGACCACGTTGTGGTCGATCTTGTTCAGCGAGCCATTGGCGGTGGCCAGCGTGAGCTGAAGCGTTTCGGTGGCCTTGCGCGCATTGACGATCAAGGCGGCGATGTCCTCGCGCTGGCCGGCAATACTGCCCGTGGCCTGTTCCAGATGGTCGATCGTCGCGCTGAGTTTGGCGATGTTTTCTTCGCTGATCAGCTTATCCATGCGCGCGACTAAGCGGCTGGCGGTATCGGCGATATTCTGCAGTGCTGAGGGCTCGGTGCGGATGATCGGGATCTCGCCGCTACCGTCCGGTTCCAGCCGCGCGGCTTCCGGGCTGCCGCCGGTGAGCTGGATGAACGGCACGCCGGTGATGCCCTGCTGCGAGAGCTTGGCGCGGGTATCGACCTTGACCGGCGTGTCGGCCTTGACCTTGAGCAGGGCGACCACCTTGCGCGCGTCGTCAGGCGCCAGACTGAGTTTGTCCACGGTGCCCACGCTGATGCCGTTGTATTGCACGCCACCGCCCTCGGTCAGGCCGGTCACTGGTTCGGTGAAGACCACCTCGTACTGGCGCCAGTTGCGTTCGGAGGAGAACTTGGCTGCCCACAGCGCGAACAACAGCAGGCATACCGTCGCCAGGATGGTGAAGCCGCCGATCAGCACATAGTTGGCACGGGTTTCCATTGCATCCTTCCTACTGTTCAGCGGGTGTCACGCGCCGCTCGCCCACGTGGGCCGTTGAAGTACTCCTTGACCCACGGATGGTCGAACGTTTCCAGTTCGCGCACAGGCGCCACTGCGACCAGTTTACGGTCTGCCAGCACAGCCACCCGGTCACAGATAGCGTATAGCGTGTCGAGGTCGTGTGTGATCAGGAACACGGTCAGGCCCAGCGCCTGCTGCAAGGTCCGGATCAGGTCGTCGAACGCGGCCGCGCCAATCGGGTCGAGCCCGGCGGTGGGTTCATCCAGGAACAGCAATGGCGGATCCAGCGCCAGCGCACGCGCCAGCCCGGCGCGCTTGCGCATGCCGCCGGACAGTTGCGAGGGCAGCTTGTCCAGCGCATCGGCCGACAGGCCGGCCAGCTTGATCTTGAGCAGGGCCAGCTCGTAGCGCAGCGAATCCCGCATGTCGGGGTAGTACTCCTTGAGCGGCACCTGCACGTTCTCGCCCACGGTCAGCGAGGAGAACAGGGCGCCATCCTGGAACAGCACGCCGGTATTGCGCTCGATATGCCGGCGATGCAGCGGATCATCATCGAGCGCATCGACCCCCAGCACCTCGATCTCCCCTGCGTCCGGCTTGCGCAGCGCCAGGATCGAGCGCATCAGCACCGACTTGCCGGTGCCGGATCCACCGACCACGCCGAGGATCTCGCCGCGGCGCACGTCCAGGTCGATGCCGTCGTGCACGACCTGGTCGCCGAACCGGTTGACCAGGCCGCGCACGCTGATGACGGGCTGGTCATCGGCCTGCGCGGCTGGCACTTCGGCGTTGCTCACGGAGCCCATGTCAATAATCCATCTGCATGAACCACAATGCGGCGAAGGCATCAATCACGATCACCGTCGAGATCGCCTGCACCACGCTCGAGGTGGTGCGCTCGCCCAGCGACTGCGCTGTGCCCTCGGTCTGCAGTCCTTCCAGGCAACCGATCAAGGCAATGACGATGGCGAAGATCGGTGCCTTGACCATGCCGACCACGAAATTGTCGAGCTTCATCATTTCCTGCATGCGTGCCAGGTAAGCCACTGCCGGTATGTCGAGGTTGAACGCGCCGACCGCCATGCCGCCGGCCAGGCCGGCGACCATCGCGATGAAGGTCAGCAGCGGCAGCATCGCCAGCAATGCCAGCACGCGCGGGATCACCAGCAGGTCGATCGGATCCAGGCCGAGCACGCGGATCGCATCGACCTCTTCGCGGTTGACCATCATCCCGATCTGCGCTGTGAATGCGCTGGCGGTGCGGCCTGCCAGCAGGATCGCAGTGAGCAGCACGCCAAATTCGCGCAGGAACGCCGCACTGACCAGTTCGACCACGAAAATCTGCGCGCCGAAATCGCGCAGCACCATCGCGCCAAGGAAGGCGATCACGGCGCCAACCATGAACGACAGCAGCGCAACCAGCGGGACCGCGTCGAGGCCGACCTGCTCCATGTGGTGAACCGTGGCGGTCAGCCGGAACCGGTGCGGTTCCTTGACCATACGCAGCATCTTGACCATCACCTCGCCGAGGAAGGCGATCAGCGCCATGACTTCCTTGCCATTGTCGACCACGGCAAAACCCAGGCGTCCCAACGCGGCCTTGAAGCCGGTATCGCGCTTGCGCTTGGGCCGCTCGTCGTGGACGTCCTCGATTGCCTCGATCAGCGCGTGCTGGTCTTCGCGGAAGCTGAAGCGATGGAAGTCGAGGTCGCGGCGGTCGGCATAGCGCAGCAGCTGCAACACGCCCAAGGTATCCAGGCGCTCGACGCCGCAGGCATCCACATCGGTGATGCCATTCGGCGCGTCGCGCAGGGCATCGCCGATCTCGTTGGCATAGCGCAACGTCCAGCGACCAGACAGGCACAGGCGGGTGGCATCGCCGGGATCGACGGATGCACTAGGTGGGTGGTGGTTCGGCGCGTTGCTCATGCAGGCCCTGCGATTGCTCGCGGCAAGCTTACGCAACTCGGCGGCGATGATGCGCGGGACGATGCGCTCGGAGTGCCGAGGGAAAACGGTCGATGCAGACATGTATGAATGGCAGTCACGCATGCGATCCTAGCCGACATGCAGCCCGCCGACACCCTTGCACCCGCCTATACCGATGCCGGCTATGTCGAGCGCATCTCCTTCGTGGTCGACCTGGCTGAACGCCTGCATGCCTACGGCACAACCGTGCAGCGGCTGGAAGGCGCGATCGAATCGGTGGCCAGGCGGCTTGGACTGGAGTGCGAGCCATGGGTCAATCCGACCGGCATGGTGCTGGCCTTCAGCGACCCGTCGCGGCCCGCCGGCATGTCCGACACCACTCGCGTGGTGCGGCTTGGATCGGGTGATACCGACCTTTACCGGCTGTGCGAGACCGATCGTATCGCCGAAGACGTCATGGCCGGGACCCTGGACGTGCCGGCTGGGCGTGCTGCCCTGCGCGCGCTACTGCGCGGGATCGGCTGGCGTGGCCGGGTTTTCCAGGTGCTCGGGTTCGGACTGGCATCGGCGGCGGTTGCCGGTCTGTTGCGGTTGCCCTGGCTGGATATCGGGACCGCCGGCGTCATCGGCCTGATGATCGGCCTGCTGGATGCCGCCGCGCAGTCGCGCCCGCGGCTGTCGGAAGCATTCGAGGCGATTGCCGGCTTGCTGGCAGGCACGGTATCGATCCTGGTGGCCAGCCTGATCGGCCCGCTCAATTTCAATACGGTGATCATCGCTGCCTTGATCGTCCTGCTGCCCGGCATGGCGTTGACCAATGCAATGAACGAACTGACCAGCCGCCACCTGGTATCGGGCACTGCGCGTTTCGCCGGGGCGATGACCACGATCCTGAAGCTCACGATTGGTACCGCGATCGCCCTTAACGTGGCGCACATGGTCGGGCTGGACCCGGTCGTGCGCGCGTGGCGACCGCAGCCCGAATGGGTGGTCTTGAGCGCGCTGGTGATCGGTGCCTATGCATTTGCCGTACTGTTCCGTGCGCATCGTCGCGATTATCCGCTGGTGATGTCGGCCGCCGCCTCCGGTTATCTTATTTCACGTTTTGGCGGTGAAGTCTTCGATGCACCCGCCGGCGTATTCCTCGCGGCATTCACGATGACCGCCGCCGGCAATATCTATGCGCGCGTGTTCAATCGTCCCGGCGCGCTAGTGCGGTTGCCCGGCATCATCATGCTGGTGCCTGGAAGCGTGGCATTGCGTGGGGTGATCTCGTTGGTGCAGGCACAGGACATCGGGGCTGGGCAGGACGCGGCGATGGCCGCATTGAATACCCTGATGGCGCTGCTGGCGGGGCTGATGTTCGGCAACCTGCTGGTCACCGCGCGACGCAACCTCTGACTCGCAGCTTCTGAGTCGAGCTTCGGCCGCAGATTGATCCAGATACCAAAACGCCGGCTTGCGCCGGCGTTTTGTCATTGCGATGAAGCGTTGAACGCCTCTTATTTGATCAGGAACTCTTCGAGTTTGCGGCCCTTCGCGGTTTCTGCGGACAGCCAGCGCGGCTGCTTGCCACGGCCAGCCCAGGTTTCCTTGGCATTGGCCGTGTTGCGGTACTTCGGCGGCACCTTGCCCAGGCTGCGGCCCTTGGTCGACTTGCGTGCCTTCTTGGCCGCAGGTGCAGGGCTGCTCGTCGCAGCTGCCGCCGCCGGCTTGCTTGGGCCGGTCAAACCATAAAGTTCCTCGAAATCCCAGCCAGTGCTTTTCAGGAACTTGGCCACGGCAGTTTTGACCTGGGTGGCCGGGCGGCGCTTGGAAAGGATCTTCTTGCGCTTGTTGGCGCGAGTGATCAGGTCAGCCAGTTCCTTGGTGCTGAGGCCTTCGATATCCATGCTCATACAGTGATTACCCTCTGGGTTGCCATCGGGAAAATCCCGGTAGGGTATCCATATTAACTTCGGATAATCCGCGGCGCAAACAACATGACTAAACGGTAATCATCCGATGAGTTTTCCGAGTAGCCGGTCACGGTCGAGTTGTTCGGATTCGGGGGCATTTCGCGCGCGGTATTCAAACGTGCCGGCTTCCAGCCCGCGCGCGGACACCACCACGCGGTGCGGAATGCCGATCAGTTCGATGTCGGCCAGCATCACGCCGGGGCGCAGGCCGCGGTCGTCGAGCACGGTATCCAGGCCGGCGGTATTCAATTCCGCATATAGCGCATTGGCCGCATCGATAACCGCCGGATCGTTCTTGGGATTGATGATGCAGACCGCGACCTGCCATGGCGCCATTGTGACGGGCCATAAAATGCCGCTGTCGTCGTGGTTTTGTTCAATTGCAGCGGCCACGATGCGTGATACGCCGATGCCATAACAGCCCATTGCCGGATTGATCGCCTTGCCATTGGCGTCGAGCACCTTGCAGCCCATCGCCTCGGAGTACTTGCAGCCCAATGCGAATACATGGCCGACCTCGATTCCACGGGCGATGCCGAGCGTGCCCTTGCCATCTGGTGAAGCGTCGCCAGCCACCGCGTTGCGGATGTCGGCGACCTCCGGTTCGGCCAGGTCGCGGCCCCAGTTGACCCCGGCAATATGCAAGCCGGGTTTGTTGGCGCCAATCACGAAATCGGCCATCGCCGCTACGCTGCGGTCGGCGATGATGCGGATTGGTTTTGCCGGGTTGAGCGGGCCAAGAAAACCCGGTTCGCTGCCGAGGTAATCGAGGATTTCCGCTTCAGTCGCCAACCGGTAATCCGCCAGTCCCGGCAGCTTCGCCAGTTTGATCTCGTTGACCATGTGGTCGCCGCGCACCAGTGCCAACACGAATTGCCCGTTTTCCCCGGCCACGCCGCCTTCGGCATCGGTGCCCATCAGTGCGACCGATTTGGCGGTGCGCTGCAAGACAATCCCCATCAATTCCGAGACCTCCTCGCAGGTTTTCTGGGTGGGGGTTTCCACATCGCGCAGGGTTTCGCTGGCGGCGGGACGCTGCCCGGGCGAAACTGCTTCGGCCAGTTCGATATTGGCGGCGTAGTCCGAACTCTCGCAATAGGCGATCGCATCCTCGCCGGAATCCGCCAGCACGTGGAACTCGTGCGAAGCTGAACCACCAATCGCGCCGGTATCGGCGAACACCGCACGGAACTTCAAACCCAGCCGGGTGAAAATCCGCGCGTAAGTGTCGTACATGTTCTGGTATTCGGCGTGCAGTGAGTCCGCGTCGACGTGGAAGGAATACGCATCCTTCATCAGAAATTCGCGCGCGCGCATGATCCCGAAGCGCGGGCGGATCTCGTCGCGGAACTTGGTCTGGATCTGGTAAAAATTCACCGGCAGCTGCTTGTAGCTGGCCAGTTCGTTGCGGGCGAAGTCGGTAATCACTTCCTCAGCGGTGGGGCCGTAGCAATACTCGGCCTCCTTGCGGTCCTTGATCTTCAGCAACTGGCCGCCGAATTTCTGCCAGCGCCCGGTTTCCTCCCACAGCTCCTTGGGCTGGATGGATGGCATCAGCATTTCGATCGCGCCGGCGCGGTTCATTTCCTCACGCACGACGCCCTCCACCTTGCGCAGCACGCGCAGGCCCAGCGGCGACCAGGTGTACAGGCCGGATGCCAGTTTGCGGATCATCCCGGACTTGAGCATCAGCTTGTGGCTGATGATCTCGGCCTCGGCTGGGGTTTCCTTTTCGGTGCGGATATGGAACTGCGACAGGCGCATGGCGAGTTTCGCGAAACGAGGAACCGGCATTTTGCCACGCCGAACCCGAGCGAACCTTCAGTCGCGGTTGCCGTGGATCTCGATGCCGTCATCGGGCTGGCGGCCGATGCGCTCGTATTTGCGCCCCTTGGGCGGGGTATCGGTCACTTGCAGGTTGCCGTTGGCGTCGCGCCAGCGGTACAGCGAATTGGCACGTTCGGCCTTGGCCACCGCCGCCTGTGCGACCCGTGCGCGTTCATGTTCGCGCCGCGGCATCTCGCTGGAGAGCCACCACCAAGCAGCTACACCCAGCGCAATGGCGACCAGCAGCATGCCAAGTTGCCTCATCTCGCAGCCAGGTCAGGTATTGCTGCTGTTGCCAGTGGTGCCATTCCCGGTGGCTGGAGCGGCACAGTTCGCCTTGAGCATGGCTTCGTTGAGCTCGACCTGGCTGGCGCGCTGTTCAGGGCTCATATTGGCATCCGCCTTGCCGTCGCCATTGTTGTCGATACCGACGGGACCTTTGCCACGCAGGTTGGCCAGATTTGCCCGGGCGTTGTCGCAGGACACGTCGTTACTGGATTTCTTGGCCTGCGTCTTCTCGAGGGCAGTGCCTGAGCGCGCATTGATGTCACGCTTCTTGTAGGCCTGCTTAGGCGGGGCATCCGCGTAGTGGGTCACTCCGGCGGAATCCTTCCACTGGTACACGGTCTGCTGCTGCGCCAGCAACGGGGAGCAGGTCAGGGCCAGGCCGAGCAGGACGATGCCGCGTGCTGGCAGGCGGATGGACATACGGGCCATGAGATGCTCCGAGGATGTGTTGTGGAGGGGGATTGCAGCACTGCAGTCGCGCCACTGCAAGCGGGCTACACTGCCGGCATGGAACCGCACGACGACAAAACTCCGCTCAGGCCGCGTGGCCGCGGCATCTACCTGTTGCCGAACCTGTTCACCACCGGTGGCCTGTTCGGTGGCTTTTTCGCGATTATTGCCGCCTCCCAGGGGCGGATAGAGGCTGCCTGCGTAGCGATCTTCATCGCCGGCATCCTGGATGGCATCGATGGCCGGGTGGCGCGGCTGACCAATACCCAGACCGAGTTCGGCGTGCAATACGACTCGCTGGCAGACCTGGTCAGCTTCGGCATGGCGCCGGCATTGGTGATGTACCACTGGTCGCTGGCATCGATGAAGCTGGACGGGATCACCCCGGGCAGGCTCGGCTGGCTGGCGGCATTCCTGTACGCGGCCTGCGCCGCACTGCGGCTGGCACGGTTCAATAGCCAAGTGGCGCATGTCGACAAGCGCTGGTTCATTGGCCTGGCCAGTCCAGCCGCGGCGGGCTTGCTGGCGAGTTTCGTCTGGACCTGCCACAGCCTTGGCCTGGATGGCACCGACCTGCGTTATCCGGTGCTGGGCGTGACCGTGCTAGCTGGCCTGTTGATGGTCAGCCGCGTGCGCTATACCAGTTTCAAGGGTGGCAGCGGGCCGAAGTCTGACCGGGTGCCCTTCTTCGCCCTGCTAGTGGCGGTGGCTGTACTGGTCGCGCTGGTACTGGATCCGCCCAAGGTGCTGTTGGCGGTGACCGCACTATATGCGCTGTCCGGGCCGGTGATGTGGTTGCGTCGCGGCAAGGGGACATCGCCGCCGCAGGCGCCGGTGGCGTGAGCTGGGATCCGTTCCAGCGAGATGTGCTGGCCGAACTGGGTCATGTCGTTTATCGACAGGCCGGTGTCGCGATGGCACTCGATGCCGAAGTGATGCGCATCGATGCGCCCGGAGTCGATGCCGCAATGATTGATAACCCGATGCTGGCCCACGTTGCGCGTGCGGCAAGCATGACTACTGAAGCCTTGCAGGAGCGCATCGGGGATATGCAAGTGTTCGCTGGCCTGCGCGGGAATCCAGCAGCCAAGCGCGCCTTGTGGCCGCGCCTGCGTGCACTGCGCAGGCAAGGATGAGCGCCGTTCGCGCGGCTGATTTCCCTGCGCAGGCCACGTTGCGGCCGATGCGCGAAGACGACCTGGACGCGGTGATGCGGATCGAGGACGCGGCGTATCCGTTTCCGTGGACGCGCGGCATCTTCCGCGACTGCATGCGCGCCGGCTATCCGATGTGGGTGCAGGAACGCGATGGCGGCATCGCCGGCTATGGCGTGCTCAGCATCGCCGCCGACGAAGCCCACGTGCTCAACCTGTGCACCGCGTCGGGCAATGAAGGCCATGGCCTTGGCCAGCGCATGCTGCAGGCGCTGCTGCGGATCGCGCGCGCTGGTGGCGCGCAGCGGGTGTATCTCGAAGTACGGCCATCAAACCCGCGTGCAATCACCCTGTACGATCGCAGCGGTTTCAACGAAATCGGCCGCCGTCCGCGCTATTACCCGGCCGCCAACCACGGCCGTGAGGACGCGATCGTGATGGCGATGGAATTGTTGGTGGGCGACATCGAGAAAATGCCGCCGCTTTGACGACGAAAAGGGGACGGAAGTGGTTAAGGTGCGCCTTAACCACTTCCGTCCCCTTTTCGCATCGCTCAGCCCAACCGCGTGCGCTGCGCTATCAAGGCATCGCGCTGCGCGCTCCATTCGACCAGACGCTGGCGTTCCTGTTCGACCACCGCGGCCGGTGCGTTCTGCACGAAGGTGTCGCTGGCCAGTTTGTTGGTGGACTTCGCCAGTTCGCCCTCGATGCGCTTGAGTTCCTTGTCGATGCGTGCACGTTCCGCGTCCAGGTCGACCAGGCCTTCCAGCGGCACGAACAGGTCGAGTTCGCCGACGCGCGCTGACGCTGCTGCCGGCGGTTCGCCATCAAGCGTCTCGATGCGTTCGATCCGGTTGAGGAAGCGCAGTTGCGAGGCGAAGCGTTGAATGCGTGCAGCATCGTCCGCACTGCCCCCGCGTGCCAGCAAGGTGACCTTTTTGGCCGGCGACACGCCGAGTTCGCTGCGGATCCGGCGCAGTGCGGAGACCATCGATTTCAGCCATTCGATGTCGGCCTCGGCTTGTGCGAAGTCGCTGGTGTCGAAGTCGCCTGCGCGCGGATACGACGCGGTCATGATGCTGTCGCCGCTTTTGCCGAGCTTCGGTGCCACCGCCTGCCAGAGTTCTTCGGTCACGAACGGGACTAGCGGGTGCAACAGTCTCAGCAGCGCGTCGAGTACGTGCAGCAGCGTGTGCCGGGTGCTGTTGGCCGCATCCACGTCCTCGCCCTGCAACGCAGGCTTCGCCAGTTCCACGAACCAGTCGCAGAATTGATTCCAGGCGAATTCGTACAGGCATTGCGACAACAGGTCGAAGCGATAGCTGGCGTAGTGGGCTTCCGCTTCGGCGCAGGTCTTCACCAGTTGCGCAAGGATCCAGCGCTCGGCATCGGTCTTCGGCTGCGGCGCGCCTACCGCGCTGAAGCCTTCGGTGTTCATCAACACGAAGCGCGTCGCGTTCCACAACTTGTTGCAGAAATTCTTGTAGCCCTCGGCGCGGGCAAGATCGAACTTGATGTCGCGGCCCGGCCCGGCCAACGCCGCCATGGTGAAGCGCAGCGCGTCGGCACCGAACGCGGGGATGCCGTCCGGGAATTCCTTGCGAGTGGCCTTGCCGATTTTCTCGGCCATCTTCGGCTGCATCAGGCCGGCGGTGCGCTTGGCAACCAGATCGTCGAGCGAAATGCCGTCGATGATGTCCAGCGGGTCAAGAATGTTTCCTTTCGACTTCGACATCTTCTGGCCGTCCTTGTCGCGCACCAGGCCAGTGATGTAGATGTCGCGGAACGGGACCCGCTGGGCGTCAGTGAATTCGGGATTGTCCTGGCCGACCAGATGGTCGGTCATGAAGATCATCCGCGCGACCCAGAAAAAGATGATGTCGAAGCCGGTCACCAACACCGAAGACGGCACGAAGTAGGCGAAGCCGCGCTCGCGCATGGCCTCCGCGTCCGGCCAGCCCATGGTACTGATCGGCCACAGCGCGGAGGAGAACCAGGTTTCCAGCACGTCGTTGTCGCGGGTCAGAATTACATCGTCGGCAATGCTGTTGCGCGCACGCGCATCGGCCTCATCGCGGCCCACGTAACAAGCGCCCTGCGCATCGAACCACGCCGGAATGCGGTGGCCCCACCAAAGCTGGCGGCTGATGCACCAGTCCTGGATGTTTTCCATCCAGTGTCGGTAGGTATTGATCCAGTTCGGTGGCACGAAGCGCACGTCGCCTTGCTCAGCGAGTTTCAGCCCACGCTCGGCCAGACCGTCCATCTTCACGAACCACTGGTCGGTCAGGTACGGCTCGATTGCCTGGCCACTGCGATCACCACGCGGCACCTGCAGCTTGTGCGGCTTGGTTTCGACCAATAGTTCGAGCGCTTCAAGATCGGCCAACATCGCCTTGCGCGCGTCGTAACGATCGAGGCCGCGATACGCCACGGGAACGCCATCGTCATCGACGATCTTTGCATCGGGCGTAAAGATATTGATCAACGGCAGCGTGTGCCGCTGGCCCACCGCGTAATCGTTGAAGTCATGTGCGGGCGTGACCTTGACCACGCCGGTGCCGAACTCGCGGTCCACGTAGTCGTCTGCAATCACCGGAATCAAACGGCCGGTCAGCGGCAGGGTCACGGTCTTGCCGATGAGGTGCGTGTAGCGCTCGTCTTCGGGATGCACCATCACCGCGCTGTCGCCGAGCATTGTTTCCGGACGCGTGGTGGCGACCACCAAGGTGCCGCTGCCATCGGTCAACGGATACGCAATCGACCACAGGAAGCCGTCCTCTTCCTCATTGACCACTTCCAGGTCGGAGATCGCGGTCTTCAGCACCGGATCCCAGTTGACCAGGCGCTTGCCGCGATAGATCAGGCCGTCGGCATGCAGGCGCACGAATGCTTCGATCACCGCATCGGCAGCACCCTTGTCCATGGTGAACACGCTGCGTGTCCAGTCGCCGCTGGTGCCGATTCGGCGCATCTGGCGCTCAATGGTGTCGCCCGACTGCTGCTTCCATTCCCAGACTTTTTCGATGAAGGCCTCGCGGCCCAACGAGTCGCGGGTTTCGCCCTTGCCTTCGAGCGTCAAATTGCGGCCGACCACCATCTCGGTGGCGATGCCGGCGTGGTCGGTGCCCAACTGCCACAGGGTGCGGAAGCCGCGCATGCGGTGGTAGCGGATCAGCGCGTCCTGCAGCGTGTACTGGAATGCGTGGCCCATGTGCAGGGTGCCGGTGACGTTCGGCGGCGGCAGCAGGATGCTGTAAGCCGGGCCGTCGCCCTGTGGCGCGAATGCGCCGCTGGCCTCCCACTGTGCATACAAGCGTGATTCGAAGGACTTGGGTTCGTAGCCGGGGGCTAGGGTGGTCATGGTCATGTCTATTGTGTTCGGCCCCCTCCCCGCTGCGGCGCCCAAAGGGTGTGCAGAGCTGGGAGGGTTGAGGTGGGGGCATCGGCCGGTGCGCCCCCATCCGCCCTTCGGGCACCTTCCCCCGCCAGCGGGGGAAGGAAATTACATGTCGTGCGCTTTTACATCGAAGCCAAGCGCCAGGTACTGCTTCCAGCGTTCACGCAGCGGCACGCGTGCGGCGGGATCGGCCGGCACGACTTCGAGTACGCGCTCGAACTCGCCGCGTGGCGCATCGTCGCGCAAGTTCAGCAGCAACGGGCGCAGCGCAATGTCCATGTCGGGCGTGGCGATCAGCACCGGGCACTCCGCGTCTTCCTCATCAGCGCCGGCGATCTGGTGCGGCACGTAGGCATCGTCGTCGAACGACCACAGCAGATCGTCCAGCGCCTCGGCCTGCGCGGTATCACGCGCCAGCACCAGCGTCCACAGGCCAGCGTCGTGCGCCTTGCGCGCCAGCTCACACACGAGCAGCAAGGGCTGCTCGCGGAAGCGGGGTTTGTCGACTAAATAAAAATCAGCGCGTGGCATCGGGGTATCGGTGCTTCATGTCGTGTAGCGAAAAGGGGTCAGAGTGAAGTTTCCTCACCAAGATAACGGGTCAAGCATGCCAACCGGCAGGAAATTCACTCTGACCCCTTTTCGGTATCGCTGCGTTGGTATCAGGCGGTAGCCGAACGATCCAGCAGCCACTGCGAGAGCAGGCCAACCGGGCGGCCAGTGGACATGCCCATCTTGCCGTCACCACTGGCGACGCCGGCGATGTCCATGTGCACCCAGCGCTGGCCTTCGGTGAAGCGCGACAGGAAGCAGCCGGCGGTGATCGCGCCGCCCCAGCGCCCGCCGATGTTGTAGACGTCGGCGAAGGCGGAATCGAGCTGGGTCTGGTATTCGTCCCACAGCGGCAGCTGCCAGGCGCGGTCGAACACGTGCTCGCCGGCATCGATCAATTCACGCGCCAGGTCGTCGTCTTTCTTGGTCATCACGCCGGCGGCGAACTTGCCCAGCGCAACCATGCAGGCGCCGGTCAGGGTGGCCACGTCGATCAGTGCGGCTGGTTCGAAGCGTTGCGCATAGGTCAGCGCGTCGCACAGGATCAGGCGGCCCTCGGCGTCGGTATTGCCGACTTCAATGGTCTTGCCGGACATGCTGGTGATCACGTCGGACGGCCGATAGGCGTTGCCGTCGATGGCGTTTTCCACCGCCGCGGCAATGCAGATCAGGTTGATCGGCAACTGCATGCCGACTGCAGACACGAAGGTGCCGAGCACGGTGGCAGCGCCGCACATGTCGTACTTCATCTCCTCGACACCACCCTGGGTCTTCAGGTTGACGCCGCCGGTGTCGAAGGTGATGCCCTTGCCGACCAATACATACGGCTTGGCGTCGCCGCCACCGTTGTACTTCAGCACGACCAGGTGCGGCCGGTTGGCCGAGCCGCGCGCGACCGCGAGCAGCGAGCCCATGCCGAGTGCTTCCATCGCCGCTTCGTCCAGCACCTCGCATTCCACGCCGTCACTGCGAGCGGCGTAGGCCTGCGCCTGTTCGGCCAGGTAGACGGGCGTGCAGATGTTCGGCGGCAGGTCGCCGAGGTCGCGGGTGAAGGCAACGCCGGCGGCAATCGCGCGGCCATGCGCCATAGCTGCATCGTCTGTGCCACGGATGGCGAAGTGCGTCAGGCCCTTTTCGTCGCGCTTCTTGTTCTCCGCGCCCAGCGTGGCGGTGTAGCGATAGCAGGCGTGGTCGGCGGTGACCGCTGCGCTGCGGATCTTCCAGGCGTCATCGCGGCCCTTGACCTCGACCTCATTGAGGGTGAACAGCGCCGAGCCTACAACGCCGGTTTTCAGCGTACGTGCGGCATCGCCAACCGCCTTCAGGTATTGCGGCACGCCGAACTTGGCGGTTTCGCCCAGGCCGACTATCAGTATGCGCGGCGCGGTGATGCCGGCCACGTCATGCAGCAGGGTGGTCTTGCCGGTCTTGCCGCTGATGTCGCCACGATCAAGCAATGCACGCAGCCGGCCGTCGCTGGCGGTATCGAGCGCAGTGCCGGCGTGCGTCAACTGCTTGTCGGCAAAGGCGCCAACGATCACGCAATCGACCTCCGCGGAGGCGGGGGCAGTGTGGTTCAGGCTGAATTCGAGGCTCATCGACCAAAGTTCCCAAAGTAGAGTCACAAGGTGAAGGGGGAGTCGTTCGCAAGGCGCTTCGCGTGAAGTCCGGCGGCGGCTTCAACGGCACCGCATGCGGCAGTGCTTACAATGCGCAGCCGCGTGTAGATGCGGCCAGCAGCAATCGCACAGTTGCAGAACTAACTCCCAAGTCTAAAGCAAGTTCCCATTCAAGCAGGGCCTGATGCCGAAGTTGGACCGCTACCTGAGCAGTGAGATCGCCCGTTCCGTGCTCGCGGCGCTGGTGGTGTTGTCCATGGTCAGCCTGGGCGGCCTGTTCGCCGACCTGCTGGGCGAGATGGCACGCGGCAAGGTGCCGCCGACCTTGTTGATGTCGCAGCTTGGCCTGCGCATGATCCGCTACCTGCCGATGATCCTGCCGCTGGCCCTGCTGCTGGGCTATCTGATGGCGTTGGGCCGGCTGTATCGCGATTCGGAAATGTACGTGCTGGCGGCGGTGGGCGTCGGGCCGCGGCGCTTGCTGCGGCCGGTGTTGCTGGTGGCGCTGCCGGCGGTTGCGATCATCGCGTTGAGTTCGATCTGGTTGGGCCCCTGGGCCGACGGCAAGGCCCGTGGCATGGTCGCCGAGGCCAACAAGAACCTGCTGGTGGCAGGACTCGAACCAGGCCGCTTCACCCTGATGGCCAATGGCGGGGTGGCTTACACCGGCACCATGTCCAGTGATGGCACCCGGCTTAGCCGGGTGTTCGTGTATCGCGAGCGCGGCGATCGGATGGACGTGGCCACCGCGCGCAGCGGTGAGCTGTACCGCGATGAGGGTGCGCGCGTGCTGGCGCTGATGGACGGTTTCCGGGTCGAAGGCCCGCTCGCGGGCAAGGGTTTGGATTACCGCCTGATGCGCTATGCGCGTAATGAAATGCAATTGCCGGGGCCCGAGGACAAGCGTCCAAGCGACGACCCCGCGTTCAAGCCGTTCGGACAATTGCTGGGCGACCCTTCGCCTGCTGCCAATGCGCAGTTGCACTGGCGGATCGCACCGCCACTGCTCGCGTTTGCCTTCGTCTTGCTGGCGGTGCCGTTGTCGCGCAGTTCGCCGCGGCAGGCGCGCTATGGCTCGATGCTGCTGGCATTTTTGGCCTACCTGGGGGGTATCTTCATGATGCTGCTGGGCACCCAGTGGCTGGCCGACGGCACCCTGCCGCGCGCGGCGGGACTGTGGTGGCTGCTGTTGCCGATGCTGGCGCTGGGCGCGTGGCTATACCTGCGTGACGGGCGTATCGCGAAGCCTTGGTGGCGCCGATGAACCTGCGTCCGAAACTGCATGACCACTACATCGCCCGTATAGTCATCGTGAGCGTTCTGGGGACGTGGGGTGTGCTGCTGGGCCTGGACGTGGTGCTGGCCTTCGCGGGCGAGTTCGGCAGCGTCGGCAAGGGTGGCTACACGATCAACCACGCCATCGCCTCGATCGGTTTGTCGATCCCGTGGCGCGCCTACAATCTGTTCCCGACCGCAGCGGTAATCGGTGCGCTGCTCGGGCTTGGGCAACTGGCGGGCACTTCGGAACTGACCGCCCTGCGCGCGTTGGGTCTTTCGCGACGTCGCCTGACGGTATCGGTGGCGTTCTCGCTGACCTTGCTGACCTTGCTCATGGTGGCCAATGGCGAAACCCTGGCGCCGTGGGGCGAGGAGCGTGGCCAGTCGATCAAGAGCATGCGTAATACCGACATGGTGATGGCGCAATACACCGGCCTGTGGGCGCGTGAGGGCGAGATGTTCCTCAACGCACGCAGCGGCGAGCAGAAAGTCAGTGGGGGTGACCATTGGCTGGAGCTGCGTGGCGTGAGCCTGTTCCAGTTCGAGGCAGATGGTCGCCTGCAGTCGATCGCCAACGTCGAAGTGGCCGAGCACCGCCCGGGCGGCTGGTTGCTACGCAACGTTGAACGCACCACCTTCGGCCCGAAATCAGTGAAGCGCAGCAAGGTCGCCGAAGAGCGCTGGGAGTCGAAGCTGGACGAAGCTGCCCTGGCCGCCAGCGTGACCAGTCCGTACTACATGGGAAGCCTCGAATTGCGCGACAGTATTGCCTATCGGGTCCGCAATGGCCTGGAATCGGGCGAGTTCGAGCAAGTCTACTGGGGCCGCTGGTTCTACCCGTTCAACGTATTGGCGCTGTGCCTGGCGGCGATCCCGTTCGCATTTGGCACCCTGCGCAGCGGCGGCTACGGCAAGCGCCTGTTCCTGGGTATCGTGTTCGCACTCGGGTTCTGGATGCTGCAGCAGATGTTCACGCGGCTGGCTGGCATCTACCACTTCGACTATCGCATCGCTTACGCGATGCCGCCGCTGATCATGCTGGGCGTATCGGGTTTACTGTTCAAGCGGCGGAGTGGCTAGGCAATCGACAAAAAGGGGTCAGGGTGAATTTCCTGCCGACGGTTCCTCGATCGTTTCAGATCCTGGTCAGGAAACTTCCCCCTGACCCCTTTTTGTCTCCTTCGGCATCCTTTCGCGCAGCATCCGCGTTGCGCTGGCGCGGTCATGCCAGGTCAGCCGCTCACGGTCGATCCACGCCCACCAGAAGCCGGCACCGGCCAGCAGCAACGATGCGCTGCCCACTGCATAGCGCAGCCACAGCTGGCGCCACGAGGCATTCTTGCCATCACCCGCGGCAACCACCCGCATTCGCCATGGACGCATGCCGATGGTCTGGCCGCCGCGCCGCCAGCTGATCGTCGCGTACAGGCCGGCGACCGCCCACAAGGCCGCGAATTCAACCCCGCCCAGCCAGCCACCGCGCACCGCATCGCCATGCAGCAGGGTGAATGCGCCGGCGGTCACGAACCACAGCGCCAGCACCGGGAAGAAATCGTAGTTCAGCGCCAGCAGGCGCCACCCGACCAGCGCAGGCGCGCGCGAGGAAGTGGGTTGGGGCTTTGACATCGGCACAGGATACAGGCGACAAGCACGCATCCCGGCGGCTAGTCTGGATGCATGCCGACCGCCGCGGACCGCCGCCAGTTCGTCCAATCGTTGCCACCGCTGGCGGATGCGGACGCGCTGGTGATCGAGCGTTTCATCGATGCGATCTGGGCTGAACGCGGCCTGGCAGTGGCTTCGCTGGCAGCCTATCGCAGCGACCTGCAGGGGCTGGCGCGGTGGGCGGGGCAGCGCACTTCGAAAGGGATCCCAACACCTGATCTTAGTCACCTGGATCGTCAGACCCTGTTCGATTACCTCGCGATGCGCACCACGGCTGGCTATACCGCGCGCAGCAATGCGCGGTTGCTGTCCTCGCTGCGCGCATTCCATGCGTATGCCGTGCGCCGTGGCGAGTGCCAGGATGATCCGACCGCGCTGCTGCAGCCGCCCAGCCTGCCGCGTTCATTGCCGAAGGCGTTGTCCGAAGCACAGGTCGAGGCCTTGCTGGCCGCACCCGACATCGCCACTGTCGAAGGCCTGCGTGATCGCGCGATGCTGGAGCTGATGTATGCCTGCGGGCTGCGGGTAAGCGAACTGGTGGAATTGCCGGCGACCGCGCTGAACCTGCGCCAGGGCGTGCTGCGGGTGCGCGGCAAGGGTGGCAAGGAGCGGCTGGTGCCGCTGGGCGAGGAATCCCAGCATTGGCTGCAGCGCTATCTGGCTGAGTCGCGGCCGACGCTGCTGGGGCGGACACGGGATGCCGCGGTGCTATTTGTCGATAGCAAGGGCCAGGCGCTGACCCGGCAGGCGTTCTGGCGGCTGGTCAAGCGCAGTGCGCAAATGTCCGGCATCGATCCCACACGGATCAGTCCACACGGGCTTCGACACAGTTTCGCCACCCATCTGCTCAATCATGGCGCGGACTTGCGCGCGCTGCAGATGCTGCTGGGCCACAGCTCGCTGTCCACCACGCAGATTTACACCCTGGTGGCGCGCGAACACCTGCGCAGCGTGCATGCCAAGCATCATCCAAGGGCCTGACCGGCCCTCCCTGCTGGACTTCCGGCACTGCGACCATTCATCTGTGCGTGCGACAATTCGGGGAACCGCGCGGGCCTGACAATGGTCGAACACGCGCCCACCCCAGGATTCCATGATGAAACGTTTTCTCCTCGCCGCCGTGTTCAGCGCGCTCAGCCTCGGCGCATGCGCACAACCGGCATCGTCCGCGCAATCCAGCGACGCCAGCGCTAAGTCGTCATCCACAGCGCAGTCCGATGAAGTGAAGATCGCGACGCCAGCAATCACTGCCGGGACTTCCGAGGCTCGCGTGCGTGACGCGCTGACCAAACTCAATCCGCGGATCGGCATTGATCGCATCGGTCCGGCGCCGTTCCCGGGTTTTCGTGAAGTCGTGGCCAGTGGCCAGGTGGTCTACGTCAGCGACGACGGCAGGTATCTGTTCCAGGGTGGTCTGCTGGACATCGACAAGCGCAAGGACCTGTCCGAGGCCGCGATGTCCAAAGTGCGTACCGAAGTGCTGAAGGCGATGCCGGTCAGCGACCGCATCGTGTTCGCGCCAGTCGGCAAGCCCAAGCACACCGTGGTGGTGCTGACCGACATCGAATGCGGTTATTGCCGCAAGTTCCACAGTCAGATCGCCGACTACAACAAGCTGGGCATCGAGGTCCAATACATGGCCTTCCCGCGCGCCGGTATCGGCAGCCCGGATTTCCAGAAAATGGTTGCCGTCTGGTGTGCAGACGACCGCCGCAAGGCCCTGACTGACGCCAAGAACGATCATGTGGTGGCGATGAAGACCTGTGCCAACCCAGTCACCATGCAGCACGCCGCCGGCACGCGCATGGGACTGACCGGCACCCCGATGATCCTGACCCCGGATGGCGTGATGTTGGGTGGCTACCTGCCGCCGGAAGCGTTGCAACAGCGCCTCGACCAGCTCGACGCCGAGCATGCCGCCCGCAAGGGCGCCTGATCAGCTGGCGCCCTGAACCCCTGATTCCCCATGGCGGGCCGCCCAGGTGCCGCCTCGGCTACAATCTGCGGCCCATCCCCAGCAACTCCCGGACATGATCGTCCTCGAGGGCGCCATCGCCCTGTCGCCGTTCCGGCGCGAACGCTTGCAAGCCCGCCTCAATGCCGTTTCCCCGGCATTGCGTATCGTCGAATGCTGGCATGGTTACTGGATCCAGCCCGAACCTGGACAGGAACCTGACCCCGACGCCCTCAATCGCATCCTGCAAGCCCGCCAGGCGCATGCTGAATCTTTGCCAGGAGTAGTTAGCCGTTACGTCGTGCCGCGCCTGGGCACGCTATCGCCGTGGGCCAGCAAGGCCACCGAACTGCTGCGTGGCGCCGGCTTGCCGGTGCTGCGGGTGGAGCGCGGCATGCGTATCGACGTATACGGTTGGCCCGCCGATGCCGAAGCCCAGACCGCGCTGGCCAGGCTCCTGCACGACCTGATGACCCAGTCGCTGCTGGATTCACGCGAAGCCGGCGCGGCGCTGTTCGATGCGCTGCCGCGTGGCGATCTCGAAGCGGTGCCGCTGGATGCGCTGGAGGCAGCCAATACGCGCCTGGGCCTGGCCATGGCGCAGGACGAGATCGACTATCTGCGCGAGCGCTTCGGCGCGCTGGGCCGCGACCCGCACGATGTCGAACTGATGATGTTCGCGCAGGCTAATTCCGAGCACTGCCGGCACAAGATCTTCAACGCCAGCTGGACCATTGATGGCCGCGAGATGCAGCATGCCGGCGCGCCGGTGACGTTGTTCGGCATGATCAAGAACACCCATGCGCATGCGCCTGAACACACGTTGTCGGCCTACAGCGACAATGCTGCCGTTGTCGCGGGCTATGCCACGTCGCGGTTCCGCCCGGATCCGCATGGCCAGCGTTATCGCGCTGAAGCCATCGCAGACAGCGCGTTTTGCATCAAGGTTGAAACCCATAACCACCCGACCGCTATCGCGCCGTTCCCGGGCGCATCAACCGGCGCTGGCGGCGAAATCCGTGATGAAGGCGCAACCGGTCGCGGCGGACGCCCAAAGGCCGGCCTGTGCGGATTCTCGGTGTCGCACCTGCGCATTCCGGGATTGTCACGGCCGTGGGAGCACTTTGGTGAAAAGCCGGAGCGTTCGCTCAATCCGCGGATGGCGCCAGCACTGGAAATCATGCTGGACGGGCCACTCGGTGCGGCCGCGTTCAACAACGAATTTGGCCGTCCCAACCTGGTCGGTTATTTCCGCAGCTTTGAATTGGACGAAGGCAGTACGTCCGATGGCAGCCGCCTGACCCGCGCTTATGACAAGCCGATCATGTTGGCCGGCGGCATCGGCGCGATGGATCGGCCGATGGTTGCCAAGCGCTTCTTGTCGCCTGGCGATGCAGTGATCGTGCTGGGTGGCCCCGCGATGCTGATTGGCCTCGGTGGCGGCGCTGCGAGTTCGGTGACTGGCGGCAGTAGCAGTGAGGATCTGGATTTCGCCTCGGTGCAGCGCGACAACCCCGAAATGGAGCGTCGCGCGCAGGAAGTGATCGACCGCTGCGTCGCGCTGGCCGCTGATAATCCAATCGAGTCCATCCACGACGTCGGCGCAGGCGGCCTGTCCAACGCCATCCCGGAATTGCTGCACGACTCCGGCGTCGGCGGTGTGATCGACCTCGACAAAATTCCCAAGGACGACCCGTCACTGTCGCCGATGCAGCTGTGGTGCAACGAGTCGCAGGAACGCTACGTGATGGGCATCCACCCGTCGCGGGTCGAAGAGTTCACCGCGCTGTGCGCGCGCGAGCGTTGCCCGTTTGCAGTGGTCGGCATTGCAACTGCGGAAGAACGACTGGTCGTCGGCTATGGCGCGCAAGTCAACGCGATTCCTGTCGCAGCTGCCATCGACCTGCCAATGGACGTGCTGTTCGGCAAGGCGCCGAAGATGCATCGCGACACCGCCCACCCCGCAACGCCGCGCTGGCCGGAAATCGACACCGTTGCGCTCGACCTTCGCGAAGCCGGCCTGCGTGTGTTGTCGCACCCGACCGTGGCATCGAAATCCTTCCTGATCACCATAGGCGACCGCACCGTTGGCGGCCTGACCGCGCGCGATCAGATGGTCGGCCCGTGGCAGATTCCGGTTGCCGACTGCGCGATCACCTTGTCCGGCTTCGACGGCAACACCGGTGAAGCCATGGCGATCGGCGAACGCACGCCGCTTGCCCTGTTGGACCCTGCAGCGTCCGCACGCATGGCCGTGGGCGAGGCGATCACCAACCTGATCGCAGCGCCGGTGGAAGCACTTAACCGGATCAAGCTGTCGGCCAACTGGATGGCCGCCGCCGGTCACCACGGTGAGGACGCGCGCTTGTTCGATGCAGTGCGTGCGGTGGGCATTGAACTCTGCCCAGAACTGGAGATCGGGATACCCGTCGGCAAGGATTCGCTGTCGATGCAGGCGCGTTGGCAGGACGGCGAGCAGGCGCACCAATCGGTGTCACCGGTGTCGCTGATCGTTACCGCGTTCGCGCCAGTGGTCGATGTACGTCAACAGTTGACGCCGCTTTTGCAGCGGGATGTTGAATCGGAACTTTGGCTGATCGGCCTGGGTGGCGGTCGCCAGCGCCTGGGTGGTTCGGTGCTCGCGCAATGCCATCCGGAGCGTGGCGCCAATGCCGCGTTGCCGGCGTTTGGCGGCGAAGTGCCCGACCTGGACGATCCGCAGCGCCTGCGTAGCCTGTTCGAGCTGGTCCGCGATGCGCGCGAGGACGGACTGCTGCTGGCCTACCACGACCGTTCCGACGGCGGCGCGTTTGCGGCGTTGTGCGAAATGGCATTCGCCTCGCACATGGGCCTGGACATCCAGCTCGATGGTTGGGGCGATGGCCGCGCGGGTGATGTGTTCCGCGCGTTGTTCAACGAAGAACTGGGCGCGATCGTGCAGGTTCCGGTGGAAGAACGCGCCGCCTTCGCTGACCTGGTTTCGCGCCATGGCCTGATCGACTGCGCCCAGCGCATCGCGCGGCCCACCAGTGGCAACATGATCCGGGCCAGCCAGGAACACATTGTGCTGGCCGAATGGCGCTGGGAAGAATTGTTCGATGCCTGGTGGTCGGTCAGCCATGCGTTGCAGCGTTTGCGCGATAACCCCGAGTGCGCGGACCAGGAACGCCACGCCACGCGCCGTTTCGATGCATCGCCGCTGACGCCGCTGCTGACGTTCGATGCAGGCGAGAACGTAGCAGGGCCTTTCATTGCAACTGGTGCGCGGCCGAAGGTCGCGATCCTGCGCGAACAGGGCGTCAACAGCCAGATCGAAACCGCGGTGGCGTTCGACCGTGCCGGTTTCGATGCTTACGACGTGCATATGAGCGACCTGATCGCAGGGCGCTTCCAGCTGGCCGACTTCAAGGGCTTCGTCGCCTGCGGCGGCTTCAGCTATGGCGACGTGCTGGGTGCCGGCCGCGGCTGGGCCACCAGCATCCTGGAACGCAGTGCGTTACGCGATGCGTTTGCAGAATTCTTTACCCGCGAAGATACGTTCTCGCTGGGCATCTGCAACGGCTGCCAGATGATGGCGCAACTGCGCGATATCATTCCCGGCGCGGAGCACTGGCCGACCTTCCAGCGCAATGCGAGCGAGCAGTACGAGGCACGCCTGGCGCTGCTGGAAGTGGTGCAATCACCATCGCTGTTCCTGCGCGACATGGCTGGATCAAGGATCCCGGTGGCCGTCGCCCATGGCGAAGGCCGTGCGGTGTTCGCAAACCGCATCGACCAGGCGGCCGTGGACATCGGCCTGCGTTATGTCACCGGCGACGGTAATGTTGCCGAAACCTATCCGACCAACCCGAACGGCTCACCCGGCGGGATTGCCGGCGTGACCAGTCGCGATGGCCGCGCCACTATCCTGATGCCGCATGCCGAACGCACCCTGCGTAGCGCAAATTTCAGTTGGGCGCCAAGCAGTTGGCCAGATGAATCGCCATGGATGCGCATGTTCCGCAATGCGCGGGTTTGGCTGGGGTGAGAGACATTTTCCATTCTTGAACTCAGAAGCGGCTGCTCTTCTGGATGGCGGAATCGCTTGGCACGCTATATGCACGCCAGATCTGGATCCACGCCATCAGTACCCCACAGCCCGCAGCACGTAAGGCTGTGCCCACAGACCTTTTCCAGCCTGCAGTAATCTTATGAAAACGGGCGCAAAAAAAGCGCCGGTGGGACCGGCGCCTGTGTCACGAAGCTACCTGTGGTTCATCGTCCGCAGGGCGGGTCTTCTCTGTATGCGGCAATGTACATCCTGATCAAGGCACTCAGGCGAGCGGGGCTCTGCGGGATCTCGCAAACCTGCTTGCACAGGATAAGTTTGGGTCCTGCAAACCCCTCGGCGGCGCATGTGGTGAAGCCGCCGCCAGCTGCCAGCGCAACAGCATTTGTCATGAATGCGGTCATCCCGGGCCTCGCAACATTGCCCTCGCCGTTACCCCCAGCGAGGTACCAGCTCCACGGAAGCGGGGCATAGACCACCTTGCCACTGCCATAGGAATAAAGGATGGATACGGTTCGGGCCGGGTCATTCGTTGTGGTCAGTACCTGTACGCCTGCAGGCAACGATGCTGTTGGCGTGGAGCCATGAGCAGAACAGTTGCCACCGTCCATGGATGTGTTGTTCAGCGTACCCCCTGGTCCGTTTGTAGCAGGAGATCCTGCAGGCAGATTAATGTCGGAGAGACACCCATCATTGGTGTAGGAAATTACCGGAGCACCTGGCAATTGTGTGCCGATATTATTAGAGGGGTCCCAATCGGATATGACCAACCCCATGCCGGCGTGGACTGCATTGTTGATGTCTGCATTTACACCATAGGCACTGCATGTTTCCACCAAGAGCGCGCTAAGCGGTGCCAGTGTCGCCGGGCTGATGCTGGTGATCGCAACAGGTGTGTTGCCAGAAGCGATGATGGCCGGTGTTTTGTCGCCGGTTCCACTGCAGGTTTGGCCAGTGATGTAGCCAACGTTCCCCGCATGACTGACCGCAGGCAGCGCCAGCGCGCAAGCACCTGCCAGCAATGACAAACTGAGCATAAGAGGTTTCGAATTCATAGATTTCTCCCTGTGATAGCGACCGAACCCCGGTCGCATGTGCAAGTATTAACGAAATTTCAGGTACTACACCGGCCACGGTTCGTCAGGCCATTTTTTTGCGACTGACGCCGATCTAGCCCGCCTGCCACCCTGCTGCAGCGCGGCAAACTGAAAGAGCCTGATCTGGTACGGGCGCGCCGCCTGCAGGAGCAGGCTGGCGCAGCCTGCTGGCACTGCGTTCGGAGATCAACGAGTTGATCGAGCACTGGCACGGGCAAGGCCGGAGTGAGATGGAGGGCATCGTGGACAGCGCTGACGGCGAGGAAGGGTTCCACGATGTCGAATACCTGCGATCTGGCTTCGGAAGCGCCGGTGGGACCGGCGCTTGTGTCACGAAACTGCCTGTGGTTCAGCGTCCGCAGGGCGGGTTTTCTCTGAATACGGCAATGTAAGCCCTGATCAAGGCGGTCAGGCGAGCGGGGCTCTGCGGGATCTCGCAAACCTGTTTGCACAGGATAAGTTTGGGTCCTGAAAACCCCTCGGCGACGCAAGTGGTGAAGCCGCTTTGCGACAGGACATTGACGAAATACGCCTTGATGCCGGGCGCCGTGCCTGCATTGCAACCGCTGAGGTAGCAGTCAAACGGAATCGCCGAATAAACGACGCTACCGGCACCACTGGAATACTTGAAGGCGACAATCTGGGCGGGATTGGCCGTCGTCAGGTATGCCTGGCTCCCAACCGGTATGGAAGTGGCGTACCCATGGTTCGAAGAGTTGCCGCCGTCCAGGCTGGCATTAGTCAACGTGCCACCTGGTCCCGTTACGATCGGGCTGCCGGCCGCCAAGTCAATCTGACTGCCAGAGCCGTATTGGATGGTCGCAGCCGGGGCGCCGGGCAATGCCGCCGCCGTGCCGCCGCCTGGCTCCCAATCGTAGATGACCAGTTTCATGCCCGCAGACACCGCGGCCTTCACGTCCGCGTTGATCTGGCTACTGATGTCACTACCGTTGCAGTTTTCGATGATCAACGTGCCAAGTGGCGCCAATTGGCTAGCCGTCAAGCTGGCAACTGCGACAGGTGTGAGGCCAGCTTGTGTGATCAGGGGCGCTTTCGCTGACCCAGCCGAGTAGCACCCAGTGTAGTACCCCACGTTTCCGTTTCCAACAGCTGCATGGCTGACAGCCGGCATCGCCAGCGCGCAGACGCCCGCAAGCAACGATAGGCTTAACGTGCAAAATTTTGTATTCATGACTGCTTCCTAATTGTTGAGCCAGTTGAGCCAGTTGAGCCAGTTGAGCCAGTTGAGCCAGTTGAGCCAGTTGAGCCAGTTGAGCCAGTTGAGCCAGTTGAGCCAGTTGAGCCAGTTGAGCCAGTTGAGCCAGTTGAGCCAGTTGAGCCAGTTGAGCCAGTTGAGCCAGTTGAGCCAGTTGAGCCAGTTGAGCCAGTTGAGCCAGTTGAGCCAG
>NZ_JAQSDO010000020.1:267006-499445 GCF_029945965.1 Thermomonas sp.
GTTGAGCCAGTTGAGCCAGTTGAGCCAGTTGAGCCAGTTGAGCCAGTTGAGCCAGATGCCAAGGGCACCTGTTGTAGGGTAAACGTAAAGACTCGGAAATACGGCCACGGCTCGTCTCGCTTTCACATGCGCTGACGCCGCTCGGCCCGCCTGCTACCCTCGCGCTTCCGCGTAAGCAACGCCAGATTCGACCCCCGCATGAGCGCAGTCCTTTCCGATCCCAGCTCCGACAGCGCCGATGAACGCATCGTTGCGGCGTTGCTGCAGCGCGGCAAATTGAAAGAACCCGACCTGGTTCGCGCCCGCCGCCTGCAGGAGCAAGACGGCGGCAGCCTGCTGGCCCTGTTGGGTCGGTTGGGGCTGGTGTCCGAACGCGACCATGCCGAAGCCTGCGCATCGGAAATGAACCTGCGGCTGCGCAGCGCGCGCGACGTGCCGGAATTGCCGCCGGAAGACGCGGCGCTGGGCCAGCTGTCAATCAGCGTCAAGTTCATGAAGCAGTTCCACGTGGTCGCAGTGGCTGCCGATGCCGGTGCAGTGGACGTGCTGATGGCCGATCCGCAGGACGTGTACGTGATGGACGCGGTGCGACTGGCGACGGCGCGCGAGGTGCGCCCGGCGGTGGCGTTGCGTTCGGAGATCGACGAGTTGATCGAGCGTTGGCACGGCCAGGGCCGCAGCGCGATGGAAGGCATCGTGGACACGGCTGAAGGAGAAGAAGGGTTCGACGATGTCGAGCACCTGCGCGACTTGGCTTCGGAAGCGCCGGTGATACGGCTGGTGAACCTGATCATCCAGCGTGCAGTGGAGCTGCGCGCCTCGGACATCCACATCGAACCATTCGAGAACCGGCTGAAGGTGCGCTACCGCATCGATGGCGTGCTGGAGGAAGGCGAAAGCCCACCACCAAACCTGACCGCGGCGGTGATCAGCCGCATCAAGATCATGGCCAAGCTCAACATCGCCGAGCGCCGCCTGCCGCAGGATGGGCGGATCATGCAGCGCGTGCAGGGCAAGGAACTGGACCTGCGCGTGAGCACGATTCCCACTGCGCATGGCGAGTCAGTGGTGATGCGCCTGCTGGACCGCGAAACCGTGGTGCTGGATTTCCACCGGCTGGGCTTCACCGACAACTTCCTGCCGCGTTTCCAGCAAGTGCTCGAACAGCCGCACGGGATCCTTCTGGTGACCGGGCCGACGGGTTCGGGCAAGACCACCACGCTGTACACGGCGCTGAGCAAGCTCAACACCCCGGACGTCAAGATCATCACGGTCGAGGACCCGATCGAATACCAGATCGAGGGCATCAACCAGATCCAGGCCAAGCCGCAGATCGGGCTGGATTTCGCCAATGCGCTGCGCAGTATTGTTCGACAGGATCCGGACATCATCATGATCGGCGAAATGCGCGATCTGGAAACCGCGCGTATCGCGATCCAGTCCGCGTTGACCGGCCACCTGGTGCTGAGCACGCTGCATACCAACAACGCGGCTGGTGGTATCACCCGCTTGCTGGACATGGGCGTGGAGGACTATCTGTTGACCTCCACCATCAACGGCATCCTGGCCCAGCGCCTGGTGCGCAAGCTGGAACCGACGCATGCCGAGCTTTACGCGGCGTCGCCAGAGGAAATCGAGAAATTCGGCCTGCGCAAATACCAGCCGGAAGGCGAGATCAGCCTGTATCGGGCGCGGGCGTCGGCGTTGTCGCCGACCGGTTACCTGGGCCGCACCACGATCATGGAATTCCTGGTCATGAACGACGAACTGCGTCGCGCGGTGATGCGCCACGCCGGCATGGGCGAGATCGAAAAACTCGCGCGTGATGCCGGCATGCGCACCATGTACGAGGACGGCATCGCCAAGGCGCTGGCCGGGCTGACCACGATCGAGGAAGTGCTGCGCGTGAGCGAGGACGCCTGAGCCGATGGCGCTTTACCGCTACAAGGCACTGAACGCGCGCGGTGAAATGCTGGACGGGCAGATGGAGGCCGCCAGCGATGGCGAGGTGGCGCTGCGCCTGCAAGAGCAGGGCCACCTGCCGGTCGAGGCAAAGCTTGCCAGCGAAAGCAGCGGCGAGTCCGCCTGGCGCGCGCTGTTCAAGCCCAAGCCTTTCGCCGGCGCACGCCTGGTGCAGTTCACCCAGCAGCTGGCGACCTTGCTGGGTGCCGGGCAGCCGCTGGATCGTGCGCTTTCAATCCTGCTGGAGTTGCCCGAGGACGACGTCGCGCGGCGCACCATCCATGAAATCCGCGAGGCGGTACGCGGCGGTGCATCGTTGTCGGCGGCGCTTGAACGCCAGCACGGCGACTTCGGCCGGCTGTACGTCAACATGGTTCGTGCCGGCGAGGCTGGCGGCAACCTGCACGACACCCTGCAGCAGCTTGCGGATTACCTGGAGCGCTCCAGCGCGATGCGGGCGCGGGTGATCAATGCGCTGGTGTATCCGGCGATCCTGCTGTTCATGGTTGGCCTGTCGCTGCTGTTCCTGCTGGGCTACGTGGTGCCGCAATTTTCGTCGATGTATGAAAGCCTGGACGCCGACCTGCCGTGGTTCTCAAAATTGGTGCTGGGGCTGGGCGAATTCGTGCGCAGCTGGTGGATCATCATTTTGGCTATCCCGGTGCTGGCGCTGCTGTGGTTGGACCGCAAGCGCCGCGACCCCGCGTTCATGCTTAAGTTCGATGGCTGGCTGCTGCAACGCAAGCTGGCCGGCACCCTGGTGGCCCGGGTCGAGACTGCACGGCTGGCACGCACCCTGGGCACCTTGTTGCGCAATGGCGTGCCACTGCTGTCCGCGCTGGGCATCGCCCGCAACGTGCTCGACAACCGCGTGCTTGCCAACGATGTGGATGCCGCCGCCGCCGACGTCAAGAACGGCGTTGGCTTGTCGCTGGCGCTGGGCAAGGGCAAGCGCTTCCCGCGGCTGGCCCTGCAGATGATCCAGGTTGGCGAGGAATCCGGCGCACTCGATACGATGTTGCTCAAGACTGCCGACACCTTCGAGCAGGAAACCTCGGTCGCGATGGACCGCTTGCTGGCCGCGCTGGTACCGGCGGTGACCCTGGTGCTGGCGCTGGTGGTCGGCATCGTGATCCTGGCGGTGCTTTCGCCAATTTATGACCTGACCAGTGTCATCGGGTGAACCTGCCTGAAACCCTGCTGCGCTCGATGCTTTGGCGCCGTCCGCTGCTCGGAATCCTCGTGTACTCGCACGTACACTCCGGTTCCTGCGCTGCGGGCGACGCCAAATCCTCATCGCTCGCACGGGTTTGAGGCAGGTTCAAAGTCCAAGCGCCATTCCGTGGCAGCATTACCCATCGTCGGGCCATTACCAGCCATCATCGGCTCAACATCGAAATCGGGAAATTCCATGCGTAACCGTTCATTGACCAGTTCACCTGCTGCCGCTGCACAGGCCGGCTTTTCGCTGATCGAGATCATCCTGGTGGTGGTGTTGATCGGTGGCATCGTCGCGTTCGCGGCATCGCGCATCCTCGGCGGCGGCGATCGCGCCAAGGTCAATCTCACCAAGGCGCAGGTACAGACGCTGGCGGAAAAGATCCAGCAGTACGAAGGCGATACCGGGTCCTTGCCGGGTAGCCTCGGCGACATGGTGAAAGCACCGAGCGGTGCGGCGGGATGGCTGGGCCCGTATGCCAAGGACGCCGAGATGAAGGACCCGTGGAACCACCCGTATATCTACACGGTGCCGGGTGAGGGCAAGCCCTTCGACCTGATCAGCCTGGGCGCGGATGGCAAGGTCGGCGGCGACAGCGTGAATGCCGACATCCGCTACGAATAATCGCGTCGAATACAACGCGCCCGAGCCGTCGACGAGTCTGCCGCGATGACGCATCTGCGCCAGCGCTCATCTGGATTTTCGTTGCTGGAGATGATCCTGGTGATGGCCTTGATCGCTGCGGCCAGCCTGCTCGCGGTGGCGGCGTTCGGTGGCGGTATGCAGGGCATGAAATTGCGTGCCGGGGCGAAGAATGTCGCGGCGCAGATGCGCTTCGCGCGCGCGGTGGCGATCAGCTCTGGCCAGCCGCAGGACGTCATTATCGATCCCGCGGGCCGACACTGGCAGGGTGCCAAGGGCCGCAGCGGCGACCTGCCGAATGTCGGCGAGGTCGTGTTCACTGGCGCGCGTGCCACCCAGTTCGCGCCGGGCGAACAGAATGATGCCAAAGGCACTGTGCGCTTCTTTCCGGATGGCGCGGCAACCGGCGGACGCGTGCGGCTACTCGCCAACGGCGGTGGCTGGGACGTGGACGTGGCCTGGTTGACCGGCGAAGTAAAGCTCAAGCGCGTGCGGGCTTCAGAATGAACAAAACCCGGCTTTTCATTCGCACAAGCCGTGGTAACGGCATCGTTGCAAGGACACCAGGGCGCGCGCGGCAGCGTGGTTACACGCTGATCGAAATCATCGTGGCGTTCGCGATCCTCGCGCTCGGCCTGACCTTGCTGCTTGGCACGCTGTCCGGTGCGACTCGCCAAGTGCGCGCCGCAGGCGATGCCGGGCGCGCGGCCTTGCATGCGCAATCGCTGCTGGACGAGTTCGGCAACCTGCCGCAGCCGCAACATCGCGATGGCGAACTGGAACAGGGCCGCTACCGCTGGCGACTGGATGTCGAGCCCTGGCAGGATCCATCGCCGCGGACCGCCGCGTCGCCCACCGATCCCAATGGCGCGCACCTGGTGCACCTGCGCCTGCAGGTGGAATGGGGCGATGGCACGCCCGCGCAGCGCATCGAGGTAACGTCGCTGCGGTTGGTGTTGCCGCCGGCCGAAGGGGTTTCAGCGCCATGAACAAGGCAATCGTGCGGCCGCGTGGATTCAATCCGGCCCTCGGGCATAGCCCTCGGGCGTTCAGCCGGCTTGGCGGCAGTGCCGCCAAGGCAGCCGGCTTCACCCTGATCGAGGTGCTGTTGGCGACCATGCTGCTCGCGGCTGGCCTGGCGCTGGGCTTCGCCACCGTGCGTGCGGCCGGTGCCACCGCCGAGCGTGGCGAGGCAATGGCCGCGCGCAACGAACGCATGCGCGCGGTGTCGCAATTCCTGCGCAGCCGCATCGGTGGCGCTCAGGGCATCGTATTCAACCTGGATCAGGCCAGCGGGCAGGCGCAGCGTTTCATCGGCGATGCGCGCAGCATGCGTTTCGTTGCCGATCTGCCGGACTACCTTGGTCGCGGCGGTCCACACCTGCATGAGCTGGGCGTCGATGGTCGCGACAGCGAGCAGGCGCTGCTGGTCGATTTTCGCATGGTGGTCGCGGGCCAGACCCTGGCCACGCCTGATGCGCGTCCGCCGGAACCGTTGGCGGATGGCCTGCGCAGCGTGCGTTTCGCTTATCGCACCAATGCACATGACGGCAAGCCAGGATCATGGCAACCGCAATGGGACTTTCCGGAGTCGTTGCCGTTGCAGGTGCGCGTGCAGATCGCCGATGCACGGGGGCCATGGCCGGATCTGGTCGTCGCGCTGCCGCTTGCGGCCAATGCCGGCATCGCGGTGGAGCGCGACAAATGATGCGCGTGCCGGCCAGGCGCGCCATCAGCACGCGCGCCCTGTCCGTGCGCAGCCAACACGGTGCCGCGCTGCTGCTGGTGATGTGGATGATTCTGCTGCTCAGCGGGCTGGTCGCCGGTTATGCGATGTCGGCGCGCATCGAATCGATGCAAGGCAATGGACTTGCCCGCAGCGTGGCCGCGCGCGAGGCCGCGCGTGCCGGCGTCGAATATGCGGTCTCGCGGCTGCTGGATGCCGACCCCGCGCAGCATTGGGTACCGGATGGACGCACCTATCGCTTCAGTTTCGACGGTGCACAAGTCGAGGTGTCGATGCGCGACGAGACCGGCAAGGTCGACCTCAACGTCGCGACCCCGAATTTGCTTGCCAGCTTGCTGCGTGTTCAGGGTGAGCCGGCCGAATCAGCCACCCGGCTAGCCGGCGCGATCGTCGACTGGCGCGACGAAGACAGCCTGGTGCAGGTAGCTGGGGGTGCCGAAGATCCCAATTACGCAGCCGCGGGCTTGGCCTGGGGCGCGAAGGACGCACCGTTCGAAACCGTGGCGGAACTCGAGCAGGTGCTGGGAATGCGTCCGGATCTGTTCCGGTCCGTTGCGCCCTACCTGACCGTGCACGGTGGCTTGCCGATGCCGGATGCGACCTTTGCGGACGGTCCGGTGTTGCAGGCGATAGGCGTAGAACGTCCGCAACCGAGCGGCGACACCCTGCCGGTCAATGGCAGCGGCACGTATAGTATCGACAGCCGTGCACGACTCGCGAATGGTCGCCGCGCGCATCTTTCGGTCATTCTGCGGGTGGGGGGTAACGGGTTGACTGGATCCAGCTACACGCCACTGCGCTGGCAGGATGGGGAGATCGCGCCATGAGCGAGGCAGCGCTGTCCTTCGAACGGTTCCAAACCGCTGGTCGGGGCATCCGTGGTTTCCTTGCGTGGTGGGGCGCAGGCCTTGCCAGCTGGCTGCCGCCGCGTTGGCGGCAATTGCTGGGAACTTCCGCCGATCGAATGTTGCTGCAGGTCGAAGCCGATGGCATCCGCCTGCGTCGCCAGGTGGCAGGCGAACTGCAGGACCTGGCGACCCTGCCGCTTCCAGCATCGCGAGGCAGGCAGGACGATCCGCTGGCGAACGTGTTGCTGGGCAATGCCGCCGAGTTGCCGCGTTGGTTGCTGTTGCCGGCCGCAAGTGGCCTGCGCCGCACCCTGCAACTGCCGGGCGCCGCACGTGAACGCCTGCGCGAGGTGCTCGGCTTCGAGATCGAACGCCAGACACCGTTTGCCGCCAAGGATGTGGTGTACGACGGTCGCGTGCTGCACGTCCGCGACGATGGCCAGTTGCAGGTGGAGCTCGTGGTCGTGCCGCGCACCCGTTTCGATGCTGCCAACGACGCATTGGCGGGGCTGTCCACGTGGCTGGCGGGCGTCGACTTGGCCGATGCCGATGGCCGGCCGCTCGGCATCAATCTTTTGCCTGTGGTGCAGCGCCATGCCCGCGCCAATCCCTGGCGCTGGTGGAACCTGCTGCTGGTGCTTGTGTTCATGTCGGGATTGACCTTGGGCCTGGCCCAGATCCTGGCCAATCGGCGCGATGCCGCGCAGCAATTGCAGGCCGATGTCGGCGCTCGCAGCGCGCAGGCGCGGACTGTCGCCCAGCAGCGCCAGCGTCTGGTCGATGCCGTGGAAGGTGGCATCTACCTGCAGCAGCAACGCAATGCGCGGCCTTCGGTGGTGGAGGTGCTGGACGAATTGGCACGACGCCTGCCGGATGGCACCTACCTGGAGAAGACGGGGATCGAAGGCAGTCAATTGACTGTCGTTGGCTTGTCCAACCAGGCCGCAGCACTGGTGGGCAAGCTGGAAGGTGCGCGCCAATGGCACGCACCGGCCCTGAGCGGTGTGCTGCAGCCGGATTTGCGCACGCGCAGCGACCGCTTCACCTTGGTGGCGCAGCTCAACGATGCCTCGGCGACGGAGGGCCAGACCCATGCCGCGCGCTGAACGCGACCGTCTGCTGGCCATGATTTTGCTGCTGGCAGTACTTGGCCTGTTGTACCTGGTAGTCGTGCATCCGTTGTTCACCCAGCCGTTGCGTGCAACAGATGCGCGCATCGCCGACTTGCGCGACCGCGATGCGCGGGTGCGTGCGCTACTCGCGCAAGCACCCCAGATCAACAAGCGGCTGGCCGAACTGGATGCCCGCGGCAACGCTGCCGGCTTCCTGGTCGAGCCCACCACCGAACTGGCCACTGCTGCGCTGATCCAGGAACTGGAGCGGGTGGTGGAAGAAGTCACCCCCGGCAATCGTGGATGCGCCATTACCAACCGCGCGCCGCTCAGCGGCGAGCCGCCGCCGGGCCGCTTCCACCGGGTCACCGTGCAGGTGCGCCTGCGTTGCGGCAACGCGGAGACGTTGGCCGTGCTGCATGCGCTTGAGTCGGCACGGCCGTATCTGTTCGTGGATACGTTGAACATTTCATCGCAGCGTTATTTCGCGATCCCGGGCAACAATCCACCACAGGAAGGCGGGCTGGACGTCAGCTTCGATCTCTACGGTTACCTGCGTCCTGCCCCGGGCGCTGCAGGCAATGGCGCGCCCCATGGCTGAGCGTAGCGTGCTGCATCGCTTCGAACAGGCCGGGCCGCTGACCTGGCTGCTGGCTGGCTGCGCGGGTTGGGCCTTGCTGCTGTGGTTGGCGGCATTGCTGGGCCTGGGCAATGCAGTGGCGCCTACGCCCAGCATCGCGTCTGATGTGCCGCTGCCGCAGGCCAAGCCTGCCAGCCCCGACCGGATCGGTCCGTTGGCCCAATATGCGGAAGCGGCCGCGCGCCCGGTGTTCACCTCGGATCGGCGTCCGCACAGCTTCATGGCAACCGGACCCGACGGTGGTGCTGCGATGGGTGCGCAAAGCCAATCGCTGGATTTCATCCTGACCGGCGTGTTGATCAGCCCGCAGGTGCGGCTGGCGATCCTGCAGCCCACCGGTGGCGGTGAGTCCATACGTGTGCGCGAAGGCGCGTCTCCGGAAGGCGCGTCCGGTTGGCGCCTGGTGGAAGTACAGCCGCGCCGGGCGATCTTCGCAGGCAGTGACGGTGAGTCGAGCCTGGATTTGCGCGTGTTCGGCGAAGCCGCCAATCCAGGCAAGGCTGGTATGGTCCGCGATGCCGCTACGGCCGCCAATGCGGCTGCCGATGCAGCGGACGCCGCCGCGAAAGACGCCGCCGCCGCGGCCCCGATTCCGATCAGTGAAGCCGCCAGGATCGAGACGATCCGCAACCGCATCGAAGCACGTCGCGCGCAGATGCGCAGCAACACACCCAACAGCAGTGCACCGACATCCTCGAGCGCACGACCAACGCAATGAAGCTGGAGTTCCGAATGAACCTGCGTCCGTTCCTGATCGCACTGATGACCGCCCTGCTTGCCGCATGCGCCAGCCTGCCGCCTCCGCAGATGCGACATGCCGATCGCCTGCCCGGTGCCGATGGTGTTCAGCAGGAGCGCCTGCCGGAGGCATTCGGCAATTCGGGGCCAATGCCGGTGATACGGCGTGGTAGCAGCGCTACGATCAACCAGGCTGCAGCCAGTGCAGCGCCTCCATCACTGGGTAGCAGCGGCCAGGCCCGTTTCAACTTCGAGGGCGATTCCCTGCAGGTGGTGGTCAAGGCCATCCTGGGCGACATGCTCGGGCAGAGCTACAGCATCGCACCCGGCGTGCAAGGCATTGTGACCATCAATACTCAGCAGCCGGTCGGCGCCGCGGGCGCGCTGAGCCTGCTGGATGACGTGCTGGCGCAGAACAATGCGCGCATGGTCTACAGCAATGGCCGCTACAACATCGTGCCTGCCGACCAGGCAATGACCAGCGGCGTGGTTCCGCGCACCGGCTCGCCGGCGCTGGCACGCGGCTTCGAGACGCGGGTGGTGCCACTGCGGTTTGTTTCCGCCAGCGAGATGGAAAAGATCCTCAAGCCTTACGCCAGGCAGGGCGCGATCGTCAGCGCGGATGGTTCGCGCAACATGATCACCATTGCCGGTACCCGTGCAGAACTCGAAAATTACCTGCGCACGATCCAGGTTTTCGACGTGGACTGGATGGCCAGCATGTCGGTTGGCGTGTATCCACTCCAGTCGGGGCGTGCCAGTGCGGTGGTGCAGGACCTGGAACGCGTATTCGGCGAACAGGGCAAGTCACCGACCGCCGGCATGTTCCGCTTCATGCCGCTGGACAGCAGCAATTCGGTAATGGTCATCACCAGCCAGCCGAAGTACCTGGACGACATCCAGCAATGGATTGACCGCATCGAAGGCGGCAGCGGCGATGGCCGCCTGTTCTCCTACGAGCTGAAATACATCAAGGCGCGCGACTTGGCCGATCGCCTGTCCGAAGTCTTCGGCGGCGGCCGTGGCAGCAGCAGCGATGCGCCCTCGATGATGCCTGGCGTGGACTCCACCGAAATCCGCGACTCCGGCGTTGATGACAAGTCCAGCACCTCCAGCGCGCAGGTGGCCAATGGGCTGGGCGATGGCGGAAGCCTGCCGAACAAGTCCAATGGCAATGGCAGGGTGACGCTCAAGGTGGACGGCACCGAGGTGGGTGTCTCCGCGGTTGAGGACACCAACGCCTTGCTGGTTCGCGCCAGCCCTGCGCAGTGGAAGTCGATCCGCGAGGTCATTGACCGCCTGGACGTGATGCCGATGCAGGTGCACATCGAGGCGCAAGTGGTCAGCGTGACGCTGAAGGGCGCGCTGCAATATGGCGTCAGCTGGTACCTCGACAATGCGATCAACGATGTCCCCGGCCTGCAGTACCCGAACACCCGCAACAGCTTTGGCAGCTTTGCCGGTTCGCTGGCGCCCATCGTGGGCGGTGGTAGCGCGCTGAGTTACAAATTCCTCGGCAAAAGCGCTGCGGCGATCGTGAATGCACTCGACAGCGTGACCGACGTGCGCACGCTGTCCGCGCCTTCGGTGTTTACCCAGAACAACAAGGAAGCCAGCCTCAACGTCGGCCAACGCATCCCGATTTCCTCGGTCAGTTTCAATCCCAACACCGGTGGTACCAACAACGGCACCTATAGTCAGGTGCAGTACCTGGAGACCGGCATCATCCTGAAGGTGCGTCCGCGCATCACCCGTGATGGCATGGTGTTCCTCGACATCGTTCAGGAAGTCAGCAAACCCACAACTATTGAAGGTGTTAATGGCAATGTGCGCATTGACACCAATAAAGTGCGTACCAGCGCGGCGGTGCCCAGCGGCGAGACCATCATGCTGGCTGGCCTGATCTCCGACAGCACAGGACGTACCTCGTCCGGCATTCCCGGTCTGAGCCGGATCCCGATCATCGGTGGCTTGTTCGGCCAGCAGGGCAGCAGCACCACGCGCGACGAGCTGATCGTGTTGATCACACCGACCGTGGTCCGCAACCCCCAGGAAGCGCGCGAGATGACTGACGATTACGGCCGCCGTTTCCGCGCGCTGGATCCGCTGTACCGCCCCAAGGCGAAGTGAGCCAGGCCGGCGCGCCCATGCCGGCCACCAGCCAGCCCGCCGCCGCCCAGCTGGCGGCCGTTCAGCCCGTCGTGTTGGTGCCAGTTGGCGTCGACGAGGATGCGCTGGATGCCTGCCTGGCGGCGCTTGAGGCGTCCACCCCGGCCGGTACGCGGGTGTGGCTGGCCGACGATGCACAGGCTGGCCCACGTGCCGGCGCGATTATCGAAGGTTGGCTGGCGCGCACGCGCCTTCAGGCTGCGCATACCCGCCGTGTGCGCAGCATCGGTGAAGCTGCGCACCTGGACGAAGCACTGTGCGCCTGTGGCGATGCGGACGTGGCTATTCTTGCCGCCGATGCGCGCCCGACACCCGGTTGGCTGCAGCAACTCATCGCCTGCCTGGCGCACGATCCGACGATTGCGACTGCCACGCCCTGGAGCAATGCCGGCGAAGCCGCTGCATGGCCGCGGATCGGCGAGATAGTGGCGCTCGACGAGGAACCGTCGCGGCTCGCGCGCGCTTGCGCGCAATTGCCGGCGACCCATCCCGACCTGCCGGCGGCAGTCGGTCACGCGGTACTGGTGCGTGGCACTGCGCGCAAGCGCGCCGGTGGATTGGACGCCGCGAGTTTCCATTCCTGGTACGCGGCGTTGACCGACTTTTCGCTGCGCCTGTCCGGCCTGGGTTGGCGGAATGTCCTGTGCGAAAAAGCCTTTGTCTTGCGCGACGATGAAGGCCATTCCAGTAACGGCGACATGGACCGGTTGTCGGTGCGCTGGCCGGGCTGGCATGCGCGGCTCGCGCAGTGCCTGATGGACGATCCCTTGCGTGGATTGCGCACGCAGTTGGGCGACACGCTGGCCGGGCTCGACAGCGGTTCACCGCAGGCCGACCTGTTTCGGTTCCCGTCATGAGCGTGCCGGATATTGCTGGCATTGCCGCGATTGTTGTATCCCACGACAGCGAGGAAACCCTCGACGATTGCCTGCAGCGCCTGCGCAATGCAGATGGCGTGGCCGAAATTCGCGTGATCGACAACGATTCCAGCGACGCGTCGCTGGAGATCGTGCAGCGGCATGCAGTGGCCGATCCGCGCCTGCGCTTCATTGCCAATCCGGACAATCCCGGCTTTGCGGTGGCCTGCAACCAGGGCGCGGCCGACAGCAGTGTGCCGTGGCTGGCCTTCGTCAATCCGGATTGCCTGGTCGAAGTCGACACGCTGGCGCGGCTGCGCGAGCATGCCGAGCAGGAAGCGCCTGCGCTGGTTGGTGCCGATCTGGTTGATGAGGATGGCGTGCGTGATGTGGCTGCGCGCCGCCACGACCCGGACTTCGCGGCGATGCTGCGTTCGCCTGCGGCGGCCAGGCTAGGGGTTGAAATCGATACTACGGCATCGTTGCAGCATGTCGATGCAGTCTCCGGTGCATTGATGTTGCTGCCGCGCTGGTTGTTCGAACGTGTGGGAGGTTTCGACGTCGGCTATCGTCTGCACGCCGAGGATCTCGACCTGTGTCGGCGCGTGCGCGATGTCGGCGCGCGGGTTGCGGTCGCCAACGAGGTGCGCGTGGTGCATGTGCGCGGCGTATCCAGCCGCTCGCGCCCGGTGTTCGTGGAATGGCACAAGCATCGCGGCCTGTGGCGTTATTTCGGCAAGTTCGAAGCGCCACGGCGCAGTGGCTTCGTGCGTGCAGCTGTGTTCGCGATGATCTGGGTGCGTTTTCCATTCGCGGCGTTGCGGGCGTTGCTGCGCACTCAGCGGTAGCGGTTGATCTCGTCGCGCAATGTCTTGGCCGCAGCGGCGGCGGCACTCGCAAAATCGCTGCCTTGCGACGCATACAGAATGCCGCGCGAGGAATTGATCATCAGGCCGCTGCCATCGGCCGTCTTGCCACTGCGCACGGTGGCTTCGACATCGCCACCCTGTGCACCGATGCCGGGAATCAGCAGCGGCATGTCGCCGACGATGCCGCGGATCACCTTGAGTTCTTCCGGGAATGTGGCGCCAAGCACCAGCGCGCAGTTACCGCTGTCGTTCCAGTGCTGGCTGATCACCTCGGCCACGCGCTGGTAGAGCGGCTGGCCCGCTGCATCGAGCTCCTGGAAATCGCGCGCACCGGGATTGGAGGTATGGCACAGGAACACGCAGCCCTTGCCCGCGCGATCCAGGAACGGCTGCGCGGAGTCGCGACCCATGTACGGATTCAGCGTGACCGCATCGGCAGCGAAGCGATCGAACGCTTCGATCGCGTACATCGATGCGGTGCTGCCGATGTCACCGCGCTTGGCGTCCAGAATTACCGGGATGCCCGGATGCGAATCGTGGATGTACGCGATCAGGCGAGTCAGTGCGTCTTCGGCGGCGTGCGCGGCGAGGTAGGCAATCTGCGGCTTGAACGTGCAGGCGTAACGCGCAGTGGCGTCGACGATGTCGCGGCAGAATTCGAAGATCGCGTCATCGCGTTCTTTGAACATTGCCGGGAATCTCGATGGATCCGGATCCAGACCGACGCAGACCAGTGAGTTGCTGGCTTGCCAGCGAGCGCGAAGTTGTTCGATGAAGGTCATTGCGGACTCCAATCCAGATTTTAGGAGCGCCCGTGCCGTATTGAGCATGGGCGCGATTGGGATGCCGACGCCATGATTGCGCCCCAAGGGGCGCTCCTACATTGCTTCGGTTACTTCAGCGCCTTGAACCGCAGCCGGTGGGGCCGCGCGCCTTCCGCGCCGAGGCGCAGCTTCTTGTCTTCCTCGTACTCGCGGTAATTGCCCTGGAAGAACTCCACGTGCGAGTCGCCTTCGAAGGCGAGGATATGGGTCGCGATGCGATCCAGGAACCAGCGGTCATGCGAGATGACGAACGTGTTGCCGGGGAACTCCAGCAGCGCATCTTCGAGTGCACGCAAGGTCTCGATGTCGAGGTCGTTGGACGGTTCGTCGAGCAGCAGCACATTGCCGCCCTGCAGCAGGGTCTTGGCCATGTGCAGGCGCCCGCGTTCACCACCGGACAGGGTACCGACGAGTTTCTGCTGGTCCTGTCCCTTGAAATTGAAGCGGCCGAGGTAGGCGCGCGACTGGATCTCGATGCCGTTGATATTGAGGATATCCAGGCCGCCGGAGACTTCCTGGAACACGTTGTGGTTGCCGGTCAGCGCCTCGCGGCTCTGGTCGACATACGCCAGTTTGACCGTTGGACCCATGGTGATCTCGCCGGAGTCCGGCGTTTCCTGGCCTGTGATCATGCGGAACAGGGTCGACTTGCCGGCGCCGTTGGGGCCGATGATGCCGACGATCGCGCCGTTGGGCACGCTGAAGTTGAGGTTGTCGATCAGCACCCGATCGCCGTAAGCCTTGCTGACGTTCTTGAACTCCACCACCTTGTTGCCCAGGCGCTCGCCCGGCGGGATGAAGATCTCGTTGGTCTCGTTGCGCTTCTGGTAGTCGACCGCTTGCAACTCTTCCATCCGCGCCAGGCGCGCCTTGCCCTTGCTGCGACCGCCCCTGGCATTTTGCCGCGACCATTCCAGTTCCTTCTGGATGGCTTTCTGGCGCGACTTTTCCTGGTTGTCTTCCTGCTTCAGGCGATCACCCTTCTGGGTCAGCCAGTCGGTGTAGTTGCCTTTCCACGGAATGCCGCGGCCGCGATCCAGTTCCAGGATCCATTCGGCGGCGTTGTCGAGGAAGTAGCGGTCATGGGTAACCGCAACGACCGTACCGGTATAGCGGGCCAGGAACTCCTCCAGCCATTCCACCGACTCGGCATCCAGGTGGTTGGTCGGTTCGTCCAGCAGCAGCATGTCGGGCTTCTGCAACAGCAGCCGGCACAGCGCGACGCGGCGCTTCTCGCCACCCGACAGCTTGCCGATGATCGCGTCCCACGGCGGCAGGCGCAGCGCGTCGGCAGCAATTTCCAGCTGGTTCTCCAGGGTGTGCGCATCGCCTGCGGCGAGGATGGCTTCAAGCTTTTCCTGACGCTTGGCCAGCGCATCGAAGTCGGCGTCTTCTTCCGCATATGCGGCATACACCGCATCCAGTTCGGCCTGTGCATTCAGCACTTCGCCGACGCCTTCCTCGACCGCCTGGCGCACGGTCTTCTCGGGATCGATTTCGGGTTCCTGCGCGAGGTAACCGACCTTGATCCCCGGCTGCGCACGGGCTTCGCCCTGGAAGTCGGTATCGACGCCGGCCATGATCTTCAGCACGGTCGACTTGCCGGAGCCGTTTAGCCCCAACAGGCCGATCTTGGCGCCGGGAAAGAAGCTCAGCGAGATGTCCTTGATGATCTGCTTTTTGGGCGGGACGATCTTGCTGACACCACTCATGGTGTAGATGAATTGGGACATCGGGGGCTCCGCAGGCATGCAGCAGCGCCTGCACAGGGCAGGGCCGCGAAAGGGGTGTTCGGAAGCCGCGATTATAGCGGTTCGCGCTGCGTGTATCGTGCAGCCCACGTGCGGGTGCGAGCGTTACGCCAGTTTCAGGTCAGGCCCATCGCCTGTTGCGCGAGCAGGCTGCCGGCCGCGACCGCGAACCAGGTGCCGAGGCCGAGCAGGATCGGGCGCGGGCCGGTTTCGCGCATCTGCCTGAGGTCGGCTGACAGGCCGATGCCGGCCAGCGCTGCCACGATGCAGACCTGCGCGGCCACGTGCAGGAGGTGCAGGAGCATGGGCGGCAAGAAGCCTGTGCTGCCGATGGCGGCTGCGGCCACGAAGCCAAGAATGAACCACGGGAACGCGCTGCCGACCGAAGTGTTGCCGGTCGTGCCGCGGTTGCGCCGGGCCAGCCACATCGCCAAGGCCAGGGTCACCGGCACGATCAGGCTGGCACGGGTGAGCTTGACCACGGTGGCCAGTTCACCAGCGGCTTGGCTGTACTGATAGCCGGCGGCGACCACCGAGGAGGTGTCATTGATCGCAGTACCTGCCCACAGCCCGAAGCCGTGGTCGCTTAGCCCCATCAGGTGTCCCAGTGGCGGAAACAGCAGTGCACCGGCGACGTTGAACAGGAAGATCGTGGTCATCGACAGGGCGATTTCGTGGTCGCGTGCGCCAATCACCGGCGCGGTTGCGGCGATCGCCGAGCCACCACAGATCGCGGTGCCCACGCCGATCAGCACCGGCAGCGCGCCACTCAGGCGCAGCAGTCGGCTGAGCCCCCACGCAGTGAGGAAGGCGATTGCGAGCGTGACGAGGGTCAACGGTAGCGACGCCAGGCCGGTCTTCGCCACCTGTGACAGCGACAGCCCGAACCCGAGCATCACCACTGAGGCGCGCAGTATGGGTCCTTGCGCAAACTTGATGCCTGGCTGGTGCTGCGGTCGAACGATCCCGGCTGCGCCCAGCGCAAGCCCTAGCAGCAGGGCCGACACCGCCCCGCCCACCACCGGCACCCACGCGCCGACCAGCATCGCCGGCGCCACCACCAGTGCTACCAGCAGCAGTCCACTGGACCGTGCACGCCACTCCTGGAGCAGGATCGGGCGGATTGGCAGGGAGGCGTGGGATGCGGCGTTCATTGCGATGCACGAGTTTGGAATGGCAAAAGTGTGTGCCTCGCTACGAATAAAAAATAGTTTCGATTATTTATTCATGCGATAAGATTATTTGATGCATTACGCTAGCCCGCGCCAGCTCGAAGTCTTCGTGCAGACCGTTGCCTGCGACAGCCTGCGGGGCGTTGCCGAGCTGCTGCACATGACCCAGCCGGCCGCCAGCATGGCGCTGGCGGAACTCGAGCGCCTGGTCGGAGGCGAACTGTTCGAACGCCGCCGTGGTCGCCTGCACCTGAACTCACGTGGGCGTGCTCTTTTGCCATTGGCCAAGGAATTGCTGGAACGCCATCGCGAGTTCATTGGTTTCGATACGCACGGCATCGCCCCGGGTAGCGAGTTGCGCATCGGCGCCAGCAATACCGTGGGCAACTACCGGATTGGTGAATTGCTGGGACCATTCGCCCGCGCGCAACCCGACGTGCGCCTGCGGCTGCGGGTGGAAAACACCCGCGTGATTGCCGCCGCCGTGCTCGATGGCAGCCTGGACGTGGGCTGCGTGGAGGGTCCGGTGATGCATGCGGAACTGCAGCGCCGGCGCTGGGGCGATGATCTGTTGGTGGTCTGCGCCGCCGCTGACCACCCACTCGCTGGCCGCCGCGGCTTGGTGCCCGACGACTTCCGCGACGCGCGCTGGGTGTTGCGCGAACCGGGTTCGGCGACCCGCGAAATGAGCGAACGCCTGCTGGCGCAATTACCGACGCCGGCTGGCCTGCTGGAACTGGACCAGACCGAAGCAGTGAAGCAGGCGGTGGTCGCCGGCTTGGGCCTGGCCTGTCTACCGGAAGTGGCGCTGGCCGACGCCGTCGCCGCGGGCAGGTTGGCGGTGCTGGATACGCCATTCGCGCAATTGCGCCGAACCCTGTCGCTGCTCTGGCAACGCGATCAATACCAAGGGGCAGCGTTGCGCACCTTTCTGGCATCAATCACGCCATCAGCTAAACCATCGCCCAAGGCAGCCCAACCCGCGCGTTGACGTCGGCCTGACCGCCTCCGGCCCGGCCTCCGGCTACAATTGGAATCCCCACCTGATGCCGGAGCTGCGATGTTTTCCCGTGCCCACCTGATTGCCGGATACGATCCTGAGCTGGCCAAGTCCATCGCCGATGAAACCCGCCGACAGGAGGACCACGTCGAGCTGATCGCCTCGGAAAACTACGCCAGCCCGCGGGTGATGGAAGCGCAGGGCAGCCAGCTGACCAACAAGTACGCCGAAGGCTATCCGGGCAAGCGCTATTACGGCGGCTGCGAATTCGTTGACGTCGCCGAGCGTTTGGCGATCGAACGTTGCAAGGAATTGTTCGGGGAAGGTTCTTCAGAAGGGATGTATGCGAACGTGCAGCCGCATTCAGGCTCGCAGGCCAACCAAGCAGTGTATTTTGCGCTGTTGCAGCCGGGTGACACCATTCTCGGCATGTCGCTGGCCCATGGCGGTCACCTGACTCACGGGGCCAAAGTCAACTTCAGCGGGAAACTCTTCAACGCCGTGCAGTACGGCGTCGATGAGAACGGCATGATCGACTACGACGAAGTCGAACGGCTGGCGCTGGAGCACAAGCCGAAGATGGTGGTTGCCGGCTTCAGCGCGTATTCGCAGATCGTGGACTGGGCGCGCTTCCGCGCCATTGCCGACAAGATCGGCGCCTACCTGTTCGTGGACATGGCGCATGTGGCCGGCCTGATCGCCGCCGGCGTTTATCCGAATCCGGTACCGCATGCGCATGTGGTGACGTCGACCACCCACAAGACGCTGCGCGGTCCGCGCGGCGGGATTATTGTTGCGAGCCGCGTCGGCATGGGCGATGCAGCGGAAGAGATCGAGAAGAAGCTGCAGTCGATCGTGTTCCCCGGCATCCAGGGCGGCCCGCTGATGCACGTGATCGCGGCCAAGGCGGTGGCGTTCAAGGAAGCACTCGAACCCGGATTCAAGACCTACCAGGCGCAGGTCGTGAAGAACGCGCAGGCGATGGCGAAAACGATCATTGCCCGTGGTTACAAGATCGTTTCCGGCGGCACCGAAAATCACCTGATGCTGATCGACATGATTGGCAAGGGCGTGACCGGCAAGGCGGCCGAGGCCGCACTCGGCAAGGCCCACATCACCGTCAACAAGAACGCGGTGCCGAACGACCCGGAAAAGCCCTTCGTGACCTCGGGCCTGCGCATCGGAACCCCTGCAGTGACCACCCGTGGTTACGTCGAAGCCGACTGCGTGGCACTGGCCGAATGGATCTGCGACGTGCTCGACAACCCGAACGACGAGGCCGTGATCGCCGGCGTGCGCGAGAATGTGACCAGGCAGTGCGCGCAGTTCCCGGTATACGGCGACTGACGCTGGCGTGCATTGCCCGTTCTGCCAGCACGAAAACACCCGTGTGATTGATTCGCGTGTCAGCGATGACGGCGTGACGATTCGTCGGCGCCGCGAGTGCGAGGCTTGCGGCGAGCGTTTCTCCACGCTGGAAACGATCGAACTGAAACTGCCGACGATCATCAAGTCCGATGGTCGGCGCGAGAATTTCGACGCGCGCAAGTTGCGGCTGGGTTTTGATCGCGCGCTGCAGAAGCGGCCGGTATCGGAAGAGCATGTCGAAGCCTCGGTGCGCGCGGTCGTGCACCAATTGCGGATGACCGCCGAACGCGAGATCGCCTCGCGCCGACTGGGTGAATTCGTGATGGGCGAGCTGCGCAAACTCGACCATGTCGGCTACGTGCGCTTCGCGTCGGTGTACCGCGCGTTCGAGGACGTGGCCGATTTTCGCGAGGAACTGGATCGGTTGGAACATGACCTGCCCGGAGAAGGCCAGCTGTCACTGCTTGGCGGCGCGAGTCCGGGCACGGAATCGACCGAGAAGGGCCGCAAGCGATGAGTCAAACCGCGAAATTCTCCACGACCGATCACGAGATGATGGCGCGTGCACTGCGGCTGGCAGAACGCGGCGCATTCACCACCCGTCCAAATCCCATGGTCGGCTGCGTGATCGCGCATGGCGAGGAGGTCGTAGGCGAGGGTTGGCACCAGCGCAAGGGTGGCCCGCATGCGGAAGTTTTCGCACTGGAAACGGCCGGTGACCGCGCGAAGGACGCGACGGCTTATGTGACGCTTGAGCCGTGCGCGCACAGTGGTGACACCGGTCCGTGCGCAGATGCACTGATCACGGCAGGCGTGGCGCGCGTGGTCTGCGCGATGCGCGATCCGTTCCCGAAAGTGGATGGTGCCGGCATCGACATGTTGCGTGCGGCCGGCATCGAGGTCGAGGTTGGCCTGATGGATGCACAGGCGCGCGAACTCAACCGTGGCTTCGTGTCGCGGATCGTGCGCGGCAGGCCATGGCTGCGGGTCAAGCTGGCGACCAGCCTGGACGGGCGCAGCGCGCTCGCGTCCGGCGATTCCAAATGGATCAGCAGCGAAGCCTCGCGGCAGGACGTGCAGCGCTGGCGTGCGCGCAGCGGCGCATTGCTAACCGGCGCCGGCACTGTGCTGGTGGACGACCCACGGCTGACGGTTCGTTTGGAAACTGGCGATGACTTCGTGCCGCCGTTGCGGGTGGTGCTGGACCCTGGCTTGGCGACGGTCGCGCGTGGTCGCGTGCGCGAAGGCAATGCACCAACCCTGTACCTGCACGCGCCCGACGCCAAGCCGCCCCGCCTGCTAAGCACAGGGCACGGGGCCGAGCACGCCGCCGTGCCGGTCCAGCGCGGCCTGTTCGACTTGCACGCGGTGCTGCGCCTGCTCGCCGAGCGCAGCATCAACGAAGTCCAGCTGGAAGCGGGCGCTACCCTGGCCGGCAGTTTTCTCGCCGCCGGGCTGGTCGATGAACTGCTTCTTTACATCGCACCAGTACTACTCGGCGAACGCGCGCGTCCGCTGTTCGACGGCCTGCACATCGACGAGATGACCGAGCGCCTGCAACTCAAGCTGGTCGATACACGCCATGTCGGCGACGACCTGCGTTTGCTGTTGCGGCCACCTGCGGACGCAAGCTGATGTTCACTGGATTGATCGCGGGCGTTGGCCGCCTGGCCGCGCGCGAACCGTGCGGCGGTGATGTGCGCTTGACGGTCGATGTCGGCAACCTGCCATTTGACGACGTGGCGTTGGGCGAGAGCATCGCGGTCAATGGCGTGTGCCTGACCGTGGTCGAATTCGATGCCGTGTTGTTTGCCGTGGATGCTTCGAACGAGACATTGGCATTGACCACGCTCGGCAGTTTGGCCATCGGCGCACCGCTCAATCTTGAGCGCGCGATGCTGCCGACCGATCGCCTCGGCGGCCATCTGGTCAGTGGGCATGTCGATGGCCTCGGCCATGCCGTGCGCCGTTGGGACGATGCGCGCGCGGTGCGCTGGCGGATCGAAGCGAGCATGGATGTACTGCGCTACATCGCGCACAAGGGCTCGGTCTGTGTGGACGGCGTCAGCCTGACAGTGAATGCGGTGGATGACACTGGCTTCGAGGTCGCCCTGATCCCGCACACGGTCGAACACACCGCATTCCGCGCATTGCGCGAAGGCGATGCGGTCAACCTCGAAATTGATCTGCTGGCGCGTTATGTCGAGCGCCTGCTGGCTACCAAGGATGCGCAATGAGTTTTGCTTCAATCCCCGAACTACTGGAAGAACTGCGCGCCGGGCGCATGGTGGTGATCGTCGATGACGAGGATCGCGAGAACGAGGGCGACCTGATCATGCCGGCCGAACTCGTGCGGCCAGCCGACATCAATTTCATGGTCACCCATGCGCGCGGATTGGTCTGCCTGTCGCTGAACCGTGAGCGTTGCGCGCAACTTGGGCTCAATCCAATGGTGCGCGACAACACCTCACAGCACCACACCAACTTCACCGTCAGCATTGAGGCTGCCGAAGGCGTGACCACCGGCATCAGCGCCTACGACCGTGCGCATACCGTGCGTACTGCGGTGCGGCCGGATGCGAAACCTCAGGACCTGTCGCAGCCTGGCCACATCTTCCCGCTGATGTCGCAGCCCGGCGGTGTGCTGACCCGTGCCGGGCATACCGAAGCTGCCGCAGATTTGTCCCTGCTCGCGGGCTTCGAGCCGGCTGGCGTGCTGGTGGAAATCCTGAATGCAGACGGCTCGATGGCGCGGCGCCCGCAACTGGAAGCCTTCGCTGCCGAGCACGGCCTGAAGATCGGCTCGATCGAGGATCTGATCCGTCACCGCTCGGAAACCGAGCACACGGTCGAATGCATCGACAGTCGCGCGGTCGACACTGACCACGGCGGCTTCGTCCTGCATACCTACCACGACCGTCTGAGTCGCGCCCTGCATTACGCGCTGGTGCGCGGCGAGGTCGGTGGGGCAGAACCGGTACTAGTGCGGGTGCAGGCGCAGAACCCGCTGGCAGACGCGCTGCACTGGCGGCGCAGCGATTTCGGTCCACTGGTCGGCGACGTGCTGGCATTGATCGATGCGCAAGACCGCGGCGTGCTGGTCCTGCTGGGCGAACCTGAAGACACCGAGGCGACCCTGGCCCGGATCCGTGAACAACCCGAACCGGCTGCCGGCAAGACTGGCGCGCTGGCGCAATGGCGGCGGACGGGCGTGGGCTCGCAGATCCTGGCCGACCTAGGGCTGTCGAAACTGCGTGTGCTCGGCAGCGCGCGCCGGCAGGTCGGAGTGGCCGGGTTCGGGCTTGAGATCGTGGAGTACGTGGCGCTGCCACCGCGCTAAACTGCACGACCCCGCTACGACCGGATGTCTCCGGACTAACCTCGATGCCGCATCTAGAAGGCGAGCTGCGTGCCCCGCAAGGCGCACGCTTCGCGATCATCGCCAGCCGCTGGAACCCGCGCATCACCGATACGCTGGTGGCCGCCGCGCGCCAGACCTTCGCTGCCAATGGCGTGGACGAAGCCGCACTCGACGTGATCCGCGTGCCGGGTGCATGGGAATTGCCGATGGCCGCACGGACTTTGGCCATGGCCGGCCGGCATGCGGCGCTGGTGGCGCTGGGTTGCGTGGTGCGTGGCGACACCCGCCATTACGAACATGTCGCCGATGGCGCCGCCGAAGGCCTGATGCGGGTTGCGCTGGATACTGGCGTGCCGGTGATCAATGGCGTGCTGGCGGTGGAGCGCTTCGAGGATGCCGCGGCGCGCGCTGGCGGCAGTCATGGCAACAAGGGCGAGGAAGCCGCGCTGGTGGCGATCGAGATGGCCGACCTGGCGCAAAAACTGCAGACACAAGGAAATCCGCGATGAATCGACATAGGCACGATGGCATCGATGGCCAAGACACGGGATCGAGTCATGCATAAAAAACATCGGAGTGATGGGGTTGATCCCGTCGCACGTTCGCGTTCACGGCGACGCGCGTTGCAGGCGATCTACGCCTGGCAACTGAACCACCCGAACGAGCAGGCCCTGATCGCGGAGTTCGCGCATGAGCAGGCGCATGAAGTTGCCGACCTCGAATACTTCGAGGACCTGGTGCGCGGCGTACTGCGCCATGTCGCCGAACTCGATGCCGCGCTTGCTGGCCACCTGGACAGGACGGTCGAAGAGGTCGACATGATCGAACGCGCCGCGCTGCGCATCGCCGCCTATGAACTCATCCACCGGCCCGACGTGCCGTACCGGGTGGTGATCAACGAGGCGATCGATTCGACCAAGCGTTTCGGTTCCGAGCACGGCCATACCTATGTCAACGGCGTGCTCGACAAGGCCGCGCTCGCGCTGCGCGGTAGCGAAGCGCAGGCACCGCGCACGCGCTGAGCGCGCATCTCTGTGAGCACCAGGGAATTCGAACTGATCGCCCGCATCCGTGCACGCGTTGCGCTGCGCGACGATGTGGTGCTGGGCATCGGCGACGATGCTGCCCTGTTGCAGGTGCCCGCCGGCCAGCAGCTTGTGGTCGCGATGGACACGCTCAATGCTGGCGTGCACTTTCCGGAGGACACCGCGCCGGCCGATATCGGCTGGAAGGCGCTGGCGGTGAACCTATCCGATTTGGCCGCGATGGGTGCGCAGCCAGCATGGTGCACCTTGTCGCTGTCGATGCCGGAGGCTGATACCGCGTTCGTCGACGGGTTCCTGGATGGCTTCCTTGCGCTTGCCAGCCAGCACGATGTCGCATTGGTCGGTGGCGACACCACGCGCGGTCCATTGTCCATCTGCGTGACCGTGCATGGCTTCGTTGAAGCGGGCACTGCATTGCGCCGCGATGCAGCACGCATCGGCGATGACATCTGGGTCAGCGGTACATTGGGTGATGCGGCGGGTGGATTGCAGCAGTGGAGAGAAAGAACCGTAAAAGGGGGTCAGAGTGGCCTTTCGCTTGCTAACGGCCACTCTGACCCCCTTTTACGTGCACGGTTGGATCGACCAACCCCTCGGATCGTACTGGGCCGGGCCCTTCAAAGCATCGCCCATGCCTGCATCGACGTGTCCGATGGCCAGCTCGCCGACCTCGGTCATCTGTGCAAAGCCAGCGGCGTTGGTGCACAGGTCAATATCGATGCATTGCCTGCTTCCGAAGCGCTTTGCGCGGCCTTCGATCAACAGGTGCGCCAGCGCCTGCAGGCGACCGGCGGCGACGACTACGAACTGTGTTTCACCGTGGCGCCGGATGCGCGCGCTGCGGTTGATGCGGTTGCGCGCGAGATGGAATTGGAACTCACCCGGATCGGCGTGATCATCGCCACGCCGGGCGTGGCAACGCGGACGGCTGAAGGCGCGTGGTCAGCGCCCGCGGCCGGGTGGGTCCATTTCGGTTGAGCCAGGGGCCGGCAAGGCCTGGATGAGTGGTTCAACCAGGCTGGCCGGGATCACCGTGGCCTTGCCGTCGCCGGCAAGGCCAGGTTGCGATTCCATTGCAGTGTCTGCCGAGACTGCAGCGTTCTGCGGCAGAAAGGGTGCAGTGATGAGCAGGTCCTTGGCGACAGGTGCGGTGTCGGTGATCTCGCGGTAGAGGGCCAGTGCAATGATCAAGGAGCCACGCGTGCTTGGATGGATGCCATCCGGCAACAGATTCGCCTTTGGATCGGCCTTGCGCAATGCGTCCAACACGCCTGCCGCGTTGAACACCTTCGCCGACGTCTTTACCGCAATCATGCGCGCGCTGCGGTTCAAGCTCCCTTGCCAGCGATCATCAGGTGCCCAGGTGGTAAACACCAATGTCCTGGCGCCGCTTGCCTTGGCCAGTGCCGCAAGTTCCGTGTAGGCATGCACGCTTGCCGCGCACGGCGCCTTGCGTGCATCTGGCGTTGCCATGCATGCCGCGAGCTTGCCGCCTATCTCCTGCAGCACCACGACATCGAACTTGCGCGTGCGCAAGGCCTCCGCGGCATGGCCATCGTGCAAGCGTTCGGACAGCATGCCGTTTGGCGCGGCATAGGTTTCGGTGGTGATCGTGGTGCCTTGCGAGGCGCCGACTGCACGCAGCAAGGCAGGCAGGTTGTTGGTGTAGGTCAGGCTGTTTCCCACCATCAGCACGTGATATTCGCGGGGCGATGGGGCTTGCTGTGCATTGGATCGCAGTGGAGTGGCGAACAGCACCGCGCAGGACAGGAGCAGAACGAAGCGCGGCAGGGACATGACGACAACCGATGGGTGGGTATATGGACATAGCAGACTAAGGAGTCGCAGCGTCAGATGCGAGTGCCATTGGTTGGGCATCGATGCCAATTGGATGCGTGATTCCGCCGGTCAGGCCTCATCTGCACGGAACGCATCACGCAACCATTGCAGGCACGGGGCTGCCGGATCACCGGAGGCATCGACCACGTCAAACCGGCAGGCGGCCTGCGCATGCTTGGGGTTACGCATCAGGAATACCTGCGCTGCATGCACCAGTTTGCGGCGCTTGCGCGCATCCACCGATGCGATGCCGCCACCGAACGCGGCGCTGGCGCGATAGCGCACTTCGACGAAGACCACTACATCGGCATCGAGCATCACCAGGTCGAGTTCTCCGCCTCGCGAATGCGCGTTGCGTGCGAGCAGTTGCAGACCATGCGCCTGCAGGTGGGAGAGGGCGACAGCCTCGACTGCGTCGCCGCGGGCGCGGCCCGCAGTTATAGGCACGCTGTCATCGGCTCAGTGGGCGTCGTCAGCGACCGGTACGGCGACGCCGCCGGTGAAGCGTGACCAGCTTGGCCGGCGCAGCACGTTGCCGAAACCGTCCAGGCTCAGGCGGCCGGTCGCGCCGGCGATGTCGCTGTTCGGCGACAGCGCCAGGCGTTCCAGGTAGGCGGTCAGCAGCCAGGCGTCATAGCCGAATGCGAACAACCGGGCGGCCGGCCCCCTGGCGCTGTTGGTGCGGGCTGCCGCGCTGGCCTGGGACGGGATGCCGGGCACGTCGCGCACACCCCAGGTCTCGGTGGGATAAACGATGCCGTCCAGCAGCAGGTCTTCGCTGGCCTTGCCGGTGCCGGACACGATCTGCGAGGTCGCCACGCGTGGTTTCCCGGCTAGCCCGGCCGCAGCCAGTCGAGGCGCGAGTTCGTGTGCCTGGCTGCCCTTGAGGGCGAGGAATACCGCATCGATGTTGCTGTCTGCAGGCAGCACGAGGGTGGCGCCGGGACGGTAGTCGAGGCGTGCGGCGACTTGCCCGCCACGCTGCAGCAGGTGTTCGGCCAGCGCTCCGGAGGCGCGACGTTGGGCATCGTCATTGCCACTGATGATCAGGACCCGGCGTGCGCCGCTGTCGAGGATGTATTCGGCGGCAGTGATGCCTTCGTCCTCCGGCGACAGCGAAAAACTGGCGCTGCCCGGGGGCGGCATCCGACTGCCGCGGTTCAAGGCCAGCAGCGGAACGGGTGGCGCGGCGTTGGCGAACACCGCGTCGACTTCCTCGCGGCTGAGCGGGCCGACCACGAAATCGTTGCCTTCGGCCACTGCGCGCGCATACGCCAAGCTGGCACCTGCCGTGGTGTCGTAAAAGCGCAGTTCCGGGCGATGCCGGCGTTCGCCGTAATAGCCGGTCAGGAAACCGTCGCGCACGGGTTCGGCCGCCGCCGCCAGGTTGCCGCTCAGCGGCAGCAGCAACGCGACCTTGACCGGTGGGCGATAGCCATCGCGGTCCGCGGGTGGGCGATTGGCGGCATCGAATTGCCAGTCGCCGCGATCAAACGCGCGCGGCAACGGCAGGCCGCGATTGAGCAGGGCGCGGCCTGCAAAGTTGTAGAGCGGGTCGCCGGTGGGCAGATCGCTGGCGCCACGGCTCAGGCTGGCATCGTCCAGTTGTGCAAGCAGGGTCTCGATCCGCGCGGCATTGGCGGCGCGCGCCGCTGCCGGCAGGCTGGCCTGCTGGCTGGCAAGCGTGCGCGCCTCGGCGAAGACAGGGTTGTGCGCGACTACGGGCGCGATGTGTTGAACCTCGACACTGGCACAGCCGGCGACCGCGGCCATGATGGCCAGCAGCAGGGCGATTGCAAGGTGTTTCAAAGCCACGGCAGCGGTGCTCGTTCGGGAACCCGCTAGGATTCTACCCGTGACGTCAGTGAAGGAATGCAATGCAGCATCCGGGAATAACAGGTTCTGGAAAGCCAACCGCTGGAAAACTCCATGTCGTTGCCACCCCGATAGGCAACCTCGGCGACCTCAGCCCACGGGCGCTGGAGACATTGAAAACGGTGGCTGCGATCTGCGCCGAGGACACCCGACATACGCGCCAGCTGCTGTCGCACTTCGGCGTCGAGCGCCCGCTGATTGCCCTGCATGAGCACAACGAAGGCGAGGCGGCTGCAGCCCTGGTCACGCGCATGCTGGCGGGTGATTCGTTGGCGTTGGTGTCCGATGCCGGCACGCCACTGGTTAGCGATCCCGGTTTCCGGCTGGTGCGCGCCGCGCGCGCGGCCGGGATCAAAGTCAGCCCGGTACCGGGCGCCAGCGCATTGATTGCTGCGCTCAGCGTGGCAGGCCTGCCGAGCGACCGATTCGTGTTCGAGGGTTTCCTGCCTGCCAAGGCCAGTGCGCGGCGCGAGCATCTGATACGCCTTGCCAGCGAGCCGCGCACATTGATCTTTTACGAATCCGCGCATCGCATCGAAGATTCTCTGGACGATGCAATCACTGCATTTGGCGCGGAGCGGCATGCGGTGATCGGCCGTGAGTTGACCAAGCTGTTCGAGACCGTGCTGGATGGCTCGCTGGCCGAGCTTGCCGAACGCGTGCGCGCGGATCCTAACCAGCGCAAGGGCGAGTTCGTGCTGCTCGTGCAGGGCGCAGGCGAGGATGCCGATGCCAAGGTGGCCGAAGGCCAGCGCATGTACGCCAAGCTGGTCGCACACCTGCCGCCCTCGACCGCCGCGAAATTGGCGGCCGAACTGAGCGGGGCGCCACGCAAGGCGCTTTACGGCGGGCAAGGCTAACCTTGGTCAGCTAGAGCAAGAGCAGCTACAGCAAATCCACCGGACTGCGCGTGCTCTGGACGGGTCTCAGCAGATGGGTGTAACGCATGGTGGTGTCCAGGTGCTTGTGCCCTAGCAAGGCCTGAATCGTGCGTATGTCCGTGCCAGCGGCCAGCAAATGGGTCGCGAATGCGTGCCGGAGGCCGTGCAGGCTTGTTTGCTTGTGGATCCCTGCACTCAGCAGGGCCTCACGAAAGGCGACCTGCAAAGTGGATGGCGACAGATGCCAGCGCTGGTGGCGGCCTGAATGCGGACACGTACGAATGAATTGCGAGCCGAACAGGAACTGCCAGCCAGTCGCGCGTGAGGCAGATGGATGTTTGCGCTGCAGGGCGCTGGCCAGTGGCGCGTATCCGGCGCCGTTGTTGACGTCCAGTCGGTGGCGCGCGACCACTTGCTGCAGATGCTGCTGCAGTCGAGGCAACAGGCGCTCGGACAACATCGCATTGCGGGATTTCCCGCCCTTGCCCGCAGCCACGCGGACCAACCGATTGGCGGCATCGATGTCATGCACGCGCAGGGTCACGCATTCCATGACACGCATGCCGCTGCCGTAGATCAACAGGCAGGCCAGGCGCGGAATGCCCTGCAACCGCAGCAACACTGTGCGCACCTCATCCTTGGTCAGGATTACCGGCACCGTGGCCATGCGCCGGACGTTGCGCAACCCTTTCAGGTGCCCGACATCCTTGCCGTACACGTCCCGATACAGGAACAACAGGGCGCTCAAGGCCTGCATATGGGTCGATGCCGAGATCCGACGCACCTCTGCGCAATGGGTGAGGAACGGCGCGATGCCGTCCACCCCGAGATCCCGTGGGTGTCGGCCTTGATGGAACCGGATGTAGTGCCGGATCCACAGTTTGTAGGCATCTTCGGTGTTGGGGCTGAGGTGGCGGCGGCGACAGGTGGCCGTGACCACGTCCATCAGTCGCTGCGGGGGAAACAGACTCGGTGAGTCACCCCATATGCTTGGCTCCGGTGGAGGACAAAAACATCATCCTAGCGGGCATGCGTGACACAATGAGCGTGGCGGAGTCGGCCAGACAGTCGCGTCATCCACATGCAAATGTGCGATGCCGAGGAAAGTCCGGGCTCCACAGGGCACGGTGCCAGGTAATGCCTGGGCGGCGCGAGCCGACGGAAAGTGCAACAGAAAGATACCGCCTTCAGATCCTTCGGGATTCGTCGGTAAGGGTGAAATGGTGCGGTAAGAGCGCACCGCGAGCCTGGCAACAGGCCGGTACGGCAAACCCCACCGGGAGCAAGACCGAATAGGGACCCCATGACGTTGCCCGCGTCAGGTCCGGGTAGGTTGCTTGAGCGTATCGGTGACGATGCGCCTAGAGGAATGACTGTCCACGACAGGACCCGGCTTATCGGCCGACTCCGCCACTTTTTCGGCACGCAGTGCCGAAAAACCCCCAAAGTCGGCTTCGCAAACTTTGGGCCCCGGGCAGACGCCTCCAAATCCCCGCCGCTTCGCGGCGCCCCCTTTACTAAAGGAGGCTAGGCATTCTGAAAGATTCTGGCGAATCCAAGCGCACCTGACTTGGGGCTGGTGCTTCTCCAAATGTCCACGCAAGTGCCCGCGTAGCCTCGATCAACCACTCGGTTGGAAGCTGCGCACTCGCTCGTCATCCCAGCGTAGGCGGGGATCCAGTGACTTCGCTTGCCAATCCCCGCCTCTATATGCCCAATCTTGGGCCGAAAGCGCCATCTCTGGTTTCGCTGCGCTGCAGCACGGGATCCTGGCCCTCGCGGGCGCTTCCACCGAAATCGAGTCAATGGTCACGCATTCTCAAAATTTGAGACGAAACAGCAGCTTGTGGATAAAGCTTGAACAAGTCTCTGAAGTTCATTGCAAGTCATTGACCTGCAAAGTGAAAGTTCCGTTGTGGAGTTGTTGACAACCCCCAAGGCCGTGCCTACTGTGGTGTCTCGTGGGAAAACCGGGGAATACGTGGTTTTCTCTTACTTAAAACCCGCGCAGACGGGCGAGGCAGGGCATGTTCCAGGGCGAAACCGCCATCACCATCGACGACAAGGGCCGGCTGGCCATTCCGACCAGCTACCGGGACCTTGTTGAGCGTGAGTGTGGCAACCGGCTGGTCATCACTTACAACCCGTTCGAGGTTGGCTGCCTGTACCTGTATCCAATGCCGGTTTGGGAAAAAGTGCGCGACGAAGTCAACAAGCTACCGCGCACCAAAAAGACCAGTCGCCTGTTGCAGCTGAAGCTGGTCGGCGCGGCGGCGTTCGCGGAGCCCGATGGCAACGGACGCATTTCCATCCCGGCCAGTCAGCGCAATGCGGTCGGCATCGAGAAGAAAGCAGTGCTGCTGGGCATGGGCGACAAATTCGAATTGTGGAGTGAGCAGGCTCATCACGCCCAGATCCGGCAGACGCTTGGCGATGCCGACCTGGGCGAGGACCTGCTGGGCCTGGCGTTGTGACCACCGGTGGCGCGGGCCCGGTGCCTGCCCACCTCCCGGTGATGTTCGCCGAGGTCATGGAGGGCCTGGCGGTGAAGGCGGATGGAACATATCTGGATGGCACCTTCGGGCGTGGCGGACACGCCCAGGGCGTATTGGACAAGCTGGGGCCTGGAGGCCGCATGCTGGTGATGGACAAGGATCCCGAGGCGATCGCCGTGGCCGAAAGGTTGTGTGGCGATGATGCGCGCGTGTCCCTGCGTCGGGGCAGCTTCGCCGACCTCGCCGCTTGGCCTGCAGCCAATGCGGGGCTGGATGGCGGCTTGGATGGAGTACTACTGGATCTTGGAGTGTCATCGCCACAACTCGATGTGGCCGAGCGCGGGTTTTCGTTCACCAAGGATGGTCCGCTGGACATGCGCATGGATCCGGACAGCGGCGAAAGCGCCGCGCAGTGGCTGGCGCGTGCCGACGAAAAAGAGATCGCCGACGTGCTGTGGACCTGGGGTGAGGAAAAACAGTCACGCCGGATCGCCCGCGCGATCGTGCAGGACCGCGTCGCCCAGCCGTTCACCCGCACCGCGCAGCTGGCTGGATTGATTGCCCGGCTGATGCCGCGCAATGACAAGAAAGCGCATCCGGCGACGCGCAGCTTCCAGGGCATCCGCATCCATATCAATCGGGAACTGCTCGATCTGGAAGCTGGATTGGATGCCGCGTTGGCCTGCCTGAAGCCTGGCGGCAGGTTGACGGTGATCAGCTTCCATTCGCTGGAAGATCGCATCGTCAAGCAGTTCATGGCCCGGCTTGCGAAGGCGCCACCGGCCAATCGACGCATGCCAGTGGCAATTGAGTTCACCCCGACCCTGCGCTTGCTGGGCGGCGCGCAGAAAGCCGGCGCTGCCGAACTGGCTGCAAACCCGCGCGCGCGCAGTGCGGTGTTGCGCGTGGCCGAGAAGTTGCAAGCCGACAACGCTGCGGTGGCCGCATGAGCCGCTACGTGCTGCTCGCCGTGCTGGTGTTGGCAAATGTCGCCACGGCATTGACCTTGGTGCGCGATCGCCACGAACACCGTGTGCAGTTCATTGCCCTGAGCAAGCTGGAGAAGGCGCGCGACGAACTGAACATCGAATTTGGCCGCCTGCAGTTGGAGCAGGCGACATGGGCCGAAAGCAATCGCGTCGACCAGGTCGCGCGTGAGCGTCTGGGCATGTTGTTCCCGCGTACTGAAGACATCGTGGTGCTGCGCCCATGAACATCTTCGGCCGCCACGTCCCCGGCACCCGCCAACATGATTCACGCGAGCGCAATCGGCGCGAGGCTTCGCGAGCAGCCAACAATCGCCCACGCGCGCGCAGCCAGCAGTTCGACCTGCGCCGCCGCCTGATGCTGGTCGGCGGCACCCTGGCGCTGTGTTCGGCGGCGCTGCTGGCGCGCGCGCTGGACCTGCAGGTGATCGACAACGAGTTCTACCAGCGGCAGGGCGCAGCGCGCTTCCTGCGCGAAATCCCGATCGCTACTTCGCGCGGGATGATCACCGACCGCAATGGCGAGCCGCTCGCGGTCAGCTCGCCGGTGGAATCTATCTGGGGCAACCCGCAGGAACTGCTGAAGGCGCCGCAACGGCTGCCGCAGCTGGCTGAAGCGCTAGCCATGCCGCTGGACGAATTGAGCCGTCGCCTGAGCCAGCGCGCGGACAAGGAATTCATCTACCTCAAGCGCCGGATCAACCCGGACGAAGCGCACAAGATCCTGTCGCTGGACATCCCCGGCGTGGCGTCGCAGCGCGAATACCGCCGCTTCTACCCGCAGGGCGAGGCGATGGCGCATGTGCTGGGCTTCACCAACATCGACGACCGCGGCCAGGAAGGCCTGGAACTGGCATTCGACGACTGGTTGCGTGGCACCCCGGGCGCCAAGCGCGTCATCCGCGACCGTCGCGGCCGCATCGTCGAGAACGTCGACCTGGTGCGCGCTGCGCAACCGGGCCACGACCTTACCCTCAGCATCGATCGCCGCATCCAGTACCTGGCGCATCGCGAGCTGCGCAACGCGATCAACCAGTTCGGTGCCAGCAGCGGGTCGGCGGTGGTGCTCGATGTCGCCACTGGCGAGGTGCTGGCGATGGTGAATTTCCCGACATTCAATCCGAACGCAGTGGGCAGCAGTCCGCGTGACGCGCACCGCAACCGCGCGGTCACCGACCTGTTCGAGCCGGGTTCGACGATGAAGCCGCTGACCGTGGCCGCCGCATTGGAAGCGGGCGTGATTACGCCGACATCCTTGTTCAACACCAGCCCCGGTTCGATTGCCAACGGTCGCTACCGCACCACCGATACCCACAATTACGGTGTGCTGGACACCACCGGGGTGATCCGCAAGAGCTCGAACGTCGGCGCGTCGCTGATCTCCAGGCGGCTGAGCAATCAACAGTTCTACGACTTCGTGAGCCGCTTCGGCTATGGCCACAAGACCGGCAGTGGCTTCCCTGGCGAATCGGCTGGCGTGTTCCCGGCGCCGGACCGTTGGGATGGCACCAGCAAGCAGACCATGAGCTATGGCTACGCGCTGTCGGTCACCCCGCTGCAGATCGCCACGGCGTATGCCGCACTGGGCAACGGCGGCATGCTGACGCCGCCCAGTTTCATCAAGGGCCAGCACGCGAAGCCGCATCGGGTGCTGGATCCGATGGTTACTGATGAAATCCTGCACATGATGCAGACGGTGACCGAACCTGGCGGCACCGCGACGCGTGCGGCGATCCTGGGTTACCACGTGGCCGGCAAGACCGGGACCTCGCGCAAGGCGAGCGCGGGCGGTTATTCGCGCCGCTACATCGGCTATTTCGCAGGCCTGGTGCCGGTGGAGAACCCACGGTTCTCGATGGTGGTGATGGTCAATGATCCCGATCCCGCCAAGGGCTACGTGGGTGGCACGGTGTCTGCGCCGGTATTCCGCAACGTCATGGAAGGCGCACTGCGTCTGATGGACGTGGCGCCGGACGACCTGGATGCCTGGCTGGCCGCACAGGCCGAAGCCGAAGCCAAGCGCCGCAAGGCCAGTGGCCATGCAGCGCCGCCACTCGCCAGCAATACCGCATCGATTCCGGCTGCCGCCACCGCGAGGGCGCCGCAATGACCCGTGCGATGCTGCTGAGCGAGTTGCTGCCGGAGCTCGAGGGCCTGTCCCGGGACCTCGCCATCACCGGGCTGGTGCAGGACAGCCGCGCAATCCGTACTGGCGATGCGTTCGTGGCGATCGGTGGATTCGGCACGCATGGCCTGGCCTTCACCGAGACCGCGCGCGCCGCGGGCGCCGCAGCCATCCTGTTCGAGCCACCCGCACCGGACGACCTGTCGGCACCTGACGATGCGATCCCGGTGGTCAACTTGCGCGCGCGCATGGGCGCGATGGCCGATGCTTTCCATGGCCAGCCCAGCGCGGCGATGACCACGGTTGGCGTGACCGGCACCAACGGCAAGACCTCGACCGTGCAATTGCTAGCCCAGGCGTGGACGCTGCGCGGCGAACGCTGCGGCACCATTGGCACGCTCGGCGCCGGCATCTATCCCAATATCGTGCCGACCGGTTTCACCACGCCGCTGGTGCTGCGCCTGCACGAACTGCTGGCCGAGCTGCGCGACGAAGGCGCATCGACCGTGGCGATGGAAGTGTCCTCGCACGCGCTCGACCAGGGCCGCGTGGACGGCGTGCATTTCGACGTGGCGGTGTTCACCAACCTCACCCGCGATCATCTGGATTACCACGGCGACATGGCCAGCTATGGCGCGGCCAAGGCACGGTTGTTCGACTGGCCGGGCTTGCGCTCGGCGGCGGTGAATCTCGACGATGCGTATGGCCGCGAACTGTTCGCTGCGGTCAGCCCGCGCCTGCGCGTGGTCGGTTTCAGTTCGCGTGGCGCCAGTGGCGCCAGCATCCGCGCCGAAGAGGTGATGCTGGATGCGCGCGGCATCCGCTTCATGCTGCATGTCAGTGGCCAGGCGCACCTGGTGCGCTCGCCGTTGCTGGGCCGGTTCAATGTCGACAACCTGCTCGCCGTCGCTGCAACCCTGTCGGCGCTCGGCATGGCGCCGGCCATGGTCGCCGAGATCCTGTCGCAACTGCATCCCATCGATGGCCGCATGAATCGGTTGGGTGGCGAAGTGTCGGAGAACGGCATTGTCCTACCGCTGGTCGTGGTGGATTACGCGCACACACCGGACGCGCTGGAGCAGGCGTTGTCTTCATTGCGTGCGCACACCGCCGGCAAGCTGGTCTGCGTGTTCGGTTGTGGCGGTGAACGCGACACCGGCAAGCGCCCGCAAATGGCCGCGATCGCCGAGCGCGGCGCGGACGTGGTGATCGTCACCGACGACAACCCGCGTAGTGAAGATGGCGATGCGATTGTCGCCGACATCCTGGCCGGCTTTGCCGACGCATCACACGCCATCGTGCAGCGTGATCGCGCACGTGCGATCTCTGATGCGATCGTCATGGCCGATGCAGATGACGTGGTGCTGATCGCTGGCAAGGGCCACGAGCCTTACCAGGAGGTCAACGGTGTTCGCCATCCATTTGCGGATACTTTGGTCGCCCGCGATGTGCTGGGCAAGCGCGCGCAGCACATGGATGTGCAAGTGCTGCGTCCGCAGGACGCGGAGAAGCAGCCGCAGCACATGCATGTGCAAGTGCTGCGTCCGCAGGACGCGGAGAAGCAGCCATGACGCCGCGCACGCTGGCTTGGATTGCGCAGGCTACGGGTGGCCAGTTGCATGGCGCCTATGCAGATCAGCATGTCGATGCGGTTGCGATCGACACTCGCGTATTGCGCCCCCACCCCAACCCTCCCCCGCTCGCGGGGGAGGGAGGCGAGCGCATCGCGCAAGCGGGTGGGGGAACACTGTTCGTAGCGCTGAAAGGCGAGAACTCCGATGGTCATGAGCATGTCGCCGCAGCGGCAGCGGGTGGCTGCATCGCCGCGCTGGTCAGCCGTTGTGTCGATGTCGACCTGCCGCAGGTGTTGGTCGCTGACACCGAACGCGCGCTCGCCGCTATTGCCGCGGCAATGCAGCGGGAACGCGTCACTAAAATACTCGCGATCACTGGCAGCAACGGCAAGACCAGCGTCAAGAGCATGCTGTTGCCGATCCTCGAGCGCTGCGGCAAGGCGTATGCGAATCCCGGCAACCGCAACAACGAGATCGGACTGCCGTTGGCGGTGATCGATGCGCCGGAAGATGCCGATTTCGCGATTTACGAAATGGGTGCGGGCAAGCCCGGCGACATCGCTTATCTGACCGCGATTGCACGTCCGGATGTGGCCTTGGTCAACAACATCGCGCCCGCGCATCTGGAGCGTCTTGGTAGCTTGCTCGGTGTGGCTGATACCAAGGCGGCGATTTACGATGCGCTGCCCGGACATGTCGATGAAAGGCCGGGCGTGGCAGTGGTCAATGCCGACGACGCGTTTGCGCCGTATTTCATCGAGCGCGCGGCCGGTCGTCGTGTGTTGCGCTTCGGACTGGATGCCAGCGCCGAGATCAGCGCGCGCGATGTCCAGCTCGATAGTGATCGCACCCGTTTCATGCTGGTCGCGCCGGATGGCGAAGTCGCGATTACCCTTTCGATGCCGGGTCGCCACAACCTGCGCAATGCGCTGGCCGCCGCCAGCATGGCGCTTGCCGTTGGGGCCAGCTTGCAGGAGGTCTGTGACGGTCTGGACGCCGTGCAACCGGTCGCTGGGCGGCAGGTCAGCCATCGCCTGCGAAGCGGCGCGGTGCTCATCGACGACAGTTACAACGCCAATCCAGGTTCTCTGGATGCAGCGATCGAATCATTGGCGGCAGCGACCTCGGCCAAAGACGGCAACGAAGCCTGGTTGGTACTAGGCGACATGCGCGAACTCGGTGCGGATGAAATGGCGCTGCACCTGCAGGCCGGCCAGCGCGCGAAGGCGGCCGGCATTGCGCATCTGTATGCGCTCGGTCCGCTGAGTGCAGCGGCGGTGCAGGGCTTCGGCGATGGCGCGCGTCATTTCGATAGTCACGCAGAACTCGCCGATGCGTTGATCGCCGGACTCGGTGCCGGCATGCGCGTATTGGTCAAGGGTTCACGCGGCAGCGCGATGGACCGCATCGTCAAACAACTGTTGCAGCACGACGCCGCGAACGAAAAGGGAGAGGTCGATGCTGCTTGAGCTGACACGCTGGCTGGAACAACTGCAGCACCATTTCGGCCTGTTCAACTACCTGACTTTCCGGGCGATCCTGGGCGCGTTGACCGCGCTTGCGTTGTCGCTGTGGTGGGGGCCGGCGACGATCCGCAAGCTGGCCACGCTCAAGGGCGGCCAGCCGATCCGCAGCGATGGCCCGCAGTCGCATTTTGCCAAGGCCGGCACGCCGACCATGGGCGGTGCGTTGATCCTGCTGACCATCGCCGCATCAGTGCTGCTGTGGGCGGACCTGCGCAACAAGTACGTCTGGGTGGTGATGGCGGTGATGCTGGGCTTCGGCGCGATCGGCTGGTGGGACGACTGGATCAAGATCGTCAAGCGTGATCCCAACGGCATGCGTTCGCGCACCAAGTACGCGCTGCAATCGATTCTCGGTTTGGCCGCGGGCATATACCTGTACGCCTATGCCGACGTGCCGGCGGCTACGACTTTTTATGTGCCGTTCTTCAAGTCGGTGGCGTTGCCATTGGTCGGGATCAGTTTCGTGGCGATCGCCTATTTCTGGATCGTCGGATTTTCCAACGCGGTCAACCTGACTGACGGCCTCGATGGTTTGGCGATCATGCCGACCGTGCTGGTGTCCTGCGCGCTTGGCGTATTCGCCTACGCCTCGGGCAACGCGGTGTTTGCCGAGTACCTGCAGATCCCGCGAGTGCCGGGCGCGGGTGAACTGGTGGTGTTCTGCGCGGCGATTGCCGGCGCGGGTCTTGGTTTCCTGTGGTTCAACACGTATCCGGCGATGGTGTTCATGGGCGACATCGGTGCGCTTGCGCTTGGTGCGGTGCTCGGTACCGTCGCGGTGATCGTGCGCCAGGAACTGGTACTGGTGATCATGGGCGGGATCTTCGTGATCGAAACCCTGTCGGTGATGATCCAGGTCGCCAGCTTCAAGCTGACCGGCAAGCGCGTGTTCAAGATGGCGCCGATCCACCACCACTTCGAACTCAAGGGCTGGCCGGAACCGCGCGTGATCGTGCGCTTCTGGATCATCTCGGTGGTGCTTGTGCTGGTCGGTCTGGCCACGTTGAAGGTGCGCTGAGATGAGTGCCGTCGCCAACGGATACACCGGATACGGCAGCCGCCAGGCCACGCGTGTCGACGACATCAGCGGCCGCTATGATCCGTGGCTGCTGGGTTGCTGCATCGTGCTGGCTTGCATGGGCGTGGTGATGGTCGGGTCGGCCGCCGTGGCCGGCGCCGGCATGAATGTTGGCCCGTGGTACTTCCTGATCCGCCACGTGATGTTCCTGGCCGGAGGCTTGGTGCTGGCCGGCGTGTTGATGCGTACTGAACTCAAGTTCATCGAACAGCGCAGCCAGTTGCTGCTGTTGGCCTGCTTTGCGTTGTTGTTGTTGGTGTTCGTACCCGGGATCGGCAGCTCGGTGAATGGCGCCAAGCGCTGGATCAACCTGGGCATCTCGAAGTTCCAGGTGGTGGAGGCGGTCAAGCTGCTCTACATCGTGTGGTTGGCCAGTTACCTCAAGCGCTACAGCGAGGACGTGGCGGTTACCTGGATGGCGATGCTCAAGCCGGTAGGCGTGGTGGGTATGCTGGTCATCCTGCTGCTGTTGCAGCCGGATTTCGGTTCTTCGGTACTGCTGCTGGGCATCACGACCTGCATGCTGCTGTTGGGTGGCGCCCCGATCCGACGGATCATCCTGCCACTCGTGCTGTTGGTGCCGGCGCTGGTGGCGCTGGTGGTGTTCGAACCTTACCGCATGCGCCGCGTGACGTCGTTCATGGATCCGTGGCAGGACCAGCTCGGTGCCGGTTACCAGCTGAGTAATGCGCTCATGGCGATTGGCCGAGGCGAATGGTTCGGCGTGGGCCTGGGCGCTTCGGTACAGAAGCTGTCCTACCTGCCGGAAGCACATACCGATTTCATCTTCTCGGTGATTTCCGAGGAGCTCGGTTTCGCAGGCGCCTGCCTGGTGGTCGGCCTGTACGCGCTGCTGACTGCGCGCGCGTTTTGGGTGGGACTGAAGTGTGTGGAAATGAAGCGCCACTTCGCCGGCTACTGCGCGTTCGGGATCGCCCTGTGGATGGCGCTCCAAAGCGTGGTCTCGATCGGGGTGAACCTGGGCTTGTTGCCGACCAAGGGGCTCACCTTGCCGCTGATTTCATCTGGCGGTTCCAGCGTGCTGATGACCTGCGCGGCGCTCGGCCTTCTGCTGCGGGTGTCCTACGAATATGAGCGCGCGGCACGACAAGTCGCGAAGCTGCGAGGCGTTGGTTCGGCGCCGCCAGTGGGCAGCCCGCCGGCCACGTCGCAGCCGCCCATTCCGGCCGACGCCAGCGCGCGCGGCACCAGCCGCCTGCGCCAGCGGGTCGAGCCGAGCCTGGGTTCGCGTGACGTGGTCGATGCCATCGCAACCTTGCGGAGGCAGCGTTGAGCGCGCCCGCACCCATGACCGCATTCCTGGCAGAACCGCTGGTCATGATCCTGGCCGGTGGCACCGGTGGGCATATTTTCCCCGGCCTTGCAGTCGCGCATGCCTTGCGTGCGCGTGGCGTGCGGGTTGGTTGGTTGGGCGCGGATGGCGGCATGGAAACCCGGCTGGTGCCGCAACACGACATCGTCATCGACACCATTGCGGTCAAGGGTTTGCGCGGCAAAGGCGTGGGTGCGTTGCTCACTGCGCCGCTGCGGGTATTGCGTGCGGTGCGCGATGCTGCGCGCGTGCTGCGCAACCGGCGGCCGGCTGCGGTGGTGAGTTTCGGCGGCTATGCAGCGGGACCAGGCGGTATTGCCGCGCGCATCGCCGGCATCCCGCTGCTGGTGCACGAACAGAACCGCGCTGCCGGCCTGACCAACAAGGTGCTGGCCAAGGTCGCGCGGGTGGTGATGACCGGTTTCCCGCAGACGTTCGCGCATGAAATCGTCGTCGGCAATCCGGTGCGCGAGGCGATCACCGCCGTCGCTGCGCCGGCACAGCGCGACTTCCACCATGACGGCGCGCTGCGCCTGTTGGTGCTAGGCGGCAGCCAGGGCGCGCGCGCCTTGAACAACGCGGTGCCACAAGCAGCGGCCGCGCTTGGTCAGTCACTCGACCGGCCATTCGAAATCGTCCACCAGTGCGGCGAAAAAATGCTTGAAGAAGCACGCCGTGCGTATGCCGAAGCCGGGATCAAAGCGCATGTCGAACCCTTCATCGCCGACATGGCCGGCGCCTATGCCTGGGCGGACCTGGTCGTGTGTCGCGCCGGCGCATTGACCCTGGCCGAGTTGTGCGCAGTCGGCGTGGGCAGCGTGCTGGTGCCGTTCCCGCAAGCCGTCGATGACCATCAGACCCGCAATGCCGAATACCTGGTCGAGCGCGGCGCAGCGCTGCTGCTCAAGCAGGACGACACCTTGCCCACACGCCTGCGCGAAGTGTTGGCTGAACTTGCGGCCGATCCGGACAAGCGCTTCGCCATGGCCGACGCCGCGCGCGCGCTAGCCAAGCCAGATGCCGCCGAGCACGTCGCCGATGCGGTGCTAGCCACTATTTCGACCTCAACCCGGCCTCAATCAAGAGGGCTGCCTGATGCCCGTGCATAGCCTGCGCCTGCAGCAAATTGGTGACCTTGCGAAAGCGTTCCCGCGCGTGCATTTCGTCGGCATCGGTGGCGTCGGCATGAGTGGCATTGCCGAAGTGCTGTGCACGCTCGGCTACCAGGTCAGCGGTTCCGACAGCGCCGACAACGCAGTTACCCGCAGGCTTGCCGGCCTCGGTATCAATGTCTGCAAGGGTCACGCGGCAGCGAATGTGTTGGACGCCGACTGCGTGGTGGTCTCCAGCGCGATCAAGCCGGACAATCCGGAGTTGCTGGAAGCACGTTCGCAGCGCATCCCGGTGGTGCCGCGCGCGGAAATGCTGGCCGAGCTGATGCGCTTTCGCCACGGCATTGCAGTTGCCGGCACGCATGGCAAGACCACCACCACGTCGTTGCTTGCCAGCGTGCTGGCCGAAGGCGGCATGGATCCGACTTTCGTGATTGGCGGGCAGTTGCTCGCGGCCGGCGCCAACGCACGGCTTGGCAGTGGCAAGTGGCTGGTCGCCGAAGCCGATGAGAGCGATGGCAGTTTCCTGCGCTTGAACCCGGCGGTCGCCATCGTCACCAATATCGATGCCGACCATCTGGAGAACTACGGCGGTGATTTCGAACGGGTCAAGCAGGCGTTCTCCGAATTCCTGCACCGGCTGCCGTTCTATGGGCTGGCGGTGCTGTGCATCGACGATCCCGAGGTTGCCGTGCTGGCCGAAGCCACGCCGCGCCACGTGGTGACCTATGGCTTCGCTGCCGAAGCCGACATCCGTGCCGAAGACGTGAGCCAGCAGGGCGGGCGCATGCACTTCACGCTGTGCCTGCCAGATGGCACCCGCACACAAGTCACGCTGGCCTTGCCGGGTCGCCATAACGTGCAGAACGCCTTGGCCGCGTCGGCGGTGGCATGGCAATTGGGCGTTGGCAATGACGCGATTGCACGCGCGCTGGAAAACTTCGCCGGGATTGGCAGGCGCTTCAACCAGCTGGCGAAACTCTCGCTGGCCACCGGTGGCGACGCCATTCTGGTCGACGACTACGGCCACCACCCGAAGGAACTCGCGGCAGTGTTCGAGGCCGCACGCGGCGGTTGGGCTGAACGCCGCCTGGTGGTGGCGTTCCAGCCACATCGCTATTCGCGCACACGCGATCTGTTCGATGAATTCGCGGCGGTGCTTTCCACTGTCGATGCATTGGTGCTGACCGAGGTCTATCCGGCTGGCGAAGCGCCGATTGCGGGCGCCGATGCCAAGTCGCTGGCGCGCTCGATCCGCACCCGCGGCCGAGTTGATCCGGTAGTAGTCGGCAGTGCGGTGGAGTTGCCGGATGCACTAGTTGGCGTGCTTCGCGATGGCGACCTGCTGCTGATGATGGGCGCCGGCGACATCGGCCAGATCTCGCAATTGCTGGCCAGTGAAGGCCTGCAGGGAGACGCGTCATGACCGTCGCTCAAGACAACGTGTTCGCGCCGCTGCGCACCACCGATCCGCGCGCGTTCGGTCGCGTCGCTGTGCTGATGGGCGGCAGCAGTGCAGAGCGCGAGGTCTCGCTGGATTCCGGGCGCAAGGTTCTTGCCGCGCTACAGGAACGCGGCGTGGACGCGCATGCGGTGGACGGCATCCCGGAACTGATCGATGGACTGGTGCACGGGAAGTTCGATCGCGTGTTCAACATCCTGCACGGCAACAAGGGTGGTGGCGAAGACGGCGTACTGCAGGGCCTGCTGGAGGCGCTGGAAGTGCCGTGTACGGGTTCTGGCGTACTCGGCACCGCGCTGGCAATGGACAAGATCCGCACCAAGCAGGTTTGGATGAGCATGGGTTTGCCGACACCGCGCTTCGTGCGTCTGGCGCCGGGAGCAGATCTGCGCAGCGCGGCGTTTGAGCTTGGCTTGCCGGTGTTCGTGAAGCCGTCCAGTGAGGGCTCCAGCGTGGGTGTGGCGCGGGTGACCGATGAAGCGGGCATCGACAACGCCATCCAGGTCGCTCGCGCATACGGCGGCGAGATGCTGATGGAACAGATGATCGTCGGCGATGAACTGACCGTCGGCATCCTCGGTGATATTGCGCTACCTTCGATTCGGATCGTGCCCAAGGGCGAGTGGTACGACTACAACGCCAAGTACGTGGCCGACGACACCCAATACCTGTGCCCCGGCCTGCAGGGCGACGACGAGGACGAGATCCGTCGCATGGCGCTGGCCGCGTTCCGCGCTGCCGGCTGCAGCAGTTGGGGCCGGGTCGACGTGATGCGCGACCGCCAGACGGGCGCGATGCACCTGCTGGAAGTGAACACCGCGCCGGGCATGACCAACCATTCGCTGGTGCCCAAGGCTGCTGCGCAAATGGGCATCGACTTTGAAGAACTGTGCTGGCGCATCCTCGAGCAGAGCTTGCCGGCATCGACCCATGAGGCGGGCACATGAGCGCGATGCTGCGTTTGATGGGCTGGATCCTGGCGCTAGCGCTGGTGGCGCTGCCGGTGGTCGCCGTTGTCAACGGTTGGGTCGGCGGTGAGCGCTGGCCGCTGCGCACCCTGCGCGTACAGGGCGACCTGCATCGCGTGGACGAAACCAAACTGCGCGCCACGGTATTGCCGTTCGCCAAGCGCGGCTTCTTCGCGGTGCAACTGGATCGCATCCAGGCCGCAGTGAACGTGTTGCCCTGGGTCGAGCACGCGGAAGTGCGCAAGCACTGGCCGGACGTGCTGGAAGTGCGCATCAGCGAGCATCGCCCATATGCGCGCTGGGGCAAGGATCGATTGCTGTCGGAACAGGGCAAGTTGTTCGCGGCGATTAACGCGGTGGATGTGCCCAAGGGCTTGCCGCTGCTGGATGGCCCCGATGCACGTGTGCCGGAGGTCGTGGCGCTCTACAACCAGGCACGCGAGCGCTTGGCCAATGCCGGTGGCGTTCGCGGGGTGGCGGTAGACCGGCGGGGTAGCTGGTCGATCACGCTGGCTAGCGGCACCGACGTGGTGCTGGGCCGCAACGATTCCGATACACGCCTGCAACGCTTCGCGCACTTGTTGCCGCGGCTGGTCGCGCAGCACCCGGGTCAGCGGTTGGCACGCGCCGACCTGCGCTACACCAATGGCTTCGCCCTGGTTTGGGCCGAGCTTCCGGAAGCAGGCGACGTCAAACCGGCAACGCCTGCCATGCCACCTCTCCCCAAGCCCATCACCGCACTGCAATCGGGTGACGGGCGTTCGCTGCAAGGAACCACATGAATCGCAAGGGCGACAAATCATTGATCGTCGGCCTCGACGTCGGCACCTCCAAGGTCACCGCGTTGGTTGGCGAATATTCGCCGGGCGAGCCGATCGAAGTGATCGGCATCGGCAGCCATGAGTCTCGGGGCCTGCGCCGGGGCGTCGTGGTCGACATCGACTCCACCGTGCAGTCGATCCAGCGCGCGGTGGAGGAAGCCGAATTGATGGCCGGCTGCGAAGTGCGCAGCGTGTACGCATCGATCTCCGGCAACCACGTGCAGTGCCGCAATTCGCAGGGCATCGTTCCGATCCGCGATGGCGAAGTGACCTATGCAGACCTCGACCGCGTGCTGGATGCGGCCAAGGCCGTCGCGATCCCGGCCGACCAGCGCATCCTGCACGCAATCCCGCGCGACTATGTGCTGGATGATTCGCAGGAAGGCATTCGCAACCCGGTCGGGATGAGCGGCGTGCGCCTGGAAGTGCATGCGCATCTTGTCGTGTGTGCGCAATCGGCGGCGGCCAACATCACCAAATGCGTGCAGCGCTGCGGCCTGCAGGTGGATGACCTGGTGTTGTCCTCGCTGGCATCGAGCACCGCGGTGCTGACCCCGGATGAGCGCGAACTGGGCGTGGTGCTGGTCGATATGGGCGCCGGCACAACGGACTTGGCGGTCTACGTGCATGGCGCGATCAGCCATACCGCGTCGCTGCCGGTGGCCGGCGACAAGGTCACCGAGGACATCGCGCACATGCTGCGCACGCCCACGCCCGAGGCCGAGCAGATCAAGGTTCGCTACGCCTGCGCATTGGCACAGATGGCGCGCGCAGAAGAATCAATCCAGGTGCCGAGCGTCGGCGACCGACCACCACGGCGGTTACCACGGCATGCATTGGCGCAGGCCGTGCAGGCGCGCTACGAGGAAATCTTCGAGATGGTGCAGGCCGAACTGCGCCGCAGCGGCTTCGAGCAGCACGTACGTGCCGGCATGGTGCTGACCGGTGGAGCTTCGAAGATGGAAGGCGTGGTCGAACTGGCCGAGGAAATGCTGCAGATGCCGGTGCGCATCGGCATCCCGCAGCATGTCAGCGGGCTGGGCGAGGTGACTGGCAACCCGGTGCATGCCACTGGCGTGGGCCTGCTGCTGATGGGCAGCCAGATCGAGAATCCGCGGCGCTCGATGATGCCGGCCGGCAAGGTCGGCGGGCTGTTCGGGAAATTGTCGAAGTGGTATCGCGGCGAGTTCTAGTGATGAAAACGATTGATCCAGGATCAAGGCAATACGCAGGACGACGAAGACGGTGATGCGGCATCAGGCAAGGCATCCAATACAAGCCGATTCAATACAAGCCGATTCAAAACAAGAAATTCATGAATAACAAGAGGACACGGACATGGCGCATTTCGAACTGGTTGAAAAGATGGCCCCCAACGCGGTCATCAAAGTTGTAGGTGTGGGCGGTGGCGGCGGCAATGCCGTGGCACACATGGTCAGCAGCAATGTCGACGGCGTGGAATTCATCACCGCCAACACCGACTCGCAGGCGATCAAGAACTGCGGCGCGAAGCTGCAACTGCAATTGGGCGGCAACGTCACCAAGGGCCTGGGCGCGGGTGCTAATCCGGAAGTCGGCCGCCAGGCCGCGCTGGAAGACCGCGAGGTGATCATGGACGCGCTGCAAGGCGCCGACATGGTATTCATCACCGCCGGCATGGGTGGCGGCACCGGCACCGGCGCCGCGCCGGTAGTGGCGCAGCTGGCCAAGGAAATGGGCATTCTCACGGTTGCCGTGGTCACCAAGCCGTTCCCGTTCGAAGGTCGCCGGCGCATGCAGGTCGCGCTGAAGGGCATCGAGGAACTGAGCCAGCATTGCGACTCGCTGATCACCATCCCGAACGAAAAACTGATCACCGTGCTCGGCCGCAACGCGACCATGATCCAGGCTTTCCGCGCCGCCAACGACGTGTTGCTGGGCGCGGTGCAGGGCATCGCCGACCTGATCGTGCGTCCGGGCCTGATCAACGTCGACTTCGCCGACGTGCGCACCGTCATGTCCGAAATGGGCCTGGCGATGATGGGCACCGGCAGCGCTCGCGGAGACGACCGCGCGCAGGCTGCCTCCGAGGCGGCGATCCAGAACCCGTTGCTGGACGACGTCAACCTGCAGGGCGCCAATGGCATCCTGGTCAACATCACCGCCGGCCCCGACTTCACCATGGCCGAGTTCGACGAAGTCGGTCGCACCATCGAAGCGTTTGCCTCGGAAGACGCGACCGTGGTCATCGGCACCGTGCTGGATCCGGATATGCAGGACGAAGTCCGGGTGACTGTCGTGGCTACCGGCTTGAACCGGGTTACCGGCCGCCAGACGGCGGGCCGCGACCGCCCCGAAGCCCGCTTCGACACCGGCTTTGATGCGCCGCGTCGTCCGCAAGTGCAGCTGGTCAGCACCCAGGGCAAGCGCGACGGCACCACCGGCCTGATGATCGACGAAGTGTCCGATCCGTTCGTGCCGGGCGCCGGCGGCAGCTTCGTCAGCGGCTTGCGTCGCAGCGCCGAAACGGCGTCGTCCGCGCCTGCCATTGCGGAGTTGCCACAGGATGGCGGCTATCTGGATATCCCGGCGTTCCTGCGTCGCCAGGCGGATTGAGACCGAGCTGACATCCCGGCATTGTCATGCCCCTTCCCCCGCCAGCGGGGGAAGGCTGGGATGGGGGCAACGGGCGCTCTCCTCCCTCTCAACTCACCCCCACCCCAACCCCAACCCAACCCCAACCCTCCCCCGTAAACAGGGGAGGGAGCTGGAACTGCTCCATGTCCCCATCCGGGCCACGCCGGCCCGGACGGTCTTGCGGTCGACTGGCGATCATTCGCCAGTCGACCGGTTTTCGTTCCGCTGCGTTGCGCCAGCGTGACTTCCGCTCGCGTTCAGCTTGGTGCATGCTAGGCTCGCAGACTGTGCCCGGGCGCCATTTCCGATAGCGATCAGGCCCAAGCAATCCAATCCCAGATCGTCCCTGACTTTGCAGGACCCCACTTCCGACGATGCTGCGCCAACGCACCCTCAAGAACCTGATCCGCGCCACCGGCGTGGGCCTGCACAGCGGCGAGAAAGTCTTTCTCACCATGCGCCCGGCCCCGGTGGATACCGGTATCGTGTTCCGTCGCACCGACCTCGAACCAGTGGTGGACATTCCGGCACATGCCGGACTAGTCACTGAAACCGTGCTGTGCACCGGGCTGTCGCGCGATGGCGGCAAGGTGATGACGGTCGAGCATTTGATGTCGGCGCTTGCCGGGCTTGGCATCGACAATGCCTATATCGAGCTGACCGCGCCCGAAGTCCCGATCATGGATGGCTCGGCTGGCCCGTTCGTATTCCTGCTGCAGTCTGCCGGTATCGCCGAGCAGAATGCGGCCAAGAAATTCATCCGCATCCTGCAACCAGTCGAGGTGCGCGAGGGCGACAAGTTCGCACGCTTCACTCCGCACCAGGGCTTCAGGATCGGCTTTACGGTCGAGTTCAACCACCCGGCGATCCCGAGCTCGCGGTCGCGCGCGGAAGTGGATTTTTCCACCAGCGCCTATATCAACGAAGTCAGTCGCGCCCGCACGTTCGGTTTCATGCACGACCTGGAATACATGCGCGAGCGCAATCTCGGGCTTGGCGGATCCATGGACAACGCCATCGTGCTGGACGAATTCCGGGTGCTGAACGAGGACGGCCTGCGTTACGCCGACGAGTTCGTCCGCCACAAGATCCTCGACGCGGTCGGCGACTTGTATCTGGCGGGCCACGCGATTATCGGCGCCTATGAAGGCTTCAAATCCGGCCACGCGCTGAACAACCGGCTAGTGCGCGCCTTGCTGGCTGATGCCAGTGCCTGGGAAGAAATCAGCTATTTGGACCCCGAAATAGCCCCGCCACTGCTGTATTCCACGGCAACCCCTGCCGGCGCGATGGCCTGAGTGAGATGCCACGGGCTGTGACCCCACGCACGTATTCAGCTTGCTGATTACGGGTTTTTTAACAAAATCACATACTTATGACGTTAGGATGCCCCGTTGGCCGGTTGGGTGATCGTTTTGCGTGCCTGTCCGGCTTGGTCATCGGTCTTCCCCAGCGCTTGGTGCTATGTCATCGGGCGCGTCAGACCGCAGCAATGCCAAGGCAGTCGCCAATCCTGATCGGGTGGCCGCCGACATCGGTGGAGTGGAGCGTGCGGCCGGCGGTAACGGTCGCAACGGCTGCAGCGTCGTCTTGACGTGCAGCGCCGCCACATCGAGCCCGATGGAGCGGGCGGCGGTGAGCAATTCGGATGTGGCCAGCCGCAATTTGGCATGCCAGACCGGCGCATCAACGACGTAAACGAGCTTGTCGCCACGCACATTCGCCAATCGCGAGTGTGCAGCCAGTGAAGGCGGCAGGCAGGGACGCAACAGTTGGTCCATTGCATCGAGCCACAAGGCGCGGCGCAACGGGTCTCCGGTGCTTCCAGCGAACAGCGCATCCAGCGCGGCGCGGGGCCCGGCAGGCGGCTTGGCTTCTTTGTCGAAGGACATGGAGCGGGGCGTGGACCGCGAACGAGACATGACTCAATGACCGAAACAACCAGTCCACACCATAACGCCTCGACTCGCCCAAGCACGCAGACAAGGGTGCTGACGCAGATTCGCGCACTGGGCTACCGGCTCCGTTTCTGGTCGATGCAGCATCCGCTGGCCGCTGCCGGCGTGGTGCTCGCCGTCGGCATCCTGGCCGGCGCAGGGGTGCGTAGCGCCGCCGGCATGGCCCAGGTCGAAGCGATGCAGACGGCCGACGCCGCACGCCAGGCCGAGTTGAAGCAGGTGCGCCGCAATGCCCAGCATGAGGTCAATGCGCTGGCCGCACGGCTGGCTGAACTGCAGGCACAGGCCAACCGCCTGAATGCGCTCGGTGCACGCCTGACCCAGGCGGGCCAGTTGCAGGACGGTGAGTTCGACTTCGACAAGCCTGTCGGCCAGGGTGGCGTGGGACGCGCCAGCGACATGCCACCGGGCGAACTGCACCAGCGCCTGGCAGGCCTTGAAGGCCAGTTCCATGATGCCGACACCCAGCTGTCGGTGCTGGAGAGCCTGTTGTTCAACCGCGAACTGGATCGAAACGCGATTCCATCCGGCGATCCAATCGCCAACAGCTACATCACTTCGGGCTTCGGCGGGCGCGCAGATCCGTTTGGCGGCGGCCACCAGTTCCACAAAGGGATCGATTTCGAGGCCAGCGTTGGCGACCCGGTGCTGGCCGTCGCCGATGGCGTGGTCAGCTTTTCCGGCGTGCGCTCGGGCTATGGCAACGTGATCGAGATCGACCATGGCAACGGTTACGTGACGCGCTACGCCCACAACTCCCGGCTGGAGCGCACGGTCGGCGACCTGGTGCGCAGCGGCCAGGAAATCGCCAAGGCCGGTTCCACTGGACGATCCACCGGCGCGCATGTCCATCTGGAAGTGTGGCAAGACGGCCGAGTGATCAATCCGCTCAAGTTCCTGGCCAGTGCGTCGCAGGGCCGTCGCGGCTGATTTTTCGTTTGAACCAAGCTCACCTTTTCCGGTCACAACTTACCTTGTAAACGCCGGCCGTCGCCTCCAGCTACACTATTGGACTGCCAAAACGGGCGCATGGCGCCCGTTTTCATTCGCCCGTTTTCATTGATCGCCACGTGATGCCGCTGCATTTCCGGATGCGCGCATCCCCCAGACCGGATTCCTCGCACCATGCTCAACAGCTTGCTCACCAGCGTCTTCGGCAGCCGCAACGAACGCCTGCTCAAGCAACTCAACAGCCAGGTCAAGAAGATCAATGCGCTGGAACCGCAAATGCAGGCGTTGTCCGACGAAGTCCTGAAAGCCAGTACCGAGGAGTTCAAGGCACGCATCGCCAAGGGCGAGTCGCTGGACAATTTGCTACCGGAAGCCTTTGCGGTTTGCCGCGAGGCCTCGGTCCGTGTGTTCGACATGCGCCATTTCGACGTCCAGCTGATCGGCGGCATGGTGCTGCATCTGGGCAAGATCGCGGAAATGCGCACCGGCGAGGGCAAGACCCTTATGAGTACGCTGGCGGTCTACCTCAATGCGCTGGAAGGCAATGGCGTCCATGTCATTACGGTCAACGACTATCTGGCCCGTCGCGACGCCGCCTGGATGGGCAAGCTCTACACCTGGCTGGGACTGAGCGTGGGTGTGGTGTATCCGGGCATGCCGCATTCGGACAAGCACTCTGCGTACGCCGCCGACATCACCTACGCGACCAACAACGAGATCGGCTTCGACTACCTGCGCGACAACATGGCGCTGGCCAAGGAAGACCGGTTCCAGCGCGGCTTGCACTACGCGATCATCGATGAGGTCGACTCGATCCTGATCGATGAGGCGCGTACACCGCTGATTATTTCCGGCCCATCGGACGACTCGCCGGAGCTGTACCTGAGCGTCAACAAGATCGTGCCTTCGCTGGTCCGGCAGAAGACCGAGGAAGATGAAGGCGATTTCTGGGTGGACGAGAAGGGCAAGCAGGTTCACATGTCCGAAGAAGGCCAGGAACACGCCGAGCACCTGTTACGCGGCGCAGGCATCCTCGGCGAGGACGACAGCCTGTACGCCCCGCAGAACATCCACGTTGTCCACCATCTCAACGCCGCGATGCGCGCGCATGCGATCTACCAGCGCGACGTGGACTACATCGTGCGCGATGACGAAGTGATCATCGTCGATGAATTCACCGGTCGCACCCTGCAGGGCCGGCGCTGGTCGGATGGCCTGCACCAAGCGGTGGAGGCGAAGGAAGGCGTGCAGGTCCAGCGCGAGAACCAGACCCTGGCATCGGTCACGTTCCAGAACCTGTTCCGCATGTACGACAAGCTGGCCGGCATGACCGGCACCGCTGACACCGAGGCCTATGAGTTCCAGAACATCTATGGGCTGGAAGTGACCGTGGTGCCGACCCACCGGCCAATGGTCCGCAAGGATCATTCCGACCTGGTGTTCCTCAATCGCGCCGGCAAGTACCGCGCAGTGGTCAAGGACATTATTGATTGCGTAGAGCGCGGTCAGCCGACGCTGGTCGGCACGACCTCGATCGAAGTGTCGGAACTGCTCAGTGAAGAACTGAAGGTTGCCGGCATCAAGCATGAGGTACTCAATGCCAAGCAGCACGAGCGCGAAGCAATTATTGTCGCCAACGCAGGCGCGCCGGACGCGGTGACGATCGCCACCAATATGGCCGGTCGCGGCACCGACATCGTGCTGGGCGGTTCGCTGGAAACCGAAATGGCCGACCTCGAAGCGCAGGGCGAAGTCGACGACGTCACCCGCGCGCGGCTCAAGGCCGAATGGCAGGTGCGCCATGACACGGTCAAGGCTGCAGGCGGTCTGCACATCATCGGCACCGAACGCCACGAATCGCGGCGCATCGACAACCAGCTGCGTGGCCGCTCCGGCCGCCAGGGTGACCCGGGTTCGTCCCGCTTCTACCTGTCGCTGGAAGACAATTTGATGCGCATCTTCGCTGCCGACTGGGTGCAGAAGGTGATGCAGCGGATGGGCCTGAAGGAAGACGACATCATTGAAAGCCCGTTGGTGACCAAGCAGATCGCCAATGCGCAGCGCAAGGTGGAAGCGCACAACTTCGACATCCGCAAGAACCTGCTGGAGTTCGATGACGTCAACAACGACCAGCGCAAGGTGATCTATTCCCAGCGCAACGAACTACTGGAAGCCGAAAGCATCCAGGGCAACGTCGACGGCATCCGTTCGGACGTGGTCGGCGAGATGGTCGAGCGTTTCATCCCGCCCAATTCTGTCGATGAGCAATGGGACCTGGCCGGCCTGCAGGCGGAACTGGTCGCCGAGTACGGCGTGCAGATGGACCTGGTGAAGCTGCATGCCGAACACGAGGAACTCGACACTGAACAGATCGAGGAGAAAGTGCAGGAAACCGTCTCCGGCATGTTCGCCGAGAAAGAAACACAGGTCGGCGGCGAGACCATGCGCATGCTGGAAAAGCACGTCATGTTGAATGTGCTGGACCAAACCTGGAAGGAACACCTTGCGCGCATGGATTATCTGCGCCAAGGCATCCACCTGCGCGGCTATGCGCAGAAGCAGCCGAAACAGGAATACAAGAAGGAAGCGTTCGAGCTGTTCTCCGAGCTGCTGGAGAAGGTCAAGCGCGAAGTGATCTCCTTGTTGGCCCGCGTGCGCATCCGTGACGAAAACGAGATCGCCAATGCCGAAGCCGCAGAGCGTGCACAAGCCGAATCAACCGCGCAGCAGATGCAGTTCCAGCATGCCGACATGGGCGGCCTGGGCGCAGACGAAGAAGCTGCGGATGTCGCTTCGCCAGGTGGCCAGGGCTTCCAGCAGACGGCCCGCGCCATGCCCAAGATTGGCCGCAATGAGGCTTGCCCATGTGGTAGCGGGAAAAAGTACAAGCACTGCCACGGGCAGCTGACCTGACACAAATCCACGTCGTCGCCGGCGTCATCCGCGACCCGCGCGGGCGCATCCTGCTGGCGCGACGCACCGAAGGCCGTGACTTGGCCGGACTGTGGGAATTTCCCGGCGGCAAGGTCGAGCCCGGCGAATCGTCCGAACGGGCGCTCCAGCGCGAACTGCACGAGGAACTCGGCATCCATGCCAGCGTAGGCACGCCCCTGATCTGCGTGCCGCAGCAATACCCGGACAAGCGACTGGTGCTGGACGTGCGTGAGGTGCATGCCTACGAAGGCACGCCCAAGGGTCTGGACGGCCAGGCACTAATCTGGGCTCCGCCGCATTTGCTGGCCAGCTATCCGATGCCACCTGCAGATCGTCCGGTGGTCGCGGCGTTGCGGCAGCCAGATCGCTACCTGATCACGCCCGAACCAGGCGCCAGTGACGATGCAGCGTGGCTTGCAGCTCTGCAACATGCATTGGCCGCCGGCATCCAGCGCGTGCAATTGCGCGCGCGCGATTGCGAAACCGGGCGTTGGGAACGACTGGCTGCCAGTGCAGCCGAGTTGTGTCGGGATGCACGGGCCGAACTGCTCATCAATGGCGACATCGCGATGGCAGCGCGCCTTGATTGCGGCGTGCACCTGCGTTCGACACAGTTGCATGATCGCGAATGTGCGCCAGCGATCAAACAACACGCCAGCGCCGGGCGCGTGCTGGCGGCGTCTTGCCACGCAACGCAGGATCTGGTGCGTGCGCAGGAACTGGACTGTGGCTTCGTCGTGCTCGGCCCGGTGCAGGCCACGGTGACGCATGCGGACATCAGCGGTATCGGGTGGGATGTGTTCTCGCGGATGCGCGAGCAGGTTTCACTCCCGATCTATGCATTGGGTGGCATGCGCGTGGACGATATCCCGGCTGCGCGCAATTACGGTGCGCAGGGTATCGCCGCGATCCGCGGGCTATGGGTGTAGACGCGCGCTAGAGCGCGACACTTACCCGCCAGCGAGTGCCCGATACAAGCGATCCAGCGCTTGCACATGCGCATCCAACTGCCTTGGCGGGCCATCGTTGACCAGCACATCGTCGGCGATTGCCAGGCGCTGCTGACGGCTGGCTTGCACCGCCATCATCCGCCGGGCCAATGCTTCATCGATGCCGTCGCGCTGCAGCAAGCGCTGCAGTTGCACGGCTTCGGGGACATCGACCACCAGGATACGCTGCAGCCACGGGTAGGCCTTGCGCCCGCCGCTTTCGGCCAACAGCGGCACGGCGGCGATCACGTAGGGGGTGTCTGCGCTGGAGCACGCCGCATGAAGCAACTCGCGCACATGCGGGTGGATGATGCCCTCCAGCCGCTTGCGGGCATCCGTGTCGTTGAACACGCGGCGGCGCATCGCCGGGCGATCCAGATTGCCATCGGCAGCCAGCACACCAGCGCCGAACATGTCGACGACATCGGCCAGGCCATCACTGCCGATCGCCACCGCTTCGCGCGCGGCCAGGTCGGCATCCGCAACCACGATCCCCAGCGCCTCGAAGCGTCGGGTGACTTCGCTTTTGCCAGAGGCGATGCCGCCGGTCAGGCCGATGACATAGTTGTTCATGGGCAGCAGAAAAAAGGGGTCAGAGTGAAGTTTCCTGACGTAAATCTGGAACGACCGGGTGAAGTAGGCAGGAAATTCACTCTGACCCCTTTTTCGGTCAAGTGGTCAGGAAACTTCACTCTGACCCCATTTCTCTTCACGCTAATCCTGAAAACCGCATGTACGCACCGACCAACTGTCCGCCCCAGAAAAAACTGATCCAGCCGGCGATGGCAAGGTAGGGCCCGAATGGAATCGGCGTGGCTTTGTCCTTGCCCTTGGCCATCAGCCAGATCGAACCGATGACCGCGCCCACCAGCGATGAAATCAGTACCGTCGGCAGTACACCGGCCAACCCGGTCCAGGCGCCCAGTGCTGCCAGCAGCTTGAAGTCACCGTGGCCCATGCCTTCCTTGCCGGTCAGCTGCTTGAACAGCCAGTACACCGACCACAGGCTCAGATAGCCGGCCATCGCGCCCAGCATCGCAGCTTTCTGGCCGACGTAGAGGTTCTCCACCGATGCGACCAGACCAAGCCATAGCAGCGGGAGGGTCAGCTGGTCGGGTAGCAGGCGGGTCCGAAAGTCGATACCGGACAGCGCAACCAGATAACTGGTCAGCAGGATTGCGCCAAAGCCCTTCCAACCGAACCCGAATCGCCAGACGCAGGCCAGGAACAGCAGACCCGTCAGCAGTTCCACCAATGGATACTGGATGGAAACCGGCGCCTTGCAGCCACGGCACTTGCCGCCCTGGATCGCCCAGCTGAATACCGGGATGTTCTCGTACCAATGCAGCGCCCTCTTGCAGTGCGGGCAGTGCGAGCCTTCGACCACGATTCCCGGTGGCGGTGGATCGTACAGCTCGGGCTCGTCGAGGATCTCGCGGGCATCGCGCTTCCACTCCCACTCCAGGCGACGCGGCAGGCGCAGGATCACCACATTCAGGAAACTTCCGACCAGCAAACCAAGCCCAGCCGCAGCTGGGTAGCCGAGGCCGGGGTGTGCATCCAGGAAAGCCATCCGGTTACATCACCGTCGAGGCGAGCTTGAAGATCGGCAGGTACATCGCGATCACGATGGACCCAACCAACGTGCCGATCACCACCATCACCAGCGGTTCGATCAGGCTGGACATCGCGTCCACCGCATTGGCGACCTCTTCCTCGTAGAACTCGGCGACCTTGAACAGCATCGTGTCCAGTGCGCCGGCTTCTTCGCCGATCGCGGTCATCTGCACCACCATATGCGGGAATACGTTGACCTGCTTCATCGCGACGTTAACCGGGTAACCAACCGATACGTCCTCTTTCATGCGCCGTACGGCCTTTTCATAGACCGTATTGCCGGTGGCACCGGCTACGCTGTCGAGGGCTTCCACCAATGGTACGCCGGCCTGGAAGGTCACTGCCAGGGTACGGGCGAAACGCGCGACCGCTGAATTGTGCAGCACCTGTCCGATCACGGGAATTTTCAGCATCATCCGGTCGATAAAGTGCTGCAACGGCACCGAGCGCTTGTAGAAGAACAGGAAGGCGAATACGGCGGCACCAACAATGATTGCGACCAGCCACCACCATTCCACCAGTTTTTCGGATATCCCGAAGACCAGCTTGGTGAAGGCGGGCAGGTCGGCGCCGAATGACTGGAAGGCTTCCTCAAACGTAGGCACCACGAACACCAAGAGGATGCCGCAGACGATGATGGCCACGGCAACAATGGACGCTGGATAGAATAGGGCCTTCTTGATCTTGCCCTTGATCGATTCCATGTTTTCTTTATAGGTCGCGATCGTCTCAAGTACCGTTTCCAGCACGCCGGAAGTCTCGCCGGCACTGACCAGGTTCCGATACAGCTCATCGAATTGAACCGGGTAGCGCTCCAGCGCCTCGGAGATCGACGCGCCGCCCTCGATGTCGTTGCGCAAGCCTTGGACCATCTTCTTCATGGTCTGGTTCTTGTTGCCGCCACCAATGATCTCCAGCGCCATCACGATCGGCACGCCGGATTTCATCATGGTCGCCAGCTGGCGGCTGAAGATCGCGATGTCACGCGGTGAGATCTTCTTGGCGCCTCCAAAAAAGGGCTTTGATTTGGTTTTAACCACCGTAGGAGTGATGCCCTGCTTGCGCAGCTCGGCGCGCAGCAGGTTGGCGTTCTTGGCCAGTTGTTCGCCCTTCATCACCACGCCCCGCTTGTCGCGGCCCTGCCAGATGAACTCCACCATCGGGTTCAACCGGCGCGATTCGGCCTGGGTCCTGGCTTTGCTGATTGCGGTTCTGCGTGCGGCCATGTTGGCTCCCTCAATCCTTGGTGACGCGGTTGATCTCGACAAGACTGGTGACGCCGGCCTTGACCTTGTCCAACGCCGATCGGCGCAGGTCGCGGACGCCGCTGACCAGAGCCGCCTGGGTAATCTGTTGCACGTTACCACCGGCCAGCACGATCTGCTGGATCTGGTCGGTCATCGGCATCACCTGGTAGATACCGGCACGGCCCTTGTAGCCTTCCGTGCAGTCCTCGCAACCTACCGGCTCGAACAGGGTGATACCCGCATGCACCTCATCGTCAGTAAAGCCCTCGGCGAGCAGGGCATGTTCGGGCAGATGCACCGCGCGCTTGCAGTCGTGCAGGCGGCGCACCAGACGCTGGGCGATGACCAGACTGACTGAACTGGTGATATTGAAGGGCGCGATGCCCATGTTCATCAAGCGCGCGATCGTCTGGGGGGCGTCGTTGGTATGCAGGGTGGACAGCACCATATGGCCAGTCTGCGCCGCCTTGATCGCGATCTCAGCGGTTTCAAGATCGCGGATTTCGCCCACCATGATGATGTCCGGGTCCTGGCGCAGGAAGCTGCGCAGCGCAGCGGCGAAGGTCATGCCGCGCTTGACGTTCTGCTGCACCTGGTTGATGCCGTTCAGTCGGATTTCGACCGGGTCTTCCACGGTGGAAATGTTGCGGGTTTCGTCGTTCAGGATGCCGAGCGCCGTATACAGCGACACGGTCTTGCCGGAACCGGTCGGGCCAGTCACCAGTACCATCCCGTAAGGCTTGTGGATGGCGTCGATGAATAGCTTCTGCTGGTCCGGCTCATAGCCCAGCTTGTCGATGCCCAGCTTGGCCGCGCTGCCGTCCAGGATGCGCAGCACGATCTTCTCGCCAAACAGGGTCGGCAGGGTGCTGACGCGGAAGTCGATCTGCTTGCTCTTGGACAGGTTGAGCTTGATGCGGCCGTCTTGCGGCACACGCTTCTCGGCAATGTCCAGCTGGGCCATGACCTTCAGGCGCGCCGCGATGCGCTGGTGCAGCTTGTTCGGGATCTTCTTGACCGTCTTGAGGATGCCGTCGATGCGCAGGCGCACCCGGTAATCGGTCTCGTAAGGCTCGAAGTGGACGTCCGAGGCACCCTTGCGGATGCCGTCCACCAGCACCTTGTTGATGAATTTGACCACCGGCGTGTCTTCGCCGCTGGCATCGATGCCGGTGTCGTTCGACAGGTCCTCATCGCCACCGCTGACTTCCAGTCCTTCCAGGCCGTCCCCGTCTCCATCATCGAATGCCTCGGCGGCTTCCAGCCACAGATCCAGGCAGCGCTTCAGGCCGTCCGCATCAACCAGGATGGGCTCGACGGTCAGGTTGGTATGGAATTTGATCTCTTCCAGCGCGCCAATGTCGGTGGGATCGGCGATACCGACGAACAGCCGGTTACCGCGCTTGTGCAGCGGCAAAATCTGATGCTTGCGCAGCAATTCTTCCTTGACCAGGTTGATCGCCGACTGCGTCGGATCCACGGACAGCGGATCGATCAGCGGCATCCCGAATTCCAGCGAATGCGCAGCGGCCAGCGCGCGCGTCGGGACCAGCTTGTGGTCGGCAATGTAAGTGGCCAGCGGCACCTTTGCCTGGGTGGCCGCGTCCATGGCCTTGCGCGCGTCAGCTTCCTCCATGGCGCCATCCAGCACCAGGCGCCGGGCGATGCCGGTGATTCCCATCAGATTGGCGGCATTTACTGCACTCATTGGCTGTTGCTCTCCCCAGCGAGTATCGACTTTACCGCAATCCGGCCAGAGCGCGAACAGTGACGACTGCCCCTGCACGACTCCTGACAATCACGCTAGTCTTGATGCATGGGTATTCAGACATCTGCGATCAGCATCATCCTGCCAGCGCGTAATGAAGCGGCTGGCCTGGCCCTGACATTGCCGCGCCTGCGGCAGATCTATCCGGATGCCGAGTTGATCGTGGTTGATGATGGCTCTACGGACGAGACCCTACAGGTGGCGGAGGCACACGGTGCGCGGGTTCTTCGCAGTCCGTATGGAATGGGCAACGGCGCCGCCATCAAGCGCGGTACGCGTGCGGCGACCGGCGACATTCTCGTCTTCATGGACGCCGACGGCCAGCACGACCCCGCCAATATTCCGGAATTGCTCGCGAAGCTGGAAGCCGGCTACGACATGGCGGTAGGTGCGCGCGCCCGCGGAGGCCAGGCCAACGCCGGGCGCAGTCTGGCTAATGCGTTTTACAACAGATTGGCCAGCTGGATGACCGGGCACAAGGTGCTGGATCTGACTTCGGGCTTTCGCGCCGTTAATGCGGGCAAGTTCCGCGAATTCCTGCACCTGCTTCCCAACGGCTTCAGCTACCCCACGACCAGCACCATGGCGTTCTTCCGCAGTGCCTATGCAGTGGCCTACGTCCCGGTTCCGGTGGCATCGCGAGTCGGCACTGGCAGCCATATCCGCCCCATCAGGGATGGCATCCGCTTCCTGTTGATCATCTTCAAGATCGCCACCCTGTATTCGCCGGTCAAGCTGTTCGCGCCAACCGCGTTGGCGTTCTTCGTGACCGGGATCGGATACTACGGATGGACCTTCTTCACTCAGCACCGGCTCACCAACATGAGCATGCTGCTGTTCAGTGCTTCGGTCATTATCTTCCTGATCGGGTTGGTGTCAGAGCAGATCACTTCGCTGACTTATCGCAGGCATGACTGAAGCGAACGTACTCCTGCGCAATCGGTTGCGTCAGGTCCTGGGGCCAATACTCGCTACACCGCTCCATCCCCAGTGGCTGATCGTCAAACACGGGCGTGAGCGAACTGATTGGGTGTCACGGCGTGCTGTCGGGATAGTCCTGGACATTGGCTGTGCCGATGGGAGTATTCGTAAATCATTGACGCGAATCAGCGAATACCACGGCCTGGATTACCCGAGTACGGCCGAGGGTCTATATGGGACGCGTCCGGAGATATTCGGGGATGCCAGGAGGCTTCCTTTCCAGGACCGTTCATTCGATACGGTCATGCTGCTAGATGTCCTGGAGCATGTCCCGGATCCCGAACTCGCATTGAATGAAGCCAGCCGGGTGTTGCGCCTGGGTGGGCATTTACTCCTCACGATACCTTTCGCCTATCCGCTACATGACCAGCCGCATGATTATCAGCGTTTGACTGAACATGGCCTTGCACGCCGCATTCACCAGGCAGGCCTACACCTTGAGTTGATTCAGCCGGTCGGGCTAACAGCGGAAGTGGCATCAGCCAATTTATCGATGGCTCTTGCCCAAGGGGGGATTGATGCGATCACGAACAGGAGTTGGCGCATGCTCTGGCTGCCACTGCTTCCATTTGCAATTGTCTTGGTCAATGTATTGGGATGGTGCTTCGGCAGGATGTGGCCAACGCAACAAATGATGCCTGGAGCCTATTTCGTCGAAGCTGTACGCCTGAATGATTAAACCGGCTAGCGATCGACGTCCGCGCTTGTTGGTCCTCGCGTCCACTTATCCACGTTGGTTGGGCGACCCTGAGCCCGGGTTCGTGCATGAGCTGTCTCGACGCCTGACAGACAAGTTCGATGTCACCGTGCTTGGTCCGCATGCACCGGGCGCCGCGACTGAAGAAATGTTCGATGGCGTTCGCGTCATGCGTTATCGGTATGCGCCAATGCGGCTTGAAACCCTAGTGAACGATGGTGGCATCGTCACCAATCTGAAGCGGCACCGGTGGAAATGGTTTCTGCTGCCAGGTTTCCTGCTGATGCAGGCCTGGTCGACTTGGAGGTTGATCAGACAGTTCCGGCCCGATGTGGTGCATGCGCACTGGTTACTTCCGCAAGGTCTGATCGTCGCACTCATCGGCTTAATCGAGCCGCTGACGCCGCCGATGGTGGTCACGTCGCACGGGGCCGACCTGTTCGCGCTGCGGGCGAAGCCATTGCAGGTGCTCAAGCGATTTGTCGCTAGGCGAGCCGCAGCGCTGGCGGTCGTCAGCGCCGCGATGCGGGACGAACTCACGCGAATGGGTATCGATCTGGGCAAGGTCCATGTCGAACCGATGGGCGTGGATTTGAATGGCCGATTCTCGCCGGATCCCACCATCGAGCGTTCCCGAGACGAGATCCTCTTTGTTGGCCGTCTTGTGGAGAAGAAGGGCCTCCGGCATCTTGTCGAGGCGATGCCGGCGATCCTGCGCGTCCATCCCACGGCGCGGCTGACGATCGTCGGATTCGGGCCCGAGGAGCAGGCCTGCCGCGAGCAGGTCAGGCAATTTGGCTTCGTCGACCGGGTGACATTTCTCGGCGCGGTGCCGCAGGATGGCTTGGCCCCGCTGTACCAACGAGCAGCGGTATTCGTGGCACCGTTCGTGCGCACACAGGGCGGCGACCAGGAAGGGCTGGGACTGGTGCTGATCGAGGCCGCGGGTTGCGGCTGTCCGATCGTCGCCGGTAATCTGCCGGCCGTGCGCGACGTGGTGAAGGACGAAACCATTGGCCTCCTCGTCCAATCGGACGACATCGCGGAGTTGGCGGGTGCAGTGTGCGCTGCGCTGGAGGTGCCCGTTACTGACCATGCTGTCGCTGAGAGGGTGCACGCAGTTCAGCACTTCGACTGGCGAATGCGGGCAAAGGCCTACGCGGCTCTGCTCGGCGCCCAGGTGGCCGAATGATGCGTGTCTGGTTGCCTACCATTCGCGCGGGAACCGGCGCTGATGTATTCACCGAACGGCTGGCGGCAGCATTGCGCGCTCGAGATATTGAGGTCGACATCACTTGGTTCCCGGCCTGGTACGAGTTCCTGCCGGAACTGATGCGCCTGCATCGCGTGCCGGAGGGTACCGATGTCATCCATGCGAACGGCTGGCTAGCCTTGCCCTTCGTGGGGCGTGGCATACCGGTGGTGGCCACCGTGCTCCATCTCGTGCACGATCCGGCCTACGCGCCCCATCGTTCCTTCGGCCAGACGCTTTACCATCGCTGGCACATCCGCTGGCGCGAGCAACGCGCTCTGCAGGGGAGCCAGGCCGTCACCGCGATCTCGGCCTATGTCGCTGGCACCGTGCGCTCTTTCTGCGGTCACGCCAACGTATTGGCAATCCCCAACTGGGTCGACACCACGCGGTACGTTCCAGATCCGGGTTACGTCCCGGACCCGGCTCGACCGTTCCGCTTGTTGATGGTCGGCAACCACAGTCGGCGCAAAGGGTTTGACCTTCTCCCGGGATTGGCTGTCGCGCTCGGTCCGCGTTTTGCATTGCGCTGCACGGGTGGATTGCGCGGCGTGAGCGTCGCCACGATGCCGGGCGTGCACATGCTCGGCCGGCTGACGGAGGATGAATTGGTCCGCGAGTACCAGCACTGCGACGCGGTGATCTCGCTGTCACGGTATGAGGGCTTCGGTTACACCGCGCTGGAAGGCATGGCGTGCGGGAAGCCGGTCGTTGCGTTTCAAACCAGTGCGGTGACCGAGGTCGTCGATGATGGCGTCACCGGATTACTTGTGTCTGTCGACGATGTGCCCTCGTTTGCCGCGCGGTGTCGGCAACTGGAGAGCGATCGCGGGCTGGCGCGCCTGATGGGTATCGCAGGAAGGCAGCGCGCAATCGAGGTGTTCGGCGAGGCGGCTGCAATCGGTGCGTACCTGCGCGTTTACGCGGGACTGGTTGGTTGGCCCCTAATCAGCGGTGAATAACGCCGCGAACGCGCGTTTGCTTTCGGCGTTGTAGTCACGTGGCAGCGGGTCTGGCCGCTGCTGCAGCAGCGACTGTTCTATGCCGCTCGCGATCGATGCTGCGTCTGGGTCCACCAGTACCGCCCGTCCGTGCGCGGCCTCGCGCAGCTCCGGGATATTGGTCGCCACCACCCTGGTGCCGCAGGCAAGTGCCTCCGCAACCGGCATGCCGTAGCCTTCGTAAATCGACGGAAACACAAACGCATCGGCACCCGCGTACAGCGGTGGCAGGTCCGCATCGTCGACGAAGCCCAGGCGACGTATGCCGGGAATGCCCTGTTCCAGTTGGCGCGCCAGCCCGGACTGGCCCCAGCCCCCGGCCCCCGCCAGCACCAGCGTGTGGTCGCGCAGTCGTCCCGCGGCCTTCAATGCCAAAAACGCGTCGATCAGGGCACCGATGTTTTTTCGTGGCTCGAAGGTCGCCACGCTTAACAGATATGGGCCATTCAGGCCGTGCTTGGCGCGTACGCGATCAATTTCGTTCGGGTGTTGAACGCCAAAATGCGGTGCGATGCCGGGGTGCACAACAAGGTCAGCGCGACGGCCGGTATAACGGGCGAGTCTTGATGCGGTACCCGCAGAAATGGCGACCACACGGGTGGCGCGCCGCACATCATGGCGCAAGAAGAGTGTGTGGGCGAGCCGGTTCGCTGGCGTCATGGTACGAGGCACTATGACATGGTTCAGGTCGTAGGCTACGCTTATCGAACGGAGGTTCTCAGGTAGCGAAGGTAGTAATGTCCGTGTACCCACGAACCAGTCCAGGCGATCATGGGCAATGAGGCTGGGAGCTAGATACTTAAGCCAAAAATATCCGCCGAGATGAGTAAGTTGCCATTCGTGCTGCCGCTCGATCCAGCGTTGCGATGGTAGTGCTACCGAAGGTGAATACGGCGAGTAGGCAAAGAACTCGGCGTCAGGAAACGCGGCGTCCAATGTATGGCATAACTCTAGAACGTAGCGGCCTATGCCCGATAATTGCCCTGCCAACGGACGGGCATCGATTCCGATCCTCATGTTGAAGCTCGCAGAATCTGTATATTCATGAAAGCCAGTCGAGAACGGTTTCGAGAACAAAATTTCTTGCTCTTTCGATCCGGTGACGTGTTTCTCGAGCGATGGTGGACAGCAAATAGCGAAATGTAAAAACCGTGTGGTGTAGTGTGCGAAGTGTATGGGCTAGTATTGCGGCGTCCGCAACGTTTGAAGCCGCATAAATGTGCGTGTTTATGGTGGTTAGTAAATATCTTTCGGGTTTTAACGGCAGGCGTTTGGCCAAACGCAATTGACGATTAATCGTCTGCTCCGAAATCGAATTGATCGACGCGATTCTCATGCAATCTGCACGCGTTTGTTCAATATCAGTGCTGGGCGCCACACGTATTGCTAGTGCAAGTTGACTCTCAATGTCGTCTTGTGGAGTCTTTCTTCGAAGATGAGCAGCTTGCAAGTAGCACTCATATGTGAGGAGCGAAAGTGACTTGACAGGAATATCGCCAAGCATGGCGTGAAACGGAATGGTATTTTCGGACAGGTATTGATTGGAGGCTGCGGGATTTTCACAGCCGAAAAAAGAAGCGCCATTACTGTGGTGAGAAACGCCTGCTACGCTTACGGGCTCATCGACCATGAGATAATCCCCTGCAACCGAGCTGATCGCGATCGCAGAATATATATCAGGGGTAATGGATAGAAAGAAAGATCCGTTATTGACACGAGCAGAATTGACTAGGGAGATTTCCACAAAACCCCCGGTATAAAGCCAGGGGAGTTCCATGTAAGAAGCGCTACCACGCAATAACTTTCCAAGCCAAGCTTGCCCATTCCGTCTTTCGACTTTTCGCCCAAGCGGAACAGACAGGCGATTTTCATTGCCTCCGGTCCCCGGCCAATAATAATGACACCAACGTGTTGTAATCGCTTTGCAGTCGGTTTGACCAATGAGTGCGCCAATTCGCTCCAATCCACCTGGTAGAAGTCCGTCGTCGTCGCCGAGGAAAGTAACCCAGCCATGAGTTACATGCGACAGCGCAAACTCCCAGTTGTGCGACATACTGATGCGGCGCCCAGTGTTGAGGTACCTGATGCGCGAGTCTCCGAAGGACTCCACCACCTGCCGGGTCTGATCCTGACTGAAATTATCACTGACGATGATTTGTACGTCATCGTAGTCCTGCTGGACGACGGTGCGCAGTGCATGGACCAAGGTATCGGCGCGTTCCCTGGTGGGAATGATTACGTTGATTCGAGGGCGCATGTCGTCAGTGTGGCGGCTGCGAGCGAGCTTGTCAGCTCTGAATCGATTCTGGGACTCGCGACCTCTTGGATCGAAGTACAGCGGTCGCCGTCGCGCTTGCCATAACTACCAGACTCGCCGTCCCGGCCAATAGCAAGAGGCCGGAGAGGGTGCGAGGAAGGGGGGCAATAAAAATACGCGCGCAACCCGCGGTTACTCCTGCCGTCAAGGCCGCCGGCAATACGTCAAATTTGTACCACCGCGCCATCTCACGCGGCAGCAGTCGCCGGTGCATCAGCGGAATGCTGATCAGCACGTAGGCCAAGTTGAGCGCGACCCACATTATTGCGGCGCCGGTCATGCCGTAATGTCGTGCCAGCCACCAGGTGCCGGGAATGACCAGTAGCACGGCCACGATGTTCTGCTGGATGGCGAGACGGGTCCAGCCGTAGGCCAGCTGCAAGGCGTAGGGCAGATTCATCAGCCCGTTAAGCGCGGTCCCCAAAGCGAGCAGCGCCAGCACCGGGCCACTTTTTGCCGCAAGTAACGGATCACCGGTCCAGAGACGCAGGATGTCGGCGGCGAAAAACACCAGCATCGCGGCGACCGAACACACCACCACCGCCAGCAACTGGTTGCTGTGGTGGTAGAGGTCGATCAGGCGATCGCGCTCGCCGCTGGCCACTAACGCGCAGTAGCGTGGATACAACGCGCTGAAAAACGGATGGATGACTCGCGCTAGCGCGGCGGCGACGGCCGCGGCCACGGTGTAGTAGCCGAATTCGTCCAACGGCAACAGTTTGGACAGGATGATGCGATCAGACTGCATCAACAGGAACGACAGCGCCAGGATCGCCGTCATGCCCAAGGCAAAAGCGTGCACTTCGCGCAGCAAGCTGCCACTGGCCTTGGCGGGGCGCGAGCCCGCCGGCAGCAGCCGCCAAAACACATGGTGAAACACCAGGGTTTGTAGTGCTGCAACTGCGACCTGCCACAGCAAGAACGCTTCCAGGGTGGGCGACCACAGCCAAAGCACTAGCGCCGCGCCGGCCGCACGCAGCGTTGCGAAGCAGGCATTGAGGGCATTGAGGAGCACCTGGCGTTCGATTCCGCTGAAACCTCCAACGTAAAATCCAGTCGGCCACTGCAAAGCGGCCGCCACGCCCATAAGCGCGATCGCCTGAGCGAGATCTTCGCGACCAAGGTCGACGGGGTTAAGCCAATGCGTGGCAATTGGACCACTGGCCAGCAGGGTCAGGCCGGCAACCAGCAGGCCAAGTGGCCAGTAAACCCACTCCAACGTCCGCACCAGGTCGCGAATTTCATCCGCTGCGCGCCCGGCCTGCAGCCGCCGCGCCAGCTCGCGGTTGATCGTGGCCGACAGGCCGAAATCGAGGATTGCAAAGAACGCCTGCAGGCTCAGGAAGAAGCCGACCATGCCGTAGGCCTCGATACCCAGGAAACGGATGTAGATCGGCAAAAATACCAACCCAATCATGGCCGCCCATGCCTGACCGGCGAAGTTTGCGAAGACGTTGTTGCGCAGCCGGGTCATGCGTCACCGAAGAGCGTTCGAATCGTGGCCAAAGTAGCTACTTCACACGACGAAGATAGCCGTCGGGGGCGACGGTAATTAGCAGTTTGGCCTCGATGTCCTGATCAATAGCCAGTTGAAGTGGGCTGCCATCGGCCGCAGCTCGCCCTTCCTCCCGCAACCGGCGCAGGTATTCCCAGACGGCCGTCTTGGGGTTGTCGCCCTTGCCCCAGGGGCGGTCCGGGAACATGTCTTCTGGCAGGTCCTCGACCACCGTATCAAACACGATGCAGTAGCTGCCCCGGCTGACCAGCGGGGCATAGGCCTCCAGCTCGGCGAGGACGTGGTCATGGGTATGGTTTGAGTCGAGGATGACCAGTACGCGTTCGTGGCCCTGCGCCGCCGCGTGCACGCGGGCGATGATGTCAGGATCGATCGACGATCCCTGGATCATATCGATCCGATGTGCCATCGGGTGCGCTTCGATCACGGCGCGGTTGTGCGCGCGGATGTCGATGTCGACGCCGAGCACGCGGCGGCGGGCGGTGCGTGGATCGAGCACTTCCACCGCCTGCACGGCGTCGGAGTAGTCGAGCAGCGCCAGCAACGACGCGCTAAGGATCAGCGAGCCGCCGTGCGCAATACCGGTCTCGATGATCAGGTCGGGCCGCACCTCCCAGATGATTTCCTGCAGCGCGATCATATCCTGTGGGTACTGGATGATCGGGCGTCCGAGCCAGAAGAAGTTGTAGGAATACTGTGCCGAGATTGAGCTGTTGGTCAGTGCGCGTGCATCTGCTTGTAAAAGCGTGTTATCGCGGATGGCAGCTATGCGTTCTCTGGATTCTTCTCGAAAATCGCTCATGATCTGTCCACGGGAATATAGTTGAAGTCGGGTCCGGCCAGCGTCCGGATTTCTTCCAGGTAGTTGGAGTTCATCACGAAAATCACGGCGTTGTCGGCTATTTGCGACACTCCGTAATCCGGGGCAAGCACCGGCAGGCCGCTGGCTGCCAAGAATTTTCCCTGTTTGGCCGGATTGATGTCGATAGCGAAATCCAAGGACAGGCCCCGATTGATTGCGTGGTGCGAGAACATCACCCCCTTGGCTGCACCGCCCCAGACGATGTGTTGCGGAGCGTGGGCGCCTTGGTCGAGGCAATGATCAATATTGGCGAAAAAATCACCGGGTATGGAGACAGGAGCATGTGGACCGAAAGTCGCAGGGTCTCGGAGTGACGACAGCTCCGCAACCGCGTACAGGTACTGACCGCCAAACAGGTGGCCCGACTCGCGAACCGTTGCGAACATCCGGTTGAAGTCCGTGAGGCGGAAGTAGTTCACATGTTCGTAGAACACATCGAACCAAGTGCGCTTGCGCAGAATCCAGTCCAGGCAGGGGACTTCGATGTAGACCGTGCCTTGGTCGCCATTCGCGCGCCGGATCGTGTCCAGGAAGGCCAGCGGTTGCGGAATGTGCTCCAGAACGTGTCGCATGACGATGGCATCACCACGGATGCCAAGTTCCGGTTCAAACCGTGCCTTGGTGATGTAGGGCGAATCGCCCTCGTATGCCGGGTCCACGCCCCAGGCATCGTGGCCATCGTTGCGTAATTGATCGAGAAATGCGCCCTTGCCGCATCCAATCTCAAGGATGCGCGCGGAGCGGAAATGCCGTTCAAGCGTGGCGAGCACTTCCGACAGATGTTCCTGGAACATCGACGAGTGGCCCTGCTCGTTCTGGTAGCTCTTGTCGTAGTCGAGTTTGCGCGGATCGAAGGCGATGTTGCTGACTAGTCCAGTAGCATCGTCCTGCATCAGTATTACGTCACCACGTGGACAGGCTCGTGCCGCAGCTACCGTATCGAACATCTTGTTCTGGTAGACTGGGACGTCTTGTAGCCGCAACAGTTCTCGCGCACTCATGGCGTCCCCAATAACGAATGAAGTTTCATGGTGCTTCCCCAAAATGCATGGGGTTCATACTCGGGATAAGGATATACGCCCAGTTTCAGCGTCAGGTCGGCACCCCATTCGGAAAGCCATGCACGCGCCCAGGACACCACTGGTTTCGCGGTACCACCACACACGTTGACCACGCCTGCATCCGGTGCCTCCAACGCAAGCGCACACAGATACGCGGCAGCGGCGTCGATTGGAAGGAAATCTCTTTGTTGGTCACCGGGAGACATGGGGAACTCAGTCGCGCCAGCTTCGACGGCCGTTCGCAACTGGGAATACAACGAGGTGGGTGCCTGGCCTGGTCCATATAGGTAGAACAGTCGTGCCCACGCAAGCTGCAGTCCGTCCGCTGCCACGCAGGCATCGAGATGCTCGCGCAAGCGGTCTTTGGCTTGGCCATAGGCAGTGATTGGGGCGGTACGCAGTGACTCGTCGAGGCAGCCTGATTGCATGCCGTACTCGAGGCAGGTACCCGCCACGACCAGACGACGAAGCCCGGCGTTCACGCAAGCATCAAGGAAACCGATCTGTCGCGGCAGCTCACTCTCCAGGTGCGTTGCTGCACGATAGTCCGGGAGACCACTCCAAGCGAGATGCAGCAACACGTCCGGGCGCCCGATCGAGTCATACATGTGTGCGTTGTCGGCGCCGATGTCCAGTTCGACGGGAGTCACCGATGGGCTGATGGAAGCATCGGGGTGTCGCGCAATTGCTATGACGTCGATGCCACGTCGTGCGGCAAGTTGTCGCACGACATGACGTCCGATGAATCCACTGGATCCAGTGACAGCAACCCGCATGTTCAAAGAACCTCCAGACTCGGCACCGCAACCACGAATTTCCCACCCCATTCACGGATGTACGCGAGCTGCGCCGTGATCTCTTCGCGCAGGTTCCAGGGCAGGACTACCACGAAGTCCGGCTTGGCCTCGCGCAAGTGCTGTTCGTCGACGACCGGGATGCGCGCGCCGGGCAGGTAGCGTCCCTGCTTGTGCGGCGAGGCATCGGCGACGAAGGCCAGCAGGTCAGTTCGCACGCCGGCGAAGTTGAGCAGGGTGTTGCCCTTCGCCGCTGCGCCATAACCGGCGACCTGTTTGCCGTTACGTTTCTGCAGAAGCAGGAACGTCAGGAAATCATTCTTTACCACCTCGGCGACCGACTGGAAGCCCTGGTACCAAGTCAGCTCGAACATCCCGGCGGCCTGTTCCTTCGCCAGCATCGCCGCCACCGCAGGCGTTCCGGGGTGCATGGCGTCGTCGCGGCAGGCCCAGATACGCAACGAACCACCATGGGTAAGCAGCGATTCCACATCCCACACGCGCAGGCCGTGCGCCGCAAGAATCCGACACGTCGTATGCAACGACAGATAGGAAAAATGCTCGTGGTAGACCGTATCGAACTGGCGGTTGGCGACCAGCTCCAGCAGATGCGGGAACTCGATCGTGACCACGCCCTGTGGTGCAAGCAGCGCCGCAAAGCCGGCAACGAAGTCGTTTATGTCGGGGACATGCGCGAGCACGTTGTTGGCGACGATCAGGTCGGCGTGGCCACGACGATTGGCGAATCCACGCGCGAACGCCTCGCCGAAGAATCGTTCTTCGGTTTCGATCCCGCGCATGCGGGCCGCCTGCGCGGTGCCGGCGGTTGGTTCGACGCCGACGCAGGGAATGTCACGCGCGCTGACGTATTGCAGCAGGTAGCCGTCGTTGGACGCTACTTCGACCACCAGACTGCCGGCGTCGAGTGACAATCGCGGCACGACTGCCGACACGTAATGTTCGGCGTGTTGCAGCCACGAGCGCGAGTACGACGAAAAATAAGCGTAGTCCGGTGCAAACAGTTGTTCGTGGTGCTGGACCTCATCGACCTGGACAAGATGACATTGCGCGCAGGTGTACAGCTTCAGCGGAAACCATGCCTCGGGTGCTTGCAGCGCTTCATGGGACAGGAAGGCGTTCGACGGCGGCGCCGTACCAAGGTCCAGGAACACGTCGCGCAAGAGCGTCCCGCAGAAACGGCACTTCATGCCTGTACTCCCACGAAGGTGTCGTCGAGCAGTGGATGCGCACGGTCGCGGTCTGACACATGGATCGGCGGCAGCGGCCAGTCGATCGCCAGGCGCGGATCATCATGACGCAGCCCGCCTTCGCAAGCAGGCGTCCACGGCGTGGTGTGGAAGTACAGCAGTTGCACGTCATCACTCAAGGCCTGGAAGCCGTGCGCAAAGCCTTCAGGAATGAAGATGGCCCGCGGTTCTGCCGCGCGCAGTTCGATCGCGTGCCACTTCAGGAAGGTTGGCGATCCGACACGCACGTCGATTGCAACGTCGAAGGCATGCCCGCGCACGCAACGGATCAGCTTTGCCTCCGCTGCAGGTTCGCGCTGGAAGTGCATGCCACGCACGCTACCGCGCTCGGCGGTCGTCGAGAGGTTGACCTGGACGAAGCGCAGGCCTGCACGCAACGGTGCCCATTCCTGTTCGCAGAACAGGCGCTCGAACGATCCGCGGGCGTCAGCATTCGACACGGTTTGCACAATCTGCAGGCCTGCCAATGGCGTCGGCAACAGCTTCATGTCGCCCATTCCAGGCCGGCGCTGCGCGCATCGTCCACATAGGCGACGAGATCGTCGCGGCTGCACACGCTGCCGCCTGTGGAGTAGGCGCGGTACCACTGCGCGGTGCGTTGCAGGGTCGTGTCCGCGTTCCATACCGGACGCCATGCGAGTTCGCGCGCGGCTTTGCTGCAGTCCAGAGAGAGTTGCCCGGCTTCATGCGGATGCGGGCCGGCATCGGTTTCGACCTTTACCTTGGGGAACTCGCGCTGAAGGCGGGCGACAACATCGCCGACGGTGAGGGTGGCATCAGCGGCAGGTCCGAAATTCCAGGCGTCACCGCCCGCCGTTCCGCTGAGCAATGCCTGTGCTGCACGAAGGTAGCCAGAGAGCGGGTCCAGCACGTGCTGCCATGGACGGGTCGCCCGCGGATTACGGATGCGCAACGTCCGGCCGCTCGACGTGGCTCGCATGAAGTCGGGCACCAGCCGGTCCTCGCCCCAGTCGCCGCCGCCGATGACATTGCCCGCGCGCGCGGTCGCCAGTTGCACCGTGTGCCCGCGGCCGTCGTCAAAATCGAAGTAGCTACGCCGATAGCAGGTCGACACCAATTCGGCGCAGGCTTTCGAGGTGCTGTACGGGTCGTGCCCGCCGAGGCGATCGTCCTCGCGGTAAACGTCCGGCACGGCATGCGGTTCGTAGACCTTGTCGGTGGTTGCGTTGATCACAACGCGTACCGAAGGGCACACCCGCACCGCGTCGAGCAGGTGCACGAGTCCGCCGACATTGGTGTCGAATGTGGTTGCAGGCTCGCGATAGCTGCGTCGCACCAGTGGCTGCGCGGCGAGGTGGAAAATGACCTCAGGCGCGGCTGCGGCGATGGCGGCAGTCACGGCTGCGGCATCGCGCAAGTCGATGCGCGCCTCGTGCTTGAGCTGCAGATTGAGTAGCTGCCAGTGTGACGGGTCGGTATCGGGGTCGAGTGCGAGCCCGCTGACTTCGGCCCCAAGCGCCTGCAGCCAAAGCACCAGCCACGAGCCCTTGAACCCGGTGTGGCCGGTCACCAGGACGCGGCGGCCAGCGTAAAGACCACCAAATAATGGATTTAATCCCAGCGCTTCCAAGGCGCGCTCCCGCTCTGCCACAGTTCTTCCAGCTTGATCTTGTCGCGCAGCGTGTCCATCGGCTGCCAAAAACCGTCGTGGGCGTAGGCCGCCAATTGCCCATCGCGTGCGAGCGCTTCCAGCGGCTCGCGTTCCCATACGCTGTCGTCGCCGTCGATGTAACGCAGCGCATCTGGTTCGAGCACGAAGAACCCGCCGTTGATCCAGGAGCCGTCGCCTTGTGGCTTCTCAGTGAAACGGGTGATGCGGTTGGCGTTGATGTCGAGTGCGCCGAACCGGCCGGGCGGTTGCACTGCGCACGCCGTCGCCAGTGCGCCATGTTCGCGATGAAAGGCCAGTTCGGCGCCGATGTCGATGTTGGACAGACCATCGCCATAGGTGAAGCAGAAGGTGTCGCCGTCGAGGAATTCCGATGCGCGCTTCAGCCGGCCGCCGGTCTGGGTGAGCTCACCGGTATCGACCAAAGTCACCCGCCATGGTTCGGCGTGGCGATGGTGCACCTGCATCTCGTTGCGTGCCAGGTCAAAAGTGACGTCTGACGTATGCAGGAAATAATTAGCGAAGTACTCCTTCACCATGTAGCCCTTGTAGCCCAGGCAGATGACAAAGTCGTTGATGCCGAAGTGCGAATATGTCTTGAGAATGTGCCAGAGCACCGGCTTGCCGCCAATCTCGATCATTGGCTTCGGGCGCAGCGTGGTTTCTTCGCTGATCCGCGTTCCAAGTCCACCTGCAAGCACGACGGCCTTCATATTCGGATGCTCCGTTCCAAAACTCTTGAACATGCTGCTGAGGATTTCCACATGCACCAGTCACGATTGTACGTGTTGAAAATATCGATTTGATTTGAAGGCCAATTTTTGCTCGTCAGGCACAACGGGTGATCAGGAATGAGTCCACCGAAGCCTGTTCGCTACTTGGCGCAGCAGGATTCGCAGCGAGGATCGCGTAACACCTTTACGAAACGAGCTGACTTGACTGAACTCTGCTCGGGGCGAGGTGCATTGGCGACTCGTCGAGGACTCATGGATTTCCATTACGTGAAGCGTCCGCCGTAACGCGTCTCGCCAAGCCAACTTGTTCAATCGTTTCGGCCAGGTCTGGCCTGCCCTCGGTCCTGAGCTCGGCACCCAGCTGTTGGGGAAGTGGATCTTTGGGCGGTGCGGCCTTGATGGCTTGAACGAAATAGGGGATGGCCAGATCCGGCTCCGCCAGAACGTCCTTGATGAAATAGCCGATCGAGGCGAGGTTGAACGGCTCAAGCTGCCCTCTCTGAACCTCTGTTTCGAGCGCTTTGAGTAGCTCATGCTTGTCCAGCTTCACCCCATTACGCGCGTTTGTCATGAGCAGCAGAAAAACGCCGCGATTATCGACGGTCATCCGCATGGTTTGCATTCGTTGCTGCAAGCGGTCCCAGTCGTGCGGGGTTACATCGCCGCGGATGGTTTTCAGTACCACCAGCATGGCAAGGTTGCTGAGCGCGTAAGGGGCCGCCGTGGCTCCCGTGCCGCAGGTTTCGATTGCCTGATCCAGCAACGGGTTGGCGCGCACTGCGCCGCCACCTGACTCGACATAGTCCGCACACAACAAATACCAGGCGCGCGCGGAGTTGGGGGCCAGTTGGGTGCTTGTGCGCTCCAGTGCCAGGCTGCTGCGCCAGGTATGGGCGCGCAGCATCGTGGCGCTGCCCAGTGCAATCATCAAGGCCACACACAGGGTGGCCTGCATGGCAGGGCGAACACGCATGCGCAGGCTGGCATGCGCCAACAGGCTGCCCACGGCCAATACCGCACCAATGAGGGCGAAATTGTTGCGATGCTCGAAGGCCAGTTCCAGCCCCACAACATTACTGGTAATGAAGTGGGCACTGAAAAACAGGAACACGCCCAGCGCAAACAAGGGCCAGCGCGTGCGCAGCCGCCATGCGACGCCCAGCAACGCCAACAGCAGCGCAATGGCGGGCAGTGTGGTCCATGGCTGCAGCAAACCGCGAGAGGGCTGCAGCCCGTCGTAGTAGAACGGCATGTGCTGTGGCAACGGCACCAGGATCTGCCACAGGTACATACACAGCACTCTTGCCTGGGTCAGCAAGCGCTCCCAGGTTGAAAAGTCGCGGCCCGGGTACACATCCCACTGCCAGTAGTGCGGGATGACCACGATGACGTAAGCCGCTGCACCCGCCAGCGCCGCAATCAGGTATCCGCGCCGAAGGCGGCTAGCCAGGCGCGGACTGGCCGCGGCGAAGCGCAATACGGTCAGCTCCAAGGCAAGGGTGTAGGCGGGTAGCAGGACGGAATCCTCCTTGCACCCCATGGCGACCACCCACAGCAGCGCGGCGCAGAGCAAGCCCGTTCGGCCGGATCGGCCTTCGATTTGTGCCTGTCGTGCTTTCAGGTAGGCCCACAACGCCAGTACCAGGAACAATGTGCCCATGGTCTGCATGCGCTGGACCACGTACAGCACGGAGGACACCTGCAAGGGATGCGCGGCCCAGGCCATGGCAAGGGCCGGGGCCACCCATCGCGCGCGCGCGCCGGGGACACCCGAGATCAGCAGCAGGTTCAAAAAAAACCAGGCCAATGCAAAGGCAGTGAGCGCATGGATGACGATATTGGTGGTCTTGAAGACTGCTGGGTCCATGCCACCGCCGCGCCAGTAATCCAGTGCGAAGGAGAGCGTTGGCAGCATGCGCATGTTGCCCGAGGGCTGCGGGCTGAACGCCACCTTGGCCAGGGAATCGGCATCCAGCTGGGTTATCTGGAGCGTCTGGTTGTTGACGATGTTGGGGATGTCATCGAACACGAACGCGCCCGGCAGTCCGGGGGTGAACAACAGTCCTGCAATCAGGGCGACGATCAGGCTGGAGAGCAGGAACCGGCGATTGGTGATGGGCATGTATCTTCGCGTGGGTTGGCGGCAAGACATCCGATTATCAGCGATCACTGAACCCGGTGCGCCGCAGGACGCCCGCGCCCCACCCAAAGGGCGTGCCAATTGTCAATTGGTAATTGGGTGGCCTGCGCGCAAGTGTGGGCGCCGTCTCGGATAGGGAGACGGAAACCGCGCCTATGCACGCTGTAGCTGAGTGCGCTCCCATAAGAAAGCCCCTCTTGCGAGGGGCTCTGTGCTGAACTTGATGCAACTGCGGCCGTCAGTTACGAGCAACTTGCAGTGGTGGCGCTGCAGGAAATTGTTGCGGTACCTGGATCAGCGGCACTGAAGCTGCTGGGTACGGTTGCAGCCCCGGTGCCGGAGACGGGCAACTTGCAAGCACTGGCGACCCATGCCGGAAGTCCCATCTGCGCAACTGAGGCGGTCACCCAGGAACTCGTGTAGCCCTTGGCTTCGGCCAGGCAGGCCCGGTCGGCAGCCTTGACGCGGTAAGCGTTGTAGGCCGGCAGCGCAATGGCGGCCAGGATGGCGATGATGGCCACCACGATCATCAGTTCGATCAAGGTAAAGCCGCGTGTGGTGCTGCGCATGGTGGTGTCCCCCGGCAAGAATTGCCTTACCTATCTCAAAGAGCAAAATCCATGCCAAGAAACGATGACTGTATGGCAAGTGCACAAGTGCGATCGGCGTCTCGGATAGGGGCTGCCTCTACACAAGCTGTTGCTGGCTGGCGCCCCATAAAAAAGCCCCTCTCACGAGGGGCTTTTCCAAGCGACTCGCACAGGTGTGCGTGTGAATTACGGTGAAGTGCAGCTACCCGTTGTTGGGCTGCAGGTGGTGCCAATGATACCCGGGGAATTAGCCGCAAAGGCGCCGGCCGGCATGCTGCCAGACTTGCACGCCTTGTTGACGACAACGGGAAGGGTCATCGAGGACAACGAGGCGGCCACCCAAGAGTTGGCGTAGGCCTTGGCCTCGCCAAGGCAGGCATTTTCCGCCGCCTTGATGCGATAGTTGTTGTAAGCCGGCAGCGCGATGGCGGCCAGGATGGCGATGATCGCAACCACGATCATCAGTTCGATCAAGGTAAAACCACTTTGTGTCTTCTTCATGATGTAACCCCTAGGAGGTGTTGGTGTGTTTACGTGCGTCGGTACAACGGTGCTCGGTCCTTCGGCATCTGCAGAGCCTTCGCACGTGCAAGGTATAACGCAGGATGCGTGCCAAGTCATCTGGATGGACTTTTCAAGTGAATTCTGGAAATTCGGTCACGTTTTCACGTTTGGCTGATTGTGCAGAAACATGCGTTTGCGTTGATTTGTGACGTAGAGCGTCACTTGCAAATGTGAAGAAAGAGGTGGATTGCGCATTGCCTCCACCCATGACGATGGGATTGATTAGCGGCAACCCTCCCACCAAGAGTGCCATAGGACGCGTTCAAGGCTGCTTTATCGCCTTGCAAGCAGATCTGCTCAAAAAAGTATCTTATAATTGACATTATCCCGTTAATGTATAATATATGAAACATATCCTGCTCAGGAGTGGGTGTGTCAGCTCAGAAGACTCTTGCAAAGAACCCTATTCTTGATCAGGCGCGACAGCTTGGTGCCGCGCTGCGGGCACACCGAAAGACGCTCGGGATCAGCATGACCGTGGCTGCGGAGACTGCGGGGATCTCGCGGGTGACGTGGCATCGGCTGGAAAAGGGGGAGTTCGGCGTGGCGTGGGGTTCCTTGCTGGCGGCCGCTGAGGTATTGGGTATGCAGCTACACCTTGGCATCGGTAAGGCGGTTGGCGATAGTGAAGAATCTGCGGTACTGGTCTTGCTGGAGGACGCGCTGCCCTTGCACATCCGGTTGACGGATTACCCAGGGCTGCGCCGCCTGGCGTGGCAGGTAGGTGAGGCCGTAGACACTCTGAGCCCGCGCGAGGCATTCGGTTTGTACACGCGAAACGCACGACATCTCGATCTGGACGAACTCTCGCCGGGTGAGCAGTTGTTGCTGCGTGCGCTGCGTGATGTATTCGGCGAGGCTACTGCGGATGTATGACCGGCCACATCACCAGCGCATCGCCCGCGTGTTGGAATCGCTCGATGGTGGCTTGCTACGCGATCACGCGTGCTGGTTTGGTGGGGGTACCGCCATTTCCTTGCGTCTTGGCGAGTTCCGCGAGTCCGTGGATATCGATTTCCTGGTTTCGGACGGCGCAGGTTATCGAGAGTTGCGCCAGCGCCTGCGCGCGGCGACCAGCCTGGCGGCGTTGACACGTCCCGGCGTTACGCCATTGCCACTTACGCGGGAGTTGCGCATGGATCAGTACGGGCTGCGCGGCTTCGTTGACATCGGGCTGAAACCGATCAAGTTCGAGATCGTTCACGAAGGTCGCGTCGAATTCGCGTACCCAAGTGTCACAGACGAAGTGTGCGACGTGGCGACGCTGGGGTGGAACGACTTGGCTGCCAGCAAGCTGCTCGCAAATGCGGATCGCTGGCGGGACGACAGTGTTTTTTCCCGGGACGTCATCGATTTGGCGTTCATGGATCTGCCGCCGCGCAAGCTGACGCCCGCCCTGGACAAGGCATTCGCTGCCTATGGCCCCTCGGTGGCAACAGATCTTGAAAAGGCATTGGTTGCGCTGCGCGTGCGCAATGGCTGGTTGGCGCGCTGCGTGGCCGCGCTCTCCATCCGGGAGCCGCCTGCGGCCGTGCAGCAGAAATTGCGGCGCTTGGAGCGCCGGCTGGTGGCGGTGTCGCGAGAGGCTGCTGATGTGGGTCGTTGACGCCGCGATGGCGGTGTGGTGCGTAGTCATCAAATGGGACTTGTTCGCGACCTTGCAGGATGCGACGCGTCTGACTCAGTCGATTCCGAGCTTTTTCAGCTTGTAGCGCAGGGCTCGGAAGGTGATGCCCAGCTGCGCAGCGGCCCTGGTCTTGTTGTAGCGGTTGTCGGTCAGGGCCTGTTCGATCGCCTTGCGCTCGATTTCCTCGATGAAGCTGGGTAGCGCGCTGGCGGCGGATTCGCGCGGGTCGATGAGGCTTGGGTCCAGGTGCGCGGCGGCTGCTTGCGCCGGGCCGCTGGGCCGGTTCTCGGGCAGGCGCAGATCAGCGCTGCGGATGCTGTCGTCGTCGGCCAGGGCAAACGCGCGTTCCAGGATGTTCTCCAGTTCACGCACATTGCCGGGGAAGTTGTAGCGGCTCAGGGCCTCGCTGGCGTCCGTATGCAAGGTCGGCACCGGGCGCTGCTGGGCGGTCGCCAGCCGCGCCAGGATCGCATTGGCAAGCAGCGGCAGGTCCTCGCGGCGCTCACGCAATGGCGGTACCCGCAGTTCAATCACGTTGATGCGGTAGTACAGGTCATGCCGGAAGCGGCCTTCGTCCACCAGCATGCCCAGTTTCTTGTGGGTCGCCGACAGGATGCGCACGTCCACCGAGATTTCGGTATTGGCGCCAACCGGGCGGATCGATTTTTCCTGGATCGCGCGCAACAGCTTGACCTGCATGGACAGCGGCAGCTCGGCGACTTCGTCCAGGAACAATGTGCCGCCCTGCGCGGCCTGGAACAGGCCCGGTTTGTCCGCATGGGCGCCAGTAAAGCTGCCCTTCTTGTGGCCGAAGAACTCGCTTTCCATCAGTTCAGTGGGGATCGCGCCGCAGTTCACGGGCACGAATGGCCCCGCTGTGCGGGCGCCTTCGTCATGGATGGTGCGCGCGACCAGCTCCTTGCCGACGCCGGATTCACCACCGATATACACCGGCGCCTGGCTGCGGGCGACCTTGGACATGGTGTCGCGAAGCTCATCCATCGCCGGCGACTTGCCCAGCAAGCGTGCGCCCGGGCCATCGGGAGGAGGCCGGGTGCCGTGGGTGGTGGTGCGTGGTTTCTCCGACAAGTCCAGCGCGTTCTGCACCAGGCCGCGCAGCACGCTGAGATCAACTGGCTTGCTGACGAAGTCGAAGGCGCCAGCCTTGAGCGCATCCACTGCGGCCTCCTGGTTGCCAAACGCGGTGATCATGGCGACCGGAGTGTCCGGGTACAGTTGGCTGATATCCTTGATCAGGTCCATGCCGGTGCCGTCCGCCAGGCGCATGTCGGTCAGGCACAGGGCGTACTGGTTGTGGCGCAGCAGGGCGCGGGCATCGGCCAGCGAAGAGGCGGTGTCGCAGCGCAATCCCATGCGCCCGAGGGTGAGCACCAGCAACTCACGGATATCGCGTTCGTCATCGACGATAAGCGCGCTGGTTTGGCTGCTACGACTATTGGCTGTCATTGGCTTGCAAGATAGCGCGTTGCCGCGTTACGTCCAAGTATGACGTGATGCGGCAGGTGTGAGCATCGGACATGAAAATCGAATAACAAAATGGATCGTCAGGCAGATGCGAACGCGCCGGCTCCGATCATCTTGATACGGAAACAGCAACCGCCGCCTGGAACCGGGACATGCTCCAGGGTGGCCTGGTTGGCATTGCAAAGCTCGCGAGCGATGTACAGGCCCAGGCCCGTGCCGTATTCGGACGTGGTGAAGAACGGACGGAACAACTGATTGGCCACGGTTTCCGGCATTCCCGGGCCACGGTCGGCGACATCCAGCATGGGTGCGCCGGCATCGCTGGCGTGTACGCGCAGGCTGATCCGGGCCGGTTCGCCGGGCATCCGTCCGTAGACCAGGGCGTTATGCACCAGAACGGTCACCGCCTGCTGCAGTTGGCGGCGGTCGACCATGGCGGTGATCGGCCGATTGGTGCTGATCACGTCGAGTTGGTCGTTTTCCAGCGGATGGATGTTGCGATAGTCGTCGACGAAGTGGCGGGCGAATTCCACCAGGTCCACGTTTTCGGGCTGCGCGCGCTCGCGCCGGGCCAGGCTCAACACGTTTTCGACGATGCCGTTCATCCGGTGCGTTTGCTGGTAAATGATCGCCAGCAGGCGGCGATCCGCTTCCGGGATGTCTGGTGACTCCTCCATCAATTGGGTGGCATAGCTGATTGCCGCCAATGGGTTGCGTATCTCGTGGGCCAGGCTGGCGGAAAACCGGCCCAGGGTGGCCAATGTGAGCGATTCGGCCCTGCGCGAAACCAGCGAGGTGTCGTCCAGGAACACCAGCACCTGGGCGTCATCGGCCAACAGCCGGGCGAAGCGCGGCAGTACTTCCGGCAGGTCTGGCGCCAGTCGCAGCGGGATCACGTCACTGGCGCCATCGATTCGCCAGCGTTGCAGGCGCTTGGCTAGTTCCGGCGCGACCTGCGCCAGCGTGCGTCGACCCTCGCCGATCCCGCCCAGCTGCAGCATCGAGGCCTCGTTGGCCAGCTTGACCTCGCCGTCGCCATCGACCAGTAACACGCCTGTGCGCATGCGGCGGATGATCAGTTCGTTGATTTCCGCGAGGTTGTCGGCCTGGCTGCCGCGGCGTGCGGCCAATGCTTCGCTGGCGCGCATCTGCCGGCCGAGCAGGTTGGTCAGGGTCGCAATGGCCAGGTAGCTGACCGTGAACATCAGCAGTTCGGCCAGTGGTCGGCCAGCTCCGTTTGCGGACAGCGCGCGCAACAGGTACTCGCCGATCAGTGCCAGTGCCGCCAAGGTCGCAGCGCCCAGGCCCAGTCGCAATGGCAACAGCAAGGCGGCGGCGCCGACATTGAACAACAGCATCATCGATATGCCGGATGCCGCGCCGGGCAGCGCATGGATCGCCAGTGTCGCCACGCTGACGTCCAGCAGCACGCCCACCAACACCTGCGGGCGCATATGGCCACTGCGCCCGGTAAAAAAAATGGTAATCGCCGCTACCAGGTAGAGCAGCGTGACGATGCGGCCAAGGGCGGGAGCATATGGCTCGCCGATCAGGATGCCGATCGGACTGAACACCACCAGGCACAGCAGGGCGGCTTCCAGGATCCGGTACAGGGTGAAGTAATACAGCTCGCGGCGGATGGCGGCCCGGCCGTGAGGATAGTTGTCGCGGCGGGTGATTTGATCATGCACGCGCTGAGTATAGGCAACCTCCACGCTTTTCTATGCCGCCTGCAGTGACCCGGTGCCAGCGGCCCAGCGCCAGCTACGCTAAAATGATCGTTCCGCCCGCGCCGGTCCGAGTTTTTGGCAGCTGCGGTGCGTTCACGCCCTTACCGGCCACGCCTTACAGGCCACGCTTTAACAAGCGACGCCTTTAAAAGACACCCACTCCCCTCGGTGAATCATGAATTTCCACGAATACCAGGCAAAACAGTTGTTTGCCGATTACGGCATAGCGGTACCGGCCGGGCGCGTTGCGCGCTCCCCGGAGGAGGCCGTCGACGCGGCCAAGGCGATCGGCGGCAACGCCTGGATGGTCAAGGCGCAGATCCATGCCGGTGGCCGTGGCAAGGCCGGTGGCGTCAAGTACTCCAAGTCCTTCGACGAAGTGCGTGAGTACGCCAAGGGCATGCTCGGTACCAGGATGGAAACCTACCAGTCGGCTGGCGTTGCGCTGCCGGTGGATTCGGTGCTGGTGACCACGGCCACCGACATTGCCAAGGAGCTCTATCTCTCCGTGCTGGTGGACCGCTCGACCCAGACGATCACCTTCATCGCCTCCAGTGATGGCGGCGTCGAGATCGAGACCACTGCGGTCGAAAACCCCGATGCGATCAAGACCCTGCATGTGAACTACGTGCAGGACCTGCAGCCCTACCAGTGTCGTGACCTGGGCTTCGCGCTGGGCCTGACCGCCAAGCAGGTCGGCCAACTGACCAAGATCATGCTGGGCCTGTACAAGCTGTTCAATGAGAAGGACCTGGCGCTGGTGGAACTCAATCCACTGGCGATCCTCACCGATGGCAACCTGGCGGTGCTCGACGGCAAGATCAATTCCGACGACAACGCCAACTTCCGCCACCCCGAACTGGTGGAAATGCGCGACATCGCGCAGGAAGACGAGACCGAAGTGCTGGCATCAAAGTTCGACCTGAACTACGTGACCATGGACGGCAACATCGGTTGCATGGTCAATGGCGCCGGCCTGGCGATGGCGACCATGGATGTGATCAAGCTCAATGGCGGCGAGCCGGCGAACTTCCTTGACGTCGGTGGCGGGGCAACCAAGGAGCGCGTGACCGAGGCGTTCAAGCTGATCCTGCGCGCGCCCGACGTGAAGGCGATTTTCGTCAACATCTTCGGCGGTATCGTCCGCTGCGACATGATCGCCGAAGGCATCATCGCCGCAGTCAAGGAAGTGGACGTCAAGGTGCCGGTGATCGTGCGGCTTGAGGGCACCAATGTGGAGGCCGGCAAGGCATTGCTGAAGAACTCCGGGCTGGCGATTACCGCCGCCGATGACATCAACGACGGCGCCAAGAAAGCGGTCGCGGCTGCGAAAGCCGCCTGACATTTACCTTCCTTCCCCTGCGGCGGCGCCCGAAGGGTGTGCAAAGCTGGGAAGGTGCCGAAGGCGGATGGGGGCTGCTAGCAAGCGCCGCCCCCATCCCAACCTTCCCCCGCAGGCGGGGGAAGGGGTCAACAACCTCAGGATTCGAAACACATGTCCGTTCTGATCAATAAATCTACCAAAGTCATCGTGCAGGGCTTCACTGGCTCGCAAGGTTCGTTCCACGCCGAACAGATGCTCGACTATGGCACCAAGGTCGTTGGTGGCGTGACCCCCGGCAAGGGTGGCACCGAGCACCTTGGCCTGCCGGTCTTCAACACCGTGGCCGATGCGGTCGCCGAAACCGGCGCCGATGCCTCCGTCATCTACGTGCCACCACCGTTCGCGGCCGACGCGATCCTGGAAGCGGCCGATGCCGGCATCAAGGTCATCGTGTGCATCACCGAAGGCATTCCGGTGCTGGATATGCTGCGGGTCAAGAACACATTGAAGGGCTACCCCGAGGTCGTGCTGGTCGGTCCAAACTGCCCGGGCATCATCACTCCGGGCGAGTGCAAGATCGGGATCATGCCGGGCCATATCCACATGCCGGGCAAGATCGCCATTGTTTCTCGTTCTGGCACGTTGACCTATGAGGCCGTGAAGCAGACCACCGATGCCGGCCTGGGCCAGTCGACGGTCATTGGTATCGGCGGCGACCCGATCAATGGCTTGAACTTCATCGATTGCCTGAAACTGTTCCAGGACGATGCGCAGACCGAGGGTATTATTCTGGTTGGCGAAATCGGCGGCAGTGCCGAGGAAGAGGCGGCCGAGTTCATTTCGCAGCACGTGACCAAGCCAGTGGTTGGCTTCATCGCCGGTGCGTCGGCGCCGAAGGGCAAGCGCATGGGCCATGCCGGCGCGATTGCCTCCGGCGGCAACGGAACTGCCGAGGGCAAGTTTGCTGCGCTGGAAGCAGCGGGCGTGACCACGGTGAAGTCCCCAGGCGACCTGGGTGCGGCGATCGCGAAGCGTTTGGCGAAGTAATACGGAGCGGCTGCGATGCCGTGATCGGTTTGTAGTTCAAGGAAGGCCGCCATTGTGCGGCCTTCCGCGTTTAGGATGCCCAGATGTCAAAGACCCTCCGCATCGCGATGGCCCAGTTCGACTTCCCGGTTGGCGACGTGAACGGCAATGCCGCGCGTATCGCCGGCATGATCGATTTCGCACGCGACCGCCTCGACGCGGACGTGGTGCTGTTCCCGGAGCTGGCGTTGTCCGGCTATCCGCCAGAAGACCTGCTGTACCGGCCGTCGTTCCTGCAGGATTGCGAGGCCGCGCTGCAGGCGATTGCCTTGCAGACGCATGGCATCGTGGTGGTGGTGGGCTGGCCGCAAGCCGCCGGTGCGGTGGTCTACAACGCCGCCAGCGTGCTGCGCGATGGCGGCATCGAGGTGACCTACCGCAAGCGCGAGTTGCCGAATTACGCGGTGTTCGATGACCGCCGCTATTTCGATGTCGACCCGGATCGCGACGACTGCGTATTCGAGGTCAACGGCGTGCAGATCGGTGTGCTGATCTGCGAGGACCTTTGGTTCGCCGAACCGCTTGCGACCACGGTGACTGCAGGCGCCGAGCTCGCGCTGGTGCTGAATGCCTCGCCGTTCGAGCGTGACAAGCATGCCCAGCGCGATGCCTTGCTGGCGCAACGTGTCGCCGAAAGTGGGGTGGCGATCGCTTACCTCAACATGGTCGGCGGGCAGGATGCGCTGGTGTTCGACGGTGCCAGCGTGGTGGCCGATGCCGACGGCACCTTGTCGCCGGCAGCGGCGGCGTTCACCGACCAATGGCTGTTGGTCGAGTTCGACCAGGCCTCGCGCAAGTTCTCGCCGCTGCAATGGGAAGCCGATGGCGACGAGAGTCGCGATGCGCTGGCCTGGCGTGCAGTGGTCCGCGGTACCCACGATTACTGCCACAAGAATGGCTTCGAAAAGGTCTGGTTGGGCCTGAGCGGCGGCATCGATTCGTCGGTGGTGCTGGCCATTGCAGTCGATGCGCTTGGCGCGGAGAACGTCACTGCGGTGCGGATGCCGTCGCGTTATACCGCGGGCCTGTCGAACGACCTGGCGCAGGACCAGTGCGACGTGCTGGGTGTGAAGCTCATCGCGCTGCCGATTGAAAAACCTTTCCAGGCGTACCTGGACACATTGGCGGAGACCTTCGCCGGCCTGGCGGTGGATACGACCGAGGAAAACCTGCAGTCGCGCATTCGTGGCGGATTGCTGATGGCGCTCTCGAACAAACTTGGCGGCCTGCTGCTCACCACCGGCAACAAGAGTGAGTATGCCGTTGGCTACGCGACGATCTATGGCGATATGTGCGGCGGCTATGCGCCGATCAAGGACCTGTACAAGACCGAAGTGTTCGACTTGGCACGTTGGCGCAATACGGTCGGCGGTGCACCGGTGATCCCGCAGGCGGTGATCGACCGTCCACCTTCGGCGGAATTGCGCGACAACCAGAAAGACCAGGACTCGCTGCCGCCATACGACGTGCTGGACGCAATATTGCTGCGCAATATCGACCAGGAGCAATCGCGCGCGGAGATCGTGGCGGCTGGTTTTGATCCGGAGATCGTCGACCGGATGCTGCGCCTTGTGCGTATCAGCGAGTGGAAGCGCCACCAGTCTGCGCCGGGACCCAAGGTCAGCCGACGCGCGTTCGGCCGGGAGCGGCGTTACCCGATCACCAACGGCTATCGCGGCTGAACCGAAAAGGGGACGGAGGGAATTAAGCGAACTTAATTCCCTCCGTCCCCTTTTTTATATTTTTTACTTTTCGTTCTTACTTGTCGCCCGCCAACGGGTTCAGGCGCGTGAAGATCCCGGGTCCCTTCGGCCAATGCCCGCTCAGCCACGGATGCTGCGGATCATTCTGCTCCAGCACGCGGCGTGCATCGGCGGCCAGCCTGGCATTGCCCATGCGCGTATAGGACTCGGCCAGTAGCGCCACTGCGTCGTTCTGGTATTCGCTCTGCGGATAGGTTTCCAGCAGATAGGTGCCACGGTCGGCCGCTGCCACCCAGGCGCCGCGGCGCAGGTAGTACAGGCCGCTGTTGAGTTCGAAGCGGGCGAACTCGTTGCGCAGGAACACCATGCGCTGGCGTGCATCGGCGGCGTATGTGCTGTTCGGATAGCGCGTGGCCACGGTGCTGAAATCGCTGTAGGCCTGCTGTGGCGACTGCAGGTCGCGGTTGCTCATGTCCAGCTTGAACGCCTTGGACAGGAACACCGTGTTGCGGGCCATGTTGGACAAGCCGCGCAGGTAATACAGATAGGCGATGTTCTTGTGGGTCGGGTAGGTGCGGATGAAGCGGTCGATGGTGGAGACCGAATCATCATGCTTGCCCGATTTGTACTCGGCGTAGGCCTGTTCCATCAGCGCCTGTTCGGTATACGCGCCGTACGGGTATTGCGCGATCAGGCGGGTGAATACCTCGCTGGCGCTGCTCCAGCGGCCGCCTTCCATGAGCTTGTGGGCGCGGTCGTACAGCTGGCTGACGGGCAGGCCTTCGTTCTTGTCCTTGTCCTTGAACATGCCCTTGACCCTGGCACAACCGGTGGTGGTCAGGACGAGGGCAAGCGCCAGTACGGCGAACAGCCGGAGCGGGGAGCGCAACATGGGGGAACGCTGGGTCATGGGCATCAAGCGGGCGCCGAGGGCACGAAGGGCGGATAATAGCAGTCCGCTTTGAGAGCTGGGCCACCGGGCCTGTGCCGCGCCTGAATCGAAAATGCCCAACGACCCTAGCCAGAACGACAACGAACCTGTCCATGACGACCTTGGCCAGCCTGACTCCCCATCCACGCAGCGCCACGCGACCGTCCCTGAATCTGCTGCCGGCCGCCGGCTGGATGCGGTTCTGGCCGAACTGTTCCCGCAATATTCGCGTTCCCGGCTGTCGGCCTGGATCAAGTCCGGCGATGTCAGCGTGGATGGTGGGCAGATCCGTGGCCGCGACCCGGTGCGCGGTGGCGAGCAGGTCACGCTGACCGCGATCCAGGACGTCCAGACCCGCGCGCTGCCGGAAGATATCCCGCTGGATGTGGTCTACGAGGACGCCGATGTCTTCGTGATCAACAAGCCGGCTGGGCTGGTGGTGCATCCGGGAGCAGGCAATCCCACCGGCACCATGGTCAATGCGCTGCTACATCGCGACCCCACGCTGGAGCTGCTGCCGCGCGCCGGCATCGTGCATCGGCTGGATAAGGACACCAGCGGCGTCATGGTGGTTGCGCGCACGCTTGAAGCGCATACCTCGCTGGTTGCGCAACTCTCTTCCCGCGAAGTGCATCGCCAATACCTGGCGATCGTCGTGGGCGCATTGGTATCCGGCGGCACCGCCACCGGTGCGATCGACCGCCATCCGCGCGATCGTTTACGCATGGCCGTGCGCGAGGACGGCAAGGACGCGGTCACCCATTTCCGCCTGCGCGAACGTTACCGCACGCACACCGCGCTGGAGTGCAGGCTGGAAACCGGCCGCACTCACCAGATCCGCGTGCATATGGCGCACCTGAAGCACCCAATCGTCGGTGACAAGTTGTACGGTGGCTCGTTCAAGTTGCCCAAGGGTGCCAGCGAGGAATTCATCGTCGGCTTGCGTGGAATGAAGCGCCAAGCCCTGCATGCCGAAGTACTGGAATTCATGCACCCCATTACTGGCGAGCCGGTCCGCTGCAGTGCGCCGATCCCGGACGACATACAGAACCTGCTGCGCCTGCTGCGCGAGGACGCCGCTGCCCACACGGAACACGCGCACAGATGACGCGTGCCGCATCGACAGCCTGGCTCGATGCCGATTGGCCGGCGCCGCCCGGCGTGCGCGCGTTGACCACACTGCGGCACGGGTTGGGTGGGTCGCAAGCACCATTTGATGCGTTGAACCTTGGCCTGCGCTGCGGCGATGAGCCGGCAACCGTCATCGAGAATCGCCAACAGCTTGAAGCCGCGTTGGCATTGCCATCCGCGCCGCGCTGGCTGCATCAGGTGCATGGGATCGAAGTTGCCATCGAGCCCGGCGTCGATGAGCCTGAAGCCGACGCATCGGTAACCTCAACGCCCGGCACGGTGCTGGCGATCCTTACCGCCGATTGCCTGCCGGCCATATTCGCGGCGCAAGACGGCAGTGAAATCGCTGCCGCGCACGCCGGCTGGCGTGGACTGGCCGATGGCATGCTGGAAGCTGCGGTGGCCGCGATGCATACGCCTGCAGATGACATCGTCGCGTGGCTGGGCCCGTGCGCCGGATCGCAGGTGTATGAGATCGGGCAGGAGGTTTTTGACGCGTTCGTGTTGCGTGATGCACGTGCTGCATCTGCATTCGTGGCGACGCGGCCCGGTCATTGGCGGGTCGACCTGCATGCACTGGCCCGGCAACGACTCGCCAATACCGGCATCGCCCCGAACAACATCTACGGCGGTGGGCTGTGCACGATCTCTGATCCGTTGCGTTTCTTCTCACACCGTCGCGACCAACGCAGCGGACGGATGGCGACGCTGGTTTGGCGCGAAGGCAGCTGACATGAGCAACGCCTCGGGGCACGACGCCCTGTTTCGCCAGTTGCTTGGCATCGAGGCCTTCGAAGCGCTGCCGATACCAGTGCAACGCCTGCACCTGCAAGTTGGCAGCCACACTTATCGCGGCGAAGTCGAGGTGGTTCGTGGCCGCAGTCTACTTTCGCGGCTATGTGCCTGGGCTACCCGGTTGCCGTCTGCCGGAACCGGTCCGATTACGGTGGAGATCATGTCGGGTGCGCAACGCGAGCGCTGGACCCGGCATGTCGGCAGGCACGCGATGGCCTCAAGGTTGTGGGCTGGCGAAGGCCTGCTGTGCGAACGGCTAGGCCTGGTGACGTTCGGGTTCCACCTGGAAACGCATGAAGGCGGCATCGAATGGATGGTGCGCCAGGTGCGCGTACTCGGCATGCTGCCGTTGCCCGCGTCCTGGTTTTCGCAGGTCGCTGCACGCGAATGGGCCGAAGGCGAGCGCTACCATTTCGATGTGCAGGCGGCGCTGCCTTTGGCCGGACTGCTCGTTCACTATCATGGCTGGCTCAGCGTCCCATGAGTGAAGTGACTCAATTGAAAGATGCGCCGGTCGCGGACCACGCCAATCAGGTCGCCATCATCGTGTTCGATGGCGTCTGCGTATTGTGCAACGGCTGGGTGCGCTTCCTGTTGCGCCATGACCGCAAGCGCCGTTATCGCTTCGCCGCGATGCAGACGCCAGCGGGTCGTGCATTGCTGGCTGAACACGGATTGGATCCGGACGACCCGACCTCGTTCCTGTTGATCGAGCATGATCGTGGATCAGATCCGCGCGTGTCGCTGGGCGTCACCGCGATCCGCAGGGTGTTGGTCGGTCTGGGTGGCGTCTGGCGGTTGTTGGCGATTGCAGCCGTGGTGCCGCGCGTGATGGGTGATCCGCTTTACCTCATGCTTGCGCGCAACCGCTATCGCTGGTTTGGCCGGCATGACGCGTGCCTGATGCCGGATCCGGCGAATACGTCACGTTTCCTCTAGTTCGCTCGCCGGAATGTGTCGTGCTGTTCTTCCAGCGATGCTTGCATCGCGTAACCAGCGAGTTCCAGCAGAAATTCATCCAGCGTGAACAGGTCGATGCAAGCCGTGGCGCCACTACCAGTCAGTTCGCCACGCGCCAGCTTGCGCGCAAGCAATACGGCAGCCGTCGCCGGAATCTGCGGGCCATGGCCATCGCGGGCGACCAAGGTCCAGGTGAGCGTCAGCGGGCCGCCGTCATGACCACGCCCATGCAGCACGACTTGCATCACACCGACATCGCTGCCGATGTTTTGCCAACGCTCGCTTAGCGCGAACAGAGGGCGCGCGAATGGCAGCAAGCTGCGCAATGGCCCGAAGCGAACCGCCAGGCTACCCAGCCACAGGCCGAAATGCATGCGCCAAAGCTCAAGGCCGGCACGGAACTCGACGGTGCGAAGCTCCGGGTAGCGCGTAGGCAATACATCCAGATCAGGCACCTCGCAGCGCGCGGCCCAACGTGTACCAACGTTTTCAATGCGAATCCGGCGCAGCGATTGCCAGCCGTGTGCGACTTGCCACTGACCATCGTGCAGCACGCGGTAGGGCTTGCCGACATAGCCGAGGATCGCCAGCATCGTCGCCCAGCCGCGCGCGGTACGGTTGCCAGGCGAGATCGCGGTTTCCACCGACTCCAGCGTCGAAAACCGCGGTCGAAGTGCGGCGACCACCGCTGCGTTCAGGCCCGGCATGCTGCTGGCACCCGACACCACGCGCCGATTGGCGGTGCGTGCAGGCGCATCCAGCGTTCCGATGCCAGACACATAGGCACGACCATCAGCCAGGTCGATGCAGTGCGCGCCAATCGCCAATGCAGCTTCTGCGACTCGATAGTCTCGAGCCTGGAAGGGGCCGGCAGTGTCGATGACGATGTCGGGGCGCAGCTCGGCGAGCTGCCCGTCGAATGTGGCTGCAGTGGTATCGAGTGTCGCGACCTCGATCAATGCCCGGGGCTCGCCAAGGTCGGCAACGAAGCGCGACGCACGCTCTGTATCGCGGCCGGCGACGATCAGCGTAAACGCAGGATCGTCTGCCAATGCGGCCACGATACGCCCGCCAAACAGGCCATAGCCACCAAGGATGAGGATGCGGAACTGCGCCATGCGCGGATTGTAGGGACACCCGGATTCAATCGGGTGTCCCGGCCAGCCTGATGTTGGAGTCGATGTCGATGATGAGGCTGCGTTGACACCGCATCTTGCATGCTTGGCGACAGCCCGCATCTATAGGCTATTGCCGGCGCACGACCGGTCCCGTGAATTCGAACGCTCCGGAGACACCCAATGCGCATGGACAAACTCACCTCGCGCTTCCAGCAGGCCTTGAGCGACGCACAGTCGTTGGCGGTTGGACGCGACCACAACCTGATCGAACCCGCGCACCTGCTGGTGGCGCTGCTGGATCAGCAGGGCGGCGGTACGCGCCCGTTGCTGACCCAGGCCGGTGTCAACGTGCCCCTGCTGCGCGAGCGGCTTGGCGAAGCATTGGACAAACTGCCGAAGGTGTCCGGGCAAGCTGGCAGCGTCAGTGTTGGCAACGATCTGTCGCGGCTGCTGAATGTCACCGACAAGTTGGCTCAGCAGCGTGGCGATGGCTTTATCGCCAGCGAGCTGTTCCTGCTTGCCGCGGTCGACGACAACGGTGATGCGGGCAAGGCGCTGAAAGCGGCCGGTGCCAGCAAGCAGAAACTCGAAACTGCGATTGATGCCATGCGTGGAGGCGAAAAAGTGCAAGACGAAAACGCCGAGGAAGCACGCCAGGCGCTTGAGAAATACACCATCGACCTGACCGCCCTCAGCGAGAAGGGCAAGCTGGATCCGGTGATCGGCCGCGATGAGGAAATCCGCCGCACGATTCAAGTCTTGCAGCGGCGCACCAAGAACAACCCGGTGCTGATCGGCGAGCCCGGCGTCGGCAAGACCGCGATTGTCGAGGGCCTGGCCCAGCGCATCATCAATGGTGAAGTGCCCGAAGGACTCAAGGGCAAGCGCGTGCTGAGTCTCGACATGGGCGCGTTGATCGCCGGCGCGAAGTTCCGCGGTGAATTCGAGGAGCGCCTGAAGTCGGTACTGAATGACTTGGCCAAGAATGAAGGCCAGATCATCCTGTTCATTGATGAATTGCACACCGTGGTCGGCGCCGGCAAGGCCGATGGTGCGATGGATGCCGGCAACATGCTCAAGCCCGCGCTTGCCCGCGGCGAACTGCATTGCATCGGCGCGACCACGCTGGACGAATACCGCAAGTACGTCGAAAAGGATGCCGCGCTGGAGCGTAGGTTCCAGAAAGTATTCGTCGGTGAGCCTTCGGTCGAGGACACCATTGCCATTTTGCGCGGCCTGAAGGAACGCTACGCGGTCCATCATGGCGTGGAGATCACCGATCCGGCGATCGTCGCTGCGGCGACGCTGAGCAACCGCTACATCGCTGATCGCCAGTTGCCGGACAAGGCGATCGACCTGATGGACGAAGCGGCATCGCGCATCCGCATGGAAATCGACTCCAAGCCGGAGGAACTTGATCGCAAGGAACGCCGGCTGATCCAGCTCAAGATCCAGCGCGAGGCGCTGAAGAAGGAGAAGGACGCCGAATCCAAGAAACGCTTGGCCGACCTGCAGGACGACATCACCACGCTCGAGCGCGCGTTCGATGACCTCAACGAAGTATGGAAGGCCGAGAAGGCGACCGTGCAGGCCGCGACCAAAATCAAGGAACAGATCGAGGCTGCGAAACTCGAACTGGAAGCCGCGCAGCGCCACCAGGACTACGCACGCATGAGCGAAATCCAATATGGCACCTTGCCACAGCTGGAGAAGCAGTTGCAGGCCGCGCAGGAAGCTGAAAAACAAGGCTTCACCCTGTTGCAGGACAAGGTCACCGCCGAAGAAATCGCGCAGGTGGTATCGCGCTGGACCGGGATTCCGGTCAGCAAGATGCTGGAGGGCGAGCGCGACAAGTTGCTGCAGATGGAAGCGCAGCTGCATACGCATGTGGTCGGTCAGGAGGAGGCGATCAAGGTCGTGTCCGATGCCGTGCGCCGATCGCGCGCCGGCCTGTCTGACCCGAACCGGCCCAGTGGCTCGTTCCTGTTCCTGGGCCCAACCGGCGTCGGCAAGACCGAGCTAGCCAAAGCATTGGCAGATTTCCTGTTCGACAGTACCGACGCCATGGTGCGCATCGACATGAGCGAATTCATGGAGAAGCATTCGGTCGCGCGGTTGATCGGCGCACCGCCGGGCTATGTCGGCTATGAGGAGGGCGGCTACCTGACCGAAGCCGTGCGCCGCCGCCCGTATAGCGTGATCCTGCTGGATGAGGTGGAAAAAGCGCATCCGGACGTGTTCAACATCCTGCTGCAGGTGCTCGATGATGGCCGCCTGACCGATGGTCAGGGCCGCACCGTGGATTTCCGCAACACCGTCATCGTGATGACCTCGAACCTGGGCTCGCACCAGATCCAGGACATGGATGGTGATGATTCGCCTGAGGCTTACATGCAGATGAAGGCGGCCGTCATGGGCGTGGTGCAGGCGCATTTCCGCCCGGAGTTCATCAACCGGCTGGACGACATCGTCGTGTTCCATTCACTGGACAAGAACCAGATCCGGCAGATCGCGAAGATCCAGTTGCGCGGACTTGAGAAGCGGCTGGGCGAGCGCGGCATCACGATCGAACTGACCGACGCGGCCTATGCGCTGCTTGCGAATGCCGGCTTTGATCCGGTGTACGGCGCGCGTCCGCTCAAGCGGGCGATCCAGCAGCAGCTGGAAAATCCGCTGGCCACGCAGATCCTGTCGGGCGGATTCGGCAACGGCGACACCATCAAGGTCGATGCCGAAACGGGCAAACTGGTGTTCGCGAAATGATGTAGAGCGGGCCTTGGCCCGTTATCACGTAGTGCGCGCCGGCCGGTAAGGCGGGGTGGACATCACCATGTCGGTGAGCGAATGGGCCAGTTCGCGCTCGGCCAGCACCGCGGCATCGGCGCCATGGGCCAGCAAGTGTTTGACCTCAGCTTCGCTGTGCGCGCGCGCCAGCACGGTGATCTCGGGGTTGAGCTTGCGCAGCTGGGCGATGACTTCGCCACCTTCCAGTGCTCGCGGGATCGCCAGGATCGCTAGCCGTGCGGCTTCGGGTCGCGCGCCTGCCAGCACCTGCGGCAGCACCGCATTGCCGCGCACCGCCGGGATGCCTTCGCCGCGTGCCTGGATCACACGGTCCATGTCTTCCTCGATCAGCGCAACTGGCACGCCACGATCGCGCAGCAGGCGCAACAGGTCGCGGCCCACGCGGCCATAACCGATCACGATGGTGTGGTTGACCAGCTCCGACATCGGGCCGGGCGTATTGGCGCCGGCCAGTTGCCTGCGGCGCTTGACCCGACCCACCAGTGGCGTCACCAGGAATGGATTGGCAATGATCGACAGCAGCGCGCCGGCCAGCACCAGGTCGCGCACCTCGGGTTGCATCATCTTCAGCGACACCGCCAGCCCGATCACGATGAACGAGAACTCGCCGATCTGCGCCAGTGCGGACGCGGCAAGAGTCGCATCGCCCGGGCGTTCGCCCAGCAGGCGCAGGCTGGCCCAGGTCACCAGCCATTTCACCGCGACGATCAAGCCGAAGGTCAGCAGGACCTGAATCGGATGCTGGACCAGGATCATCGGGTCGAACAGCATCCCGACCGAAACGAAGAACAGCACCGCGAACGCATCGCGCAATGGCAGCGAGTCGTTGGCCGCCTTGTGCGAGAACTCCGATTCATTGAGCAGCATGCCGGCGAAGAACGCGCCCAGCGCGAACGAGACGCCGAACATCGCCGCGGCGCCGAATGCCACGCCCATCGCCACCGCCAGCACGCACAGGGTGAACAGTTCCCGCGAACCGGTCCCGGCGACGCGCTCCAGGATCCAGGGGATCACGCGCCGACCCACGACCAGCATGAAGGCGATGAACAATCCGATCTTGAGTACGGTCTTGAGGATCACCGGCAACAGCGGCGTGGCCTGTTCGCCATGCAGGCTGTCGGCCAATGGCGGCAGCAGCACCAGTGCCAGCACCATCGCGAGGTCTTCGACCACCACCCAGCCGATCGTCACCTGTCCCAGCCGCGAATCCAGCAATTGGTGATCTTCCAGCGTGCGCAGCAAGACCACGGTACTGGCCACGGACAGCGACAAGCCAAAGACAATCCCGGTGCCATCGTCCCAACCGAAAAACCGGCCGACGCCGAAGCCCAGCGCCGTCATCAACACGATTCGTGCCAGCGCGCCCGGGACCACCACCCGGCGCACCTGCATCAGGTCCTTCAGCGAGAAATGCAGGCCCACCCCGAACATCAGCAGGATCACGCCAATTTCGGCCAATTGCGGCGCCAGCGTCTGGTCGCCGACGAAGCCCGGCGTGAACGGACCGGCCACGACGCCAGCCAGCAGGTAGCCAGCCAGTGGTGAGAGTCGCAGCCTTTGCGCCAGCATGCCGAACAGGAACGCCAGCACGAAGCCCAAGCACAGCAGGGTGATCAGTGAGGTGTGGTGCGGCATGCGGACTCAGGCGGAAAGCAGTCCCCATCTTCGCACCTGTCCTGCAAACGCGGAGTCAAAGGGGCATGAGCACGTCCCTGCCGCTTACAATGCCCGGATGATTTCCTTTCGCAATTTCGCCCTGCGCCGCGGCGAACGCCTGCTGCTGTCCGATGTCGACCTGACCCTGCACGCAGGCTGGCGGGTGGGCGTGATCGGCCGCAATGGCGCCGGCAAGACCAGCCTGTTCGCCGCCTTGATGGGTGAGGTCGAAGCCGACAAGGGTGACCTCGACCTGCCAAGCAAGGCGCGGGTGGCCTCGGTCGCCCAGGAAACCCCGCATCTGCCGGACCCGGCGATCGACTTCGTGCTGTCCGGCGATGCGGCCGTGCACGCAGCGGTGCAGGCCGAGGCCAATGCCTTCGCCGCCGAGGACTGGGAAGCGGTCGCCGAGGCCCACCACCTGCTGGAGGAGCTCAATGGCTACGATGGCAGCGCCCGTGCCGGCCGCCTGCTGCATGGCCTGGGCTTTTCCGCCGACACCCACGAAAAGCCTGTCTCGGATTTCTCCGGCGGCTGGCGGGTGCGGCTGAACGTGGCGCGCGCGCTGATGACGCCCAGCGACCTGCTGCTGCTCGACGAGCCTACCAACCACCTGGACCTCGATGCGGTGGTGTGGATGGAGGAATGGCTCAAGCGTTACAGCGGTACGTTGCTGGTGATCAGCCATGATCGCGAATTCCTCGACAACGTCACCACGCATATCCTGCATCTGCACGAAGGCAAGGCGAAGTTGTACATCGGCAATTACACTGATTTCGAGCGTCAGCGCGCCGAGCACCTGCGCCTGCAGCAGATTACTCACGTGAAGGAACAGGCCGAGCGCGCGCACCTGCAGTCCTTCATCGACCGCTTCAAGGCCAAGGCCAGCAAGGCCAAGCAGGCGCAGTCACGCATGAAGCGGCTGGCCAAGCTCGCCGGCACCGAAGCCGTGCGCGCCGAGCGTTCGCTGCACATCACGCTGCCGGAACCGCTGAAGCTGCCGAACTCGCTGCTGTCGCTGCATCACGTGGAGGCGGGTTACGGCGAAGACGCGGTGATTTTGCACAACGTCAACTTCGGGCTGGAAGCCGGCGATCGCGTTGGTCTGCTCGGCCCGAACGGCGCCGGCAAGTCGACCCTGGTGAAGACCCTGGTCGGCGAGTTGGAACCACTGGACGGTGAGCGCAAGGCGCATCCGGACCTGCGCATCGGCTACTTCGCCCAGCACACGGTGGAATCGCTGGTGTTCGGCACCACCCCGCTGGACCATCTGCGCGAGCTGGCACCTGATGCCCCCAACCAGGAGCTGCGCGACTTCCTGGGGCGCTGGAACTTCCCCGGCGAGCGCGCATTCGAGGTCATCGATACGTTCAGTGGCGGCGAGAAAGCGCGGCTGGCACTGGCGTTGATCGCGTATCGACGCCCGAACATGCTGCTGCTCGACGAACCGACCAACCATCTCGACCTCGATATGCGTGAAGCGCTGGCTGAGGCACTGAGCGACTTCGATGGCGCGATCGTGATGGTCAGCCATGATCGCCACCTGATTGGCCTGGTCTGTGACGAATACTGGCGCGTGGCTGGCGGCAAGGTCGAACCGTTTGATGGCGACTTGGACGAATACGCCGCGTGGCTGCGTTCGCGGCCGGGCAGCGACAACCCGAAGACGCCGGCACCGAAGGCGCAGCCGGCGGTTGAAGCACCTGCTGTGGTTACGAAGAAAGCCAAAGGCAACCCGCACAAGCTGCAGAAGGCCGAAGCCCAGGTCGTGGAGCTGGAAGCCAAGTTGGCAGCGCTGGTCGCGCAACTGGCTGACCCGAAGGTCTATGCCGACACCGCCAGAGTGGCGGAACTCGGTCGCGAGCAGGCGGTGCTGCAATCCCGCCTGGAAACCGCGGAAGCTGACCTGCTGGCGATTTACGAGGATGCGTGATCGATTCCAGCTGCAAACCACCAATCGCGGAAACATCGCGGGGTTGAAATGGCCCTCGATGCCCGCAGAATTCAGTGCATATCCCTTTCCCGACAAGCGCCCAGCCCATGCCGATCTACGCTTTTGCTTGTGATGCCTGCGGCCACGCCTTTGATCGCCTGCAAAAACTGTCCGATGCAGACCCGACCGAGTGCCCTGTCTGCGGCAAACCGGCGGTTCGTCGTCAGCTGACCGCCCCGCAGTTCCGCCTGGCCGGCGGTGGCTGGTATGAGACCGACTTCAAGAAGGACGGCGACAAGAAGCGCAACCTGGCGGGCGATGCAGGCGATGGTGTCAAACAGGCCACGCAGGCCAAGGCGGATGCTGCGCCGGTGAAGACCACACCTGAGCCGGCCAAAGCAGCCCCCGCCGCGGTGACGACACCGGCCAAGCCTGCCGCAGGCTGAAACGGCGCCCGCAACCGCCGTGGTTCAGTGACAGGCTAAAATGGTCGGCTATCCGGCCCGTCCGGAATTGATTCCCCGGAGCTATGCATGCGTACCCATTTCTGCGGCCTGATCGACGATGCGTTGATCGGCCAGACCGTCAACCTCTGTGGTTGGGCCGATGTCGCCCGCAACATGGGCGGCCTGTGCTTCATCGACCTGCGCGACCATGAGGGCATCGTCCAGGTCGTCGCTGAGCCGGCTGCCGATGTCGATGGCAATGCCGAGGTGATCGCGACTGCGGCCAAGATTGGTTACGAGGACTGCCTGCGCATCACCGGAACCGTGCGCGCGCGCCAGAGCGTGAACGCCAAGATCAAGACTGGCCAGGTCGAAGTGGTTGCAACCAAGATTGAGGTGCTGAACAAGGCGGAGCCGCTGCCGTTCCATGCCCATGAAAACGCGGGCGAAGAAGTACGCCTGAAATACCGATACCTGGACCTGCGCACGCCGGAAATGCAGCGCAAGATGCGCACCCGCACCAAGCTCGTCGCTGCACTGCGTGCATGGCTGGATGCACGTGATTTCCAGGACATTGAAACCCCGATCCTGACCAAGGCCACGCCGGAAGGTGCGCGTGATTTCCTGGTGCCGGCGCGCATGCACCCGGGCGAGTTCTACGCGCTGCCGCAGAGCCCGCAGCTGTTCAAGCAGATCCTGATGATTGCCGGCTTCGACCGCTACTACCAGATCGCGCGCTGCTTCCGCGATGAAGCCCTGCGCGCGGACCGCCAACTGGAATTCACCCAGCTCGACATGGAGTTTGCATGGGTGTCCGAGCGCGACGTGCAGGACACCACCGAGGCGATGATTCGCGAAGTTTTCCGCCAGGTAATCGACGTTGAACTCGGCGACTTCCTCCGTCTCAGCTATGCCGAGGCGATGCGCCGGTTCGGTTCGGATAAACCCGATTTGCGCATCGACATGGAGCTGGTCGATGTGGCCGCACTGGTGAAGGACAGCGAGTTCAAGGTGTTCACCGATTGGGCCAGCCATGACGACGGCCGCGTGGTCGCCTTGCGCGCACCCGGCGGTGCGACATTCTCGCGCAAGCAAGTCGACGACTATGCCGCGCATGCCGCAAAGTACGGCGCCAAGGGCCTTGCTTACATCAAGCTGGGCGAGGACGGCACGGTGAATTCGCCGATCGCGAAGTTCTTCAGCGAAGACGCGTTCAAGGCACTCGTCGCAGCCTGCGGTTTGCAGAATGGCGACATCGCGTTTTTCGGCGCCGGCACCTACAAGAGCGTTAGCGACTTCATGGGCGCGCTGCGCCTGAAGCTGGGCAAGGACCTTGGCCTGGTCGCCGATCGCTGGGCGCCGCTGTGGGTGACCGACTTCCCGATGTTCGAATGGGATGAAGGAGAGGATCGTTACGTCGCCCTGCATCACCCTTTCACTGCGCCCGCGGTGGATTCGATCGACGACCTTCGCGTGAATGCGAAGACCGCTGTATCACGCGGCTACGACATGGTGCTCAACGGCAATGAAATTGGTGGTGGTTCGATCCGTATCCACAACTCGGCAATGCAATCAGCGGTGTTTGAGTTGCTGGGCATCGGCGCGGAGGAAGCGCAAGGCAAGTTCGGCTTCCTGCTGGACGCGCTCAAGTACGGCGCACCGCCGCACGGCGGCATCGCCTTCGGCATAGATCGCATCGCCGCGCTGATGGCCGGCACCGAATCGATCCGCGACGTGATCGCCTTCCCCAAGACCACCACCGCGCAGTGCCTGATGACTGGCGCGCCGAGCGAGGTGCCGGACAAGCAGCTAGCCGAGGTGCATGTGTCGGTGCGGCCTGGGAAAGCGCCTGCGGTCTAGCGGTGGCGGCGAACAGGCCTGTGCCGCCAAGCTGAGCGAAAGGAGGAACAGGCCGCCGGTCTGGCGGCCTGTTCCTGTAATCTCGCCGCGGGGCTACTTACTTGCCTTCCGTCTTGTCGGATTTAGCAGCGGCCTGCTCCTGCTTTTCTGCGGCCATCCGATGGTGCTTGGCAGCTGCGCGGTGATGCTTGGCGGACCTGCGATGATGCTTGGCAGCCATCTTGCCTGAAGTGCTGGCGGCGCTCCGGCTTTCGGTTGCGGCCTTGCTGGCCTCCATGGAAGCCGCCTCGGCATGGTTGGTGGTGGCGTGGGTAACAGCGGTGGTCTTGGCTGGCGCGGTGGCTTGCGCCGAGGTTTGACCAGAAGCGATGCCGCCGATGCTGGCGGCGGCGATCAGGGCCGCAGTGAGTAGATGTCGAGTAGTCATGGTAATTGCTCCTCAAGGAATTTCGGTGATGTTGCACCTGCGCGGGTGGCGCCTGCCAACGGGCACAGGTTGCGATGCCGGACCCGTCGAGCAAGTGGCCTGCACATTAATTTTCGTTAATGATTCCAGCGGGATTGGATTGGACGTGCCCGGTTTGCCTCGAGCTGCGGCGACCATCGGGCCAGGAGAACATTTGCAGTGCACTCGAACACGCAGGACCCTCACCGCTCCGTTGGGCGCGCAACTTTGATCCGCCGCGCCATCGCCGATGACGCATCCACGCTGGCCGAACTCGGCCGGGTGACTTTCATCGACGCCTTCGGCCATCTGTACACGCCGGAAGATTTGCAGGCCTTCATCGAAGACAGTCATTCGGTTGCCGCGTACGCGCGGGCGCTGGCGAACCCGGATTACGCGTTGTGGCTGGCCGTGCGCGATGGCGTGGCGGTCGGTTATGCGCAAGCGGGGCCGTGCGGACTTCCGCATGCTGAAGTGCAACCCGGCGATGGCGAACTCAAACGCCTGTATCTCTTGCGCTCGGCGCAGAACGGTGGCGTTGGCGTGGCCCTGCTGCAGGTCGCGCTGGATTGGCTGGAACGTGATGGCCCGCGCACGTTGTGGATCAGCGTGTGGTCGGAAAACTACGGTGCGCAACGCTTCTACGGGCGTCACGGGTTCGAACACGCTGGCGAATACGCGTTCATCGTCGGTAAGCAGCGCGACCGCGAATTCATGTACCGGCGCAAGCCCGCGGAAAAGGGGTCAGAGTGACAACCTGCCGACCATGCATGACCTTTGCGAGATTCCTGGTCAGGAAATTTCACTCTGACCCCTTTTCAACTCAGAAATGAGCAATCGCGTCCTGCTGGTGCATGGGCTGTGGATGCGCAGCTTCAGCATGCTGTGGCTGGCCAACCGGCTGCGCGGGCAGGGATTCGATACCGAGTTGTTCGGTTATTACAGCCTGCTGCAGGACACCGATGAGATCATCGCGCGGCTTGCAGGTGCGTTGCAGGAACATCCAGGTTCGCATGTCGTGGCGCACAGTCTGGGCGGCTTGCTCAGCCTGCGGGCTGCCGAGCAGGTGGGGGTTGAAAACATCGGTCGCATCGTCTGCCTGGGCTCGCCTCTTGCCGGCAGCCAGGCCGCGGCCAGCATCGTGTCGAAAATTCCTGCAGGCGCCACCCTGGTTGGCCACAACCGGGCGCTGCTGGCGGCAGGCATCGGCCAAATCCCGGCCGGCCTGCAGGTCGGGGCGGTCGCTGGTTGTGTGCCGCGCGGCCTCGGCGGTGTGGTCGCGCACTTCGCCTGTGAGCATGACGGCACCGTGGCCATCCCCGAAACGCGGGTGCCCGGCCTCACCGACCATGTGGTGGTGCATGCCAGCCATACCGGCTTGTTGTTTTCCGATGCGGCGGCGCACAGGACCACGGAATTCCTGCGTGAAGGCCGATTCGAGCACGCCGTCGAGGCAGGGGCCGTATAATCCGCGCCTTTCCTGTAACAAGCTGACTGATACGCATGGGACGTGGTCCATCCATCGAAGGCCGCAAGAACGCGGTGGACGCCAAGCGCGGCAAGATCTTCACCAAAGTGATCCGCGAGATCTCAGTGGCTGCGCGCGCTGGTGGTGGCGATCCCGCTGGCAACCCGCGCCTGCGTGGCGCAATCGACAAGGGCCTTTCGGTCAACATGACCAGGGAAGTGATCGAGCGCGCGATCAAGAAAGCCACTGGCGAGCTTGAGGGAATCGAGTACGAGGAAATTCGCTACGAGGGCTATGCCCCCGGCGGCGTCGCGGTCATTGTTGATTGCCTGACCGACAACCGCGTGCGTACCGTGGCAGACGTCCGTCATGCCTTCGTCAAGTTCGGCGGCAACATGGGCACCGAAGGCTCCGTCGCCTTCATGTTCAACAAGCTGGGCGTGCTCAGCTTCGCGCCTGGTGCGGATGAGGACGCGATCACCGAGGCGGCAATCGAAGCCGGCGCCGACGATGTGGTCGTGTATCCGGAAGATGGCGCCATCGACGTGCTGACCGCGCCAGATGCATTCGAAGCGGTCAAGGCGGCGATGCTGACTGCTGGTTTGACGCCGGACATCGCCGAGATCACCCTGCGCGCCGACAACGATATCGCGGTGGACGGCGATACCGCAGAACAAGTCCACAAGCTGCTGGCGTGGCTGGAAGACATGGACGACGTGCAGTCAGTCCACAGCAACGCCGAACTCGGAGACGGCGCCGGCGCCTGAGTGCGCCATCATCGCCAACTGTCATCGTGACCCGCATCCTCGGCATTGACCCCGGTTCGCAGCGGACCGGCGTGGGCATCATTGATGTCGGCGCTGACGGCAAGGTCGTGCATGTGCACCACCAGCCGATCAATCTGCTGGGTGCCGAGTCTTTCCCGTTGCGCCTGCGCGTATTGCTGGACGGGCTGTGGGCGCTGATCGAGCAGTACAAGCCGGACGAAGTCGCGGTGGAACAGGTGTTCCTGTCCAACAACGCGATGTCCGCGCTCAAGCTCGGCCAGGCGCGTGGCGCGGCGATCGCCGCCTGCGTGGCGCGCGACCTGCCGGTCAGCGAATACGCGGCCAAGGAAATCAAATTGGGCCTGGTTGGCACCGGCGGCGCCGACAAGACCCAGGTACAACACATGGTCGGGATCATGCTGGGTTTACAAGGCAAGTTGCAGGCGGATGCGGCTGATGCGCTGGCGGTTGCCATCACGCATGCGCATGTCCGCGCGAGCGCCAACCGCCTAGGTGTTGCCGCGCGCACCGCATGGGGACGCAAGGGCAGGGGCACGCGATGAGGAGAGCGCGATGATCGGACGATTGAAGGGTTTGTTGGTTCACAAGCAGCCGCCGTGGCTGGTCATTGATGTGCACGGCGTCGGTTACGAACTTGAAGCGCCGATGAGCACGTTCTACGATTTGCCTGAGGTCGGCCGCGAGATCGCACTGTTCACCCACTACGCGCAAAAGGAAGACAGCGTGTCGCTGTACGGCTTCTTGCGCGAGGGCGAGCGCCGCCTGTTCCGAGACGTGCAGAAGGTCAGCGGGATCGGCGCGAAGATCGCGTTGGCGGTGCTGTCGGGCACGTCGGTGGACGAATTCGCGCGACTGGTGCAGACCAGCGACGTCACCGCATTGACCCGGATCCCCGGCATCGGCAAGAAAACCGCCGAGCGCATGGTAGTGGAATTGCGCGATCGCGCCGCGGATTTCAGCAGCGGCGGCTTGCCGGGTGCATCTGGAGTCCCGGGTGATCCGTTGTCCGAATCAATCAGCGCGCTGCAGACGCTGGGCTACAAACCTGCCGAAGCCGAACGCATGGCACGCAAGGCCTTCGCCGATGGCGACGATGCCGCCACCATCATCCGCAAAGCGCTACAGTCCGCCCTCCGCTGAGTCCACAGGGGACCTCTGCGCAATGTCAAAACCTCAATCCAATAGTACGCACGACGCGCAAGGCAACGGCAAGTCCGGCTTGCGCACGATGGTGCTGGGCGCGATCGGCGTGGTGTTCGGCGACATCGGCACTAGCCCGCTGTACACGTTGAAGGAAGCGTTCTCGCCGCATTTCGGCCTGGTGGGCAATCACGACACCATCCTCGGCATCCTGTCGCTGGTGTTCTGGGCGCTGATGATCGTGGTCACGATCAAGTACGTGACCATCATCATGCGCGCCGACAACGAGGGCGAGGGCGGGATCATGGCGCTGATGGCGCTGGCCCAGCGGACCCTGCCAAAGGGCGGTCGATCGGCGTATATCGTCGGACTGCTTGGCATCTTCGGTGCATCGTTGTTCTTCGGCGATGGCGTGATTACGCCGGCCATGTCGGTGCTGAGCGCGGTCGAAGGCATGGGGGTCGCCGCCCCTCACATGCGTGCGTGGATCGTGCCGATCACGGTCGCAATCCTGATCGTGGTGTTCATGGCCCAGCGCTATGGCACGCAAAAAGTCGGCAAGGTGTTCGGCCCGATTACCCTGGTGTGGTTCATCTCGATCGCGGCGATCGGCGTGTACCACGTGCTCGACGCCCCCGAAGTGCTCAAGGCGTTCAATCCGTGGTGGGGCGTCAAGTTCTTCATGACCCACGGCTGGCATTCACTGTTCATTCTGGGCGCAGTGGTGCTGGCGGTGACTGGCGGCGAGGCGCTGTATGCGGACATGGGTCACTTCGGGCCGAATCCCATCCGCATCGGCTGGATGGCGGTGGTGTTGCCCAGCCTGATGCTCAACTACCTGGGTCAGGGCGCGCTGGTGCTGGAGCATCCGTCGGCAATAAACAACCCGTTCTTCGAGGCAGTGCCCGAATGGGCGCTGGTCCCGATGGTCGTGCTGGCGACCATGGCCGCGGTGATCGCGTCCCAGGCAGTGATTACCGGAGCCTATTCGGTTGCGCGCCAGGCAATGCAGCTGGGCTACATCCCGCGCATGCAGATCAAGCACACCTCCAGTGACACCATCGGCCAGATCTATGTGCCGTACATCAACTGGCTGCTGATGGTGCTGGTGCTGGCAGTGGTGCTGATCTTCCGCAGCTCCACCGCGCTGGCCACCGCATATGGCATTTCGGTATCAGGCACCATGCTCATCGACACCTTGCTGCTGGCGCTGGTTGCGTGGACGCTATGGCCGGGATGGCGCAAGTGGGTACTGCCGCTGTGCGTGGTGTTCTTCATCGTCGATCTGGGCTTCGTGATCGCCAATGGCGCCAAGTTCTTCCATGGCGCGTGGTTTCCGATCGTGCTCGGCCTGCTGGTGTTCACCCTGCTGCGCACGTGGCGCCGTGGTCGCGAACTGCTGCACGATGAAGTTCGCAAGGAAGGCATCCAGCTGGACAGCTTCCTGCCCGGGTTGATGCTGGCGCCGCCGGTTCGCGTTCCCGGAACTGCGGTGTTCCTGACCGCAGACAAGGGTGTGGTGCCGCACGCGTTGCTGCACAACCTCAAGCACAACAAGGTGCTGCATGAGCGCAACGTATTCCTCACAGTGGTCACGCTGAACGTGCCGTATGCGGCCGCCAAACAACGGCTGGAGATTACAAGTATTGGCGATGCATTTTACCGCGTGGTGATTCGCTACGGTTTCATGGAAACGCCCGACGTGCCGCTGGCGCTGATGCGCAGCTGTGATGCCGGCGGCATCTATTTCGACCCGATGGACACGACTTATTTCGCCAGTCGCGAGACCATCATCGCCACCCCGCACCGGAACATGCCGGCCTGGCGCGACAAACTGTTCGCGATCATGCATCGCAACGCCGCGCCGGCAACCAGCTTTTTCCGCATTCCGGGCAACCGGCTGGTGGAACTGGGTTCGACGGTGGAAATTTGAGGCCGGGACAGCTTCCCGGATGACGGGGCTCACATCAGCGAGCCTTGCATCCGCCAGCTTCGCATCAGCGATAATCACTGGATGACCGACGACCGCATCATCGCCCCCGCCGCCACCCGCGACGACGACGCCGTGGAAGCCAGCATCCGCCCGCGCCGTCTGGACGAATATCTCGGCCAACAACCAGTGCGCGAGCAGATGGACCTCTATATCCAGGCTGCCAAGGGTCGCGGCGAAGCGCTCGATCATGTGCTGATCTTCGGTCCGCCTGGCCTGGGCAAGACCACGCTCAGTCATGTGATCGCCAATGAGCTTGGGGTCAACCTGCGGGTGACGTCGGGGCCGGTGATCGAACGGGCCGGTGACCTCGCCGCGCTGTTGACCAACCTGCAGCCATTCGATGTGCTGTTCATCGACGAGATCCATCGCCTGTCCCCGATCGTGGAAGAGGTGCTGTACCCGGCGATGGAGGACTACCAGATCGACATCATGATCGGCGAGGGGCCGGCCGCGCGTTCGATCAAGCTCGACCTGCCGCCATTCACCTTGATCGGTGCAACCACGCGGGCTGGTCTGCTCACCGCGCCGCTGCGCGACCGCTTCGGGATTACCCAAAGGCTGGAGTTTTATTCGATCGAGGACCTGACCCGGATCGTGCGCCGTTCCGCGCAGATCCTCGGCATCAGCTGCGCAGCGGAAGGGGCCGGAGAGATTGCGCGGCGTGCGCGGGGCACTCCGCGGATTGCAAACCGCCTGCTGCGACGAGTGCGCGATTACGCACAGGTCAAGGGCGATGGCACGATCGATGCCGGCACTGCGCGCGCGGCGATGGACATGCTGAAAGTCGATCCCGAAGGCTTCGACGAACTCGACCGGCGCATGCTGGCGATCATCATCGATGCGTTCGATGGCGGCCCGGTCGGCGTGGAATCGCTGGCCGCGGCGTTGAGCGAGGAACGCGGCACGATTGAGGACGTGATCGAGCCCTACCTGATCCAGCAGGGCTACCTGGTGCGCAGCGCCCGTGGACGAATGGCCACCGCGCGTGCGTATCGGCACCTGGGCTTCAAGCCAAAGGCCAATACCAGTGGGATGGTTGAGGCGGAACGAGAGGAAAAGGGGTCAGAGTGAATTTTCTGCCGAGCATCTTTTCTCCATCCGGAATCTTCGTCAGAAAACTTCACTCTGACCCCTTTTCCGGGAACAACTCGTTCACTTACTGCGAAATCAGCCCTAGCCTTGTTTCCCATGGCTGAGCACTTTTCCTGGCCCGTCCGGGTCTACTGGGAAGACACCGACGCAGGCGGCGTGGTGTACCACGCACGCTACCTCGCCTTCCTTGAACGCGCCCGCAGCGAATGGATGCGCACACGTGGTTTCGACCAGGAAACGATGCGCAGCCGCGACGACCTGGTGTTCGTGGTGCGGGCGATGCAGATCGACTTCCGTGCCCCGGCCCGGCTGGACGATCAGCTGCAAGTCAGCGTGAGCCTGCTTGAATGCCGCGGGGCCAGCTTCACCATGGCCCAGCAAATTTACCTTGGCGATGGACTGCTGATCGAGGCCAAGGTGCGCATCGCGGCGCTGCAAGCATCGAGCTTCCGCCCGCGTCCAATCCCGGAACCATTGAATTCCGAATTGAAATCACTTGTGGGGAGAGTTTGAGAATGCCCGTGTCGACCATGCTGCAATCGCTGCCACAGGCATTGCCCGAAAATGCCGCCGCCAGCGCAGTGGAACTGGCAGACAGTGGCTCCCAGACCGCAGCCGCGCATGCCAACGGCGGCTTCGACATGGTCCAGCTGATCCTGCATGCCAGCCTGCCAGTACAGCTGGTGATGGTGCTGCTGCTGTTCGCGTCGCTGGCTTCGTGGCTGATTATTTTCCGCAAGAAGCGCATCCTCGACCGCGCCGAGCGCGAGGCTGACCGCTTCGAGGAACAATTCTGGTCCGGCGCAGAACTGACCAAGCTCTACGCCGGCGCCAGCGAGCGCAACCGTCAACTCGAAGGCCTGGAGGCGATCTTCGAAGGCGGCATGCGCGAGTTCAATCGCATCCGCCAGCGCCGTGGCGTGGACGCGCGCATGCAACTGGAGGGCGCGCAGCGCGCGATGCGGGCTTCGACTTCGCGGGAACTCGATGGGCTGGAACACAACCTGGAGTTCCTGGCCAGCGTCGGTTCGATCAGTCCCTACGTGGGCCTGTTCGGCACCGTGTGGGGCATCATGATTTCGTTCCAGGGCCTGGCCAACGTCAAGGAAGCGACCATTGCCACGGTCGCGCCCGGCATCTCCGAGGCGCTGATTGCAACGGCGATGGGCCTGTTCGCGGCGATCCCGGCGGTGTGGGCGTACAACCGCTTCGCCACCCGCGCCGAGCGCATGGCAGTGCGTTACGAAACATTCAGCGAGGAGTTCTCCTCGATCCTGCAGCGCCAAGCGCACACGGACGATTGAGGGCGCCATGGCACTGAGCAGCCGCCGCCACCGCAGGAAGAAACTCAAGGCCGACATCAACGTCGTGCCCTACATCGACGTGATGCTGGTATTGCTGATCATCTTCATGGTCACCGCGCCGCTGCTCAATGTCGGCGTGGACGTGAACCTGCCGCAATCCGATGCCAAGCCGCTGGAGCAGAGCAAGCAGAAGCCCATCGTGGTGCAGGTTGCCAGCGATGGCACGTTGTCGCTGACCTATGAAGGCATGGATCGGCCGCAAGTGGTCAGCAAGGATGAATTGGTCGCCAAGGTCAGCGCGTTCATGGCGTCCGATCCGAAGTTGCCGGTGTACGTCGCTGGCGACCGCAGCGTGAATTACCAGACCGTGTACGAGGTGCTGTCCTTGTTGCAGACCAGGGCCAAGGTCAGCCGCGCCGGCCTGATGGGCGATCCTGTCCATCCCACGGACGCCAAGCGCAAGTGACATGGCGGGCATGAAGGCAGCGCATGCAGGCTTTGGCAGGAGCGCGCAGGCATGAAGGAGACGCGCGCCGATACCAGGCTGGCCCTGGTGCAGGCCGCGGGCTTGCACATCTTGTTGTTCGCGCTGATGTTCGCTGGCCTGCACTGGACCCGCAGCAACGTGGTCGAGCCGCCGCAGGGCGATGTAATCGAGGCCGACCTGATCGATCCATCCGCCCTTAGCGCGTCTATGCGGCGTGCCCTGCAACGCGATCCGAAAGTGTTGCCGGAACCGGTGGTCGAGCCAAAGCTGACACCACCCACGCCGGAGCCGCTTCCAGAACCCGTGGCAGACCAGATGCCACCGCCACCGGCAACGGTGCAAGAGCCGGACAAGGTCGACCAGGAAAAGGTCCAACGCGATGCGATCGCGCCCGACCCGGCAAAGGCGCTGCGCGAGCAGGAGGCCAAGCGCCGCCAGCAGCAGGTTGATCTGGATGCGCGGCAGCAGACCGAAATGGAGCGCCAGAAACAACTGCAGATCGCGGAAATCCGCAAACAGCGTGAGCAGGCGCAGCGTGAGTTGCGCCAGGCCGAACAACGCGCGCAGCAACTGGCCGATGCCAAGGCGCAACAGGTATCCGGCAGCAGCCAGGCGTCGCCACCGCCGGGCAACCGCGGGAAGGACGCGAGCCTGCTGGCCCAGTACACCACCGCGCTGCAACAGGCGATCGTGCGTCAGTGGACGCGGCCGGAATCGGTCGAGATCGGCCAGCGTTGCCGGATCTCCATCCGCCAACTGCCGGGCGGGGAAGTGGTGAAAGTGACGATTTCGCCAGACTGCCCCTTCGATGTGCTGGGTCGGCAATCGGTGGAACGGGCCGTGCTCAAGGCCTCGCCCTTGCCATATGCCGGCTTTGAGGATGTGTTCGACCGCACCCTTAACGTCAATTTCGTGGCGGAAGATCACTAAACGTCGCGAGCTTCGGTTGGTCCGGCTGCGTTCATCCTTCGATCAGCCAGATCGGCGACCCTGTTCACCTTGCTGACAGCATACGAGCGCCCATGACTTCCCACGTCCCACGGTTGGCGACGCATTTCGTCGCATTCCTTTGCCTGCTGGTACCGCTGGGCGCGATGGCACAGTCCAAGGGCCTGGAGATCGACATCGTCGGCGGTAATGCCGCGGCTCTGCCCATTACGGTCGTGCCGTTCGGCGGCGAGTCCGGTTCGACCGACGTCGACGACATCATCCGCGCCGACCTATCGCGTTCTGGCCAGTTCCGCACCCTGCCCGAACTCGGCCTGCCGGAACGCCCGACCCAGGGCAGCGAAGTGTCCTATCCGACTTGGCGCATGCTCAAGCAGGACTTCTTGCTGGTCGGTCGCAGCGTGCCGACCGGCGATGGCTACCGCATCGAATACGAATTGTTCGACGTGGCCAAGCAGGAACGCTTGCTCGGCTTCGCGCTGACCGCGCCGGCTGGTGCCATGCGCGATGTTGCCCACCAGATCGCCGATGCGGTCTACCAGAAGATCCTCGGGGTACCCGGTGCGTTCTGGACCCGGATTGCCTACGTGACTTCGAGCGGCCTGGGGCGTAGCTCGAAATACGCACTGATGGTGGCCGATGCCGATGGCTGGGCCCCGCGCACCGTGGTCAATTCCAACGAGCCGCTGATGTCGCCGTCATGGAGCCCGGATGGCCGCAGCCTCGCTTATGTCAGCTTCGAAAGCGGCAATTCCGCGGTCTATATTCAGGACATCGCCAGCGGTGCGCGCGAAAAGGTCGCCAGCTTCCGCGGCATCAACGGCGCGCCGAGTTTCTCGCCGGACGGCAACCGATTGGCGCTGACCCTGTCCAAGGGCGGCAATCCGGACATCTATGTGATGGACTTGGCCAGCAAGCACCTGACCCAGGTCACCACCCATTTCGGCATCGACACCGAACCGAGCTGGAGCCCGGACGGCGCCAGCCTGTATTTCACCTCCGACCGTGGCGGTCGCCCGCAGATCTACCAGGTCAGCGCGAGCGGCGGCAGTGCCACCCGGATCAGCTTCGAGGGCAGCTACAACGCCAGCCCGTCGGTCTCCTTCGACGGCAAGAAAATTGCAGTCGCGCAGGGCAGCGGCAATACCTACCGCATCGCCATGCTCGATCGCAGCCTGGGTAGCCCGCGCTGGAGCATGCTCTCGCCGGGATCGCTGGATGAGTCTCCGAGCTTCGCGCCGAACGCCGCTATGGTGCTCTACGCAGGTCGCGAGGGGCGCCGTGGCGTGCTGTACGCGGTATCGGCTGATGCGCGCGTGCGCCAGCGGCTGGTCTTGGCCGAAGGCGATGTCCGTGAACCGGCGTGGTCGCCGTATCGAAAGAAGTAGGCGCAACAAATCAGGCCTCGACACCCTCTGCACACCGAATCTCTAAACTGATCTACTCACCCGCACCACTTCCCCAGATCTGACGAAGGAGTTCCATTCATGAACACGTCCATCCCACGCGCCCTTCTGATCACTGCATTGGTTTGCGTCACCGCCGTGGGCTGCAGCAAGAAAGTCAAGGAAACCCCGCCACCCGTCGACACCGTCAACACCGGCGCCACCACCGCGCCGATCGACAACACCGGTCAGACCCGTGCGGGCGCGTACAACCCCTCCGACCTGGACACTGATGCCTGCCTGCGCAGCCGCGTGGTGTACTTCGATCTGGACAAGGACGCGCTGAAGCCCGAGTTCCAGGCCACGATGGCCTGTCATGCCAAGTACCTGCGCGACCGTCCGTCGGCGCGCCTGCGCCTGGAAGGCAATGCCGATGAGCGCGGCAGCCGCGACTACAATGTCGGCCTTAGTGAGAAGCGTGGGAATGTGGTATCAACTGCGCTACAAGCGAATGGTGGTTCGGGCAATCAAATCGTATTGATAAGTTATGGTGAAGAGCGTCCGGTTTGCTCTGAATCCAATGAGGTGTGCTGGGCGCGTAATCGTCGAGTTGACCTTATCTACACATCGAAATAAGGGGTCCGCAAAATCTAAAGGCCGCCATATTAGGCGGCCTTTAGATTGGTTCTATTTCTTACAGGCGGCTCAAGGAACGGGGCCAATGCATTGGTTTCCCCAGCAGCAAAACCACCCTTCGCCAGGCCAGTAGTAGCAATGCTTCTCGGCTTGGATGGAGGGAGATGTAGTCCCGGATTTTGCTGGGGCTGCGCCCGCTGTGGTTATTGTTAGCATGCCTGTAAAAAGTATGGCTATGAGAGATTTCTTCAGTCGTTGCATTCCATGCTCCGTAGGAAGTCTTGATTAAAAATCAATGAGTCGAACTATTCCAGCACGAACAACTGACTTCTCTCAGAACGTTCGTGCTCAAGATGTTATACATCGAAACGTAATTCTTTTTGTTATCGGGTTGAACTGTATGTGCAGGTCATTTTCTATCCGTCACGGAGTACTGGTTCTTCTCTTGTTGCTCTGCACACCTGTATTGGCGCAGCGAGTGAGCCTTGCTGATCGGGTGGCTGCATTGGAGCAGCGCGCGGCCAACGACCAAAACGGTACCGAACTGGTCAACCAGATCAGCCAGCTGCGTTCGGAAGTGCAGGACCTGCGTGGCCAGATCGAGGTGCTGCAACAGCAACTCGAACAGGCCAAGCAGGGCCAGCGCAGCCAATATCTGGACCTGGATGGTCGCTTGAACCGGCTGGAAGGTGGCATGCCAACCGCATCACCCGATGCTCCCGTGGCCGCCACGGCGCCAGCATCGACCAACAATTACGAAGTCGTCACTGCAACCCCGGCAAGCAGTCCGAATGCAGCTGCGGCTGCGTCGGTCGGCACCGATGAGCGTGGCGCCTACGCGAATGCCTTCGATGCACTCAAGTCCGGCGACTATGCGGAATCCGCACGCCGCTTCCGCGATTTCCTCGGCGCATTTCCAAGCGGGCAGTACGCGCCGAATGCCATGTACTGGCTGGGCGAAAGTTATTACGTGACCCAGAATTACGCGCTCGCCGGCGAACAGTTCCAGGGCTTGCTGGACCGTTACCCGAACCACGACAAGGCGCCCGGCGCCCTGCTCAAGCTGGGCCTGTCCGACTATGGCCTGAAACAGTACGACGCTGCCGAAACCATCCTGCGGGAAGTCCTGCGGCGCTATCCGGGTACCGATGTCGCGCGTACCGCCGATGATCGCCTGCGCGCCATCGCACTAACCCGTAGCCGCTGAACTGCTGCGTCGGTACTGAACGGGTAAAATCCGTGGAATGAACGCCGTTTCCGACGTGGCCGCAGACCCTGCGGTCGCCACCACACTCCCTGATCGCCTGCGCATCACCGAGGTCTTCCTGTCACTGCAGGGCGAGGCCCGCGATGCTGGCTGGCCGACCGTGTTCGTGCGCCTGACCGGCTGCCCGCTGCGCTGCCAGTATTGCGATACCGCCTACGCCTTCCACGGCGGCCAGTGGCGCGAGATCGACGACCTGCTGCTCGAAGTCGCTGCGCACGGCGTACGCCACGTCTGCGTGACCGGTGGCGAGCCACTGGCGCAGAAACGCTGCATCGGCTTGCTGGCGAAGCTGTGCGATGCCGGCTATCAGGTATCGCTGGAAACTTCCGGGGCACTCGACATCAGTGAAGTCGACCCGCGCGTGAGTCGCGTGCTGGACATCAAGACACCGGGTTCGGCCGAAGTCGCGCGCAACCTGTGGAGCAATCTGGCGCTGCTGACTGTGCACGACCAGGTCAAGTTCGTGCTGTGTGGTCGCGCCGACTACGACTGGGCGCGTGGCATCGTCGCCGAACATCACATCGATGCCATCTGCGACGTGCTGTTCTCACCCAGCAAGGACGAAATTGCTCCGCGCGACCTTGCCGACTGGATCGTCGCCGACCGCGCGCCGGTGCGCTTCCAGATGCAATTGCACAAACTCCTGTGGAACGACGAACCCGGCCGATGAGTATTTCCATCAAAAGCGATCCAATGAACAACGAGTTAGCTAACAGACGTGCGGTCGTGCTGGTCTCCGGTGGCATGGATTCGGCAGTCGTGCTTGCCATCGCCCGCGAAGCCGGTTTCGACGTGCATGCGCTGAGCGTGCGCTACGGCCAGCGGCATACCTCCGAACTCGATGCTGCCGAGCGTGTGTCTCAAGCGCTCGGCGCGGTCGCGCACAAGACCGTGACGGTCGACCTGCGCAGCATTGGCGGCTCGGCGCTGACAGACGATGCGATCGCCGTGCCCGATGACAGCGACGGCCACGTCATCGGCGACAGTATTCCCAGTACCTATGTCCCCGCACGCAACACCATCATGTTGTCGATGGCGCTGGGCTGGGCCGAAGTGCTGGGTGCCACCGACATCTTCTGCGGAGTGAATGCTGTCGACTATTCCGGCTATCCGGATTGCCGCCCGGAATTCATCGCCAGCTTCGAACAACTTGCCAACCTGGCCACCAAGGCCGGCGTGGAAGGCAGCCGTTTCCGCGTGCACGCGCCGCTGATGCGGATGGGCAAGGACGACATCGTCCGCGAGGGCCTGCGCCTGGGCGTGGATTTTTCGCAGACCGTGAGCTGCTACCGGGCCGATGCCGAGGGCCGTGCCTGCCGCCATTGCGATGCCTGCCGCCTGCGCGCGCAGGGCTTCATCGACGCCAGCGTCGCCGACCCTACGCATTACGCCTGAGCGGCAGGCTGCGTTAGAATGCGCGTCCCGACGCAAGGCCGGGCGTGATCCACCGCGAAGTTCAGCGGGCCGTTAGCTCAGTTGGTAGAGCAGAAGACTTTTAATCTTTTGGTCGATGGTTCGAATCCATCACGGCCCACCATCTAGTCAGACTTTTGTGCCTTATCTCTGAAACGAGTCCACAAAAGAGCATAAGAAATCCAAGCAGCCCCGACGCTCCGGGCCTTAGTGGCGCTTGCGCCGCCGATAGCGACGACGCAGTTCCGAGTAAAACCCACGCGCCGGACAGTATGGTTCCGCTGTCGCTGGATTCGGCCAAGCCCGCGCAGGCCACGCCAGATCAGGGATGCGAATTGCTGGTGCTGTCGACGGTTATCACGGGCCAATCACATGGAAAGGACTATTCAGTATCCACGTTCAGACGTCGTCAGGGGAACGACTTACTACCGCTTTTCCTGCCCTTACCGCCTTTCCAGAGCTTCTTGAACCAATCTGGAGATCTTTCTGGCGCTGAAGTGTCGTTGGTTACATCGGAAATTCCCTACCACTGGCGTCGCGAGCATCCCAATCAAGCTTGCGGCACACGGTCGGTCCATAGCGTCAATGGTTTTCTTGAACAGATACTGAAGAAGGGAAGTAAATGAACATAGTAAATACACTCAAAAACCATTCCAGGGGCCTGCCTTGGGCCATGACTTTGCTGCTGAGCGCGTTGGTGACAGCCTGCGGCGGCGGCGGCGGCGGCGGCGGGCGGGGTCCCATCCTCGGCGCCCCAGCCGCGCTCGCACCGACGGTGATCGCGGTGACGCCGGCACGCGATGCTACCAATGTACCGACCAATACCCGGGCGATCACGGCTACCTTCAGTGAGGCGATGGACCCCGCCACGGTCACCGCAGCCACCACCTTCACCCTCGCATGTCCCACCGGTACGCCGAAGTTGGGCACCGTGACCTATGTCGCCGCGACCAACACCGCAACCCTGACGCTGACCAGCGATCTCCCGCCCAGCACCACCTGCACGGGCACGATCACGACCGCCGCCAAGGATTCCACCGGAACCGCCATGGCGGCCAACTACACTTGGAACTTCACCACCGGCTTGGGTGCGGACGTAGTCCCGCCGACTGTGATCGCCGTGACCCCGGCCAATGGCGCATGCCTGCAAACTGAGGTGGGCGCGACGTTCAGTGAGCCGATGAACCCAGCCACGATCTCTACCACGACGTTCACGCTGCAGCTGACTGGCCCGCCGCTGGGTACGGCCGTAGTCGGTGCCGTCGCCTATGACTTACCGACCCGGGTGGCCACATTCACGCCCGCCGCTGCGCTTCAGGCCAGCACCAGCTACACCGCCACCATCACCACCGGCGCCAAGGACATCACCGGCAACGCGCTGGCCGCCAACCGCACCTGGACCTTCGTGACCGGCACGCTGCCGTGCACGCCGGCCCCGCCGCCGCCGCCGCCGCCGCCCTCGGGCTCGACTGCTGCGTACGGCATCCTGGCAGGCACCGCCGGCACCACCAACATGGGTACGCTGACTGTAGTCAACGGCTCCCTTGCCACCACGGCGACGACGACGTCAGCGGTCACTGGTTTCCACGATGCGGCCGGCGACATCTACACCGAAACTCCGCTCAACCGCGGCACCGTGACCGGTAATATTCGCACCTGCACTGTGTCCACCACCGGGCCGACTTCGGCGGCCATCAATCCGGCCAATTGCACCCTGGCCCAGCAAGCCAAGCTGGACGCTGAAGCGCTGTACCTCAGCCTGTCCCCGGCCGCACTGCCGGGTGGTACTGACCCGGGCGGCGGTCAGCTCGGTGGACTCACGCTGGCACCGGGCGTCTACAAGGCAGCCGGTGGTTCGTTCCTGCTCACCGGTGCGGACCTGACCCTGGATGCGGGCGGCAATCCCAATGCAGTCTGGGTGTTCCAGACCGCGAGCTCGCTGACCGTCGGCGCCCCAGCTGCACCGCGCAGCATCATCATGGCCGGTGGCGCCCAGTTCAAGAACGTGTATTGGCGGGTTGGCTCGGCAGCCACCATCAACGCTGCGGGCGGCGGAACCATGGTTGGCAACATCCTCGCGTCGGCTGGCGTCTCGGTCTCGACCGCCGGCAACGTGGCGATCGTGACCTTGGAAGGTCGCGCGACCTCATTGAATGCGTCGGTCACGGTGGTCAACACCGTCATCAACGTGCCTGCTCCGTAAGGCCTGGGAGAACGATATGAAAAATCTAAAAGCCTCAGGAACCTTGGGCCTGGCAATCCTCGCTGTTCTCGCTAGTCCGATGGCCGTGGCGGCCGATCCCGGCTGGTATGGCGGTTTAAACTTCGGTCAGTCGAGGGCGACCATCGACGATAAGCGGATCACCAACGACTTACTGGGGCAAGGCTTCACCGCGGTTTCGATTAACGATGACGACCGTGACAACGGCTTCAAGGTGTTCGGTGGCTACCAGTTCAACCCGCATTTCGCCCTCGAAGGCGGTTACTTCAACCTGGGCAAGTTCGGGTATGTCGCATCCACTGTGCCGGCGGGCACCATGACCGGCAACATCAAGCTGCAGGGCGTGAACCTTGACGCCCTCGGCATCCTGCCGTTTACCGAGAAGTTCTCGGCATTCGCCCGGGTCGGCGTGATCTACGCCGAGGCCAAGGACACCTTCAGGGGCACCGGGCTGGTGCTGGTCACCAATCCGAACCCGAGCAAGCGCAGTGCCAACTACAAGTTCGGCGTGGGCCTTCAGTACGACTTCACCGAAAAGGTCGGCATGCGCGCCGAGGTGGAGCGCTATCGGATTGATGACGCGATCGGCAACAAGGGCGACATCGACCTGGCCTCGATCGGCTTGGTGGTACGCCTGGGTCCGCCGGCACAAAGACCGGTGGGCCCGGCGCCGATCGCGGCGGTTGATTGTTCGGCCATGGATGACGATGGCGACGGCGTGAACAACTGCAACGACAAGTGCCCGGCTTCCCAAGCGGGTCAAACGATCGGCCCGGATGGTTGCCCGGTGCCGCTCACCATCGACTTGAAGGGCGTGAAATTCGACTTCGACAAGTCGACCCTGCGTCCCGACGGCATGGTCATCCTCGACGAGGCGATTTCTATCCTCGGCAGGTACCCGGATCTTCGGGTCGAAGTTGCCGGCCACACCGACTCGGTAGGCAGCGATCATTACAACCAGGCCCTGTCCGAGCGTCGTGCGCACACGGTGTACGACTATCTGACCGGCCGTGGTATTGATGCCGGCCGCCTGATCGGTCCGAATGGCTATGGCGAAAGTCGGCCGATTGCGCCGAACACCAACCCGGATGGCTCCGATAATCCGGAAGGCCGTGCGCTCAATCGTCGCAGCGAGTTGAACGTCCAGAACTAAGCAGAAGGAGTTCCATGTTCCAACGAAGCCCGGCCTTGCGCCGGGCTTTTTTTGGTGCTTCGCGGAAGTCCGGGATGCGGGATCGATCCGCCTGGGCCGGAGGATGCGTGTGATCAGTGCACGAGCTGGTTGATCTCGATGATCGGCAGCAGGATTGCCAGCACGATCATCAGCACCACCCCGCCCATCACCAGGATCATCACCGGTTCAAGCAGTGCGAGGAACACGGCCAGGCGGCGCTCCAATGCCTGTGTCTCCAGGCGCGCGGCACGCTGGAGCATCTGCTCGAGCTTGCCGCTGGCCTCGCCACTGGCCACCAGGTGCACCAACAGTGGCGGGAACGCGTGCGTCTCCCCGAGTGCCCGCGCCAGGCTCGCACCTTCGCGCACCCGGCCGATCGCACGCTCGACGGCATCCGCCATCACCAGGTTGGTCATGACCCGCGCGCCGGATTCCAGAGCGCCGAGCAATGGCACGCCGCCGCCGACCAGGATAGCCAAGGTGCTGGCGAAGCGCGAAGTGTTGACGCCACGGACCAGCGAGCCCAGCCAAGGCAGGCGCAGCAGGTAGCCGTGCCAGCGACGGCGCAGGTCGGGCCGCCGCAATGCCGCCCGCGCGGCGGCAACCCCGCCGCCGATGATCAGCAACAGATACGGCCAGGCGCCGCGCAGGAAATCGCTCAATCCGATCAGTGCCCGTGTCAGCAGTGGCAGGCTCTGCCGCGACTGCTGGAACACCTGCACCACCTGCGGCACCACATACACCAGCATGCCGGTGACGATCATGATCGCGACCACAGTAACCAGGATCGGGTACAGCAATGCCAGGCTGGTCTTCTGCCTCAGCGCCTGGCGGGCATCGAGGTAATCGGCCAGGTGTTGCAGCACTGTCGGCAGCGCGCCTGACTCCTCGCCACCATGCACCAGCGCCCGGTAGAAATCCGGGAAACTCTTCTCGTAGACGCCCAGCGCCACCGCGAGCGAGAGGCCGGCTGTCACTTCGGTCTTGACCCCGGTCAGCACCTCGCGCGTCTTGGGCTCGGCGGCCTCCTCGATCAGCGCATTGAGCGCCTGCTCCATGGTCAGCCCGGAGTCGAGCAGGGTGGCCATTTGCCGGGTCAGCAGGCTCAGCTCGGAGGCCGAGACTCCGCGCGCCCAGGCCTGGCCGGCGCGGGCACGCGCGTGTACCTGGCCAACTGTCGAGGGCAGCAGGCCCTGCGCGCGCAGCTGATTGCGCGCCTGGCGTGCCGTCTCGGCCTGCACCACGCCCGACACCGTGCGGCCACTGGCGTCGAGCGCCTCGTACTGGAAAGCTTCCATGGCGGCTAATCGCGCGTCACGCGCACCACTTCCTCGAGGCTGATGAGGCCTTGCCCAGCCCAGCGCATGCCGTCGTCGCGCAGCGAACGCATGCCGCGCGACAGTGCATGTGTTCGCAGGGTCTGCTCGGAGGCGCGGTCATGGATCAACCGGCGTAGGTCGTCATCGATCGTCAACAGCTCATAGATGCCGGTGCGGCCGCGGTAGCCCGAACCACTGCATGCATCGCAGCCCTGGGCCGAGTAGAGCGTGCCATCGGTCGGAGCCAGGCCCAGTGCGCGAAGTTGCGCCGCGTCAGCCGCAAAGGGCATGCGGCACTCCAGGCACAACCGGCGCACCAGGCGCTGCGCGCCGACGCCGATCAGGCTGGAGGCGAGCAGAAAGGGTTCCACGCCCATGTCGACCAGGCGCGTGATCGCGCTCACGGCATCGTTGGTGTGCAACGTGGCAAACACCAGATGGCCGGTGAGACTGGCCTGGACTGCGATCTGCGCGGTCTCCAGATCGCGTATCTCGCCGATCATGACCACGTCCGGGTCCTGGCGCAGGATGGTCCGCAGTGCGCGCGCGAAACTCATCTCGATGCGGGCGTTGACCTGGGTCTGGCTGATGCCGTCAAGGTCATACTCGATCGGATCCTCCACGGTCATGATGTTGAGCGCGGTGGCGTCGAGCCGCGACAGCGCGGCGTACAGCGTGGTGGTCTTGCCCGAACCGGTCGGGCCGGTGACCAGCACGATGCCGTGCGGCTTGCGGATCAGGCCGTCGATCTGCTTGAGCGTGACGTCGTCCATGCCCAGCTTGGTGAGGTCCAGTCGCCCGGCCTGCTTGTCGAGCAGGCGCAGCACCACGCGCTCGCCGTGACCGGTCGGGATGGTCGACACGCGCACGTCGACCGGCTTGCCGGCAATGCGCAAGGTGATGCGGCCATCCTGCGGCAGGCGCTTTTCGGCGATGTCGAGCTGCGCCATGATCTTCACCCGCGAGACGATCGCGTTGTGCAGCGCGCGTGCCGGCTCGATCAGGTCGCGCAGCGTGCCATCGACGCGCAGCCGCACCACCGAGCGGGTCTCGAAGCGCTCGATATGGATGTCCGAGGCACCGTCGCGCAACGCCTGGGTGAGCAAGGCGTTGATCAGGCGGATGACCGGCGCGTTGTCCTGGCTTTCGAGCAGGTCCTCGACCTTGGGGATTTCCTGCAGTAATCGCGACAGGTCCAGGTCCTGCGCGAGGTCGACGGCCAGCGCCGCCGCCCCGGATTCGGCGCCGTTGTAGGCCAGCGCGATCAGCTCGTCGAATTGCGCGGTACCGATGCGGCGGGCGCGCACCGGCACGCCGAGGGCGCGGCGCAGTTCGGCCAGTGCGCCGGCCGGCGCATCATCGCGCACCGCCACCTCCGCCCGCTCGCCGTCGAGGGATGTCAGGACCACGCCATTGGCCTTGGCAAACACGTACGGAATCGCGTTTGCACGCCAGCTCATCAGTGGCGCCCTTCTCCGGCGGCCGGACCAGGCCCGCTTGCAGGCGGCAGCGGCAGCGGAACCGTTCTGGGCGGCAAGGACTGCGGCTGCATGTCCGGCAGCATCGGCGAATGCGCTGGCCTGGCCTTGAGCTGCTCGCCCATGATGTAGTCGTAGCGCTGGCCGGTGAACACATCGGCGCGTTGGCTGTCGCGAACCAGCGTCGGCCGCAGGAAAATCATCAGGTTGGTCTTGCTGTGCGAGCGCGTCCGGGAACGGAACAGCCCACCGATCAACGGAAGTGACCCGAGCACGGGGACCCGGTCGACGCCATCGCTGACCGCGTCCTGGATCAGGCCGCCAATCACCACGATTTGGCCGTCGTCGACCAGTACGGTCGACGCCACCGCACGCTTGTTGGTAATCACGCCGGCGGGATTGGCCTTGTCGTTGATGCTCGAGACCTCCTGGTAGATCTGCAGGCGCACCGTGCCGCCCTCGGAGATCTGCGGCTTGATGCGCAGCTTCAGTCCGACATCCTGGCGCTCGATGGTCTGGAACGGGGTCGGCGTGGTGGCGCCTCCGGACAGCGCGTATTGGCCGGTGATGAACGGAACGTTCTGGCCGATCACGATCTCCGCTTCCTCGTTGTCCAGCGTCAGCAGCGTCGGGGTCGACAGGATATTGGCGTTGCCGTCGGTTTCCAGCGCACGCACCAGCAGTCCGAGGTTGAGGATCTGGCCGATGCCCGGGATGGTGACGTGGCCGTTGACCACGCCGACGTTGAGGCCCGGCGCGGCGGTAGTCGGGTTCTGAGAGATACCGATGATGTTGTGGCCGGCGCCACCGAAATTGGTCCCGCCAAAGGCCTGGGTGCCGTCCTTGCCCAACCCGCTCAGGTTCTGCCACTGCACGCCGAATTCGGCGGCCTTGTCGGCGGTGAGTTCGACGATGAGCGCCTCGACGTAGACCTGGGCCCGGCGCACGTCGAGCTTGTCGAGTGCGGCGCGCAGATTGTTATAGATCGCGTCGGGCGCGGTAATGATGATCGAGTTGGTCGCCGCGTCGGCCTGGATGATGCCGGGGACGGTCGCTGCGGGCGCGGTTGACGTGGCCAGCATCTGCCCCGCGCCGCCGGGTGCGGGCGCACCCAACGGTAACGCTGCGGCTACCGCCGGGACGCCGGCGTCGCCCTGGTAGATCGCCCGCAGGGTCTCGGCGAGCTTCACCGCCTCGGCATTTTTCAGGTACACGACGTGGATGTTGCCGCCGGCGTTGGTGCGGGAGTCCAGCATCGCCACGAACTTGCGCAACTGGACCAACCGCGAGGGATCGCCCGAGCGCGCGAGCAAGCTGTTGGAACGCGCATCGGCCACTACACTGAAGCGCTGGGTGGCCTCGGTCGTGGTGGCCCCTTGCAGCGATTCGGCGAACAGATGATTGACCGTCGCGGCCACGTCGACCGCGGAGGCATACTGCAGCGGGATCATGATCGGATCGCTACCGCTGGGCTGGTCGATCGAATCGATGATGCGCGACAGGCGCAGCATGTTGTTCGCATAGTCGGTGATGACCAGCGTGTTGTTGTTCTGGTACGCAGTGATGGCATTGTTGGGCGCGATCAATGGACGCAGTATCGGCACAAGCTGCGCAGCGGACTGGTATTTGAGCGCGAATACCTGCGTCTGGATCCGGTCGCCGCTGACGCGGGCCATGCCATGGCGGCCGACGGTCGGACTCGGATACAACTTGGCATCGGCCTCCGGCACGATCCGGACGATGCCGCGGTCCTCGATGGCGGCAAAACCCTGCAGGCGCAGCGCCGAGAGGAACACGTCGTACACCAGCGCCCTTGGCAACGGCTCGGCCGAAACGATGCTGATCGTGCCCTTGACGCGGGGGTCGACCACGAAATTCTTGCCGGTGATCTCTGCCACGACCTTGACCACGCCTTCGACTTCGGCATTGACGAAGTTGAGCGTGACATCGTCTGGATTCTCCTGCGCGTTCACCGGCCATGCCGGGTAGATCGCCATGGCCAGCGCCAACCAGAGCAGTGCATTTCTCAACGACATGTCATGTTCATTCTGGCTGCATATCGGCGGTTGCCCATCTTAGGAGGAAAACTCATTGGCTGGGCGGAGTCTCAGGCGGGATCTCAGACGCGATCTCAGGCACGGTCGCATGGGTCGGTTCGGGCAATGCCAGGGTCTCGCGGACCCCGCCGCGCTCAAGGATGATCTGGCGGGCTGACACTTCCGCGAGCACGATACCGGGCGCGACATTCTCGCCTTCGCGCACGGCGAGGATCTCCTTCGCCCCCAGTTGCACGGCGGCATACCCGCGGTGCCCTGGCGTGGCCGCGACGATCCCGAGCAGGCGGATCGCGATTCCGGTCGGCGCGGCGGTGTTGCCGCCTGATGGCGCGCTGCCGAACAAGCCAACCGCTGACCCCATCCCCTCGGTGGCCTGTACCACTGCCTGCGCCCGCGGTTCAGGGCGAGGAGCGAGCCATACCCAGGTCCAGTACGCCAGCACCAGGCCGAGCAGCGCGAGCGCGGCCAATGTCAGCACAGACACCAGCACGCTCTGCACGCGGGCCGATCGATCAAGGGAAATCGCTTGCGTCTTTCGCCAAGTGGAATCCTGCCGCGTCGACGGGCCACGGGGCATGCTGAAGTCGCTGATCCGCATCGGCGCTAGGGTACAGTGCATTCCCGGGCGCCGGCGACCATGGGCGCGTCTGACGGTGGCTGGATAGAACCGACCCCAGGAGTCTCAAATGGAACTGAAATCATTGCAGCGCGGCTTCACGTTGCTCGAGATCATGGTGGTGGTGGTCATCCTCGGCATCCTCGCGGTGCTGGTGGTACCGAAAATCATCAGTCGCCCGGACGAGGCGCGGGTGATTGCGGCCAAGCAGGACATCGCCAGCCTGATGCAGGCGCTCAAGCTCTACCATCTCGACAACCAGCGCTACCCCGTCAGTGAACAAGGCCTGCAGGCGCTGGCCACGCGTCCGACGACCGCCCCGATCCCGGGTAACTGGAAGACGGGCGGCTATCTCGAACGCCTGCCGAACGATCCCTGGGGCAACCCCTACCAATACCTGAGTCCCGGGCTGCACGGCGAGGTGGACATCTTCAGCTTCGGAGCCGACGGCGCGCCCGGTGGCGAAGGTAACGATGCCGACATTGGCTCGTGGGCCCTGTAGCAGGATCTCCGCGGCGATGGGCAGCCACCGCACCGCGACGGCAACGAGCCGCGGATTCACGCTCATCGAGTTGCTCGTCGTGCTGATGATCATGGGCCTGGTGGTCGGCCTGGCCGCCGCGATCGTGCGTCCAGACGACCGAGGGCTGCTCCGCGTCGAGGCCGAACGGCTCGCGCAACTGCTCGATCTCGCCGCGGCCGAATCGCGCCTCACAGGCACCCCGATCGCCTGGACCGCCGAGGGACCCGGATATGGATTCTGGCGAATGACTGCCGATGGTGACTGGTCCGAGGTGCGCGATAGCGACCTGCTGCGGGCGCGGACGCTGCCGCAGGGCATGACGATCACCGGCCTGCAGGTCGAGAACGCACCGGTACGCGGAGTGATCCGCCTGCAGTTCGCCCCCTACTACGGCGCGGCGCAGTCCTTCACCATCACGATGTCGCTCGGCGACGCGCGTTATGCGGTGGTGGCGTCGCCGATTGGCGACGTACAGGTGGTGGCCGGCGATGGAGCATCCAATGTCAAATTGGTTCGGCAGTAGCGGCCGGGCACGGCATCCAGCCCCGCGCGCGTCCCTGCGCGTCGGCTTCACCCTGATCGAGGTGCTGGTCGCGCTGGCGATCGTTTCGATCGCGCTGCTGGCGGCGCTGCGTGCGGCGGGCCAGGGCACCAGCAACGTCGATGTGCTGCGCTCGCGCCTGCTGGCCGGCTGGGTCGCGGAAAACGTTCTGGCCGAGCAGCGCGCTCGCGGGGACTGGCTGCCGCTGGGGATACAGCGCGGCGCTGAACAACAGGGCGGCATCGCATTCGCATGGCGCGAGGAGGTCATCGCCACTCCGAATGCGCGGTTCCGACGCGTCGACATCCGCGTGTTCGTTCCGCCCGGGGAAACCCATCAAATCGGTCACCTCACCGGCTTCCTCGTCGATCCGCCGGTGGTGAGCCCATGAAGACCAGTGTCGGCTTCACCCTGATCGAACTGCTCACCGCGCTGCTGATCCTGTCGTTGCTGGCGCTGATGTCGTATCGCAGCCTGGCGGCGGTGCTCGATGCCCGTGACCACGTCACCGGCGAAGCCGACAAGTGGCGACACGTGTCGTCTTTCTTCGCGCGTTTCGAAAGCGACGTGCAGCTGGCCGCGCCGCGTCCGGTGCGCAGTGCCACCGACAGCGCCCCGGCCTGGGTCGGCAGACCCGCCACCGCTACCGGCCCGCGTCTGGAGTTCAGCCGTTTTGCCTCGGCCGAAGGAGTGGACCAGCCGCGGCGGGTCGCATACGCGCTCAACGACAAGCGCGAGGTCGAGCTGTGGCTGTGGCCGGGGCTGGACGTGACGCCGGATGTCCTGCCGGCGCGCTATCCGGTGCTCGGCGAGGTGACAACGCTGGAAGTCCAGTACCTCAATGCCGAGCGTGCATGGGTGACCGCCTGGCCGACGGCGCCGGCCGACGCGGCCATTCCCCGGGCGGTGCGCCTGCACATCGTGCTCGCGTCGGGCGAGGACATAGTGCGTGTGTTCGCGGTGAACCCATGAGGCTGAATCGATGAAATCCGGGCAACGCGGAGTGGCCATCGTGCTGGCGCTGTCCGTGGTCGCGCTCGCGGCGCTGGCCGCCACCGCGATGCTGGTGTCGGAGAGCACATGGGCCAGGCAGGTCGAGCTGACCGCCGGCCATGCCCAGGCGCAGCACTTGCTGCAGGCCGGGCTGGACTGGTCGCGGGCGGTGCTGAGCGATGATCGCCGGGCCAGCAGCGTCGACCACCTGGGCGAACCCTGGGCGCTGCGGTTGCCATCGATGCCGGTCGAGAACGGCAGCCTCACCGGGCACATCGAGGATCAGCAGGGCCGGTTCAACCTCAATAACCTACTCGACGACGGCAAGGTCAACCTCGCCCAGCTCGAGCACTTCAGGCGCCTGCTGGCGATCCTGGCCCTGCCCCCTGCGCTTGCCAATTCGCTCGCCGACTGGATCGACGCCGACAACGAACCGCAGCCCGGAGGGGGCGCCGAGGATGCGCATTACCTGGCGCTGCAGCCGCCCCACCTTGCCGCCAACCGGCCGTTGATCGATATCGCCGAGCTCGCGCTGGTGGCCGGCTTCGATGACACGGTCCGCGCCCGCCTGCGCCCGTTCGTGACGGCGTTGCCGCGCTTTACCGCGGTCAATGTCAACACTGCCTCAGCGGAAGTCATCGCCGCCAGCGTGGACGGCCTGACCCTCGACGACGCCCGGGGTATCGTGGCGCAGCGCGGACGTAGTTATTTCCGCGATATCTCCGATTTCACCCGTCAACTTCCCCCCGGACTCAGCGTGCCCAGCGACGGCTTGACAGTGAGCAGTGACTATTTCATCGCAACGATGGCGATCACCATTGGTGGGGCGCAGGCGCGCGGGTTGGCATTGCTGGCGCGCGAGGATGCCGGCTGGCCGGCCATTGTCTGGCGAAAATTTCCATGAGCTTGCTGCGGATCCGCGCCTCGCTGCTCGATCCTGCGCTGCGCTGCCAATGGGCGCTGGTCAACGACGAACGCCTCGATCAAGGCAGCGAAGCGGTGGTCGGCGAAGGCCTGATCGCGGATTTGCCGCGCCACGCCGGGCGTGTCCAGTTGGTGATTCCTGCCGCGCAGGTGTTGATCACCCGCGCGCACCTGCCCCAAGCCGCCAGGCGCAACGTCGGCTCGGTGCTTGCGTTTGCGGTCGAGGAGCAGACCGCGGGCGATCCGGATGCGAACCAGGTGAGCTGGCTCGGCACTGCCGGCGACCACGATGTGCTTGCGGTGGTCGACAAGGCCGGCCTGGCGCGCTGGCGCGCTGCGCTCGACGCGGTCGGCGTGCACGGCTACGAGGTGCATGGCGAAGCCTTGATGTTGCCGTGGGCGCCGGGCGAATGGAGCCTGGCGTGGAACGGCAGCGAGGGGTTCGTGCGCAGCGGCGAACTGGAAGCGGCGGCCACCGATTGCGGCGATCACGCCACGCCGCCGTTGTTGTTACGACTGATGCTCGACGAAGCGGCCGCCACTGGCGCCAGTCCGGCCGCGATCGCGCTTTACACGACCGCGCCCGGCGCGGCGCCCGATGCCGAGGCCTGGACACGCCAACTCGGGGTTGCCATGCGCCTGGCCGGCCCCTGGGACTGGCGCACCGCGCCATCCGGCACCGGGGTCTGCCTCACCCAGGAGCGGCAGCGCTGGCGCGCGTTCGCCGGCCTGCCTGCGCGACTGCGGCCGGCCGGCTGGATCCTCGGCACCGCGCTGGCGATCCATGCCGCCGCGCTGGTCGTCGATTGGACATCACTGGCAAGCGAACAGAGCGCGCTGCGCCAGCAGATGGAATCACGCTTTCGTCGCGTCTTTCCCGATGCGGTCGCGGTGGCGGACCCGGCCCTGCAGATGCGCCGCAAGCTCGCCGAGGCGCGCCATGCCGCCGGCCAGTCCGACAGCGGCGATTTCCTGCCGATGATCGAGCAGGTTGCGACTGCGACCACGGACCTCCCGGCCGGCGCCGTGCGCACGCTGTCGTACGAAGACGGGCGACTGACGCTTGAACTGGCCAGCGTCGACGCAGCAGGCCTGAGCCGGGTCGCTGCCCGCTTGATGCAGGCCGGGCTGAGCGTCGAACTGCCGCCGGCGTCGACGGGCGCGACGAGCGCAACCGTGGTCATGACGGTGCGCGCGGCATGAGGGCGCAACTGCGCAAGGCGTGGGAGTCGCGGTCGCCGCGTGACCGGCTGATCATCGCGGCGCTGGCCGTGGTGTTGGGCATTGTCGGGTATGTGGCGTTGGTGCTATCGGCGCAGCGTGCCCGCGTGCCGTTGCGCGCGAGCGTCATGAGGCTTCAGGTGGAGGCAAACCGCCTCGATCAGCAAGCGCTCGAATACGCCCACCTGCGAGCCGCTCCGCCGGCGACCGCCTCCGCCACTGACCTGCGCACGCTGGTACAGGCCCGGATCGAAGATGCGGGGCTGGCGCCGGCGCTGGTGCGGATCGATGCACCCGATCCCGACCAGGTGGTGGTGGTATTCGGCGCAGTCGCGTTCGCCGATTGGCTCAAGCTGGTTGTCGGCCTCAAGTCGCAGCAGGTCCGTATGGACAGCTGCCGGATCGAGGCGCTGGCCACCTCACCGGGGCAGGTCAGCGTCACCGCGACCATGGTCCGCGCAAGACCGCGATGAAGCGCTGGATGCTGGTGGGCGGGCTGGGCGGCTTTTTCGCGCTCGCCCTGATCGCGACCGCTCCGGCGACGCTGCTTGACGCCAAATTGCAGGACGCCAGCAATGGCCGATTGCGCCTGGCCGAGGCGCGCGGCACGTTGTGGTCGGGCGCGGGCCTGATCGAGATCCGCGACGAACGCGGCCGCTCGGGCTTGGCCAAACCCGTGACCTGGCGTTTCCTGCCGTTCGCCTTGCTGCGCGCGCGACTCGCGTACGAGGTCGAGCTGGACCATGACTCACGCCCGTTCCCGGTCGCGCTGACCTGGTCGGGGATCGAGCTTGCTGATGCCGACATCAGCTTGCCGGCCATGGCCCTGGGTCAGGCCGTACCCAAGCTCGCCGCCCTTGGGCTGACCGGCGACATGCACCTGCAGATTCCGGAGTTCGTCATCGGGCGCAATGCCGTCCGGGGCAGAGCCACCATGCAATGGCGCAATGCCGGCTCGGCCCTGTCGCCGGTGTCGCCGCTGGGCGGCTACGAATTGCGCATCAGCGCCGAGGGATCGGCCATCCGCACGGTCCTGCATACGCTACAGGGGCCGCTACAGCTCGACGGGAACGGATTATGGGCCACCGACGGCCAGTCCGGGTTCAGTGCCACTGCACGCATGCCAGCGGAGCTGCAACCGCAGCTGGCGCCGTTCCTGCGGCTGATAGCGGTGGAACGCGGCGACGGAAGTTTCGAGCTGCAGCTCAACTAGGGAAGGTCCGGTTGATCGGGCTGGGTCTGGGGACACGGTGCTTGAGCGTTCGGCGTAGGCGGATGATGTCCAAGCGGGGACCGGCGCAAGACCGTCGCCACATAGGTCTTTCCCATGCTCACTCGCCGATCCGCGATCTGGCGGTTGAAAACCTCGGCGATGGTCCGGCCTCCAAACTCCGGAGACTAGGCGTGTAAGGTCAATTCAGTTCCCTGTAACAGGGATACTCTGGTTTCCGTAGAAAAACTGCGACCGAGGAAAGCGTGAATGACCCAGCAGTCGGGTTCCGATGCGTTGGTGGTGGGTGGCGGCTTGGCCGGTATCGTCACGGCCTTGGAACTGCTGCGTGCCGGTCGGCGGGTCACTCTGGTCGATCGCGACACACCCGAACGCTTTGGCGGGTTGGCATTGTGGGCCTTCGGTGGCATGGCGCTGGTCGGTACACCGCTGCAGGCAGCGAAGAAGATTGCCGATTCGCCGGAGCGGGCCCTGCGCGACTGGATTCGCTTTGGTGAACTGGATCCCTCCGACCACCACTCGCTTGCGTGGGCTCGTTATTACGCCGAACACTCCTGCACCGAAGTGCACGACTGGTTGAAAAACGAAGGCATCAAGTTCATGCCGGCGGTGAATTGGGTGGAGCGTGGGCTGCATGGCGAAGGCAACAGCGTGCCGCGTTACCACGTGGTGTGGGGCACCTCACGCGAGCTGGTGCGCATCTTGGTGGCGGCGTTGCACTGTGCCAATCGCGATAATCGTTTGACCCTGCTGCATGGTCATCGAGTCGATCAGTTGCAACAGCAAGCCGGCAAAGTCTGCGGGGTGCTGGCAGTGAACGAAGCCACGGGTGAAACCATTCGCATCAGTACCGATGTCGTCGTGCTGGCGACCGGCGGTATCAATGGCAGTCACGAAGAATGCCGCGCCAACTGGCCCAGGCAGCGGCCGATGCCCGCCACCATGTTGAACGGCGCACATCCCAATGCCGACGGCAAACTGCATCACGAAGTCGCTGATCGGTTCGGTGGCCATATCGTCAATGCGGGCGAAATGTGGAATTACGCCGCCGGTTTCCCGCATCCATTCCCGCATTTCAATGGCCACGGTTTATCCACAATTCCGTGCAAGTCAGCCCTGTGGCTGAACCACCGTGGCGAACGCATCGGCCCGCAGCCGTTGGTCACGGGATTCGATACGCATTGGTTGTGTCAGCGCGTTGCCGAGCAGGAAAAGCCCTGGACATGGCACCTGCTGAACTGGCGTATCGCGGCCAGGGAGTTCGCTATTTCCGGGGCCGAACACAACCAGCGTATCCGCGACAAACAGTTCCCATTGTTCCTGAAAGAACTATTGCTGGGGAATCACCGGTTGGTGAAGCAAATGGCTGCTGAAAGCCCTTATTTCCTGGCGGCCGATACGCTTGCAGGACTGACCAAAAAAATGAACGCGCTCACCTGCTCGAACGACATTGATCCCACGGTGCTGCAAGCTACCGCCGATGCCTTCGATGCCAATTTCGCCAACGGCAACAAACTGGAAAACGACGATCAGATCCGGCGAATCCTGCACGCTCGCCAATGGGGACCAGACCGCCTGCGTACCTGCAAGCCGGCACCGTTGCAAAAGCCCGGCGCAGGTCCGTTCATCGCCATCCACATGCAGTTGATTACCCGCAAAAGTCTGGGTGGTCTACGTACCGACCTGCACAGCCGCGTATTGGGTGCCGATGACCAACCCGTTGCTGGCCTTTACTGCGTGGGCGAAGCCGCCGGTTTTGGTGGCGGTAATTCCAATGGCAAACGTTCGCTGGAAGGCACTTTCCTGCCGGGTTGCATCCTGACGGCGCGTGCCGCTGCCCGCTGCATTGTTTCAGGGGGCTGATCATGGCGATGAAGATTCCGGTTACCGCTGGCGATTTCCGCGCGCAGGCACGTTCGCAGTTGCCGCGTTTCCTGTTCGACTATCTCGATGGCGGTGCCAACGATGAACATACCTTGCACGCCAACGAAACTGCCTGGCGCGACGTTACCCTGCGCCAGCGTGTACTGGTGGATGTCGATCAGGTAGATACCTGCACGACGCTAGGCGGCCAGGCCTGCGTCATGCCGGTGGTACTGGCGCCAGTGGGGCTGGCAGGCATGATGGCGAAGCGCGGTGAAGTACAGGCCTTGCGCGCCGCCAATTCCGCTGGCATCCCCTTCACCTTGTCCACCGTGGGCATCTGCCCGTTATCCGAAGTGGAGGCTGCAGCCAGCGCACCATTCTGGTTCCAGTTGTACATGATCCGCGACCGCGGTCGGGTCGAGAATTTGCTACATAAAGCCTGGCAGGCCGGCTGCCGCACGCTGGTGTTTACCGTCGACTTGCCAATCCCCGGCATGCGACACCGCGACACGCGTAATGGGCTGGGGGCAACCGGCCTGCGTGCAACCACACTCCGACTGCAACAGGTATTGAGTCGTCCCAACTGGCTGTGGAACGTCGCATTACGCGGAGGCCCGCTCACCTTCGGCAATCTGAGTGAAGCTGTGCCAGGCGCACGCAATCTGGATGCCTTCAAGGCCTGGGTCGATTCGCAATTCGATCCGACCGTCACCTGGGTCGACATTGCCTGGCTGCGCCAGCATTGGCAGGGCACGCTAATCCTGAAAGGCATTCTGGAAGCCGAAGATGCCCGCCATGCCGTGCAAGTCGGTGCCGATGGCATCGTGGTGTCCAACCACGGAGGTCGCCAGCTCGATGGCGTGGCCGCAACCGCCAGCAAACTGCCAGCCATTGTGGCTGCGGTGGGCGGGCAAACCGAGATACTGGTCGATGGCGGCATCCGCAGCGGGGTAGACGTATTCCGCGCTCTGGCACTAGGGGCCAGCGGCGTGATGATCGGCCGCCCGTGGGCATGGGCGCTGGCCGCGGCAGGTGAAACCGGTATCACTGATTTGCTGCAAAGCTGGCAGCAAGAACTGCGGCTGGCCATGATGATGACCGGCGTCACTGAAATCGCCAGCATTGGATGTGCTCAACTGGATCACGTATCCGAATTTCCGGCAGGGAAATAGCGATGAAAAATGGTGCACAAGCCCTGATGAAAACCCTGGTCGATGCCGGGATTGAAGTGTGCTTCAGCAATCCCGGTACCAGCGAAATGCACTTCGTGGCCGCCCTCGACGGCGAACCCAAGATGAAAGCCGTATTGGCACTGTTCGAAGGGGTTGCCACCGGCGCGGCCGACGGTTATGCACGCATGGCCGACAAGCCGGCCGCCACCCTCCTGCACCTGGGGTGTGGCCTGGGTAACGGTTTGGCCAACCTGCATAACGCCCGCAAAGGCAAAGTGCCGATGGTCAATATTGTTGGGGATCATGCGACTTACCATGTGCAGTACGACGCGCAATTGCAGTCGGATATTGAAACCGTCGCGCGCAACGTATCGCCCGGTTTCGTGCGCACGTCCCAAAGCACTGCCGAGCTGTGCCGGGACGCTGCCGATGCCATCGTGGCTGCACGCGGCTTTCCCGGTTCGGTGGCGACGCTGATCCTGCCAGCGGATGTGTCGTGGGGTGAAGGTGGCGTGCCCTGTGTGGTGCCACCGCAAGCACCTGCGCCAGTCGCCGACGATGCGGTCGTTGACGCCATCACCGCTGCCATTCGTTCAGGCGGTAAAACCGCGCTGTTAATGGGTGGTCGTTCGCTGCGTGAACCCAGCCTGCTGGCCGCGGCCAAGCTTGTCGCCCATAGCGGCGTCAAGCTGTTCGCCGAAACCTTCCCCACCCGTATCGAGCGCGGCGCTGGCTTGCCGGCAGTGGAGCGCATTGCCTACTTCGCCGAACTGGCCGGCGTGCAACTTGCCGATGTGGAGCACCTGATCCTGGTCGACTGCAAAGCGCCGGTGTCGTTCTTTGCCTACCCCGGCAAAAAAAGCTACATCACCCCCGACACCTGCACAGTGCACACACTGGCGACCCCCGAACAAGACACGGCCGCCAGCCTCAACAAACTGGTGCAAGCCTTGGGTGCAGCGAGTGCGCTCCCACGATTGCAGGCGGCCCAGCGCCCCAGTCGTCCGCGTGGCCGTTTGACCGCTGAAAAAGTGTGCAAAGCCGTTGGCCACCTCTTGCCGGACAACGCCATCATCATCGACGAGGCCATTACCTCCGGCCTGATGCTCAATGTCATGACTGCCGGTTGCCCGCGTCACGACATGATCTCGCTCACCGGTGGCGCCATTGGCCAAGGGCTGCCGAATGCCGTGGGTGCGGCCATCGCCTGCCCTGATCGACAAGTGCTGGCGCTGATAGGTGATGGTACCGCCATGTACACCATTCAATCGGTGTGGACCATGGCGCGCGAAAAGTTGAATGTCACCAGTATTATCTTCAACAACGCGTCGTATTCGGTGCTGAATATCGAGTTGGAGCGCGTTGGCGCCGACAGTATTGGGGAAAAAGCCAAATCCCAGCTTGACCTGCATGGTCCAGTGCTGAACTTTGCCCAGCTCGCGCAAGGCATGGGCGTGCATGGCGTGCGCGTCAGCACCGCCGAAGAAATGAACAAGGCGCTGGAATACGCCTTGGCCAATCCCGGCCCACACCTGATCGAAGCCATGGTCCCGGAATCATTGAACGGCGTGAAACGCAAGATATTGCCGTGGGTGTTGCGTTCGTTGCCGAGCCTGCCGTTGTCGGTCACGCGGGCGCTGAAAATGAAAATCGCACCCTGATCTTGTTGCTCCGGCAATACCTAAAAATGGCAAGGACGCGGAAAACGGGGTCTTGTTCACTTACTGCTCAAGTGAGCCTGACCCCGGTTTTGTTTTGAATCCGATCCCCCCGCGCCTGGTTCTGCGCCGGCTTGCGTGAAGGGTTTCCACCAGCTCGACCACAAGCTGCTGCGGCTTGCGCGGTAATTCGCGGAACATGGCCAGCAGTTCGCGTTCCTGGGGCACTTCCACGAGTTCTGCATCCGCAGCCGGGATATCGGCCCACTGGTCGGCATCGGGAGACATCGCGCCCCGGCCAGTCCCAAGCCATTCGAATGAAATTCCGCAGGCCTTGGCAATCCCGATGAGGTTTTGCAATGAAGGCTGGATATCGTTCACGGATTCCCAGTTCGAGACTGCGCTGCGCCGGACTTGAAGCAGTTCTGCCAACGTTGCCTGGGACAGGCCGGCCTTGCGCCTGGCGCGTCGAATGCGTTCCGCCATCTTCATTGTTTTGTCCTTAGGACAGCTCAGCTGTCCGCCATCAATATTGGCATCAAGTTGTACAAGAATGCTGTCTTCAATCGAATTGACAAGAATTAAAATGACAGTTAGAGACAATGACAGTAATTCTGTCATCTCCACCCAGTATTCGTGAATGCGATTTCAAAGCAAGCTACAGGCGAAGGGTTGACAGGGAGGTCGGCCCGCCATGACAAGAAGGCGTCCAATAAATGGTGTCAAGGACATCAGCCTTTGAAAGCGACGGGACCTTCCAATCTGAGCAAGTGTCAGTCCACGAATAGCTGCAGCACTGCCTCCCCATATCGCTCAAGCTTGGTGCTGCCGATCCCGCTCACCGTCGACAATGCGTCGAGGTCGCGCGGCTCCAGCTCGGCAATCGCGCGCAGGGTAGCGTCGTGGAAAATCACGTAGGCCGGGACGTCCTGTTCGCGCGCCATCGTGGCGCGCCATTCGCGCAGGACGTCGAAGCGCGTGGTCGATTCGGGGGACAGTGCCGCCATCGGCGTTTTTGCACTGACGCGCCCACGCTTGCGGGCGGCCTTGGGCGGATCCTTGCGCAACCACAGCGTGCGTTCGCCCTTGAGCACCGGCGTTGCCCCGGGCGTCAGGCACAGCGCGTTGTGGCGGTCGGCATCGGCTTCCAGCAGGCCCAGGGCCACCAGTTGGCGGAAGACGCTGCTCCACTGCTTTGCATCGAGATCCGTGCCAATAGCCCAGGTTGAAAGCTGGTCATGGCCGAAGCGTTGCACCTTGTCGCTTTCGACGCCACGCAGGATGTCGATGACATGGCCGGCGCCAAACCGCTGATCGCTGCGATAGACGCAACTCAGTGCTTTTCGGGCGGCTTGCGTGGCATCCCAGCTTTCGGGCGGTTCCAGGCAGTTGTCGCAATTTCCGCAATTTCCGGTGTGCGCCTCACCAAACCATCCCAGCAGGGCCTGGCGGCGGCATTGGGTCGATTCGCAGAAGCCCAGCAAGCCGTCGAGCTTGCGCATTTCGACTTGCTTGCGTTCCTCGCCGGCATCGGAGCGACCGATCAATTGACGCAGGTTGACTACGTCGCCCAGGCCATAACTCAACCAGGCTTCGGCGGATTCGCCATCGCGGCCGGCGCGGCCGGTTTCCTGGTAATAGCCCTCGATCGACTTGGGCAGGTCGATATGTGCCACGAAGCGCACGTCAGGTTTGTCGATGCCCATGCCGAAGGCAATGGTCGCCACCATCACCACGCCGTCTTCCTTCAGGAAACGGCGCTGGTTGGCTGATCGCACCTCGGCCGGCATACCCGCGTGGTAGGGCAGGGCCTTGATGCCAACTTTGGCGAGTTGTTCGGCGATGGCTTCGACCCGCTTGCGCGAAAACGCGTAGACAATCCCGCTTTCGTCGGGATGGCTGGCGATCAGGTCGAGCAGGGCGCGTTGCCCGCTGCCATCCTTGAGCACCACCCGATAGCGGATGTTGGGGCGGTCGAAGGAGCTGACGAAGTGCTGCGCATCCTCAAGCGCCAGCCGCTCGGCAATCTCGGCGCGGGTCGGCGCATCAGCGGTGGCGGTCAGCGCGATGCGCGGCACGTTCGGCCAGCGTTCGTGCAGGATCGTCAGTTCGCGGTATTCGCGACGGAAATCGTGGCCCCACTGCGAGACGCAATGGGCTTCATCGATGGCGAACAGGGCGATCTTGGCGCTGTCCAGCAGGTCCAGGCAGCGCGACTTCAGCAGGCGTTCGGGCGCGACGTACAGCAGGTCGAGTTCGCCATTGACCAGCGCATTCTCGACGCCGCGTGCGGTCGCCGCATCCAGCGTGGAATTGAGGAAGGCTGCACGCACGCCCAACTGGCGCAGCGCATCAACCTGGTCCTGCATCAAGGCGATCAACGGCGAAACGACGATCCCGCAGCCTTCGCGCAGCAAGGCCGGCAGCTGATAGCACAGCGATTTGCCACCGCCGGTGGGCATCAGCACCAGGGCATCGCCGCCCTGAGTCACGCATTCGATGATGCGTGCCTGTTCACCGCGAAAATCCGGGTGGCCGAAGGTGGTGCGAAGGATTTGGAGTGCGGCTTCTTGCATGCGCAACGATACCAAGCTGCAGGCGCAGCTTGGTATCGTTTTGAGTTCTTTTCGTGCTTACTGCAGCAGCGAACGCAGCATCCACGCGGTCTTTTCGTGGATGTTGAGGCGCTGGGTCATCAGGTCCACGGTCGGGTCGTCGCCGGCCTCGTCGGCGGTCTTGAGCACCTTGCGCGCGGTACGGCAGACGGCCTCGTTGCCGACGACCAGCTGACGCACCATCTCGCGCCAGTCGGCGGTGTCGGCCAAGCCTGGTTCTTCGGCAATCGAACTCAGCCGGGTGAACTCCGCATACGAACCCGGGGCGTTGAAGCCCAGCGCGCGGATACGCTCGGCGATCTCGTCCAGCGCGTTCCACTGCTCGGTGTATTGCGTCTCGAACATGGTGTGCAGGGCATTGAACATCGGCCCGGTCACGTTCCAGTGGAAGTTGTGGGTCTTCAGGTACAGCGTGAATGCGTCTGACAGGAAGTGCGCCAGGCCATCGGAGGTCTTGCGGCGATCGCCGCTGGAAATGCCGATATTGATGCCGGGGGCGCCGTCGGCATGCGCCTTGATCGGGGCTTTGGGGGCTTTCTCGGGCTTGGCAGACTTGGCGAGCTTTTCGATGGATTTTTTCTTTGACATGACGATTCCTCGTGGAAGCAACTTTAGCGGGGGCTTGCGGCGACAATAGACCGATGCGGTATTGCCGTGAAATACATGTTTTTGTTCGCAACAATCCATGAAAGCTATCGAACCCCCTGCAAAGACCGCGTCAACACAGGCCCGCCGCGACATCGATGGCGCGCTGAGCCGTGACCGTGGGCGGCTTCTGGGTCTGTGGTCGAAATGCAAGGCCAAGCCCGATGACGCCACGCTGGGCGCCGCATTCGCGCTGAAGCTGCAGGCCTCGACCGCCGAGCGCGAGCGCCGCTCCGCGATGCTGCCGGTCGCTGCGGTGGATCCCAACCTGCCAATCGCTGCCTCCGCGGACGACATCGTCGAACTGATCCGCAAATACCAGGTGGTGGTGATCGCTGGCGAAACCGGCTCCGGCAAGACCACCCAGTTGCCCAAGCTGTGTATTGCTGCGGGCCGTGGCGCCGCGGGGATGATCGGCTGCACCCAGCCGCGACGGATCGCCGCGCGTTCTGTAGCGCGCCGCGTTGCCGAGGAACTGCAGGTGCAGCTGGGCGGGCTGGTCGGTTTCCAGGTGCGTTTCAACGATTCGGTCAGCGATGCGACCGCGATCAAGTTCATGACCGACGGCATCCTGCTGGCGGAGATCCAGGCTGATCGATGGTTGTCGAAGTACGACACGATCATCATTGACGAGGCGCACGAGCGCAGCCTCAACATCGATTTCCTGCTCGGTTACCTGAAGCGGCTGCTGCCGCAGCGGCCCGACCTCAAGCTGCTGGTGACCTCGGCGACGATTGATACCGCCCGTTTCGCCGCGCACTTCGGCGATGCGCCGGTGGTCGAGGTCGAGGGTCGAGGCTTTCCGGTCGAGATGCGTTATCGGTCGCTGGAGGAAATGGAGTCAGAGAACATTTCCATGCTCGACGGCATCGTCGCGGCCTGTGACGAAATCCAACGCGAGAAAGGCATTGGCGATGTGCTGATTTTCCTGCCAGGCGAGCGCGAGATCCGAGATGCCCACCAGGCGCTGGAACGGCGAAAATATCGCCACACCGAAGTGCTGCCGCTGTACGCGCGACTGTCGGCAAAGGACCAGGATCGCGTGTTCCATCCGGGCTCGCAGCGCCGCATCGTGCTGGCCACGAACGTCGCGGAAACCTCGATCACGGTGCCGCGCATTCATTACGTCGTCGATCCCGGCGTGGCCAGGGTCAAGCGCTACAGCCCGCGGCAGAAACTGGACCGCCTGCACATCGAACCGGTCAGCCAGGCCAGTGCCAACCAGCGTGCCGGCCGCTGCGGGCGCATCGCGCCTGGCGTGTGCATCCGCCTGTATTCACAAGCCGAATTCGAATCTCGGCCTGCCTTCACCGATCCGGAAATCCGTCGCGCCGCACTGGCCGGTGTGATCCTGCGCATGCTGTCGCTCGGGCTTGGCCAGATTGAACGTCGTAGCGCGGCACACAGCAAGCGCGGACGCAAAGCCGAGGCGATCGCCAGTCCGAACATCATCGAGGAGTTTCCATTCCTTGAGCCACCGGACCCACGCGCGATTGCTGATGGTTGGCAGCAACTAGGCGAACTGGGTGCGGTGGATGCAGATCGCGGTTTGACCGCGATCGGGCGATCCATGGCCAAGCTGCCGGTCGACGTGAAGCTTTCGCGGATGCTGGTCGCCGCGCAGCAGCACGGCGTGCTGCGCGAGATGCTGGTTATCGCCAGCTTCCTGGGCGTGCAGGATCCACGCGAACGCCCGGCCGATGCACGCGCCGCTGCCGATGCAGCGCATGCACAGTTCGCCGATCCGAAATCGGAATTTGTCGGCATCTTCAAACTGTGGACGGCCTACCGCACCGCGCACGAGGACAACACGCAATCACAGTTGCGCAAATGGGCGGACAAGTACTTCCTCGGCTTCCTGCGCCTGCGCGAGTGGTGGGAATTGCATCGGCAGCTGAAACTGCAGTGCGAAGTGTTGTGGCCGGAGCCATCAGGTGTTTCCTTCCCCCGCTTGCGGGGGAAGGTGCCGAAGGCGGATGGGGGGAAGCGAGGAGGGAACGATGAAATTCTCGAGGAGCACCCCCACCCCAACCCTCCCCCGCAGGCGGGGGAGGGGGCAATCCACTATGCCTCACTGCATCGCGCATTGATCGCCGGCTTGCCGACCCAGTTGGGTCATCGCGCTGAGCGAGGCCTCTACGACGGCCCGCGCGGACGCAAGTTCTCGCTGTTCCCGGGCTCGACGCTGGCCTCCAAGCCGCCGCCTTGGGTGTTGTCGGCGACGTTGCTGGACACCGAAAAAGTGTGGGGGCTCACCAATGCGGGCATCGAGCCGGAGTGGGCGATTGCTGAATTGCCGCACCTGCTGGCGCGCCGCCATCACGACCCGCATTGGTCGCGCGCCCAAGGCCGCGTGCTGGGTAGCGAGCAGATTTCGCTGTTCGGCCTGGTGCTGGCGCCGAAGAAGCCCGTGCATTACGGCGGACTGTTCCCGGAAGAGTCACGCATGATCTTCGTGCGTGACGCGCTGTTGACTGGCGAAATCAACACCCGCTCTGCGTTCCTGGCGCGCAACCTGAAAACGCTGGCATCGGCCAAGGATGAGGAAGCCAAGCTGCGCCGTGTCGGGCTGGTGGTGGATGAGGACTGGCAGGCGCGCTGGTACCTGGATCGATTGCCGCCGCATGTGCACAACGCACAGGCGCTGGATGCCTGGGTCGTAAAATTGCCGAAGGATCAGAAGGCGGCGTTGGAGTGGTCGCGCGACGAATTACTGGTCGCCGACGAAGCCGATGCCGCGCGCTTCCCGGCGTACATCGCATTGGGCGATGCACGGCTGGCGGTGCAATACCGGTTTGAACCCGGCGCGATCGACGACGGCATGAGCGTACTGGTGCCGTTGCATCTGCTCAATGTGCTGGACGCGGCGCGCCTGTCGTGGCTGGCGCCGGGGTTCGCGCAGGACAAGACGGCGGCACTGATCAAGTCGTTGCCGAAAGTGCTGCGTCGCAATTTCGTGCCGGCGCCGGATTTCGCGCGTGCCTTCGCCGAGGCACATCCGCAGTCCGGCCTTGGGCAGGAACTGCCCGACAGTATTGAGGGTGCGCTCGCGCGTTTCCTGAAGAAACTTTCCGGTGTGGAACTGTCGGCGGTTGATTTCGATGCGGCCGGCATCGAGGCCCACCTGCGTGCCAACCTGCGCCTGCTGGACACCGACAAGAAGTCCGTACTTGCTGAATCGCGGGATCTTGACGATCTGCGCGCGCGCTATGGAGCGCGTGCTGCCGAAGCGTTCGCCAAACATGCGGCGCAAGGCATGGCACAGGCCCGATTGACGACATTCCCCGCGCAGCCGATTCCGATGTCGGTGCCCGGAGCCGGCGGCGTGCCGGCATATCCGGCACTACATGACGATGGCGACAGTGCATCGCTGGCGGTGCATGCGCAGCGTGATGTGGCGGAGCGCCTGCATCCGCAGGGCGTGCGCCGGTTGCTGGAATGTGCCCTGGCCGACAAGCTCAAGCAGGCGCGCAGGCAACTGCCGGTGCAGGCCAAGACTTCGCTGCTGTATGCGGCGATCGAATCGGCGAACCCGCGTCGCGATGGCCTGAAGGACAGCGACCGCCTGCGCAGCGACCTGGTCGATGGCGCATTCGCGGCCTTGGCCGAACACGACCTGTTGGAGGTGCGTGACTTCAACGCGTTCAACTTGCGCGTCGATGCCATTGGCAAAGCGCTGTTCGGCGAAGCGATGCAACGCCTGCGCCAAGCCGAGACGATCCTGGCGCTGGTCGCGGAGGTGCGCGCTGCGCTGGAATCGAAATTGATGGGTTGGGCACGGGCCAATCTGGACGACATGCGCGCGCACCTGGATGCGCTGGTCGCACCGGGTTTCCTGCGCGACGTGTCCGCCGACGCGTTGGCCGATTACCCGCGCTACCTGAAGGCCCTGGCCCTGCGCGCCGAGCGTGCGCAACGTGACCCGACTCGCGACCAGGCCCGGTTGCTGGAGCTGCAGCCGTTCGTGTCAGCGCTGGCCACCGCCAATCCCGATGACCCCGAGGTACAAGCCCTTCGCTGGGACCTGGAGGAACTGCGGGTGCAACAGTTCGCGCAGGAACTCGGCAGCAGGGCCGGGGTATCGCCGAAGCGCCTGGCGACACGACTGGCGCGGTTGCGTTCAGCTTGATGCTGGCCGCTTCATGACGCCCTCGCTAATGTAGTCCGATGCACGCCACTACCCCGTCCACGCCTAAAACCACCGCCTACCAAACCACCCTTGCACGGTTGCCTGTCGGTGCGTTGGCGGACGGCTTGATCGAGGTCTGGTGCGGCGCGATCGATGCCGGCGCGCAGCTGCGCGATTCGCCCGAGGTGCTGGCCGACACACTGGCGATCCTGGCCACGCTCAACGCCGATCCAGACGTGCTGGCGGCCACCTTATTGGACGTGGTTGTCGGCATCGACGATGCAATCAAGGCTGCTGGCATCCAGCTGCCGGAACGCCTGCGCGTATTGCTGGAAGGCCAGCGCGCGGCCAGTCGGGTCTGGCAGCTGCATCGCCGTCACGGTGGCGGGCGCAATCCGGAAGGCATGCGCCGCTTGTTGCTGGCACTGGTGCGCGACTTGCGGGTGGTCCCCATCGTGCTGGCTCGGCAGTTGTCGCGGATGCGCGCGGCCTGGCGCTTGCCAGTGGAAGAGCGCCAGGCACTTGCTCAGCTGACCCGCGACATCCATGCGCCACTGGCCAACCGGCTGGGCATCTGGCAGCTGAAGTGGGAGCTGGAAGACCTCGCGTTCCGCGAGCTCGAAACCGACACCTACGTGCGCATCGCGCGCCAGCTGGATGACAGCCGCACTGGGCGCGAGCGCTACATCCAGCAGGCACTGGTGCAGCTGCATGAATCGCTGGCCGAACACGGCATCGACGGTGATGTCGCCGGGCGGCCGAAGCACATCTACAGCATCTGGCGAAAGATGCGAAAGAAAGATGTGCCGATTGGCGAACTCTATGACTTGAGGGCGCTGAGGGTACTTGTAGACGACGTGGCCGCCTGCTACGCAGCACTCGGCATCGTGCATGCGTTGTGGGTACCGATCCCGAGTGAGTTCGACGACTACATCGCGCGTCCCAAGAGCAACGACTACCGCTCGCTGCATACCGCCGTGGTTGGCCCCGGTGGCAAGACCCTGGAAGTGCAGATCCGCACACGCGAGATGCATGCACAGGCCGAACTTGGCGTGGCTGCGCACTGGCGCTACAAGGAAGGCGGCGCGGCGGGCGGTGCTGCCGGTGGCGCTGCAATGGACAAGCGCATCGCATGGATGCGCAAGCTGCTGGAGCAGGCTGCGGATGCCGCGCGTGATGGCGAGGCGTCGCCGCTGGATGGGCTCGACAGCGAACTGGTCGAGGAGCGCGTGTATGCGCTGACGCCGAAGGGTGAAGTAGTCGACCTGCAGCAAGGTTCGACCGTGCTCGATTTTGCCTACCAGGTGCATACCGAGGTCGGCCATCGCTGTCGCGGCGCCAAGGTTGACGGCCGCATCGTCCCGTTAACTCATCAATTGCACAGCGGTGACCGGGTCGAAATCCTGACTGCGAAGACTTCAGAGCCGCGGCGTGACTGGCTGCAGGCGGGCAGTGGCTTCCTGGCCAGCAGCCGCTCGCGGGAAAAAGTCCGTAACTGGTTCAACAAGCTTGATCGCGTGCGCAATCTGCAGGCCGGGCGCGAACTACTGGATCGCGACCTGCGCCGGATGGGCCTGCTGCAGGCCGACCTGCAGCCGGTGCTGGGCAAGTTCAACGTCGGCAACGTCGATGACTTGCTGGTGCTGGTGGCGCTGGGCGATGTTGGCCCGAACCAGATCGGTCGCGCATTGCTCGACCTCGAGCGTGCCGCGGAAGAACCGGTGCGCGGTGTGGCGTCGCCGATACCAGCGAAACCGGCCAGCCTACTTTCGGCGGCCGGAACCGTCACCGTGCAGGGTGTCGACAATCTGCTGGCGCAGGTGGCGCGTTGCTGCCAGCCGCTGCCGGGCGAACCCATTGCCGGTTACCTGACCCGCGGACGCGGTGTCAGCGTGCATCGGCCCGACTGCGCCTCGTTCCTGCGCATGGCGGGGTTGCAGCCGGCACGCGTATTGCCGGTGGAGTGGGGCGCGCGCAGCGGCGGCCATGAGGTCGCGGTGCGGATCGATGCGATCGACCGCAAATGGCTGCTCAAGGACATCACTACTCTGGTCGCGCAACTCAATGTGCATGTGCTGAGCGTGCACAGCGCACCGATGCATGACGGACACGGGCAGGTGCGGATCGCGCTGCAGGTGCGGGTGGCGGACTACGGGCAGCTTGGCCTGCTGCTGGGTCGGATCGAAGCATTGGCCGGCGTCGAGTCGGCACATCGCGGATGAACGCGCCGCGGACCAGACAGTTCGCCTCCGTGCATAGGCGCCGGCAGGCATGGCGTGCGCGTTGGTTGGCCCTGCCAGCGCTACTGCGAAATGCAGTAACCGCCGTGTGCGGATTGCTGCTGCTCGCTTTCCTGCTGGCGGTGCTGTTCCGTGGCAGTATTTCGACCTGGCTGTGGCCGGATTCGCGCAGCGAGGAACTGCGGATTCAGGCGAACGCCGCGCTGCAGGCTGGTCGCTTCACCGCCACCGATGGCAGCGGCGCGCGCGAATTGTTCGAGGCCGCGCTGGCCTTGCAGCCCGATCAGGTACAGGCCCGCGAAGGCTTGGCGCGGGTCGCACAGGCGTCACTGGCGCGGGCCGAGCGCGAGATCGGAGAGGAACACTACCCGGCCGCGCGCGTCGACTTGCAGTTGGCGCAGGCGCTGGATGCGCCGCATGCGAGGATCGATGCGGTACTCGCGATGCTGCACGAACGTGAAGTTGGCAATGGCAGCATCGACGAGCTGCTGGCACGTGCGGCTGCGGCACGCGCCGCGGGCAGGCTCGACCAGGACGACGCATCGGCATTGCCGCTTTACCAGCGCGTGCTGGCCTTGCAGCCACGCAACCAGCATGCGGTCGAAGGCCGTGAGGATGCGCTGACCGACCTGTTGCAGCCGGCGCAGGCCGCGCTTGAGCGCGGCGATGCGCAAACCGTGTCCGAATTGCTGCAGCGCGCCCGACGCTTCGATCCCGGGCACGTCGAGTTGCCGGCGTTGCGGGCCGGCCTGGCCCAGCTTGTCGAGGGACGTGCACAGCGCGTACGCGTGCTTGTCGGCAAGAACAGCTTCGAGCGTGCCGCGGCGCTATGCATCGAATTGCGCGGGCTTCAGGGCAATGGCTCGATGCCTGCAGCATGCGGTACCGATGTGGTTGGTGGGCTTGCGGCACACGCCACCCGATTGGCCGCGGATTTCGATTTCGCCGGTAGCGAGCAACTACTGGCGACTGCAAAAGAACTCGTCGCCGACGATCCGCGCATCCGTGATGCGCAGCGGCAGTTGGCACAGGCGCGTCGGGGCGCTTCGAAGCTGCCGGATGCGCATCGTCCGAACCGCCGTGACGCGGCGAAGGTACAAGCCTTGCTGGCCGATGCCGCCAAGGCGCAAAGCCGTGGCGATTGGATCACGCCGCCCGGCGACAGCGCTTGGGACAAGTTGCGCGCAGCGCGTGCGCTGGCTCCCAATGACGCCCGCGTACAACATGCGTTGGCCGCGCTGGAGCCCGCCGCGCGCAAGTGCCAGGACGATGCGTTGCGCGACAACCGCCTGCGGGAATCGCAGGCCTGCCTGGATGTGTGGCGCCAGCTCGATCCGCTGGATCGCGACCTCCCGCCGGCACGCCAGCGGCTTGCGCAGCGCTGGATCGCGATCGGCGACCAGCGCCTGGAACGCGGCGAGATCAACGCAGCCGCGCTAGCTGCGGAACAGGCCCGGCTGCTGGATCCGGTAACGCCGGGACTGGCCGAATTCACGCAGCGCCTGCGCCGTGCGCAGCCGGGCAAGCCCTAGCGTGGCTTGACGGGCTGCAGGAACAATTCGCGTACTGTCTGGCGCGCGGCATCCAGCGAAAAATGCGTTGCCACATTCTCGAGCGCATGCGTGGCGACCTGTTCCCACAACACGGCATCGCCATCCAGCCGCAACACCGCTTGTGCAAAATCTTCGGCAGCATCGGCCACCAGCACGTCGATGCCATCGCGCAGGTGCATGCCTTCCACTGCCGGCGACGTGGCTACCACTGGCAGGCCATGCGCCATGGCCTGGTTGATCTTGCCCTTGACCCCAGCGCCATAGCGCAGCGGCGCGACCGACACGCGGCAGCGATCCAGCCACGGCTGCAGCTCGGGGACATGGCCATGGATCTCGACGCCGGCCAGTGAGCCGAGCGCACTGATTTCCACAGGCACATCGCCGCCGATGCAATGGAAGTGGATGCCAGGCTGCTTCGCACGGATCAGCGGGAATACCTCGCGCACGAACCACAGCACCGCATCCACGTTCGGCGGATGCCGGAATCCGCCGACGAACAGCAGATCGCTGCGCTGCGCCCAAGCCGGGCCATGGCCAGCGACCTGATGCAGGTTGGACAGGATGCGCACATCGGCGCCTGGCGCATCTTCGCGCAACAGGTCGCGCTCGACGCTGCTCACCACCAAGGTCGTGTCGGCAGCAGCGATCAATTCCAGTTCCAGTTCGCGGGTACGCAGCGCGGCCCGCGTCGCAACCGCATCGCCCGACAATTCGGCAGCACGGCGCTCGCGCAGGTAATGCAGGTCGATGGTATCGAACAGGATGCGTGCCTGCGGCGCATGCCGGCGCAGCAGTGGCAGGAACTCGCGCGCCACGTAATGCCGGCAGACCAGTGCCGTGTCGAAGCGTGCGCCATGCTCGCGCAGCCAGGCCGGGATCCGCGCCGCATGCGGCGCATGCCAGCATTCGACGCCGAGTTGCTGCAGCGCTTGCGTGTAATGCCCATCGGCGGTGCGGTTTGCAGGCAGGAACACCACGTGCGCGCCATCGACGATCAGCATCCGCATCAGGTTGACCAGTCGCAGTGAACCGGAATCGCGATCCGGCTGCGGGGTCAACGCATCGATGATGAGTATTTGCGGCTGGCGGCGGTGCAGCAGCGCCGGCGTTGGAATGGTGTGCGGCGGGAGTTGCGTCGCCAATGCGTCGCGCCATTTGTCAGCGAATACCTGCTGGTTGCGCAGCTGCGCGGATTTCGCGCCACTGTTTGGATCGGTGCCGGCAGTGGTGCCTTCGTCATGCATCACCACGGCTTGCGGCTGGTACAGCACGCGCAGCCCGGCCGCGCGCACCGCGAAGGCGAGATCGGTGTCTTCGTAATAGGCCGGCGCATAACGCGCATCGAAGCCGCCAAGCCGCTGGAACAACCTGCGCGGGATAGCGATCGCCGCACCACTCAGGTAATCGGCATCGCGCAAATAATTGAACCGACAATCGGCCGGGTCTTCATGGCGACCGTAGTTCCAGCCAGAGCCATCGACGAACACCACGCCGCCGGCTTCCTGCAGGCGGCCATCGGGATAGACCAGCTTGGCGCCAACAAGGCCGGCATCAGCAAGCGCATCGAACGTGCACAGCAAGGCGTCCAGCCAGCCCGGCTGCGGCACGGTGTCGTTGTTGAGGAAGACCAGATACTCGCCTCGTGCCAGTGCCGCACCTTCGTTGCAGGCCGCGATGAAGCCACCGTTGCTGTCGCGGGCATGCAGGCGAATGCCTTCGACCTGCAGGAGCCTGGCGCGCGAATCGTCCGGCGAGGCATCGTCGACCACGATCACTTCGATGCCGGCTTCGGGTGGGTATGCCGCGATTGCGCGCAGGCAGGCCAGCGTATGTGCGAACGCGCCATGCACCGGAATCACGATGCTTGCCCGCGGCGTCTCGGTGGTTGGCATCGTGAATGGTGCGAACGGCATGGCGCCGGGCGAATACAGCGCGGGCGCCGTCACCCGGCCGCGGCGGAACTGCAGCTTCAGCCGCTGCCAGCTGGCAGCCAGGCCACGGTTGCGCAAGCTGGCCAAGCCACGCCGCCACAGGCCGTATGCGCGCGAGATCCAGAAGCGCGCTTCGGCAGGGATCGGCATGCAGTGGAACTCCGGCTGAAGGACGGGGCAACGACCTACGGTGCCTCGCGCAAGGGCTGCGCTAGACTCGCTGCAATCACGATTGCCTATTGTCGCATCCCGCGCGATGGCTGCCAGCGCCGAGCCCATGCCCCGCATCAAAGACGACGAAGACCTGCACGACGATGAAGATGGCGACTCCAGCGACGCTGGAGATGGCGGCGGACCTGGTTGGCGCAGTCGACTGCTGACCTGGGGACTGGCCGGTGCCGCGCTGCTGTTGGGCTTTTTGATCCCGTACATGGCCTACCTGAATCATCAGGTTGGCGAGCGCTTCGGCAAGTTGCGCTGGCAGGTGCCGACCCGCGTGTATGCACGCCCGCTGATGCTGCGCCAGGGGTTGGCGTTGGACGCGCAGACGCTCAAGACCGAACTGGATGCCGCCTCCTACCACGATGGCGACGGCAAGCGCGCTGGCACGTATGCGCGCAACGGTGGTCGCTGGAAGATATCCAGCCGCGGTTATTTCGATGTCGACGGGCGCATCGCCCCGGCCCAACTCGACGTCACACTGTCGGATGGCAAGGTTGCGACTGTGCGCGATGTCGCCAGTCGCAAATCACTACGCAGCGCGCGGCTGGACCCGGCACGCATCGCCACCTTGTACGGCCAGCAGCAGGAAGAAAGGCGCCTGGTTCGGATCGAGGAAGTGCCAGAGCTGCTGGTCACCGGCCTGCAAGCGGTGGAGGACGAGGACTTCGCCCACCACCACGGGATCGACATCACCGGCATGATGCGCGCGGCCTGGGTCACGGTCAGTTCCGGCGGCGAGAACAAGCAGGGTGCCAGCACCCTGACCCAGCAACTGGCGCGCAGCGGCTTGCTCGGCATCGGCAAGGAGCAGACGGTCACCCGCAAGGTCAAGGAAATCCTGTTCTCGCTGTTGCTGGAAGCGCGCTACGACAAAAAAACAATCCTTGAGGCCTACTTCAACCAGGTCGACCTTGGCCAGCGCGGCGCGCAGTCGATTCGCGGCGTGGCAGCGGCATCGGAGTTCTGGTTTGGCCGCGAACTGCGCGACCTTTCGACCGAGCAGATCGCGCTGATGATTGGTTTGGTCAAGGGACCGTCCTGGTACAACCCGCGACGCAACCCGGAGCGTGCGACCGAGCGCCGCAATTTAGTGCTTGGCAAGATGCACGAGGCGAAGCTCATTGACGATGCCGAGTACGCGCGCGCGAAGAAAGCGCCGCTGGGCATCACCAAGGATGCCGGCAATATCGCCGCCAACCGCTTCCCGGCCTATGTCGATCTGGTGCGCAAGCAGCTGGCACGCGATTACCCGGCCGACAAGCTCTCCGGCGCTGGCCTGAGCGTGATGACCGGGATGTCGCTGGCCGCGCAGGGCTATGCAGAGGGCGCGGTGACCCGCACGCTGAAGTCGCTGACGACAAAGGGCCGTCCGTCGCTGCAGGCGGGCCTGGTGATGACCGATGTGCACAACGGCGACGTGGTCGCGGTGGTGGGCAGCCGCAACGTCACCGAGCAGGGCTTCAACCGCGCGGTCGATGCCAAGCGGCCGGTCGGTTCCTTGCTCAAGCCATTCGTGTACCTGCTTGCGCTGGCCCAGCCGGACAAGTGGTCGCTGGCCAGCAGTATCAGCGATGCGCCGGTGACGGTCAGCCTGGGTCGCAACCGCACCTGGAAGCCGGGCAATTCCGATGGACGCAGCCATGGCGACGTGCGGGTAATGGATGCGCTGGCACATTCCTACAACCAGGCCACGGTGCGCCTGGGCATGGATGTGCAACCGAAGCGGCTGGCCGACCTGATCGGGACCCTTGCTGGAATCCAGTCCGAAGGCCAGCCTTCGCTGATCCTGGGTGCTGTCGACCAGAGTCCATACGCGATGGCGCAGCTGTACCAGTTTTTGGCATCGGATGGCGAAATCCAGCCCCTGCATGCGGTACGTGGCGTGCTGGACCGGAAGGGCAGCACCATCAAGCGCTATGACAGCGCGCCGCCACCGGCGCAGAAGGGTGATGCAGTGGCCGCGCGGCTGGTCGGCGTGGCGCTGCAATACACGGTCACTTCGGGGACTGGTCACCAGTTGGTCAGCGACGGCCTTGGACGGCTCAGCGCGGCCGGCAAGACCGGCACCAGCAACGACAGTCGTGACAGCTGGTTTGCGGGCTATACCGGTGACCATCTGGCGGTGGTCTGGGTCGGTAATGACCAGAACCAGCCGACCGGCCTGTACGGCGCCACCGGTGGCATGCGGGTATGGTCGGGGATCTTTTCGCGCATGCCCAGTGCGCCGTTGCAGATCAGCAGCGATGGCCTGGACTGGCAGTGGGTACAAAGCGGCCACAGTACCGATGCCGGTTGCCCAGGCGCCGGTCGAGTGGCCTTCGTGGCCGGCTTCGCGCCTGCTTACCAGCCTTGCGTCTACGCAGCGCCCACCGACGATCCGTACTGGCAGCAACATCCGGACGAAGCCGGCCCGGCGATGCTCGAACGCGCGGGTGACGCCATCCGCAACTGGCTGGGTATTGGCGAGCATGGTGATGCCGCGCCACAGCCGCCGGCACCTGCGCCTGAACCCGTGCGCCAGCCCTGATCGGCGGGTGTGCAGGATGATCCGATGTCGCGCCTGAGTGCCGGTGTCCGCGAGGCGCTGAATGCCGGTGCCGCGCTGGCCAGCCATGTGCCGGGTTTCGTGGCTCGGCCGGCGCAGCAGCGGCTGGCGATGGCGGTTGCCGAGGCCTTCGAACAACGCGGCGTGTTGCTGGCCGAAGCCGGCACCGGCACCGGCAAGACCTTCGCCTACCTGGTACCGACCTTGCTGTCGGGCATGAAGACGATTATTTCAACCGGCACCCGCGCACTGCAGGATCAACTCTACCTGCGCGACCTGCCGCGGGTGCGCGATGCACTCGGCACCGGCCTCAAGACCACATTGCTCAAGGGCCGTTCCAACTACCTGTGCCGTTACCGGATGGAGCAGGCCAAGGGCGAGCCGCAATTGGCGCAATTATTCAGGGGTGGTTTTTCATCGCGCGAAGCGGCATCGCAATTCCAGCGCGTGGTGGCGTGGAGCGGGCGCACCCGGATGGGCGACATAGCCGAGCTTGACGCGCTGCCGGAAGATTCGCCGCTGCTGCCGCAGATCACCTCGACCGCGGACAACTGCCTGGGCAGCGAATGCCCGTTCTGGAGCGAATGCTTCGTGGTGCAGGCACGCCAGCGCGCGCAGACCGCCGATGTGGTGGTGGTCAATCACCATCTGCTGCTGGCTGACCTCGCGTTGAAGCAGGAAGGCTTCGGCGAGATCCTGCCGGGCGCTCAGGCCTTCGTGGTCGATGAGGCGCACCAGCTGCCGGAACTCGCGGCGCAGTTCTTCGGCGAATCGCTCAGCGCACGGCCCTTGGTCGAACTGGCGCGCGATACGCTCAGCGAGTGCAAGGAGGTGCCCGGCGCGCTCGCGGCGGTGCAGGAGCCGGCGCGTGCGCTGGAAGCTGCCACGCGTGGTTTGCGTGCGGCGATGGAGCCGCTGCCGCATCGCGGCACCCGCTGGCGCGCGCTGGATACGGTTGACGTGGATTCGGCCTGCCTCACCCTGGCCGATGCGCTGGATGTGCTGGAGCGCGCGCTCACACCGCTGCGCGAGGCCGCACCCGGGTTCGACGCCTGCCATCTGCGCGCCAAGGACAACCAGGCGCGCTTGCATCGCTGGATGGAGGCGGGCGACGGCGGCCCTGGAATAAGTGCGTTCGATCCCGATGATGATGCGGACGCGAAGCATGACGACGGCTTCAGCTCAGTCCATTGGTACGAACTCACCCCGCGTGGTTTTCGCCTGCAGCGCACGCCGCTGGACGTGTCCGGCCCGCTGCGCACGCATCGCGAGGCTTCGCATGCGGCCTGGGTGTTCACCTCGGCCACGCTATCAGTGGCCGGCAGCTTCGGCCACATCTCGCAGCGACTGGGGATCGAGCATGCGACCGAACTGCTTGAACCCAGTCCGTTCGACTGGGACCGGCAGGCGCTGTGCTACTTGCCGCCGAACCTGCCGGAGCCTGCATCGCGTGAATTCGGGCCAGCGCTGATCGCGGCGCTGCAACCCGTGCTGGAAGCATCCGGCGGGCGCGCGTTCCTGCTGTTCGCGTCGCATCGCGCGCTGCGCGAAGCCGCTGAACTCATGCGCAACGCGCCATGGCCGCTGTTCGTGCAGGGCAGCGAGCCGCGGCATGTGCTGCTGCAACGTTTCCGCGAGTCGGGTAACGGCGTGCTACTGGGCACCGCGAGCTTCCGCGAAGGCGTGGACGTGCCTGGCGATGCGCTCAGCGTGGTGGTGATCGACAAACTGCCGTTCGCGGCGCCGGATGATCCGGTATTCGAGGCACGGCTTGATGCGATCCGCCGCAGTGGCGGCAATCCGTTCCGCGACGAGCAACTGCCGCAGGCGGTGATCGCGCTGAAGCAGGGCGCCGGCCGCCTGATCCGCACCGAGACCGACCGCGGCGTGCTGGTGCTGTGCGACCCGCGCCTGCTCGGCAAGTCATATGGCAAGATCTTCCTTGACTCGCTGCCACCGCTGCCACGTACGCGCGATGTCGCCGATGTGCAGGCCTTCTTTGACCCTCAGGCTTTGGCCAGCAAGGGCTCCGTCACGGATAATTGAGTGATGAGACTGCTCGCCATCGAAACCGCCACCGAAGCCTGTTCCATCGCCGTGCTGGTCGATGGCGCAGTGATCGAGCGCTTCGAGATCGCACCGCGCCGCCACACCGAACTCGCATTGCCGTGGGCAGAGGCATTGCTGGCCGAAGCCGGCATCGCAAAATCGCAGCTCGATGCGATCGCGGTTGGGCGTGGCCCTGGTGCATTCACTGGCGTGCGCTTGGCAATTGCCTTGGCGCAGGGTATTGCGCTGGCGCTGGACCGGCCTTTGCTGCCGGTCTCGACATTGGCGGCACTTGCGATGCGGTCGTCGGGCGAACGCATCCTTGCCGCCATCGACGCGCGCATGGGCGAGATCTACGTTGCGAGCTTCCAGCGCGATGGCGATAGCCTCATCGCAACCAGCGACGAAGTCGTCATCGCGCCGGATGCGTACATTCCGCCAGACGGCGTTGGCTGGCATGGCGTCGGTACCGGGTTCGCTGCTGCCGACGGTGTGCTTCCAACGCGCCTGCATGCGCAATTGGCAACTGTGGATGCCTCTGCATTGCCGCATGCGGCAGATGTTGCCCGCCTGGGCGCACTGGCCTTCGCACGTGGTGAAGCGATTGCGCCGGAACGCATCGAGCCGGCCTACCTGCGCAACAACGTCGCGCTCACCATCGCCGAGCAACAGGTGCTACGCGCGGCGCGCAAATCAGGCAGCTAAACGAACGGTGGGGGCGAGGGCTTGGGGGGGTGGCGCAGCGGCATTTCGAGCCGCGAAGCGAATACCCCAAGCCCTCGCCGCCGCCGGCTACGTCGCTTGGTGACGCCTACTGGTCGACCAACTCACCGCCCGGCATGAACTGCCAGGTGCGGGTGATATGCAGCACGTCCGGGTCTTCCCGGGTCTTGGGCAGCGGCGCGTAAGGCTCCGAGAGTTTGACGATGCGGAGCGCGGCGTTGTCCAGCATCGGGATATGGCTGGATTGGACGATGCTGGAGGACTCGACGCTGCCGTCGCGGCGCACGGCCACGCTGATCACCACCACTCCACCGATCCGGCGCCGGCGGGCTTCGTCTGGATAGTTGAGGTTGCCGACCCGTTCGACACGGTCCACCCAGCCGCGCAGATACTGCGCCCACGCGTATTCCTTGGTGCTGGCGGAGACGAACTTGCGTTTGGGCCGCTTGGCGTATTCCTGCGAGCGCAGGTGGATTTCCGCAGCCAGGCGGGCCATTTCGATGTCGTGGTTGATCTTCTGCATGCCCGGCGGCAAGTCTCGGGCATCCACTTCCTGCCGCGGCTGCGGCATTGGCAGGGTTTGTTCTCCAGTGGTCGCGGTGATCACACGTGGGTCGGGCGGCGGGCTGGGCGCGGGCGTCTGCGCGTGCAACGGGCGCGGTGCCAGCCCTGCTTCCGGTTGCGGGATCAGCCCGGCCTGCGCATCGCGCGGGCGCAGGGTCTTGTCGTGCTCGCCGCCGCCCAGGTTGTCGGCCTGGGCAAGGAAATCCGCCTCTTTCGGGGTCAACGCGGAGCGGGTCTGGGTCAGCATCACGTCAAGTGTTGGCGTGACCGGCGCGGCGTCTTCCACGGTGAACGCAATCCCCAGGATCAGCATCGCGTGCACCAGCACGGCGAGTACCAGGGTGGCGCCGAGTCGGTCGGATTCGCCGATGCGTGGCGCAGCGCGAGCGGGGAAAGCGTCTGCCTGCGGCATCAGGACGCGAGCCTGGCCTCGATGCAGTCGAACAGGCGGCCGGCGATATTCAGGCCGAACTGGGCATCGAGTTCACGGATGCAGGTGGGGCTGGTGACGTTGACCTCGGTCAGGTAGTCGCCGATCACGTCCAGGCCGACAAACAGCATGCCGCGGCGCTTCATTTCGGGGCCGACCTGGGCCGCGATCCAGCGGTCGCGCGCGCTCAGCGGGCGACCTTCGCCACGACCGCCGGCGGCCAGGTTTCCGCGGAATTCGTCGCCCTGCGGGATACGCGCCAGGCAATAATCAATAGGTTCGCCATCGACCAGCAGGATGCGTTTGTCGCCATCGGTGATCTCCGGCAGGTAGCGCTGGGCCATGGCCAGGTGGCGGCCGCCGTCGGTCAGGGTTTCCAGGATCACGTTGAGGTTGGCTTCGCCTGCGCCGGCACGGAAGATCGAGCGCCCGCCCATGCCGTCCAGCGGTTTCAGTACGGCCTGTTGGTGCTCGACGACAAAAGCCTTGAGCGCAGCCAGGTTCCGGCTCACCAGCGTCGGCGGGCAGCATTGCGGGAACAGCAGGGCGGCGAGTTTTTCATTGAAGTCGCGCAGGCCCTGCGGGTCGTTGACGACAAGTGCGCCCTGCCGCTGGGCCATGTCCAGGATCTGGGTGTCGTGGATGTAGTTGGCATCGACCGGTGGATCAGTGCGCATCAGCACCACCTGGCCCGCTCCGAGCTCAAGTTGTGATGCGGATCCCAGATCGAACCAGTGCATCGGATCGTCGGTGACGCGCAGCGTCATGCAGTCGGCGACCGCGCGCATACCGCTCACGGCCAGCCCACCGGGCCTGGCGTAATGCAGCCGATGCCCGCGCCGCTGGGCCTCCAGCAGCATGGCGAAGGTGGAGTCCTTGGCGATCTTGATGGATGCAATCGGATCCATCACCACCACCACGTCCAGCGGTGTTCCCAACGGCATCCCGTGCGTCATCGATACATCCTGCAAAATCTGTCCAAATGGTAGCAGGGGGGGTCGACGAAACAGCAATGTGACGTAAAGCGTCGCTTGACACGTCGCGCGCAGACTGGGATATAAGCAGTCACGCACCGAGGCCGAATGTCTCGGGCAGCGATCAAGCGGCAAGGGGAACGCATGGGTCAGAAGGACGGTCAGGACGTCAACCTCACAGGTCTGAGGGTGATGGTCATCGATGACTCAAAGACGATTCGTCGCACGGCGGAGACCCTGCTTGTGCGCGAGGGTTGCGAGGTTGTCACGGCAATGGACGGGTTCGAGGCGCTTTCCAAGATCGCCGACCATAATCCGCAGATCATCTTCGTCGACATCATGATGCCGCGACTGGATGGCTATCAGACCTGCGCGCTTATCAAGAACAACCAGACCTTCAAATCCGTGCCGGTGATCATGCTTTCGTCCAAGGATGGCTTGTTCGACAAGGCGCGGGGGCGCATCGTGGGCGCCGAGCAATACCTCACCAAACCATTTACGCGCGAAGAGCTTCTTGGCGCGATCCGGAAGTACGTCAACGCCTGACCGGGGGGTAAGGCACACATGGCACGCATACTGCTGATTGAGGATTCACCGACCGAAGCTGCGGTCATGACCCAGTTGCTGGAACGCAACGGGCACCAGGTCACCACGTCGGTCAATGCCGAGGATGGCATCGCCACCTGTCGGCGTGACAAGCCCGACCTGGTGCTGATGGATGTGGTGCTACCCGGCATGAACGGCTTCCAGGCCACCCGTGCGTTGTCGCGCGATGCCGATACCAGCCATATCCCGGTGCTGATCGTCAGTACCAAAAATCTGGAAACTGATCGGATGTGGGGCATGCGCCAAGGCGCAAAGGACTACATCGTCAAGCCACCCCGCGAGACCGACCTGATCGAGCGGATCAACGCATTGGTCGGGAACTGAATATGGCGAAGCGCGGCAAGGGCAAGGCAAAGAGCAAGCAGCCCGCGAAGGCTATCGAGACGGTCGTCGAGGCTGCGGCCGCGGAGCCCGTCATCGAGCAGGTCGCTGATCCTGTCGTTGAAGCCGAAGCTGCGCCGGTAATGGACGAATCGCCGGACGTACAGCCTGAAGAAGTGCAGGCTGAATCCGTCACTGAAAGTGCTCAAGCTGAGCCTGTCGAGCAGGTCGCCCCGGCAAAACCGTCCAAGCCGCAGCGCAAGCGCAAGGTGCAGGCGCGCGACCAGCGTCCGCCCTTCCTGGTGCTGGCCGATTACGAAGAACGCAGCCTTGCGCACGTTGCCGGCCTGCCGGAACAGTTGGACGCGCCGGGCCTGTGGCGCGGTGTCGCCTATCGGATCGGTTCGCATCGGCTCGCATCGGGATTCGACGAAGTGGTTGAAATCCTGTCGATACCCGCGTTGACTACTGTTCCGGGTGCGCAACCGTGGATGCTGGGCGTGGCCAACGTGCGCGGCACGCTGTTGCCGGTGGTCGACCTGAAGCAATTCCTGGAAGGCGAGCGCACCGTGCTGCATGAAAGCCAGCGCGTGCTGGTCGTGCGCCAACCCGGCGGCGAAGTCGCCGTCACCATCGACGAGTTGTACGGCCAACGCAGTTTCGTTGACGGACAAGGCATCGATGTCGCGCAGGTGTCGGAGGGCCGTTACGGCCATTTCATCGATCGCGCTTACCACATGGGTGAGCAGGATTGGGGCGTGTTCAGCCTCGACCGCCTTGCCCGTACCCCTGAATTCCGCCAAGCCGCCGCCTGATACGCGGTCACATACGCAAGCCGAGGTCGCAACATGAGCACTATGATGGATTCCGTCGCTGGCAAGGGTCGCAACCTCAGCACCAATGCGTGGATCGCGTTGCTGATCGGGTCGCTGGTGGTATTCGCAGGCAACACGTTGTACGCCACCACCAAGGCGTCTCGCCTGGGTGGCGCCAGTACTTCGGCATCGCGCCTGCAGCTCAATTCACAGCGACTAGCCAACCAGGGCCGGGAAGCGATCGAGGGCAATGCCGATGCATTCGCCTCCTTCAAGGACACCAAGGCCGAAGTCGATGAGGACATCAAGTCCCTCAACGACCGTTTCGGCGATTCGGCCGGCGTTTCCGGTCCGATCAAGACCGTGACCAACACCTGGACGCCGCTGGCCAAGCGCGCCGACGAGGTGCTGGGTAGCCAGGCTGCGGTGCTGGCCCTCGCCGGACGCGCCACCAGCTTCAATGCGAAGGTGCCGCAGTTGCAGGCACAGCTGAACGAAGTGGTCCGCGGCCTGGTTTCTGGCGGGGCGAGTTCGGGCCAGGTGTTCACCGCGCTGCAACAGGTGGTGACATCGGCAGGCATGGCGCGTCGCATCACCGAATTGCAGGCGGGTGGCAGCGGCGCATCGGTTGCGGCCGGCGCACTGGGTCGCGATTCACAGGTGTTCGATCGCTCGATGAACGCCCTGCATAACGGCGGTGGCGACATCGCGAAGGTGACGGCGGCGGGTGCAATCGGTCCACTGACTCAGGCCAATACCCTGTGGCAGGACATGAAGAAGGACCTGGACGCGATCGTCGCCAGCTCCAAGGACCTGATCGGTGCGCAGACCTCGGTTGCCGCGCTGACCACAGGTTCCGACAAGCTGCTGGCTGACAGCGAAAGTCTGTTCGCGGCGTTCACCTCCTTCGGCTCGCTGAAGGACACCAGTATTGTTGGTGGCGTCTGGCTCAGCATCCTGTCCGGTGCGCTGGCACTGTTCTCGATCGCCGGTTTGTTGTGGGCTCTGGGCCGCGCGCAACGCGCCCGCTACCAGACCACCAAGGAACTCAACGACCGTAACCAGGAGGCGATCATGCGCCTGCTGGATGAAATGGGTTCGCTCGCGGAAGGCGACTTGACCGTGAAGGCGACCGTGACCGAGGACATGACCGGCGCGATCGCGGACTCGATCAATTTCGCCGTGGAACAGCTGCGCACCCTGGTGGCCACGATCAACGACACCTCGGTGCATGTAGCCTCCAGTACGCAGGAAACCCAGGCGACCGCGATGCACCTGGCCGAGGCAGCACAGCACCAGGCGCAGGAGATCAGTTCTGCATCCGGTCGCATCACCGACATCGCGGCCAGCATCAACCAGGTGTCGCAGAACTCGGCGGACTCCGCCGAGGTGGCGCGCCGCTCGGTGCAGATCGCGACCAATGGCGCGGGTGTGGTGCGGCAGACCATCGCCGGCATGGACAGCATCCGTGACCAGATCCAGGAAACCTCCAAGCGCATCAAGCGACTGGGCGAAAGCTCGCAGGAGATTGGTTCCATCGTGGAACTGATCAACGACATTTCCGAACAGACCAACATCCTGGCGCTGAACGCAGCCATCCAGGCAGCCTCGGCCGGTGAAGCAGGCCGCGGGTTCGCGGTGGTGGCCGATGAAGTGCAACGACTCGCGGAACGCTCTTCGAGCGCGACCAAGCGCATCGAATCGCTGGTCCAGACCATTCAGGCCGATACCAACGAAGCGGTCAGCTCGATGGAGCAGACGACCTCCGAAGTGGTCGCCGGCGCACGACTGGCCGAGGACGCGGGCACCGCACTGGGCGAAATCGAAAAGGTGTCCGCCGACTTGTCCGGGTTGATTCAAGGCATCTCCACCGCGGCGGCGCAGCAGTCCATCGCGGCGACCGACATCACCCAGACCATGAACACCATCCAGTCGATTACCGCGCAGACCTCGCAGGGCGCCAACCAGACCGCGGAGTCGATCGGAAACCTGGCCCAGCTCGCCGCCGACCTGCGTCGTTCGGTCGCCGACTTCAAGTTGCCAGCCTGAGCGCCGGGTCAGTAGGGATTGGCATGAACACTACCGTCCAGGCTCGTCCCGCATCCATGCGGGGCTTTACCGGAGCGTCGCGATGACCACGGCGTTGCGGGATGCCATCGACCACACCGCGCTCGGCTGGGTGAAGCCAGAGATCGACGAGACCCTGCGCCAGGCACGGATCGAGATCGAGGCCTTCGCCGAATCGCCGGACGATATCGAACGCATGCAGGGCTGTGCCGGGTACCTGCACCAGGTGCATGGCACCTTGCGAATGCTGGAATTGCACGCCCCGGCCATGGTTGCCGAGGAAATGGAGCAGCTGGCACAGGCCCTGGCTGCGGACACGACTACCGGGCGCGACGATGCCTGTTCGGTGTTGATGCGTGGTGTGGTGCAATTGCCGGACTATCTGGAACGCCTGCAGGGCGGCCATCGCGACATCCCGATCGTATTGCTGCCACTGCTGAATGAGCTGCGCGCCTCGCGCGGCGAGCCGATGCTGGCGCAGGATGCCTTGCCCAGCCTGCTCGAAGAGCCGACCGAAGCCGAACTCGAACACGCCCGTGGCAGCCTTGCTGGCCGCAACCGGGCCCTGCTCGACACGGTGTCGGCGGCGCTCAAGGAAGACCTGTTGCGGGTCAAGGACGCACTGGATCTGCACCTGCGCTCCGGCACCACCGATGGTGCTGCACTCAAGCCGCAGGCGGAATCGCTGGATCGCATCGGCGAAACCCTCGGCATGGTCGGCCTCGAAGCCTCGCGCGGCGTGATCCGCGAACAGGGCAGGATCATGCATGCCATCGCCAATGGCGAGCGGCCCTCCAGCGAAAGCGAGTTGCTCGACGTCGCTGGCGCACTGATCTATATCGAACACTCGCTGGACGATCAGGTCGGCCGGCTTGGGCAGGACAATGCGGGCGCCGGCACTGATGCCGACGACCTGCTGGCGCAGGAATCACGCAAGGTCATGGGTGCGTTGGCCCACGAAGCCGTCGCCAATTTCGCTGAAGTGCGCAATGCATTCGTTGCTTTCGTGGAAACCGATTGGGACCACGCTGCACTAGAACCGGTGCCGCGCCTGTTGGCCGAAGTCGCGGGTGCGATGCGCATCCTGCAACTGCCCGAACCTGCTGGTTATCTTGAGGCATTGCGTCGCTATAGCCACGCCGAACTGATCAGCAAGCAGCAGATCCCGGGTGGCCGCGACCTGGATACCATGGCTGATGCCCTGGCCGGAATGGAGTACTACCTCGAGTCCCTGCATGATCCGCACGGCCAGCGCCAGGACCTGCTCGACAAGACCCGTGACAGCCTGGAGGCCTTGGCCTACTGGCCGCTGCCGGGCGGTGAACTCGAAATCGACCTGCCAGCGTCGGAAGCTGCGGATGCAGGCGATACGCAAGCGGCAGGTTCGCAAGCGGCCGATATAGAGGCTGTTGCCGAAGATTCGGCGTCCGAAGCAGCTGCGCCTGCAGTAGTGTCTTCGCAAGCCAGCGCACCCATGATCAGTGCTGGGTTCGATGCCGCCGGCGACGAAATCGACGACGAAATCCGCGAGATCTTCCTGGAGGAATTCGAGGAAGAGATCAGCAACCTGGATACGCTGCTACCGCTCTGGCGCCGCGCGCCGGATAACGCCGAACAGTTGCGCCCGATCCGTCGCGTGTTCCACACGCTGAAGGGTAGTGGCCGGTTGGTTGGCGCCAAGACCTTGGGTGAATTCAGCTGGCATGTGGAGAACATGCTCAATCGCGTGCTTGATGGCTCGCGTCCTGCCAGTCATGCGGTGTTGGCCTTCGTCGGCCAAGTCCGTGACGCGCTGCCGCAGTTGCTTGCCGCGCTGAAGGGCGAGGCCGCCGTGAACATCGATATTGCGGCGATGCAAGCCGTCTCGGACCGTCTGGGGGCGGGCGAAGATGTCCTGCTGGATGTGCTGCCAGTCGGCGGCACGGCTACTGCTGGTGAAGTGGCTGCAGTGGAAGCAGAGGTGGTTCCCACGTCGGATACTGTGGCCGTGCAGGTCGATCCGGTCCTGCTGGAAATCCTCGGTGGCGAAGTTGGAAGCCATCTCGAAACAATCGATGCCTGGCTGGCGCAGGCGCGCGCTGGCGACGGCGACGTCAATGCTGGTCTGTTGCGCGCGATCCACACCCTCAATGGCGCCTTCGCGATGACCGAAGTGCCGTCGGTGACGGCCTTCACCACGCCTGCGGAAGGGTATGTGAAGCGCCTGCTGGCCGCGTCCAAGTCAGCTGATGACGATGGCATCTCCGCCATTGGCGAAGTTGCCGACGCGATCCGAACCTCGACCGCGGCCCTGCAGAGCACGCCGACCCATGTGCCGCTGTTCGCGACGCTGGTGGCACGCATTGCCGGTATGCGTGACGGCTTGCCCGAAGCCACCCTGCCATTCCCGGTCGTGGATAACGAGGCAGAAGCAGAAGCAGAAGCCGCCCGCATCGACGCCGAGCTGGACGAAGCCGAACGCGTTGCAGCAGAAGAAGCTGAAGCTGCCCGCATCGCCGCCGAGCAGGCCGAAATCGAGCGTCTTGCTGCCGAAGAGGCCGAAGCGGTGCGTATTGCCAGCGAGCAGGCGGAAGCCGAACGTATTGCTACCGAGGAAGCCGAAGCGGCTCACATCGCTGCCGAGCAAGCGGAAATCGAACGTCTTGCTGCCGAAGAAGCCGAAGCCGCCCGCATCGCTGCGGAGCAGGTCGAAGCCGAACGTCTTGCAGCAGAAGAAGCTGAGGCGGCGCGAATTGCCGCTGCACAGACCGAAGCCGAGCGAGCTGCGGCCGAAGAAGCCAAGGCAGCCCGTATTGCTGCCGAGCAGGCGGAAGCCGAGCGCGTCGCGGCCGAGGAAGCCGAAGCGGCCCGCTTTGCCGCCGAGCAGGCGGAAATCGAACGTCTTGCCGCCGAGGAAGCAGAACTGGCGCGTATTGCTGCCGAGCAGGCCGAAGCCGAGCGCGTGGCTGCCGAGCAGGCCGAAGCGGCGCAGTTTGCCGCCGAGCAGGCGGAGGCCGAACGACTCGAAGCCGAGCGCATCGAGACCGAACGTCTGGAAATGGAGCGGGTTGCAGCGGAAGAAGCGACCCGGATCGCCGCAGAGAAAGTCGAAGCCGAACGTCTGGAAGCCGAACGCGGCGAAGCGGATCGGCTCGAAGCCGAACGCATCATGGCCGCCAGGGCCGAGTCGGAGCGCATCGAGGCCGAGCGCATCGCCGCCGAGCGGGCGGAAGCGGCCCGGCTTGAAGCACAGCGGCGCGCAGAGGAGATCGCAGCAGCGGCCAAGGCGCGCGAACAGGCGGCGTTGGAAGCATTGCTGGCCAGCGCCACCTCGACCGACGATCCAGACGAAGCGCTCGACATGAGCGGGCTGGATCCGGAGCTGGTCGACATCTTCGTGGAAGAAGGCGGCGACCTGCTGGATCACTCTGATGGCCTGCTTGCGCAGTTGCGCGAGACCCCGGAAGACCGCGAAGCGATGGTCGGCTTGCAACGCGACCTGCATACCATGAAGGGTGGCGCACGCATGGCTGGCGTGATGGCGGTCGGCGAGCTCGGCCATGCCATGGAAACCTTGCTTGAAGCAGTGGTTGCCCAGCGTGCGGAGCTTGGTGCCGATGGCGTGCCGCTGCTGGAGCGTGGCTTCGACCGCCTGCATGGAATGATCACCCGCGTCGCCGCGCGTCGTGCCGTGGGCATGCCCGTCGGTCTTATCGACGATTTCAACAACCGTGCCGAAACCCCGATTGCCGCGGTCGAAGCAGTGGACGACGGAATCGCCTTCGCCCCCGTCGTCAGGAAGGTCGAACTCAAGGCGTTGTCGTCGCCGTTGATGGCCGACGGTTTCGGCGACGACGACGAGATCGGCGTGCGTGCGCCGCAGGAACAGGTCCGCATCCGCGCCGACCTGCTTGATCGCCTGGTGAACTACGCCGGCGAAGTGGCGATCTATCGTTCTCGCCTGGAGCAGCAGCTCGGGGCCTTCCGCGGTACCGCCGCGGAAATGGAACAGACCAACATCCGCCTGCGCGATCAGTTGCGCCGCCTGGATGCGGAAACCGAAGCTCAGATCATCGCCCGTTTCCAGCGTGAGTCGGACACCAGCGACGGCAGCTTCGATCCGCTCGAGCTTGATCGTTTCAGCACCCTGCAGCAGCTGTCGCGTGCACTGGCCGAGTCCGCAGCCGACTTGGTGAGCCTGCATGGCTCGATGGAAGACCTGACCCGTCAGTACGAAACCCTGCTGTTGCAGCAGTCGCGGGTGAGTTCGGAGTTGCAGGAAGGCCTCATGCGCACACGCATGGTGCCATTCGATGCCTTGGTGCCGCGCCTGCGCCGGGTCATCCGCCAGGCCACCGGCGAAACTGGCAAGAACGCCCAGTTAAAGCTCGATGGAGCACAGGGCGAACTCGACCGCAACGTGCTGGAGCGCATGACCGCACCGCTGGAGCACATGCTCCGCAACGCGGTGGCCCATGGTCTGGAAACCCCGGACGAACGTCGCAAGGCGGGCAAACCGGCGGAAGGCAGCATCCGCGTCGCGGTCCGCCGCGAAGGTTCGGAAGTAGTGTTGCAGGTCAGCGACGATGGTCACGGCCTGGACCGCGAGGCCATCCGCGCCCGCGCGATCGAGCGTGGCCTGATCAAGCCAGACGCAATACTCGGCGACAGCGATCTGTACGTGCTGATCCTGGAGGCGGGGTTCTCCACCGCACAGACAGTCAGCCGCCTGGCTGGCCGTGGCGTCGGCTTGGACGTGGTGGCCAGCGAAGTGCGCCAGCTTGGCGGCACGCTGGACATCTCGTCGATCCCGGGCGAGGGCACGATGTTCACCCTGCGCCTGCCGCAGACGTTGGCGGTGACCCAGGCAGTGTTCGTCAAGATCGGCGAGACCCAGTTCGCGGTTCCGATTGCGTCGGTTCGCGGCGTGGGTCGCATCACCCGCGAGGAACTCGCAACATCCGATACCACCTACCGCTACGGCGGCGAGGACTACGCGTTGCACGACCTGGGCCGGCTTGTCGGCACCGGCACGGCGAAGGCGGAAGGCCAGTTGCAGATGCCGTTGCTGTTGGTGCGTGCTGGCGACCTGCGCGCAGCGGTGGTGATCGACCAGGTGGTTGGCAACCGCGAAATCGTGGTGAAGTCCGGTGGCCCGCAATTGGCATCGATCCCGGGTATCTTCGGCGCCACCATCATGGGTGATGGCAGCGTGGTGGTGATCCTGGACGTGGCACCGCTGGTGCGCCGTGCCGCCGCCATGCCTCACGATGCCGTGCCGGTCCAGCAGAAGGTCGAACAGCGCCATGTGCCGCTGGTCATGGTCGTCGACGACTCGGTCACCATGCGCAAGGTCACCAGCCGCGTGCTGGAACGCAACAACTTCGAGGTGGCGACCGCGAAGGACGGCATCGACGCACTCGAACGCATGGCCGACATGATCCCCGACCTGATGCTGCTCGATATCGAAATGCCGCGCATGGACGGCTACGAGTTGGCGACGGCGATGAAGGCGGATCCGCGCATGCGCAACGTGCCGATCATCATGATCACCTCGCGTACCGGCGAGAAACATCGCCAGCGTGCAATGGACCTCGGCGTGCAAGGCTACCTCGGCAAGCCGTATCAGGAGGTCGAGCTCATGCGTAACGTATTCGACCTGCTCGGCGTTGAGCACGTCGGCGCCGGCGCCGGCTCGTGACCCGCAAGCGCGTCGTCCTGCTCGCGCGCGCAGGTGCCGCGTGCGAGCGCACGCAGGCGTCGATCGCCGAAGCGGGTGCCGAACTGGTGGCAACACTGGATCCTGGCAGCGCATCGGAAGCCGACGTCCGCGCGGCTCAGCCGGATGCGGTGATGGTGATCCTGGATCCGGTCGTTGAGCAGGCATTGGACAATTTCGATGGCGTCCTCGGCGATCCCGCGTTCGACGTGATGTTCGAAGACGCCGACGTGGCCGCCAAGCGCGAAGGCTGGGAGGCTGCGCGTTGGTCGCGCCATCTCAATGCAAAGCTGCACGGGCACGACGATGTCCTGCCGCCTGTGAAAGACGGGTCTGTTGCCGAGTCCTCCGCCGCGCCTACCGTCGGGTCCAGACTGAGCCTAGAGCCCAAGGCCGATGTCGGGACGCCCATAGATAGCGTTTTTCAACAGGAAATGGACGCATTGCAGCGCCGGGTCGCGGCCATGCCGGACGTGCCCCATGGCAACCAGGACACTGCACCATCCAGGCAAGGCGCGGTGGTGATTGCCGCGGGTGTCGGTGGCCCGGATGCGGTTCGCCAGTTGCTCGGGAATTTCCCGACCGGCTTCGCACGCCCGATTGTCCTGCGGCAGCGCATCGAGGGTGGGCAATACGACAAGCTTGTGCGGCAGATGCAACGGGCGACGGAGTTGCGCGTGGTGCTGGCCCAGGCCGGGGATCCATTGCAGGCGGGTACCGTGCATGTCCTGCCGGATGGCCTGGACCTGCAGGCGGCGCCAACCGGCTTGGTCTTTGCCGCCGTGGCAGGCGATGCCGTGTTTGCTGCGCTGCCGCCGATCGACAGCGCGCTGTTGCTGCTCAGCGGTGCGGACATCAATCTGGTCGATGTCGCGATGTCACTCAGCTGGGCGGGTGGATTGGCACTGGGCCAATCCCCGGAAAACTGCTTCGATCCAGCGGCGAGCAATGCCCTGGCGGCGCGCGGCGGCCAGGCTGCCAGCCTGGCGAAACTGCCCGCCAAACTCCTTGAACGTTGGCCCGTCTAGAGGTCTGCCATGTCCGATTCCGCTCCCATCATTCGCGGCGTATTGATCCAGATAGCAGACGCCAAGCTGCTGCTGCCCAACGCCACCATTGCAGAAGTGCTGTCCTATGCCGATCCGGAGCCCGTGCCGGATGCGCCGGACTGGTTGTTGGGCCGCATCCGCTGGCGCGGCTGGCAGTTGCCGCTGGTGGCGTTCTCGCGCTTCACCGGGATTGCCAGCGATGAGCAGGGCGGACTGGGCAGCAAGGTGATCGTGCTCAAGGCACTCGGCGGAGACGCCAAACGCCCGTTCTTCGCGGTCCTGACCCAGGGCTTCCCGCGCCTGGTCACGGTGACCGATACCGCGCTCAAATCGGATACCAGCGATGACTCGGTACCGGAGGGCGTGTTGGCCAAGGTGCGCCTGAACGAAGACGATGCACTGCTGCCGGACCTGGCTACGCTGGAAACCCGCATCGGCGAAGCGCTGGCCGCCGCAGCCTGAGTAACCCGCCAGTTCGACTCGCTTGCTAGCTTCGGGCGCTAACCGAGGTCGCCGTGGAACGCCTGCAAGGCCGCGAGCGCGGCAATGCCTGCAGTTTCGGTGCGTAATACGCGTGGACCCAAACGCATGCCGCTGAAACCAGCTGCGCGCAGCTGATCGAGGTCCTGCGGTGACCATCCACCCTCCGGACCGACGGCCAGACAGACAGGCTGTGATGGATCCAGCGTGAGTTGTGACAGCGACGCATCAGCGTCCGGATCCAGGATCAGGCGCAGGCCACCGTCGGGCATCGCAGCCAGCGTCTGTGCCAACGGCAGCGGCATCGTGACGTCGGGGACGCGTGCGCGACCGCTCTGTTCACAGGCAGACACCACCACACCGCGCCAATGTGCCAGCCGCTTGTCGGCTCGGGCGCCGTCGAGGCGAACCTCGCTGCGCTGCGAATACAGCGGATGCAACGACGCCACGCCCAATTCGGTGGCTTTCTGCAGGATCAGGTCCATCTTTTCGCCGCGCGTAATGCCTTGCAGAAGGATCAATCGCAACGGCGATTCGTTGTTGATCGCGATGCCATGACCGACTTCGACACGCACCACGCGCTTGCCCGCCTCGACCAGATGCGCCGGGTAGTCGTGGCCATCGCCATTGAACAGCACGCAGGTGTCACCGATACCCAGGCGCAGCACGCGGGCCAGGTGGTTGGTGGCGCTCTCCGGCAATTCGATTTCGATGCCGGCGGCCAGCCGCAGCTCGACATGCACCCGGGTCACACGCATGCGGTGACTTCCTCGATGACTTCGGCGGTGACCTGTGCCAGCAACTGCAATTGGGCATTGTCGATGCAGTACGGCGGCATCCAGTACAGCATGTCGCCGAGCGGGCGCAGCACCACGCCTCGCTCAAGTGCCGCGCGATACGCGAGCAAGCCGATGCGTAGCGCAGGATCGAATGGCGTGTGGCGGTTGCCGTCGCGGGCCAGTTCGATGGCGAGGATCATCCCGGTCTGGCGTATCTCGGCCACATGCGGAAGTGCAGCAAAGGGCGCCGCGAGTTCGGCCATGCGCGCGGCGGTCACGCGATTGCGTGCCAGCACGTCGTCGTCGCGGAAAATCGCCAGCGATGCCAGCGCGGCCGCGCAGGCCAGCGGGTTGCCGGTGTAGCTGTGCGAATGCAGGAACGCGCGTTCGCGCGAATCGTCGAGGAAACCGTCATAGATCGCCTGCGTGGCCAGCACCGCGGCCAGTGGCAGGAAGCCGCCGGTCAGCCCCTTCGACAGGCACAACAGGTCCGGTTGCACGCCTGCCTGTTCGCAAGCGAACAGGGTACCGGTTCGGCCGAACCCTACCGCGATCTCGTCGGCGATCATGAAGACGCCATGCGTGTCGCACAGCGCGCGCGCGCGGCGCAGGTAGGCCGGATCGTGCATGCGCATGCCGCCGGCGCATTGCACCAATGGCTCCAGGATCAGCGCGCAGACCTCGCCGGCATGTTGCTGCAGCATCGCTTCCAGCCCGGATGCGGCGCGCTCCGCGCAATCGGCCGCGGTTTCCCCGGGGCGTGCCATGTACGCATCTGGTGACGGTGCAAACATGGCCTCGCATAACAGCGGTGCATACACGCGGCGGTACAAGGGGATGTCGCCGACCGATAGCGCGCCGATGGTTTCACCGTGGTAGCCGTTTTCCAGCGCAATGAACTTCGTGCGCTTGATCTCGCCACGATTGTGGAACCAGTGGAACGCCATCTTCAGCGCGACTTCCACCCCTGCCGAACCGTTGTCGGCATAGAACACCTTGGTAAGCGGCTCGCGGCCAGCCTGCGTGGGTGCGATCGCCAGCAATTGTTCCGCGAGTTCCACCGCCGGCGCATGCGAGAAGCCGGCCAGGATGACCTGTTCCAGTTGCATGGCCTGGTTGGCAATCGCGCGTGCGATGCGCGGTTCGGCATGGCCAAACAGGTTGGTCCACCAGCTCGACACGGCGTCCAGGTAGCGGCGTCCGTCGCGACCGATCAGCCATGCGCCTTCGCCGCGCTCGATCGGCACCAGCGGCAGCGTGTTCGGGTGTTCGCGCATCTGCGTGCACGGGTGCCAGAGCACCGCCAGGTCGCGTTCGCGCCAGTCGTCGGCGCTGGCCGCTATCATGTCGGCATCGTGAACAAGATTCGTCATCCTCGCATTATCCCCGCACGAGCCGTCGTATGACCCGGCGCCTGCCCATCATCCACGGGATCACCGAGCAAGATGCCGGTCCGTACCGGCTGGAGAAGCTTGATCTTGAATTCGCCAACGGCGAGCGGCGCCTTTACGAGCGACTGCATGGCCGCGGCCATGGTGCGGTCGCCGTCGTGCCGATGCTGGATGCCGACACCGTGCTGCTGGTGCGCGAGTACGCCGCTGGTGTGCATCGCTACGAACTTGGGCTGGTCAAGGGGCGCATCGATGAAGGCGAAACGCCGGTACAGGCAGCCGACCGTGAGTTGATGGAAGAAGCCGGCTACGGCGCACGCAATCTGGTCGTACTGCGCAGCCTGACCCAGGCGCCGCTGTACATGAGCCATTCCACCCATCTGGTGATCGCACGCGACCTGTATCCGAAACGACTTGTCGGCGACGAGCCTGAAGAACTTGAAGTGGTGCCGTGGCGACTGGACCGCCTGCATGAGCTGATCCTGCGCGAAGAGTTTTCCGAAGGCCGTTCGATCGCCGCACTGTTCATCGCCAGGGAGTGGCTGCAACAACAATGACCATGACATGCGCATTGCGCGATCTAGTCATCGCCATCGCTCGTCAAGCTGCTGCCGATATCCTGGAGGTGTACCAAGGTGCCTTCGATGTCGAGCACAAGGACGATCGTTCGCCGCTGACCGCCGCCGACCTCGCGTCGCATCGCCGCATCGTCGCTGGCTTGCAGGCGCTGACGCCCGAGATTCCGGTGTTGTCGGAAGAATCCAAAAGCCTCGAAATCGCCCAGCGGCGCACCTGGCCGCGGTTCTGGCTGGTCGATCCATTGGACGGCACCCGCGAGTTCATCAAGCGCAACGGCGAGTTCACCGTCAACATCGCCCTGATCGAGGACGGTGTGGCCACGTTCGGCGTGATCCAGCAGCCGGTCGGTGGTGGCTTGTGGCATGGCATGTTGGGCGCAGGTGCGTTCCGTCGAGACGGTGATATCGATGCCGGCATCCACGTGCGCAAGCCAGCGAACGCGCCGCTGCGGATCGCTGCCAGCCGTTCGCATCGCGACGCGCGCACGCAGGCCTTGCTGGATGTGCTCACTGGCAGTGAAGCTATCGCCTGCGGCTCGTCGCTGAAGTTCTGCCGGATCGCCGAAGGTGAGCTCGACCTGTACCCGCGTTTCGGCCCGACCAGCGAATGGGACACAGCCGCCGGCCAGGCGATCCTTGAAGCTGCGGGTGGCGCGGTGCTGGATCCATGCGGACGGCCGTTCCGCTACAACCAGCGCGACACATTGCTCAATGGTGATTTCATCGCATTCGGCGATGTCGCCCTGCGCGATAGCTTGCCTGCATGAGCGATCCGGCATGAACAAGAGATGCGACATCGATTCACTGCTGGCGATCATGGCCGCGCTGCGCGATCCGAAAACCGGTTGTTTGTGGGACGTCGAGCAGACCTTCGCCACTATCGCGCCGTACACCATCGAGGAATCCTATGAAGTCGCCGATGCGATCGATCGTGGCGATACCGACGGGCTGAAAGACGAGTTGGGCGACCTGCTGCTGCAGGTCGTGTTCCATGCGCGCATGGCGCAGGAGCAGGGCAGCTTCGAGTTCGGCGATGTGGTTGCAGCGATTTGCGACAAGATGACCCGGCGCCACCCGCATGTATTTGCCGCACAGGGATGTGCAAATGCCGCGGGAGGCAGGATGCCGGGAGCGGCGGCCGCACATGGATGTGCAAATGCCGCGGGAGGCAGGATGCCGGGAGCGGCGGCCGCAGATGGACATGCGAATCTCGTGGGAGGTAGCCTCGAGGATGTGCAGGCACAAACCCGCTCGTGGGAAGCACACAAGCGCGCCGAACGCGCGGCACGTGGTGAATCCGACGACTCTGCGCTGGCCGGTATCTCGCGTGGCCTGCCCGAGTGGCAGCGTGCGTTGAAACTGCAGCAAAAGGCGGCGCGGGTCGGCTTCGACTGGCCGGGCCCGGCGCCGGTGATCGAGAAACTGCACGAGGAAATCGAGGAAGTGCGCGTTGAATTCGCAGCGGTTGCAGCCGATCCCGATGATGCGGAAGCGCAACTGCGACTTGAGGATGAACTCGGTGACCTACTCTTCGTGTGCGCAAACTTGACCCGGCATGCCAAGGTCGATTTCGGTGCTGCAATGCGCCGGGCCAACCACAAGTTCGAACGCCGTTTTCGCATGATGGAAGCGTTGGCACAGACTGACGGTGGGCTTGCCGGGCAATCGCTTGAAGCGCAGGATCGTTACTGGGTGCAGGCCAAGCAGGCCGAGAAAGGGCAAGCCACCAAAGGGGATGCGCCATGAGCGAAGGCTTCGCCAGTTTCAGCAAGTTCTACGTGTATTACCTCGGCGAACATCGCGACCGTACCTGCCGTCGCCTGCATTTCGCCGGCAGTAGCCTGGCGCTAGGCTTCGTGGTGCTGGCGATCATGCGCGGCGATCCTCGCTGGCTGCTGGCTTCGCTGCTCTCAGGCTATGCCTTCGCCTGGGTCGGGCATTTCTTCTTCGAACACAACCGCCCGGCGACCTTCAAGCACCCGTTTTATTCGTTCGCCGGCGACTGGGTGATGTTCAAGGACATCCTGATCGGCAAGATTCCGTTCTGAACTGACGATTCCGCTTTGCAAGGACTCCCCGAGCACGCCTTCTTCACGCGGCATCGACTCGGCGCCCGGCATCTTTCACAAAGCTGAAGATGGAATCCAAACCCATGCGAACACAAGAACAGGCAGGACTGGTCCTGATCGTCGAGGACAACCGCAACATCTCTGAAATGGTCGGTGAATACCTCGAAAGCCGCGGTTTCGAAGTCGACTACGCCGCCGACGGCCTGGATGGCTATCGACTGGCGACGGAAAACAATTACGACGTGATCGTGCTCGACCTGATGTTGCCGCGGCTGGACGGTATCGAGGTCTGCAAGCGGCTGCGCAGCGAGGCGCGAAAATCCACGCCGGTGCTGATGCTGACCGCGCGCGACACCCTGGACGAGAAACTCAACGGCTTGTCCTCGGGTGCCGACGACTACCTGACCAAGCCTTTCGCGATCCAGGAACTCGAGGCACGCCTGCGCGCGCTGATCCGTCGCGAGCGCCGCCAGGTCGGATCAGAAGTGTTGAAGGTTGCGGACCTGGTGCTGGATCCGGCTTCGCTGCGTGCAACCCGTGGTGGTAGCGAACTGCAGCTTTCGCCGATTGGTTTGCGTCTGCTGACCATTCTCATGCGCGAATCGCCGCGGGTGGTGAGCCGGCAGGAAATCGAACGCGAGATCTGGGGCAACAGCCTGCCGGATTCGGACACGCTGCGCAGCCATCTGTACAACCTGCGCAAGGTGATCGACAAGCCGTTCGAGAATGAGCTGCTGCACACCGTGCAAAGCGCCGGCTACCGCATCGCCGACATTTCCGGGCAGATCGGCTGAGGCCGGAACAAGCCAGTTCATGTCGATAAGCAAGCGCAATATCCGCATTGTGTTCCTGCTCCAGCTGGCGATCATCAGCCTGGTGCTGGTGCTGTGCATATTGGTGCTGACAGATGCCAACCAGACATTGCCGTTCGCCGCCGTCACTGTGGTTGCAACCACGCTCGCACTGGCATCCATTGTTGCCGTGACATGGATGAGCTATCGGGCGACCAGGCGGGTGCTGGCGCCGGTGGACTGGCTGTTGAGCGAGGTATCGGGTTGGAATCCGAAGCGGCCTGACACGCGTGCATTGTCGCCCGAGCGTATCCCGGACGACATCCAGGGTGATACTCGCAAGATGGCGATTGCGTTGCATGACCTCGGCGAGCGGGTCAATGCCTTCATCACCCGCGAGCGCGACTTTACCCGTGATGCCAGCCATGAGCTGCGCACGCCTTTGACCGTGATCCGGGTCGCCAGCGACCTGATCAGTCATGACGATGGCCTGTCGGAACTCTCGCGACGCTCGCTGGCCCGTATCCAGGGCGCGAATGAGGCGATGGAATCGATCATGGATGCGCTGCTGCTGCTGGCGCGCGACCAGGAAGTAGCGCTGGGGAAAGAGGATTTCGCAGTGCGCGACGTGGTCGATGCCGAGGTCGAGCGCATCCGGCCGCTGCTTGAAGGCAAGGATGTGCGACTGGATCTGGCGATCGAGGCGGAACCCAAACTGCATGCACCTCCGCGCGTGCTGGGCGTGATCTTGCGCAACCTGCTGGGTAATGCGGTGCGTTTCACCGACTCCGGCCGCATCCATATACGTCTGCTGGCAGACCGGATTGAAGTGGAAGACACCGGCATCGGCATGGACGCGGCAACCTTGGCGCGTGCATTCGAGCCGTTCTATCGGATTGATGTCGCGGCAACAGGTGCCGGGCTGGGGCTGTCGATCGCACAACGGCTGGGCGACCGCTGTGGTTGGCCATTGCAGCTGACCAGCACGCCGGACCAGGGCACTCGTGCAACCATTCTGTTCGGGGCTGGCATCCCGGTCGATTGACGCAGGTTCTTCAGCTGATCCTCGGCCAGGGTGTCAACCAGATTCGCACCTGTACGTTCACCCTGTTTTCCCGGGCACCCCACACGCATGAGCAAGGCAACGCGTCGTTCCACTTTTCCTTCGCGCAAGATTGCCCTGCGCAAGATCAGCATTATTGTCATCGTCGTTGCCGTGCTTGGACTTAGTTGGTACATCTGGAACCAGCGCAAGGCCAATGCTGCTGATGGCAGCTATCGGACCGAAACCGTGCAGCGCGGCGATATCCGCGTGGCGATTTCGGCAACAGGTACGCTCAGCGCGATTTCCACCATTACGGTTGGTAGCCAGATTTCCGGCTTGGTCACCGATGTGCTGGTGGATTTCAACTCGCCGGTGAAGAAGGGCGAGATCCTGGCGAAGATCGACCCCAGCACCTACCAGGCGCAGATCGAGCAGGGTTCGGCGCAGATTGCCAGCGCCCAGGCGCAACTGCGGCAAGCGCAGGCATCGTTGCGCAATGCGGCCCTGGACTACCAGCGCAAGAACGACCTCGGTGGCCAGCAGCTGGTCGCGAAGAGCGACGTGGATCTTTCCCGCTCCGCGCTGGAACAGGCCCAAGCGCAGGTCGCTTCGGCACAGGCGCAGATCCGCCAGCAGACCGCATCGACCCAGACGACCCGGGTCAACCTGGAGCGCACCGTCATCCGCTCGCCAGTGGAGGGCGTGGTGCTGACCCGCAAGATCGAACCCGGCCAGACCGTGGCCGCCAGCTTGCAGGCGCCCGAGCTGTTCACCATCGCCGAAGACCTGGCCAAGATGAAAATCGAGCTGGCCGTGGATGAATCCGACATCGGCCAGGTCAAGGTCGGGCAAACGGTGAGTTTCGGCGCCGACGCCTTCCCGGACCGCAAGTTCAGCGGCGTGGTGGAACAGGTGCGGCTGGCGGCGACCACCACGAACAACGTCGTGACTTATCCCGTGGTGGTGACCGTGGACAACAGCGACGGCACCCTGTTGCCGGGGCTGACTGTGAATGCCGAGATCGAGGTCAGCAAGCTCAGCAACGTCCTCACCCTCGGCAATGCTGCCCTGCGCTTCAAGCCCGCCGATGGTTCGCCATTGGCGGACTTGCAGGCTGCCGGCCAAGGCGCTGGGCAAGGCGCGGGTCAATCGGGTAGCGCGGGCATGGCTGAAGATCTCAAGAGTCTCGCCTCCACGTTGCAGTTGAAACCGGAACAGCAGGCGGCGTTCGATGCGGCGCTGGAACTGATGCAGCAGCGCCAGGCCGAGCGCACGGCGAAGGCGTCTGGCGGGGCGGGAGCGCAACAAGGCGGCAGCCGCCTGTTCGGGGGCGGTCCGCCGCGCTCGGGTGGCAGGCAGGGTGGTGGCGATGCCAGCATGCAGGCGCAGATGCGCGCGCGCATTCGCGACCGCTTCAACCAGCAGTTTGCCGACTTCCGCGTGACCCTGGATGACCAGCAGCGTGGTCTATGGGGTGCGGCGCTGGAAGCACAGCTCAACGCCAAGCGGGTCACCATCTACACGCTGGTGAATGGCAAGGCGCAGGTCGCCTTGGCGCGGCTTGGCGCCAGTGACGGCAGCAAGACCGAGGTGTCGGGTCGCACGATCAAGGAAGGCGACCTGGTCATTTCAGGCGAGCGCTCGGCTTCGGAGAGCAAGTGATGCCGGCAACTGGTCCGGCGCCCGCGGATGTCCCGGTCATTCGCACCACGAGCCTCGGCAAGGTCTATTCCGCCGGCACCCAGGCGGAAGTCGTCGCGCTCAGGGGCGTGGACCTGACCATCGGCCGTGGCGAGTTCGTGGCGATCATGGGGCCGTCGGGTTCCGGCAAATCCACGTTGATGAACCTGATTGGCTGCCTGGACACGCCCACCGCGGGGTCGTACTTCTGCGATGGCGTGGATGTGTCCACCCTCGATGCCGAAGAACTTGCAGCCCTGCGCCGCGACAAGATCGGCTTCGTGTTCCAGGGCTTCCATTTGCTGCCGCGAATGGATGCCACCGACAACGTCGCAATGCCGCTGGGTTACGCACGGATTCCCCATCACGAGCGCCGTGAACGTGCCCGCGCCGCGTTGGCGTCGGTTGGTCTGGCCGATCGCGCCGGGCATCGGCCGAACGAGTTGTCGGGTGGCCAGCAGCAACGCGTGGCGATCGCTCGCGCTTTGGTCAACAGCCCGCCGATCCTGCTGGCGGATGAACCCACCGGCGCGCTCGACAGCAAGACCGGCGAGGAGATCCTGGCGTTGTTCAAGCAGCTTCGCGACGATGGCCATACGGTAATCCTGATCACCCATGACGCACACGTCGCCGATCATGCCGACCGCACCTATGTGATGCATGACGGCGAATTACGCGAACAAACCGAGGCGGAGGCCGTATGAGTTTCCTGGACATCCTGCGCACGGCATTGTTTGCACTGCGCGGCAACTGGATGCGCAGCGCGCTGACCTCGCTCGGCGTGATCATCGGCATTGCGGCGGTCATCGTGATGGTGTCGATCGGCCAGGGCACCCAGGCCGAGATCGACAAGATGGTGTCCGGGCTCGGCTCGCAGCGGCTGGACATTGGCAGTTCCGGTGGAAATGGGCCAGGCGGCGCGCGTAGCGCACAAGGTAGCCGCTGGAGCCTGGACGAAGGCGATGTGGAGGCGATCCGCAACGAAGTGCCCGAAGCGCAATACGCAGCGGGCTTGCTGCGTGGTGGCACCCAGGTCGTGTTTGCCGAGAACAATGCCTCCACCCAGTGGCAGGGCGTGCAAGCGGACTGGTTCGCCATCAACGACTGGAAGATCGCGCAAGGCGATCTGTTCCAGGCCAGCGACTACGGCGGTAGCACCAAGCCGGTGATCCTCGGCGAAACCGTGCGCAAGACCCTGTTCGGCGATGACGATGGCATCGGCCAGACCGTGCGCCTCGGCCGGGTGCCGTTCACCGTGGTCGGCGTGCTGGTCTCCAAAGGCCAAGGGGGCTTCGGGCAGGACCAGGACGACATGGTGGTGGTGCCGTTGGAGGCTGCACGTCGCCGGCTGTCGAATTCACAGTCAATGCCGCCCGGTGCAGTGCAGCAGATCTCGGTGGGCGTGGATGACGCCAGGAACCTGACCAGCGCGCAGAGCGAGATCGAAGGCCTGTTGCGGCAGCGCCACAAGATCGATCCGGGCGCGGAGGACGACTTCGCCGTTCGCAATATCAGCCAGATCGTGGCGACGCGCACGGCCACCACCAACCTGATGTCCAAGCTGTTGGGTGCAGTGGCAGGGATCTGCCTGATCATCGGTGGCATCGGCATCATGAACATCATGCTGGTCTCGGTGACCGAGCGCATTCGCGAGATTGGATTGCGCATGGCAGTCGGGGCAGGTCCAAAAGACGTGCGTCGCCAGTTCCTGGCTGAAGCGATGCTGATCTCGCTGATCGGCGGCGTGATCGGGATTGCCATCGGCGTGATCGGGGCGCTGATTGTCGGCAAACTCGGTGATCTTCCGGTCGAATTGAACGCGCAAGTGGTGATGCTGGCGGCGGCGTTCTCGATCGCGACTGGCCTGTTCTTTGGTTACTACCCGGCGCGAAAGGCCTCCATGCTGGATCCGATCGAGGCGCTTCGTCAGCAATAGGCTTGCGGGCGCAGGTAAGGACCATGTGGCAAAATCGGTGGGTCAGTAGTGTTATCGAACCGATCCCACCGGAACTGCCACACCCTCATGCCAAAAATCCACCGTCGCACGCTTGCCATCACCTGCGTCCCCGTGCATGGCTGACCAATACGGCCACCTGCCTCGCAGCCCTGCGCGCATCATGCTGGCGACCAAGTGGTCCTTGCAGGGCCTGCGCGCGGCGTGGCTGCATGAATCCAGTTTCCGGCTGGAAGTCGTGCTGTTCCTGGTCATCGGTCCGCTGGGCTGGTACTTCGGCCAGACCGGTGTCGAGCGTGCGCTGCTGATCGGCAGTTGCCTGCTGGTATTGAGTATCGAACTGCTGAATTCGGCGATCGAGGCGGTGATCGAACGCTACGGCGCCGAGCAGCACGAGCTTGCCGGGCGCGCCAAGGACATGGGCTCGGCGGCGGTGTTCGTGCTGATGATGAACGTGATCCTGGTATGGGCGCTGATCGTAGGCCCGCGCCTGTTGCCACACTGACGAGACCCGTACGCGATGATGGAATTGCTGACCGATCCGCAGGCGTGGATCACCCTGTTGACCCTGAGCGCGATCGAGATCGTGTTGGGCATCGACAACCTCGTGTTTATCTCGATCGCGGTAAGCAAGTTGCCGCACGCGACCCGTGAACGTGCGCGCCGCTTCGGTATCGCAGTCGCCTGCATCACTCGCATCGCCCTGCTGCTGACTCTGGCCTGGCTGGCCGGGTTGACCGACGCCCTGTTCACCCTGTTCGGCAGGGGGATCTCCATGCGCGACCTGGTGTTGATCATCGGCGGCGTGTTCCTGCTGGTGAAGGGCAGCATGGAAATTCGCGACCTGGTGGTAGGCGAGCCGGACGAGGAAGACGTCAGTACCAAGCCGATGAACTCATTCTGGATGGTGATCGCCCAGATCGCGGTGATCGATATCGTGTTCTCGCTGGATTCGGTGATTGCCGCGGTCGGCATAGCCAACCAGAAGATCATCATGGTGATGGCAATCTTGCTTGCGGTCGGGGTCATGCTGCTGGCGTCCGGCCCGCTGGGACGTTTCATCGACCGAAATCCCACCATCAAGATGCTGGCGTTGGCGTTCATCGTGCTGGTCGGTATCTTCCTGGTGCTGGAAGGCTTCGGGCTGCAGGTGCCCAAGGGCTACATCTATGTCGCGATGGCGTTCTCGGCGCTGGTGGAGTGCTTCAACCTGTGGGCCAAGCGCAACGCCCGCCTGCGCGGCATGCCCGAATAAACCGTGGCGATGAGACGTTCACAGCCATGATGCTGCAATGATGCAATCCGGACCCGAGGCCGGCACATAACCTGAGGAGCGAAGACCATGCGTATCGTCCTGCTGCTGTTGCTGACCATGCTGCTATCCGGATGCGGATACAACCGGATCCAGCAAAAGGACGAGGCAGTCAAGGCCGGCTGGTCAGAGGTGCTCAATCAGTACAAGCGGCGTGCCGACCTGATTCCGAATCTGGTGAGTACGGTCAAGGGTTATGCCGCGCACGAAGCTCAGGTGCTCACCGCGGTGACCGAAGCGCGGGCCAAAGTCAGCCAGATCAATGTGAATGCGGATGATGCGGCATCGCTGGCCAGCTACCAGGCAGCGCAAGGCGACTTGTCGCAGGCGCTGGGTCGTTTGCTGATGGTGACCGAGAACTATCCGGACCTGAAAGCGGATGCATCGTTCCTCAATCTCCAGACCCAGCTGGAAGGCACCGAGAACCGCGTCACGGTGGCGCGCGGCCGTTACATCACGCTGGTGCAGGACTACAACACGTATATCCGGTCGTTCCCGCAAAATCTCGTCGCGAAGATATTTGGCTACAAGTCCAAGCCCAACTTCACCGTTGAAAACGAGGCGCAAATCCAGAACGCCCCGAACGTCGATTTCAGCGCGCCTGCTGCATCCCCGCCAGCACCAGCCAGTTGATCGAACGGTGGCAATGAGAGGGTAGGTCGCCATGTCGCGAATAGTGCTGGTCCTGCTATTGCTGTTCCTGCCATGTTTGGCGGGTGCGCAGCAGGCGATGATCCCGGTATTCAACTCGCCGGTGGTAGACACCACCGGAACTCTGGATGCTGCTTCGAAACAACAGCTTGAGCAGCAGGCGCTGGACCTGCAGCAACGCAAGGGCAGCCAACTGCAGGTGTTGATGGTGCCAACCACAGCGCCGGAGACCATCGAGCAATACGCGGTGCGTGCGTTCGAGCAATTCAAGCTTGGTCGCAAGGGCACGGACGACGGTGTGTTGCTGGTGGTCGCCAAGGATGATCGCAAGGTTCGGATCGAGGTCGGCTATGGACTGGAAGGCGCGATCCCCGACATCACCGCGGGCCGTGTGATCCAGGAATACCTGGTACCGAAGTTTCGCCAGGGCGACTACGCGGGCGCGATCGAGGACGCCACTGCGCAACTGGTCAGGTTGATCGATGGCGAGCCATTGCCCGAGCCTGTCGCCGACAACCCGACCGGGCCCGACCGCGGTGGTAATTGGTTGTTCGCGCTGTTTGCGGCCTTGATCGTCGGGCAGATTACGCGCGGATTCTTCAGCAGGATGCCGGGCGGCGTGCGTGCGTTGTTCGGAGCCGGGGCCAGCGGTGGCATCGCGTGGTTGCTGTCGTCGGCGATGCTGGTCGGTGGGATCGGCGCGGTGATCGGTTTCATCATCAGCGTCAGTGCGGGTGGCGGTGGACGTTTTGCACGCCACAGTAATTGGGGCGGTTTTGGCGGCGGCGGTTTCGGTGGCGGCGGATTCGGCGGCAGTGGCGGCGGCGCGGGTGGTGGCTGGTCTGGTGGCGGCGGTATGTCCGGGGGCGGCGGCGCCTCGGGGAGCTGGTGATGGCCGCCACGCTGACCCGGCTGCTGCGACACTTATGCCAGACCGACGCGCGCACTCGTTTTCCCGCTGCGGACATGGACCGGATTGCCGCCGCGATAGGGGAAGGTGAGCGCCGGCATCGTGGTGAAATCTGCTTCGCGGTGGAATCCACGCTGCCGTGGTGGGAGGTGTTGCGCGGAATTCAGGCGCGAGCCAAGGCGGAGCACGCCTTCGGTCGCCTGCGTGTGTGGGATACCGCAGCCAACAATGGTGTGCTGGTTTACCTGTTGCTGGCCGATCACCACATCGAGATCGTGGCTGATCGCGGCCTGTCCGGTCTGGTCAGCGATGCGCAATGGCAGGGCGTCTGCCAGTTGCTGGAAGAGCGACTGCGCAATGGCGACCACGCCGATGCCGTGATCGCGGCGATCAGCGGGGTCAGCGATTTGCTCGCCCAGCATTACCCGCCACTTGCCGGTACCGTCGATGAGGATGAACTACCGGATCGCCCGGTGTTCCTGTAGACGGGTCAAGACCCGCCCTACAATAGCCGCCTGATCATAAGGAACACCGGTACGCATGCCCATCCTGCACCAGATCAATCCGATCGCCCTTGACCTGGGCACCTGGACCCTGCCGATCCTTGGCAGCGTGCATCCGCAAGTCCATTGGTACGGACTGATGTACCTGCTGGGCTTCGGCGTGGCGTGGTGGCTGGGGCGACGGCGGGTGCGCATGGGGCGGTTGCCGGGCGTGGACGAAAATGGTTTTGGCGACCTGATGTTCTACGCCATGCTCGGCGTGGTGCTGGGCGGCCGCTTCGGCTACATACTTTTCTACAACTTCGGCGATTTCCTCAAGGATCCGCTGATGCTGTTCAAGGTCTGGGAAGGCGGCATGAGCTTCCATGGCGGCCTGCTCGGGGTAATGGCGGCGATCGGCTGGTGGGCGCGCAGGCATCGCCTGCATTATTTCGACGTGGTCGATTTCATTGCGCCGCTGGTGCCGGCCGGGCTGGGATTTGGCCGTATCGGCAACTACATCGGTGGCGAGTTGTGGGGCAAGCCGACGCAAGGCACCGCATTCGAAAGCTGGGGCGTGGTGTTCCCGCGCTCGCTGCCAGAGCCGTTCGCGTCGATGAATGCTGCGACCCTGCGCGCGCAGTTCGATGCCGGCATCCTCGACAGCTTCGCCCGCCACCCGTCGCAGCTTTACCAGGCCACGCTGGAAGGCTTGGTCCTGTTCTGCGTGCTGGTCTGGTATTCACGTAAACCGCGTCCACGCTATGCCGTTTCAGGCCTGTTCGCGCTGCTGTACGGCGTATTCCGTTTCGCGGTGGAATTCGTGCGCGAACCTGACCAGCAACTTGGCTACCTGGCCTTCGGCTGGTTGACCATGGGCCAGGTGCTGAGCGCGCCGCTGATCCTGCTGGGCCTGTTCTGGCTATGGAAGTCGCATAGCTCGCCAACCCTGCAACCCGTGCCAATCCCCGTGGATGAGGATGCGGCGCGATGAAGCCACTTGCCGGAGGCAAGAAATGAAGCCCCTTGCCGGAGGCAAGAAATGAAGCCCCTTGCCGGAGGCAAGAAATGAAGCAATACCTCGACCTGCTAAGGCATGTGCTGGAACACGGCACCGAAAAGGCCGACCGCACCGGCACCGGTACCCGCAGCGTGTTCGGCTGGCAGATGCGCTTCGACCTGGCCCAGGGCTTCCCGCTTGTCACCACCAAGAAACTGCACCTGCGCTCGATCATCCATGAGCTGCTGTGGTTCCTGCAGGGTGAAACCAATATCGCCTACCTGACCGCCAACAAGGTCGGCATCTGGGATGAGTGGGCCGATGAGCAGGGCGAGCTTGGCCCGGTCTACGGCAAGCAGTGGCGCAGCTGGGAAGACGCGGATGGGCGCCAGATCGACCAGATCCGTTGGGTCGTCGACGAGATCAAGCGCAACCCGGATTCGCGCCGGCTGATCGTGTCGGCATGGAACGTGGCCGACCTGCCACGCATGGCATTGATGCCCTGCCACACACTGTTCCAGTTCTATGTGGCCGACGGAAAGCTGAGTTGCCAGCTGTACCAGCGTAGCGGCGACATTTTCCTGGGCGTGCCATTCAACATCGCCAGCTACGCATTGCTCACCCAGATGGTGGCGCAGGTGTGCGGGCTGGGTGTTGGCGATTTCGTGCACACGCTGGGCGATGCGCACCTGTATTCGAACCATTTCGAACAGGCTCGCGAACAGCTTTCACGCGCGCCGCGCGCGTTGCCGACACTGAAGCTCAACCCGGATGTCGATGACATCTTCGGTTTCAGCTTCGACGACATCGCGATCGAAGGTTACGATCCGCTACCTGCGATCAAGGCACCCGTTGCGGTGTGAGTGTCGTGCAATGAAGATTTCGCTGATCGCGGCCATGGACCGCAACTTCGCCATCGGCAAGGGTAATGCGCTGCCTTGGCACCTGCCCGACGACCTGAAGCGGTTCAAGGCGTTGACTGTAGGAAAACCAATCCTGATGGGGCGCAAGACCGCGCTATCGCTGGGTCGTGCTTTGCCGGGGCGGCAAAACCTGGTGCTGACCCGCAGTGGCCAGGTGCCGTTCGACGGCATGCGGGCGGTGGCTTCGCTTGAAGAGGCACGCTGCATTGTGGATGAGACTGGTACCGATGCGTTGTGCGTAATCGGCGGTGGTGAGATTTACGCACTGACGCTGCTCATCGCCACGCACCTGCACCTGACCATGGTCAATACCGAGGTCAGTGGCGCGGATGCGTTCTTCCCGTGCTTCGATATTGGCCAGTGGCGCGAAACTTCCCGCGAACCGCACGCAGCCGATACGCGGCATGCGTTTGCGTTCGAGTTCGTCGATTACGAAAAGTAGCCGACACAAAAAGGGGTCAGAGAACATTTCCGCTTGAGAATGCTGAGTCAGCGACTGCATGGAGGAAATGTTCTCTGACCCCTTTTTACCAGCAAAATTTACTCTGACCCCATCTCGGGGACAGGTAATTTCTCCGGCGATTTTTCGCGCTGTTTTTCGCGCCCGTCGCGGCGGCGCTGGTCATGCTGCGGTCGATGCGGCTTTGGCGGGCGCTGGCGCGGTGTGGGTGCGGCCACGTCGCGGCCGGGCACCTGCACGACATGCAGGGTTTCGGCGTCCAGTTGCAGCGCGGTGAGTTTGCCGCTCCAGACCGCGCCGGTATCGATCGCGTGCACGCCCTGGCCGACGAACAGGCCCAGTGCACTCCAGTGCCCGCAGACTACTTTCAGGTCGCGCTGGGCACGGCCCGGTACCGAGAACCACGGATACAGGCCAGGTGGCTGGCTGCCTGGTTCGCCCTTTTGGTCGAAGGCGATGCGCCCGCGCGGGCTGCAATAGCGCATGCGGGTGAAAATGTTGATGATCGCGCGGTCGCGCTCGGGACCGCTCAGGCGTGGCGACCAGTCCGGGCCATCGCCATACATGTTGCGAAACAGCTTGCGGTAATTTTCGCCCTGCAGGCGGGCTTCAATTTCGCGTGCGTGGCGTTCGGCCAGTTGCGTCGTCCATTTCGGCGCCAGCCCGGCATGCACCATCATCCAGCCAAGCTCGCGGTCAACATGCGCGAGTTTCTGCTTGCGCAGCCAGGCCAGTAGTTCCGGGGCATCCTCGGCGAACAGCACGCCCTGCAGGTCGGCGTTGACCTTGCGCTGGTCCTCGGGCGAGCGCTCGCCGATCGCCAGCAGCGACAGATCGTGGTTGCCCAGCACCACGTGGCTCACCTCGCGTAGCGAATGCACCAGCCGCAAGGTTTCGATCGACTGCCCGCCGCGATTGACCAGGTCGCCGCAGAACCACAGCCGGTCGACCGCGGGGTCGAAGCGGATGCGCTCCAGCAGGCGCTGGGTCACGTCGTAGCAACCCTGCAGGTCGCCGATTGCCCACGTACTCACCGTAGTCTCCTGCGCTCAGTGCAACGTGCGCGGGATGGCCAGCGTGAACAGCGGAATCGGCGCAGCAAAGCGAGTGCCGTCGTCGGCCAGGATGTCGTAGCTGCCGCGCATGGTGCCAATGTCGGTTTCCAGCACCGCGCCCGATGTGTACTCGAAGCCTTCGCCAGGTCGCAGCCAGGGTTGCTCGCCGACCACGCCTTCGCCGACCACTTCCTGCACCTTGCCGTTGCCGTCGGTGATCAGCCAGTGGCGGCCAAGCAGGCGCGCGGGCACCTTGCCGCCATTGCGGATATGGATGGTGTAAGCGAATACGAAGCGGCCTTCCTCCGGCGCGGACTGGTCGTCCAGGAAGCAGGTAGCGACGTCGATGTCGAAAAGATAGTCGGTGGTACTCATGCGCCTAGTGTAGCCGCGACGCGTGAATCACCGCACACGCGGCGATCACTTGCACCGATCACCGGTGGGCGAGGAGGTTGGCCAGCTGCACGAAGCCACCGACTTCGATCTGTTCCGCGCGTGCATCCGGGCGCAAGCCGGCGGCTTCGATCTGACCGCTATCAGCCACGCTATTGAGCGCATTGCGCAGGGTCTTGCGGCGTTGGCCGAAGGCGGCGCGCACCACATTGGCGAACACCTGCCGGTCCACGACCTTGATCTGGTCTGTGGATTTCGGTACCAGCCGCACGACTGCCGAATCCACCTTCGGCGCCGGCCGGAATGCACCCGGAGGCACGGTGAACAGCGGCGTCACCGCGCAATAGGCCTGCAGCATCACGCTCAGCCGGCCGTAGACCTTGTTGCCCGGCCCCGATGCCATGCGCTCGACCACTTCCTTTTGCAGCATGAAGTGCATGTCGCGGACGGCAGGCGCATGGTCCAGTGCGTGGAACAGGATCGGCGAGCTGAGGTTGTAGGGCAGGTTGCCGACCAGGCGAATCTGGCCGTTCGCATCGCCACGCATGGCGGCAAGCGCGGTGAAATCCACGCCCAGTACGTCGCCTTCGATCAAGTGCAGCTGGCCATGTTCACGTGCGGCAGCCTGCAGTGGTGCATGCAGGTCACGGTCGAACTCGATCGCGGTCAGTTCACCATGCTTTCGCAGCAGCGGAAAGGTCAGCGCGCCTTGGCCGGGGCCGATTTCGACGATGACATCGCCCAGCCGTGGATCCACCGCCAGCACGATCTTGTCGATCACGCTGTGCTCGTGCAGGAAATTCTGTCCGAGATGCTTCTTGGCGGGTTCGGTGAAGGCACTCATGAAAGAAGGCTCATACAGGCTGGCTTATGCCGTCACCCGACGACGCGCCAGTTGCGTGCAGGTGTCGATCGCGGCAAACAGGCTGGACGGATCAGCAGTGCCGGTACCGGCCAGTTCCAGCGCGGTGCCATGGTCGACCGCGACTCGCGGATAGGGCAGGCCCAGGCTGATGTTCACCGCATTGGCGAAGTCGCTGTATTTCAGCACTGGCAAACCTTGATCATGGTACATCGCCAGAACCGCGTCGAACCCGCGCAGCTTCTCCGGCAGGAAGGCGGTGTCGGCCGGCAGTGGGCCGATCAGGCGCATGCCGGTCGCGCGAAGCGCATCCAGAGTGGGCTCGATGATGCGCAATTCCTCGTCGCCAAGGTGGCCGGCTTCGCCAGCATGCGGGTTCAGCCCAAGCACGGCGATGGTGGGCTCGGCGATGCCGAAGTCGTTGCGTAGGGCGGCATGCACGATTCGCAGGGTGTCGCGGAGTGCGTCGGGCGAGATCGCGTCGGCAACCGCGCGCAATGGGATGTGCGTAGTCAATAATGCAACGCGGACGATGCGGTTGGCCAGCATCATCACCACCTTGCAGCCGGCTTGTTCGGCCAGCAGGCCGGTGGTGCCGGTGTAGGTAATCCCGCCGGCATTGATCGCGGCCTTGTGCACCGGGCCAGTAACCAGCCCGTCCATTCGGCCATCGATGCAGGCCTGGCTAGCCAGAATGAGGGCATCGATTACCGACGTGGCGTTGGCTGCCTCGGGTGTGCCGAATGCCGCGACAACCGGATGCGCGATCTCCACGATTTCCAGGCTGCGCTGCGATACAGGGATTTCGCCAGCGCGATGCAGTTCAAGCGGCAGATGCAAGGCTTTCGCGGCGCGGCGAAGGATCGCCGCATCGCCATGGATCACAAGTTCTGCCTCCCAGTCCTGCTGGGCGGCGCGTACCACAAGCTCTGGGCCAATGCCTGCCGGTTCCCCGGGAACCAAGGCTAGCCGTGGGCGCATGCTGGTTCAATTGCCGAAGATCGAATTGTCGCGCTCATTTTCCGGCACCGTCATCTTCTTCTTTTTCTTCGGCGCCGGGGTGTCGTCCAGCTTCGGTGCGGTGGATCGACCATTCGCGTCCCGCACGTCGACATATGCTTCGCCGCGCGTTTCGCGCAGGAAGCGGTTCCATTCATCTTCCAGCTTGCGGCCGCCGATGGTCTCGCGGATCTTTGCACGCACATTGTCGTTACCAGCTGCGATCTGGCGGCTGCCGGTGCGCTGCAGGATCACCCAGCCGGCGTCCGTCTTGAATGGAGCGGAGATCGCTTTGTCGTCCAGTGCGGCGACCTGCATGGCATAGGCATTGCCGTAGGTATCGCCGGTCAGCCAGCCCAAGTCGCCACCACGGCGCCTGGTTGTGGTGTCGTCGGAAGATTCTGACGCCAGCGTTGCGAAGTCGGCGCCACCAGCCAGGCGTGCGGCCAGGGTCTCGACCTTGGACTTGGCCGCGGCATCGTCGGTCTTGTCGTCGATCTTGATCAGGATCTGCCTGGCCTGGAACTGCGTGACCTGCTCGCCGGCAGCGGCGGACTGGGTGCGCGTATCGACCAATTGCAGCAGCTGGAAGCCGCTGGGTCCGCGAATCGGGCCAATGATCTGGCCAGGTTGCATCTGCTGGATAGCAGTGGCGAATGCCGGCGGGATCTCGTTCTGGCCACGCCAGCCGAGGTCGCCGCCTTCCAGTGCATTCGGGCTATCCGAATAGCGCACGGCGGCAGCGGAGAACGTCATCTCGCCCTTGTCAACCAGAGCCTTCACGCCCTCGATCTTCTTCTGCGCGATGGCCAATTGCTCGGGCGTCGCGCCATCGGGCGCATTGACAAGGATGTGCGCCAGATGGAATTGCTGGCTGCCTGTGGCTGCGGCGGTTGCAAGCGCGGCATCGACTTCAGCTTCGCTGACGTTGATCCGGCCCTGGGCAAAGCTCTGGCGAAGCTTCTGGGTGATGATTTCGTCGCGAAGGTTGCTGCGGAACTCAGTGAACGACATGCCCTCCCGGGCGAGGCGTTCGCGCAACTGGTCGACGTTCATACTATTTTGCTGGGATACGCCCTGAACAGCGCGATCGATCTCCTCGTCGCTGGCGGTGATGCCGGAATCCTTGGCTCGCGAGAGCTGCAGGCGCATCAGGATCAGGCGCTCAAGCACTTGCCGTTCCAGCACGTCGGCCGGGGGCAACTGGTTGGCCTTGTCGGCGTATTGGACACGGATGTTGGCCAGCGCGCGATCGAGTTCGCTACGCAGGATCACGTCTGCATTGACGACCGCGGCTATGCGGTCTACCGGCGCGATGACGGGGGCGTTCTGCGCCAGCGCCACGGGGGCGGCCGGCAACAGAGCTGCAAGCAGGATGGCCAGGGCGGTACGGCGGAAGATAGGTGAAATCGATTCGGTCATGGTCTGGCGTTGGTATCCGGCGGGGTGGGCTGGCCTGTGGCGGTCTGCGGCGGCACCAGGTACAGATCATCGCGATTGTAGCCGAGGATGGCCCGGCGCAAGGCGCGCTTGGTGTCCTGGCCGGCGGAACCAAGTCCCTTGAGTTCAATCTCGAACATGATTGCGTTGCTCAGATCGCCAGCGCGATTGTGCACGTAGCGGCGGGCCACAAGCCGAACGGCGACACAACAGCTGTCCCACTGGAAGCCAGCGAGGGTTTCCAGTGCCTTGTTGTCATGCAGTGAGTAGTAATAGCGGCCGACAATGCTCCAGGCCGGGCTGATCGGATACAGGAACGACAAATCGGTCTGTTCAAGCAGCGAGCGCCGGTAGCGGTAACCGAGATTGAACACGCCATCATCCGGCAGCAGGTAACGGGCGCGCACGCTGGCCAGATCGGTGTGATTGAATTTCGGGTCCCATTGATAGGAGGCACCGAAGGTCCAGCGGTCGGTCGGTGCGTAGTTGGCGTCCGCGACCCAGGCCGAGTTGCCCTTTTCGGTGATGGGTTCGCCCGGGATCAGCACGCGCGACTCGTCGAAATAGCGGATCTGGCCGAGGCTGGCGGAGAAACGCTCGCGGCCATCGGACTGGCGGATCATCCGCGTACTCATGGCCAGGGTGAGCTGGTTGGCATCGGCCTGGCGGTCGGCACCGGAATAGCGGTTGTCGCGGAACAGCTGGCCCCAGCTGAAGGTCAGTGGCTGGGTATCGAACAGCGGCATGTCGCTCTGGTTGGTGTAGGGAACCTTCAGGTAGAACAGGCGCGGTTCGATGGTCTGCAGGTAGTCCTTGCCCTTGACCGTGGTGTCGCGGTCGAAATAGGCGCCGGCGTCCAGGCTGAAGATAGGCTGGTTGCGTGAAGGCGAGCTGTTGCCGCCCAGCGATGTGGCCAAGCCATGGTCAAGCTGGTAGGAGGTATGCCGAAATGCGGCAGTCGGACGCAGGAACCAGCTGTCACCCTCCAATGGCAGGCTGATCCAGGGCTTCAGGTCCAAGCGCGAACCTGCGTCGAAACTCGGGTGCTGGAAGCGCACGGCTTCGGCCTCCACGCCGGCCACGAAGCCACTGCCGATCTTGCGCTCCCAATGCACATAGCCGCGCGGCATGCGGTTGTAGGGCAGCACCGACTCGGTCAGGGTAAAGTCGGCCAGCTGCCAGTGGTCGGCGCTGAAGCCCGCGTCCCAATCCTTTCCGCGTCCATAGATGCCGACCGAACTGAATGCGGTGTATTGCGACAGGCCATCGATGCTGTTGCTGAAATCTTCGAAATAGCGGGTATCGCTGATCCAGTTGATATTGGCGCGTGCTTGCCAATACTGGTTGACGTTCTGGAACGCGGCGTAGTGGAACAGACCGCGATCTCGATGACGCAGGTCGTCATTCGGCATCCAGGTGCCTTCAACCGTGCCGGCGCCACCCTCGACCAGGTAACGGAACTGCGCCCCCAGTTGCACGCCACGCGAGCTCATCAGGCGCGGGTTGATGGTGGCGTCATAGTTCGGCGCAAGGTTCAGGTAGATCGGTTGCCGGATGTCGAAGCCGTTGCGGCTGGAATTGGAGATCGACGGGAACAGCAGGCCGGTGCGGCGGCGCTCGTCGGTCGGAAACTTGAACCATGGCAGGTAGATCACCGGTACCTTGCCGACCATCAGGGTGGCGCCATGGGCGACCGCCATGCCGGTTTCGGTGTTCACATCGATCTCGCGTGCGCGAAGTTCCCACTGGCGTTTCTCGGGTGGGCAAGTGGAATAAGTGGCGCCATGCAGGGCGCCGAGATCGCCGTTGAGCATGATGCTGTCGGCACCGCCATTGCCGCGTTGCGACAGCAACTGATACTCGATGTCGTGCAGGGTGTGGATGTCCTTGGCCTGGTCGCCTTCGGCGCGTTTAGCCACCAGGCGCAGGCCACTGCCCTGGTAGCGGATATTGCCTTCGGCGGTGTACTGCTCTTTCGATTTGTCGTATTTGAGCTTCTCGGCACCCATGAACTGGTCGCCGCGGCGCAGGGTCACGTTGCCGTTGAACACCGGGTTCGCTTCGGTGCCCGAGAGCGCATCGCCCTCGATATCGGTGGCTTCATTGGCATTGTCGATCTTGATGCCGTCCGGCAGCGTCTGCGCATCTGCAAACGGCTTGACCACGTCCTGTACCGGGCATAAGCCCCAGTTCTGCGGCTTGTCGTCAGCGGCGTAGGCCTGCAGGGAAAAGGCGATGCACAACGGCAACGGCAGCAGACGCAGGGATGGGCGCACGATATTTCCAGAAGACACAATCCGGCGGCTAGCTTGCCGGAACGCCGACGGGTGGGCAAACGCTTGACACGATTGTGCCTTGCCCGGGCGGGCGAGTCAGGCCAGCAGCGCCTCGACATGGGCCACGCTGGATTCGGCCAACGCGGTCAAGTCATAGCCACCTTCAAGGGTGGACACGACCCGCCCGCCGCAATGGCGCTGGGCCAGTGCGACCAGTTCGGCGGTGATCCATGCGAAATCCGCGGCATCGAGCTGTAATTGCGCCAGTGGATCCAGCCGGTGCGCATCGAACCCCGCCGAAATCATCAGCAATTGCGGCTTGAACGCATTCACCGCAGGCAACAGGCGTTGCAACCATGCCGTGCGGAATTGGGCGCTGCCGGCACCCGGTGGCAACGTTGCATTGACGATGTTGCCTTCACCTGTCTCTTCGGGACTGCCGGTGCCGGGATACAGAGGGCTTTGGTGCGAGCCTGCGAACAGCACGCGCCGGTCGTGTTCGAAGATGGCTTGGGTGCCATTGCCGTGATGGACATCGAAATCGACGATGGCCACGCGCTCCAGCCCATGCGCGGTGAGCGCGTGCAGGGCACCGACCGCGATGTTGTTGAACAGGCAGAAGCCCATCGCCACGTCGGCGGTGGCGTGATGTCCGGGTGGCCGCACCGCGCAGAACGCGCGCGTGGTCTGTCTACCGAGCACGGCGTCCACGGCGGCGACCACGGCGCCGGCAGCGCGCAGGGCGGCTTCAGCGGACGCTGGGGACAGCACCGTGTCGGGATCAAGGAGCATGCGCTCGCCAGGCCGGGTTTCCAGCACTTGTTCGAGCAAGCCCGGCGTATGCGCGCGCAGCAACTGGCCACGGCTGGCACGTGGTGCTTCATGCCAATCCAGTTGCGGGAACGCCGTGTGCAGCGCATTGGTCACCGCCAACAGGCGCTCGGGGCGCTCGGCATGGGCGGACCCGGTATCGTGGGCCAGGCAGGCCGGATGCGAATAAATGCGCATCAGCTACAGCTGCTCAGGCTTTACGACGGACGTGGTCCCACACTACTTCGCCATAGCCGTTGCTGCGTGCCAGCACCCGCGCCAGCACGAATAGCAGGTCGGACAACCGGTTCAGGTAGTGCATCGCTTGCGGACGAACGGATTCCTGCCGCGACAGGCTCACCGTCTCGCGTTCGGCACGACGCACCACGGTGCGAGCCAGGTGACAACGTGCCGCCGCCTCGCCACCGCCGGGCAGGATGAATTCTTTCAGCGCGGGCAGGTCGTCGTTGTAGTGATCCAGGTGCGTTTCCAGCGCCTCTATGTCGGCATCGAAAATCGCCGCATGGCCGGGGATGCACAGTTCCCCGCCGAGATCGAACAGCTGGTGCTGGACGTGCAATAGCAGATCGCGGATATCGTCCAGCATCTCATCGCTGGCGAGCATCAGGCCGATACAGGAATTGGCTTCGTCCACGGTGCCGTAGGCATTGACCCGCAGCGAGTCCTTGGCGACACGCGAACCATCGCCAAGGCCCGTCGTACCGTCATCGCCGGTGCGGGTGTAGATCTTTGACAGGCGGTTGCCCATCGCCGCGGCCTACGCGGTCTGCGCGCGCAGCGTCGGAATGCGGCTGCGTAGCAGTTCGAAGCCGCCGAACAGCAGCGCGGCGTAGAACAGCGTGCCCAGCACCGTCCACTGGAAGAACGGAACCCCTGCCAGGTAGGCGGCGGTAAGGCCAGCAATGGTCTTCGGGTAAGCCGGATCGGACATCCAGGCGCCGAAGTTGGTGACCACGAAGAACAGCAGCGAGCCCGCCAGCGAGTACGAGAGCACACGGCTTGCGCCGACCTTGCCGCGCAGGCCGAAGCCAAGCAGGGTGGACAGTGCGATGCAGGCATAGACCAGCAGGTAGCCAGCGCTGGTGAAGTACTCGATATACATGCCGCCGCGTAGCAGGCCCAGCACCATGTCGGACAGGAACATCGCGACCAGCGGCACCAACAGCGCCCAATGGCGCTTGGCGAAATAGGCACCACCGAACAGCGCCACCGCTTCTATCGGCGAGAAATTTGGCGGATGCGGCAGCACCCGGCTCAACGCGGCGATGAAAATCAACACTGCCAGGGTCAGTGGGCCGGAAGCGGGCAGCGTCGTACTTGCTGAAAGCAGGGGGCGATTCATATGCGTGTTCGATCAGGCGACAGCGGAGCCGTTAGCATAGCGCAATGCCCATCAGCGACTCCCTCCCTCCACGCCGCCACGATGTCCTGATTGTCGGGGGCGGATTGGTTGGTGCCAGCTTGGCGATCGCACTGGATGGGCTGGGTTTGGATGTCGGCATGCTCGAGGCCAGCCCGGCCGGCGCGCTGCCGGCGGTGTTCGACGAGCGCAACCTCAGTTTCGCCGAGGCCACCGTCAACGCGTTGACGGCATTGGGCGTCATGCCGCTGCTGCGCAATCCGACTGGCCGCATCCAGCGCATCCATGTCAGCCGCGTCGGGGATTTCGGGCGTATCAAGCTGGATGCGAGCGAGCATCGGCGCGAGGAATTCGGTCGAGTGGTGGTGGCGCGTGATTTCGGCGAGGCACTCGAAACCCGCTTGCTTCAACTCACGTCACTGACCCGCTATCGCCCGGCGCGCTTCATTGCAGTGGAGCCGATGCGTGACGGGTGCCGCGCAATCCATATCGCAGGCGATGACGGCGAACAAACCTTGCACGCGCGCCTGTTGGTCGCTGCCGATGGCGCCCGCAGCACGGTGCGTGCCGCACTTGGCATTGACGCTGACGAGCACGACTACGGCCAGACCCTGTTCGTCACCCGCCTGCGCAGCCAGCGCCCGCCCGATGGCACTGCCTACGAACGGTTGACCGCGAACGGTCCGACCGCGCTGTTGCCGCGCGGCGATGGCTATTACGGGCTGGTGCATGGCGTGGCACGCGCCGAGGCACATGCAGTAGCAGCGCTGGACGAAGCCAGTTTCCTGGCACGTGTGCAATCGATCTTCGGCTGGCGCGCCGGACGATTCCTCAGCTGCGGTCAGCGCAGCGCGTATCCGATCATCGGCTGCGTGGCGCAGCAACTCACCACGCCGCGTGCGGTGCTGGTCGGCAATGCGGCGCAGTCGCTGCATCCGGTCGGCGCACAGGGTTTCAACCTCGGTTTGCGCGACGCATTGACGCTGGCCGAATGCATCGCAGCGCATATCGATGATCCGGGCGCGGATGCGCTGTTGTTGCAGTACGCGCAACGGCGCCAGCAGGACCGCGAACGGACGCTGGCATTTTCCGATGGGCTAGCCCGTTTGAGCGCGAACGATGCGTCGCTGCTGCGTCCGCTGCGTAGCGCCGGAATGGTGATGGGCGATTCGCAGGCTTGGCTGCAAGGCTGGCTGGTCGGCGGCGCGATGGGCTATCGCGGCGATGTGCCCAGCTTGTGCCGACGGGCAGCCAGCGCATGACGAATGGTTCGAGTCGACGCGGTGCGCTGGATGCCGTCGTCGCCGGTGGTGGCGTGGTCGGTGCGGCCACGGCCTTGATGCTGGCCCGCGAAGGTCTGTCGGTCGCGCTGGTGGAACCACGGCATCCGAATGCTTGGACGCCGGAGACACGTGACCTGCGTGTCTATGCATTCGCCCCGGACAACGTGCGCCTGCTGGAAGATCTCGGCGTCTGGGCGGCGGTGCGCGACGCGCGCGTGCAGCCGTATCGGCGCATGCGGGTCTGGGACGCAGCGGGTGGCGATGCGCTGGTGTTCGACGCGGATACGCTCGGCCAGCCGCAATTGGGCTGGATCGTGGAGAACGCGTTATTGGTGGATCGCCTGTGGGCGGCATTACCGGCAGCAGGCGTGCGCCTGCATTGCCCGGCGCGGATCGAAGGATTGCAGCAGGACGATGCCGGCGTGCACCTGCAGCTGGACGATGGGGTGCAGTTACATGCCCGGTTCGCGGTGGCTGCCGATGGTGCGCAGTCGGCGTTGCGCGACCTTGCCGGGATCGGCTGCACGCGGCATGACTACGCACAGAAAGGCGTCGTCGCTTTCATTGCGCCCGAGCAATCGCACCAGGACACATGTTGGCAGCGCTTCCTGGCAACTGGGCCGCTGGCCGTGCTGCCGTTCAATGGTGATGGCGATGCCGCACTGCAAGGCCAGATCAGTTCGATCGTGTGGACCTTGCCGGAGGCCGAAGCTGTGCGTTTGCTTGCGGCGGATGCCAATACATTTGAAACGGAGTTGATGGCCGCGTTCGGCGGCGAACTTGGCGCGATGCGGCTGCTGTCGCCGCGCGCCGGATTCCGGTTGCAGCGCCAATTGGCCGAGACCTATGTCAGGGATCGGGTGATTCTGATGGGCGATGCCGCGCATGCCGTGCATCCGCTTGCAGGGCAGGGCGTGAACCTGGGCCTGCGCGATGTCGCCGCATTGCGCGAGATGTTGCGCAACGCTGCGCAACGCCAGGCAAATCCTGCCTCGCCGGCGCGGCTTGCGCGCTGGGCGCGTACCCGTCGCAGCGAATCCGTGATTGCCGCGCATGCGTTCGATGCAATCAATCGTGCCTACAGCAACGATGCCCTATGGCCGACGCTGCTGCGTGGCCATGCACTTGGCATTGCAGGCAAGCTGCCACCGCTGTCGCGCACACTCTGGCGGCATGCTGCCGGGATTTGAATTATCCGTCCTGAAGGGTCGGCTGGATCAGATGCGCTTGCTGGTGGCGAACACGGTGATTTCTTCGCGGTCGTGATACAGCTGCTTGGCGCGGATGGTGAGCGGCTTTTCCGCCTGCTGCGCGAACAACTCCAGGCACAGCTGCGTTTCCTGCCAGCGTTTCTTCATCGGCAGTTTCAGGTTGAAGACCGCGTGTCGGCACCAGCCCTCGCGGAACCAGGTTGCCATGCGTTCGGCGACGCGGCGTGGTTGCTCAACCATGTCGCAGACCATCCAGTCCAGCGGCTGTGACGGCTGCCAGGTGAAGCCGTCCGCGCGGAGGTGTTCGATGCGGCCGCTGTCCAGAAGCTGGCCCTGCATCGGACCGTTGTCGATCGCCTGAACGCGCAGGCCCTTGCGCATCAGCACCCAGGTCCAGCCGCCGGGCGCAGCGCCCAGGTCGGCTGCACGCATGCCATCGTGCGACATCGTGGTGCGCTCGCGTTCGTCCAGCAGCACCAGTAGTGCTTCTTCCAGCTTCAACGCCGAACGCGACGGCGCATCGGCTTGTGCACGTAAACGTGGAATACCGAGCGGCCATGGCGAGCTGTCTTCCGGTTCGCTACTCGCAAGCATGGCGTGGTCGCCATCCAGCAGGCAGACATGCAATCGCTGCAGCCGCGGATTGTCTTCCTTGGTCAGCACGCCGGCCTTGCGCAGCGCCGGGCGCAATGCATTGCCCAGGCTGCGCGCCAGGCCGGACATGGGTTTACCCGCATCGGAATCCGGATGCTCCATGACCAGTTCGCCGAAGCGAATGTCTTCCGGAAGCGCGGCCAGCATCGGCGTGATGCGATCGCGCGGGTCGAGTCCCTGAAGGTCGGCGAACAGGCGCAGCTTCTGCCGCGCGAAGATCAGCGTCGACCATGGCAATGCACGTGACAACCTATCGGCGTCGTCGCACACGAACAGCACATGGCCGGTATTGCGTTCGGTGCGTGCGTAACCAGCAAAGCCGGCCAGCGCCGCGCGTTCGGTCAACTCGCCGGCGAGTTCCGGCTCAAAGCCGGCGCGGCAATAGCAAAGCAAGCCGTTCAAGGCGGGAGCGTCAATAGCGCTGTCCATCCTGTTCGCCGTATGTGCGCAATACCGCGCAGGCGGCATCGCGTTCGATATCGCGCACGACTTCAATCCCGCGCGTGTTCAATTCACCCACCCAATCCTGCGGTAGCGGGCCTTCATCGAATTCGGTCAACGCCATCACGTCCTCGGCGCGCGCACCAATAAGCAGGCGGTCGATGCCGGCCCAGACGGTCGCGCCGTAGCACTGGCAGCATGGCTGCGAAGAGGTCGCCAAGGTGACCGGTCCAATCACGTTGTCGTTCTCATCACGGTTCAGGCGCAGGCGCTGCGTGCGGCCTTGGGCAAGCATGTAAGCCATCATTTCCGCATGTGCGACCGAGCAGGCATGCGGCACTACGCGGTTGACGCCGACCGCGATGATGCGCTGGTCTGGTCCGAACACCACCGCACCAAACGGGCCGCCGGTTTGCGCCTCTATATTGTGCGCGGACAACGCAATCGCCAGCCCGACCTTGTCGGCATCGCTGGCGTACGCGCGCCCGCTGTCCACGAAGTCGTGAACCCATGCCGGCAGGGTGAGGTGGACTTGCGCATACAGCATCAGGCTTTGCTCGCCCACGTGTCGCGCAGGGTCACGCTGCGGTTGAAGACAGGTGCTTCCGGCGTGTGGTCGTAACGGTCGGCGACGAAATACCCGACACGCTCGAACTGGAGCGATTGCTCCGGTGTCGCTGTGGCTGCGGACGGTTCCACGTAGCCGGTGACCACTTTGCGCGAATCCGGGTTGAGATAGTCGACGTAGGTCTTGCCATCGTCATCGTTGTCGGGATCAGCGACGGTGAACAGGCGGTCATACAAACGGATTTCGGTGGCGATGGCGTGCGCCGCACTGACCCAATGGATCGTGCCCTTGATCTTGCGGTTGGCGCCCTCCATGCCCGGACGCGATGCGGGATCCAGCGTGCAATGCACTTCGATGACGGTGCCATCGGCATCCTTCACCACGGCATCGCAATGGATGATGCCGGCGCCACGCAGGCGCACGTCGCCATCCAGCTTCAGACGCTTGAAACCCGGAGGTGGGATCTCCGCGAAATCCTCGCGCTCGATCCATAGTTCGCGCGCAAACGGGACCTCGCGCATGCCGAAGCTTTCGTCCTTCGGGTGGTTGGAGAAGTGCAGGGTTTCGGTGTGCTCGTCGGCAAGATTGGTCAGTATCAGCTTGAGCGGCTCGATCACCCCCATTCGCCGCGGCGCGGCACTGTCCAGGTCATCACGCAGCGCGCCTTCCAGGATCGAGATATCCAGCAGCGAGTTCTGCTTGCTGATGCCGACCCGGTCCACCATCAGGCGCAATGCACTTGGTGTGTAGCCGCGGCGGCGAATGCCCTGCAGGGTCGGCATGCGCGGATCGTCCCAGCCATCGACCAGCTTGTCGTTGACCATCGCCAGCAGCTTGCGCTTGCTCATCACCAGGAAGTTGAAGTTGAGCCGCGAGAATTCGATCTGTCGCGGTTTGGCGGCTTCGAACGGCAGGCCCTTGTCGGTCAGCGATTTGACCAGTTCGGGTGAATTGGCGAGGTCGACGCGATCCACGCACCAGTCGTATAGCGGGCGATGGTCCTCGAACTCCAGCGTGCACAGCGAATGGGTGATGCCCTCGACTGCATCGCTGAGCGAATGCGCATAGTCGTACATCGGGTAGATCGGCCAGGCGTTGCCGGTGTTCTGGTGCTCGACGTGCTTGATCCTGTAGATCGCCGGGTCGCGCAGGTTGATGTTGCCGCTGGTCATGTCGATCTTCGCGCGCAGGGTGCGCGTGCCATCGGCGAATTCGCCTGCACGCATTCGCCGGAACAGGTCCAGGTTCTCCTCGATGCCGCGGTCGCTGAACGGCGAGTTGCGACCCGGTTCGGTCAGGCTGCCGCGATATTCGCGGACTTCATCGGCGCTGAGATCGCAGACGAAGGCGTCGCCCTGCCGGATGAGTTTCTCCGCGGACAGGTAGAACACCTCGAAATAATCCGAGGCATGGCGCAGGTCGTGCCAGTCGAATCCGAGCCAGCGCACGTCGTCCTGGATTGCGCGCACGTACTCGGGGTCTTCCTTGGCCGGGTTGGTGTCGTCCAGGCGAAGGTTGCAGTCGCCACCGAACTCGGCAGCAATCCCGAAGTCCAGGCAGATCGCCTTGGCATGGCCGATGTGCAGGTAGCCATTGGGTTCCGGCGGGAAGCGCGTGCGAATCGCTACATGCCGGCCGCTGGCAAGGTCGTCGCGGACGATCTGGCGGATGAAGTCTTTTTTCTCCGATGCCAAGGCATCGGAAGCCTGCTTCTCGGATGCCTTGAGGTCGGCAGGGATGCGGGGAGTGCCATCAACGGCGGGATTTGGACTGGATACGGACACGTGGGCAGCGCTTTTTGGGCAGGATGCAGTGTAGCGGAGGCCCTACGGGTCATGTTTTTGTAATGGTTGGCACGGTTCCTGCTTGATCTAACTGCCGGGGGAGAATTCCATGCGAATCGTGTACGACGCTGCCAATCTGATCGATGCCCACCTGGTGCGCCATGCCCTGGAGCAGGCGGGCATACCGGCGTTTGTCCGCGGTGAGGCGCTGGTTGGCGGCATTGGTGAGCTTCCACCGATCGGACTGGTTTCCGTCGCGGTGCCGGACAGTGCCTGGGAACAGGCGCGGGATGTCATCGACGAGCTTGGTTTCGGGTCGAAGGCCGCCGGGCAGGATGATGCGATCGAAGGACAGGGCGGGGAATGTCCGGCCTGAAGCGGCTCGCCATGTTGCTGCTACTGCTGTCGCTTTCGACAGTGACGTGGGCATGGGCCCTGCCGGAGGCACAGGACGATGCTCCGCCGCCGGCACTCAAACTCTCGCTGGCGCTGGGTGAGCACAACTCCAGTGCCGACGTCGATGGCCGGCTGGTGTTCGCTGGCGGAACCTGGCAGCAACAAACGGCGGACCTGCAGTTCGAACTGCCGTTGGCGGCCGACCAGCGCTGGGTGCTGTTGATGGCGCGCGATCCCTTCAACGTGGTGCGCGTGACCGGCCAGGATGGCAGCATCCAAACCCGAGATTTCTTCAGGCCAGCCGCGGACGCGGGCCTCCTTCCCGTGGGCTATGCCTTTACGCTTCCACGCGATTCGATGGGGCAGCAACGGTTGCGCCTGGAGTTGCAGGGCGCGGTACGCAGCGCGCCGACACCGCGCATCCTCAGCGAACAGGAAGTCCTGCGCGAGGCAAGCCGCGAGTTTGCACTGGCTTGCGCGATCTATGCCTCATTGGTGACCTTGTTGATCGCGTCGCTGGCGCTGTATCCAGCAGTGCGCGATCCGATTTTCCTGCTGTATTCCGCCTATCTCGCCACGGCACTGTTGTTCGTGGCGACGGTGAGCGGGCATCTGTATGCCTTGCCCGGCGCAAGTGTGCTTGGCGCAATGGGTGCGCGCGGATTCTGGCTGGTGATCCTGACGTTCAATGTCGTGGCACTGTTGACCCTGACCCGTTTCGCCGAAACGCGCGCATCTAACTTGCCCTGGATACGACGGCTGGATTGGGTGGTGAGGGCGATGGCGGTCCTGGTCCTGGTGCCGCTGCTGCCACTGCAGGTGGTAGCCGATTCGCTGCAATCCCTCACCAAGTTAGGGTGGTTGCTGGCGATGCCGGCAGGCATCCTGGCGACGATTGATGGCGCACGTCGGGGCGTGCAGATGGCTGTGGCCGCGAGCGTGGCGCTGCTGTTGCTATTGGCGGCTGCAGCGGCCCATGAAGCCATGCAGCACGGCTGGCTTGGGGACGATATCCTAAGCCGGCATGGCTATCAGCTGGTGTTGGTGCTGGTCTCGGTGATTATGTTTGTCGGACTCAGCAGCCGGATCGGACAAGTACGTGAACGTTTGGCTGACGAGACCAGCGCACGCTTGCAGAGCGACACCCGCCTGCGCCAGGAACGGACTCAGGCCGGGTTTGCACAATCCTTGCAGGATCACCTCCGCGGCGTGGCTGAGGATGAAGTTGCAACGGTCGCATTCCGTCTGTTGGGCGAACATGCCCGTGAAGTGACGGGTGCAAGCGCGGCCGTCGTGGTGGGCGCGGGTTACCTTGGTCATGACCTTCTGCTGGTACAGCCCAAAGGACAGCCCGCGGGCTTTGCACAGTACTTGCTGGTGGCGCGCGGTCTGCTACGTACCCGTGCGCTCGACCGTGAGCCGATCAATGTGCGACTGGGCGGCACGCGACCAGATGACACCGCAGGAAAACCGCTGATCGCGATCATTCCGCTGCCGTTGGTCTCCCCGGCCTGGGCGGCGTTGGTGCTGCCGGCGCCCGATGAGGCCGGTTTCGAGCCGGCCATGCTCTCCGCGTTGGCTGATGTGTCCCGACAGGCGGTGGAAAAGGCAGACGAAGCCTACGCCGCGATCCAACTTCGGCGCACTGCCGAACACGATTCGCTAACCGGTACCCAGAACCGGCGATCACTGGATCAGGCCCTGGCCCGCGAGTTCAAGGCAAATGCGTCGCGCGATGCCGGGTTGGCAGTACTGTTCATCGACATCGATTGGTTCAAGGGGGTCAACGACAGGTTGGGGCACGCCTGTGGCGATCTGTGCATCCGCAGCATTGCCACGTGCCTGCGCGGCGAGCTGAGGCCGACCGATGCGATGGGCCGCTACGGTGGCGATGAATTCCTGGTGTTGTTGCCGGGCCGCGATGCCGCTGCTGCACGCATCATCGCCGAGAGCCTGCGCAATGCTGTTGAGGACAGCCAGATCTATTGGCAGGGCGAGGCATTGCCATTGACTGTCAGTATCGGCCTGGCCGTACGGCGCGAGACCGACCGCGAGCCAGCGACCCTGCTGGAGCGGGCGGACAGGGCCCTGTATGCCGCCAAGCATGAAGGCCGCAATCGCGTGTGCGTGGCGCCAGCCGTTCTCAGCTGAGCTGGCGCAGGTCGCCCACGGACGCTGGCCGATCCGTCAGTGGCCGCCACGATCATCTGTCAGTCGCCTGTCAGTCGCGGGCCAGCCATGAATGGCGGTCTGGCGCCCTGATTCATCGGCTATTTTCCGGAAGTTGCGCGCGTGCCAGCGTCCCGAGTGTTTCGCCGAGAGAATGCAGGAAACCGTCCAGCGCCGAACTCCTCCGCCAGACCAGTGCGATCTGACGACTTGGCACCGGTTCCTTGAACTTGACCAAGCGGATATTCGCTGGCTGCACCACCGGCGCATGCACTGACAAGGCCGGCAACAAGGTCACGCCGACGCCGGCGGCGACCATCTGCCGCAGGGTTTCCAGGCTGGTTGCGCGGAAGCCGTTCTTTTCGTTGGCGCCTGAGAGCCTGCACACATCCAGTGCCTGGTCGCGCAGGCAATGGCCGTCTTCCAGCAGCAACAAGGTTTCGTCGGCTAGCTGGTCCATCGTTATCGACGTCTTTGACGCCAATGGATGCTGGGCGGGCGCGGCCAAAAGGAAGGGTTCGTCGAACAGCAGTTCGGCATGCAACTGGTCATCGTGCACCGGCAATGCCAGCAGCGCTGCATCGAGCTTGCCTTCGCGTAGTCGGGCCAGCAGCACATCGCTTTTTTCCTCGACCAGCAGCAGCTCGAGCTTGGGGAAGCGCACCTGCAACTGAGGCAGCACATGCGGCAACAGATACGGGCCGAGGGTCGGGAATACGCCCAGCCGCAGCGTGCCGGATTCCGGATCCTGACTGCGCCGCGCGGATTCCTTCATCTGCTCGACGTCGGCCACGATCCGGCGCGCACGCGCCACCACGTCCTGGCCGGCAGCGGTCACCATCACCTTGCGCGGCGCGCGTTCCACCAGGGTCACACCGAGTTCTTCTTCCAGCTTGCGGATCTGGGTGGATAGCGTGGGCTGGCTGACGAAGCAGGCATCGGCCGCCTTGCCGAAATGACGCAGGTCGGCCAATGCCACCAGATAGCGCAGATCGCGCAGGTTCATCGCGAGTTCTCAACAAGTGTCACGCAGCTGCGGCCAGGGCCACGTCAGCAGGCGCCGAGGTCCGGATCAGGTGGTCGAACGCCGATAGTGCAGCGGTCGAGCCGGCGCCCATCGCGATGGCAATCTGCTTGAACGGCACCGTGGTCGCATCGCCTGCAGCGAACACGCCGGGCAGGTTGGTGTGGCCGCGATCATCGATCTCGATCTCGCCACGGTTGGACAGCGCGACCGTGCCCTTCAGCCATTCGGTATTCGGCAGCAGACCGATCTGCACGAAGCAGCCTTCGACATCGACCGACTTCGCCTCGCCGGTGCTGCGATCGGTGAAGGCCAGGCTGGCCAGCTTGCCGTCCTTGCCGAGCATTTCGGTGGTCTGCGCGTTCACGTGGATCACGGTGTTCGGCATGCTTCGCAGCTTGCGTTGCAGCACATCATCGGCGCGCAACTTGCTGTCGAATTCGAGCACGGTGACATGCTCGACAACGCCGGCCAGGTCGATTGCGGCCTCGATACCTGAGTTGCCACCGCCGATCACCGCCACGCGTTTACCCTTGAACAGCGGGCCATCGCAGTGCGGGCAATAGGTCACGCCCTTGTTGCGAAGTTCGGCCTCACCGGGCACGCCGGTCTGGCGCCAGCGCGCGCCGGGACTGAGGATCACCGTCTTCGCAAGCAGCGTTGCGCCGCTTGCGAGTTTGATGCCGGTCATTCCGCTGGCCAAGGATGCCGGGATCAGCGCCTCGGCGCGTTGGTTGCTGATGATCTGCACACCGTAGCTGCGCACATGCGCTTCCATCGAGGCAACGAGCTTCGGGCCTTCGGTGTATTCCACCGACGGGAAATTCTCGATCGACATGGTGTCCAGCACCTGGCCGCCAAAGCGCTCGGCAACAATCCCGGTACGGATGCCTTTGCGTGCGGCGTAGATTGCGGCTGCAGCGCCGGCCGGGCCGCCGCCGACAATCAGCACGTCGAACGGTGCGGTGTCCTTGAGCGTTTCGGCGGCACGTGCGGCGCTGCCGGTGTCGAGCTTCCCGAGGATTTGTTCGATGCTCAGGCGGCCGCCGTCGAACTCGACGCCATTGAGATAGACCGTCGGCACCGACAGGATTTCCTTGGCCTCGACTTCAGCCTGGAACAATGCGCCATCGATCGCCACGTGGCGGATACGCGGGTTCAGCACGCTCATCGCGTTCAGTGCCTGCACCGTGTCCGGGCAACTCTGGCAATGCAGTGACATGAAGGTTTCGAATGCATACCTACCGTCGAGTGCACGCACCTGATCGGCCAACGCATCGTCGATCTTCACTGGATGACCGCCAACTTGCAGCAATGCCAGCACCAGCGAGGTGAATTCGTGGCCGAGAGGAATACCGGCGAAGCCGACCGCGATGTCGCTGTCGACGCGGCGGATCTGGAACGACGGCTTGCGTGCATCGTCGCCAACCACGCGGCTTATCTTCGGCGACAGCGCGGCAATGTCCGCCAGCAGGCCATCAAGCTCGCGTGCGGCGTCGCTATCGTCCAGCGAAGCAACCAGCTCGATTGGCAGCTGGAGCTTCTCCATGTAGGCGGCAAGCTGGGTCTTGAGGTCTGTGTCGAGCATGGCGGATTCCTTGGATTTACGGACATCACGTGCAAGCGTTGCGGGCATCGATGCGCGGGGAATGCGTGGGATGCATGTGTCGAGGTGACTGGGCGGAACCGGCAGGGCGACGGTCATCCTGCAAGTTTCGCCCAGACCCCTCCATTGCGGAGGAGACGGGGTTCGTGGCGCGAAATTAAATCTTGCCGACCAGGTCCAGCGACGGCTTGATGGTCTTCTCGCCTTCTTTCCACTTCGCCGGGCAGACTTCGCCGGTGTGGCTGGCAACGTACTGGGCGGCCTTTAGCTTGCGCACGGTCTCGGTGACATCGCGGGCAATCGCGTTGTCATGCACTTCCATGGTCTTGATCACGCCTTCCGGATTGATGATGAAGGTGCCACGCAGGGCCAGGCCTTCTTCTTCGATGTGCACGTCAAACGCGCGGGTCAGCTGGTGGGTCGGGTCGCCGATCAGGGCGAACTTGGCCTTGCCGACGGCCGGCGAGGTCTCGTGCCAGACCTTGTGCGAGAAATGGGTGTCAGTGGTGATGATGAAGACCTGCGCGCCGGCCTTCTGGAACTCCGCGTAATGGTCGGCAGCGTCCTCGATCTCGGTCGGGCAGTTGAAGGTGAAGGCAGCCGGCATGAAGATCAGCACCGACCATTTGCCCTGCAGATCCTGGTCGGTGACTTCGATGAACTTGCCGTTCTGGAACGCGTTGGCCTTGAACGGCTGCACTTTGGTATTGATCAGGGACATTGGGTCTTCCTCTAGGGTGGGTGATTGGATGAGGTGACAATAGCGAAGCTCAATCGATAATATAAATCGATTGTCGTAATGCTGTTGATAGATAAAAACTATCATGATGTGGATGAACACCTTCCATGCGCGAACCGAGGCAGGCCGCCGGCTAACATCAACGGATGCCAAAGCCTTTCATGAATGTTGCCGACCTGCTGGCCCGTGCTCGTGGCCAGGTTGATGGCGTTGATGCCGACACCTTGCTGGCGCATGCGCTTGGAAAAGACCGCAGCTGGCTGTTCGCGCACGCCAAGGACGTCGTGCCGGCCGAGCTGATGGCCAGCTTCGAGTCGATGCTGCAGCGGCGCATTGCCGGCGAACCGGTGGCTTACCTGACCGGTCGCCACGGTTTCTGGACCCTGGACCTGGAAGTCGGTCCGGCTACGCTGATCCCGCGGCCGGAAACCGAATTGCTGGTGGAACTTGCGCTTGCGCGGATTCCGGAACGGCAGCCGGCGCATATCGCCGACCTGGGCACCGGCAGCGGCGCGATTGCGCTCGCCATCGCCAGTGAGCGCCCGCAGGCGCGGGTCATCGCCACCGATGTCAGCACGGCTGCACTGGAGGTCGCCCGGCGCAATGCGGTTCATCAGGAGATCGCCAATGTCGAATTCCGCTGCGGTGACTGGTTCGCGCCACTGCAAAGCGAGACCTTCGACATCATCGCCAGCAATCCGCCCTACATCGCGGAGGGTGATCCGCACCTCGACAAGGGCGATCTGCGTTTCGAACCGGCGATGGCACTTTCCTGTGGGCCGGACGGATTGAATGCGATCCGCACGATTGTTGGCCATGCCGGCGCGCATCTGGATGCGGGCGGCTGGTTGTTGTTGGAACATGGCTGGGACCAGGGCGATGCCGTGCGCGGCATGCTGGCCGATGCCGGTTTCATCGACGTCGAAACCGTGCGCGACCTGGAGGGGCGCGATCGGGTGACGTTGGCCCACCGTCTGTAGAGCGGGGCTTGCCCCGCTGTAAGCCCGAGAACATCAGCGCAGCAAGCTACGCTCTACAATAGGCGTGAACCCATCGCGGATATTTCCAATGCGAACGCTATACCCGGAGATCACGCCCTACCAGACCGGTACGTTGCAAGTGGACGCCCGCCACGCCCTGTATTGGGAGCAGTGCGGCAATCCCGAAGGCAAGCCGGTGGTGATGTTGCATGGCGGCCCCGGTGCCGGTTGCGGCGAAAAAATGCGGCGGTTCCATGATCCGGCCAAGTACCGCATCGTGCTGTTCGACCAGCGTGGTTCGGGTCGCAGTACGCCACATGCGGACCTGACCGACAACACCACCTGGGACCTGGTCGCCGACATCGAGAAGCTGCGCGAGATGCTCGGCATCGAACGCTGGCAAGTGTTCGGCGGCAGCTGGGGTTCGACACTTGCGCTGGCCTACGCTGAGAAATATCCCGGCGTCGTTACCGAACTGGTCCTGCGCGGCATCTTCATGCTGCGCCGTTGGGAACTGGAATGGTTCTACCAGGAAGGTGCATCGCGCCTGTTCCCGGAAGCGTGGGCGCCATACGAGGCATTGATTCCCGAGACCGAGCGTGGCGACATGATCGCCGCGTATCACAAGCGACTGACATCACAGGACGAAGCCGTGCGACTCGCCGCTGCGCAGGCATGGGCGACCTGGGAAGGCGCGACCAGCTACCTGCTCATCGATCCGGACTACAAGACCAGTCACGGTGATGCACATTTCGCGCTGGCCTTCGCACGCATCGAAAACCATTACTTCACCAACAAGGGATTCTTCGAAGTCGACGACCAATTGCTGCGTGACGCGCACCGGATCAAGGACATCCCCGGCGTGATCGTGCACGGGCGTTACGACGTGGTCTGTCCAATCCAGAATGCGTTCGACCTGCACAAGGCCTGGCCCAAGGCCGAGCTCCTGGTCAGCCCGACCTCCGGCCATGCCGTGTTCGAAGCCGAAACGGTGGATGCGCTGGTGGATGTGACCGACCGCTTTGCAAATTGAAGGAAGCCGAGATGAGTGATGAAGACACGCTGGTCGTCAAGGACAGCAATGGCACGCAACTGTCCGACGGCGATAGCGTTACCGTGATCAAGGACCTCAAGGTCAAGGGCACCTCGGTCACCCTCAAGCGCGGCACGCTGTGCCGGAACATCCGCATGACCGACGATGCAGACCTGATCGAGTGCAACGTCGACAAGGTCAAGGGACTGGTGCTGCGCACCGAGTTCGTCAAGAAGGCCTGAACTGACTCTGCCAAGCCGGGTTTCTAAACCGGATACCTAGTTGACAGGTGAACCATCCGGGTTGTGTTCGATCATCCACAACCCGGCCCACAGCTTGAGGTCCAGCTCGAAACCTTCGGCCTGCTTGCGCATCAGCCATGCGGGTGCCTCGTTGCGCGGTACCATATGCACGGTGATGTCCTCGCTGTCCACGCCGCCGCCTTCGCCAACCTTGGTCAGCTCACGGGCACGCACGAAGGCGATGCGTTCGTTGCTCATGCCGGATGAAGTAGGCCCGATCAACAGGACTTCGACCTTGCCCGGCGACCAGCCGGTTTCCTCGATCAACTCACGCCGCGCGGCCTCCTGCAGGGTGTCGTGCGCATGGTCGTCGCCGACCAGGCCGGCTGGCATCTCGATGGTGCGTGCGCCCAGCGGTACCCGGTATTGTTCGACGAACAACACGTCGTTGTTCGGGGTCACGGCAATCACAATGACCGCCATGCCTTGGCCATGCGTGCGTTCGCACGATTCCCAATGGCCGATCTTCACCAGCCGCAGCCAGTCGCCTTCGTAGAGGGTTTGTTTGATATTTCCCATGGCTCGATGGTAACCGCGTTGGGGGTAGCGAGTACGACGCTGAGACCGCCGGGCGTTCGCTTCGCGGCTCGAAATGCCGCTGCGCAAACACCCGACGATCTCATCGTCGGCAGCATCTTTAGGCGACCAGACCCGCTGCCTCGGCCAAGCGTTTGCGGGTAAGTGGGCCGAAACCCATCCAGTCCGCCAGCGATTGCAGCTCGGCGTCGTCGCCGGTGGTGCGGGCGAAATCGGAAACAGGCAGTGGCGCATCCAGTGCCACCGTTGTCAGTTGTCGCCACAGCAGCGCGTGCTCGCGTTGCTCGCGCAGGCGCACTGCCATGCCGGCGGCGCCGCGCAGGCGCAGGAACGGGACCTCGTCGATGCGCTCAAGTAACGCGTCCAGTGTGCCGAAATGGGCCAGCAGGATTGCAGCAGACTTGGCGCCGATGCCGGTGATGCCGGGGATGTTGTCGACCGCATCGCCGGTCAATGCAAGGTAATCGGCGATCTGGTGCGCATGTACGCCATATCGTGCCTTGACCCCATCCGCACCCCAGCGCAGGCCACGGGCGTAGTCCCATTGCTGATCCTGGCCGGCCAGCAATTGCGAAAGGTCCTTGTCCGCGGAAACAATGACGCTGCGGAAACCCGCCGCGCGGGCGACATGCGCCGCAGTGCCGATCAGATCATCGGCCTCGTAGTCCTGGTGGGCCAGGGTGATCATGCCCAGGGCTTGGCACAGCGCCTTGCACCAGGCGAACTGACGGCGCAATTCCGGCGGCGCTGGGTCGCGATTGGCCTTGTACGCCGGGTACAGCACATTGCGGAAGCAGGAATCCAGCGCCTCGTCGAAGGCGATTGCGATGTGCTGCGGGCGTTCGCGTTCGAGCAAATCCAGCAGGAAGCGGGCGAAGCCATGCACGGCATTGGTCGGCCAGCCATCGGCGTCGTGGAATTCGTCCGGCATCGAATGCCAGGCGCGGAACACGTACATCGAGGCATCGACCAGATAGAGTGTTTCAAGAGTTGGGGTCGGCATCGCGCTGGTGTTCTCGCTGACGCTCACGCAGGTTGCCAATCGCTGAGCAGCGCCGCGACATCCGGTCGCTCGCGTTCCGGCGCCTCGACCTGCGGCGTGCCGATGGCAATGGTGCCAGCCAGCTGCTCGTCTTCGTCCAGCCCGAGCACGCCTTCGAGGAATACTCGGTCGTACGCTGGCCAGCCGGTTAGCCATTGCGCACCAAAACCCTCGGCCTGCGCGGCCTGCAGCAGCAACAAACATGTGCAGGATGCGGTGGACGCACGCTCGCTGGCGGGAATGTTCTCGTCGAAGCCGAGTTTCGCCACGACGGCAATTGTCAGCGGCGGCAGGGTGAAACGGGTGCGCAGCTTGGTGATGACGGCATCGCCCGCATCCGGCTCGCGCTCGCGAAGCCGTGCTTCCGCGGCGTCGGCCAGCGCAGTGCGTGCATCGCCGCTGATGCGCAGGAACCGGAATGGCACCCGCTTGCCGTGGTCGGGCACGCGCACCGCAGTTTCCAGCATCCGTTGCTGGCTCGCGGCATCCGGGCCGGGTGCGGTCAATTGCCGGGTCGGCACCGAACGGCGGGTATCCAGGGCGTCGAGGCTGAGCATTGCGATCCTCTGGGTAGTCATCGGGTTGGGACTCTCCATGGTAACGGCTGCGTCGCAAGCCCCGGCTTTGGGTAGGATGCATGCAGCAGACTAGGGCGGGAGCAGGCGATGGCGGTGAATATTGGCGTGGCACGCGAGAGCGCAGCGGGCGAACGGCGGGTCGCATTGACCCCGGAAACCTGCAAGAAGCTCGTGGCCGCAGGCGCAACGGTGCGGATCGAGGCCGGTATTGGTGATGGTGCGTATTTCTCCGACCAGGCCTATGTCGATGCCGGGGCGCATGTCACCGCGCATCCGCGCGACGACGCCGACATCGTGCTGTGCGTGCAGCCGCCGTCCGCGGACGCCATTGGTTCGCTGAAGCAGGGTTCGGTGCTGGTCGGCAGTTTGCAGCCGCAGGCCGATGCCGCGCGCGCCGAGGCGTTGCAGGCACGCGGGATCATCGCGTTCCCATTGGAGAAGCTGCCGCGCACCACCCGTGCGCAGGCGATGGACGTGCTCAGTTCACAGGCTGGCATGGCTGGCTACAAGGCGGTGCTGATCGCCGCGCAACTGGCGCCGCGCTTCTTTCCGATGCTGACCACCGCGGCCGGCACGATTCGGCCGTCCAAGGTGCTGATCGTCGGCGCCGGCGTGGCGGGGTTGCAGGCGGTTGCCACCGCCAAGCGCCTGGGCGCGCAGGTCGAAGGCTTCGACGTGCGTCCGGAAACCCGCGAGCAGATCGAATCGCTCGGCGGCCGCTTCCTGGACCTCGGCGTCAGCGCGGCGGGCGAAGGCGGTTATGCGCGCGCACTTACCGACGAAGAGCGCGCCGAGCAGCAGCGCCGGCTCGCGGAGCACCTCAAAAATATCGATGTCATCGTGTGCACCGCTGCCGTTCCGGGCCGGCCGGCGCCGAAGATCATCAGTGCAGCCATGGTGGCCGGCATGAAGCCGGGCAGCGTGATCGTGGACCTGGCCGCCGAGACCGGCGGCAACTGCGAAGCGACCCAACCCGGCGAGACCATCGATGTCAATGGCGTCGTGGTGTCCGGGCCGCTCAACCTGGCCTCGATGGGCGCGCAGCATGCCAGCGAGATGTACGCGCGCAATGTCTACAACTTCGTCAGCCTGCTGCTGAAAGACGGTGCGCTGGTGTTCGATTGGGACGACGAGTTGCTGGCGAAAACCGTGTGGCCGGAACGCGCGCCGGCCGCCTGAGTCACATGTAGCGGATCAATCCCGATCCGGTCCACGGCGGCGCTGCGGCGCCGGATGTGCGTCGACCCAATCGTTGCGTTGCTGCGGCGTCATCGCATGCCATTTCGCGAGGAACGTCTCGCGCTCGTCTTTATCCATCTTGCGCATGGCATGGAACAGCGCCTGCGCATGTTGGCGCTGCTCGGGCGACATTTTTTCCCAGCGCTGCATGCCGTGGTGTGCGCGTTGACGCGCATCGGCAGGCATCGCCTTCCAGCGCTCGGCACGCTCGTACAGGCGGGTGCGTTCGTCCGGGCTGCTGTTCCAGCGATCGCGCAGCGGCGCAATGAGTTCATCGCGTTGAGCGTTGCTCAGCTGATCCCATTCCGGCAAGGGCGTCGTGTTGGCAGGCTTGTCCTGGGCCATGGCGAATGGGGGTGCAAGCAACAGCACGAGGGTGAGCAGAAGGCGGTGATGTTGCATGGGTTACTCCATGGCCACTTGCATGGCATCGGACGATGCCAGCCAAGCGTAGAAATCGGGGTCCTGGTCCAGCATGGTGCTGTCGGTGCTGGACGGGGTTGCAGTCACATTCGCGGTCGCCACTACCGGCATCGGGCCTGGTGATGGCGGGTTGCGGAACTGCACGCCGATCGCCAGCGCGCACAACGCGGCGAAGCCGGCAGCCGCAAAACCCAATCGATGGCTGCGCTGTGGCGTGCTGCCACGCAGTGCCGAATGCCGGCGTTGCGCAAGCTGTGCCAGGACGCGTGGCGAAACCTGCTGCAGTGACGCGCGGTGGTGGCCGCGCAGGGCATCGTCGAAGCGGGTCGTCTCATCATTGATCATCGAAATTCCTCCAGCTGTTGCTGCAATGCCGCGCGTGCGCGCGACAAATGCGTTTTTACCGAGCCTTCGCTGCAGCCCATGACGCGGGCGGTGTCGGCCACGTCGAGTTCTTCCAGCACGCGCAGGGTGAATGCTTCGCGCTGGCGCCTTGGCAGGGTGCCCAGTGCCGCGCTGATCCGGGTCCACGCCGCATGGCTGTCATGGTTGCGCGAGGGATCCGGGAGATTGTCATCGGCCCAGTCAATCGTGCTGCCGTCCTCGCGATCGTTGGCAGGCGCCAGCCAGCGTAGCCGGAACATGCCGCGCCTTTGCATATCGACGATGCGGTTGCGCAGGATGCTCCAGAACAAGGGCGTCCATTCGCCAGCCGGTCGTTGCCGATAGCCCAGCATCTTGATCATCGTGTCCTGCACCGCGTCGAGCGCGTCATCGCGGTTGCGCAGGCTGATTTCGGCGAACCGGAAGGCACGGGTGTCGATGCCGGCCAGGAATGCTTCCAGCGTAGCCGCCGGGGCATGGTCGATGGTGTCGTCCTGGCTGGCATCGGAGCTCACGCTTGCAGCTTAATCGTCAATGGCCAATGCGAGCGCTCAATGGCGACGGTCCCAGCGACGGTCATAGCGTTCGCCCGCGCGATCCAGGTGCCTGTCGATGCGATCACCCTTGCGGTCCAGCTGCACCGCGCGGGCATAGTGGCCATGTGCGGCGGCTACCGCGGCGCGGTGGTCGTAACGGGCTTCAATCACGTCGCCACGATGGTCCAGGCGGCGTTCGACGCGGTCACCATGATCGGCAGCCAGCGCGCTTCCGGCACCGGCCAGCCCTGCCAGCAGCAGGGACATGGTCATGAAAGTCTTCATCATTGGTTGTCCTCGAATTTTGCAAAGAGTGGAAGGGAGCAGGCCTGCAGGAAGGAGAACGCACGCCGCCGACAATGGTTGACGCGTCACGCGCCGGCCTGCGACATGGTTATGATGCGGACGGGCTGTAAACAGGCAAAAGGGGAGAGACACCGTGGGCGATGGCTTCGTGGCGCTGTACATCTTCATGCTGGCGGCGATCGCCGGGCACGTGATCATTTCGCGGGTGCCGGTGATCCTGCATACGCCGCTGATGTCAGGCAGCAACTTCATCCACGGCATCGTCCTGATCGGCGCGATGGTGGTGCTGGGCCATGCCGACACCCCACTGGAACAGGCGCTGGGCTTCATCGCGGTGCTGCTGGGTGCGGGCAACGCCGCCGGCGGTTACGTGGTCACCGAACGCATGCTGGACATGTTCAAGTCGAGTAAGCCATCGCCTAAAAAGCAGTCGGAGGCCAAGTCGTGAGCGTGCTGACCCTGGTCCAACTGAGCTATTTCATCGCCGCGACCCTGTTCCTGCTTGGCTTGCAGCGGATGAGCGCGCCCAGGACCGCGCGCAGCGGCATCCAGTGGGCGGGCGTAGGCATGCTGATCGCCACCATTGCGACATTCTTCCTGCCCGGCCTGCACAACATCGCGCTTATGGTCGCTGCCATCGTGATTGGCGTCGGCCTGAACTGGCTCTGGGGCAAGAAGGTCGCGATCACCGATATGCCGCAAATGGTGGCGCTGTTCAACGGCATGGGTGGCGGGTCGGCAGCGGCCATCGGTGCTGTCGAACTGTTCGGGTTTGCGCTTGCCGCACATGCCGAGTTCTCCGTTTCATTGGCAACGGGTTCTGGCTTCGGCCTGGCCACGACACAGAGTTACCAACAGTTGCCGCCCACGCTACCTGTCTTGCTGGCGGCAGTTGGCGCACTGATCGGGTCGATATCGTTTTCAGGCTCGCTGATTGCTTACGCCAAGCTGCAGGGCTTGATGGACAAGCGCTTCGTGTTTCCCGGGCAGTCGGCGTTCAACGCACTCGTGCTGGTAGCGGCGCTGGTTTGCCTGTACCTGTTGGCAACCGGCGCAATGGCGCCTTGGGTGATCGTTGCGTTCTTCGGCCTTGCGCTTGCCTATGGCGTGCTGATGACACTGCCGATCGGTGGTGCCGACATGCCGGTGGTGATCTCGCTGTACAACGCGTTTACCGGCCTGGCAGTGGCGCTCGAAGGCTATGTGCTGGGTAATGAGGCGCTGATCATCGCAGGCATGATGGTCGGTGCGGCCGGCATATTGCTGACGCGGCTGATGGCCAAGGCCATGAATCGATCAATCAGCAATGTGCTGTTTTCCAACTTCGGTGGCAGCAGCGGGGAAATGCAGGAGATCGGCGGCTCGATGAAGCCGATCGAGGCCGCCGATGTTGCTGCGATGATGGCCTACGCCGAGCGCGTGGTCATCGTCCCCGGCTACGGCATGGCCGTAGCGCAGGCGCAACACAAGATCTGGGAGCTGAGCCAGCGCCTGATGGAACGCGGGGTCAAGGTGAAGTTCGCGATCCACCCGGTCGCCGGACGCATGCCCGGGCACATGAACGTGTTGTTGGCCGAAGCCGGTGTGCCGTACGACCTGATCGCCGACATGGACGACATCAATCCCGAGTTCGCCAATACCGATGTGTCGCTGGTGATCGGTGCCAATGACGTGGTCAATCCGGTCGCCAAGACCGATCCCGCATCGCCGATCTATGGCATGCCGATCCTGGACGTGATCAATTCCAGGAATACGGTCGTCATCAAGCGCGGCAAGGGCACGGGGTTTGCCGGCATCGAGAACGCCCTGTTCTACGCCGACAACACCCGCATGCTGTATGGCGATGGCAGCGAAATGGCCAGTGCACTGGTCAGCGAACTGAAAGCGCTCGACGGCGGGCATTGAAGCCGCCGGCAGTCCGCAGGTAAAAGAGGCTCAGCGGCGGGCGAACACGCCCGCCAACGCCAGCCCGAGCGCATACCAGACCAGATCCGCGCGCGTGTTGGCGAGCTGGATCAGCTGCCAGGCGTAGTCCGAGCCGAGTCGGAGCGCGGATTCCCATGGCAGCAGGCCCATGCTGCGGCCGATCTCGGTCGCTGCGATGCCCCAGTTCGCCAGCCCTATCACCACCAGGGTTGTTGCCATGGCCAGGCCAATGCGTGTCCAGCCCGGTTGGATGCGGCCCAGCTGCAGCATCCAGGCCACATCCAGCGCCGCCAAGGGTGCCAACCAGCTGGCCTGCGACTGCAGCATCCTGGCCAGCAGGACCCAGGCCGCAGCGAAGCCGAGGCAACCCAGGACCGGTAGCAGCACGCGCAGGAGCGAAGGTCGATTGGCTGCAGTCATGATGGATCCGGGTGCGGTTGCGCATCATAACCGACTAGAATGGTACGGATTGAGCAGTCACGTGAGCAGGCATGTATTCCCGCAGTAGTGAACCCGTCCGTTTCGAGCGCGATTGCGCGGCCGTACTGGTCCCGCAAGGCGACGCAGTGACACTTCCAGCCGGTACGATCGGCTATATCACCCAGTCGCTAGGTGGCAGCTGGACAGTCTTTGTCGAAGGCAATCTGATGCGCATCGCTGGCGAAGACGCGGATGCGATCGGCAAGGAACAGCCGGAACCGATCGAATTGCCGGATGGGGCGAGCGACGATGACGTCGAGGCCTTGGTCTGGCGCCAGTTGCGCACCTGCTTTGATCCGGAGATCCCGGTCAATATCGTCGAACTTGGCCTGGTGTATTCGGCCCAGGTCGCGACCAGTGAAGATGGCCAGCGCAAGGTCGACATCACCATGACCCTGACCGCGCCCGGCTGTGGCATGGGCGACATCCTGGTCGAGGATGTGCGCAGCAAGATCGAGTTGATTCCCACCGTGGCCGAAGCCGACGTGGAGATGGTGTTCGACCCACCGTGGAACCGCACGATGATGTCCGACGTCGCTCGCCTGGAAACCGGAATGCTCTGAAGCCGGGCGAGGACATGCTCTGGCAGGTTCATTGTGATTTTTATCACGAACCCATGACCTAGGGCATAGACGTGAATTGTCACTTTTTGCCGCTCTCCGACGCCGCAAAAATGTGACGCTACGCAGCAAATTGAAGCCATGAGACCCGATCTGGCTTTGGATTGACGCACTGCAATGTCCGTTTGAATGGCGTTATAGAGCCATTGCTTACGATTTCAGCCGGGGGTCCCCACCCCAGTGATGCGGGCCGGAAAAAATTGCTTGACAGCGTACCCCCGAGCACCCAACTGTCGCCCGTCGCGTCGGGAATGGTTCAGGTTCCCGGCACGGATCCCGCGTCACCTAGCGAGTCGCCCACTGGCTCGCCGATCTCCCTGCGGGAAGCGTCTGATATGCGTCTTAAATCCCTGCCGCAATCGCGGCAGATCATTAAATCGCTTTGGGGAATCGCCTGTGAATCGTTTTAGTGCCCTTGCTACCGCCATCACCCTCTCGCTTGTCGCCACCGGCGCACAAGCTGCCAGCAGGAGTGATCTGAACCAGAAAAATATTGCCCAGCTCAAGCAGCAATACCAGAGCATCGCCGCCAACCACGGCATCGCTCCGATGGCGCATTCACGCCATGAGCAGTTCATCAGTGCGGACGCGAACTCGCGCCTGCTGATGAAGGCCAAGAGCGAAGACCATGGCGTGCGCAACTACCGCTATGACCAGACCTTCCGCGGTATCCCGGTGTTCGGCGAAGGCATCGTGGTCAGCGAGGACGGCGCCGGCAACGTTCGCAAGCTGTTCGGCAACATGGTCGGTGGCCTGGACCAGGACATCGCCTCCACCACACCCAAGATCACCAGGGGCGCCGCGCTCGCCGCCGGCAAGAGCAGCCACCTCGGTAGTCGCCTGTCTGCCTATCGCACCGAGAACGAAAAATCCGACCTGGTGGTCTTTGTCGACGACAAGGGCCAGGGCCACCTTGCGTATGCGGTGAGCTATTTCGCCGATGGTGCGAACGTGAATCCCACCCGTCCGATGATCCTGATTGATGCCAACAGCGGTCGGGTACTGAAGAAGTGGGAAAACCTGCAACATTCGTTGATCGGTACCGGCCCGGGCGGAAACGCCAAGACCGGCCAGTATGAGTTTGGCACCACCTACGGCTATCTGGACGTGACGCAGAGCGGCACGACTTGCACGATGAACAGCACCAACGTCAAGACGGTGAACCTCAACAACGCCAGCACCAACACCAGCAACACCGCGTTCACGTACGCCTGCCCTCGCAACACGGTGAAGGCCATCAACGGTGCCTACTCGCCGTTGAACGACGCCCACTATTTCGGTGCCGTGATCCAGAACATGTACAACGCCTACACCGGTGCCAACGCGTTGTCGTTCCAGCTGGTGATGAAGGTCCACTACAAGACCGGTTACGAAAATGCGTTCTGGAACGGTACCGCCATGAGCTTCGGTGACGGCGCCAGCACATTCTATCCGCTGGTCAATGCCGACGTGTCCGGGCATGAGGTTTCGCACGGCTTCACCGAGCAGCACTCCAACCTGACCTACTCCGGCATGTCGGGTGGCATCAACGAGTCGTTCTCCGACATGGGCGGCGAAGCCACCGAGTACTTCTGGAAGGGCACCAACGACTTCAACGTCGGTACCGAGATCTTCAAGGCCACGGGTGCGCTGCGCTACATGTGCAACCCGCCTCAGGACGGCGGCTCGATCGACAACGCGGCCAACTACACCAGCAGCATGGACGTGCACTACACCTCCGGCGTGTACAACAAGGCGTTCTGCACCCTGGCCAAGAAGACCGGCTGGACGACCAAGAAGGCCTTCCAGGTCTTCGCACGTGCCAATGCCAACTACTGGACCTCCAGCATCACCTACAACCAGGGCGCGTGTGGCGTGGAGACTGCAGCCACCGACCTCGGCTTCACCAAGGCCGATGTCACCGCGGCGTTCAGCGTCGTAGGCGTGAGTTGCGCGACCACGCCGCCGCCGCCGTCTGGTGGTGGCGTGCTCACCAATGGTGTTGCCAAGACCGGCCAGTCTGGTGCTGCCGGCGCGTCGTTGACCTACACGATGGTGGTTCCGGCCGGCGCCACCAGCCTGAAGTTCGTCACCTCTGGCGGTACCGGCGATTCCGATCTTTACGCGAAGTTCGGCAGCGCACCGACCACCACCAGCAACGACTGCAAGTCCGAAGGCGGCACCACTGCCGAGACCTGCACGATTGCAACAGCGCAGGCAGGGACGTACTACGTACTGGTGAAGGGCTACAGCGCGTTCTCGGGCGTGAGCATCACCGGCAGCTATACGGCGGGCGGCGGCGGTGGCGGCAGCTGCGGCGGGCTGGTGCTATGTGACAACGTAGGCGTGGCCCTGCCATCGGTGGCCAAGGGCTCGTTCTCCTCGGACTACACCATGGCCATCGCAGCAGGCCATACCGTGATCTTCACGATCAGTGGCGGCACCGGCGATGCGGACATGTATGTCAGGGCCGGCAGCGCGCCGACCACCAGCAGCTATGACTGCCGTCCGTATGCCTCGGGCAACTCCGAGACCTGCACGTTTACCCCGACCTCTGCCACCACCTACCACATCAAGGTAAATGCTTACGCCGCGTTCTCCGGCGTCACCCTGAAGGGCGACACCAACTGAGTTCGGCCCCGGCATCGGATCGAGCGACGACCTGATGCATCGATCGCTGTAGGACAACATCGACCCCGGCTTCGGCCGGGGTCTTTTTTTGCATTTGCCACTGCATGCATCGCGCTGCGCAGGGTGAGCATGAAAAAGCCCGGCGATGCCGGGCCGGTTTCAACAGGTGACGTGGCAGGTCAGCTGACAGGTTCGAAGCGATTGGCGGCCACGTTCTTGCGTACCTTGAGCGGATCCCAGATACGCCCGTTCATGGCGATATAGACGCCAGGCGGTAGCGACTGCACCGCGCCGACCGCGGTGCCGATGTTGAACTCCGCGTCCGAGCCACGGAAGCGTGCCGGGTTCAAGGCGCCGGTCAACACGATCGTCTTGCCCTCGATGCTGGCCAGCACGCGGGCGGTATCGACCATGCTGTCGGTGCCGTGGGTGATCAGCACGTGGCGCGCGTCCTGCGCTTCGATGGTTGCGCGCAGCAGGTCGCGGTCGCTGGCATCGATGTGCAACGAATCCTTGCGCAAGATGGGAATCACGTTGAAACGGAAAGCCACCCCGAGTTCTTCGAGGATGCGTCCGATCTGTGGCTCGCCGACCTGGAAATCCGACTTGTCGTCGAAATAGACCTTGTCGATGGTGCCGCCGGTGGTGACGATCAGCAGGTTGTCCATGCACCCATTGTCCGCCAAAATATCGCTTCCGCCAAAAGCAGCAGCGGTCAGCTGGCCGGCAGGCCCAATGCATGCCGGAACGGATCCAGCAGGGCACCATAGTGCGGCGATCGCGCAGTGTCGCCACGCAAGGGCTGGCGCACCTGCGCGGCGCTTGCGGTGCGCACACTTCTGTTGGCGGCGTGGAAGTCGAGGCAGGCGGGATCGAATTCGAGGCCGCAGTCGGCAAGCAGTGTGCGGATGCCGGTCTCGGGACCGGCCAGCAGATCTTCGTAGCGATGCAGGTGCAGGTGCTCCGGATCACGGGCGCGCCACTGGTCCATCGCCCGTTCGCAGCCATGCAGGTATGCGGCGATATCGCCGACATCGCAGGCGAAATGCGGCTGGTTGTAGAACTGTTGCTTGAAGCACGACCACGCCGTTTCCAGCGGGTCACGCCGGCTCTCGATCACGGTCGCGCCCGGCAGCATCGCGCGCAGCACGCCGGCCAGCTTCCAGTTCTCCGGCATCTTGTCGACGAAGCATGACTTGGAGGAGCGCCAGCGTGCGGTGCGTTCCAGGTATTCAAGGCCCAGGCGATGCCAGTCCGCGGCATCGACCTGCTGGATCCATGCCGGGAATGGCATCTGCCGACGGCGGGATTCGCGCTGGATCACGTTGCCCAGATCCGGCAATTCGCCTGCTCCCTCGACATCGGGGTGTGCGGCCAGGATTTGCTCGAACAGGGTAGAACCCGAACGCGGCAGCCCCACGATGAAGATCGCTTCGCGACCGAGTTCCGGATCGATCGGGGCTGGCAACTCACTGGTCATCACTAGTACTTGCTCGATGTAGTCAGTGAAGTCCTGCACACGCCACGGGGTCAGCTTGCGCTGCAGCGCATTGGCGGCAACCAGGGCGGCATGCGCCTGCGGATAGCAGCCACGGTCTTCCTGCAGCTTGCCTAGCGCATGGCCCATCGCGATGCGATCACTGTCAGCGGTGTCGCGCCGCTGCAGCTGCGTGGACAGCAGCAGTGCGTCGGCATCCGACAGTGCCACTGTCTTGATGCTGGACAGGCCGCGCCAGGCGTCGCCGCAGGTCGGGTGCAGGCGCACTGCATCGCGATACTGCTGGGTGGCATCTTCGAAGCGGCCGATGTGCACCAGCGCATCGCCGAGCAGGATCTTTGCCGGCAGCAAGTCCGGCGCCAATGCGCAGGCTTGTTGCAAGGCATTGATGGCCGCACGGCTCTCGCCCTGCTGCTGGTGCGCGCGGCCGAGGTTGAACCAGGCCGTGACTTGGTCTGGCGCCAGGACGCAGGCGTGTTCCCACGCGTTGATGGCACCGGCATGATCGCCACATGCCGCATGTGCATTGCCAAGATCGCACTGTAGCAACGCGTCGCCGGGATGATGCGAGATCGCAGCTTGCAGGGTCTGGATCGCAAGGGCGCCGCGACGGGTATTCAAGTGCAGGATCGCCAGCAACCGAAGTGCTTCTGCATGCGTGGGATGGCGGGCCAGTATCTTCCCGAGCAGGCGCTCTGCCTGCGCTGGCGAGTGATCGCGGATCGCACGCGCAGCGGCGTGCAGGACCTCGACATCCTCCGGCCCAAGACCAGCCATGCGCACGCTCGCAGTTGTGGTCATCGACGCTTGCGGAAACGCGCACGCAAGCCAGGCATGCTGGCGAAGTAGATGATCGCCAATGCGAGCAGGATTTCAGCGAAGGCGAACGCACGCTCCGGTGGCCGTGTCCACGCCACCATGACGCCATGGCTGAACCAGAGCAGGGCAATCAGTCCGGCACTCAGCCCGGCACGGGTCCAGCCGCGCCAGGCGACCACGCCAAGCAGCAAGGGTGGGAGGCCGAAGACGAGCATCGCGGCCAAGGCATGGCGGTCATCCCAGAACCAGGCGGCATCGGTCGCTGCCAGGGTGAACAGGGCGAGCGCGAGTAGGCGAGTCTGCGTCATGGCTGCAACTTCAGGGCCAGCTGCGCAATCCGCTTGCCCAGCGCGCGTGCCAGTTGCGCTTCCTCGTCGGTGGGCTCCGGCTGGTCATGCGCGCCCGCTACGTGGCTGGCGCCATACGGCGTGCCGCCGCTGCGGGTTGTGTTGAGCGTGGCTTCGGTAAACGGAATGCCGGCGATCACGCAGCCGTGGTGCAGCAGCGGCAGCAGCATCGTCAGCAAAGTCGATTCCTGGCCGCCATGCATGGTGGCAGTCGAGGTGAACGCCGCCGCGGGCTTGCCGACCAGGGTGCCACTGGCCCATTCGCTGCCCAGGCCATCGATGAAATGCTTCATTGGCGCCGCCATGTTGCCGAACCGGGTCGGGCTGCCAATCAACAAGCCGGCACATTCGCGCAGGTCCTGCTTGTCCACGTAGGGCGCGCCATCCTCGGGTTCTGGTGGGCTGGCGACTTCGGTGACCGGGGCGACCGGCGGCACCGTGCGCAGGCGCGCCTGCATGCCATCAACTTCGCCGATACCGCGTGCGATCTGGCGCGCGAGCCTGGCCACCGAGCCACCGCGGCTGTAGTACAGGACCAGGATGTCGGGCATGCGTGACCGCGTGAAAGGGAGCTTGTGTGCAGTTTCGCATGGAGATTGCCGGGCCGGTGGGTGAAGTTTGGCTAGAAATTCACCCCGTGCCCTTTTCGCCATCGGTTAGGCTTGGCCAATGGAACCGTTGGACTCCCTTAACCTGCTGGGCGAACGCCTGCGCGACCGTGCGCGGATCGGCGCGTTCCTGCGCTTCGTGTGGAAGCGGTTCCTGGGTGACCGCCTGTTCGAAGCGGCTGGCGCGCTGTCCTACACCAGCGTGTTCGCGCTGGTACCGCTGTCGATGGTGGTATTCGGGGTGCTGTCCGCGTTCCCGGTGTTTGACCAATGGAGCGTCAGCCTAAGGTCTTATATTTTTTCCAACTTCGTGCCGCATGCTGCCAACGCAGTCGAGAAGTACCTGAGTGACTTTTCAGCGAATACGAAGTCCCTGACTACGACTGGTGCATTTGCCTTGGTGGTGTCACTGCTGGTGACCTTGACCAGCGTGGAAGCCATCTTCAACCGCATCTGGCGAGTGCCCACGGCGAGGCCCAAGTTCAGCCGCTTCCTGGTTTATTGGACGGTGCTGACACTGGGTGCATTGGTCGCGGCCACCAGCCTGGCGCTATCCACGCGCTTTTTCGCACTGGCCATCTTCGAAACCTTGCCGGGACGCTGGCTGGAATCCTTGATGCTGAGGTTGGCGCCCATGGCGATCGAAATGTTCGCCTTCGCAGCGATCTTCAAGGTGGTGCCGCACCGCACGGTGAAATGGCGACATGCACTGTCCGGGGCAGCGCTGTCGGTGATGCTGTTCGAGGGCGTCAAATTCGGCTTGGCTGCCTACTTGAGCAGCTTCGATTCCTACCAGAAAATATACGGTGCTATCGCGTTATTGCCGATCCTGATGCTTTGGATCTACCTGGGTTGGACCTCGATCCTGTTTGGCGCCTCGCTGGCATCGTCGATGTCGGCATTCCGCTACCAGCCGGCCGAGTTGCGCCTGCCGGATGGGTTCGAGATTTACGGATTGCTGCGGATGCTCGGTCGTTTCCAGTTGGCACGCGCCAAAGGACGTGGCCTGCACAGCGACGAGATCCTTAAACTGGAACCCATCCTTACTGACAACCTGGTACAGGAACTGCTGGGGCAGTTGTGCGACATCGGCGTGGTCAGCCGCGCCGAAAGCGGCGAATGGATGCTCTCACGTGACTTGGACGATGTCAGCCTGGGTGAGTTGTACGAAGCCGGCCGCCTGCGCGTGCCGGTGGCCGAAGCCCGCCTGCCGCATCGCGATGATGCGCTGGGGGTGGCTGTCATGCATGCGCTGGATGGACTGCGCATGCCCCTGCGCGAGCTGCTCAAGCAGCGCGTCGCAAACATTTATCGCGATATCCCCCCCGATATCCCCGGAGAGTAAGCATGCGTTTGCGTCATGTGTCATGGCTGTTGCTGTCGTGTATTGCAGTCTCCGCGTGCAAGCGCGAAGCAGAGCCCGCTGCGCTGCCAACGCCCATCGATGCGCCGGCGGCGAAAGTCGCTACGCCGGCAAAACCGGCCGAGGCCGACATGCCCGTCGCCAAGAAAATTCCGTCGCTGCGGGTCGCCACGATCGACGGCAAGACCTTCGACCTGGCCGACCAGCGCGGCAAATGGACCGTGGTCAATTTCTGGGCGACCTGGTGTGGCCCGTGCCTGAAGGAAATGCCAGAGCTGTCGGCGCTTGATGCGATGCGCGAGCACATCATGGTGGTCGGCCTGGCCTATGAGGACACCACCGTCGAGGACATGCAGGCTTTCCTCAAGCAGCACCCGGTGGTCTATCCGATCGCACTGCTGGATGTGTACAACCCGCCGAAGGATTTCGACACCCCGCGCGGTCTGCCGATGACCGTGCTGGTCGGGCCGGATGGCAAGGTGGTCAAGACGATTACGGGACCGGTCACCGCACACGACATCGAAACCGCGATTGCCGCTGCCGGTGGTCCGAAGGCGGGCTGATGCCATGGCGGACGCGCGCTTCCTGATCAGCGGCAAGGTGCAGGGGGTGTGGTTCCGTGCCAGCACCTGTGAAGAAGCCGTGCGGCTGGGCCTGCGTGGTTACGCCAGCAACCTGGCCGATGGTCGCGTGGAGGTGCTGGCGGTGGGTGATGCAGATGCGATCGAACAGCTGGCGAACTGGTTGCATTCCGGCCCGCCGCTGGCGCAGGTCGAAGCGGTCGAGCGTCGTGATGCAGGTGACGTTGCCAAAGCCGAGCGCGGTGCCATGGACTTCCGAATACGCTGAACGCGCTTGTTGCGACTGGCCTGTTCGCGGCGTTCCTGACGTATGCCAGAATCAATGGAGGAGATGCACAGGGCGGGGCATGACCGGTAAGTTCATTGGTGAACTGAAACGACGCAACGTTCCGCGTGCAGCACTGCTGTACCTCGGTGCGGTGTGGGCGTTGGCGCAGGGCATCGCCCAGTTGGCCCCGGAGTTGGGCGCGCCTGAATCGGCCACCCGCTGGTTCCTGATCGCCGCGGGCATCGGTTTCCCGATCTGGCTCATAGTCTCCTGGCGCTACGAACTCACCAGCAGTGGACTCAAGCTCGACAGTGAGCTCGCGCAGAATACGCCGAACGACCGCAAGTCCAACCGCGGTACCGACCTGGCCATCATCGGCGTGCTGGCAATCGCAGTGGTGCTGCTGCTGACCGATCGCCTGCTGGATCGAAACGAACCTGCGCGCGTGGCCACGATCGCCGCCGCCGGCAATTCCATCGCGGTGCTCCCGCTCGAAAACGAAAGCGGCGACAAGGACCAGCAATATTTTTCGGACGGGTTGTCGGAAGGCTTCATCATCGCGCTGTCGCGGATCAGGGGTGTGCGCGTGATCGGCCGAAATTCCTCGTTCCAGTTCCGCGACAGCAAGGATGACAGCCAGGCGATCGCAGCCAAGCTCGGCGTCAGCCACCTGCTGGAGGGCAGCGTCCGCCGGGTCGGCGACACCGTGCGGATCAGTGCCAATTTGATCAAGGCCGCAGACGGCAGCACCCTGTGGGCTGAGAACTACACCCGGCCCTACAAGGACTTGTTTGCACTGCAGGACCAGATCACCGGGAAGGTGGCCAATGCACTCAAGGCGCAACTGAAACCGCCCCCTCCCGCGCACTCTCAGCAGGGAGATCGCCCGCCCAGCAGCAACCTGGAGGCTTACAACGCCTACATGCAAGGCGTAGATTTGGGTGGACGTCAGACCGAAGCGGATACCCGCGCTGCGATCAAGCAGTTCGACCGCGCCACCAAGCTCGACCCTGCCTACGGGTTGGCCTATTCGTGGAAGGCACGGGTGCTGATCGATGCGGTCTCTAGTGGCCTGCTGTCCGGCCGCGAGGCCGATGACGCCTATGTACAGGCGGATGCGGCGATCAAGTTGGCGATGCAGCATGCCCCCGGCCAGGCCCCGACCCATATTGCGCGCGGCTGGCTGCTGATGTCCCGGGATCTGGACTGGCGCGGCGCCGAAATCGAGTTCAAGCGGGCAGTGGAACTGGCCCCGAATGATGGGGATGCGCTCTACCAGTTAGGCGTGGTGCGGGCCAGCCAGGGCAACCTGGTGCAAGCAGTGGACCTGACCAAGCGGGCATTGAAGCAAGACCCACTCAACCAGGTCTGGTACCAGGCACTTGCCACCTACCTGATGCCGTTGAAGCGACTTGATGAATCCGCGCAGGCAATCGGCAAGGCCATCGAGCTGCACCCAAGCGCGGTCTATAACCACTACCTGCTGGCGATCAACAGTGTGCTGAAGAAGGACTTCGCCGGGGCGCAGGCTGCGGCCGAGGCGGAACCGGATGGCGGCTGGCACGATTTCGCACTGGCACTTGCAGCGCAGATCGGGCCTGACCGCAAGATGGCCGATGCCTTGCTTCAAGAATGCATTGACAAATACGCAAGTGATTACGCGTTCCAGATCGCTGAGGTGTATGCGGTACGCGGCGACCCCGATCGGATGTTCGAGTGGCTGGGCAAGGCGCGCGAGGCACGCGACCCGGGCATGCAGACCCTGCTCTACGACGCACTACTGCTGCGTTACCGGGACGACCCGCGCTACGCAGCGCTGGCGAAGGAAGTCGGCTTGCCGAGCCCACCCGCGGCAGTCACTGCTCCGCCTGCAGCTACCAAACCTCCAGCGGCGACTAAGCCTTGAACGGTGTGATCGGCTTCACCACGCTGTAGCGTTCCTTCGCCGGTTTACCGGCCAGGGCCGGCAGGTCGGCCAACGGCGCATCGACATGGGTATCCGGCAGCCGGTCCAGCAGGTCGCGGATCAGGGTCAGGCGGCCGAGCTTCTGGTCATTGAAGTCGACCAGGGTCCATGGCGCGGCATCGGTATGGGTAGCCTTGAGCATGGCTTCGCGCGCACGAGTGTAATCGCCATACAGTTCACGCGCCTTGAGGTCGATCGGCGACAGCTTCCAGCCCTTCAACGGATCCTCGCGGCGTTCGGCGAAGCGTTTTTCCTGCATGTCCTGGTCGCAGCACAGCCAGTACTTGAACAGCAGGATGCCGTCATCGACCAGTTGCTTCTCGAACACTGGCGCCTGTTGCAGGAATGCCTTGACCTGCGCGTCGCTGGCATAGCCCATGACCTTTTCGACGCCTGCTCGGTTGTACCAGCTGCGGTCGAACAACACCATTTCGCCCGCTGCAGGCAGGTGCGTGACGTAGCGCTGGAAATACCATTGGCTCTGTTCGCGGTCGTTGGGTTTCGGCAAGGCGACGACCCGGCACTGACGTGGGTTGACGTGTTCGCTGATGGCGTCGATCGTGCCACCCTTGCCTGCGGTGTCGCGGCCCTCGACCAGCACCACCAGGCGCTTGCCGGTGTGCTGCAACCAGCGCGACATCGCCACCAGTTCCAGTTGCATCGGTTCCAGCAGGGTGTCGTAGTCCTTGCGCTTGAGCTTGCTCATCGCCTGGCGGCCTTGCTTGCGGGCTTGGGCCGCATGCTGCGCGCCACTTCCAGCAATGCGCCCTGCTGCTTGGTGTTCAGTCTGCGGTAGGCCGCCAGCAGCTCGTGTTCGCCCTTGGTTCGTGCCGGATCCAAAGTGCTGGCCAGCTCGCCAAGCAGCGCGCCCGCTGGTACGCCGAACACGCGCGCGAGCGCGTCCAGTTGTTCCTTGCCTGGGAGTTTGTCGCCCTTGAGCCAGGCGCTGACCGTGTTCACCCCGGCACGTGGGATGGCGGTGGCGATGTCGGTGACGCTCAGGCCGCTGGCCTTGGTCAACAAACGCAGGGTGGTGTCGATGGACATCGTCACTCCTTCAGTCTTGGCTTGAGGTTCACTAGGTTGCACGGTTTGGTGCGTGCATCGAGTTGTGCACGGATGATCTTTTCCCATCCGGTGCGACAGGCCGAGGTGGAGCCGGGCAGGGCGAACACGAAACTGGCATTGGCCAGCCCGGCGAATGCGCGCGACTGCATCGTGCTGGTGCCGATCTCTTCGAAGCTCAGCGCGCGGAACAGTTCGCCGAATCCTGGCATCTGCTTGTCCAGCAGCGGCAGCAGCGCTTCCGGGGTGGAGTCGCGGCCGGTAAATCCCGTCCCGCCGGTGACCACGATGCCATCGACATCGGCATCGGCGATCCATGCACTGACCTGCGCCCGCAGCTGGTATTTGTCGTCCGGTAGCAGGGCGCGTGCGTGCAGGTGGTGGCCAGTTTCGGCCAGTGCATTGCAGAGATAGTCGCCGGAGCTGTCGTTGGCCGGCGTGCGTGAATCCGACACGGTCAGTACGCACAGCGACAGAGGCCTGAATTCAGTGGAGGCAGTCATGGCTGCAGTGTAGGGCGGGGTTGAATCTATCGTACGCCCGTCGCATCTCCCGAGCAGATGCGCCCCGGCACTTCATTTGAACGCCAGTGAATACCACTGGGTCGCATCTTCGTTCCAGCCAGCGGCGCGGTATAACCCGCGTGCCGCGGCATTGTCCTGTGTGGTTTCCAGCGAGATGCCCATGGCGCCGTCCTCGCGAGCAAATTGCGCCGCCGCCTCGAGCAGCGCATGACCCACACCGCTGCGTCGAACAGTCGCGTCGACAAACAGGTCGTTCAGGATCCAGCTACGCGCGGTGCGTACCGAGGAATACATTGGATACAACTGGGTGAAGCCGACCATGGCAGTGCCGCGCATGGCGACGAACACCACCGATTCTCCAAAGCGCAGGCGGCTGCGCAGCCAGTCGCGCGCGCGTTCCACATCAGGGGGCTGGCCGTAGAACTGGCGATAGGCGTCAAACAGCGGAACCAGCGCATCCAGGTCGGCTGGTCCCGCGCGGTGGGTGGAAATGGCCATGGGCTTTGCTCGTCATTCCGGCGAATACCGGAGCCTATGCACCAATTCTATGCGGCGGCATCAAAAAGCTGGATCCCGGCATTCGCCGGAATGATGGCTGGGAAATCCCCCGATGACCGCAACAATCAGCCTTCGCGAGCCAGCTGCGCGAGTTCCTCGGCCTGCTGTTCCTGCTGCAGGCGCAGGACCAATGCATCGAGGTCGCCTTCGATGATGTTCGGCAGGTCGTACAGGGTCAGGCCTTCCACGCGATGATCGGTGATGCGTCCCTGCGGGAAGCTATATGTGCGGATGCGCTGGCTGCGGTCGCCGCTGCCCACCTGCAGCTTGCGGTCGGCGGCGGTCGCGGCGGCGCGTTTCTCCAGTTCGGCTTCGACCAGCATCGATTGCAGGCGTTTCATCGCCTTGTCGCGGTTGGCGTGCTGGCTGCGCTCGGTCTGCGATTCCACTACCACGCCTGATGGCATGTGGGTGATGCGGATTGCAGATTCGGTCTTGTTGACGTGCTGGCCGCCGGCGCCGGAGGATCGGTACGTATCGACCCTGAGGTCAGCCGGGTTGATGACGATCTCGGTTTCACCGGCTTCGATCGCGATGATGGCGACGGTTGCCGCCGAGGTATGGATGCGGCCCTGCGATTCGGTCGCCGGTACCCGTTGCACGCGGTGGGTGCCGGATTCGTACTTGAGTTTGGCGTAGGCACCATCACCCTCGACCCGGGCCACGATTTCCTTGTAGCCGCCATGCTCGCCTTGGCTGGCCGATTCCACTTCGACCCGCCAGCCATGGCGCTCGGCATAGCGGCAATACATGCGGAACAGATCGCCCGCGAAGATCGCCGCCTCGTCGCCGCCGGTGCCGGCGCGCACTTCAAGGTAGATGCCGCCGTCGTCGCGGGAATCACGGGGGACGAGCTGGGCGAGCAGTTCGCCTTCCAGCTGTTGCAGGCGCTGGTTGGCGGAGGCGATTTCATCTTCGGCCAGTTCGCGCAGTTCCGGATCGGCGCGCATCGCTTCAGCGGCGTCGAGGTCGGCGCGTGCCAGTGCTTCAGCTGCCAGCGCATCGGCCACCGGTTGCAGGGTCGAAAACTCCCGCGACAGGTTCCGGAAGCGGGTCTGGTCGGCAGCGACCGAAGGATCGGCCAGCAGTCGCTCGATTTCCTCGCGGCGCTCGACCAGCGCATCGAGTTTGCGGCGCAGTGCGGGCGTCATTTGGATGTGTCGTCCGCCGAGGGGGCGATGCCGGTCGGGGTATCCGGAAACAGGCGTTCCGCAGCACGGCTGAGCTCGCCGTCGCCGCTCAGCGCGGCTTCGCGCAGGGCCACGGTCGGCGCATGCAGCAGACGGTTGGTCAGGGTGTGGGCGAGGAACTCCAGCACCTGCTCGGCGGGCACGCCCGCGGCCAATTGCTGACGCGCCTTGGCCAACGCGTCAGCGCGGGCACGCTCGCCATGCGCACGCAGGTGCAGCAGTGGTTGCTGGCGCGTGCTGGCCTGGAACTGCTCCACGAAACGGGCGACCTGCAACTCGATGATTGCTTCGGCCTGTTCGGCGGCAGCACGGCGGCCGCGGCGGTTGTTCTCGATTGATCGTTCCAGATCGTCCACGGTGTACAGGAATACATCGCGCATTCCGGCGACATCGGCTGCAATGTCGCGTGGCACCGCCAGGTCGAGCAGCAACATCGGCCGATGTCTACGTTTGGCCATCGCATGCTCGATCTGCTTGCGTTGCAGGACCGGCTCGCGGCTGGCGGTGGCGCTGATGACGATGTCCACCTCATCCAGATGACGGTCGAGTTCGGACAACGGCAGGGCAATGCCGCCGTGGCGACTGGCCAGATCCTGTGCATGGGGCAAGGTGCGATTGGCAATCAGCAGGCGCTGTACGCGCGCCTCGACCAAGTGCCGGGCGGCCAGTTCGATGGTTTCGCCGGCGCCGATCAGCAGCACGGTGGACTCATTCAACCGGGCGAAGGATTCTTGCGCCAGGCGCACCGCAGTGGAGGCCACCGACACCGGGTTGGCGCCGATGCGGGTATCGGTGCGCGCTCGCTTGGCGGTGGCGAAGGCCTGCTGGAACAGGCGATCCAGCGGGCCGCCCAGCACCCCGGCCTCGCGCGATGCGGCCCAGGCCTGCTTCACCTGCCCAAGGATCTGCGGCTCGCCCAGCACCAGCGAATCCAGGCCGGTCGCGACCCGGAACAGGTGCCGCACCGCTTCGGCATCGCGATACCGGTACAGGTAAGCCTGCAGGTCATGGCCGGTACGCGGATGCGTAGTCAGCCAGTCGGCCAGCGACTGGCCGTCGTCCTCGGTTTGCGCGTAGATCTCGGTGCGATTGCAGGTGGACAGCAGCACAGCCTCGCGCACCGCGGGGATTTGACGTAGGGCCGCCAGCGCCGGACCCAGCGCTTCCGGGGCAAACGCCACCGTCTCGCGCAGGGCAACCGGCGCGGTCTGGTGGTTGATGCCGAGGACGTGCAATTTCATGCGGTGGTCAGTTCCATTCAGGTGCCTGCGCTAAGCTGCCGGCACAACCGCATAGTGTACCGGCCCGCCCTTATGCCCACGCCGCAACGCCTTCGTTCCAGCCTGTTGTTGTCTGCCGTATTGCTGGCCTGCATGGGTCTGGCGCACGCGGCCAAACCTTCGTCGCCCAAGCCCGAAGACCCGTTGCAGGCAAGCATGGCAGGTGAGTTCGCCTTGCAAGCCGGTCATTTGGGCGAAGCCGCGCGCCAGTATCTGCAGGCAGCACGCAGCGCCAATGACCCGGTACTGGCTGAACGGGCAACTCGAATTGCCCTGCTCGCCAATGAAGATGGGTTGGCGCGTCAGTGTTTTGACCTGTGGAAGTCGTTGGAGCCGCAGATCAGTGCATCCCAACAAGTGGTGGCCGCCACCCTGGATCTGCGCGCCGGCAAACGACGTGCGGCGCGGCGCGAACTGAAAAGCTTGCTGGCAAGCGGTGATGACGGCTGGAAGCAGGTATTGGCGGCGCTGATCGGCGCGGTCGGCCAGCAGTCCAAGCTCGTTGTCGACGTACTCGGCGACCTGGTCGACGACCGCAGCATGCCCAACAAACTGGGACCATGGCTGGGCTTCGGCGGCCTAGCGCAGCGGCTGGAACAGCCGGCGTTGGTGGAACGCATCGTCAAACAGGTGGTCGCCCGCTTCCCAGGCGAGCCGCGCGTTGCGCTGCTGCGTGCGCAACTGCTGCGTGAAGACGGCAAGCCGGACCAGGCGCGCAGCCTGCTGGCAGGACTGGAAGATGCCGCCAAGCTGTCCATGCCGCTGCGCTGGTCGTTGGCCGGTGAATACGATGCGCTCGGCGATCCGGCCAAGGCCGCAGCGGTGCTGGCCTACGGCCCGCAGGACGAGTCCAGTTATGCACAGCGCGCAGGCCTGCTTGACAAGGCCAAGGACAAGGCCGGGCTGGCCAAGCTCTACGAGGAAGCCAAGCGCGAGGCGACCCGCCCGGATCCGAGCCGGCGCCTGCTGCTGGGCCAACTGGCCGAAGTACTGGAGCGCAACGACGAGGCCCTGGCTTGGTATGCGAGCGTGCCTGGCGAACAGGCGCGCGCAATCGCCCGGCTGCGCAGTGCGAATGTCCTGTTCACGCTGGGCCGCAAGGCCGAAGCATTCGATGGCTTGCATGTAATGCAGTCCGAAGCCGCACTGCAGGACGATACCCGCCGTGACGCCTACCTGCTGGAAGCCGAATTGCGCCTCAAGGACAAGGATGCGGCCGGCGAACTGGATGCCTACGCGCGTGGGCTCGCCGCCTTCGCCGACGACCAGGCCCTGCTGTATTCGCGTGCGATCCTGTGGGAGCGCCGCGACGACATCGCCAAGGCCGAGGCCGATTTTCGTCGCATCCTGGTCTCCGCACCGGATGACGTGACCACACTTAACGCGCTTGGCTACACCCTGGCCGACCGCACCACCCGCTACAAGGAAGCGCTGGAACTGATTGACCGCGCGCGCGTGGCCGAGCCCAGTAACGCCGCGATCATCGACAGCTATGGCTGGGTGCTGTTCCGGCTCGGTCGCAATGTCGAAGCACTGGATCACCTCCGACGTGCCTATACGTTGCAGAAAGACCCTGACATCGCCAGCCATCTTGGCCTGGTGCTGTGGGTGATGGGGCGCAAGGATGAAGCGCGCCGCTATTTCGATGAGGCGCGCAAGATCGACCCGGAAAACCGTTCACTGCAGCGCGCCTTGCACGAGGTCGGTGCGTGATCCAGCGGATTGGCGTCGCTGCGCTATGCCTGCTATTGGCGGCCTGCCAGAGTATGCCGCCTGCTGCCGCTCCAACCAATGTGCTGGTGGGCGACGCGCAGGTGCGGGCAGCCAAGCTGGCGCAGAAGGCCCGCATCGCCGCATTGGGTCTGGGCCAAGTGGCCTGCGATGCGCCGGCCTGGACGATGTTGGGTCGGGTCGCCCTGTCCAATGGCAAGGATGGCGGCAGCGGACGAATCGAATGGACGCAAGGCGCCGGTCGCACCGAAGTGACGCTGTCCGCGCCGGTGACCCGGCAGAGCTGGACGCTGACGGCAGATGCGGATGGCGTGGCGCTGGAAGGTGTTTCCGGCGGCCCGCTGCGTGGTACCGATGCCGGCCAGTTGTTGCGCCAATCCACTGGTTGGGAAATTCCGGTCGCCGCGCTGGGCTGCTGGCTGCGCGGAGCGCCCGCCGAATCAGGCGCCATGGGCGAGGCGAGCTCGGTTTTCGGCATCGACACTCGCTTGCTGCGAATCGAACAGGGCGGCTGGGTCATCGACTACAGCAACTGGCAGCCAGATCCCGACAGTGGCGTGGAACTGCCGACCCGCATCAATGCCGAGCAGGCGTCCAACCGGGTTCGGCTGGTAGTGGATCGCTGGGACAAGCAATGAACACGATGCCGGCAGGCGAGGGCTGGAGCTATTGGCCGGCCCCGGCCAAGCTCAACCTGTTCCTGCGTATCACCGGCCGCCGTGCCGATGGCTACCACACGCTGCAGACCGTGTTCCGGTTACTGGACTGGGGCGACAGGATCGGCCTGCGGCTCCGTACCGATGACCGGATAGTCCGAATTGGCGAGGCTGCGGCCGGTGTGTCCGAGCAGGACGACTTGCTGGTACGCGCAGCTAAAATCCTGCAAGAGGATGCCAAATGCAGCAAAGGTGTCGATATCTGCATCGAAAAACATATTCCGATGGGTGCGGGTCTGGGTGGTGGTTCCTCTGATGCTGCCACCGTGCTGGTCGCGCTGAACCGGTTGTGGGGAACAGGTTTCGATGTTGATCGACTAGTCGCGCTGGGCCTGACGCTGGGCGCGGATGTGCCGGTCTTCGTGCGTGGCCACAACGCCTGGGCGGAGGGCATCGGCGAGCAACTGGCGCCGCTCGACCTGCCTCCAGCCTGGTACGTGCTGGCCAGTCCGGGCGTGCATGCCGCGACCGTCGAAGTTTTCCAAGATCCTGATTTGACTCGGCATGCTGCACCCGCAACAATATCCGACTTCCTTTCCGGAACCGTACTCGACAATGCGTTCGAGCCTGTGCTGCGCCGCCGTGAACCTGCCGTCGAGGCCCTGTTCACCATGTTGGCGCACATTGGCAGACCGCGTTTGACGGGTTCGGGCAGCGTGTGCTTCGTGGAATTCGCCGATCGCGGATCCGCCGAAACATCGCTCGCGGCGTTGCCACATGGCATTGATGCTTGGCTGGCGCGCGGTGCGGAACGATCACCACTGCTGGATGCAGTGGAAAATTACACCTTAGGGGCGTCGCCAAGTGGTTAAGGCACCGGGTTTTGATCCCGACATTCGAAGGTTCGAATCCTTCCGCCCCTGCCACCTCGCGAATGTTGTATCGCAACACGTGTTTAGTGTTTAAGCAGTCCTCCCGCATGGTTCGCCGTGCGGCCCTTGCACCGCCACGGTCAGAGCGCAGCGGAATGACGAACATGCAAGACGAACGCAACCTGCTGGTTTTTTCCGGCAACGCCAATCGCCCGCTGGCGCTGGCGGTCTGCAAGGAACTGGGCGTGCGCCCGGGCAAGGCACTTGTCAGTCGCTTCTCCGATGGTGAAGTGCAGGTGGAGATCGAGGAGAACGTGCGCCGGCAGGAGGTCTTCGTGATCCAGCCGACCAATGCGCCGACTGCCGAGAACTTCATGGAGTTGCTGGTGCTGGTGGATGCGCTCAAGCGCGCCTCGGTGGCCAGCGTGACCGCGGTGGTGCCGTACTTCGGCTACGCCCGCCAGGACCGTCGCCCGCGTTCGTCGCGGGTGGCGATCACGGCCAAGGTCGCGGCCACGATGTTTGGCGCGGTGGGTACCGACCGGGTGCTGACTGTTGACCTGCACGCCGACCAGATCCAGGGTTTCTTCGATATCCCGGTCGACAACGTGTACGCCTCGCCGCTGCTGCTCGCCGACATCTGGCGCGCGCACGGCACCGACAACCTGATCGTGGTTTCGCCGGATGTCGGCGGCGTGGTGCGCGCACGCGCGATTGCAAAACGCCTCGACGATGCCGACCTGGCCATCATCGACAAGCGTCGGCCGCGCGCCAACGTGTCCACGGTGATGAACATCATCGGCGATGTCGAAGGCAAGATCTGCGTGCTGGTCGATGACATCGTCGATACCGCTGGTACCCTGTGCGCCGCTGCCGCTGCCCTGAAGGCGCGTGGCGCGCTCAAGGTGGTCGCCTACTGCACCCACCCGGTGCTGTCGGGCCCCGCGATCGACAACGTGACCAAGTCGCAGCTGGACGAACTGGTGGTGACCGACACCATCCAGTTGTCCGAAGCGGCGCGCGCCTGCGGGCGCATCCGCCAGCTCAGCGTCGCCGAGCTGCTGGCCGAAACCATCCGTCGGGTGGCGTTCGGCGAATCGGTCAGCTCGCTGTACGTCGAGTGACAACGAAATCCGCGTCGCCGGCACACGCCGGAGGCGCAACCCACTCACCTGGTCGCGGGTGAGTGTATTCACCGCCGCGAGGCGGTTTCATCGCAACAAAAGCGAGTAACGAAATGTCCGAACACATCATCAAGGCTACTGGCCGCAACGTCGAGGGGAAGGGTGCGAGCCGCCGCCTGCGTCGTGCCGCGTCCATCCCGGCCATCGTCTATGGCGGCAAGTCCGCCTCGCAACCGATCCAGCTCGAGCACGAGAAAATCTGGCTGGCCAGCCAGAACGAATGGTTCTATTCGTCGATCCTGAGCCTGGACATCGAAGGCAAGACCGAGTCCGTGCTGCTGCGTGACATGCAGCGTCATCCGTTCAAGCAGATCATCCTGCACCTGGATTTCCAGCGAGTGGATGCCAAAAAGGAATTGCGCATCAGCGTGCCGCTGCACTTCATCAACCAGGATGAATCGCCGGCTGGCAAGTCGTCCGACGTCGTGGTCACCCACGAGATGAACGAAGTCGAAGTGACCTGCCTGCCGAAGGACCTGCCTGAATTCCTCGAGGTCGATCTGGGTGCTCTGGAAGTGGGCACTACGATCCACCTGTCGGAAGTCAAGCTCCCGAAGGGCGTCGAAATCCCCGAGCTCAAGCTGGGCAAGGAGCACGACGTCGCTGTTGCCGTTGCCCGCCGTGGCCGCGTCGAGACCGAGGAAACCGAAGAAACGGCCGAGTCTGTCGAAGAAGTGCCGGCAGTCAAGGTTGCCAAGAAGGACGACGAGAAGTAATCGATTCGTCCCCAGCCCGCTGCGGGGCATTGCCGCACCGGCCAGAAGTACGGTTCATGCCGTCTTCGCCGGTGCTGCCCGCCCCGCGCCCGGGTTGAACGCGAATCGTGGTTCCCGCGATGGCTGGATTGCGTCTCATCGTTGGGCTGGGTAACCCCGGTCCCGAACATGCCCGGACCCGGCACAACGCCGGGTTCTGGTTTGTGGATGCGCTGGCCGAACGGGCCGGGGTGCGCTTCGGCCTCGAAAGCAAGCTGTTTGGCGAAACCGCCAAGATCGACATCGCCGGACAGACACTGTGGCTGCTGAAGCCGGCAACCTTCATGAACCTGTCAGGCAAGTCGGTCACGGCAGCTCTGCGCTACTGGAAGATCGAGCCGGAAGAGGCGCTTTTGGTGCACGACGAGCTGGATCTGCCTCCGGGTACTGCGCGGCTCAAGTTCGATGGCGGCCACGGGGGCCAGAACGGTTTGCGCGACACCGCGCGGCTACTCGGGCATGGCGGTTTCCATCGCCTGCGGATCGGCATCGGTCATCCGGGACACAAGGACCAGGTCACGCCGTGGGTGCTGGGCAAGCCCGGCCGCGACGATGAGGTCATGATCCTGCGCGCCATCGATGACGCGATGGATGTCATGCCACTGGCTGTCAACGGCAATTTCATGGATGCGATGACACGGCTGCACACGCCGCGTCCCGACTGATTCATCCCACTTTCATCGCATGGCCCTCAGCTTCTGGGCAATGAGCCGTGCGGCAATGGAGCAACCAGCGACATGGGCATCAAATGCGGCATCGTCGGCCTGCCAAATGTCGGCAAGTCCACCCTATTCAACGCGTTGACCAAGGCCGGCATTGCCGCGGCCAATTTTCCCTTTTGCACGATCGAGCCGAACGTTGGCGTGGTGCCGGTGCCGGATCCGCGCCTGAATGCGCTCAGCGAGATCGTCAAACCGCAGAAATGCATCCCGACCGCGGTCGAGTTCGTCGATATCGCAGGCCTGGTCGCGGGCGCGGCCAGCGGCGAAGGACTTGGCAACAAGTTCCTGGCCCACATCCGCGAGGTCGACGCGATCACCCACGTGGTGCGCTGCTTCGATAACGACGACATTATCCACGTCAACAACAAGGTCGACCCGCTGGCCGACATCGACACCATCGACACCGAGTTGGCGCTGGCCGACCTGGACTCGGTCGACAAGGCGCTGAATCGCGCCGAGCGCGCGGCCAAGACCGGCGACAAGGACGCGAAGGTCCGCGCCGAAGTGCTGGGTCGCGTGCGTGATGCATTGAACGACGGCAAGCCGGCGCGTTCGCTGGAGCTGACCGATGACGATCGCGCCGAGCTGCGCGATTTGTTCCTGCTGACCCTGAAGCCGGTTATGTACGTCGCGAACGTGCTCGAGGACGGCTTCGAGGGCAACCCGCACCTGGACGCGGTACGCGCGCGCGCGGCCGGCGAGGGCGCGGAAATAGTACCGGTCTCAGCTGCGATTGAGGAAGAACTGTGTCAGCTGGAAGACGCCGACCGCGACGAGTTCCTGAAGGACCTCGGCCTGGACGAGCCGGGCCTGAATCGGGTGATTCGCGCCGCCTACAAGCTGCTTGGGCTGCAGACCTATTTCACCGCTGGCGTGAAGGAAGTCCGCGCATGGACGGTCAAGGCCGGCAGCACCGCGCCGCAGGCCGCGGCGGTGATCCATACCGATTTCGAGAAGGGCTTCATCCGCGCCGAGACCATTGGCTACGACGACTTCCTGAAGTATCGCGGCGAATCCGGCGCGCGCGATGCTGGCCGACTGCGTCTGGAGGGCAAGGAGTATCGGGTGCAAGAGGGTGATGTCCTCCATTTCCGCTTCAACGTCTGATTGCACCTGCTGCGCTCATGCATGCGGGCGCGCGGCAGTGCTCGCCGCCTCATGGACTAAAAGTCCACTTCAGCGGCTGCGCGCTTCGCGCATCCCGCCTGCATTTCGCTCGCGACGGTGCGATCCGATGCGATTTTGGCATAGCGACCGTTGACAGCAGACGCAACCGGCCCCAAAATTGCGGGCTCTTTGGGGCTCCATGCAGTTTCCCATCGAAACATTTCGGAGGGATACCCAAGCGGCCAACGGGGGCAGACTGTAAATCTGCTGGCTTACGCCTTCGGTGGTTCGAATCCACCTCCCTCCACCAGCTACAACGTTCCATGCATTAGTTAGAAAGATCCAGCGTTCCACCCGGCGGCCTTACCAGTCACCGGCGCACCACTGGCAGGGCCTTCCGGCGCGGGAGTAGTTCAATGGTAGAACCTCAGTTTTCCAAACTGATTACGAGGGTTCGATTCCCTTCTCCCGCTCCACCATTGCAACTGCAACGCCTGGTCCGCCAGAAAACCTGCTCACGTAGCTCAGTCGGTAGAGCACCTCCTTGGTAAGGAGGAGGTCGAAGGTTCGATTCCTTTCGTGAGCACCATATTCAAGCTCCACATCCGCCAGCTTCATATTCTGCCTGCTTCATATTCCGCAATTCCACGCCCCTTTCTTCGGGCACTACCAACGAGACGCAGCCATGGCAAAGGGTAAGTTCGAGCGCACCAAGCCCCACGTGAACGTGGGCACGATTG